>NZ_RJVQ01000001.1 GCF_003856525.1 Vibrio viridaestus
CAACGCACAGAGGCACATTAGCGCGGCAGTTTTAAGAAATTCTTAAGTAAAGATTCGTAAGATGTTGATTTGTGGAGGTTTGAGAGATTGACAACGAACAAAAATGTCTAAATGTTAAATTTCTATTCCGTAGTGCGCATTATCTATCTTATGTTAAATAGTATTTCTATAAACTCTAATCTTATCCCTTTTGTTCTGTTACATAGCTCTCCTTGCGCAATCTATTAAACATAACTGTATTTACCATAAAATAGCTAATAATCATCCGTATAATCATAGATTTACGGTATGACTATCAGCTTAAGCCATTCATACGGCAATACAATCTTAATAATATCAATTTGGTAATTCCACTTAACTAGGTATATCCTTTGCGTGTTATGTAAAAGGAATGACTCTAATGCCGTACGAAGTGTCAGATAAAGAAATAGAATATTTAGACGAGATGTTGAAAGATATCAATGGCGATATCTCTGTTTCTATGTCGTACGTTCGTCGCGCTCAAGGACTCACATTTGAACAATTGGGCGAGAAGTTTTCAGGCATTAATGTCTCAACTATCAAGCGTTACATGCAACAAAGTTATCCCTCAATTCGGCCAATCCATCTGGTTGCGGCAATGTCCTGGGTCATGATGGTGCCAATGACCAGTTTCTATTATGGATTTCGGCTAAAAGAATATTATAGAGGTATGGATGATGACGCTGTTCAGGCATTAATGTGTGTGGGTCGATTACCCTCTAATCAGTTCGAACACATCGTTAGCTTGATTCGTAATTTGTTAGATACCGACCAAAATCAACATATCAGTTCCTATTGCAAGGACTTAGAAAGTGAATTTGGTTCTATCGACAATTACGACGACCTTTTCCCGCCTCAAGTTCTCGATTTAGATGCATTTGCTATGGATTACTACCGATCTATCGCTATTACAGTGAAAATCTTCCGCGAGAAAAATGATATTACCAAGGAAACGATAGCCCGGGTGCTAGGCTTATCTAGTTATCAATATGACCTTTTAGAAGATCAGTATAAAACAACCTCTTTTCCTGTAGCTATCGGGTTTCGAGTAAAACTTGGATTTAAGCTAGCCAGTCATGTAAACTTCACTAGCGAAATGCGTATGTTTCCCGAATTTCATGAGTTACGTAAAGCGCAGCAATTTCGTGATGCCTTAATTATTGAAGTGCTGAGACATGTACCGGCCAAACATAAACCTCACGTCATTAACCTTCTGTTAGAGATTGCAAAGATTTACATATAATACGTGATATCAAACATTAGTTTGAACATATTTGCATTCAATTGCGCAGACCTATTAATTGACCAATTCCCTAAATCATCAGACAATTAGTCTCATAAAACTATAGCGTTACACAGTAATGCACTAATAAATATACGTCAGATGGTTAATACAAAAATGAATGATAATTTGTTGGAAAATGACAGTCAGCCTGTCCGCAACTTTATTGCGGATTTACTTGAGCAGTTTAACGATAAGATTGAAGTGAGCGATGAGCCAACAGTTCAGCTTGAATACTTTGGTGCTAAACTCGAAATTAAATTAATTTCTTTCGATGGTATCTATGAGGCTAATAATCGTAAATCTGCGTCGACTAATCCCCTAGATATCGATGAGTAAGTGATAATTTGACTAAGTAAGGGCTTTGTATATCTTTACTTAGTCAAGTTAAAAGCATGAGATTAACCGCCAGCCAACATAACAGTCATACCTTTTTTCTGTTCAAGAAAGGCTTTAATTTTATCTCTAGCGTCACCCTGAATCTCAATCGTACCGTCTTTAACGGATCCACCACAGCCACACAATTTCTTAAGCTCAGCAGCGAGTAGTTTGAGCGCAGTATCATCTAGGTCTAAGCCAGTAATAATACTCACACCCTTCCCTTTTCTGCCTTTAGTCTGTTTGACAATTCTAACGATACCATCGCCTTTTGGCCTTTCGGCTGCCGGCTGTTCTTCTTTGATTCTTCCAGTTTCAGTTGAGTAAACTAATGTCATGTATAACGCTCTTATTTTCCGCCTTGTGCAGCTCTTCGTTGAGCAAGAATGTAAGATTCGATATGTTTTTGAATAGCAATCTTGGAACCTTTGATCAACTTACCATTAAACATACAATACCATTCGTTGGCTTCTCCAGTATCGTTCCTTAATACAAAACCACCAAACTGTTCTTGAGCGGGTCCTCCTGAAGCTCCTTTTTTACCCGCAACGGATTCGAATTCTTTAGGGTCGATCAATGACGCAGTATCGCACCACCAATCAATACTCTTCTTTACAGCGGCTAAGTTACCAGATAATAGATGTGTTTTTATCTGTACCTGCCAAACTTCGTTTGAATTATCGGTCGACTTTAAAGTGAACCCTCGGTAAGTTGCTACTGCCATATTAAAGAATCCTCTGCCGCGTTTGTTATTAGTATTGTTTTATTTTGCAATGTTATCAAGTATATTGGTCTTATGTATATATAGTTATAGTGCATTAATATGAAAAAAGGTCTTAAAATAATCGATAATTCACAGATTTTAACGCAAGCTAAAAGTGAATTTAGTCAATACGTCGATTTGGACACACTTGATGAGTATACACAAAATCTTTATTCGAAGAGTTCATTGCTCGCGATGCGCTCTGATTGGAATCGATATGTGGACTTCTGTTATAGAAAAGGAGCCGCAATATTTCCTCACCACTCGGACACAATTAGAATGTTTCTAGAAGAAGAAAGCAGAGAAAGGAAATATGCATCAATTAGACGATATAGCCTAACATTAAGCACTATCTATCGCTTATTATCAGAAACAGATCCATTAAGAAACACTCAGGTCAGGCAATTACTCGCAGACCTAAGGTTAGAAAAAGCTGGCGATCAAAAACAGTCAGACGCGTTTACCTCAACCCACCTAAAATATTTAAATCACAGTTTGGCTAAAAGCACAAAACATCGTGATATTAGAGACTTAGCCATATTTAACGTAATGTTTGAATGTGCTCTGCGTCGTTCTGAATTACGAGAATTAACACGTTCTCAGCTAGCGCTTCACGATGAAAACGCTATTATAACCATACATGAGTTTTCGTATACTCTTTCAGAGCAAGCAACTAAAGCTCTACATCTCTGGCTATCGCTCATCAATGATGATTTAGAATATGTATTTCGTGCCATAGATCGTCATGGAAACATATCTCACACTAATCTTGATGATTCTTCGATATACCGAATATTCAGGCGAGCCGCAGAATTGCTCGATAACAAGTCACTACACTTTTCTGGTCAGTCAGCACGAATAGGTGCCGCTAAGGAATTACATAAACAAGGAGAGAAACTGAGAGATATTCAGCAATTTGGCCGTTGGCTGAGCCCGGTGATGCCCACCCAATATGTAGGTCAAACAGCGCAATCGCAGAATTTACAATTACGCTATAAGAAATTCAAACCGTGGAATTAAGACTTTTTCAGTCCTTCGAAGACGCAGTTGGCCAGGAATTGACTTACATAATGCCCATTATTTGTTAGCATTTTCGGAAACATGGATATTGGAGTCATACCAGGAAAGGTGTTGACTTCATTTAGGTAAATTTCACCCGACTCCGTCAAAAAGAAATCGATTCGAGACAAATGTCTCAGTCGCATTTGCTCAAATACACGTCTTGCATAGCCTTGAATTTTATCGATTTGTGATTCGGTTAGATTATCAGCGACAACTTTTGTCAACGAATGGCTGTTTTGGCTGTACTTCTCTTCATAGGAATAGAATGTGTCTTGCGGAGCGATGATTTCACCTGGTTTTGAGATGAACAACTCGCCATCGAATTCGTAAGCCGCTACCTCTAGCTCTCTAGGTACTAGCGCTTTTTCAACTAACACCTGATCTGAAAACTCAAATGCTTGTTGTATAGCAGGTATCAACTGCTCTTCCTTCGTTACCTTGTAACATCCTACGGACGACCCTTGCCTTGCGGCTTTAACAAACAGTTTTCCCCACTTACGAAAAGCTTCAATCGCCTTCTCGTATTCATCCTCTTTATTTCGGCAAAGAAACAAATAAGGCGTATTAGGAATACCTAACGCGTCATACCAAAGTTTAGAGGTGATTTTGTTGAAACTATTAGAGCTGGCTTCGGGGCCGCAGCCAAGATAAGGGACACCTGCTAATTCAAACATGGATTGTATATCCCCAGTTTCACCCGGAAAGCCGTGGATACAAGGTACAACAAAATCGACATGTTCAGAATGTTCCTGGGAATTTAACGTCGCGGTGTTGATATCGAAATAGACAAGACGTTGTTGACTGTCGAACCAACCTTCCTTCTTCATCTCAATCCGAACAACATCAAACTGTTCCGTTTTTTGCAGTTCTTGTTCGATGTAGTTTGCAGAAACCAGTGAAACTTCATGTTCCGAAGAACCACCGCCACAAAGCAAAAGAATATTAATTTGACTCATGTACTTTCCTACTGTCACTTCCGATGTCGACACCTATCATAATCAAATCAGGGTGAAGGTACAGATTTATTGCCAATCACAAAGACCAAATGCCTGTTTTATAGACATTTGGTCAGTCCAGTATTAGTTAAGCTTGTTTAAAGTTGGATATTGTGAGTTTTTGATAGAGTCGATACTCTTAACAAACGGCTTCAAATTTCTGAAGTCTGCAGGTAATTCATTAATCGCTGATTTAGCTTGTTCTTTAGTAGCGTAATCACCATACATGATGGTGTACCATTTTGTACCGTTAACAACTTTGTAGTTTTCCCAGATCGGTTGGCCATCTCTTGGCAAACGAGAAGCAAACTGGTCAACTTTGTTTTGCTCGCCAACAGCCACAACCTGAATAGTAAATCCGTAACGTGGATTCTTCGCTATCTGATCTCGTGTAGGAGCCTTAATCATTACTGCTGGTTTCGGCTTAGCCGCAGCGGCAGGTTGTTGTTGAGCGGTAGACATATGCGACTCTGTTATGCCATCTGTCATTCCATTTTGAGTTACGATCGGTTGCTCTACTTTATCAACCTGATAATCCTCTTTATAGCTCTCTGAGGTAACATCACTCACATATGTTCCAGATGAACATGCTGCCAGGATCGCTGAAAGTCCGATAATTATAGTATTTTTCATAAAATGAATGCCTTTGAAACCTAGTAGTTCAATCATGCACATTGAGACCAAGATAATCAAGCTTATACAATGATTTAACGTAAACAAGCTGTGATACCTAACACAAAGTGTTTAAACTGTGCTCACATAAACCGATCCATTTCGTGACCAGCGAGACTTAATACGCTATCAATAACATAATAAAAGTATAACTCATGCTTTACAGGTTTAATTATGAATAGTGCGTTATCTGGATTGTTTTCTCCCCAATCTATCGCTGTCGTTGGTGCCTCAAATCGCCCTAACAGAGCTGGTAAAATTGTTATGTCCAATTTGCTGGCTTCCGGTTTTGATGGCCCTATTATGCCGATAAATCCATTCTATTCTTCAGTTTGTGGCGTTTTAACTTATCCTGATATTGCCAGTTTACCAGTGATACCCGACATCGTTATCTTGTGTACCCACGCCAAACGAAATATCTCTATTTTTGAACAACTCGCCTTAAAAAATGTGAAGTTTGTGATTGTTCTTTCGTCCGACATGTACAGTGCTGATGCAAAAGGTAACCAGATACAAAAGCAGTGTGAGGATATCGCGTCATCAGCTAATATGAGAGTGCTAGGACCCAATAGCCTAGGAATTATACTACCGTGGATTGGCCTCAATGCGTCGTTTTCACCCGTCACCGCACTAAAAGGAAACATCGCTTTTATTTCTCAGTCTGCTGCGGTGTGTACAACGATTCTTGACTGGGCTAATGACAAAGGAATTGGATTCTCAGCATTTATATCACTCGGTAACGCGAGCGATATAGATTTTCCTCAGTTGCTAGACTCACTAAGTGTCGACCGTCACACAGACTCAATCCTCTTATACGTTGACAGCGTTCGAGATGCACGCCTATTTCTCTCTGCGGCACGCGCCGCTTCTCGCAATAAACGCATTCTCGTAGTTAAAGGTGGAAAAACAGAGGAAGGCCGTCAAGCCGCTCGGGCGCATACCGGTGGTATCGATACGTTGGACAATATTTATGACACAGCGATCAGGCGATCAGGTATGCTGCGAGTCAACAATACACACGAATTGTTTGCGGCTGTAGAGACGCTGACCCACTCTGTTGCACTTAAAGGCGAAAGTCTTACTATCATTACGAACGGCGGAGGGCCCGCTATCATGGCAATCGATGAATTGCTATCACGGGGAGGCAAATTGGCTCCACTCTCAGATGTCGTCATAAACGAACTAAATTCACTGTTACCTGAAAGCTGGTCACAACATAATCCTATCGATTTAGTCGGTGATGCAAGTCAGCAACGATATATCGACGCTGTTAACGTTGTTATGAATAGTAGTGATACTCATGCAGTTTTGGTCATGCATAGTCCTTCAGCTATTGCAGAGTCTGAAGAGACTGCACGAGCTGTAGCAAACGCCTATCATAACCATCCCAATAAAAAGCGTGTCACGATGCTAACAAACTGGTCGGGAGAACTTACTGCACGTAAAGCTAGGCAGGTTTTCAACCAATGTGGTATTCCCACCTACAGAACGCCAGAGAGTGCAGTTACGGCATTCATGCACATCGTCGAGTATCGACGTAATCAGAAGCAATTAATGGAGACACCGACCAACAGTAAAACGATTAGTGAGCAAAACTTGATAAACGCCCATCAGTGGTTAGCTGAGAAATCTCTTCTTGAAACACACGTCAATTTGGATACGCACCAAATTGTTAAATTTTTAGGTTATTTCGGCTTCGATGTTCTCACGACATGGGTCGCACAGGATGCCGTGGAGGCAATACATATTGCAGAAACCATTGGTTATCCAGTAGCAGTTAAGCTGCGCTCCCCTGATATCGCTCATAAATCCGACGTGCAGGGTGTTATGCTCGGTTTGAGCAGCCGCAGCGAGGTAGAAAGTGCCGCAATCTCTATCCTGGATAGAACACAAATGCACTATCCCGATGCGATTATTGAGGGCTTAAACGTTCAAGCAATGGCGAAGTCTGCTGGCGGAGAAGAATTACGGATTAAAATTAAGCATGATGAAACGTTTGGCCCAGTCATATTAATCGGACAGGGCGGCGCAGAATGGGTAGAATCCGATGCTGAGGCTGCACTTCCGCCATTAAATGACGCGTTGGCTAAGTATACGATTGTCCGAGCCATAAAACATGGGCGTATAAAATTACAGAGATTACCACAACCTATTGATATACCGGCATTATGCGAATTTTTAGTTAAACTATCCAAACTAATTGTTGAATGCCCAGAAGTTCATGAGTTAGATATTCATCCCCTGCTGATCAATGGTCGAGAAATGACCATCATAGATGCAGATTTAACTCTCAACCCCTTAGGTAAGCGCTATAACAATCGCCTTGCTATCAAACCATACCCGACAGAGCTGGTTAAACAACTCCAATTAAAAAATGGTGACAGCGTCACAATACGCCCTATTCTTCCAGAAGATGAACCCGTACATGCTGATTTCATTGCCCATGTTTCAAAAGAGGATCTCTACAAGCGCTTTTTTAGTGAAGTTGGCGAGTTTAATCATGAAGCTCTAGCTAATCTGACTCAAATAGATTTTGACCGAGAGATGGCGTTTGTTGCGTTGAGGAGTGACCATATCATCGGTGTATCCAGAGCTCTTATTTCTCCAGACAACAGTAATGCTGAGTTTGCAATCTTGATTAGAACAGACCTTAAGGGACTGGGTCTAGGCGCGTTATTGATGGAACAAATCATTGATTACTGTAAAAGAAAAAAAACAGAGAAAATGTCTGGAATTACCATGCCAACTAATCAGGGAATGATTAGCTTAGCGAAAAAATTTGGCTTTAATGTCGCAGTTGATTTTGAGGAAGGTGTAGCAGAAATGTACAAGAAATTGCAAGAGTAATGTTTTATCGAAAACATTACTCTTATATCACTTAGCGTAGACTCCAGTGTTTTTTAAGATACTGAATACACCAAGATTTCGCTTCGCCAATTTTATTTCTGCGCCAGACCATAATGATTTCAGTCTCGACAGATTGAGAACCTTCAATAACCTTTAATCGCCCTTGTTCTATATACTTCTCTGCTACTTGCTTGGGCATTGTTCCGATACCTAAACCATCAAGAAGCGCGCGACACTTTGCATCAAAGTTGGTTACCGTTAATCTGGGCTGTTTGTGAAGTATGTTGACACTGATCGCAGGTTGTTCACGCGCGGTATCCGCAATGGCAATGACACGGAACTTTTGTCGCGCCTCTTCATCAAAAACGCCTTTACGTTTATGAACATAATGCTCTGCCGCTGCGACCCAAACCATCTCCATTTTGCCCAAGCTCTCTGCTTTAACGTCATGAGGCAGTGAATCTATTTTGGGACAAACCAACAGATCAGCTCTGTCTGAAGCTAACGCTTCCCAACTGCCCGCTAAAATTTCTTCCTGCAGACGAATCCGAGTTTTACTCACATTTCCAAGAGCATCAACCAGAGGAAAAAAGTTTTCGACAGGAACAATGCCGTCATACGCTAACGTAATATCAAGCTCCCATCCGTTTGCGAGAATCGTAGCGTCGTTAACTAGCTTATCTGTTGCGTTAAGGATTGCTCTACCGCGTTCCAGTATTAGTTTTCCGGCATCAGTAAAATTTGCCTTGTGACCAGAACGGTCAAATATCATTATGTCGAGATCTTGCTCAAGTTTTTGAATCTGATAACTCAGTGAACTTGGAGCACGATTTAGTTCATTTGCAGCTGCAGCGAAGCTGCCTCTTCTCTCAATTGCATCGAGAATGTGAAGCGCTTCCAATGTAATTGGACTATGCAAGTGTATTAACCCTAACCTAACGTTTATGAATGCTACTTATAAAAAGAATATGAAATTGAGCCAGTAACAATCTTTCGTTGAAAATTTACCACTTTAAGAGGAATAAATTACTTATTTTTCGATGTTTCATGTTTAAACATAACAACGCTAGCAATGATAAAAAATACAATTAATACGAGTTCCATAAGATTTGACCTTATAACTAATTAAAACTGACGACATTCTATCAATAATTTCTCTAAAAAAACGGATTAAAAGAATTATTTGTGTAAATTATAGACATAGATCATTAGGCTGTGTTTTTTTAGCCTAAATCAGGTTTAACCCAGACCTTACTAAAATCAAACCATCCCAAAGCATTACACTTCGCATTCTGTAACGCTCCGCATTGGTCGTGGTTAATGCCCATCCAAACATGGAACAAAGGAATGATTTGATAATTAGATACCAATGATTTCCCCAATTCCATCGCTGGAAACTTGCTATCCGGTTCGCGGCGCCATGCGTCTACCATATCAGTCCAAAGCTGAAAATGTTCAGTTTTACTCACTTGACTGATATCCGAATAATTGAGTATCCAGCCAGCTAATGCATCATCACGATAATTTGAGATACCCATTGCTTTCACCCAAATATCAATATTCCCGAGTGTTTCGGGCTCTTCATCATAAGCAAGTAATTCAACCACTAAATTATCTGTTTTTAAAATACGTTCCAACTGAACCACGAGCTGTGGAAACATGGGGTGTCGAGCTTGGTAGGCAATACGAACCGTTTTATTAGCCTCCGGAGGAGGTGACAATGTCACATTGCTTTGGGTGTGATACCACCCTGGTTTTAAACCTAACGCGGGTACGATACCTAGGTCGACAACACTTTCATTGGAGCTCGTTCTGAATATATCTAGAGCATT
The DNA here is from genome assembly GCF_003856525.1 of Vibrio viridaestus. Classification (GTDB taxonomy): domain Bacteria; phylum Pseudomonadota; class Gammaproteobacteria; order Enterobacterales; family Vibrionaceae; genus Vibrio; species Vibrio viridaestus. The sequence continues at coordinate 9,853 of NZ_RJVQ01000001.1, forward strand.
TAGCCGCTGGGCAAAATATTGCGCCCAGGCATCACTTTTCGCTAATCCATGGCGCCTATCCAGAAGCAAATGTAGGCATCCAGGATCAAGTCCAACGTCTTCCTTTATCGACCCTCTTTCAGTCTGGGAAGGATTAGTAAGGCTTGGGAAAACTAACGTTGAATGCAATTCATCAATAACACAAACTTCGACCTGATCTAAAAGTGGTCGAAAGCCAAAGTAACCATCAAACGCAGTTAAAACGAGACGTTTCTCGTCATTTTGTACAACTTTGTAAGGCCCAGTTCCGATAGGCAGTAACTCACTGCTTTCATTCAACCATTCTTCTGGTAATGTTATTTTGGCACAGGATTCAGCCAACCATAAATCGAGATAAAAGTCAGGCCTGTCTAAGTGGATGTCTATAACCCAATCACTCACAGCTACAACGTCTGATATGTGATCAAGTAGAGGAAATTTAGAAACGGCTTTAATACTCGCCAGTATGACATCGATCGTGAGAGGTTCTCCATTATGGAATCTTACACCAGGGCGTAAATAAAACCGCCAGTGCTGAGGTGTTAGAACCTGCCAATCATGGGCAATATCAGGACCGACTTGCTCATGCTCATCAAGCGTTGTAAGACCACTAAAAACTTGTTTAACGATGTGTTGCTCTGAACGTCTTATATTCGTTCTGGGGTTGAGTTTGGTAAGAGGTCGGTAATAAGGAAGCCTAACAACCTGAATTCCTTCTTGATTTTGTACCCCCAGATAATGCTGGATAACTTGGGTCAGTTTGCTTGCATCATTATCTAAGACGGTTAATGCTTTACCAAATTTACCGTCTTCAAGGTAACGTCTCGCTAGGCTTTCACTAATATCGTTGCGACTTTGTTTAAACAGAAGTTTGGATAACTTTCCCCGCCCCGCAGCAGGATGCCATTCAATCCATCCTTCTTCTTCCATTTTATTGAGAACAATCCGCGCATTACGCCTCGTACAGAAGAGCAGTTCTGTCACATCTTCGAGTTGAATTTCTGAATCTTTACCCTGATAACGTTCAAATAAAGCCTCAAATTGAGAACGTAAACGATGGCTACTCATAAAAGCGGAAACCTAGCTCAAAATAGAAAGATTACATTTTCCTCATTTAAACAAAAAAAACAAGCGAAACGTGTTATTTAACTTCAGCACTAATTTCCTGAGCGATTAGGTGAAGCTGATTTATCGTTTCGAGCTTAAAACTCCATGAAGTATCAGAGGAATGTGCCACTATCACTAAGGCATCTTTGTACAAAGTAATCGCCTCATTTTGTGCCTGCATTGTCAATTTGATGGGGGAATCAATTTTAATGACTAACTCGTGGTTCGTAATAATAATTTTCCCTCCGGAAAGAGTTAATACCATACTAACCTCTCGTTTTATTTTTCATTACTGCGATTGTTAAGCGACTGCTGCAAACGAGTTGATGTTTATCATTATTGATATTGATTTGCCATACTTGGGTTTTGGTTCCCAAATGTATTGCTTCTGCTGTTCCCGTAACAATCCCCTCTCTAACTGCACGAACATGGTTAGCGTTGATATCTAATCCGACGCAGAAGAAACCGTCTGGAACACAAAAATTAGCGGCCAATGAACCTAATGTTTCAGCTAATACTACCGAAGCACCTCCGTGTAGCATTCCCAGAGGTTGATGCGTAATTGAGCAAACTGGCATTGTTGCACTCAATGTATTATCTGTAATTTGAGAGTATTGAATACCTAGGTGTTCAATTAGTGTGTTTTTTGATGTTGCATTTAATGTATCGAGATCGATTTTTTTTTTCCAAATACGCATTTTAATTCTAATTCCTTGGACTTTATCCACTATTTTAATCTTTTAAGTTGAATCTATAAATTCATATATGCGATATTTTGTCCCAACATGACATGAAATGACTATATAAACCATGCCTACTTTTAAATACATACGTTCGTTAACTTTAGTCTCTCTAGCGACGTTTATCGCTGGGTGTACCTCTTCGCCAACTGGGCGTAACCAACTTCTTTTGTTCTCTGACTCTCAGATGAATACGTTAGGTACACAATCGTTTGATGAGCTAAAACAAAAGCAGACTATAGAAACTGACCCCACCATAAATCGCTACGTACAGTGTGTGGCAAACTCAGTTACTGCATCGGTACCTAAAGAGGGATTTGATGCCTGGGAAGTGGTTGTTTTTAAAAGTGATGAGATTAATGCTTTCGCATTACCCGGTGGTAAGATCGGCGTCTACACTGGCTTATTGAAAGTGGCCAAAAATGAAGATCAGTTAGCAACGGTTATCGGACACGAAGTCGCACATGTTCTTGCAGAACATGGTAATGAACGTATGTCACAATCACAGTTGGCCAACACGGGTATTCAATTAACCAGTGTTGTTATTGGCGCTAGTCAGTATGCTCAATACCAACAGTTAGCTATGGGCGCACTCGGTGTCGGCGTTCAATATGGTGTTTTGCTGCCATACAGTCGCAAGCAAGAATCAGAAGCAGATATGATCGGTGTAGAACTCATGAATAAGGCGGGCTTTGACGCAAATCAGAGTATAGCATTATGGAAAAATATGGCTGCAGCTTCAAATGGAAATCAACCTCCAGAGCTTTTATCTACCCACCCTTCAAACCAAACAAGGATCCGCGATTTAACTGCTGAAGTAAGCCAGTTGGGTAAATCAAATCAATCTCGACCTCAGTGTGGTATTTAACAAAACCCTTTTAATTTTGTGCGTAATATGGATAATACGCCCTCATTTTTTATTTCGAGGCGATCATAATGTCTACAGAAGCAACTCTTTTAGAACGTTGTGGTTCACAATGTGAACTGTGCGGAGCCACCTCTTCTCTATCCCCTTTTGTCGTAGCTCCTCATACTCAGCTCACTGTTGATCATGCTGTCATCTTGTGTGATACATGCAAAAGCCAGGTAGAAGACCCAGAAAGTATGGATGTAAATCATTGGCGTTGCCTTAATGATAGTATGTGGAGTCAAGTTCCACCCGTTCAAGTACTTGCATGGCGTCAGCTAAAGCATTTATCAAATAAGGAGCAATGGGCGACTGAGTTGCTTGATATGATGTACATGGAAGATGAAACCAAAAATTGGGCTATCATTGGCATGGATGATGACGCGGAGAAACCTCGTGATGTTAACGGTGTTGAACTTAAAAAAGGTGACGATGTAACAATCATCAAAGACCTACCAATAAAAGGTTCTTCCCAAGTAATCAAACAAGGAACCGTCGTTCGTGGTATCAGCCTCGCAGACGATCCTAAACTCATTTCAGGTAAAGCAAACGGTCAGTCAATGTACATCATCGCTGAGTACACGCGTAAGAAATAAGTTATTTCCTCTGATGTTTTTTCAAGGGGTTTTCATCAACCCCTTTATTTACCCCGCTCGTGCGCAATTGAATACATATCGACTTCATTATAGTGCATAATAAAGCTATCTTAATGATAATTAATAATATAGAGGATCTCGTTTTCTATCATTGGATCTCATTTTAATCTCATTTAGGTGATATAATTCCATCAACTTTTTGTATCTTTGGATGTAATTATGAAGCACATAACCATCGCTGATGTGGCGAAATTAGCGGGCGTAGGTACAGCAACTGTCGATAGAGTACTGAACGGAAGGAGCTCCACCCGCCCTGAAACGCAGGACAAAGTCTTAGCAGCAGCACGCGACCTTGGTTATCGTGTGAAGCAATCCCAACTTCTTACGACAGAAGCTAAACAACAGGTTAAATCTCTAAAATCCTTTCGGGTTGGATTCATTCTCTTATCGGACACCCATTCTTTTTACCGTTCCTTGTCAGAATCTCTAATGGAAACTGCGCGGCAATTTACCACTGCTACACCAGAGTTTGCTTTTTTTCATCTTAGCGAAGTTGACCAAGTAGCCAATACGATAATGAAGTTTGGTGAAGAAATGGATGCCATTGGATTGATTTCTCTAGACCATCCATTAGTCAGGCACGCGGTAGAAGAAGTTGCCAAAAAGGGAGTAAAGGTCTTTACTATCGTTTCAGATTTATCCCCTTGTAACCATTCAGCCACAGTCGGATTCGATGATAAAAAAGTTGGCCGAACAGCAGGATGGGCAGTCCACCATTTTTTCCCAAACGCTGTCAAGATCGGTATCGTCATCGGTGATAATCGATTTCTGTGCCAAGAGACCTACGAGATAGGCTTTCGCTCTTATCTAAGAGAAATTGAAACTCAGTACCAAGTCCTTGAGCCGGTAAAAAGCTATGAGTCAATTGAAGGTGGATACAAAGCAACAGTTGAGCTTCTGAATGATCACCCTGACTTATCGTTAATTTATGCTCCGTGTGGTGGTGTAGAAGGTATTGCTCAGGCTCTAACAGACTTAGGTAAGAACAAGTCGATAAAATTAATTTGCCACGGTCCAATCATTGATTATCAGCTGAAATTTATTGATGGAACAATCGATCTAATGTTTAACCATCCGATAACAGACTTTACTGCTAGAATTATGCAACTCTGTCAGGATTTGGTTACTGGTGAAAAGACAGGCTTCGAGAAGGTGATTCTTAAATTCGATATTATTACCAAGGAAAACATGTAAAAAAGCCGCCTCGGTTTTCTGGGGCGGCTCTTTTATCTCGTTCATCATTGTAGGTATATAATTGACGGTCATTTATCATAGAATTTTTCCTCTTGTCGCTTTAATAGAACTACGCTGCTTCTTTTTATCTAATCGCTTCATTTTCGAAGAACGGGTTGGCTTTGTCGCCTTTCGCACTTTCTCTACTTTCGCGACACTGGTAATAATATCCACTAGACGCTCAATAGCATCGATACGATTTTTTTCCTGCGTTCGGTGCTGCTGTGCTTTGATGACAATTTCACCTTCTGTCGTTAATCGACTGTCTTTCAAACGCAGTAGCTTTTCTTTATAAAAGTCTGGTAGCGAAGAATTCACAATATCAAAGCGAAGATGAATCGCAGACGAGACTTTATTGACATTTTGACCACCCGCACCTTGAGCTCTGATGGCTTTAAAATCCAGCTCGCTATCGGGCAAGCTAACGTTGTTTGATATTTTAATCATTGTTTAATAGCACCTTTCCTTTTCAATTCAATCATTAGTTAAAGTAACCGAACTTGCATGAAATTCGTATGCAATCGTATACTGGCATTATAAATCAGAGTCAATGACGAACTCAAAACTTTACAGGAATGATATGCCTAAACAAGATGTGAAATTTATCGCCGCCGATATGGACGGTACACTTTTAAATGAACAAAGCCAGCTTCCTGAACGATTCTTTGATGTATTTAACCATCTAAAAAAAAACAACATTTACTTCGCTGCCGCATCAGGCAGGCAGTACTACAGCCTGATAAACACATTTGATCCAATTAAAGATGAAATGCTATTTATTGCAGAAAACGGAACATTAGTTATGTTCCAAGGTAAACAGCTTTACAGCTGCTCAATCCCAAAATCTGAAATCGTAACATTAATCGAAAAAGCCAGAACTATACTAGACACGCATTTAGTTTTATGTGGCATCAATTCAGCCTATATCGAAACACAAGATCCACAAGCCCTTAAAGAGTTCAGTAAATACTATCAACGTTGCCAATACGTTGACGATCTCCTGAGTGTTGATGACGAGTTTATTAAAGTGGCTATTTGTCATTTTAGCGGGACCGAGGAACATGTCTTCCCTGTCATGAACCCACTGTTTGGCAATACGCACAAAGTGGTTGTTAGTGGAAAAATTTGGCTTGATGTAATGAATATCGACGCATCAAAAGGAGCTGCTATTAGGCAATTGCGAGAAAAACTAGGTTTCACTTTTAAACAAACGATGAGCTTTGGCGATTATCTTAACGATACAGAGATGCTTGAAGAAAGCTACTATTCCTATGCGATGGACAACGCGCATCCCAAGATTAAGGCACTGGCGCGTTATCATGCACCAAGTAATCAAGATGAAGGCGTATTGAAAGTCATTATGGAACAAGTATTAAGCTGAGGTTTAATAGGATGACGAGTTTATACCTCGTCATCTTTTCTGCTGAGTACGTATCTCGTGCTCCGTCCTCCAGCGGCTGTTTTGACTAGACAACCCAACTCAACTAAGCGAGACAAATGACGAGTTGCCGTTGGCTTACTAATCTTAGCGACCTTTTGATACTGGCTTGCGTTAATACCTGCTGCAAAATCTCCATCTAACATGCGATTGATGACTTTTTTTTGCTCTGTCGTCAGTCGTGTTTGATCGAAACGATTCCAATAATGCGTTTTAAAACTAAAGCGATCTATATCTCTTAGAACATCATCAAATGTATGATTGAGCGTACTTAAAAACCAAACAATCCATTCAGTTACATCCATGTCCCCTTTTTGTGTCTGCTCTAATATTTGATAGTACCCCTTTCGGTCATTAAGAATGGCAACTGACATAGCATAGAACCGGACCGATTGTTGCTCTGCTTGTGCCAAAGCAAGATCAGTTAACAGACGTGTAATGCGCCCATTACCATCATCAAGTGGATGTATGGTTACAAACCTTAGATGAACGAGAGCTGCTCGAATAAGTGGATCTAACGTAAGTTGTGTTCTGGAATGATTAAACCAACGAACAAATTGCTCCACTTCGCTGTGCAGCCTATTCTCGGGAGGTGCTTCAAAGTGGACTGTGGGCCGGTCGATACGACCAGAAACCACTTGCATCACGTCTTCTCCGCGCCATTTCCCGCCTTCAATATTACTTAGTAACGAGGCGCCCTCTGGAAACAGTTTTTCATGCCAATATAAAATCCGCTCTGATGTTAACTCAACATTGTAATTACTGACTGCATCGATCATGATCTCCGCTAGTCCGTCGGTCTGCTCTGTCGTGGGAAATGGGTTGGACTCAGATACACCGAGTCGACGTGCTAAAGAGGAACGTACAGAGAATGCATTCAATTTCTCTCCCTCTATCGCACTCGAATGCACGATATTCGCGAGTAGCGTATCCAACATCTTAGACTGGGTATCTTCGCCCTGAGCACCGATTTTACCGAGAAATACGCCTTGTTTTAATCGTGTTTTTCGCAGTAATTCAACTATCGCTTCTTCTTTCCAGGTAAAGTTAGGCCATTGTTGATGTTGCCATATCCACATATTATTTCCTTTGATTCGAATAGCGATCATATTCAAATCATAATATGATTCGAATAACATTTCCATTCAAATCATATAACGAGCCAAATGTACTGAATTTTTTGGCTCACTGAGGCTGTTTATAAGCGAAGAGTGTGGGTTTTATATAGACCTCCCAGTACGAGATATTCATTTTCACCAGCTAATGAGCCAGGTAAAAGGTCATCAAAACAGACAATTTTCCAGAGAGGCACCGATACTTCATACAGTTTAGATCCAAACAACATTGCGGTTTCAGGGTCAAACGTAAATGAGCTGATGTTACTCATTAGACTAATATTGGGGTGAGAATCAATTTCAGGTGAATTAATACACCCGCGATACAATGTCACATGGTCGCTATGCGGATACAAAAGCGAGAGTTCTAATTGGCAGTAACAATATAATAGGTCTAACTGGGCGAACAGTTCATTAGTATTATGAGTCGCTTTATGCCACTTTTGCCGATATGCCCAATACGTGTCACTATCAGAATCTGCCACTAGGCCAGAATGGTAATTAGTCTGTAATCCAAACCGCGACTCGACCCAGCCACGTAACGCTGCCCCCTGCTCGCTATTTGAATCAAATAACCACCCAAGGATAATTCGCTTATAGCTTAACTTGGACCTAAGGATACGGTGTTCTTCCCTATCGGCCTGTAAATTTGCCTTTAGCGAGAACCGATGCGACATAAATTCTGAAAAAAGATGGTAGCGTTCAGTTTTATTTGTCATACCTTTGAGGTCGGCGAATAATTGAGCGTACCAATTCGAAACGCCGTCTAGTTCAACAGGGATAGGATTAGACTGATAACTCAGGCTCGCAAACAAAGCAGACGGAATATTAATACGGTTTAACGATACAGTTAATCTTTTTAGATACTGCGCTTCTTCTTGCGTGATTTCATAGAGGGTAGTGTCGGACATCTTCGTTATATTCTTAGTAGCTACTGAGGCGACGTTTATATGAAACATCAAAAATTCTATCCGCAAGAAGCTGAATAGACTCATATTTATGTAGAGATTCTAACCAGCTTTTTTTAATCCCACTGACACCGTAGTACGAACCGGCTAGTTGACCCGCTATCGCTGCGGTGGTGTCGGCATCATCACCCAAATTAGCCGCACGTAAGACGCATTCCTCAAAAGTAGATGTGTTATAAAAGCACCACATTGCAGCTTCTAAACTTTCAACGACGTAGCCACTCCCTTTTATCTGGTCAATTTGTTTTTCTAGAAACATTCCCTGCCGCAAAAGCATTATCTCGTCAGTCTGGGGAATGAATTTACAATCGCTGGGATAAACCTTTCTTCCGCTATTGATCATTTCTACGATAATAGAAGACATAAGCTTGCATGCGTCTAGGCAAAGGTCAGAACCATGAGTTGTGCGAGAACTTTCTGCCGCGTATAAAACGGCCTCTTCCATAGAGTGCTGGTAATACATCGGTATTGGGGCGAGACGCATAATAGAACCATTACCGGAACTCCAGCGAGCTTTTGAGCCAGATAATGGATTACCATTTTTTTTGAAACGACCTAACGCGGATGAGACGGTAATACCAATATCGAAGCACGTACCAGTGCTACTTAAATAACCATAGTCCATCCAGTCGCAGTAACGTGTCATTTGATCAGATGGATCAAACCCACCAGCCTCAATAAGGCTATACCCTAAGCAAAGAGCCATTGAGGTATCGTCAGTCCAGTAGCCTTTTTTAAGCGCGAAATGTCCGCCACCAACCATATCATTGATTGGTTCAAATGAGCCCCTGGGTAAAAACTCCAATGTTGTTCCAACTGCATCACCTACAGCAAGTCCAATCAGTGCGCCTCTAGTTCGATCTTGTAGTCCCTTTATATCAAATTGCTCTGCATGCGTTCCCAATATGCCACTCCTTCGGAAAATAGGGATAAACAGAACAAGTCTATAAAGACAAGATTTGATATTCATTGACGCCACGCAGGTATAGCGTGACTAAAACCCTATGCAAACGTACTATGACTGTAATTAAAGGATTTTTTAAAGGGGACTGCGTGACCACGAATGATGGACTTCCTATGCCACAGAGGCTAGGTGCGATATTAACAATTGCACTGGGTATCACGATGGCTGTATTAGATGGAACAATTGCAAACGTCGCGCTCCCTAGTATCGCAACAGATTTAAACACGTCTGCTGGCGCATCAATCTGGATAGTTAATGGTTATCAACTTGTCATAACGATGACATTACTTTCATTATCATCGCTTGGTGATATCGTTGGATACCGACGAATTTATAAAATCGGACTCGCACTCTTCTCCATCATGTCGTTATTTTGTGCCCTATCCGATTCTCTGCTCACCCTCACCATCGCAAGAATTCTTCAGGGGTTCGGAGCCGCAGCGTTAATGAGTGTGAATACCGCTCTAATCAGACTTATTTACCCACGAGCAAGATTGGGACGTGGTCTCGCAATCAATGCGCTCGTTGTTGCTATATCTACTGCTGCCGGTCCGACTGTTGCGGCAGCAATACTCGCTGTTACATCATGGCAATGGCTGTTCGCAATCAATGTTCCGCTCGGTATCGCAGCGTTCATCATGGCGATGAAATATCTGCCACAAAATGAAATTAAGCAAAAGCAGCGCTTCGATGGTTTAAGTGCTTTACTCAATGCCATTACATTTGGGCTGTTCTTTATCGCCCTCACTAGTTTTTCACATAATGTTAATCCTTGGGTCGTCGCTATAGAACTGTTTGTGACATTAGTAATCGGATCGTACTTCGTTCGTCATCAACTTAAAAACCCGCTTCCGCTCTTACCAGTCGACTTATTACGAATTCCCATTTTCTCGCTTTCACTTTGCACATCTATCTGCTCATTCTGTGCTCAGATGCTTGCGATGGTGTCGATTCCTTTTTACTTTCAACGGACTTTGGGACTAAGTGAAACCGAGACGGGTTTACTTCTTACACCTTGGCCGCTCGCGACAATGGTTCTGGCACCCATTTCAGGACGACTAGTCGAGCGAATTCATGCTGGACTATTGGGCTCCGCGGGAATGGTTTTATTCTCAGCTGGCCTGTTTGCGCTTTCTCAACTCACACCAAATTCAGGATATATAACGATCACTATTTGGATGATTTTGTGCGGTGCCGGATTTGGGTTATTTCAATCACCAAATAACCTCACAATAATCAGTTCCGCACCGAAACATCGCAGTGGTGGCGCCAGTGGAATGCTTGGAACAGCGAGGCTCGTCGGTCAAACAACAGGGACAGCCATCGTCGCTTTATTGTTCAATATGTTTACCGAAAACGGCACTCATTATTCATTAGTTGTAGCCAGTCTATTCGCAATCATTGCTGCGGTGGTCAGCGGATTACGCTGGAAAACGAAATAGCAAAGACGTGTTATTAATAATTAATTTTAACTATGCCAATCATATTGTTAGTCGTCTTTTTATCACCACTAGCAAGCGTGACAGCGTCACCAGACCCTGCAATTTTTAGGATATCCCATGTCTGTAATTGATACGTCTTTTCTCTTAACACAAGGTCTACACTGGATTGGCCCGAAATAATATAAGTGACGTTACTATCAAGAACTAGATGCAGGTCATCAGCAGACTGTATTTCTAACCATTCAACCTGAGCCGAACACTGTGAAGGGTCATAAATAACATTGAAATCTGCGATAACTCCATCCAATAATTGACATTGAGTGTTCGCATCACCAGAGAAGGCAAAGGCATGAAATGGTAATAACGATCCGCTTTTCTGCCCATCGACATCAAGTATCATTCCCTTTCCTTGCAATACACTGATGATTCTTTGGTAGCATTCAAAGTAAGAAAAAGCCCCATCATGATCAACGGTTGCAATTGATAAACGCCACTTGAAACGCTCGCTGTTAAGTACATTTTTTCTGTCTATCTCAAGCGTAACACCCTTACCATTTTTCCAAGGTACTTCAGCAAACTGATTCCTTGGAATATACGTTATGTCTGACATATTCCCTGTCCTTTAATTTGATTGACACCATCTTAATCAACCCTCCCACAAATATATATACAATTATAGTTATCGCAAACACTATCGCCTCTACGTTGATAATCATTAATTAATTCACCAATTAATCCACGTACAAGAATAAGTTACACTATAAGTATGATAATAAACCGCAGGAAAATCAGATGAGCAAACACGTTGTTATTTTAATGCACGGTGTCGGTAGCAATGGCGCTGACATGGCAGAATTAGGTTCACTATGGCAACCGTTATTCCCTAATGTGCAGTTTATCTCTCCAAATGCACCGTATAAGGCAGACTTTGGCGATGGTTATCAATGGTTTAGTATTCAGGGAGTCACACCTGAGTCTCGACCTAAACGAATCGTCGATGCACGCTCCGCATGCGACGAATTGCTGAACGAAGTGTTCAAAGAGCATAAAATTGATCCTCAAGTAGATGATGTAATTTTGGTCGGCTTTTCTCAAGGATCTATAATGGCTATGGATATACTTAGTAGCGAGCGGTTCCCTGTTAAAGGTATTGTCGCATTTTCTGGTCGCCTGGCATCACCAGAGCCATATATCGCGAACAAAAGCGTCCCTGTCCTCTTGGTACATGGTAAACAAGATCCCGTTATACCTTGGTTCGAAAGTGAATCGGCGGCATCTAGATTAAACAGTCTCGGTCACGAAGTAGAAACATTTTTTGAAGAAAGTACTGTACATACAATCTCTATAGATGGAGCAAAAAAAGCAGCCGAATTTATGCTAAAACTTTTGAAGCTATAAGATAACAGTGCATAGAATACTATTTATTTTATTTTTGATAGCAGCTCTTTTATATCGTTGATACGCCCCCTAACCATCACCGAAGATTCAGGCGATGTTTGTTGAACGATGACAGATTCTAAAATAGCAATGGCACGATGCTTGTCGCCGGTTTCGACCAGGTAATCGGCGTAAAAATAGTTAGTTGTTAAGTTTTTTGAATCTAGATCGTAAGCCTTAGCTAGATATCGTCCTGCCTTCTTGTCATCACCAAAACTAATTGGCCAAGAAGGCACGCGATAATAGAGAGCACCTAACGTAACCAATGCTGCTCCTTTCAAAACATTAGGTGTATTTTGTACAATTGGCTCTAATCGGTCTTTGGCTTCGCGAGCAAGAGAAAGCCCTTTTGAGCCGCCATAGACGCCGGCTAATGATGCATAATTAACAGCTAGCATGACAGACATTTCGTCCGACATATTTTTGTTGCTTCTCGCGGATAAAAAGTCGATTTCATGTATAAAACATGCTTCCTGTGCAGGTTGGTTGGCCATCTCATATTGGCATTTTGCCCAGCGAATCTGCGCTTCATCAATAGCATTAATATTGTTCACTTCAGATGCATTACTGACCTGATATAACAATAAAATCAAGCATATGTTTAGTCCAATTTTCATACCAATACCAAACTAGAAAACAACAACAAGAGTCTGATATTGGTATGTTGCATTCTAATGAACAACCAACATGCTATTCCTATTTATTCACATTTTAACCATGCTAAAATTTGCTCTCGTTTCGGTACGCCTCCAGCATGTATAACTTCCTCATTCAGAACAACCGCTGGAGTTTTCATTACACCATAATTCATGATAGCTTCTGGGTCGGTTACTTTTTCAACCGATACGGAGATCTGAAATTCTTTGGCTATAGACTCAATTGATTTAGCGGTATTAACACAGTTACTGCATCCAGAGCCTAATACTTTAAACGTTTTCATAAATCCTCCTAAATAACAATTTGTAGAAAGTTAATCATCCAACCGATGATGTTAAAAGCGGTTAGAAGTAGACAAAATACAATGACAAGTAAACGCCACTCCATCACCTGTTTAAGCATGACAAATTCCGGAATACTGGCTGCTACCGTGCTCATACAAAAGGCCAAAGTGGTCCCAACGGGTAGACCATTTTTGATTAAGCTTTCCATAACAGGAATGACGCCAGTCGCATTTGAATAGAGAGGAATACCGATAAGGACAGACAGCGGAACAGTCCACCATTGACCATCGCCAAGGTTTTGGTTAATCCATCCATCAGGCACGAAACCATGTAAACCCGCGCCAATACCAACGCCGATGAAGACCCATAACCAAACACGCAAAAAAAGAGTTCGTACTTCATCTTTGGCAAATTGATGACGTTCTTTCAACGTAAGGTTAATTGGTTTGGTTGATACAATCGTTTGTTTTCTTTTGTTCCTCGCCTGTGTGATAAAAGGTTTCAACCAACGCTCTGCACGGAAATGATCGAGAAGCCAACCACTCAATACACCGATGCTCATTCCTAATACGATATAGAGCATTGTTAATTTCCAGCCGAGCAAACTAAAAAGCAATAAAACAGCGACTTCGTTAATTAATGGCGAGGTAATAAGAAATGCCATAGTGATACCCAGAGGGATGCCTGCGGTGGTGAACCCTAAAAACACCGGGATACTAGAACATGAGCAAAATGGTGTAATGGCACCAAAGAAGCTTGCCGAAAAGTAACCAAAAGCACGTCTGCGGCCAGCAAGATAATTACGCACACGTTCGACATCAAGTCCCGCTCTAATGAGCGCGATGAGATAAATCATAACAATGAGTAATACTAAGATTTTAGTGGTATCTTCAATAAAGAAATGCAGTGCTTGAGCGACCCTATCGTGTTCGTTCAGCCCAATGATCTGATACGTTATCCAGTCCGCCAAGTATGTGAAGACAGCTAACATCTCGATTTCATCCCCGTTTTAGCCTTATGTCTGTGAATAAGACGGACGAGCCATGAAAAGGATGCATTTTATTTAGACATTATTTGGTATCTGAATAAAAACAACATACGTGGTTATTTTCATCGAATTTAATGTGACACTGTGACTTTAGTATTAATTTTAACTGTTTCCGGGCTCTGAGCAAACGCGATTTAGTCGCCGATAGACTTAAAGAATGTAACTTGGCATAAGCTTTCTGTGGCATTCCTTCTATATCACACCGCTTGAGAATATCTTGGGCATTTGCATTCAGGTGTAACAATACGTTAGGCAAACATTGAGCCAAACTATCAATCGGTTCAACAACTTCCGCTGACATTTCAGTATTAAGGAAATCTTCCTCACACAGCTCACTCAGCTTTGCGCTTCTTCGCTGTTCATCAACCAACAAATGGTGTGCAACGGAGTATAACCACGCTCTTTGATTCCTCACGTTACAAAAGTCAGTTTGCAATTGAAGAGCACGTAAAAACGTTTCTTGTAACAGATCAAAGCTCATTACACCATCAGCCGTGCGACTGAGTAGCCAGTAATATAACTCTGACTCGTATTGGTGCCATGAGCTGAGAAGACAAGGAGGAGTCGTCATCGTGTAACCAATGAAATAAGTGAATCTAAAGAATACACAATCTCTAAACACATAGATTTGATACAGATCGCTGTAGAAACAGCATCGGGTCTGGTTACAAAATTTCTTGCCTGAACGCGTACTCTTCGATTTAATACTTCATGATTTCGTGTTGGAGAAATGAATGAAACTTCAGGCAATTACCTATTTTAATGAGCTCGTTCGTTCTCGCTCAATCAGGCAGGCATCGGAAACCTTGGGTGTATCGCCTACTGCCATTACACGCCAATTAGAAAACCTAGAACACTACTTCGGTGCCCCACTCGTTACCCGAGGCGCAAGAGGCATAATGCTGACTGCGGCTGGAGAGTTACTCGCAACTCGCTCTAAAAGTATGATGCGAGATTTAGAAAATGCGAGACAGGTAATAGATGATTTACGTGGTTTAAAACGAGGAAGCGTTTCTATCTACGTCAATGGCGCGGCGATCAATGCTATCTTAGCGCCTGCTTTATCTGAATTTCATTCACAGTATCCAGGTGTATCAATTGCCGTTACAGTTACGTCGGCTCAAGAAGCAATGAATGCGGTAATCAATGGGGATACAGATATGGCTGTTACTATGTTTTCACCTATCGATCCGCAAGTAGACGTGCGTTTCAAACTGCCAGTGCGTCATGAAGTGATCATCTCTGCAAATCATCCTTTAGCGAAATACGGTGAAGTTGCACTGGATACGATGCAACATTATCCCATTGCTATGCCAGACAAATCATTTGGGATTAGACGTAACTTTGAACAAAGACAGCGATCGGCTGGGTTGACTGCATTAGAGCCAGCCTTCACTACATCCTCGCTCGAATTACAAAAAGAATTGGCTCTTCGCGGAGCGGCGGTCTTAATACTTCCTGCGATGTCGGTCATTCGAGAACTGCGTTCAGGGGAATTAGTGGTACGTCCATTTATTAAGGCATCTGAAATTAAGACTGATTTACAGTTGGGTCGAGCAACAACGAGAGCCCCCAGTTTCGCTGCAACAAAGCTTGCAGAATTCTTGGAAGAGTTTCTACCGGCGCAAGCAAAATCTTTGCAACATGAGATTTATTGAATTTCGTTATATAATCTGTGCTTACATTAATATTTTCGTACAAAAACCAACTAGCCCTACGTTTTGAGTGCAACGGTTTTTAGTGCACTGTGCTCTATTAATTATCATTGCAATAACACTATAACTTCAGGCAAGGTAGTAACATAGCGATTAAAAAGGATTTTACCGCATTGAAAAGAGGTCACCGACTTATGAAACAACACTTACGCACCATTTTAGTCACAACGTCAGTTGTGGGGTGTCTGTTTGCTGTCAACGCATACGCTCAGCCAAGAACGGACTTAGTTTTGGGTATGAGCATGGAGCCATCTGGACTCGATCCTACCACCGCAGCACCTGTAGCGATCGGCCAGGTAGTTTGGCAGAACGTTTTCGAGGGTTTAGTAACAATTGATAAAGACGGTAAGGTAAAGCCAGAGCTGGCAAAAAGCTGGACCATTTCAGACGATGGACTCATTTATACCTTCACTTTACGTGATGATGTTTCTTTCCAAAATGGAAAACCATTCAATTCGGCTACCGCTAAATATACTCTCGACCGTATTCTAGCATCAGATTCGGTGAATCCCCAAAAAGCACTTTATAAATCAATAAAGTCTGTAGAAGCACCCAGCGATGACACACTGGTCGTCACTCTGAACAAACCTTCATCAGATTTACTCTATCGCTTAGGTTATCCCGCCGCTGTCATGGTAGAGCCATCCAGCGAAAAAACCAATGCAACTCAACCAGTTGGCACAGGTCCTTTTGAATTCAGCAACTGGAAACGTGGTAATGAAGTTACCTTAACCAAGTATTCGGGATACTGGGGCTCAAATGCGAAATTAGACAAAGTAACGTTTCGTTTTATCACGGATCCTCAAGCGCAGGCTGCCGCGCTTAACTCCGGTGGTATTGATGCAATCCCAGAATTTAACGCTCCTGAGCTAGTACAACAATTCAAACAAAATAGCAGTTTTGAAACAGTTATCGGCACAACTAGCATGGAAGTGGTTGCCGGAATCAATAACGCTAAAAAGCCCTTCAATGACGAACGTGTTAGACAGGCGCTAATGTTAGCAACCGACCGACAAGCCATTATCGATGCAACTAATGAAGGCCTCGGAACACCGATTGGCAGTCATTATTCACCTTCGGATGCCGGATATGAAGATTTAACGCACGTGTGGTCGTATGATCCAACGAAAGCGAAGCAACTTTTAGCACAAGCTGGCTATCCGAACGGTTTTACTTTCACTATGAAAGTTCCCACTCGTACTTATGCTGAGCGCGCAGCAGAAATCATGCAAGCTTACTTCTCTATGGTCGGTGTCACGATGAAAATAGAGTCTTCAGAATTCCCAGCAAAATGGGTAAAAGACGTATTCAAAGACACCAATTACGATATGACCATAATTGGTCATGCAGAACCTTTAGATATTGGTATCTACTCTCGCCATCCATATTACTTCAACTACCAAAGTGCTGATTTTGACAAAACGATGGCGAATATTGCTGACGCAACATCAGAACAGCAGCGCCTAGACGGGTATAAACATGCGCAAGAAATATTGGCTCATGACGTACCCGCCTTGTTTCTCTACGCTGCGCCTAAAATTGGTATCTGGAAAAAAGGTCTTAGTGGTATGTGGTCGAATGAACCGATACCGTCAAACGATATTACAGAAGCCTATTGGACTGAATAATCCTGACAATCTAGGTTAAATCAAGGATACGTTTTGATTAAGCACTTAACTAAGTCATTAGTAGGGTTAATTGTAACCCTACTCGTGGTCTCCTTTGTCATCTTTTTAATTATGGATGCAGTCCCGGGAGACCCGGCAGAAATTATACTTGGAATGTCAGCCGCTCCAGATACTTTGGAGTCATTACGCAACCAACTTGGTTTAAACCTACCCTTTATGACGCGTTATGCGCATTGGTTGCTTGGTTTGTTACAGGGTGACTTAGGTAATTCTTATACCTATTCTACTTCCGTAGCACAGTTAATCGGAGAACGGTTGACCGTGACATTACCCCTTACAGGTTTAGCTATTTTACTTTCGGTGATGATTTCTCTGCCACTTGGAACATTTGCCGCATCCAAACCTAACGGTATAGTTGATATCATTGCATCCTTCTTTTCTCAATTAGGTATTGCTGTACCTAATTTTTGGATTGGGCTTCTGCTTATTATGGGCATTGCGCTCACGTTTGGCTGGTTTCCATCTGGCGGTTTTCCCGGCTGGGATGCGGGATTTTGGGCTGGAATTAACGCACTTTGCTTACCAGCAATAGCATTAGCTATTCCACAAGCCGCAGTATTAACCAGAGTCACAAGAGCTTCCGTTATAGAAATAACAAACGATGATTTTGTCCGTACTGCGAGAGCTAAGGGCGCCTCTTTAAACCGCGTCTTATGGCGTCATATTATGCCAAATGCATTAATCCCAATAATTACGATGCTGGGCATGCAAATATCTGTTCTTATTGCCGGAGCGGTACTGGTTGAAAATGTCTTTAATTTACCAGGCGTCGGTACACTTGCGTACCAGGCACTGGCACAACGCGACCTTATTGTTATTCAAAACGTCGTTCTATTTTTTGCAGCAATCGTTATGGTCGTCAATTTTATCGTCGACGCGTTATATACCGTGCTTGATCCCCGATTGAGGAGCAGATAATGAAACAGATTTCAGCATCATTGCTTATCGGCGGAATTATTACATTCGCTTTAGTCTTTTGTGCCATCTTAAGTCAGTTTTGGACCCCCGCTGATCCGACGGCAATTAATATTCTAAATCGTTTAAAAGGCCCGGGAAGCGGTGGTATTTTAGGTGCCGATCAATTTGGTCGTGACGAATTATCTATGATCATGTCTGGAGCATGGGTGTCACTTGGCATTGCCTTTTCATCCATCTTTATCGGTGGTCTCATAGGAACGGCACTCGGAGTGACTGCAGCAAGCAAACGCGGTCCATTTGAGTCAATTGTCATGCGGGTAAATGACATTCTGTTTGCCTTTCCACCCGTTTTGTCTGCCATATTACTAGCCGCTATTTTAGGCGGTGGTCCCATCACTACGATTGTTGCCATAGCTGTATTTATGATTCCGGTTTTCACGCGAATTACACGAGGTGCTGCCCTACAAATCTGGGCAAGAGATTATATTCTTGCGGCACAAATGGCAGGTAAAAATAATACGAGAATTACGATTGAGCACGTGCTACCCAATATTGCGTCTCAAATCATTGTTCAGATAGCAATTCAAACCGGTTTGGGGATATTAACTGAAGCTGGTCTATCATTCCTAGGCTTGGGCGTTGCCCCTCCTACACCAAGTTGGGGTCGAATGTTAGCCGATGCACAAACGTATCTTACTCAGGCTCCGCACCTAGTGGTAGTACCTGGCCTCACTATCTGTATTGCAGTTTTAGGACTTAATTTGTTGGGTGATGGATTAAGAGATCTAACGGATCCTAGACGGAGACAGCTCACATGATGTTTGAAATTAAAGACCTAACAGTCTCATTCACAAACCAGAGCGGTGCATCAACTGAAGTGGTTCATGGAATTAACCTATCGTTAGACAAAGGTGAAACACTTGGAATCGTTGGTGAAAGTGGGTCCGGCAAATCAGTGCTTTCTCTCGCCTCAATGGGTTTACTACCCAAAACAGCGAGCGCTTCAGGTCAGATTCTCTTCAACGGTGAAAATATTTTGGCGATGAAAGAAAAGCAGTTGTGTAAAATTCGGGGTTCACGGATTGGCATGATATTCCAAGAGCCAATGACGGCATTGAATCCAGCAATGAAAGTCGGTTCACAAATCGCTGAAGGTTTACGTTTACACCAAAAACTAAGCAAGAAAGAAGCCTTGCAAGAAGCATTGAAGCTTATGGAACTCGTACAGATACCAGATGCTTTAAATAAAATGAATGCCTACCCTCATGAGCTATCTGGCGGACAAAGACAACGTGTCGGCATCGCTATCGCTATTGCGTTAAAGCCAGATCTTCTTATTGCTGATGAACCCACTACAGCTCTTGATGTCACTGTGCAAGCAGAAATACTCGATATCCTCGATTCTCTTGTGACCCGACTAGGTATCAGTCTTATTCTTATCTCGCATGATTTAGGCGTAATAGCCCGCATCGCTGATCGTACTCTGGTGATGTATCGTGGAGATGAAATGGAACAAGGTGAAACCGAACAAGTCTTGCGAAACCCTAAGCACCAATATACGCATAAATTACTCTCTGCCCTACCTCGGCGTACACGTAACGGTTTGACCATGGACAGTGTTCATTTGGAGGGAGCATCTTGAGTAAGAATATTTTAGAAATTGTCGGGCTTTCACGCGAGTTTGGTCATGGCGATAAAAAAGTCAAAGCTGTCGATAATGTGTCACTCAATCTTGAGCGAGGAAAAATCCTCGGTATTGTTGGTGAAAGTGGCTCTGGAAAATCAACTTTGGCCCGTATAGTCATGGCACTGGATAAGCCAACTGACGGGAATGTCATCTTTAACAATAAAGATATTTTTGCTCAAACATCGGCAAATCTGCGCAAACTTCGTGCGCATTTTCAAATGATATTTCAAGATCCCTATGGCTCCCTAAACCCAAGACATAAAGTCCTACGTATCATCTCAGAACCTTTGCATTTAGAAAAAGATAAACCCAGAGGTGAAGAACTACGTAAACGAATTGGGGATCTACTCGAACAGGTCGGTTTACAAGCATCCGATATGGATAAGTATCCCCATGAATTTTCCGGTGGACAGCGCCAGCGTATCGCCATTGCCCGAGCGCTGATAACCAAACCGCAGCTCATTGTCGCTGATGAGGCTACTTCTGCGCTCGATTTAACGGTTCAAGCTCAAATTCTCAGCCTAATAAAGGAAATGCGTGATATTCATGGAATTTCCATTCTGTTTATAACTCACAACATTGGTGTTGTAGATGAGATTTGTGACAGTGTAGCAGTAATGCAATCAGGAAAGCTCGTCGAGTCAGGCTCAGTTCGACAAGTACTAGATAACCCTAAACAAGACTATACCAAACGGTTGTTATCAGCCGAACCCACACTCAATGAGATTGGACGAAAAAACCATCAGGCAGCTTCAAGTCACCTGATTTGATGGCTGCGCCCAACCGTCGATGAGTTTCTTTTGAACTAAAATGGATTTTAACTATGAGTGATTATAATCATCTAAATACTCGGGCGCTCGTCAGTGCGTTTTCGAACGGAGAAATTAGCCCTCTTGACTATATGACGTGGCTGCTAGACAGAATAGAACGGGTTGAGCCTAAAGTATGTGCGTTATACGCATTTCATCCTGAAGAAGCATTGAATCAAGCTAAAGCGTCGACAAGCCGTTGGCATAAAAAACAGCCCATGGGACCACTTGACGGAGTGCCAGTCACAGTAAAAGAACTGATTGCAACTAAAGGTGACCCAGTGCCTATGGGAACTGCAGCAACAGAGAAGACGCCATCAAGTTACGATGCACCAACATCTGCACGATTAAAAGAAGATGGTGCAATCATTTTTGCCAAAACGACATGTCCTGATTACGGAATGCTTTCTTCGGGGTTGTCTACATTTCATCATTTAAGCCGTAATCCCTGGGATTTATCGCAAAATCCAGGAGGCTCATCGGCTGGTGCCGCCGCAGCAGGAGCAGCCGGTTTTGGCACATTGCACATAGGCACAGATATTGGGGGCTCTGTCAGGTTACCAGCTGGTTGGACGGGCTTGTTCGGATTTAAGCCAACGTTAGGACGGATACCAATCTATCCCTATTACACCGGACGTTGTGCTGGCCCAATGACGAAAACGGTCGATGACGCTGTGATGGTGATGCCCACAATCACGAAACCCGACTGGCGTGATACAACGTCTGTAAAACATGAATCTCTTGACTGGAATGTGCCTGTTGCTGATGTTAAAGGAATGAAAATCGGACTGATGCTCGACGCAGGTTGTGGTATAGAGGCAGAACCAGAAGTCAAAGCAGCCGTAATTAAAGCAGCACAAAAGTTTACCGCCCATGGAGCTGAAATCATTGAGATAAAGCCTGTTTTAACGCGCGAATGGCTCGATGGGCTCGATGTGTTTTGGCGTGCACGATTTTGGGGTAATATTCGTGAACTTAGCGCAGCCAAGCGTCAATCTATTCTTCCTTATATTTACGAATGGGCAAAGTCTGGTGGTGATGCAGACCCTGTCGATGTTGTGAAAGGTTTCGACGCAACAATGTCGATGAGAGATGCTTGCGCGGAAGTCTTTAATCAAGTTGATGCCGTTTTATCGCCAGTCAATCCAAATGTATCCTATCCGGCAGAATGGCCTTCTCCGACCAATGATCCACACAAGCCGTTTGAACATATTGCTTTCACTGTTCCCTGGAACATGGGAGAACAACCTGCTGCATCGATTAACTGTGGTTTCTCAAACTCAGGAATGCCAATAGGTTTACAAATTGTAGCGCCTAGATTTGACGATTTAAAAGTTATCGCTTTAGCCAAAGCGTACGAACTGTGGCGAGGCGAAATTACCAGCTGGCCAACGTTCTCGTAAGCATAATTGAAAACCGAAATATTCGCCGTATTTCGGTTTTTCTAGAATTTCAATCCTATCGCAATATTGCATTCGCTAAAGACTGAATACATTGATCATATTTTTCTGCGGCACTTCGGATACAGTAAAGTTTTGTGATACGCTCCGTCTCATTGGTATGCTCTATACGCTGCAATACGCCTTCATCCAATAAATGCTTAATCTCGGTCTCGGGCAACCAACCTATTCCTAATTGATTCACTACCGCCTCTATCGCCGAGTTTACGGATGTAAAATACCAACTTTCCCCATAGTGATTTTCATTATGCTCAATCGTCTGATTTTCTTTGTCGACAATCTGGATCGTTGGATAGCGATACAGTCGGCTGGTACGTTTTGATTCATCAATCTGCATAATTTCGTGACTACTATGAGCGACTAAAATAAATGTCAGCGATGCGGTCAGTGTTTTAGGGTGTTTGTAGTCATCAGGAACACTAACAACATACAGGTCACCGATACCCTTATCGATTTGCAATACACCTTCGTCACGCACAATTTCCTTCACATGCACCTGAGTATAGGGGTGATCGTTATTAAACTCTTTCAATGCATTAAACAGCCTACTTTTAGGAAAAAGGCTATCGATCACTAAGCTAATTGAGTGCCGAGAGTTATCCGTTAAAGCTTGAGCCTGCTGTTCTAAGTCCTGCCATTCTCTTAAAAGAAGAGAAGCCTGCTCGAGTAGCTTAGAGCCTATTGTGGTTAAGACAAGGTTACGCCCTTTTAATTCGAGTAGCTTGACGCCTAGTCTCTCTTGTAACTGGTTAATTTGATAGCTTACAGAAGGTTGGCTACGACAATGCTTCTCTGCTGCCTTCGCAATACTTCCTGTCTCTATAATGGACTCCAAAAGCATCCATTGCTCTAACGTTGTTGAAAACATATAAAAATTCTTGAGGTTTATTATTCAAAAATAGCGTTATTACATAAAATTATTTTTGATTATAGTATTTCTAACGAATAAAAACGACTATAAAAGAGAGGAATTATGTTTAATAAATCAGACCTTTCCGGCCTTCTTGGCAAACATCTTGTTTATACTTACGACAACGGATGGAATTACGAAATATACGTTAAAAACGCTGAAACTATGGATTACCGGATCCATAGTGGTATCGTCGGTAACCGCTGGGTAAAAGACCAAAAGATTTTCTTGGTTAGAGTCGCATCCGATATCTACAAAATCTCATGGACAGAACCAACAGGCACAGACGTGAGCCTTATAGTGAATCTCGCAGACAAAGTCTTCCATGGTACGATTTTCTTTCCTCGCTGGATAATCAACGATCCGAAAAAAACCGTCTGCTTTCAAAACGACTTTATTCCTCAGATGCAAGCATACCGAGATGCTGGTCCAGCTTATCCAACCGAAGTGATCGATGAGTTTGCTACCATTACCTTTGTCAGAGACTGTGGTCAAAACGATGAAACGGTAATTAATTGTGCAGCGAGTGAGTTACCTAAAGATTTCCCAAAAAATCTGCAGTGATATTTCTTTTGAGCCCTTACAGAAGGGCTCTTTAGTCCCTACGCCAGTCATATACTATTTGATCACTTTTTCCACGAAAAAAGTTACTGTGCAACTGCATAAACTGATCTTTTTTTAGCAACGCTAAATCCCACTCACCTGGGACAAAATCTATCTTTTTATCCGCAATATTGATAACAAAAGGCTGTGCTTTTTTCCAAGCATATCTAAACGACAGCTTGTGCCCATTCGCATCACAGTGAAATTGAATATATCGTAAACTGGGCTTATTTATTTGCGCGGGATATATTTTGTCTTTGTCACAATCCGCTTGGATACTAATAAAGACATCAAAATGATTATTCAATGTCGTACTGACGTACAGCGCCGTATTACTGTTACGATTGACTTGTCTCAATACCAGTTGGTGAGTATCGGCAGTACGAGAGATTTGGAAGCGACTATCAGAGAACCCTGACTGCTTTGATTTCCACGTCATATCCATAGGCAAATAATGCAAGTCGGCATAATAGCCGTACACTTTGTATCCTAAGATAGCAATAAGACACAGACTAAACAGCAGTATCACCTTTTTCACTATTGATGTGCTCCGATTAAATCGTATTGATAAACACCAGATTACAAGGTGAAACTTAAGAACCCCTTAATATTGGGCCTTAGAGTAATGGTCGTATCAACAAATCCAACTTAGGATGAACCACTTTCCGTTTAACCGTGACCGAGTAGAAGTTCTCATAAACGTTAGGGAGTTGCATATAACTCTTCAATATCCCATGGTCTAACTCATCTTTAACTACAACTTCAGGCATAACAGCCAATGCTCCAGTGTCTCGAGTAAGTAGACGGAGCATTGCCATATCATCAGACTCAGCAATAATGTCGGGATGAAGTTGATACTGCGCAGCATAAGCATCAAAGGCGGCTCTTAACGGGTTTTCTCCATAAGGCAATACCCACTTCCTCTCTTGATAACTACTTCCGAGTTTACTGTCTAAATCCAGTCCAGGGGGACCAATAATTGCGACCGCTTGTCTGGCAAGAACGCGCGTCTGCCAATGTTGCTTGTTAGACCCACGCACCGCTATGTTCGTGAGCGCCATATCTAGTTGTAATTCACTCAACGCATTCAATAATCCTGTCTGACTCATCGACTGTAAGGTATAGCGACAATCGTTCTGATTTATCAATGGTTGGATAAATTGTTCAATAAAGTTGCGCGAAATGGTTGAAAGTATTCCAATTCTTAGTGTTGCACCGGGCAATGCTTTACCGCTTGTTAGAAGCGTTTCGAGCTCTTCACCGTTCTTAAAAATTTCATCAGCATAACTCAAAGCATGATAGCCACTTTCCGTCAAAATGAGTGAACGGCCCTGCCTCATAAATAACTGAACATCCAATGATTGTTCTAATTGCTTTATCTGTGCCGACAATGCTGATTGAGAAATATGCAGTCTCTGCGCTGTCTGTGTAAGGTTGCCCTGTTTGGCTACTTGCCAGAAATAATACAGGTGGTGGTAATTAAGTCTGCCCATGATTCTCTAAAAGTGAACGATTACTAAAGAATTATATATTTTACTTAACGAATTAAGAATTTCAAAATACACACAAGATTTGATGTGTGAGATTTGTCATGTTTTCAGTGTTTTTAGTTACACCCCTCAAACTCATGTTACTGGGTTTGATCGCGATTTTGGGTTTTACGATATTACGTTATAGCTGGGTCGCATTTAGTGGCGAAGCGGACCGTTCTCGGTTTATCCGTTCGTTACTCATGACCATATCAGCAGTTGTGGTCGTGATCGTCAGTAACCATCTGTTGGTATTCTGGGCCGCTTGGGTTAGCGTCAGCCTCTGTCTTCACCGCCTTATTCTATTTTATCCCAACAGGGCACGAGCTCAATTGGCCGCGCATAAGAAATTCTTACTCGCACGTTTCAGTGAACTGCTTCTCGCAGGTGCTTTTGTCGCTCTTTATAGCCAATTTAATACACCTTATATCAGCGATATTACTGCGCAAGCGGCTCTGCTTAGCCATGGGACAATTAATTTAACCATCGCAGCCGTGCTGCTCGCTCTAGTTGCTCTAATCAAGTGTGCTCAATTACCAATGCACGGCTGGTTAATACAAGTCGTCGAGGCACCAACTCCAGTTTCAGCATTGTTACACGCTGGTATTGTGAATTTAGGCGGCATTTTGTTGCTTTTCTTCGCACCTGTCCTGGCTTTGTGCAGCCTAGCATGCTGGTTAGTGATAGTTCTTGCGGGTGTGAGTACGATCATCGCTGGGCTAGTGAGTACGACAAGAATTAGCGTCAAAGTAAAATTAGCTTGGTCTACAAGCTCACAAATGGGTTTGATGTTAGTGGAAATCGCGCTGGGGCTTTATGAAATGGCCCTCCTACATCTTTTTGCCCACTCATTTTATAAAGCGTACTCGTTCCTAAATAGTGGCAATACTGTAAACCACTATCTGGCAGCGAAGCTGGCTGGTGAGGTGAAACCTAAAGTTGGGCATTGGACAGCGTCCTTGGTCCTTTCGTGTTTATTACTCGCGATTGCACAATGGCAATTTGCCGTCATGACGAGCGCTGCAGCAACCATGCTTGTGCTCTTTGCTCTTGCTGCACTGATTCTACCAAGTCTGACTCGATTCGATAGAGCGTTTGTACCGCGCGTCATCATTACTCTGCTGTTTGCGGCAGGGTTACTTACACTATATACGACAGCCAAACACCACCTTGCGGTACTTGTAGGGCTGGATACGCCACTCAATATATATGCTGACATTTTCGTCGCCTTATTATTCGCATCCTTGTTCAGTCTTTCAATTGCACTGCAATACTGGCCTCACATTCGTTGGGTGAAACGACTGTTTATATGGCTAAACGCGGGAGCTTATTTGGATGAATGGGCTACACGTTTAACACTGAAATGGTGGCCAAGCGAATCACTAATCAAATTACAACACGAACAATGGCAAGAAAAACCAGAGGCAAAATAATGATTCAAGAAAAAATAGCGCTTCCATACGCACAACTTGCACAACGTGTCTCATCAACTATCGCCCCTGCGTGGCCGCTGGATCAATCGGTTGCAGTTAACCCATGGTGGCCTCTACGCCATGAAAGAGTACAAAAAGCGCTTGCTGAGCAAGCAGTAATAACTGGCGAAACAGGTTTGATGAATAAGGACTATTATCGCCAGCTTTGGAAAAAACAAATTCAGCCTATCCACTTAGCTCAGGCTGTCGAATTGTCCGGGACGAAACTAACGCCTAAACAGCTAGAAGAAGATATCGATAAGGACTCGTCACTCAGCGTTCGTTGGAAAACGCTGGCGATGTTGATGGATGAAGAGATTCCATCAGCACAAGGACATAGTTGGGCTCAAGAAATCGTACAACAAGTCAGTCAGTTTATTGCTTTATATCACCAATATCCTGAGCGCTTTGATTCGAATGAAAAAAATGGAGAGCATCTTTATCAAAGTTGGCTAGAAGTTGTTAGTCGTGACAAAGGGATCAAAACACTATTAGGCGTGAATCTTCTTAGCTACTTTTCAGCACTTCCCGCTACAATATCGGATTTGTTCGAACTGGCGGGTAACCAGTGGCAAGATGTGTGGGTTGACGAAGATGGCACATATGCCTTTATGCGCGCATCACTCCACCAACTATCGGGTTGGGCTGGTTGGCAATCGTGGCTAGATTGGCAAGCGGGTTTAAAACAACAAGATACGGTTGTACCACACACACTGGGTCTAACGGCAATACTTCTCGCCTGGGATACTGTTTTAATGCAATGGCTTCTCAAGAAACGTCCTGAAACAGCGTTAAATATACGCCATGTAATTCGTAATCAAGCATCGAATATCACTCAGATGTACTATATGGCAGAAAAGCAGTCAGAACCGTTATGGATTTGGCAACGCGCTTTAGAGCTCAGCATACAGACATCGTGGATCGAACAAGTTAAAGCGGTAAGTAAACCCGACCAACTTACTCGTCCGGACACGCAAGCGATCTTTTGTATCGATGTTCGATCAGAACCTATGCGCCGAGCATTAGAGACCAAAGTGAAAGGTATCGAAACATTGGGCTTTGCGGGTTTCTTTGGTATTCCGATTGCCTATCAAACACGTGATGGAAGTATTTTAAGACCTCAGCTACCAGGACTTTTAGCACCTAATTTAGTCGCTCAACAGACAAAAATGCAACCAGAGCGTTGGCTGCGTTTAACCCAGTTAGGATGGCAAAATAGCCTTGAAAAACCTTCCTCAAACCTCGGTATGGTTGAAGCTGGTGGCTTATTAAAACTAGTCAGCCTCTTCAAACGTGTCGTACTTCAACATGGAACAGAGAATCCGGTTAACCGTGATGCTCGTCCGAATGATCAATGGGAATTGAAACAGAATCAAATCGCATTATCCGTCGAGCAAAAAGCAGAGTTAGGTGCTGGTATTCTCAAAGCAATGGGAATTAGCCAACGCTTGGCTAAGAACATTCTTCTCACCGGACATGGTAGTCAAACATGTAATAACCACACATCATCTAGCCTCGATTGTGGTGCCTGCGGAGGTCAAACAGGAGAAGTCAATGTTAAAGTCTTAGCACATCTTTTAAATGACGTGGATGTTCGGAAGGCGATGAAACTGTTTGATGTTACCGTGCCTGACGATACCCACTTCTATGCGGCGATTCACAATACCACGACCGATGATATTACTGTATTCGATGCACCAGCGGACGCTATTTGGCTTGCGGAAATCAATGAAGCATCAAACCTTGCACGTAATAACCGTGCTAAGCAATTTGATACTCAAGAAGCACCCACTCAAAATGAAGTGAACCGTTTCTTTAAACAAAGAGCGACTAACTGGGCACAAATGAGGCCTGAATGGGGCTTATGTAACAACGCAGGCGTATTTATTGCTCCAAGAACGCTAACAAAAGATATCGATTTCTCCGGCCGTGCCTTTTTGCATGAATATCATGTAAGCCAAGATCCTGAGTTCACGCAGCTAGAACGAATCATGACAGCACCATTGCTGGTTATGAACTGGATAAATTTACAGTATTATGCATCGGTCACAATTCCCGAGAAATATGGTAGTGGCAATAAACTACTGCATAACGTTGTAGGTGGACACATTGGTGTTTTTGAAGGCAACGGGGGTGACTTGCGTATTGGGCTGTCGACTCAATCGGTTCATGATGGAAAACAGTATCGTCATCAACCAGTAAGATTAAGCACCTTTATTCAGGCGCCGAAGGAAGCAATCGAAGCAATCATGGCTCGTCATAGCGATGTGTCATCGCTTATCGATAATAATTGGCTCTTCTTATATCAAATCGATGAGAATAACCAAGTTTGGCAATACCACAAGAAACACTGGATACAGAAGTAGTACCGGAGATAATTTGTTGAAAACACTAGTTCTGAGTAGCAATACTCAAGATACTCAAGCCGCTGCTGAGTTACTCAGTAGCGGCAAACTTGTCGCAGTTCCAACGGAAACAGTATATGGCCTGGCAGCAGACGCAACTCAACCGGATGCTGTTAAACGTATCTTTGCGGCGAAAGGCCGACCCGCTAATCACCCACTTATCGTTCATATAGGGGATATCTCTCAACTTGCTGATTGGGCAACCGATATTCCAGACATTGCTTATAATCTTGCGGCGACGTTTTGGCCTGGTCCTCTGACATTCTTACTGAGAAAAGCACCACATGTTTCCCCAGTAGTAACTGGTGGACTCGATACGATCGCTATACGCATGCCCTCTCACCCGGTAATACTCCAGTTGCTTGAACAACATAAATTAGCGGTTGCTGCGCCATCAGCCAATCCCTATAAGCAATTGAGTCCGACTAACGTAAATCAGGTCTTAAAAGGGCTAGATGGAAAAATAGACGCAGTTATTGACGGTGGCGACTGCCTGTTTGGACTTGAGTCGACAATATTGGACCTAACATCCGATGACATTAATATTCTCCGCGCCGGCCCAATTACTGCTCGTCAAATCAGTAACATCATTCAGATGCCAGTCGGATACCCTGAACATCACGACGTATCGGTGCCAGGAAACGTTGGAAGCCACTACCAACCTAAAACACTTCTTCGTTTGGTTGAGAATATCAGTGACTCACTGCTTAAACGAGATACAGGACGAAGATTAGTTGTACTTCATACTTCGGAAATCAGCGTTGTTGATGGAGTGTCTTCTATACCAATGCCCCATGATGCAAACCAATTCGGCGCAAAACTGTATCGATATCTAGCAGAAGCAGACAAGCTCAACGCAGATGAAATATGGCTAGAAACGCCACCGAAAGGAGAAGATTGGAATGCTGTTAATGACCGAA
This sequence comes from Vibrio viridaestus, assembly GCF_003856525.1. Classification (GTDB taxonomy): domain Bacteria; phylum Pseudomonadota; class Gammaproteobacteria; order Enterobacterales; family Vibrionaceae; genus Vibrio; species Vibrio viridaestus. Next base: position 39,983 of record NZ_RJVQ01000001.1, read on the forward strand.
TCAGTCGGGCAGCACTACCAATATAATAATAGAGCCCCAATAATAATAGAGCCCCAATAATAATAGAGCCCCAAAGGGGCTCTTAACTTATTAAATAATAACGCGTTTCTTACTACTTTTATCAAACAAGAGTGCTTTATCTTGCTGGCAGTTAATATAAATTGTGTCGCCAACGTCCGCCCCACAACGCTCGGTACTAAAAATCGTAACGTATTGGTCTCCAATTTTTCCATGGATTAACTCAGAAATACCTGTGGGCTCGATTAAACTAACTTTTACCGGTATTGAATACGGCTCGTCCTTTTCACAGATAACCATATTCTCTGGTCTAATCCCTATTTCCACATTACCGTACTGATTTATCGTGATATCACTCTGAGGAATTGGAATTAATGACGTTTCATTAATACAAAAGCAAACGTGTTGATCGTGATAAACGAGCTCACCGTCCAGAAAGTTCATTGACGGCGAACCAATAAAAGAAGCTACAAATTTATTAACCGGATTGTCATATAATTCAAGTGGAGTCCCAACCTGTTGAATTAAACCATGATTGAGCACAACAATTTTATCTGCAAGCGTCATAGCTTCAACCTGATCATGAGTGACATATACGATTGTATTACCAAGTCGCTTATGAAGGTTTTTAATTTCGACGCGCATTTTCCCACGTAGCTGAGCGTCTAAATTAGATAGTGGCTCATCGAACAAAAATATTTTCGAATCACGGACGATAGCTCGCCCCATCGCGACACGCTGACGTTGACCACCTGATAATTCCTTTGGCTTCCTATCCAGAAGATGCGTTAAATTGAGTATATCAGCGGCTTCATTTACTGCTTTTTCAATCTGGTCTTTGGGTAACTTTCGTACCTCTAGGCTAAAGCCCATGTTACGAGCTACCGAAAGGTGGGGATACAATGCGTAGCTTTGAAAAACCATCGAAATGTCGCGGTCTTTGGGTGCGATATCATTCATGATCTTCCCGCCAATCTCAATGTTTCCATCGGTGACATCTTCAAGACCAGCAATTGAGCGCAGTAATGTTGATTTCCCACATCCAGATGGTCCAACCAAGACAACGAATTCACCCTCTTCTATGTTGAGGTTAATATTTCTCAATACTTCCACATCGCCGTAGCGTTTTTCTACCTGTTTTAAATCTATCCGTGACATATCGCTATCCTTTTACGGCTCCGGCTGTTAGTCCCTGAACGAGATATTTTTGGATAACAGCAAAAAATAAACACGCGGGAATTAATGCCATGACCGCAGCGGCCATCATATCGCCCCATGAAACTGCAAATTTTGATACGAAACTGAGCAACCCAACAGGGAATGTCATGACTTCGTTTTTATTAATCAGCATCAATGAAAATAGAAGTTCGCTCCATGCAGCGGTAAACACAAATCCGAGCGTCGCTGCCATTCCAGGTAGCGTTAGTGGAACGAGTATCTTGTAAAATCCCTGAAAACGAGTGCACCCTTCTAACATGGCCGACTCTTCTAAATCTTTCGGTATAGAATCAAAAAAAGATTGCATCACGAACGTTGCAAATGGCACGTTAAAAGCCGAATAAATAATTACTAATCCCGTGAGACTGTTCGTTAGTCCCAGTGGCGCTAAGATCTTATAAATCGGAGGTAGTACCATTAGTACTGGGAACATTTGACTGAAAAGTAACAACGTAACTACGATAACTTTCCCACGAAATTCAAATCTGGAAAATGCATATCCGGCTAACGCTGCTATAACGGTCGTGACAAGAGCTGTACCTAATGAGACTAAAACACTATTTTTGAAAAATGTAGGAAAATCAGTGTCTTTTAATACATTTTTAAAATGTTCAAACGTAATACCGCTTGGCCATAATCTTACACCTTCACTGTAAAGTAACTGATCTGGCGTTACGGATATTTTTAGTAACCAATATATTGGAAATAGTGCGAAGAACAGATACGCGATAATTGCAGTACGATGCCCTATTACTCTGAGTAGCATGTCATTTCCTCACTTTAATAGATTCGCTCGAATACGCAGTAAGATACCAGCGTATAAGATCATTAAAACAAGCAGAAAAACGGCCATGGCAGATGCATAGCCAAAATCAAGACGGCGATATGCTGTTGTAAAAATATAACTTGCGAGTGTGTTGGTCGACCCCGCGGGACCACCATCAGTCATAACAACAATTAAATCGGCAAAATTGGCGACCCATATGGTTCGTAACATGACCGTAATTGCTATCATTGGTGCCAGAAAGGGCAATGTTATTCGTTTAAATTGTTGGAAAGCCGATGCACCATCGATTGAAGCTGCTTCGTACAGATCTTTAGGTATTGATTGCAAGGCAGCTAATAACGTAATCGCAAAAAAAGGAATACCAAACCACACGTTAGCAATGATCGGCCCATATATCGCTAAATCCGGATCCGACAAAATATTAAAAGGTTCTGAAATAACACCAAGGTCCGCGAGCCAGTGAGGCAAAATACCTATCACCGGATTAAATAGCCAAGCCCATGATAAACCAGAGAGAAAGGCAGGAATCGCCCAAGGAAGAAACACCAGAGCTTGGACGAAACGCCTTCCTTTAAATGGACGATTTAATAACAGCGCGAGACCCAAGCCGAAGCCAAACTGAAGTACGACAGAAGTAAATGTCCAATTCAGCGTGTGCCAAAGTGCTGAGCCAAAACGTCTATCATCAAACATCGTTTCAAAATGCTCTAAGCCAACCCAGCCAGTTTCAAAAGGATTAAGAAGCTCGATTTGTTGAAAAGCGTAAGATACTCCGATAATCATTGGCACGAAAATGAGGGCCAGAATTAGAACAATAGCTGGGCTTAGATAAGCCCTGGGTTCTAACACAGCTTTCACTCTGCGCGATATCGAAAATGATGTCGATGGCGTCGTAGAGATGCTACTGATCATATTAAGTCCTTTAACAATTTACTGAGCTTTTGCCCATTTCTTGTATTCTTTGGTTAGATAGTCAGCCCAATCAGTCACTAACTCTTTCGTTGAGCGCTGTCCGAGTAAAGCTTCTTGTGAACTATCTTTAACAATCACAGAGTTGAAATAACCCCAACCTTTTAGTTGAGTAGGCATGGTAAGAGGAACGTAATTCGGGTTGCTCAATTCTTCAAACCAACCTTTAAATGCTGCAGAATGGTAGTAATCGTCTTTAACTGCATCGGTATAAATTGGTAGCGAACCAACAAATTTTGACCATTTAAGGTTGTTCTTCTCGTTAGAAATAAACTTGATTAGGTCCCATGCTTCATCTTGATGATCACTTTTTTTGAAAATAGACCAACCTGTATATCCAATTGTTGGGTAAGCTTTGCCACTCGGGCCGACCGGCATAGGTGCAACGCCAAAGTCACTTTCGGGCATTTTGTCTTTTATTGCGATTAATGCGTCTGGATCTTGATCTAACATTGCACACTTACCAGAATAGAATCCCGACACTATTTCATTGAAGCCCCAGTTCACACTGTCTTTGGGCGCCCCGCCATCCTTATAGATATCGACCAGCATCTGTGCGCCGCTTAATGCCTTATCACTGTAAAGCGTGCTCTTGCCTTTATCATCAAAGAATTTATTTGTCCCATTCATCGCGGCCATGAACATCATCCATGCATTGGTACCACCTACACCGCCACGTAAACAATAACCACTGACACCGTTACCAAGGCTACTGATCTTTTGAGCGTACTCTTTGAATTCATCCATCGTTTTAGGCGCACCGCTAAGACCTGCTTTCTCAAATAATTTTTTATTCCAGAATAGCGCTCTCAAGTAGAAGCCATACGGTACCATTGTTGCCTCACCTGTTGCTAAACGAGCCATCGCCAGTGTTTTATCCGTAAGTTTAGGTGTTTCATCCCAAGCTTTTAACTTGTCCTCAAGATTGACCAACATGTGATTGCCAGCATAAAGCCCCTGCCATGTATCAGGCATCTCGACCACATCAGGGATTTGTCCGCTTTGTATCATCGTGCCCAATTTTTCAAATGCTTGTCCCCATGGCAAAGAGATAACTTCAATATTCGTATCTGGATGATCTTTCTTATAGTCAGTCAATATTGACTGTAACAATTCGGTTCTAGCCGGACTGGTAATCACTTCGACCAACGTTAAATTAGTTTCAGCACAGGCATAATGAGTACCAGTGATCGACAAAATAGCGGTTAGCAGTAGTGACTTCTTTGTATTTAATCTCAAGCTCATCTTAAATTCCCTTTTATTTAGATGTTTCTTCAATTGACTAGAGTGTCGCTTTATCTATTGCATTCCTGATGTCTTTCCATAAATCATCTTTATCTTCTAGGCCGATAGAAAGCCGAATGGTTTGTGGGCTTACTCCAAAATCTTTCGCGGAGTTGAATTCTCCTTCTTGATTCAGTACAGATATCGCTGGCATAACCAAGCTTTCATACCCACCCCAACTGACTCCCATCCGAAATATCTCAAGCGCATTACAAAACTGCTTTATATTGACTTGCTCTTTTACATTGATGGAAAACAAACCACTAAATCCTTTAAGTGATGAGGTTTCCGAGGTATTCATTCCCGGATGCATGACCGAAACAACATAAGGATGATCGAGGAGCTTCTGAGCGAGATATAGGCTATTTTCCTGATGACGCTCCATCCGAAGGTGAATTGTTCGTAAACCACGGAGTATCAACCAGGCCTCAAATGCCGAGAGTTTACCGCCAAGAAATGGGCTTATATTCTTTTTGATTTTATCGATAAACGGTTGCGAAGAGATCACGAGTCCAGCGACAACATCGGAGTGACCGCTGATATACTTAGATGCAGAATGGATAACGATATCGACACCCAAATCAAGCGGGTTTTGATATAGCGGAGATGCCCAGCTATTATCGATAGCGGTTACGACGCCTTTTCGTTTTGCTATTTCTGCAATGGCGCTAAGATTCTGTTCTTCCATAACCCAACTGTTGGGGCTTTCCAGATACAGGAGGGCGGCGCCTTCGATGGCCGATTCGATCGCACTTAAAGAAGTGCCGTCGACAAATACGGTTTCCATCCCAAATCTTTGGCAAAATCCTCGCATAAAGCGATACGCATCAGGGTATACATGATTTACGCACACTATTTTGTCGCCTGGTTTAACAACACTAAGAATCGCATTACTGATTGCTGCCATTCCACTTGAAAATGCAATACATCCATCACCATGTTCGAGCTGGGCGATTTTCTTTTCTAAGGTTTTGACTGTTGGGTTATCAACTCTTGAATAGAGTGAATTGGTGCTTTTACCCTCAAATCTCTCAATCATCGAATCATAGTCAGTAAATGCAAATAATGATGATTGGTATATAGGCGGTGTTATCGAACCCTCTGGATATTTTTCATCGTGTGTCAGGATAGTATTTAAACTCATTTCATCCATGGATAATTTCCCTCATATCTCTTTCTGTGATGTCAAGTATGCTGTGGCTGACGGCTCGTGTTAATTCAATATCTCGTGCGGCTATCGCCTCATATAATTTGCGATGTAACGGAAACGAATCGCTAAATAATGCCTGTTCAATTGGTGATTCGAAAAAGGCGTGTAAAGAATCATAAAATGCAGCAATAATATGTATTACAAGAGGGTTTCCAGACGCTTCGTATATGGACAGATGGAATTCCCAATCTTCTCTTCCTGCTGAACCATGTAAAATATGTGCTTTTTCCATGACGACCAGTTGCTTTTCAATTTGTACGATCTGATCATCTGTCGCCCTCTTAGCAGCCATGCAATTCGCTTCAACTTCAATGATGCGTCTGAGTTCTAGTGCATGTAACATATTCTCTGAATCATTTTTAAAACGCAGAGATAAGTGGCTATCGTTCATCGTCACATCCGATGTTAGGTAGGTACCACTGCCCTTAACCTTAGTTACGATACCCAAAGCCTCCCACTCTTTTAATGCTTCTCTCACAGTGTTACGACTGACTTGTAATGCGATAGCAAGTTCTCTTTCAGCTGGAAGCTTTTGTCCTTGCTGAATATTGTTATTGGCAACATACCGCGTCAGTTCATCGAGAACTAATGTATCAGTACGTTTAACATTAATTGGTTGAAGTGCTTTATTCATATGCTCACAAAATTGGTCCAACAACTCTACCAATTGTAAGCAAAGTGCATACCAAAGTACGTATATATGTCTTATCTATATGAAATTATGAAAATTAATTGGAGTTAGAGCATGATCACCTTCTTCATAGATAATCAAAATTGAACCAACATGGATGTTGTTTGTTCTACTTTAGGGCAGATCGAGAATCAAATGATCTAGTAGAGAAATACGGATCAATCTTCAGGCAGGTTCACTTTTATCTCTCGCGGTATCGAGATATAAAATGTCGTTCCCTTACCTAAAGTCGATTCTATTTGAATAGTACCTTTGAGTGATTTGGTTACCCATTGATGTACGAAGTGCATTCCAAGCCCCGTATTTCCCTGAGAACGCTTTGTAGTCACAAAAGGATCAAAGATGGTTTGCTTCATTTCTGGTGAAATCCCTTTACCATTATCAGCAACGGAAATCTCCACCATATCAGCAATGTGATAAGCGGTAATCGATAGCTTATTGTCATGTTCAGGTGTAAATGCGTGGGTTATCGCATTGGTAATGAGGTTTTGTAGAATTTGGGAAAATATTCCCGGATAGCCACTTAATACTATGTCTTCAACATCACACTTCACTTCTAAGCTTGGGAATTTAAACGTGGAGTGTAACGTCCGAAGTAAATCATCGATAACCTGTTTTAGCGAAAAAGCGACCACATCGTCTTTCACTCGATCGATAGCAAGTCGCTTAAAGCTTTTGATTAACAACGAAGCTCGATTCTGATTTTGTTCAACGAGATCTAAACCAAGGGCATTATTTTTCAAATACGTTTCCAACGCTGTTTTTGTGAGTCCTGATTTAAAAGCGACAGTTAATGCTTCGTGATCAACTTTCATTTTTGACGCTGCCATCATCGCAGCGCCGATAGGCGTGTTAAGTTCATGTGCCACGCCAGCGACCATCATACCAAGAGCGGATAACTTACGTGACTCAACTAAATCGTCTTGCAACGTCTGCTGCTGTTTTAATAACGCCTGGTTATATTTAGACGTTTCTTCTATCTGACGTTTTTCAATATTCAATTGAGAATTCAAGTCAATCAGCTCTTGACTCATTCGTTTCTCGCGGTTCAGTAACCAAAACCAAATCAAAAAGATTGAAATAGAAAATATTCCAGCTTTCCAGCCAGCCTGCCACCTTAATGATATCAGTACTTTCTCTGGTGTTACTGATATAAAGCAGAGTTGGCTATCATTACTAAACGATGCACTTTTAACAAAAGACTTATCGATATCATTACATTGATAACTCAGCATACCCACATCAACAATAGCACCGCTAGTATTTGAACGAGTTTGCATTTGTTCCCATAATTGCGGAAACATTATTTTCATATTATGTTGCTTCTGTTTTAAATCCAGACCCCATTCTAACTCCCTATTTGGGTTAATGATCCAGAAGCCTTTTGAGTCAACGATTTCGATTTTTGATACATCGGTATTAAACGAACGAATATAATCGAGAATATAGCCAATATCATAATTAAGTATGATTAAACCTTCCGGTAAGCGATTGAGTTTTCCAGTCCTAGTTGTGACACGAATGGTTGGACGTAATGGAATTTCGATTTTTTTATGCTCAACATTTAAGTCTAGTGGAGAAAGGTAAACTTTATCTTCCGGAACCGCTATCCCTTGAGTAAAGTAGTAACGGTTGCTTTTATTTTGTAAAAATGGCTTCGGAACAATCTGCGCGACCCCATTTTCACTATTAACCCGAATTATTTCCATCCCTGACTTATCCAGCCAGCGAACCTGCAGTAGCGAATCAACGCTTGATATAAATTGACTAAACAACTGGCCTGCTAGTTCTTGATTTACTTCCTGACCAACACCAATGGCACTCTTGAACGATGGCATATTCTTAAGAAGAGTTATAGTGTGTTCCATATCACCAATCTCACGACCAAAGACGACTTGAGATCGTGTCAATTGCATCTCTTGAACTTTAATAATTTTGTCTAGTTCACCATCTAAGATACCTTCATACGTCATCCAGCCGATCAATATAGATGCTAGCGAACCCAAAATGATCAAAGGGCGGCTACTGTTTTTTGCTGCTTTCGATAAATAAATGGAATTCGTATTCACTTATTCTGATTCTCACCTAGCCATAAAATCAAATCCTCTACTAGCATAGGTTTTCCAAATAAAAAGCCTTGTCCATACTTGCATCCCCTACTCATCAGTTCCAGCCTTTGGGCTTCATTTTCAATCCCCTCAGCTACGATTGAAAACTCGAGTTGTTCTGCAAGGCTTATCACCAAATCGACAACTTGCTGGCTGGCCTTATCAGTCTCTATATGTCTAACGAATGTGATATCAATTTTGATGGTGTCAGCTGATAAATGAGAAATATGTGATAATGATGAATACCCAGTACCGAAGTCATCAATGCTAACCTTGATACCTAAATCGTGTAATCTATTTAAAATTGGACCGACATCATCATATGAAGCCATTGCCTGTGTTTCAGTGACTTCGAGCTCCAACATGTCAGGGTAAACTAAACCATTTTCGACATCGGTTAATAATAAATTTATATACTGGGAATTTTGTAAATCTTTGACGGTTGCGTTGAACGAAACTGGCAGAGCATAACCTGCATTTTGTAATTTCTGGATTGCATCGACGGTTAAATCAATCACTTTCATATCCAGTTCAGTAATCAAGTCTGTTTGTTCAGCAAGCGGTATAAATTCACCAGGAGAAATAAATGACTTCCCTTTTCTCCAGCGGATCAACGCCTCAAATCCAACAGCTTTACCCGATGCGAGTTCAACTTTAGGTTGCAATGCGACACAAAATTCATCGTCTATTATTGCCTGTCTAAGGTCTGCCACCATCTTGTAATCGTAAAGCAGTTTTTCACTATATTCGGGCTTATAGATAATAAGTTTCTGATCTTTTTGTTGAGCGTTATAAAGCATACTTTTCGATAAATGGAGGGCTTGTAACGGACTCATATTACGAACTAATTGGAGATCAATACGAGCAGAAGTCATGGCAAGACGAATCGTAAGCTTATTAACATCTAGTATTTCGTCACAAAGGCCGATAATTGCACTATTCTGAATATCGCTGCTTTTCAGCGCTATTACGGCAAAACAGTCCTTGGCGATTCTAGCAATATTTAGCTTATCACCCAGCCTGTCATCTATTAGCTGATATAATTTAGATAATGCTTCAAAGAGTACTGCTTCACTGTAAGACAATACATGCGAGTCATAGTTATCAATCTTAAACATAATGAGCTCAGATTGCTTTGCATCAACTTCGTTCATTGAATCAAGTTCTCTGAGCAGCCAGTTTTGGTTATAAATCGGTAATTCTGAATCACGATACGCAAGTTTTGATAACTTGTTCACTAACGATATCTGCATGAATCCTGAACTGATATTTTCGCTCAGCACCTGAAGTAAATACATATGGTATCGATTCAAGTGAACATGCGTTTCAACAAGTACCAGTATCGCTAGATGATTTTCTACGTCAGTACTCAAATACAATACAGAAAGATTTTTTTCAAATTGATGATTTTTGGTCTCAATTGATTTTCCCAAAAGGCTATTGAAACGACTTCGCAAACTATGCGGCAGTTGCTGACCTGCAATACATCCATCGATGTCGTCAACACACGCTACGACTCTTATATCATTGTTATACTGAGAATCTCCCCCTGAATTCCTCTCAGCAAGACAGATTGATACTGGTTCACCACTACCAATTATTTTTCCTATCTCACAAAGGACGAGTTGAATAAACACATCACGATCATAAATGCTCGCAAGCTGTCGTGAAGCATCGACAACCATTTGCAAACCCAATCGCGCTTGTTCTAACTCATGCATAGACTGCCAAGAGCGTAGATTAGCTGTGACAACAGCTCTTAGGGTATCGTGGTCTATGTCTGACTTATTCCAATATTCGTTAATGTCGTATTTCGCCAACACTTCTTTACGTGGCGCAACTCCCGGCTGCCCAGTCAACAAGATAATTCTGACTAAACTATTTCCCTGAACATTACGGACTGTCTCAACCAGTCTCAGACCTGAATCATCTTCTTCCATGACGACATCAAGCAAGATAATTGAAATATCTTTATCACGAGAAAGTATAGATGCGGCTTCGGCTCCGGAGTTGGCCGTTACTATTTGGACCTTTTGCCCTATGACAGCCAAATCATTTAACGCATACAACAAACTCTGTTGATAACTTTTATCATCATCAACTGTTAGAATTTTACCCAAATTCAACTCTGACCGCTGCTCGACAGAACTGGAATCAAAGTCTTCATTATCATCTTCAAGAAACACAAAGTTCTCTTGTGACATAAGCCAGCCAACCTTATACCCGTATCCACTACATTACATTCACTACACAAATAGGAATATTGTTATTATTTTTGTTACAACGATATAAATTTAGTATCAAGTGCATATTGTTGCAAAGTGGAAGAGTCCAAAATAATCGTTTGCAAAGAAATTACACCTACTCTGTGAATATAAAAGGAAAAAATCTAGCGGTCATACGTGAGAGGTTGCAATGTAGTCGAATAGGTTTAAGCTATTTACACCCAACAATTGACACGTAAAGTCACTTACCTTACATACTTGGCTACGCGTGAAGTTTTTATAGGTTATGGAACACTTAAGATTACGTTATCAAACCATCGAGTTCGATGACATTGACATACACCTCTGCACTCTGCGAAACCGTCAAGAATATTACGACCCCGAAAATACTGCAAAAAATCTGGGTATTAGTTCAGCCACTTGGCCCATTTTTGGCGTAGTATGGCCGTCAAGTGTCATACTCGCTCAGTATATGTATCACTCTAAGTTAGGAACGAAAAAGATATTAGAAGTGGGTTGTGGTATCGGACTTTCAAGTCTTCTACTAAACAAACTCCATAAAGATATTACGGCAACAGACTATCACCCCGAATCTCAGCACTTTCTTGAACGAAACACAACGCTTAACCATCAGTCTCCAATACCATTTGAAAGAACGGATTGGTCAGTCCACTCCGATCATCTAGGCTTATTCGATGTCATCATTGGAAGTGATTTGTTATATGAAGAGAGTCACGCGGAATTACTCTCTGGCTTCATTCAACTGCATGCAAAACCAAATTGCGAGGTAATTATCGTTGATCCTGGTCGAGGCAATAAAAATAAATTCAAACGCAGAATGAAGGGGTTCGGTTTTATATCGAGTGAATTAAAACCCACCAGTACTGACTCAATTTCATCAAAATTCAAAGGGTATATACTCAAATTCATTCGTAATCGTTGATACGTAGAACTTCGATCCGGATTCTATTACTCATTTTGTTCGGTTCGAATTTTTTGAATTAGTCGGACGAATTATTACTATCGAACAGTGCGCAATAAAAGTGGATAATACATCTCGTAGTTAGAAAATAACGAATAAAAATCTAATTCCAAAGGTGATATTATGAAAAACGCATTTACAGCAACAGCTCTTCTAGTAGGTACTCTGGTTTCAGCAAGCGCTCTTGCAGCTCCGACTCAATCATACGACGTAAAAGTATTCAATCTAGATAGCCAAGCAATGGTCAAAGTATCAAATAATGGCCAACCAGTGAAAGGTGTGCCGGTTGAAGTAAAAGGCTCTAATTTCGATAAAACCTACACTACCACTGAATCTGGTAATGTTCTGGTCAATAATTACTCAGATCAAGCCCAAAGCCTTAAAATTACGGTTCAAGAACCAAATGGTGAGCACTTCACTACACAACGTTACCTTGCGAGCCACAAATAAAGGGTAATCAGTTATCTGATCGCAAAATAGAAAAAGCCAGACTTGATGTCTGGCTTTTTAGATTTGGTATCCATACCAAAATCGGTTTTGCTGCTCAGCTAACAAGTACAGCGAATTCCAACATATAATGACTGTAATCACGATAATTTGGTAAATCAGAAAACGTTCCTTCCATCGTACTAAATTTGCTCTCAATACTTTCACTGCACGACACTAGATTCAGGCGATCTAACACCGTAGATTGATTAGCTAGCACGTACTGACGAATATCTTCAAGTTTTACGTGATGGACTCTTTCGAGATGTTCAATACTATGTTCAATTTTGTCCATTGTGACAAAATGGGAATTACCTAACTCACTAGATGCTTTTAACATTGCTCACACTCCATTGCTTATTTTGCACGGTTTAGAACACCCTATCGTTTAATACATTTTGCGTAAATTGGAGATTGAACTTGTTTTGATCTAGCTTAATTTTTGACCAAAATTATACAATTCTTTACCCGTTAAACCCGTCACGCGGCCTATCTACAAGAGCGACTCCAAACACATAGCTCATCGAAACATAGACAATAATGACGATTTTTATTACTAGCAAGTTGTTGCAAAGTGTGGACCATGACCTCTTTATAACCAAATAACACTAAGAACCTCACTTCATGAAAGATTCATTAGCACAATACGAGACAACTATGCCTACAAAATATCACTACAAAACCACGCTATCGAGAGTCGGGATTTGCCTAGTCATCTTAGCTTCCTTAACGAGTAGCGGATTACCCTCTCCGCTGTATTCCATTTATCAAGCACAGTTAAACCTTTCTAATACCATGATTAATGTAATGTTCAGCGCCTATGCTGTAGGCGTATTAATGACTCTATTAGTCATGATGCCAGTTAGTGACCGTGTCACGGACAGGCGGCAATTAATTATACTTTCCTCTTTACTACTCGTGCTCAGTGCAACTTTGATGATATTCTCCTCAAACATAGACACATTAATTTTAGGTAGATTTATATCCGGTATTGCGACAGGTACCTTATTGGGTTCAGCAAATGCCGCATTATTAGAGTTACATCCAAAACGCGATCCCAAAATTACTGCTATCTTATCGACACTGTCTTTTACTCTCGGTAGTGCGACTGGTCCTTTAATTAGCGGGTTCTTAAAAAAAATAGATTTTGTGGCAACAACGTCTTCGTTTTGCGTGCTTATTGGTATGGCTATCATCGCCATCCCATTAGTTATGTTAACTCGAATTCCTGTTGAGCGAGCAATCCCAAATAATGCCCAACTAGATAATGTTATTCCCAGTAATCCACTTCGCTCTCTGCCATTCATCGTATCTGCACTGACCTTGGTCACGAGCTGGTCGGTAGGCGCAGTATTTATGTCATCAGGGCAACTCTTTACATCAGACCTCGCTCTTGTAAAAGATGCATTTATCGCAGCGGCTTTAATCACAACATTTCAACTTTCCGCTGGTTTTGGTCAAGTATTTAGCAGAAGGTTTAATCCACTAACCGCTGTTACCTTGGGAACCATACTCTCTGCAATAGCACAAATATTAATGTGCTTATCAGCGTTATTCTCATATACCACTTTTTACGAAATTTTTAGTCTATTCGTGGGACTAGGCTATGGAATTGCCTTTGTTGGAGCAACGGGTATTGTCAATACCTATGCCCCCTCTGCACAACGAGCTCGCTTTTTATCAGCCTTTTATGTGGTTGGCTATGTTATGGGTAATGCTGTACCCGCTATTTTGGTAGGTATGCTAATCGATCATTTCAATCTTCGAATATCAATTATTTCGTTTACCGCTTGGATAGCTATTGTGTCAGTTGTTCTTATCATTTGTACCAGAAAAATGAGGCAACAGCCTAGTCAATGACTTATTTTGGAATCTTTCTATCTAATGTCTAAAGAGCTCCTTGATGGGGCTCTAGCAATTTCAGATCTAGATTACCGATACCTATCATCATACTATTTACATTTACATCCTGTGACCAAACCTAACTTACAAATACGCTCATTCCAGCTTATTCCTTTTAACAGCACTTGGTAACGTTATTTACCTGTAGTGAACTGATTCATTTGAATATCTTGACATAGTCACAGTAAAAAATTAGGGGGGGATGTAGCAGTGTCTTAGATTAGCGTGAATGAGAAAAAGCCAGTCAGATTTAAACTGACTGGCTTAAGATTTAAAAAATTAATACTGGATTGCTTTGTTAGTTTTTGTCTCTCAAAGAGATAACAGCGAACAGAACTGCTAACCCCAACATAATGTCGCGGACAGCTGGTGGTAGCGAGGTGCCACTAAGTAATATTTGTAAGGCTGTAAGAGCAAGAACACCCCCAAACATTCCTAGATAATGTCCACGACCACCGGAAATGAGAGTTCCGCCAATCGCAACGGCAGCCACTGTCGGTAGCAAGTAGTTACCACCTAAGGTTAGACTTGCACGACCAAGAAATCCCGTAAGTAGCATTCCGGCGAGTGCACAGCAAATACCAGAGATAACGTAGCACATAATCGTAACTGAACGCACATTAACACCGCATAAAAAAGCCGCTTTAGCGTTAGTACCAGTAGCAATTAGTCTTCTCGAGAATGGAGTACACGTTAGTAAAACGACCCCAAATATCACAAAGACAAAGATAGCTATAGAGATGGGTGAGATCGAGCCAAATACTTTTCCGTTGATGAACCATTTCAGTAATGGTGCTGCACTTCCAGATGGCGTACCACCAGAAATGAACATGATCAGACTTTGCAAGATCCCACCAATGGCTAACGTCGCAACAATAGGAGATAAACGTACGACAGATACCAATAAACCATTAACTAAGCCAATTGCAGCGCCGATCAGCAAAACTATCGGTATAGTCCAAATTAAGGATAAGTCTGAACCCTGCATTATCATTGCTGATATAACACCACACGTTGTTACACTCCAGCCTACTGACAAGTCAAATCCACCACTCATCACAACGACACCCTGTCCCAGCACTAAAATTGCTAAGAATGCAGACAAGACTAACAGTCGATCGGCATAACGCATGAAACTGAATGCCTCACCATAATACGCATATGCAATTCCAGTTAAGATGATAAAACCAACCCAAGCAGGTATGATGAATTTACGATCTGTCTTAGGTAGCCAAGTCTTCACACCAGGTATCGCAAAAGTCGCTGTATTGTTTACTGCAGTCGATTTAACTCGTCCCAGATTTTTTAGCATCAGTCCAAAACGACGCAACTCGCTTTCTGTTTTCTTCGCTCCGGGCCTATTTACAATAACCGCAAGCAGCAACACAAGCGCCTGAATACCAGAAGCAAGAAAGTCCGGAGCGCCAAAGGCTAACAATAGGTTGACCATCGAAATGACAGTGAGCGCACCAAAGACAGAACCAATCGCAGTCCCACGCCCACCACTGAGCAATGTACCGCCAAGCATAACAGCGGTTAAAGTCGAAACGAGCATTGGTGCGCCAATAAGTGGGTCTGCTGCCCCAGATTGTGCAGCTGCGAACGCGCCTGCGGCTCCATAGAACCCACCGCCAATTACATAGCTTAACCAAATTCCTCTTTTGACTTTTATACCAACAAGAGAAGCAGATTGATGATCGCTTCCCGCTGCAAATATACTAGTTCCAAGTGGCGTCTGCTTAATAATCCCCCATACAAGTAACGCAATAACAATGATAGTTACCGGACCGGGTATTACATCCATAATTGTGTCGTCGAGCAGCATCGATACCATGTCGTCAGGTACCATACCGCCAGGCTGTGGTAGCACTAACAACGTGACACCCTGTAACGTAAACATCGTTGCTAATGTCACGATAATCGGTTGAAGTCCAATCGCAGCGACAAAGAACCCGTTAATACAGCCCGCCAACATACCAATACCAATCGCAATCAAAATTAACAAACTGGGGGGTAAATCAAATTGAGTAATATAGACAGCGAGTACAGCTTGTGAAAAACTGACAATAGCACCTACAGAAAGATCTAACCCTCCACCGATTACGATGACAGACTGACCAATGGCTGCTAATGCCAGTGTCGCCGACGAGGCAATAAGCATGCTCATGCCAAAATAGCTTGGCATACGCCCATTAACGATAGATACAATCGACAATAAGAAAATAAAGAAGACGACACTAAGTATCAATCCTTGGTTTAGCTTGACCCAGCTGAGACTGTGGGTTGATTTTTGTTTTGCACTAACTGGGGATAGATTCCCAAGATTCATTTCGTTATTCATTCTTGATCTCCCTATCAATGCAATTGGTTTTGTCCAAGAGCTGTTTCCATGATCGCTTCCTCTGAGATATGGTCTCGTGCCATCGTCTCCGCCAACTCTCCACCATAAAACACCATAACGCGGTCCGATAGCTTAACTACTTCTTCAATTTCGGTGGAATAAAGTAATACAGCCCCGCCTTCAGCAACAAAATTACGAATCAGTTTATAAATCTCTGCTTTCGTACCAATATCTACCCCACGAGTCGGATCGTACATCAACCAAATTTTGCTTTTAGAGACCAACCAACGAGACATAATCATCTTCTGTTGGTTCCCTCCACTGAATGCCGTTGGAGGTTGAACTAGCCCTCGTTCTTCTACTTGCATAGTGACCAATGACTGAGCAACATCAGTTGACTCTTGATCTTCATTGACGATGCCAAATTTAGAATACTTTTCTATGACTGGAAGACTAATATTGTGCCGCCCACTGAGTGGCATAAATAACCCTTCCGTTTTACGATCCTCAGGAATAAATCCAATGTCGATTCCTGCTTTAATCGCATCCGATGGCGACGTGAGCACGGTCTCTTTACCATTGATCTCGATGGAACCAGACGTAACGAGACTCGCACCAAAACATGCTTTAAATGCTTCTAGCTGTCCCATACCTTGCAATCCAGCCACACCTAAAACCTCGCCTTTCTTCAACTCGAACGAGACATTTGTCAGCTCTTTACCGACGCTGATGTTTTTTGCTTTAATGGCGGGCGGCAAACCAGAAAGTGCCGTGTCTCTCACGTCAGGAAAAGTGGCTGAAAGGCTTCGACCAATAATCAGTTTTACAATTTCATCGTCAGTCACATCCTCAACACGCCCTTCGTGTACCGTTTTACCATTCCTCAGCACGGAAATACGGTCACAGTAGTCTCTGACTTCTAACATACGGTGAGAAATAAATATTATCGTCGTACCCTGGTCTTTTAAGCGATGTATGATTCCTCCAAGCCATTCCATGTCTTTACCAGACAAAGCTGAAGTTGGCTCATCCAATAATAGGATCTTAGGGTTTCGCGATACAGCACGAGCTATCTCAATTTTTTGTCTTAACGCCAAATCTAAATCACCAACGATCGAGTTCGGGTTTATTTCAGGTAAATTAAGCGAGCTTAGAATTCGTTCCGCTTGTTGTACAGCCTGTTTACGGGCCAATAGACCTAAGCGATTTTTAGGTTCATAAGGTATGAGAAGGTTTTGTGCTACTGTTAAATCCGGTATCTGTGTCATTTCTTGAAATGCAGTTTGAATTCCGAGCTCATGTGCTATTTGGGGACTGGCAAGTTCAACTTCTTTGTTGAATACCATCAGTTGGCCTTTATCTGGTTGAAGCAGTCCACTCAGCATTTTGACCGTTGTTGATTTTCCAGCACCATTTTCACCTAGGAAAGCGTGAACAGACCCGGATTGAATCCGGGTTGACACTTTTTCCAGAGCGACTGTTTGTCCAAATGCCTTGCGGACATCAATCATCTCTATCGCATTCATATATACATCCTGTCACTATATTTCTACGTAAATTTAAGCGGTTTAATACTCTGGTTGACTATCAAGAGCGGCTTTAAGGGCAACCTGAGGGATCTCTTTATCGTAGACACCAACGTGTGTTTCGGGGTTAGGCATGATGGATGGCGGAAATACGTTACATCCCTGACTCATCTCTTCGTAGCTACCCGTTTTACAGAGTTTGACATTCGCTTTAGTGACGACTGGCGCCTCGATAATGATATCGTGCGGCAGTTTCTTATCTTGCTCATGTGCGTCAATGCCTAATTTCATCGCCTTAACACCAAGTGCGGGACCGATAATGTGACCGAAGCCATCAATTCCACGAGCACGATAGGTATCTGTCGCGCCTGGAACAGCAGCATCTTTAGGTACAAGAGCAAGTAGCTCCGCATTTTCAGCTGCGCCAGCACATGGCACCTTCTTATCATCTGGAATACCAGCCTCGTCCTGTAAAGAATAAAATGGTGCGCAACCAAGCTGTGCGAAAGCAACGTCAATACTATCCCAGCTACGCAGTGCCATAAATTTACTCACTTCTTCACGTACAATTGGATCGGTCCATTTGCCTTCGACCTCACCAACCACGTTGATATCAGGGTAGTTTTCTTTCCAGAATTTCTTAGCCGCAACAACACGCTCATCACTTGCCGCCGTACCATTCAGACCGTTGATCATTAGAACATTACCCTTGCCTTTAACTCGCTCAGCAACCCACTTTGCCTCTGTTGTGGCCTGAGCAGCATTATCAGCATGAACGTTTGTCGCACATTTTTCTGTAACAGTAGAATCCCACGTCATGACCGTTATACCCTGTCGACATGCGTTTTTGATGGAACGATTTAACGCAGTTGGAGATGAGGGATATATCACAATCACGTCGGCACCGGCTTCGATCATTGCGTTAATCTGCTGCGCCTGACGTTGTGCATCGCCGTTATCAACGACTTGGACATGAAGATCGATTTTATCTTTATAATCTTTACTCTTAGAGAATGCAGTCATCATATTACGGTTCTCTTTCATCCATGTGTTTCCATAAAAGCCAAAACTCACATAGACTTTCATTTTCTCTTCGGCATGAGCGACAGAAGCCAATCCCATCCCCAAAGACGTAAGAACCAACGACGAAACAACAGTCGACTTAAACCGTGATGTGAAGATTTTTTTCTTTAGATTCGTGCTAACCACATGCTTTATCATTAATTATTCCCTTAAGGTTAAAATCAATATTGAACGAAATCCCTATCAATAAACTATTTTGATTGCTTTGCCAGACTCACACAGATTGGCTCAGGTTTTGGACCATGATGATGATGGTGGTGGTGAGGATCCGGATTTTTTAAATTAGGTAGATCTTTTCGGTACACAATGGGCTGACCATGATCAGTAGCCACGTAAGAACGACGCCAGTTTTCTTTATATAATCCTCGGAGTTGTTGATCAGTGAGACCAATACTGTCCAAAAGCTCTTCTAAAGCAGATAACCACTGGCGATAATAGGCTTGCTGATCGGTTTCATCCGGTTTACGAGGATATGTGCTGATATGCTTAGCAAACGTTTTAACCCATACTTTCCAGTCAAATAGACCTGCCTTATTTAAAAGAACTGTTACTGAAAACGCTTGAGCCTGCCAAGGCTCTTCAAAAATAATTCCATCATCTTTCAGCATCGCTTCTTTTGAAGGAGCATCATGAAGAAGTAAATCATTGCACCCATTCATATCAGATCTCCTCTAAGTAACTGTCGTACATATCAATTCGAATTGATGTGTTAGTATCACCACCTTCTCCCCATACATCGTCCTTATCGAAGTGGACGCTATATAAAGGCTCTGGACATGCTCCTTTCCCGTGAGCTCTTGTATCGGCGAAAATATAAATGCCATATAAATGTTTGACAGTACCAACGCGCCCGCGAAGATAACTCGGAACTCGCGTATGACCGTAAGTTATGTCTTTGGTGACACGAACTCGGTCACCGGCCTGAAATCTGGGTTCTATCTCTGATGTGTGTTCAGGATGTTTACTGTTCATGATCATATCGATCACTTCGTTTGCACTGATAGGCATTATTCCTCTCCTTTCATTTCTGTACGCAGCATTTCAATACGTTCAGCAACTTCTTCGCGAGTCAGAATACCTTTGGCAAACAGCAGATTTTCAGTCGCGTATAACCAATGCTCGTAATATGGCGCATCCAGGTACTCAACAGGATGCATTTTCTCCATCTCGTGCCGACACTCGTCCGGATACATCATGCCCTCTAGCTGAGTGAGCATATGTATACCAAATGTGCGTCGTTCCCAATCATGCCTAAATGGAGCTTCAGAGCCACCATCATACTCAATTGGACCGTAACAAAGCATGCCACCCATATCATGAATACTGTTCATTAGGCTTCCTCCGCTACCATTGTTTCTGGACATTTAGGAAGGCCAGTGCCAATCATCGAATCTCTGGTTACCCACTCAACAAGTTCTGTTTCAGATAAACCGATTGATTCATTTGGCTGCATCGGTAAAACCATGTAACGAATTTCTGCATTACTGTCCCACACACGGATTTCGATACTCTCATCGATATGTAAACCAAATTCAGCAATAACTTTTCTTGGCTCTACAACGACACGACTACGATATGCAGCCGTTTTATACCAGTTCGGTGGCAGACCTAGCACAGGCCATGGATAACATGAACATAAGGTACATACGATGACGTTGTGTAGTTCAGGAGTATTCTCCAATACGATAATTTCTTCCCCCTGAACACCGCTATAGCCCAACTCCGCTATCGCCTTCGAACCATCTTCTAAAAGACGCTTTCTATATTCTGGGTCTGACCATGCTTTAGCGACCACCTTTGCACCATTTCTAGGACCAAGCTTGGTTTCGTATAGATCAATCATCGCGTCAACCGCACTTGAATCGATTAACCCCTTCTCGGATAGCAGAGTTTCGATCGCTTTTATTCTCAACATATAATCTGATGGAGGCATTGTTCCTGACATCTTGAATTCCCTCTCTTATCGTTCCAATAACAATTAATTAACATCTTTTACAATATACTGCCTAAAAATATACAAAATAAAAATCATCAATATTGTTGATAGTCAGGTGAGGAGAGATGCGATTTAAATGAAAAGGAAGAATCAGCCAAAATAAGGTCAAACTAAAATGTCACAAAAAGTTATTCCGCCATCAATAGAGCAAATTCTTGCTATGGCTTCTTCATTCGGCATGAGCATGTCCAATGACGAAGCAGAGATGTATTCAAAATTTATCGCACCTATCTCTCAACAATACGATCGTATTGATGAATTGAATGAACCACTACCCGAAATTAAGTACCCAAGAACACCAGGACACGCTCCAACACCAGAGGAAAACCCCTTAAAAGCATGGTATTGGAAAACTGATATTAAAGGTGCTGATAGTGGGTTATTAGCTGGTCAACGTGTTGCTATAAAAGACAATATCTGTGTAGCAGGTGTACCCATGATGAATGGTACTCGCATACTTGAAGGCTATGTTCCGGATATTGATGCGACTGTCGTCTCACGCGTATTAGATGAGGGTGGAATTATCGCTGGTAAAGCCGCTTGCGAAGCGTTATGCACATCAAGTCAAAGCTACACATGTGATACAGGTCCTATTTTAAACCCACGTAACATAGCGCATTCAGCAGGAGGTTCATCAGGTGGTAATGCAGCTCTCGTAGCATCTGGTGAGATCAGCATGTCAATTGGCGGAGATCAAGGTGGTTCGGTAAGAACGCCAGCTGCTTGGTGTGGTATTTATGGTTTAAAACCTACATGGGGACTCGTTCCGGCAACAGGTGCGATGCCAATTGCTTACAGCATGGATCACCTTGGGCCGATGTGTGATAGCCCGGAAAATGTGGCCAAGTTATTGACGGTAATCGCAGGACCTGACCGCTTTGACCCTAGAACAACGATTTCTAAACCTCAGGACTACCTTGGTGCGTTAGAAAAAAATGTGAAAGGTCTAAAAATAGGTATCCTTACTCAAGGCTTTGGCCACGCAAACAGCGATCCTGAATCTGATGCAATCGTAAAAAATGCCATCAACCACTTCAAATCACTTGGAGCTGAAGTCTCGGAAGTTAGTGTACCAATGCATCTCGATGGGTGCGCTATTCATAGCGGCCTTGTCATGGAAGGTGCGGCTCAATTAATCTTTCAAGGAAATGGCCAAGGTGACCACTGGAATGGTTTATACGCTCGCTCTCTCATAGAAGCATTTGGTAGTCGCTGGAAATCTCGTCCTGATCAGCTTCCCTACACGACAAAAGCCATGCTATTTATGGGCACTCATATGCGAGACAAGTACCATGGCCGCTATCACGCAAAAGCTCAGAATCTGAGACTCGCGTTAATCGATGCGTACGACAAAGCATTTCAAGATGTCGATATAATTGTTATGCCAACGATTCCCCATACCGCCGACAAATTACCAGAAGCTTACAGTCCGATAGAAGACATTATCGATGCCTCAAATATGCTGCAAAACACCATGCCTTTTGACGTAACTGGACACCCTGCTTTCTCTATTCCGTGTGGCACACTTAATGGATTACCTGTTGGGTTAATGCTCGTTGGTAAGAATATGGATGATGCGACCCTAATCACCGCTGGTGAAAACTTCGCAAAATCTTACAATTGGCAGGAAAACTGCCCGCTGTAATCTAAACTCGACTTATTACTAAGACTGAGGCAACTCAGTCTTTTTTTTGCACTATAAGATTCCATTAATGAATTTATTTGCACCAACATAGAACAAGTTTGATTCATAAGGTACGTAGTGACACCTATTTTAATCGGCACGTAACTTGCTGTAACGAGTTAATAATTTCATTTCTCAAGGACAGAGCAATGTATGATATGAGTTTTAGCGAAGTTAAAAAGCTAACCAATATTATTTACGAATTAGAACACCTTTCTAACGATACCGACGTTAGGTGTAAAATACTCAGTGATATTTCAGACTTACTCAATGCGCAGTATTCATGCTCTTACGTTTGGGATGAGTCAGAGCGTCAGTTTGCTCAAGCATATAATCGCAACATTTCACAGCAATCGGCGGATATATATCAAAGGCACTACCAATATCACGACCCCATTACGTTTAAGATGCGTCAATTAGGTTGTTCTGTCGTGCCTGAGGTTATGCCATACAGAGACTACTATATGACCGATTATTACAATGACGTCATGAGAAACGAAGGGATGAAATTCGGTATAAACCTTTACCTGTTTGATGGTAAAAGAGACATTGGAGACTTTCGTCTCTGGCGTGATAAAAATGCCGGTGAATTCGGTCAACGAGATAAAGAAATCTTACTCCTATTAGAGCCTCACCTTAAACGCAGTATTTTGCAGTTTGAAGAAAGCGCCAATCTCTATTCCAGTCTGACTAAGCGGGAGAAAGAAGTTGCACTTTTTATCAGCAAAGGCCTTACCGATAAAGAACTGGCTGAATATCTGAATATTGGCTTTAGTACGGTACGTACTCACGTTACACGCGTTTTGAATAAACTAGAATGCAGCAACCGGGCGGAGTTAGCAGCCTTGTTAAGCTCACAAACTATGACAGTTCGTTAAACTAGGAGTAAAAAATCAATAATATTGAGGATACCCGTGATGCTAAGGATTAGTTAACTTAACTGGACACAGTCACTAAACTATCTACTACTCAAAAGCATAAACAGGGAGAACGTTATGCATATTGAACCTCATGTTGTTGACGGAGCAAAGCTCCTACTTAGTTACGCTACTGCCGCTGGCTCACTCGGCTATGCAAGTAAGCTCATCCGCGATCATTTAAAAGAATCGTCAAACATTTCTATGCTATGCGCGCGTGGTGCTATTTCAATAATCGTCGTCCTATGTTTATTTCAATTGTTACCACACCCTCCGGTCGGTGTTTCAGAAGTCCATCTCATCTTGGGTTCATCTCTATTCTTATTGTTTGGAGCAGCACCAGCAGCTATAGGACTCGCAGGCGGTTTACTGATTCAAGGGTTAGTATTCGCACCGTTTGACCTTCCTCAATATGGTATGAATGTAACCACCCTATTAGCGCCACTATTTTTGATGGATATCGCTGCACGCAAAATTATTTCTCAAGGCACTGCGTATAAAGATATTGGTTACAGCCAAGCACTAAAATTATCGCTTACTTTCCAAGGTGGTATTGTTGCTTGGGTAGGTTTTTGGTCTTTCTACGGTCAGGGATTTACTGCTGAAAACCTAACGAATGTCTCCATTTTTGCTTCGGCTTATCTGTCCGTTATTCTCGTTGAGCCAATTATTGATCTCGCGTTGCTTTACACGGCAAAATCTATCTCAAAATCACCTATTTCTCTATTCCAGAGTAAGCTGTATCTAAATTCATAGTCCGCTTCATCTCGATAATTCTAGGCTCTTTCAACAGAGCCTTTTTTGTTTCTTGTTACTAGCCTTATTAAAAAATTACCGATAAAAAAGGGCGTGGTACAAACCACGCCAAAATCAACTTAATCAAAAGACAGTAAGTTCAGGATTTCTTACCACCAAGCTTCCATTTGAATACCCACGCTTACCTGGCTATCTTTACCATCAGCAAATGGGGTCTCGTCATCCGCTTTAAGGTAGGTGGTATATAGTCTCACTTCAGGTCGCACAAATTGACTTTCTCCTACTGAAATAATGTGTGCTAGCGTGACTTTATTACCCTGATAAGATGTTGAATCTGAGCCAAGTTTTTCATCACGGTTAAACCAAGAAAGTTCAAGTGCTGATTTATTGTATTTGTCCCAAATATACTCTGGTCTAACAGCAATAGAGAAATCGCTCGCTTTGTCGTAGCCTAAACCATCACCTAAGTTATCCGCATAACCGTAAGAAATGGCATGATTCATCACTACATTGTCTGTAATGTACTCTTCGCCGTAGTTCGTTACGCGATAACCTTTTGCATTGGAGTAGTCAGAGTTTGCATTTAAAAGGTAGCCATGGTTTACCATGTTGGATGCGTATCCTTTATCTGCGTACTGAACAAATGTGTCATTGAATCCTTTACCAACAGGTACGCTTAATATAAACGATGTTTGTAAGGAGTTTTCTGACGCGTAATTGGTACCATTATCTTCGTTATATTGCTGTGCATCGGTTTTATTCACTATGCCGTAGTCAACAATAAATTCCCCTTTCGCATCACCGAACAACGGCAAATCCGCATATCTCAAATCGAGTATGTTGGTATTATTCAATGTTTGTTCGGCGGTTGCGTCAGAAACACGCACATCCGCATAAGAGTCATTACGAACCCAAGCAACAGAGAATTTACCTTCCCCTAAATTAATATTATCGATACCTGCGCCAGGGCCGAAAATACCCACCAGTTTATAATCCATCATTTGGAGCTCTCTGGACTTATAGTTACGCTTACCCACCCAGAATGTTGCTTCTGGTAGTGATGGAATAAAGCCCTCGCCATTTAGATAATACTGAGTAATCGCTAATGGGTTATTTGTTGTTGAGTAAGAGTCATCTTCACTGGAAGTATCTGTTCCAACAGATTCCCAGTTTGTTCTCATATCCATATTCCCTTCAGCATCAACGCGCACTGTGAATTTACGGCCAGTATCATCTTCAAAGATGCCTTGCTCTAAGGCAATATCATAATAACCATCGACTTCGTTACCAAATCTACCGAGGTTATTAATTCGATAACTTTTCATTTCTCCATCAGTTGATGTAAATATTCCACCGCGAACGTAGCCATGGAAATCAGCTGCATATGCAAAGCTAGTACTAATAGCAAATACAAGAGGTAACATGGCGAGTTTATTTTTATTCCCTAACATTTTAATATTTCCTTATTTAAATTTTAGGCGCAGAAACTCAGTGGGTAAGATATCTATCAAACCCACGGAGTGTATTATTTTAAATTTATTTAATTAATTTTATTTAAAAAGAGTATTACCATTAGAATTTATTACGTCTTGATACCAAAAGAAGCTATCTTTTTTATATCTATTTAAAGTACCTTCTCTTTCATCATTAATATCGACATAAATAAATCCATAACGCTTTTTCAACTGACCAGTAGATGAACTAACAATATCAATTGGACCCCAACTCGTATATCCAATCACATCAACACCATCAATTAACGCATTATTAATTTCAACTAGGTGGTCATGTAAATAGCTAATTCGGTAGTCATCTTTAATTTTATTATTGCTGTCAATTGTATCAATCGCTCCAAGTCCATTTTCTACGATAAATAATGGCTTTTTATATCGGTCATACAGTAGATTTAAGGTATAGCGTAGCCCTTTCGGATCCAGTTGCCAGCCAAAATCTGAGGTCTCTAGATACGGATTTTTTACGCCACCAAGAATATTACCGTCTGTTGTTTCTTTACCACTATCATCGGAAGCATAAGCACAACTCATGTAATAACTGAAGCTCACAAAATCGACGATATTGTCAGCTAGGATCTTTTCATCACCATCTGCAAATTCAATATCAATCCCTTTCCCTTTAAAGTAATTCTTAGCAAAAATAGAGTATTCACCAAGAGCTTGTATATCACTAAAGAGCAGTTGTTCCTGCTGTTGCTGATACGCAGCCAGAACATCATCAGGATTACAGCTATACGGATAAAACGGTATAAACGCTAACATACAACCAATTTTGGCATCCGGAATAATGTCATGACACTCTTTTACAGCCAGTGCGCTTGCAACAAATTGGTGATGCGCTGACTGATAAATAATCTGTTCTCTATTCGGGTCATTTTCATCAAGCAATAACCCACCACCTGTAAATGGGAAATGTGAAATGATATTGATTTCATTAAACGTCAGCCATAGTTTGACCTGATCTTTATACCGTTCAAAAAGAACTTTTGAATAGCGAACATAAAGGTCAATCAACTTGCGATCACGCCAACCACCAAATCGTTTTACCAGCGATAATGGCATATCATAGTGACAGATGGTCACCATTGGCTCTATACCGTGTTTCAGTAGTTCATTGAACACATCTTCATAATGCTGAAGTCCCTGCTCGTTAGGTTGTGCATCATCACCGTTGGGGAAAATACGCGTCCAGGCGACGGATAAACGGAAACACTTAAAGCCCATTTCAGCGAAGAGTGCAATATCGTCCTTGTAGCGATGATAAAAATCGATCGCATCATGAAATGGATATTGTCCTAGATCCGACTCCATAATGGGACCAGTTATCCCACTTGGTAATACATCAGCAACGGATAAACCTTTACCATATTTGTTATAGGCCCCTTCACATTGGTTCGCAGCTACGGCACCGCCCCACATGAAGTTTTCAGGGAATACAGACTTATTCATACAATTGTCTCTTCCTTATTATGTTGAAATTACGGTTGTTTAACGTCTTCGAATCCAAAGATTCGAGTAAGTAGCGCAGCAGAAATGAATGAAACTAAACAACCAATGATGAAATAGATGAATTTAGGACCAAAGAAGAAAGCTAAACCTGCAAGTGGCCCAGTACCAATGCCTGTTGCGCCTACCTGGAATAACCCCATCACCGCACCACCAAGCGCTCCGCCAATACATGCAGCGATTAATGGCTTCTTAAGCCT
Organism: Vibrio viridaestus; assembly: GCF_003856525.1. Taxonomy (GTDB): domain Bacteria; phylum Pseudomonadota; class Gammaproteobacteria; order Enterobacterales; family Vibrionaceae; genus Vibrio; species Vibrio viridaestus. The sequence goes on from NZ_RJVQ01000001.1 coordinate 67,386, forward strand.
AACCGTTACACCAAATAGCGCAGGTTCTGTGATACCGATAACAGCGTTCACCGCGGCACCACCAGCTATCGACTTAAAGGTCTTGCTCTTAGTCATTAAGAAGACCATAAATGTAGCACCAGCTTGTGCTGAGTTAGCGGCGATACCAATAGCCATAATGTAGTCAAAACCCGTCTGAGAAATGGATTCAAACATGACAGGTAAGAAGCCGTAGTGCATACCAGTAATAACGATAGGACCATAGAATCCACCAAGTAGTGCCCCAGCAAGAAAGCCGACATGGTTATAAATTAGAATGAACGTTGATGCGACAACATTACCAATAACCGATCCAACAGGCCCCAACACAGCGAGCATAACCGGAGCAACTATGATAAGTGTTAATACAGGTTGAAATACGCCTTTCAATGACTTAGGAATAAACGTTGCTAACCCTTTTTCGACATAAGACATGAACCAAATTGTCAATATAATTGGTAAAACAGAACTCATGTAGATAGTTGATTTCAAAGGAATATCAAATAAATGCATGTAGTCGCCACTACTTTGCATCAGCGCGGTTAACTGTGGATGAATCAATATTCCACCCAGAGCTGCACCGATATAAGGGTTACACTTAAACTTAATTGCAGAGCTAACTCCAAGTATTACTGGAAGGAAATAGAAAGCCGAATCTCCTATCACAGAGAGTATTTTGATGGTTTCGCTATCTGGGTGGACAAGATTAAATGAAGTCAGCATCACGATGATGCCTTTCAGCAGGCCTGCACCAACGATTGCGGGAATTACTGGGGAAAAAATACCAGCGATAGCATCGAGTAGATTGGCAACAATACCTTTTTTCGCGCTATTCGTATTAGTATCTTCAGTTTCTTGTGGCTCTTTTGACCCATAAACAAGAGATTTCATTGCATCAAATACATCAGAAACTCTATTACCTAAAACTATTTGTAACTGACCACTATTTTCATTAACACCTAACACACCTGGGATATTACTAATTGCTTCTTTATCAACATTATCAAAAGAATTTAATGTAATTCTTAGCCTGGTAATACAATGTGTTAAATGAGATATATTTTCTTTACCACCAATTAAAGGTAGTATTTCGATTGCTATTTTTTGGTTATCCATAAAAATCCCTTTATAGAAAAGATAATATAATTATTAACTATAATTCATCTATAAACTACAGGGATTAATCAATGTATTCTTGACTCAAAATGACAAGGATTTGTCTATAATTGGCATTTTCATTAATTACTCAAAAAGTTATTTTCCCATTTTTTAATAATGAAGTCGGTGTATATCCATACTGTTTCTTAAACGCACGACTAAAATGAGAGAAATCGCTAAATCCATATTCTAACGCTGCCACTCCTACACGTTTGAAACGACCGGTACTAATTTCACGATGCGCTTCCGATAGCCTCTTTTTCCAAAGCCACCCCATAACAGTTTCACCTTCCTTAGAAAATATTCGATAAAGAGTCCTTGGCGACATAGACATACTGTTCGCAACGGATTCAATAGTCACATCAGGATTACTCAGTTGGCTTTCCAGATATTGTTTTATTCTATCTACCTGACTATCAATACGAATACCTTTGGAATCGCATGAGCTATGCCCTTTTAAGTTACTTTCTATAAGATTAACGAAATTCGATGTAATTGAATTCTGACTGATAGTCGGACAATCTAGGTCAGAATAGGAAATTTCTAACAAAACTTTACTGATAATAGATGTCACTAACTGGCTTTTCTCAAACAAGACCCCACCTAGTTCATCGATAGCTAACAATGACTTAGGAATCAATGTGGTTAACGTCGAGAATTGCTCCATCCGCAGTTCAAAAGGACGTGTTGAATCATATATCAAGATATCGCCGGGCGTTGCTTTAGTGACAACACCGTTGCTTTCTATCGAGACATCACCCTTTAAAAGTAGTGACACCTGAATTTCTTCTCGAATATCTGTACAAATTTTGGATTTGGTTCGTTGAAAATTTATCTTATCTCCAGTCGACGCTGTAATCGTCAATTCATCAAATTGCTTTTTACTTATCGTTCCTTGGTAATCTCTTATGCATGACTGGATATCAACGCTGGCATATGTTTGGCAAACACTAGAATGCCAATAATCGAGACGCTCGTTAGCCTCGATCGTTGAAGTGTTACATATGTTTTTCATAAATAATTCACTCCATATGTTAACCATATGCTCTTGTTCAACATCGGTATACCACCCTCAAATTGGTAGAAACTACCAGTTTTTAACATATTCACATTGACCTCCATATCGATGTAAAAGTGCATATTAACAACTTGCGCAACCGGTTGTTCAGCGTAATAATAAGCCATTGCTATAAAAATGTAACGTGATCAAGATCACGTAAAATTAACATTTACGCTACAACCCTGTTTTTGGTAGTAAAGAAAGCACTATGAACCACGGCAATAACTTGGTTAGAATCGTCTAAAAGGATTTTTGGTAAGAAAGCAATGGCAACAATTATTGATGTATCACGACGTGCAGGTGTTTCCAAAACAACCGTGTCGCGAGTAATGAATGGAAAGGGAAGAATTTCACAGAGCACAAGAGATGCCGTATTTAAAGCGATAAAGGAACTCGATTATCGTCCTAATGTTCTCGCACAATCGTTGTCGAATCAAATGACGAACAGCATCGGGCTGATTCTGCCTTCAGGTTATCATCGTTCACAATATATTATGGGGCTGATGGATCTAGCTCACTCTATGGCCGCTAATGCCGGTAAATTTTTGATAATTACACAAACTACTGAAAATACCTTGGAAAGTGGTATACGCTCTATCCGTGAACTTGTTGATAGGCAATGTGATGGTATTTTGTATTATAAAACATCGCATATTGAAACGTCTGAAGGTCGGAATCAATTGATAAAGACGATCGATGACCTCCCAATTCCATTGGTCATGTTGAATTACAAATTAGAAGGAAAACTCGATCAATGTGTTTGGTTTGACCATGTCGAAACAGGTTATTTAGCTATAAATAAACTGATTGAATTTGGGCATAGACAGATTGCCTACCTATGCGGACCACAGAATATTAATACAGGCCGTCAACGGTTTGAAGGATACAGATTGGCTTTAGCTGAGCATGATATTGAATATGATCCCAGGTTAGTCGTCGAAGCAAGACCTTTTCTTGATGGGGGCTTCGAGGCATGTGAAACATTGCTCAAAAGAAATGTCAGTTTTTCAGCCATTTCGTGCTACAACGATCCCATTGCAATCGGAACCTTAAAAGCATTATTGGAAAACGGTAAACAGGTTCCACAAGATATCTCTGTCTTTGGGTTTGATAATGAAGATATTGCGTCATACACACAACCGACACTATGTTCAGTTCAACTTCCAGTTCGCGAAATAGTGGAGCGAGCCTGTAATATTCTCTTCGCAAGAATGTCTGCCATTGAAACACAGAATCAACCTGTTACAGAGTTACACAGTGAAGTGATCATGCGTGATTCAGTAAGACGACTAATATAGAAAATACCCTTTAGAGTTAAAATAAGAGAACAAGTACTCTTATTTAACAGTTTTTAGATACCTCAGTAATTCAAAGTGTTACTTAAAATTGGGATTTTGACATTAAATTTTAACGCATTATTGAGATCCTGTTGCTATTCTTAAATAGATAAGAAATGTGTATCGCGACCAGCGCGCCCGGTAGTGGTAATACTCAACGCAGCAACAAGGACACGACTATGCAGATTAATAAGGATCTTTTAAATTCGTCAGACAGCCCTTTAAACAGATTCAGTAACAGCCCGAGTGAGTTGATGTCAGTAGATATGCCTCTCCGAGGAGACATTGAAGACACTATTGCCCATCTAACATCATCACTCCATCACGCTATGTTAGAGGGTGACAAAGAAAAAGTAAGGCATTATGCAATGATGCTTGGCTATTATGGTTTAGAAGCCTGGCGTTAAGTCGGGCTTTATTTTTAAAATCCAATAACAGATATCACTAATTTAGTAATACTTGTATCTGAGTGGTAATCTAATCCAAATACTCATTTTTCAGTATTCTTCAAGCTGAATTACCTAGTTTGCTACGGTTTTAAATGCGATTTTCGACGTACCAATTTTCCTCGAAGTAATTCCTTATTGTTTTCCAGATCCGGCTTAAGAAGACGCTTAATTGAACGAGAAATAATATCCGCTCTAGGTTGGCTATATGTCGTTAACTGATAGGCTGTTACATCACTTAGGTTCATATCATCATAACCAACGATTCCAATATGGTGATGACTCGGATGATCTCTAAGTGCGTCTATCGCTCCTAAAGCAAGAATATCGTTTTCACAAAATAAAGCATCGATCAATAAATCTGTACTGGTATTATTTAGATATCTAACCATTTCATCGTATGCCCGATGATACTCATACTGCCCCGCCACAATAACCGTATCAACCTCAATTTTTTGTGCATTGAGATAGTCTCTATATCCATCGAGTCTCAGTAGTTCTCTGGTATCCGTATCGGGGCCCTTAAGATAGCCAAACCTCTGATAACCTTGATTGAATAATAAATGTGCAACTTCTTGTCCACCAGCGTATCCGTTACTTGTCACGACTTGGATATCAGGGTTTAAACTGTTGCGAAACATTTGTACTAAAGCAATGTTATGTTTGTCTCTAGCAAGCGATATTAATTCATCAGACAACACCGTACCGGAGTACAATAATCCATCGACCTGAAATTGATCAGCAAGACGTAAGACAGATTCATAACTGTGCTTATTGGAAATATTCAGAAGAAGAGCCATAAATCCGTTATTTTGTAACTGGGTTGTAATTTCATCCAATACGGGAGCAATATTTGGATTCTTCAGCTGATCTACAACAATACCTACAATATTTGTACGTTTTTTTGAAAGACTACGAGCGAGTAAGTTCGGCCGATAACCCAGTTCCTCTGAGGCTTTTAGTACCTTCTCCATGGTACTCTTCGATATAGATGCCCCCTTGGTAAATGCGCGATTTACCGTCCATTTTGACACACCAGCTCTTAAAGCGACGTCTTTTGCGGTCGCCTTTGATTTTTTTATGGTTATATCATCACTCATGATTACTTCCCTGAAATAGATCCCATAACTTTATACAAAACCAAAGTATACGACAACCATCACAAAATGCTCTCGGGAGCAAATAACCTAGAATGTTTGTGACCATTTTCAAAATTTTATTCTAAGAAATTTTCCATTCCAAATATCATGAATTATCGTCTGAACAAGCCAAGGGACAAACAAGCCCCTCAAACAAGAATTTAGTGCGATATAAATCACAAAATTCTGCGTATTTTAGGGACTAACTTTGTTTTGATTGGCTGAGTAAATCAAAAATTTTTTAATAAAATTTGCTCCCGGGAGCAAATAAAGATTCGAGAGTAAAAATCGGCAATTCTCTTTTTTTACCAAAATTTGCTCCCGGGAGCAAATGACTATAATACTAACCAATAACGGACATAAGATTATGAAAATAGGCGAAAAATCAATTCCACAACCACTTCGTTGGGCCATGATTGGTGGCGGTCGTTTAAGTCAGGTCGGTTATAAACACCGTTCCGGCGCATTACGTGATAATACGGCGTTCAAATTAGTCGCCTCAGCCTTCGATATTGATGCAGAACGTGGCAGAGACTTCGGCGTTAATCTGGGGATGGACCCTGACCGTTGCTACGATAATTATCACCAACTTTTGGAAATGGAAGCACGTCGAGATGACGGAGTTGAAGTTGTTTCTATAGCTACGCCTAATGGTACCCACTACGAAATAACCAAGGCAGCACTCAATGCGGGATTACACGTAATATGTGAAAAACCGTTGTTCTTCACCGTAAAGGAAGCACAAGAAATTAAAGATTTAGCAGCGTCCAAAAACCTCGTCGTTGGCGTAACTTACGGCTTTTCCGGACACCCCCTACTTCGCCAGATGAGAAAGATGATCCTCAACGGTGACATAGGCGATGTACGTATGATCGACATGCAATACACCCATGGCTTTAGCGCCACTGAAGAAGGTGACAAGTATAATGATGCTCAGAAATGGCGTGTCGACCCTAAAATCTCAGGTCCAACATTCGTACTTGGTGACATTTCAACTCACACGTACTACATCTCTGAACTTGTTGCGCCACATATGAAAATCACTGAGTTAATGTGCGACCGCCAAAGTTTTATTCCTTCTCGTGCTCCGTTAGAAGATAACGCGATGGTCATCATGCACTACGATAACGGTGCCGTTGGTCGCATGTGGGCATCGTCGATAAATGCAGGGTCTATGGATAGTCAAAGTATTCGTGTTATCGGGTCAAAAGCCAGCCTTGAATGGAGTGACTACAATCCAGGAGAATTGATTTATCAAGTTCAAGGTCAGCCAAATCAGGTCATGCACCACGGTATGCCTTATTTGTACGAAGAAGGTCTTGAGTATGAGCGCCTCGGTGCGTTGCACACAGAAGGTCTTGCTGAATCGTGGGCGAATATCTATCTCCAATGTGCTATTGCAATCAACGCCACTAAAACCGGTGATAAGCAAACTCTGGAAAATCATATCTACCCAGACATCAATGCAGGTTTAGAAGGTGTTCGTTGGATAGAAAATTGTGTTCGCTCTGCTGATAGTCATTCAAGCTGGGTGAAATACGAATAACTGAAAATTTGTAATCGGCTTTTAGGGCAGTAGGAGCTGATTAACAAACAAAAGGGTGGTTTCTTCTTTCTCCACCCTTTTCCTTTCGCTTCAATCATTTCTATAAAAACAATTATATACATAACTCTCTATGGAGGCTTTATGTCCAATAACGTTCAAAGCACAAGCCAAGAGGATGGTCACTACAGTATAAAATACGTATTGTTTATCTGTGGTGTTGCGGCACTCGGCGGCTTGCTACTGGGTTACGATACCGCCGTCATTTCTGGTGCTGTAAATCCGATAAAAAATTACTTCGACCTTAGTCCTCTCGGTGTTGGCTGGGCCGTCTCTAATGTAGCAATAGGATGTATCATTGGTGCCTTTTGGTCTGGCCCATTATCCAAGAAATATGGTCGTAAAAAGTCGTTAATTCTTGCGGCGATCCTTTACACAATATCAGCAGCAGGCTCTGCACTTGCTACCAGTTTCTTCTGGTTTATTGTTTATCGGATGATTGGCGGGCTCGCAGTGGGTATCGCCTCTTCTGTTTCTCCTATGTATATGTCAGAAGTATCGCCAAAACAGATTCGAGGACGCGCGGTTGGAATGCAGAATTTTGCTATTGTGGGCGGTCAGGTACTCATCTTTACCGTCAACTATCTTATTGCAAAAGGAATGACTGATGCTTGGCTAAATGATGTCGGATGGCGAATCATGGTCGGCTCTGAAACGATTCCTTGCGCTCTCTTTATTATTTTCTCTTTATTTATTCCAGAGTCCCCACGTTGGTTGATGCTCGTTGGAAAAACTGAGCAGGCAAAAGAAGTGCTCGTCAAGATCTTCCGTGACGAACAACATGCCGTATTTTTAATGCAGCAAATCGACCAATCTAACCGAGAGGCAGAAGTTGCTAAACAACGTCAGAAATCAATGGCTGTTCATAAAGAAAAACTGTTCTGGTTTATTGTATTTGTTGCTTGCTTCATTTCTATCTTTGGTCAGGCTAGTGGCGTAAACATCATGATGTACTATGCCCCTGTTATTTTAGAAAGAGTCACAGGCAATAATGATGTAGCGCTTTTCTTAACAATATGGATTGGGGTTGTCCAGCTAATCGGTACTGCATTATGTGCCCTACTCATGGACAAAATCGGTCGAGTACCACTGTTAAAATTTGGCTCTCTTGGGTGCGCATTTGGCCTATTGCTGACCTCGTATTTTATTTATCAATCGCATAGTTTGACTGGTGAAGCAGCAATGGTAATGGGATATTGGACGTTAGCAGGAATGGCCACATTTATGATCTGCTTCGCCTTATCGTGGGCTCTAGGTGCTTGGCTTGTTGTGTCTGAAATGTTCCCCAACAGAATGCGCTCCCTTGGCATGGGAATCGCTATCGGAGCCGTGTGGGTAAGTAACTTTATTATTGGCCTGGCATTCCCTGTCATGAATGACAGCGTTTACCTTAATGAGCACTTCAAGGGCGCATTTCCAATGTGGGTTTTTGCGAGTTGTATGATTCTAGCGTATCTATTTGTTCGCCGTTACGTTCCTGAAACAAAAGGAATACCTCTGGAAGAAATGGAAGAGTGTTTCGTCAGCAAACAAGAACAACACAAACACGATAGTACTCATGCTCACATAAACTAATTACGTCTGAGTATGAATAAAAAAACACGTTATATCACACCAGTAATATAACGTGTTTTTAAATATCGATAGACGAATACAGCGCTATAAATAACACAACGTTTATTCGTAATACAACGAAATATCCACTCCGAGCGTTTTAGGGGCTACGGCTCTCTCTACCGTAAGTTTTGATTGAGTCAACTTGATGCTTCTCACGCTGATAAATTTATTATATTTTAACGAATAAAAGCATTTTACCGTTGGCTTAAGAGGTTGTGCTTTGTTCGTTTCTTCCACCAAGCCTACACTTCCATCGCTTAATTGAACCAAAGATCCAATAGGATAGACACTAAGACAGTTTATGAACTTATACACTAACTCTTGATCTAAATGATTAGGCGTCATACCAAGTAAAATTTTAAACGCATCTTGTGGTGACATAGCTGTTTTGTAACAACGTTCAGCTGTTAAGGCATCATAAATATCAACAATACTACTCATGCGCCCATAAATTGTGATTTCATCCGCGGTCAATTGGTTTGGGTAACCTTTACCGTCTAACTTTTCATGGTGCATTAAACAAACGTTTTTGCTGATCTCACTCAAGCCTTTTATCTGCGCAAGTAAATCCACAACGTAAACCTGATGATTTTTCATTTCTTCAAACTCTTCATCAGTGAGTTTACCGGGCTTATTTAACACCTCATTTTTCACTTTTGTCTTACCAAGATCGTGAATAATGCCGCCAATGGCTAACTGTCTGAGGGTTAACTTATCGAATTTTAAATATGAACCAAATGACACGAGTAGACATGCCACATTAACTGAATGCTCTAGTAGGTAAGCATCTTTATTTCTGAGCGCAGAAACAAAGTTGATCGCATCTGAGTCATCCATAATGGCGTCAACAACGCCATCAGCCCAATCTTCCACCTCACCAAGTGAAATGGCTTTACCATCGAACGTTTCGCGTAAAATCTTATTCGCTAAACCTTTCGCTTCAGTTACGATCTTCTTAGCTTTTTTACGTCTTATCCCAACATCTCTCTTGGTAACTCTAACTGGCTTTGCATTAAGAGCTTCATCACCAGTAACTTCAGGTTCGTCTTCAATAGGATCTGGGGCAATCACAATCTTACACTCCGGTGATGACTGCTTTACATCGACCCAAACATACGACACACCTTTGTCGGCTAATTGCTGAATCGCTTCTTTACGTTTCACCACACCAGCACTCGCTAAATTCACGACACGGTTATACTCAATAGCGGTGACGAACATGCCAACTTGGACGTTTTCAATTGCTACCCGAACCGACTTTTCCACTTTCTTCAACAATTTTACCCTTGCGAATGGATTATCATTTAAACCCTAAACCTTCCATGTATAAAAAGTTAAATTTAACAGCTAGTTATAACTATAGTTTTTGGCATTTGAGATTATAGCATCGTTATTATGCTTTTAGAAACTGAGTCTTATATCATTATTATATTGATACAACTTTACTTATGTGATTAGACAAAATGATTTCAAATTTTAGCAACGAGTAACTTAATATAAACAGTAGCTTGAGTCCAAATTTGTTGTGAGCTATGTGGCATTCTCCCAGTTCTTTGCTAGCTTGATTGATAGAGATAGTTTCAGTTACACAGTTCGGAATTGAGAAAGCATGAACGAAGTTAATGTACAAGATAACGGGTTTGAAACCGTTTTTAGAGATTCTAAAGATGGTCTTGCACTTTTTAAAGACGGCATCTTTGTCGATTGCAACCAATCCATGCTCGATTTGGTCGGACTGGATCACAAGGAAGATTTTATAGGTCTTACACCCTTTGATTTTTCGCCAGAATTTCAATCCGATGGTATGTCTTCAGAAGAAAAAGGTATGGAGTACATACGACGATGTTATGAAGAAGGAAGTGTGCGCTTTGAGTGGAATCACAAGAAATATAACGGTGAGTTATTCTCCTGCGAAGTCATAATTACGAAAATGATTCTCAACGGCGAAGTTGTAGTACACGCGAACTGGCGTGATATTACGGAAAAAAAAGAATTAGAGCTCAAAGTCGCTGAGCAAAAAGAAATCTTTGAAACCTTATTTAATGAGTCAATGGATGGCCTGAGCGTTTTTGATGGGGAGAAGTACACCGACTGTAATAAGGCCTTTCTTAAACTATTTGGGTTCACAAAAAAAGAAGAGGTTATTGGTACCCACCCAAGAGATATCTCTCCACAATATCAAGCAGACGGTCGACTATCAGGCGACGTCGCTAAAGAACTAATCAAGGACTCGTTTACAAAAGGCAGTGTTCGGTTTGAATGGATTCATAGAAAAGTTGATGGAACCAACTTTTGGACAGAAGTCATTATAACCAAAGTAAAACTAAACGATGTCGACTCCATTTACGCAGTTATTCGTGATATATCCGAAAAAATGAGCTCGAACTTCAGCTTTATGAGCGAAATAAAGAGTTAGATGAATCCAATAATAATCTTGAAAGTATGCTAGAGAATCTCAAGCAGACTCAAGATAAACTGGTCGAATCAGAAAAAATGGCCAGTCTTGGTTCTTTGGTGGCAGGCGTTGCCCACGAAATTAATACCCCTGTAGGTGTCGGACTCACCGGTATCACGCAGTCTATTGAAGAGACACAAGCAATACGTAAACGGTATACCAATGGTGAACTTGATGAGACCGCGTTTGAGGATTATCTAAATAGTGCAGAAGAGTTGTCTAAGATCGTCAACAAAAACTTAGAGAGAACGGCACATCTAATTAAAAGCTTCAAGCAAATTGCCGTCGACCAAACTAGCGAGGAGGAACGTATCATTAATCTTAAAGACTATTTAGAAGAAATCGTTTTTAGCCTTTCGTCGGTTGCCCGTAAAGCATCTACTACAATCACTATTCACTGCGCTACACATTACAACGTCATCACAATACCTGGTTTAATTTCCCAAGTCTTGACTAATTTGATCATGAATTCGATTAACCATGGCTTTAGTGAGCTCAATAAAGGCACGATCGAAATTAACGTCGCGGAGAGTACGAATAATAGGTTCATATTGACTTACAAAGATGATGGGAAAGGTATCAGTGCAGACAACCTACCTAAAATATTCGACCCTTTTTTCACGACTAACCGATCCAAGGGTGGCACAGGTTTAGGCTTAAACGTTACCTATAACATCATTAAAAACGCACTTGGCGGTTCAATTAAATGTCGTAGCGAGGAAAACAAAGGCGTGGAGTTTACGATTGAATTCAGTGTTAAAGAAAGAACTCATAACTAGCTAGTTCAGTATTGTAGTGGTGAGCAACGTCGTTGTTCACCACTGAATGAGTGAAAATCAAACTAATCTGGATAAATGTCTCTCAACGCCATAATACGATCGAAATTGTTAATGGCTAAATCACAAATTTCAGGGTCGAAATGACGCCCTCGCTCTTCCTTTAGTAATTCTAAAATGCGATCTGGGCTCCACGGCTCTTTGTAAGATCGACGAGCAGCGAGTGCATCAATAACGTCTGCGATAGCCATGATACGACCTTCAACTGGGATATCTGCACCCTGTAGTCCAACAGGATAACCAAAACCGTCCCATTTTTCATGGTGAAATAAAGCAATACTGGCACCAATTTGAGGTAAGGCTCGTTTCGAATTACACAAGAGGTCAAACCCAACCGGAGCATGAGTTTTCATAATATCCCATTCTTCAGTGTCTAGTTTACCGGGCTTATGCAGAATGCTTTCTGGAACCGCAATTTTACCAATATCATGCATTGGCGTGGCATGTTTAATTAGCTGAACTAATCGTTCATCCAAACCAAGACGCTGAGCGAGAAACTCACAGATCAATGAAACTCTTCGCACATGTGATCCCGTTTCTTTACTACGCTTTTCTATCGCTTCACCAAGAATATACATCAGTTCCTGTTGAGTTCGTTCAATATCTTCCTGCCTGGTCAGATTTTCGAAAATAATCGATATCTTGGTAAGCATAACATTTAATAAACGGGCCGTTAGTTGAGACAACGGCGATAAAAATGTTACCAAAACTGCACTTTCTCGAGTATCAGCCAATCGGGTAAAATTACAAAACGTATCTTCCGACGTAGTATTTTTCTCATCGTGTAACGCTTTGTTAACTTGCATACGAATATGGTTGGGAAAAATATCATGCTCTAGATCGACATCTATCTGATAGTTCACTCCATCATAACAGAGCAAAATACGCTCTTGATTACCTAGAGCATTGACTAGTTGATATTGAAGATAAAAACTAACATCCTGCTGACCAATAAGATCTTTAATCTCTCTTAAAACCTGTACGCAATAACTTTCGCTAGTAGACGCTTGGAGCACCCTTGTTGTAGCGCTCACCACATCTTCAAGCCCTCGATGTCCCTGCTCTACCTCTATAATGTCTCGGTAGGAACGAATAGCGGAATAGATCGTAGTCTTCAAACGTGTTGAGTTGAGCTCTGTTTTATTTTTGTAGTCATTGATATCGTATTCTCTGATGACATCTTCTTCAGGTGCTTCTCCGGGTTGACCTGTACGTAAGACAAGCCGAGTTGTTGTGTTTTTATTTTTTTCACGTATCCATTTAACTAAATCCAAACCGGCATGATCATCTTCCATCACAACGTCTACTAATGCCAAAGCGATATCGGTATGCTGTTCAAACAATTGCTTAGCTTCTTCGGCTGAATGTGCCTTAAGAAACTCCAAAGGACGACTATCGACAAGAACACGCTTTAAAACGAGTTCGGAAACTGAAATTACATCATCTTCATCGTCAATTAACGCGACTTTCCATGGCGAAAGAGGTTCATCCTTGAAGTTATTGACCGGCTTTACATCCGGAACTTTTGATGTCGATTTCTTTAGAAACAAGGTGTTTGGCATAGAGTGTACCCAAGCATTATCAACTACAAATTATAGCTAAATAAAATATAGGTTGTGCCCCCAAGAGAATCCACTTAGCGAAACGGAAATTAGGGCCAATAGTCGAAATTATTTCATTGTTAGCGCGGCTCCACTCTACTGATATTTTGTGTATTGACCAATTAGCAACTTTCTAAGCGCTTAATTAAAGATTCTCTACGTAGTTCAAGAATTTCTTCAATCAATTTCTCTTTCGCATGTAGTCCGAAATGCGCATTATAATTTTTTATTTTAGCGACTTCGTCACTTCCGAGCTTATAGACATGCTTTTTTATGTATTCCTCAGCTTCTCGTTTCGTTTGCCCGCGATTTTGTAAAAGCTTGATTAAGCTCTTATCTAAAGGGTGGATATTTTTAGTCATACCGTATTTCTATCATTTTATTTTTGTTGCTTTCTATAGAGATATCGATTCGAGCGATTAGATTTCCCGAATCAAATTACGTGACACCGTAGCGAATATTAAAGGGATAATACCTATCGCTAACGAACTCGAGGATAATTTTTTATGTGTAGCATTGATACAAGTCCACACATTACAAGCAGTGAATAGCTCACGCCAATGTAAACCACTAACCAGGTATTTATTTTGCCGCGCTTCATTTCTAATTACTCTCTGTAGAGAACTTTCTTGGTCATTGTTAAGTTGGCAATACGGTATAAAACCAATGTGAACGAATGATGACGAAAGAAATGAAGTTACTTCATATTCTGTTGCTTCAAAATACTATTGATACATTATAACATTTCACATAAATCACAAGTTATTGAACGATTATTTAGAGGAAACCACATGGAATCGGTAAAAGACCATGCGCTTACTGAAGACGATCTTCTCGCCGCACCTGATTCCAAGTATATGAACGAAGAACAACTCGCCTTCTTTGAAAAAATTTACTTACCTTTTACCAATCAACAAAGGAGCATATACAACAAGCCACCCAAGACAATATGAATCCAATGAGCTTTAGTGATGTAAACGACAGAGCATCAAGTAAGTAGCTATCATCAATTTCGACACGAATAATTAATCAAGAACAAAAGTTATTACTAAATATTAAGCAGTCTATTGCTCGGATACAAAGCGGTGAATACAGATACTGCTTTGAGTCAGGAGAGCCTATCGGGATTCGTAGACTTTTACTCAGACCCACCACAGAATATTGTGCCGAGGTAAAAATACAAATGGGATTAAGAGAGAAGCAATATAATAATAAACAGCTAATCACATTAAATGTAAGAAATTCACCTTATTTGATTTCGCGCATTAAATCATAATTGATATGAATGTTATTCGCATTTAGTAAATGATATTATCCTCTGATAAAAAGAGTATCTAGATTTATAGAGGTTTGTGTGCGTTCAATAAAGTCTTACTTTTGGCTCAGTTATTCATTTCTACTAATCTCACCCGTTGCGCATTCGGAAAACTTAGCGTCTTCAGACAAAGCCATTTTAGGACAAACACTGTTTTTTGATGTCAACTTATCGAAGAATAGAACTCAATCATGTGCCTCTTGCCATAATCCTAACCACGCTTTTATTGACGACCGTAAATCCGAATTAAATGGAATGGTTTCTAAAGGTGACGATGAACAATCCTTTGGTGATCGCAACACGCCAACCATTTCTTACGCAAGCTCAATCCCTCGCATCACTATCAATAATAAAGGAGAATTTAAAGGCGGATTATTCTTGGACGGCAGAGAGCGAGACTTATCTGGTCAAGCTGGTGGTCCACCAGTTAACCCGGTAGAAATGGGTATGCCGAATAAAGAAGCAGTTATTGAAAGATTAAAAGAAAACAGTTATTACGTTTCTTCGTTTAAGGCATTGTTTGGTGAGGATATTTTTAGCCAACCTGATTCAGCATACAAGGCAATGACCGACAGCATTGCAGAGTTCGAAAGAACGGAATTTTTCTCTCCATACGATTCGAAATACGACCGCTATCTTCGTGGAGAAGTAAAATTATCTAAACAAGAATCACTTGGTGAAGCCTTATTTTTCTCTCAGCAATTTACGAATTGTAACCGTTGTCATCAGCTTAAAACCTTTCCTAATAGCCAGAACGAAACATTCAGTAACTATCAGTATCACAATCTAGGCGTACCCTTAAATAAAATTGTTCGTGAATATAATGGCCTTGGAGAAGAGCATATTGATAGAGGGTTACTCGAACACCCCAGAATTCATGATGAAAAACAAATGGGTAAGTTTAAAGTCCCTACTTTACGCAATGTAGCAGTAACCGGGCCTTATATGCACAATGGGATATTTAAAGACTTACGCACCGTTGTTCTCTTTTACGATAAATTCAACAACCCAACGCGCACGCTTAACCCCGAAACAGGCAAACCTTGGCGTGAACCAGAGGTTGCGGTAAATTTAGCTTTGGAAACAGACGAATTTAAGGCTCCAGCGCTATCCGATAAAGAAGTGGATGCATTAGTCGCCTTTATGAAGGCTCTCACTGACCAGCGTTATGAGCATCTTATCGAACCATAAAAGCTTCAAAGCGTTGAATTGTTCCAAGGACGCCGAACTATATGAGGAAAATCAATAACTCGCTGAGTAGTGACGATTAAAAATCGATTTAAACATTCCTTTATAATTTATAAACTGCTCGCAAAAGACGAGAGATCAATATAAAATTAATGTCAGCTTACAATCAAAAATAGACTATAAGCTGACTGTTAACGTGCAGGATTATCAGTGATTTGATTGTTTGTATTTTACAAAATCAAATTTCCTCAAATAGACTAAGCTCGACGACCGGCATGGTATCCTTCATGAACCGCAGTGAGAATTTTACGCGGTTTATACGCATCTCCGATAACTTCATAGTCATAACCACACTCTTCCATCGTCGTAATAAGATTATTGACTGATCTCATACCAAGAGCACAGATTACTCCATCTGCTTCATACTCTACGGTATCACCATCAAACTCTTTTGATAGGTCATAAGGAGTCAATACATCTTTAGGATTATGAGGTTCATTTTCTTTTCTTGTTTTACAGATTACTGATTTATCGGTCATCTTTAAAATTTTATTGCTAAGCTTAACCTGTACATGATCCTCGGCAAGTTTCGAATTTATTACCCAATCCACACCATACAAATGAGCCGGGCTAGAATTCGGAACAATATCAATCATGGTAATTTTCTTACCCATTTCAGAAAGGTGCATAGCCACTTCGCATCCTACCAACCCTGCCCCACAAATGATAAATTCATTACCATCCGGAATTTTTCCATCTAAAATTTCCAGAGGATTAAGGATATTGTAGTCTCTTGTACCTTCAATATTCGGAATGAAATGCTCTGAACCTGTAGCAACGATGAATTTATCAAAGTTTTCCGTATCAGCGGTATGAGGAGTAAATTCAGTATTCATACGAATATCAACATTTGATTTTCTAACTTCATTAATCAAATATTGAGTAAAGCGTCGGTAGTCTTCTTTAAAATCAGGTATTCCGACATAATACATAAGCCCGCCAAGTCTGTTATCTTTTTCAAACAGAACCACACTATGACCTTTTTGACTGGCATTAATTGCTGCCTGCATACCAGCGGGACCTGAACCAATAACCGCAATTTTTTTCGGTTTTTCAGCTTTGGAAATTGTCATAAAAGGCTTATATGTACGACCGACTTCAGGGTTAACGGCACAAACCAGACTGTTCCATTTCATACCACCGCCAAGACATTCACCACATCTTAGACATTGGCGTAGATCTTCTATTCGGTTTTCTTTTACTTTTGTTGGATAATCTGGATCCGCGAGAATTTGTCGGCCAATGGCTGCAAAATCCGCTTCTCCTGCTGCAATCATTTCTTCTGCTTTTTCTGGTCGTATTGCACCAATCGTAACTACAGGGATATTCAGATGCCTTTTCAGTTCAGCTGCATTTTCAGCATAAATAGCGCGAGGACTGTATGTTGGCGGTATCCATGTTGCTGTACTAACACCTCGAGATAGCCCTAAACCATCAGCATCTTTTCCTTCATTCATAACATCCATGTAGTCATGAAGACGTGATTCAAGTGTTCCTCCGGTCGCAACAATGGCAGCAACACCAGCTTCTTCGACATATTTACTGATTTCTACAGCCTGATCTAAGGTAATACCATTTGGAGTAAAGTCCTCTGTTGACAGTTTAAATATGATCGGAAAATCTTTTCCACAATATTTTTGAATAGCGTCAATAATCTCCAGACAGAATCTGGTTCTATTGTATACAGAACCACCGTATTCATCCGTTCTTCGGTTATAATATCCAGATAAAAATTCTACAGGAAGATAACCATGACCAGCATGAATTTCGACAGCATCGAATCCGCAAACTTTAGCGCGTAATGCCGTTCTGCCATAATCGTCAACCACCTGTTCGATATCTTCTTTTGTCATGACTTTCAGTTCAGCACCTTCTAAAGAGAAAGTTCCTACTCCTGACGGTGTAAAAGCTGGTAAGTTTGACGTTAAGTTTCTGGCAAATACCCCACCATGACATAACTGAAGTGCAGCTTTTGCTCCACCAGCATGGATTGCAGTGGCTAAACGGCTAAAACCTGGCATAAAAGCATCTTTACTCAGATCCAGTTCGCCAGGGAAACATACACAACCCGGAGTTGGGTTAACCATTTCAGTAATAATCAAACCAACGCCACCTTCTGCTCTTCGGCTATAGTGATTAACTACCGCATCAGTAATGGTCCCATCCACAGATGCTAACCATGTTTCCATCGCTGGCATAATCATTCGGTTCTTTAACACCAAATTCCCGATCTTTCCTGATTTCACCAAATGTTGAAATTTCATATTATTCTTAGTCCTATTAATGTAGTAATATTTTTATCTACCGATGGTAACAATGCTGGAAATAGAACCTCTGAATAAATTTATTCACTAATAAAATAATGTTTATTTTTGTTAACCAAACAACACCTAATTGATAATTATTTTTAATCTCATTAAAAATAGTTATTCACTAATTAAAGGAGTGAACGCTTGTTATTAACCCGATATATTTTTACCAATGAGTTCACTCCTTACGAACAGCTATTTAAAATATCGCCTCATGAGACCTGCCATTTTAAAAAAGGTGATTTTTTATGTGACTTAGGTAAACCTTTTACAAAAATATTCTATATAGTTGATGGACTGACCAAAGTCTCTGTGATGCATAAAAATGGAGAAGAAAAAATTACCGGTTTTTGGGGGAAAGGTGGGATTTATCCGTTAATCTGTACAGAACATAACTTTGTTCTCGAATACTCTATCATGCAAGTAGCTATATCAGATGTAACAGCATTTGCTTTTGACGTTGACGTTATTCGCAACATGATGCATGAGTCTACTGAATTGTGTCAAGAAATGGTAAACCATTATTGTAAATTCACCAACTTACTATTTTTTTGTGCTACAACTCAAACCTATGAACCTGTTATTACTAGAATTTGTAACATTCTTTTTATTTATATAAAAAACACTTCCACCCAAGAAAATAACGTGTATTTAAGTCAAACTGAAATTGCTGCATTAATAGGTGCAACACGAATTTCTGTTGTAAAATCGTTAAAAAACCTTAGGGATGAAAAAATTATAGAAACATGTAGGAATAAAATAGTAATAACTAATTTTAAAAAACTTGAGTTGAAGTGTACGTCATTAGTCTAACCAGTTTTATTAGTAATAAATGATCCGCTAAATCCTTCATCTATAAGCTATACACTGAGTGTCCGGAGCATTAACCTCAGTTAACTTGTTTAGAGCTTTTATTAAGGCGTAAGTCTGCCAACTTATACTTTGTAATTACGAGTGAGTGATGCTCAAATTAGCTGCTTCAAGCGATATATAACTGTTTCATTCAATTAACGTCTGTGCTATTTCCACTTTTAGTTCACCCATAGAGGTCCTGACAGCCAACCACCGAATTGTTTGGCTCCAGTTAATGTTTTTGTGGAAAGAGGGTTAAACACTAGATTAAAGTAGATAAGTAAACATATGTCACTAATTTGTTCGTAACATTCCGATTTAATTTTCTAAATTTCCACTAAAAAGCCGCTACAACACTTACTTTTTAGTGAGTTTTAGCATGTCTTTAAATTTAGGTGAGTACATATTATGTTTTTCTTTTGCGTTATGACTCATCTCAAAATGCTCCATGCATAGTCCAAAATTGACAACAGCAAGAGTTAACAAACAATGTTTAAGTAAAGGTAATAGGAAAAGGTTTCTATTTATCGAGCAAGTATTGTAATGAACTTGAAAGGAAAAGGCTTGGAGCGCGTAGCGAGAATCGAACTCGCAGCTTTAGCTTGGAAGGCTAAGGTATTACCATTATACGATACGCGCTGCATCGTGTTGATGGGTCTAATATGCCACATTCAGAGAAAATTAAAAGGGCTTTTTTCGTTTTTTTGATTGTTTGCGCACATAATAAACAATTTGATATCAAATGGTTATCGAACGCTTAAAAGTCATCCACTAACGGCATTGCTTCCCTATCCTTGTCGTGCATAACACTGAGTTTTTACTGACCGACACTCTTATTAAACCTGAACATGTTCCAAGACGCTTTGGGCAAATTGACTAGAAACGCGTCAGACTGCAGGTTATTGATATTATATACTTTTGGTCGTACTGCATCGGGCTGAGCAAAAGAGTTGCTTGCAAATAAATCTTCTCCAGCCAAAACCTGATGCTCAAACAAATTAAGCTCACCAAACTGAACCAACTCAAGGTTTAGTTCCACATCCTGACTTAGGTTGCTATTGAGAACGAAAAGCGCGGCCTCTCCTCTTTGCTCATCATAAGTAAATAACGTAGCCAATTCTGGGACGTCTCCATAAAGCGATGTATTCACACTTTCACACGTTAGAGTACATCGATAAACGCGCCCTTTGGCGTAATGAGTCGCTTGAAAAAATGGATAAAAAGTTGAGTGCAGCAGTACTCCACGGTCCTTTGACGTGTGTATCGGTGCTAATGCATTGACTAACTGAGCCAAACAAGCAATTTTTACTCTATCAGCATTATTGACTATCGTCGTAACCAAGCCTCCCACAACAAGGGCATCGAGAAGTGTGTATTGATCTTCAGCGATAGCAGGCGCGGCTTTCCATCGTTGTGTTTGCATATTCGTGATGTACCAGACATTCCATTCATCCAAGCTAAGCATCATATCTTTACGGCTTCTGTTTTTAGCTTTGACATAATCAGCTGTGGCTTTGACTGTCGAAATAAAATCATTTAAATCAAAAAAGGAAGCAAGAAATGTTTGGAGGTCACCTTTATATTCGTAGTATCGATGAAGGGAAATATAATCAACGTAGTCGTAACAATGCTCTAAAACGACACGATCCCATTCAGGGAACGTAGGCAGGTCTTTAGAAGAACTTCCGCACACGACAAGCTCTATTGTTGGATCGACCCATTTCAACATTTTTGCTGTTTCACAGGCTTTTCTCCCGTATTCTTCCGCTGTCATAGCACAAGTCTGCCATGGTCCATCCATTTCGTTACCAAGACACCAGACTTTGAATTTATGTGGTTTTTGATAACCATGAGTGCGACGCAAGTCACTCCAATACGTACCTTTTTCTATATTGCAGTATTCCACCATATAGGCTGCATCTTGTGGTGTACCAGTGCCAAGATTAACCGCGATCATACCCTCACAGTGAACCAGTCTTAACCAGTCAGAAAACTCGTTGATCCCAAACTGATTCGATTCAACAGATGACCAAGCATAATCAAGTCGAGTTGGTCTGTCGCTCTTTGGACCGATACCATCTTGCCAATTGTAACCGGAAACGAAGTTACCCCCAGGGTAACGAATAATAGGAACGTCAAGATCGCGAATTGTATTAATCACATCCTCACGAAAACCCTTAGCATTTGCAGTTGGATGATCAGGCTGATAGATCCCTTGGTAAACAGCCCGCCCCATGTGCTCGATAAAAGATCCAAAGATACGCTCATCAATATCCGCAATGATTAGCTGTCTATGAACCGTGCAACGTGCTGTTTTTTTATTCGCATTCATGTAATGTCATACTCCTAAGTAACTCATTCCGTTACTTAAGCATAGAGACTAAACACGTATACCCTATGTAGAAATCCGCTACAAATAGGCATGAATCCACTGTGATTATGATTTTGTGATAAAGAAATTAATTTTATTGAGGTGATGATAGCTGGAGACCATGATCTTTTAATGTTCCCATCTGAGTGCGCATAGAATATGCAGCATCAATTAGCCCCATGGCTAACGCTGCGCCACTACCTTCTCCCAGACGCATGTTAAGATCGAAAAATGGTTTGAGATCGAGGTAGCGTAAGGCAATCTCACTGCCCTGTTCTGCAGAGTAATGAGATGGAATGAGATAGTCGCGAATAAGTGGGTTGAGTTGGCAAGCAATAAGCGCGGATGCATAGGAAAGGAAGCCATCCAGTACGACAGGGACACCGACATAAGCACAACCGATAATTATGCCCGTCATTCCCGCCAAATCGAACCCCCCAACTTTAGCCAGAGTATCGATAGCATCGCTCCTTATAGGACCATTGATGGAAATAGCTCTCTCGACCACGGAAACTTTATGGGCTCGTTTGGCACGAGGTAAATTAGCTCCGAGTCCAACCACATCTTCAGGTTCATTACTCGTTATCACACTGATAATGGCGGCAGCCGGTGTCGTATTAGCAATACCAAGCTCGCCAACGCCGAAAACGTTAATACCACAAGCAACATCGTGTTTAACTAATTCAACGGACCTGAGCAGAACCGTTTCTGCAGCATCCCGAGTCATTGCAGGTTCTAACGCAATGTTACGCGAACTTCTGCAGACTTTAATGGAACGGAGCCCTTCGATATCGTCACAGGCCATCCCAGTATCGATCAATTCCACTTTTGTATTGGTTGTCATGGCAAGAGCACAAACACCAGTACGCCCTAACACAGTATTTCTGGCTTGAAGCTCGGTAACGCTTTGTGGTGTGACAGCCACCCCCTCATCGAATACACCATGATCTGCCGCCATAACATAGATTTTCTTTTCTGGCTTACTCCAATGATCTCGTCGATAAATACCGGCCAGCTGTTCACCCAATTCTTCTAAGCGACCAAGGCTGCCAATAGGCTTTACTAATCCGTCATGGATATGACGAGCTTGGAGAATAGCTTCTGCATCTATCGGCTTAATTTCATTTAAGATGTGCTGGAGAGATTTCATTATCAACCTTAAGAAATAATGAGAACGAACATCAAGAAAACGAGCTCTAATAATTCACATGCTGCTCCCAATGTATCACCTGTTTGTCCACCTAAAATTTTATTTAGGTACACACGAATGAGATAAGCGCATACCAAGGAGAGAATAAACGGCCAGAATAAGCCTGTAACCACAATACAAAAAAGCGCACCCAAACCAATACACCAGTAAAAATCTGACGTCGCTATTTTCCCAATGAAGATATTACCCAAGCCTTCTTCACGAGCATATTTTTGATGATGCATTAATACAGCCATCAAAGTTCTGCTCGCGATCGGAGCAGAAAATAATACAGATAAATAGCCAATTTCGCCTTTGATAACTAACTGAGCCACGATCAACATTTTAATAACAAGCACAAAGATTAACGCAAGAACACCGTGAGTTCCTATTCGGCTGTCCTTCATTATTTCAAGCATTTGCTCTCGCTTACGAGCTGAGAATATACCGTCACACGTGTCAGCGAGACCATCAAGATGCAACCCACCTGTTATCAAAGCAAGCGCAAACACATACATCGCAGCGGATAACCATGGACCAACTTCAAATCCAGCATAAAAAATATGGAATATAAGAGAAGCCAACATACCCACTACGGCACCAACGATGGGAAACCAAATAATTCCTCGATAACTTTTAGAAAAATCGAGATCCTCAGTCCATTGATAGGGAACAGGAATTCTCGTCATAAATTGCAGCATCGCGAGAAACATTTTCATATTTATACCTATAAACTGTCGTAATTTTCATTCATCTTGCTGATGAATAAGAAAAAAATTCTGCCTAACATTACGCCAGTTCAGACTTATTCACAATAACTGTGGAAAAGTATGGTAATTCTTGTTCATCATTAAGACTCGCAAGCCCTTTATGCATAATTTCCCCGTCCATCGTCGCATTAGCCATCAGCACAGCGTGATCCAATAAATTGAGCCGGTTTAATATGCCGCGAATCATTGCGAAGCGCCCGTAGACCTTCATCAAAATAACGACATCATTGTCGAGTAAAGCCTGCTCAATTTTTGCCACTTCAATCGTACAAGGCACAACAGCCATTGTTTGATTTTCCATAGCCATAGGTAACAACGACGAAGATGAAATTGCCGAAAATGAGCTAATTCCCGGGATGATTTCGATCGTAATCTTATTTTTTAAACGCTCTAGTAGAAAAACCCAAGTACTAAATAGCATAGAATCACCAAGTGAAATGAACGCCACGTCTCGGCCACTTCGAACGTCATTTTGGATCTCATCCGCTATAGCATCCCATGCTTGTATTTTTTCGTTATCACTATTCGACATAGGGAAGTGACGCGTCTTAACATCAACGCTATCCCCAACATATTCTTTGACGATTTTATACGCGAGACTGTCACCACCACGTTTACCTGATGGCGTATATAGGACATCGACAGACGCTAGAATGTTAGCTCCCCTAACCGTGATTAAGTCCGAAGCACCAGGGCCGGTACCTATAGCATATAATGTCCCTTGCCCTAACATACTTCTTCGTCCTCTAGTTCGTTAGCAACAGCTCGCAAATGTTTGACAAACATTTCTCGTATAGCGGGATTTTCACCTAAGCCATTCAACCAAGTTGTCACAGCAATCCCATTACTTTGCATTTGCGTTTTCCATGAATCTTCATCATCCGAAGCCATGTCATTTATCGCATGATCCCCTGCTACAAGCATTAGTGGAATGAGATGAACTCTTTCGGCACTATTGCGTTTAAGGCGTTCAATAACTAGTGATACTTCAGGATAACTTTCAACAGCGCCAACATGAATTGGCAATTGTTTTGACTGCAATAAATGATCAAGGCATGCGTATGCAGTAAACGCATGATGAGTGGCTCCATGCCCCATAAGTACCACATGTTCGTTGTCATTTAATTGAGGTAAATTTGAGGATATCGCTTCTATTACTTGGGTAAAGTCGTCGAAACTACTTAAAAGTGGAGTACCGAGTTTTAAACGGTGAAATTTATTCTGGTAAGCATCAACTTGCTTCGAGACTTTTTCAAATTCATCACCATTGATAATATGCAGCGACTGAACCAGTACGTCTTCATAGCCCATATCATACAAACGCTGTAGCGCCTTTTTGGGATTGTCTATTTGTTGCCCATCCCGTTTGCTAAGCTTACGAATGATCATTTCGGAGGTAAACGCGCGAAAACAGTCTCTATCAGAAAAAGTCATACTCAATTCTTCTTCACAACGAACGATATTTTTCTCGAACGTGTCAGCATAGCTGGTTCCAAAGCTGATAACCAACAGCGCTTTTTTCATGCTAATCCCCTTAATTTATATATTTTGTAACTATCGACTCAAGTTCATTACATTCGAAGACGGTATAGTCATATACAAGAGCATCTTGTTGCGGACGTCGAATCACAATGCATAACACTCCAGAGTCGATACTCGCAGTCACTTTTTCTACAAATCCTCCTGCCTGGCCAGACTCTTTGGTAATAACCAACTCTATACCTAACTCCTGATATAGCGCGGCATTAAATGACTGGCTGAATGGACCTTTTAGCGCAATAATTTCATCAAGAGAAAATCCTACATTCGCACACAGTTCAACCGCTACGGTATTCGGTAATACTCGAGCATACAGCTTGTTACACTGTAACGAATTTCGATATAACTTAAGATCTTTGCTGCCAGTCGTCAGCAAAATGCTGCGACAATGAAGTTGATTTGCAAGTTCACAGGCCTGCTCAGGACTATTTACCCAATACACATTGGCCGCCTTTTGAATTTCATCACTGATATCACTAGAGCGTTCCAGTCTGATAGTCGGCAAGCCCATCGCCTGAGAAGCGGTAACGATTGTTTTGTGCAGCTCCATAGCATAGGGATGAGAAGCATCAATCACTAATGAAAATTGTCCTCGTTTCAACCATTCAATCATAGCAGCAGGCCCAAGCCTTCCTATGCGAAAATCAGACGTCACACGTTGAGCCATTTCTTTCCCAGAATCTGTCGCGACACTGAGCTCAAAGGGGATGTTCTTTTTCCTTAACCATGTGCAAAGCGTATTTGAGTCAGACGTACCACCAAAGACGGCGACTCTCGTTATAGTCATACGTTATAACCTCTGGGGGTAACCATAAGGTTATCTTTTACATACGTAGACTGATTTCCCACGATGACCATCGTTCTCATATCAACAAGCGAAAAATCCATTTCATCCAGTGTCGTGATCCATTTTTCTTCTTTTCTGCGTCCGGCCTCTCTAACAATCCCGACAGGCGTTGAGCCTGCTTTATAGGGCGACATGAGCTCAAATGCTTTCGCAAGGTGGCCTTCACGACCGCGAGAACGCGGATTATAAAAACAGATGACAAAGTCAGCCTGCGCTGCTGCGGCGATACGTTTCTCAATCACGTCCCACGGCGTCAATAAATCACTTAAGCTGATGTGGCAAAAATCATGCATTAGTGGCGCACCAAGAGCAGATGCGGCGGCAATACTGGCTGTCATTCCAGGGATTAATTTGACCTCAACTGCCACGTCCTGCTTGGTTTTTAACTCGAGAATGAGACCGGCCATCCCGTAAATACCAGCGTCCCCACTACTGATTAAAGCGACGTTTTTTCCGGATTGAGCTAATTCAATCGCGGCCTGGCAGCGCTCGAGCTCTTTACACATCCCCGTTTTGATTACGTGTTTATCACCGACCAAATTTTTAACTAAATGGGTATAAGTTTTGTAACCAACGATCACTTCACATTGCTCTATTGCCTCAAGAGCTTGTACAGTCATCATTTCTTCACCACCAGGTCCTATTCCTATGATGTATAGCATTACTGTGAAACTCCTACCGTAATTGTGATTCCATTTTGCTTAGTTGTTTCGCCGATAATATGCCCCTGACTTAATAGCCACGCGACAGGCTGAGAAACGGATCCCACTCCGACGGTCTTCTCAACAAACGGTGATGAAGGAAAGTGAGCAGCACAATCATGCAGCTCTTGGGCAGCAAATAAATCGAGTTCTTCAATACGATACTCATCTGCTAAATCAAGCAAAGCTCTTTCATCCCCTTTGATATCGATCGTACCTATCTGCGCAACGGCAAGAGGCTCAATATGTAGTGCTTCAAGCTTCGTTCTTACCATCAACGATAACACGCGACTATCTATGCCCCTTCGGCACCCTATTCCAAGGACTACTCTCTTTGGTATGAGCCGATGAACTGGGACTGGCCAATAAGGATCCGTCGTAAAAATACTCACGTAAACCATCGCAGCGAGGTCCACTGGCTTCTTTTCTAAATGGCCAAGCTTGATAAAGCCCTTGGTATCAAACACAGATATATCAAACGAGGTTAAGTTAGATAACTGGGGGTCGACGTAAAGCCCTACTTTCTTATGGCTGACAAGTAGTTGATTAATCGTTTTTACACTGTCTCGAGGGGTCTGCAACTCAGCTTTCATTTCTTTGCTTAATGAATCCAGTGCACTGACTTCGTTTACATCCGTTGCCGTTGTAATAACGGGATTAGCATTTAAAGCGGCAGCGAGGTAACGAGTCAGTTCATTCGCTCCTCCGATATGTCCTGAAAGCAGACTAATGACATTTTGACCTTTTTCATCGATAACAATCACTGCCGGATCGTGGAATTTATCGGTTAAGTATGGCGCGAGAACCCGAACAACAATACCTGTCGCACCAATAACGATAAGCGCTTTATCCTGACGAAATCTATCCGTTATCGTTTGTGCAAAGCTTTCTTCAAATGCGTTGAATCCAGCTTCAACATACTTCTTTGGGCAAAAAGCCTTTACTGGCTGAAACTGGCGTATACGTTTTGCGAGATCCATCCCCCCTGGAGTTAAACAGAAAAGTGACGTTGTATCTTTTTTATCTATACTCATGGCTGAACTCCGCATCATAAAGCTTTGAATAATGGTATTCTTTACCAAGAAACTTACCTACAAGTATAAGCGCTGTTTTATTAATATTCGCGCTCTTTACCTTTTCCACAATGGTTTCTAGCGTACCGTCCAACTTTTGGCAGTCAGGCCAAGTTGCCTTGTAGACGACAGCGGCAGGCGTGCTTACGTCATATCCGCCCTGTATTAGTTGTTCAACCACTTTTTCGATACCTTGAACGGAAAGAAAGATAGCCATTGAAGTCTGATGACGAGCAAAAGAAGCAAGATTTTCCAGTTCTGGAGTCGGAGTGCGACCAGCCATTCTCGTAATAATTAAGCTTTGCGCTACTTCCGGGACAGTATATTCCACCCCTAATTCTGCCGCTGCGCCAAGAAAGGAACTGACACCAGCAATCGAGCGAAACCCAATTCCCCTTTTCTCTAACTCTTCTCCCTGCTCGCGGATAGAACCATATAGCGACAAATCTCCGGTCTGCAGACGAATGACTAACTTCTCTCCTTTAATTCCCTGTTCCATTATTTCCAAGATCTGTCCTAGATTTAATGGTGCACTATCAATGCAAACTGCTTCCTCTTTACAATAATGAAGCAACTCAGGGTTCACTAACGAGCCAGCATAAATAACAATGTCAGCCTGAGAGAGGTATCGATGCCCTTTAAGAGTTAATAGCTCAGGATCGCCTGGTCCAGCTCCTACGAAATAAACAAGCGACTTATCAATCGCCCCCTCGTGTTTAACTCGTTGCATGCTCGACTCCCTTTTTGCACGAAAGTATAAATGTCGGGTTATTCGGTTTGAAATAACTACCATCCCCAAGGTTCGTCATTGTCGATACGAGTAATTGAGTACAAACAAGTTCTTCGACGTTTTTACTTTCAAGGTGCTTGAGTGCTTCCTGAAGATTTTCCTGAAGAATAAAGTTTAACACCAGACGACCACGTGGGATTAACTGAGAAAATGCCCAGTCTATGATGTCAACAAGATTACCTCCACTGCCACCGATAAACGCAGCGTCCACTTTTCCTGAAATTTCGCATGGTGCTTCATGAGGAATAATTCGAACTCTTTCTGAACAATCAAATTTCTGACAGTTTGCTTTTATCGCATCAACAGCACTGTTATTTCGCTCTATCGCGAGTACATGTAAATTAGGGTAGCGAACTGCGGCTTCTATCCCTACGCTTCCCGTCCCCGCACCTATATCTAAGAATTTTCGTGCATGTTGAAGTTCTAGCCGGTCGATAGAGACGGAACGAACTTCCTGTTTAGTCATAGGGACTTTATCTACCCTGATAAATTCACTGTCTTTCATTTTTCAGTACCACAACATTTAACTGATAGTTCTTATCTTTAGGAGGAAGAGCGTGCGACAATTGATAGGTTTCAATACACTCCTCTGGATAAGCGAGGTTTTCTCCAACGTACATAGTGCAATTCACACCACGTGATAGCATTTCTTGCGCTATTTTATATGGGCTATTGAACTTGTCTGTGACTAACGCAACTTTGTCTAATCTTGCTATGAAATCATAATTTGGAACTTGCCCGTGACAACTGGTTATGTAGATATCATTCATATCCAACCCGATACGGCTGAAGAAGTATTGAACGGAACTTATTCCGCTAATGAACTCAACATTTTGTCGACCGAATTCCTCTCCAATCTTCTTTCCAATTCCAAATAACAAAGGGTCGCCTGAAGCAAGAACAACACACTTACTGTCGTTATGTTTTTTTAACAGCCCTATTAAATTGACAAGATCACAACCAATTTCAATCTTATCTGCATGTGTATCTTCAAATAATGACAAAGCCCGATTCCAGCCAAACAAAAAATCCGCATCTTGTATTACATTGTGAGCCTGAGGTGTTAACAAATCCTTATTTCCAGGGCCAATCCCCACCACCTGAATCATTTGAACTCTCCTGTAATTGCATCAACATTCCGATTTGAACCAAGAATGGTGTTATCCATAGAGAACAATACAACATCACATGTAAATGAATTCTTGGCATAGCGCATCATTGTATTAATTCGCTCGACAATAGATTGGGCGATCTGTTCATACACCCGCTCAAAACCAAACTGTTTAATAAGAATAATCGCTTCTTCTGTCGTGTTGCTGCAGTACACTTTCTTTAGCTCTTGTTGTCCCATACCTAATAAGGCCAGATGGGCGACTAACGTTTCCATCCGCGCATCAGCGACGTGAGAATGTGTATGAAATACCCCCGCAGCCACTTTAATTAATTTTCCAACATGGCCTGCAAGTAATAAATGACGAAACTGTAAACGTTCAGCCTCTTGCAGCATAAATCCGACAAAGTTACTCATCGTTACCACATGATGAGATGACAAATGGAGTTTTTCCGAAACAAATCGAGCGCCATAGTTACCAGGAACTAAAATCACCTGATTACTACCCATTTCTCTTTTTTGTTGTAACTCAATAGATAACGAACGTTTCCAGCTATCTTCCGACATCGGCGTCACGATACCAGTCGTACCAATAACTGAAATGCCCCCTTCGATTCCGAGACGACCATTGAACGTTTTTTTTGCGCGTTCTTGTCCTTCAGGAGCGAATATTTCTATATCTGCCCCTCTTAGCGGCCCTATGACTTCTCTCACCGCTTGTTCTATGGTCTGTCTAGGCGTTTTATTTATCGCCGCTTCACCAAGTGGGAGACCGATTCCTGGCTTGGTTACGCGCCCAATACCTTCGCCGCCCTTAATTTGAATCAGGTTATCTTGCCGCATTTCAACCCGTGCAAAAATGAGCATGCCGTGAGTCGCATCGACATCATCTCCGCCATCTTTTTTTATTGCGGCAACAGCAGAGTCCTTACCTGTCACCATGGGTGTTTCAACGGAAAGGTTCAACTTAATCCCAGCAGGTGTATCTACAGAAACCTGATGAATGACTTGCTGTTGTAAGATCATCAAACTCGCGACTTTGGCTGCCGCGGTAGCGCACGTGCCCGTAGTGAACCCTTTTCTATAACATTTACCTTTCTGCCAGACGGGTTCTAGATTGATTTCACTAGTTTTGCTCATCAGCATTGTCTCGCAGGTAATACTGAATCGCATTGACGATAGCGGCTGCGACGTTACTTCCACCTTTTCTACCCAATGCGGTTACATAGGGTAAATCACTTTCATACAACGCTTGTTTAGATTCTGCAGCGCCAACAAACCCCACCGGTACGCCAATCACGGCTATACGACCCTTGACGCTGTTTTCATTTTCCAAAAGCCGGAACAACGCCGTTGGAGCATTGCCAAATACAAATATTTTATCGCCCCCTTCGGTCAATGCGCGATCGACAGCCGCCATAGAGCGGGTGATATTCTTCTCTTTTGCTATAGCTGCGACATTGGTTTCTGCGATATAGCACCTAGGATCACAATTCAATGTGGCTAAGTAACGTTTATTAATACCGGACAATGCCATTGTGGTATCTGTATAAATATTGCCACCAGACTGAATGATATCGCAGATAGTCTCTAATCCTGATATCGAGAAGCGAAGTAAGTTAAGCCATTCAAAATCCGCCGTAGTGTGGATAACACGTTTCGTGATCAGTTCTTCAAGTGGTGAGCTAAATTCATGTTCAGGATACTCATGGCGTAATATTTCGGAGATTATATCGAAGCTTTTCTCTTCAATTTTCTGCGGTTGTTTTACGTATTCCATGAGTCTTCCTTCTCCTAAATGTTACTTACATACCTATAGCCAGTAACATAAACAAAATATGAATAATGCTATTGCAGAAGCAATGTACATTAACCGAATCGTGGTAAGAATATCTTGATAATGTATTTCTCGGACATCATCACCAATCCAAGGTTTCTCTACGAGTTTGCCGAAATAGACATTAGGTCCACCGAGTCGGATGCCTAAAGCCCCTGCCACCGCACCTTCAGACCAGGCACAGTTAGGACTTTTATGATTGTTTCTATCGCGCCATCCGATCTTAAATGCCTGCCTTGCATTACAATTAATCAATTTAGCGGCTAACGTAAAACACAGCCAACTGAGTCTGGCCGGGATGTAATTCGCGGCATCATCAAGTCGTGCTGAGAAGTAACCGATTTCTCCATACTTCTCATTTTTATAGCCCACCATTGAATCAAGCGTATTCACCGCTTTATACGCCATCGCCAAAGGAACCCCGCCAATAAACAAATAGAACAGTGGAGCAATGACACCATCTACCGTGTTTTCAGCCACCGTTTCCACTACCGCTCTGGAAATCTGCTTTTCATTGAGCTGAGTAGTATCTCGACCAACAATGTAAGACAGTTTTAGTCGACTCTGCTCTATATCACCCGAAACTAGCGCGTCATAGACTAATTTGGCACTATCACTCAAGCACTTCGTCGCTAAGACGGTATACGCCAACCAAAGCTGAAGTAAAAAGCCCAACACATCCGACATTGAATACGCTAACCAAATTACAGCCAGCGTTACCACGTAACTACCACCAACTATAACGAGCCACAACAATAAGCCAGCAAAGTAAAGCTCTGATGCTTTAGCAAATAATTCGCGTAAACGCCTTTCAACCGCACTAATGCTATTTCCTATCCATCGAATAGGATGAGGCCAGTTCATTGGGTCACCCAACATCAAATCAATCAGGTAAGCCATGATAAATAAGAGTGAACTCACCTCTTTGTTCCTCTGGCTGTTGCAAACCAGTTGAGAATCAATTGTGGATTCTGCCCAAAATGTATGTGTAAATAGCTAGCAAAGGTATTTCCGACTTGATAACCACCAGACCAACGGCTCAACTCAACACCATCTCTTTCCTTGGTAAACGTAAGTGCTGGCTCAAGTTCACTATCAAAATCTGAATAGTGGAATTCATGCCCACGAATTTGTTGACCGACTTTCATCAATACATTGTCATGATTGGCTTGAGCCGTACAATAACCAAAGCGTTTAAGTGCTTTTGTCATAAAACTTTTACCCGGTAAAATGTCACACATTTTATGCTGAAGACCCGATTCATCTTCTATGGTGCTACCTAAGTACATTAGCCCACCACATTCAGCGAAAATCGCTTTTCCGGATTCATGCGCCGATTTGATCGCTTGAAGCAAGGAAACATTTTTTGCCAATTGTTCCGCATAGATTTCAGGATACCCACCGCCCAAATAAATCATATCCGCATCTGGTAGATGGCTATCT
Source organism: Vibrio viridaestus (assembly GCF_003856525.1). Taxonomy (GTDB): domain Bacteria; phylum Pseudomonadota; class Gammaproteobacteria; order Enterobacterales; family Vibrionaceae; genus Vibrio; species Vibrio viridaestus. The sequence goes on from NZ_RJVQ01000001.1 coordinate 100,051, forward strand.
TTTAACGGACTAAACTTTTTGATTTCTACCCCAGTTGCTTCTAAAAATTCGAGGTTATCTTCATAGTAAAAGTTGAACGCTTCGTCATACGCTAACGCAAGTGTCAGTCCTTTTCCTTGATCAGAAATAATTTCTGGCACGTGAGAAGCACTAGATTCATGTATTTTCAACTTCGCAACATCAAGTAACTTATCAATATCTATATATTTCTCGACCTCATCAGCTAATAGCTCCCACTTTTCATTGTATTTATCCTGCTCCACTGCAGTGACGAGACCAAGATGACGAGAAGGTAGTTCGATATCCGGTAGTTTTGGTAAGCGACCTATAACAGGTATTTGGCAATACTTTTCAATCGCCGTTTTGATCAGCTCGAAATGCCCTTCAGTGGTAACGTTGTTTAGCAGAATGCCCGCGATATTAAGATTGGGATCCATTTTTTGAAACCCTAGAACCGTTGCAGCAGCCGACGTGGATACAGCGCGCCCATCAAGAGTCAGAATGACAGGACATCCCAGCGCAGTTGCCATTCCAGCACTGCTACAGTAATGAGGATCGGTGCCATAGCCATCGTATAATCCCATTACACCTTCAATTACGCATATATCTGCCTGTTGAGCATGATGGTAAAACGAATTAAATAGTTGCTCTTCAGGAACCATAAATGCATCTAAGTTGCGCGATTTCACGCCACAGACATGGGTGTGCCATGATGTGTCAATATAATCAGGACCAACTTTGAAAGGCTGAACAGCTAGACCCCTACGGCTCAACGCTTTTAAGATTCCAAGCGTCATTGTCGTTTTACCACTTCCACTGTTCGTACCGCCAATTAAGATTGCTTTCATTCTTTACTTACTCTTCATTCTTATAATTAATGGTGAGTAATCAGGAAAGCAGTACCATGCCGTAGGGCTACAGCAAAGATATGGCTTCCCAACAATTTCCCACCGAAATTTCGGGTAATTTATGAGACCGTATTCTGGCTTAGCGTCATTCTCATCTACGCCTTCCCATTCATTGAACAGTGGCTATCATAGACTCGTCAGCATCACAGCAGCGGGGGCTGCTGAGGAATTGCACCTCTCTTCCTATCAACGATTCGTTGATGCGTCGTCATAAATTGATTGTTATGTTATGGACAATAACATAGGCTAATCGCCCGATAAATATGTGTTTAGAATGAAGTTATTCTGTTTCTAATATCGGTATCAATCAGGTAATCTGAATCATACAAAAATACATTTACAATTCTTTACCACAAACTTAGATATCAAAATTGGTAACTCAATGTTATCAATTCAGTTTTTCAAAGAGTTTATAGCCAGGATTTAAGGACTCGATAATGATGAAGAGTGGTCAACATGGCGGAAATACACGTCAAGTAGCGCAAATTTTAGGGAAAAAAGAGGAAGATATCGTCGATTTTAGCGCCAACATTAATCCATTGGGGCTTTCTAACATCGTTAAAAATGCGTTGATAACGAAAATTGATGAATCGGAACGATATCCCGACATCGATTACTTTGATTTGTATACCGCCATTTCTCATCATATCAATGTGACTCTAGAGCATATTGCGGTCGGCAATGGCGCTACAGAGCTAATATATGAATGGGTGGCGGCACAGGCCCCTAGTAAAGCGCTTTTAATTGAGCCTAGTTTTGGTGAATATCGACGTGCGCTAGAACAGATAGACTGTGAAATAGTCACGCATATCCTATTAGAAGAAAACGATTTTCAGCTCACTCAAGACGTACTTCAGTTATTAACAAAAGATATCGATTGTATGTTTATCTGCATGCCCAATAACCCCACAGGGCAGCTCATTGATAGAGAACTGCTGTCGGAGATCGTAAAGATTGCTGAGACGTTAGATATCAAGATCATGTTAGATGAGTCTTTTATGGATTTTGCTGGTGAACATCACTCAAGACGAGATCTGATGGTAAACTATCCCAACATAAGCCTACTGTATTCACTGACTAAGTTTTATTCGATGCCGGGAATACGACTTGGCTACCTCGTCAGTTCTGACCTTGGATTAGTAAAGCAAATGAAAATGCGCCAGCGACCTTGGTCGATCAATGTATTTGCCTCTATCGCGGGACAGTACCTATTTGACGATCAAGAATATCACACCAATACTTTGGTATGGTTGGCTGATGAACAACATTATCTATTTGAAGCCTTGAAAAGGTTTAGCCAATTAAAAGTGTGGTCTCCCTCTGCTAACTATATATTTTTTAAAGTTAACTCTTTAGGAATCGATCTTCAGACAGAACTACTCAATCACAATATTCTTATTCGAAGTTGCGCGAATTATATCGGTCTCGATACGCAGTTTTACCGTGTCGCTATTAAATCTCATCAGGACAATGAGCGACTCATAGAATGTTTATCTAAGGTATTTCATCTTGGCTGAGGCGAAATATCCCGGCACATGCGGTGAATTATTACAGGGATGGATACAGGGAAGCGAAAAGCTTATTTCATGTCCGATTGATCTCTACTCAACAGTCCGGATTAAAAGCGGTGTTCAGACTTTTCCCGTCATGCCTAGAATCGAAGAAGCGTTGTTAAGCACACTGGCCTTTTTTAATCTGCCTTCAGAGTATCGAGATGGGTTATGTGTTGAGCACACGTCTGATTTACCGATTGGTAAAGGATACGCAAGTAGCACTGCTGATATATGTGCAACGATTAAAGCACTGTCCCGCTATTTAAATAATCCAATCAAAGATGAAGAAATCGCCACACTCGCTACAGCAATTGAACCAAGTGACAGTGTCATGTTCACCGGTTTGGCATTATTTGATCATAATCGCGGGATCTTATCTGAGCAATTTCATCTTACCGAGCTACCATCCGTACTCATTTTAGAGCCCTCTACAACTCTACTCACTAAAGATTTCCACCAGATAGATCGCTCGTTTCCGCTAGTCAACGCAGCGCCGTTATTGCAAGAGTCATTTACAACATTTAGTCATGGTGCTCTACGGAATAAGCCCTTTATGATTGGTAGGGCTGCAACCATCAGCGCAAGAGCCAATCAGGCAATATTAAATAAGCCAATGCTAGAAAGTATTATTAATATCAGTGAACAATTTGGACTATACGGATGCTGTATCGCGCACAGTGGAAGCATCGTTGGTCTTCTTTACAACAAACAACTTCATAATATCCATTCAGTGTTGAGCAAATTGGATCAGGAGCAGGTTTTAACGACCTATCCAATACAACGGTTAGCCAATATGGTCGAAGGAGGAGTAAGTTGATCACGCTAGATCAAGACTACTATCTATCGAATTTCAACCGCTTAGTGAGTCACGCAACTGGTTGGTACTCAGATTTACTAACAGAAGAAACGACACAGTGGATTCAACGCTACCACCAATTAAATATTGAACAGCAGTGCCTGGTAGTTCGGCTATTAATGCGTAAGGGATGCTGGTTTCGTAGTGATAAGCTAAATTATGCAGAAATACCAAATCTTCAAGATAGCCTCATGGCACTGGACAAACTCGGCTTTATCACAATAAACCCCAAAATCACCTCACAAGAACTCTGCCGAGCATTACTCACAAAACCGGAAATACACAAACAATTTCCACAGCTGCAAAAATCCCTTAAGAAGGATGACCTAATAGAAGCAGTAGCATCGGATGACATTGTCAATCCAACCCACTACCCATTCAATATTATATATTTACAACATGAGCCTATTTTGAATGAGATGTGTATTCTTTTCTTCGGTAATAGTCGCCAAGACTTCTCACAGTTCGTAACCGAGCAATTAGGCATTCATTTATTTGAAACTTATCCTTTTGATTCATCTCACCGTTTTTTTTCCAACCGCCATGAGATAGAAGACTTACTCCAATTGCAAACGATCGCCAATCAATATTGGGAGATGACTGACGTGACTGTCGATAAGCTAGCGGAAATGCTTGGCTCCGTCCCTTCGCCTTCTCAGCATCTCCATATAGAACGTAAACGGCAGAAACTCATCAATACTCTTGCTCGTGACTTGGAGCGGAAAAACGATGACTCACTCGCCTTGAGTTGGTATCAAAAAACTCAACAAACACCAACAAGAGAGCGCCAGACAAGAATTCACATTAGAAATAATGAACTAGAAATTGCACAACGTACCGTTGAATCCATGTTGATCGCTCCATTAGACGTCAATGAGAAAGAAGTAGCAAAGCGTCTAGCAACCCAGATCAAAAGAAAGCTCGGCGTGCGAGTTCCAAACAATAAAAAACCTGCGCAAAACGCCTGCACGATTCAATTAGACTTATCCAACAATCGAGTAGAATTTGCCGTAAAAGCCTATTTCGAGCACCATGGATGGTCAGCATACTATCTTGAAAATCATTTTCTTAATGGTCTGTTCGGGTTAGCTTTTTGGGATGTCATCTTTGCTCCAATTCCGAACGTGTTTATTAACGCGTACCAGAGCCGCCCTCTCGACCTATACCATCACGACTTTGCAGCAAAGAGGAAAGAGCTCATTCACAACACGCTTGAACATATCCAAAGTGAGGGAATACATCACCTAAAAGAAGTATTTTCGCAAAAGTTTGGTGTGGCTAATCCTTTTGTTCACTGGGATTTAATGAATACCGAGATCATCGACTTAGTCATAGCGTCGGTAGACAGAGACCAATTAATCTCACTGTTCAAGCTAATGCTAACCGACCTGTCAGCCTATAGAAAAGGTCAACCCGATTTAATCGCCTTTAAAGATAACGAGTGGAAGTGGATCGAGGTTAAAGGTCCAGGCGATAAGCTTCATGATTCTCAATGGCGATGGTTAGCTCATTTCGAAGTATTAAATATTCCTTATGAGGTTTACTACGTTAACTCAGTAGGATAAGTCGACACTTCATTATGTCTTAATTAACCAGCCCTCTTGGTGTTAGAAAATCCGAATTTTTTGTCTACACTAACATTGAAGCACAGAACAAACGTAATACGATGTGATGTAGAGAAGGAGGTCCGATATGATGACAATTAAAGATCGTATTGACTCGCTTGAAAGACAAATTTATATCGCCTGCTCAGAAGGTGACTTTCAGAAAGTTAATTCGCTTGAGCGACAACTTGAGGTGATAAGAGAGCAGCTTGGTCATCCGAGAGAAAGTGATCCTTATGCACCAGAAGGAAACCCTTTTATGGAAGATGACTGGCGATAACCACTTGGTGTCAAACACAAATTACTTTTTAGGAGAGCAGCTCGCTCTCCTTTATTTTTAAATTTTTTTTTAATTTTTTAATTGAAAAATTTTTAAGAATATCGTCCTTAGTAAAATCAAATTAACAAATCATTGTATAAATGCGACATTATTTAAATATTATTTAATTAGCAAACGTTTAACCAGAATTTAAAATATAAATTTGGCGATATAGCAATAAAAAATATAAAGATCTTACTAAATTTATGAGTTAGTATACGGGCTTCCGCCGGCCAGTTTGCCGACGAAATGCCTAGAGAACGGGTTTCTTTAAACATAAATACGTCGATAACTACTAATAAAGACAAATGTTATTCTCATAAAGATGCAAGGAACCTACAAAATGATGGCTGAGCTATCTAACGTATCAACGTCAAATTTAACAGTTGAACAAACTCGCGCTACGCGTATTGAAGAAGACTTACTGGGTGAAAGGCATGTGCCAGCTAACGCTTACTATGGAATTCATACATTAAGAGCGCTAGAAAACTTCACTATCTCGCAGCAAAAGGTATCTGATGTACCTGAGATGGTGCGTGGAATGGTGATGACAAAAAAAGCAGCCGCTTTAGCCAACAGAAAACTGGGTGTCATCCCAAGCCACATCGCAGACCTTATTATTCGAGCCTGTGATGTAATGCTTGAAACTGGCAAGTGTTTTGATCAGTTCCCTACTGATGCCTATCAAGGTGGAGCAGGTACATCGATCAATATGAACACCAACGAAGTGATTGCCAACCTCGCGTTGGAACTCGTTGGCAAACCTAAGGGTGAATACAGTTATGTGAACCCGAATGATCATGTTAATAAAAGCCAATCAACTAACTGTGCATACCCTACAGGTTTTCGAATCGCGGTGTATAACAGTATTCTCCAACTTGTCTCCACAATTCAGTATTTAAGAGAAGGCTTTGCCGCAAAGGCTGAGCAGTTTGCTGATGTTCTCAAAATGGGTCGTACTCAACTTCAAGACGCAGTACCAATGTCTGTAGGTCAAGAGTTCCATGCTTGGGATGTCACTCTGAAAGAAGAGATTAAAAACCTAGACTACATTGCCAAACTGCTACTGGAGGTTAACCTCGGTGCAACAGCAATTGGAACTGGTTTAAACACAGCTCCCGGCTATCAGGCTCTTGCGGTTAGTTATCTTGCCGAAGTTACCGGCCTAGAGGTAACTCCTGCGGAAGATTTAATCGAAGCAACTTCCGACTGCGGTGCTTATGTCATGGCTCACGGGGCATTAAAACGACTTGCCGTTAAACTTTCTAAGATATGCAATGATTTAAGGCTACTGTCCTCTGGTCCAAGAGCGGGTCTTAATGAAATCAACCTACCCGAATTGCAAGCAGGTTCATCTATTATGCCTGCAAAAGTTAATCCGGTGCTGCCTGAAGTTGTGAACCAAGTTTGTTTTAAAGTAGTGGGTAACGACACGACAGTATCATTCGCCGCAGAAGGTGGCCAACTCCAGTTAAACGTCATGGAGCCTGTTATCGCACAATGTATGTTCGAGTCAATATCTCTATTGTCCAACGCTTGTACGTCATTACGTGATAAATGCATCAATGGTATTACTGTCAACAAAGAAGTATGTGAGAACTACGTTTACAACTCAATCGGTATCGTAACCTATTTAAATCCGTACATTGGTCATCATCAGGGTGATATTGTTGGAAAAATTTGTGCTGAAACAGGTAAAAGTGTCCGTGATGTTGTTTTGGAACGTGGCTTACTTTCTGAAGATCAATTGTCCGAGATCTTAAATACAGAAAACTTCATGCATCCTACATACAACGCTAAACGCTACCTTTAAGTAACTTGTCCTTACTATCGTAACTAATTCAAGACCGACGTCCGTCGGTCTTTTTAATTCCTGTTTTTAATATGTAAGAGTAATGCCACTATTTGGTACTACCATTAGATATAATTCACACTGTAAATCACATTTAATTTGCCAATAACTGAACTTTAATGTTATTTTGGTATTACCATTAAGTATGTTTTGATTGCTACATGACGGAATTAGATAAAAATTTTTTGTTTAAACCAGCGAAAGTTGGACTCGCAAGTGAAGACATCGCTCTACAAATAGAGTCGGCAATTATGTCGGAAACACTCAAACCTGGCGATGGTTTACCAAGCGAACGCGAGTTACAAACGCAGTTTGCTACTGGGCGAGGTGTCATTCGCGAAGCAATACAGGCACTTAAGCAAAAAGGTCTTATCGAAATTCGTAAAGGCAAAACAGGTGGTGCGTATGTTAAACATATTGACGTTAAAAACATCAGTGAGTCACTCGCGTTATTTTTAAAGCAAAGTCATGTAAGCACAGATAAAGTTGCCGAGTTTCGTGAATCGGTGGATCACCAAATAGCATTACTCGCCATGACCAGAGCAACTGACCAACAAAAACAAAAACTCATTGAGCTAATAGAACAGCTCGAACTCGCAGGCAAAGACGAAAATATTAATCTGAATCTGCTGGGCGAAATAGACCGGGCTCTTAATATTCAGATTGCACGTATGGCGGATAACCCTATCTTTGACTGGGTTATTAACGCACTTCAACAAGGATTCAGTTCACATGACTTCAGGTTATATCAGAACGATGAATTCCGCAGACTAACAATACAAAATTGGCGGACGACAGTTAATCATCTGCTCAATTCAGAACCATTAAAAATTCAATCATCGATTAGTTTTCATTATCAATTACTTTCTCAATGCATTGAAAAATAAAGAAATTAGTAAAGAAAGCCTCCAACAGCTCAACAATAAATACACAACTAATTCGGAGGCAACATGGGAACTCAAACTTACGACTATATTATTGTCGGTGCTGGTGCAGCTGGTTGCGTCTTAGCTAACCGGTTAAGCGCGAACCCAGAACATCAAGTACTCGTACTCGAAGCAGGCAAACCAGATTATCGTTTTGATTTTCGTATTCATATGCCGGCAGCACTGACCTACCTTCTTACTGACGGTACTTATAATTGGCTCTATGAGTCTGAACCAGAGCCATATATGTACGATCGAAAAATCGCCCATCCACGAGGCAAAGTACTCGGGGGAAGTAGTAGTATTAATGGCATGATTTATATTCGTGGTAATGCTATGGACTACGAAAAGTGGGCGAAGAATGATGGTATGGAGCAGTGGGATTATGCTCATTGCCTCCCCTATTTCCGAAAATGCGAAACCCGCCTAATTGGAGCAGATAAGTATCATGGTTCTAATGGTCCACTGAACGTGTCGACTGCGAAATGTGATAACCCGCTATTCCAAGCTTTTTTTGATGCGGCACAACAAGCAGGTTATCCTTTAACAGATGATGTTAACGGATATCAGCAGGAAGGTTTCGGAACTTTCGATCAAAACATTTATCGTGGACGTCGCATGAGCGCAGCTCGCGCTTGGTTACATCCAGTAATGCACAGAAAAAATCTTACTGTTCTCACTGGTGCTGAAACACAAAAAATACTGTTTGATGGGAAAACAGCTAAAGGCGTCGAGTACAAAAAAGGGAATAAATTAATAACCGCTCTTGGTAAAGAAGTCATTTCTTGTGGTGGTGCGATTAATAGCCCTAAACTTTTACAGCATTCAGGTGTTGGTAACAGTGAAGAACTTTCTGCCGCAGGCATTAAAACCGTTCATCATTTACCAGGGGTAGGTGAAAATTTACAGGACCACCTCGAACTATACGTGCAGTACGAATGCAAAGAACCTGTGAGTAAATATCCGGCGCTCAAGTGGTACAATCAACCCAAAATAGGTGCAGAGTGGTTATTCCTGCGCAAAGGTGAAGCAGCAACAAATCATTTTGAAGCGGGTGGATTTGCTCGTAGTAATGATGAAGTCGAATACCCTAACCTTCAATTTCATTTTCTACCACTAGCAATACGCTATGATGGTTCTTCGCCTCATGATGGCCATGGTTTCCAATTGCATGTGGGGCCAATGAACACAGACGTTCGTGGGCATGTTAAAGTCCGCTCATCTGATCCAGAAGCTAAGCCTGAAATCGTATTTAACTACCTATCAACAGAGCAAGAAAGACGTGAATGGGTTGAAGCAATTAGAGTGTCGAGAAACATTATCGAGCAGCCTGCTTTTGACCACTTACGAGGAGAAGAACTGTCACCTGGACCCCGCGCGCAAACTGATGAGGAAATACTCGACTTTGTCGCTCGTGAAGGTGAAAGTGCTTACCATCCAAGCTGCACTTGTAAAATGGGCTACGACGATATGGCTGTGGTTGATGCTGAGCTCAAGGTTCATGGGATCAATAACCTAAGAGTTGTCGATGCTTCAGTATTCCCTTCCATTACGAACGGTAATCTCTATGCGCCAACGATCATGGTAGCTGAAAAGGCCGCTGATATTATCCTCGGTAATTATATGGAACCAGCTAAGGACGCTGAATACTATCGATATGTCTCGCCACAAGTGAAAAGTGTAGCTTAATTCTCATAATTTACTTAACTCTCTTAGCCAGCTGACAGATAGCTGGCTTTCTTTTTCTATTGTCAGTGATAGCATAAGGTTTAAGTAAACGTTCTGGGGTTTAACTCGGAGGCTATTATGACGAAGGCTGTTGTTATTGTTCATGGGCTTTACATGAACGCATTTACCATGAAGTGGGTAGAGAAGTACTTTATTGAAAAAGGCTATCGCACTTACGTCTTTGAGTACACCACACGTCAATACTCCGATTTAACACTTTTCAAGCTGGATCAGCTGTGTTCAGAGATTAAAGAAAACGAGATATTGTTCCTTGGTCATTCTATGGGGGGACTGGTCATTCATCAGTACCTTTCACGATATAAGCTACGTGCAGACATAATTAAGGTAATCACCCTTGGCACCCCTTATAATGGCAGTACCGTAGCGCAACACCTTAGTGATAAAGAATACTCCGACTGGCTCTTTGGTAAGGGTTCAACGACAAAAGAAATATTAACCCAAGGAATACATCAGCAACTACCATTTCCAACCGGCAGTATTATTGGCACGAGTAATATAGGTATTGGGTATTTTTTTGGTATAGAAGATGGTGATGGCACGGTTGCTATCAGGGATGCTCATACTCGTTGGGCAACGGATGAAGCCTACGTGAATACCAACCATATGGGCTTACTGTATTCAAAAAAAGCCGTCGAGCTTGCCGACAGCTTTTTTACAAATAACCATTTTTAAAGTGCTAATCTGACACATCCGGCAAGCTTGTCGCCATTAATACGCCAATGATGGTTATACCTGAAAATACCAAGACTAACGCTTCCAACGAGATGACTTCAGCAAGTAAACCAATGCTGCTCATAATGAGTAGCATCACTCCGATTACAGTGTTAGATACAGCCACATAACTGGTTCTCTTATTACCTTCAGATAGGTCGACTAAGTAGGTTTTTCGACCTACCCTAACGCCATCATGTGCGATACAAACTAAGAAGTACAATACAGGTAATAACCAGAAAGCACTTTTTAGTGAAGGAATCCCGATATAAATCAGATATAACACCACACCAATAAGAGCACTCATTGAGGCACCTAACATCATGACTTTCTTACTCGACTTGTCAGCAAAGCGTCCCCAGAAAGGACCAGCTAACAACGAAGCCAAACCACTAGCAAACATAAACATCGCTAGGATCCACATATCACCACCAATGGTTTTCTGTGCTAAAACGACATAGTAAGGAGCACTCAACGCAGTACAAAGAAAAAGCGTTCTGGTGATAACAAATTTAAGAAATGCGCGATCTGTCCATAGTAGACGACACTGCTTCAATGCTTCAAATAAACCATTTTTCCCACCATCAGTCTCGCCTTCATACTCATCAATTCCACTATATATTGCAGCTCCTATCAGCCATACAGCGGCTGCAGCAACCAGGCACCATCCATAAAAAACGCCAGTCCCTTTCCATCCGTATAACTGCGAAACAGCCATCAAACCAGCAAATATGATGGTTACAAACCCTGAAGCGCTCGCAGACCACCCGTTTACCTGTCCTCGCTGAGACTTTGGTATTGTTTTACCGAGCACATCTTTCGACGCTACTGAGTTGAGACCTCGGGCCAAGCTGAATAAAGCAAGTAGCAATAATATGTACCAGCCGGCGGTTGCACCTTCAAACGTCAGTGCCACAACCCCGATAGCCAGTATACTCGCCGCTTGTAATAAACTACCCACTACCCATGTCCATTTTCTTACTGGAAGGGTACGGATATAACTTGCTATTGCTAATTGTGGAAGTAACGATCCCGACTCTCTGATTGGTACTAGCCAACCAATTAGAGAAGCGGGAACGCCAATACTCTGCATTATCCAAGGAAGCGTTACTTTAGGATTAATTAATGCATCGCCCAATTTGGTAAAAAACTGAGCAAAGACCATCTTCATAAAGTTACCGGGAACTTCCTTACATGCAGACTCAGGTATTGCCTTACACGCCCGAGCATCTTCTTCATTGAGTAATTTTTCGTAGAGCGTTTCCAGCATTTCACTGCTCATTGCAACTATCTCGTTTAATTATCATGAAGATAGCTTACAGCAAAACCGCAAAAAATAGAATCTGAGCAAAACTTAAGCAAGATATTTTCGCATAAACATAACAAACTCTTCAGATGGCATCGGTCGTGCTATGAAATACCCCTGAGCCTCATCACATCGATACAATTTCAATAAATCCAACACTTCCTGAGTTTCAATGCCTTCCGCGATCGTCTTTAGCCCTAAACTATTTGCCATTTGAATAATAGTACGAACAATCACGGCATCATCCTGATTCTGATGTAACTCTCGAACAAACGCCTGATCAATTTTAAGCTTGTCGACAGCAAACCTCTTAAGATAAGCAAGGCTTGAATAACCTGTACCAAAGTCATCTATTGATAATTTACATCCCATCAACTGAAGTCGTTTCACTTTTGCCAATACGTTCTCAGCATCACGTATGATAATTGACTCTGTCAGCTCTAATTCGAGCATTTCGGGTCTGATCCCTGACGTAACAATCGCATTTCTCACCGTCGTTTCTATATCATCATTAGTGAACTGTATAGCAGATAGATTGACGGCGACAACGGGCTCAGCTAATCCCATATCTGACCAAGTTTTGACTTCTCTACAAGCCTCTTCAATTACCCATTTACCAATCGAAATGATCATTCCGGTATCTTCAGCTACGGGTATAAATTTATTGGGCGGAATTAAACCTAGCTCTGGATGTTTCCATCTCAGCAATGCCTCTGCACCAATCAGCTTTCCGGAAGCAATATCAATTTGTGGCTGATAATGAAGTTCAAATTGATGTTGTTCTAGTGCCTTGTGCAGTCCAAATGCAATCGTGAGCGTCTCTTCAGCGACAGAGTTCATGTCCGCACTGAAGAACTGATAAGAATTTCTCCCACTGTCCTTTGCCTTATACATCGCAATATCCGCATTATTGAGTAATGTTGCAAAATCGTGACCATCTTGTGGGTAGATAGAGACGCCTAAAGAACACGTCAAGGACAGCTCTTGCCGGTTAATATGAAAGTCAGCGTTGAATGTAGAAAAAATTTGGCTAAGCATAGGAAGACACGCTTCAGCATCATGTAATCTATTTACTAGAAATAAGAACTCATCCCCTCCCTGACGACATATCGTTGCTTGATCGCCGATGGTCGTTTCCAAACGCTTCGCGACTTCTATGAGTAATTCATTCCCACCATTGTAACCAAGCAGATCATTTACATTTTTGAATCGATCAATATCGAGATTAATGACTGCTACACAAGGTCTATTTTTATCAGCTGACGCAATTGCCTGAATCAGTCGGTCCTCGAATAATCGGTGGTTTGGCAGATGAGTTAGCGAATCATGCTGAGACAGGAAGACGGCTTTCTCTTGTGTGAGCATATGCTCATTGACATCGTTAAAGATCCAAACGCTGCCGTCCTGAGGATGTGCGGGATCGATTGCATTTCCCGTTAGTTGGCACCAAATGCTATCTCCATCAACGCGCGCCAACTTGATAGTGCCCGTGAATGCCTCCCCTAGTGCAAGAGCCCGATACGCTTCAACACCAAAGTCTGAGTAGGTATCATCACTCTCGTAAAGGATTCGAGTTGATTTACCTACCGCCGTTTCATGTTTGAAGCCTAGCATCTCATCAAGCTTTTTATTGCAAGAAATAATAGTTCGGTCCCGAATCCATGCCATCCCAATCAGAGCATTGTCTAACAAAGCTTCTTTCTCGTTTAACAGTACCTTAAGTACTTCTTCGTTATTTTTTCGTTCCGTGATGTCTCGACCGACGACGATCAAATACTCGTCCATTTCGACCTTGGCTTTACGAATCGCTAACTCAATCCAACAAACAGAGTGATCTTTCGATCCATCTCTATAGGAAAGCTCTGTGACAACGTCCTTTTCGTTATCCTCTGGAAAAGAAACACGCTCAAGGAGAGGAACCATTTGCTGCACGATATCATTCTGCGATTTTCCTTCAATCTGTCTTAATGTCTTTCCGATGATATCTTCGTTAGACAAGTGGAGTAGCGTTTGGGTCGCTTTATTAACATCACAGATTTCACCATGAGGGAGTTTTACGAGCATTACAGAGTCAGAAGAAAAGTCGAGCAACTTTCTAAATCGCTCAACTCGCTCAACGTTTTTCTTGAGTTGGGGGTAATAATTTTTCCTGACCGATCGGTCACCCAATCCGATAATTTGTTCTCGCTGGCTTTTCCAATCAGATTTATCACATCGCTTCACCATAAATTGCCTTTATATCTGCGAGAGAGGCATGCCTTGGATTAGTTACAATACAGGCATCGTTATAGGCATGATTTGCTAGATCTGGGATATCAGTGGTATGAACACCGACAAGAGAGAGTCGATTAACGATCCCCACTCTATCACGCAGGTCGCTAATCATCTGTGTAATTCGGTTAGTACACTGGACAGTAGACAGACCCGACGTATCCAACCCAATCGCATGAGCAATCTGCTTGTATCTCTCCCCACTATTCTTCATATTGAAACGAATAACATGATCAAGTAACAGTGCGTTACACTCTCCATGTGGTAAGTCAAGGTATCCTCCCAGAGAATGAGCCATTGCATGAACCGCACCTAAACTTGCATTTGAAAACGCCAACCCCGCCTGTAACGTGCCAAGTAACATATTTTCACGCGATTCAATCTTGTGAGGCAATGCGACAGCAGTTTCAATATTTTCCCATATTAGTTTAATGGCGGTTAATGCATGAATATCAACGATAGGTGAACTTGCTGTTGATACATAAGCTTCTATAGCGTGAGTCAAAGCATCAACACCAGTGCATGCTGTTAACCCTTTGTCTAGGGTGGTCGTGGTTTCTGGGTCGATCAGAGCAACATCTGGTACCACCGACTTACTAATGATGGCGACTTTATAACGCTCTTCACTGTTCATGATGATACAAAACTGAGAGATATCCGCTGCCGTTCCAGCTGTCGTAGGAATACAAATTAAAGGAGGTCCGGGTATATCAACATGGTCTATACCCTCGAAATCTAAAATGTGTTTTTCGTTGGTGTTAACGATACCGATCGCTTTCGCACAATCAATGACACTGCCACCACCAACCGCGACAATGACATCACACTCCTGCTCTCGGTAGTATTCTGCTCCAAGCATCACTTCATGATCTTTAGGGTTGGATGTCAGACCTGTAAACACAACAGATTCTATTCCCATCTCTTCAAGATCAGATATTGCTTCAGCGACCCAACCCGCAGCAACAACACCAATATCGCTAACTATTAATACTCTTTTAGCTGCCATATTTCTTGCGTAATAACCAACGCGATGCCTTGCTCCAACGCCAAAAATAAATTCTGGAGCAACAAATTTTCTCATCTCATAAAGTGCCATTAATCCCCCGGAAACACTAAATCAATAAACCTAGCCGAATTAATTGGTATATGAATATTTGGTTTAAGGATAAGTGTAGATCAGAATCAATGTTGTGCACGGTTGCCAGACTAAGGTATTAGTCTGGCTGTGAGGGAGTTTGAAGTTTTACTATCGGGTAGGACAAAAATATTGATTACAATAGCAGTCTATGGGGAAATCACCATTTGCCATAGCGAACAACATTTTTAAAGTTTTCTCGAGGTAACCATCCAAACTCTTCTAGTTCAGGCTTATCTCTGAACTGGGATACATACCCCAAACACAAGTAGCCAATAATATTGATATCTTGCGGAATACCAAGAGTGTCCCGAAGAATATCGTCATGAATTATACTAACCCATCCCATGCCCAGATTTTCTGCTCTAGCTGCCAGCCATATGTTTTGAACAGAACACACAGCACTGTACAAATCCATCTCGGGCTTTATCGTTCGACCAATAACAACAGGACCGTTACGAGATCGATCGCAAGTCACACAGACCCCAATAGGTGCTTCAGTAATACCTTCAAGCTTGAAACTCGAGTATCGTTCGCGCTTATCCTCTGAGAACTGCTGAGCAGACTCTTTATGAGCCTGCTCAAAACCAAACTTTATTTTTTGCTTGGTGTCGGCATCAGAGACCACGATAAAATCCCAAGGCTGCATAAAACCAACACTCGGAGCATGATGCCCTGCTAGTAAAACTCTTTCGAGAACATCGTCTGGGATAGGTTTAGATAAAAAATCACGTCTTACGTCGCGACGGCTGTGGATCACTTTGTAAAAAGCATCCCTTTCTGCGGCGGTAATTTCCATTGTATTTCCGTAAAAAGTAGGATTCTCTTATTTAAGACGCTTGATGTCTAGAAAATTAAAGCCACTATTTGTTAATCTCCGCTGCTTTATCGATCTCACCATAGGGATATCTTTTATGTCCGAACCTGATGACTAAAATAGCCAATGCGACAACAAGAATTGCGCCTGAGATACCAAGCATTCTAATTGTATCAAGATTTTTCATATCAAGGGCCATGTAGCGAGCCAATGCAACGATGACAATATACAAAGGCATCCTAACCGGTAATCGACCAGATTTTAGGTATAAACCAACCATAGCCAAGACTTCGAGATAAATAAACAAAAGCAAGAGATCTGCCAGCGTAACCGCTCTATTCTCTACCACTATCCATACTTCACTTAACATTGCGATTATGGTCATTAGAGCTATCATAATGAGTCCGAATAATTCGACCAGACTGAGCGCTTTGCCACTGACTTTCTTTAGTTCATCCATAAGCTAACTTCCTACTTAATATTAAATTCGGCAGATGTAAAACGGCATTGAATTTTTATAATAGAAACAATATATAACGTTTCATTTTTAAATAAAATAACAGAAGTGCGTCGACATGGACAGGTAGAGTTTCAGTGACCGCTGCACCATAACGGCGGCCACTGGGAAGGTGTTAGAAAGTAAAGGCAAGATTAGCAGCAGCGCCTAACTGATGTTCATCAGCTCCGCTAACCGAAATATCGAAGCTAACCACATCTCCCGGACTAATTCCTAATCCAAGCGTTACGGAATTATCAATTGTGTTTTCCATATCGATTTCGTATCCCGCTCTCAGTTGAGCCCAGCCCCAAGCATTCGCTTCAACGCCTAGCCGTATAAATTGAGTATCATCATAACTTCCGCTAAAACGCTTCTGTTTAGTTGCATCAACGTCTAGCGCTGCGGTAAAGAAATCACTGACGTAGGAACCCGATAAGGTAACTTGTGTATCTAACTTATAGCTATCTGTATTATCGTAAGTATTGATTGTTTTGCTGAACAGATCCTTGATTGCAACGCCGACTCGAAATTCATTCATTAACAATACGGCACCCACATCAAGGTTTGCTGCATTCTTTTTTACTTCACTTTCGTCATAGTCATCAAGATTATAGTCTTCAACAGTAGCCGAATCTTGATACGTCTTCATCTGTTGGATTTTAGGAGAAACACCAATTGCCACCGTTTGATCATACAACATAAACTGTTTTGCAAGAGCAACACCAAATTCGCTATAACCAAATGCTTTCACATCAATACGTGATTGTTGGTATCGAGTCTCGGGATCCGCACTATTACTAATATCAGTGCTCGCTTCTAACTCAGCGTAGCCGCGCCCAAAGACGTTAACTGAGAGCGTTTCATTCGGTACCGCAATCGCGATTCCAACACCAGCATTGGCATTTAATGGTCGATTATTTGATAGGTCATCAAGGTAACCATCAATTTGATTTAAAGTACTCGCATTGTTCGTCGCTTCATAACGGTCAATTGCGTCTTGAAGATCATCCACCACGCTCAGTGTGTCGTCCTGATCTCGCACATTGATATTTACCGCAGGCAGAAGTAAACCAAAATCATCTGAGTTACGATAAACGGATACCAGTGCGGGATTATAAAATGGAGCTAGAAGGTAATCGGCTGAGGTAACACCCGTGTTCCCCATACCGCCGCCTCTTGCATCAGAGACCCAATTTGCCGCATTGACTGGCAATACGATACCCAAACTTACGGACACTGCTATTATTGATAAGTTATTCATTATTATATCCTTACATTCACATTAGCAATGAAAGAATAGCACAATACAAAATTAAGGCGGCTTAAAGTCGAATTTTAATCGTTACTTAACAATCAAATAATGTCGTTGCAGATAATATAGAACTACAATTTTCTAATGAACTTATAACTAAAACGGAAATATCAGGTAAAGGAAGCTAAACATTATGTTCAAGCAACTATCAGTACCACCCGATTTAACGACTAAAGAAATTGAAACCGTACGCCATAAATTACTGAATTATTTTCGCTCAACCTATTCGGAATATGAAAAGCTATTTTCTACGCTATCTAGTGAGGAATCTTATTATCAAAAGCCGATTACCCTTCGCCATCCACTTATATTTTATTTTGGCCATACGGCGACTTTTTTTATCAACAAATTACTGATGGTTGGTTTAATTGAAAAAAGACTAAATCCCAAGTTTGAATCTATGTTCGCTGTTGGTGTCGATGAAATGAGTTGGGACGATCTCGACGAAACTCATTATGAATGGCCCTCAGTAGAACAAGTTAAAGCCTACCGAGATGAAGTAAGGTTTATAGTCGAAGATCTTATCATGAATGCTCCATTAACCACGCCGATTAATTGGTCCAACCCTTTTTGGGCTATTGCCATGGCGATTGAACATGAACGTATTCATCTTGAAACGTCTTCAGTGTTGATTCGCCAGCACTCAATTTCGTACGTGAATGAATCTGATGACTACCCAATTTATCCAGAAAGTGGTGTTGCACCGAAAAATACTCTCATAACAGTGAATAGTGGCAGAGTTTCACTGGGTAAGACCTACGATGATCGCTTTTATGGGTGGGACAACGAGTATGGACAACACAAAGCAAAAGTGGATGCATTTCAAGCCAGTCAATTTCTGGTTTCCAATGGTGAATATCTGGAATTTGTTCATTCTAATGGTTATCAATTGGATAAATACTGGGAAAATGAAGGTCTTTCTTGGCGGCAATACACCAACGCAATCTGCCCAGAGTTCTGGATAGAGAAAAATGGCGCTTGGTATTATCGAACAATGACTTCTGAAATTGAAATGCCTTGGGACTGGCCCGTCGATGTAAATTATCACGAAGCAAAAGCATTTTGTAACTGGAAATCAGAACAATTAGGACAGTGTATCCGCTTACCCACTGAAGACGAGTGGTGGAGAATGGTTGAAGAGAATGATGTTGCTCCAATCACGCAAGACGAACCAACGCAAGCTAATATAGGCCTTGTTCAATGGGCGTCTAGTTGCCCTGTTAATATGTTTAAACAGGGTGATTTGTACGATATTGTTGGTAATGTTTGGCAATGGACGGAGACTCCTACCTTTCCTTTTGAGGGTTTTGATGTTCATCCTATTTATGACGATTTCACTACGCCAACGTTTGATAGTAGACATAACATCATTAAAGGAGGGTCTTGGATATCCACAGGAAACGAAGCACTACCGTGGTCAAGATATGCGTTTCGCCGCCACTTTTTCCAACACGCAGGTTTTCGCTACGTTTTAGCAAACGAGTTACCTAATACAGAAAACTTGAATTATGAAACGGATAAAATGCTCTCGGAATACGCTGAATTCCACTACGGAGATCAGTATTTCTCAGTCCCTAATTTCCCTAAAGCTCTCGTTGAATATATTTTGGCAAACATATCAATACCCGTTTCTCCTTCAACGGCGTTAGATATTGGCTGTGCTGTAGGTAGAGGTACATTTGAACTGGCTAAGCATTTTAGCCACGTGACTGGTATTGATTTCTCAGCTCGCTTTATCAACATTGCAAATCAACTCCAGACTAAAGGGCTTGTGAGATACAGTCTTGCTGATGAAGGCGATCTGGTTTTCTACAAGGAACGGTCACTTAGCGAGCTAGAACTCAGTGAATGCTCCAATAAAGTTGCTTTCTATCAAGGAGACGCCTGCAATTTAAAACCTCATTTCAATGATTATGATCTAGTGTTGGCAGCAAACTTAATCGATCGATTATATGACCCGGCCAAGTTTCTGCGCTCTATATCCGAGAAAGTAAAATCGGGTGGGTACTTAGTTATTGCATCTCCATACACTTGGTTGGAGGAATATACTAAGAAAAAGGACTGGTTGGGTGGATATAAAAAAGATGGCGAGACATATCGTACTTTTGATGGAATAAGTGACATTCTATCTGAGCAATTCGCTCTGGTTGCTGCACCTCAAAATATTCCGTTCGTTATCAGAGAAACAAGCCATAAGTTTCAACACTCACTTTCCGAAGTCACTATTTGGCAAAAGAAATAAAATATACAACTAAGAGAAGGCAATCCCTTCTCTTATTTAAGGTTTTTAATTCTTTTCGATAGTCGTATGATATCGGACGCATTTATGGAGATATCATATGACACAACCCAATTCACGTTGGCGTAATCCAACAACCTTCTTAATGCTCGTATCCATTGTTGTTCCCATAGCATTTTCCAGCTGGATGGCTTTACTTAATAACTTTGCTATTGAGAAAGCACAATTCACGGGCGCAGATATGGGTTTGCTTCAAAGTGTTCGAGAGATACCAGGCTTTCTAGCCTTTAGTGCCGTATTTATTTTGTTATTTATTCGCGAACAGCGCTTCTTACTCCTATCCCTTGCAATGCTAAGCTTAGGAACAGCAATCACCGGCTTTTTCCCATCCCTTTTTGGAATGCTGTTTACTACCTTAGTTATGTCTACGGGTTTTCACTACTTCGAGACTCTAAAACAATCGTTATCATTACAATGGCTAAATAAAGATGAAGCTCCAGAGATGCTCGGTAAACTCATTTCAGTCGGTGCCCTCGCCTCTTTATTGACTTATGGTATCCTCTGGTTAATGTTGGATATTTTTAAATTCGACTACAAGACTGTCTATCTTATTACGGGAGGAATTGGATTTATTATTGTTTTAGCCATAGCATTTCTATTTCCGGAGTTTTCTGCTAAAACACCGCAAAATAAGAAACTCGTTTTGCGTAAAAGATATTGGCTATACTATGGCCTAACATTTTTAAGTGGCGCACGCAGACAGATATTTACTGTTTTCGCTGGATTTTTAATGGTTGAAAAATTCGGCTATTCAGCATCAGATATTACTCTACTCTTTTTGATTAATTATCTTTTCAACTTTTTATTTGCAAAGCGAATTGGCAGATTAATCGGAGTTATTGGAGAACGGAATGCACTGATATTCGAATATACAGGTTTAATCATTATATTCATCAGCTATGGGTACGTCACTAATGAACATGTTGCTGCAGGTTTATATGTAGTGGATCATCTATTCTTCGCTCTAGCATTAGCCATAAAAACATATTTCCAAAAAATAGCTGATCCCGCAGACATGGCCTCGACAGCAGGTGTGTCTTTTACGATCAATCACATTGCAGCGGTAATTATTCCCGTCTCTTTTGGTCTCATTTGGATGGTGTCGCCAGCTACCGTATTCTTCCTCGGAGCAGCAATTGCTCTATTATCCCTGATTTTATCTTTTAACATTCCTAAACATCCTGAAGAGGGACTTGAAGTAAGAGTGCTTCAGTGGAGATAGAAGTGAACAAAGGCGTCTATGACGCCTTTACTTTTTTGATTAGTACTGCGAATTTCTAACGACTCTTTCCCCATAGATACCATTTTTAGGAACTGGCTTATAGCTAGAATTTGCCGCTCGAATAACACGTATACCTTCAGCATCAGCGTTTCTGGCTGAAATAATATCGCCATCAGAATCGCCGTAATAAATTTTGATATTATGCTGTTTAATATATTTTGTTTTTGTATATTCAGTCTTACTGGAACCAGCAAAAATTACTGGATGCATATTTTTTATGTCAAATGTATCCTTGATGAGTTTCGTCGTAATCTCACATGAAGATCCCGTACGCCCCGTAATAAAATAAATATCATCGCCTCTCTTTTCATGCATTTTTATTAATGCCTTTGCACTCTCTTTAGGCATACTAAACACTTCCCATTCACAGTTTATTTTATCCCAAAACTTTTGATTTGATAAATAACTGTAACCGCCAGGAGAAAAGACACTTTGTCCATGTAAAAATCCGGGTGAACTAAATAACACAGTATCATCAATATCGAATCCAACGGCGAAAGGCTTTTTACCTTTTAGCTCCTTGGCTAATTCATCAACGGACACCCAGTTGAGAGACGCATCCTGACTGTTATTTATCATATCAACACTACTTAACCCAGGTTCTGTACCAGGCTGTTTTGGATCAGCAAAAGCGGTATGAATAAACGGCGTCAAACCAATAAACACAGAGAGAATAGCAGTCCTAACTAATTTCATAGAGTATTCCTTTAATAAGCGATAAAAAATGTAAGAACAAAAATGCCCGTTATCAAACGGGCAATCTCAAGTTAACACATTAAAATTTTGAATGGTATTTAGCTGGTCAGCCAAATAATGGCGGATTGGTAATTCTCAAACGACTTTGTGTGTCCTGCGATAAACCAATCTGCTATTTTTGCCACTCCTTGTTGCCAAGATTTATGACCATATATTGCAATCTTCTCAAAGTCTGCTTTATGTTTTAGCCCTAACTTAAAATCATCCCATGCTGCTCTCGCTTCCCAGCCAGAAAAGTCTTCAATATCGACTAACATCTTCACATGTTTATCCCCAGCTTCAGAAAATGCAGATTCAAGCATAGGAGTCACATCGAGATAGTCTTCGTGAGTCAACTTTCCCTTAACTGAAAGCAACAACACCATCTGCTGGTCGTATCTTTCCATACCAAAAGTAATGCTATGCCTGTTCATCATAGTGCTATCCTCCGTTTAGTACGGTACCTTCCTCTCTAAGGGTATATAACATTCAGCGGAAAAGCGTGACACCATGACGATAAACAATATTTACCTCACTAAAATAACGGTTATATAAAAAAGGCCCGATTCACCGGACCTTTTATACAAGTATGGACGTTGATAATTTACTCTTTAATTGGCAGAGTCTGTTTCACGTATTCCCCTGGTGCTGCACAAATCACTGGATTTTGCTCAGAACCTTGCGGATATGGCGTAACTTTCTCTTCTGGTATAAATTGCTGTAACCAATTGTTCCAATGCGTCCACCACGATCCTTCACTAAAAGTAGCATTATCAAACCAATCGTTGGCTGACTCGTCTAAATTATCATTGAGCCAATAACCATACTTATTTTTGGCCGGATGATTGACAATTCCAGCAATGTGACCCGACTGACCCAAAACAAAGGTCTTATTGCCGCCAGTATTCAACGCGCCTCGGTACGTTCCTTCCCACAAAGCGATGTGATCTTCTTTGGTCGAAATGAAGTAACTAGGTATCCGTATCTTATTGAGATCGATCCAAACACCTCCAATTTTGACCCCTTTATCCTGAATCAATTTATTTTCAAAATAGAGTTGTCTCAATAAGAAGTTGTAACAGGTAGCGCCTACATTTGTACTATCACTGTTCCAATACAACAAATCAAAATCCATTGGACTCACGCCTTTAAGGTAATTATCAATATAATAATTCCAATAAAGACTGTTCTCTCTCAATAGACTAAATGACACATTGAGCATTCTTCCATCCATATAACCCGTTTGGTTAGTCTGAATTTCCAATGCATTTAAAACTGGATCATTTATAAATACGCCTACGTCACCAGGTTGAGAAAAATCGAGCAATGTAGTGAAAAACGTCGCTGATTTAATACGCTTTTTCATGCGCTTAGCAGCATAGTACGCAACTGTACAAGCTAGAACAGTACCACCAATACAATAGCCAGCAGCATTGATCTCTTCTTGTCCAGTGATGTCTTCTATCACTGCTACTGCTTTAGCAACCCCCTCAGTAACATAATCACCAAACTCAAGATTAGCTTGCGCTTTACCAGGGTTTCTCCATGACATCATAAATACAGAATGGCCCTGCTCAAGTAACCAGCGAACCATTGAGTTTTTCTCTTTAAGATCAAGAATATAATATTTATTGATAAATGGAGGAACAATTAACAGAGGCGTTTGATTTACCGCTTTAGTCATCGGCTTATACTGGATAAGCTCGAATAACTCATTTTTGTAAACGACATCACCCGGTGTCATCGCGATTTCTTTACCAACTCTGAAAGAATCCGTTCCAGTCATACGAACTTTCAAAATATCCGCACTGGCATCAACATCTTCTTTTAATAATTCTAATCCCGCGAGCAAGTTCTCTCCCTTCTGCTCAAGAGTGAGTTTTAGAAGTTCAGGGTTCGTTGCGATGAAGTTAGAAGGAGACAAGGCATTGATGACCTGACGCGAGAAAAACAAGAGTCTTTCTTTCGTTCTTTCATCAAGTCCTTCAATTGAATTAATCGTATCTAAATACGATTTGCTATATAGCAAATAGGACTGCTTAATAAAGCTAAAGAATGCATCTGACTCCCAAGAAGCATCTGAGAACCGCTTGTCACTCTTATCAGGCACTACAACTTGCTCTTTATTACCAGCAAGTACTACGTTTTGCCAAATTTGTAACTGCTGTTCCCACCACTCAGTTTGCATTTTCAACATCGATGAAGGCTGTTTCAACGCCTGTTCAAACATTTTTGCAGTATCATCATAATTCACCTCTTGTAGTGCTTTGTTGATTGGTGAATTCATTGCCGCCTTATTGATATCGAAGTCTTTCCATAACTGTTGGTTTGTTTCTTGAAGCTTTACAATGTAGTCCGAAAATAAGTGTTGAAACATTGAATTACTCCTATATTCGGAAAAACACCGCCCACAAATTGAGCGGTGTGCTTAAACATCAACATGAAGTCTATGCTGGAGTAACAGTTTTAAGATTTTCAGACGCTAGCTTTTCAATGTCGTCTTTGAATTCTTTTGCAATGGACTGAAGCTTAGTGCTGTCATCCATCATTTGCTGAGAAAGTTGTGTCATCGCAGACATTTGCTTTGTACCAAACTCAGTCAACGTTGCGACATCTTTAATCTCGCTAACAGCTTTCATCTGGCTCAAGCCTAAATCGCTGTATGCTTTAGCGGCTGATAGTTGTAGCTCGGTTAACGCTTCGGCATTTTTAGCCATCAATTTATTAAATTTGATGTAAGGTTCAAAAGTTTTCTGGGTTTGATCAGAAAAGGTTTTGAAGAAATCTGTATACATGGTGCATTCTCCTGGTTGTGAATGTTTTGTTATTCCGTTTCAATCTAAGCTCTTAACAATAATTGCAGTTCCCATGCCTCCACCGACACAAAGTGATGCTAAGCCGTACTTGTTAGAGCGCTTTCTCATTTCATATATTAAACTGACTAAAATCCTATTCCCTGAAGCTCCTAAAGGATGACCTAGGGCAATCGCCCCCCCATTAACGTTTGACCGTTCCAAAATAGATTCTTTCGATATCGAAAAGTGATCACACAGTTGATATACGACACCTAGAGCTTGTGCAGCAAATGCCTCATTAAGCTCAAATAATTCAATCTCATTTATATTAAGTTCTGCTTTTGATAAAGCGGACTTGATGGCATCAACGGGACCTAATCCCATCACTTTCGGGTCCACACCCGACTGGCCATAAGACACGACCTCGACAAGAGGCGTTAAACCATGCTTTTGGCAAGCGGTCTCAGATGCCAAAACGACGACACTCGCTCCATCGTTAATGCCAGATGCATTGCCAGCCGTAACCGTTCCTTCTTTATCAAAAGCCGGACGTAGCTTAGTGAGTGCATCTAACGTGGCATCTTTCTTAGGATACTCGTCATCTGAAAACGAAATTGTGTCCCGACGAACTTTTACCTCGACCGGAACAATTTCATCTTTAAACTTGCCAGACTCGACAGCAGCAACCGCCTTCTGTTGACTATCAAGCGCAAATTCATCTTGCTCTTCACGGGTTATGCCTAATTTTTTTGCGATATTTTCGGCAGTCACCCCCATATGATATTGGTTAAAGACATCGGTTAGGCCGTCATTAATCATTAAATCGACCATTTCGATGCTACCCATTTTGTGTCCATTACGAATGTTGCCCGACGCTCCAAACGGAATTTGTGACATAACTTCAACACCACCGGCAACAACGATGTCAGCGTCACCCGCTTTGATGTGAGCAACACCATCCATGACAGACTTCATCCCGCTGCCACAAATCATATTGACGCCATAAGCAGGAACAGAATCCGGGACACCCGCATATATAGACGCTTGTCTAGCAACCCCCATACCTTGACCAGCACCAACAACATTTCCCATAATGACTTCGTCAATAATTTCAGGTTTAATTTGTGCGCTATCTAAAGCACCTTTAATCGCTGCAGCTCCCAGGTTACCTGCTGATGTTCCTTTCAGAGAGCCACCAAAACTACCTATTGGTGTACGTTTAGCCGCTACAATAAAAACTTTTTCCATAAGTGATGCTCCCCTATTGCATGTACAAACCGCCGTTGATAGACAGAGTCTCACCGGTTATGTACGCACCAGCATCACTGACAAGAAACGCCACTGCTCCTGCGATTTCTTCAGGCTTCGCCAAGCGCTTCATCGGAATCTGATTTTTTATTGATTCAAGGACTTCGTCTTTCATCAACTCAACCATTGGAGTTGCGGTATATCCTGGAGCGATTACGTTGGCTGTCACGCCGCTTTTTGCTCCTTCGTACGCTAACGCTTTGGTAAAACCGATCATGCCCGCTTTAGCAGCCGAGTAGTTCGTCTGGCCGAACTGACCTTTAATGCCGTTGACAGAAGAGATATTGATAATACGACCAAACCCATTGGTGCACATGGATTCAAAGAAAGGATGCGTAACATTAAAAACACTGTTGAGGTTGGTGTCGATAACATCATGCCATTGTTGAGATGTCATTTTTTTAAAAACGGAGTCTCGCGTGATACCAGCATTATTTACGACAACATCAATGTGTCCTTCTTCTTTAAGCAAACCGCCAAGCCTTTCGGCACACTCTTCAGAATTAGTCACATCTAATTCAAACAATCTAACTTGTTCTTCGGTAAAACCTTTTTCGTTGAACCATTGAATGGCACAGTCATAATTTCCGTTTAGATAACATGCGATAACGCGAAAACCATCTTTTACTAGTTGAGTAGAAATAGCAGAACCAATTCCGCCTTTTGATCCCGTGATCAAAGCGATTTTTTTCATGTATTACTCCATCCTTTAGAGCGAATCTACTTTTGCTTATCCATAGGCAACTTAATATTGCCAACTGAGTTTTTATTCTTAGGCATTTTTAATTCATTGAATTTTTTGCCTTATTTTTAAACTAATTCAGTTTCAGTGGTTTTCAAATTTTCTGCGTTTAATATTTATAAATGTAGACACAGATCCCATATAAATCCAGTTGTATATAGAGTTATATCAATACATTTAATTTGTTGATTTGTATAGGAATTTTAAATGATGAAATTATAAAATAAACAAGGTAAGTATATGAAATGATGTGTATTATTCGATATTTGCAGTATAAGACAAGTAAATGAAATTATAATAAACTTGATATATGAAAATATAATAATACTTTCAATGTTACATAAAGTTAGTAATATGAAAACATTGAATAAATTATATTAATTCATTCAATGCTTATCTGAAATAGATTGGATGACAACTTATTAAATTTATCAATAAGTATTACTGCAATAAAAAGGATAACTCAGAACACGCTTTCGTTGGGATGAATTCAGTTATTGTGTACTCGGCAAGGCAGTGTTGATGAAAAGGATCCTCCTCTAAAATAACTTCGATTTGGCTTCGGTTTTCTGCCACCGCCAATATTACTCCCCCCGTTCTTGGCTCTTTTCTACCCGAGGCTAAAAATATGCCCTGTGAGTAATATTTATCTAAAAAACTTATGTGATTAGGCAAGTGCTTTTCTATATCATCAATTTCACAAATATAATGCAATGAAATAATAAACATAATCTTCCTAAATTCGATTAATTACATATTCTCATTGCATCATATTATGTAGGGGATTTAAAGGAATTAGTTAATCATTAAAACCCTTTTGTATGTCCAATATTTTAGGTAACTCAAATGTGCTGTCGATATCATAAAATCTCTTTTCTTGAGCGGACAATAACATTTTGGTCATTACTTCTAATGAATGATAGGCCATCTCTCCACTCGCTCTTGGCTTACGACCATTTTTAAGCGCATATACCATATCCACCATACCGATACCACGACTATTAACAGCATGAGAAACAGAATCGAATGGTCTGTCGCTTGGTACTTTGACCCAAGCTTTATGCTCGGAGGCACGAGGAAAGCCATACCAACGATAATCTTCTTTTGTTTTTAGCAATAAATCGCCACCGAACAGATTAGGACCATCTAAAGGATCGATGTCTTTAATACATAATGTACCTTTGGTACCGTATATTTCGA
The DNA here is from genome assembly GCF_003856525.1 of Vibrio viridaestus. Taxonomy (GTDB): domain Bacteria; phylum Pseudomonadota; class Gammaproteobacteria; order Enterobacterales; family Vibrionaceae; genus Vibrio; species Vibrio viridaestus. The sequence goes on from NZ_RJVQ01000001.1 coordinate 128,230, forward strand.
TTCGAGGAAGTTCCGAATCCCAAATATCAAAGCTCATATTCATCGTCGCCATAGCGCCATTTTGAAACTCAAGGTTACCAAGAATATGGGTATCCACTTCAACGTCTATATATTCACCTTTACGAGGCTGAGACAGAATTTCTCTCTTTTCGTATGAACGTTTGCCCATCGCAGAGCAAGATTTAACTGGCCCCATCAGAGCTAATAACGCTGTGACGTAGTAAGGACCAATATCGAGTAATGGCCCTGCTCCCGGTTTATAAGTGAAATCAGGATTTGGGTGGAAGGTTTCGGTACCATGGTACATACAAAATGCACTAGCCCCAATCAAATCACCGATAACATCATTATCAATTAACTCTCTGCAGGTTTGTAGTCTCGCCCCCATAAAAGTGTCTGGTGCACACCCGACCATCAATCCTTTTTCTGCAGCTAGCTGCATGATAATTTTTGCACCTTCTAAATCAGAACCGAGTGGTTTCTCAGAATACAAATGCTTACCTGCTTTTAACGCAGCAATATTAAATTCGTTATGAACGGCAGGAATAGTTAAGTTGAGGACAATATCCACATCGGGATCATTGATTACATCCATACCTGAGGCGTATGGTCTTGGAATACTGTGCTGCTCTGCTTTTTGTTTTGCTTTTTCTAATCCACGGCTAGCACAGGCAACGATTTCAAGTACATCACTGTAACGTTTTAAATTATTAATATAAACATCACTGATATCACCTATCCCTATGATGCCAACTTTTAACGGATTCATGTAATTCTCCTTTATCTCGCCAGAACGCGTTGTTATGCAATTCAAAGACTACTTTATCGGAGTTAGGGATTCGATTACATGAACCCATAGACATAATGTAAAATATTTGTTTTATTTGTTCGCAATTTTGGTGATTTTAATTCGAGATAATCCGTTGAGGTCCTTTGCCGAAAACCACAAATCTCCTTGAGATGCACCGAATTCGATATTAAGCAAGGTTCTTCCTTCTGGGCCAGGAATCAACCCATCTATTTTGTATGTACCAAGATACGTACCATCCTTCGAGTATTTTGATGTTCCCCGCACCAGCTTGATCGTCATATCGATTTGGTCAGCATCAGCGGTGCTAAACATCTGATCCTCGGTACATGGTAAATCGCATCCCATGAAGATTATAGGATTTAAGGTGCCACCCCACATTTCAATACCAACATCTTGTGTCAAAGCACCACCTTGAACAATAGGTGAATTGTGCTCAATAACAACTTTAGTCTCGTCTTTACCGAAGCAGGAGTAACTTAAGAACATCAAGAATAACCACAGAGTTTTAAAGCTCTTTAACCGCATACATCCTCTTAGTATCTTTCCCAATTCATTACGTTAACTGGCTAAATTTTATTAATATTAGATACCTAATTTAGTAAAAGTTTCTCATCAATTGCGGTATATTTTGTTGCAGAATTTATTAGGTTGGCAGCAGTCAGCTTCGCAACACCAAACACTTCCGTTTCTACTCCATATTTTTCACTCAAAGTCTCTAATAGAATACCGAAATCACCGTCACCAGAAACTAAAATGACTTTGTCAGCTTCCCTGCCATATTCTAGAGCATCAATGGTTATACCTACATCCCAATCGCCCTTTGCAGACCCGTCAGCTCGTTGAATAAATGGCTTTAGTTTAACGTCGAAACCGATAGCCCTGAGTATGTTTTGAAATTGGCGCTGCTTTTCATCACCTCTATCTATCGCATAGGCAATCGCTTTTTCTACTTGACGATCTTTTGTTACTTCACGCCAAAATACGTTGTAATCGAAATTACGCTGAAAAGCCTCTTTGACCGTGTAATACACATTTTGTACATCGACTAGAATTACGATTTTTTCCATTTTTCTACTTTAATAGGGGTTAAAGTTTGAAGATAACATATTCATCCCAAACATGTTATCGCAGTAGCTATAGTTCGTTTGATAAATTCGAGCTCTGTGTTAGTTTATTGAACAATACGCATAGTAAACGGCTGGGTGAACGAAATGCAATACAACTTTGATGAGATAATTGACCGGACTAACACCAACAGCTTAAGTGTTGAAGGATGGCGACAATCTATTTTAGGCGCAGAACAGGATTACCCCGTTGCATTTGAAGATGATTTACTGCGGTTCTGGGTTGCGGATATGGATTTTGCAACTCCCCCTGAAATACGTGATGCAATCAAATCAAGGCTTGACCAGAAGATACTCGGTTATACCGAAGTCTACGACCCTGATTACTATATCGCACTATCAAAGTGGTTCAAAAGACGTTACAGTGTAACTATAAATACAAATTATATGGTGTTCTCGCCCGGCGTAGTTCCAGCACTGAATCGACTTGTGCCTTTACTCACGAATGCAAAAGAAAATATCCTGATAACGACCCCATCGTATACACCATTTAAGAAAGCTGGCGATTCGAACAATAGGAAAGTATTCACGTCTCCATTACTCAATAACGATGGTCATTTCACTATTGATTTTGCTGATATCGAAACTAAGTTAGCGGATAGCAGAAATAATATTAAGCTTTTCATCTTGTGTAATCCTCACAATCCAACGGGCAGAGTATGGACTGAACAAGAGTTAAAAACACTGGTTGAAATTTGTTTAAAGCATGATGTGTGGATTATTTCCGACGAGATTCACTGCGACTTACTTCGACACGAGCAACATTTCACATCACTGCAGTCTCTCTACCCTGACCATGACCGCATTATCACTTGTACCGCACCAAGTAAGACATTCAACCTTGCTGGATGTTTGATTTCACATATTTACATCCCTAACGACATAATCCGTGCAGAGTGGCAAACCAAACACGGAGAAATTCTCTCTCCATTAAGTATCGCTGCCACTCAAGCAGCATATACACATTGTGATAACTGGCTTGACGAAATGAGATTATATTTAGATGAAACGTTTGCTTTAGTTGAGGCGTTTCTCCACCAAAATATGCCTTTAGCCAAGTTTATCGTGCCAGAGTCAACCTACTTAGCCTGGATAGATTTATCCGCTTATTTGAAAGATACCCAATATATGGGGAATGCAGGCGTTCTATTCGCAAAAGAAGCCGGTGTATTAGTTGAAGGCGCGAATATGTTTGTTGATAACGGCAAGGGATTTATACGTATGAACATTGCATGTCCGCAAAGTATTGTGAAAAAAGGATTAGAAAGAATTAAATCTGTTTTAATTTAACTAAGCAATGGGTGGAGTTGCCTATCCACCCATTGAAGACTTTTTAACGATAGAATGAATGGTCTTGACGACACCATCTTGCTTAAGCGCCCGATACATGCCGCAAATTACATTGAGCAATAGCTCGTTATTAGACAGGTCGGCGGGAAAAATTGTCGAGATGGATAATAGTTCTCTAACGATATCGTCATCAGTTTTTGTATCTTTATAGATCATGGCGAACTTCTCAGACATTGGATCCTGCACTGTATATTTCAACCCGTCCTCATCCACTCCCCCGACAAATAACATCCACCCTGCAACAGCCAAACACAGTAACTCATAATTACCTTTGCGTTGTAATTGAATAGCTAATGATGTCAGTATTCTTGGTGCCAATTTTTGACTTCCGTCCATCGCAATTTGATACGTCTTATGCTTTAGGTTTGGATTTGCAAAGCGTTCTACTAATTCATCAGCGTAAGCGTTCAGATCGACGTGATCTGGAACGAACAATGTTTCCGCCTGTTCTTCGAGCATGAGTTTTTTTACCGCAGACCTAAACACGGGATTCGTTATTGCAGCATCTACCGTTTCATATCCGGCTAAATATCCTAAGTAGGCTAAAAACGAGTGGCTACCATTGAGTAATCTCAGCTTTAATTCTTCATAAGGTTTTACATCTTTTACTAGTTGAGCGCCAACACTCTCCCATTGAGGACGGTCCTTAGAAAAACTCTCTTCAATAACCCATTGCTTGAATGATTCGCTACTGACAGAACAAGGATCATAAACACCACTATACTGTCTAATGTCTTCGAATGTGGTTTCATTTGGTGCAGGAACAATGCGGTCCACCATGGTACAGGGGAATCTCACTTCGCTTTCAATCCAATCCGCTAGACTAGGATCAACCAACAAAGCATATTTAGTTATTGCCGCTTTTAATACTTTTCCATTGTTGGACAAATTATCGCAAGACATCACTGTAAATGCACCGACTCCAGTATCGCGACGAAGCTGTAATGAGCGAACCAATAATCCTATAACAGTTTTCGGTTTCGCTGGATTAGCAATATCATGCACTATATCGCTGTGAGTGCTATCTAGTTGTCCAGAAGAAGGGTCGATATAGTAGGCTTTTTCACTTATAGTCAGCGAAACCACAGCAACGCTTTCCACACACAAACGCTTAACTATGGCATCAATACCATCTTCCACAAGACTTAAACACTCATTGATGACATCTATAAGGCTTAAGTTTTTACCTACATTTGAATGTTCCAATAAGTGATAGCGGTAGCTTTGACGTTTAAGGCGAGAAAGCAGCTCAGAGCCATTACGCATACTGATAACACAATATTTCCAGTCAGTATCAGACTTTAAATTCAACTCACTGGTAAATTTTGCCTGATGGGCGCGAAAAAAAGCACCGCAACCTATATGGATTAATGTCGCTTCTCTTTGTCTAACCATGTCATTGTCTTCTTAATCATTCTGAAACTAACGATAACATTTAATGGATCGTCACTGGCAATAGCCACGATCAAAAAATCCTGCATTGTGCAGGATTTTTATTATGAGTATAAAAAATTAGAAAAACTTAATCTGAGAACGACCCGATTTAGGCTGAGATACATCTTCAGCTTCTGGTTTTTGCAATTTTTCTTCACTCTTCTTAGGCTTTGGTGCAGGACTTTTGTTAGTCGATTCAGCAATCACTTTTTCTTCTACTGGATTGTCACAAATCAGCAAATAAAATTCCTGATTAAACTCAATTAAATCGCCGTCATAGATCTTACATCTTTTACGGGTTTCTATTTCACCATTAACTGCGACGTACCCTTCCGAAATTGCGTATTTTGCTTCACCACCGCCACTCACTGCGTTAGCGATCTTCAATACTTTATAAAGCTCAATAGGTTGAGAATCGACTTCAATGCCAATGGCTTCAATCTCAATTTCTTCCATCATATCGTCTGAATTATGTTCTTGCATGGACTAACCGTCAGTCATCTTTACTTGCGCCAGAGTGTACTCTTTTATACGAGAAGATCACATGTTAAACGCATCTTTTTCATTTAATTTAGCAACCCACTTAAAGATATTTGGATACATATCAGTTAATTGAATTGATAATCGAGATTCAATGAATTTAATAAAGACGAAAGCTGTAATATCGGCAATCGAAAGCTTATCACCCGCAACAAATTCATTACTCGCTAGCTGGCTGTCTAAAACTGGTAAGAATTCTTCAGTCCGACCTTTACTCACTACTCCCCATTCATCGGAGCAAGTTTCTCTATCAGCATATGCTTTAGAGATATTCCTAAATGCTTGAAAAGCAGGTATCAGTCCCTGCCATTCGACAATTCGATTCCACATTTCAACTGAGGCTTGCTCAAGGACAGTTTCTCCAAACAGGTGCTGTTCATTCGGCGTTACACCATCGATATATCGGCAGATTGCGACGCTTTCAGAAATGTAGGTTTCATCATCGATTTGCAATACGGGTACTTTGGCGTTTTTACTCAACTCAGTGAATTTTGTAGTTAGATTCTCGCCGCTGCGTAAATCTACGGGATGTCGTTCAATCTCAACGTCTAAGAGCTTTAAAAAAATACTGACCCGAATGCAGCTTGGTGATGGTGCCAATTCATACAACTTCATAACTTTTCCTTTATCAGAACGATCGTTTAGATTAGAATCTAAATAGTTTCTAAACGATCAGTCAAGAATTTTTTGGTGATTTTTATGGCAAGAACAGTTTCTTTTGACAGAAATGAAAAGCTTGAGCAAGCGATGAACTTATTTTGGGAAAAAGGGTATGCGAACACCTCTATTGCTGATCTTGTATCCAGCTTAGGGATTAACCGGTTTAGTTTGTACAATACTTTTCGAGATAAAAAGCACCTCTACGCTGAAGCCTTGGATCATTATTTCAGTAAAATTTCATTACCAAATCTTTCTTTGCTCGATAATGAAAACGGAGGGCTGAATGAATTAGAAAAATTTCTTCTACTTTTCGCCGAGCGGCAACGTTTGAACTGTCATGGCTGTCTTATTCAGAATGCGATCATTGAACATGCAGGCCATGATGTCCATGTTTTAGATAAAGGCGAACAACTTTTTAATGCCATCTACAGCAGGTTAGAACATCTTGTAAAAAATGGCCAACGTGCGGGCGAGATCACTTCGGCTGTGTCCTCTGATGCTCTAACCCGATTAATTTTGGTTCAAATGCAAGGAATGAGAGTAATGAGCAAAGCAAAACGCTATCAAGACATTGAAAGTTCAGTAACCAGTATTCTAACCATTATAAAAGCGCTGTAGCTAAGCTAATGCGATTAATGTTTGCGTATAGGAATCTTTCGGATGAGTAAATACGCTTTCCGTTTCCCCTTGCTCAACAATCTCACCATTTCTCATCACTATCGTATAGTGGCATAGTGATCGAACGACATTGAGATCATGGCTAATAAACAAGTACGTTAGATTTCTTTTCTTTTGTAGTGACTTTAAAAGCGTAAGGACTTGCGCCTGTATCGTTCTATCCAGAGATGACGTCGGCTCATCAAGTAATATCACTTCTGGCTCCAATATCAAGGCTCTCGCTATCGCAATTCGTTGCCGTTGGCCGCCAGAAAATTCATTCGGATATCTAAACCGCCAATCAGGCTCTAACCCAACCTCTCGCATCGCTAAGCAAATTTTTTCGTCAATCTGCACTTCGTTTAATTCGGAGTGCACTTTTAAACCTTCTCCAATGACCTGAGCAACAGACATTCTTGGGTTTAATGCTGAAAAAGGGTCCTGAAATACAACCTGAATTTTGTTTCGATATGGCAATAACGCTTTTCTATCTAATCCTTGAATATCCTTCCTTTCAAATAGAATACGCCCCTCAGAACTGATCAAACGTAAGATTGCCATAGCTGTAGTAGATTTACCCGATCCACTTTCACCAACGATTCCGATACTATGTCCACGCTGAATATAGAAACTAATATCAGTCACCGCTTTAACATAATCAATTGTCTTTCTAAAAAAACCACCTCTAATCGGAAACCAAACTTTCAGCTTATCTACCTCTATGATTGGCTTAGCAGACGAGTCGACTTCAATCGGATTGCCTTTCGGATCAGAATCTATCAATAGCTTTGTATAAGGGTGTTGAGGATCACTAAATAACTTTTCTGTCTCGTTCTGTTCAATAAGTTTTCCCTGCTTCATTACCGCTACTTTATCGGCGATTTGCTTTACAATACTTAGGTCGTGCGTAATAAACAGCATCGCCATACCTAATTCTTGTTGAAGTTGCTTTAAGAGTTCGAGAATCTGAGCTTGTACTGACACATCGAGTGCCGTTGTTGGCTCGTCCGCAATCAGTAATTCAGGCTCATTGATCAGTGCCATCGCTATCATGACCCGTTGTCTTTCACCACCGGACAGCTCATGAGGATAAGCGTTAATCTTAGCCTCAGGGTTCCTGATCCCCACTTTTTTCATCCATTCTATGGATAACTGTTCAGCCTTCTTAGTTCTCATGCCCCTATGAATAGCGAGAGTTTCCGTAAGTTGTCTACCAATACGATGAAGTGGATTCAGTGATACCATTGGCTCCTGAAAGATCATGCCAATTTTTCCGCCCCGGATCCCTCTTAGGACTCTCTCAGAACAGCTCAAAGTATCAACACCATTAAAGTCTATTGTGCCATTTAAATATTGAGAGGAGCCTTTCGGTAATAAACGCAATATGGCATTTGCGGTCACTGACTTGCCTGAACCACTTTCCCCAACGAGAGCTAGCGTTTCACCACGGTGAATAGTGAAACTTACCCCTTCAGTTACCTTCTCGGTATTTCCTTGACGCACAAAACCTACTGATAGATCGGCCACTCTAATTACTTGATTGGTCATTAGGCTTTCCTATGTTGATGAGGGTCAAAAGCATCTCTTACTGCTTCACCAACAAAAACAAGCAAGGTAAGCATGAGCGATAGAACTACGAATGCTGAAATACCCAACCAAGGTGCTTGTAAGTTTGATTTGCCCTGAGCTAATAACTCGCCTAATGAAGGAGAACCAACAGGCAAACCAAAACCAAGAAAATCCAGCGAAGTGAGGGTTGTTACTGAACCTGATAAAATAAAAGGCATCATCGTCAGTGAGGCTACCATAGCGTTAGGTAACATATGTCGAAGCATAATTCTGGCATCAGAGACACCTAAAGCATGAGCCGCTCTCACATAATCAAAGTTACGCGCACGCAGAAATTCAGCTCTAACGACGCCGACAAGACTCATCCAACTAAATAACACCATTATTGCCAGTAGCCACCAGAAATTTGGTTGAACAAAGCTTGATAAAATAATAAGCAGAAAAAGTGTTGGCATCCCAGACCAAACTTCAATAAATCTTTGCCCCAATAAATCAATCCAACCACCATAATATCCTTGTGTAGCACCGACAAAAACACCGACAATAGATGAGACGATAGTTAGAATAAAGCCAAATAACACCGAAATTCGAAACCCGTAAATAATCCGAGATAGAACATCCCGCCCCTTATCATCCGTTCCCAACCAATTCACAGAATCAGGTTCAGACGGTACGGCTCCACCAGGAATATTCATATTAATGGTGTCGTAATGAAATCGAATTAGCGGCCAAATCATAAATCCATGTTCGCTGATAAGGTTTTCAACAAAAGGATCTGTATAGTCCGCTTCAGTGAGAAACTCTCCGCCAAATTGTGTTTCAGGGTAAGACGAAAATATCGGGAAATACCACGCATTATCGTAGGAAACGAGTAAAGGTTTGTCATTTGCGATAAATTCTGCAAACAAACTGACGACGAAGATCAGGAGGAAAATCCACAGCGACCAAAAACCTCGGCGATTCGATTTAAACCGACTCCATCTTTCTAAATGAATAGGGTTGACAGCCATAATTATCTCGCTTCAAAATCGATGCGTGGATCGACCCATGTATAGGTCAAATCCGAAATAATACTTAAAATTAAACCAAGTAGAGTCATAATATATAACGTACTAAAAACCACTGGATAATCGCGCTGTATTGTTGACTCAAAGCCCAGCAACCCAATTCCATTCAACGAAAACATGACTTCTATTAGCATCGAACCGGTAAAGAAAATACTGATAAACGCACTCGGAAACCCTGCAATAATAATCAACATCGCATTACGAAACACATGCTTGTACAGAATGCGCCCTTCATCTAATCCTTTCGCTCTGGCCGTAACAACATACTGTTTATTAATTTCATCAAGAAATGAGTTTTTAGTCAGCATGCTCAATGTCGCAAAGCCACTAATCACCATGGCTAAAATTGGTAACGTTAAATGCCAAAAATAATCGCCTATTTGCTGATACCAAGTTAGTTGTGAGAAATTATCCGAGACAAGACCCCGTAGAGGAAACCAGCTGAAGTAATTACCACTCGCGAACAATATAATAAGAATAATCGCAAATAAAAAACCTGGGATGGCATACCCAACGATAACCATAGCGCTCGACCAAATATCAAAACGCGAACCGTGATGAATGGCTTTTGATATACCAAGAGGAATGGATACAAGATAAATAATCAATGTACTCCACAGACCCAGAGATATTGATACCGGGAGTCTTTCTTTAATCAAATCTATAACGTTTCCACCCTTAAAGAGACTTTCGCCAAAATTAAAAGTGATATAGTTTTTAAGCATGTCCCAATAGCGTTCAGAAATTGGTTTATCAAAGCCGAACTGCTTTTTAATTGCGGCCACGACTTCAGGATCAAGCCCTCTTGACCCTTTATAATCTGATTTTGCCGCATTGACCGACGCTGAATTAACTTCGGTCCCACCTCCAGAGAAACGATCCATCACACCGCTAGTGTGTCCTTCAATCTGCGCTATTGCTTGCTCAACGGGTCCGCCCGGAGCAATCTGAATAACAAAAAAATTGATGGTAATAATGGCCCAAAGTGTGGGGATAACTAAAAGTAGTCGTCGGAATATATATGCTGTCATCATCTATCCCTTCTTACTGTCTTTTTATAGGGAGTTTCATCGCTTTATCCTTAGAAATCCACCATGTATCTAGTCCTAAATCGTACTTAGGCATAGTATCCGGACGTTCAAATTTATCCCACATAGCCACGCGATATTCACTAATATACCACTGTGGAATCATGTAAAATCCCCATTGCAACACTCTATCAAGTGCTCTGCCCAGAGGAATGAGTTTATCTGGATGCTCCTGATTCTTAACAATCTGTTCAGTTAGAAAATCAACGACGGGATCGGTTACTCCAGCTGTGTTATAAGTGGAATCAAGATAATGGGAATTCCACACAATCATAAGATCCGGACTAGGATAAGCATTGGCTGCGAACTGTGAAGATACCATATCAAAATCGCGGTCTCTTAGGCGTTTAATATATTGAGTCGTATCGACCATACGAATATTCATTGTAATACCAAGTCGCTTCAAATTACTTTGTAGTGGTATGGCTATTCGCTCTGTAACCGGGCTGTATGCCAATAGCTCAAACACAAATGGCTTATTGGTGGATACATTGGTCATGACCTGATTTCGAACTTCCCATCCAGCTTCTTTGAGTAGGGCAAAGGCTTTTCTTAGTTGAGGTCGAATAAAGCCACTACCATCAGTGACTGGCGGTTCGTAGTCACTTGTAAAGACTCTCGACGGAAGTTGTTCGGAAAACGGTTTTAGTATATTTAGTTCAGCCTGCGATGGAATATCTTTAGCTTCAAATTCAGTGTTTTGAAAATAGCTCCGAGTTCGTGAATATTGATCATAAAACAAGGTCTTATTCATCCACTGGAAATCTAAGGCATAGGTCAGCGCTTCGCGAACTTTTGGATTAGAAAAAATAGTGGTTTTAGTGTTAAAAACAAACCCTTGTGCCGGGGCCGGATTCATATGAGGGATAACTTCTTTGACGATATAACCTTTGTCGAAATTGATCCCTTTATATGAATTTACCCATAGCTTTGCTGAGGTCTCCTGCCTTAAATCAAACTCCCCAGCTTTAAAAGCCTCTAGCATCACGGTGTCATCTCGATAATAATCGTATTGGATCTGCACAAAATTATGACGCCCTACGTTAACGGGCAGATCTTTCGCCCAATAATGTCTATCGAGTTCATAGGTAATACTTTGCCCCATTTTATATGTTTGGACCTTATAAGGACCACTTCCCACAGGCGGAGTCATCAAAGGCTCATTTAGAGCTTTGTCATACCAAAAATGTTTGGGTAATACTTTCGTGTTTTCAGCCAGACTGAATAATTTATCTCGACTTGGCACCGACATTTCTATACGCACTGTTTTATTATTAAGTGCTTTAAATGACTTAACATCTTTGTAGTAAACACGATACTGCGGAACGCCTTCAGTCATAAATTTGTGAAAGCTAAATGCGACGTCTTCCGCAGTTATCGGTACACCGTCTTGAAACCTAGCATTCGGATTAACATCGAGTTCGAGCCAAGAATAGTCATCTGAATAACGGACTTTTTGAGCGATTAGTGGGTAATATGTATCTATTTCATCACTTGGTGAATACATCAGTGAGTCGTAAAGATTACCAGAGGCGATTGCAGCTACTCCCCTGGAAGCATATCGATTGAAATTATCAAATGTTCCCACCTGCCCATACGTTACCTTTCCATACTTAGGTGCTTGCGGATTGACGTAGTCGAAATGTGAAAAATCTGATGGGTATTTAGGCTCACCAAAGCCAACAAGTCTATCGGTCTCAATCACTTTGGCTGAAGTCGAAAAACTAAGGCACGCCCAGAGCACAAAAAATATAGTAGGCATCTTGCCTTTCATAATAAACCTTTCATTCGAAACAAAGTTTAAGCCAAGACTGCTCTTGGCTTTAATAACCCATGATTTCATCAGCAACCAAGCGTAAGAGAAACGTTTCTCGCTCAATGCTCAATCCTTTTTGATGACTTTGTAACAGGATCGTTTCGTTATGTTCTATGGCTTGATGTACATTAACCCATACAGGTCGAGAGCCATTCTCTACCTCATAATGTTCTAAACGTGTTTCACCTAACTCAGCATCGACTGTACAAATATAGCAAAAAGAAATCATGTGCATAACTTGAGCATCACTCTTATACCATGGACGAAACTCTTCATAGATACCAAAATTTTCAATATTTCGAATATTCTTGGCGCCAGTTTCTTCCTCCAGCTCACGTATCATCCCTGCGATCGGATCTTCGCCTTCCTCAAGCCCTCCACCTGGTAAAGTATAGTCGTCATATTTTTCTGTATAAATCAGTAATATGTTCTCGCCGCTTGTCGCAATCGCTCTGGATGCTCGACGAGTAATTGACTGAAACTGAGAAAGCGTATGGAGATCAGGGTGAATTGCTGTCCTTAGGTGTCTCATAAATCGTATTCATTTTTCCGTTTAAGACATTGATAATACCACAATATTCTAGTGATGAATGTGCACTATTACTCCGATTGAATGCTCCATCAGGTTCAATGTAACTTTTTTCATTATCCAACCTACTAATACTGTTAATTATCATTTTCCTTGCAAATAGCAATCGAACAGTGTTTTATTGCTATTGATTTTGTGATATAAATCACACCTAATTTTTATTGATTGTTTTATTTTTAGTATCCAATTTTCTTGCAAAGAGGTTCAATATGGGAAATCGGCATTCCATCACTTCAGACAATACTGAAGTCAACGACATAAGCAACCAAGCTAAATCCGTTATTATAAAAAACCTCTCCTATGCTGGTGTTATGCTTTTTATATGTTTGGCGACGATTGCTTGCATTCACCTCGACGTTGACCTATTTGGTCCGGTGATCAACGAAACATCAATCACAGAATGTGTTCAACAAATTCTACTAGGCATTAGTTCTATCGCTTTTTATCGAGTTTCGATTGAGAATCCAAGAGTCAAACAAGCAGCCCTATTAATTAGCGGATTTTTTATGGTGATGTTCATAAGAGAGCTTGATTTTCTATTTGATTATCTCCACCACGGCTCATGGGTTTATCCAGCATTATTTGTCGCTGCTGCGGCCATTTATAATGCGTGTAAAGAGGGAGCTGATGCGATTAAGCAGATGGCCATCATACTGAACTATCCTGATATGAAAATTCTGATCGTGGGGGTTATGTTTCTGCTTGTTTTCTCGCGTTTATATGGCATGGGGAGCTTTTGGCAAGAACTTATGGGACAGGATTATCAAAGAGCGGTCAAAAATGTGGCAGAAGAGAGTGTCGAATTATTATGTTATTTTCTAATAACTGTATCCGCTGTATTGACCCAATTTGGTCTAAAAAAAGCATTGCAAAGTAAACAAATGTAAATGAGAGTATTTCGCACTATCTTTGATGTATAGTTATTCTAAACTAAAAGAAATAAGAAGAAAGTTATGGCAAAACCAAAACGCATCCCCTATATCGCAATTGTGACATCAATCAACGACATTTCTCCATCAATCAGAAGGCTAACGCTACGCTCTTCTAATACTGAGCAGTTTACAGATTCCTCTGTAGGCGGATATTTTAAGTTTCTATTTACTAAAGAAGGAAGCTCGGATATCTCTTCACTATCCGAAAATGAAACTCCCTTGATGCGCACCTATACCATACGTGAGCTCAACAGTGATACGGGTGAGATTACGGTTGATATTGTCAGACACATTACCGACGATATGAGTTGTGGATTTGCATCCCGTTGGGCTGAGTCTGTTGTCCTTGGAGATACGATTTCTTTGGTCGGTCCGGGTAAAAGTGATTATCCTAAGTTTAATCGAGATGCTGCTATATTTGTCGCTGACATGACGTCACTTCCAGCTCTCGCTGTTACTCTCAAAGGCTTATCTCCCGATACGAAAGGTCATATCTTTATTGAGGTAGCACACCAAGACGATATTCAGGAACTAAAAAGGCCTGAGAATGTGGAACTTCATTGGATCCTGTCGGATACAGGGAATTTAGCCGACAGTGTGGTCAATGCAAAATGGCCCGAGGGCAAGGTAGATGTATGGTGTGCCTGTGAATTTGATACAATGAAAGCGCTGCGAAAGTATTTCAGAAATGAACGCGGTGTCGAAAAAGACAATATCTATATTAGTAGTTATTGGAAAAATGGGGTTTCAGAAGATGGGCATAAAGTTCTCAAACGTGCCGACTTAGAAAACGAGTAAAAGCGATTAGAGCCCGAATATGGGCTCAATATAGTTCAATGGCATCATGTCGCCAGCTCGTTATTTCTACAAACTCTACTTTATCATCTTGCCTAAAAGTTCTTTTAACCAGCAGACCAGGCGTGCCCTCAGTTGCTCGTAATTTGAGAGCCGCGTCTCCTTCCAATCCTTTTACAGTCACAGAAAAGGTTTTATCCAGTAAGGCAAGAATTGGCTGAAAAGCGTTAAGCACACACCCACTCTCTTCTACTGCTTGTGGTAGTTTTGGAGTAAGCGCTTCTTTCATCCAATAACGTGATAGTGCCACAGGGCGAGCGTCTATCTCATGAAGTACCTGTACGATATGAACTTTACTAAAAGGCGGTAGATCCATTAGCGCATTAATTTCTTTGGTAGCCATAATCGTTTGTATGGACAAAACAGAATTGGCATAGAATCGATTTTCAGGAACAAAGGAAGCTATCTCTACAATGTCATTCATCGGAATACGTATTCTGGGAAAAGCAATAAACCAGCCACGTCGGTCTTCTCTGTATATCAAACCATTCGTTTCAAGAATTGAGAGAGCTTCTCTTAACGTCACTCGAGTAGTAGAAAACGACTCCGCTAGTTGCCTTTCAGATGGTAGCTTTTGCCCTGGAACCAATAACCCCTGCTCTATCTGCTCGACAATACTCTCTTTTATTTGAATATACTGCATCGAATTTCCGATTAACGACTCGAATAATAGCTTTAGACTTTAACGTAACATGACTAAAACACAAAGCATCTAGCTGTTAATAACATTAATCAGTTGGCTCATTTCGCTAATTTCGAAGTCCGGTTGTATGCCTTCAGATAAACTGTCGTTAGTACGGTTTAACCAACATGTTTTAAAGCCATACTTTAAGCCGCCCAAAATATCTGAATGGAGATTATCTCCGATCATCATCACTTTTTGTTTGTCAGGCATACCCATTAGTTGATGGGTATGAAAAAAGATATCATTATGGGGCTTCGCAACACCGACTTTTTCAGAGACCACCAGATGATCAAACATATGAAAAATACCCACTTTCTTTAGTCGAACTTCCTGCAAATCAACAAAGCCATTAGTAATGATCGCGAGGCGGTAATGTCCATGAAGGGACTGCAATAGAGATTCCACACCAGGAAGTAAAGCACATATGTCAGCCATATTTTCAAGAAACTGGCTGTTAAGTTGCTTGGTTGTAACACCAAGGTGAGAAGCCCATGATTCGAACCGAGTATGCTTTAACTCATCAGCGGTAATTTCATTGTTCTGATACGCTTTCCACAATGGAAGATTACACGACTGATATTGTTCAAAATCAGCCCTATTAAAATCGACATCGTAACCAGAAAACATGCGCTTCAAACCATTAAAAGCATCAAAATGGAAAAGGGTTTCATCGGCATCAAATACTAACCAGTCTAACTGCATACATCGTCTCCTTTTAAAACATGAACATTGTATAGTGTTTTCTAATAATTGATAATTAGGGACCAAGTAAACCCTTTGTTTCCCTATAGGATACAATTGATGAATAACAACCGTTTTGCATCCATCCCTGTTTTTATAGCCGTTGTGGAACACGGAAATATTTCAACTGCCGCAAGTCACCTTGGCATTACAAAATCTGCGGTTAGTAAACGAATATCTCAACTTGAACACGAATTGGGAGTACGTCTATTTCATCGAAGCACTAGGCAAATTAATTTAACAGAGGCAGGGCAACGTTACTTTTTTCACATCAATAAAGCTTACCAATTTACTTTGGATGGCGTCGATGCGGTGACAGAATTACAGGCGAAGCCAAAAGGGAAACTTTCCATAACCACCCCAATGTCCTTCGGTGTACGTCATATTTCGCCGTTTTTAACCGAATTTTTAACCCGCAATCCAGAGGTTGAACTCGACATTCAATACGAAGATAAGATGATCAACCTAATAGAAAGTGGCTATGACCTAGCAATTCGTATTGGAGAGTTGCCCTCTTCAAACCTAATTGCTAGGAAACTCACACTATGTAAAAGCGTTTTATGTGCCTCTCCTCAATATTTGCAAGAGCATAACGAACCAGTTGTTCCGAGTGATCTAAAAGAGCATAACTGCCTAGTCTACTCTTACTTTCAGGGGGGGACTGAATGGAAGTTTAATCGCCAGGGTCAAATATACTCTGTCCCTCCTAAAGGAAATTTAAGACTAAATAATAGTGAGGGAATTCGTCAGGCAACAATAGAGGGGCTTGGAATATCTCAGTTACCGACTTTTATCGTTGGGCCAGATATTCGCTCTGGGAAGCTGATACCATTGATGAATCAATATCAACTACCTGAACATGCTGTTTACGCAGTGTATCCCCACCGTCACTACGTTCCGACACATGTCCGAGCCTTTATTGAATTTGTCCAACAGCGATTTGACCCAATTCTGCCCTACTGGGACCGAGGTGAGCAGCACTCTGATTAGTGCTAAACGAACTGTAATCTTTGTACTATTGTTAGTGCACGCCCTCTAGTCGCTATTCGCTTATCAGATTTAAACCTTCTCGCATATCCACCAGCTAACACTAACGCTGTACATAAACTAGGGCTCTTTCTTTTTTCTACAAGATCCATTTAAATTACCAGTGGTTTTAACTTCACCTGGGCTATTGAGCCGCAATAACCGACATCTCAACTAGCAGAACATCGCGAGCCATTCTTGCTTCAACACATGCACGCGCTGGCTTTTCATTATTCTCAATCCAAGCATCCCAAACTGCATTCATTGCAGCGAAATCTTTCATATCACGAAGATAAATCGTAACAGACAATATTTTATCTCTATTTGAGCCAGCCTTTTCTAACAAGGCATCGATTTTATCTAAACAGCGTTGGGTTTGCTCGGTAATATCCCACTCCGCATCACCTGCAGTTTGACCACATAAATAAATCGTACCGTTGTGCTTCACAATACGGCTCATGCGTTCAGTCGACTCAATTCTTTCAATTGTCATGATTTTTCCTTTGGGCTGAATTTATTGGAATAGTTTGGAAAGCTAATCACATCCTTGAATTCGCGGTAGCTGGTTCCAAGTTGCAAAATAGTACCATAGCTTGCCCATATTTTGTCTTTTAGTAAGTTGAGCTAATTTCTCTTTTGCATTCAATAAGATTATGCATTCTTCAAACATGTTTATTAGTTCGCTTTCGCAAATATGAATCATCTTTGTTATGTAAAATTTTATCCGTCAATTTTTTGTTTAACCCCCTAATATTTCATTACATTTGGAGAGTTCATTCATGTCTATGTATCAGACTTTTTCAGTATCAGAACAGCAGGGCGTCGCCTGGGTCACTTTCGATAATCCTCCCGTTAATATTTTGAGTTTACAACTCCTCGATGATTTGGATTCACTCGCCGCATATTTAGAACAAACCTCGACAATTAAAGTCGTTGTATTTCAATCAGCACACCCAGAAATATTTATCGCTCATGCCGATACAACCTTCCTAAAAGAGATGTCCACAGAGGCTGTCTCTAGAGAGGACGTTGAACTACTACCCCTGCAACGAATTATTCAAAGAATCTCCGAATTACCACAAGCCACAATCGCTAAAATTGAAGGATTTGCTCGCGGTGGTGGACATGAATTTATGCTAGCGTGTGATATGCGTTTTGCTGCCAGAGGTAAAGCGAAGTTCATGCAAATGGAAGTCGCTATGGGACTTTTACCTTGTGGAGGCGGGGCATCTCGAATGGCACGCCAAGCAGGCTTGGGGCGAGCACTAGAGGTTATTTTAGGTGCACAAGACTTCGATGCGAACGAAGCTGAAAGAATTGGCACCATCAATAGAGCACTTGATGCCAATGAAATCGGAGCATTTGTCGAAAACTTAGCAAACCGAATCGCTCACTTCCCATTAGCTTCTATTAAAGCCTGTAAAAGAGCCGTATACGCATCTATAGATAAACCGATCGAAGAAGCGCTCCGTGAAGAAGCGTATTGGTTATATCAATCAATGAGTCAAACTTTAGCTCTTAAGCTCTTCCAAGAAGCGCATGAAAATGAAGCTCAATTTGATATGGATAACCAACGTAACTGGCACAATTTAATCATGGGAATGCAAGCCGAAAAATAACACTAACGCTAACCAGGGATCATTTTTAAGCTGGTTAGCTTGGTAAAACTCACCTAATATGCTCTTCATTCCCCTCTAAATTCGCTAGTCATAAATGAATAGATCTAAGAATAAAAACCTGCGCATTCTTCTCAAACTCGGCGCTTTTGTTGCCCCCTATCGTTGGCAAGTCATTGCAGCTTTGTTGGCATTGATTACGAATGAAAAACAACTCAACTCTAGGAGAAGATAATGAAGAAAATAGCGGTTATCCTAGCCGGAAACGGGGTTTACGACGGTAGTGAAATTCATGAAGCCGTACTAACCCTATTGGCTATTGAACAAAATGATGCGCAATGGGAATGCTTTGCCCCCGATATTGAACAATTACACGTTATTAACCACAAAACCGGAGAAATATCCGACGAGACGAGGAACGTATTGGTCGAATCTGCTCGAATAGCTCGAGGTAATATTTCTGATTTGGCTGATCTAGAAGTATCTAATTTTGACGCTTTAATCGTACCCGGAGGCTTTGGGGTTGCAAAAAACCTGACGGATTTTGCAGTTAATGGTGCCGAGTGCAGTATCAATACATTTGTCGCCTCAGCTTGCAGGAGTTTTGCTGAGTCAGGAAAACCTGCTGGGTATCTCTGTATCGCTCCGACTATCATTCCGATGATCTACGCTAAAGGCGTAAAGGCGACGATAGGATACGATCCAGATACTGCTGCAGCGTTTAACTCAATGGGAGGAGAACATGTAGAATGCAATGTTGAAGATATTGTCTACGATGAGAACTACAATGTTTACTCTACTCCTGCCTATATGGAAGCAAAATCAATAAGCGAAGCAGCTACTGGAATTAATAAACTGGTCAAAGCTCTCATTAAATCGATTAAGTAATAATCACTTTATCGGTGTAGATAGTACGCCAAAATGATAATTGCCAGCTCTTTGCATTGTTTGAGTTGGCGTTTCCCCAAATAGCACTTTGTAATGCTCATTAAATGTGCTGATATGATAGAACCCGTATTCCATTGCCAAATCTGAAATAACGATCAGTTCGTTACTTTCAATTAAGATCCTACGAATCTCATTGAGTCTACAGTCTCTCAGGTACTGAATAGGCGAAACCCCTAATTCGTGCTCGAAGCTATATTGCAAGGTTCTTCGACTCACAAAAGCAATTTCACATAACTCGGATACGGTTAATGGATAACGTCCGGTACGTTCGACGTGAGCACGAATGCGATCGATAACTCTGCGTTTCTCCGGTCGGTTGACATTGATTTCTTTCATACCAGTTTCAGTCTGAACTAAAAGATCAGCAATTCTGGAAGCAACTATCGGTTGAATCCGCTCGATTCTTTGGTTCTTCTCTTCCTCAGTCAAACCTTCAATAATCGGACTGCGTTCATTGAGCATTAAAGAAATTGTCTTCGCCAACTCATAGGCGACAAAGTTATTTGGTCGAGTCACAAGCAGTTTATCCGACTCCTTTAACCAGAGATCTTTATCCAAACCTTGAAGTTGTTCAGCAATCGCTTGTTTGTTTAGGACTAAGCCAAAAATATGGAACTGTTGCGGTGTAAGAAGCTCGAATTCGACGCCAGACGGACGAACCATCAGCTGTCCTTCACCAATTTCATTTCCGTTAATTCTGGGTCTTTGTGGTTGGAGGGAAAAACCCAACCAGACACTATCTTCATTAACACAGCATTGTTGTAAAAGTGTTTGGCTAGTGAATTCTTCAAAAAGGTGCATTCCTCCCAGCTTCAGCTCATCGAGATAACCCGTAAATGCGCCCTGACTATGCTGATTATACTGTTGTTCCCAACGGACTAAACTCTCAGCCTGCTGGTTGACGTCATACGCGACCAACTTGCACCTCACTGGTGCATTTGAATTTCCTTCATGATGCAATTGCGAAAAATTCATAAATAACGCAGCTCCCCATTTTTGCGCAAACCCAATTAAAACGAACATTAAAACATTGATAAATATAAAATTTATCGATTTGCACAATTCCGTTAGACCGTTGGAACAGTAATCGCTTCTTACAAGTTTAGTTCACTAAGCAAACTTTAAGCCTACACAATTAAGAGGTGTTTATGGCATCCAGTTATCAATATCAACTTGGCACGCAAGTATACCACTTTAAAAATCTTGCGGAAGTAATGGCGAAAGCGTCTCCTCTTCGCTCTGGAGATCAGCTTGCTGGAGTAGCAGCTCAGTCTGCCGAAGAACGTGTTGTTGCCCAAATGATATTGGCAGAAACGCCACTTAAAACCTTTTTAAACGAAGTCTTGATCCCGTATGAGAAAGATGAAATTACTCGTTTGATCATCGACACTCATGACAAATTGGCATTCAGCGAAATAAGCCATTTAACTGTTGGTGACTTTCGTAACTGGCTACTCCAAGAATCGACTACATCAGTTGAGCTTGCTCGTGTTCGGCCCGGTATCACACCGGAAATGGTAGCAGCAGTAAGTAAAATAATGCGTAACCAAGATTTGATTCTGGTTGCTAAGAAATGCCATGTAGTTACCAAGTTTCGTAACACAATCGGTTTACCTGGACACCTTTCAACGCGCTTGCAACCGAATCATCCAACTGATGATATCAATGGTATCGCGGCATCAATGTTCGATGGACTAATGTACGGTAATGGAGATGCTGTCATCGGTATCAACCCGGCGACAGACAGCGTTTCGCAAGCAACAAAATTAATGAAATTAATGGATGAGGTGATTCAACACTACCAGATTCCTACTCAATCATGCGTGTTGACTCACGTAACAAACACAATTGAATGCATAGAAAAAGGAGCACCTGTCGACCTAGTTTTTCAATCGATCGGTGGCACAGAAGCAACAAATACTGGATTTGGTGTCAATCTCAATATTCTTCAAGAGGGTTACGACGCGGCCTTGTCTCTGAAAAGAGGGACCGTGGGTAACAATGTCATGTACTTTGAAACCGGACAAGGAAGTGCTCTGTCTGCAAATGGACATCATGGTATTGACCAACAAACATGCGAAACGCGTGCTTACGCAGTTGCCCGACATTTTAATCCTCTACTCGTTAATACTGTAGTGGGCTTTATCGGCCCAGAATATCTGTTCGATGGTAAGCAAATCGTGCGTGCTGGTTTAGAGGATCACTTCTGCGGCAAACTTCTTGGCCTGCCGATGGGATGTGATATTTGCTACACAAACCATGCCTATGCTGATCAAAATGATATGGATAACCTGCTAACGCTCCTCGGTGTTGCAGGTTGTACGTTCATCATGGGGATCCCTGGTTCAGATGACATCATGTTGAACTACCAAACAACGTCATTTCATGATGCATTGTATGCTCGTCAAGTCTTGGGCAGCCGTCCAGCACCTGAATTCGACCAGTGGCTAAAAGACATGAAAATCTCGCCAGAAGATACACATTCTCAGTTGACAGACAAGTTACCTGAATCATTCGCACTACCACTTAAACAGATTCAGGAGGCGTCATGAGCGCATCTAACGTCACACCAATAAAAAAACAGCTTGTTCATGAAGATCCATGGGCAAAGTTACGCCAATTCACAGATGCAAGAATTGGTATTGGTCGTGTAGGAACAAGTATTCCTACATCTGAGCTTTTGAAATTTCAGCTTTCCCATGCACAGGCAATCGATGCCGTGCATGTTCCTCTGGATTTCGAAAATCTAAGCGAACAATTCGCAAGCTCGACGCTGCTTCAACCATTATTACCGATAGTAAGACTGCATAGTGAGGCTCGAGATCGGATGGAGTATCTACAACGCCCAGATTTGGGGCGCAAGTTAGACGAAGCATCAATTTATAAAGTTCAACAAATGCGTGACGATACGCAACCACAATACGATGTCGTGTTCGTGATAGCCGATGGACTTTCATCATACGCTATCTCAAATCACGCTAAACCGTTCATTGAGTTAATGGTGAAAACCCTTAATGAGGATCCAAAACGAGATTGGAATATTGCCCCAATCTTTGTCGTGGAACAGGGCCGAGTAGCCGTCGGTGACGACGTCTGTGAAACCCTAAATGCAAAAGAGGTCATCCTATTAGTTGGAGAAAGACCCGGACTTAGTTCCCCGGATAGCATGGGTTTGTATATCACTTGGAAAGCAGTTAGAGGTATTGAAGAGTCATTACGTAACTGTATTTCTAATGTGAGACCACAAGGGCTCAAATATCCAAATGCTGTTCACAAGTGTTTCTACTTGCTAGCAGAATCGCATCGCCTGGAACTCACTGGGGTTGGTCTTAAAGACCGTTCAGATGACATCCAGCTGGAAAATACATCTTCACAAACATTTTGTTTAACCACATCTAAATGAAATATGGATATTAATAGAGGAAAGTAGTATGGAAAATGAAAACAAACCAGGCCTGAAAAGGACCCTTGGAAAATTTCATTTATGGGGTATCGCCGTTGGTTTGGTAATATCCGGTGAATATTTTGGTTGGAGCTATGGTTGGGCGCAGGCCGGTACTCTTGGCTTCCTTATTACCACTGCAATAATCGCAACTATGTACACTGCTTTTATCTTCAGTTTCACTGAACTATCAACATCAATTCCCCACGCAGGTGGACCATTTGCCTATGCTTATCGTGCATTTGGGCCTACGGGTGGATACATCGCTGGTTTCGCAACCTTGGTTGAATTCGTTTTTGCTCCACCAGCAATTGCAATGGCAATCGGTGCGTATCTAAATGTGCAATTCCCTACATTGGATCCTAAGCTAGTTGCAGTCGTTGCGTACATTGTGTTTATGGGTCTAAATCTTGTCGGCGTTAGTGTTGCTGCTACTTTCGAACTTTTCGTAACCATTTTAGCAATCGTCGAACTACTGGTATTTATGGGTGTTGTCTCTCCAGGCTTCTCTATGGAGAACTTTGCCGCTAATGGTTGGGCTGGTAGTGATGAATTTTCTGGAGCTGCTATTTCAGGTATCTTTGCCGCTATTCCATTCGCGATTTGGTTCTTCCTTGCTATCGAAGGCGCATCAATGGCCGCAGAAGAGGCAAAAGATCCAAAACGTACAATTCCTGTTGCATTCATTGCTGGTATTCTAACGCTTGTTGTTCTAGCTGTTGGTGTTATGTTCTTTGCTGGCGGTGCGGGCGATTGGCGTACACTTGCAAATATCAACGATCCACTACCTCAAGCCATGAAAATGATTGTTGGTAACTCTAGTGGTTGGTTACATATGTTAGTTTGGTTAGGCCTATTTGGTTTGATCGCGTCTTTCCACGGTATTATCATGGGCTATTCTCGTCAGATTTTTGCCCTAGCTCGTGCAGGCTTCCTACCAAAATCACTTGCAGCAGTTAACTCTCGTTACCAGACTCCACACTGGGCTATCTTGGCTGGCGGTGTTGTTGGTATTGCGGCAATCTTCTCTGACAACTTGATTGTTATTGGTGGTCAACCTCTAACAGCAAACATAGTAACTATGGCTGTATTTGGCGCAATCGTGATGTACATTGTTTCGATGCTGTCATTATTCAAACTTCGTCGTTCTGAGCCAAATCTTGAGCGTCCATTTATGGCTCCAATGTACCCATTTGCTCCAGCTGTAGCATTAGCTCTTGCTGTACTAGCTTTGGTTGCAATGGTTTACTATAACTTCCTAATTGCTGTTATCTTCGCAGTACTATTCGTTCTGGGTTTCATTTACTTCAAAGCAACTCACAACGAAAAGGAAGTACAGGAAGGTAATGAAATGCTTCAAGCGCAAACTAATAACTAGTTTCACTTTGTTATAAAAACTAAAAAGGACATCTTTTGATGTCCTTTTTCTATTTCTATATCGCAGAAAAGCTATTTCAGCCCGGACAGAAATTCAGAACGAGTCGATGGATTCGATTTAAAGATACCACCCAATGCTGTCGTTGTTGTTTCGCTCGTTGCATCCATAACACCACGAGATTTGACGCAGTAGTGCGTAGCATCAATCGTTACCGCAACATCATCAGACTCAAGCAACGTTTGCAATGCCACGAGTATTTGCTGTGTCATGCGCTCCTGAACTTGCGGACGCTGAGCAAAAAAGCGAACAATTCTGTTTATTTTAGATAGGCCAATGATTTTACCGCGTGGAATATACGCAACAGCGGCTTTGCCATCGATAGTCACTAAATGGTGTTCACAAGTACTTGTAACAGTAATGTCTTTCACACGTACCATTTCGCTGACATTCATTTTGTTTTCGATAACCGTAATCTTAGGAAAATTACGATAATCCAATCCAGAGAAAACTTCGTCAACATACATTTTAGCTATGCGATGAGGCGTTTCTTCTAAGCTATCATCGGTCAAGTCCAGCCCGAGTAAATTTAGGATCTCACGCATGTGGTGTTCGATCTTTTCTTTCTTCTCTTGTTGACTGATGTCGTTTGGTTTCATTGGAGTTTCCAAACCACGACTTTCGAGAGCATTTTTAACTAATACTGCTGACTCGCTTAAACCTGACATGACTCACTTTACCTCTTGGAATTAACATGCATCCTGAACGGATGGTCGACAAGGATACTCGCAAATTAGAATAATTACATCCACATTTTTAAATGGGAATTAATTCGTTCTTTAGCCCAAGTAATGAAAATTAGACTGTTAACTTACCGTGTCTTAGTTGAATAGCGATAAGATAGTGCTCTAATATAGTTAAAACATAAAAATTAGAGAGTGACCTCATGCTACCTATAAAAGAAGTTGACTGGTTATATCAACACCTTACCGAACCAAATATCGTAATTTTGGATTGTAGTATTGATTTTCAAATTCCGGCCGAGAAAGAGAAAGACAAAGAACACACCATCCCTGGAGCGATTCGTTTTGACTACGATAAAGATATCTGTGATCAAACCTCCGCACTACCACATATGTTCCCTAAACAAAGCTATTTTAATGAACGTGTCCAAGCTTTGGGGATTAATAATGACGATACAATTATCGTCTATGACAACAGTGGTACTTACGCGTCACCTAGAGCCTGGTGGATGTTTAAAACGATGGGGTGTGACAATGTCTATGTGCTCAATGGTGGACTGTCTGCATGGAAGTGTTCTGGATATCCATTAGATACTGTCTATCAATCTAAAGAAAATCTGGGGAATTTTTCGGGTGTTATGATTCCCAACTCTTTTGTAAACGCAGATTACGTTGAAGAGAAAATTACTTTGTCAAATAGTACAACTGTTGATGCTAGAGCGTTAGACCGTTTTTTGGGTAAGCTACCTGAGCCTCGAGAAGGTGTTCGTCGAGGTCACATTCCAGCTGCTGTCTGCCTTCCGTTTGCAGACGTTATTGATGATGGGAAACTAAAACAAATGGATCAACTGGAGTCTATTTTTAATCAAGTAATTCCAGACAAAACCAGCGAAGTTATTTTCAGCTGCGGATCAGGTGTAACTGCATGTATCCTTGCATTAGCGGCTAGCTGTGTCGGTTACGAAGATATCAAAGTTTATGACGGTTCCTGGGCCGAATGGGGAAAAGATACAAGTCGTCCCATTGAATAATTATGAGTCTTAATGACGAGTGTTTATCTTTTTTAAACGCTCGTCATTGTCCCTTGACGGTAAGTCATTTGTTCATCTAGGTTTAAAATCGTCAAGGCATTACTTACGCTAGTCGCTAATACGTCTACCGCTCCAGTTCTCAATGAGCCCAGTAACGCTAACGGTTTACTGTTTTCCGATGCAATAGCAATCACCTCAGAGATGGGCTTAAATTCTTCGATACCCAGACCAATGATGCGATCACTCATTACTGTGTTTGCTATTCGTCCTTGGATATCAAAAAAATCGTATCCGGCAAAATCACCGACAACTCCGTTTTGGAGCCTAGACTGAACAACTTCTTGTGGAGTGAACCAACCTAAATCGACCATATAGCTGTTTTCACTCATATCACCGATACCCACTAAAGCAACGTCAGCTTTTCTTGCAAGATCTAACGTTTGCTTCACTGTTTCATTTTGCATGAAGGCTAACTTCTGCTCACGGTTAACCGCGTATGCAGGGGCATACAATGTCTCAGAGGTCCCGCCATATTTTTTTGCAAACTGCCTACAGATATGGTCAGCATTAAACTGTCCGCCTCGAGGGTGAATGCCCCCGATACTACACACAAACTTAACGTCACGCTGAGTAATAACGCCATTGTGATGCGCAACAGAGGAAACATTACGCCCTTGGCCTATTGCCACAACCATACCGTTCTTAAGTGAGTTAGATAGATAGTTGGCCACCAGACTGGCAACTTGCTGTCTCTGAAGTTCCTCATTAGGCTGATCTAGCGCGATCAGTGCTCGCTTGATGTTGAAGCGCTCCATCAACCGTTGCTCAACCTTAGCACTAAAGACAGGATGGTATTTGACCGTAATTTCAACAACGCCCTCATCTCTAGCCTGCTTTAACAAACGCCCAACTTTCGCACGGGAAATCGCAAATTTTTTTGATATTTCTTCCTGAGTCGCTCCATCCTGGTAATAAGCAACAGAAATTTCCGTCAACAGGTTGGTATCTTCAATTGAGATATCTTGGCTGATTGTATTCATATCGGGACCATCTTAATTACATAAACGTAAAGTAGCTTATCAAGAACTAATGCTCATTGACTTAACATATGTATTTTTCATTTACGGTAGCACCATTTGCTCAACAAGGATACAAATGTTCAATAACAATTTAAACGTTGCTTTCGACTATTAAAGCGTAAAACTCACCCAAAATACGACTGTTTAGTGAAATTTTTGTGATATAGACAGTCTCTATTGTAGTTATAGAGAGTTCCGATTGACATTTTTTTTGAATGAGTTAATTATCTAGGCATCAAATACTCACAATGTGAACATATGCTCATTTTCATGAGTTTGCATCTGTTAGAGTATGCATCAATTGTTCAGAAATTAGGCAAACGAATACTGAGCGATATATTAGACTTAGAACAAATGCCCAACGAAATAGGATGATCGAATATGAGTACTAAATTAGCGCAACTACGTAAATTAACGACAGTAGTTGCAGATACAGGCGAAATCGACGCAATCAAAAAATACCAACCGGAAGATGCAACGACAAACCCATCATTGATCCTCAAAGCAGCACAGATTCCAGAGTATGCTAAATTCATTGATGAAGCGGTTGCATGGGCAAAATCTCAAAGTGACGACAAAGCACAACAACTAGAAGATACTGGCGACATGCTGGCGGTCACTATCGGTAAAGAAATTCTAAAGAGCATTCCAGGACGCATTTCAACTGAAGTTGATGCTCGCCTCTCTTTTGACACAGAAAAAACCATCGAAAAAGCACACAAGCTGATCAAGATGTACAACGATGCGGGCATTACCAATGATCGTATCCTTATTAAGATAGCATCAACTTGGGAAGGTATCCGTGCTGCAGAAGTATTAGAGAAAGAAGGCATCAACTGTAACCTAACTCTGTTGTTCTCATTCGCTCAGGCTCGTGCATGTGCTGAAGCTGGCGCATTCCTTATCTCTCCTTTCGTGGGTCGTATTATGGACTGGTACAAAGCCAAAGAAGGTAAAGAATTCGAGCCATCAGAAGATCCAGGTGTTCATTCAGTAACACGTATCTACAACTACTATAAAGAGCACGGTTATAAAACAATCGTGATGGGTGCAAGCTTCCGTAACATCGGTGAAATTATCGAGCTTGCAGGTTGTGACCGCCTAACTATCAGCCCTCAGCTACTGCAACAGTTAGAAGATGCAGATGGTGTACTCGAAGCCAAACTGACACCAACAACGGATATTAAATCTGCTCCTACCCTGATGACACATTCTGAGTTTTTGTGGGAACACAACTCTGATGCGATGGCAGTAGAAAAATTAGCTGAAGGTATCCGAAACTTCGCTGCGGACCAAGGCAAATTAGAAGAAATGATTAAAGCAAAACTATAACAAGAATATAGATAATGGGAGCGAGAGCTCCCATTTGTTTTTACAACAAAATCGAAACAGATCGGAACCCAATTATGAATCGTAAACATCTTGCTAATGCAGTACGCGCATTAAGTATGGACGGCGTACAAAAAGCCAATTCTGGCCACCCAGGAGCACCTATGGGTATGGCTGACATTGCTGAAGTACTTTGGCGCTCACATCTAAACCATAACCCACAGAACCCTAAATGGTCAGACAGAGACCGTTTCGTGCTTTCAAACGGGCATGGTTCAATGCTGATTTACTCTCTACTACACCTAACTGGCTATGATCTTCCTATCGAAGAGTTAAAACAATTCCGCCAACTTCATTCAAAAACGCCTGGTCACCCAGAGTATGGCTACACTGCCGGAATTGAGACAACAACAGGTCCTCTTGGACAAGGCTTATCTAATGCAGTTGGTATGGCATTAGCTGAAAAATCTCTTGCCGCTCAATTTAATAAAGATGGTCATGATATCGTAGATCACTTTACCTATGCGTTTATGGGTGACGGCTGCATGATGGAAGGTATTTCACACGAAGTATCTTCATTAGCTGGCACACTAGGCTTAGGAAAGCTGATAGTCTTTTGGGATGACAATGGTATTTCTATCGACGGTGAAGTTGAAGGCTGGTTTAGCGATGACACACCTAAGCGTTTTGAGGCTTATGGTTGGCAGGTTATCCGCTCAGTTGACGGCCATGACGCAACTGCGATCGATGCAGCGATAAACGAAGCAAAACAAGATACCTCTCGCCCTACTCTTATTTGTACTAAAACCGTTATCGGTTTCGGTTCACCAAACAAAGCAGGTTCTCACGACTCACACGGTGCTCCACTAGGCGCTGATGAAATCGTCGCAACTAAGAAGGCACTTGGTTGGGAATACGGACCATTTGAAGTCCCTGCAGATGTCTATGCAGAGTGGGATGCCAAAGAAGCAGGCGCAGCGAAAGAAGCAGCTTGGAACGAGAAGTTTGCTCAGTATAAAGCAGCTTACCCAGAATTAGCAGCCGAATATGAGCGTCGTGTGAATGGCGAATTACCCGCAAACTGGGAGCAAGAAACGGCTAAAATCATTGCTAATCTTCAAGCAAATCCAGCTAACATTGCCTCTCGTAAAGCCTCTCAAAATGCTTTGGAAGCCTTCGGTAAATTATTGCCTGAATTTATGGGTGGTTCGGCTGACTTAGCGCCTTCTAATCTTACTATGTGGTCAGGTTCAAAATCTCTTACCGCAGAAGATGCATCAGGTAACTATATCCACTATGGCGTACGTGAATTCGGTATGACTGCCATAATTAATGGTATTGCTTTACACGGTGGATTCATTCCGTACGGTGCAACCTTCCTGATGTTTATGGAATATGCGCGTAATGCTATGCGTATGGCAGCCTTGATGAAGGTACGTAACATTCAGGTTTATACCCATGACTCTATAGGTTTGGGTGAAGATGGCCCGACACACCAACCTGTTGAGCAGATGGCATCATTAAGACTAACACCTAACATAAGTACATGGCGTCCATGTGACCAAGTTGAGTCTGCTGTTGCATGGAAGATGGCTATCGAACGCCAGGACGGCCCTAGTGCTCTCATCTTCTCTCGTCAGAATCTTGCTCAACAACCAAGAACAGATGAGCAATTGGCGAATATAGCTAAAGGTGGTTATATCATTAAAGACTCAGAGAGTGCACCTGAGCTTATTCTGATAGCGACAGGCTCTGAAGTAGAACTTGCCGTGAATGCTGCTGATGAACTAACCAAAGCGGGTAAACAGGTACGTGTTGTATCAATGCCAGCTACCGATATCTTTGATAAACAAGATGACGCGTACCGCGAGTCCGTATTACCTTCTAACGTAACAGCAAGAATTGCTATTGAAGCAGGTATTGCCGATTACTGGTATAAATACGTCGGTTTCGGTGGCAAAGTGATTGGGATGACAAGCTTTGGTGAATCTGCGCCAGCTGGTGAACTATTCAAACTCTTCGGCTTTAGTGTTGAAAACGTAGTGAAAACCGCTAACGAGATTATCTAACCTCTCTCGTCATGTTAAAAAAACGCTCGCCTAAGGCGAGCGTTTCTATTGAGTTATCTTTTAAGATGTGACGATGAAGAAAATTTCAACTCGCCGGTTACACGAACTGCTCTTAGTATTACTTGTTCCACACAAAGGAACAGCACTCGAAAAACCACGTGTATAGATAGAATTCGTATAAACATTGGGGGCATCAACCAATAGTGCTTTTACCGCGATAGCGCGGCGTCTCGATAAATTATCGTTTAATCCATCTCCGCCAGTGTTGTCTGCATGGCCATCTACGATAACTTCAATATTATTTTTACCCGAAAGAAAATCGCTGATTTTATAAATCCACGCCCGACTATCATAAGATACTTTATCAGAACCCGTATCAAACCGTATGATTCGTTTTATACGCACGACCGGAAAGTTACCTTGTAATACCTCGTATTCAATATTTTGTGCTGAAAGATATTGAGTCAAGGTACCCAGGGTTGAGTAATCTATTTGTCTCTTAGGCGACGACTGAGGTTGAGTTTGCACAGACTGCACTAAACTGTCTGTTTCAGTGACATTCTCACCTTCTCCCCACTCGGGATACATGACGTCACCACTTTCCTTCGGCGCTGTATCTAATAACTTCTTACTATTGAAGTATTGGTTAGTTAGTAGACTACCACACCCAGATAGCGCAAAAATTAAAACGAAAATCAGGTATTTCATAGTGTACTCTCGAAGAATCGGCTTATAAGTTTATCGGCAGAGTTACAAATTCTTTACCAAAATAAACGTTAATTCATCGATAAACGCTTAATTCAATAAGGAAGATTTGATTTCGTAAGCTGTTTTTAGTGAAATGGTTCAGTCTTAGATAATAGGTACCTATATGGATAATAACTACATATTGATTGCGATTCTGTTCGTTATTGCTGGCCTCTTTTTTATGCGAAATATTCGCAATACTAAACGAGCTAAACAATTTATCGAAGAGGGAGAAAAGTTTCTGAAGGAAAATGGCCAACGTGAAGAAGTCATCACCACAAAGACTGGTCTCCAATACGAAGTGCTACAAGCTGGCACAGGGACTATCTCTCCCACATTGAATAATAAAGTGAAAGTGCATTACCATGGAACGCTACTTAACGGTAAGGTATTTGACAGTTCAGTCCAACGAAACAAGCCAATTGAATTTCGCTTGAAGCAGGTGATTAAAGGTTGGCAACAAGGCGTGCAGGCCATGGTAGAAGGTGAGAAAATTCGTCTATACGTACCAAATGAACTTGCCTACGGGAAAAGACCTATAGGCTCAATACCCCCAGGTGCATTACTGATTTTTGAGATAGAGTTGCTCGAAATAAAATAATCAGCAGCCACATAATTTAAAGGCACCTAGCAAGTGCCTTTATAGTTTAACTAGCTGGATAAAGTTTCAAACCACTATCAGTCACTAATATACAATCCATACCACCAGCATGAGCAGCCTGCATACCAAGAGCTGTATCTTCAAAGACCACACATTCTTCTGGTCGAAGTCCAATAAGCTCACACGCTTTGAGGAATGTTTGTGGATGGGGCTTATGTAGCTCAACGTCATTTGCGGTAACGATAGCATCGAGGCTATTCAACAAATCATTTTGTTCAAGCAGCATTAGGGCATTTTCTTTTTTACTTCCAGTACCCACAGCTATCTTCTTATAACCAACGTTGGCAAATAGAATTGAGCATGTCTCTTCAATTCGCCCATTTTCAAATTCTAAATGTCGAAATGCCTGCTGTTTATAATCAGAAACTTCCTCTGGAACTAATGAAAGACCGTAAAGCTCATTCAGTTCGAGAGCAATTTTGCCACTTGGTTTCCCCCCCCTTGCATGAAACCATTCAGGTATATAAGGGAAACCAAAATGTTCTGCAGCAACACGCCAAGATTCAATATGGGCGGGCATTGAATCGACCAACGTTCCATCCATATCAAAAATTAGTCCTTTATATTGAGCTAAATCGATAGCCATAAGTACCTCTTGTAACAACACTTATCGTTTAGCATATATAAGATTAGATATGAATCCTAGTATGTTATGCAGCAACAGTATCAACAGCACTGAGAATCGCCTTTGGTGTTTCCCAAGTGTAAACCCACTCATTGATATCAATGCCACAAGGAGAATGCCAAACACGGTCACTGAGATGTGAACCGCCTAAATCATCATAAAACTCAATTGCCTGAGTGTTTTTAGCCATGACTTCAATATAGACGCCACTATCGGGGAAAAAGTGCTCGATCCACTCTACGATAGCCTTGATAAGTACTCTTCCAAGTCCTTTCCCCTGAAACTCTTTAGCAACATGTAACGACTCGATAATCGAGCCCTTTTCAAAGTCATGATTACCAAATGCACAAGCGAAACCGCATATAACGCCATTATCTTCAAGAACAACGACGTGCTGGTTCATTGGTGGGTTAATAAGACGAGTTTGCCAAATTAGCTGACGATCTTCTAAGACATCGTTTTCAAGATAACTGGCATCCATTACGTTTTGATAATTCTCTTGCCAGCTACTAGCATGCAATTCTGCAATTTTTTGATAATCGTTATATTCTGCTAATCTAATTTCCATAATACAGCCCTTCTAACTTCCTGTTAGGTTAATGCTCAAATTTTATACCACTATTGGAGCACCGAATAGGATAACATTCCAATTACATTTTATTCAAATTTATTTGATAACCAACCATAAAATTCGACAAGATATTTGTTTTTACACTGCTCTGTATGTCGAATAGCAAACAAACATTCTGTCTCAAAGGAAACAATTCATATAAAAGACTGGTCAGTATTACATTAAATAGCAAAAAGCCTGCCACTGAGGCAGGCCTTTTCTCATTTCGGCTAGTAGAAATTACCCATGCTTATGATGTAATACTGAATCACCAGACTCGGATGTTAATGTTCGAATATCAAGTAGTGCTAACAAGGTAAATACGGCAACCACTAGATACGTTGTCGCAAAGTTTGCCACACTCAAATCAGTTAACGTAGAACCACTAAATTGAACGACTAACCCAAGTATCAAAGAAGCCACAGCAATACCTACACCAATATTCATCTGACTCACGATCGACGATATCATTGAGGCGTCTTTCATCTGTTCATTAGGTACATCTGACATGCCTAATGTGTTGAATGCCGTGAATTGCATAGAACGACACATCCCTGAAACAAACAGTAGGACACCAATTAATAGTTTCGGTGTTTCACTGGTTAATAATGACAATCCAATAAAGCTTAGCGCAATAAGACACCCATTTATTAGCAGTATTCGTCTAAAACCAAACTGATTCATCACCCAAGTCGTCAACGGTTTCATAAACAGGTTTCCTAAGAAAAGCCATAGTAGCATCGCCCCTGATTCCGTCGCACCGTAGCCAAGTGCTAACTGCATTTCCAGAGGAAACAAAAACGGCACCGTAGATAAAGCAACACCAAAAACAGATCCAGATAGCGAAGACGTTTTAAATGTATGTATTTTAAATGGCTCTAGCGTAAAAAGAGGATTCTGGGCGTTCTTTAAGTAACGAATAGCAATAATACTTATAACAATGCCCAACGTGACGAGTAGCCCTGGTAAGAGATAGTCACCTGACGTACCATTCATTAACTCAACCCCCGCCATGATACCGCCAAAACCAAGAGCAGTAAGAATAAACCCTAGCGTATCGAAACGAAGATCTGGCGTACGCTTAACATCAGGCAATATAAATACGGCGGCGAGGAAGACTACAATACCAATTGGGATGTTAATGATAAAGATCCATGTCCACCCCCAATTTTCTGTTATCCAACCGCCCGTGACAGGGCCTAAAACAGGCGCGAATAAAGCTGGCCATGTGAGTAATGCCACGGCAGTAACTAGCCCTTCCTTAGGGGTTTCGCGAAAAACAATGTATCTCCCCACAGGCACCATCATTGCCCCACCAATACCTTGTAGAATTCTCGAGAGTGTAAATGTTGTCACATCCACACTGATGGAACACAGGTAGGACGAAAATGAAAAAATAACGATTGCCAAACAAAACAGTCGTTTAGCACCGTATTTCTCTGCCAACCAACCACTGAGCGGAATAAAAATTGTTAGCGCAACCAAGTAGGATGACACACTAACAGACAAGTTCGCTGCTGCGGTATTGAAAGATTCACCTATCGCAGGCAACGCAGTAGTAATGACTGTTGAATCAATCATTTCCATAAATAGCGCCGCAGCAACAATGAGAGTAGAGGTAATTCGCCTTACTTGATCTTCGCTTAGAGTCATTGGATACATCCTTTTATCAGGAATAAATTATTATTTAAGTTTTGTTATTATTTTTTCTAGGCAAACCTAAACGATATCGTCTACCACACCACCATCGACCCTTAATGCCGCACCTGATGTAGCCGATGATAAAGGAGAGCAAACATAGACAACCATATTGGCGACCTCATCCGTTGATGCAGCTCTTTGAATCACTGAGCTTGGTCGCTGTGTCATGACAAAGTCTTTCGCCGCTGCCAATAGCTCATCGCCATTTAAGTCGGGAAACATATCTTTGAATCCGCTAGATAGGGTAGGTCCGGGAAGGACCGCATTTACAGTGACGCCTGTACCTGCAAGACGCTTTGCTAATCCGCGTGATAACGACAACTGCGCTGTTTTTGAGACGCCATAGTGAATCATGTCAGCAGGAATGTTTCTCGCGGATTCAGAGGATATAAATACGACTCTCCCCCACTTTTTCTCCACCATTTGAGGTGTAAACGCTCTCGCGAGTTTCACGCCGGACATTACATTGGTTTCCCAAAACTCATTCCATTTTTCATCGTCAGTTTCATAGAAATCTTGGGGGCCGTAAATTCCCGCATTATTCACCAATATGTCTACGTCTTTGACCTGATTAATAACGGAAGTACAGCCAGATTCACTTGAGAAGTCCGCTATGACTGCGGAAATATTTGCGTCAGGAAACTCTCTGAATAGCGCTGCTTTGGCATGTTCGACCGATGAATCACTTCTTCCTGTGATGATAACATTGGATCCACAATCCAGTAGTCCTCTAACGATCGCGAATCCGATCCCGCCCGTTGAGGCTGTTACTAAAGCTGTTTTACCTGTTAGATCAAGTTTCATGTCTTCTCCTTATCGAATATGCACACAATTTAACAATTAAATTGTAAATGCAGTTCTTTGTTGATTAAATGGAGAGAAATAAAAGTCAGATTTTCGGTTTGGTTAACAATGAAACGTATAGATGATTTGCTAGGCTTACAGGTATTTGAAAAAGTCGTTTCGTTAGGCAGTCTAACTCTCGCAGCGAGTGCTCTTGATATTTCCCTTGCAGCGGCAAGTAAGCGGTTGGCAAATTTGGAAAGTCGAGTTGGTGTTCAACTTGTCTATCGCAACACAAGAAAGCTCTCTATCACAGATGATGGAATACTCCTCTATGATTACGCGAGCCGTATCATCAACGAATTAAATAACGCAGAAGAAGCTCTATTAAAAAGAAGTGCGATCATTTCAGGTGAACTAAAAATTACAGCGTCTTACAGTATCGGACGGCGTTATCTCGCTAATTTAATTCCCAAGTTCTGCGAAGAATATCCAGATATCGATATCGTTGTGCGACTGACGGATGATGTACTTGATATTGTCTCTGAAAATATCGATGTCGCTATACGTATCGGCGAATTAGCAGACTCTAGACTGGTCGCAAGTCGATTGATGAATAATAAGCGTGTTCTGTGTGCGTCCCCACATTACATTTCTCGCTTTGGACAGCCAAAGAGTCTTGAGGAGCTTGAAAACCACAACTGCATCGTACTCGGGGATAATCGTAATACGATTTGGCGCTTCGATAGTCACAACGTCCATATCCATGGCAAATACAGCTGTAATGATGGTGAAACTGCCCATATCCTCGCTATTAATGGTCTAGGTATCGCTCTTAAATCTTTTTCAGATGTGATGGAAGATTTGGAACGAGGGAGTTTAGTCCAATTGCTACCGGAGTTGACCCAAGCCGCGGCTCCGATTCACGCGGTCTTTATGAAGCAAACAGAACTCGCTCCTCGTGTAAGGGTCTTTGTCGACTACCTAAAAGCGCATTTTGAAGAACAGTCTCATCATTAGAGACTAGCTTCCTTTGCAAGATCGATTGGATTATGGTGTTTCGAATAAAAATAGAATGCACAAAACAATACGAATGATATAAATACCGTAATAAGTGATGAGAATAGAGCTGCTTTATAATTGTAGTATTGAGCTATTACGCCCATCATCGAAGTGCCGCACATTGTTCCGATTGACATAGTATTAGTGTAGAAAGCAGAGACTTTGCCAATCGTTTTAGGAGCGAAATCCTGCATAACAGTAACACCAAGCCCAACAAATATACCGAAGAACAAACCATTGAAAAGCTGTAGTGCTAAGAACGTTGTTACGGTATGAGCAAACTGAATTCCTGCATAGAAAATCATCGCTGATATAAAGCTCATGATCATGAGTTGCACTTTGCCGAACTTTTGTGACCAGCTAGCAGCAATTAACATCACCGGTATTTCCAATGCTGCAGTTAAACCCAACAATACACCTGGTAACGAAAGATCAAATCCGAGCTCTTTCGTTAGATACAGCGGCATCGCGTTAATATAGGTACTGTTCGATACGCTAGCAAAAAATATCGCCACACCTAAGAACCACACTTTACCGGGCAATGGCGCCTTCTTTTTATGGCCTACATTATTGTCGGTTTCAATTGCCGGCTCTCTTTTCATGACTGGCAATTTGATATACGCCAACATAAAAACACAGAATGCAATAAAGGCCGCCATTATAAAATTGGTTCTGGCACCAAATTGGTCAACAGAGGCGAATGCTAATGCAGGACCAACAATCCAAAGCAAGGACACAGACGAACGCATCTGAGAGTTAATCTTTGTACTATTTTTGCCTGAACGTTCCGCATAATGTCTAATCATTGCCAACAAAACAGGAATCGAAGAAGCACCAAATGACATAAATACGATCCCAACTAGCATCGCCTGCCAAAATTCTTGAAGTAGAGCGAAGGACAAAGCGCCAAAGACAAGTGCCGCAGAGGTGACCAGATATAAATATTTACCACTCACACCTTTGTCAGATAACGCCCCCATCACCTGACTGATCAGCATGGTGCTGAGAGCCGTACCAACCGTATAAAAACCGATATAACCCGGTTCGATATGAAGCTCTTCGATTAAGAATAAACTCATGACGGGAATGATGAATGAAAACGCCAAAGCAGTAAGACCATTGATACCAAAATAG
The DNA here is from genome assembly GCF_003856525.1 of Vibrio viridaestus. GTDB lineage: Bacteria > Pseudomonadota > Gammaproteobacteria > Enterobacterales > Vibrionaceae > Vibrio > Vibrio viridaestus. The sequence continues at coordinate 166,129 of NZ_RJVQ01000001.1, forward strand.
AGTCCCGATTCACCTTTAAAAAAAGCAAATCTTGATGGTTTGAGCGTTGTGTTCATTGAATGCTACCGGATAAGAAAAAGTGCTGATAGACAAGACGGCTGATAAGTTTGTTATCAGTCCCCTGAGAAATGCTTGCGCTTCGCGTAGTAAAACGAAATTCGCTGCTATAGTCAATGAGATTTATATAATGAAGAGTTGAGAGCGTTTGAAACGACTAAACCAATATTTCGAGCGTATGTAGAAAACTACATTTGCCAGGCGGTATATGTCCCATCAGGACAACGACCAGTCGCTAGATTCCAATTTAAAAAGATCTGATCATCACCTTCGCTAAAAATGACTTTTGCTAGTTCAGTTAAGTAATATTGAATGTTATCTACCGTGCGATTAAAAATCTCGTCGTAATGCATAACACCCAAAGGCGTTTTCAATTCGGTAAGAAATGAACCATCTAGCTCGGATTTATCAGGAGGTATTATCCCATATTTTTTTACGGCGTGATGAGCTAAAGGAAAATCTGTTACAAGAGAATAGAATTCATCCATCTTAGAGACGAACGTTTTATGCCATAAATTAATATTAGGTAAAGATTTCGCTGAATATCCGCTATACACTTCAGTCAACGCCATCGACCAAAAATTGCGTATAGCATCATCCGCTAAGTGGGGATTTTTGTCTTCGTGACAGGAGACAATATCTGTCTTTATCCGTTGTAAAAATTCAGATTCTTCCAGCCCTAAATAGTGCTGTAGATGAGTATCTTGGTGTATTTCACACATCCTATAGTTAAGTTTATTTTCTGAGTAACGTCCAACACGACGTTCAATCACGGGATGAATCGTGATGTCAGTTATGACATGGGATACATACCCAGCTAACCAAGCAAAGCAACGGTTTTTTTCACTCGTTGACGCAGATGATATATGGAAAATAAACGATCGAATCAGTTCACCCACTTTTTCGCTATGCATGAGTTCAGCCCAGCGATTTTGTTCTCTATCACCAAATATCAAGTATGGATAATCAGGACTTAATGCACCCAACTCAGCATATCTCGAATACGTTGACAGTATCTTTTTTGCCTCATTGGGCATAGAGCCCAGTCCAGCTAATTTCGATGGCTCAGTTGCAAGGTGTAACGCAGCAATATATGCAAAAGTACCCGGCATAGGTGAATACCTAACCTAAAATTAGAAATAATTATTAATAGTAGGCACAGATAGGAAAGAGAAGATACGGCTTAAATGAAAATAAGACGCGAGTCTCATATAAAATACATCTCATATTACTTCGAGTGCGATTTATTTGAGAAAGCGAGCGATAAATGTTTCAGCAATAAAAAAGGAGAGCTAAGCTCTCCTTTAGAAATTACTTCGATAAGCGCTATTACAGAGCTGCTTTCGCTTTTTCAACTAGAACAGCGAATGCTGATTTGTCGAATACTGCGATGTCTGCAAGGATCTTACGATCGATCTCGATAGATGCTTTCTTAAGACCGTTGATGAAACGGCTGTAAGATAGACCATTCTGACGAGACGCTGCGTTGATACGTGCAATCCATAGTTGACGGAATTGACGTTTCTTCGCACGACGGTCACGGTATGCGTATTGACCAGCTTTAGTTACTGCTTGGAACGCTACACGATATACGCGTGAACGAGCACCGTAGTAACCTTTAGCTTGCTTTAGAACTTTCTTATGACGTGCACGAGCTTGTACACCACGTTTTACGCGAGGCATTATGCTTCTCCTAAACTAAACGAATTAAAAACTAAAAAGAATTATGCGTATGGCAACATACGTGCAACTGCTGCTACTTCACATTTTGGAAGTAGAGAGTTTGGACGTAGCTGACGCTTGTTCTTAGTAGTACGCTTAGTCAGGATGTGACGTTTAGTCGCGTGCTTAACTTTAATACCACCAGCTGTTTTCTTAAAACGCTTAGCAGCACCTTTATTGTTTTTCATCTTAGGCATGATGAATAACTCCGCATTGTTATCAATGTTAATACAATGTAATTAGGGCGAATAAAACCCCACCGTTAAATGGCAGGGCTATATTACTTGCAAGCCGTTAATTACTTCTTCTTAGGGGCAAGAACCATGATCATCTGACGTCCTTCAATACGACTAGGGAAAGACTCAACAACTGCCACATCAGCAGTGTCTTCTTTCAAGCGATTGAGAACATCAACACCGATGTCTTGGTGTGCCATTTCTCGGCCACGGAAGCGAACTGTTACCTTCACTTTGTTGCCTTCTTCAAGGAAACTCAACAGGTTGCGTAGTTTTACCTGATAGTCTCCGATGTCAGTCCCAGGACGGAATTTAAGTTCCTTAATCTGGACCTGTTTTTGCTTCTTCTTCTGCTCTTTAGCAGCTTTACTCTTCTCAAAGAGGAATTTACCGTAGTCCATCACTCGACAGACAGGTGGTTCAGCGTTCGGGCTGATCTCCACTAGATCCATTCCAGCTTCTTCTGCAATGTCTAGCGCTTCATTAAATGAAACGATGCGGGACTCTTCGCCTTCAGCGCCTGATAAACGAACTTCACGTACACCGCGAATTTCAGTGTTAATACGGTGCGGGTTTTGTTTGGCCGGTACTTGGCCGCGTCTTCCACCTTTAATAGTTTATTCCTCCAGATTGAGTTTACGGCAAGACACTTCGGTTTGGATATGAGTAATGAAATCATCCAATTTAAATTTACCTAGGTCTTTACCCTTTCGTGTACGTACTGCAATTTCGCCAGCTTCCATTTCTTGGTCGCCACATACGAGCATGTACGGAACACGTTTCAAAGTATGTTCGCGGATTTTAAAGCCAATTTTCTCATTTCTCAAGTCCGCTTTTGCTCTGATACCACTTTTTTGTAGTTTTTGAGCAATTTCTTGAGCGTAATCAGCCTGTTTATCAGTAATATTCAGAATAACTGCTTGCTCTGGAGCCAACCATGTTGGGAAGAAGCCAGCATATTCTTCGATAAGAATACCGATAAAACGTTCTAAAGAACCTAAAATAGCACGGTGAATCATTACCGGAACTAAACGTTCATTGTTTTCACCAACGTAAGTTGCACCCAAACGGTTCGGCAAATTAAAGTCTAATTGAACAGTACCACACTGCCATGCACGATCCAAACAGTCATGCAGCGTGAACTCAATCTTAGGACCGTAGAAAGCCCCCTCACCTTCCTGAATATCGTATTCGATACCCATGTTTTGTAGGGAGAGTTTAAGTGCCTCTTCAGATTTGTCCCAGATTTCATCACTACCAACGCGCTTTTCAGGGCGAGTAGAAAGTTTAACAACAATATTTTCGAAACCGAATGTCTGGTAAGTATCGTAAACCATTTTGATGCAAGATGTTACTTCGTCCTGAATTTGATCATCAGTACAGAAAATATGTGCATCATCCTGAGTAAAACCACGAACTCGCATCAAACCATGCAACGAACCTGATGGCTCATTACGGTGACAAGAGCCAAATTCAGCCATACGTAGTGGCAAATCACGATAAGATTTCAGCCCTTGGTTAAATATTTGTACGTGACCTGGACAGTTCATTGGTTTGATAGCGTAATCACGGTTTTCAGAGCTAGTTGTAAACATTGCATCTGAGTACTTGTCCCAGTGACCAGAACGTTCCCAAAGTACACGATCCATCATCAATGGACCTTTCACTTCCTGATAGTCGTATTCAGTCAGTTTTTGACGTACAAATACCTCAAGGTCACGGAAGATAGACCAACCATTGTGATGCCAGAACACCATACCTGGTGCTTCTTGCTGCATGTGGAATAAATCCAACTGCTTACCGATTTTACGGTGATCACGTTTAGCGGCTTCTTCCAAGCGAGTCAAATGCGCTTTCAGCGCCTTTTTATCGTGGAATGCAGTGCCGTAAATACGCTGCAGCATTTTGTTGTCGCTATTACCACGCCAATATGCGCCAGCAACATTTAATAGTTTGAAATGCTGACAGAAGCCCATGTTAGGCACATGAGGACCACGACACATATCAATGTATTCTTCGTGATGATATAACCCAGGACGGTCATCACGAGAGACGTTTTCGTCAAGGATTTCAATTTTGTATGGTTCACCTCGAGATTCAAATGTATCTCGAGCTTCCTGCCAGCTTACTTTTTTCTTAACGACACTGTATTTCGTTTTTGCTAGCTCTAACATACGAGCTTCGACTTTTTCAATGTCTTCTTGAGTCAATGAGTGCTCTAAATCGATATCATAATAGAAGCCGCTGTCGATCGTTGGACCGATTGCCATTTTCGCTTCAGGATAAAGCTGCTTAAGAGCATGACCAAGTAAGTGCGCACATGAGTGGCGTACAATTTCTAATCCGTCAACATCATCTTTATTCGTGATAATTTCTAGACTTGCATCGTTCTCAATCACATCGCATGCATCGACACGTTGTCCATCAACACGACCAGCGATCGTTGCCTTAGCTAAACCAGGACCGATTGACTGAGCGACTTCTAGAACAGAAACAGGATTTTCGAATGGACGTTGACTACCGTCAGGAAGAGTAATAATAGGCATGATATATCCTTTACAGTGGTGTTGCACACCAAGCAACACATGCATTTAAAAAATTTACTGTCGTTTGAAATCACAAAGACAGACTACATACTTTGCTCGAAGGTTACTTTCTTTATGCAAATACGGATGCAAAAAGACCAGAAACACCAGAGTGAATAGGAAACGACAAACGTTTAATAAGACCAAAAACACTCACTCGTTGAGAGCAAAAACATACTTTATAAGTACAGAAGCGCAGTATACACCAACAAGTCTTTGAGACCAAACGCTCTTCGCACTTTTAAATAAAAAGCCCACACATTCGTGTGGGCTGAGCTATAAGATAAAGCTTTCTACTTACGCGTCTGCGCGACGAGCTGGACGACTATGCCCACGCTCTCCACGATGAGCACCGCGACTATCACCACCACGATTTCTATCGAAGCGACGTTCACCGTTGCGAGAGCTGCCGTTACCTTCGCTACGGAAACTACGACCACCTTCACGACGTCCACCTTCTCTACGGGCTCCATCGCGACGACCGCCATCACGACGTCCACCACGGGATTCACGGAAATCATCGAAATCACAAACGACAGCACCGACTTCTTTTTGGCGGATACGTAGTTTGCTCAGTTTACGAGTAACATCACTAGACATTGTTTTTGGTAGCTGTACAAAAGTATGCTCGGGGGCAAGTTTAATCGCACCGATAGCACCTTTTGTTAAGCCTAGTTCGTTCGCAAGTGCACCAACGATATCTTTAACCTGAACACCTTGCTCACGACCAACCTGAAGTTGGTAAGTATCCCAATCTTGGTTGTTAGACTCACGACGACCACCATTATCGCGACGTTCACGACGACGCTGCTTATCGCGTTCTAGTTCTGCGATCATTGGGTCATCGCCTACGTAGAACAACGGACGTTTACCTTGTTGGCGTTTCAGAAGAATAGCGGCTAGTGTACTCGCATCAATTTCAAGCGACGATTGAAGCTTCTCCACTAATTCTGAGAATTTCTCTAACGCTTTATGCTCTTTTTCAGACTCTAGCTCTTGACCCAGTTTAACTAAACGAGCTTCAGCAACTTGGTCACGCATTGGAAGCTGAATCTCTTCCATAGAAGAGCGAGTCACACGTTCGATAGTACGAAGCATACGTAATTGGTTCGTTCTTACTAAAAGAATCGCTTTACCTTTACGTCCTGCACGACCAGTACGACCGATACGGTGAATGTATGATTCAACATCAAACGGAATATCGTAGTTAAATACGTGAGTAATACGTGGCACATCAAGACCACGAGCAACAACGTCAGTCGCAACCAGAATATCAATCACACCTTCTTTGATATGATCAACGGTTCTTTCACGCAAAGACTGAGGAATATCTCCGTGTAGCGCAGATGCTTTGAATCCACGAGCACTTAACCAATCTGCTAGACGTTCAGTATCCTGACGTGTGCGAACAAAAACGATTGACGCATCTGTTTCTTCAGTTTCAAGAATACGCATCATAGCTTCGTCTTTTTCTACGCCTTTTACGACCCAAAACTGCTGTTCAACTTTCTCGACAGTCTGGTTTGAACCGGCAACGTCAATACGTGCTGGATTACGTAAGAAACGGTCAACAATATCTTTAACCATTGGTGGCATTGTCGCCGAGAAAAGAACACGTTGCGCTGTTTCTGGAGCCTGTTCCATGATCCATGTAACATCATCGACAAAGCCCATTTTCAACATCTCGTCAGCTTCATCTAATACGAACGTATGACATTCATCTAGTTGAAGGCGATCGCGAGTGATAAGATCTTTAACACGACCAGGAGTACCAACAACAATGTGTGCACCTGATTTGAGCGCGCGCATTTGATCGACGATAGAAGCACCACCGTAGATCTCTAATACTTTTAAGCCATGGATGTTTTGTCCCAGATTTTTAATTTCTGCAGCAACCTGAATCGCAAGCTCACGAGTAGGAGCCATAACAATAGCTTGAGGCTTATGTTGTTTTAAATTCAGTTTATTAAGAAGCGGCAGAGAGAATGCTGCAGTCTTACCTGTACCAGTCTGTGCTTTACCTAAAGCATCACGACCTTCTAACAAGAAAGGAATGGCAGCTGCCTGGATTGGTGTTGGAGACACGAAACCCATACCTTCTAAAGCAGAAAGAATAGATTCGTTAAGGGCTAATTCATTAAATTGAATTACATTTTCTTGCATGGGATTCCCATTTTACTAATAGTTGTTTAACGATGGTCCCACGCGCTTTACCACTTCCAATCTAATTTCTTACAGCTTCCTTTCCGATGCGGATATTCTGAAGACTTCTTCAAACGCACCAAAGCGGCTAGGGACATAACAAAGGTGGCGGATTATTCCTTAAATGAATAAAAAAAGCCAGTAAAAATTGAAATTCATCACAAAATTATTGCAAATACGAATAATATCCAAATGCACTTCGTTGCAATGCTCAAAAATTAGCTTTGTCATTGTTTAATCAAGGAATTTATTCGTGCAAGTGATGAACAATATACTTTACACCAATTACCTTGTACTATTTGCAGCTTAGTCGCGAATTAAATTTCATCGTCTGTCAGTATCTATTAACTAATATTATAGTTCTTTAGCAACTGACAAAGACAGAATTTGGGGCATACAAGCTTCCGCTCATCCAAAGGTTTAAAAATTACTAATGTTTCAAGACAACCCTTTACTTGCTCAACTAAAGCAACAAATCCAAGAAAACCTTCCTAAAAAAGAAGGCTTTATTAAAGCAACTGACAAGGGCTTCGGCTTTCTCGAAGTGGATAATAAGACCAGCTTTTTCATACCGCCTCCATACATGAAAAAATGTATGCATGGTGATAAAGTCATGGCTATTATCCGTACGGAGAAAGAACGTGAAGTCGCGGAACCTGAAGAACTTCTAGAACCTGCGCTAACTCGTTTCATTGGTCGTATTGTCTTGAACAAAGGTAAGATGAGTATCGCGCCAGACCACCCTCAATTAAAAAAGCAGCCTTTAAAAGCTCGTGCTCGTAAAGGGTTGGATGAAAATTATCTCAAAGAAGGTGATTGGGTTGTTGCAAATCTAACTCGCCACCCTCTGAAAGGCGATAATACCTTTTTCGCGGAAGTCTCCAAAAAGATCACAGATGCGGACGATAAAATTGCCCCATGGTGGGTAACACTAGCTCAGAACGATTTACCAAATAAAGAACCAGAGGGAATCGATAACTGGGTTCAGAAAGACGATGAAGATCTTGTACGTATCGATATGACTGAAACGCCGTTTGTCACGATTGATGGTGAATCGACAAAAGATATGGATGATGCTTTGTACGCTCGCAAAAACGAAGCAGGTGATTTCGAGCTAGTTATCGCGATTGCTGATCCAACTGCGTATATCACTCCTGATGACAGCATCGATAAAGTAGCTCGTGAACGCGGTTACACAATTTATCTACCTGGCCGTAATATTCCGATGCTGCCACGTGATCTCGCTGACGACCTATGTTCTCTTATCGAAGGAGAAGTGCGTCCCGCGTTATGCTGTCGTGTCACAGTATCAAAAGAGGGTGTAATCGGCGACGATATCGAATTCTTCGCAGCAAATATGAAATCTCATGCTCGCCTAGCTTATGATAACGTTTCTGACTTCCTTGAAACGGGTTCTTGTGCAAACTGGACTCCATCAGAAACCATCGCTCAAGTTGTAAAAGACCTTCAAGAATTTGCTCTAGCACGTGCGGATTGGCGTGAAAAGAACGCGGTTGTGTTCCCAGATCGCCCAGATTATCGCTTCGAGTTAAGTGAAGATAATGATGTTATCGCTATTCATGCAGATATGCGTCGTAGCGCGAACCGCCTTGTTGAAGAATCAATGATCACGGCAAACATCTGTGCGGGTAAAACACTCAAAGCTGCGTTTGGTACTGGTGTATTTAATACTCATGCTGGTTTTAAAGCAGATAAAATCGCCGATGTACTAGAACTCGTTGTCGAACATGGTATGACTGAACAAACTGCAGAAACACTAGCTACTGTTGAAGGATTTGCTTCGCTGCGTCGTTGGTTGTCATCTCAAGAAACATCTTATTTAGATAACCGCGTTCGTAAATTCCAAAATTACAGTGAAACCGGTAATCAACCACTTCCTCACTTTGCTATGGGTCTGGACGTTTATGCGACTTGGACCTCACCGATTCGTAAATACGGTGATATGATCAACCACAGAATGCTAAAAGCCCATATCCTCGGTAAAGAGCCAGTACAAAAGCCTGATGATCAGGTAGGTGAAGAGCTTGCGATTCATCGTAAGCATCACAAGATTGCAGAACGAACTGTTGGCGACTGGCTATACGCGCGTACTCTGGCGGAAGAACCACAAAAAGAAACTCGCTTTACGGCAGAAATATTCGATATCAACCGAGCTGGGATGCGCGTGAGACTTCTCGAAAACGGTGCAAGTGCATTTATCCCTGGAGCACTAATTGTTGATAATAAATCTCGCCTGGAATCCAACCCAGATGCAGGCATGATCTCAATTGATAAAGAAGTGGTCTACAAATTAGGGGACACTCTAGAAGTCGTTCTTGCTGATGTAAACCAAGAAAACCGTAGCATCGTAGCAAAACCAACCCAAGTTTTTGCTGAGCCGCCAAAAGCGGAAGTTGAGCCGGAAAATAATACCGAGAAGTAATCGTACAAATTTAATGTCATTACCTATAATTAAGGGGCTAAATGCCCCTTGATTTTTATTTCTTTAAATTTATTTTACATATCCCAAAACAGAGACTTAGGATCTTTTTCAATCTCACGAATCACAGCAGTTAAATCATCACTCTGTGCTAAGAAAGGATAAGGTACCCACTCTCCTTCTGATTCATTAGGAATCGTCAGTAACCATGCCCTCTTCGCTTCTTCCCATGTCACTTGAGCAACTAACGTAGAGTAATCAAAATGACTTGAATCCAGTTTATAGTGATGTTTTATGAACTGCACACCGTTGTTGACAGGCTCATAACAACATTTGCCGATACCGACTGGTAACCCTTTATTTCGGTTTTGACAAAGTAGATCAGCCCTGCGCTCAATTTGGCGCTGCATCAAATTTACGACGGACATTCAAACCTCATAGCTCAGGTACGAAAAATGACTGTATCCTCTCACCAAGAGAAACACAATACATTGATCTGACTTAGGATGAGTATAACGCATCTCAACTAAGAAAACGAAAATTGCTCATTATTGGCATCAGAACTATATTTCACAAAACTGTCATCAAAATCTCATAGACTTCCCGTTTTCATACTTAATGGAGCGAACGATGATTCGTGCAGCAATCTCTTTACTTTTGGGTATCCAACTGTTCATTGGCAATACGGCTTTGGCTCAAGAACAAATTACAATATCTGGTTCTACTTCTGTATCCAGGATTATGGATATTATTGCCGAAGAATATAATAAATCTCATCCTGATGTTTATGTTGCTGTACAGGGCGTTGGCTCCACCGCAGGTGTCACTCTGCTCAAAAAGGGAGTAACAGATATCGCGATGAGCTCACGCTATTTGACTGAGGCAGAGCTCTCTTCAAACTTAAAGGTAGATTTACTTGCTTACGATGGTCTAGCCGTTGTTGTCAATATGGCTAATCCAGTGACAAATCTTACGCGTGACCAGCTTTACGACGTATATCAAGGCAAGATAACCAACTGGAAACCGTTGGGAGGAAAAGATCAGAAAATAGCCGTTGTTACTCGCGAAGCCTCGTCAGGAACACGTTTCAGTTTCGAGAGCTTGATTGGTTTGACCAAAGTCGTTAACGATCGACTAGTTTCTGATATTAGCCCGAACAATTTAGTCGTAAACAGCAACAGCATGGTCAAAACGTTAGTGAATCATAACGCACAAGCGATTGGCTTTATCTCTACCGGATCGGTAGATCGCTCAGTGAAACCCGTTAAGTTTGAAGGAATTGAACCTACTGTTGAGAATATCTCTAATGGTAAATATCAGCTATCTCGACCATTTTTGACGCTTTACTATAAAGATAAAATTTCTGAGACTGAGAAAAAATTTATCGATTTTCTTCTTTCTGATCATATTAGAGAGCTTGTGCAAGAGTACGGATATATTCCGCGTATAAACGAAGAGTAGTAGCTTTAATTATATTCAAAACAAAGGAGAGCTTCGCTCTCCTTTTTCGTGGCTAGCTGTATAACCACTGAGAATAAAAAGAGGCCTTTCTACAACATTGAGGAACAAAAAAGGCCTTACAGGAATGTTAACCGTTACGATAAATATAGCTATACGCGTTGATAGCCGGAACACCACCTAAGTGAGCATAAAGGACTTTAGAACCTTTAGGGAAGAAACCTTTTCTTGTCAGGTCAATCATACCTTGCATAGACTTACCTTCATACACAGGGTCGGTCATCATGCCCTCAGTTCTCGCTGCAATACGGATAGCGTCATTCGTTTCGTTTGATGGTACACCGTAAGCTGGATAAGCATAATCATCAAAAATAACGATATCTTCTTTTGTAATAGGCTTATCTAACTCCACAAGATCGGCTGTATTTTGAGCGATACGCAGCACCTGATCATGATTTTGATCTGGTGTACCAGAGGCATCAATACCAATCACGTTTCTGGCTCGTCCATCTTCAGCAAAACCCACCACCATACCTGCCATCGTAGAGCCTGTTACCGTACATACAACGATGTAATCAAACTTGATACCCATTTCAGCTTCTTGCTGGCGAACTTCCTCAGCAAAATGTACGTAGCCTAAACCACCGTATTTATGTTCAGAAGCTCCAGCTGGAATAGGATACGGAACTCCACCTTTGGCTTTCACATCTTCCATCGCATTTTCCCAGCTCTCACGAATACCGATATCAAAGCCTTCGTCTACAAGCTCTACTTCAGCCCCCATCACACGGCTCATTAGAATATTACCCACACGATCATAAACCGCATCTTCAAAAGGAACCCAGCTTTCTTGAACGAGACGACACTTCATACCAATCTTAGCCGCTGTTGCAGCAACTAGACGAGTATGGTTGGACTGTACTCCACCAATAGTAACCAACGTATCCGCACCGCTAGCAATAGCATCAGGAACAATGTATTCCAATTTGCGAATCTTGTTACCACCAAAGGCCAAGCCACAGTTACAGTCTTCACGTTTAACGTAAATATCGACATCACCTCCTAAATACTCTGAAAGGCGGTTCAGTTTTTCAATGGGTGTTGGGCCGAATGTAAGCGGGTAACGTTCAAATTTTTCTAGATTCATGGGTATCTCCATATACTCAGCAAAACGAATGATTCTATAAGTGGACTTGCCTGTATCGAATTCAGGCGATGTAAATAGACTACCGAATCTTATTTGAAATGTGCTTCCTAATTTTAATGTAATTTTAATTGTTAATTTCTTTATATGGTTTTATATGTAATTATAAATGCAATTAAATTATTAATTATGGAATATTATTTCATGACAGAATCGTTAGATCGTATCGATATCAAGCTGCTTCGCCTGCTACAACAGGATGGGCGGATGACAAATGCCGACCTCGCTCTCAAAGTGAATATCAGCCCTGCAACGTGTCACCGCCGTGTCGATAGACTATTTAAAGAAGGGATTATTTCTGGCGTATCTGCGGATATCGAGCCTGAAGCAGTACAGCTAGGTGCCCTAGTAATAGTTGGTGTCGTGCTCGATCGCTCTACCCCAGATAGTTTTGCAGAATTTGAAAATTCAGTGGCAAACCTTCCGGTTATTATCGACTGTCAACTTGTAGCGGGTGAGTTTGATTACTTTCTTCGCGTGCGGGTAAAGGATATGGCAGCATTCAATCAATTACACGCCCAACAGCTTCTATCTCTACCAGGTGTACGTCAGATTAGAACGTTTTTCGTTATGAAAGAAGTTGTAACAGGCGCTCCACTTAAGTTTTAATATAAAATTAAGCACATATTAAATTGAAAAATATTGAGATATCTATCAAGATTTGATTGCCTAGGCCGTTAACTTGCTGTTAATTTTACGTAAAAACTAATTCAATGGAATGTAAGTATATGGCACGGATATCTTTTAAACTTAAGCTCTTGCTTATGTCGGCGTTGCTGATCATTACGACAGTTGTTGCCGCATTTTTTTCATCTCAATATGTCATCAGCGACTATATTTCATCGTCTGACCGCAGAAATATTGAAAGCCAAATTAACTCAGTTAAAGCACTCGTTTCTCGCTCTATCAACTCAGACATTCGTTTAGCGAACTCTTCAAACTTTGGTCTTAACGAAGTAAAGGCGACTATCGAAAAAACAGGATTTTATGACGTCTATAAAATCGCTTTTAATATGTTGATCGATAAAAATGGTGCGCTAGGAGATAAAGAAAAAGCTAAGCCTTACCTCGAACTAGCGAAGCAGGCACAAGAGCACAAGACTATTGTGAGCGATGTTTTTCTTAAAGACAAAAAGCCAATGGTCACGATCACTGTTGGTCAGGGAAATGGGAACGCGAACATTTTCTTTGTCGATCTCTCAGCTATGCAATCATTACTCAGTGAAATGACGGTTGAAGGCTCTTCATGGAAACTCGCCGATTCAGAAGGCAACTTAATCTTTTCAAATACGCCTGATAGAGACAATCTTCTACCCACATCTATGGAAATTAAAGTCGGTGCTAAACTATGGCAACTCACCGGCTATATTGATCCATTGGTTATTCAAAAAAATACACAGGCTTTAATCCATCAAATTATTATTATCCTGATAATTGTATCTGCCATCATATTGCCGTTAGCACTTATCACGATTAATCGTTTGTTTAAGCCTGTCCTTTTATTACGTTCACTTATTACTGAACTTTCAAATGGCTCAGGTGACTTAACGCAAAGGTTGAACGTTACAAGTGATGATGAATTGGGAGATATGGCAAAAGGAATCGATAAATTCATCGAACATTTGCAACAACTGCTTATAAAGATCCAAGCCTCGACTCATAATATCGCTTCTGAGATAAAAGAGTTAGAATCACAAACACTTGAAAATAATTCGTCCCTTTCCTCATTTAAAAATCAAGTCGACCGTTCAGTGTCTTCCATTTTGGAAATGGCAGAATCAGCCAACACAGTATCGGCTGACGCATCAAATACCGCAGAACAAACCGCATTGACTAATCAGGAAGCGACAGCGTCAATTAAAGTGGTGCAAGAAGCATCGCAAAGTGTGCAAGCCCTATCTTCTTCTATTGATAAAACATCACATTCTGTCACTCAAATGACCGAATATGCGGATAATATCGAACGAGTTCTTAGCGAAATAACAGGTATAGCAGAACAAACTAACTTGTTGGCACTTAATGCAGCGATTGAAGCCGCACGCGCTGGTGAACAAGGACGAGGTTTTGCGGTTGTTGCAGATGAAGTACGTGCACTTGCATCCCGAACTCACAAAAGTACTGAAGAAATAGTCGCAATGCTTGCGCAACTAAAGAACGGGACCCAACAAGTCGTTGCACAAATGTCGACAACACAAGAAAGCTGTTCAAAAGCATCGGACGCAACAACGCGTGTCGTAAATTCACTCGATAGCATGGTACAGTCGATTGACGTAATCAATTCGTTAGTTGAACAGATCGCCTCATCTGCTCATGACCAGAGACAAATTGGTGAATCGGTACAACAGACGATGCATGAAATATCTGAGACAGTCGCCCGATTAAGCCGAAATAGTGAGAGCACTTCAGGGAGCACGCAACATTTAACGCAATCTAATTCAGAGCTACTTTCCATTGTCGGACAGTTTAAAATTAACTAATAAAAAAGGGCTTCATTCGAAGCCCTTAGTTTTAACTCATACATTTATCAAAAATGAAGTTGAATAACAGACACAGCGACACATCCTGGTCTTCTCACACCTTCAATTTCTACTCGGATTTCTCTTTCAATTTCCAAGCCCTTGCGTATTGGAGTCACTTTAGTCAACGTGCTCTTTGCTCTTACGTTATCGCCTGACTTAATAGGGTAAGGAAAACGTACTTCGTTCAGGCCGATATTGACAACCATTTTCGCAGTTGGAAACAGTGGTCTTTCAGGATCCACGCTATCTGTTAACTTTGGTAACAAAGCAAGAGTCAAAAAACCATGAGCTATTGTCGTTTTAAACGGTGATTCATTTGCCGCACGTTCAGGGTCCGTGTGAATCCACTGAGTATCCTCAGTAACCAGTCCAAATTGGTTTATACGGTCTTGACTTACATCCAACCATTCACCAACGTGAATAACCTCACCCACTTTGGCTTGTAGTTCCTGATATAGAGCTTGTGCTTCAGGTTTCATCTCTAGCGGTTCTTCGATATGAATATCTTCGTTTACCGCTGGCTGATGGAAATCTTTACTCCACGAGAACAAATGGAAGCTGGTTGTTTTTGTCAACAAATCTTCCCAATACTCGCGCACTGCCGGAGACATTCTTTCTACCAAAGCAGCTTGATGCTTGCTTATTATCTCACCACGCTGTTTGAAAAGTTCTACAACCTTCATCTAGACCTCTTTCTTACAAATAAGAAAAGTTATATTGCTAATTTTGAAGCACTTCACAAGAACGTGCAAATACTTTCGAGCGTACATACGTTAACTGAACACCTTATTTTTATTACTAATCATGCAGTTAAAAATAAAACACCATTTTATTAGATATACTAAAAATAGGGTATTTTTTGCCAAAAGGCACTAAAAGATCGTGATTTTTATGCAAATTTTACGGTTGCAAGGCCTATTACCGTACATTATTTCAGCAAACGGTACGAACCTCAAAATTTGCCTCTTTACAACGGTAGGAGATATCAATACTATACCGCTCACACGGAGAGATGGCTGAGTGGTTGAAAGCACCGGTCTTGAAAACCGGCATACGTTAATAGCGTATCTAGGGTTCAAATCCCTATCTCTCCGCCACTTCTATGAAAAAAGCTGTTGATTATCAACAGCTTTTTTCGTTTCTACGGTACAAAAGTCACTGATACATAAAGGTGATACATATGTACCTGTTGAAACATCCCTTTTCGGTCTATTATCCTCCGCTATGTGCTCTTCGATCTTTTGAGCAAGGTGACTCAACTGCGCTTATAATCCCAATAAACATTCAAACGTATGCTAGTCTAGTTTTTACATATCTAGGTATCATAAATGCCAAACAGACTGGTAATAATTTGAGTAAATGTAGTATGTTAAGGTTTCAATGAGTCGTAAAAGAGAAGCCATTTTAATGAGCCAATATAAAATAGGACGCCTGAGTGTCGTCGTCGTTTCTTTTGCGATTCTCATTACAATAGCAAATATCGTTACGTATACTTTTCAGAGAAACGAACAGAATCAATTCGCAAAGGGTTTGCTTTCACACGCAGAATCCGTAACAAATCAACTCGCCTCGTCGTTGCTGCAAATTAAACAGAACCAGTTATCTGTTTGTGATAATGAAACCATCAATCAGCTAAGAGTCATTTCAAACAAATTACCCTACGTGTATGACTTAGGTATAGAGGATAAAAACCAAGTCATATGTACTGCGAATTGGGGAGTCTTGGAAAAGCCGTTTACGCTGCCAGAGAACAAACTTACAACGCCATCGGGATATCATCTCTATTCAAATTTACATCGTGTATTCCCGATCAATCTCGTTCATGATATTACCCGTCTCAATCAGGGAATTGCGTTCACTATTCCGGATGCGTTTAAGCGCTTCGAGGAAAGCCAGCCTGATTTTTCTTTTGAAATAAAAATCAAGGATAGAGAGCATGTTTTTGTTTTTTACCAATCACAAAATCAAGTAACGTCGTCTTTCTCTCACCTAAAACTTAACACAACGACTTGCAGCACAATGTACAGCTATTGCGTTAATACATTTAATAAGCGGGCGGGAATATTTTACTACAGCACTAATATATCAACGTCAATAATCCTCTTGTGTCTGGCGGTGAGCTTTTTACTTACCTATTCTTACCAATCCTATCGGGATAAGAGACGTTCGATGGAGTTCCGTTTACGAAAAGCTATTGCTAACGATAAAATCTATATGGAATACCAGCCAATCATTTGCGTTGAATCTGGCCGTATTATTGGTGTCGAAAGTTTAATCCGTTGGCATGATGAAATTTTTGGACGAGTGTCACCTGAACTGTTCTTGAGTGTCGCACACAAACTATCACTTTATCCCAATATTTCTGATATCAGTACAGTCAAATCAATTGGTGACATGGCTGAAATTCTCCAGGAAGATGCGTCATTTTCTTTATCTCTCAACGTTGACTCATTTGAAATACAAAGCGATAACTACCTAGATTTTCTTCATAGCGTCGTATCGAAATTCGGTATTAGTACCTCTCAAATAAAAATCGAAATTACCGAACGTATTGGGTTACCTTTATGTGAACTTGCTGCATTTTCTAAAAAAGCCAGAGAACACGGTTTTAATGTTGCCCTCGATGACTTTGGCACAGGTGTCGCTAACCTTGTATGGTTAACTGAAATCGATTTTAACGTGATTAAGATCGACCGTATATTTACACAGTCGCTCACTAATGATATGAAGCAAAAGATGATTTTTGCTATCTTAGATTTGATAGATGGGTTAAATAAGACTGTGATTTTTGAGGGCGTAGAAACAAAAGCGGAGTACGACCTAATAAAAAGCCGAAGTCCCGAAGCCCTTGTTCAAGGATGGTATTTTTACAAATCTCTCCCCAAACAAGAGATTCGTGAACTGTTAGTTAAACAAGATGCTTAATTAATGTTCGGTATTTATAACCAATCACTTATTTTTATTTCCTCGCCAAAGTGACGGACTTAAGTAGTAGAGTCTCACTGCGCCAGTTCGTATGATAAAGACAGAATCAAACCTATCCCCTATCTGCAATAGATGTGTTTCTTTAGTAACAGTTGAAGTTTGAAAAAGTGGCAAAATTTTAGAATCAATATCAGCCTGTCCGATCCCAGCATTGAGCAAAACATCTTTAAAATAAGGATAATCCAATATGTCCACCATGAAATCCGGCGACTTCAAACTAATTTGAAACCGCCAAGACTAATTGTTATTCCGGTTTAATCGGTCTTAAAACACCATTTTTATCTCGTTGCAAAGGGTAAGGCTGGATCGGTAATGGTGCACCTGATATTTCAGTAACAGAAGCGCCGTATTTCCAATCTTTGGGCGCAATAGCAATATAGCGTGCATAACCACCAGTACCGCCTTTAGGCTTGGCAAATCCAATTGCTATAAGAGCACCACTTTCAGGGACCTTATCTAAATTCGCAACGCCCTCAGCTTGAGCGAAATTGTGATGCATTAACCAATCCTCACCTTCTAAATTCGGCGTATTATCCGTATCTAAAGGCTCATGACCGTGGAAGAGAATATGACGTTTAAGATGTAAGAACTTGAGAGCATCTAAACCCACTCCGGGGAACGGAGTATGATTGAACGCCTTAATATCTTTCCAGCGCTTATACCAATCGGAACGAACCATGACGACAGAACCGGCGGGTATTTCTCCGTATTTCGACTCCCACGCCTTAATATCCTCTACCTGCATCGTATATCCACTATCCTTTTTTACTTTGTCATGAATATCGATAAGAACCAAAGGACGAAGAGTGAATGTAGCAGGTATATCGCTAATGGTTGCCCCCATATCATTCCAATGGGCTGGAGGATCGAGCTGAGTACCGTATTGATCCGTTGTTAAGTCATAAGATGTTGCAATAAACCCATGTTTTTTATACGTATACTCTTCGCCTTTTTTTACGTAGCCGTCAATCGTTTGTCCAGCAACCGCAGGTTTGAATTTAGCATTACCAAAGCCGGGCCAAACAGGCTGAGTCGGTTCGAACGCATGCGTAAGATCAATATACTTGGCGTCTTTCAACGTATTAAAATAGAAATCCCACAGTCCGCTGTTTTGCCCAGCAAAAGCGTTTGATGAAAGTGACGTTATTCCTAGTAGACCAGTAAAAATAGCAGTACGTAATTTTCGCATAATCCAACACCTCCTTATGTCGTATGATTATGTAACCTAAATTAACGTACTACTGTCGACAGAGCATGTCTATTACTTATGCATTAAATATCTTATATATCAATTTATTGATCCTTGGCCCGGTTACTCGAGTGAATAAAATAGAGTGCGATTCCCAAGCAAATAATTGCGCCTAGACGCTGGTATGAAAAGGCAATCTCGGCGTTATTTAACCAACCAAATGAATCAATCAAAATACTCATAAGCAATTGACCGAAGATGACAGCGACCGTCGCCACAGCTGTGCCGATGCGTTGTACTGCCAACACCATAATGACGATATAAGGTACGCCACACATCGCTCCTAATAATTGCCATTTAGGCACATCAAGAAGCGTTAAAGACTGTGGTGGTTCGAAATAGAAAATGAGTAATGCAGTAATGACTGCGCCGACTGAAAACGTTAGAAAGGCACTTTTAAATACGCCAACGTTATCTCCTAGCCTACCGTTAACGGCCGCCTGAACACTTAGCGCAGCGCCACCCAGCACTGATAATAAAACCATTAATATAATCATGCTTTACCCCTCAGCCATTAAAACAAGTGCAATAACGATAAAGATCAGTGCTGTGATGCGTTTACGGTCAACGGTACGTTTTGCGACCCCAAACCAGCCGTAATGATCAATAAGTAGGCTTTTAAATATCTGCCCGGCAAGAATACCTATCATGGTCATTGCGATTCCAATGTGTGGCGTGACAATGGTTAAAACAACAACATAGATAGGTCCCAGGACGCCGCCGGTCAACGTCCATCCTGGTTGGCTGAAAAATGACGGGCTGTTACGTGGGCTAAAAAATAGCATCAGTAAAAAGGTCAAAATAGCGCCCACACCAAATATGCTCAAGGTTGCCCAAAGCTCTCCAACCTGCTCAGCCAGAGGTCCAAGTAACCCTGCCTCTATAGAAAGCCCCATACCACCGCAGATAACCAGCAGTATTAATATCAATTGCATTCTATGCTCCTCTGAATTAAAAGAGCTGAGACTACACTAGGTATTCGATGTAAAAAATGACATAATTTAGTAATCACTTTTGCATATTAAGCACAAATGAAAAATCTCGATTCAATCAATACTAAATCGCTTCGCCTCTACTTAGCAGTGTATGATCTGAGAAACTTTTCTGATGTCGCAAGACAGGAAGGTGTCTCGCCATCGATGGTATCGCGCATTATTCATCAGTTAGAGGATACTTTGGGACATCAGCTCTTTTATCGTAATACTCGTGCCATTATCCCAACAGAATCTGGTCGGATTTTAGAAACCTACGCCAGGCAAATTCTCAATCAGTTCAACCAGGTAGCGAATGAGCTTCAATCGCGAACTGATACCCCTCAAGGATTATTACGAATCAATGCTCCAGTATTCTTTGGTCAGCACCATATCGCACCATGGTTAGCTAAGTTCAGCCAGACCTACCCAAACGTTGAAATCGAACTCACTCTCACCGATGATTTCATCGATCCGCATTTGAATGCAGCAGATGTCATTTTTCGTATAGGCACACTTAACGATTCAACTTTCCATGCTCGTGTTCTCGCCAATCAAACTTATCATCTGGCTGCATCACCAGACTATATTCATAGATACGGTTCTCTGATGGAACCTGATGAGTTAATTCAACATTCATGCTTAGTCTACAAAGGCTCGTCTGGGCCTAATCAATGGCGCTTTAGAAAAAATGAACAGGAATGGCATCAGTACTCACTTAATATACTGATGTCTTCAAACAATGCTGAATCGTTACTATCCTGCGCCCTCAGCGGTATGGGGGTTGTGCTGTTCCCCGACTGGTTAATTGGAGAACACCTAAAATCAGGTGCTCTTGTTAATCTTCTACCTGACTTTGAGACGACGATTCAGACTGAACCACAGTACATCAGTGCAATCTATCCGCATTCGCGGCATCCAACGTTGAATGTTAGAGTATTGATTGATTTCTTCTTGGAAATCTATGGTAAACCACCCTATTGGAATATCGATTAACTAACGTGGTCAAAACATGACAGAATTTGAAAAGATGCTGCGGGGCGAACCATTCGACGATATGGATCCAGCGATATGTGCGATACGTGATACCGCTGCAAAGACTTTACTTACCTTAAATAATACAATTGAAAGCAATATGCGATTAGATCTGTTACAACAACTCATGGGTTCTTTCGCACCAACCAGTATCATTCGCTCTCCATTTTATTGTGAATTTGGTAAGACAATTTCCATAGGTCGAAGAAGCTTTATCAATGCCAACGCCACCTTCTTAGATAACGCCAAAATAACAATTGGTGACAACGTCCTCATTGGTCCAAATGCCCAATTTTATACCCCTAGTCATTCGTTGGACTATCGTCAACGCCGCCAATGGGAAACATTCAGTAAGCCTATCATAATAGAAAACGATGTCTGGATTGGTGGTAACGTTGTTCTCAACCAAGGTATTACAATCCGCGCTCGTTCCGTTATTGCCGCCAACTCAGTCATAACCAAAGATGTTCCTAGCGACAGTTTATTTGGTGGGACACCAGCAAAACTGATCCGACGTTTAAACTAGAATTGGCGTATTTCATCGAAACGGCTTAACGCCGATAGTCCATCCAAATTTATAATAGTATTCTCAAAGGTGGTCATCATCCCCTCATCTTTTAGTTATACACTTTGACGGTATTCATTCGTTGAGGTCTTATGCTGAATATTTTTAAGAAAATACCGTTCATTTTGTGGTTCTTATTTGTTTTAAGCGCGGCTGGGACTATCTTCCCTGGCTACATCCTATATCAATCGTATCAAACACTAAATTGGCCACATACCGGGGGGCTGATTACCCAGTCATCTATCACCGAGATAAAAAGGGAAAACGATGATAAGAACAAGGAGATACGGTATTTCTATACTTATGAGAATAAAATCGCTTACATTTACGAGGTTGGTGGGCAATTATTACGAAATGATAATAGCAACTCGATCAATGGTGCTGTGGTGGAATATCCCAATAAAGATGACGCCATGAAGATTAAAAATCAGTTCTCTAAAGGTAAAGTTGTTAAGGTCTTTTATAATCCCGATAACCCTTCAGATTCTGTTCTGATTCCAACCGTTCTCTACTTCATGTATGGCTTTGTGGGTGTGTTTGGGTTACTGCTAATCATCTCTACTTGTATGATGTTTTATATTGCCTCAGGAAAAAGAAAGCCTGCAACTCATGTTTCAATCGAACAAACCTTATAATTCATCACACTTCTATTAGTATTATTAGGAAGCTATAGACATTTTATCGAATGACAACATCGCCCCAAATGCTGTCATTCGTTTTATGCTAAGCCGCCCTCTCCTGAACCTGATTTTTCTTTTTAGGTCGGTATTCACTTACCAAAATACTCAGTACAACTAACGCACCACCGACCAAAGCAATCGGTGGAAGTCTTTCACCGGCCATACGGCCAAAAATACCAGCCCAAACAGGCTCTCCCGCGTAGATCACGGAAGCAGTAGAAGGCTCAACGACTCGTTGAGACCAATTCATTACTAATTGGATAAAAGCACTGGCTAAGCCCAACCCAACAACCATCGTAAATAACGTCATTGAGAATGGCGGTATGGTCGTCTCTCCGACTAACGGCATAGAAATAAAAGCGAACAAAGAGGCGAACATTAGCTGTAGCACAGTCACCCTTTGCAGATTCACACGCGGTGCAAAATGGCTGATTAAGATGATTTCTCCCGCCACAAAAAACGCACTCAGAATCGTAATCATTTGGCCAAAGTTGAATGAAATAGAAGAAAGGTCATTCCCTGAAAGTAGTATTAGGCCAATAAAAGCAAGCACGATCCCGATCAAACTCATCATATGAGGTACTTTCTTAAAACCAACCCAGAGTATAAATGGGACAAACGGAACAAATAGAGCAGTAAAAAATGCCGATTCAGAGCTAGTGATGTACTGCAGGCCAATCGTCTGAGCACCGTAACCGACGGTGATCGAAAAACCAATGACTAATGCAGCCCAAAGATCTTGTTTGGTAACATGTCGCAACTTTCTATATGAAATCAAACATGCAGCGAACGCGGCAGCAGCAAAGCGGCAACCAACAAAAAACATTGGCGAGCTGGCCGTTAACCCGTGTTGAACGAGTAAATATGTTGTCCCCCAAATGATGGTGACAAATACCATCGCAAGATGAGGCGCTTTTGACGCTAGCCGTTGTAGCAGTATATTGTTTGATTTCATTGAAATGAGATAAGGATGAGTGCAATATAGTACACAATCTACCACAACCCAACGGATTGGTGCAATATACTGCACAAGGATTTTATTTGATTAAAGATGAAACTAATGCGGTACTTGAACATGTCGCGGCAAACCTTAAGCGCTTAAGAGCCCAAAATCAGATGAGTCAACAAATGTTGGCGGATAAATCAGGCATCAGCCGACGTATGGTTGCGGCATTGGAAAATGGTAATTCTAATATCAGCTTGGCTAAGCTGTCCCAACTTGCCGCCGTTTTAGGTGCAAGTTTTGCCCATATCGTCAGCCCGTACGACAATGAAGGCAAAACGAAACGTAACGTTTTGACCTGGCGAGGTGAAAAATCAGGCAGTGAAGCTTTTCTTTCTTGTTCTTTCTCGGCAGAAAACCAAGTCGAGCTTTGGATGTGGAGTATTGCTCCTGGCGATAAGTATCAAGCAGAATCCGACCCTGAAGGCTGGTATGAGATGGTGCATATTATCGAAGGTTCTTTGACTTTGGTTTTTGCGCACGAAACCCAAATCCTGTCCGCAGGCGAATCTGTTGTATACAGCAGCTCACAGCCCTACAGTTATCACAACGAGACAAACGAGATGCTGCGTTTTGTCAGGAATGTGGTCGGTTAAGCAAGCTTCGAGAACCGATCACATCACATGCTTTAATCGATGAAACGCTAAATAAATATATTATTAATCCAGTCGGGTAATAAAGGTTTGTTCGTCATCGACAAACGCTACAAAGCCACCGTGATAGATAAACACCCGTCCGCGTCCCTCAACTATGCAGGCAAGCTGTGGGTTCAGGTCTTCCTCATTATCCTTACTTTGAAATGTTCCTGTATCGGTGACTACACCTTTGAGCGGACGCAAATATCCATAAGTACGCTTAGCTTGATCAATCAGGCTTAACTCACTAGCGCATGAGAAGCATGAGGGAATCGAACCAGCATCTTCGATAAACATTTGTTTGATTTCTTCATAAGCGGTAATCACTAGCCAGTCGATATCGTTAACGTGGTGGATGAACATAGGGTCTCTCGGTAATTCTGATACAAAGATTTTAACACGACCTGGAGAGAACGTAATAAAGACTTAGTTGCTCACAGAGGTCACTTGGTGCAATTTTGAACATTCACTAGGCATGCTCGAAACTCCCTCATATTAGAAGATGTTTCAGTCAGCGGTTTATAGTCTAATTTGGAGGTGCCCCATTGGAAGTTACGCTTAGTTGTTTTGTTGTTGAGCCTGCCATTTATTCTACATACTTTTGGTAATGCTAAAATGGGCTTTATACTGGTAGCTATTCACTTTTAATCAAAAGTATCTGTGCAATATCATTCAATACCGTCATTCTATTACTTGTTATTTTCTAGGTATTACTCGAAATATAGAAAGAAATGAAATGGATAGTTCGATTGTAGCGATGGTCAGTTTCGCATTTGTTGGTGCAGTTACTCCTGGTCCAGTAAACCTTATTGCGGCTTCGACAGTCGCTCAACTCGGTAAAAATATCGCAGCAGCGTATGTGTTAGGAGCATCGTTAGCTTATACAATGGTAGTGTTTATCACTGGTATTACTCTAAATACCTTTGTCAAATGTTTACCCAAGGTAGAGCTTTGGATGCAGTTTATAGCGAGTGCGTTTCTCTGCTATCTTGCATACAAGCTATATTTGGCTCCTGTGGAAAGATTGAGCGTTGAAGAGAGGCATCATTTAAGTTGGACAAATGGTGCGTTGCTTCAATTGTTAAACCCCAAAGCTTGGTTAGTGGCTATGTCAGGTATTAGCCTTTTTGTTGTTGGGCAAAGTGACCAGAAGTCATGGTTATTGATGTACACATTAGTTTCATTAATTGCTTGCTTGGTTGGTGTAGGTATATGGGCAGTAGTTGGTTCAATACTCACCAGTTACCTAAATGATAAAAGAAAGCAGCAGATATTTAATCGGATAACAGCGATGATACTGCTTGTGTCCGTAATCATGATTTGGAACTGAGAAACATTTTAGTATGAAAAGAGATAACAGTACTCGTTTTAAGCAAAACTCAGTCCTTCCATGGATAGAATTGAGAGTTGCTAATAAGAGTAATGCTTGCTACGAAGCTCACTCACATGACGAATTTTCCTTTGGTGTCATTAGACAAGGTTGCGCTGTTTATAAAAATCGAAATAAGTCTCATACCATAGGAGTCGGAGACATAGTAACAATTAACCCTTCTGATATTCATTCTTGTAATCCAGAACAAGATGTGTGGTCTTATAGTATGTTGTTTGTCAATGCCTTAAAAATGGGTCAGTTTCAGCAAGATGTATTACGTGAGGAAAGTCAGTGTGTTAGCATGGACTACCAGCCTTTTAATGCTGATTATGAACGCAATGAGTCTCTAAAACATCAATATTTGGCACTCTTTTCTGCATTAGAAGATGAATCCTCCAGCCTAAACATTGAGTCATGTCTTTATGATTTTATTAAGTCCAGTCTCTACAAATCAACTTCAGTCAAAAATGGAAAACTCCTCGTTCCGCCCATCAAGCGAATCAAAGAGATGCTACTTGATGGTATAGCAGAGCATCACGAACTAGAGAGCTTAGCTAAGGAAGCCGGACTGAGTCGATACCAGTTACTTAGAGCATTTAAGATCCAGTATGGGCTACCACCCCACGCCTATTTGATGGATGAAAAGATAAAGCGTTCTAAGGTAATGTTGAGAAAGGGAAGCTCTCTAACAGAGGTGGCACATAGCTTAGGCTTTTCAGATCAAGCTCACTTTCAACGACAGTTTAAAAAGCGTTTAGCGGTTACGCCCAAATATTACCAATCACATTTTATTAGTGTGTGAACGTTGAATATATAACGTTTAGTGGTTGGAAATTGAAAGACAAATAGTAGATACGCTGGTACATATGAATAAGCAATTGCAGAAAGGTGGGAAGGAAATGCACTCACATTTAAACTCTACGACTGTATGTTATAAAGCGAATATTGATTGAAATATTTTTCCTATCCAAACTGGGAAAATTAAGTTCCCGCTCTAAAACGTTTCTGCCCCTTTATGTATACAAAGAAAATTAAATACTTCGATTCATCATACGGTGTGCTTGTTTTCCAGCATCGAAAAGTAACCCTGAGCCATTGAAAAGTGAGTACACTCATTGCGGTATTATGAGGTTTTCCTTTTACGGTTTGTTGTTGATAAACTTTTTGCCCAAAATGAAAAACACGGTTAGAGCTATATCTATTTATCTCGGCATTATTAGATTGGATCAAGAAAAATGACAAAACGCTATCCACCGATCGAACCGTTTAACTCGGGCATGCTAGAGGTAAGTGACGGTCACCACATCTATTGGGAAGAAGTTGGTAACCCAGAAGGGGTGCCTGCAATTTACCTTCACGGTGGGCCTGGAGGCGGCTGTGGGCCTGGTTCTAGGCGTAATTTCGACCCTAAAGTATATCGTGCTGTACTCTTTGACCAGAGAGGTTGTGGGCGTAGTCTTCCACTTGTTTCTGAGCCTAACGCTGACCTGAGCGCGAATACTACTGATCACCTAATTGCTGATATTGAAGCACTGCGAGATTATCTCAAGATCGACAAATGGGTTGTTGTTGGTGGCTCCTGGGGAGTAACTCTAGGTCTTGTATATGCGCAACGTTATCCCGATCGAGTCAAAGCGATGGTCTTAGGGTCAGTGACCACCGGAACACGTCGAGAAGTAGATTGGATCACTCGAGATATGGGAAGGATCTTTCCACGTGAGTGGGAGCGTTTTTGCTCGTTTGTACCTGAAACGGAAAGGGAAGGTGATTTATGTGCTGCATATGCAAGACTATTAACCGATTCAGATCCGAAAGTCTGTGAACGGGCTGCACTCGAGTGGTGCCGCTGGGAGGATACCCATGTTTCACTAATGCCAGGCTGGAAGCCCTCACCGCGCTATCGTGATCCTCAGTTTAGTCTTATTTTTTCTCGACTAGTAACACACTACTGGAGTCAAGGTTGTTTTTTGACTGATGGTGAGTTGATGGCGGGGATGCAACTATTAGAAGACATACCAGCGGTTTTAATCCATGGGCGATGGGATATTTCTGGGCCGCTGGATACTGCTTGGAATTTACACCTCGCTTGGCCGAAAAGTGAGTTGTGGATTCTCGAAGGAGCAGGTCATGGTGGAATCGGGTTTTCTGAAGCGATGACGGCTGCCCTGGATAAGTTTCGCGAATAAACGGTTGCTGTTTATTCCTCTCTAACAATACCATCAACCAGACAGTCAACCATCGCGTTTTTGGGCTGGTGCGAGTGCCAGTTTTGCCCCAAAACATTTTAGCATTATGACGTGCTACTAGCACTATTATCTAAAAGTTGACCAAATTTTAGTAATGCTTTGGAGTTGATGGTTCCGTCACTCAGGCATCAAACAGTTCAGCTAGATGTTGTTCATCAACACCGTTACTAGGGTAATAAATATTGAGTCGGCTATTCGATTTTCCATCAATGTTCCACCATATTTGTTTATCTAACGTTACATCCCCAATAGAAGCATGATTGTAAGTATATAAAATTTCCTCAGGCTGTAGCACGACATTGTGCTGCCAAGCTAACGCAAATATCGGAGATAGCGTAGTAAATGCCTCAATTTTCAGTTTTAATTTTTCGTCATTAGGATTCGCAGCCAGCGCATTTCTCAGAAATCCTGCTATTCGATATATCTGTCTTTCAAGCTTAGATTTGCTATCGATATTGAGAAATTTGTTCCAGTCAGTATTTGAGATTATTAGATATAAGTAATTTCTATTTTCAGGTTCGATTTCCATTAAAGAAAACCCGACCATGAGATCAAATGCTTTATTAGAGCCAATAATATCGAGATATTCATTTTGTAATAATGCGGGCAATGGGTTCAGTTGAAACAGGAGCTGGCTGGTTTTTGATGTTATTGTCGCAGATTGAACAACAGGTTGTTCGTCGGGTAGTGAGTGAACTAGGTTACAAATATATTTGTACTCAGAAGGAGATAACAGCAATGTATCTGATATCGCTGTTAAAACTTGCATAGAGATACCCAATGCTTGCCCACGTTCTATTTGGCTATACCAAACGGTACTGATACCCGCTTTGTATGCCACATCCTCTCTTCTCAATCCTTTAGCTCTAGAGCGAAAAGGTTTTGATAGTCCAATCGATTCAGGTTGAACCTGCTCTCTCTTTATGCGTAAAAAATCACCTAAAAGCTTTAGATTTTCGTTTTGCACGACTACTTACCCTATACAATTTATATACATATAAATACTTACTTGCGCGAATTCTTGCCCATTTCATAATGACCACCTTCGTCTGGGTCGTATGACTTAAGACAAATTGACATCGGTTGAGTCGAGGGTAAGAGAAGTAATGAATGATAAGTTAACCAAACCACATTTTCTAGCAATCCTATGCATACTGATGGCGTTTGCCTCTCTATCTATTGATTTGTATCTACCCGCTATGCCATTGATGGAGAAAGAACTGCATGGGGACGTTGAATTAACCGTTACCTCTTTTCTCATAGGATTTTCTATTGCTCAATTACTATGGGGACCTATCAGCGATTCTTTTGGGCGTCGTTTGCCTCTTTTCATTGGTATGTTGATGTTTATCGTAGGCTCAGCTGGATGTGCGATCTCTATCAATATTGAGCAGATAGTACTTTGGCGAATTGTTCAAGCATTTGGTGCTTGTACTGGTCCCATGCTTGCGAGGGCAATGATCAGAGACTCTTTTAGCCGTATTAAGGCGGCGCAGATGTTTTCAACACTCTTTTTCTTTATGGCTGTTGCACCAATTGTCGGTCCTTTAATTGGTGGGCAGATAATTCGTTTTAGTCGTTGGCAAGTCATTTTTGGAATGTTGGTCGTTCTCGGCGTAATCATGTTTATCTCATTGTTTGCATTACCTGAAACGTTACCTGAAGAGAAGAGAGTAAAGCTGTCTTTTACAAACGCATTCCATAACTATCTAGTACTCCTGAAGAATCGAACCTTCATGAAATATACGCTTTGTCTTACATTCTTCTATGTTGCTGCATACGCTTATATGACTGGTTCGCCATTTGTCTACATAAGCTATTTTGGAATAGCTCCGCAATACTTTGGATTACTCTTTGGACTTAATCTTTTGGGCGTTATGGTAATGAGTATGATAAACCGTCGCCTTGTTTTACGATACCCATTAAAACAATTGTTAAAAGCGGCCGTTTTCGTTTCTTTACTGGCAGCAGCTGCATTGGCTTTGGTGGTGAAGTTACAAATTGGAGGGGTTATCGCTGTCGTACTATCAATCTTTTTATTCTTTTCGATGAATGGGATCATCGCCGCCAATACCACAACCGCCGCATTAGATTCTGCCCCATTTTTAGCTGGCTCTGCTTCAGCAGTCATGGGAGCATTGCAATATGGAAGCGGTATTGTATCTACACTTTTTTTAACATTTTTTAACGATGGCACACCCTGGACGATGGCTTGGATTATGTTGGTATTTACATTTGCTAGTGTTGTAACGCTGTTACTACCAAATACCACAGTAAAAGAAAGTGTAATAGTTGAGTAAAATAGACCACCGTTTTAGATGTTTTCCATATTTATTTTCATCTAAGATCATCTAGCTATTATTCAATTTCTAGCTCATTTCTGCCTCTTTTAAAGCTGGTAATGTATCAGCGCTCGTAATCTGGTAGAGGAGTTTTAGGTTAATTTTTGTAATGCTAAAAGTAACTACCATGCTGGCGAGCATTCAGTGTACTACTCAGTAGTGAATTACTATACTGAGTAGTATTATAGGCAAAACTATCCACTATTATTTGCGGTCAGTAAATTTGAGAAATTCCTTTGTGTAACGTTCGCCAGCAACTCCAATATTCGAAGTAAGGTTACTCAAAGTTGTCAACTGCTCATCAGATAGTGTCAAACTGACTGATCCAAGATTATCCTCTATGTGATGTATTTTGCGACTTCCAGGAATAGGAACTATGTCATCGCCTTGATGTAATAGCCAAGCTAACGCAATTTGTGCTGGGGTTGCATCAAGTTCAAGGGCGAAGGATTTTATAACGTTCAGTAACTGTAAGTTTTTATCATAGTTATCTCCTTGTAGGCGAGGATCTCCCCATGAGCGGAAATCACTTTTGGTGTATTGAGCTGAACTTTTTGCCTCTGTGGTGAAAAACCCTCTCCCAAGAGGGCTAAAGGGAACCAAACCAATCTTGAGCTTGCGAAGTAGAGGTAATATTTCTGTTTCAATATTTCTCTCCCACAATGAGTATTCACTTTGTAAGACTGAAACAGCAAACTCTCGATGAGCATTTTCTATAGTAGTGCTACTAGCCTCTGACATACCGAAATATTTAACTTTTCCTTCTTTGACCAATTCCCCTACTGTTCCAGCAACGTCCTCAATAGGAATGTCAGGATCAACTCGGTGTTGATAAAGGATATCTATATAATCAGTTTTCAATCTTTCTAGCGAAGCATCAACAACATCACGTATATGTTCTGGCCTGCTGTCTAGACCTGAAGCTCTAGTTTTAGTGATATCGAAACCAAATTTGGTTGCCAATACGATTTTCTCTCGTTTCATGGGACCGTCTGCAAGCCAATTCCCAATTAGCATTTCATTTGTATAGGGACCATACATTTCTGCTGTATCGAGCATCGTAATACCATTATTCACTGCATAATCCAGAGCCATTTTCGACTCCTTTTCGTTAGACTCGCCGTAAGCGTGGCTCATTCCCATACAGCCCAAGCCTAGCTTAGATGCTTTTAGTCCCTGAGTTCCTAGAATCCGGTACGTGTTCATAACTGCTTTCCTATTGCTTTACCTTTTGATAGAAACCAGTGTGTCATATTTAAATTATTTGTTTAATACTGCATTATATTAATGGATTAGTAAGCTTAAGATGGATAATTATGAAAAGTAGTGAATACTCTGATTTAAAAACATTTAAAACGGTCGCTAAATTGGGGAGCTTCGCAGGGGCTGCTAGAAAATTAAAAATGACTCCATCAGCAGTTAGTCAAATCATACGCCGTTTAGAAAAACATCTAAATGTACGACTTCTAAATCGTACTACTCGCAGTGTTTCATTAACAACAGAAGGTATGGCATTGTTTGAACGTATTGAACCTGCGCTAGTTGAAATTGAGTCCGTATTAACGGAACTAAAGTCTAATGCATCTACCCCGATAGGATGCGTAAAGATACATTCAAATAGCATGGCCGCTAAAGAATTGTTAACTCCATATATTGGCGAGTTTAATATTCGATTTCCAGATATTATGTTGGATATCATCGTCGAAGATAATGTTATTGATATTATTTCTCAGGGGTTTGATGTTGGCCTAAGTTTAGGAGAATACGTTCAAAAAGATATGATTGCGTATCCATTGGCACCGCCAACAAAACTTGTTGCAGCCGCTAGTCCTGAATATCTGGAAAGATATGATATCCCACAGACACCAAATGATCTTCGATACCATCGATGCTTAAATTGGAGATTCCTAAGCGATAAGAGTATTTACCGGTGGGAGTTTTATGTTGACGGACATTGGTTATCTTACGGTGTCGATGGTCCTCTTGTTTCGACATCGAGAGATTTATTGTTATCGTCAGCGCTAAAAGGCGCAGGAATCATGTTATGGGAGGAACATATATTACAACCGTGGTTTGACAGGGGTGAACTGATACCGTTGCTGAGAGATTTTTGTCGTCCATATTTAAGCTGGCATTTGTACTATCCACGTCAGAAACATACGTCTAAGCCAGTAAGAGCTTTTATTGATTTTATGAAAGAAAAATATCCCGCGAGTTGAAGTATATTTGAACTCATCAGTGTAAGCACCTCAGGTAAAATTAATGTTATGTTGAAGCACTTTTACCCCACTTCAAGCTAGAAAAAGAACATACACATGGTTTGTTAGAGTGATCTAACCCTAGCACATCTAATAACATATTGGATTCAATTGACTGTATGTGCGTGGTACTTTATATGTTTAATGAACATCGGGATTTTTTTAGCCAAGTGTTTTCTCGAAGAATAAAAAGCATACAGCACTAAATCATCAGGGCGATACTCCATCTCTACCTCCTCCAAAGTGCCTGAACATATCTCTGCTTGGCAAAATTCTTTAGGCAGTATCGCAAGACCTAGACCAGATATTGCCCCCGTTTTGGCAAGGTGTCCGCTGTTTACTTTAAAGGAAGATTGTACTTTTTGGGTAATAAGCTCACCTTTAGCGTTTTTGAATACCCAGGGAGTTCCATTTATCGCGGTAAAGCTACTGATACATGGAACATGTTTCAAATCGGTAATCTGAAAAGGTTTGGGAAAACTCTGTAGGATTTTTGGTGATGCCACAACAGAACTCGGCCAGCGCTTAATCTCCTTAGCTACCCAATTATTGTCTTCAAGCTTTCCACGATGAAAGCTTAAAACAATATCAAATCCATCAAGTAAATCCTCTTTTGGGCTTATGCTCGTCTCACAACATAGTGAAATCGATGGGTTCTGGGTACAAAAAGAAACGACTGCTTGAGCTAATGCAGGCGCATCAGGCATTAAAACTTTAAGCTGCCCCATGACTTCATGAGAGTGCTGAGTCACTTCCTCAAGAGCATCATTAAGCTTGTCTACCAATGGCTGTGTACGCAAATAAAGATGCTCTCCGGCATCTGTTGGTGTAACTCGGCGTGTAGTTCTGTCAAATAGGCGCGTTTCCAGTTGCTCTTCAAGTAACGCCACATGGCGACTGACGTTTGAGGTTGGCAAACCTAGAAATTCCGCAGCCCGTTTAAAGCTATTGTTCTCATAGACACAGTGAAAACTTTTTAGCCACTGCTGTTCAATCCTATCAAGCATTTTGCTTAGTCCCATTAATTGGGATTATTAAACCCAAAATCAGCACTTTATTACCAGAATCAAGTTTATACAATACTTCCCACTAAAGTTATTTGGATAAGGTTTCCCATGAGTTGGTTAGAAAGGCTATTAGATAAGAAGAATATAATCCGTACACGAAAAGTATCGATTCCAGAGGGGATATGGATTAAATGCCCCTCATGTGAAGAGATCTTGTACCGTCCAACCCTTGAGAAGAATCTAATGGTGTGTCCAAAATGCGATAACCATATGAGGTTTTCGGCACGCTTACGCTTAGACAGTTTTTTGGATAAAGGAGGACGAATTGAAATCGCCGGTGAATATGAACCGAAAGATTTACTAAATTTTAAGGACATGAAACGCTATAAGGAACGCCTTGTTCTAGCTCAGAAAAGTACAGGAGAAAAAGATGCATTAGTTGTGATGAAGGGAAAACTGATGGGTTTGCCTATTGTTGCCTGCGCATTCGAATTCTCTTTTATGGCGGGCTCGATGGGCTCTGTTGTAGGTGCACGTTTTGTTCGGGCAGTCGAAACTGCTATTAATACAAATTGTGGATTAGTTTGCTTTTCTGCTTGTGGTGGTGCCCGAATGCAGGAGTCGCTAATGGCTCTAATGCAAATGGCCAAAACAAGTGCCGCTTTGAATCAGTTATCAATGGCTCAATTACCATATGTATCGGTACTGACAGATCAGACTTATGGTGGTGTTTCAGCTAGCTTAGCTATGTTAGGTGACATTAATATTGGTGAGCCTAAAGCCAGAATCGGATTTGCGGGAAGGCGTGTTATAGAACAAACCGTTCGAGAAAAACTACCTGAAGGATTTCAGCAGAGTGAATTCCTATTAGAGCATGGTGCATTAGACATGATTACTGATAGACGGGCGATGCGTAAAAAAATAAGTGGGATAATTGCGAAAATGACAAATACAACTATCTCTTTAGATGTATAGTTCGTGTCACTAATCTGACCTAGCTAACTAATGCAGCTTACTCAATTTATCCGTCTCAGAATTACAAGTTAATCACGCAGGTTACGCAACGTAACTTGCGTTACGAACTTGATTAAGTTCTTCTTCCTGATTGTAGAAATATTTATGATCATTATTTGAAAAGATTTTTGGCTTAACTTTCTTATATGTAAATAAATTAATTTATCTTAGTTCAACAAGTGTTAAGTTCACTCTTTTTTAGGAAAATTATTGATAATTTTTATTTTTTGTTAGTATCCAGTTTATTAATGATTTTAAAGGTGTTGGTATGTATTTTCTGGTTGGATAATATAAGCAGAAATTATCGCAAGGGTAATTATATTCAGGTAGCAATCTAACTAATGAATTATTTTTAATTTTATCACCTACTAAACTTTCATAAACAAAAGCGATACCAATACCAGCCTCAGCAGATTTTATCATTGCTAAATCTGAATCAAGAGTTAAATCGCCACTAACATTTATATTAATTAAATTATTATCTTTGTCTTTGAATTCCCACTTGTATAATTGACCACTTGGAAAGCATCTATTAATACATCTAAAATTTATGAGATCTTCTGGTGTGGTTGGAGAACCATATTCTCGGAGATATGAAGGACTACAGACTGGGATAAGTGAAGGTTTCTCTCCAATCGGGATTGCGACCATATCTTTTGGAATATCAGAATGATATCTTATACCCGCATCAAATCCCTCATCGATAATATTAATTTTTTTATCCGTTGTATGTAATTCTAATTCAATATCTGGGTTATCTATCTTAAAGTTAAGAAAATACGATTCAAAAAAGAGATCTAACACTATTTTTGGTAAATTAAATTTTACTAAACCAGATGGTTTCTCTCTATGAATATTTAAATTATCAATAGCTTCTTTATAGCTATAAAATATAGGCGTTATTTCTTCAAGGAATATCCTCCCCGCCTTCGTTAAAGAGAGACTACGGGTGGATCTATTCAGAACTCTTATGCCAAGCTTTTCTTCTAGGTTATTTATAGAACTAGTTAATGATGGTGGGGAAAGATTTAACTCCTTCGCGGCTTTTCTAAAACTACCATGTCTCACAATCAGAATTAGAATTTCAATTTGCTGAATATCGGGAATATTTTTCATTGTTAATGATTTTTTAATACGGCATTAATTATATATTAATTGTTCTATTGAAAAATTAAAAGTAAATTTATGAGCGTAAATTCTATTGAGGTGAAATAAATGCAAAAACGGTTTCTGGGTAAAGAAAAATTCGAAGTATCAGGTTTAGGTTTGGGCTGTATGGGAATGAGCTTTGCCTATGGAGGCTCAAAGGATCATGATGCAATTAATACTATTCACGCAGCTATCGATATGGGTGTAACTCTACTGGATACAGCCGAAGTTTACGGCCCGTTTGAAAACGAAGTTTTGGTCGGTAAAGCTATAAGAGGAGTAAGAGATAAGGTAAAAATTGCAACTAAATTCGGTTTCCGCATTCTACCATCTGGCCACGGCCTTGAAAGAATGGCGGGCGTAGATAGCAGACCCGAACATATTCGTAAAGCCGTAGAGGGCTCATTAACAAGATTAAATATTGACGCTATCGACATATTGTATCAACACAGAGTTGATCCCGACGTACCGATTGAAGAAGTAGTAGGAACAATGTCAGATCTTATTAGAGAAGGCAAAATTAAGCATATTGGTTTATCTGAAGTCTCATTAGATACTTTGCGCAGAGCAACTAAGGTTCACCCAATCACTGCTGTTCAGTCAGAGTATTCTCTATGGTCTAGAGATCCAGAAAACGGAATTCTAGAGGCGTGTAATAAATTAGATGTTGGTTTTGTGCCGTATAGTCCTTTAGGCAGAGGTTTTTTGACTGGAAAAATTAACGATGTTTCCAAATTTGTAAACGATGACTTTAGAAGAAGTCTTCCGAGATTTCAACAGAATGCTATGGAGGAGAATACTCTTCTGCTTAATCAGCTGAAAAATATGGCAAAGAACAACGAATGTTCTCTCGCTCAGATAGCCTTGTCTTGGGTCATGAGTAAAGGCGAGCAGATTGTTCCGATACCTGGAGCAAGAAAAATCGAACATCTTAAAGACAACGTTGGAGCTATCGATTTGAATCTTTCAAAAGATGATATTCGTTTAATTGATCAAATTTTTTCTCCGCAAAATATATCGGGTTTGCGCTATACAGACGGCGATTTTAGCTTAATTGAGAATTATTAGTCACTCATCAAAGTCCACCTCTATTAAGGTGGAACATATAAGGAACTTCATGAATATTGCTATTCCGCGTACAGCAGGTATGCCACTTGCTGTGTATGCGTTATCTGCCGGATCTTTTGGTATAGGTACTACTGAATTCGTAATAATGGGTTTACTTCTTAGTGTTGCTAGTGACTTTCATGTTTCTATGACAATCGCCGCTTATTCTATTAGCGCATACGCTTTTGGGGTTGTGGTAGGGGCGCCTTTACTTACACCTCTGCTGAGCCGTTTCCCAAAAAAACCAGTATTACTTGTATTAATGTTGATATTTTCTACCGGTAATCTGCTTTGTGGTCTATCCGATAGCATGACATTCTTAGTTATTGCTCGTGTTGTAACTGCTTTTATACATGCTTCATTTTTCGGAATTAGTTCTGTGTATGCGGCTGAAATAGCGCCACCATCAAAAAGAGCATCAGCCGTATCATCAGTTTTTCTCGGTGCTACGCTAGCAAATATTCTAGGTGTTCCCTTTGGTGCATGGATTGGTCAACTATATGGCTGGAGATATGCCTTCTTTATGGTAACCGTTATTGGCTGTATATCTGCCGTAGCAATCTTAGCGTTAATACCAAACAAAAGAGATGAACCATCTGACGTCCCTAAAATCAGGAATGAAATTAGAGCTCTCGCTAATTTCAAAGTTTTAAAATCTTTACTCATTACAGCATTTGGTTTTTCCGGTGTGTTTACGACATTCACATATATTGAGCCAATGCTTCAGAACATTTCGTTAATGAATGTTAGCACTATACCCTCGGTCTTACTTCTTTTTGGAGTGGGGATGGTTGTTGGTAATCATTTTGGGGGGAAACTGACTGATAAAGGCACACAAAAAACACTCATTACCACACTGTCGTTCTTATTTTTAATACTGTGTTTGTTTCCGTTAGCAATACAAACAAAAACTACGGCATGTATCGCGGTGTTCCTGCTGGGGACTGCAATGTTTGCAACTATACCTCCACTTCAGGTACAAGCTCTTGATAGCACGCAACAATCTAAAAGTATGATTTCGTCTTGTAATATAGCAGCATTTAATTTAGGCAATGCTGTTGGGGCTTGGTTTGGCGGAATACTAATAGCTTTCGGAGTTTCATTATTAAATATACCTATCGCGGGGGCATTTTTAACCCTTGTCGGTTTAGCTATTGCTTGTTTAAAAAGTAAATAAAAGGAGTAAAAATGAAATATCGTTATCTTGGCTCAATAGGGTTATCGGTTTCCGAGTTATGAATCGCCATTAGTTCGCTAGATAACTTAAAGTCCGGATAAACTGAAGTAATCCCAAACAGACTATCTCAAATTAAAGCTCTAAATCATTCCTGTCCAAAAACTGGTTACGTTTCCCGAATACTAGCTTCAATCTAGCTACTTTCTTACTTGCACAAAAAAGCCCCTAGCTAAAAGGGGCTTTAAACGATTCATTAATGCGTTGATGGGCTTTCTTTCACCGGTGCATCTTTGTTGATCATCGTAACGTGTAAATCACGTTGCGGGAATGGAATCGACAGGCCAGCTTCTTCAATCTTAGGTTTGAGCTGACGCTGGATGCTCCAGTAGGTATCCCAATAGGTATCCAGCGGACACCAAGCGCGTAGCTGAAGGTTCACAGAGCTATCGGCAAGCATTGTTACTAATACTTTTGGCGCAGGGTCTTGAAGGACAGCTTCATGGCTTAATGCCAAATCTTTGAGGACATTGAGGCCAACATCGATTGAATCCTCATAAGAAATGCCCACAGTGATATCCATACGACGACGACTGTTACGGCTGTAGTTTTTAATGGTTGAAGCCCAGACAACACGGTTAGGACTTGAAATAAACAAGCCATCACCTGTTTCGAGGATTAGTGTGAAAAGACCAATGTCTTTTACCGTACCTGAGAATCCGGCGAATTCAACGAACTCACCTTGCTTAACCGGCTTTAAAAATAAAAGCATTATACCAGCAGCAATGTTGCTAAGTGTGTCTTTTAATGCAAGACCAATCGCTAAGCCAGCGGCACCGACAAGAGCAACTAAACTCGTTGTATTAACACCAAACAAATCAAGAATGATAACCAGAGCGACAACATAAACGGCGTAAGACGCTACTTTAGAGAAGAGTCTGGAAACGATCTCATCGCGATTACTTAGCCGCATAACGCTACTAAAGATTGCCTTACGAATCAGTTTTGCGATAACAACAGTCAATATGATGATCAGTACTGCTGTCAGAGTATTTTGCAGAACATCCAGAATCAGAGTCTGATGATCGTTATAAAATGCGAGTATTTTGTCCATATTTTCTCCAGTGAAAGCTGCTGAACAAGATTATTTTTGTATTTCTGAATGACTTAATTAGCCGAGGCTACTATGGATCAGATAAAAATTGTAACTGATATAGCAAATGATAAACACCACACCTTCCATACGGCTAATGGTACGCGTTTTACCAAATTTGATTGCAGCTAACAGAAGCATAAAAGTAATAAACAACATAGAAAGCCAATCGCGCCAGAATATTTCCGCTCCGATTTGGTCAATTGGTTTTATGGTCCCAGCAATACCGATCACTGCGAGTGAGTTAAACATGTTAGAGCCCACGACGTTACCCACCGCAATATCGTGCTCGCCTTTACGAGCGGCCATAATCGACGTTGCCAGCTCAGGTAAAGAAGTACCAAGAGCGACAATCGTTAGACCAATCAAAAGCTCGCTAACTCCTAATTGTTCTGCAATTTCAACCGCCCCCCAAACAAGCAGTCTGGAGCTTACGATAAGTAAAACGAGTCCCGTAATAATCCAAAAGAGCGATTTTTTCAGCGTCAAACTTGGACCTGACATCTGCCCTTCCATTTGCGTTTCAAATGAGTCTTTTTTGGACGTAACTGCACCGATAATCGACCAGCCAATCACACCAATAAAGGCTACGATGAGAATCCACGCCTCCAAGGTTGAAATGTAGTAATCCCAAAGCATCACGCCCAACACTAATGTGATGATAAGTAAAATTGGAATCTCTTTCTTAACAATCGCAGAGTGAACGGCGATTGGAGAGATGATGGCAGTCAACCCTAAAATCAGACTGATATTAACGATATTTGAACCGAGAGCATTACCAAGTGCGAGAGCGGGATTGCCGTCAAGTGCTGCAAGCGCAGATACGACCATTTCCGGGGCAGATGTGCCGAACCCGACCACCAGCATGCCGATCAGCAAAGGAGGCATACCAGCATAGGCAGCTCCAGAAGCGGAGCCTTCCACAAACTTGTCAGCACTCCAGACAAGCACAATAAACCCAACGACAATAGCCAACCCAGCTAAAACCATAGCAATAACCCTACATCAAGATAAAAAAGTTCACAGAAATACATTTCTTACAGGTATGAAGATAATGTTTTTTGCGAAGAAAAAAGGAGAGTAAAAGGAATCTGCATCTTCGCGGGTTGGAACGCTTAGCATTTAACTAAGCATCCCCCAAAAAAGCAAGCATTATAATGCATGACACTGTCACTTAAATAAACTATCGCGTTAGTTGCTTCTTATACTTTAAATGAACCATCAAGTGTAGAACAAGATTGCACCACCAGCGAAATTGGTACAAGATACGGGCGATCGATTCAGGAAGAGTCATTGAACACGAATAATCATGAAAGGAGTCTGCGTTGTTAGCTGGCGTTTTATTTTGTATGACGGCGTCTGTATTGTTTGCCGTACTTTGCTATTACACTGTTTTTTTAGCGCCTTTAGATGGTTACGAAGTCTTTGGCTGGCGAGTCATGGGCACGGTTATTCTTGTGGGTCTTATGATCAGCCTACTTAAAGAATGGCGCCCCATTAGTAAGCAACTTATCAAAATATTTAAAACACCCCAGCATTTACTTATTCTCCTCGTGTGTACAGCGCTCATATCCCTCCAGTTATTCTTATTTGCCTGGGCACCTTTAAATCAAAGTAGCGAAGCGCTCGCAATGGGTTACTTCCTGATGCCATTATCAATGGTGCTGTGCGGACGATTAATCTTTCAGGAACAACTATCAAACTACCAAAAACTCGCCGTTACATTGGCAACGCTTGGTGTGATCAGTAATCTGGTTATTCATGGCAACCTGTCTTGGGTATCAATGCTGGTGATGTTGGGTTACCCGCCCTACTTTATTCTTAAACGCCAGTTAGGCCTAAGTGCGATTCACAGTATGTTCATTGAACATCTACTCATGCTGCCCATTGGCATACTATTCGTTCATGCGCAGAATTGGAGCCCAGACTTTTTCGCCGTACAACAACACGGCTGGCTAGTCATTGCAGGTCTTGGAATACTTGGCGGCGTTGCACTGCTCTGCTTTATCGCGGGAAGCAAACTGCTACCAATGTCATTGTTCGGAATGCTCGGTTATCTTGAGCCATTATTACTGTTTGTTGTTTCCCTTATTTTACCTGGAAGCAGATTCAGCCCAATCGATTTTTTCACCTATGTTCCTATTTGGCTCGCGATATGCTGTCTTATTCTGAACGGCTGGAAAAGCTATCAAAGAACCTCCCCAAAAGCAGAATACGCGGCCTAAGCCGCGTATGTTTGACAGGTAGATTATTCAATCGACATCGAGACTTTCTTTGCTCTACGTTTGTTAATAAAGGAGGTCAAATTAACCTGAGCGATAAAGGTCCCCCCAATAATTAACGCTGCCCCTATCAATTTATACGCATTAAGACTGTCGCCTAGAATCCATGCTCCCATAAAAATAGCGAACACAGGATTTAATAGAGAATATGGGACAACTTTATTGACCGGATAAATTTTCAGTAACCAATACCACAGAGAATACGCGAATATGGACGATGCGATCGCGCTGTACAGTACGGCAAACCATCCTTTCCATGACGCCTCCATCAACATCGCAATCTGATCGTGCTCCACCGCAAAAGACGAAAGACCAACAATTGGGATCGCGAGAAAAGACATCCACCCTGCCATTGTTAATGGATGGATTGGCACAGAACGCTTAACGACGATATTGGTAATGGCCCAGCCCAGCGCACTAATAATCAGCAGAATAAGTGCAATCGGTGAGCTCGAAGACGGACTGCCTGATAAACAAAATACACCGATGAAAGACAACGTGATCCCTGCAATCTGAATCACACGAAGTTTTTCCTGTAGAAAGAAAACAGCGAGAATCATGGCGAATGGTGTTCCTAACTGGACGAGTACAGCAGCGGTACCTGCATCGGTGTATTGTGTGCCAACAAACAAGAGTGAGAAGTGTAAAAAACCAAAAGTTACCGCCTGAATGGCAACCGATTTAAACTGAGCTTTATTGACTCGGGTGAAAGGTACGACAATGATCGCCACAACGAGAAAACGTAACATGGTCATGAAAAGCGGGGGTAATTCCGTAACACCCAGTTTGATAGCAATAACATTAAATGCCCAGACCGTAACGACGATCAGAACAACCAAAAAATGACGAAACGTCATGATAACCTCTAACTTATCAGGACATGGTCGTTCCTGATTAAAGAAAATAACAGACTAAGAATAAATTTGAGATTCTTCATCAGTGTCGCTGATATTACGATTGACGTAGAATCGGGAGAAAAAGACGCCAACTTCAAATAGTAAATACATAGGAATGGCGAGTAACGTTTGAGAAATAATATCCGGTGGTGTCAATACCATACCGACCACAAATGCAGTAACAAGAACGTACGGCCTTTTTGCCGCAAGACTTTTAGGGTCGGTTGCTCCAGTCCAACATAATAAAATAATCGCAACCGGTATCTCAAAAGCCACTCCAAACGCAAAAAAGAGCGAAAGAACAAAGTCTAAATAGCTTTCGATGTCGGTAGCAAACTGAACCCCCGTTAATGAAATCGCTGTGAAAAACTTAAAAATCAACGGAAACACAACAAAATAGGAAAACGCAATACCGCAGTAAAACAACAACGAACTGGAAAACATCAGAGGCATAATCAATCGTCGCTCCTGTTTGTATAACGCCGGCGCAATAAATGCCCAAACTTGAAACAATACATAAGGGATCGCGATAAACAAGGAAACAAACATCGTCAATTTCAGTGGAGTAAAAAATGGTGATGTCACGTTCGTTGCAATCATGCTCGCACCTTTCGGTAATTGAGCTATGAGTGGTTGTGAAATGAATTCATAGATATGATTCGAGAAATAAATCAAGCCAAGAAACACCACAAGAACGGCGATTAAGGACTTCAATAATCGATTGCGTAATTCAATCAAATGACCAATTAACGTTTGATTTTGCTCGACTTCAGGCATACTACTCTCCCTGTTTGCACATTATCGAATTAAGAACGAATCGAATGATCCAATTCCGATACCGTGTCAGCCGTTTCCTTTCTGACTTCATTCAATGAGTGAGAATGAGAAGACAGTTCATCCTTAACCTTCTTCTCTACATCTCTCATCTCATGCTGAACGTTTTGTAGCTCGGCTTCGTTTAATAGCTCGGTTTTCATATTGTGCATGGTCGATTTCGCCTTGCGAATAAACTTCGATGTCATTCGAATGGTTTCGGTCAATCGCGCAGGACCTAATACAACCAAACCAATAACAAAAATAAGCATCAACTCACTAAAACCGATATCAAACATAATTACGCCTGCTCTTTGCCGTATGTTGATTTCACATCCGCAAAATCCGCATCTTTGCCTTCAAGTTGAGCTGCTTGCGCTGCTTTTGCTTCCGGTTTAGCCGTTTCATCATTATTCATTGCTTTTTTAAACCCCTTAATCGCAGAGCCTAAATCACCACCAACGTTACGTAGCTTTTTTGTTCCAAATAACAACACAACGATTGCAGCGATAATAACCAATTGCCAAATACTGATTCCACCAAGCATAACTGAGACTCCCTTTGAGTTTATAAATATAAGCTTCTGAAAA
Organism: Vibrio viridaestus; assembly: GCF_003856525.1. Taxonomy (GTDB): domain Bacteria; phylum Pseudomonadota; class Gammaproteobacteria; order Enterobacterales; family Vibrionaceae; genus Vibrio; species Vibrio viridaestus. Next base: position 209,078 of record NZ_RJVQ01000001.1, read on the forward strand.
GATTCAGTGCTCCCAACATTCTGGAAGCACCTTATTACTAGACTTTACTTAACGACCACGCCCAATTTTCATTGAGAATTTGTTTACGGGCGCGCAACAATAATATTTGCGAATACTTACCGTAATCAAATGCGATAGACGAAACATACTGTTGGCTTAGCGCCCACAAGCCCCATCGAACCAGTGCTACCCCGATATAAAGATAGGTTCTGGCGACAAGATCCGAAGTCGCTTTGCCATTGTACATCTCAATAATACCTTCGATATTTGACAATTCGTCGAAAAAACTTTCGATGCAGAACATACCAACATCCCAATATGGGTCGTTATTAGCGGCATATTCCCAATCAATAATTTTTATGACGCCAGCATCATTACGCATGTAATTCGATATATAAGAGTCATTGTAACAACCACAGAGATCAATACCAGAGGCTTCTATCGCTGCTTTTGCCTGATAACAATGTGCAATTAGCGTTTCAATGTCCTTTGGCAATGTCGGACATACTTGTTTTGCCTGCTTTATCAGTGTCTCGAGCTGCTGAAATCCAGTATTTGTTTCCTCAAGAATTAAGTCCTGATGAACAGAATGATAGGCAGACATGATATTGCCACGGATTTTGGCATCCTGAACATCCAGGATATCGCAACTTCTATAAGTATCTAGAAATTCATGGACTTCAACGCCCATCTTCTCATCATAAAATAACACGCCAGGGCCAATACCTTTTCCAGCAGCAATGGTCGCGGCTTTTAACGCCGTCGCTCGGTTGATGTAATTCTCTGTACCTTCACCGTGCAACTTGACAAAAAACTTTTCACCATTGGATTGATCACTAACACACCAGTTCACGTTAGTAATTCCGCCATTGATTCGCTTTACGGCTAAATCGCGCCCAACAAAGTTAGGAATATCTTTAAGAACGGTTTGTATATCATTCATCATAGCGTCACATCTCCTTGATCAGCTTCGATAAGTCGGATGAGGATAAATGGTGGCGAATACGAACAAGTCGATTCGCTGCATATTTATACAGTTCAGGACCTTTGCGATATGGGTTTGTTTCTCCTAACAGAGCCCACATAGCCCAGACTGCATCATCTACAACGCTGTATAGCTTCAGCCTTGCTAATAACGCCGGAGTCGTTGCTCCAAAATACATTTCTAGTAACTGATTACGATCGTCGTCGTCAGTACAGACTTCCAAAGACATCGCCGCGATATCCCACATCGGGTCGGAAATGGTTGTTCGATCAAAGTCTACTAACTTGATGTCATCTTTGTCTGAAATCAACACGTTCGACATGGTGTTTTCACCATGCAGAATAGCAAGGTCAGAGCCAGATACTTTGAACGCTTGTTGGATTTCACCAACTATAGCGGCTAACTTTTCCATTGTAATATCTGTATTCACAGGCATTGGCAGTGGATTAGGCAATGCATTCCAAACGCTCTGGTAAGCATCAAAAACATCAAAGGCAGACAGATCTAATTTAGAACTACCTTTGATATGCCAAGCTTTCTTCACTTCAACGAGCTTCGCTAATCTATTCGGGTCTTTAAAGTCTGTTACAACCGCCGTTTCCCATCCCTGATTAAGATATTCCAAAAATAAGCTTTCCGTCGCAGCATCACTTGCGATCAGTTTTGCACCTATACCTAACTGACCAGCTTTAGTGAACGCCTGAACCGCATTAGCAAATGAGTAGGGAGCTAACGCTTCATGGTGGTACGTTTTTGCTAAACAAGAATCGGATCCGCTTACTACCGGTCGAATCAAACCATCAAGACCATTATGTGCAGGCATAGCAATAGCAGGAAACGGATCGGCAGGCTGCTCTTTATCTTTGTCGCTTCCAAAACGATTAATCACCGAGAGTTGACGAACACTGGTCTTCAACAGCTCTTCATTTACTGGAGTACTTGTCATCATGCTCACCTCCGATACCTAAGCAACCGTTGGAAACGTGTAGTGATATGAGGTTGCTTCGGCATAGCTCAAACAAGCCTGAAGAATCTCAGTATCTTTATTTAGAGACGAGATAATCTGTAGTCCTACAGGAGAAGTACCGACAAAACCACACGGCATAACGGCTGCAGGTTGTCCTGTTTGGTTAAATAGCGCCGTAAACACTACGTGGTCCTGTGGACGGTCTTCATTCGCGCCAGCCATTTCAGCGCCAAAGTTCGGCATCGGCATTGTTGGTGCTAATACGAAATCATATTTATCGACCATTTGAGCAGCTAAGCGTTGAGCTTTATCAAAACGACTAGCAGCCATAACGTATTGTGTTGCTGGAATACCTTCTACGGAATCGCACTGAGCATTCACAACATCCAACACATCTCGTGTGCGGCCTTGAGGTAACGAAGCTCGTTCCATCCCCGCCTTGACGGAGAAATAAACACGCATATCTTCGAGGAAACTAAAATCGAGTGGTGCCTTGATATCCGATACTTCAGCCCCAAGTTCTTCAAATACTGACGCTGCTTTTCTTACTAGCGCTTCAACTTCAGGCTGGGCTTTTTCACCACATCCCATATCAGTCAAAACTCCAATTTTCTTTCCTGTTAGATCTAACTTGTCCAATTGACTCGGAATATTTGCGCCTTTTTCAAACGCTCTTGAATCCGGGCCATCAATGACTGACATAAGCAGGATGGCATCTTCTACTGTACGAGTCAGAGGACCAACAACGCGGTCTCGGCTGTATGGCAGATGAGGAACAACACCAGCGGTGGGTTTCAAACCAACGATTCCGCAGTGACTTGCAGGCAGACGTACCGAGCCGCCGACATCACTACCAATGGCAAGTGGTGCCATACCAGAAGCAATTGCAGCACCCGCACCCGCTGATGAACCACCGGTATTCAGTGAAGTGTCCCAAGGGTTTCTTGTCACTCCATGGAAAGAGCTAACTCCAGCTCCCAAAAAGCCCATGTCTGGCATCGTTGTCTTTGCAAAGATAATTGCTCCAGCTTCAATTAATCGCGCCGCTGGAGGTGAATCTTCTGTAGAAGGCTCTATATCATATCTCGCTTTGACACCGCGAAACATTCGCATGCCTGCAACATCGATACTGTCTTTAACGACGGCTGGAACACCATCTAGCGGTCCCTTTGGCTGCCCAGCTTTCCAACGCGCTTCTGATTCGATTGCTTCTGCAATCGCTTTTTCTTCTTGAATATCATAGAGCGCATTAAGGATCGGGTTTAATTCTTTAGATCGTTGTAGCACCGATTTAATTACGTCTACTGGTGAAATCTCACCTGATTTATATCCAGCCAAAAGTTCTGTTGCTGATAATTTCCACATATCCATTTTCCTTTATTCCTTTCCTAACTATTCCTAGTGGAACAGCTCACTCGTCTTGTTAAAAACAAACTAAAAATCGACTAACTTATTGTCGCGACTTTCTTTTCCTTGTGATGTTCTAAAGGTTCATCCTCTTGAGTCAGTGTGATTTTTTTGTCATTGAGAAAACAAGCTGCTAGTGCTCTATCACCACGACTGGTCAACGTTGGGTTCTCTTTTTCACATCGATCATGAGCGTGCGGACAACGACTTCTAAATGCGCAACCTGCAGGCAAGTCGATCGGGTTTGGTGGCTCACCCTCTAACAAACATTCTTTCGGATCGTAGCGTCGTTTTTCCAATGTTGGGGCCGCCGAAAGCAGTGCTCTTGAGTACGGATGACCTGGGTCAAAGAAAAGCCTTTCGTTTGGCGCCACTTCAACCGTTTCTCCCAAATACATTACGGCGATACGCGAACACACGCGTCGAACCATCGCGAGATCGTGAGAAATATAGATGTAGGTGAAGCCATGTTGCTTCTGTAGTTTCTCGAATAGCTCCAGTAATTTACCCTGCTCAGTTTGGTCAAGCGCAGAAAGCGTCTCGTCCATAATCAGCAGTTTGGGCTCAAGAATCATCGCCCTACCAACGTTAAGACGCTGGCGTTGTCCCGCACTCAAACCGTTAGGCAGTTCGTGATATAGATGCTCAGGAAGACCAACTTCACGCATAACTTCGAGTGCCTTTTCCTTACGCTCCTTTTTATTCCCCAACTTATGAATAATCAGTGGCTCTTCAAGGATAGCGCCGATTGACGTTTGAGGTGGCAATGAACCATAAGGGTCCTGAAGCACTAACTGAAAGGAACGACGTAGCTCGCGTAATCTCGCCTGCGAGCAGTTGAACGTAATATCCTCACCATCGAACAAAATCTGCCCCTGGTCTGGTTTCTCAAGTCCAGTTAGCAAACGCATTAATGAGGATTTACCACAACCAGACTCACCCACAAGACCAAAGTTATCACCCTGATACACATCGAAATCGACATTACGTACAGCCTGAACAACCGATTTAGACCCATTTCGGTTTTGCACCGTATAGGACTTACCCACACCGCGTACCGACATAATCGGCTTATCACTTTTCGACTGTTTTTTCACTTCAATCGAGCTATCCCACAGTTTGGGTAACTCTTTGATTAACGCCTGCGTGTAATGATGAGTCGGTGCGTTAACCAATTTTTCCGGTGTTTGTAGTTCCACGACTCTTCCCTGATTGAGTACAAGTACACTATCGGAAGCGTCACATGCCACGGGTAACGAAGAACAAATAAACAGAATCGCTGTATTAAACTTATCATTTAGATCGCGCATCAATTTAAGAATCTGTGCAGCTACCGTCACATCCAGAGGTTGGGTAATATTATCTGCAACCAATAATGCGGGATCCGAAAGCAATGCATCGACGATCATCACACGTTGCATCATCCCGCCAGAATACTGCATTGGGTACTCATCAAATCGGCTTTTAGCAGCTGGAATACGCACCGCTTCAAGCAGTTCTATGGCTTTCTGTTTAGCCTCCGCCCCTTTTACATCAGGACAAACTGCGATTAACTTTTCGACTAACTGAGCACCAACAGTCATAGTTGGATCAAGCGCTCCAGCAGGGTTACCCCCAACGTACGCGATGTCTTTACCTGCCAGCTTTGATGCTGACTTCGGGTCATCCAGCAAGTTACTCCCACGAAAAATCACTTCGCCAGAGTTCACAGATAAAGTAGATGGAAGCCAACTAACAATCGTTTTCGCCAATACGGTTTTACCCGCACCACTCTCGCCAATGACAGAAAGAATCTGACCTGGATTTAGCTCAAAAGACACGTCTTTTAGAATCGTTTTCGAACCGCTGCTTTCATCACTGACGACAGTTAGTCCCTTTACTGATAGAAGAGGTTGTTGCATATTAAGCGCCTCCATAAACACTGTTTCGAGCACGCTCTAATGCTGCGCCCATTAGATTAATACTGGTAAGTGTGATAAACAGGAACAGGCCAGGCATCGATGCAATCCACCATGCATTCAATAAGTACTTACGACCATCTGCAATAATGTTGCCAAAAGTAGGCGTTGGTGGCTGAACACCCAGTCCGATAAAGCCCAACACACTTTCAAATATCATCATGCGAGCGATATCGAGAACCGCAACAAACGCCATTGGTGGCAAAACGATAGGCAAAAGCAACATAAACATGATGCGAAAGTCAGTTGCGCCCATAACCAAAGCGCCACGCACATACTCTTTCTTTCGTTCAGACATAATGGTTGAACGCATTACCCGCGCATAGATAGGCCACCCTGCGAGGCCAAGCACAAGGATAATAGAGGGTATCGTTGGTCTGGAAACACCCAAGATAGTGATCGCCAAAATAATCATTGGAATGGCAAGCTGAGCGTCGGTAATACGCATTAAAACGGTATCAACTTTGCGTGAGTAATACCCTGCTACCAGACCAATCAATGCACCAACAATGAGCATTAGCACCGTTGTGAGCACACCAATAAACAACGAGTAGCGCAAGCCAACCAATGAACGAGACAACATATCCCTGCCAAGTTGGTCAGTCCCAAGTGGATGCGCCCAAGTCCAGTTTTCCCCCATAAACACGGGTGGTAGTAACTTTTCACGGATCGCTATTTTGGTTGGTTCGATACCGCTTAGCATCGGATAGAAAATAGCCGCTAATAACAGTACGACGAAGACAATAAAACCCACTTTGAATTCAGTTGACTTAAACGCGGTACTCCAGATACGAGACACGATTGAACGTGCTGCTTTCGGGTTTGACATTGCACCCTGATTGATTACATTAAGTTCAGCCATTAGTAGTCCAACCTTGGATCAATTGCGTTAGAGATAAGGTCTACTGCAATGTTAATTAGAACGAATGCTGCAGCAGTCACGATGGCGATACCCTGAATAAGAGGAAAATCCCTTTGCATAACGGCGTTAATAGTTAGCAAACCAATACCGGGGTAGTTGAAGATAAATTCCACCACCAGAACGCCACCTAATAGCATAGAGAATTGAACACCAATCATATTCAGAACAGGCACAGAGGCATTTTTAACGGCGTGTTTAAATATGATTTGTTGTTTTGATAGACCTCGAACCTTGGCGATATCAATAAAGTTTTCCGACATCACTCCCGCAACCGACACCGATAAAGAACGAATGATGAATGGCGCAAGCTCAATTGCTAACACGAAAGCAGGCAAGATTGTGTATTCAAAACCTTTGTAGCCAACAGCCGGTAATAGCTTGAGATTGACGGAGACAATCAACGCGAGAACAATACCTACCCAAAAATTAGGTAAGCTTACGAACATTGAACTGGTATAAAGAGCCAGTTTATCGGGCCATTTACCCGGATGAGTACCAGCGCCGATACCAATAGGTACCGCAATGATCAAACCAAATAGCATTGCTAACACTGCAAGTTGAAGCGTTTTGGGTGCTGCGTCTGCAATCAGGTCTAACACCTCAGCCCGCTCACCACGAGTACTATCATCAAAGCTTGCACCGCCAACCGCAGCGCCATTTGCCGGACGAACAAATGATTGCCCTAAATCACCCCGTACGACCTTAGACATGTAGTGATAAAATTGCACCGGAATTGGATCTCTAAGTCCCATGTCGGTAGCAATTTGTTCCACCAAAGAATCTGGTGCCATACCGCCAACCATCAACCTTACCGGGTCGCCTGGGACGACCCTAAGTAAAGTAAAGATGAGTGCTGAAACAATTAAAACGATCAGTAATCCCTGACTCAATCGTCTCAGTAGAAATCTAAAAATAAACATACATTGCCCTTTATTTCTGATTTGCTTCTTTACTAAATAAATACTTTCGACGTTAAACGACGGAAGTATCAGTTGCGTTCATGAGGCCGTCTGGGTAGAAAAACAGACCATCTACATCTTTGCGCATTGCATGAATCATTACCGAAGTAAACAGAGATAAAGCAGGCGCTTTATCTGCAAGCATCGGCATGAGGTTGGTTTGCAACGACTTCTTACGTTCTTCCAAAGAAGGGGCATCTCTTTCTTCATCCAGTGCTTTATCAATTTCTGGATCAACAATGCCGCAGATACGTTTAGAGCTGGAATGGAAATGCGCGCGAAGTACCAAGTCAGGCTCAGGAGAACCAGGCGACCAACCGCAGTCAACCATATGACCAGGGCCACCTCCCGGACGGTCGTACAAGCGTTCATTCCACGCTGCAACCTCCATCACGTTCAGTTCCACTGGGAAACCTTGCTCTTGCAGCATGGCAGTAATAACTTCGCCATACTCTTTTGTTTTAGGATAGAAACCAGTAGAGGTTAGATACTCGAGTTTTGGTAAACCTTCACCATTCGGGAAGCCAGCCTCAGCCAGCAATCGCTGACATTCCTCTGGGTTGTACTCTGGATAATTTTCTAAATCGATATAGCCAAATTTTATCGGTGAAACAAAGTTCTTTGATTCACTTCCAGCGTCCCCGAGCAGTTCGAGAATAGTGCTACGATCAATTGCATGACAGGCTGCACGACGAACGCGCCAGTCATTGAAAGGTGGTTTAGAGCAACGGAAGAACAAGTATTTGTTTTCAACAGATAGAACTTTAGAAATTTTAATATCGTCTTTAGCACTTAGTGTTTCTACCTGCTCTGGCTCCAAACGCTCAATCACGTCGGCTTCACCGCTCATAAGCGATAACATGCGTGTCGTTGCGTCACCAGTAAAGACGTAATCAACACCAGGTACTTTCGGCGCACCAGCGTAGTAGCCAGGGTTAGCTAACAGACGAGTAGTGTTCCCTTTCTGTTCGCCAAACGTAAATGGACCAGTTCCGTTCAAACGTTGAGTCAGTGGACCACCAGTGCCTTTAGCGATATCCGCTGCGGACATGATTGGAATATAAGAAGCTAGGAATAAAAATAGTCCGGCACCGTAGCCGCCTTTCGATGTATCAAAAATCACCGTGTGCTCATCAGGTGTTTCGACATCAAAAGTATCTGGCCCTCCGGGAAAACTCTGTCTTGGTCGATCAAGACGAGACGCATATTTAAATGTGGCCTTAATATCTTCAGAAGTAAAAGGTCGTCCATCATGGAATTTAACCCCTTTACGAAGAGTAAACTTGATTTTGTGCGCGTCGATTTGATCGTAAGCTGTTGCTAGATCATAAACGACTTCCTCTGGATTATTCGGTCTCATCGGAGAACGAATAAGAAATCCCATCACAAAGCCTTCGATTGTAGATTGAGATAAGGTTGTATGTGCAGTTGGATCCCAGTTACCTGTTATATTTTCTGCCGATAAAAACACCATTGTTTTCTGCTTAGCAGCAAAGGCTGACGATATAAAAAAGTTTGGGTTAACACTTGCGACTCCGGCTAGCCCCATCGTGGCTATTCCAGAACGTAAAAACGACCTTCTATCCATCTATCTCTCCTTCCATGTAATACTTGTTCGTTTCAATTAACCAAACTCACACAATTCATCCTATTCGTGTTGATTGGCAAATAGTGACAAGCAAATGTGCTTTCACTTGCATTTACACATAGCACCAACCATGCCAACTTCAACAAAAATATATTTTTTCTTTACAATTCAATAATTAATCGAAATAACAACGACAGGAACCCATTCTTTTGTTGCATTTATGTGCACAATTATGGGTATTAAACTGATCAAAATGGTGCGAAATACAAATTATTGTTGTTTTATGTTGCTTTTTGTTGCATTTGAATGAGAGGTGTGACTAAAATGCACACAACGACGCAAAGTATGCGCATAGTCACGTCTTAATGACATAAAAGGGAGAGAGAGATGGCGACCTTATCAACAATAATGGATACAAATAGTTTTCGTCCTGAGCATAGGGACATGCTCAGTGACGATATAAGTAAGCTAACGGATAAAAGAGAAAAAGTTCTGGGTAATTCTTATAGACTGTTTTATCGCAATCCAGTTCATCTGGTTAAAGGTAAAGGCCAATATTTATGGGATGCATCAGGTCGTAAGTACCTTGACGTTTACAATAACGTTGCCAGTATTGGTCACTGTCACCCCGCTGTTATTGAAGCAGTAAACCAGCAAATGCAAGAAATCAATACACACACGCGCTATTTACATGAACGAATTCTTGATTACTCAGAGTCCATTTTGGAAACAGTACCTAGTGCTGTAAATAAAGCGATGTATATGTGTACTGGTTCTGAAGCCAACGATCTAGCAATGCGTGTTGCTCGTGCTTATACCGGAGGTACAGGCATTATCGTAACTCAAGAGGCCTATCACGGAACCAGTGAACTTACTTCTGGAGCCTCGCCAGCGCTCGGTACAGGACAAGCCCTAGCCTCAACCACAAGATTAGTGCAGGCCCCTGATCCATATCGAGTAAAAACCGATAATATGGCGGCTTGGTTTGCGAACGAAATACAAAAGCAAATCGATGATATGGCAGCTCATGGCATTAAGTTCGCTGGATTTATGGCCGATTCTATTTTCTCTTCTGATGGTGTACTACCTGGAGAAAAGGGATTCATGCAAGCTGCAATTGATACCGTCCATAAAAATGGCGGCGTATTCATCGCAGACGAAGTTCAACCTGGTTTTGGTCGTACGGGTGACGCATTCTGGGGATTTGCTCGACATGGTTTAGTGCCAGATATGGTAACGTTAGGTAAGCCAATGGGTAACGGCATTCCAGTTTCCGGTCTTCTTGCCAAAGACGATGTTTTGGCCTCGTTCAGCGATCACATTCCTTATTTTAATACCTTTGGTGGTAACCCGGTTTCAATGGCGGCGGCTCAGGCTGTACTTAAGGTTATCAAAGAAGAAAAACTTCAGGAACACAGCCAGAAAGTTGGGGCTACGCTTTTAAATGAACTAAAACATCTTGAGAAAACGTACGACTGTGTTGGTAATGTACGTGGCGCTGGTCTATTTATTGGCTTTGAATTTGTGACCAATAAAGACGACAAAACACCGGATCGTTCCCTCGCTCTCGATTCACTTGAAGTACTGCGCGAAGAAGGCATTCTAACGTCTGTCGCTGGACCTCATGGTAACGTACTGAAATTACGCCCGACACTCGCGTTTCAAGAACACGATATAGACTGGCTTGTCAGTTCGCTAGAGAAAACCATCAAAACGTTGCGCCCATAAGCGTAACTTTATGAAAATTGTAAGACGTGAAGATGGTAATAACGTTCTTTTTGGTGCGTTATTACCAAATAAGACATGACGGCCTCACAGTACACTGTGTAATTTAATTAGACTCAATGTGTAATTATTGGTAGTTTACTCACCTTAAGTGGGGTTTACGTTTTATTCCTATGCCTCACAATAATGATAATGGTCAAAGGTTATGGAGTAATTAGACCTATGTGGACGCACGAACGACACAATGAAATCGTCAGCCGAATTTCTGTCACAGGGAAAATATCAACGAATGATTTGGTTGATGGACTCTCCGTATCCAGAGAAACGGTTCGACGAGACCTATTAGAACTAGAGCAACAAGGCGTCGTGCAGAGAGTTCATGGAGGTGCGGTACTGATAAAATCAGTAAAAGCAGAACCATCCACTTCAATTAAAACACCTCTGCCCCATCAAGAAACACCATCAGAAAGCCGATTTGAACAACGATTAAAAGAAAAAGTTGCAGAAAAAGAAGCGATATCCAAACTCGCTTGCCAGCTTATTGAAGATGGTTCAGCCATATTTATTGACGCAGGAACCACGACTTTAACGTTTGCAAATACGCTCATTCAATCAGCCAATCGCCTTAAAATTATGACCAACTCAATTGGAATAGCTGGAATTCTAAGCACAAAACCAGATTTCGAAGTGTTGCTTTTAGGCGGTATTCCAAATGCAGAAGTAAACGCAACTTACGGTGAATTAACCCTATCTGATATCGATCGGTTTCGCGCAGATTACGCGATAATATCACCAGTTGGTGCACACAGTGTCTATGGATTCTCGAGTTATCATCTGCGTGAAGCGGAAGTAGCACGTGCCATGATGAATCACGCGAATCAACGCATTATTCTGGCCCATGCTGATAAACTTGGTGTGCAAAGCCGGGTAAAAATATGCTCTCCAGAGTATATTGACCACCTTGTTATCGATGAAACCGACGATCCGGATTTGGATTTCCCCCGTTGCCAGATCCACAAAGCCATTGTTCAGGCCTGATACTATCTATCCAAACTAACAGCGGATTTCTATGACAGGATCTGCTGTTCTATTTCTGATTTCGTTTTCATTAATTCAGTCAAATACCAATCTTTATTCTCATAGTATCTGAGCGCAGGAATACCCATAGATACTGCATAAATCGCATTGTGGCCACAATTGATAGCAAAGCCCAAACCGCAAACACCTAATGCATGCTCTTCCGAATCAATCGCGAAGCCTCGTTTCTTAATATTATCGATGACTTCGATAAGCTGAACATGGCTGGTAATCGTGTTTTGCGTTTTCTGCTCTAATCCGTTGGTTAATACAGCATAGAGTTGCTCTTGCGTGAGTTGAGCTAACATCGCTTTTCCATGAGCAGTCGTATTGATAGGAAAAGCCGTGCCTATCGGTGATACAACACGCAGCTCGTAATCCGATGGGTATTGATCCACCGAAACCGCGTAAGAACCTCGATATACAGATACATCAATGGTTTCTCTTGTTCTGCGCCCCAGAGCTTCTATCGCTGGACGCGCAACAGTCACAAAATCAGTATGTGCAGCTGTTGCCAATGCAAGTAATGCGGGCCCAAGTCTAACCCCCTCCTCATGGTGGATAACCAACTGCTCTTCTTCCAAAGAAGCAACCAGCCGGTGAACCGTCGAACGAGGTAAATCTGTTTGCCTTGCAAGCATCGTGATCGTCACGCCTTCTTTATGCATCGCAAGGATATTCAAAATTTTAGCTGTGCGGGCAATAACTTGCGTTCCGCCCTTCTCTGGCTGCTTTTCCATAAAAGCCCTCTCCCTAAAGGGTTCATTAAGCATCGATTGACATTAACTCGGATTAAACCCAATAATATAACCACATAACAAACACCTCGTCCACATAGCGGACAAATGGTGAGATAGTAAGGAGTCGCAATGAGAGCAACATCTCCATTTACTGGTTTAATTCTTCTTTCCGTCGCATGTTTAACCATCATGGTTGGATGCGTCATTGTCCCAGGTCTTCCTTTGATAGCACAAAACCTCGGCGTAGAAAACGCTTCTAGTTGGTTAGTAACACTGCCTGCTCTTGGCGTCGTTGTTTTTGGACCACTCGCCGCCAAATTTATCGATAATCTGGGGTTATATAAAGGTCTGTGCGGCGGGTTATTTGCCTATGGAGGGTTAGGTGTAATTGGTGCGTTTATAACCAACATACCCTTGCTATTCGTTGATAGATTACTTTTGGGAGGCGCAACAGCCCTAGTCATGACATCGGGAACAGGTTTGATCTCGGAACTCTACAATGGCAGCCAAAGAATGAAAATGATAGCGCTGCAAGGTATGTCAATTGAGTTGGGAGGCGTTATATTTCTCTTTGTCGGTGGCATTTTAGCAACCCTCCATTGGTCTCTACCATTTGGTCTCTATTTATTTGCATGGCTCCTGCTCATCGCTGTAAAAGCATGTATAAAGGCTCCGCATACTCCGACTCGCTCTCAGCATAAAAAATTACCGTACGAAGCATCGGCAACCGTGCGTCTAACCTGGTTTGCCGCGCTATGCTCATTAATGGTCTTTTTCATGGCTATTATTTCTCTACCCGACCGTCTTGCAACTATGAGACTCAACGAGTCCCAAACAGGATTGTTCCTTGCTTATATCTCCCTTGTCGCTGTTGCTGCGGCCTGGTTCATGCCGAAAGCTATTCACTTGTTCGGTGAAAGAAAAGTGTTACCTATAGCCTTTTTTCTATACGCTATTGGGCATACCTTATTTTTTTTCGCAACGAATACAAACCTAATGCTGGTGGGTGGATTTTTTATTGGTTTTGGATTCGGCTGGTCAGTCCCTCTAGTCAATCATATTATCGTGGACATTAGTCTGCCCGAATTTAGGGCGCGTAATTTGGCAAGATTATCAATGGCTATTTTTAGCGGACAGTTCCTATCTTCGTTTCTTACCTATATTCCTGTGGGTAAAAATGCTTTGTTTGCCATTACAGCAGCGTTTTCTATTGCGATCAGTTTTATCGTATTTATTGGATTTACTAAATTTTCGAAGAAACAGAGCGTTAGTCAAACTAGTAACAGTTAATCCTCTGGCTTTAATTAACTTTATTGTTAATTAAAATTAATTGATCTTGGGAATGTATCTTTATTTTTAAATTCATAGGGTAATTTTTACACAATATTGACGTATTCAGAATGCCATACGAAAAAACTAAATTTCCTTTATCTCAATAACAGAGAATAACAATGAAATTTAAATCGTTTTTTAAACGTCAGTGGTCTCCGGCAGCAAGAATTCTCTTGTTGCCAATCGTGTCTCTCTTATCTGTCGCCGCTCATGCAGCAACAGAAACCTGTTCTTCAACACCAACATCAGGCAATACCTATTATATTGTTAACAAAGGATCGGGGCTCGCTCTCGATGTTAACACTAACGATTCTACATCAGCACCTAACGTCATAACTTATGAATACTGGGCCCCAAATAATCAGAAATTTGTTTTGACCAAGCAAAGCGATAATTATTGGACCATCAAATCCGTTTATAACAGTAAGGTATTAGACGTATTAAACTCCTCAACTTCGGATGGAGCCAATGTATTGGTTTACTCTGACTGGAGCGGTGATAACCAACGTTGGGAACTTAAAGCTCAGTCATCTGGCGGTTTCAAAATCGTTAACAAAAATTCTCAGAAATCTCTCACGGTGGGAGGCTCAACTAACGGTTCCAATGTTTATCAAAACGATGACCAGTCTTTAAGCTCGCAAAGATGGTATATCAATCCGGTGAGCGGTTCATGTGGTGATTCCGACTCGGACTTAGTGGGCTTCGCGGCTCAATCTGGTGATGATGGCCTGAGCACCACCACTGGCGGGTCAGCTGGCAGTACGATTACAGTATCAAGTTGTAGTGCCCTTACTTCTGTACTGACTTCGAGTTCAGCTTACGTTATCCAAATTCCAGACAATACAACGATCGACTGTAGAACATCCGACAGAACAGTAGCTGCCTGTGCTCTTGATTGTGCGACTTGGGGTGACGATGGCAAGACGTGGTATCGCATACCCACCAGCTCACAAAGTTGTAGCGATCTGGGTAGCAGCAGTAACAGCACCGTCAACGTCACACGCAATGAATCGACGATTTATGTAAAATCGAATAAAACACTTGTTGGATTGGGCAGCGGTTCGAAACTTATTGGGGCGAACCTGTACCTTAGCGGTGTTGAAAACGTCATAGTGAAAAACCTGACGATTTCCAATATCAACCCTGCTCTTGTTGAAGCAGGAGATGGTATTACCGTCAACGATAGCACCCACGTATGGGTCGACCACGTTGCGTTTAGCAAAATAAGTGATGGCTATATAGATGTCGATGAAAGTGAGAATGTTACTCTGAGTTGGAACCGCTTCTACGGATACAACGCAGAAGTCTGTGCAAATCAGCATTGGTACACTCACCTAATTCAAGACTCTCAAGTCACCTTCCATCATAACTTTTGGGATACAGCGGCAGGTCGTAATCCGAAGATTGACGGTTCAAAGGCACGGGTTCATCTATTCAATAACTATTGGAAAGACATTACCTATTTCTCAATCGGGGCCGATGACAGTGCAGAAGTGTTAGTCGAAAATAACTACTTTGAAAATAGCGCACGTCCACAATGGAATATGGGCTCAGCCTATTTTGAGGCATCAGGGAATACTTACACTGGCGCGTCTTCTACATCTCAATATATCGACAGTGGCGCAACGGTGTTCAGCGATATTGATATGTATGATTACACCTTAGAATCGGCCAGCTCTCTTGGGAGTGAAGTCGACGGTGGTACAGGTCCACAATAAGCGTTCAACGTTCGTCAGGAAAAGCCACACCAAGTGGCTTTTTCTCCCTATCTTAGTTCAACCAGTCCCATATAAGTGCATTTAAAGCCAATATTCCGAGTACAAAGATTACTTAAGCCGTTATCTTACTTTGCCTACGTAAACCTCTGAAGTTATGGCACAAATATTGTTTCTATCTAGATAACTCACGACAAAGGACTGCGCACCATGAACGGAAATAATGACTACCCTCTAAGTGAAGTGCCCCAGCAAAACCGCAAAGGGCTTATATCGATGGCCGCTGTATTGCTCGGATTTACCTTTTTTACGTCAACAATGTGGGCTGGCGGTAGCCTAGGAACCGCCTTTTCAATCACGGACCTGATGCCCGTATTAATTGTAGGAAACCTCATTTTAGGAATATACGCTGCCGCATTAGGATATATCGCTTATAAAACTGGGCTGAATACGGTACTTTTAGGTCGATATTGCTTTGGAGAAGTCGGCAGTAAGTTATCGGATTTTGTCCTTGGTTTTACACAAATTGGCTGGTATGCATGGGGCGTAGCAACAATCGCTATTGTCTTAACTAAACTCTGTGGCCTAGATGCAAGCTGGGAAGTTCCACTCATGATTGTATTTGGGTTTGGCTTTTGTATTTCAGCCTCAATCGGTTATCGGGCAATGGAGATCATATCCAAAATTTCAGTCCCCCTTATGTTGGTCTTTATCGGTATCTGCTTCTACAAAGGGTTTATTGATGCGCAAGGCATTGCGGGACTAGTCGGGATTCAACCTAAAGATAATATGACTTTCAGTGCAGCAGTTACTGTAGTTATCGGCACTTTCATCAGTGGTGGTACACAGGCAACCAACTGGAGCCGCTTTTCAAAAACAGGTAAAACGGCCGTTATAGCCACTCTGTTAGCCTTTTTTATCGGCAATGGGCTGATGATTTTCGTTGGCGCCTTTGGTGCAATGATTTATCAGCAATCGGATATTGTCGATGTTCTCGTAGCTCAGGGATTTATGCTGACCGCTGTATTAATGCTGTTTGCCAATATCTGGACGACACAAGACAACACCATCTATAACTTCGCGGCGGCGGGTTGTAATTTATTCCGTACAGAGAAACGCCGCTTGATTACCATCGTTGGTGCTGGAATCGGTACACTACTAGCTATCTTTGGTATGTATAACTACCTGATTCCGTTTTTAGTATTACTCGGTACGTTTATCCCACCTATTGGCGCAATAATCATGACCAATTTCTGGTTGGTTCATAAAGGAAATCCACCAAAGTTGAATTCAGCTTCTCTACCAGCCTTTGATTCTCAGGGACTATCTGCTTATATTCTGGGTTCGGCTGCGGCTTACGCGTCACCATGGATGCCGCCTATTATTGGTATGGTCACCGCATCAATTTGTTATGCAATCCTCGTTTCTGTGTTTTCAACACGAGGTAACGCAGCAAGAGTAAGCTAAAATTTAACTCAATCAACCATAAAATGTCCGGTGCGAATAGACACCGGACTTATAATAACAAGGGGAAGCTTATGAAAATTATAAATGCCCGCCTTCGTCACCATCCTGAACTCTTCACGATTCATTGTTCTAATGGCATTTTTACCAAAATTGAAAAGCAGCCAAACCTATTAGATGAAGAAGCTGATATAAACGCCAACAGCCAACTCCTTTGTGCTCCCTTTGTCGAACCGCATATTCATCTTGATGCGGTATTAACCGCCGGAGAACCTCGATGGAATAAGAGCGGAACATTGTTTGAAGGAATTGAATGCTGGGCTGAACGTAAAGAAATGCTCAGTATTGAAGATGTTCAATCACGAGTCATGAAAGCTGCAGAGCTTCTGATTCGTAATGGAGTCCAACATATCAGAACTCATGTTGATGTGACTGATCCTTCACTCACCGCATTAAAAGCCATCGTCCCATTAAAAGAAAAGCTTACGCCATACCTGGATTTGCAAATTGTCGCATTTCCTCAAGAAGGCATTCTGTCATTTCCTAACGGAAAAGAGTTAATGCAAGAAGCGCTAGAAATTGGTGCCGATGTTGTAGGAGGTATACCCCACTTCGAGTTCACCCGTGAATATGGCGTCGAATCGATGCGTTGGGTTGTCGAACTAGCTAAGCAACACAATAAATTAGTCGATGTACACTGTGACGAGATTGACGACGGTAATTCACGTTTCCTCGAGGTTCTTGCTACTGCAGCACTGGAAAGTGGTATGGCAGATAAAGTCACGGCTAGCCACACGGTCGCAATGCATTCATACAACAACGCCTACTGTTCTAAGCTCTTTCGGTTGTTGAAAAAGTCCGAAATTAACTTCGTCTCGTGTCCGACAGAGAATACACATCTACAGGGTCGATTTGATACGTTTCCTAAACGACGTGGTATTACGCGCGTTAAAGAACTGCGAAATGCAGGTATCACGGTTGCTTTGGCTCAGGATTCAATCCAAGACCCTTGGTACAGTCTTGGTAATGGCAAGCTTCTGCGTCAAGTCGATTTCGCTCTTCACGCATGCCATATGATGGGCTATGACGATTTTAAAACCGCTCTAGACTTCATTACTGATAATGGTGCTAAAGTCATGCATCTATGCGAGCAATATGGCATTGGTATCGGCAAACCGGCTAACTTTATTATTCTTCAGGGTGAGGATGATGTATCGGTCATTCGGGAACAAGCCGAAGTGCTGTGGTCTGTACGTAAAGGTAAAGTCCTTATAAAACGTAAGCCATCAGTTTTACTCCAAGACATTGAATTCCAATAAGAACTTAATTGAATAGCGAGCATTGAAAAGGTTAAACAATCGCTGAATTTATGCTCGCTAATTCCTGAACTTACCAAGGTTGCATAAGGGTAATAATAAATTAAACTAAAAAATCCTATCTATTTTATAGATTACGTGTAAAGTGTACCCAGCTCTGAACATGAGCTATTGATGAATCATTGAGTCCAAGTCTCTACTAAGTTTATTTCCGAATCTCTTTTCGTTATTCAACTCCTGCGGCAACTTTTTCTTTATCTTCCATTAAATAGCCTCTATTTGGAACTTTAAATTATTAATGAGGTTTTTATGTCAAACAAAACAACAGGTTCCGTAAAGTGGTTTAACGAAACAAAAGGGTTTGGGTTCATCACTCCAGATAACGGTAGCGCAGACCTATTCGTTCATTTCAATTCAATAGTATCTGAAGGCTTCAAAACGCTTTTAGAGGGTCAGAAGGTCAGCTTCACTGTTGAGCAAGGTAAGAAAGGCCCGAACGCTACAAATATAACAATTATATAACCCACCTTTAATATCGTCTTCCAAAGGAAAACCTATGAGAAAACCAAGACCTAAACCGGGTAGAAAACAAGAAAAAATGAAAGAAAAAGCTTGGAAAAATGGCTGTGAAGCTAAGTTTGAGCAAATGGTAGCAAACTACCATAAAGAAAAAGAAGTTCTCGCTTCAATGGAAGAAGGCTCAGATGAGTACAATAAGCAGAAAAAGCACTGTGATTCTCTCTTCGCAAGCGCCGAAAAATTCTTTTCTCAGTATCAGTAAATAATTTGCACATAGCTTTTCAGGCAAGCCGCCTAACCGAGCGGCCCTATTTTATATAGGGTCACTTAACCATTCTGACAATATCGTCATCACACTTCATCTTCTAATTAAAGCGTTTCGAATCATATAAACCACTGTTTTTGCAATCTTAAAAAGACACTTTCAATAGGTATTCACTCTAGCGTCCCTCGTGTTAGCCTATCAATATGCTTTTAATTGAGTATTCATTATGAAGAAGTGTTTAGTCGTTATCGCTCACCCCTTAAGAAATAGTCTTTGTCAATATATCGCAGAACATACAATCGAGCATCTGGTTGGGAAAGGTTATACTGTCTCGGTCAAAGATTTGTATCAGCAAGGATTCAACCCAACATTAAATTCAACCGAACGTGAAAGCTATTATAGAGACGAGTTTGATAGTTCAGACATCCTAGAGGATATAAATGAACTCAAACAGACAGAGTTTCTAGTGCTAATTTTTCCAACATGGTGGTTTGGGTTTCCCGCGATTTTGAAAGGTTGGTTTGACCGTGTTTGGGCTCCTACGCATGCGTATAATCACGCATCCGATCTTGGAGCGATACAACCCTGCCTAGATAATCTAAAGCAAGTCTATGCTATTACAACACTTGGCTCGCCTTGGTGGGTCGATGTTTTTGTCCTTTGGAAACCTGTCTATAGAACGCTAAAAATAGCGTTATTAGGAGCCTGCACTAAAAAGTGTCGATTTCAGATGTTATCTCTTTATAAAAGCGAGAATGCTCCACCTGATCGTGTAGAAAAATTCCTGAGGAAAATACGATCTAAAATTTAATTCGTCCGCTCTGGATAATTATCATCTAGGGATTAGCTTCAAGGGGTAACAGTGTGAATGTTCGACATGCTTTATCCATAGTGCTATCAATCAAATCGGAATTAAGTGTGAATATGGTAAAGTGGCTAGTTCAATATTTGATGAAGATTATATTGTCCCTAAACATATATCAAAATTAGAGAAGCTCTAATATTATCGTGGTTACAGATGGAACGACCTAATGACACTTTATAAGGACATAAACGGATGCTGGAGTTAAAGCCCAACTGCGAATGCTGCGATAAAGATCTGCCACCAGAGTCAACCGAAGCGATGATCTGTAGCTTTGAGTGCACGTTCTGTGAGGATTGTGTTGAACACATCTTAGAGAACGTCTGCCCCAACTGCGGTGGAGGCTTAACACCAAGACCAATCCGTCCTAAACTAGCCAGAAGAATTGGCGTCAGTTTCGCCGAACGTCCCGCATCCAAAAACCGTGTTGTAACCAATTACACAATCGAAGAAATTAAATCGTTCGCCGCTAGCGTTAAACATATTAAGCCGCAAGAGAGGTAGGATAAACCACCTCTCTCAAGAAAAACGTGGTCTCACCATTATGCTTTTAAGGCGTTGCTGACAGAAAGAATCGGAACCCGGTTAGAAATGGCATTGATGGCGAGATGATGAATCATTGGATCGGTTGTGGTGCAGCAATCGGCAACGATTGAAACTCGGTATTTCTCAGCACTCTTAGAGAGTACAGTGTGCGTGACACAGTTTTGCGTCATCATTCCACAAACCAGTAGCTCTTTCGTTCCTAATTGACTCAGATATTCTTCTAATTGGGTTTTGTAAAAGCTATCAGCATACTGTTTCTCAATTATTTTTGCATTTCGACATAGGCGCAGAATATCCTCGCAGATCTCTGCACCAAAGCTGTCTTTTTCAAAGAATTTAGCCTCTCCCGCTGGTGCTAAAGAAATATGTTGAACTAGGCAAATAGGTATGCCTTTCTCAATCGCATCACAAATCAATTCATTGGTGTTTCGCAACACCTCTAATGTATTCCAAAGAGGGAAACGTCCCTCTGGAAGATAATCATTCTGAAAATCTATAATAAGTAGAGCTTGTGTATTCATAGGACCGTATCCTTTTCATCGATAATTAGAAAATAGATTATGGATACTTGGTCTTATATGTGGCAGAGGCTAAAATGACACAAAATAGGCAATAAACGACAGATCCAATTTAAAAGCATGAAAACAATCATTTGCGGTATTTGTGATTATCCATCAGTACTTAAATCAGCAGTGTATGGACTGGAGGAAATGTTCAATCTCGCCAACAGAATTTGTAGTGAACTAGAAGTACCAGTTCGGTTCGAACCACTTATCACTGCCAGTACAAACTTACCTAACTCGCTATTTACTGTTGTAATACTTCCTCCATGCGCGATGAGTGATTACTACATTCATCCGATGGAGGAATTTGTTCAATGGCTGACGCAAAAATATCAAGAAGGCTCAATATTGAGCTCTGCTTGTGCAGGTACCTTTATACTTGCAGCGACAGGTGCTATCGATTCTAGAACCGTTACCACTCATTGGTCGCTATCAGACAAGTTTAAAAAACAATTTCCAACAATTCCTACAGACACCAATAAAATACTCATCAATCACGGTGACATTATTAGCGCTGGAGGGATAATGTCTTGGTTAGATTTAGGTTTTGAAATCATTGCTAAATATAGCTCACAGCTCGTTGTCAGTAGGTTAGGAAAAACGCTAGTGATGGACACAGCTCATCGAGAACAACAGTACTATAAGCAATTTAATCCAACATTTTCTCATGGAGATAAAGCCATCGTTACCGTGCAACAACAAATGCATCAAGAATATACCAATGGCCTACTTATTCATGAACTAGCTAAACAAGCAAATCTCACAATGCGTACGTTACAACGTCGTTTTCAGAAGGCGACCGGAATGAATCCAAATCAGTATTTGCAGCGCCTACGTATACAGCATGCTTGTGACTACCTCGAAACTACGACATACACTTTCGACTGGATAGCAAATAATATCGGCTATGAAGATACAAGTGCCTGCCGAAAATCATTCATTAATATAACCGGATTAACGCCCAAAGAATTTCGTCGTCGTTTTGGTTCGTAGGAATAGACTCATAGCGTTAGTCTGACGGAAACTTAACGACTTAGTGCATCTCCAAGCGGTCGAAAATACGCTTGTAATGCGTTAAAAATGAGATGACGATGGTCGATGTCTGGATAGATAACGATATTATCTCGATGAGTAGTACCAGAAACTAAGTAGGAATTTCGGATTTCAGAGCAAGACTCAATCACGGACTCAAATGCACGTGCCATCATCTCTGT
Source organism: Vibrio viridaestus (assembly GCF_003856525.1). Lineage (GTDB taxonomy): Bacteria > Pseudomonadota > Gammaproteobacteria > Enterobacterales > Vibrionaceae > Vibrio > Vibrio viridaestus. Next base: position 231,202 of record NZ_RJVQ01000001.1, read on the forward strand.
CGGCTGTGAGAAATACGCCATCCCAGCTGCTTTATCCGCTTTGACACTTCGCGAAACATAATCGTGGTTATCTTGGCCATCATCACTGAGCAAAGTGGCATCAAAGATTTCTAGCAACCTTTCGTTCAATGGATGTGGCAAATGTTTGGTATTACTTAACCAACAATCGCTAGCGAATAGAATATGCTTCTGCGGCGCCGATCTATCGCCAATATCAAACGCTTTATCCGCAATATAGTGATCAAAAGCATGCCAAAACTCATGAGCCAACGCACCAGCTCCAGCATTTTTTGCCAAGGCTAATTCGCGCTGATTGGGCGCATAATGTGCTTGAACCCCTTTACGACCACCAGTGCCAAATGCCAGATTGAGATTCCCCCGAAGACCGATAGCTTCAGGAGGCAAGGCCAATATATAGGCCAAGTCAGCCAGTGAATCAAAAATCAGATTCGCCGCCAGGTCTTTTTCCTCGTTATTCACCCATTTACCAACACGAATACTACCAATACCAAAAGTCTGCTTGATGTCGATAAAAGACACTTGGTCTCCGTGACGATAGTCGGGTCCTTGTCGTGTTTTGTGTTTAAAGTTAATTAACTGCAACGTCAATCCTAGTTCTAAAACTCAGCGAAACATTATTAAATAATGGTTTTTTAATCTGCGAATTATACAGTATTTGGGTCGCCCTACCCACTTGCTCACTAGACTGCAATTTACCAAATTATCCTCCTAAAAATTTTTCATATAGTAAATCAAAACTAAATTGCTTGAATTTTCAATACATTGACCAAATAACCATATTATAAAGTCAGTTCAATTGGTTTTGGCGTTTTACATCTTAATAAGGAGAGAGCATGGTTGACTTACCAGATGAAAATCACAAGCGCTTTATCGCAGTGTTGAACAAGAAAATGGATTTGGGCAGAACCTTGAACGTACTAGGACACATCAGTGTCGGTCTATCTAGTCAATTAGACTCTAGTGAGAAAGTCCATGTTGATTATGTCGACTTCGATGGTAATCTCCACCCAGGTATTTCTCACTATCCGTTTATTGTGTTGAAAGCGGATAATTCAAACAAGATCCGAAAACTACGAGAAGAAGCATTGAGTCGAGGGATTAAATTCGCTGACTTTACTAGCACGATGATCGAAGGGGGATCGTTAGAGCAGCAAGCAATAACAAATACCGTAAAAGAAAAGGAATTAGAATATCTGGGTATTTGTCTTTTTGGCGAGACAGAGACGCTCCGCGAGTTTACTAAAAAATACAGTTTGTATAAGTAAGGCTGTAGGAACGATTAAAAGTAGTTCGTGGGTAGCTTTTCACCAATGTCAGTCCAATTCGCTCGTTGTTTACGTTATAAACAATTGGAGTAACTTACACTTATTGTAAATTACTCCAATTTAAACAGGCAGAGTCAAAGCTGAATGTATCGTGATGTCTAAGTTGTTTCGATGGCACCATTAAATGGTTTCCGTATTTCGGACTTAGACAAAGAGTTTGACTCTAAATACCATAATGTTTACTTACCCAGTAACGGAAAACTAGCTAACATATTCTTAAGACGAAGTGCATCCCACGGTAAATGTTCTGTTACACCTAACCCGACGACTTCAATTGTATCGCCGATATCATTCACTAGGCGCTGCACTGCGGTTAGCTTCATCGCTCCTTGTGTTAGACCTTCAAACTTATCGGCCGGAACATCTCTTTCAGCAAAATAGAGAGAGCCAAAATCAGCGATAGACATCACATCTAAGTCCAAGTGAATAGCAACTTTAGTAATGCCTTTTGCTTTGATCCAGTCTGTTACTGGTTTGCTGTTTTCACTCAACTCTTCAGGCTTCACAAATGCCATGTTATTTTTTTGAATAAAGTCAGTTTCGTAGTCAAGAGTTGGACCCAATCCAGCGAATAGTACATTTTCTGGCTTGACCGGCTTATTGACGACAGACTTAAAATCATCATCACCGATACCCAGCAAGTTACCGAGAACCATCGCATGTGCATGATTATAGTATTCAGGCGTCATGATATCCGGATGGGCATCAACCCAAATGATACCCAGCTCGCCTTCATACTTTTCATTGAGATAGTTAAAAGGCGCCAGATCAACAAGACAATCACCGCCAAGAACCACAATGCTATCTGGTTGATGCTTTTCGATTATCGATTTAGCACTGTGTAGTTGTTCAAGTAATTGAGTTCGGCCTTTTAAGCCTTTTTCCTCGGAGAGTTCTATGCCTTCAGGAGACGATACAGGTACTTCTTCTACAGGACCATTCGGTTCTGGCGCTAGAAATGCGAGCATTTGTGATCCGAAATGGTAGGCTTCATTATTACCCCCTTGCCACTGTGGAAAGTGCAATCGTAGCGTTTTTGAGTTAGACATAAATTCTCCTTTATTTAAAGTAAGCCCCAAACGTTCGGGGCTTATGTTGTATTCGATATTTGTAGAATAGTTATGAGTTTGTTGCTGCTGGAGTGGAGACTTTGTGTTGCTGAATTTTTACCGGCGCGGTTTCAATGAACAGTAATGATAAGACGGCAATTAGAGTAAATGCCCCACCAACAATTTCCATCGTGACGTGTAAACCAAAGACGTCTGCTAAACCACCTGCAACAATTGGCATCATGACACCACCAGCCATTTCGCCAACACCTGTAGGAATACCTACAGCACTGCCAGCCTGCTTTGGTGGAACACTTTCTGCAGGAATAATAGCCAAATATATCGGGGCAAGACCAAAGCCAAAGATTCCGGCAAACGCTAAGAGTGAAAACATTTGGATTTGACTCAAGTCTGTACTAAAGGCAAACAAGAACATGAGCGCACCATAGACTGCTGAACACACAAATACGACGGGCTTCCTTCCTAAACGGTCAGAAAGTGAAGGCATTATGATCATGCCTAGTGCACCACCAAATCCCCAACCTGAGATGATAAATCCAACATCGGAAAGTTCTAAGTGAACAACCTGAGTCAAGTACAAAGCGACAAACGTAGAGAAAACATAAAGCCCACTTTGAAAGCAACAGCTCATCAAGGTAGCAACCCATACATTGCGAACTTTAAGAACAGTAAAAGCGCTGACCTTTTCGGCTTCTGTAGTCGCTTTTTTACTAGAAGATTGGACGATAGATTTATTTTTCATGACCCTATGCAGGCCATACGCAAGCAGTATTCCCGGGATACCGACCACAAAAAACACTGCTTCCCATGGCATAACTTCATTAAGCTGAGTAGCAATGATTGGACCGAGTCCGATACCTAATAATGGGAAAAACGCTTGGTGGACCCCCATCATTAGACCTTTTTTCTCCGGTTTAACATTTTCCGAAATCGTTGCGACGCTGGTACTAAATACGCCGCCCTCACCAATACCAAGAAGAGCCCTAATCGCCAACATAGAAGGAAACGATTTTGCAATACCGGTCAGCCATGTCATAACGGAAAAGAAAATGGTAGAAAAGATTAAGACACCTTTACGACCATGGCGATCAGAATAACTTCCTAGTAACCAAGTAGAGATAGCGTATGTAAACGCAAGAATTGAAGCGATTGCACCGGCTTGAGTGTTATTGATACCGAGTTCCGGAACAATGACAGGAAATAGGTATACGACCGCAAATCGATCTAACCCAATGATGCCAAATAATATGGCAAGCAGTAGAACCAGTTTCCACTCTGTTGTCATTTTTTTCATATTACATCCATTTAATAAGTTAATTGTTTATGCCATTAGCAAGACCTATTAAACAAATTGGGCCGCAAATATTCTTGACTCAATAGGACAGGAATATTTACTTAAAATGACAATTTATTTAACGCAATTTTTTGTCCAAAAAAGTCAACCTTGACGGTAGTTTGAGTCAAGTTTTTGAATATAGAGAGTGCTAACTTCGTATTTACCTTCCAAGCGGATGGAAACTCAACATCGTAATATGACGAACATTAAGGATTAATAATGCATACTGTCGCTTATCTAATGAAAAGAAAACCAGGAATGACAAAAGAAACGTTTTTAGAATTGTACGAAAACCATCGAGATGTGATGTTGAATAATGCAAGAGGTTTGATGAGCTATACGCAACATCCAATCAGAAAGCCGGAAAACGTAGGAGATACCTATACAACGAGTGAGTATGAGGAATATGATGCACTATCGATTTACACTTATGAGTCAGCAGAAGATTCTGAGTTTACCAATCAATTGATTGCAATATCGAGCGACAGCGAACGGTTCATCGATTTCGAAAATATGATTTCCCTGCCTCTAACTATTGTCGAAGTGAAATAACAGTGACTAGGAAGGGCGAGTTCTGCCTGGCTCTTCCTGACTATCGCCACCCTACTTCATTTCTAAAAGCTCTTTTGGCGACATTCCATAGGCCTTTTTAAATGCCCGGCTAAAATGCGAAAAATCATTAAAACCACACTGAATAGCAACATCTGAGATACGCTTGGACGTATTAGACAAAAGCATTTTGTAGGCGAGTTCCAGTCTTTGCTCCCATAACCATTTAATCGCAGTTGTACCCTCTATTGCGAACAAACGGTTCAACGTGCGTGTCGTCATATAATGCATTTCAGCAATCGAACTCGCATTGAGTTCAGGATCAGGAAGCTTCAATAAAAGTGCTTGTTTAATTCTATCCAACTTTTGCCTTTTCTTAATATCCACTGTATAGCTATCCGAATACAATTCGACTCTAAGTGCCGTTGAGATGATATCCATCAACGCTGAAGAAAGAGTCAATTCTGCGGTTACGTTAGCAAGATTGGGAAGTGTCGCATATTCTCTCATCGTTGAAGCAGTGAGCCTGCCCATCGCAGTATTGGATTTGAGAGTACGAGCAATATAAGGAGATACATCATTCAGGTTTGTACGCATCAAGCTCTTAGAGAACTTGATATTGAGGGCGCGATGGTTCTCAGAGTAACTCAGCTCAAACGGTTTAGATGAATCATACAAAACCATATCGCCGGAACTTATATCAGCCTTACGACCATCTTGTAGTATTTCACCATAACCATTCAACAGTAGAATAAATTGTAGATCCTCACTTTGATCGTGGTATACATCTTTTTCAGAGCGGCTATATTTCATCGGTACATTAATACTGTGGTCATTTAAGACAAAACCACCAAAATTATGTCCTGATAATGTGGCGTCTACGCCATTACTTTTATGAGCCCCTAATTCACAATGAACTTTTACATAATTATCAGAGATAATACTTTCCCAATAATCGAACCTTTCAGAAGAATTGACGGCACTTGTGCTATGTAATAAGTTCATTCGGTTGCCCTGAATCACAATTAAAATATTGAAACTCAATGCAAAAATTAGTCCTCTTTTTTAATCAATAGAAACAATAAGATATTATTTCCCTTACGTTAATAATGATCAAACTTGATCTGCTCAATCCCCACTTTGGTGCAATAGGTTTTAGATAGCGTTTCCCTGCTACTATTCGTTTAGTCGGAAACCCAGTGATGAGTTTATATTTCATCAATGAGAAAATGCTTTTTCAGCTCCCTTGCACCTTTACTGGTAATCACCACTTCACGGTATCCGGGTACTCGTTCTATCCAGTTCTGGCTTTCAAAGAAACTCAGTAACAATGCACCTAACTGACCACCAATATGGAATTTTCTTTCACTCCAATCCAAACACGGGCAGCATTTTCTTCGTCGAGTTTTCGTATCGATATTAATTCCTAACAGTGATAACTTTTCTCTTCCTTTTACAGTAAGCGCTTTGCCATCACTCGCGATCCAATCATTATTTATCATCGCATCGTATAATTTAACTGCTATTTCTCCAGCCAGATGGTCATAGCATGTTCTTGCTTTTAGAAGTTCTTTAGGCACTTTAGTACGAGACAGGCGACTTGTTTGAGAAGTTATACCCATCATATTTTCGAGTAAACCAGCAATGTTTTGACCATATAAACGAAAATATTTATGCCTCCCCTGAGACAGACATACAACAAGGTCAGCTTTTAAAAGGCGAGCTAGATGGACACTCGCCGTTGAAGGTGCAATTTCGGCTATAGCGCTAAGTTCTGTAGCTGTCCAAGCTTTTCCATCCATCAATGCACATAGTATTTTCATTCGAGAGGCATCAGACATAGCAGCAGCTAACGCTGCCATATCGGTTTCCTGACTATAGTTTGCATATTCTGTTAAAGAGATACTTTGCTTACTCAAGTTTAGATGGCCCAATCAATCGTTGCATTTTCAGCCAATGTATAATTATCGGTTACCAGTATCAACCGATTATCATGGTCACTGTACTGCACCATAATATTAACGCCTTCATCTGCTATCGCTTTAGCAATTGCGCCTAACTCGCCTGGTTGCTCTTGTTTTAACTTTCGAATAAGCACAGAAGCAACCCCTTTGACGTCAAATCCGTTAGCAATAAGTACATCTCTTGCTTTCTCACCATCAGCCACTAAAAAATGAGCATGGCTAGCTTTATCATGAGTAAACACACCTCCACCTTCTAATCCAATACCGTGCCTCCCAAGAATTTCACCAAAACGAGATAATTCTCCAGGACTGTTTTTTAAAATGATATGTATATCGTACATTTTCTATCCACATATTATTGAGATTGATATTCTCGGGTTGAAGTTAAAACATTGATTTTGTATGAAGCAAAAATAGAGGATTTTCCTTCGTTTTGTGCTAGCTGGTGGTGCACGTTACTTTTCCAATACTTGATTGCTTCTTCATTTTCCCACCACGATAAAGATATAAATTTGTCTGGATTCGTCGTACTTTGAAAACGTTCGATGGATATAAAACCATCTATCCCACCTAGAAGTGGCTTTAGTTGCTCTGCTAACTGAAAATAGCGGGCTGTCTGTTCTGCAACCGCCGTCGCCTCAAATAGTACAGCTATCATTTATTTCTCCATCATTGTTACTTAAATCTCCGAGTACTATAGCCAATTGGAAATAGCGACGTTTCGTTGAGGAGCGAAGTATGGATACTGGATATGTTTTAATAGGGAACGATCATGTTTATCAGTTACATCAATTAAATCTACCTGAACAACAATCGATTGGAAGGTACGCAAAAATGGTATAGCTGTTAGCCTGAAAATTTCTCAAGCGATAGTTTAGCTGGGAGATAAGCTCAGTAATAAATTGATTAGCCAGTCTACTTTAGGCTCTTTCTCTCGGGTCTTATGCCAATATATTTTTATCTGATAATCCGGTAAATGAAAGGGAGGAACCACAAAGTCCAATTGCAATGTTTCCGCTAATGTTTCTATGTATATCTCAGGTACAGCGAGAAAATAATTGGTGTTTTTCAGCAAATAAGGCGCACTAAGAACACTTGGCAGTGTAATAGCCACATTTCTTTTCTTATTCAGTTTACCCAGTGTCGCGTCAACAATCCCTCGTTGCTCATTCCATGGCGTAACAAGTACATGCGGATATTTGAGAAAATCCTCAAGCTCCATTGCATTAGCGTTTTTTAACACTGGATGCTGATTATCCATAGCAATACTGTATTTGCCGCTCAACCACATAGCATTCCCAATATGACTAGATTGCTCAGCTTCATGATCAAACCCGAGAGATACATCGATCTCACCAGATTCTAATTGCTTTGCTGGTATCTGGACGTCACTTTGGACGACTCGGACGCTGATATTAGGAAAGTGTTTAGCTAAATAGGCTGTTAATTTCGGCATTAAACACCAAGCGCTAAAGTCATAACCTGATATAACAAAGTGATGCTGACCAATACTGGGATCAAAAGGAATCGCGCTTTTAAGCCCTAAATATAATAAATCAAGTGCTGGAAGAATAGATTCGGCAAGCAGTTCCGCCTGTTTTGTAGGAACCATACTGCCAGCGATCCGAATGAAGAGTTCATCATCTAAGCGCTCTCTCAAACGAGAGAGACTATGACTGCATGCCGATTGGCTTATGTTCAATTTCTCAGCCGCTTGGTATACAGATTGAGTTTGATAGATGTAGTAAAAGACCTTCATTAAGTTCAGGTCGATATTTTCAAAATTCTTCATGAATACCATGCAGGTTAATGATGTAAACAATGCACTTAAATCATATCAATTTGATGAGTATACTTCGAGCATTAAAACACATCAGGAACCGAGAATATGATGAAAATAAGAAGTGCTAAATCGACAGATGCCAATACCATTTTAAATTTCATTAAAGAGCTAGCAGAATACGAAGAGGCTCTGCATTGTGTTGAAGCGAATGTCGACGACATTGTTTTAAGTTTATTTAGTGAAGATTCCACCGCTAAGGCAATTATCTGTGAAGTAGATAATCAGCCTGTAGGTTACGCAGTCTATTTTTATAATTACTCCACTTGGTTAGGGAAGAATGGCCTTTATTTGGAAGATTTGTATGTGACACCATCCTTTCGCTCTTCTGGTGCGGGTAAACTGCTCATGAAGACACTTGCTAATATCGCCATCGAGAAAGGATGTGGACGCTTCGAGTGGTCGGTTTTACATTGGAACCAACCTGCGATCGATTTCTATCATCATATCGGTGCAGAAGAACAATCAGAGTGGCGTATTTATCGTTTGACTGGAGAATCGCTAAAGCACTTTGCTCTCGAGTAGGACGCTATCATATGAGTTAGTTTGATTATTTACGAGCAAGCGTCATTATTCATTGACTTATGATGAAATGTTCCATGCTTGTGAGAACTGGTTTCCCGATATATGAATCCTTGATATACAACATTAAATATCTACCAGTATCACGATAAGTAGAAGAGAGGAGCGACGTGTTTGAGTCTCCTCTCCCTAAACGACTATTTTAGACGACTAAGCATTGAATCTTAACGAAAAGGTCCATCAGTAAAATAAGTTAGTCAAATAAACTGTTAGAGCGATAAGAAGCAGTAACATAACGAGAAGAATGACCATCTTTCTTATATTTTTTGCTCTATCGAATGCGACGCCTTCTTCCTCTCGTACTCTAGCTTCTTCATCAAAATGCCATCTGATCGCTAAGTAGGCGCCAATACCTAATATAATAAGCTTGAAGGCTCCGGCAGCCCACGGAAAAATGTCCGACCAACTATTACCCATTATCATTCTCCAGCAAATTAAAAGTGTTTACGGTAGCAATATCCCAAGTCCAATGCCTGAAGAGTTTTTGGATAGTAGAATATAACTGCTCTCCATATAACTACACTTCTGTTGGTGTTTTAGTTAATAGTGGGGTTTAGATAGTGTTATATCATTAGTTAACTAGCACATATAAGACGTCAGGCGCTCTAGAGGGTGCAAGTCTACTACTCACGTTAGCTATCTACAACTAACTTTGCGCTACAGACCATTAGTCCACCGTCAAGCTTCCTTTCCGAGTGGTAAGAAACGCAAATATAGCGCACAAAAATGCAACAACGGTAATGATAGCAAGGGGCAAAGACCAAGTTTCGGTTTGACTGTAAACCATACCGATAATCGCTGGACCAAGCGCTGCGAGAGTGTAGCCTATCGATTGAGCCATACCAGATAACGTCGCAGCTTGAGTAGAAGTCACAGATATCTGGCCCAAAATAGATAATGCTAAAATGAACGTCGAGCAGTTGCCGAGTCCAAACAGAGCCACCCAGAATATAGCCCATCCAGGGGCCATCATGAGGCCTGCAACCCCCACCCCATTTAACAAAGCTGCGCCGACAAACAACAGCGGAATAGTCTGGGTTCTTTTCATGATAGGAATGAGCAACAGACCAGGTACGATGGTCGAAAATTGTAAAAACCCATAGACGTAGCCAGCATCTAACTCGCTGTATCCCAATGCCGCGAGAATTTTGGGTAACCATCCAGAGAATGTATAAAAAGTAAAAGAGTTCAACCCCAATGCAAACGTAAAGAACCATGCAAGAGGTTGACGCATTAACTTACTCAACGGATAGTATTCCCTATTTCGGGTCTCATTGCGGGTTTTACTTTCAGTTAGTCTGGGCAGCCAAAAAATAAGAGCCAGACATGGAAAAATCAAGTTGCCGGCTAACGCAATCCGCCAGCCAATAGCGAGGTCATCAGCCATACTACTTACTGGAACCATAATAGAAGAGCTCAATGTTGAGCCCACGCCCATCGAAATACCGTACAATGCAGTAATGGTTGCAATCCTTCCGGGAAATGAAGATTTAATGACCGCTGGCGCTAAAACGTTACCAATGGCTATTCCAAGACCTATAAGAATCGTCCCAATAAATAGCCAGTGAAAGTGACCAAATGATCGACATACCACTCCCAAACCAATTAGTACCAATGCAAAACAAATCGATTTCTCTAACCCTAATTTACTGCCCAATTTAGGACAAAAGGGGGATGCTAGAGCGAACATGATCAACGGAGTTGACGTGATAATACCCATACTCACTGCCGAAATTTGCAAACTATCCATAATTTGTGCGATGAGCGGGGCCAAGCTGGTAAAAGGAGCGCGTAAGTTAATAGAAAGCAATAAGATACAGAAGATTAATAACGTTGTCGTATTTGATTTTGGCATTGAATTAAGAATGTTCGCAGTGAGAATTTGCAAAGTTTCATATTCTACGTGTTTCTCTTGCAAAAGCTAGGATGACACATCTATTAGTTAATAAAACGCGAGCGATAAAAAAGGAGGCCTAGCCTCCTTTTGGTAAGAGAGAAATATTTACTAAGCAGATTTAACCAAGGTGTGAACTGACTGAGATGCTCGAATAGTAACCGGAATGGATTTTGACGTTGGGGTATCACTAAAATCACCCACACTGTCCAGTGGAATCAACGCATTGGCCTCTGGAAAATACGCAGCAATATTTCCTTTGGGGATGGCAAACTCGACGAGTTTAAAGCCTGAGATAACGCGTTCTACATCGTCGTTCCACAGGGTTTCGATATCAACCAAATCACCAGCTTTCATTCCCAGCTTTTCAATATCAGCAGCGTTAAGAAAGACCACATTTCGTTCACCAAAAACACCACGGTAGCGGTCATCGTAACCGTATACAGTCGTATTATATTGATCGTGCGAACGCATTGTCTGCATGACAAAAACTGGAAGTTTCTTGTCACGTTTTCCAGTAAACATGGGAATAACACTCTCAGGCAATGAGTTGGTACTAATCTGTGCTTTACCTGTTGTGGTTTTCCAGTTTAATTCGCGAGCTGAGTTACCGAGATAAAAACCGCCTGGTTGATCCAGACGCTGATTAAATGGCGCGAAACCCGGAATAACTTGCTCAATCAAATCACGAATATTATCGTAATTGTCCATCATCGATTGCCAATCGATCGGATTGGATTCTCCCAAAGTTGCTTTCGCCATGCCCACAATGATGGCTGGCTCTGAACGCATAGCTTCACCAGTCACATCCACTCGCCCTGAGGATGCATGCACCATTGAAAACGAGTCCTCTACTGTCACCTTCTGCTCGCCGGCTTTTTGCATATCGATATCAGTACGACCAAGGCATGGAAGAATCAGTGAGTGTTTCCCCGGGCTAACATGCGTGCGGTTTAACTTAGTCGCAATACTCACGGTCAAATCGGCATTTCTCATAGCCTGTGCGACTCGCTCCGTATCAGGTGCGGCAGACACAAGGTTACCACCTAACCCAATGAATACTTTACTCTCACCACGGCTTAACGCTTGTAGCGCATGACTCACATTATGTCCGTGTGATCTTGGTGGCTCAAAGCCAAAGACTTCTTCCATTTTATCAAGGTAGGCTTGATTCGGCTTTTCATTAATTCCAACCGTCCTGTCCCCCTGTACATTGGAGTGCCCCCTCACAGGACACAGACCTGAACCCGGTTTTCCAACGTGACCGTTCAAGAGTTGAAGATTGACCAACTCTTCAATTGTCGCAACCGAATGCTTGTGCTGGGTAATTCCCATAGCCCAAGTAACAATGACACTTTTAGCATTTTGATAGATATCGCTGACAGTTGTGATTTGCTCTTTGGTTAAACCAGATTGTTCTTCTATCTGTTGCCAAGTTGTTTGTTCTACTAGGTCTAAATAGGAATCTAAACCTTCAGTATGCGTTGCAACAAAATCAACGTCGAATACCCTACTCCCGTTAGCAACTGCGTTTTTATGACGTTCATAAAGAACTTTAACGATGCCTCGAACCACCGCCATATCGCCACCGAGTTTTGGCTGGAAGTAGTGACTGGTAGTGGGTGTCGAACCGTTAGATAACATTTCGATTGGGTTTTGAGGGTTGGCAAAGCGCTCCAGTCCACGCTCTTTAAGGTTATTAAATGCAACGACTCTAGCACCTCGCTTATTGGCTGACGCTAATGTTTCCAGCATACGAGGATGGTTGGTACCAGGGTTTTGACCAAAGAGAAAAATCGCATCCGCTTCTTCGAAATCTTCTATCGTGACGGTGCCCTTGCCTATACCAATCGTTTTTGCCAGAGCCACACTCGTTGCTTCATGACACATGTTCGAACAGTCTGGGAAATTATTGGTTCCAAAGCGACGGGCAAACAGTTGGTATAAAAACGCAGCTTCGTTACTTGCACGCCCTGATGTATAAAATTCAGCTTGATTAGGATCTTCGAGTTTATTTAATTCTTCGCTGATCAATTTGAACGCATTATCCCAAGAGATTGGCTCATAGTGATCCGTCTCCGCGTTGTAAGACATCGGCTCAGATAAACGCCCCTGATACTCAAGAAAATAATCCGTTTGTTTATTTAACCAAGTTACCGAATACTGTGAAAAAAAGTCTCTGCCGACCCTTAAACTTGTTGCTTCCCAGTTGACGGCTTTTGCACCATTTTCACAGAAGCGAAAACGTCCTGGAACCCCTTTTTCACCCCATGCACATCCTGGACAGTCAAAACCATGGTCTTGGTTAGTTCTCAAAAGGTTGGAAATATTTTTTGCCACATTGTGACTTTTAAATAAGTGATGGGCCGTACTACGTAATGCACCCCATCCGCCAGCGGACCCTGAATATTCTTTAATGCTCATAATGCGTACTCATTATTCTGACTGTGTTGTGCCTGCAACCGCCAAGCACCGTGATAAATGTTGAATTGCGATTTTTTGGTGAACCCGATAAGCGTCATATCGAACTGACGCGCAATATCGACGGCAAGACGAGATGGCGCCCCAACAGCAATCACTACGGCAATATTTGCCAATGCGGCCTTTTGCATCAACTCAAAGCTAACTCGACCACTCAACACCAAAACACCTTTGGGTCGCCATAAATCATATCGATTTATATGGCCGACAACTTTATCGACGGCGTTATGACGTCCTATATCCTCGGCAATTGCAATTAACTGATTGTTGTGGAAGTAACCGGCAGAATGCACCGCTCCTGTTTCAAAAAATAAGGTCTGGTGCATCGAAAGTTTGTTGGGGAAATCTAGAATATCGCTAGGAGAAATCCATAAAGGAGATTGATCCAATTCGATAAAGTCACAAAGCTGCAATGCTTTTATTGAGGTTAAACCACAAATACCACAGCTTGAGTGGCTCATTAAACTGCGCTGTTTCAAACTAAGAGACTCAGGTCGATTACCCACTAAAGTCACTACCCAATGATTATCAGCATAGCTAACATCGTCGTCTTCTCTGTCTAGCGAAATAACGTCAGAAACAGACGTTATAATCTGTTGTGTAAGTAGCATTCCGATTATGAGGTCTTCATCATTTCCGGGTGAACGCATGGTCATCGTCCACTCTTCAGGAAATTTATCATCCTGGAAGTACAAACTCACCTGCAGTGGCTCTTCAACTGCAAGCTGGTCTGACTCAGCGATAATACCGTTATCGGTACGATACTTTTGTCGATTTACACGGCTAATGCTGACATTATTATCAATAATTATATTTGTGCCAATGCTTGTCGGGATGCCCATGAGTACCTTTTGAATGATGAACAATCGTTTGTGAGCTGCCGGGGAAAAGAGTCAAACTTCTAAGGCAGATAACACGATCTAAATTTTTGTAAGGATGTATTACACAACTAGTTGCAAATTACTCCTTACTTTGTTCATGGTCAAGAAAATGGCAATTTATCCGCACATAAAAACAAGCTAACAACAAAACAACAACCAACTAATTAATTGTTTTTGATGTATTTAATGTGAATTTCTCATAATTTTTCATTTCTTAAATCACACTTATCAATTTTGGAACCATTGAACATTTATACAGAAAATCAATCACCTTAATTAAATTCACATCACATATATATTTACTTTTAATGATAATATTGACAATATCTTGATAGTTCATCTATTGAATTCATGTTCTAAAACCTCCAGACTACTCGACCTTTCATAAATGAGAAAATGACCACATGTCTCAATAATTTTATTGAAACATCATTTTGTCTCACTATTGACTTAACCGTACTGTATGGTTTAGTTTTATGTATTGATAATAATAATAGTAAAGTTACCGCCTATTTATTCTGTCTTTCAAGCAACGGTAACTAAGAAAAATGACCAAATAAAAATCTCTAATCTGGAGTTCATAATGACAAGAAAAGTACTGCTTAGCTGTTTGCTGGTAGGACTGTTTTCAAATGCAGTGGCTGCGGCTAACACAAATGAAGATGGTAAAGCCAGACAAGAATATGAATCAAAAAAGGAAGCGATAACTCGCGCCGGTGACTTTAAAGAAACGAACAAACATGGCGAACGTGACCTGCTGCAAGCAGACGTTAAGACGAACGATTCGACATCCATTGATCTCAATTCGAAATAAGGCGCGCATCCATGAAGACAAAAATTACGATGACGCCGTTAGCGTTAACGATAAGTCTTGCCGTGTTGCCAACCGTGGCTCATGCAGACTACAACGGCAAAAGTTGGCTTGAAGTCGAAGCTCGTGTTAGCTCGATCCTCGACAATATGACTCAGTCAGAAAAGTTTAGTTTTATCCGTGTTGACGACGGTCACATGATTCCGAAGCTTGAACGGTTTGGTATAGACGGAACTGTTGCGTATGACTCATCTATGGGTGTACATGTTGATGGAACGACATTCGGCGCGAGCTATCCTTCTCAAACAGCGTTAGCCGCAACCTGGAACATCGAACGCGCCCAAGAAGTCGGCTTGGCTCTGGGTTATGAAACCCGCAGCGCTGGCGGAGAACAAATGCTCTCCCCCGTCGTAAACCTTTACCGAACCCCTTTCAATGGCCGTACGGCTGAATCTATTTGTGGTGAAGACCCATTCTTATGTGCTGTAATGGCACCAGCAATCACTAACGGTATTCAGGCTCAAGGCGTGCAAGCCGGCGCTAAGCATCTCGTCGCCAATGAACAAGAAGCGAATCGCCACTATTTAGACGTAGAAGTAGACGATCGTACTCTTCATGAGATGTATCTTGTACCATTTGAATCCTTAGTAAAGAACGCAGATATTGCATCGATCATGTGCGGATTCAACAAGGTCAACGGCGACTATGCATGTGAAAACCATCACGTCATTACTGATATTCTTAAAGGCGAATGGGGTTATCAAGGGTTTGTACTATCTGACTTTAACTCGATTCAACACGCTTTTGCTGGTGCTTGGGCAGGTACTGACCTAGATATGCCATCGGGCTTGAAGTTTACTGAGTCTACGCTTCAACCGTACATCAATAGTGGCTGGTTAACTCAGAATGTCATCGATGACAAAGTAAAAAGAAACTTACGATCTTTGGTCCGTTATGGCTTTGATGAAGCGACATTCGAAGCGCACACTTTAGATTACCCAGAGTATGGTTTGACGGCTTCTTTAGACGCAGCACGTGAAGGCATCGTTTTACTAAAAAATGATGATTCAAGTAATGGTGGCGCCATCCTTCCACTTAGTAAATCAGCCAAAATCGCTGTTATTGGCGACGCAGCGCAAAACGCGCCTAGCACTCCATTTGGTACTGCGTATTCTGTCGCTGAATCAGATTATGTTTCTGAACTAAGCGGCTTGAAATCTCTAAACAGTTCAGAATCTAACGTTACGTTCATCAGCAGCATGTCATTGACACCGAAAAGTGCTCTATGGTTACAGCCTGATTGCACAAAAAGTGACGATACGTGTTTAGTTGGCGTGAAAGCTCAATATTACTCCAATACTGATTTGACTGGAGAGCCAGTATTAACCCGCACCGAACAAGGGATTAACTTCGATTGGACTGAGATGACTAACGTCATCAAGAATGCCTGTGTTGAAGATGACTCAGAAACCATATCGGAGCAATCACTGGATTGCAGTTCAGTCACAAGTGAGCAATCATCTGGTAGCCGTGATTTAGATGATGTAACGCCAACACTAGGCTCGTTTTCAGCGCGCTTTACTGCTGAAATTCGTCCAACAATTACTGGAAAACATGTCTTTAAAGTTCGTGCAGATGGTCCAGTAAAAGTATGGCTAAATGATGAGCTAATCCTTGATAGTGACGGTGAACCTCGAGCGGATGATGTGCCGGATGCAGTGCCTGTTTCAGTGGATACTGGTCGCCTTAAAGCTGGCAAACTGTATACCGTGAAAGTGGAATATAGCCGCGAACAATATTTTCAGAGTTCACTTGGCGGGTTGAATGGTATTCAAGTAAGTTGGGCATCACTCACTCCACCTTCCGATCTTAGCGACTATGATGCTGTTATCGCTTTTGTCGGTCGAGATTACCAATACGAAGGCGAAGGTTTTGACCCAGACTTTGATCTTCCTGAAGAACAAAAAACACTGCTTAATAAAGTCGTGAAAGCGAACCCGAATACTGTGGTCGTTATGCATGGTGGCGGTGCAATGAATATGATGCCTTGGGCCAATAAAGTAAAAGGTATTCTTCATGCATGGTATAGCGGTCAATTGGGTGGTCAGGCGCTGGCAGAAATTCTGTATGGTGATGTTAACCCATCGGGTAAACTGCCAATCTCTCTCGATAAAAAAGTAAGTTACAATCCGACATACTCTTCGTATTCTGATCCTGACGATTATGTAGGCGACGATGCGGGCGAAACAATGTCGTACTCCGAGGGACTATTCTTTGGCTACCGTGGTTACGAAGCATCAAGTCATAAACCTCTGTATCCGTTTGGTTTTGGTTTATCGTATACTACGTTCTCGTTCAGTGATTTGTCATTATCTGGCACAATCAGTGAGTCCGGTACTGTATATGCGAACTTTACCGTGACCAATACGGGAAGCAAAGCGGGTTATGAAACGGCTCAACTCTATGTGAAGCCACATAATTCATCAGCAGATCGTCCAGAACATGAGCTGAAAGGCTTTAGTAAAGTGTACCTAGAGCCCGGTGAGAGCAAGCTGGTATCCATTCCACTGAATGCTCGTTCGTTCGCTTACTTTAAGGAAAGTTCGGATAGCTGGGATATTGATAAAGGCAACTATGTTATCCAAGTCGGTGACAGTTCGGATAACCTGACGTTGACAGCAACCATTAAAGCATCTCAGAAATTGTCTCTTGATACTAAATCATCAAACCCACTACCTGATCCCGTAAAACAGGCTGTGTTGGTGCAAGATGAGGAAGCATACGCTTACTAATCATCATCCTTATTTATATCGGATCGAAACAAAGCCGAGCCTTATAGGCTCGGTTTTTTTCTTATTGTAAATAAAATATAGTTGATAAAAGTATCTATTCACATTTACTAAAATATGCTAGCTTGATGATTCGTATATATTATTGATGATAATACGTTATGAATATTAAGAAATTGACGTGCTCTGTTGCGTTTTTGGTGTTTGGTTTCTTTATTATCTGTGTTCTTGCAAGCAATAGTTTAAATCGCGAGAGGTTGGCCGCTGCGCAGCGAGCTTCATCAGAAATAGCCAATACAATTAATGTAATGGAAGGATATTATCGTAGCGAACTGCATAACCTCATTGATAATAAAAATTGCGATGCTGTGATCCAATCCGGTAACGATTTCGTGTTTATGATGCCTATGCTGGCAGGTATAAACATTGTCGAAAACAACGAAATTAACTGCAGTACTATATTCGGCAATCGACAGATCCAGTACAAAAACCCCATAACGTTGAATAACGAAGACTCAATACAACTTATTTACTCAGGGTACACTCCCAGTAACTCTAGAATACGACTGGGCGATCAAGCATCTCTCTTACTGGCAATAAAAATAGATGCGGACAAGTTCGCGCTTTTTACTCTGTATAAAAAAGCATTTCAACGGATCTTAGGTCAATCACCCTATTATTCACTTATATTAAATCTGCCAAACGCATCATTAAAAAATGAAGGTGTTGTCGCCAATTATGCTAGTCTGAACCATCAAAAACTATCCGAGCCTTTCTACAGTATTTCTTATTATTCAACACTTCCTCAGCTTATTCGTTTTGCAGTAGACCAATACAGCGCATCCGCATTGTTATGGTGTATCATCGCAGCACTCGCTATCTATATCGGTTTTAATAACGCCCACCTTAGAATCCCTGTACGCAGAATTAAGCGTGCAATAAAAAGAAATGAGTTCGTCCCCTTTTTACAGCCTGTCTTTGATAATGACCGAAAAGTTGTTGGTGCTGAAGTTCTGGTTCGCTGGATTTCGCCTGTAAAAGGCGTCGTGCCTCCACTTTATTTTATTAAAGAAGCAGAAGATTCTGGTTTGATTGGAGAAATCACATCGAGCTTAGTCGATCAATGTATCGATAAACTAAAAAATACTTCTTTACCTGATAATCGCCGCTTCAAACTGGCATTCAATGTCTGCCCAATACAATTTGAAAGTGAAAGGCTCTTTGATGATTGTAATAAGTTAGCGGGGGAGCTGTCGAACAGCAATATCGATTTAACGTTCGAAATTACAGAGCGACAAGAGTTTGCAAGTAATGATTTATATACCGAATCCATTGAACGCTTGAAGAAACGAAATGTATCCATTGCGCTAGATGACTTCGGGACCGGCCACTGCTCTTTAAAATACCTTCATCAGGTGGATATTGATATTTTAAAAATCGACAGAAGTTACGTAGATACCATTGACAGCAATTCTCACACCAAGATTCTGGAGAATATTATTGACCTGGCTTTTCGATTAGATGTTCCGCTCGTTGCAGAAGGCATTGAAACCGAAGCTCAGTTCCAATACCTCAAAATTCGCGGTGTTGATTACTACCAAGGCTTTATGCTTGGCCGTCCCGTCCCAATTGAAGAGTTCATCGAACTCTATTTGCAACCAACAAAAGTAGGAAGCATGAGTTCTGAGCCGTCAATATCATCACCTCAGATGAAGTTATCTGAGCCATGTCTCTAAACTAGAGGTCCACCCAAGCCTTCCGTTGATACGATGTTTCTGCTGCATCAATCACTTTCGTCACATCCCATGCGGCTCTGAAATCTGGCCACATCGGTGTATTTGTAGCGATGCCCTCGATTAAGTCCCGAATCTCTACCGCTTTCATGTCGTTATAACCGAGTCCATGACCTGCAGAGACACAAAAATGCTGGTAATCGGGATGGGCAGGACCGGTTAAAATCGTACGAAAACCTTGTCGGCCATGCTGATCGTCAGAAATGTACAAGCGCAATTCTGATAAGCGTTCCTGATCATAGATAATGGTGCCCTTAGTCCCATTGACCTCAAACCAGAGTCCATTTTTACGCCCCCAGGCAATACGGGAGGACTCGATCGTTCCTATCGCGCCATTACTAAAACGCACCATCATATGGACTTGATCGTCATTTTCGACGTTTCCTTGATGACCGTTCACGTCGTTTCTTGTTTGATGAACAGTGGTCATATCCGCGCACAAAGAACTTAATGGTGACACCAGATACTGAGCCATATTGATGATATGAGAGCCCATATCACCCAAAGCACCCGTTCCGGAAAACTCTCGTTTTAAGCGCCAACTAAAAGGTTCGTTTGGATCAGCAAGATAATCTTCA
The DNA here is from genome assembly GCF_003856525.1 of Vibrio viridaestus. Classification (GTDB taxonomy): domain Bacteria; phylum Pseudomonadota; class Gammaproteobacteria; order Enterobacterales; family Vibrionaceae; genus Vibrio; species Vibrio viridaestus. Next base: position 251,116 of record NZ_RJVQ01000001.1, read on the forward strand.
TTAAAGGTTCCTCTAAAATGAACAACGCCCCCTATCTCACCATTCTCAATGATCTGCTTGGCAAGTTGCACCGTTGGATTCTTGATGTAATTAAAACCAACGAGTGTCTTAACTCCCGCTTTCTCTGCTGCCTCCGTCATTCCTTGCGCATCAACAGAATTGAGTGCCAGTGGTTTCTCAGAATAAACATGTTTTCCATTCGCAATGGCGGCTAGCGCGATATCTTTGTGTAAAAAGTTAGGTGCACATATATCAACAATATCAACATTAGGATCTTTAACTAACTGCTGCCAATCATCTGTAAAGCGATTGAAGCCTAACTCTGTCGCTTTTTGTTCAGCTAGCTCCATATCCACATCCGCGAGCATTTCACATTCAACCTTCGCAGAAAGTTTGAATACCGCGGAGGCATTACGATAAGCGATCGCATGTGCTTTGCCCATGTACCCCGAACCAATCATTCCGACACGTAGTGTAGCCATAGATAAATTGTCCCTTATTTTTTTGAACTTACTTTTTATACGGCAGCTTTGACGTTATCTCACCGTACGTTATTGGATTTCACGGGCTCTATGGTAAAGGTGTGGATCGGCATTCGTACATGTCTGGAATGATTCATAATTTGTCTGAAATTCCGCTTTTCACTATGAGTCGATACGTATCACACCCAAACTATTGCAGCCAATTTCTAGTCTTCTCTTTGATGTCGGTGCTCTTTCTGCTTGCGAAATTGTAAGGGTGAAATACCAAAATTTTGCTTAAAAACTCGGGAGAAATGATACGGTGAGCTAAATCCCATCTGCTCCGCTATGTGCGCTATTGGAATGTTGTTCGTATTACCCAATATCACCGTAGCGCGTTCGCATCGGATGCGCCAAAGATACCTCATCGGCGTTATCGATAAGTGCGTACGGAATAGATGAATCAAGTGATTTACCGACACGTGCGCTGCATCCGCTATTACAGGTAGCGTTAGCGGCTGGGTGATATTGCGGCTAATGAAGTCACACGCCAACAATACACTACGCGGTAAAGGAGGCTTGGCCTCATCTGGCGATGCCAAGCGAAAAGCGTAATTGATGTAATAACGCAGCAACGACTTTCCTAATTCAAGTAAAGCATCGTGAGTATCTAACTCTGGCGAGCGCGTTAGAGATAATCCCAAATCCATATAACGAATAATATCGCTATTCGCTTCTACTTTTGGCGGAACAGGTTCTAGCTGAAGACGCAAATGATCTGTATTCCCGTAAAAATCTAACTGACACCAGGTATGGACACTTTCTTCAGTTTGACTAAACCGGTGAAACTCATGGCGCCCCGGGAGCAACACGCAGAAATCGCCAGGATTGAGATGTATTTCAAATTCTTCGATCTCAAATGTTACTTGCCCACTTAATAGGTGGAAAAACTGGATTCCCCTTTGAATTCTCGGGCCTTGTGTCCCCCCTACAGGATACTTGATATCGCCAAAATAGACCTCTTTCAATTCATCTATAGTGATTTCAGACAATTTTTGCATAGTTTCAGACATGTACGTTTTTAGGTTTGGATACCATGATATCAGGGCTGGTCAGGGATTAACCTAATGCAAATATTACATTTTATGCCCAGCATCACAATTACGGATAAAAATGTGACCTCGAGCAAATTAAGGGGTTTGATGATGATGACAAATCACCATAACTATATTTTATGTTGTGGTGAGTATTTACAGTACGTTATTTAATCAATAACGCGCCAAGATAAATGATGAGTTTGCATCACTAAAAACAACGTAATTTGTCAGTGACACTAGGGAATATTTTATTCCGAACTTTATTTTTAATGTCGCCGGAATCGACATTATTAAGAATCTATTCGGAGGTACATTATGTTCAACGTTGCACTATTTGGCGCAGGAAGAATCGGTCAGGTTCACTCCGCTAATATCGCAAATCACCCACAAACTTGTTTATATTCTGTGGTTGACCCATATGGAGAAAATGCAGAAAAGCTCTGTAGTAAATACGGCGCTAAACAGCAAACGACCGACGAAGCTCTAAAAGATCCAAACGTTAATGCGGTACTTATCGCTTCAGCGACAGATACTCATGCTGAGCTGATTAGTCTCGCAGCAAAAGCAGGCAAAGCTATCTTTTGTGAAAAGCCAATACACTTAGATATGGAGCGAGTAAAAGAGTGTCTGGAAGTGGTGAAGCAATACAACGTACCATTGTTCGTCGGTTTCAATCGCCGTTATGACCCTCAGTTTAAACGTGTCAAAGAACTACTTGGCCTAGGGTCGATTGGCAAAGCCGAATCGCTGATTATTACCTCTCGCGATCCATCACCTCCACCAGCAGAATACGTAAAAGTGTCTGGCGGAATGTTCCGCGATATGACTATCCATGACTTTGATATGGCCCGATTCATCATGGGTGAAGATCCTGTTTCTATTTACGCTCAGGGCAGCAATTTGGTTGATCCTGCGATTGGTCAGGCTGGTGATATCGATACCGCTTTCATCGTTATGAAATTCCCTTCAGGTGCCATGGCAACGATTACCAACAGTCGTCGTTCTGGCTATGGTTATGACCAACGAATTGAACTTCATGGTGAAAAAGGACTTCTTCAAGCGAAAAATATCAACGAAAACGCAGTAGAACAGTGGACCGATGATGGCTGTGTTTCTGCAAAACCAGAGTTTTTCTTCCTGCAAAGATACGCATCCGCTTATCAAGCTGAATGGAGTCATTTCGTTGACGTTATCGCAGGAGAAGCGACGCCACAATGCAGCGGCTATGACGGACAGCAAGCCTTACTGTTAGCCGATAAAGCACTGGAATCGTTAAAAACAGGCAAAGAAATAAAATTATAAAAATCGAAACTACCGGCGACATTGCCGCCGGTTTATTTATCCAATAAATCAGTCTATTCAAATAACGTGAAAACAACGGATCTGGAGGTTCTATGTTATCTCTCTTATCTTTTCTGGCGTTTACGGGGCTAGTTGCTTACATAGCTTACCGAAAAACCCACAACGCACACCTTACTGATTCCTCAGAAGGTTATTTCCTTGGTGGTCGCTCTCTGACTGGCGTTTACATCGGTGGTTCTATGCTACTGATGAACATGTCCACTGAACACTTAGTGGGACTAAACGGCTTATCTTTCCGTACGGGGTTCATCGTAATGGCGTGGGAAGTTATGGCTGCATTAACCATTGTCCTATTCGCTATGTACTTTTTACCTAAGTATCTGAAGTTAGGTATATCTTCAATTCCAGAGTACTTAGAAAGACGTTTTGACAAACAAACTTTAACTATTACATCCATTCTATTCCTTGCAATGTATGTTATTTCGTTACTTCCTATCGTTCTTTATACCGGTGCTTTGGCTTTAGAAAGCCTGTTCCAGGTATCCAATGTTTTCAGTATCGATAAAACAACAGCGCTGTGGTTTATGGTTTGGGGTGTAGGCCTATTAGGTACTGTTTATGCGGTATTTGGTGGCATTAAAGCTATCGCCGTTGCCGATACTGTAAATGGTGTGGGTCTTATCACTGGTGGTTTGATGGTAACCTGTTTCGCTCTCGCTTATGTAGGTGATGGAAACATTTGGAGCGGCTTGGTTGAAGTGTATGAAAGTCACCCAGATAAGTTTAATTCTATCGGTAGTAGTGACTCTTTAGTCCCGTTCTCAACTCTGTTTACAGGCTTAATTATCTCTAATATGTTCTTCTGGTGTACTAACCAGTCGATCGTACAAAAAGCATTGGGCGCTAAAAACCTCGCTGAAGGTCAAAAAGGTGTACTGCTTTGTGCATTCTTTAAACTGGTTGTTCCATCGATCATTATATTGCCAGGTATCATTGCCTATCATATTTTTAACGGACAACTTGATAACCCAGATAATGCTTACCCAGCGTTGGTCCATCTGATTCTTCCTGAAGTATTAGTGGGCTTCTTCGCTGCAGTGGTTGTCGGTGCTGTTTTTTCTACCTTCAGCGGTGGTCTAAACTCATCTGTAACCCTGTTTACCGTTAACATCTATAAAAAATCTTTAAACCCTCAGGCTTCTGAAGCTCAAACAGTAAAATTGGGTAAATACCTTGGCCTGGGCTTAGCTTTTGTCGCCATGGGTGTGGCTCCGTTAGTTGCCAACGCACCAGACGGATTGTTCTACCTGATTCAACAATTACAAGGTATCTTCAACGCGCCTATTCTTAGCGTCGTATTAGTTGGTCTACTGACTAAACGCGTTCCAGCAATCGCGGCAAAACTTGGTTTAGTCTTTGGTATGGCAGCCTATATCCTATTCAACTTTGTTATCAAAATAGATCTGCACTTCTTCCATCTAGTGGGCATTCTGTTCTTGCTAAACGTAGCGTTCATGCTAACTGTAGGCTACTTCTATCCACAAAAAGAAGCCTACGAAGATGTTTACACTGAACAAGTAGACATCAAACCATGGAATATGGGCAAACCTGTTGCAACCCTAGTTTGTCTGGCTTCTGTCTCTATGTATGTCTTTCTCGCAGAAAACAAACCAGATTGGGTACTCACTGTGTACTACATCTTGGCGACGATTGCTCTGATCTACATCTTCGGCTCAATCGCAAAAGCGCTAGTGAATAGCCCTCGTATGAACAAGGATGAAGAGCAGCAACAAATAGAACACTAATTATTTTCTTAGAGTTTCGCTGGAAGTCATACTTTTGGCAAATAACCAATAACAATAACCGGAGAAACGCCAGTTTCTCCGGTAAACAAATAAAATTGGAGAACATCAATGGATAAAAATAAAGTGAAATTAGGCATCGCTCCTATCGCATGGACCAATGACGATCTGCCTAGTCTGGGAGGCGAAAACACCTTCGCACAATGCGTGAGTGAGATGGCTCTCGCTGGCTTTACAGGAAGTGAAGTCGGCAATAAATACCCACGTGATACCGCACTGTTAAAAGAAAAATTGCAACTGCGTGGTATTCAAATTTGTAATGCTTGGTTTAGTACATTCTTTGCTGATGGTAAAGAAGACGAAACCATTAACGGCTTCCTTTCTCATATGAATTTTTTATATGAAATGGGCGCAAAAGTTATCGGCTGCTCTGAACAAAGTGGCAGTATTCAGGGCACAGACAAAGCAGTATTTGATGAAAAACCAAGCTTTGATGATAAGCAATGGCAACGCGTCGCTGAGGGATATAACAAATTAGCCAAGCTTGCCGCGGAAAAAGGCATGCAGGTATGCCTACACCACCATATGGGAACAGCAATTCAAACTCCTGCGGAAATCGACCGCTTTATGGAAATAACGGATAATGAAGTGGGTCTGCTATTAGATACGGGACATATTTATTACTCTGAAGGTAATCAGCAAGCGATTATTGATGTTTTGAGTAAATACGTAAAACGCATCCCTCACGTCCACCTAAAAGATATTCGTGACGAAAAACGCCAACAGGTTATTGCAGAACATCGCAGTTTTCTCGATGGTGTAAGACTGGGTGCTTTCACAGTTCCAGGTGACGGAGTCATCAACTTTAAACCGGTGTTCGATATTCTTGATCAAAATGGCTACGAAGGTTGGATGGTGGTCGAAGCTGAACAAGACCCTGCAACTGCTGATCCTCTCGAATATGCGCAAAAAGCTCGTCAATATATCAGAGATGTTGCCGATCTTTGATACACTTTCCAGTCTGCCATCGAAGACTTAGGTGACAGACTGATATTCTTTTTAAAAAGATTTCTGTTACGACCTTTCCTCGCCTAACTCTGGTTTATAAGACACTTTCAACAACTTGACTACAAAGCAACTAAGAAAAATTTCATAAACCGATCAATATCCCGTTATACTTGCCCTAACTCAACCAAATACCGCTATTAAGGGCAGTAAATGACTGAATTAGTCTCTCTCGAAAACCTTCCAAAAGATCCAAGCGAACGTATGAACCAATTTTTTAAAACTGTTGCCGCAGAGTTGAAGATTTGGCTTTTAATTGATGAGCATGGCAGCGTTCTCATGACTGCGGAAGAAGACGATTGCGTTCCTGTCTGGCCAAGCGCTGCTCATGCAGAGCAATGGGCGACTGGAGACTGGGAGGGTTTTAAGGCAGAATCCATATCAATAGCGAAGTGGAAAAGTCGTTGGACAATGGGTCTTGAGCAAGATGAACTCTCTATTATTGTCTTTCCTGATATAAATGGTGAAGGAATCGTACTTTACCCAGATGAATTTGAGTTCGAACTGCAAAAACGCGAAAACAAACGCAAATAATGAATCAATTATGGGCGTTAACTTGTGACGTCCATTAATTTTGTCTAATCTAAGACTATTCAAATATCAGTTAGCTAAATAATCATAATAACGACTCTGTTTAACCAAATAACAGAGCAACTTCTTCGAATCATATATTTTATGATTGATACTGATAATTGGAATTACTATTGAGAAGTTCATGCAATTGCATAGTAGCCTTTATAAATTATTACTTGTCATGCTCACTTTCGGGTCGCTTATATTTGCGACGGACGTGATCACTCGCCAGTTTATTCAGTCAGGCCAAACTGAAACAATCGCTTTAGCTAACGCAGCAAAAAAATCAGCTGAACGCCAACTCGTATTTGATCAGTTTTTTGACCGTTCCAAAGTGACGCTTCTTGCTATTCATAATAGCGATGCCTTCAGCCAATTTTTCTACAATTCATCCGCAGAGCCACTAAAACAGCTTGCCCTTGCGTTAGCTCAAAGTCAGCAAGACATAATGAAAATTCGCTTTATTGATCAAAATGGCATGGAAGTTATTCGCATTGATCGAGATAGAATTGGCGATAACGCTAAGATTGTGGCTGATTCTGCATTACAAAATAAAGCGCATCGCTATTTCTTCTTTGATTCAAAAAAGCAGCCTCTCAATAAAGTCTGGTTTTCAAATATCGATCTAAACGAAGATAATGGCAGAGTTGAGATACCATTTAAACCCACTCTTCGCTCAGTGCTACCAATATCCAATAAAAATGAGTTCGCTGGTATTCTTTTGGTGAATTATTTTATGCAGCCATTATTTGATCGACTGAGCGATACGCCTCTCTATGATTTGATACTCACAGACAGAGACGGGGAAATATTATTGCATCACGATAGTGAAAGAAATTGGAGCAGCTATACCGATAAACAAAGCATTAAAAGTGAGTTGCCTGAATTTGATCAAGTGATACAAAACCACACTTTCCAGGGAAATGGATTCTTCTCAAGAGAGTTGAGTTTACCAAATCAACAGAACCTATTTTTAATTCTGGCGTTAAAAGACGAGTATTCAATTTTTCAGAAAGCGCTGTCTTCTAAAAAACTGCTTTACAGTTCCGCTCTAACTGTCTTAATCATGATTGTGTTTGGCGTTATTTTTTCTCTTTTGTTAAACAGACTTTTTACCGACTACCGAGAGAGAGAAAAACATATCGTAGAACTTACGAAACTCAATCAACAGGTAAACAATCTTCTCATTAAAAACCAAGTCTTTATGGATATGGCAAGCGATGGCATCCACGTTCTCGACAAAAATGGCAATATCGTTGTTTTCAGTGAATCTTTTGCGAAAATGCTTGGCTACTCGCAAGATGAAATGTCAAAACTGAATGTGAGTGATTGGGATGCCATGATACCGAAAGATGAAATTATCGCAGCGATGAACTCATTCACCAACGAACCAAGAACACTAGAGACTAAGCACAAGAGAAAAGACGGATCTATTTTCGATGTTGAAATACATTGCAAATGGATTCACACCAACGAGGGTGAAGACCTTTTTTATGCCTCGTCACGCGATATCACTGAACGTTTAAGATTAGAAAATGAGCTTCATCGGTTGGCGTCCACAGATACTCTTACTCAGCTTCCAACGCGACGTGTGTTTATGGAGCGACTGGATGTGGAACTCGAACGATGTGTTCGTCAACCGCAGTCGTTGATCACTGTTGCGATGCTCGATTTAGACGATTTTAAGGTCATAAACGATACATACGGTCATGGTATGGGGGATAAAATGCTGGTAACAGTTGCATCTATTATTAAAGATGAAATTAGAAAGGTTGATATTGCAGGCCGTCTTGGTGGTGAAGAGTTTGGACTTATTCTCACTGGTACTTCTGAAGAGTCCGCCCTACATTTTGCCAATAGACTAAGAACAAGGGTAGAACAAGCAACGTTGGTTTCTGAAGGTGACTTAATTTCCTGTACTATCAGCATCGGTTTAACACAAATAAAACCGAGTGACTCCAGCACGGACATGATTCTTGAACGAGCAGATAAAGCACTATACTCAGCCAAAAATAATGGCCGAAATCGAGCTGAGGTTTTTCACGGTGATACTACTCTGCATTCATCATAACTATTGTTCGACGATTGCCTGTTGCGAGCATTCGTCAACACATGCACCGCATTCAGCGCAAAGGTCGGTATTGATTGTATATGGACTTCCCTCATCTATTGCTCCGTCTATTGGACAACATTCCCTGCATTCTCCACAAGAATCACATTGAGGTTGGATTGTAAACATTTCCGCTCCCTAGTCTTTAAAATTCAGGCCAGCTTGTAATAAATCAAATGCAATCCTCTCGCCAAGTCGCACTTTGTTCCGCATTGAGCCAAGAAACGCATCGAGCTTCACCAACTCAGATACAGCGAGCTTCTCTTGTTCACTTGTTTCGAGAACCGCGGCAATACCTCCATTTCGAATAATAATTCGTCGATCACCAGACAATGCGAGTAGTGGATCATGTGTCGCCATCAAGACCATTTTTTCTTTCTTCACTAATAGTTCGAGCGCTCTTCTACGATCAACACCTGCATTTTCAATCTCATCGATAAGGACAATCGGTGAAGCACTTAGGCATGCCACATCCGCAATCATTAACGCTCTTGATTGCCCACCAGAAAGCGCCGTTACGGGAGTGTTAAGTGTAAAAGGTTCTCCTGCAAGATCCGTTGCTAATTCGTATACCTGAGTTACGGTGGATGGTATCTCTTTTACCATGCGGCTCTCAGCATGCATGGTGATAAATTCTTCCACACTCAGATCCATGACAAAATTCATATTTTGCGAAAGCTGAGCGACCAGTTGCTGATCGCCGCTCATACGCATATGCTCATCAGGAACTTGGTGATTTAACAACACCTGACGCTTTGAGGGAGTGTCTAATTGAGCAAGACTTTCAATATCAGCAAGGAGTTGGCTTTTCCCTGAACCAGTGGGCCCAACGACACAAATGACTTCGCCACAACGTAATTCAATATCCTGCTTTTCTCTTTCACCACTTTTATCAAATCCAGCCTTGATAGTAACTTGGGCGATTTTAAACTTATCATTTTCCTGAAATACCAGCATCTGCTCAACAAATTCAATGCACTGATGAAGCAACGTATCTTTGGTTAAGAAAAATGGCTCTAATTGCGATTGAGGAATGTCTTCAATAAACGATCCCAGTGTTACGGCACTGGGTGTAAACTCAATGTTTAGCGATGAAAAAAAATCGTAAATAAAGGGATAGTCATTGCATAGGTCGCGTGTTGTACATTTAGTCATATTGATCATCATGAGAAGTCCATCGTTTTAACATTGCCAATTTGGCAATCAGGACCAATTCGGGTTTCACCTAAACAATACGAGCATAAAGCAGCAGGCATCACGAAGCGGAGTCGATAATCATTAAGCGAATTGACATCTGGCGCGGTCAATAATTGTCTCTGTAAAAGAAGGTGTCCTTGCCCGGTTAAACCATTAACAGGCATGATTGCGGCTTTCGGACTCACCTGCTTAACCCGAAACGCAAACACTTCCCTTTCAGCCTGAGACACGATATCTCCCTTGGTTAATACCGCAATATCTGCATGCTTAAGCATTGGGCCAATTTTACGGGGTGTATGAACACCGCTTAAATGATCCAATACGCACACAGAAAGGACTCCTTTTATATGAGGTGAACAGCGATTACATAAACCAGCGCTTTCACTCACTAATAAATCGAGTTTTTCCCTCAATCCCCACTGCACGGCAGCTTCAATATTGGATATAAAAAAGTGGTCTGGGCATAACCCGCCAGCCAGTCCTGTTTTAACCGTAATTCCCGCTTGAGTGTAACGTTGCTGGTCATCACTCGTCAGGCAATCAAATTTGATCACACCGACTTTGAGCCCCTGTTCCGATAACGGAACGACTGTGCGTAAAATTACCGACGTTTTACCGCTCGATGGTGGTCCCGCGAACGTCACCATTTTCATTACGCATCCGCCTCAGCTATTGCATCTATCGCTCTTTGCAGAAAGACTTTATCTATATCGCTGTTTACGGATAGCAAATCCCGTGACCGAAGAAAATCCCAACCTAACCACATAAGCGGCTTGCTCTGAACATCGTTGACGACCTGGGCGTGAGGCACAGGAAATCTAGCGCTGCCTAAAGTCTTTGCCAAGTCCTCTCCCACTAAATAATCAAGGATCGGTTTTAGTTGATCAATTTTTGCAGATTTAACTTGGAGCGTTACCGGACTCGCCAGCGCTCCTTCTTGTGGCCAAACGATATTTAAGCGCTGTTGATTCTTGACGCGATGAGCAAAGAATTCCGGCATAACATAGATAGCACCCGGGGCATTCTTATCGATTTGTTTTACCATTTGGGAGGGGTGTAATCCTTGACGCACATTGTCAGCCAGAGCTTTGAGACCATCATTTCCATGGCGTAGGTACGTTGGAAGTAATACCGCATGACAGAAGAATTCATTTCCACCCCGCAATGTAATACTTGCTCGCCAGCGAGGATGAAGCAAGTCGGCCCATGATGTGGGTTCTGGCCTACCCTGCAATTGATCTTTATTAACGACAATGACTAAGGGATTTACGCCTAACACGCTATATCGCCCCATGGGATCGGAAATTCCGGCTTCTTTAAAACTAGGGCTCAGTTCAAATTGTCCATATCCGGTATAAATACCGTTGTTTACAAACTTCTGCTGGAAATCGTGCCCATAAAACGTATTAAAATCAGATGATACGATGATATCAGGCAATTCATCGGGTGACGTTATTTGAGGAACGTAAGAATAGTACGACAATTCCTGATTTAAATTGCCTTCAACTGCGTACTTAATATCAAGACTTTTATCCAACTTCGTTAATTCGGACATAAAACTGGACACATCGCGACTAAATGGGACTTTTAATCCACATGGCATCAGAGCTAACAAGGTCAAACCACTTTGATTTTTAGTGCTGTCGAGTCCCGGCGCTTCTAATTCCGGTAATTTTTGTAACGCACTCGTAAGTGCATTAACAAATTCCTGTTCATCTATTTTTCGCGTATGAAGTGCCGTAGACAGAGACAAAAATGGCCCTAAGGCATTAAGTCCGCTTTCACTGACCAACGCATCAAGACCAAATCGAATGAAGACGCTGATGCTTTCTGGATACGCGTTGACAATGTCGGCTATTTTCCAATCCACATTAAGTTCATGAGCCATGAAATCCCTTTACGCTTGCTTGATGAGTTCAAATAAAAACTGCATGAAACATACCAATCAATTTCAAAGGAAGTTTCCTAGACGGATCGATTATAACCAAATGATAATATTAGCCATTTTACCAAAACTATCTTCATCATAACAACTTACCAAATCAACTCGAGACGAAAAGACTTTCGATTGTCGGATACATATCAACGTTTGTCATGTTTATGACCAGAGGTATACAGGACCAACAGATTTCACATTTTTCGACGCTTATATTTGTACGTTTGTTACTCAAACTATACTTAAGGGCAAAAGTTTAATGGGAGAAAATATGCGTTTAGCCAATAAATATATATTCATCCTTTTATCGGGGCTGTTCATTATTCCATTAGCGACATTTGCCAACACAGTAACTTTGGTAACCGGAGAGCGGTCACCCTATATAAGCCAGACACAACTCGAATATGGCTACGCATTTCAGGTAGTAAAACAAGCTTTTAAAAGAGAAGGTTACCAACTCAATGTAGCTTTTTACCCTTGGTCTAGGGCTGTAGCGTTAGCATCGCAGGGCAAATATGACGGGCTCATGCCACTCTACGATAGTGAATTCGACGATTCACAGCTGATCATGTCAGATGGATTCCCTGGAGGGCAGATTGGGTTACTGAAGAAAAGAGACGAAAGTGGTCCTACTCTCAACCGTTCAGTATCGCAACAATTTGACGACCTGACAGGTAAAACAGTGGCTCAAATCAGAGGAAGTCATCTCTTAGCAGAATTAGATCTTAACTCTTCTATTCGACTTATCAATGTGGGGCAAGGGCTTCAGGCGCTAGACATGCTCTTCTCAGATAGAGTCGATTTTATGCTAACCGATAAGTATACGGCGGCGTTTTTGATGCTGTCTTCTCGTCCAAACTATATTGGTCAACTGGAATTTCTCGAGCCCCCACTGGCACATAAAAGTTTCCACGTTGGTTTTTTAAAATCCAGCCCAAGAAGTGAAAATTTATCCCGCGTCTTCAACAATGGATTAGCCAAATTGGTTGAAGACGGAACACTCATATCCATCCAGGAGCAGTACGGACTTCGTCCTAAACCTAATCGTGACGACGAGAAAATACACCTCACAGTCGGTACGTTAAAAAATAGCGACATGACCATTATGCGCTCGCATATTAGTGAGTTTGAAACCCTTCATCCTGATATAAAAATTGACTGGAGGGTAATGGATGAAACAGTTTTACGTAGACGCCTATTAACCGATCAGGCCCTTTCTGACGGTCAGTTCGATGTCATGACGATAGGTAATTATGAAGTGCCTATCTGGGCCAAAAATGGATGGTTACATAAATTAGACAAATTGTCTGACTCTTATGATATTAACGATATATTTCCGAGTGTCAGAGACGCTTTATCTTACGATAGCGATCTTTACGCTCTACCATTTTATGTCGAAAGTATCATGACTTATTACCGTAAAGACCTGCTAGCAAAGAAGAATCTTGTCATGCCTATCGAACCCTCCTTTTCTGATATCGAACGGCTAGCCAGTGAACTGCATAATCCAGAGAAAGGGACTTACGGTATCTGCCTTCGGGGCAAAGCAGACTGGGGAGAAAACACGTCAATCATTACTTCTTTTGCGAACGCGTTTGGAGGCCGTTGGTTTGATAATAACTGGCACCCACAACTAGATTCTCTCGCATGGAAAAAGGCCGTTACCTTCTATAGGGATATACTGAAAAACTACGGTCCACCAAGCGCTAGTAAAAATGGATATCACGAAAATTTACAGCTGTTTGCATCAGGCCGCTGTGCGCTCTGGATCGATGCAACTGTTGCGGCTGGGTATCTTTTTAATCCTGAATTATCCGAAGTATCAAATAGTGTTGGGTTTACATCTTCCCCTAAGCAGGTCCTTACATCAAGCTGGCTATGGTCTTGGTCTTTGGCAATCTCCCAACTTTCAAAACATAAATTAGCAGCACAAAAGTTTATTGAGTGGGCAACAAGCAAAGCGTACATTCAGCATGTTGGTGAAATAAACCGCTGGACTTCAGTTCCTCCTGGTACCCGATTTTCAACTTATCATTCCAAGGAGTATCAAAAAGCCGCTCCATTTTCCGACTTTGTTTACCAAGCTATACAACGCGCGTCGAGTGAAAATGCGGTGTCTCAGCTAGTACCTTATAACAGCATTCAATATGTCAGTATCCCGGAATTCGTATCTATTGGAGCGCAGGTAGGACAATACATGGCAAAAATGCTGGAAGGAAAACTTTCAGTTTCAGATGCCTTAAAATATTCGCAGCAAACTACACAACAACAGATGGAGTCCGCAGGTTATTTTGACGAATAGAAAGCGGTCCTTTCTTTGTAGGGAAAGGACCTGATGAATTGAAATGGAGCGTTTACATTAACTGGTTCTTGTGCATTAATTCTTTATCAATACCCTTTAACTTAAGCTCATCCATTAGAAAGTTTATGGTATTCAGCAGGCGCTGCTCTCCTTTTGGAATTAGATAGCCAAACTGACTTTTAGTAAAAGGGTTGTCCTTGCGAACGGCTTCTAAAGCACTGTTTGTTGTTTGATAAAAAAGAGCCTCTGGCGTTTCGGTAACCATGACATCAACATCGCCAGCGATGACGGCCTTTGGTACATCAAGATTATTTTCAAACTTAACCAATGTTGAATTGGGTAGATACTGCTCGGCAAATTTCTCGTTCGTACCACCAATATTCACACCAACTTTTACCGATGGGAGGTTGACCTTTTCCAACGTGTCATAAGAACTACCATGACCAGCTTTCGCTAAAAATAATTTACCAAACGTCATATAACCCTGAGTTTGCTCGGCAGCCAATTGGCGACTGGTTCGACGAGTAATACCACCCATTGCAATATCATATTTTCCAGCTTCCAGATCAGGTACAAGTTCCTTCCAGCTCGTCTGAACAAATCTAACTTCAACATTCAGCTCTTTAGAAAAATATTTCGCTATATCAATATCATATCCAGAGAAATCCTTTCCATCATAATAGCTAAAAGGCTTGTAATCACCCGTCGTACCAACTCGGATATACCCTCTTTCCTGAATATCTGTTAACAAATCCGCCTGTGCCCACATGGAAACCAGTGATAGCAGCAATACAAAACTACGTTTTAGCATTATTATTCATCCTTGTACTATGTAATCAATGTGTTAATCATTAGTTATAACATGAATAATTTCAGCTCCGACATAGCTAGCACCAATAAAATAATTTATAAAACTGTCATTTTAAATTTACATATCCGAACTTAATTTTCCCGTTCTTTCACTGAGTTAGGACAAGTTTCCAGATCCTGACTTCTTAGCCTTGCGACTTTGTCTTCACATCCTTCTAAGGCAGTCAATCCGATAAGGTCATCGATAAAGCCGGCATCAAATCCCTGTATGAAATACACGTCATCAATAATCATTAGTGGACGTTTAACTAAGATGGGGTTGGCTATCATGACAGCGAAAGCCTTTTCTTCGCTAAGTAACTCAGGAACAATAGCACCACTCTTAACCGCAGGTGAGGTTCGGTTAAAACAGTCTGCAATGGATTTACTTTTTGCAAAAAAACGTTGTAGCTCCGCCACACTCCACTCTTTCTTCAGTAGATCCCGTTCTTCAACTTCATGCCCTGCGGCTTTTAGTAGCTTTATTTGTTTGGTGTTATTTATACAGCCAGGCTTTTGATAGAAGGTTACTTTTGCCATTACATAGATTCCCTTTTGCATTTAATTGTAAGTTAACCGCTAATGAATAATAGCTCTATCAAAATTCGCGCCGTTATTTGCATGCGTAATTGTCCTTAGTGATATATAAACCATGCATTAAAAAGAGGCTAACTCGCTAATAAAGATTAAATAACAACCAATTAATGCAAAAAATTGTGATTCAAATCACCTTTCATATATGTGCCACTTTTCACATAAATGGTTTAGCAGGATATTAGCGAGCACGCAGATGTGGTGGAATTGGTAGACACGCTAGCTTCAGGTGCTAGTGGCCTCACGGCCGTGGGAGTTCAAGTCTCCCCATCTGCACCAAATACAAAAAAGCCCGTTCTTAAAACGGGCTTTTTTATTTTAAATCAATAAATTATATTCTAAATTGCTATCAAGCTTTTCCGATTAACGGTAACTTTTCAAGCATTGTTTTTAATGCAAGAGAGTCCCAAGGTAGATATTCAGCCACACCAATACCGACAATATCAGAGATATTAGAAACATCAGCCAAAGCAGCAATCACTTCACGCATGCTTAACTTACCTTTGGCAACACCATCAAACATTTTCGGGTCATACTCAACGTTTGAAAAGAGTAACGAGTGGAATAACTCAGGATCTAAAACGTCCAAATCCAAATGAATAGCAAGATGTTTAGCACCTGTCGATTTGAACCATTCGATTAGAGGAGTGCTACCTTCTTCTCTCAATTGCTTAGGACTTACATTTCGTAATCCAAGCTCAGACATACGCCCTTGTTCCCAATCTGAGGCATCATTTACCCCTAGATAGCAAACGTTTTGTGCTTTTATAGGCGCTTTTACATGCTCAACAAACTGAGCATCGCCATACCCCAATAGGTTTCCCAGAACCTGGGCGTGGGCATGCTCAAATTGCTCAGGAGTCATAATATCCGGGTGCGCATCAACCCACAAAATAGCCAGTTCACCGTCATATTTTTCATTAAGATAGGCAAATGGCGCTAGGTCGACCAAACAATCTCCGCCGATGACAACAATTTTCTCCGGATCATGTTTCTCAATTTTCGCACGTGCATCTCGTAGCTGTTTTAACAACGCATTTCTTGCTACAAGACCATCTTCATTTTGCAACGGTGTATTTGTTGGTTCATCGACATCGACATGCTCAACAGGTCCATCAGTCTGTGGTGCTAACCAGTTTAAAAGCTGTGCACCAAAAAAATACGGTGGATTATTCCCCCCCTGCCACTGAGGGAAAACAAGTCTTAATGTACGGTTCTCATTAGTATTAGACATAAAATTTATTCCTTAGCATCTTGGAGACGCAATAAAATCGTACCCTGAGCTTTTCTTGATATCAGATGGTCATACGCCTCTTGATATTGATTCAGGGTATAAACGCTATCGATTCTTGGTTTAACTTTACCGTGTTTAATCAATTCTTTAAGCTGCTCAAAGACGAACTTGACGTCTTCATCTGTTTCTAAATGGGCATCAAAGCCAAGCAGCTTCTTCTCATAAACGACTACATCAACTACGTCGATTTCTGCTGTCTGGCCTCCAGCGAAGCCAATTGATACGACAGCACCACGGGTTTTCAAGGCACTTAGTAACTGTCCTAAAACAGGACCAGCAACCGGGTCAAATGCAATATCGGCCCCCACACCATTGGTTAGTGACTTTGTGGCTTCCACCAAATCCTGTGACGAAAGGTCAATGACATCATCCGCTCCAGACTGTTTAGCGTTTGCAACCTTATCTGATGTAGAAACCACAGCGATAGCTTTACCACCAGCTGCTTTTACAAGTTGAATGAGAGCATTACCTAACGAACCAGAAGCGCCAGATATGAGTGCTGTTTGTTCCTTTTTAAACTGTCCTACACGATGAATAGCTTGAAAGGCTGAAACGTAGTTAATTGGAATGGCTGCGGCTTCATCTAGGCTTATGTTATTGGGTAGTTCTACGATCCACTTATTCTCTACAACAACTTCCTGTTGCTGCAATCCATCTTCCGTAATACCTAGGGATCCACCACCATAGATCGCAACTTTGCTCCCAATAGCAAATACCTCACTTTCGAGCACAACACCTGAACCATCATTGCTTAAAACTAAGGGAGCCTTTGCTGCGGGAACATTGTTAGTACGTATTTGTTGAGAGAGAGGATTGACCGTTGCGGCATGCATTCTCACTTTAGTGAAACCAGGCTTTACTTCCTGTGATGGTCGTTCTTCAATCACCATTTCAGGAGTTACGCCAAAGGCTGTTGCAACAAGAGCTTTCATTAATAACCTCGACTCTGGGAGTGATAAAACACCGACAGCTCAACAGAGCTATCGTTTCGTGTCGAATATTATCGATGAATAGTTGAGAAAGGCGTTATTCTCTGCATGCCAGATTCTATTCCCAGAATGTCAGATTCGTTATATTTCACGTAGATTTGACGGACTCACACCGTAGGTCTCTTTAAACAGTTTGCTGAAATGAGCCATATTAGAGAAGCCATATTGGTAGGCAACTTCGCTAACAGTTTTATATTGACCAGAAAGTAATGTCTTATGACACATCTTAAGTCTTTGAGCCCAGACCCATTTCATGACTGAGGTACCTTTTTTACTGAACAGTCTGCTAATCGTTCGAGAAGACATATGGACATTAAAGGATATTTTCTCTACGGACAGCTCATGATCCCCCAAGTGACTTAATATATAGTCTTCAACACGCGAAATATTATCGGCCTGATTGCTTGCTATTCTCGAGTTAATCGATCCCAACACAACCTGATATGCCACATTTAAAACATCAAGAATAGAGAACAAAACCGTGTCACCAATCACGTTGTCCTGTTCCTCCATTTCCCAAGCCTGAATAATCATGTTCCCAATGAACTGACTGAGAGTTTGATCGGCTTTCAACGTCTTATTTAATATCAGTCCAATATGGTCAACTTTCGTATTCATAATACTGTGAGGGACAGAAATGACGATCTGATTGTCTCCTTTGGGAAATGCGTAGGAAAATGGTTTGTTGTTATCATAAACAACGATATCGCCAATGCGTTGTTCAGATGTAGAACCATCTTGAGTCAGGTAAGCCACTTCACACATTGAATAACAGATAAAATAGTTATCGTTATAGGTTTCCGCATCACTCTCGTTATATTCTATCGGCGTTGATTGAATACGCGTCATAAGCGCACTCGCTCCAAGTGACTTAACAAGCAAAGAGCCTTCAAACTTACCTTGCGTTAGGTTTTTATTATCAGTTGGCGCCGAATACGTTGTACAGATGAGATTTTGCCAATAATCAAAGCTATCCTCTGTACGTACATCGTGGGTTGAAAATGTTCGACTCATAATAGAAAACCAAATTATTATTAAGTGTTAAGTTTACACTGGGCGGATTAGCATGTTTAGGTTAATTTTCATCTCAGCAATTTTGTTCAAGTTTTCGTGTTCTGACTCAACTATAGTATGTTCATTACTAAAGCTAAGATTAAGGTTCTGTGGTGATCAAAGAAAATCAGTTTCATTTTATCAATAACAGAGAGCTACATAGGGTAACCGCTCTCGGCGCTAAGATGAGTGATTTTAGTTATTCGAAGCATGCTCATGAAGAATATTCTCTTGGTGTAACGCTAGAAGGCCGCCAGGATTTCTTTTATCAAGATTCCTATCATAAAAGTCCTGCGGGTGGTGTTATGCTTTTCAATCCAGAAGCAGTTCATGATGGACATTCTGGCCTATCTCAACCACTTCGCTATTCCATGCTTTATATACATCCTAATGAGATACAACCACTCTTTAAAGCTGTAGGAGTGGCCACAAACCATGTCCTACGATTTGATAAGCCTCTAGTAGAGAATACTCAATTGCGTCAGTACATACTCAATATGTACCAGCTTATACATCAGCAAAATAGCTCAAAAATCGAACATGAAAGTGCCCTACTCGATATTGCCACAGAGCTCGTCAAGGTATCAGGTCAACGTGTGACAAATATAGAAACACGCCGCAATGATACGCTCTTAAACAGAGCAAAGAACTTTGTACAAGAAAACCTAAGTGCTGATATTTCGATTGATGATATTGCGTCTAGTGCGAGTATGTCGAAGTATCATTTTATTCGTGCGTTCAAACATCAATTTGGCATAACGCCACATCAATACGTTGTGAATTGCAGAGTCAATCAGGCCCGTAATTTACTTTTGCAAGGCCTCTCTTTACAAGACGTCAGCTTTCACTCGGGTTTTTCTGACCACAGTCACTTAAATAGACACTTCAAACGAATGTTTGGCATCACACCAAAGCAACTACAAACCCAACTTTTCGCTTAAATCGATACATTTTTCTGGAGTTAATCATGCTCGCTATTCTTGCGTATGCCCTTGGCATTATGTACTCGCCCGGTCCTGTCAATTTACTCGGATTACGCTGTGGTATCTTAGGTAAAACAAAAGCACATGTCGGCTTTTTCGCTGGCGTCGGCTGCGCTATGTTTATTCTTTTCATGTGTTTAAGTTTCGTAGGAAGATTGATCACTACATTAAATATTTTGCCTTTTATGAGCTTGATAGGAAGCAGTTACATCCTCTATATCGCCTACAAGATCGCCAAATCAAGGGTGAATATTTCAGAAGAGAGTAACGAACACTCTCTTAAAGACCTATCATTTTTTGATGGTTTATGGATGCAACTGTTTAACCCTAAAGGCATGATTGCAACGTTACCCATAGCAACAATCCAATTCCCCGCAGCTGGTATAGAGGGTCATCTAATACCACTTTGGTCAATGCTACTTGCTATCCTCGCCTTTGGAGCACCAGGCAGTTATGCCATCGCGGGTCAGATAATTGGCAATAGAATTCATCAGCAACATTGGTTTAGCTTATTTAACTATGCTATGTCCACGATACTGCTTATTGTTGCCGTAGATATCGGCTATTACTACGGCATTGTTCCATTGTTGTAGCCAAATACTACGCTACTTCTTCCCTTACAGTCTTTGTGCCTTCCTCTAAATCAGGTTCCTTTTGAACAGCAGGAACCTGTCCCTCATCAACAGCATGGAGATAATACCCACTTAATTTTATTGCCAAATACATATCCGCACGAAGTAACACTCCGCCATCTTTTGTACTGATCCCCGTTAATTCACACCATTGACGCAACCGGCGCTTGCGTCCTGCTAGCACCAAACGAATACCGCGTTTCTTAAGAATGTCATGTACGTCAGCGATAGTTGCCATGACACTTAAGTCAAGATGAGTGAAACTCGAAACAGCATCGACAACAACACAGCCAACATCTTTTGACTTTTCAGCTTGCTCAAGCAGTCGGCGCTTAAAATAAGGCGCATTAAAATAAGTGAGTGGAGAATTAAAGCGATAGAGTACCATTCCCGGAATTTCGGCCGCTTTTCCAGAACCGTCAAGGGTACGAATAGTGCCTTTTTCATCCAATCCCAAGATCTGATCACTTGGCCGCATGACGATTCGAAGAAATTGAAAGAGACCCAGCAAAACAGCGAGAGTTATTCCAGGTATAACGCCGATAATCAGGACAGAAATGAAGGTAATGCTTGCCAAGTAAAAAGCATCCTTGTCGCGCTTTTTTAATCCCCAAATAGACTTCAAATCTAATAAAGATAATGAAGCAATGATCAAAACCACACCTAAAGATGATATCGGAATGAACTGTAGAGGCTGGTAAATAAATATGGCGATTACTGCGATAGAAAGAGCGGCGATAATCGAAACTAGTTGTGATTTTCCGCCATTAGCATCATTCACAGCAGTACGAGAGTCTGCACCACTAATTGCAAATCCCTGCGAAAAAGCGGCAGCAATATTGGCAAACCCTAGCGCCCTAAATTCTATGTTGGCATCAATATCATAGCCGTTTTTGGCAGCAAAGCTACGCGCAGTCAGCATCATACTTACGAAGCTAACAATAGCAAGGTTGAGCGCAGGGATAACCAACTCACGCAACTCACCAAAAGCAAACTCAGGAGTTTGAAATGTTGGCAATCCTCCCTGAGTAGGCCCAACGACAGCGACCCCGACATTCTGTAAATCCATAAGCCAGACGGATGCTGTTGTCACTGCAATCGCCAGCATGGCTGCGGGCCAGGTAGGCCGCAAGCGTTTGGTTGCCAGATAAATAATCAGAGTCACAACGCTCAGCATCACTGTCGGCCAATGTAGCATGGTGAGTAACTGTGGAGTCTCCCACAATCTTTCGAGCAAATATCGCTGTTCAAACTTCAAGCCCACGACTTTGGCAAACTGACTCACAATGATAGTTAAGGCGACACCGTTGAGTAAGCCGAGCAAAATTGGGCGCGAAAGAAAGTCTGCAAAAATACCTAGGTTCAGACGGCTCGCAAGGACACACCACACCCCTGTCATTGCGGTCATGGTGATAACGAGCTGCCAGTGTTTTGTCGGATCGCCTGCCGCTAACGGAGTGACAACCGCAGCGATCACTGCACAAGTTGCCGCATCTGGTCCTACGATCAGTTGTCTTGATGTTCCCATCGCAGCATAGACGAGCATGGGCAGAACACAGGAATACAACCCAATAATGGCAGAAACACCTGTCAACTGCGCATAGGCAATCGCCACGGGCAAAGCAACAGCAACCACCGAGAAAGCCGCTCGAATGTCGTTTGTTAGCCATCCTCGATCATACTGTCTCAGTTGAGCCAGTCCGGGAAACCATTGAGAGAAGAGTATTTTAGCCAAAAAATTGCACTCACATATACGTTTAGCATACTGTAAAGTATACATGGTTTGGTCTGTGCTTCCGTGAGCAAACTATCAGTCAAAACGGTGAAATACGATAAAGATCAGAGCCTAATGACAAAGCCCCAGCTCAAAAGCAGGGGCTACAATTAAAAATCATCAGTTGAACTATTATATTTCTAAGGTTTGTTTAACACCTATTTCGATACGTTCACCAATAGCTTCATCGATATTTTTCCAGTAAGTGAATGCCCGTTCTAAAACAGGTTTGCTCACACCTTGACATAAGTGACCAACCACGTTGCTAACAAGTCGCTCTCTTCCTGCATCGTCCATCACTTTGTTAATTAGATCATTCGCTTGGCTGTAATCATCATCATCTGGACGAAGAGTATATGCCTGACGAACCATTTCACCATCCGATGCCCAAACAGCCGTCTCTGGATATCGCTCACTGTCAGCAGCCGGACCACCTTTACTATTGGGAGCATAAACAGGATCAGATACATTCTGCGTTCTCATCGCTCCATCTTTACTGTAACTGTGGAATGGACATTTAGGCGCATTCACAGGGATCTGCTTATAGTTAACACCCAGTCTTGCGCGGTGCGCATCTGCATAGGCGAACATTCGACCTAACAACATTTTATCCGGACTTGGACCTGTACCAGGCACCATATTATTGGGTTCGAACGCAGCCTGCTCGATTTGCGTGTGATGGTCGGTTGGGTTTTGATTCAAGACTAACTTACCCACTTCGATTAGAGGGTAATCACTGTGTGGCCACACTTTCGTCAGGTCGAATGGATTAATGCGATACGTTTTAGCATCATCATACGGCATGATCTGCATTTTAAGTGTCCAGCTCGGGAAGTCGCCGTTTTGGATAGACGAAAACAAATCTCTGGTGTGATAGTCTCCATCCATTCCGGCAAGGTTATCCGCCTGCTCTTGGGTCAAGAAGTCATTACCCTGGTCACAAATGAAATGGTACTTCACCCAGAAACGTTCGCCTTCTGCATTAACCCACATGTAAGTGTGACTAGAATAGCCATTCATATGTCTCCAGTTTTTGGGTATGCCACGATCCCCCATGAGCCAAGTTACTTGATGAGCGGATTCTGGAGACAGTGTCCAAAAGTCCCACTGCATATCATTGTCACGCAGGTTGTTATCGGCACGACGTTTCTGGGATCGAATAAAGTGTTGGAATTTCATAGGGTCGCGAATAAAAAATACCGGCGTATTATTCCCAACCATATCGAAGTTACCTTCTTCGGTATAGAACTTAACGGCAAATCCCCGAGGGTCACGCCACGTATCTGGGCTACCTCGCTCACCAGCCACAGTTGAAAACCGCATTAATACGTCTGTTTTCGCTCCGGGTTGAAATACAGACGCCTTAGTATATTTAGATACGTCATTTGTTACCTCAAAATAGCCGAACGCTCCACTCCCCTTTGCATGAGGCTGACGTTCGGGAATACGTTCCCTATTAAAATTCGCCATTTGCTCTATGAGATAGTGGTCGTGTAGAACGATTGGGCCATCTTGGCCTACGGTAAGTGAATGTTCATCACTTGACACTGGGATACCTGCGTCTGTCGTTGTAGGCTGACGATTATCATTAGACATGCTGCTCTCCATTTCCGTGTAATAATTCACTGAGCCTGAAGGCTGAGTGGCGCCTTGTTATACAGCGCGATTAATATGAAAGTAGCAACAGGTGTGCCAACTCATTGAATTATACAAATATTCAATGATTTTTAATAAACGAAAGATTCGATGAATAAAAATTATCACCTTATTCGATCACATATGTTCTTGTGCCATCTCCGGTAAGAAGCTGATGATATAAAGGCTTACCGCTACTCAATACCACTAGACCAATGTTCCCATCACCATAGATTGCCTGACCATTTTCTTTACTGCCGATTAATTGAGAGTGACTAGACCAACGTTTGCGCCAACCAAGCGCAAGCCATACTCTAAGACTTCCACGTGGAATTATTTCACTCAATTTTTGTAAAAATTTCTGATTGGTCTCGCTTGGCATGTTGTGCATCGCTGAACTAGTAAGCTGAACGCATGGAAATACTTTCCCATCACATTCAAAACTCCCTTTCGAAGTAAAGGCATAGTGCACATCACCGGAAAGAAAGATACAACCCGGTAAATTCATGTGCAGTTGCAACGCATCAAATAAAGCCTTGTAACCCTTTTTATTGGCAGACCATGATTCGATATCGAGTCCATTGATCAGAGCACGATCCAGAGGTGCGAGAAGAAGATTCGAAACAAGAGGAATTCGTTTGAAAATAGCCTGTAAAATCAGTTTAGTTATACGCAAACTCTTATTTTGCAGCCCTTCTATTGGGTCAAATCCTAAGACTGGCGTCGCTGTAATCACGATAGGCCACACATCTTGAGCCAAGTTCTTATCGGTCACCAGTTTTGACCATTCCACTCTCAGCCAGTCGATTCCATAGCGATCCATCAGACGTGCAGGCATGTTATACACATCATATTGACGCTGCGTGCGTGAGTCCACGGCTATCACTGGGGGGGTAGTCGGAATGGAAAAGCCCCAACCACGATGTTTCCACATATACAGGTCAAAACGTTCACCAATCGCGGGATCGTTAGTTTCATCGCGAAGATACTGCTCGATACTCCAAATGGTATCTTTGTCGAAGTTATCTGGGTCATTTCCCCAACTTTGAAATGCCCAACATGCCGCCAGCGCATTAGAGACGATACGCCGCCCTAAGTCAGAATCTCTTACATTGTCGTACCAGCAATGAGTAATATTCCAGTCATCGGTGACATCGTGATCATCAAATAACATGTAAGTCGGAATATTCGCGAGAGATTTTCGAATCATCGGTAGCGCATTATGAAAACGGCTTAAAAACTCTTTCTGTTCCGCATAAGCCTCTTCACACAATTCTTGCTCTTCCTGTTTGATACCAGCATCTTTTAGTCGATCCCAATCCCAAACCGGTTCCCACTGTTGGTAATTGCCTAAGCTGTACAGATACATTGCAGCATATTCACCAAATGAAAACAGATGGTTATAAGACTCTTGAGAGGTAAACCCTGAATCAAAATGATCCAAAATATCTTTACGATCATGAAGTGGTATATTGTCAGGGTTCCCTATGAGCGGTAACGCTTCTGGATGCCCAACGAGCTCATGAGCTTTCGTACGTAAAGTCGCAGCCAGGGAAACAGCCACATCATCGGCGTATATCTGGTCACCGTTCATTAATAATAATGCGGGACGCTCATCTAAGTTCTCTGGGTTTGATTTAATCAGCCGATGAGCGGAGATAAGAGCGTCTTGACCAGAAGACTGACCATGAGGTTTGCGGCAACTGCCATGAAGAAGACGTTTTAGTTCTGAAGGAATAAAAAAACTTGGGTAAGAATACGAACCGTAAGCTAGATCTAACCATTCTGTATCATCCATAAAAGGACGTTGAATGCCCTCTTCACTATAATCTACTCGATAAAACAGCATCTTATCTTTGGGGAAAGACCCTATCGTTCCTGCACGAGCTTGGAGTAAATGGACATACAGCTGTTCTCCGAGCTTGATACCTTGAGAATGTCTTAATTCCATGCAACCACTTCCGAGAACAGACTCCGCTTCATCCATAATCGTTAGAGTCAGTCCCATGGGTTTCGACGTAGCAATCCATACACAAATGCGATTGGGTGTGGTACGGCGTAAAATTGGTCCAGCAAGAATATCAGAGTTCATATCAATCGCCTCAGCTTATAACCAGACCAGTGTACGCCATATAAAATCTCGCTTTTACCCCCTAGTGATAGCAATTGCTTTAATATCAGTGATTTTTGTTATCCCGTTTCACATATGAAACGAAATGTTCACAAAAACGTTTTGCATAAAGGTAACTACAAGCTTTTATGCATACTCTTACACCAAACGCGAATACGATGATTATCGGGATCAGCCACGACAAACGTATAGCCAAAGGGTAAATAGCTGGGTTCTTGCACAACAGAAACACCCCATTTAATCCACTCATTAAAAAGATTGTTTAACTCTGACTCTCCTGCTGTTGCTAACACCAGTTCTCCACCGCCCCCAGTAACCTCGGATTCAGGAAGTACGGCCGAGGCCAGTTTGAAGTGCACAGACAGATGTTGCGACAGCTCAAAAGACAAAAAGGTCGGTGAAAATCGGCTACCAGTAGTAGAAAAAAGTGCTGAATAAAATTGCTCTGTTTTATCTAAATCTTTGACGTAAAGTACAACTGCATCGATAGTAAACATTCGTATTTCCCAACGTTATTTTAGTGATGCAATGAGCTTAATATTAAGGAATGACAGTTTTTGTCAGTATTGAATAACCGAAGATGAAATGTTCTCTTTTTGTTCCCACTCACGAATGAGTAGCGAGCGGCTGCGCTCATAACGTTGCTCGGACTCAGTCCAACTTTGTATTCTATCGAGTCTAAAATGTCGAAAATCACTGCGACTCTCACACCAGGACACAAGAACAAAGCAGTTCTCAAAAATACCAAGTAGTAACGGCCAAATAATGCGAGTCGTTGTGGTATCGCGCACATCTCTATATTCAACATTCACTTTTATTTGCGAAGAGATAGTACGTTTGACTTTGTCTAGAGAAACGCACAAATCCGATGCCTTGGTTAATACCGGAACACGAACGACATCTTGATATTGCAGTTTTTTTGCCGAATCAGGTAATACTGCCGAAATTTTGGCTATGGCATTTTTTGCATCGGCAGAAAACTCCCCACCATTTTGCTTAGCCGCCCAATTAGCTCCCAGCAATAAAACATCCAGCTCCTGAGGCGTGAACATTAAAGGCGGTAAGTTAAAGGTATCTTTTAGTAAATAACCAACCCCAGCTTCTCCTTGAATATCCGCGCCAAGACTTTTGAGAGAATCAATATCGCGGTAGACACTACGAACACTAATCGTAAATTCTTGCGCAATTTGGCGAGCAGAAATAGGATACCGGTGGCGCCGCAAGTATTGTAGAAGGTCGAATAGCCTCTGACTTCTGGACATATTATTCTTTCCCTGATGTTGAATCGTAATTCCACTGCCCTTGTTCTTCTATCAGAGTGACACCGTGGTTATTCTTTACTTGTAACAGTCCGGTCTCGAATACTCGATATTGAACCTTACCATTAACAAACTCATAGCCCACAAACTGACAAGGTGTTTTACCATCGCTACAAGAACGGTGGAGTGTATGTCCCTTAAGAATGATCTGATTACTACTTCGCTTTGAAACCCCTTTGTAAGTGACATTGTCACATGAAACATTTCCCTCAGCACAGTGCAATTCGATGTCCACTATGTAGTTTGGTGTATCTAATACGGCACCCTGACCAGACAAACTGAATAGAGCTAATAGTATCGGTACAGTCATTACCAACGGTTTTTGAGTCATGCCAGTCATTACCTTCCTCTGCCCTTGCTATCTGATATAAATATTTTTATACCTTATAGAAAATAAACTTGTTTGTATAAATATCACTAAGGATTTAACCTTTCGAGTTATAAGCACACAAGCGACTGTTTACCCTCCTTCTTTGGTGAACAATATCCTATTTGAAATCATTCGTACTGCCTCACCTCTGAGATAACTGAATGACATAGTAGTATCTGAATCACGCTACCTTGTTGTGCTGTCCATTAGTCTGAATTATTCACATAGGAAGTTCAATGAAACGCGACATTTATGCGTACATCACGACAGTGACTCTTGTGGTTGCGGCTGGTTTCAGTCTGTTTTTAGTCATTAGTGACAATCTGTTGCCCTTTACAACACAAGCAACGTTAAAGACGACTTCTGTCGATGTTGTTCCTGAGGTAAAAGGCTACATCAAAGATGTCTTTGTAAAAGAAGGACAGCATGTCGAAGCTGGTACCCCATTATTTGTCATTGATAAAAGCGAATACGAGATTGACCTGCAACGAGCACAGGCGACTTATCTTCAGGCTCAGAGTCGCTGGGACAAAGCCCAAACATATTTGAAAAGAGTTCGCGTACTGAGTCACAACTCTTCTGTCAGTCAGGAAGCCTATGACGATGCTTATTCAGATGAGCGAGCAGCAAAAGCCGCATTTATGGCAGCAGAAGCGGACCGAAACCTAGCCAAGCTAAATCTGGATAGAACTTTGGTTAAAGCCAAAGGTACTGGGATTGTCACCAATCTAACTTACAGTAAAGGCATGTATGTCTCTCCCACCACTCCTGTTATTCATCTTGTTAAAAATAATGACCAATGGCTAGAGGTCGATTTCACTGAAAAGGGGCTCTCAGCTCTTAAGACACATAATACGGTCAATATCGTTTATGACGCCATTCCCAATCAAGTATATCAGGGCACCATCGTTTCTATTGACCACGCTATCAGTTCGGGCCTAAGTGCAAAAAATCAATTAGGACAAATATCGAATGAAACTCGTTGGATTCGACCACAACAAAAAATTCGAGTCCGCGTTCAACCGAATCAGCGCCCACAAGAAGTTGTTGCTGGAAGTCGAGCCAGCGTTATGGTGCGCGATACCATGAATGTGTCTGATGTATGGATGACCGTTTTAAGCTGGTTTAGGTTTGTCTACTAATGTACGAACTTACCCGTAAGACTCTCATTATCGTAAGTTGTTTAATGTTAAGTAAAATGCTGCATTTAAACGTGAGCGTCTACATTGTTCTGTTTGCCGTTGTGATTGCCAACACCTGCTACTCCAAACACATCTGGGACATCATCAAACGCATTTTGCCGTCATTGCTCTCTGCGTTAGGCGCTATCGTTCTCAATCAACTTTTTGCAGCGCACCCGTTCATCATCTGGACTTGTACCATGATCTACTTCGATCATGTCAGGCGTCATGCCAATACAAACCTAAAAGTTCGAATGGCTACACTACCGCTGTTCATGATCATCTTCATCAACACCTATTCCAATAGCACTGGTTTTATTCTATCCATCCCAGAAATTTCTCACGACCTGATTTTGAGCACGTTAATTGTCGGCTTAGTTGCAAGCTTCATTAACCATGTGATGCCCGTCAAAGCGAACATCGTGAGACCAAAGCCCGTTGAGATTACAGTGACGGGTGTCGACCGATTAAAATTACTCTGTCTGGTTGGTTTCGGCTTAAGCTTCATTATGATTAATGAAGTGACGACCGCGGTATTTTGTCTTGTGCCATTAATTACTTCGGCAATGCAACCTTCGCATAGTATGATGAAAAACCATTCGAGCGATAAAATGCTTTCCCAGGTAGGTGGCTGTAGCCTTGCCGTTATTGTATCCATGTTCTTTTCTGGTACAGAGATTAATCTCTTCACTTACCTCTTTATTTCGTATGCCCTGGTTTTTACTATTCTGCTCTGGTGTAACCACTCAGACCCAATAGAACGTCCAATCCACACAGATGCCCTCATGGGCTTCCTAATTCCTTACCAGTTGTATATTGGGAAATACGGTAACGATTTTGGCTTAAACTCGATTATGCTACGAGCATTTGAGTTGGTCGTTGCCCTTCTTATTATCTACGTCAGTGCTCATTGGCTTGAAATATTATCCAATCGTAAACTGAATAGATCTATCGATTAGAATAATTAAAATATATTAATACAAACATGAAAAAAATTCATAATCATTGTGAAATAAATATGCTTTAAAAGACTTCTAGACGTCTATTAATATAGACACCAGAAACAGTCCAACAAGAGGTATATCATCATGGCTATTCATCCCCCATTTCGCGCTGACATCGTAGGTAGCTTTCTGCGTCCAGACTATCTGCACCAAGCTCGCCGTGATTGTGCTTCGGGCAATATTTCTAAACAACAACTGACCAGTATTGAAGACAAAGCCATTACTGACTTAGTTGAAAAGCAAAAGTTGGCTGGTCTAAAGGTAGTAACTGACGGTGAGTTTCGTCGCGGCTTTTGGCACATTGATTTTCTAGAAAACCTGAACGGTATCGAAGGGTATGTGCCTAATACTGGTTACAACCAGAAGTTTCATGGTAAAGCAGCGCCATCGTACAATATACGCGTGGTGGATAATCTATCTTTCGACGATAATCACCCGTTCATTGAGCATTTTAAATTCTTACAACGACTGATCGAGAATGATGAAAATACGGTAGCTAAGGCGACAATTCCAGCACCGACGATGATTCTTCGTCAGGAAATTCTTGCCAATGATGGTTCATCAAAAGTTCTTGATATCTACCCTTCAAAAGACGCCTTTTATAAAGACTTAGCTCGTACCTACCAAGACGCCATCAAAGCGTTCTATGCAGCAGGTTGTCGCTACCTGCAGTTTGATGATACGAACTGGGCATTCTTAGGTGATGCGAATAAACAGCAAGAGCTAAAAGATAAAGGTATTGATCCAAAGGAAATTGCCGACGCTTGTACACGCATAATTAATGATGCTCTAACAGCAAAACCGCAAGATATGGTCATTACTACGCATATTTGTCGTGGTAATCACGCATCTTCATGGTTATTCTCAGGTGGATACGAGCCTGTTGCGCAAGAATTATTTGCATGTAACTACGACGGTTTTTTCCTTGAGTACGACAATGACCGTTCTGGCGATTTTGCACCACTCAGTCACTGGAAAGACAATGGCAGTAAAATCGTTTTAGGCTTAATCACTTCGAAATTCCCAGAACTGGAAGATATTAACGCAATCAAAGCCAGAATAGACGAAGCAACAAATTACGTCCCTCTAAATGATCTTTGCCTTAGCCCTCAATGTGGTTTCGCATCAACAGAAGAAGGCAATAAGCTAACTGAGGAAGAGCAATGGGCAAAAATCCGCCTAGTGTGTGAAATTGCACAGCAGGTTTGGAATTAATACCAACTAAGAAATCTATTAAATAAAGCCATCTTCTCCGGTGGCTTTATTTTAATAATATTAGCGACTGGTAAACTGGTACTGTTCGAATCGATTCCTAGCGATATTCCGAAATCAGCATAGCACTGGCACTCTCTTCTAATGCTTCGAACATATGCGGTAAGTCCGCCGGATAAGAAATATAATCACCTTCACTTAATTCATAAGTTTCAGACACTAATCCTAGCTTGGCTCTACCTTTAGTGATGATGACATGCTCTATTACGCCTGAGCTATGAGGTTCAGAATAATGCGGCTGTCCCGGCTCAACTTCAATCCAATAGATATCCCTACTTACGTTCGGTGGACATGCCGCAAGCAAAGTTGCTTGATAAGATTGGCGCTTCGAGATGACAGTAATGCCCTCTCCATAACGAATGACTTTCGTTTCCGGTTTTGCTGGTTCTAACAAACGCGATATTGGAATATCTAGCACCATACAAATCGACCACAAAGTCTCGAGACTGGGATTACCGACTCCATTTTCAAGTTGGGATAAGGTCGATTTCGCGATATTGGCTTGTCGAGCGACTTCAGCAATACTCAGGCCGGCCTTCTTTCGTTCCACATTTAACGTTGCAGCAATTCGTGCAATTGGCGGTTCATTTCTATTCATAAGATAAAATACGCTCAAATTTTCGTTCATTTTAACAAACGATCGTTTTATTTGACAGTTGAATCTTATTTGTCCAATATAAAATCCATTCGTTCATTTTAAAAAACACATCCATTGATGTATCTAAGGAAAATTACATTGGACTACCTATATTCTATGGCTTTATTTGCCATCACTGCATCAGTAACACCTGGCCCTAACAACATTATGCTACTAACATCGGGACTCAACTTCGGTATCCGGAAGAGTGTTCCCCTATTAAGCGGTATCTGTGTCGGATTTACTGTGATGCTATTAGTTGTTGGATTGGGATTTGGCCAAATCTTCACTCTTTTTCCTCAGTTAACACTTTTCATCAAAGTTGCGGGAGTCTCTTACCTACTATACCTAGCTTGGCTCATTGCCCGTAGTCGTTCAGCGCACAATGAAAATCAGTACAGCAAGCCATTAGGCTTCTTAAATGGCGCTTTCTTTCAATGGGTCAATGCCAAGGCATGGGTGGTTGCAATTGGGGCAATTTCCAGCTTCACTACTTCCGGAGATCAATACACAGCGCAAAATTTAACTATCGCGACTACGTTCTTTCTAGTTTCGTTTCCATGTGTTGGCGTCTGGCTACTGTTTGGTTCTTTTCTTAATCAAAAACTTAACGATGCCCGTTATTTAAGATGGTTTAATCTAACAATGGCTTTCCTTTTAGTGGTATCTGTTATTCCGGTACTAAAGGAAATTCTAAATGAAGCAGTTGGAGGATAAATGTAAACGCTTAGTGAATCGGCTCCTCTAATTTGAGGATATACATAAATAATAGTAGTTCGCACAATATTACTTCCTCAGCATTAACTTATTAAGGAAGATAATGTTATGTACCACAAGAAACTAAAGTTATCACTTTGTATAGCTTCCGTTCTTTCTGCGCCAACAATGGCCGCTCAACAGCAAACTACCTTTGAGCTTAATGAAACAACGATTCAAAAGATTAGTCAGGCTGTCATCACACAAAAAGTATCGTGTACTGATATTGTTAAGTCATATATCGACCGTATTAATCAATACGATAAATCCGGTAAGCTCCCCATTAATTCAATTATTCAAGTGAACCCTAAGGCCTTAGACGCGGCGAAAAATATCGACTATATGGTCAAAAATGGAAGTAATCCAGGTTCTTTAACCTGTGCGCCATTAATTATAAAAGACAATATTGATGTTAAAGGATTAGCAACAACCGCTGGTTCAAAAGCACTTGCAAAAAACATAGCTAAAGACGATGCCACGCAGGTTGAAAGACTGCGTGATCATGGCGCTATCATATTAGCAAAATCTAACCTTGCTGAATTTGCATGGACACCAGACTATAGCGAAAGCTCTTTGGGCGGACTGACGAGAAATCCGTATGACGTTACGAGAACAACAGGCGGCTCGAGTGGTGGTACAGCAGCATCGGTGGCAGCCAACTTTGGTGTTGCCGGTCTAGGGACCGACACAGGCGCTTCGATTCGTGGACCAAGCGGCCTACAAAACCTCGTCGGCTTACGTCCCACTCTTGGAGCGAGTTCCAGGGATGGTGTTATTCCTATTTGGATGACTCGTGATACAGCTGGTCCAATGGCAAGAAACGTTACCGATGCGGCTCTCTTATTTGAAGCGACATCAGGCTTTGATTATAAAGATTCAGTCACTGATAAAGCACGCTTTGTTCCCCAGTTTAAGGCTAAGACAGCCTTAAATAAACATGCGCTTAACGGAATGCGAGTCGGTGTATTGCGTCAAATGGTAACGCCTGAATCTACTGATCCAGAAGTGTTGAAACGATTTGAACAAGCACTAGAGTCGATGAAAAAACAAGGCGCTATTTTAGTCGATATCAAAATTCCGGATCTAGATACAAAAGCCAATCTACCATGGCCCAATCGTATGAAGTACGATTTTAATGCTTATTTAACTGGTCAAGGTAAAGCCTCGCCTATAAAAGATTTCAATCAACTAGTTGATTCTGGTTTATATGTGAAAGAGGTAAAACCTTTCCTCGAACATGAAGCTAACATCACTGAACAAGAGCGCGTCGAAAATGATAAGTTAGATAAAATTAGTACTAGTGAATTACAAAAAACACTGGTCGGTGAAATGAATAATCAGTTTGTCTCAGTCGTCGTTTATCCAACTTGGACACAACCGCCCAGAAAATTAAAAGGATTGTCAGGCGATGGCGGCAATAATAACTCGATGATCGCACATGCTGGTTTACCAGCCATTACGGTACCAATGGGGTTTACCCATGGAAATTTGCCCAGCTCACTCCAAATAGCTGGTCGCCCATTTTCAGAATCGACTATAGTCGGTGCGGCTTATTCGTTTGAACAAACGACTCATTTTAGAAAACCACCGACAAGTATTCCTCCGGCTAAACTGGATAAATCGTAACTTCTGGAATATTCCTGCCCTCACCCGAGAGGGCATTTACGTGCTTATTTTCGCATCTTAATACAATTTCTTTTCGTTCATTTCATATCGTTCACATCATAAATAAAGTTAGGCGCAGATTAGGAACAAATATTGCTTCACTGATTTAATATAGAGCGTGGACAACTGACGATAAAGGAATGAAAAATGCTCAGTAGCTTTGAGTTATCTAGACAAGAGCTTAACCTTTTCTCTGAAATTATCTGGGATATTAATTCGCCAGGCTACCGACCAAGCTTAAGAGGAAAAGCACTTAAAAAGATCACTGCTCTTCTTAACGCAGACTGCGGCGCATCATATGTCGTTGAGTCAGAGACCGGGGTCTCAAGCAAAGGCATTTCTTATAATATTGACTCTAAAGCAATACAGGAGCATGACTCATATTGGCAATTTAACGATCCAATTACCTCAAAGTTGCGCCAACGTCGTACAGCTACAACGGTTGAGCAAGTGATCTCACGAAATCAGTTCGAGAAAACCGGTTTTTATAACGAGTTTTTAAAACCAAATAAGATGCACCACGGCATCAATGTCTATTTTGTCCGAGATAATATTGATGTTGGTGACATGCGGATATGGAGATCCTGTGGTGCACCTGAATTTGGTGATAAAGAACGGATGCTTTTGGATACACTCGCACCTTATTTCAGCAGATCGTTACCAAATACCCAAGAAGAATCTACGTTAACTAGAAAAGAACAAGAAATAACAACGTTTATTTGTAAAGGATTTACCGATAAAGAAATAGCGCAACTTCTGGGAATTAGTCACTCAACTGTCCGAACTCACATTAAACATATTTTTGATAAACTCGATTGCTCAAATCGAACTGAATTGGTCTCGATTATCAGCCAGTCGTTATAGTCATTCACTATTAATTGATAATTGGAGAGTACGGGGGTGATAATGGCTCTTTGCACCAAACCAATGCAAAATCCCATCTAACAAGCATCATTGTTCGCGATAGCATAACAGTGCAAGTCTACATTGACACTAATACGGCAATGTCATTATCAAGACTGTATTTTTTCGTGGAATGAGGTCGATCAAGCATTTTAACCACTGACTACGCTATATTATGTCGTTAACGTGTATGGTTTGCAGGAATACGAAATGGTCGCGACTAATATAATTTCAACTCAAAATTTGGATTCAAAACAAATCGTTGGGTATTGGAATGATGCCGTGTCAAAAATCTATGCTCCGTGCCATAACATATTGTTGAAAAGTAACTTTCACGCAACCGCTCAGGTCACAGAGTTTGGTCTGTCTGAACTCAGCCACATTGACTCTGGTGGCGTTGATTATTCAAGAACATCTCATAACATTCGCCAAGACCAAAAGGACGATATCTTTATCTCAGTCATGCTACGTGGTGTCGGGTATTTCACTCAGTTCGGCAAACAAGTGACACAAAAAGAGGGTGATATTCTTATTCATGATTCGGCGTATCCGTATCTATATCAGTACCCAGATCAATACCGTTCTATTTTTTACAAGATTCCGCGTGGTGTATTAGAAAGCAGGATACCCAATTTGGATAAACTGGGTGGATCAATTATCCCAAGAGATTCCGCTTATGCGAATAGCATCGCCTCATTTCTAAATAGCGCCTATATTATGGGGTCTGATTCCAATGTGATGATTTCCAATGACATTTCAGAACCTATTACAGCGTTGTTAACCGGTTGCCTGCAAAAAGCGCTGTTAGGGTCACGTGATGATATCAATATGACGCGTCAAAAGATTATTTTGGAGAATATTAAAGAGTTTATGCTCAATCATCTTCAGGATGACACATTAGATTTAAAATCAATCGCAGAACAACAGCATATTTCCATCCGAACGTTGAATCGTTTGTTCGCAGAGATTGGCGAGACACCAATGCATTGGCTCCAAACTAAGCGATTGAATTGTGCTTATCAGATGATCTTAAGTCAAAGATCATCTTCTATTACTGATATTGCATTAAGGAATGGATTCAACGATTTGTCACATTTTGGCCGGCTTTTTAAACGTCAATTTGGACAGTCTCCAACTCAGATTCGAACTCGTAAACAATAAATTAACTGACCTATCCGCCCGCATAAGAAGGCAGATAGATCATGCCCCACTGGTTACTCTAAAACGTAAGCCTTTTCAAATCCGCTTTGTACCGCTTGAGCCACACGCCCAACTTTCACACAGTCTCCAATCGCAACGACCTTATCGTGGCAATCTTGTAGTTCACTAAACAAATTCTTAAGTGGACGGTTCCCCAAAGAAAGAACGACACAATCAGCAGGAATCGACTTGACTTCACCGCTGGCAAGATCATTGACCAGAATATTTCCGTCTTCAAATTTTTCTAATCGGTGAGAAAGCATAATTTTTGCGTTGTGCTTTTCTAAATTTTTCATCACGGTAAAAAGATTATCTGGTGAAACTTCCGGCGCAAGTTTGTCTTGCATTTCGACTAGTGTTACCGAATTCCCTTGTAGCGCTAGATGCTCAGCGACCTCACAACCAGTCATACCACCACCGATAACAACCACTTGTTTATTATCGAGAACGAAACCGTCATTGAGGACTTGGTTAACCGTATAAACAGAGTCCTTAGAGATGCCCTCAATAGGTGGAATAATCGGTTCAGCGCCAGTTGCAACGAAAATAGCGTAGGGATTCAAACTCAAAATCATTTCCGGTGTTGCTTCTGTATTAAACTTAACAGTAATACCTAACTTGTCGATTTGAATTCGGTAGTAGTCGATCAATGTAGAAAGAACTTCTTTATCGGGGGTACGGGCACCAAGCTCTACAGCACCACCCAAATAGCTATTTTTCTCGAATACGGTAACGTTACAACCACGCTTTGCAAGAACCATAGCCGATTCAATCCCAGAGGGGCCAGACCCGACTACAACCGCATTTTTACCTTCAAGATCTCGCGTTAATTCTGGAAATTCATTGTCACGAGCAACCGTTGGATTTACCGCACAAATACTACGTTGGAACTTGGCCGTTTGATCCAAACAGTACAAACAACCTATACATGGTTTGACTTCATTTCCGCGCCCCTCGTAAGCTTTACGAGCCCATTCAGAATCAGCCATCATTCCCCTTGCGATGGCCGCAAAATCCATGAGTCCTTCAGCTAGCATTTGCTCAGCTTGATCAGGGGTCTTAATCACATTCGTTGCCATTACCGGGATATCAACAGCATCACTGATGGTACGAATGATATGTGACTTCCAACCAGTCTTGATCGTAATGGGTTCAATAATATAGTAGCGATGCTCTTGGTTAGCATTATTTACGCTGAGTACATCAACGCCTAATTCCTCTAGCCTTTGCGCAATTCGAACACCTTCATCCAGTCCATATCCACCCTCGGTAAATTCATCAGCACTAAAACGCACGCTTATCGCAAACTGTTTACCACATTCAGCACGAATACCCCGAATTATCTCCGTTAAGAAACGAATCCGATTATCAAAACTGCCGCCATATTGATCAGAACGTTTATTACTGTATGGGCTTAAAAATTGGTTTATCAGATAGCCGCCAGCAGCTAAAATTTCAACGCCGTCAATCTCTGCGTTTTTTAGAATACGAGCAGAACGAATAAATTTCTGCACTGAGCTTTCAATCTCTTGCACGGTCATCTCTTCAGGAATTTGCTCATAAAGAGAAAAACCTACCGCACTTGGTGCAACGATACGTTTACCAGTAATCTTCGATGGTACCGCCTGACGACCGGCCTGATAGATTTGTACAAATACTTTTGTATCATACTTATGTAAGTTTCGAGCCAATTTAGTAAAACCAGCCGTATGACGAGGGTCGGTTAACTTTAATTGAGCCCCCGCAAATGACTGTGAAAACTCATCGTCGACACTGGCATAAGCCGTTACGATAAGTCCAGTCCCCGCTTTGGCGCGCTTTTCATAATATTTAATTAAATCATCTGACATTTCCCCGTTGAAGCCAGCAGCCAAAATTTCCATCGCCGGCATAACGATTCTATTTTTTAGGCTTACTGGTCCCATCTGACCGGGTTTTAATAAATTTGTATAGTTCATTGTTCACTCCAGAAATTAATTCTAATTCTGGAGTCATCATAAGAACTTTCAGCCCATTCAACTCGTCGAAAAAAGCCATTCGCCTATGAAGAAATGGACAGTATTTATAAATCTTATTTGAGATCAATAATTGGCTGGACTATCCAATGAAAGCCAACGAACGCTTAAAATGTATGCTTCAGTTCATCAATGTAAGCATCTGGTTCAGGAGCTAAATTACGATCATGAATATTTGTCATGTTCCACATGATGGAATACCATTTTTATTCATATTGAGTTCCGGTTATAAAAACCTCATCAATATAACGATAGATGATATTTCGTTTCGCCGTAACATGGGTTAATTCCAACGAAACGAGTTAATCAGTTTTTATCTCAGCTTAATTGGAACCGAATCACTATGAATAATGACTTTACCTTTAAGATTAAAAGTATTCGTCTCGATGAAAATTATCATCCATCAGACAACACTCGCATTACCACCAACTTCGCTAACCTAGCACGAGGCGAGCATCGTCAAGAGAACTTACGTAATGCATTAAAAATGATTGATGATCGCTTTAACGATTTGGCAACCTGGGATAACAACACGGGTGATAGATACTCTGTTGAGCTCGAAATCGTATCCGTTGATATTGACTTAGTAGAAAGTGGAGAGACTTTTCCTTCCATAGAAGTGCTAAAAACCAATATTGTTGATCACACAACGAACCAGAGAATCGAGGGTATTGTTGGCAATAATTTTTCTTCGTATGTAAGAGACTACGACTTCAGCGTACTATTACTGGATCACAATAAAAATCAGCCTAAGTTCAGTATTCCAGATAACTTTGGCGAGCTGCATGGCAACATTTTTAAAGCTTTTGTTAACTCTAATACCTATAAAGATAATTTTGCTAAACCACCCGTGATTTGCCTCAGTGTATCCGATAGTAAAGTCTACACTCGCACTGAAAATAACCACCCGATCTTAGGCTTTGAATACGAGCCAAATGAGTCATCTTTAACAGAGCAATACTTTAAGAAAATGGGGCTACAGGTTCGCTACTTTATGCCCAAAAATAGTGTTGCCCCTTTTGCGTTCTTTTTCTTCGGTGATTTATTAAACGACTACACCAATCTGGAACTCATTAGCACCATTAGTACGATGGAAACGTTCCAAAAGATTTATCGTCCTGAGATCTACAACGCTCACACTCCAGCGGGTGAAAGTTATCAGCCGAATTTAAAAAATAACGAGCATTCTTTAACGCAAATTATTTATGACCGTGAAGAACGCAGCCGACTCGCTATCGAGCAAGGTAAGTTTGCTGAAGAATATTTCATCAAACCATACCAAACTGTTCTTGAGCAGTGGTCAGCAAATTACGCCTAACAATGATTTCAAATATAAGACGGTCTTAATATGAAAAAAATACTTCCTACTTCAACAGCTGGTAGTTTGCCTAAACCAACATGGATTGCTCAGCCAGAAGTACTTTGGTCTCCTTGGAAACTAGAAGGACAAGAACTAATCGATGGGAAAAAAGATGCTCTGCGAATCGCACTTCAGGAGCAAGCACAAGCGGGTGTTGATATTGTGAGCGACGGCGAGCAAACTCGCCAACACTTTGTTACCACGTTCATTGAACATCTCAATGGTGTCGATTTCGAAAATCGTAAAACAGTAAAAATTCGCGATCGCTACGATGCCAGCGTCCCAAGCGTTGTAGGTCCGGTCTCTCGACAAAAACCAGTTTTTGTCGAAGATGCCAAGTTCTTGCGTCAATTGACCGACAAACCGATCAAGTGGGCACTTCCAGGACCAATGACAATGATCGATACCTTGTATGATGATCATTATAAAAGCAGAGAAAAACTTGCCTGGGAATTTGCAAAGATCCTTAATGAAGAAGCAAGAGAATTAGAAACAGCAGGTGTTGATATCATTCAGTTTGATGAACCTGCCTTTAACGTCTTTTTTGATGAAGTCAATGACTGGGGCATCGCAACACTTGAACGTGCGATCGAAGGACTAAAATGCGAAACAGCTGTACACATCTGCTATGGCTATGGAATCAAAGCCAATACAGATTGGAAAAAAACGTTAGGTAACGAATGGCGACAATACGAAGAAGTCTTTCCGAAATTAAAACAATCCAACATTGATATCATTTCATTAGAATGCCACAACTCACACGTTCCAATGGAATTACTAGAACTGATTCGTGGCAAAAAAGTCATGGTAGGTGCAATCGATGTGGCAACGAATACGATTGAGACTCCAGAAGAAGTCGCAAAGACGTTACGAGAAGCACTTAAATATGTTGATGCTGATAAGCTCTATCCATGTACCAATTGTGGTATGACACCTTTATCACGTGAAGTATCAAGAGCAAAACTCAATGCATTGAGTGCCGGCGCAGAGATTCTAAGAAACGAACTTGCGTCTTTATAAAGTTTTGACCTCCTAAGTGCCAGCATAATAACGTGATGAGTTTATTACACTGGCACTCATCCCCACAAATAACCATGCTTAAAATAATGTCTTAACACCCATTCCTTATGTCTTTTAAGAGATACTTCAATCCATAAAGACGTGAGAGACTATTCGTATTCCTGTTCTCGTGTGAGTAGTCCTATGATTTATATGCTT
The DNA here is from genome assembly GCF_003856525.1 of Vibrio viridaestus. Taxonomy (GTDB): domain Bacteria; phylum Pseudomonadota; class Gammaproteobacteria; order Enterobacterales; family Vibrionaceae; genus Vibrio; species Vibrio viridaestus. The sequence continues at coordinate 291,795 of NZ_RJVQ01000001.1, forward strand.
CCTTTCTTTACTGTGCTTATTTGGGGTGGAAACACTATCGTAAATAAAATGGCTTCTTTTGTCATAGAACCAGGAGCGATGAGTTTTTATCGTTGGGTAGTGGCAGTCATCATTTTAACGCCTTTTTGTTTACCGAGCGTCTTACGTCAGTGGCAGGCTGTGAAACGGCACTTATTCCAAATCATTATTCTTTCTGCTTTAGGTTTGGTCATTAATCAATCTCTGGGATACTACGCTGGTCAAACAACATCAGCATCAAACATGTCATTAATTTCATCCTTAGTGCCCTTATTCAGTGTATTTGCTAGCGTCCCTTTGCTAAAAAAACGGATTTCATTAAAAAGTGTTATTGGTGCCGGTATCTCATTAGTCGGATTGACCTACATGTTAGGTCAAGGAGACCTACTATTTTTTCTACGCCAGAAAATCGTTCAAGGTGACGTATTAATGTTAGCGGCCTCATTCGTCTACGCTTTCTACTGCGTTTTACTCAAGAAATGGAAAATGCCATTCGGCAATTGGACACTAATCTATTTGCAGGGGATTAGTGCCGTAATCATGCTTATTCCACTATGGATGGGCTCAGACCATCTTTTACCTACTATCGAATCAGCACCTCTTATTGCTTACGCCGGTATAGCCGCTTCCGTCATAGCGCCATGGTTGTGGGTAAAAGCAATAAATGCACTAGGTGCAGACTCTACCGCTATGTTTATGAATCTTTTACCAGTAATTGCGGTCACTTTTGCGGCAATTATATTGGGAGAGACAATTCACTTATTCCATGTGGTGGGTGGACTAATGGTTGTTTTTGGCGTGCTGCTTTCTCAGGTTAAAATTAAGCTTCATAGAGCTTCCCCTAAGTTGCCACCCATTTCGCATGCGTGAGATTATACCTTTCCATCGAGTCATTAAAAGATGAGTTAAGGATAAAAAAAGGGCTTCTGAAATCAGAAGCCCTTTGGATATAAACTAAAAGAAACTATTTACCAGCTTGAATTTTCTCTCTGGCACCGAGTGAATCTCTCATCTCTGCAACCTGACTTGCCGTAATTTCTTTAGCGGTATTACCCCAGGTATTACGTACATAATTCAGTACGTTTGCAACTTCCTGATCATTCATCTTCCAAGCAAAAGATGGCATACCAGCCGCAGTTTGCGCTGTCTCTGTATGAGCGGCTCGCGCGCCCTTAAGCATTGCATGAATCAAGTTTGTAGGATCATCTGCAACAATTACTCGGTTGTTCGCAAACGCAGGAACCATACCTTTGATACCCTCACCTTTCAAACCGTGACACGCAGAACAGTTTACTTCGTAATCCAAAGCCGCTGATTCTGGTACATCAAGTTTAGGATGTTTTTCACCACCTTTAGCCGCAGGGATACTCTTCAGATAAACAGCAATAGCTTTTAGGTCTGAGTCTGTAAAGTACTGAGTTGAGTGCTCTACCGCTTCAGCCATTGGGCCTGTTGCAACAGCAATACCATCAGACCCTGTTTTCAAGTAATCCATGATCTGCTGTTCTGACATTCCGCCAATACCGATATGAGGATTCGACGTTAGACCAGGCGCATACCACTCACCAAGATTACCGCCTTCCATGTATTCGCTTTGAATCTCAGCACCAAGGAAGTTACGTGGGCCATGACATGCGGAGCAGTGACCACCACCGTCAACCAAATATTGTCCACGATTCCATTCTTCAGTTTGCGTTGTATCAGGTTCAATACCTTCGTTCTTGAAGAACAGCAGGTTCCAACCAGACATCGCAAGACGAATATTGAATGGGAATGGCATATCTTTAGTTTCTTCAATGTCATTCTTAACTGGCTTAACAGTAGAGAAGTATGCCCAAAGATCATGCATATCTTCATCAGTCATTTTGACATAAGCAGTATAAGGCATCGCTGGGTACAGAAGACCATGAGAGCCGATTCCCTGACGCACTGCGTTGAAGAAATCTCGCTCAGTCATATTACCGATACCTGTTTCAGCATCAGGCGTAATATTCGAACTGTATAGCGAGCCAAATGGTGTTTTAATTTCGTAACCACCACCCATAGTGCCATGACCGGCAGTGTGACAGGCAGAACAGTCGCCCACTCGCATCACATACTCACCACGTTTTACAGCTTCAGGATCATTAGCCTTATAGTCAGAAAGCTTAACGGTATCATCTGCAGCGTCAGAACGAGAAGTGTCAAGCGTTTGCCATAAACGAACACCTGCAACAACTATTACGACAACGACAACTGCTAGAAGAATTTTAACTATTCCTCGTTTCTTATTTGCCATTTTATTGTCTCCTTACGCCAACGGTCCTGGATTTTTAACATACGATTCGTGGATTGCTCTTGCAGCACGAACAGCCAATGCACCAACAGTCACTGTTGGGTTAAATCCACCATTGTTTGGAAACGCAGAAGCACCAACAACAAATAAATTATGCGCATCCCAACTTTGCAGATAGGTGTTTACCGCTGATGTCGTTGGATCTGCACCCATAACCGCACCACCGATAGTGTGTGAACTGTGCTGTTTATATGGATTCCAACTTGCTTCAGCCTGGTTATCGACCATGATCTCTTTACCGCCAGCCTGCTTCATAATATTGACTGCTTTTTCCGTTACGTATTTTGCCATTCTTTGGTCGTTTTCGTTCCAGTCGAACGTAACACGTAAAAGAGGCTGACCATGACGGTCTTTATACTCAGGATCAAGACTCAAGTAAGAACCCTGAGATGGCATTGATGTACCTTGACAGAACATAGACGCCGCATTTTGATAATCACGAGAAATCGCTTTTTTCCACTCAGAACCCCACCGACGAGTTCCAGGGCGAACGGTGTTGGCATTTTGGATAGGACGACCATTGGTGTTAAACGCCATAATGCCTGCACCACCAATGAAGTCTAAATCACTATGATCAAAGTTATCCGCATTATAATCATCAATCTGAACACCTAAGGCACCAGCACCGATGAATGGGTTCATGTATTCGTTATCGAAGAAACCAGTAACAGAAGAACATGTTTGATAGTTGTAGTTACGACCAATTGTACCCTGACCCGTTTTAGGATCATATTGTTCGCCAACTTGCGATAGCAACATCAGACGAACGTTATCCATTTGATATGCAGTAAAGCAAACTACATCAGCAGGTTGGAAACCAACTTCGCCTTCTTTAGTGATGAATTTCACTCCCTTAACTGTTTTACCATCCTCATGTTTTACCGCATGAAGAACTTCAGTTTCAGTTAACACAGTAAAATTACTTCTACGCATTAAAGCAGGTAATACACAAGCTTGAGGAGATGATTTAGAGAAGTTACCACAGCCGTGGAAATCACAGAAACCACAGTAAGTACAAGGACCCATGGTCACGCCAAGAGGGTTAACATAAGCTTGAGAGAGGTTACCGGCAGGAATAGTAAATGGATGATAGCCCATGTCGCTTACGACTTTACGGTACTTAGACATCCAATACGTATCTTTCAGCTCTGGCGTTGGATATTCGCGTCTACGTGGACCTTCAAACACATTACCACCAGCAAATTTTTCACCGTTGATATTACCCGCTTTACCTGATGTACCTGCGATCCGTTCAAAACGATCGTAGTACGGTTCCATATCTTCGTATGTAAGACCCCAATCCTGTAGCTGCATACCTTTTGTACGCTCTTTACCATAACGCTCAATCGTTTTGGTCAAGACTTGGAAGTCCCATGGGTTAAAACGCCAAGACATGCCAGCCCAGTGTGTACCTGCACCACCAACGTTCCAACCAAATTGGTATGCGTTCCAGTTACGAACCGGAGCCGCTTTTTGATTGACATTATTTCTGAAGGTTGTCGTTTCCACACTCATTGGCTGAGTCATTGAACGACGTGTTTGCCATTTTAACTCATCTGGGTCAACGGCTGGTGGGAAATCAGTTGAAGTGTCGCGCCATGCGCCACGTTCGATTGCCACGACATTAAGTCCTGCACGAGTTAATTCTTCAGCCATGATGGAACCAGCCCACCCAAGACCAACGATTACGGCATCGACTTTTGCTCTTTCTTTTATCATTATTATGCTTCTCCGGCGGGATTAATCATTTGGAATGAGGCTTACTGGTATGAGTTCCAGATTTTCGCCACGACGTTCGATATACGGTCTGTAATCGTAACGCGCTCCAGGGAAGCCAATCATCTTCCAACCAGCCATATCTTTATTACCACCGTAAATTGGGTCAGCAAGATACCCTTCTTTTACGTTTTGTAGCATTAGTTCAAACAACGCCTGACCATTTACGTCATCACCAAGATTGACTTTCCCGGCTTCCAATCCTGTTAAAAACGCATCGACCTGCTTCTCAGATAGTTCTGAAAAGGGTTTACCAAATTGCTTTTGAGAATAAGCTTCGATCGCTTTTAATCCTTGGAGATAACGCTCTCTTGGCGTCGCCAAAAATTGTGGTTGCCCCAAGATTTTTTCTTCGTTTTCACGATCCATAGGGCCTTCTAGATAAAGTGCTTTACCTGCGCCATAATCGCCAGCAAGCTGATCATCAATAAACTCGATGCAACCGCATGCACTCGCAGATGGACCAAGATCGTCGCCTGGAATCAATCTGTCATAAATGGCAGTTAAAGTTTTGCGATCGGTTGCATCGGTAAGTACGCGATACGCCCCAGCTTTCGCAGGAGTAGGTAAATGGTCAGCACTCATTTGAGTCTGAAGAGGGACTTCTTTCAACTCCTCAGCTCTCAGGCTAGGTGCAATCGCAACAGTAGCAGCGGCTTGCCCTAAAAATTTTAGTGCTTGTCTTCTATCCATAAAATAATCCTTTTTAGGCTATTTGATTAAATAATCACTTAAAGGTAAGTAAAGCGATGAATGGACTATAAGCAGTCAATGATAGATTGCTCAGAAATAAAGCATTTCGAAACATCTATTGATCAATGTCAATTGTAACAGAATGTTGGCAAAGAATAATCTCAGAATTGCAGATTGTAAAAATAAACCGGAAATTTTTAGTATAAAATCATTTTTATATAATTTATTGATATATAAATGCTCTGTTCATTTTAAATTAGTTATCTATAGGTAAAATGGCCGAGCTATTATTGACACAACATATCAATTCACCACCCCCATAAATCATAGATATGAATTATAAATTCATCAATAATTCACTATAGAAATATAAGTTATCTCACAATGAAGATTATCTATTTGGAGCAAAAAATAACCATAGTAACCTTATTAACAGAATGGTATTTTTTTATGAATAGTTTTGCTATTCAACTCACAACCATCGCATTTTTTAATAAGGATATTGTTTATGAAACTTAGCGCTAGAAACCAACTATCAGGTACAGTTACTGCAATTCATGAAGGTGCTGTAAATGACGAAGTATTGATCGAGCTACCAGGAGGCACAGTAATCGCTTCTATCATCACTAAATCTGCTGTAGAAACGTTAGGTTTGAAAGTTGGCAGTTCTGCGACTGCTGTTGTTAAAGCAACTGATGTCATGGTCGGTATTGACGACTAAGGTTAGTCTTGTCACTCAGAACTAAAAAATCTGAGTGACAAATCATCTGGTATCAGTCTAAAACAGTCGCAAAAACTCGCGCAGGGAAACTGGCTAGCGGAACTCTAGGTGGTACAGCAGTCAAATAAGCGGTCTTACCTTTCGCTGATTCAATATTCGTCATATCCTCACAAATTACGACGCCATTAGTCAAAAGTGTCGCATGAACTGGAATAGCATGCTCAGATGTCTCTATATTATCAACCAACGGCGAATCAATGCCTACGAGAGCGACACCTTTCTGAACAAGGTACAAGGCGGCGGCTTCTGATAAATAGGGGGTATTTTTCCCGTATTCTTCAGTACCAAAAAATCGGTCGTGTTTACTATTAAGTAATACCGCACAGCCATCTACATCTAATCCAGCAAAGTCTTCAACTTCAAAAGAAACTCGACTTTCAGGTTTATCCACAACGATCACAGGTAGGTTAACCAATTTTTCTAACGGATAGTCGCAGATTTTATCGCCATTAGGATCTTCGTGATAAGGCGCATCAATATATGTTCCAGAGATGCCGAACAAGTTTATACCGTCAATTAATGCGTTATTACCAAAACGGGGCATAAATTCATAAACTTCGACTTTACTTAGCCCTGGATAGGTTTCCATCCCATGTTCTATCTTATGGTTAAGTTCAATGTATTCCTTTACTACTAATTTTTTTAAAGACATATTCCTTCATTCCCTGTCTCGTCATTCTTAGTTAACACTCTAGACAAATTTATGAAATTTTCTGGTTTGAGAATGACAAAAGTTAGTTCAAATATGCCAAATGAGGGATACCCGACAAACAAGATAGTAGGAATAAAGAAGAGCTAATTTAAAGGGAAATAACTATAGATAGTCTGTTGTCTCATCGTTTCCTTGAATATAACTACCCAAGTGCAGGGAATAATGTTTCTGTTTAATGGCTTTTACTATCTCACTAATGTCTGAAGGATAAGTACGGATAGAAAATAGTTTCTCTACCGGTACCCACTCTACGCCTTGGATAATGTCTTCGTCATTGAGCCCTTTTAGATTTTCTGTGTTAGGTATACCCGAAAAATCGATAATGTGATAAAAAAACTCGGCGTTATAACGATCAGCAGTCGTTTCAAGAAACTCTCGAACGCAAATGAGATCGCCAACAGTCACATCGATTCCTGCTTCCTCTTTAAATTCCCTTTTTAGGCAACCTTTCGTACTGATATCACCCTCTTCAAATCCGCCACCAGGTGGAATCCAGTACACTCCAGTCTCATCCTTAATTTTCACTAAGAGTACCGCATTATGAACTAACAAAATTCCAGCAGAACGAATTCGGTGCGTTGCCATATCCTCAACCTGTATAAATCAATGAATTTATTATCTTATGCCACATTATCTCAACGTGAAAACCATTTTTCACCAAACATAAATAATGCAAGCCCAGCTAACATAACAGTCATTCCTGCATACTTCCACCAATACACCGGGCGGACGGGCATTTGAATTAATCCCATGGAATCAATCACCATTCCCATAAAGAGTTGGCCAATAATAAATAAGAACATTGTATTCGCGACACCGAGCTTCTGAGCAAGAAATACGGATGTAAAAACAATTCCGGCGCCCAAAGCCCCACCAACCCAACGCCAAAGAGCCTGCTGAGGTAGATACGATGTAACTTGTTGCCAATCGGCAAAAAAGAGGGCGATGACACCCAAGCATATAGAACCAATAGCAAAGGAAATTAAAGAAGCAACCAAAGGCTGACCACCAATTCCATCACTCAATCGACTATTAATCGCAGCCTGAATAGATAGTGCTGCACCTGCAATGAGTGCCAGTACAAAATAGATATAACTCATGATGTACCCTTAAAAATCAAGATCGCAATTCACTTAATATCGGAGTCTTCAATGCAGCAACACCTAAGCTGCGCCACTCTAGCGATGTTAGATAGAGAAAGTACAATAAACCTTTTCTTATTCAATAACATTTAACACAAATAAAACATTTAAAAATACAGAATGCTTATGAGTTATATTGAGTATGTGTGAAAAATCAGCAGAAGACATGGAGATAATACAGGTTATTTTCTCAATAAAGGAGAAATATAACCAACCAAGATCACATTAACGTGAAACATGCTTTTATATTTTATCAAACTTAACTTTCACTTTTGTATAGTGCAGTGGCACGCAAAGTCCTTTACTGTTAATAAATGGTTACAAAATAAAATCACAAATAGCCATCATTGAGGAGAAGTAAAGTATGAAAGTTTTAGTCGAATTTGACCAAAGTGGCACTCATCAAGATAATCCATGGGATGCACCTGTTGTGTATGCCAAAGGCGAAATCCATCATGTCACTCCACTGCACGCAGTTCAACTCATACAAAGTAGACAAGCACACTTGTTTAAGAATGAAAAAGGAGACGTAATTTTTAGCGCTTAAATCCGTATGAATACAACTGGGGTATTTTTTGGGTAACGCGGCGTTATCGTCGCTAACCCAAACAAAAAGAAATTAAATTTGGTAACGCGATTTATCACCAATGTCATAATGAAGAGGCATTTTCCATTTTTCTTTTGCTAGATAACACAAAACTAATCCAGCGATAAGCTCTAATATCGTTACCTGCCACCAGAGCTCCATGAAGATCAGTAGTACGCTTGCTGCTAATAAGACAGGGATAAATTTCAATCCAAACACTTTAAAACAAAATGACTCTTTAAGAGCAATCCCGGAAAAAGTAATAAATAGAAGCCCCAATGCGAGCCAACTCACTTTCATGTTTTGGTCGTACAAGAATAACACGATTCCAAGCCATGCAGGCCACGCAATCGCATAACGAACAAGCTTACTGTAAACGTGTACATTTGCCGCACATAAAGCACTGCCTACCGATAAAAACACAAATAGATAATGCAGTGACTCAGGCGTATCGTATGGCGTTAATAAAATAATCGCATGACAAATGATACCGATACCAAATAACGTGATTCCAGTTCGATAGAAACAGACACTGAGTTTATCTAAAATGTCCAAATTCTCGACATGTTCAGGATTAGCCATCGTTCCTCTCTTTCTAGTGACATTCTATGAATAGCCAATATTTTAACCAGAAAGAAGAAAAACCATAATTAAAATATGGTTATATGTGAAGTAGTGACAACATTTGAGAAGAAGGTCCTTCCCCAAAATCGGGAAAGGACCTAGTTATTACTTTTGATCGAAAGAGATACGAGTTGAAGATGCCAGTGCCTTACTTTGGAAATGAGTAAAGTTATCACCCGACTTTTGAATAAAGAAGACTTCAAGCTGTTCTTTATTCGCTATTGCCGCTCCTTCTTTCGGCCCAAGACATAGCATGGCAGTCGCCCATGCATCACTTAATGCTGGAGTCGAACCAAACACCGATGCGGATACCAGGTTATGATTAACAGGAGCTCCAGTGCGAAGATCAAGGATGTGTGGATACTCTTTACCATTTTCATCGAAAGAATGATGATACGTTCCTGATGTATCGAGAGTCACACCAGATTCATCGTTAATTGTCACTAGCTGATATGGCTGAATACCTTCTTTTTGCGATATTGGCTTTTCAATTGCAATGCGCCATTTAACATCGCCAGGTTTGTGCCCTCTTATTTTCATGTCTCCACCAAACTCAACCAGATAATTAGTAATACCATTATCTTCAAGTATCTGACTGAGTTTACCAATGGTGTATCCCTCACCCATGGATGAAAAATCTAACTGTACACCTTCATTGGTTTTTCGGATGCGTTTACCTTGTTCATCAATCTCGATTTTATCCAGGCCCAATTGTCCGCGTACTGCATTAATCTGCTCTTCACTAGGAACATGCAAGACATCTTTCTTAAAGCCCCAAAGGTTAAATAGTGGTCCCACCGTAGGATCATAGCACCCATCGGTTTTCTGATTGACACTTTGCGCATAGTGCAACAGTTGTATGAAATCATCAGACGCAGGTTGCCATTCAGTCGACTTACTATGATTGAATTCAGAGATATAAGAATCATCTCTGTAGGTCGATAATTCTTTATCTATACTAGCCAATTTTTGAGAAAACAACGACTTTATGGTCGACTGTTCTACAGGATTATCAGACCACCAACTGATGTGATATGTCGTCCCCTGAGCAAAACCTTCAATTTTTTTGATTTCAGGCTGTTTTGAACATCCGGCTGCCAGAAGTACAACAACGAATCCTGCGGCCTTTATACATGGATTTTGTGTGATTATTCGAAATACAGACATTTCTTATTCCATCATTAGCGTAATTCAGAAATTTTATCAGCAGTAACAGATGAATACTATGTATTAACCCAAGCAAATTATAATTTGATCAACAATATAAACTCTAAATATAGTTATCTATTGTTAAAAAATATCGTCTACGCTATAAGAAGAACAATATTTCAGTCTTATTAAGACATTACAGCAGTATGAGTAAAGAAAAAGACCAAACATCCAAGTTATTCTCTTTCTTCTTCACGACAATTGGTTTTATTCTGATTGTTTTCGTTGCGTATTTCAGCTTTACCCACAAAGCAAATACTGAATCAAAATTCGTCTATGATCGTTTCAATCATATGCTCAAAGAATTTGATAAAAGTTACCATAACTCACTAGAAAAATTCGCCCATAGTGAAAGCTGTACAACATTTTTAGTTCAAGCCAATAATGTCATTTTATCTAGCTCTCATATCCGAAGTATCGGACTCGTAGAAAATGGCATAATTACTTGCAATACCATATCTGGGAAAAGCGCGATTCCTCTTGAAGACACTCTTGATATGGGGAATAAAACCGTAGAAATAACCTTCGTAAAACAAAAAATTCGTTCGACGTTTAACAGCGATCATTCTGGTTTAATTGTTGTGCATTTTGGGCTAGGTAATGAAAGTATTGTCGGATTTGTATTACATCCTAAGGAAATAACTGAGGCCCTTCGTAATACCAACAGCGATTTTAGTAATTTTATTCGAATCAAGAATACGATTATCAGTCCAGACGGAATGAGTTGGATCGCTGAACCCAAAGATATCGTTGTGGAAAGCCAGCAAACATCCCTTTTCAGCACGGGCTATTACTACTCACTTATGTCCTTCTCCACTTTTCTAGTCCGAGATTATGGTTATATTCTATTCCTCTGGCTGTTCGCTGGTGTTGCAATAGCCAACCATTTATATCGATATCTATCTAATGTCGATCTGCTGACTCTCAAAATTCAAGTTGGTATTCGACGTCATGAATTTATACCTTATCTGCAACCTCTATTTGATCGTTCAGGGTTTATGATTGGCGCTGAGGTATTAGTGCGTTGGAAACGAAATGGGGAGATTCTTTCACCCTATCACTTTATCGACCGAGCAGAACATACAGGACAAATCAAGGAGATTACCACGCATTTGATGGTAGAGGTTGCCAGTAAGTTAAAGCTATACAACCAAAATCATCGATCGATTCCTTTACATATCGGCTTCAATGCTTCTGCCGTTCAGTTTTCTGATGACATGTTGTTAAACGACTGTCGCCAGTTCCAGCGAGAACTAGAAGGGCAAAATTACAGCCTGGTGATTGAGATTACCGAGCGATTGGAGTTACCCGGAGAATCGATTTACATACAGAAGATAAACGCGCTAAAAGAAGAAAATGTATTAATTGCTTTGGATGACTTTGGTACTGGACATTGCTCGCTAAAGTATTTACATCAAATGGACGTAGATTATCTAAAAGTTGATCGGAGTTATGTGAAGGCCATTAATAGTTCTAATTACCGTATAGAGTTATTGGATAATGTTATTGACCTAGCGCAGCGGCTTAACGTCGAAACGATTGCTGAAGGTGTTGAGACCGAAGCCCAAGAGCAATATTTAAGAGACAAGAACGTAACGTTGTATCAGGGATATCTTTATGAAAAACCTATATCGATTGAAGAGTTCATAGACAAGTACATTAAGACAAGTTAACTGCCCGTACCTCCAGTTAGCTGTGTTTTGATTCTTTTAGGCTGAGCGTAGTATGGCGTTGATGTCACCAGAATATCGGCACCTGAGGAAACGAAATCACTCACATTTCGCAAAGTAATATCAGTATAAACGGCAAGCTTAGTTTTGAATCCTTCCCAATTAACAAACTGCTTACACACAGCTACATCATAGGCAGAAAATTGATTGAGCTGTATTATTTCAGCGCCACTACGAATCCAACGTTTTGCTTCATCAATAGAGTGTACTTCGACGGACGTTCTGTATTCAGGTGCACTATGGGACAGATAATCAATGACTTCTTGTTCCGTTCGATTGAAGAACTGTCTGTGTTCAGAAAAAATAAGTAAGCTATCCGAAAACCCGAGCCGGTGCATTATTGCTCCCCCAGCCCGAACGGCTTTGACTGACAGAGCTTTCGTAAAAGGAATTTGTTTACGACTGCAGGCAACTGTAACGCCATCAGCAGCTCTTACCAATTCAGAGGTATAAGATGCGACACCACTCATCCACTCCATTAGTGTCTGCGCTACCTTCCAAACAGTGAACAACTCTCCAATCCCACCTGAAATGGTGAGAATTGGTTCTCCCGCCTGAATAAAATCCCCAGACCGCGCATGAATCTCTACTTGAAGATCTTTGAGCATTGCCATTCTCGCGGATTCTTCCACGCCACATAGTGACATATCTTTCTCTGCACTAAAAACCATGGAGGCTGTACTGTACCCGATTAAAAGAGAGGTTGTGAAATCGCCATAAGGCGCTTCTTTGAATAGAAGCGTCTGAATTTCAGCATCAGAGAGAACGCAATCCATTTAATATCATCCTCGATTGGATATATTGAAATTAAGTCACACTTACTTCTTTGAAAGGATAGTTGATATTAAACAGATTGCTTCTTTACTGAATGAATTTTCGAATTTATTCAAAGTAGCCAGAAACAGGCTACAGAGATATTTTAAGTAGAGCTGCAATATTTTTTGCGCACAAATAAATATTCTTATCCGCTTCTTTAAGTGCCATATCTAACTCGACAGCTCTGGGAACAACACTAAATACGCTATCAATACCGTGCTCGTGAACGACACCACAGTCATAAGTTAACGCTCCCGCTATACCGATAACAGGAATATCAAACTGCTTTGCCACTTTTGCAACACCAATCGGTGTTTTACCGTAAATCGTCTGGCTATCAATACGGCCTTCACCAGTAATGACCAAATCTGTGTCATGCATAGCTTGTGCAAGAGCAACCGCTTCTATGACAATGTCCACGCCCGGTTTTAAAACGGCACCGCATAAACCAGCTAAACATCCACCAAGCCCGCCAGCTGCACCGGCACCCGCCAGATGAATAATATCTTCGTTTGTTGTTTCTTTCACCTTTTGACCAAAGTGCAAAAGATTCGCGTCTAGCTGAGTGATCATATCATCGGTTGCCCCTTTCTGCGGCCCAAAGACCGCCGATGCCCCTTTTGGTCCGCAAAGAGGATTATCAACATCACAAGCAACCTCAAACGTCACCTTTGCTAACCGAGGATCCAATCCCTTAAGATCAATATCAGCCAGTTCATCTATCGCACCACCGCCAGGTCCTATTGATTCACCTCTCTGGTTCAAGAGCTTAGCGCCCAAAGCTTGCAGCATTCCACAGCCAGCATCATTTGTCGCACTGCCACCAATACCGAGAATTATCTTATCAACACCTCGATCAAGTGCCGCTAATATCAGCTCGCCAGTACCATAAGTAGAGGTAATTAGAGGATTTCGCTCACTGGGTTGAACTAAATGAATTCCAGATGCTGCAGCCATTTCGATAACAGCCGTTTTTCCATTTCCAGAGAGTCCCCAAAAGCTTTCTACTAATCGACCTAGTGGATCGGTTACTGTTACGGACTCAAGTGATCCTCCGGTCGCATCAATTATTGACTGAACGGTCCCTTCTCCACCATCGGCCATAGGAACTTTTACGTACTCGGCCTCGGGGAAAACTTCTTTAAAGCCATTTTCTATAGACTCGGCAACTTCCATTGCAGTCAGACTTTCTTTAAAGGAATCTGGGGCTATGACAATTTTCATTTCACGTCCTTATGTTCCGCTAGAGCATTGAATTTTCAATATAGCAATATAACTGGACGGTTTGTAGATTATTTATCCAATCAAGACTTTTGCGTCTCACATGATCAATATTCAGCTTGCGTGCGATTAGAGATAATAAAAAATAGGTAGAAATAACAATGAAGGTAACTCTGTTAAAAGTTGAAATGGAATGGGATAAAGCAGTAATCATTGGTCAACGACAGTTAACTCTGTAATTAAATTTCAGTATTAGTTACAAATTTATAGAACGCAGAAACTCTATCGAGGTTATATCGAGGAGAGCTCATCATCATTATATAACTCCCCCCATTCAATTTTAGAACTTAAGTTTACGCGCTTAACGTCAGATTTCCCGCCGTGTGCTGAGCAATGAAACTTAATATTCCTTCTTGCTCTGAAGGTTTTCCTAAAGATTTGTGTGCAAAACCAAATTTCTGAGAATCTACCAGTTTCGCTCTGCACGAGTCATTAAGGTTAGAGATACTACAGGTTAATTTGATCAACATGATATTTTGACTCCTCTCATATCGACTAGCTTAAGCGATCTCTGGTCGAAGAAAAAACTTGCCAAATGAGAGCGTTGAACGTTTTACAGGTTTGGCAACTTTATTTGCTTTGCCAGATGTGGGACGGTTAGCGACTTCATTTCCTGTTTGGTAAAAAGGACTATCGAAGTTAAAAACGCTGTATTTATATTGGGTAAACATATTGAACTCCTACTTTTTGTAATTTTATTTCAGTTTGTGGTGATATTTTAGACACCAGTCACATAACTTGCAATAAATATTGTAATTTATTTTTAAATGAAATTTTTATTTCATAAATATCACCTAGATACAGCTATTCAGTTGGTCGCTTGAAAGGTAATTTCGAAAAGAAGTGAATAAAATCAGTCTTGAAGCACACAATTAACACCATCCCTCATTCGAACGTCAATTGAGGGAAATCAATCACAAAATAGGTAAGTCAAACATAGGTAGAATAGGTCATAATCTGGGCACCCGATACGTTTCCCTTCCTACATCTCTGAAAAGGCCAAACATGTTTAACGATAAACCAAATTTCAATGTTACTTATGATGATATCGAAGGTCTTCCTGGAAATGAGGATATTGAGGAGTTTAATTGTCGGCTTTGGAAAGGTTGGAAAAAGTTCTTGCAACATGAAAGCCCGAGCGAAATTCGCCCTTCTATTTTATTGTCTTGGCAACGATCGAGAAACGCAAACGTAGACCCTAATCAATTCAGTTATACCTATGTGAGTAAAGCCGAATTGAAGGATATTCTGCAAGCTCAGAAAGAGCTTATTAACGTCGCTCAGGGAATCATGGATAACTTGCTCGCATTTAATCCTCATGGACATATAAACCTGACTAACTCAGGTGGAGTGACTCTGGCGTACTGTGGATTAGATTTAACGCCTGTCGGCAGTATTCTTACCGAAGATATTTTAGGTACGAACAGCACAGCGAGGTGCTTAATTGAAAACCGCTTGGTTTACACAGCGAGCGGAGAAAACTGGAAACTCGGTTTACGAGAACGAAACCAGCATTGTGCTGCGGCACCCATACGGAATAATGAGGGAGAGCTGATTGGTGTATTAACTCTCACTGGGACTCGTGGAGAATTTAATAAGCACACTCTTGGCACAGTAAAAGCCGCAGCGGAAGCAATTGAGCAACAACTGATTTTACGCCAACTACTCGCCGAGCAACGCTCGATACTAGAGACATTGAATGAAGGTGTCATTGTTACTGATAGAAATGGCTTAATAAAAACAGCAAACCGCTACGCAAACCAAATCTTTTTTGGCAAAAACCTAATTGGTACACATATAGATCGAATTCTCAGCCCAGAAGATACTGAGTTAATGTTAATGTCTCCTTGCAATGATCGTGAAGTTGTCTTTATTCCTGCGCCTAATCAGCGCATATCTTGCTTAATTTCACTCATGCAAACGCCTGACGGTGGCAGAGTCCTCTCACTAAGAGAAAATAAACGCATTCAGGCTATAACTCGCAGAGTGATGGGTGCTGGTGCAACTTATACCTTCAACCAAATTATCGGCCAATCGAAAAAGCTCGTCAGCACCATTACACAGGCACAATCTTGTAGCCGAGCCGAAAGCACAGTATTGCTAACAGGAGAAAGTGGAACGGGTAAAGAGCTGTTTGCGCAAGCCATCCACAACGCCAGCAGTCGTTGCAATGGCCCTTTCATAGCCGTTAACTGTGGTGCCATTCCTCGCGATCTTGTGCAGAGTGAACTTTTTGGGTATGTCAGTGGCGCCTATACTGGTGCTAGAAGTGGTGGAGCACCTGGAAAGTTTGAGTTAGCCGAAGGCGGAACACTATTTCTAGATGAGATTGGAGAAATGCCATTAGAAGCACAAACCAGTTTATTGCGTGTTTTACAAGAAAACGAAGTGATACGAATCGGGTCATCAAAGCCCTTCAAATTGAACGTCCGAATTATTGCTGCAACCAACTGTGACTTATTGGATATGGTGGATCACCACTCATTTCGTAGAGATTTATATTACCGCTTAAACGTAATTTCTATCATTATTCCCGCGCTCAGGGATCGCAAAGAAGACATACAATCCTTGATTGAGTTTTTTGCTGACCGAATTTGTAATAATCTCAAACGGATAAGCCCCACTTTTTCTTCCGAAGCGATGGAATCTATGCTGGATTATCCATGGCCGGGAAATGTACGAGAACTAGAGAATATCGTTGAACGAATACTTAATCTGACTACGGGTTTAACAATTAGACTTCAGGACCTCCCACCTGAATTAACCCAAGAAAACTCGCCAAACAATATGAATTTGGTGGATCTGAAACGATCTCAAAAAACATCTATTTTAGATACTTCAAATTATATTAATTTAGAGGCTCAAGAAAGAGCACATATTATTACTATTATGATTAAGAACCAAGGTAATATTAGAAAGAGTTCACAAGATCTTGGTATTTCACGCCCAAGCCTCTACAGTAAATTAAAAAAATGGGCAATTAATTTGGAGCAATTCAGAAATTAAACCATAAATACGAAACTTCGCCGCTTCTTAGCCCAGCGTTACTAACACCCCAAAAAATATATCATAAAATGCTGTTTATAAAATATTTTCCATACAAAGACACGCAGGATACAGTGTAAAATATCTTTACATGTCACTTTACATGTAAAGATATTTTACACAATTCCATTTTATTCATGAGTTCCCTATCACATAAAAGCCCTTTTATTATTGGCATACCTTTTGCCTTAATTAAATAAGTAAAAATCAAAGTTAGGAATATAAACAAGGAGAAGAAATATCCTTCTAACAACCTAAATAACAATATTTATATAAATCGAATTTTTATTTTCTAATAACGTAAAACATTGAGGGAATCTAATCATGAGTGATACAACAATTGATACTCCGGTTACCGACTCCATAACAACCTCTGCAGAAGAATCCGCAGATAAACCGATAGAAAACCGAAACCTTTTAGGCGCAGGACACTTTATTGGTGCTTTCTCCGGCGAACACGTCGCAGGTACTGAATTCGTGTTCGGCGTGACTTTTGTTATGTGGGGAGCTCAGGCATTTGATGTCGTGGTTGGCTTGGTTTTGGGTAATATCATGGCCGTCCTCTGCTGGGGTTTGTTATGTGCTCCTGTTGCAACAAAAACAAGGCTCAGTCTATATGCCTTACTCGAAAAAGTCTGTGGGCCAAAATTCTGCAGTTTATTTAATTTGATCAACGGACTTTCATTCTTGTTGTGTGGAGCCGCGATGATCACGGTATCCGCTTCAGCAATGCGTGTTCTGTTTGGAATGCAGAACAACACAGCGTGGTACCCACAATCAATTGGCTTTGTTGTTCTCGCCTGCTGTATTGGCATGATAGTCGTTTACCTCGCTGTCGCTGGTTTTAAACGCTTATCTCAATTTGCGAGTATTTGTGCGCCTTGGTTAACCCTATGCTTTGTCCTTGGCGGTATGCTAGCGTTCCCCTATTTAGCATACGTAACTCTTGGTCAAGACTCGGTATCGTTATCTCAAATCCCAAGTATTGCACGTGAGTTTGTTTGGACTGGAGTTACGCCTGATGGCAGACCATCACTGTCAATGTGGCAAATCGCAGCGTTTGCTTGGGGCTGCAACCTTCCATTCCATCTTTCAATGGGTGATATGAGTATACTGCGCTTTGCCCGCAAAAGTTGGTACGGCTTTTTTTCCGCGTTCGGCATGTTTATTGGTCACACAATGGCTTGGTGCATGGCTGGCTTAATGGGTGCCCTAGCGGCGACGGCTCTACAGAAAAACATTCTGACTATCGACTCTGGAGACGTTGCTTATCAAGCTTTGGGATATATCGGTATTCTGGCTGTTCTTTTGGCTGGCTGGACAACATCCAACCCATCTTTCTACCGAGCTGGTGTTGCATTTCAGGCGTTAACTGGTAGCAATTCCAGAACTAAAACGACTGTTGTGGCGGGCATCATCGGAATGGTTATTGGGTGCTTTCCATTTGTTTTCCAATACTGGATGCCTCTACTTGCATACGTCAATCTGTTGAGTCTACCGATTGGGGGAATTTTAGTCGCAGAGTTTTTCATTCTGCCTAAACTTAATATTGCACGTTGCTGGAATGAAATTAAAGGTCAGCGCTTGAGCAAACCAGCGGCTGTGACATGGGGGCTTACAGTTGTACTCTCATACAGTGCAGTGCTAAGCGGTATGATTGATCTTTTCTATGCATTTATTCCTGCTTTTGTGTTCGCTCTCGTACTCTACTTAGTGATGGTCAAAATGGAAGCAAGCCATATAACAAGTGATCAGGAAACACTTTATATCGCGCCTCCTTTCGATCCATCAGATGTTGAAGAGCAAGAAGAAAACCAAGCACACCAAGTTCCATTTGACATCAAATTGTCTAAGTGGATTGCCATCGCAGCATTAATCGTTATGGCCTATATGGGTATCAGAGCGTTTAATTTCCATGGCAATTTTGTTAACGAACTAGCGGACTTCAAAACCGCAGTACTAATACCAACAATCATTTATTTCTGTTCAGCCCTTTATCACGTCGTTAAATCCGATACAGGTGAAGAATAGTTTTTATCCAATTACGTTAAACCAGGAGTACGTAAAATGTATAAAGTTGCATTATTAGGCGCTGGCCGTATTGCTCACGTCCACGCTACACACATCACTGCACACCCTGATACAGAACTCTATTCTGTGTCCGATATGGTTGAATCATCAGCTAAAGAGTTAGCGGGTAAATATGGAGCCAAAGTACTATCCGTTCAAGACGCTATAAACTCGCCCGATGTGGACATCGTATTGGTAGCAACAAGTACCGACACACATGCTGAGTTTACAGTGATGGCAGCTCAAGCAGGTAAAAAGGCGGTCTTTTGTGAAAAACCTATCGATCTGGATATCGAGCGAGTAAAACAGTGTGTTGCAGATGTAAAAAAAACGGGCGTGCCATGCATGATAGGCTTTAACCGCCGTTTCGACCCCAATCATGCTCACCTGAATAAATCGCTAAGAGCGGGAGAAATTGGCGATTTAGAACATTTACAAATTTGTTCTCGTGACCCATCTCCACTACCAGACGACTACTTACTTGCCTCAGGCGGAATGTTTAGAGATATGACAATCCATGATTTTGATATGGCAAGATTTCAACTTGGCGAGGAGCCCGTATTGGTTTCCGCTTGTGGCGCAGCGTTGGTAAAACAATCGATTAAAGATGCTGGTGATATCGATACTGGGGTTGTAACACTACAAACTGCATCAGGAAAAATTGCGGTAATCAATAACAGTCGTCGGTCCGGCTATGGATATGACCAACGTATCGAAGCTCATGGCTCAAAAGGTTGCTTGTCAGTTCAGAACGTTCCAACAACAACCTTAGTAAAAATTACCGATGAAGGCGGCTCTCAGGCACAAAAACCACTGCACTTTTTCCTCGAACGTTACGTAGACGCGTTCAAGAACCAATGGGCTGCGTTTATTGACGCCATCAATAAAGGAGAGCAGCCACCAACAAGTGCAGAAGACGGCCTTAAAGCGCTCCTTTTGGCTGAAGCCGCTATTGAATCAATGAACACAGGCAAAGTCGTCAAAGTCAGTCTATAGGGAGATCGCATGAAATTAGGTCTTGTAACAGACAGTCTGGCCAATCTATCGACCGATGATGTTATCAAAACATCATCTCAGCTCGGATTAGATTGCCTTGAGTTTGCAACTGGCAACTGGTCGACAGCACCACACATCGACCTCCAAAAACTCCTTGCCAGTTCTCAAGCGAGAAGAGACTTCCAAACAAAAATGGATGATCATGGCTTAACGATTTCATCATTCAACGCCAACGGCAATCAGCTCCATCCAGGAGAATCGGGAGCCATCCACGCAAAATGCGTTGATGATACGATAAAGTTAGCTGAATTGATGAACGTTGAAAGAGTGGTGATGATGTCTGGACTTCCTGGTGGTCGAGGAGATCAATATCCCAACTGGATTGTCACCTCCTGGCCACCAGAAACTCAGGATATACTTGCGTATCAATGGGAAGTTGCAGAAAAGTACTGGAGTGAAATTTCCTATGTCGCTCGTGAATCTGGAGTCAAACTCTGTGTTGAACTATTAGGCCAGCAATTGGCTTATAACTTACCAACATTTAGACATATTCGAGAAATTGGGGGGGAAACGGTTGGGTTGAACTTTGACCCGAGCCATATTCTGTGGATGGGCGGTGATCCCATGGCGTTTATCCGAGAAGCCGCAGACATGATTTATTCTGTGCATGCGAAAGATGCCTATATTGATAAATTCAATCGTGGTACATCCACAGCGCTCGATCATCGGCCTATGCATATGATTAAAGAGCGAAGCTGGTCTTACGTCACATTAGGTTATGGACAACCTGAAGCATGGTGGGGAGAGTTTGTTTATCTTCTCGCAACTTACGTTAGCCCAGATTTGACACTCAATATCGAGCATGAAGATATGAATCTTTCGAGAATGGAGGGGGTTATCAAATCAGTCGATCTTCTCAAACGTGTCGCAATGTTTGAACCGTCAGACTACGAACTGCCTCAGATCTAATATCTGGCTATAACTCAATGTAGTGCAAAGTAAAAAGGAGCAAAAATGCTCCTTTTTTATGTTTTGCATAAAACAATAATCATGTTCAATCAGTTACATTTGGATAATTCGCCGTACGTAACTATCATATGTCATAAAATTAGACACAAAATTAATCTAAAGCGTGATAGAAACCACGTTTTTAGCTCATCCCAACGGACGTAATCATTGCTAGAATGGAGTGGTAGAACATCACACGAATTACTAAGTTTTAGGATAACCGGATTAAGTTCTAAAAACCTCGAATTCGTGAGGGCACGATGTACTACACCCCTGACACAGTTGCTGCAAAATTTTTCGGCATCTGTGTCACTCTAACGAATACCAAGCTATATCAGCTAAGCAGTCAATCAGAGTGCGACGGGTATTCATCCCTTCTAAAATAGACCTTATGCAATCCATTTATAGTTTGTGACCAGATGTCATTGGAATCATGTCCCCATAAATCGCAAAGTATTTATACTAAAATTCACGCTTTAAAGGAATAAAAATTTCAATATTTATTGATTTGAAATAGAATATTCACAATATAAGCTTTATTGTGTGACATCAAAGCGCCTCATCAACAAGGAGAAAAGATGAAACTATTTGTTTTTGAACATTGCCCATTCTGCATCAAAGCGATGATGACAGCGAATTTCAAGAAACTCGATGTAGAATTCGAGTATATCCAGAATCATGACGTTGATGCTCGTATTGAAAAAGTTGGCGCAAATATGGTTCCTATCGTCCAGAAGCCTGACGGTAGTTACATGGCTGAAAGTTTAGACATCGTTAAATATTTTGATGAATTTAATGGTGAACCCACGCTTCTTCCAGGCCAAAAACAGGCAGAAATATCAGCTTGGAATCAATCTGTTGCCGGTGTAGAAGGGCCGCTAGTTCACCCTCGTTGGATGCATATTACGCTACCTGAATTTGGTAGTGCAGAAGCCAAAGCGTGGTTTACTAAAAATAAATCAGCCATGATTTCGATGAGTTTTGAAGATGCTATTGCTAAAACAGACATCTTCTTGCCAAAAATGAATCAAGCTCTCGAGTCAATCGACTTTCTAACGTTGCCATCAGAAAATGGCAATCAACTCAGTTACGATGACGTGAATTTCTACCCTACACTAAGAAACTTAACAGTGATCAAGGGAATTAAATTTCCACCTCGAGTTAAGCAATACGTAGACGAAGTCACCGCCCTTACTCAAATCCCCGTCTATTACGATGTTGCAGTATAGTCTGTAATATTAATAATTTAGAATAATCTTAAGGCTACCTGTTCTAGGTAGCCTTTTGTTTTGGTGGTCGCAATTCCACTATTTACCCTTTGTTCATTAAACACTGTTGATTTATGGCGAATTTAGCTATTGCTATGGATAATTAGGCTGCTAAGAATCGAGTGTGAAGTTGGTCTCTTAGCCTTTGTCAAAAAGCCCTTATGCTTTTGTTTACAAAATTACAACAAATAACGTCATCGCAATATGACGAATTCCAATAACGTGAACGAGGCAAAAGGTAACCATTATGATTAAACCATTAGCTCTGACTTTGGCGATTAGCTCTACCCTTCTTACCACTTCAATTTATGCAAGCTCTTTAACTGTTGGATTCTCTCAGATTGGTTCAGAATCTGGTTGGCGTGCAGCTGAAACCAGCGTGTCAAAAGTAGAGGCGGAAAAACGAGGCGTGAAACTCAAAATTTCTGATGCACAACAGAAGCAGGAGAACCAGATTAAAGCAGTCCGCTCATTTATAGCGCAAGGTGTTGACGCTATTTTTATTGCACCAGTTGTTCAAACTGGGTGGGGACCAGTTCTTGAAGAAGCCAAAGATGCTGATATCCCGGTATTTCTACTCGATAGAAACATTAGTGTAAAAGACAAATCACTTTATATGACCGCTGTAACAGCAAACAATGTCTACGAAGGTGAGGTAGCAGCCAATTGGTTAGTTAAAGAAGAGGCTGGCAAACCGTGTAATGTGGTTGAACTACAAGGCACTGTCGGTGCTAGTGTTGCTCTTGACCGTCGGGAAGGATTCTTAAATGTCGTCAATAAAAACCCCAACCTGAAGATTATTCGTACTCAATCTGGAGACTTTACTCGAAGCAAAGGTAAAGAAGTCATGGAGAGCTTCATAAAAGCAGAAGACAACGGCAAAAGTATCTGCGCAGTCTATGCACATAATGACGATATGGCGATAGGCGCCATTCAGGCAATAAAAGAAGCGGGCCTAAAACCAGGCAAAGATATAAAAATAATCTCTATTGATGGTGTCCCTGATATTTTCAAAGCCATGATGGCGGGAGAGGCAAACGCGTCAGTTGAGTTAACACCGAATATGGCAGGTCCAGCATTAGATGCCTTAATCGCTTATAAAAGTCAGGGGGTTCAACCTCCCAAACAAATTACAACAGAGTCACTTTTATTTGTTCCAAGTAATGCAAAAGAACAGCTAGAACGTAAAAAAGACATGGGTTATTAAACCTTCTCTTCCCAACAAGAAATAACCCCCTGAACCATCTCTGAATTAGCGATGGTTCAGGGGAGTACTTGGGTAAATTAGGAGGATTTATGTCTACCCTGTCTAAACGTCCTATTCTATCGGCAACAGGTATCGATAAAGTGTTCCCTGGTGTTCGAGCGTTAAGTAATGTGGATTTTTCACTGAATAAAGGTGAAATCATGGCATTGCTTGGTGAAAATGGAGCGGGCAAATCAACATTAGTAAAAGTACTTACCGGTGTTTATCAAAAAGATGCTGGTCGTATATACCTAGAAGATAAAGAGGTATCCCCCCAAAGTACGGCTCATGCTCAATCACTAGGTATTGGTACGGTGTACCAAGAAGTAAATTTACTCCCCAATATGTCCGTTGTTGATAATCTATTTATTGGTCGGGAAATTAGAAAGTTTGGTTTTATAGACCGAAAAGCAATGACTATAGAAGCCAATAAGATCATGGCTTCTTTCGGCTTCGATATCGATGTTTCTCTTCCGCTCAATCAATACTCAGTCGCAATGCAGCAAATTATTGCAATAGCTCGTGCAGTTTCGCTATCAGCAAAAGTACTAATCTTAGACGAACCCACAGCCAGCCTTGATACGAATGAGGTTAAACTTCTCTTTCGCATCATGCGCGAATTAAAGGCTCAGGGCATTAGCCTAATCTTCATCACCCACTTCTTAGATCAGGTTTATGAAATTACCGATCGAATCACTGTACTTCGTAATGGTGAATTGGTGGGTAGTTGCGTTACCAGCGAAACCAGCCAGCTAACCTTAGTAAAAATGATGCTAGGAAGAGAACTGGAAGACAATGCATTAAAACGTGCAGGTAAGACTCGCAGAACAACTGATCCATTGGTAAAACTTAAAGATTTTGGTAAGAAAGGAACGATTTTACCGTTTGACATGGATATCTATCCTGGAGAGATCATTGGCTTAGCCGGTCTACTCGGCTCAGGTCGAACCGAAACGGCTCAAGTCATCTTTGGTATCCAGCCGAACGATTCAGGAAGCTGTGAAATCAATGAGAAACCAATAAAAATCCGCTCAGCTCAACAAGCTTCACTGATGGGATTCGGTTTTTGCCCTGAAGATCGTAAAACCGATGGGATCATTGCCAGCGCGTCGGTTCGTGAAAATATTATCTTGGCATTACAGGCTCAAAAAGGTTGGTACCGACCTCTGTCGCGCAAAGAACAAGCTGAGGTGAGCGAACGCTATGTAAAACAATTGGGAATCAAAACCCCGAATATAGAACAACCAATTGGATTCCTTTCCGGTGGTAACCAACAAAAAGTGCTTCTTGCCAGATGGCTTCTGACCAAACCAAAATTTCTTATTTTAGATGAGCCTACTCGGGGAATCGACGTTGGTGCGCATGCTGAAATTATTCGGCTAATAGAAACGTTATGTGCCAATGGGTTAGCGCTACTTGTTATTTCATCAGAACTTGAAGAGCTTGTTGGCTATGCAGACCGTGTCATTGTCCTTAAAGATAGAAAGCAGGTAGCAGAGCTTTCAGCACAAGAACTTTCCGTGCCAGCCATCATGAATGCTATCGCGGTTTAAGGAGGAAACATGAATACCTCTATACTTCCTAAAAAGTCACCGGGTCCCTTGGGTAAAGTTAAATTCCCAACAGGTTCCCCACAAATCGCCGCTTTAATTATCGTTTTGCTCGTGAACAGTATGGTTGCAGATAATTTTTTCTCAATCGAACTACAAGACGGCAGGCTATTTGGCAGCTTAATCGACATCCTTAACCGATGTGCACCCGTCGCACTTCTAAGTATTGGTATGACTCTTGTGATTGCTACCGGAGGAATCGACCTTTCTGTTGGTGCCGTTATGGCTATCTCAGGGGCGACCATGGCGAGCTTAGTTCGCGGTGGTGAATACTCTTTGGAGATGATTTTACTCATTTCCGTTGCCTCTGGCGTCTTGTGCGGATTGTGGAACGGTTTCCTTGTCGCCATATTAAAAATTCAACCATTTGTTGCGACACTCATCCTCATGGTTGCGGGTCGTGGCGTCGCCCAACTTATTACTGAAGGGCAAATTGTTACTTTCAGCAATAGTGCCATTTCATGGATAGGCAGTGGTTCGTTTTTATATCTACCAACGCCCGTCGTGATCACTATTATTGCCGCCATTCTCATTTGGTTACTGACGAAAAAAACCGCGTTAGGGTTGTTTATCGAGTCAGTCGGTATCAATATCCGCGCAGCCAAAAATGCGGGTGTCAATACAACAGTGATTGTTCTCAGTACCTATGTCATCAGTGGTCTAATGGCGGCTATTGCCGGCATCATCGTTGCTGCAGACATCAAAGGTGCGGATGCGAATAATGCGGGTTTATGGTTGGAGATGGACGCTATTCTAGCCGTAGTCATTGGTGGTACATCATTAATGGGAGGACGTTTTAACTTGTTCTTGGCCATTATTGGTACGCTCATTATTCAGGGAGTTAATACTGGTATCCTCTTATCAGGCTATCAGCCCCAGTGGAATCAAATTGTCAAAGCGGTCGTCGTTTTAACGGTTCTGGTCATGCAATCTCCCGCCTTACTGCAGAAATTTAAACGAGGTAACCATCATGATTAAACGTCAACTTCCATTGTTTATCACTATGATGGTATTCATCGCCAGTTATCTGTTCTGTGCTGTCGAATATCCAACATTCTTTTCCACACGAGTTATTTGTAACATACTGACAGACAATGCATTTCTGGGAATAGTCGCGGTTGGAATGACGTTTGTAATACTCTCTGGTGGTATTGATCTCTCTGTCGGCTCTGTTATCGCCTTCACCGGTATTTTTCTGGCAAAACTTATCGGTGACTATCACGTGTCCCCCTATATAGCGATTATCCTATCACTCTGTTTTGGGGCCGCATTTGGAGCGTTTATGGGGTGGATTATTCACACGCTGAAAATTCCCGCCTTTATCGTGACGCTCGCGGGAATGTTTTTTCTTCGCGGTGCTAGCTTCCTCATTTCGGAGCAATCATTACCCATTGATAACCCTGTTTTCTATGAACTTTCCAGAGCATCCTGGAAACTAACAGGTGGCGGTCGGCTAAGTCTGATTGCTATCATCATGTTATGTGTTGTCATGATTGGAATGGTGCTTGCTCACCGAACTCGTTTCGGCAATAACGTATACGCAGTAGGCGGAAACATTCAATCTGCCGAACTCATGGGTGTTCCCGTAAAGCAGACCACAATTGGAATCTATTTACTTTCAAGCTTACTCGCGACCATCGCAGGTATCGTATTCGCAATCTACACCTCTGCTGGCTATCCACTCGCGGCTGTAGGTGTCGAATTGGATGCCATAGCAGCTGTGGTTATTGGTGGAACATTACTGTCTGGAGGGGTTGGAACCGTATTTGGTAGTCTGTTTGGTGTATTGATCCAAGGCGTCATTCAAACGTATATTACCTTCGATGGAACTCTCAGTTCGTGGTGGACGAAAATTATCATCGGTATTCTGTTATTCAGCTTTATCGGTTTACAAAGATTACTGACAGTTTTCTCGCAAAACAGAAAAGTGGTCGTCACACAAAAAGCCCATCTAACCAGTTGACGCATAAACTGTCATCCACTCTTGCCTGAGTGGATGACTGGCTGATCTACAATACTCCGACATCCCAATAAGGTACGTCTTCATAGAAGTCATTTACAAAGTCGATAAAGCTGCGCACTTTACCCGCGAGAAATTTACGGTTTACATAGACAGCATACAATCCTAGTGGCTCAGGTTCATAATCAGTAAGAATTCGTTTAAGTTTTCCATTCGCTAACGCTTCGCCCGCGATGAATGTCGGCTGAATGGCAATCCCTTCGCCCGCAATTGCGGCTGCGACAAGAATGTCCCCATTATTAGATGTCAGATGACTTTTTAGATTGAGCGTATCTTTACGATTCGCTAGCCCAGATAGAAATACGGATGAATCTGCATAGCTGTATTTTAGGTAACGATGCTGCTCCAATTCACTTGGAACTTTAGGCTCGCCAAACTTCTGTAGATAATCAGGTGAAGCACAAACGCAAATGTGGATATCGGTTATCTTTTTTGCGATAAGAGAAGAACTGGTCAATTTACCAATCCTCAATGCAACATCAACCCCCTCTTCAACCAAATCTATCTTTTTATCAGTTAGATTAATATCTACAGTAACATCGGGATATTTCTCTTTAAAAGCAGCCAGTAAATTGGGCAAGTGTTTAATACCAAATGACATGGGTGCACTTACAGAAAGACGCCCTGAGATATTTTGATGCAGATTCGCGAGCGAGTTTTCCATCTCTTCAATATCGATGAGAACCTGCATACAGCGTTCGTAATATGCCCGCCCGGCTTCCGTAACACTAATCTTGCGAGTTGTTCTATTCAACAAACGAGTCTCCAAAGATTCTTCGAGACTCGATACGTATTTACTGACCAGTTGTGGCGATATCTCAAGTTTATCAGCCGCTTTAGAAAACGAATTTTCCTGCACAACGACCGTAAACGCGCGCATTGTATCTAATTTGTCCATAACCCATCCATTATCAACACATCATTGATAATTATTACACGCAAGCGCCATTTATCAAACACATTACTAGTAATATAGTTAACTCAACAAAACGAAAACCACACTACTTTACAAGGATAAATACGATGGCAACTTCAATAGCAACTAAACTTCTCGATTCAAAATTAGGGGTATCTTCACTTGTTCTGCGTGTCCCCGTTGGACTTACACTAGCAGCCCATGGTTCACAAAAACTGTTCGCATGGTTTGGCGGATATGGTCTGACTGGCACAGGACAATGGATGGATAGTATTGGTTTCCACCCAGGCTTCGTTATGGCGTTGCTCGCTGGTAGCGCAGAATTCTTCGGTGGACTAGCTCTTGTTCTGGGACTATTAACCAGACCTGCGGCACTCGTTACCGCCTTTACCATGCTAATGGCGTTTACACACCACTTTCCGAACGGATTGTTCCTAGCAAACGATGGCTTTGAATATGCCCTAGCACTGTTTGCAGTTACTGTAACACTCTTTATCCAAGGTGCTGGTCGTTACTCTGTTGATAGCTGGCTGTTGAACAGAATCGCGCAAAATCAACATAGTGCAAAATTAGCTAGAGCGTAATTAACAAGAAATCAGGCATAGGAGGAAGATAGCGATGTTAGTAAATGGTGTATGGACAGAAGATTGGCAACCAGTGCAAGACAAAGATGAAAAAGGCCGCTTCGTCAGACAGACTTCAAGCTTTCGTAACTGGATAACTGCAGATGGTTCTGCAGGACCAACAGGGGTTGGCGGATTCAAAGCGGAAAAAGATCGTTATCATCTCTATGTCGCTTTTATCTGTCCTTGGGCCTCGAGAACATTAATGGCAAGAGCCCTAAAAGGTCTAACGGATTACATTACGGTGACTGTTGTGAATCCGAAACTAAGTGACCAGGGATGGCAATTTGGTGGCTACCCTGGTGCCGATGAAGATACATTAAATGGCTTTGCTTATATGCACCAATTGTACAGTCACGCAGACTCAAACTTTACAGGTCGAGCAACCGTACCAGTCCTATGGGACAAAAAACAAGGTGTTGTTGTCAGTAATGAATCAGCGGATATTGTAAAAATGCTCAACAATGCATTTGACCACCTGACTGGCTCAACACTCAATTTACGACCAGAAGAATTGTTAAGCGATATCGATGCTTGGAATGAAGACATCTACAACAACTTCAACAACGGCGTCTACAAAGCGGGCTTTGCTACCACTCAATTTGCCTACGAAGAAGCTTATCAAAATGTCTTCAGAACAATGGATAAACTAGAGAATCAATTATCTGATGGCAGACAATATTTATTTGGAAATGCACTTACAGAAACGGATGTAAGAACGTTTGTGACACTCGTTCGCTTTGATGTTGCGTACTACGGTTTGTTCAAATGTAACCGAAACTTGGTTGCACAAATGCCACACTTATCAAAATACATGCAACGTATATTTGAAATAGAAGGCATTAAAGAAACGGTCAATATTGACCACATTAAACAAGGTTATTATTCGATTAAGTCATTAAATCCAACAGGGATCGTTCCTGTTGGACCGGAGACTACGTTATGAGTACGGTAAAACAGCCCACATTCTTTATTTCTCACGGCTCTCCAATGATGGCTGTAGAAAACAGTGCGACGTCTCATTTCATCAAAGATCTCGCGAATACAATTGAAAAACCGAAAGCCATTATTGTGTTTTCTGCCCACTTTGATTTGAGAAAAGGCATTGTCATAACAAGCGGTTCTGCGCCAAAAACAATTCATGATTTTTATGGCTTTCCTCAAGAACTTTATGACATGGAGTACTCTGCTCCGGGCGATCCAGAATTAGCCAAGCGAATTGCTCAAAAATTTGAAGCTCATGGACTCAAACCAATGATGTCAGATGAGCAAGGTTGGGACCACGGTGTATGGATTCCTTTGAGTTTGATGTATCCAAATGCCGATATTCCAGTGGTTCAAGTATCAATAAATAGCTTATTAGGTGCAGAAGTAAATTATCGCTATGGAGAGATGCTGGCCGATTTTAGAGACGAAAATATTCTCATCATTGGTTCCGGAGGTGTCAGCCATAACCTTCGTGAAGTGTTTAATCCGGTTCCAGACAAGAACAGAGTCGGTAAAGTCGAAGAATTTACTGGTTGGATTAAAGAAAAGCTTGAACAAAATGATCAGTCATCTCTGTTCAACTATATGGAACAGGCACCGCATGTTTTCTTTAATCATCCAAGCCAAGAACACTTTTTACCACTAATGGCGGCTTGGGGTGCAAGTAACGCCACTCCGGGTAAAAGAATCCACAAGGATTCAGAATACGAAATACTCGCTCTCGATGCGTATCGCTTCAATTAACGCGTGTTTTTCGCCTCTGCTCACTCGAACATGTTATGCCGATCTCATTGAGATCGGCATTTTTTATAATGCCTCTATCTACTCACTCGTACCATCTTACGGTCATAAAACTCTATTACTATCGCCATATTCGCTATTTCCAAACAACAGCAATGAGCGAACGAACAATTTCGAACATTATATTTGACAATAAAACGAAAATTTAACTACTATTAATTCATTCGTTCGACCAGTGAAATGACAAGGTTTATCAAATGCAGAAAAAAGCTCAACAGAATAATGATCAATTACTGGATCTAGTAGTTATTGGCGGTGGCATTAATGGTGCTGGTATAGCGGCAGATGCCACAGGTCGTGGACTATCGGTGGGATTATATGAAGCTTCTGATTTTGCCAGTGCAACTTCATCCGCCAGTTCAAAGCTGATTCATGGTGGTTTACGCTATTTAGAACATTACGAGTTTCGTTTGGTCTCTGAAGCACTCGCAGAACGGGAAGTGTTGTTACGAAAAGCCCCCCATATCGCAATTCCTATGCGCTTTCGTTTACCGCACCGACCATTTTTAAGACCTGCATGGATGATCCGCTGTGGCCTATTCTTGTACGATCACCTAGGTAAAAGAACCACTCTTGCCGCTAGCCACAAAGTTAATCTAGCTAAATCTGGTCTCTTAAAAGACGAAATCAAGGTGGGTTTTGAGTACTCAGACTGTTGGGTTGATGATGCTCGAATGGTTCTGCTCAATATACTTGCAGCACAAAGTAATGGTGCAGAAGTAAAAAACTACTGCAAAGTTGAATCAGCCGTCCAACACAATGGGATTTGGACAGTCACTATCTACGATCAAACGAATAACCTGCGTTTCGAACGAAAAGCGAAGGCGTTGGTTAACGCTGCTGGCCCCTGGGTTAAACAGGTGTTTGACGATGGATTACATGCGGATTCCCCACGTAATATTCGCCTGATTAAAGGTTCTCATCTGGTTGTCCCCAAAATACACAATGAAAATAAAGCTTATATTCTGCAAAACAAAGATGGGCGTATTGTGTTCGTCATCCCGTATTTAAATGATTTCTCGATTATTGGTACCACCGATATGGAGTACAAAGGCGATCCAAGAAACGTCGAAATATCGCCAGAAGAAACAGACTACTTACTCGATATCGTGAATCAACACTTCGTGAATCAAATTGGTCGTGAAGATATCGTCTGGAGCTACAGCGGTGTTCGTCCACTTTGTGATGACGAGTCTGACTCTCCACAAGCAATAACTCGTGACTATACGCTAGAACTAACCAAAGATGGTCAGGCGCCAATATTATCTGTCTTTGGCGGTAAGCTCACCACATATAGAAAGCTTGCCGAATCAGCGATGAAAAAACTGCAACCTATATTCCCCAACATGGGAGTACCTTGGACAACAAATGCAACGCTTCCGGGTGGCAACTTCAGCTGCAGTCGAGATGTATTAGCGATACAGATTCAGCAAAAGTACTCTTGGTTGAGTGAAAAGCTCGCACACCGATTTGTGACTCAGTTCGGTATGAATACACATAGCCTGCTTGAAAGCGTCAACGATGAAAACGACATGGGAATTCGATTTGCAAACGACGTCTACCAAGTGGAGATAGACTATATGATCCAAAACGAGTTCGTTAAAAATGGAGAAGATTTTCTCTGGAGAAGAACGAAACTTGGACTCTATTTAAACGAAGAAGAGCAACAGTCCATAGCGTCATATATTGAACAAAAGACCCAAACAAATAGAACCGTCAATTTGAGCGTAGTGAATCACTAAAACCCCCCCCACAAAAAAGGCCCTGACAGTTCAGGGCCTTTTCTATTAATCTTCTAACTGTTCTTTTGGTTGATCCGCATTACGATTGGCGTTTAATTTTTTTTTAAAACTAGCCCACACGTGAGTTTGTGTTAATAAAATAAAGACGATCAACCCAAACAAGCACACTGAAATAGGATTAGTAACAATGCTGTGCAGTAGACCCATTACATTATCTTGCTCAATCAACATCGCTCGACGCCAGTTTTGATCCATAAGATCACTTAATATCACGCCAAGAATAACGGGAGCTACCGGATAACGGTACATTCGCATAAAATAACCAATGACCCCAAATGACAACATCCACCATACATCTGCAATAGAATTGTTGATCGCGTATGCTCCAACAACAGATAAAATGAGTATCAATGGAATTAAGATACCTTTAGGGCAAGTCACCAATTTACTGAATACACGTACGCCGGTTAATCCGAAGATAAGAACAAAAATATTAGCGAGCGCCAGATTCCCCACGGTAAACCAAAAGATGTCTGGATTATCAGTCATCAATAGTGGTCCAGGATTCAAACCGTGGATAAACAGGGCTCCGATAAATACTGCAGTTACAGCGTCACCAGGAATACCCAGTGTTAACATGGGAATGTATGCCCCACCAACTGCAGCATTGTTTGCTGATTCAGGCGCGATTAAGCCTTCTTTTGCACCTTTACCAAACGGTACTTTAGGATTCTTGGTTGATCGCTTGGCATAATCGTACGCCATTAACGAAGCGATATCGCCGCCTGTCCCAGGAAGAGCACCCACGATAACACCAAGCAATGAAGATTTCAGACTGAGAGGTAAGTATTTTCTTACGTCCATCCAATTAGGAACGATTTTGGTCAGTTTTTGCTTAACCGCAGGCTTATCCATAAAGTGCAATTGAACCAAGACTTCAGACAGGCCAAACATACCTATCATTACTGCCACAGGGCTAATACCATCCCAAAGTTCCACGATACCAAAGGTGAAACGTTCTTCTGCTGTCATAGGATCAAGTCCGACCGTTCCTACTACGACACCTAAACCACCGGTAAATAATCCTTTGGAGAAGTTACCTTGAGACATAGAGCTGATGAGCATTAAACCTAAAACGCCGATCATCAAATAGTCTCTGGGCTGAAGTTTAATCGCAATTGAGCTGATTGCCGGAGCCGCAAAAGACAGCACGATAATACCAACAAAACCGCCAATCACGGACATGACTGTTGATAAACCGATCGCATTTCCCGCTTCCCCTTTTTGAGCTAGAGGGTAACCATCAAGAGCGGTTGCAATAGCGGATGGCGCACCAGGGATGTTAAGTAGAATCGCGGTACGAGAACCCCCATAAACGCCCCCCATATACACACCAACCATTAGGCACAGTGCATTATTTAAATCCCATGAAAATGTAAACGAAATCAGAATTGATACGGCCATCGTCACCGATAAGCCAGGAATCGCCCCAATATAGATACCTAAAAACGCACCTAAAGCGGTGAGAGACAACAGTTCAATCGATGTCCAACTGGTTAGAAATGTACTAAATATGTCCACTGTTTATACCTCAAAATCCTGGAATGCCGAGTGAACCTAACCATTCCCCTTCAGGAAGAACAACTAAGAAGACCATTCGAAAAATAACAAATACCACAGTCAGAGTGATGACTGACAAAACTAGAGAGATAACCCATCCACGACGATAAAATACCGTGAAAGTGAAAAATAAAAACAAGAACGCAGCGCTTATAAAACCTAATGTGTCTAAGCACAGAACAAAAAACAGCACACTTGCCAACATGATCAGAATATTTTTAGGCAAAATTCGCTCAAAAAAGGATTCCAGAGAATGTGACGGTGCTTTGACACGTAATGTTGTCCAAAACGTCGAAAGAGAAGACAGCAACATGACAAAAGAGGCGACCAAGGGAAAAAAGCCCGGTGAACTTAATTTTCCAATGCCGGAAATCTGATATGACTGGTAAACCAAAAACATACTTACCAATACCAAAATTCCGTTAAAAACTAGCTCTCCGGGCCCCCTACTAGTTTTTGTGGTCATATACTCATTTCCTTAGTTTCCATAATACAAATACACTAAAAGGGGCTTAAAGCCCCTTTTCTCGAGAAGCAGTTGGTTTAGTTACCAATTTTCCCGATATTAAATTTCTCAGGTGAGAACTTTGCTGCACCCGCTTCATACACAGTCCAAGAGCCCACTTTACGGAAGCGCTCTACATAATCCGCGGCATCTTGTCCTGACATACCAAGGTATTCATAACCTTTTTCTTCAATTAACTTCTTGAAATTACCCTGAGCGGCAGCAGTATTGAAAGCGTTGGACAATTTATCAACGGCTTCCTGTGGCGTACCTTTCTTAACGAAGATACCGAAGAAAGCGCTGTAAGGCAGTTTGCTTTCTAAATGTGGGAAGTAATCAGTCACGGGCTTCACGTCGGGCAGTTGTGCATTTGGTTTTTTATCCATCAAACCAATGACTTTCATTTTACCAGCGCGAAGATATTCTTTTGCGACACCATAAGTAATAGGCATTACATCAACAGCACCACTTAACAGCGCCGTCAGAGCAGGACCATCCCCATTATAAGGAACTGAAGTTACATCAAAGTGCTGATCTGTTTTTAAAATGGACAACAAGATAGAAGGAAGACCAGAAGGACCTGTAGAACCCACTTTAACGTCATTTGGATGCGCTTTCGCGTAATCAACAAACTCTTTCAAGTTACTGTATGGTGCTTCGTTACGAGCGACAAAAACAGAAATGCCTTGTGCCAATAAAGAGACTGGGATCATATCACTGTAATCGAATTGCGAAAGCCCTAGCACTTTATAAATCTGAGGATTTTCGGCCCCCATAAGAACGGTGTAACCATCCGCCTTTTTCGCATTCACAAATTTTGTTGCTAAAGCACCACCGCCTCCTGGGCGATTAACCAAAATTACGTCAGTACCCAGAATTTTTTCTGCATCTGGCGTCACGGTTCTCATAACACTGTCAGTAGAACCGCCAGCACCCCACATGATGATGCCTTGAACATTTTTTGTTGGGTATTCGGCCGCGTTTACACCCGCCGTTAATGCCGCAGCTGTAAATAAAACTGTACGGGTTAATATTTTTTTATACATCTTCTCGTCCTGTCTTTCTTATGATTTTTATTGTTATACTTGATCTCTTGCCTTCGCCGCAGCCCAAGACCCGTTAAACATAATAAATATTCAAATTAGATCAACCTTTATTAACGAATTACGTGATTTTTTCTCGCTCATTGTACCATCGTACTAGTACACAAACAAACAAACTCATCACATTTCGTCCATTGTGCTCTTTTTGTATGCAATTATTCAAAATTTAGGCCGCCGTCCGCATCGACTACAAGCAGGGTATCCTTGTTAAGCTCATCTGAAAAACGTAAAAAAGTTATAAGTTATTTTCAACTAACAACCTAACCATTAGGCATGGAATCGTAAAACTTCCGATATTTTTCTTTGCGATACAAAATCAGAGCCTTATCATAAAGGGATCACGTCCGGCTAGTAGGCAGTCAGTTGGGAATTAAGGAGAAAACAGTGCTCGCTTTAATAAATTGTCAGATATTAACTGGCTATGATTCACTAAGAGACATTGCAGTTTTAATCGAAAAAGACAAAATTCAGTCCTTAATTTCACCAAAAGACATCCCTTTAGATACTAAAATTATCGACTTAGATGGCGCCTACCTTAGTCCGGGATTTATCGACCTACAGGTCAATGGTTGTGGCGGAGTGATGTTTAACGATTCACCATCATTAGACACGCTTTATCACATGCAGGCGACCAACCTTAAGTCTGGAACAACCAGTTTTCTACCTACACTTATCAGCGACAGTGATCAAAAAATACAGGAAGCCGTATTAGCCTGTGACGAATTTATGCAAAAACACCAGCATCAAGTCTTGGGTATGCATTTAGAAGGCCCGTTCACTAATCCTGTAAAAAGGGGAATTCACCCAGAACAGCAAATTCGTCAACCAACAGACCAAATCATTGACTGGCTCATTGCACATCGGCATGCGATACGACAAATTACGCTGGCTCCAGAGAAAAATAGTGACGTTCATATTCAGCGCTTAGTTGAAAGCGGGATCGTCGTGAGTATTGGTCACTCGGCAGCAACATATGCTCAAGCAACTAGTGGTATCAAAGCAGGTATTCAAAGCGGGACCCACTTATTCAATGCGATGACATCAATTCAAAATGCGAGAGAACCCGGCGTTGTGGGTGCTCTACTCGATCATCAATGTTATTGTGGAATTATTGCAGATGGTATCCACGTTCACTGGTCCAATATCCGTCTTGCTAAACAAATTTTAGGAAACAAACTTTACCTGGTTACCGATGCGACGGCAGGGTCTATGCCGCCAAAGGGCATGACCCAGTTTGAGTTTTGCGGAGCCACAATATTTGTTGAAAATGGCCAGTGTATTGACAAAAATGGCACCTTGGGAGGCTCTGCATTGACAATGATAGAAGGCATAAAACTG
Organism: Vibrio viridaestus; assembly: GCF_003856525.1. GTDB lineage: Bacteria > Pseudomonadota > Gammaproteobacteria > Enterobacterales > Vibrionaceae > Vibrio > Vibrio viridaestus. The sequence goes on from NZ_RJVQ01000001.1 coordinate 328,396, forward strand.
CTCATTGACAACCTCAATATCTCTCTGGAGGAGGCCATTAGAATGGCGACCTTATACCCAGCGCGAGCCATTAAAGCTTCGGATAAACTGGGCTCTATCACACCAGATAAAATTGCGAATCTTACTGTCCTCGATAAAGATTTAAATGTCTTAAGAACGATGGTCAACGGTGTTTGGGCTGACACAGCTGTTTAAGGATTATTAATCATCATGACTCATGAAGAGATATTGAAAACAAGAATCGCAGACTATTTAAAAAGCTACAGAAAACAGAGAAAACTTAGTTTAGATGCCGTAGCAAAGTTGACTGGTGTATCAAAAGCAATGTTGGGACAAATAGAGCGAATGGAGTCTTGTCCAACAATCGCAAAACTGTGGCAAATATCCAGCGGTTTGGGCACATCATTCTCTGCTTTCTTATCTTCCACAGAAACGTCGGCCATATTAAATCACGATGACTTTGTTAATGATCCGGACATGCAAATAACAACATTAAATCGATATGACACCAGCGTTGGTTTCGAAATGCTGGAAGTCACTCTATTTAACCATCACAGACAAACATCCAGCCCTCATTCTAATGGCGTGGTCGAAACCATCTGGGTCAAAAATGGCAAGCTACAACTTTTTGCTGATAATAAATGGATTGAGCTCAATCCGGGTGATACTCATCGATTTCACGCAGATCAACAGCATGAATATAGAGCTTTGACGCCAATAGTAACCTTCCATAATATCATTAGTTACCCTAACTAATCGGTTCTGCGGTGAATGCCTAAATCGGTAAAATAGCGATAAGACCGCTCTACACTATCTTGAAGCGGTGGAGTAAAAGTGTGGCACTGGTCTTTCATTCCCAATGTTGTGTATTTCCCCTCCCCCAAAGAATGATAGGGAAGAATTTCGATTTCTGCTCCAGCTAAGTTATTTGCCATAAATAGTGCTGTATCTCGTAAGTTCACTTCATCGTCATTGACTCCAGGAATTAATGGAACGCGAACAGTCACAGGAATACCTAATTTGTGAATTTCAATAATGTTCCTCAGTATGCGTCTGTTATTTCTACCTGTTAGACGATGATGATGCGCAGGATCCATGTGTTTTATATCAATAAAAATATGCTCAAAATCAGATATTAGATGGCGTACTTTTTCCATATCAAAGTAACCACACGTCTCAGCCCAAAGAGAAATACCGATACGTGTGAGACTTGGTACTAAGTGATTTAAGAAGCGGTGCTGTAAAAAAGGTTCTCCCCCCGACAACGTAACACCGCCTCCACTAAAGCGGTAAAACACACTTTGTTCTGTAGCGCGTTGAACAACATCCTCAACCGAGCATTCTGTTCCGGTAAGACTTAAAGCATCATGTGGACACGAATCCACGCAATTTCCACAAGCATCACATCCCGACAGGCTCGAAATGTTGGTCGGCTGCAAGTTTCGATCACATCCGAGCTGGCAAAGGCCACATTCAACACAACGACTTTTGTGGAAAGCAAGCTTAGGTTTATCTGTCCAACTCTCTGGGTTAGCACACCACTGGCAACGTAGCCGGCAACCTGCAAAAAAGACGGTGGTTCTCACACCGTCTCCATCATGGATAGAATAGTTTTGCATTTGCAGAATAACCGCCGTTTCTTCCTTTACCATTAATTCATCTCTCCATGAGCGGTACGGGCAATAATGGCTTCCTGCATTTCATGAGAGAGATTGATAAATTGCGTACTATAGCCGGCGACCCTAACGAGTAAATCACGATATTCATCAGGTTGTTGCTGCGCTTTTCTTAATATTTCAGTTGATAGCGTATTAAACTGAACATGAAATGCCCCCAGAGAAAAATACGCTTGGATGATATTACCAAGTTCCCTTTTCCCTTTTGCTGTAGAGACGAGATCAGGACTAAGCCGGAGATTCAACAACGTACCGCCGGTATGAACATCATGGTTCATTTTTGCACTGGATTTCATTGCTGCTAATGGGCTAGATACGTCTGTTCCTGCGTAGGGTGAGACCCCCTCGGTAATTGGTTGACCCGATTTTCTGCCACAAGGCGTTGCACCCACGACTCGACCGGTAGGAATATAGTTAGAAATCCCCATGAAAGCAGAGTTGAATGGCGCACCAAAGATATCTTTATGTCGCCGAGTTTCCCTATAGTAAAAATTAGCGATATCGCGTGCTATCGAATCCACGTAATCATCATTATTACCATACTTGGGTACATCACGAACTTTCGAACGCAACGCCTCATAGCCTTTCCAATCAGCATTTAGAGCGACCATGAGTTCTTTCAAGGTAGTTTGCTTGTCTTCAAACACCAATTTTTTTATGACGGCTAGTGAATTTGCCACAACGGCAAGCCCAATACCTGTTAAAACAGGACCAACGTGATACTTCGCACCGGCATTGGACAGGTCACGGCCATTCTCAATACACAATTCATTCGTTGACGATAAGAATGGACGCGGGACAATCTCAGTATGAAGCTTCTGAGCTACAATCGTCGCTACGACTGAATGATAAATTAAATACGCCATTTGTTCATAAACTGCAGATTTAACTTGTTCGTAACTTTCCAGTGTCCAAACAGGCGGTGTCTCTATCCCCATCACCTCGCCAGTGATCCGGCTACGACCTTCATTCAATGCATATTCCATTGCCGCAGCAAAATTCACATTCACCGCCGATGTCCACTGTTCTGTTTTTCTGAAATGAGGGACAACGCAACCACAGTTATTCCAGTCTCTGGCGTCTTCTGGTTCATATCCTGCCTGCATTAGCATCTGTGAACCAGCCTGGTCATTGTGTATAGCAGGGAATCCGGTGCCCGTACTCACTAAATGAGTAATTGCGTTCATAAACTCAGGTGGACAGTCACTGTGTACCCGAACACTCAACCCTGGCTGATGTGATTTAACTTCTTCCGTTGCTTTAAGACACAGATACGTTAACTCGTTAGTAGCATCTGCTCCATCTCGGGTTCGGCCTCCAACCGTCAGATTCTGAAATTGATTGTAGCCAGCGAAATAGCCTGCGGTGTTTTCAGAAATCGTCCAAACCCATTCTGAGTATTTGAGCCATAACGCCTGAATCAACTCCTTTATACTGCTTTCAGAGTGTTGATCTTTTTTCATATCCGCCAAGAAATATGGATACATATACTGATCAAATCGTCCGGGATTTAGCGCCAAAGGGTTTTCAGAGATAATCCCCCCCAACTGCACAAACCAAATGAACTGGCAAGCTTCGTGAAACGTTTGTGGTGGATGCTCGGGTACTCGTGAACAAACTTCAGCCATCCGGGTTAATTCTGCCTTTCTGTTCGAGTCAGGTTCTGTCGATGCGAGACTAATCGCCTTTTCTGCATAGCGGTTCGCTAATTGAATAATGCCCTTACAGATAAGCACTTGCGATTGATAAAAATGAGTCTGTTCGATATTTCTTAACGATGAGTAATCCAGTGTAACAAGTTTTGACTCTGCTCTTTGAAGCAGTCCACCGTATCCGTATTTAAACAGAACATCTTGGTAATCGGGTGTAATTTCCCCTACCGCCTGACGCCACTTAGAATCGTTATCAACAACTCCCGTATCGACTGTTATCTTGGCTGTTTGCATAGGAAGAGTCGCAAGAAAATGCTCTTCAAGTGACTTACCATGCCAATACGGGAAAATTTCTTTGCGCACAAATTGACGCTGTTCATCGGTCATTTCATAAGGATCTTGAGCGCGCGATGAAAAGGTATCCATCTCCTTTTCGACCCATTGCCATGAAAACTCGGGCGTTAATATAGCCGAGCGTCGATATTTTCCCGCAGTACCTACAATCAACTCATCGTCAAATATCTCAACACCAAACTCATGGCAAAAATCATAGAACGCTTGAGCTCTGCGCAATATGACGGGCTGCCCTTCCGTACGTTTGTGAGACTCGGTATATATCCGAGCTCTTTCACAACAGATAGAGGGCTTGGAATGTATATAGTTCTGACGTAAACGTTCGATTCTTGCTGAAAGAGGCATAAAGGCACATCCTTGTATGTTATAGCGCACAATAAAAGAGAGTTTACTCTGTCAATGCCGATAAAAACTTGCTCTAAAACAAATCTAAATTAGTTATTCAGAAGGGATTCACCAGAAAGAAATAGCTCTGTTATCTGCAGAAAATTAACGGGAGTGGAGTAGTAATAGCCCTGTCCGTAATCACATCCAATAGAAGACAAATATTGATGTTGAGCAAAGGTTTCAATCCCCTCTGCAATCACTTTTAAGCCTAAGTTGTGCGCTAAATCGACCATGAACTTGACGATAGACCGATCGTCTTTCTCATATTCCAGACGACAAATAAAAGACCGATCAATTTTGAGATGATTGACTGGCAAGTGCTTTAAGTAAGAAAGTGATGAATACCCTTTACCAAAATCATCAATAGAGATTGAGAAACCAACGTCCGATAGTTTTTCAAGTAAGGAAATGACCCGGCCAGAATCACGAATCATAACCGATTCAGTCACTTCAAGATCGATTTGATCGGGCGTTAAACCATAGTTGCTGACGGCTAACATCAGCTTTTGATAAAAATTGGGATTATCTAGTTGCTGCACTGATACATTAATTGACAATGGGTAGGTGAATGCTGTTTCTCCTTGCCACTTTTTGAGTGTTCGACAGGATTCTTCGATTACCCAGTCACCAATTTCATTTAACAGATTACGAGACTCAGCTAACGGGATAAATACATCGGGACCAATATGATTGAACTGATGGTTGTTCCAACGTAAAAGCGCCTCAGCCCCTACAATAGAACCCGTACTTAACTCAACCTTAGGCTGATAAACAAAAGTTAACTCATTTAGACTGACCGCCCTTTCCAACGCATGTCCCATCTTAGCCTGTTGGCTTAGTGTATTCCCAATATCAACATCATATGCGCAATAGTTGATGTGTTGGGCTTTAGCCTGATTCATTGCCACGTCAGCAGCAATAAGCAAAGGTTTCGCATTATCTCCATCCTTTGGCCATTGCGCGCTGCCAATGGTTATTCCAAGATAGTGTTCTTGACCATCAACCGAAATACTACTGTCTAACGATTGAGTAATCCTCATTGCTGTTTGTTCTGTGGAATCGGGATCGGTTATTGAATGTAATACGGCAAATTCATCGCCACCTACGCGTGCGAGAAAATCATTAGCGCCCGTTTCCGCTTGAAATCGTCGCGCGACAATTTTAAGAACAATGTCACCGTATGTATGCCCATGCACATCATTGAGCTCTTTGAAACGGCGAAGATCTATAAATAGCAAAGAAAAACAACGACAACTTGGTTTGTTTTGAATAATCCGTGTTTTTAATTGCTCAAGAAATTGTTCTCTATTCGGTAAAGAAGTTAATTGATCGAGGTAAGCAAGATTCCATATTTCTTTCTGGGCTCGTCTTAACTCAGTGACATTCGTTTTTTCGGCTAAGTAAAATTTAATGTCACCGTAGATATCTTTTAAAGGCGTTATCAATGCCTCTTCAATGTATTCTCTCCCTGAAGGATGTTTATTGGTAAAATCTCCCTTCCAAGATTTACCTTCCGCTAACGCTTTCGATAACGAATCGTAAGTTGCTGCAGGCGTTTTATTCGACTTTAGAAACCTTGGGTTCTTCCCGACAACTTGTTCCTTCGAATAGCCACTTACCTCTTCAAATTTATGATTTACATAGATAATATTACGTTCACTATCCGTTAAAACAATAATGTTACTGCTGTTTTCAATAATAGAATAAAATAGGTTTTCGTCTGAAATGTCGAGGCAGCAATTAGCTATATCGAACTTATTAACCTCTGCTGGCAATAAAGACATCGAATCCTGGTTGAAGCGTTTCGGGTATACCCTTTTCATCAATTACTTTTCCAATTGGTGTAAACACGACCAAAACAAAAATAAAAACGCGAATAACCGCCTATTTATTCATCAATTCTCTATTCTGATTCATAGTTGAGATTATATTCTTGATTACTATCAAGGTATTATCTATTCATGTATCAAAATTAATTCAGCCCTGCTATTCGAGCACTTAATTTGTATTGATGGATAAAAATATACTGTGCACATACAGATAGAGAAGTATCCATTTAAAAAATAATTTTGTTTTACGGTGGCTTTGGTAACATGTTTTTTTGGCAGCTTTTTCTCATGGATGTTATCGTCTTAAATGGAATTTAAATTAGATAAACTGGTCGGTTGGTTATTATTTATTAGCCTGTTGATTTCACTCGTCTCATCTTTCGTACCCTCAATCCCTAGTTTTACCGCTGGAATTCCAATTTGGATATGTGCTTTTATTCTGCTCCCCAGAATTAAGCCAAACCAACAAAAGCAAATTGCGATCCTTCTTCTCGCTGGCAGTGCTGGTATCTTATTTAGTCTTATCTACAGCGGACACTGGCCAGATCTGACTCGTGCATTGGAAGCAAACCAGAAAGTTGTAACCATGCTTATCGCTGTTGGATTTCTAAAAGTCTGTACGACCAATTTAACCAACAAGACAAAAGATCTTCCTATAGGTAGAAGAGCTTTATTCCGAACGTTAGTTGGCGCTCACTTGTTTGGTGCCGTTCTGAATATGTCTTCTGTTATTATTGTTGGAGACAAGCTAGCTGCACAAAAAAAGATATCTGATCTTCAAGCGCTCCTGCTCCTCAGAGCGTTTTGTATCTGTGCATTCTGGTCACCATTTTTTGCTGCGATGGGCCTTACTCTGATAAGTGCCCCCGGAGCACAACTAAATACACTCGTGATTTACGGCCTTCCACTGAGTGTTGTTGCTATTCTGGTTAGTGCTTGGGAAATTTTGCGTACCCCAGATTCAAAGCAGCTAGAAGGCTACCCAATGGCGCTGGATTCTTTGTGGATGCCATGCTTTTTGGCGCTGATAGTGATTGGTATTCACGAAATTGAGCCAAGGATCAGTGTTCTTACTCTTGTTTCTTTGACCAGTATTGTTTTTACATTTGGCTTGCTTATTTTCAAGCTGGGTATCCGGTCTGGTGTTAGTTCATTTAAAACTCATATCGAAAAAGGCGTAGTCAATTCAAGTAATGAGGTGGTTCTTTTCGCCTCTGCAGCATTGCTCGCAGCAGGGTTCGCAGCGACAATGACCGCATTAGATTTACATATTGCTCCTCCTCACTACGGACCTCTCGAAGCCAGTATTACCCTCGTTATACTCGTTATTCTGGCATTAACAGGAATGCACCCGGTGACCAGCGTCGTACTCGCGGGAGGCATTTTAGCCCCTTCCGTTAGCGATCCCAATTTACTGGGTTTAACACTTCTTATGGGCTGGTCTCTAGGGATTGCTATATCGCCATTTTCAGGTGTCCAACTCAGCATCCAATCTCGATACGATATCAACGCAAAATCACTGTTGAGACTAAACTGGCGTTATGCACTGATTATGTTTGTCTTTTGCTTTGCTATTCTGTGGCTATACAGTCTTAACACTCACCTGCCCTATCTATAAAAACAGGGAGCATTGCTCCCTGTTTTTATTATGTTGTTAATGATGAGCTAGACTACCTTTCTCCTCGGTCGTCCGAGACTTGGCCCTTACCCACACAACAATAGCTGCAAGAACCAGTAAAGGAACCAGTGGATCTATCATCGTTCCACCTTTACCAAATATCAGATTGAGTAGCAGAACGATACTTGAACCGATTGCCCAGGCAATAGTCGAGCTAAGCGTCCAGATTTTTAACTGATCAGGTAACTCAGAGATACCCAATGTTCTATTGATAATATGGAAGTATGAGTCATTTAAGTGAGAAAAGCCCACAGGACCGACAGCACAACAAAGCGCAACAAATACAGGGTCTAACGAAGTCCAGAGAATTATATTATTGTCAAAAAGGCGATAGTCAGTGCAGCGAGTGAAAGCTATTTACTTTCTGATGCATCCAAGTATGGGCGTATTGCACCTTTTCATGCACTTTCGATTGAGTCTTTCGACTATGTTATCTCAGACAATAGCCTACCTTATCAAGTGGTTGAAGATCTGCAACTAAAAGGTATTGAAGTCCTTCTAGCATAAAAAAAACCCGGAGAAATCCGGGTTTTTAACTTTTATTTAAGAACTTACTTTATGCAGCAACCCACAAGAGAACGGCGATAATTTGCGGTGAGAGTATCCTCAAACACATAACAAGAGGATAAACGGTTGCATAGGCCAAAGCTGACGCTCCACTAGTCGCATGGATTGCATTCGCAAATGCAAGCGCCGGTGGATCGGTCATGGACCCAGCCATCAAACCACAAATCGATAAGTAGTTCAGCCTCATTATGAATCGTGCAATGAAACCAATGACGAGTAACGGTATTAAGGTAATGAAGATACCATAGCCCATCCAGGTTAACCCTTCGCCTTCCACAATGGTTGTAAAGAAGTTACCGCCCGAGCTAATGCCCACCACAGCAAGGAATAACACGATACCTATTTCACGTAACGCTAAGTTAGCACTTGGTGGCATGAACCAATACAGACGGCCGATACTACCAATTCTTGCTAGGATAATCGCAACGATCAATGGACCACCAGCCAACCCTAATTTCAATGGCGCCGGTAAATGAGGTAGTTGGAATGGAATAGAACCAAGCAACACGCCTAAGCCAATACCGATGAAAATAGGTAGCATTTGAACGTGTTGTAATTTACTCGCGGCATTACCTAGTAGGTTACCCACATGTTCAATGTCTTCACGGCGCCCAACAATATAAAGGATGTCACCAAATTGCAGAACGGAATGTCGGTTCGCGACCAACTCAACACCAGAACGATTTAAACGTGATATAACAACACTGTGTTCATGTTTAAGATGTAAATCGCCGAGCTGCTTACCCAACACTTTTTCATTGGTCACAACAATACGATCGCTTTTGAAATCTGTTCCTTTTGTAGAAAGTGATTCCTTGACCTCTTTTCCGACAATCACAACTGCTTTATGTAACATGTCTGCATTTGCCCCCACAAAATGCAGATAGTCACCGACGTGAAGAACAGTTTCGGGACCAGGGACATTTAGCTTGCCATCACATTTCATACGTGAACAGACGATCTCTTGTCCGATAAGTCCTTCAAGCTCTTTGAATTGCATACCTTCCATGTTTGGATTTTCGATGATGACATTAACAGACAGCAAATCTTTTTTAGAGCTGTTTGTTTTTCCATCGTAATCATCAGCTTCTTTGTCGATATTGACTTCGAAGACGATACGGATGATCCACATAGAAAGCAGAATACCCAAAATACCAAATGGGTATGCCATTGCGTAACCAAGACCTAGCATATCAGTTCTTGCGACACCTTCGCCAAGTTCTTGAAGTATCTGCTGCCCTGCCGCCAGAGAAGGTGTATTCGTTACCGCTCCTGAGTAGATACCAAGAAATACGTCAAGTGGTAGATCAAAGATGTAATGTAAAGCAACAGCAACGAGACCACCTAAGATGACGATTCCAGCCGCCAAAGCATTTAGTCTCAGGCCACTACTTTTTAAAGAAGCAAAAAAACCAGGACCAACTTGTATACCAATGGTATAAACAAACAGAATTAGCCCGAACTCTTTTATAAAGTGGAGCGCGTGGTTATCAAGATGCCATCCAAATTGGTTAGTGAAATGCCCGACTATTATACCGCCAAATAAAACACCACCAATCCCAAGACCAACACCTTTTATTTTGAAGCCACCTAACCACAACCCGATAACTGCAACGACGGCAAGTACCAGGATAGAAAGTGCAATTTCACTCATAATTGTGTTTCCGTTATCAAGATTAAAATTGGGAATCCCTCATACATATTTGTACGTTTCCTAAGCGTAATTAATTGAGGTTTAAAGTTTTTGTCTAGGTATATTTAAGGTTTTTATTCGTCTTTAATCCTTGATAAGGGTTAAAAAATGCAGAGAAATAATCCATATAAATAAGAAAATAATAAAAATGAGATACATCACTCAATTTTATTATTTAAATGTAACAAAATATTAATGAAATACCATTAATTATCAATAAAATCATAACTTTAAAATGTGTGATCTGTGAAATATTTCTATTTATGTGATATGGATATTTGACGTTTTGTAACTTTTGTACATATGAGTAAAACAGGGAAAATTAATATAATGATCACTTAAAACTAACAAATTAAAAACATTGGAAACAAATGTTATAAAATTTTATACAACGGTATTCATGTTATACATTAAAAATAAAATACTAAGCACTCTAAGTATTTTATTTTGTGTTTTTTATACAGAACGAAAAGAAGAAATTAGATTTTGTAAAATACAAGAAATTGATATATTTTTGAACAACACGCAGATTATTGATAATAAATATCATTTCCTAAACGTAAATTTTGGTAAATATTTGTATAATCAAATCAAACTCGCAATACGCTTTTAAGGCACGAAAGCAAGATAAGCCGTTAGGAAATAAAAAATAAGAGATTGATTTTTATAAATTTTAACCATTTAAGTTCAGCGATCGCCAACGTCAAAACACATTTTTACCTTAGTAAAACCTCTTTACATATCCATTGTAAGCCGAGCTACTGATTTTTGACGGGTTCTCATTGGTGTGCCGTTGTGGCAAATTATTCCCAATTATTGCATTTCAGATGCTATCTCATTGGATACAAAACACATGTCAAAAAAAGTCAGAAACACAGTTATTCTTGTGGCTACTCTTCTTATCGCTGGCACCGCATCGTACTTTATCTGGTTCAATGAAGAACAAGCTCCCTCATACGCCACTGAAACCGTGCGCAAAGGGAACATAGAAAACACCGTTCTGGCCAGTGGTATGCTTCAAGCATCGAAATTAGTCAGTGTCGGCGCTCAAGTATCAGGTCAAGTCACTAAGCTAGATGTAAAATTGGGAGATGAAGTCAAACAAGGCGATTTGATTGCCGAGATAGACAGTTTAACACAACAGAATGCTCTCAAAGAGGCTCAGGCATCGCTAAGCAGCCTAAGGGCACAATATAAGGCGAAGCAGGCGCAGATAAAGCAGGCAACATTAGAGTTTAAACGCCAAAAGGCGATGCTTGCAGACAATGCTAGTTCTCGTGCTGATTATGAATCTGCTGAGTCTGATCTTGCAGTTTATAAAGCAGAGTTAGATCAGCTAAGCGCTGAAATTGACCAAGCTAAAATTTCGGTCGATAGCGCCAAAGTAGACCTCAGTTATACAAAAATTCATGCACCGATGGATGGAACGGTTGTTTATACAGCAGTCGAAGTGGGCCAAACCGTTAATGCAAACCAAACAACACCAACCATCGTTGAACTTGCTGATTTGGACACCATGACGGTTAAGGCACAAATATCCGAAGCTGATGTTATCAATACGTTCGCAGGTCAACCCGTTTACTTCACTATTTTGGGTAACTCAACAAAGCGTTACGAAGGAACACTACGCTCAGTTGAACCTGGACCGACATCTATGGATGGTGATGATAGTGATATGACTCCGGATGATGACGATGCGGTCTATTATAATGGTCTTTTTGATGTGACTAACCCTGAACACGTACTACGTATCGGGATGACAGCGCAAGTCACCATCGTGCTCAATCAATCCAACGGTACTCTACTGGTTCCATCACAAGTTCTTAGCGTCGTTGATAAAAGTCAGAGCCTGTATTCTGTTCCCGTGCTCAACAAGAAAGGTATTCTGGAAAATAAACAGGTTAAAGTCGGTATAAACAACAAAATCAATGCAGAGATTCTTTCTGGTCTGAACGAAGGAGATAAGATCGTAGTCGGCATGCCAAGTGGGGATTCATTCACGAATAAGATGCGCCGTGGACCAATGGGATTCTAAAGATGACTGATACACTTCTTGAAGTTTCAAATATATATCGAACCTTCCCTGCAGGCGATCAGGATCTGGTTGTTCTTAAAGGAGTAAGCCTTTCCATTAAACGGGGAGAAATGGTTGCTATTGTCGGGCAATCAGGTTCCGGTAAATCAACACTCATGAACATACTAGGTTGTCTAGATAAGCCCACTGGTGGTGATTACCTTATAAACGGACAAAATACCTCTTGTATGGACAGAGATGATCTCGCGCGACTTCGTCGTGAGTATTTTGGTTTTATCTTTCAACGCTATCACCTTCTTGGCGACCTCAATGCCGTAGAAAATGTCGAAGTTCCAGCGGTATACGCGAGTAAAGATAAAAAGACGAGGAGCGAAAGAGCTGAGGCGTTACTGACCAGACTTGGCCTTGATAATCGTCTTGATCATAAGCCAAATCAGCTTAGTGGAGGTCAGCAACAGCGAGTGAGTGTCGCCCGAGCCCTCATGAACGGTGGTGATGTTATTCTTGCTGATGAGCCAACCGGTGCTCTTGATAGCCATAGCGGCGAATCGATGATGGAGCTTTTGCAAGAACTGCATAAAGACGGCCATACGATCATTCTGGTAACGCACGATATGAATGTCGCGCAATATGCGGATAGAATTATTGAAATCAAAGATGGCGAAATCATCAGTGATACGCAAAAATCAGACACATCGGACTCAGGAAATACTCTGCCCGAAAAAACGATAGAGAAGAAATCCTGGTTAGGTTTAGATCGTTATGCCGAGGCATTTAAGATGGCTCTGCTTGCCATGTCCAGTCACCGGCTTAGAACGTTTCTGACGATGTTAGGGATAATAATTGGTATTGCATCCGTTGTATCTGTCGTTGCACTGGGCGAAGGCTCTCGTCAAGCCATCCTTAAAAATATTCAGTCGATGGGAACAAACACGATCGATATTATGCCAGGAACAGGGTTTGGTGATCGGCGCTCAGGACGAGTGAAAACTCTTGTCGCAACAGATGCAGATGCAATTAGTAATCTAATGTTCGTTGATAGTGTCACTCCAGCTATTAGCTCAAGTGTGACGCTTCGATATACTAACCATGCTGTCACAACAACGGTTAAAGGTGTAGGTACTCAGTATTTTCGTGTAGAAGGCTATACACTTGCGAATGGGCAAGCATGGGATGACGATAGTGCGGATCAACTCGCTCAGCTAGCCGTCATAGATGACAACACTAAAACGGAACTGTTCCGCAATACCAATCCGATAGGTAAAGTGATTTTTCTCGATAACCTACCCGTCCGTATTATTGGTGTTACTGAACCTAAAGAGAGTGCGTTTGGCAATAGTGACTCATTAAACGTTTGGGTTCCCTATCAAACTGTCGCTCACAGAATGCTTGGCCAAGACACAGTTGATAAAATAACGGTTCGTTTGGGAGAGTCAGTCACGAGTGCCTCCGGTGAACAAGCCATTATTTCGCTGTTAAAGATGCGTCACGGTAAACAAGACTTTTTCACTATTAATACCGACACAATTCGCCAGAATATAGAAAAGACAACAGCAACAATGACACTACTCATTTCTGCTATTGCTGTGATTTCACTGGTTGTAGGAGGTATTGGTGTCATGAATATCATGCTCGTGTCCGTAACAGAACGAACAAAAGAAATCGGTGTGAGGATGGCTGTAGGCGCAAGACAAAGTGATATTTTGCGTCAGTTTCTGATTGAAGCCGTTCTAGTTTGTCTGAGCGGCGGCGTTATCGGTATTGGCCTAGCCTTCCTTATCGGTGTTCTCTTTTCATATTCCGGCGGAAGCTTTGAGATGGTGTACTCAACCACCTCTATCGTTGCTGCTTTTATCTGTTCAACATTAATTGGTATTGTTTTTGGATTTCTACCCGCCAAAAATGCCGCACAGCTTGATCCTATTGACGCGTTAGCCAGAGAGTAGTTACAAACTATGTTTACAACAAAACCAACACTCATATATGTTTGTCTATCCGCCTTTTTTCTGGAGGGATGCGGCTCACTGACGCATTCAGAATTTGAGGCTCCTCAAGTCTCAATACCTAATTCTTGGCAACAACAAAAAGTTGATACGTCCACCAATATCGATCCGTGGTGGAAAAAGTTTGGTGATGCGCAACTCGACTCACTAATTCAAACAGTTCTGGAGCAAAATAGTGACATGGCACTTGCTACGCTCACACTGCAAAAGGCTCGGCTGCAGGCCGGCTTGTCTGCTACGGATCGGTACCCAGACATTTCATCCTCGACGTCGGGATCAAAGAGCAAAGATCTTAAAAATGGTGATACCAGTAAAAGTTATTCTACATCGCTTTCGATCAGTTATGAGCTCGATTTATGGGGACGAGTGTCTTCTGAAATAGATGCGAATAAATGGGCTGCCATCGCCAGTGAAGAAGATCGGGAAGCAACGGCTCAGAGTCTTGTTTCGACAACAGCCTCCCTTTATTGGCAAATTGGTTACCTAAAAGACAGGATTAGTCTGAGTACCAAAAGTATCGACTACGCTAAACAGACGCTTTCATTAACTGAAAACCAGTATCGAAGTGGTGCGGTAACACAGTTGAATGTACTTGAAGCGAAACGCAGTCTCGCAGGACAAGAATCCACACACAGTGAACTGCTGCAACAATTACATGAAGCTGAGAATTCAATAGCAACGCTGGTAAACCAGCCACTTGATAACAATGTCGTGGCTATAAATTCTTTACCCGATAGGCAAATCCCTGCAATCAAGGCAGGGGTTCCTTCTGATATTCTGGTTCGAAGACCAGATGTAAAATCCGCGCTCTACAGCATCAAAAAAGCGCTTGCGACAAAAGATGCAACATTTGCGGCTTACCTCCCCACAGTAACGTTAACTGGTGACTTGGGTAGCTCTTCGAGCCAACTGAGTAATTTACTAAATAACCCAATTGCGACTTTGGGTGCGGGACTGGTTCTCCCCTTCCTCGAATGGAATCAAATGAAAATCAATGACAAGATAGCCGATATTGATTACCAAAGTGCAGTTGTAACTTATAGACAAACACTTTATCAAGCATATGAAGATGTTGATAATGCGCTTTCGGCCAAAGAGCAATATGATTACCAAGCAACCAAATTGAAAGAACAATACGATGCAGCCGCTGCTGCTGAAAAGATTTACGCGAGTCAGTATCGATATGGTGCAGTTAGTATTCAGGATTGGCTAGATGCGCAAGAAACACTGCGAGAATCAGAAGAATCACTGTTAGAGAATAGATATAACCGCTACAACATCCAGGCAACGGTTTATCAGGCTCTCGGGGGCAGCGATATCGCGCCAGTAATGAATTGATCGAAATTCAAGACAGGTTTACTCCAAACTTGTCTTGATTCTTTCGCCTATCCACACTATAAGAGTATCTCTGTTTATCTAGACTTTTCACGTTGTATCGAAATGGAATCTTCAACTCTCTGGGTATTTATACCGACTTTTTTCTTCGTTTCCGCCACACCAGGAATGTGTATGACATTGGCCCTAACGCTGGGTATGACCATTGGTGTAAAACGCGCTATGTTAATGATGGTTGGAGAACTCATTGGGGTTGGTTTAGTCGCGACATTAGCAATAATTGGTGTTGCAGCTATTCTTCTTAATCATCCAACCCTATTTATTATTTTAAAGAGTGTCGGCGCTCTGTATCTACTTTATCTAGGCATTCAAATGTGGCGTTCAAAAGGTCGATTAGCCATTCCAGAAAACTTAGATGAAGCAGTTAAAGCTGATTTCAAAACCCTGGCTTCCCAAGGATTCATAACCGCAATAGCCAATCCAAAAGGTTGGGCGTTTTTCATTGCATTGTTACCACCATTTATTCATTCCGAGGCACCACTCCCAGCCCAATGCGTCAGTCTAATTAGTGTTATTCTAGTACTGGAATTCACATGTCTGATGATGTATGCATGTGGAGGACAAACACTGCGTAAGGCGCTACTGAATCGCGGAAATGTCGTTGTAATGAATAGAATCTCAGGGTCACTGATGGCGGGAGTTGCGGCTTGGCTAGCTCTAGGCTAGCCAAAGCGAAGAAAAAATAGTGGAAATAGTGGGGTTACAATTAACCAACCGCCCACAAATTGGGTGACTCATTGATTACTGTAGACATCGGTTTGAAATTAACGGAGTCAGACAAAAGAGATGTTTCGATCTTGATAACAATTTTTTTTACTTTCGTCGGGGTGCTGATAGCAAGCGAAGGCATATGAATTGTTCTCGGAGTGAACACATAAAAAGCCCCAGGTTTCATAATATTTTCATTTAGATCGAGCAGGTTATTATTGTGTCCGATGAAGCCAATGTCTCTGTCTTGATCAAAATTACATGTGCGATGTAATATACGATACTCTTCATCAGATGCTATAGCCCACCCAAACCTCTCCTCACCATAAAGTAAGAATTGGACATCGGTGTAAGTTTGATGAAACTCTGCTCCAAACTGACTCTCTTCCAGAGTCTCGTATTCTTGGACAAGAAAGAACGCTTCATCACTTTCAATATGTTTAATATCGTATTTTCCGGGAGCCAAATTATCTAGATCCATACTGGTCACGTAGTCAAAAATATCGTTTACCAGTGGAGAAAATAGAGCCTGATTATCTGAGCAGCCAAATTTACTAATTATCATATCTACCTACTTCATCTACTTTTTGAGTCTGCACATGATAAGAGTAAACCGACGAGTAATTTGTGAATTAGATAGGGTTTATGATGGGCCTAATGTAACAAAAGGCAACATAGAAAAATAAGTTGCCTTTAAGCATGAAAATCCCGCTTTCACTCTTAACTATTTAATTATAAAAGACTTCTTCACTATCAACATCAAAATAGACTTTATCGGAAACATTCAGACCGCCACAATAAACAAAGTAAACGTTACGATTGGGGTAATTCAAAGACTTCATCCAGCCCTTAAGTTCTTCAAAATCCTCTGGCTCACATATTTTTTCGGTGAGGAGTTTCTCCGTTACATGAATAAACTTTTCACGGTAATCTTTAAAGTCGTCGGAAGCATGAATGTAGCTACTGATAATTTCTTCTTGCTCCTGCTCATTAATAACGGGCTTTACATGAGCTAAGTGCGCCATCTTGACCCATTCAGCCATCTCTTTACCACCCTGCTTATAGACGTAATAGCCAGAGATTCGACCCCATCCATCTTTCTCTTCCATAACCGTTACGCCATCACCAATATAGAGATAACGTTCAGGTAAAAAACTTTCTCCTGGCCCGTTTCGAACTGCTACTTTGCGATCTTTGGCATAGTAATCTTTAACAAGAAAAGGCGCAGGCTGATTCGGTTGGGTTTCACTCCCGGTATTTTTACTATCCTTGGTATCGTCTTCCATTTTAGCGACTTCAGTTTCTTGAGCTGGCTTCATAAAAAAGAGGTAGTAACCAGCCCCGGCACCACCAAGCCCTAATAATAGGATCACGATGAGTAAAATTTTTTTCACGATGCCTTCCTAATTTGTGGCGTATTAAAACTTTAAGCTAACTCTATAAACATCGGTAATGTTAAGTAATACTTTAGCCGAATGAATAGCGAAAGAAAAATTCACGCTTAATCATTCGGTTACTCATATTTATATCACTATATTGGGTGTTATATTTGAGCTGTTGCATTGATTTAGGAGACGAAGATCGACATACTAGCAAATTCATCAAATTTCATAAAAATAATTACATATCAATAAAATGGAATATTATAACAACGTTTTACACAGGGCTGTGCGTTTGTTTCCATCAACGACATTTTTAATAGCTCTGCCGGCTACAGCATCAGAAAACACGGCAACTGGGGCCATCTTAAGCAATTTTTACTACACACTCTTGTTCGGTTTCATTCTCGTACTGATTTTTTTATTAATAAAATTAACTCGACACAAGCATCAAGAACCATTTTATAACCCGACCCTGATGAATGCATTTCGTGAAATGTCTGCCTGTATCATTCTTGATAGCAAGTACCGCATCATAAAAATCAATAAAGAGTTTACTAAGCTGAATGGCTACGAATTAAAAGACGTAATGCGTCTGACTCCTTTTCCCAATATCGTTTTCACCGATTCTTACAAAGAAAAAAAGCAGATTATTGCCAGCCTTGCATCCTCGGGAGTATGGCAAGGCGAGCTATCAGCAATTCATAAATCCGGTTACGTATTAACACAACTGATAAAGATTCAAGCTATCAATACGTCAACAGACCACCCACCATTTTACATCATGTCTTTTGTAGATATTTCTCATCAGAAAGAAATAGAACATCAACTCCGAATTCTGAGTGAAAAAGACCCATTAACAGGACTGTGGAATCGACGCAAATTTGATGACGAACTGCGCCGCCTGTGCAAGCTTGTCGAACGCTATCCAGATAAATCATCAGCCTGTGTTGCTATGATTGATATTGACCATTTCAAACAAATAAACGATCAGCTAGGGCATGATCATGGCGATTACGTGATTCAAATGTTGTCTGGAAAATTTAAAAAAGATTTGAGAGAAACCGATATTATCGCTCGTGTTGGCGGCGAAGAATTTGCTATCATACTGCGTCAGACATCATTACAAGATGCTGCATATATAATCGATAGATTACGCCATGCTATACACGAGAATCACGACATTCCCTGTTCGATAAGCGGTGGGATTACCGATGTGACGAGTAGCCCAGAACAAGTTTATAAACGTGCAGATATCGCTCTATACAATGCGAAGTCTGCTGGAAGAAATAAAATTCTACCTTTACCGTCTTCACAAACCGCTGAAGTCGAATATGCTCTTCAGTAGTGCAGTGCTATAACTAATTGCACAACAGCTTATCAACGGATTGATATTCTACTAGTAACCTATTGTTTTTATAATGTGCACTAAGTTGGCTCAAAAATTGATCTGACTATATTAGAGAATGGAATTGCACACAATTAGGGAGAAAAAGATGCAAGACACACTAACAGTTGTGCTCGCTGGAGGTATCGGTTCCCGCCTATCACCTCTGACAGATAACAGAGCGAAACCAGCTGTTCCATTTGGGGGCAAATATCGAATCATCGATTTTACACTAACGAACTGCCTTCATTCTGGGCTAAGAAAAATCCTCGTATTAACTCAATACAAATCACACTCCTTGCAAAAACATCTGCGCGATGGATGGTCGATTTTTAATCCCGAACTGGGCGAATACATCACTGCAGTACCACCTCAAATGCGCAAGGGCGGTGCATGGTACGAAGGCACAGCAGACGCTATCTATCATAACTTATGGCTGTTATCACGCAGTGATGCAAAGTACGTCGTAGTGCTTTCAGGTGATCATATTTACAAAATGGATTACGCGGCCATGTTAGAAGAGCACAAAGCACAAAATGCGGTGGCAACTATCGCCTGTATGGATGTACCTCGCAATGAAGCTTCTTCTTTTGGCATCATTACTGTAGACGAACAGTACAAAGTAACTTCTTTTATAGAAAAGCCCAAAGATCCGCCACCGATGCCAAACAACCCAGACAGAAGTTTGGTATCCATGGGAATCTATATTTTCAACATGGACATACTTCAAGAAGCACTTATCAATGATGCCAAACTTGAAGATTCAAGCCATGATTTTGGTCGGGATATACTTCCAGAACTTATCAAGACCAATCAGGTACTTGCTTACAATTTTGGTGGTGATAAGGGACGCGTTGCCAAAGACAGTTACTGGCGTGATGTAGGTACCATTGACTCTTATTATCAGGCGAATATGGATCTGCTAGAACCAATGCCGCCGATGAATCTCTACCAGAAGGATTGGGGAATCAGAACATATGAACCTCAATATCCACCAGCAAGAACGGTTTCCTCAGCAACAGGTAATGAAGGTATTTTCATTAACTCAATTATCGCAAACGGCGTGATTAATTCAGGCGGTTCGGTTCATCACTCAATTATTTCTTCGAATGTCAGAATCCATGATAGTGCCACAGTCTCTGATTCTATCATTTTTGATGATGTGACCATTGGCGAAGGATGCCAGTTAGCAAACTGCATCATCGATAAACATGTCACGATACCGCCAAATACCGAAATCGGTATTGACAGGAAAGAAGATGCAAAACGATTTCATATTTCTGAAAAAGGTATTGTAGTCATTCCTGAAGGATACAAGTTCGACCAATAATGATATTATTCTTCCAGAGAACATAAAGAAAACGCCACACTAAATTCCAATAGTGTGGCGTACTAATAAAATGTATTAGCTTAATCAGGAAACACTATTATGAGCTTTTACAATAAATCTAAAAACAGTAAATCTTAAGAATATATATTCCCCTTTTTTGTGCCATCCCCTCATTTTGAGCACAATATGATTGAAATGACGACTGGAAAGTTAGATATATAACTTTATTGAAAATTTACTCATTTTATTAAGGTCTAGATGTAAATGGATAAGACAACTCGTACCATTCCTGCGCACAAGCATGTCGCACTCGTTGCCCACGATAACTGTAAAAAAGAGTTACTGAAATGGGTATCTGATAATAAAGAAAAATTACAGAAGCACTTCCTTTATGCTACCGGAACTACTGGTTATCTGCTGAGCAAAGAAACGGGCTTAGCAATAAAAAGTCTGATTAGCGGTCCTATGGGAGGCGACCAACAATTAGGTTCGCTTATTGCTGAAAAAGAAATTGATGTATTGGTTTTCTTTTGGGATCCACTGAACTCTGTTCCACATGACCCAGATGTAAAAGCACTGCTTAGAATCGCCAGCGTGTGGAATATCCCTATTGCAACCAACCAAGCTAGTGCTGATTTTATCTTTGCATCAGCGTTGATCGACTCTGAAGTGGATATTTTAATCCCAGACTACGACTCATATCTCAATAAGCGCAAATAAGTTACTTAATCTGTCTGATCGGATAATGTCCCGAACGAAGCTCCTCTACAAAAGAGGAGCCTTTGTTATTAAACGCAATCCACAATTTCTCTTTTGCTCTCGTCATCGCCACATAGAATAATCGTCGCTCTTCAGCATTCGGGTATGACTCATGCTTGCTGGTAAGAACATTATTTAAATGCCTGTTCTTAACTTTCGCTGGGAATTGTCCATCATCAACATTAAGAATAAACACATAATCGGCCTCTTTCCCTTTTGCCGCATGACAAGTCATAAATTTTAGGGACAAGTTACGATAGCGCTCTTGCCAGTCCTCAAATAGCTCAGGTTTGTGATAGTGATTTCGGCCTAGCAATAGAACCGATTTGTGGCTTTTCGATCCTCGGTTCAGATCGTCCAACGTTTTCTCAAGCTTAATTTGGTTCAGCAAGTATGCTCTTGGTTTTTTTACCGTCGTAAAACTGTGTAACTCTTTGACTAACTGCTCTGGGTTTTTCTGTATAAATTGATTCGCGACATCACCAATCTTATTGTTAAAGCGATAGGTTGTATCCAAATAAGAAATAACCGAGTTAGGGAAACGAATCTTAAAATCAGTCGTTAGATTCACATCTGAGCCAGCAAACTCATAGATTGATTGCCAATCATCGCCGACAGCAAATAAGATCGCTCCATTTTGTTTAGAAGTCTTAGCACATAACGCTTCCACTAACTCTAACCGTTCGGGCGATATATCCTGGTATTCGTCAACCATAATATGAGTCCATAGGGAATCATATTTTCCTCTTTTCACTAACTTAGTTGCCTCAGAAATCATCAGGTTAAAGTCAAGATGGTTCTCCTGTTTTAACATCTGACTCCAGGCCAAATAGCAAGGCCAACAGAGTGAAAGTTCACTATTCAAGCGCGTAAAATCATTGTCATTTACAATACTTTCCTGAATATCTTTTTTGCTCATATTTATCATGGCTAAAACATCAAGCTGCTTGACCAGCCATGAAATTAACTTTTCGTCTTCAACGTGGCTTCCAAGTTCATCATCGCCAGTAATGTACGCTATGGGCCATTGAGTTAAATGCTTTTGCCAACGTTTGTAGTTAGTTGGAGTCATCCAATGCTTCTTCAGCCAATCCATAACCCATGCCGCTTTCGCTTCGTCGTTGGTCGCTAAAGGAGAAATATCAACGCTTTCTTCATTAGAGGATTTAATAATACTAAGACCGAGCTGATGAAAAGTTGAAACAGTGACATGTTTTGCGGCAGGACCGACACGGCTACGTAATCGCTCAGACATCTCCATCGCGGCTTCTTTGCCGAACGCAAGCAAAAGTATTTCTTCCGGCTTAGCCAAACCACTTTCGATCAGGTAAGCAACCCGAGCGGTCAATACGCTCGTTTTACCCGAACCCGCTCCGGCTAAAATCAGGTTATTATCATCATTAAGTAAAACGGCTCTTTGTTGTGATTCATTCAGTGGCGAAGATTCGATTTGAGAGAATAGATCACGCCATCGCTCACGTTCTTTGTAGAGCCATGACGTATTTCTATTCTCTAGTAACTGTTCTGAGTTGGTATACCAAATAGCAATTTCCTGAGACAGTTCAGGTAAACGCTGTTGAATGTGTTTAATCGATAGAGACAGGTCATCCAACCCAGCACTAACTCCAGCATGCCATTCTTCCAATCTCGAATGCGATAGATACGAGTTAAGCTCAAGCAAATCAGAGAGATCAGACTGCCATTTTGGCATATAGTTAGCTAAAGCCTCACATTGTTCCTGATGCCACTGACGGTATTGTTCTACAGCTAGACGAGCAAAATCTTCACACTGCTGCCATGGTAGCCCTCGCACGAGCCAACTAATGCGCTGGTCACCTTCAGTATGCGAATAAAACTCCAGCTCTCCCCAACAGATACCACGTCGAACTCTGACAGATCCATCCCACAACAGGAAAGGGATATGTTCTTCCGCTAACTCCGAGCTTACAACAATCGTTTTTTCGACTAATTCGACCTGATGGTATTCATCGTGAATGAAATACTGCGCACTTTTGCTGGCTTTTAACAACATCGGAGCTACTCTAACTTGAAATTCAGACATTAATTGAACCATTGTTGACCAGTTCACTACTTTCGTAACGAATATTTATTTAGATCAGTGTATTAATTGGTTAAGCTGATAGCCTAACACTTTTCTGTTTGAGTGGTTAAAAAAAGTGAGACTTATTAGCTTGTTACTCAGTTATTGGACGAATAAAACCATCAACTACGCAATTATGATATTTATTGCGTTGATGGGGATAGCTGTACCGACCTATTACTACAGCTTAAATACATGGATGACTCCGCTAATTCTGGGTGTAATTGCCGCAGCCTTAACAGAGCAAGATGAGAGCTTAACAGGTCGCCTAAAAGCCAACTTCTTAACGCTTATTTGCTTCGCCATTGCCACGTTTTCGATACAACTTTTATTCAACTACCCCATATTATTTGCTATTGGTCTTTTTTCATCAACCTTTGGCTTTATCATGTTGGGCGCAATTGGTCCCAGATACGCAAGCATTGCATTTGGCTCTCTACTGATTGCTGTTTACACCATGCTTGGCGCCAAAATGAGTCCTAATTTTTGGTTTCAACCCGTACTTCTTTTAACAGGTGCTGCGTGGTATTACCTTCTTTCATTTGCATGGGCCGTATTTTTTCCAAGAAGACCGATCCAACAGAGTCTGTCCGATGTATTCAATAACATCTCAAACTACATCGAAATGAAAAGCGAATTGTTTCATCCAACAGAGCAGATGGAGCTACAGCCGTATCGGATTAGAGAAGCTAATTTGAATGCGTCAACAGTTATGGCGCTTAACCATTGTAAAGCTACGCTAGTAGCTCGTTCAAAACGTGGCGTGATACGCAGTTCAAACGATAAGTACCTCAAAGTCTATTTTCTTGCTCAGGACATACATGAGCGCGTTACCTCTTCTCACTATCGCTACCAAGATCTTGCACAGCAGTTCTTGCATTCAGATATTCTATTTCGATTTAAATTTCTTATGCTGGAACAGGCAAAAGCATGCAGACATATTGCAGAAGATTTAAAGCTTGGTAGGACTTATGAACATACCGATGCAACATCTCAAGCGTTAAAAGAACTGCAAGACTCTATGGCTTATCTTAAAAGCCAGCATAATCCTCAGTTGAAACCATTACTTAACCAGTTGGGATATCTATTTAACAACCTATCAACAGTAGAAAGGCTACTCAACAATATTAGTAAACCTCATATAGAAACGATCGACGAGAACGAGCTCAGCGATAATTCACCTCATTCACTCAAAAATATGGGGCAAAGAGTACTTGATAACCTGAATAAGGAATCCATTGTATTCAGACACGCTATCCGCATGTCGATCGCCTTAACTTCGGGCTATCTCATTCTTCAGTTGTTTGATTTACCTCTTGGCTATTGGATTATGCTGACAACCCTATTTGTCTGCCAACCGAACTTCTCATCGACAAAACAACGTATCGTTCTTAGGGTCATAGGCACAATATCTGGACTTCTCATCGGTTCGTTGATGTTAACCCTGTTCCCGTCACAGTTAAGTCAATTCGCGATGATTATCGTTACTGGCGTTCTGTTCTTTGCTTTTAGAATTAATAATTACGCCTACGCGACGGGATTTATCACAATACTGGTTCTTTTTTGCTTTAATCAATTTAGCGTTGGTTTAGCCGTAGTAATTCCCCGACTTATTGACACCATTATTGGTTGTGCGCTGGCAGTCGGTGCCGTAGCTTACATTTTGCCCGATTGGCATTCCAAAAAGATACATAAAAGCATGGCTGATGCCATCGATAAAAATATGCATTATCTCGATCAAATCATCGTTCAATATCGTATCGGTAAAAAAGACAACCTTAACTATCGTATTGCTCGTCGAGATGCTCACAACCAAGACGCAGCGCTTACCTTTTCAGTAAACAATATGATTGCTGAGCCCGGCAAATATCGCACCTCAGTCAACGAAGCATTTCGCTTTCTAACTTTAACACATGCATTGCTAAGCTATATCTCTACATTGGGCGCACATCGCACTCGGCTAGACGACATAGCGACACACAAGTTGATTCAAGATGCTCATAAGGTTATTCATCAACACCTTGAGCAGATAACGCTACAACTTGCTAATTCAAACCTATCTGAAGATAAACAAAAGATCGATAACCTTGATCTGGAGAAAAGACTAACGGAATGGCGAGAGGAAGATAGTGACTCAGTTCGACTTATTTTACAGCAATTACATCTAATCTATCGGATGATTCCAGAACTTTACTCACTCAGCAGCAAGTTTACTGCTCGCGTTAATTGATATTATTAACACAACAATGACAAAGCTTGGACAATTCATAAGTGCTTACAATTTACACTACTCAGGTATTTTGGGAGATTTTCTAATGAATTGTACAAGCTATCATTACAAAGTTACCGGAGATTACCAACAGGTCTCAGATGAAACTTTTGACGAAGTGATTTCAACCTTAAAGCAACTCTCTCCGGTGCAATTGCGTTTTTTGAAAGAACAGATTCAGGACTCTTTGGATGAGAGTGAAGAAGAATTGTTGACAGTAGAAGAATTAGACACAATAGCAGAGTTATTCTCAGCGAGAAGTTGAGCTTGCTATTTGGTTCTTTGAACCCTAAAATGATTAAAAATTGTACGAATCGTTATTGGTGAGATAACTCGTGAATTCTTCTATTCAATCTGGATACAATATGATTAACCAAGCGTCTCAGACTGCCACAAAAGCAGCCCAAGAGATTCAGGCCAACGCTGTCCAGAATAAAGAGGATTCCTTCCGTGCTGGAGGAATAGAAAACTTACCATCTCAAGTTAATCAATCAACCCCATCATCTCAAAACAACACCGACCCTTTATTAGATTTAAGTCAAGCCGTTCAGTACAATCGGGTTGGTACCAACATTGTTCAAAAGAACCAAGAGATGATTGGTTCACTGCTCGATGTAAGAGTCTAAGCAACTAGACTCTTCATACTTCACTTTATCTTAAAGTCAGTTCCGGCCATAATTGTTCGAGGTCTAGATGAGCCTCAATTGCATCAGCAATGCGGTCAATGGCTAATTCTTTGTTCGTTTGGTGATCAAATTCTTGAATTGTTTGTGCCCCAGCCCACTGACAAATTGCTTTAGTAACATCAAACTCATCGAAGAGACCGTGTAAATAACAACCCAATACTTGATTGGTAGAACTCAGATAGCCATCAAAACCATCGTCTTCCAACTGAATCAAAGGTTGGTCTTCAGAATCAGGCTCTAAGGTCGACTCTCCGACATGAATCTCATAGCCTTTAACAACATACTGAGATCCTGAGAGAGAGAGCTTGCCAACAACATTGGTCAAATGCTTTTGCTGAGTAAGAACAGTATTGATATCTAACAGCCCCAACCCTTCACTCTTCCCTGAGTCTCCTTCTACACCAAACGGGTCATCAATGGTTTTACCCAACATCTGGTAACCACCGCAGATACCCAATACTTTTCCACCAAATCTGAGATGTCGGTAAATATCTTGATCCCAGCCTTGGGATTTCAGGTATGCGAGATCGGCTCGCGTAGACTTAGAACCAGGTAAAATAACCAGATCGAGACCCTCAATACGTTCCCCCTTTTGAATATAACGCAGATCTATATCTGGGTTCTTTCGCAGAACATCAAAGTCAGTATGATTGCTTATACGGGAAAAAATAGGTACACCAACACGTATCTGAACTTTATCTGACAGGTTCTGACTTTTATCGATCGCATCTTCCGCCTCAAGATCAAAACCGTGCAAATAAGGTAGTACCCCCAATACGGGCTTACCTGTTTTCTCCTCTAGCCAGTCTAAGCCTGGCTGCAAAATAGATAGATCACCCCGAAAACGGTTTATAACGAATCCAACCACTCTTTGCTGCTCACTCGGTGAAAGTAGTTCTAATGTGCCGTATAGGTGTGCAAATACGCCGCCTTTGTCGATATCTGCCACTATGATGACGGGTATATCAGCTTCCTCAGCAAATCCCATGTTGGCAATATCATTATGCCGTAGGTTAATTTCCGCTGGACTCCCCGCACCTTCAACCATCACACTATCGTAGGCTGACAGCAGTTTATTATAAGAGTCCATGACAGTTGCTTTCGCGACTTTCTTATAATCGTGATAGGCGTTGGCCTCCATATTAGTAATCGCTCGTCCCTGTAATATTACCTGAGCTCCCGTATCCGAATTGGGCTTTAATAAGACAGGGTTCATATGTACCGTCGGAGCAATTCCACAAGCGAGGGCTTGTACAGCTTGAGCTCGACCGATTTCGCCACCATCAGCCGTTACAGCACTATTAAGAGCCATATTTTGTGGTTTAAAAGGCGCAACTTTGATGCCTTTACGCTTAAGTACTCGGCACAGCCCAGCGACAAGTACGCTCTTGCCTGCATCGGAAGTTGTTCCCTGAACCATTAATGTTTTCAATGATGATTTCATCGTTTACTCATAAATTCTGTATTGACTGCATGATAAGCAACTAGGCTTTAGAGCTCAACGCAGGTGTAATATTGTTATCGCTGGTCAATAATAGAGATAGCCGCTACACAATACCAAATGTTTTTACTCTGTTTTTTTCTGATTTTTATGTATTCTTAATGTATTAAATACAAGAAATTAAGCATGAGACTGACACTATGGCATCACAAATATCTAAATGGCTCATCCCATTCGCTCTCATTTCGTCTTCTGCGTATGCCAATAACTTTGATTATAATTATTTTGAGTTCCGCGTAGGTTCAAGTCCGCAGTCTATGGGAGCAGAGTACAGTGTGAGCTTGACCGACAACTTTCATGCTCTCGCACGATTGGACTCCCAATTTGAACATGATGGCGATGCTGCGGGAGGTATTGGGTTTAATGGGCCGCTAAACGATTTCGTCGATATATACGGTCAGGCTCTGGGGCATTACGTCGATTACCCCAATGATGAAAATAAAAGCTCAGAAACACTACTAGAACTTAATGTAGGCCTGAGGCTTTGGATTGCAGAAAAATTAGAGACCGAGATAAAAGTCGGTACGATTGACGATCATTCCATCTTTAACGCTGGTATTAGATTTCATTCGACCGATCAATTATCGTTGGGGGCGGGTTTTGTGAATAACGGTATTTGGGGTCCACAAATCGAGATGAACGTTCGGGCACTATTTTGAGTCTTAGGCAGGTGAATCAATGGTCCATCAGCAATACATGGAAAAATTGTTAGAGTTTATTCCAGCAGGAACGAAAGTGTTCATCACTTTAGAATTTGGTGAAAGTGAAACCTATAATTTTCAGTCTCAGCTGATTGGCTATAAAAATCACCAATGCATTATTATTGATTATCCTAAACGAGTCCTTCAAGATCTTATCATTCGAAAGCTAAGAAATATAAGGGCGACGGTAAGAGCCAAAAGCAACTCCGAGTTAGGTCATGTCATTGCATTCAGAACAAATATTCTCGATATCTCTACACAACCGTTTCCCATGATATTTCTAAAAATGCCTCATGATTATATGTCTAAGGCAATACGAGAACACCATCGATTTAAGTTTAGCGTTCCTGTAGAAGTCCATGAGAACGAACGGTGCCATAAAGGAAGACTAATAGACTTTTCTGTATCTGGGTGTGGTGTTTTGATGGATATGCCCTCTTTCATCGAACAAGGTGACGAAGTTGAGATTAAAATGGCATTAATTGGTGAAAACAATAGCCATTTTACCGGTAAAGTGATCAATATAATTCCACATAAATCTAACTGCGTTCTGGGTGTATCTTTTGATGATGTGATGCCTTTCGACACAGACTTAAAATCCGCCCTTTTTGAGCACTGCCACCCAGATGTAAATTGATATTAGTTTCTTCGATAGAAGGCGCTCTTAAAGAACATTAATGCCTGCTGTACTTTCTCCTCTCTGATCGGTTTCACAATGATGAAATCAGCACCAGCATTAAGAAATGCTTCTTGCGTTTCATTACTACCGTCAGCGGTACACGCAAAGATAGGCGCTCTCACATTTAATTCTCTTCTCATGATTTTCGTTATTTCTATACCATCCTGACGCGGTAATTGATTATCCATAAGTATGAGGTCAAAGTTACTTTTTCCAACCATATCAATCGCTTCATCCCCGTCCTTAGCCCAAGAAACCTTTAAACCAAACTTTTCACAGAATGCACGCGCTATAAAAGCATTTGTTTTGTTATCTTCTACAACAAGAACTCTTGGTTCTGAAGTGAAATAAAGGTTTGAATGAATCAGAATATCGTTTGATGTCGGTTGCGTCCCCGGTAATTGGTTCTTTATTTGCATCGGTATTGAAAAGCTAAATGTACTGCCCTTATTCATCTCAGAACTGAGTGATATTTGGCCTCCAAAAAGTTCTACTAAGTTCTTTACAATTGAAAGCCCTAGCCCACTACCACCATGATCTTTAGATACACGCGACGAAGACTGTATAAATGGTTCAAAAATAATCGCTTGCTCTTTTTCATCAATCCCAATACCAGTATCACTAATTTCAACGATGAGTTGCGGCTCAATAGTCTGTTGCCCTGTTAATTGAACTTTAATTGTAATATCGCCGCTTTCAGTAAATTTCACCGCATTATTTAATAGATTGAAAATAATTTGATTCAGCCTGATCTGATCACTAAAAACGATAGTTGGCTGCTCAAGATTATGCACTAAGTTAAAATGCACTCTTTTTTCTTCACACAATGGACGGTAGATTTTTTCAACAGCATTAACTGTGTCTACTAAATTGAATTCGGCAATGGTGATATTAAATTTACCATGCTCAAGTTTTGAGAAATCTAATATATCATTTAAAACCGCGAGTAGATGTTCACTGCAAGCACACAAGACTCCGACCTGCTCTTGATGTTTTTCATCGGTCGAACTTTGTTTGAGAAGCTGTGCGACACCTAAAATACCATTGAGAGGTGTCCTGACTTCGTGACTCATTCTTGCGAGGAAGTCAGCTCGAGCACCAGCTGTACGTTCGGCTTCTATCTTCGCAAGTCGGCTTTGCTTCTCAGCATCGGCAATACTGGTGATATCCTGACCTTG
The DNA here is from genome assembly GCF_003856525.1 of Vibrio viridaestus. Classification (GTDB taxonomy): domain Bacteria; phylum Pseudomonadota; class Gammaproteobacteria; order Enterobacterales; family Vibrionaceae; genus Vibrio; species Vibrio viridaestus. The sequence goes on from NZ_RJVQ01000001.1 coordinate 358,343, forward strand.
GGTCAAGATTGACTCTAATCCATTTGCAGATGAAATGGGGGAAACCGTCCATCTCAATGTTCTACCATTAATTTCAGTAATAACCTCACCGGAACGTTTTCCATGGCTGACATCAGAGATTGTTTTACTCAGCTTCTGTTTTAGCTCTAAATAGAGTGGTTTATTCCCATCCACATCTTTAGAGAAATGTTTAACTGCCGCGGGATTCATACGCAAAAGACTGCTGTTCGTCCCCCAAAGTATTGTAGGTACGATAGAGTAATTGAACAGATTTTCGAACTGTTTTTCTTGCTCTGATAAGCGATGAAAGGTGTGCTCTAATACCCTACCAAAATGGTCAAACTCAGCGATTGTTGAACCATCAAATTTAACTTCAGTACCTCGTTCAGCGATAGTGTAAGTAAAGTGCATGAGCGTTTCGATCTCCGCTCTAATACGTTTATGGAGCCAACGCCAAAGAATGAAGGAAAAAACAATCGTGGCCAATAACGTAAAGATGACTGCTAGATAAAAGTTAAATCTCAGCTTATGAATATTTTGATTACTTTGCACTGAGTACAGTGTCAGTTGAGTCGGGATGTCATCAATACTTAAATGTGTTTTGTTGATAAAAATTTGATCATCCTGATTGTAGGTAATGTTGTCTTGTAAAATATCATTCAGTTCGTAAGATTCTTTTCCGGTCAGGGTGCTCGATAACACTTCATTCTTAATCTCTAGCACGAGGTTTTGCGAATGACTGCGCGTTCTTAGGTCCTCAATTAAATGAAAATTATCATTGAGCAAGAACGCCACGACAAGATAGCCAATAACCTCACCAGAGACCGGATCAACCAATGGCGCACGTCTGGCCAGTACATACGCATTTTCCCCATTGAGACGAAACTTCACAATGTTCCAAAAGTTATTCAGAGAAACGGCGTTAAAAATGCTAATAAGTCTTTGCCTATCGATACCAAAAAACTCGGCACTTCCATCATCCCAAACCGGTGCATTTAGATTGGTAAGAAAACGAAAATCGGGTGTATTGTCTGGATCTTGCTGATCGACGGATTTAAAAAACTTTTCAATAGCGTAGCCAGATTGTTGCTTCACTGCTTTCACTAACTCAGGGTTACTTGCACTACTGTCCTGATGTATTTTTAGTAATGAGAGTCGGAAATCAAATACACGCTGCTGCAAATTGGATGTTTGCGTCGCTGTACGTTCGACTTCTTGAGCAATAAGAGAACTACTGATGTGATAACTCTGAAATAGAACCCCAAAAGTTAATGCACTAATCACCAACGCAATCGAGCGAGTAAAATAGGTAGCTATCTTTCTTTTCTTCTGAAAATATTTATTCATTGGATAAATTTAATCTACCTGTCCGAGTAACGAAATGCGCGCTGCTTCAGCTCTTCAATGCGTTTGGGAGAATCGTCCTTTGAAACTACAACAAGATCACCCGAATAAACGAGAGGAATTGGTCTATGTTCTAGATCTAATTTAATAGCTTCGGCCATGGCGACTCCGGTATCATCATTCATTCGCATTACAGTTGCCGTTAAATCGCCACTGGCAATAGCATCAAGCTCAGCAGAACCGCCGCCCCATCCATTGACTTCAATATCGTTGCGCTTCCTTTTCTTGAGAGCATTGACCGCACCCAATGCCACATCAGTCGAACATGCGTAAATAAAGTCTAGATTGGGATGATGAGCCAGATTATCTAGCGTTGCTTGGTAGCCACTTTCCTCTGTTGCATCGGTGTAATACGAAGACTCAAGATGAAATGATGGGTCCTTTTTTAAATCATTACTAAACGTATCACCCCGAGCCTGACTAATAAATCCTTGAGAAAAATATAGAATAGAGTATCTGGCTCCGTGAGGGTATTTTTTCTTAAAATAGTGTGCCAGTTGCAAGGCACCCAACTCATGGTCAAAACCAACATACATCATAGGCTGAGTATTACCCCAAGCCTTCACTGGCGTCGTTATATTTTGCAAAATGACCTTGGTTTTGGCACTGTGAAGAACTCGCTCTATGAATTTTCTATGTCTCGTACTATCCAACGTAAAAACCAAATAATCTGTATTATTTTTTAATGCTTGCATCAACGATTGGCTTTGCTGTCGAACATCCATATTGGGCCTGGTAAAAACATGGTTAATTTCGTACTTAATACCTAACTCATCCAAACGCAATTCAAATGCTTTTAGATTTCGAGTCCAATAATCGGATACTTGTTGACCTGGAAACACTACAGATATACTTACAGGCTTCTTCTGCTTTAAAGTGATTGGAACAGGTTTCTTACGGACAGTATCAATCAGGGAATCAGTGAGTTTTTTTTCATCGGGATGAGAATTAAGATATTCGTCGTAGCGCCAATAACCTTGTACAGCCGCCGCAGTAAGTGAGTTAAAGAGAAAAAATCCGATTAATACGGACTTAAACAGGTTTTTGGTCATAAAGGCAACTACTTAAATCAACGAAAAGCAAATGTCATTTATTGCATACTACTCTGCTGCCCTCAAATTTATAGCCATTGAGTGCATTTTTGTGAAACTAATTTGATAACTTTTTGTCAGTGCATTATTTAAAAGATGTGATTAACTCACGAAAATACTTTGGTTCAACAATAAGCTTCTCTTTTGACGCTTTAGATAGCCTTTTGATTCGCACTTCACACTTCAAAGCAGCGGAATGAGTAGGAACTTTTGCAAACCATTCTAAACTAAGTGGCCCTTTGCCTCGCAAAAACTTAGCGCCTGTACCAGACTCATGCTGCTTAAACCGACGCTCAACATCGGTAGAAATACCACAATAAAGTTGTCCTTGGTGAGTTCTAACTAAATAGACCCACCAAGAAGTACTAACAGAGCTCATCAAGACGCGAGGTAAGAGTGTTAAGCTGTTCTCGAAGTTCAGCTACTTCACTCTCAAGGGATGCTATACGCTCTTCATAATCACTATTTTCGCCTTGTGTGCTACCGACCAGCGACGAGGTAGAAACAGTGCTGTTATCAGGTAAACCCGTAAATAACTGACAGTAGCGAGATTCCCGTTTTCCAGGTTCGCGTTCTAGCTTCACAACCAACTCTCGAGCAACCAACTTATCGAGCACGGTTTCAGTTTCTTTAACATCGGTAAATTGACACAATCGGTTTGTACGAGTCCTAAGTTCGCCTGGAGTTTGAGCACCACGAACCAGAAGGCAGCAGATAATTCCCAACTCTTGTTCATTCAGTTTTAAATCCCCAAACTCTGTATTGCAGAAGCGATGCTGATACTTGCTAACTCGACTTGAAAAACTGCTTTCGTCGCTAACGAGTCGTTTCGCTACTAGGCCTTCGACAATATCTAAAATTTCGGCTTCCGAATAGGAGGTAACGGGATCTCGGTTACTCTTTTGATTACATGCAGAAGTCAAACTGTTCAAAGTGAGAGGGTAATAGTCAGGCGTAGTTATCTCTTTTTCAATCAAACACCCAATCACACGCGCTTCCGCAAAACTTAATTCAATACTCATCAATAGCTTCCTGTTCTAATTATTCTCTGTTCTATAGCTTCATTTTAATAATTCATTACGCAAAGCATTGTCGATTTTGTAACTTAATGCTCTTTGAATAAATTCAAGCGGATAAGCTGACCAAATTCATCCAATAGAGCCACTCTTGAACGATTAAGCTCTATCTCTAATTTATCTCGCTCTTTCCATGCTTGTTTGTAAGCCTCTCCAACTCGAGATTCTTTGTCTTCTTTTACCTCAACTCTGGTTGAGCACACTATTTCTGAAGAGAACATTTTTTATAACTACGGCGAACAACATAATGTGCACATGATAAAGCGCTCAGGACGTAAAACACAACCCTGTTCCCTATTTTAGATTGCTTTTAATTTGTTAGGACTAACGAATAGAATCATTGATCTAAAGACTGTTCTTGATTGTTTTGATATGATTTAATCAGTTGATATATCATAACTAGAAAATGGAAAGGAACTTATGAGTAGCGTATTTGAAATTGTTGCTTTAGCACGACGCAAAAATAAACTAAAACGCGAGCTGATCGATAATGAGAAAAAAGTTCGTGACAACCGCAAACGTGTTGATCTTCTCGAAAACATGTTGGACTACATTAAACCGGACATGACTCAGGAAGAAATCCTGGCGATTATTCAAAAAATGAAATCTGATTACGAAGATCGCGTAGATGACCATATCATCAAGAGTGCTGAAATCTCGAAAGAACGTCGTGAACTTAGTCGTCGCATCCACGAACTGACTGAAGAAGATAAACTTCAAAATCACAAAAAATAATTTAGCGTATTTAATTATAAAGGGAGCTCTCCGGGGGGAGTTCCCTTTTTTTACGTCTTATAAAAGCCTGTGGGTTATTGATGTGACCAAAAGAGATAGTTAAACTAGAGCAATATAGAAGTAATTTACTAGTACCAAGAGGTAACTATGTCTTCAATCACTACTCGTTGTCCCGTGTGTAAAGGATTAAATCGAGTTCCAACTGATCGCCTTACAGAGTCACCAAAGTGCGGCAAGTGTCAGTCTTCATTGCTTGATGGTCATCCCATTGAAGGAACAGAACAAAACCTTCCTCAAATTATTGAGTCAGATATCCCCTCCGTTATCGATTTCTGGGCACCGTGGTGTAACCCGTGTGTGGGATTTGCACCGATATTTGAAGATATTGCTGTCGAATATGAAGGTAAGGCACGCTTTATAAAAGTCGATACTGAAGCTCAGCAGACGCTCGCAGCTCAATATCAAATTCGCAGTATTCCCACGATTATGGTTTTTAAAAGTGGGAAACGACTCGACACAATCAATGGTGCGTTACCAAAAGGCCAATTCAATCAATGGTTGTCAGCAGCACTGAATAAATAATTGAGGCAGAGGACTCAAGGTGTGTCCTCACTACTGCATACTAGCAAATTGCCTAACCAGTCGTTGTAGGCTTTCTAATTGTTCTACGAGGGTTCCGGTCCTGACGACAGAAGTACTGGATAACACCTTCGTTTCATTGACAGCGTCTCTCATTCTTTTTACATGCTCGACCATGCCTTTTGTTACTTCAACCTGTTCGCTGATTGACTGAGAAGTAAAGTCAGATTGCTTTCCAATTGAAGACAGATCAACCACGATTTTTTCAAACGCTTCTCGACTAATATCTGACTGTTTAACGCTCTGTGCAGATACCGCTTGCCCTTTGGAAATCACATCGCCGGTTTTCCTGACCGCAGACTGTAACTGCTCTATTCTTTGGCGAATATCGTCTACGGATGCACTGGTCTTCTCCGACAAGTTTCTAACCTCATCGGCGACGACGGCAAATCCTCTGCCCGCTTCACCAGCTCTCGCAGCCTCAATCGCAGCATTTAGTGCTAATAGGTTTGTTTGCTCCGCGATACCATGAATCAAGACTAGTATGCCTTCTATTCCGTCTACGTCTTGATATAGGTGTTCTAGAGCCAACTTGGATTGATTAAGATGAGAACCCAACTCCTCTACTGTCCGCACTGACGCTTTTATTGTCTCCATTCCATTTGTTGCCGTTTTCATTGCATCGGCGACAAACTCAGTATTACTTTTTGCATGGTCTGAAACGCCATCGATGGCACTGAGCATTTGTTCAGCAGCAACAGACATCGCGTCAGTTGATGTATTTTGCTCTTGAAGCTTTTCTTGTATCGACTGGCTGACCGCCATTTCTTCTTCTGCGGATAGTAAAAGACCACCAGACGTTTCCAGGGAACGTGCAGTCACTGCTCTTAACTCTGATTGCTTCATGGTAAATGACAGCTCGATAGACGAAAAATCATCATAATGACCGGTATAAGGCCATTCCATCAAAGGATTGGAATAAGATTTGCGAACCTTGGTATTTAATCGCTCAAGGCGCAGTCTGAGTTTAAGTAAAATCAGCAGTTGGATAAAGGTAACGACTGCACCACAAGACAAGAGATAGATGTGATCGGAAACGACGGCAAAGCCAACGATAAAAGCGAGAAAAATAAGGGTCTGCAGTGTAATACCAACGTTAAACCACCCTTGACGTCTGGGAGTCCTTTTCCCTTTCTGCATTAACTCATAAAGTAGTGATGCTCGAGAAATCTGCTCATCTGTTGGCTGATGACGAACGGATTGATATTCATAAATTGAACCGTCACTTTCTTTTATTGGAGTAACAAAAGCAGAAACCCAGTAGTGACCTTTTTCCTTGCAATTATTTTTGACCAATCCCATCCAGCTCTGCCCGGAATGTAAATAATTCCACAGCTGGGCAAAGGCCTGTTTAGGCATGTCTTTATGTCGAATAATATTGTGCGGTTTGCCCAACAACTCCGATTGTGAATAACCCGCAACCCGGGAAAAATCCTCATTACAATATGTGATATGGCTGTCTACTGTTGTCGTCGAGATTAGACTGTCAGTATCAGAGTAACGAACACGATTATCATCCACAGAAAGACCCTTGTAATTCCACATAAAACTCATTGCTAATTTATTTCAATTATCACTTATGCGACTTGTTTTAAATCAAGCAGCAATTGATAAAATCATTTATTAAAGTTGTCATAAATGATTAAACGTTCACTGTTAGAATCACTTTTTCTGTATATGGATGTTGATCTGTGATGAAGCCATTAAAGCGATATCAATACGAGCGTTATGCGGTGTTGTGTAAGCTGGCATACCCCCGAGTTTTTCGTCACACTCGATATGGATTCGATCCAGCAGGACAACGAGTAATCTGCAATAAGCGCGGTAAAATAATGGCGAGAATATTATGGAGTAAAAAAAGCGACGAGGTCATTGTCGTTTTAAAAGGTTCTCACTCCATTAACGACTGGATGTTGAATCTAGCTTGTTGGAAGCGTCAATGTCATCAACTTGACTTACCCTATTCGATTCACTCTGGATACTATTCGCTACTCACTCAAGAAAGCTCTCCATCAAGAAATAATGATCATCTAGGGCAGTCTGTATTAGAAAAAATAGCTGACACACTTTTCCCTCTTATAGAGGAAGGGAAACGAGTTTCCTTTACCGGTCACTCTTCAGGTGGTGCGTTGTCCTGTGTCCTAGCTGATTACGTTGAATATCATCAACCAGGTAGCGTGAAAAGGGTCGTTACATTTGGTCAGCCGGCGATTGGAGGATGGTCATTTTACCGACATTATCAATTAAAACATAAAACATATCGGATATGCTGTGATATCGATATCGTCACCTTCATGCCACCAATACCCATTATGTATTTACACGTCGGGAAAATGCTATGGCTTTATAATGGCAGAATTTACGAAAATACGAATACACTACTGAGATTAAGCCGTTCGCTAATTGGCTGGCTAATTAGACCATTTACTTACCATTTGATGAGTAAATACATTCGAAATAAAGATTTTTTTGATGAAAGATAGGAAATGGAGGCGCGTCCCGGAGTCGAACCGAGGTCCACGGATTTGCAATCCGCTGCATAGCCACTCTGCCAACGCGCCTTTGGAGCGACACACGAGGTTCGAACTCGTGACCTCAACCTTGGCAAGGTTGCGCTCTACCAACTGAGCTAGTGTCGCATAAGATGGTGCCCCGGGCCGGACTTGAACCGGCACAGCGCGAACGCCGAGGGATTTTAAATCCCTTGTGTCTACCAATTCCACCACCAGGGCACTTTGAAAGTAGACACCATCTTACGATGATTCTAAATTTTTGGAGCGACACACGAGGTTCGAACTCGTGACCTCAACCTTGGCAAGGTTGCGCTCTACCAACTGAGCTAGTGTCGCATATGTTTCAGCGCTTCGTGCTGAGAACGAGGCGTACTTTAACGCATACTGAAAATCAGTCAACAAATAATTTTAACTTTTTAATTCAAGTGATTAAAAAGCGATCTCAACAGAATAAAAGCTCAACATATTGTCTGCTATTCGTCCTATCGACCTTTTATAACACGGCCAAAAAGAGTCGGATGATAGGACCAAAAATGGTCGAATAGACTTAATAACTGAGGATTTCCATACTTTGAAAAAGAAACCGCATGAAATCTATTTCCTTTTTCTTTCAACTCTTCAACTCGACTTATCAGCTTATCGTTTTGCTTGGGTGCTACGAAATCAGACAATACAATCAAATCTGCGTACTGATATTTTTCGCCTTCCATCAAATCTAGCGATGCGGATAAGGCTGGCTCTAAATCCGTTCCGCCATGAAAAGTTGAACTTAGAAAATCGCTTACTTCTCTCAAACCATCTTGTTTTGTTAATTCATACTTAATGACCTGGGTAGAAAAAATCATCACATAGCAATCCCGGTTATCCGCCAAAGCTATTTGCATCAAACCATAGGCGAGCGCTTTCGCCGCTTGTTCCGGAAACCCCTGCATCGATCCTGAGGCATCAATACATACGATGAAAGGGCCTTCATCGCTCTCGTCAGTAGCAGCGACTTTCTTCTTAGTAATGACCTGTTTTAATTTTCTGCGTTTTCCCTCTAGCTGATAATTCAATAACTCCTTGTCGACTAGATGCTTGTAGAAAACCACCTCTAACTCTGGGTGAGATAAAAAAAGCAGTTCGTTGGGCAACAAACGGTTAACGTCATCTTTTTGATGAATCCCTACAATATCATCGGTCGCCTGCTGCGATTGCTCCTCAACAATAGTCAGCTCTTCCACATATTTCTCTTGCTCCGTCGCCTGATCTTTAACTTCATGAGCCTGACGTCCAAGCTCTTGAGCAATTTCTCGCAATGCTTTGTGTTTCTTTAATACTTCTGCATGCTTTTTGATGGTGCCAATATCCGATTTACTTAGCTTCGCCGAAGCCATGTTCCAGTAACGTTTGACTACATTTGGGTCCGATTCACAACCATCGTCCAGTACATCAATATCTTTGAGTGTATCCATTCGCTGATACAAATCATCAAGTAACGCTTGCTTGTGCTCTTCTAACTCGCGTACTTGGGCCAACTGAATTTCCTCCGCCAGACGTTTATACCATTGATCACAAAAATAATGTGGAAACATGGGATTACGTAAATTGTTAGCATCTGAAAGTAGTCTGCGTGCCTCACTATAAAATGAAGAAATCCCTTCCATTTTTTTCATAGTTTCTTCTATAGACGTAAAAAACTCCGTTTCATTCCAGTGAACGACCTTTTGGTACATCTCCATTTCGGTTTGGAAACGGTCCGTCTGACTCACTTTTGTCAGACGAAAGCGAACATACTCTTGCCATCTGGCAACATGATTTTTAAGTGGGGACTGGAGGTTTGGATCTTGCCCGACAAACAAGTATTGAGTAGTTTCAATAAGCTCTTGGACACTGGCATCAAGGATGCCAGTGTCAGTGAGAATATTGGTTAAGTTAACAATATCGAGTCCAAGCATAGGGGAATATAACTCTTGTTAGCGTGCAAAACTTCTCTGTAACTTTTCGAGCCATTCATTAGTTGCTGAGCACAAGCTCATAAACTCTTCGCCCTGATACTTAATATCTTGAACTGTACTTTCGATTTTAACCAACAGATCTTTATCAACGAATATGTGTGGTAAGGCATCATGAAACGAGGCTCTGGTTTTACGAAGTAACTGTTCGATGTGAGTCGATTCTTTCGCTATATCATTACACTGGTTGGTCCAACTCGACCAAGAGGCAATACCATTCACATCTTTGGTAACAGCACGAACTAAAGTAGAACGATTACCGAGATCCTTTATCACAAACCGACTTTGCGAATCTTGGCTAAATTGCAACGCACATAATACGCTGCCTTCGTTAACATACCCGGTAGCTTCGCCATTCCCCTCTCTAATGAGTCTCTCGAATTCACTTTTCTCAACATAGACCCAGTGGCATTCTCCGTTAGCATGTTCTTTACTCGAAACTCCAGGAGAGCTTTGTAAAAGAACCAATTTAACAAAGGACTTATTCTGTTTTGAAAAGGTTTCTAATATCCCAAGAGTCGTTTGAAATGTGCTTGCCTTTTTAATGAGTCCCGAAGAGATTTCCTGACTTAACTTCATAGCCAGTTTATCCTCAACGTCACTTTTCAATCCTAGAATGTCCTGAGTTGCAACAATGGTTTTGTGCTTAACCTGTTGCTGGTTAAAGGCATAGGACTGTGCAAATTGCATCACAACATCGATGATTTTTTCACGAGTTGTCGGCGAATTCCACAAACAATCTTTAAGCAGCAGTAGATCCAGAGGATTAAGTTCTGAGCGACCATTAAAATATGCGCTAGCTTTTAACAGCTTAACCGCCTTTTTCCAGCGTCGGTCAGAAACGTAGTACGCCTCAGGATCAGAACTATCTGATTCGAGTGATTCTACCATCGATTTCAACTGGTACAGTTTTTCAAAAATATCATCACTTAGTGGAATGCTCTGCAAATCCTCCAGCCAATGATGATACTCTTCATCTGAAATAGCCAAATCCGCTGGAATTTTCGTCTCTTGAGGAGTTCCAACCGTCAACAACGAGCGAAAGTTATTTTTTTCTTGGATTCGATTAACAAATAACCGAACCAATAGACGGTCATACAGTGCATCTAATCCACTATCTTCCTCTGGTAATTCATTAGAAGCCGCTACGAGCAGACGCATTGGGACTTTGTAAATATCCGTTCCATTCTTAAAGGTTTTTTCATTTACGACGGTAAGAAGTGTATTGAGAATAGCAGGCCCTGCCTTCCAGATTTCATCAAGAAAAACAACTTGAGCCTCAGGTAAATAACCTTGAGTAAGTCTAACATATTTACCATTGTCTTTTAGTTCTTGAATACTCAAAGGGCCAAACACCTCTTCCGGAGTCGAAAAGCGTGTCATAAGGTATTCAAAATAGGTACTTTTATGAAATGCCTGCATTAATCTTTTAGCAATAAGACTCTTGGCAATTCCCGGTGGACCTAACAAGAAAACACTTTCTCCAGATAACGCTGCGAGTAAACACATTTTAATCGTGTGCTCACGTTCATAAATACCATCTGAGAGTGCAAACGACAGCTTATTAATTCGTTCTGATAACAGAGAGCGCTGAGAATGAGAGCTTAGCTTCGAGACATCCATAAATAATTCAACTTCTTTTATTGATCTATATGAGACTACACAGATAATATCAAGTATACAAACACGATAAAATGCAATACACATCTGTACTTAAGCATCAATTAATAGATATATCAGATCAATCTATCAAATTAGATATTGAAACCTTTGTTTTTACTATTGAGACTAATATCACCTTTCTATCGTTCATTTTTAGCTAGGAGGCTCGGGTGTCGAAAGAAATTCATAAATGGAAATCATTTATCCTAGAAGAAGAAGATTACATTTTTCCTGATCAGAGTCATTCTCGCCATACAACGCTAAGGCATCCCGGTGCTGCAGTCATTATTGCGATGAACGACGAAGGTAAAATCGCCATTATTAAACAATTGCGACCTTCTCTAAACGATTGGCATATTGAATTGCCTGCGGGAACCAAGGAGGACAACGAAACCCCGCTAGAATGTGCAATTCGAGAGTTAGAGGAAGAGACTGGGTACTCCGCATCAGAATTTACTTATCTTGGAGAACTCATTCCTGCTGCAGGATTCTGCGATGAAATTCAGTATCTATTCTTAGCAAATCAGCTTAGTTATACTCACAGATTAGCTGCCGATGAAGATGAGTTTATCGAATTGATGTTTCTTTCCGTGTCAGAAATTAATACGCATATTCAAAAAGACCGGATAAAGGATTCAAAAACCATCGCCGCCATATATAAAGCACTACTTCTGGGTTATTTAAAATAGTTTATTTATTCACCATCTTATTGAATAAATATATTTTTCTACACTTTAATATAAGAAATAGCTAACATATTAGGCATAGCTAAATTAGATAAGCAACCAATGATAAAAAGACGCCAAGGTAGACGAAGCGCAGAAGACGCGCAAAAAACGAAGCAGTCGATTTTACAAGTCGCAACTGAGTTATTTAGTGAGTTTGGGTATTCACAAGTAACACTTCGTAGTATTAGTGAGAGAGCAGGAATTTCTCACAGTTTAATTAGACACCATTTCGGGAGTAAAGAACAAATATGGTATGAAATCAGCGATTCCATTCGAGAGTATATGGAAGAGCACTGTAAACAAGTTTTAAACTCTATTCCTACTGATATACCGGTTAACGAAAAGCTCTACCAATTTTCTGTTCGCATTCTCGCTTTTACGTTAGTCAACAAAAATCCGATTCGATTATCTTCAGATGTAATAGGAGAAGAAGACGAACGTTTCGATTATTTTTATCAGCACTCGACACAGCTTTCAACGATCATTGAGAATTTAGTCAATGAATACAATAGCTCAACAACAGACCCAATTGAAGTCAACGAACTCAATTGGGAAATAATCTTATATGCACATGCTGCCGCATCTTTAGAGCCCTTTTTGAAAGCGACGTGGCCTGGAGAACATGATAGCTCCATCGAGCATCTTAAAAAGCATTGGTCTTTGTTTAATAGTTTGATGGCAAATAAACTGCATGTGGAAAGAGCTCATCGACTCAAAGCAGATAATGTGGCTGAACTTCATGCTATACCAGCCACATCGACTCTACACGCAATTTAGTGACTACTTTTTACCACGAGAAGCATGAATTTTGAGCCGTTTCTTTAGCATTTGCTTCTCGTGGTTACGTCCTTTTCGCTTAGGAGCATTTGGACTTTCATCAACCACAATCTCTTCTTTGGGCTCAAAACCCGCTAACCATTGAAGAGTGAATCTCTGTTCTACCAGCTGTTCAATGTCACGCAACATTGAGTTTTCTTTCGTTGTGACAAAAGACACAGCTAAACCCGCTTTATTCTGGCGTCCTGTACGACCAACTCGATGAACGTAGTCTTCAGCTTTGAATGGCATATCAAAATTGACGACAACCTGTAGATCATCAATATGTATACCTCTGGCAGCAACATCAGTAGCAACCAGAACTCTCGTACGACCCGTTGAAAAATCGGCAAGAGCCTTTTCACGAGCCCCCTGACTTTTATCTCCATGAATTGTCGCTGCGCTAATACCATCAAGTTTTAACTCTTTTGCCAGTGTTTCAGTCATCCCTTTCATCTTCACGAAGACTAAGACCTGCTGCCAATTTTCTGACCCGATCAAAAATGATAGCGCCTTCATTTTTTGCGATTGATTTAGTTCGTATAACCGTTGTTCAATACTTTCGACGGTACTATTTTCCAGATCAACTTGAACTCGACTAGGCTGTGAAAGCAAAGTTTGACTGAACTTGAGTACCTGAGGATTGTAGGTTGCAGAAAAAAGCAATGTTTGCGGCTTTACGGAGAACTTTTTTTTCAATCTCTGGATATCTGGAGTGAAGCCCATATCAAGCATACGATCGCCTTCATCAAGAACCCAAAGCTGGACGTTTGTAACGTTTAAGCTACGAATATGGATTAAATCCAACAATCGCCCAGTGGTACCTATGACTACATCGATATTACTGCGCAATTTTTTCTTTTGCTCATTAATACTCGCTCCACCATAGAAGCATGCCCCAGAAAGACCCAAAGCCTCGCCAAAAGGTTCAAAAGCTGTATAAACTTGCTGCGCCAGTTCTCTGGTAGGCGTGATAATAAGTGCTTTGGGACTACCGTAAATAGTATCCAGTGACTTAACTGTCATAAGCTTTTCAATAATGGGAAGCAGATAGGCTAGTGTTTTGCCGGAGCCTGTTTGAGCTCCTGCTATTAAATCATTACCCTCAAGAATTTTAGGAATCGCCTCATATTGAATATCCGTTGGCTCATCAAAAGAAAGACTTTGAATACAAGCACAAAGCTCTGAGCTCAAACCTAACATTGAAAACTTTTCCACAACTAACACCTATCTACTCGTTTTGAATTCGTGCATAAGATAAAGAATCAGCAAGTAACTTCAAGTAAAAAGGTTCAAAAGCCTTTTCAATCGTATAGTAATGCTTCTCAAGAATAGAATTGCATTGAGCCAAAGGTTCGAAACGTGGACGGCGCTTCGATATATTCCGTATTGCTCTTTGAGTATTATCCCAGTGAACGTATGACTCTAGCCAATGTTCTGACCACATTTTTGTCGATACATGGGTATAGCTATCCGGGAGTGTCGGTATTTCTAGCTTCTCTTCTTTCGCCATTTCGGCTTGTGTTTCGCGCGTAAAGTCTGCAAGACTCTCGCAACTAAACAATGACCAATGTTTAGCCAGAAGATGATCCCAAAATACATCCATTGCTATCGGACAAAAGCGACGGCACTCTTCAGGGAACAGTGATTTCAATTCTTTGATCAAGGGACCTTCATCAGTATATCGGTCAACCCATCGATGAAGGTAGATCCCATTAATAACCTTCTGACTAAATGACGTTTTCTGTACGTCACCTCGAACGAAATCACCCAGCAGATTACCTAATGGCGAGCTATTACAATGTTGCGCAATATGCAGATGAGCTAAATAATTCATAAAAAAAGCCAGCAAAACTGCTGGCCACTCTGACTCTATTCTGGATAACCGTTAGGGTTAGTTGATTGCCATAGCCAAGTATCTTTCGTCATATCTTCGAGCGTCTTTTTCGCTGTCCAACCTAATTCATCACGAGCTTTACTTGGATCAGCCCAGCACTCAGCGATATCCCCTGGACGTCGTTCCACAAGCTTATAGGCGATTTCTTTACCACAAGCTTTTTCGAATGCCTTGACCATATCAAGAACACTATAACCCTTTCCAGTACCTAGGTTATACGTATGTAAACCTGATTTATCTCCGATTTTCTGTAACGCGGCGACATGTCCATCAGCGAGATCAACAACATGAATGTAGTCACGAACTCCCGTGCCGTCTTTCGTTGGGTAATCACTGCCAAACACGGATAAAAATTCACGACGGCCAACAGCAACCTGTGATACGAAAGGCATCAAATTGTTTGGTATTCCCTGAGGATCTTCTCCAAGCTTGCCTGTCGGATGAGCCCCCACAGGGTTAAAGTAACGAAGCAGTACAATACTCCAGTCCGGATTCGCCTTTTGAAAATCGGTCAGGCATTCCTCAACCATTAGCTTACTACGCCCATATGGGTTAGTCGCTCCAGTTGGAAACGACTCAAGAATTGGTGCGGAAGCTGGGTCACCATAGACAGTTGCCGAGGAACTAAAAATAATCGATTTAACGCCAGCTTCACGCATTGCATCTACAAGTACTAATGTTCCATTTACATTGTTGTCATAGTATTCAAGAGGTTTAGCCACGGACTCACCCACCGCTTTTAGTCCAGCGAAGTGAATTACCGCGTTAATGCTAAAACGCTTCATGGTTTCAACGAGTAATGCTTTGTCACGGACATCACCGCGAACAAATTCAGGGCGAGTTCCAGAAACCTCTTCGATACGCTGCAGAACAGCTTCTTTACTGTTGTACAGATTATCAAATATTACTGGCGTCATACCCGACGCTATCATCTGGATACACGTATGACTACCGATATACCCCATACCACCTGTTACTAAAACATTCATTATTATTTAACCCTCTGACGACTTTATTTCAGTCTATCATCTGCTCCGTAGCTTGAAAGATTCGAAGGCATCACTTCCGAACACACAGAATAAATTCTTAAATATAAGACAGGTTACATTCCTACGACTTTCGCCAGCCCAATAGGATACCCACGTTTTTGTGCCATTTCGATGGCAAGAGCTTCTATTTCTGCCGCTTCTAAGCCTGTAATAATCGGATGCAGTACTTCAATTGATTGCTGGTACAAACCTGGCTCAGCTAACCTCCAGCTCTTTACAATTTTTCTCGCGGCTTCATAAGCTGACGAACCTTTAACAATTTCCACTCGAGCATAATTATCCCCTTCGAATGACACATCCGCAGCCCGCAGAGTCGCATCATCCCCTGGTATCTGCTGCGCCCCAAACAATGGCTGCCCATCCGGTACCGCTTTATCAAATTCAGGGATATAGTTGGCTAAGAAATGGATAGCCTTACTCGTACGATCATTCGCAACATGACTATCCCAACCAGAAACCAGTTTTCTTTCCAATTCGAGAGGAAGCTTAGGTTGTGCTGACACACTAGTACTCTCGGCTAAACCGGATTGAAATAACGTAATATCTTCTGTCATTCCGTGTAACTGGAAGACGCCATCCGCATATGGTGTTAACTGCGCCATCCCATTTGGCGTTCCACGCTCGCCATGAAAAATAACTTCTGGCCAATGGTATGGATTCGCCGCCCAATTGGCTACATAAGCAGCTTTGAATTCGACATAGCGCTTTCTCTTCGCCTGAAGCTTATCGTCCACTTTTCCTGTTTCGTAGCCGCATGCATTGATCAAGTAGTCAGCATGTAACGTCTTTTGCTTGGTCTTATTTTCCATATAGGCAATAGACCAACCATCATTTTCATTTTCTAAGTGAGTAAACTCAGAATTGAGATGCAAATGAGCATTTGGCATATTTTGCAGCGCTAAAACCGCACTTGCACCAAGACGGAATACACTCCAACCATACTCCTGAACGCAAATAACAGGAAACTGTAGCTTGGATAAGTCGGTACTTTTCGCAAATGGGATAACCCAATCCTGCGTCGTCTGTGGATAACTTGGTTGTTCTAAACGAGCAAGTTGTTCGAGCTCCTCACGACTAAACAGTGTGTAATAATTATCAGGTTCTCCAAGAATCTTGTTTTTAGGATCATCGTGTACGAGTTCTGCGTACGAGTCTCTGATGACATCTAAACGTTGAATAATGGTTTCAGGACTACCGGAGTCAATCTTGGGTACAGCGATAATGGTCGGTCTGACGTTGATCGTTTGTGGATAAAGCCGAATTGACTCTATCGACTGCTTCAATAACTCAATACATTGCTGCTCAGAAATCTCACGGTACAGGTTGCCCCCAGCATGGAGGTGACATATCGGTGGACCATTAACTAACTCGCCCTGACGTTCTATGAGATGTACGTTGATGCCAATTTCAGCAAGGTGAACAGCAACGGTTGCACCTGCCACACCTCCACCAATAATTGCCACTGTCGGTTTGCTGCCCATAGAGCTCCTACCTAATTCTTTAACATTCAAAATTTTTGTATAACGTTGGTTTATTCTAACGAGATAAAAATCGCTTTTAAATCACATTTTTTATAAGGAAAACGTTTTCTTAGTTCTAAAAACGACACCATAAAAATTTCTCAAATTTCTCTTGACTAGAGATCTTGGGATAACAAAAAATTCATTGTTCTGAAGTATAAAATTAATCACACCCATTGAGCCTTCTAGGTTTGAAATTGATCTTCATTTCAATGCTTTTAAAGTTATCCCAAACTTTATCCACTACTTCTGTGGATAAAAGCGTACTTTACTCAACGTTCAATTAATTCGTCTGTTGATAGAATTGCTTTATCAAAACATGGCTGCTTCTATAAATCATCAGTATTAAACCCAAAACTGTAATGATGGGAAGGGTCATATACAGCCCCCAGTGAAGCGAAGACTCAATGCCAAATACATGTTGATTTACTAGCGTTACGATTAGCTCAGCACCAGCACAGGCAACAATACTACCAAGTGCTCCCATAAAACCAAACTCAGCGAATAATGTCCATTGAATCCGTTTCTGACTTGATCCGAGCGTACGATATACTTTTACCTCATCACGCCGGGTAGAGATACTCAAAGCCAGCACTGTCACAATGAGCAATAACCCAGCCATTACCGCCAGTAAAGACAATAAAGAAATGGCCCATACGACTTGACCAAGTAAACCTTGGATTTTCTCCGTGAGGACTCTTAAGTCGATAACACTCACCGTTGGAAAGTGACGTGAAAGATCACTGAATTGGTTTTCAAACGTATCGTCTAAGCGGTAACTCACTAACCAGGATGAGTTAATCTCTTTCATTACATCAGGAGTGAAGATAAAGAAGAAATTGGGTTTCATTGATCGCCACTCGACTTCTCTAATCGAGTTAACCACAGCCGAAAATGTAATACTGTTCGCGACGAAACTTAGCTTATCACCGACTTTGATATTGAGCTCCTCAGCGACCCCAGATTCAACGGAAACACCGTTACTGTTCGTCCAAACTCCAGACAAAACCTTGTTGTAATCGGGTATAGAATTTGCCCAAGTAAAATTAAGCTCACGGCGTAAGGCATTACTCTTATCTTCTCCACCAGCATGTTGTGCAGCATTCTCTCCATTTATTTCGGTTATCCTACCGCGAACGATGGGAAACATAGGCGATATTTCCGTTGCAAACTCGCTTATCTGGTCGTGATAACTGTCTTTCTGTGCCGTTGAAATATTGAATGCAAATACATTCGGACTGTTATCTGGTAATACGGACTGCCAATCCGAAAAGAGATCGGTTTTTACCATCCAAACAACGCTGATTAACATGAGTGAAAGAGATAAAGCCCCTAACTGTAAACCGGTCAAAAACTTAGTATGATTCATTCGGGTTAACGCCAGTTTAAGGACTGGATGCACAACTAATTTATTCGCGAAAGAAATGATACCCAGCGAAACTCCACCTAACACAACGAATAACACCACCACACCCGCTAGCATAAGCCAGACGATGATGTTGCCATTGAATAACACAAGCATAACGACAAGTGGCAACAGGATAATATGCGCTCTGCCCAATACAGATAAAATCGGTTTTTGCCCACGATCACTCTGAATTCCCGTTTTCCACAATCGACTGATTGGTAGGCCCATAGCTGGAATTAAGACCGAGATACACATTACGATTGCTATCAGATAGGGTTGGAAAGTCAATACGGGTAATGGGTCTGGTAACAAAGAAGCGAGAGGTATTCTTAATAAACGTTCAAATGCGATACCGAGCAGTAAGCCAATAACAATGGATGCACCTAACATCATTCCAAGTTGAACGACCAACCATCGCTTAATCCAACCTTTATTCGCCCCCATACTTCTGAGCGCACGAATAATACCTGAACGAGATTTAACATAAGATTGCGACGTGACGACCAAAGTAGCTGTCGCCATAAGAACAATGACGACAACAATCATAGATACATACTGGCGCGTTTTATCAAAAATCTGCGATGCTCTGCTCTCTTTATCTGTATCTTCCCACTCATCTCCAGGCTGCAGTTCTACCAATTTCTTTACGTTGTCGATAGCTGAGGATGATGCGTTGATAAAAACATTATATTCGACTCGGCTTCCGACCTGAATAGCACCAGTTTGGGATAAGTCTTTCTGACTAATGTAGACGGTCGATAACTGGCGAAATGGATTAAAGCTAATACCGGGCTCTTCTGCGATCACTCCCGTAATTGTACTTTCAAGATCGCCTATCGCGACGTCATCCCCCACTTTTAGTCCAAGCTCTGTCATTAAGCTCTTATCTAGCCATACAGTGCCAGGTTCAACGTGATCTTGTATCTTACCATCACGTTCAAGTTTCAGATTTCCTCTTAAGGGATAATTCTCTTCTACCGCCTTAACCATGACTAATTTCATGGACGTGCCACTAAACATCATTGTAGAAAAACGAGTCATCAGAGATTTGGCATCAACACCATCAACCTGAGCATCAAGAAGTAACGATGGAGGCGGGTTAGCAGATTCAAATACGATATCTCCGAGCAACGCATCTTTACCCTGTTTATCTATCGCTTGAGACATTCGTTCAGAGATTGCTGACATTGAAAAAATACTCGCGACAATCAAAACTATCGCTATAGCTATCGGCCATAACTGACTGGACCGAAGCTCTCGCAAGCTCCACTGATAATAAAATTTGAGAGGAGAGCGATTATTCATCATAGACCTCCTCTAAGTGTCCTGAATGCATTGAAAACTGTCTATCACACTTCGCCGCAAGTGATGGGTCATGTGTAATGATCACCAATGTGGTGCCATGCTGCCGATTTAGTTCGAACAATAATTCAACGATGTGCTTTGCAGTCGATTGGTCCAGATTGCCTGTCGGTTCATCAGCGAACAGAACTTTAGGCTGCCCCATAAACGCTCTTGCTATCGCTACTCTCTGCTGCTCCCCACCGGAAAGTTCAGAAGGCATATGATTAATTCGTTGTTGAAGCCCAACCGATGTCAGGAGTTCTAAAGCACGTTGGTTATCTTCGCGTTTGCCTTGAAGTAAGTAAGGTAGTGTTACATTTTCAATTGCGTTTAATGTCGGTATCAGCATGAAACTCTGAAAAATGAACCCCAACTCCTTTCCTCTTAAGTCAGCTTTTTGCTCGTCATCAAGTACATCAAGCTGTTGAGAAAGAAGAGAAATTGTTCCAGATGATGGAGAGTCCAACCCAGCCAATAATGACATTAGCGTTGATTTCCCAGCACCTGAGCTTCCTACAATAGCGACGGTTTCGCCGGCGAATATCTCTATGTTTACACCTTCGAGAATCATAAGTTGCTGTTGTTTTTGCGGAATAACTTTCGTTATATTAGAAGCTGAAATAACCGGAGTACTCATAATGCGTTTACTTTCCTTAGTTTTCTTACTGTTGATTTCTTTTCAAGGGATGACGAAAACCCTATTAATTTTAGGTGATAGTTTAAGTGCGGGTTATCAAATGCCCATCGAAAAAGCCTGGTCTTCTTTACTTCATGATGCCCTACTCCAAAAGGGAAACAATGTGAATATTGTAAACGGAAGTGTCTCTGGCGATACGACTGCAACCGCACTACCAAGAGTGAAAACTCTTTTATCAAAGCATAATCCAGACTATGTACTCGTCGAACTCGGGGCAAATGACGGATTACAAGGCTTCCCCCTGAATATCACGCAAGATAATTTAACCAACATTCTTACGCAAATTCAGGACTTCGGAGCTCAACCGATTTTAATGCAGATTAGAATCCCTCCGAACTACGGCAAACGTTATAGTGACACCCTTCGTCAGATATATCCGAAACTGTCCCAACAGTTTGACATCCCTCTAATACCTTTCTTTATGGAACAAGTGGTGCAAAAGAAAGATTGGATGAAAGAAGATGGATTACATCCAAACGAAAAGGCTCAACCTTGGATAGCTGAAAAAATCGCGGCGGATATCATGCCCATCTTGTCTCAATAAATACGATTAAATGCATATTCTGTATATTTGATGGTTTAGCTCAATAAAATACATAATGAGTTAAGATAAGGTTAACGAGGTTATTTAAAATAGGGACTAACCACATGCCTATACAACCTCTAATACACAATAATATCATTAAGCACGCGGAACCATTAGGCTGTAAAAAAGAAGTTGAAAATCAAATTCTGCGAGTAAAAGATCAGCAACAAACCAAGAGCGAAAAAAAGCTCAAAGTTCTGATTCTGGGCTGCTCGAGTGGAATTGGTTTATCTGCACGTATTGCTCTTACATTTGGTAGCGCCAATGCTGACACAATTGGAGTGTCGCTCGACTCAACGCCTACCCCCCACAACACAGCGAATGCTGGCTACTATAATAATCAATGGTTTAAGCACTTTGCTGAATCAGATGGACATACCGCCGTTAATATTCAGGGCGATGTCTTTTCCAAACAGCTTAAAGAAGATGTTATCGAAGCAATTGAGACTTACTTCGAAGGCGAAGTTGATCTTATTGTTTACAGTATAGCGAGTAATAAACGACGTAAGCAGGATGGAAGTGAGTATTGGCATACAGTCATCAAACCTATGCAAAACGTTTTACACACTCAGATGATCGATATCGCGACCGACACAATGAGCACAGTAGAGATACCGCCAGCAAGCGAAGATGAAATCATCTCCACAAAGAAAGTTATGGGCGGTGAAGATTGGGCTGCTTGGGTTGAATGTCTCATTAATTCAGAATCAATTGCAGAAGGGTGTCAAACAGTTGCATTCTCTTATATTGGACCAGAACTGACTAATCCAATTTATCTCGACGGTACGCTAGGACATGCGAAGGTCGATTTACACCAAACGAGTCACAGTTTAAATATGGAACTGGCGAACTTTGGGGGGGCTGCCTATGCAGTTGTTTGTAAGGCCTTAGTGACAAGAGCCAGTATTGTTATTCCAGGATTACTCCCTTACCTGATATGCTTAGATGAAGCACTTGAGTCAAACGATCAAAATGAAGATACGCTAGATCAGATGCTGAGACTTTTCGAGCATAAATTATCCGATCCCGATAATATTATTGTTGATAGTGAGCGTCTTATCCGTTTGGACGACCGTGAAATGGATCCAATGATACAGGAAGCAGTCAGTGAAAAACTTGCGCTGTTAAATGAGAATAATTTCATTTTAAGCCCATCATATCACTCGATAAAATCTCGATTCTTAAAACTCAACGGATTTCAACAAAACGATTAAACGTTGAGATTACTGTCACTGTCGGTGGGTAGGATTTATGTTACCCACCCATCTCACATTTGAGACATTATTCATTTCATTACCTCTATCCATGATCTCATTTTTATGATGTTATATCTCTAATACAACGCGACATAAAAAGTAACGTAAACGCGTTGAGATACACCCGTTAGCAAAAAATTACTTTTCCAATAGGATATGTTTGTATATGCCAATTAGCAGGCTTCAAAAATCAAGCTTATTCTCAGACTTACTAAAAGACTGGGCAGGATCAGTAAAAGTATTCGAAGGTTTTTTACGGCAGGTACAACTCAATATCTGGCTCTACGACCAGAAACAACATCAATTTTCACAGCCACAGCTCAAGCAGAAAACACATATCATTCCATCAGCGAAGATAATGCAGATGTTAGACAAGCCTGAGATTATGTCATATGTCGAGCTGAAACCTGCTGACGACAGTCTATTGCCAGATAATTCCAATCAAGTTCAGATATATTGTCAAATGTTGGTTGATCATTCCTACGAGCTTCCTATTGGGCTGGTAACGGCGGCCTTACCGCAAGGTGTTGTACTCGGTGAACAAGAGAAGCTATTGATAAAAGAGTTTGCTAAAAAAATTGAATTGCAAATATTGAGTAGCTTTCGTCTTTTCGAGCAGAACAAACACGAACTCATTGAGAAAGAACTGAGATTTCACAAGTATCATGATTTTGGTACAGGATTTCTTAACCGCTTCGCTCTGGAAAGAGAACTCGATGAAGCACTTGCTATCTCACCAAATCACGTCGCTATTATCTATGTCGGTTTTGAAAATGCAAAAAACCTACAAAGCCAATTTAACTTGTATGAATGGGAGAATGTTCTCAAGTCTTTTGCAGAAAAACTATCCTCAACGCTAAAAAAAGACAGCATCGAAATAGCTCGACCCAATGCGACCGATATTGTGTTCTTACTGCGTTCTAAAAATCTTAGAGAAGAAGTGGAAGATCTCTGTGATGACGTGGCTGCTGTCAGTAAATCCATATTCAGCATAAATAACCAAACCGTACACTTGCATACTCATATTGGTGTAGCTTTTGGCCTCGGAACCACAAGCGTCTCAGGACTGATTAATCAAGCGTCTTCAGCAATGCTCAATAGCCGTGATACAGGGCAAAAATACAGCGTACATTCAAATTCCGTAGCTGAAGCGCAAACACGGATTCAGCATCTAGAGAGCTACTTACTTAAAGCGGTGAGAAATGGCGACTTAATGTTGTATTTCCAACCCAAAGTTAATCCAATAACAAAGCGCTGGCTGGCAGCTGAAGCTTTGTTACGCTGGCGTCACCCGTTATTAGGTGAGATATCAAGTGAAACACTGGTAAAGCTTGCTGAAAAAAATGGTCTTATTTTTGAAGTAGGTAGTTTTGTCCTAAAAACAGCCATTGAAAAAGCGGCAGCATGGAAAAAATACGCTCCAAATTTCAAGGTTGCGGTTAACGTATCGGCTAAGCAACTAAAAGATGTACGATTTGTTCAACAAGTTGAAGAGCTGCTACATGAACACAACCTTTCTCCGCACAGTCTCGAGATTGAAGTTACCGAAAGTGGCCTGATCACTGATGAAGAAGTCGCCAATGAGATCCTTCTCGTTCTGCATAAGCTTGGTATTACGTTATCTTTAGATGATTTTGGTACTGGGTACGCATCATTCAACTACTTGAAAAAATTTCCTTTCGACTGCATCAAAATAGATAAAAGTTTTATGCAAACAATCGAAGATAACCGTCAAGATCAAGACATCGTTAAATCCATTATTCAGGTGGCGAAGAAGCTTGATCTGCAGGTAATTATTGAGGGAGTTGAAACTGTTTCTCAGGAAAGGTTTATCATCGACGAAGGATGCGACTACGGACAGGGATATTTATATGGAAAACCAATGCCTGCCCATATTTTTGAGGAGCAGTTGCGTAAACAGCTTATCGAACTGGACTATCAATAGTAAGCAGATAGCCCCATTCTCATTCTCTTCTAGCTTCAGTCGCTGACTCGAAGTAAATTCCATGCTTCGCATAGCACTCGAAAAGTTTCACTATTCCCGCCAGATCGGTCAGGATGCCATTTTAAGGCGAGCTTTCGCCAGCGTTTACGAATTTCTTCACTAGTTGCCTGACTGTCCAATTCAAAAAGCTCAAGGGCGCGCTTACGGTCAATGCTCAATTCAGCTCCCGAGCTACCGACATAGCGTTGATAATGTTTCCAGAACTCGTTGAGTAGCCGTTTCACCTCACCTTCAGTTGCGTCGTAGTTCTGCCACTCCAAATAGTATTCTCTCAATGGGTCATGTGTATCGATATCCGTTCTGGAGCTGTGCACTGAGCCAAATAGCTGGATATTCATGGCTTCCACTTGTAACCAGTATTCAGGAATTAAAATTTCCTGAAGTTGATACAAGCCATTCATAATTAGGAAGTTACGCTTAAAAACATCTTTTTCCGGAATCTCATCCAATGTAGAGACATAACCTAATTCGTGTAAACGCTGAGATAATGTATGGACTTTCCAAGCATCTCTAGTTGATTTGAGCACTTCGAATATGGGCCAAATTAACGGGTTATCAAAGGAGGATGTGTCTGAATAAACAATTGCATTATCCTGCATATTTCTGTTCCATTAGAAAATGATGTCCTAATACCTATTGAAAACCAAGTTGAACTAAATGTCGAATCAGAACGTTCTTTACCCCCTACCAGTTCACAGATTTGCAAAGTAAAAAAAGCAAATGACATGAACCAGACTGCCAATCGATTCTCTAAATACTCCTTATTAAAACGAAAATTCATCTAGATAACGCAGAAGTTTCATTATTTTGTCACAATTTTATTGATTAGCCTTCTTGATTTTTTTAAAATCTCAAAATACATCCTGCTTTAAGAATATTATGCTTGCTGATACTTGTAACAAAATAATTGAAAGTAATGCATCTGGTGTCATTAAAATTAATGAAGACCAGAGTACTTACTGGCTGAAGATCTCTGGTGAAGACAAAAATAATTTCGTCCGGAAGGTATCTGCACAGCTAGCAAAAATAAAAATGTTTTCATTTTTTGAAACTAAAGCAGTCATGAGCAGTTTTGAACGATTCGAGCACGAAAAAGCGGTTCTTCGCTATTTAAGCGAGATGAATGTTAACGTTCCCCATATTGCTTATGAGGGTCCTGGCTTTTTTGTGACGTCTGACGAAGGTAAGCCCTTAAATACGATACAACAATCTCGTATCGGTCAAACTGAACTAAACGAACTATTTACTATGTTCTCTCGTCTTCATGCTAACAACGTTGCGCACGGTAGACCCGCACTGCGCGATATTGTCATTAATGATGAGAACAATTTGAGCCTACTGGATTTCGAAGAGTCGATTCTCAATGCAACATCACAACAAATGGCGCGTGATATGTACATGTTGCTTATGGATTTGTGCCGCTTGCAACACATAACTTCTGAGCAGAAATCTGAAGCGTTACTCATCTGGAAAGAAAATGTTTCTGAGAATGTTTGGTCAGAATTATTGAAAATAAATCGATTTCTTAAACACTTTTCCTTTCTGGCGAGAACAGTATTATTGTTCAAGAAGAAGAATAAGCTGAGTCAACAGATTCTCTCCACGATTAAATTGCTCGATAACTTTGAATAAACTTGAAAGACATAATAAAAGGAAGCCTATGCTTCCTTTTTTATTTTCTATCTACTGAGCTCATTAATTCAGAGTCACTTCCTTTATCCAATTCAAATAAGGAGTGAAACCGTTGCTCACATCGATACTTAAAATTTCGGGTACTTCGTAATTATGCAGTTCGTTTATCTTGGCTTCTATCTGCTGATAAAGCGATTCCTGTGACTTGATAATCAAACGAAACTCTTTGCTTTCACATACCTTACCATCCCAGAAATAGTGGCTTACAATAGGTTCAACTTGAACACAAGCTGCCAATTTTTCAGAGAGTAGCTCTTCAATGATTCTATCGCTGACAACTTTCTGATCCGTCGTAGTCATAACTACAATATATTTATCTGAAGACATCTATATCAACCTATAATCTATATTTCAGACATAAAAATACCGCCTCCTATCGGTTAGCGGTATTTCATTAGCTTCTCAAAACTTGTTAGATTATAAACGCTCTACACATTCTCTAGCAATGACCAATTCTTCGTTAGTTGGTATCACCATCGCGACAGCATTGAGCATATCCGATTTTGCGATAGTACCTGATTTACCCAAGCATGCGGCTTCGTTTGCTTCTCGGTCTTCAACGAACCCCACAGCAGACAGATAATTTAGAATCTCGCGGCGAATCGGTAGTGAATTTTCACCAATACCACCCGTAAACACGACAGCATCCAGATTGCCTACAGCCATCAAGTAACCACCGATATATTTCGCGACACGATAGGTAAAGACTTCGAAAGCCAACTTAGCACTCTCATTACCCTCTTCCATGGCCTGTAAAACACCGCGTGCATCAGATGTGATTCCGGAAACACCAAGGAAACCGGATTTTTTATACAAGGTTTCAAAAACTAGCTCTTGTGACCACCCTTTCTTAAGAAGAAATTCGATAATACCAGGGTCGATATCACCAGAGCGTGTTCCCATCATTAATCCAGCTTGAGGAGTGAAACCCATCGAAGTGTCGACACTCTTTCCATCTTTAATTGCACACACAGAAGCACCGTTTCCAAGATGGACGGTAATCAGGTTCGTTTCGTTGATGTCTTTTTTGAGAGCATCGGCAGCTTGACGACTAACATAAAAATGACTTGTACCGTGGAAACCATAACGACGAATAGCGTATTTGTCGTAAAGCTCTGTTGGGATTGCGCCTGTATAGGCTTTCTTTGGCATTGTTTGATGGAATGCCGTATCGAATACAGCAAACTGCGGAAGCGCTGGGAACGCCTTCATAGCCGCTCTTATACCCTTCGCGTGAGCGATATTATGCAGTGGAGCCAAATCGGCAAGTTGTTCGATCTCATCAACCACTTTTTCATCTATTCTGGCAGTGGAAGTGAACTTTTCTCCACCATGAACGATACGATGCCCTACAGCGATAACATCGTTAGTGAGTCCCAGAGAATCTACGAGTGTAACAATTCTGTCTACAGCATGCTGATGATGGTTATCGGGTGCAGCGATCGACTCTTCTGTTTTTTCACCTTGATATTTCCAACTGATTACTGCTTCAGGTAATCCAAAGCACTCACCCAAGCCACTGACAATTGCAGCGCCGGTCACCGAATCGATCACGGCGAATTTAAGGGAAGAACTCCCTGAATTGATTACTAAGACGTAACTGTTTGACATGGGATGGCATCCTGTTCTTGTTTAGATTTATGACTAATAATCGTCCTTGAATCCATTATTCAATAATTTTTTAACTTTTCAACTTTGTTTTAGTATTTTGCGTGCTATTCAACATTTTTTATTGATCTTGAACAAAAGTTTAGTTGGTTCAACAATTTTGGTAGGAAATAAGGCTTGATTCTCAACAAAAGTTGAATAATGGCAAGAATGGCGTATTCGCAGTTGATGATGGTGGTCAAATTCTGTCCATGCAGAATAAGCTTCCACATGAACAGTTATGATGGTTTAAGTAAGGGCTATTTAGTGTAGTAAAGACACATCCGATTCCCATCCAGTTCAATCACATTAAATGGGGTTTCATAGATATCACTCAGAACAGCAGAATCTACCACTTCCTCAACGCTACCTGCGATAGCAAGCTTTCCCTTTTTCAAAGCGACGATGTAATCCGAATAGCAAGATGCGAAGTTAATATCATGAATCACTACAACTACAGCTTTACCAAGCTCATGAGCCAACCTTTTTACCGTTTCCATTATTTGCAGTGAGTGCTTTATATCCAAGTTATTCAACGGCTCATCTAAAAAGATATAATCCGTATCCTGGGCAATAACCATCGCAATAAACGCCAGTTGCCTTTGACCACCACTCAATTGATCAAGATACTTATCTTGGATCTCAAGGATATTAAGATATTCGAGTGAGCGTTGAATCATGATATCGTCATCGGCCGTAAGCTTCCCTTTTGAGTAAGGAAATCGGCCAAATGATACTAATTCTCTTACTGTGAAACGCATCGATAGCGAATTAGCTTGCCTCAATACTGACAACTTTTTCGCTAACGCTTTGGTATCCCATTCGACCAGCTCCTTACCATCAATCCAGACTTCTCCCTGGTCGCGATTGAGTAATCGACAAGCCATAGACAATAAAGTACTTTTACCTGCGCCATTCGGGCCAATAATCGATGTTACTTTGCCTTTCTCAAAGTGAGTTGACGCATTATCAACAACAGTTTGTGTACCAAATAGCTTCGTTAAATTGGATACTTTGATCATCTTTACACCACTTTATTTCTTACGAGTAGAGTTAAGAAATAAATTCCACCAATAAAGTTAATTACAACACTCAGTGTCGTTTCGAAATTAAGGAACTTCTCAATCACCCATTGTCCACTCAGTAGTGCACAAACAGCCATCGCAGAACACCCCGTAAGCAGGACGCTATGTCGATAAGTTCTGAACCACTCACGGGTTAAATTCGTGACCAGAATACCGAAAAATAGAATCGGGCCAACAAGCGCCGTTGAAATCGATATCAGAATCGCACTCAACAAAAGTGTATTGCGAGTCACTTTAGCTACGTCCACGCCCAAACTTGTCGCATTATCATGGTCGAGCCAAAAGACATCGAGAGTTCGATGCATCAGATAAAGGACAAATGAAACCAGTAAAAGCAATGGTGTCACGGTATATACAAGACTGACGTTCGCATTATTAAAGCTCGCAAAAAGGTTTGCCTGAGCTGAAGCAAAGTCATTAGGATCCATCAGCATAACCATAAAATTCGCCATATTGTTGAATACCTGCCCTATCACAACACCAAGCAGTAGTAACGTAATGAGATTCCCTTTGCCTTTCCTGAAGTAAAAGGTAAATAACAAGAAGGAGAACCCAAGCATAACGACAGAAGATAGCGTGAAGTTCCAATACACATTCACGACAAAACTGCTTAATCCACCAAATACCATAACAATAAAAATCTGGATAAATTGGTAGAGGAAATCGAATCCCATAACACTCGGTGTCAGAATGCGATTATGCGTAATGGTTTGAAACGCTAAGGACGACTGAGCAAGTGCAATACCTGCAATAATAATCGCCAGTACTTTGGGAACGCGTCTTGATAAGAAATATTCGTAGTTATCAGCGGTTAACCCAACACCAATAAACAGTGACATTACCACAATGGAAATAACGACCAATAAGATGATCTTAGATTTATCGTTCATGCAAACGTCCCTTAATGACAAATAGAACGAATAGCACTCCGCCTAGAATATTGATTATAAAAGAGATAGGCATTTCATACGGGAAGATTATTAAGCGTCCAACGAGATCGCAGCACAGCACCAGTAACGCTCCAGAGATAGCTGTAATCGGGATATTTTTCCGTAGATTGTCGCCGCAAAAAAAAGAAATCAAGTTGGGCACAATTAAACCTAAGAAAGGCAGCTGACCAACGATCATAACGACGGTAGCGGTCATAATTGAAACCAAAACCACACCAATAATAACGACTTGATTGTAATTTAGGCCTAAATTAACAGCAAAATCCTTACCCATACCTGCGGCAGAGATTCGGGTCGCGTACAGATAGCTGAAGATAACAATCGGTATCGCGATGTACAGTAACTCGTAATTACCTTCTAGAATGGTAGAAAAGTTGGCCACCGTCCAGCTCTGCAAGTTCTGTACTACATCAAAGCGATAAGCGAGGAAAAATGCCATCGACTGGACGATATTACCAAAAATAATACCCACTAAAGGCACAAAAATTGCGTTTTTAAACTGAATATTCTGAATGAAAAAAACAAACATCAGAGTTCCAGTAATAGAGGTAACAAAGATAAGCCAAATGGAGTGTCCTGACCCAAAAAAGATCAGACTTAGCACATAACCAAACATGGCACTCTCTATCGTCCCTGACGTAGAAGGAGCGGCAAAGCGATTTTGACTGATTTGCTGCATTATCAAACCAGCAATACTCAAGCCTGCTCCAGCCATAAGAATAGAGATCAATCTGGGCAATCGACTCGCAACTAAAAGATTCCAGGCTTGAGGATCACCCGAGTAGAGAGTAAAAACGGACATCGGTCCGACCCCGACAAAGAGCGAGATCAGACCTAACGTAACGAGGATAAAAGTTAAAATTTTCAAAAGAACGACTCAGAAAAAACTAGTTTATGTGGACAACTTTCTTCACGTCTTGGATCATTTGCTCTGTGGAATGAACACCAGCAATAGAAACGTACCAAGCGTTTACATCAAGATAAATCATATGGTTGTCTTTATAGGCGTTAGTCGATTGAACCAAAGCATTATTAAAGTCGTCTTTGGTATGGCTCTTACCTTTATTAACCAGTTTATCCTTATCCACAATGAACAAAACTTCTGGATTCTTTTCTTGGATAAATTCAAACGAAATCAGGTTGCCGTGAGGGCCAGCCTGTTTGCTGTGATAAAGTTCTTTGAAACCAAAGTCATCATAGATTGATGAAAAACGAGACTTTTCACCAAACGATGATATTTTTCCACCCACAGACATTACTGTCATTGCTGGCGTCGAGTGCTTTTCGTTATAAGCGCGAATCTGTTTGAATTCACTGTCTACTTTGTCGATCTTGGCTTCTACTTTATCTTCAATATGGAAGATTTTACCTATATTCCGCCATTGCTCCTGAGTACTGGTCCAGTAACTTTCATCAGCATCATTTGAATAAACAACAGTTGGCGCTATTTTTGATAGTTCATCGTAACTTTTCGCATTACGTGGGCCGATAATAATCAAGTCTGGTTTTTGATTGTAAATACTCTCGAAATCAGGCTCAAATAAGGAGCCTGCTGAAGGGTATTTATCTGACTCATATTTTTTTAGGTAATCAGGTGTAGTGGGAAATTTAGTGACAGCAACTGGATTAATACCAAAACTATCTAATGCATCAAGAGGTCCAATTCCAAGAACAGCAACTCGTTGAGGGACATGATCTATTTTTGTATCCCCTAATTCATGGTGAATCGTCACTGTTTCAGCGAAAGCCGAGCCAGAAACTGCCATTGCGACAAGAAGCACACCAAGTTTAAATTTCATACCAAATCCCCATAAATTAATCTTTATGATATTCATTATCATTTCGCTTTCGAGCTAATATACCGTTAGTCGCATAGTTCAGCAACTCACGTTTATGGGAATTGGCAAAAAAACAGGGGTCTTTACAAGAATTTACAGTTGAATATAAAAACTCGGGTTACTTTCTAAAAATATCTTATAATCGTTTGATTTATATTCAGATAATTGTGACAAAAGATAACTTGCAGCCGATTCTTGTGAAACTGAAGGATCAACACATACAAGGTTCGAAACGAGTATTGAGTCTTCCTGGACAGTTACCATTGCAGCAAACACAGGCTGACTATTCCTAAATCCTAAGTACATTGAACATGGTTCTGAGTAAATAATCTGCGTAAAAAACTCAATGACTTTTTCTTGATCTGTGGTGAGCGGATACATTTTGCTTTGCAGCACAGCAAAATAGACCGTTAAACGATGGAAGTTTACAGGGAATACATCAAATAAGACCGTATCATTCATCGTTATCGGAGAATACTCGATAACATCACATAACTCACTGTGTGTTAGCTGAATCTGAAACCCTTCAACACTTTCTTTTGTTGGGTATTCAACTGTGATATGGCTGCGTAGCCATTCGTTCTTTGCTGTAACAATATCAGTGGCTTCGGTTGTCATGGAGTTCTCGTAAGATGAATAACGGCGTAAGGATATACCGCTCGAACAAGGGTTACAAGTTGTGAGCAAAGAACACCCTATATTTAAGACAGGAAGCAATTCACTGAAAAGCGTAATAAATTTATAGTATTATGCTGGTATAAATTTAAGCTCAGACGGAGACAATTATGCTTAAAAAGTTAGCTTTAGTTGCTGCACTTGCAACCGCTTTAACCGCTTGTGATAAGAATGAAGTCGGCGATGTAAGCCTTGGCGTATTTACAACTCAGGATATTAAAATCGATCTTTTGACCGATCCTATCGTTACTGGCGTAACATGCCATATTGCAAGCATAGAAGATAATCTTAGCTTAGCTGATCCTTCTGACTCATCAATCGCTTGTCGTCAAACGGGTGAGATAACGGCTGAAATGATAAAGAATATTGATAAATCTAGCTCTGGTGAAGTGGTATTTAAAAAGTCAAAAAGCGTCTTTTTCAAATCCATGAAAATTCGTCGTATATTCGATGCCAAAACTCAAACGTTAATGTATGTCGCCTACTCAACGAAAGAAACATCGGGCAGTTTTAAACATAGCCTTTCTACCGTTCCGCTGTGGGGAACTGCAGCGTACGTAAATAATGATGCAGCGCCTGAACAGTAACATATTCATGTAATCGATTGAGTTTTGTGAATTTTAGATGAGAGTAATGTTTTTTTGGTAAAATAATGCTCAGTTAGCGAGATTAGCTATTGATTAAATCATCAATTTTATTCATTCTGTATAAAGTTACCCTGTAAGGTTTTCGACGAGTAACCGATATTGATCAAACGGGATCTTCAAAAAGGACTTTGAAGAGAATAAAGGCTAATTAACGATAAGACAGTATGATTCAACCTAACGCGAGACATCTAAAGATCGTTGATTCAAACGATAGCGAGAACAGTGGTAAGCCAATGACGCATAAATCTCGCCTACTTAATGTGTTTGATGCATGCCAGGAAGGCTTCTTTCATATCGATTCTAAAGGCAGTGTTACTTTATACAACCAAGAATTTTATAAGCAGTTCGGAATAAATTCACAACATATTCATCTAAGCGAATGGTACCATCGCGTCCATGAAGAAGATGCCGATCTCGTTAAGCTGAAAATTGATATAGGGCTTCTAGAAGAAGGTCAGCGTCTTTCCAGCCATTACCGGATGTTAGACACCAGTGGTGAATACGTTTGGATTGAACGCAACGCCGTTTGTCTGCTTGAAAATGGTGAAAAGTACATCGTCGGTCATCACCGTGATATTTCAGACAAGAAAAAGATCGAATCATTTTTAAACAACACCGCATTTTACGATTCCTTTTCAGGTTTGTTTAATCTAAGAAAGCTATTCTTGGACATCGATGCTCTCAAGAGTCAGAAAGAAACGTTTAATATTGTTTATATTAAAATTGGTAACTTACAATCGATGCCCGATGAGCTGAGCAGTGGCTTGGTGACAGATATTGTCAATAACCTCAAAATAGCAACACTTTCGTTCGCCGATTACTCTCCAACCTTATATCGAATCAACATGAGTGATTACGCTGTCCTGATGCAACGCTCTGACTCTATTGCTCCTATCGTTAAAGCCTGTTTTGAAACGTCCTCCGACTATGGCGAATTGATGTATGAGCAGGGACACTTGCTAGCCAATAAGTTAAGTTTTGGGATCTATCCTGATACAGGTCAAGAGCTGGATAGTGATGAGATAGTGAGCTTGGCTTCAAGAACTTGCTTATATGCGGCTCAGTCAAAATCGACACATATAGAGGTGTATCATGGAAATACGCAAAGCCGTATTGACCGATTCTTCTATATCGAAAATGAATTAAAAAACGTTCTCAGAGACAGAAAATTATCGGTTAAGTACCATCCAATTATATGTGCGCAAACAGGTAACGTTCAAAGCTTCGAAGCGTTAGCTCGTTGGAAGTCACCTTCTTTCGGTCATATCTTTCCTGATGAATTTATTCCTGTCGCGGAACAAAAAGGACTGATAGTCGAACTGGGCTACATCGTGTTTGAGAAAGCCTGCCATTTTATCAAGCAGTATAACGACAGTAATGGCAGTAATATTTCGATTAATATTAATGTATCCGTACTGCAGTTACTCAATAAAAACTTCCCAGACAACATTCGTAAGATGGCCACACAGATTGGCTTGTCGCCCGCGAATATAGTCTTGGAAATGACAGAAACCTTCCTGCTCGATGAAAATAAAAACGCCAGAGATCAGCTTAAGCTTCTCAAAAACATGGGCTTCACACTCTCACTTGACGACTTTGGCGCGGGCTTTAGCTCCGTCAATAGCTTTTTTGATTTCGCGTTTAATCAGATCAAGATTGACCGTACTTTTGCGATGAAAGCCATCGCAGATGAGGCATCTAGCCAATATTTAGAGTTTCTTGTCGGTCTCTGTAAATCAAAAAATATCAGTGTCGTCATTGAAGGTATCGAAGACAGCCAAATGATGAACAAATTCTGCGATATGGGCGCTGGATTATTGCAAGGTTACTGGTTTGCCAAGCCATTATCGATAGCTAGTGCCTTCTATTACAACCCAACAGAGACAGCAAAGTTACTTCAGGAAAATCGTAAATAAACGTTAATATCACTGTCATATCGCTAGTGTAAGATATTGAGATGCTTCGTTTTTATTTATTGAATAATGCTAACCCACCCGACGACGGTTTCTCGTTCTTCAGCCAATATTGAACTAAAGTGCCTCATAGCAACGTTATTGATCATTTTTGTGTTTAATACTCCTATTAGTTTCTTAAAATCGAGCAAACTGAGAGGAATGGAAAGCAATCTTAGCTTATCGGCTACAGTATTAAATGAACGCTTTAATATACTTCGGTACCTAATAGTTCAAACTCCGTATCAATGCAGCCTAAATCTATCTGTACACTCTTCTTTTAACGGTACCGAACATCTTTTTGGTTTTATCGAAGGCATTCAACGAAACAAGGTAATACATCAAAATCAAAGCTGCTCCAAGGAAACTCCGTCTACGTTATCAGTAAGTACCCTATACATACCTAACTTAAATAAGATCAAGATAATTCAACCAGAATGCATTGATCAGCGCGTTCAGTCTACGCTAAGCATGACTCTAAATTTAGAAAGGTTAATGTCCTTCCGACAAAATGACGTTGTTTTGGCAAATTTTGAAGGTCACGTCATGAGCCATAAGAGAACTGAAATGCTCTCTGGCATTAGCCTAAAACGTCAATATCCGAAACTTTGGGAATCCATCACAGTGGCACAAAAGTCGTCTTTTTCTGTTAGTGATAATAACGTAACGGCTTTGGTTCATCGCATCGAGTTTATCGGTGGACAGCATTTTTATCTGATTAAGATAGTTAATGACGATGATCTTATTCCACCCTACTTCTATATCGTCATTGTTCTTTTGTCTTTATTTCTTGGTGGCGGTTATTATTTATCACAGCTTCTGAAAGAGAAAAATACACTGAAAAAACTCAGCTATACCGACCAATTATCCGGCTTACATAACCGACACTACCTCAGCGAAATTAGTAGGCGACTCGCTTGTGATAAGCGCTATCATCTCTGTATTTTCGATATTGATCACTTCAAACGAGTGAACGATAAGTATGGACATGATATCGGTGATCAGGTCATTAAACGCGTTGCAGATGTACTTAAGAGCCAAATGAAAATGGGTGATATGGCCTTTAGGATTGGTGGAGAAGAGTTTCTGGTGATCATGAAAGTCGATTCAAGAGAAGTGGCAATACATCGAGTTGAGCGTATTAGAAAAATGGTCCAAGAGTTACCACAAAAACCATCCGTGTCTATTTCCGGTGGGCTTTGTTGTATCAATCGTCCGATAGAGGAAGTCATTAAATGTGCTGACGCCCAACTCTATCAAGCCAAACAGAGTGGGCGTAATATTATTGTCTGCTAACCGCGGTAGTAACGCTGTGGAACAAACGGCATTTTTTCCACGGTCATTGGTAGTTTTTTACCACGAACATCGGCAAATACCTCAGTACCTAACGTCGCAAATTCAGCCTTAATATAAGCCATGGATACAGGCTTGTCGGCAGTCGGTCCCGCTGTACCACTGGTGACTAAGCCGATAAGCTGGTCCTTATCATCAAATAGCTCGGTGCCTTCACGTACTGGTGCTTTTGTAGAGCCAATCAAACCCACACGTTTCCTGCTAACTTCTTTAGTTTCGATTTGCTGCAAAATGATATCGGCTCCCGGAAATCCACCCTCTCGTGCACCACCTTTGCGGCGAACGGCGCTGATAGCCCAAAGCAGGCTCGCTTCTACTGGCGTTGTTGTTTGGTCGAGATCATGTCCGTACAAACAAAGGCCACACTCAAGCCTTAATGAGTCACGAGCGCCAAGCCCAATCCACTCGACCTCACTGTGCTCAATCAATTTAGAGGCTAAGTCTTTGGCTTGACTGGTTGGGACAGAGATTTCATATCCATCTTCTCCGGTATAACCACTTCGGCTGACGATACATTCGATACCATCAAGAGCGATACACTTCACATCCATAAAGACCATATCTACTACGTCAGGATTAAATTCTTTCAAGATCTCCGCTGCTTTAGGTCCCTGCAACGCAAGTAATGCACGATCGCTTAACTCTTCCAGTTTCACTCCAGAAGGCAATTGACCTTTTAGGTGAGCGATATCTTGTTCTTTGCACGCTGCGTTAACGACAACAAACAGGCTGTCACCCAAGTTAGCGACCATCAAATCGTCCAGAATTCCGCCCTGCTCATTGGTAAACAAGGCGTATTTTTGCTTATGGACCGGAAGGTCAATGATATCGACGGGAACTAAGGTCTCAAGAAACTCAGCGGCACCGTCTCCCGATAGAAGCAACTGCCCCATATGAGACACGTCAAAAAGACCAGCTGCGTTACGTGTATGCAGATGCTCTTTCTTAACGCCCAGCTTGTACTGAACAGGCATACTATAGCCAGCAAAAGGAACCATCTTAGCACCAGCATCAATATGAAGGTCATAAAGTGGTGTATATAACAAAGCTCCCTGTTCAATAGGTTCAGCCATAGTGTTCTCCGTAATTTGTCCGTAAATAAGTGTAGATACCGCGTTTCTTATGTTTCCAATAATAAACAAAACAGACAAAATAACCAACTATTAACATAAATAGACGGAGCTTTATCATATTAAACAGAGGTAACCGTATAATATACGTACAAAAAAGCGCCATTTAAGGCGCTCAAACTAATATTTGTTTACTTTAGGAAACTACTTCGCCGTTACCCACAATATGACAGCATCCTCTTCACTGGCAGAAACCAGCATATGTCCCATGGTTGCATCATAGTAAACGCTATCACCTTCTGCCATTTTGACCGGTTCATAAAATTCAGTGTAAAGAAGAATTTCACCAGAAAGCACCAAAAGAAATTCTTCTCCGTCATGCCTGACCCAATCATTATATTCCTCGAACCTACGAGCTCTAACGGTGGTTTTGAAAGGCATCATCTTTTTATTCGACAGTTGTGTCGCGAGCAACTCATGTTCATAAGTGGGAGTTGGATGAGGCTTACCCTGTTGAGACCGCGTAAGATCCCGACGGCCTGAAGCGGCAATTTTCTTAGGTGGCTCAAACAGTTGCGGCATATTTATCTGCAATCCAGTTGCAAGTTTCTGCATTGCCTGAAACGTAGGGGAAATTTGCTCATTCTCTATTTTACTTAGTGTTGAACGAGCCAAACCGGTTTTGTGACTAGCTTCTTCTAAAGTCAATCCAAGGTTAGTTCGTATCTCTTTAATACGCTCACCGAGCTTAAGTGGCTCAATATTTTTCTCTGCTGAATCCTTAGCAAGTAATAAAGAGGGGTAATCGTCCAACATGTCATCACGCATGCGTTTTTTTTCCTATACTCGTAATGTTACTGGTGAATATTGTGGCATGAATTTCCCGCCATAGAAATATAGCCTAATTTGAAAACATAACACACTCAAGATAAATAAGTTTCCTATAGGAAATTTTAATTGAATGTTTCCTCAAGACTCGTTATGTTATCGCCTTGTTGCTTTTCTTATTTTCGGAGATTAAAAAATGGACATGACACTAAAGTTTACGGACAGCCATGAG
This sequence comes from Vibrio viridaestus, assembly GCF_003856525.1. Taxonomy (GTDB): domain Bacteria; phylum Pseudomonadota; class Gammaproteobacteria; order Enterobacterales; family Vibrionaceae; genus Vibrio; species Vibrio viridaestus. The sequence continues at coordinate 396,732 of NZ_RJVQ01000001.1, forward strand.
TGGGTTAAAGACAATGGCGATGGCACTGTAACAATCGGTATTTCAGAGCACGCACAAGAAATGTTGGGTGATGTTGTATTCGTTGAATTACCAGAAGTGGGGAACGAAATCGAAGTCGGAGACAGTTTTTCACTAGTTGAATCCGTTAAAGCGGCATCTGACATTTACGCACCAGTATCAGGCGAGATCGTTGAAATCAACGAAGAACTCTCGGACAGCCCAGAACAAATAAACGAAGCACCTTATGAAGGTGGGTGGATAGCTAAAGTTAAAATGTCTGATCCTAGTGAATTAGATAACTTAAAAGAAGCGGCAGCTTACTTAGACTCAATCGAAGACGAATAAGCCTCATAAAATTATCTTAGTAAGTTGTAAAGGTACGGAAACATGACTTCATTGCTGCAAAGCCTCGATACGAATAACGAGTTTATTCGTCGCCATAATGGTTTAAGTTCATCAGACAGAGATTCAATGCTCAATGTATTGAACGTGACTAGTCTGGATGAATTAATCGAGCAAACAATCCCACAATCCATTCGATTACCATCTCCAATCAAACTGGAAGCGTCACTCAGCGAGGCGAATGCATTAGCTAAGCTAAAAGAGTACGCAAAACAAAATATCATCAACAAGAGCTACATCGGGCAAGGTTACTACAATACCCTGACGCCGAACGTTGTACTGCGTAATGTCTTGGAAAATCCAGGTTGGTACACAGCTTATACGCCTTACCAACCAGAAATATCTCAGGGACGTCTTGAGTCATTACTGAACTTTCAGCAAATGATCATTGATCTTACTGGGCTAGAAATTTCAAACGCATCACTGTTAGATGAAGCAACTGCCGCAGCAGAAGCCATGGCGCTTAGCCAGAGAGCAAGCAAAAGCAAAAGTAACCTTTATTTCATCTCGGATGATATTCATCCGCAAACTATCGACGTCGTTCGCACTCGAGCAGACTTCTTCGGCTTTGATATTGTTGTCGCACCGATTGAAGAACTGGAAAATTACGAAGTCTTTGGCGCATTGCTTCAATATCCAGGCACTTCAGGTGAAGTACGCGATTTAACAAACATTATTGCGGCCGCTCAGGATAAAAAAGCAATCGTTACCGTCGCTACTGATTTATTGGCTTCGGTTATATTAAAGCCCGTCGGTGAAATGGGCGCAGACGTTGCAATCGGCTCAGCACAACGCTTTGGTGTTCCACTTGGATTCGGTGGTCCTCATGCTGCGTTCATGGCAACCAAAGATAAACTAAAACGCAGTATGCCAGGTCGTGTCATTGGTGTTTCTATCGACGCTAAAGGTAACCAGGCTCTGCGTATGGCAATGCAAACGCGTGAACAACATATTCGTCGTGAAAAAGCGACATCCAACATATGTACAGCTCAGGCACTACTTGCCAATATGGCGGTTTTCTATGCGATTTATCATGGCCCGAACGGTCTGAAAAAGATAGCTCGCCGCGTTCATCACTACACCGCTATTCTGGCAAAAGCATTGATTAAAAATGGTTTCGATCTGGGTCATTCCTACTTTTTCGACACCATAAAAATTACGACTGGCAATAATACGGACAAGTTGTACGAGCAAGCACTGGCTGCTGGTATGAATTTACGCCATTTCGGCGATGCACTGGGCGTGAGTCTCGATGAAACCACATCGTTAGAAGATATCTCTGCTCTTCTCGCCGTATTTGGCATTAAAGAAGACCTTGTTACCCTTTCAGAAGATATCTCAGGTAACGAGTTGGCCGCCATCCCACAAGATTGTCAGCGTCAGTCGGAGTTTCTAACTCACCCTGTGTTTAGCGCGTATCACAGCGAAACACAGATGATGCGTTACTTGAAGAAACTGGAAAATAAAGATTTTTCACTGACCCATGGCATGATTCCACTGGGCAGCTGCACTATGAAACTCAACGCAGCGTCAGAAATGCTTCCAGTCACTTGGCCAGAATTTGGACAAATGCACCCATTTTCGCCTAAAGCACAAACCAAAGGGTATCAGTTGCTTGCGGCTGAGCTTAAATCTCAATTGTGTGCGATTACCGGATACGATGAGTTTTCTCTGCAACCAAACTCTGGCGCTTCTGGTGAGTATGCAGGTCTTTTAGCTATTCAGCGCTACCACAAAAGTCGTGGCGAAGGACATCGTAATATCTGCCTGATACCAAGTTCGGCACACGGTACAAACCCTGCGAGTGCATCTATGGTGTCTCTAAAAGTCGTAGTAGTAAACTGTGACAAGAAAGGAAACATCGATATTGAACATTTGGCTTCATTAATCGAAAAACACCAAGAGAACCTGTCGAGCATTATGATCACTTACCCTTCGACGCACGGCGTATACGAAGAGCAAGTTCAAACAGTGTGTGAAATGGTTCATGCTGCGGGAGGTCAGGTGTATCTTGATGGCGCGAACATGAACGCACAGGTTGGTCTGACAAACCCGGGCTTCATTGGTTCTGATGTGTCTCACCTTAACCTGCACAAAACCTTCTGTATTCCACATGGCGGTGGTGGTCCTGGTATGGGTCCAATTGGTGTTAAATCTCACCTAGCCCCATTCTTACCGGGTCACGTTGAATCAGGTGAACATGGCAATGCTCACGCTGTTTCTGCAGCCGACTGGGGTAGTGCTTCTATCCTGCCTATTTCATGGGCTTATATTTCAATGATGGGGTCTGAAGGCTTAGCTCAAGCGACTCAGACTGCGATACTCAATGCTAATTACATTACGCATCGTCTAAGTGACCACTACCCTGTTCTTTACAAAGGAACTAATGGTCGCGTCGCACACGAATGTATCATTGATATTCGCCCGCTCAAGGACGAAGTGGGTATATCTGAAGAAGATATTGCTAAGCGCTTGATGGACTATGGTTTCCACGCGCCAACCATGTCATTCCCGGTGGCCGGAACGCTAATGATCGAACCGACCGAGTCAGAAGATAAGCAGGAAATTGATCGTTTCTGTGATGCGATGATTGCTATTCGTGCTGAAATTGAGAAAGTGAAATCAGGTGAATGGACACTAGAAGATAACCCTCTGGTCAATGCTCCACACACTCAAGTGGATCTAATGACTGAGGATTGGACTCACAGCTATTCAAGAGAGTTAGCGTGTTTTCCATCAGAACATTCGCGTCAATCGAAGTACTGGCCAACTGTGAACAGAGTCGATAATGTCTACGGCGACCGCAACCTAATTTGCACCTGCCCTAGTATTGAGAACTATCGATAAGGTATCCAGTAAGTGATGACCATTAATAAAGTTTGTGACTATTTTAATGAAGTTTGTGACTGACTGAGGCATCAATAGTGAAGGCGAACCAAGAGGTTCGCCTTTTTGTTATCACGACCCAGCACCGCTATTTATGGCTAAGAAATGGACAAAATCTTCTTAGTGTTTCTATTTAATTTAGCAATTATTGAATCACTTCAGGTATTTAAAAATCGCTTAATTAACTGTCTAGTTTTGGTGGTACAGATCAGTAGTGAAGGGATATATTCAATAAAAATGGGAATTAATGAGTGAGTTCAATCCAGGTTCAACCAAGCAACAATGTCGACAACCTATTTTTTACTCACCAATTTTATCATTGAGATTTATTCGATAGCATTTTACTCGAAAACGCGCATAATCGTGCCGTTAAATAACCCTCGAAGAAGAAGTGATCTATGACCAATTTTCAATACTACTTTCATCAACTTCCATGTTTTAACTGTCAAAAGACCAAAGTTAGCACCGACCTTGGTTGGTTAACGACTGCGATGAAAGATGATGTAGTGGCCCAGGCAGCAGCAATTATAGAAAAAGGCGACATTGAACCTGAAATTTCAGTGAACGTGACTTGCACAAAAGACGAAGCTCGCGAGTATTTATTGCTAAACTACTACGGCTACTCAGAAGAAGAATTAGTCGATCAAGTTGAAGCCGAAGATGAGCAAGAAGTCGCGGACGAAATTGCCGAGCTACTGGCTGAAGGTAATGATACTGCGGTTTTTGAACATGAAATTGCTCTGCAAAGCTGCACTGATTGCGGCATTGATGAAGAATAAAACAAAGCGTATCGTTACGTAACCACGATAGAAGGCGTTCACAACTCAGCAGTTGCTAGCGCCTTTTGACCCACCCGATCCACATCACCAAACCCAACCAGTAAAATTGGCATACATTGCTTGGCTGCTAGACTAATGATAGGCACATGAAAATCTCAACAGGAGAAACGTAATGAGCTATCAACATATATTGGTTGCCGTCGATTTATCGGATTCGAGTCGTACTTTAATCGAGAAAGCAATCGGTCAAGCAAAGCCAAATAATAGCGAATTGTCCTTAGTCTACGTCGATATAGACCATGTCGTTGAAGAACCCAGAGAAGAACAAAGGCTAAAACACCAATTACAAACGTTAGCTGATGAATGTGGGTATCCAGTTCAGGATACAGACGTTGTAATCGGGGATCTGCACATGAAGTTAGCGGGAATGGTGAAATCATCCGATATTGACTTGGTTATTTGCGGTCATCACCACAAATTTATGAGTAGAATGCTGACAGCCGCTCCCAAGCTTGTAAACAGTGTTGAAGCGGATCTATTAGTCGTCTATCTCGAACACTAGCATGAGCTGTTACTGTTATAGGTATAGACTACTCGCAGCCACTGCAAATCTAAACTAGTAAGGGGTTCCATCCTTATGAGTCAAACGCCACCCTCCGTTGGTGTCCATCTTCAGCGCAAGATCGTCATCCGGATACTCGACCGAATCGTGCGGTGTTCTATCTCCGACTTCAATATAAGTCACGGTTTGATCAGTCTGATTAATAAGTTGATGCCCTATTCCGGTGTTTGCCGCAAAGCCGAAACATTCTCCCGCTGTCATTGGGATCTTCTCTTCGCCATAAATAAGCGTAGGGTTGCCAGACACAATATAGATAAACTCATCTTGTTTTGAATGGTGGTGTTTGAGTGCAGAGCAGGAATTAGGCTCTAGATTTGAGAGGTTAACGCCAAAGTTGTTCAGGCCAAAAAATTCACCCAACTTTCTCTTTTTACGGCCTTGCACCACAGACGCAAATGGTTCTGGATAGAAAGCTTTACCTTCATATTGTGGAACTAGGTCAGCTCGGATAGGCGATTTATGTTTCGATTCTTCGGTCATAATACAGCCTCCTTAGAATGTTTATAAGCTAACGACTTGTTGTTGAAGAGAGTTTATTTAATGTGCTTGTCGGCTTGCTTATCCATCTTACCCTCTGTGACTTGCAAAGAGAGAAAAACCAAACAGAATGAAAATACTGCCAACCACTTTGTTCAACTTTTGCATAATGGAGCGTCGAGAGAGAGCTTGTTTAAAACGACTCGATAACACCGCATAGCTCAGGAGAGCAGAAAAAGATGACAATGCGAATGTCAGTGTTAAGACTAGAAACTGTGGTAGTACAGGGTCACTTGTATCGATGAACTGTGGAAATAAAGCAGTATAAAAGGCAATAGCCTTTGGATTAGTGGCACCGACTACATATGCTTCAATAAATAATTGCCTTTTACTTCGCTCCATAAGTCGATGTGATTCAAAAGAAGCCGTGTTACTTGTTATCCAGGCTTTTACGCCCAGGTAAATCAAGTACGAGCCTCCAATCACTTTTACGGTGAAAAATAGGTACTCTGATGTCATGATCACAACACTTAACCCAGCAGCAGACAAACTTGCCATCGTTATCATTGCGCAAGCATTACCCAATATGCCGGCGAATGCCTTTCTCAATCCATAGCTGGTCGCGTTTTTAATCACTAAAAATACTGCCGGACCGGGAACAAACGTAGTCACTAAGCAGATAAATAGAAACATGAAATAGTCCATTATTTACATTCCTTCCTTTTTTTTAATTCTAACTTAAGGCTTAGAGCTGAGAAGGACACCACCGCCCATCGTAATAAAAAGTCCTCCAGAAACCTTTGCCAATCTCTTTTGCACATTGGAAATATTTAACTTTTTACCAAGGTGACAAACTAGGACTGCATAGCCGATGTGAATGACCGTCACAATCAGGCATATAGTCAAATATATTGTGGCGAATTGCTCTAAGTGAGAGTGTTGTGTTGTATGTCCAAAAATTGTGGCAAGAAGGCCGAAAGAAAAATCAACGTCAGTACTGAAACTCTCACGCAATAAACCGATGCATCATTCCATGACCAAACACCGTTATATCATTCTTTTCTTGAGCAGGCACCATGAGTCGTTCGGTAATAGCACGAATTCGTCTTAGAGCTCGACTCAAAAAATAACATCTGGTTACATTGCAACATTATTTATATCATCATAAAAAACAGAGGAAATGAAATATGCAGTTATACAAAGCGAGCTGCCTGTGTGGAAAGATTACCTTTTCGGTAGGTGGCTTTAGTTTATCCGCTCCTCATTGTCATTGTTCTATGTGTAGGAAGTTCCACGGTGCCGCATTTGGGACCTTAGTTGAAGTGAAATCACTGAACTGGATATCGGGAAAAGAATCTCTAGCCGAATACCAGGCGCCAAACGGCACAATAAGAACATTCTGTTCCCATTGTGGGTCTAGTATCGGTTTTCGCGGGAAAGGAATATCGCAAGAGAATATGGAGGTTGCCATTGCCTTATTTGATGACAACATTCCTGTCAAACCAAGCGGTCACATTTATACCCATTACAAAGCCAATTGGTATGATATAAACGATGATCTACCGCGATATGATGAAGGGAAATAGCCTGAATTTGTAATACTAATAGGACGATAATGTTAAGTTAATTCTCACTATTGAGAACAACAACATCCTTATTAAGGTTATGGGATAATGATACTTATCTCAATAAATAATCCATGTTAGGATTCCATCGTCAAAAATTACGCTAATTCAGGGTCGAACCTATGATACGGAAAACCATCCCACTGCTCTCTTTCTACAGCGGGGTGATTGTATTCGCGTTATTTATCTCTCTTTGTACTCTCATTTTCATCAGCTCTGATGCAAACTACAAATCACTCTCACTTATTAACATGCCCGAGAGCCGAGTTGCCATTGCTGGAAAGCCAACAGACAAGAAAACTCTGAATCAAACTGACACCAGTGTTAATTTACGATGTGATGCGACTTCGCTAAATGACTTAACGATGTGTGGAGTTGTATTTTACCTTCCACAAAATGAGCAACAACGTTATCCCTCATTTGACGACTATGATTCTCTCACCGCCAGTATCTCTGCTTCATCAACATCAGCCTACTACTCTGGTAAAGTCACCATATTTATCAAAACGGTTTATGACGAAAATAACCCATCGCGTGATATGGCAAACACTAAGTATCAAGCGGTCCGGTTTATACCTCATAAAGAGTCTACATTTGATCTACAAGATTTTAATGTTGAGAATTGGTGGCTAAATCAGTTCGATGTGCCCTATCAAGATTCACACCGCGATTTATCTGATGTAATGAGCGTTGAAGTCTATATCAGTGATATTCCTCTTCAATATGCTGGGCAATATCAGCTCAAAATTAATACTCTGAAATTGGATGGTTGTTTCATTCACTTCAGTCAATTTTATGAATGGATGTCAATTGCCTGGCCGCTACTCATCATCGCGATCCTTTTACATTACTTCGTTCACACTCGCGTTATTCTAAAAAAATCGCGGTTGCGTTTATACACCGATAAAGAGACTGGCTTTTTTACTGCAGAAAAACTAATCAGAGATTATACATCGTTATCTAAAAATAACCTTCAGGCTCACTGCGTCAAAGTGATTAACTATAAAAGCCTTTGTGAGAAAATGGGAAGAAAGCTCACGACTCAGTTACTTGTATCAAACTGGCAACGTTGTACGATAGAAATGAAATCCAATACTCTTCCCATATACCGTGTTAGTGAAGATGAGTTCATTGTCATTAAACAGGGTGAGCCACTGAAGGAAAGTAGCTATCAGATCGTACTAGACACATGTGCTTTGGGCACCACGATCAATGACGAGGGCCAATTTTCACTCGATGTACTGATAGGTGTTGTCCCTGCGGATCACATGCCAGTCTCAGCCCAAGAATTAATCGAAAAATGCCATTTAGTCACGAGTTATGCAGAGAGCCAACAGCAAAAGTTAATGTATTACAGCGACGACGTTTTAAAAATACATAAGGAAGAGCTATTTATCCTATCTTGCATTAAGTCTTCACTAAAAAATCAAGAGTTCTATCTTCAGTTCATGCCAATATATAACGCAGATGAAGAAGAAGTCACTGGCGTTGAAGTCATTATCCGTAGCCATTCAGAGAAACTGAAAGACATTGACCCGGAAAACTATATTCAGGTCGCAGAGAAGTATGGCGTAATCAAACAGATTGATTTGTGGGTCGTTGAAGAAACGTTTAAAACCATCAGTCGCCTGTGTTGCACGGAAAAACCATGTTGTCGATTTTCCATTAATATCTCGTCGCGTGAAATGCTCGATAACTCATTTATCGTTGAATTTAAAAAGCTCATTGATGCTTATAAAATCAACCCCAAATATATCTGTATAGAGATTACAGAAACGTTTTTTGTTGATTACAACGCTTATGAAATTAGAAATCTTGAGGAATTGAGACAGCTCGGCTGCTCTGTCTCACTTGATGATTTCGGTACTGGTTTCACTTCTTTCCCCTCCCTACTGAAATTACCGGTCAACGAGATTAAGATCGATAAAAGTTACGTAGCGAAACTTGGCAACCCTAAATACGATATTTTAATTCGTTCGTTTATCGAAATCGCTCAAACTTACGATTATCAGGTCGTTGCTGAAGGTGTTGAGAACAAATGCCAACTGGATACACTGATTGAAATGGGATGTAATCATTTCCAAGGCTTCTATATCAGTCGCCCAACAGATATAGAAAAAGTTCAGAACATTGGTTGTTGTCTCTAATTGCCCAAAACTAAAATAAACTGAGCCTCTTCGCCATAGTATGCCAACGCTTGATGCGTTCTTCACTATCCGGGTTTTTATTCGCCACACAATGCACCAGCATATTGGTGGCCATGACAATTCCCCACGTCGACTCCAGAAAAAGTCCCGATTTCGATTTTGAATAAAAGACATGAGGCGTCACTTCAACGGCCCAATGACAGAACTCATCGGTAATAATCACGACCTGTATTCCTTTGCGCACAGCTTCCTCACATAGCCGTCGACATTCTGAAGCATAAGGTACTATATCCAGAACGATCAGCACGTCGTAATCCTGACGACGATAAGACTTAGTCTCGAGCCATTCGGCTAACATTCCGTCATGTGGCGATAGATACTGTACGCAGTCTCTCGCCAATGACAATCTCCGAGCAACATCTTCCGCAGTACCGCGAATTGACTGAAAGCCAGTAACATAAACTCGTTTGGCCGCATCAATACATCCCACCATAGCTTCCCAGCCACCACTTTCGAACTGCTCATATAATCGCATCATTGCCTGAAGTTCGTTTTTAAAATTTTCTTTATAAAACGCATTTACGGGTAGTCGTTCAGTGTTTACCCCATCAGCGTGCAGAAGTTCCTTTTTTAGCGCTTCTTTCAGTGCCGAGATCCCCTGATAACCGGCTCTCTTTAGAAAACGACTGACTGTAATTTGGCTTACTGCTGCTTTTTCAGCGATTGACGCGCCCGTTTCGAAACTAATTTGGTCTAGGTTGAGCAAGATAAACTGAGCAACTCTGGCTTCCGATACTGAGACATTTGGAATCAACTCTTTTAATTTTTGTGCGGTTGATGCTGCGACGTATTCTGGTTGAGACGAAAATGTATGTTCCATATACCCTTCTCTATTGATAGTTCGCTTTATTCTGGTGCGTTGACACCCTTTAATTAGCCAAAAGAGTGCACAAAATCAGCAAATGCCATAACCACCTAAGCAAAAATATATTTAAAGCACTGATTTTATTAAACTAACATTTATGTTATCAATCTAACATATATTGATATTGAAATAATCATGCCGAAAATTACAATTAATCGAAGGTGAAATTTTCAACAAAAACCGAAATTTCACTGACTCATTTAACGATTGTCACAGGGAAAGGTATCGAATATGAGCAAGAAATTTGGGAAAATTATCGGTCTAAGCCTCGTAATGTCTTCAGCGTTGCTGGCCGCAAATGTGCAAGCTGAAGAAACACTCAATCTATACAACTGGGGTGAGTACATTAACCCCGAAGTATTAAAAAAATTCACTGAGCAAACTGGCATAAAAGTGACTTTGGACACCTACTCTTCTAACGAAGAAATGTTGGCAAAACTTCAGGCTGGAGCCAAAGGTTACGATATCGTTTTTCCTTCAGTACACATGCAGGACATCATGGCGCAGCTTGGTTTACTGGAAAAAACGAACATCAACGAATATGCAGGCTTTAGCCATATCGATAAGAGTTTCTTAAAAGCTAAGTCCGATCCTAAAGGTGAATACTGTCTACCTTATGCATGGGGAACCGTCGGTATCGTTTACAACAAGAAACAAGTAGCCAAACTGGATTCGTGGGACGATTTCTTTAAGCTTCCAGAGCAAAACAAAAAAATCGCAATGCTCGATGAAATGCGTGAAGTCATCAGTGTCGGCTTAATTAAAAATGGAAAAAGCGTAAACACAACAGATCGTGATGATTTGAAACTCGCGCAAGACTACATCATCAAACAAAAACCGCACGTATCCTCCTTTACTTATGACAGTATTCCATTGGTTCAATCTGGTGATATTGCCGCGGCACAGTGGTATGTAGGCGCAATGCTCTATGTTTTCCAACACCCGGATGATTTAGCGTATGTGATTCCTAAAGAAGGTGCCACGATGTATCAGGAAGACATGTGTGTTCTCAAGTCTGCACCGAATAAAGACAACGCCAAGAAATTCCTCGAGTTCTTTACTCAACCTGAAATAGCGGCTCTGAATGCCAAACAACAAACCAATGGTACAGCGAACAAAGACGCTATCGCCCTATTGCCGGATTATATCCGAACTAATCCCGCAATTAACCCACCAGCAGATGTGAGAGCTAAATTGCAACTGTTCGAAGAACTGGGCAAAGGTATCAAACTTTACGATCGTGTTTGGACCAAAATTCGTACTCACTAAGCCTTTATCATAGCGGGCTTGCCCGCTATCCCTAACTGATGTATTTAAGGTGAGCCTATGTCTTTTACACCTGTTACTGACTATATTCGAATCCGCCGAGCGTACCGACAATTCACCACGCCTGAAGGCAGCCCAATAAAAGCTCTCGATGGAATCGATTTACGTATTGCACAAAATGAGTTTATCACGCTACTTGGCCCGTCTGGCTGCGGCAAAACCACACTTCTAAAAACGATCGCGGGCTTCGAACGAATAGATTCAGGCGATATCTTGATCGATGGCCAATCCATTGCAAGTCAACCACCACATAAGCGCCTAGTGAATACCGTATTTCAATCCTATGCGCTTTTTCCACACATGACGGTTGAAGATAATGTTGGGTACAGCCTGGATATCAAAAACGTCAAAAAGGATGAACGGAATCAACAAGTACAAGACATTTTAGACATGGTTGGGCTAGCCGGAATGGAAAAGCGTTTTCCAGCCCAATTATCTGGCGGCCAACAACAACGTGTTGCCTTAGCAAGAGCCGTCATTAACCGCCCTAAATTACTTTTATTAGATGAACCACTTTCTGCATTAGATAAAAACCTGCGCTTAAAGATGCAGCTTGAATTGAAACGTCTGCAAACTGAGTTAGGTATCTGCTTCATTTTTGTCACCCACGATCAACAAGAAGCACTTACGATGTCAGACAGGATTGTCGTACTCAATAACGGCAAGATTCAGCAAATCGGTACGCCGGATGATATTTATCATCGTCCGCAAAATACATTCGTTGCCAACTTTATCGGCGAGAGTAATTTATTTGAAGGAAAGATCATTCAAAAAAATAATGGCGAGACCATTACCTCATGTGATGGTATCACTTTATTTACTGGCCCAACCGATGCTGAAACCGGAGCTGAACAGCGAATATTGATCCGCCCAGAGCACTTTTCACTATCGTGTATTGATGGGGAGTCGGCGCTGCATCATCTGACTCTGACAATCAAAGAGATCGTGTTTGTCGGTACTGACTATCAACTTCACGGCACACTGCAAAATGGCAAAGAAATATCCGCCTTAGTTCGTACCGATGGTGATAGCTATCATGTAGGTCAGACCATTCCGATTTATTACCGAAGTTCTTCTGCCCATGTCCTCTCCAAAGAAAAAGCTCTGGAGGATGCCGCATGAGAACGTTGTCACGTAAGCAAATGATGATTTTCGGGTTATTAACTCCGACATCACTCTTCTTATTCGTTTTTTTCATTATTCCTTTGCTTATCATGCTTACGTACAGCTTTCTGGAACCCGGCTTGTATGGTGGCGTCGAATGGAATTTCTATCATTGGAACTACGGACGCATCTTTGGATGGGCAGACGGTTTTTACGAAGAGTTTGACAGCGTCTATCTGGAAATCTTGGGTCGCTCAGTGGCACTGGCATTCGCCACAGTTGTCTGTACTCTCGTCATTTGTTATCCGGTTGCTTTCTGGATGACAACATTATCTAAGAGAGATAAAGCCTTTTTTGTCCTTCTCATCACACTGCCCTTTTTTGCCAGCATGATTGTACGCCTCTATGCTTGGGTCCTCATTTTGCGTGACTCAGGCTTTGCTAGCCAGTTTTTACAATGGCTGGGTATCATTAAGGAACCGCTAAATCTGATGTTTACGGGTACCGCCGTGATCATTGGGATGGTCTATATCTTTATCCCGTTTATGTTTTTACCGATTTATTCAAGTGTTGAGAAGCTCGATAAAACGTTAATCCAAGCATCTCAAGACCTAGGCGCATCGCCTTTTACAACATTCCGTCGCATTGTTATCCCAATGACGCTACCCGGTGTAATGGCAGGTTCAGTATTAGTGTTCATTCCAAGCCTGGGGAACTTTGTCGTCCCTGACCTATTAGGTGGTTCAAAAGTCCTGATGATCGGTAATATGGTTGAGCAACAGTTTCTCTATGCGCGTAACTGGCCATTTGGAGCTGCTCTATCCATGGTGATTACGCTATTTATGCTCATTCTGTTAGCGGTCTTTTTATACCGTTCTAACATAGAAAACGATGCCAAGCAGTAGGAGTAGAACATGGGAAACTCAACAATTTTAAGCAAGCTACTTTCTACTTCTTATAGCGCGCTATTTTTTATCTTTCTCTACGCACCAGTCATACTCATTGTGCTGTATTCATTTAATGCTAACCCAATCAATATCATGATCTGGGATGGATTCACTCTAGATTGGTATAAAACCATCTTCGGTATGAGCACCGAGTTGAGTTCGAATTCAGCGTATGTGGACTCCACCGGCCAACTACTAAATGCGTTGGTGAATAGTCTTATCGTTGCTTTAAGCGCCACGGTAATATCAACTTTGCTCGGCACTTCAGCGGCTCTATCCATCGCCCGTTATCGTTTTAAACTACAGCCTTTTTATCGGCTACTCATGTACACACCGATGGTGATGCCTGATATTGTATTAGGTATTGCACTGCTCATTTTCTTTGTTGGCATCGGAATTTCTCTTGGCACAACCACAATCATTATTGGTCATTGCACTTTCCTGACCAGCTATGTTTTTGTCGTTGTCAGTGCTCGTCTGGCTGGAATGAACCCTGTACTTGAAGATGCTTCTGCCGACTTGGGAGCCAATGAGTGGCAAACATTCAAACGAATCACACTACCACTGATTCTCCCGGGTATCGTTGGGGGAGCCTTACTCAGCTTTATCATTTCCATGGATGACTTGGTTATCACTTACTTTATCAGTGGTGTTGATTCCACAACTTTGCCTGTCTTCATATTGAGTATGATCAGACGCGGCGTCAAACCTGAAATTAATGCTATTGCAACGCTCATGTTGTTGTTTTCAATCATTATCGCAACGGCTGGAATCTATTTTAGATCGAAAAACGCACCTTCCAGCAAATAAGGCAAATGGAGTTGGCTTATGAAAGAAAAATTAAGAGCGAGAGAATTGGGCTTACCTTTCCCTGGCGTCACTGGAAAGTACAATGCCATCACAGATGTTCCTGGTGTTCTCGTCGGCTACACGACTTTAATTGATAATAACCCTCGTTCTCCTGCAAGAACAGGCGTCACTGCTATTCTGCCTCGTGGTTACGACAAAACACCCAAGCCGGTGTGGGCTGGCACGTTTGCCCTTAATGGAAACGGAGAAATGACTGGCACCCACTGGATTCAGGATGGTGGTTACTTTACTGGTCCAGTCATGATCACCAACTCACATGGCGTTGGTATAACCCATCACGCCGCTGTCAAGTGGATGATTGAGCAGTATAAAAACGAATGGGAACAGAACCATCTATGGGCAATGCCTGTGGTAGCTGAAACGTACGATGGCATATTAAATGACATTAACGCCATGCATGTAACAGAAGCTGACGCAAGACATGCGTTAGAGAACGCACAAAGTGGAACCGTGGTAGAGGGCAACGTTGGTGGCGGGACTGGCATGATTGCGTATGATTTCAAAGGCGGCACAGGTACGTCATCTCGCCTGATTAATCTTGATGGCGATACTTATACTGTCGCAACATTAGTGCAAGCCAATCATGGTATTCGTCCATGGCTGTCCGTGCTCGGTGCACCGATAGGTCAGTTTCTACCCAAAGATAGAATCCATACTAAGTCAGAACAAGGTTCTATCATTGTCGTTATCGCAACGGATGCACCAATGGCTCCTCATCAGTTACGTCGCTTAGCCAAGCGAGCAGCCATCGGTATCGGTCGCAATGGTTCTCCTGGAGGGAATAACTCTGGTGATATATTTCTGGCATTTAGTACTGCTAATGAACAGCCCTTACCGCAATTATCAGGAACCTATCGCACAATGACCTGCTTAAACGACGAGGTGTTTGATGCGTTTTATCAGGCAGCTGTAGAGAGTGTCGAGGAGTCAGTGATTAATGCTATGGTCGCCGCAGAGGATACTCCGACCTTTAAACAGCCCGCGGGAACAATTTGTCGAGCCATTGATCCGAAACAACTCGTTGAGCTTGTCGATTCATTCCATCGAACCTCTTAACTTAGATTACGAAAAAGGCGAGCTTAACGCTCGCCTCATATTTAACTTTCGCTTTCTTCAGTGCGCTGAATGTATCCGCCCGCTTCTTCTTTCAAACGTTGTTGTTCATTATCCGCTGTTGAGGTTGCTCTAGACTGCTGATTTATCTCGTATATCTGCGATGCATTCCGCAGATCTCTTTCACTGGTAATCGAAGCGATAGATTCTCTGTCTTTAAGGAAGCTCATAATGTCATCTTTGATACTATTAAGCTCCTCATCGCTTTTGTGCATTTCAAGAATATAACGAGGAAACTCAAGATTACGCATTCCAGATGAAGCAAATGTGCTGGTCACTAATCTTGATACTACTACCCAAGGCGTGATACTTGAGCGAACCAATGTATTTTCAGAACGAGTAGAATCGTGAATACTCGCACCTGTCGATATTTTAGACTCAGTAAACGTACCCTCGATCTTCATATAAATCAGGTTACTCTCAAATAACATTTCAGCGTAGAACAAATGTCCCACACGCAGCAGAATCCGAGCGAATGCATAAACGAATCCGGTTATTAATATGTAGTGAATAACCGGGCTGAGATCGTTTTGGGAAAGCACAGAGAACTGTTTCAAGCTTAGTGCCCCCAAGCCACCCATCGCCTTCACCGCAACATAAAAGTCAACCACAGCATAGGCAAGTGCAACAAACAATATTGAAGCGACTACATACAAGAAACCACCTAACACAACTGAAACAAGCCTGGTTGTGTCAAACACCTTACCCATTTCAACCGCTTTATACTGCGGCTGGACTTCCTGAATCATTTCTCCGTGAAATGCTCCTTTACCCGCCACTTGCTCGATAGGATTAGGAGGTAACTCTTCATACACTCGGTTAGGAACTTCTTTATAACGACGATTCGCCATAACCAAGTTATCAAGATTGATGAAAATTTCATTGGGATGTACTGATTCCTGCCAGTTTTCCCGTAGTTCTGAAACTTCTACCACAGGTTCCGTTAGCTCAAGTCGACGACGTAACATGATAACGGCAATAGTGGTCACAATCACGCCAGCAATGCAGGCTCCGAATATGTACAGAATTGGGTAAAGTGAAGGAATCGCATCTCTGATTTGGTCAAGATCTTTTGTCGTAAGCGAAAACAGATCCATCCCATATTTAATCAACACTGCGGCAATAACTGGAATTAAAATTGCGGCGGCAATCGTTTTTGCTAGCTCTTTTGTACCAAAGCTAGATACGTATTTTTGACCTTGTCTAGTAACCGAAATCCGCTCTCCTGCAGAAAGCCACACTTTGAGCAAATGGAATACAACGTAAACAGAATAGACCGGGAAAATATAGTCACCTAGTTCCCCAGTAAACCCGGCTAAGGTAACAAACGCAATCAAACCGTAGACAACAAATATAATCAGTGTACTTACCCATGCCGAACAAAGGTACTGTCCCAAATTGCGAACCATATAAGGCATGAACAAGAGTTTGGGAGTCACCGTATGCAACAGCCGCGCTAGAAAACCGTGTGGTTCTTCGAACGTGGTATTTTTGCGGCCAATTAGCATTTCTTTTAAATCATCACTGCTGTAATTCACATAGCTTTGTTCTTCATGCGCGTTTTTAGATTGTGATTTACTTCGATTCAAAGCAAGTGAAGTGGGATGATTACGCCCGACAAAATAGCGCAACATACTCAGCACTCCAGCACCAAGAGTATTGAGTCCGAACACCAGAAGTACGAAACCGAATGCGGCTAATATCCAGCCTGATACCATCTCTGTTTTTACGGCTCCCGCCGCAGATATCATAAGATAGAGACTTAATCCTGAGATCACTGCACCAGTGATTGCTCTTACTAGCCCATCTTTTTTAAACGGGTTCTTGATACCCAGATCAATCGACCCGTAATCAAATGCCATCTTTCATACCTCGTAAACACCTAACACTCGTTGCTGAATTTTAATCAGAGTAATTCAACTAAATGACCCAAGTATTCAGCCCCATGTATTTAAAGACAAGATAAATAACAAAAAGATTCCGTTTGGCTTACTTTTTGGACAAGTTGAATGGAAATAATCGCGTAAATAAAAAAAGAGCCGAGTATATCTACTCGGCTCAATACATTAGTCACCCATGGCTATCCCTTCTCGCCGGGGGTCTGCGCCACCAATAAGTTTATCGTCAGATAGAATAATCCCCTGCAACCCAGAGTTAAGATCTTTAATATTCACCTTGAATCCCATTGCCTCCAAAGGCTCTTTGAAACGTACAGCCGAGGTGTCCGCTTCTAAATCATAGTCACCAAAACGGTTTGATAAGTGAGGTAACGATATCGCCGATTGGATATCTAATCCCCAGTCGAAATGAGCAATGAGTGTTGAGGCAACATAGCCGATAATTTGCGACCCTCCAGGAGACCCCACTGCCATATAAGGTTTATCATCTTTCATGACAATGGTCGGAGCCATTGATGAGCGTGGGCGTTTACCAGGCTCAACTCGGTTCGCAATCGGGTAACCATCGGAATAGGAAGCAAAAGAAAAATCGGTCAATTCATTGTTCAGTAGAAATCCGTGTGACATGACGCGAGAACCAAAGCCGTTCTCTATCGTACTGGTCATCGAAATAATATTTCCCTGCTTATCGACAATGACAATCTGCGTCGTACATGGAAATTCGATGGATTGATCATCCGCCATCGCTACGCGATTTTTCCACGGAGGTGAACCAGCCTCAACGTCAGTAAGCGCTTTTCCGGGGGTGATGAGTTTGGCTCGAGATGCCAAATAATCCGGGTCAAGTAACCCCTCAGGCATTGGAACATAATCCGTATCTGCCATGTATCGGCCGCGGTCAGCAAAAGCTAGACGAGATGCATCGCCGATGATCTGCCACGCTGTAGGGTCATCTTTACCCATTTTGGCTAAGTCGAAGTGACTGACCATTCCTAAAATCTGACCGATCGTTAGTGCACCAGAACTCGGTGGTCCCATTCCACAGACGTCATACTGATGATAAGGCGCACAAACTGGTTCTCGTTCAATGACTTTGTACAACGCAAAATCATGCTCAGACAACACACCAGGATTATCGCTGACGCCTTGTACTTTAGCGGTAATATCTTTTGCTATTTGCCCATGATAAAACGCGCTTTGACCTTGTTCGGCAAGGAGTTTCAACGTATCAGCATAAGGAGTATTGACCAGTCGCTCTCCCGCTTTTAAAGGTGTTCCATCTTTATGAAAAAAGTAAGCTCGGGTATCAGGGTATCGACCTAACCTTTCATGGTCATCAGCTATGGCACCCGCTAGTCTTGGCGAGACGTCAAAGCCTTGTCTGGCAAGCCTTTCCGCAGGTTGAAATAAATCTGCCCAAGGTTGAGAACCATATTTCTCATGCAGTGTCGCGATGAGTTTAACCGTACCTGGAGTCCCTACAGAGAGACCGCCAACGACCGCATCGTAAAACTGCAGAGGCTCACCCTTGCTATCCTGAAATAGCTCGGGCCGAGCATTCATTGGCGCAGTTTCACGACCATCAAAGGTAGTAAGTTTATGCTTTTTAGCGTCGTAATAGACCAGAAACGCTCCGCCTCCCAACCCGGATGACTGCGGTTCTACGAGTCCCAGAACTGTCTGAACTGCAACCAATGCATCTGCCGCGGTGCCGCCACTCTTAAGAACATCGTAACCTGCTTTTACAGCCAATGGATTCGCTGCGGCCACCATAAACTGATTCGCCACAACGGATGATTTCATCTCGACAGACTGAGTCGCTTCAGGCGCAACAGAATCTGTGATTTGTTCGCTTGCTGCAATACTGGATGAAAAGACACACACTGACGTAATAAAAAGTGTTCTTTTAAACATACTAATCCCTATTTTTATTATCTTTTAACTTCATGTTAAATATAGATTTTCTAAGGTTAGTTGTATTAAGAATGTAATACCAATTTGTTTTCTGAGAATTCGTTACTATCTGACGACACAAATCGGCGTTTTGGAAACAGGATCACGGTGAATCTCAGCATTGAGAGAAAAAACGTCCTCAAGCATCGCACTTGTTAAAACCTGTTCAGGCGTTCCTTCACAAACAATCTGTCCATTTTTCATAACGATAAGATAATCGCAATAGCGGCAGGCCTGATTGATATCGTGTAGAACAGTCACAACGGTTTTGTTTTCATCTCGCAAGGACTGCATTAACTTCATTAGCTCAACCTGATGATTTAAGTCTAAATAAGTCGTTGGTTCATCGAGTAACACAAATTCTGTATCCTGTGCCAATGCCATTGCTAACCACACCCTCTGACATTGACCTCCCGAAAGGTCAGTCACTCTCTTTTCTGCCAGACTATCTACCCCCGTTGCTTGCATTGCTTTCTCTATCAACTGGTTATCTTTATCAGATAATTGTCCCCAAAAACCTGTGTAGGGACTTCTACCATAACCGACGGCTTCGCGCACAGTAATCCCTTCCGGAGGCAGTTGAGACTGCGGAAGTAAAGCGAGTGTTTGCGCAAAGCGCTTGGCAGACCACTGCTTGATATTTTGATTATCACACAGGATTTGACCAGATACGGGTATCAGGATTCTGGCGAGGGACTTTAACAAGGTTGACTTACCGCAGCCATTAGGTCCGATAAGAGCCGTTATCTTCCCCTGAGGCACAGTGACAGAGACATCACTTACGATAATCGTATCCTGATAACCAACACAGAGATTTGCCGTAGAAAGTTGTTTTGTCATTTTAAACGTACCAATAGATAGAGAAAATAAGGAGCACCAAGCATGGCGGTAAGAATACCTGCGGGTAGTTCAAGAGGCGGATGAATAATACGAGCACACAGGTCAGCAACAAGTAGGAGGAGCGCGCCCACTAACATTGAAACTGGTAATAACCGCTGATGACGACCACCAATTATTTGTCTCGCAAGATGAGGGCTTACTAAGCCTAGGAATGAAAGAGGTCCCACAACCGCAACGCATGCCGATGTCCACCCGATGGCAATACACAAAACAGAAAGTCTGGTTCTGTTCACTTTAATACCTAATGTGTTTGCCTTTTCCTCTCCAAGCACCAGTAAATTCAGTGCATGACATCGCCATAAGGCAAAAGGCACTAGAATTAACCAGGGAGTTAGCATCCAAAGTTGGGACCATGTTCTTCCCCAAAGGCTTCCTGTTAGCCAAAGTAATGCGTTGTTCACCTCCATCGGTTGCGTGAGCAATACAAAATCGATTGCACATCCAAAAAAAGCAGACAACGCGACACCCGACAACGCCAAACGAATCGGCTGCGTCATCTTACGACATAGCATTAGCAGTAATATGGCGCTGAAAAGACCACCGATTAACGCAATCAGAGGGAGCCAAAACACACTCAGTCCTGGGACAAAAACCATCCATAAAACCGCGGCTAAACCCGCACCATGACTGATGCCCAAGATATCTGGAGAGGCCAGTGGATTACGCACAACCCCTTGTACGAGCGTGCCAGCACCAGCCAACGAAGCCCCCACGACAATGGCCAGAATCAAGCGAGGTAAACGATATTCATGAATGGTAAAGTACGACTCGCTTCCCACAAATAGACCTTGCCAAACTTGAGCTAGAGAGAGGTCGACGGCCCCTAACATCAAGCTTGAAATTGCAATAACGACGATCAGTATAAAAAGCGAGCCTATTTTATAGGTAGGATTCATACCGCTCTTCTCCTTACTAGGTAAAGAAAGCATGGCGCGCCAATAAGAGCCAGTACAGCCCCAGCAGGTGTTTCGGTTGGAAAGATAACAGCGCGACTTAATACATCCGCTAACACGCATAGAAAACTGCCTAAAACCATACAAACTGGAAGCAGTTTGCGATGATCATAGCCAACAAGATAACGACCGATATGCGGTACAAGCAGACCAACAAAGGCAATCGAACCAACCGCACTGATGCTGATACCCACTAAAATTAACACCGCAATACTGATGGTAAATCTAAGCCGAGATAGGTTGACACCAAGAGTCATCGCTCTCTCGTCACCCATGACCAACACATTGAGCCGTGGCGCTAAGGTGGTACAAACCAATAGAGAAACAAGGATTATAGGGGCTAACCAGTCGACGACGGACCATTCAACACTGGCGAACGACCCCGCCAGCCACACCATAACGCTTGATGCCTGATCCTCAACCAAAATAACGGATGCTTTGGTTATTGCTGCGCACAACGCTGATATCGCAATCCCAGCGAGTACCAACTGCGCTTTATTTGTTTTCCTATTGAAACCACCCCCGATCATCATAACTAATGTCCAGGTCGTGGCACCGCCTATCATCGCCGCCACTGCACTGGATATTGGAGAACTTGCAGCAGCAAAGGTTGAAACAAGAGCAATCCCAAGAATAGCTCCTGCATTAACGCCAAACAGTCCAGGAGAGGCGAGTGGATTCTGCGTCAGTGCTTGCATTAAGCACCCAGCTGCTGCAAGGCTTGCACCGACGAGTAGTGCGACCAAAATCCGAGGTAAACGCACATCCTGAACTAAAACCTGAGCAACACTATCCTGATCGGGTCTAAATAATCCCAACAGCGCATCATGACTTGAAATAGGAAACGCCGAAAACGCAGACAGTCCCCACCATGAGGTAAGGACTGTAACGACAATCAGTATTAGGACAATAGAAACATAACGAATCATTAGTTACTCTGAGTTAGCTTCATCAAATCCTTTGCCATGTATTCAGCAGCCATAATGCCACGGCACCTAGCCCATAAGTTACCATCAACATGATAGATACGGTGATTTTTTGCAGCCTTTAGCACTTTCCAAAGAGGTTGTTTTTCCCATTTAGCAACAATGCTATTGGCAACATAGTCACCCACAACAAGGTAATCAGGATTGATTGCTAATAACTGCTCTAAGCTAATCTGACGAGAGGCATTTTCATTTTTCAATACCGTCGAGCCTTTTAGTCCCAGCGCATGGATGACGCCACCTGCGTAGGAATCTCGTGAATGAGCATAAAACCCATTTTCACGAGCAACGCCAAACTGCACGGTCTTATCATTTAATCCAGCATGAGCAAGACGTTGTTTGTATTCATCCATCAATTCATTGTGCGCTTTTAAACGCTGAGTCATTTCGCTCTCTTTACCAACGACCTTACCGATAATAGCGGCCGATTTGAGGTTGCTTTCATACGTTTCACGACGAGAAGGCAGCAGCAAAGTTGGCGCTATTTTATTTAATTCTTTATAGATTCCCGAATGGCGATCCACATCAGCAATAATTAAATCAGGCTTAAGAGATGAAATGACTTCAAGACTAGGTTGAGAACGCGTACCCACGGAGCGCCAGTTATTCAATTTATCGCGTACACTTGGCAATAAACGAGATGGATCATTGTCATCCGCGATTCCTATTGGACTGACATCAACAGAAACTAACGCATCAACAAATGAGAATTCGAGAGCAACAATTCTCTTCGGCGTGTGATCGATAGAAAACTGACCATGACTATCGGTAACAGTAACCGCATAGCTTGACATAATGCCGAACGACCATAGACATAGGACTTTAAAAATAGCGTTGATCGAGTTTTTCATTTTTCTCCCTGCTCAAGTTGAGTGAGTCAAAAACAACGAAGGTCTGACATGACGTCAGACCTGGATTATTGAATCGATTATCTTAAAAATCGTAACTTGCTGTCAGATAGACACGACGGCCTTCACCCACAAAATGACCCGTTCTTTCTAAGAACCCACTCACAGCGTACTCTTTATCAAATAGGTTCTTAATATTGAGCTGTACGGTCCAATCATCCACCTTCGTTTGCCAAGAGGCGTCGTAGATAGTATATGGTTTGACTCGTTGTCCATCCTGACTTAGCTGTTCGCTAACATAACTTGCTCCAAAGCCAACTGACGAGTTGAGTGAGGCAAGATCATAACGAGTCCAGGCACCGAGTTGGTGGTGAGGCGCATTCGCGAATCGCGTACCGACACTGCGGCTTATTCCGTCATAAGCTTGTTTTACACGAGTATCGTTGTAGGCATAAGAAAGGTTAGCCGCCCAGTTTTCGGTTAAATCAGCGAGAACGTCCGCTTCAATACCCTGACTACGAACTTTGCCATAAGCTACGTATTTATCGTCATCCTCAGGATCTTCCTGCAACACGTTCTCTTTTATGATGTGGTACGCCGCAAGATTAAGGTTGACTTTGTTATCCAACCAATATGTACGAACGCCGACTTCTTTCATGATGCTTTCTTCTGGATCAAATGGTCCACCAGCGGAAGATGCTTGTTTAGCGGCATCCTGAGGTACAAACCCTGTAGCCACGACAGCATAAGGATGGACATTCTGGGTCAATTCATAAGTAGAACCAAGACGGTAGGACATCCCGCCACCGTCATACTCGTCAGTAGCATCATTTTTTATATCATCAATATGATCACTGAATCCGTCCCAACGTAATCCACTGGTGACATTCCAGCGCGCTGTAACATCCCATTGATCTTGCAGATATAAGCCGTAACGCTCAGAGCGAGTATTCGTCTCTTTATTTAGTGTCGTCGCAACACTGCTGGTATCTTCATCGTAAACGGGATCCGTCAGGCTAAGATTACTTGCCGTCCCACGGTAATAAACATAGTGAGTATCTATGTGGTAGTAATCAGCGCCCATCAATACAGTATGATCACCGTATTCTGCGATTAGATTGCCTGTGACAGAACCCGCTTTATGTTTCCAAAGTTGATCGCGTAACTGACGCTTGGTTGTGTCATAAACACCGTCGCTATCGGTATCTAACAGACCATTTGGCTCATGATAACGCTGTGTTTCCGTATTTTCGAAGTAGCGCAGAGTCAGATTTCCACTCCAATGCTCATCAAAGTAATGATCCAGACGAGCCTGATAAACCTGGGCATCTAAATCTTGATAATCCGAAGCTTCGTTTGCATTCCAATCTGTACTGGTCAGGAAATTACCATTATCATCCACAGGAATACCACGAAGACGGTAGCCACCGTTATGCTGCTGAACGTCCATAAACTGCAAACCAAGAGTGGTATCTTCAGACGTATCAATCTCATAACCTAAATCGATGATTCGATTTCTTACATCTGTATTCTTACGTGCTGGGTTTTCGTGGTCCTGATACACGCCAATACGGTATCGTTGTGTTTGTGCATCATTTGCCGATCCAGAGAGCTCTACACTTCCACTGGCAAAATCGTCATTACCACCTGTCACACTGACTTTGCGTTTCGTATCTACCGTTGGCTTCTTGGTCACATAATTAATGACACCACCAGGTTCCCCACCACCATTAAGTGCTGCGGATGGACCTTTGAGGACTTCAACTCGTTCGATATTAAACAACTGCGGAATAGAGAAACCTTCAAACGGATTTCCTCTCACGCCATCAAAAAGTGTCTCATCTTGACGAAAGCCACGAAAGGTTACGTAGGAATAATTGTACGCACTTAATCCACTGATCGAACGATAGAGATCGGTAATCTCACGAGCGCCTTGATCTTCGATGAGCTGTCTTGGCAAAACCTGAACAGATTGTGGTGTCTTATCAATATCGGTTGGCGTTTTCGTTGCAAAAGTCGTTTCTTGTGCTCGATACAATGATAATGCACGGCCATAGACTTTGACGACATCGTCTGAGCTGCTTGGTTCAGAACTATCGTCAGAGGATATTTGTTGATTCGTTTTTGACTCGACGCTACCACTATCGTCGGTCGCCCATGTTGGGAAAGAAGATGCAGCCAGCATCGCAAGCATGAGTGGTGTTAAAGAAAATCGTTGAGTAATCATTAGATTGTATAGGAATTATTTATCTCATTCACAAAAACTAACAGAGAATCATTCTCATTACAATTTTAATTACAGTTTTGTAAGTAAAGAAAATGCGACCTAAATAGGTCGCATATGCACGATAAAATGAATAATTACTATCCTGAATTATCGATATCAAACGCCAAAGCGCTGGATTTGCCCTCGCAGTTCTTTCAGCTCCATTAATAATTTATCCTTAACTTCAACACTCTCTTTTGTGAGCTGAGTGTTTACTTTTGCGACTTCAGAAATGTTACCGACACGAGTATTGAGGTCATCAGCAACATAACTTTGCTGTTCTGTTGCTGCCGTTATTTGATGATTCAAGTCGTTAAAACTGACGATCGAAGCGATAATCTCATCAAATAGGCTAATGGCGTCTCCTGCTTGTTGTGAGACTTTTTCAGTTTGGTCTTTTGAGTCGCGCATAGCTTTAGCCGCATCACTGGAACCTTTCTGAATACGTTCAACTACCGTTTGAATTTCGATAGTTGATTGATGAGTTCGGTTAGCAAGGTTACGAACTTCATCGGCAACGACAGCGAATCCTCGACCCGATTCCCCTGCCCTAGCGGCTTCAATGGCCGCATTCAATGCCAACAAGTTGGTTTGCTCTGCGATCCCTCGGATCACTTCCAATACCGATCCTATATTTTGCCCATCCTGCTCCAGAGTGCTCACAACCGAAGACGCCTCCTCCATCGATGCAACGACCGAATGTAATGAATTCATCGTACTGTTCAGTGTCTTTTGTCCTGAAAGTGAACGATTCTGTACGTCCGATGAACTTTGTTGAGTTTTTTGTGCAGAAGTTGCCACTTCATTTAGGGAAGCCGACATTTCATGTATGGACGTAGCGACCTGTTCAGTATCAGTATTTTGCTCTCTCGCTCGCGCATCTATCTGCTGCATGTTTTCACCGATTCGATCAGCAAGACTCGTAGTTTTATGAATGGTATTAGATACCTGAGAAACGACCCCATATACCACGTTAATGAATTGATTAATGTGCTTTGCCAATTCTCCCATTTCATCTGAGCTCTTCACATCAAGGGTCTTGTTCAAATTCCCGCTCGAGCTACCCAGTTCAGCAATTCTATCAATCATGATATGAAGCGGTTTGACAATAAAGCTTTGAATGACCCACAGAACAACGATGGCAACAATGATGGATATGACGATGATGAAAACGCCAGAGGTTTTAATGGTCGCTATAGTTGTCTCAAGCTCTTCAGCCGTTTTTTCTACCTTAGCATCTCCAGCCTCTTCTAATTCAGAAATAAACTGATGCATTTCATCCACGATATTGAGCAGAGAAACCAAAGACTGGGAGCGGGATTCCGGCGTACTTTGCAGCAAACCACGTTTAGCTTGCTCAAATTGACTGACATAGCTATCTAGCTTGCTAGTCTGAGCAGATTCAATTAAGCCCGCCGCTTTTAGGCGAGCAAAGGACTCATCAACTAAGGCTTCGGCATCTTGAAGAAGCTGTTTGGCTTTAGTTTGATCAATTTCTCCAGCTGCAAATCTCTGGAGATAGATAACTTGCTCTTGCAATCCAATAGTGCCTTCCATCGCACCGTCCGCGGTTGACCAAGCGGGGCCAGTAACGAATTCGAGTGCAGAAACCAAACGATTAACACCAGAACGACTCAACATAGAGCTCGCAATCACTAAAACGATTAGTGCAGCAATACACGCATACAACTTAGTACTAATTTTCATACTATCTTCTCACTACGCAACGGGAGTCATACTCCCTTCAATTGTTATTATTTTCTTAGTAAAAATTTAGCTGATGATTGCAAATAAGTCAGTCTTTTAAACTAATTGATCAGATCTTTAGCCATTACAACCTCACATGCATCATGTCCTGTATTGCCAAGCGGTCCTGATAACGGACGATAGCCAAGTTTCTCATACAAAGAAATCGCTTCCTTTAGACATGCGGTTGTTTCCAGATAACCTGTTGTGAATCCAAGTTGTACTGCATGCTGCTCTACCATATTGATAATTCGTTTTGCTAATCCCTGACCTCGACAACTCGGTAAAAAGTACATTTTTTGCAGCTCGCAAACGTCGGGCCGACCTTTTAGAGGCGCAAATCCTCCACCGCCAATGATCTTTCCGGCCAATTCAACGACCCAGTAACCGCAATTAGGTTGACTGTATACTCCATACATATCATCTAACGTCGGATCGGCAACGCCATATCCTTTGTCTGCTGTCAGCCCATATTCGGCTGAAACATCTCTGATTACTTGAGCGATATAAGGATTATCGGTTTTACAAAGCGGACGGATCACAAACCTGTCATGCTGACATGCCTTGACCAGACCCTTAATCAGATTCTCACACCCAGCCCTTATTTCGTCGGCCTCGTTTTCTGATAATGTTGCGAGGACAGAAGAGAAAAAAGCGCTTTGCTGACAGTCTAACTGATGCAAAACGGTCTCCCCCTTTGCAGTCACTGAGATAATTTGTCTGCGCTTATCACCACAATGCACATCTAATTGGACTAACCCAAGGTTTTCTAGACGTTTCACAGTACGACTTGCATTAGACTTATCGACTAGCAGTTGCTCAGCCAACTGATTGACTGACATCGGTAATAACTTAATTTCTCCCAAAGCGTGAGCTTGAACGGGCGTTAAATCAACCTCGCCACATGTTTGATCAAGCATTCCCAACAGTCGAACTAACTGCCTAGAGTATTGACGTAATATTGAATCCTGCATAATTCACCCAAAAAAATTGCGCACCGCAACAAATTTAGTTGCGGTACGCAATTTATGCAAGTGGTTTTATCAAAAAAGGGCTAATCGTTTTGATACGCTTCTTCTAAGGCGACACCATCAGGTCCGTTATCAACAGCGTGCTCAAATGCTTTCAAACGTTTATAAATAGATAACAGTTCAACAATCGTCGTCCACGAGTTAACTAAGTACTGAAATGAGCTTTCTACCTGACTGAACGCATTTAGGATTCGCTGCATAACACCTAGGGTAAATACACCAGCAACAATCGATGGGGCCAAAGCGATTATAGGAATAAACTGTCCAAACTGCAGATACCCATAACGTACGACATTGAAATACACATAGTGCAGATACAACCTGAAGTAATTATGTCTTACATTGCTGAAAAGCTGGTTTAACGTAATAGGTTGAGCGCGATCCTCATGGTCTTCGCCATAGACCAATTCTTTACGATATGCGGCCTCTACTTTTTGGTTTTTGAACTCTAATCCAGGCAGTTTCACACCAGCCATCGCGAGCAGGATGGTACCGAAAATAGACCATAGAATGGCAACAAAGACTAGGGCTTGGGGGACTTCTCCGACAATGGGTAATTCTTTAACATAACCCGATAATCCCCATAGAATCGGCAGGAACGCTATCAGCGTCATAATCGAATTAAGAAAGCTCACACCTAAACTTTCCATGATGGACGCAAAGCGCATCGTATCTTCTTGAATACGCTGTGAAGCCCCTTCTATGTGGCGCACATGCTGCCATTTAGAGGTATAGTAATCAGTCATTGCCGTACGCCAGCGAAACACATAATGGCTGACAAAGAATGCGTTACACACCGCCACGGTGATTGCCACCATAAGAATGACCATAACCGTTGATAGCTCAGAATAAAACTCGGTAAGCGTAATGCTATTGGGAGCCGATAGCGCTTTTTGAATCAGATTATAAAAATCTCCGTACCATTCATTCAGCATCACACTGACTTCTACCTGGAACCACGTAATAAAAACGATCAATGCCGATCCCATAACGGACCATTTTGCCCATTTCTGACCGCCAAACTTCATCCATAGACCCACAAAAATGGCGTAACAAACGAACATATATTGGTAAAGCCAGTAATTATTGGCATTAGTTTGTGCTTCCTGAAACTGCATTTTAGCCGCTTGAGACGCTTTTTCACCTAAAGCAGCGGGATACTCAACCCCAAACGCAGAAGCAAGACTGAGATGAGGTCCCAAGTCCTGAACAAAGATATACCAGGAAATGACACAAGCTAATGAGAACAACGCGAAGCTGAGAAAAAACAGCTTAGGTTTTGGAAAAAATGAATCGAACACTATGTATACCTCTTTTCTGACTGTGCGTAGAAAACCAAACTGCACTCAGAGACTTTTCTTATGATTTTTAAAATGACACTTCCAGTGGCAGGCAACTCACTTACCCACCCCGCTTTTTGAATTGAGCTGTTGAAGAGTATTGAAGGTTTTGACCGCTGAAGTAAACAAAAATTCACTCCAAATGTTCAACGACTTAAAAATAATACTGACATAAAATTCACATAACTCATTCATTCAGCTCACGATCATCATTTTTCTTCACTTTACTATGAATCTGTACTTTTGGTTACAGAAGAAACAGTAAGAACATGATAAGAATAAAACAAATCGTTCCCTTTGCTGCTCTGGCTGTACTGCTCACATTTTGGGGCATAGGGATAAATAACGCGTTGGCTAGTACTGATGTTCCTCATCAGATGAAACAATCACAATCGGCTGTAACTGACTGCAAAACTGGACAAAAGGAATGTGTAAAATCGTTGTCCAAAGATCAGAATAGTGCTCCCAATAAGGACTATCAGAAGTTAGAGGATGAGCTTAAAAAAGAACAGAAGCAGATGAAGACTCTGTCCGAACAAAAGAATTAAATGAAAACCGGCTGAAGCCGGTTTTTTTAAACCTGAAAATCCAAATTCACGTTAGATGTTTCTATCAAAATAAATTTAACTCTCTTTCAAAGATCTATCATTTTCATGATAGTTTCCAAATTAAAAACTCGCATAAATTTTAAATTAAATGAAATATTATTTACTTCAAAAATAAAAAACATTTCAATTTAATGTAAGTCTCAATTTTTATTATTTCCTATAAAATATTATCTGATCAAGATCTCTAATATTGCAATAACAATTAAATAAGCTTGTTTTGTGCTAATTCGTAATTTTATTGTTCTATCGGCTCTCTATATCTCTACATAACCTATTTATTAGATAGATAAATATGGCTCGATGCCATAAATATCGTTTTCGAAAATAATAACTAATGCAATTATGTGAAATATAAGGAGCACTCAATGTCTACTACCAAGTCTGAGCACAACGTGGCGTATGTACTATACGTATGCCTAGTTGCTGCTTTTGGAGGATTGTTGCTAGGATTTGACTCTTCGGTAATATCAGGTGCTATCGAGCCACTGAGTCAACACTACCAACTCACTGCGTCTGAAAAAGGTTGGGCAGTATCAAACGTCATTATCGGCTGTATTATCGGCTGCTTCACCGCGGGTAGTCTCGCAGATAAATATGGTCGAAAAATTGCCCTCATTATAACAGCTCTACTGTTTGCTGTATCGGCGCTGGGCTCTGCAATCGCAACGGATTTCACCGTCTTTGTCATTTTCCGTATGATAGGTGGACTTGCTATCGGTACCGCATGTGTTGTCTCTCCCGTCTATATTGCGGAAGTTGCACCAAAAGATATGCGTGGCCGTGCTTCGACCATGAATCTGGTATGCTTGGTCGGCGGGCAACTCCTCGTTCTTATTTCAAATTATTTAATTGCTCGCGGCGCAACTGACCTTTGGCTCGCAGATATGGGATGGCGTTGGATGCTTGGTTCTGAACTTATCCCATGTGTGCTCTTCCTTCTATTGATTGGATTTATCCCAGAATCTCCACGCTGGAACGTGATGAAAAATCGCGATGAATCAGCATTAAAAACACTCACTCGTATCTCTAATGAATCTCATGCTTTAGAGTTATTAAAACAGATTAAAGAATCTGTACGCTCCACTATTCAAGAAGAGAATCAACCAAAAGAGAAAGTTAAATTTACTAAACGTACTGTTATCTTTTTGGTCATTGGTGTAGGTCTTGCCACCTTTAACCAACTAACTGGTATCAATGTAATCCAGTACTTTGGCCCTACACTGCTCATGAATGTAACGGATTCCGTACAAGAAGCGATGTTTATGTCTATCTTCTTGGTCGGTTTACAGTTCGCAGGCGTTATCGTAGGTCTACAACTTATCGACACCCTGGGTCGTCGTCCACTGTTGTTATGGGGTTCTGTCGGTACTGCAATCTGCTTGTTGATCACATTTGTTACCTTCTTTATGGGTGTCAAAGGCTTCGCATCTGTTATTGGCCTACTTGGTTTCATGTTCATATTCGGTATCACCTGGGCACAGGTTATCTGGGCCGTTATCTCCGAAATATTCCCGAACCATTTAAGAGCGGTCGGCACTGGCTTCTCAATTTCAGCAATGTGGATTTCAAGCTTCGTTATCAGCCAAACATTCCCAATGCTTAATGAAAGTTCTTGGTTAGTAGACCGATTCCACGGTGGCTTCCCACTGCTTGTGTTCGCAGTAGGCGGAGCTATATCATGGTGGTTTGTAAAAGCTTATGTTCCTGAAACAAAGGGAATTCCATTGGAAGAAATGGAAGACCTAGTCCTAAAGCATAATGCGTCAAGAAAAGACCATCATGCAGCTAAAGTCGTTCAGTAGTTGATAAAAATGGCCAGTGAACTGCGAAGTTCACTGGCCATTACGTATTTCTCTTAGGCTAACTTTCTTGCAGACTTAGAATACAAACGAGGAGAACAGCCAACATACTTCTTAAATAAGCGAGAAAAATAGTTGTAGTCGTATAACCCCACTTCTAAAGCAATTTCACTAATCATTTTATCTGTCGATACCAACATGTGACTGGCTCGGGTAATCCGCAGTCGATTCAGATAATCTACAGGCGTCAATCCTGTCGTTTCTTTAAAAATTCTTCTGAAATGATTGAGGCTAATATTGTGTTTCTGGGCAATGGCTTGAAAATCAATGTCACCATCCAAATTCATCTCTATTGAATTCAGTATCTTAAAGATAAGGTTATCGTTCTTTTCCAGTTGATAGATGTAGCTTTCATATTGAGCTTTCATTTTTCTTTTGATCATCAAGATGAGAATTTCCAGATACTTAGTCTTCATCAACGCATAATTCTCATATCCCTTATCTTGCTCTTCCAACATATTGTAAAGCATCGTGATAAGGAAGCTCATCTCATGTGGCTCAAGATGAATAATACCCTGATCATTGATATCAAAGTCCAGATTGACAGGTGTTGCTATATCTTTAGGAAGCATATCTTCGAGGTCAATCACCATAGAAGCTATTTCATCACTTAGCTCTTCAAGGAAAAACTGGCAGTTAAAAATCGATGAGACACTATGAATCGTAAAACCATGTGCCCTATTTGCAGGAAGAAGAAAACAGTCTCCTGGAACTAAGAGAGCTTTACTGTTATTAAACTCATGAGTACATGACCCCTTCTCTACCAAAAAAAGTTCATAGTAATTATGGGAATGCATTTCTACTTTCTGCGAGCATACGACACGTTCAACTTCGAATATATTGATAACATTTCGATTTTTTTGAAAATAATCCATTATTTATCTCTTTATTCACGTTATTGGTCAGTTAAATATCAACTCTAGATAATTTTAATATTATTTTTAGTTTTAAACTTATATTTAATTCAGAAAAACTCATTTATGTGCCATTAAAAATATTACTTTAATCACAAAAAATTAATTAAGAATTATTGATCGTTGTTTTGTGCTAGTGAAATTACGTTTTGTTCTTTTTTTGATAGTGAGGAAAGCTTAATTTAAGTTTGATTGATGTCTTTAGTTGATAGGAAATATCAACAGCTTTTATCAGAGAATCAAGAAAGTCATCTGATTAGGTTTTAATTTCTTGGAGTAAGATAATGATAAATGGAGAAAAAGTAACAACTCATCCAATTCGTTGGGCTATGGTTGGAGGAGGTAAAGGCAGCAATATCGGTTACATGCACCGTTCTGCCGCTTCTCGCGATAACATGTTTCAATTGATCGCTGGTGCATTCGATATTAATGCTGAAAGAGGCAAAGAATTCGGAACCATGCTTGGTGTAGATGAAGATCGATGCTACCCAGACTACCAAAGCATGTTTGCTGCTGAAGCAAAGCGTCCAGACGGTATAGAAGCTGTTTCAATCGCCACACCAAATGGTACTCACTATGAAATATGTAAAGCAGCCTTGAATGCAGGCCTTCATGTGGTTTGCGAGAAACCACTATGCTTTAGCAATGAACAAGCGGATGAACTGGTTGAATTGGCCCAAAGTAAAAACCGTATCGTAGGTGTTACTTATGGTTATTCAGGCCATCAAATGATTCATCAGGCGCGAGAAATGATCGTTAATGGCGATTTAGGTAAAGTCAGACTCGTTAAAATGCAATTTGCACACGGTGGTTTCAACACAGCGATCGAAAAGGATATCCCAGGAGCCAAATGGCGGTTGGATCCTAAATTTGCGGGACCGAGCTTTATCTTGGGTGACGTTGGCACACATGTTTTCTTTTTAGGCGAAACTATCGTTCCTAATTTTAAAGTCGAAAAATTGTTATGTGCTGCCCAAGCATTTGTTGAAGGCCGCCAGCTAGAAGACAATGCTGAAGTGATGATGAAGTGTAACGATGGTATATTCGCATCACTTTGGGCTAGCGGTATCAACTGCGGTGCGCAACATGGCCATATCATTAGAGTCATTGGCGAAAAAGCCAGCATTGAATGGTGGGATGAACAGCCCAACCAATTAAAATATGAAGTTGCTGGTAAACCCGTTCAATTACTCGAAAGAGGCGCAGACTATCTTTACGATAATGCTCTGGTTGATGACCGAATCGGCGGTGGACACGCAGAGGGTCTATTTGAATCATGGGCTAACCTGTACCGACGTTTTGCTATCGCGATGGACGCAACCGACAAAGACGATCAGGCAACACTTAATTCTTTATGGTATCCGGGAGTGAAAGACGGAGCGATGGGAGTCAAATTTGTGAATACCTGTATTGAGTCAGCCGACAAAGGCGCAGTCTGGGTAGACTTTCAACAATAATTAATCTCTCCTTCGCTCCTCCTCGTTCTGCTTACGCTTACATAAATTCGTCACACGAGCGTAAGCAGAACGTCATATTCCATTGTTACATTTTTGTTGGATTTAGTTACGTGCCAGAAAACCGAAATGGATAGCTCGGTTTAGCGCGTCATTAAGATACTTTGTCAGTCTTTGTACTAGGAAAACAAAAATGTCTCACTCTTCTCAATCTATCGATTCCAGCCGCCGTCGTATGCTTCGTTTTCTTGCTGGAGCGCCAATGCTACCTCTCGCCGGAGGCCTAATGGGAGCAGGATTTAGCTCTCTTGCTTTAGCTGACTCAAATTCAGAACTCGAATTTATTCGCTTCTTACCCATGGATGCTCCGACTCTGGACAATCCAGCAGCAATGTCGACAACCACGATTGGCTCGGCACTGCAACTCAAGTTCAAAGATGGAAGCAGCAGAGAAGTCAGGCTTGCATATGAACCGTTTTTTATTACTGGCGATCATGTTTCTGATGGTATGGGTAAAACTGTTATTGCAGGCGGATACTATGATATCAACAACAAGCCAATTCTGGACCCAACGGCTGGAAACCGTCAGTTTTTCTCCGACTGTCCAGATGGTTCAAGTCTTCTAATGGTTGAAAATGCGAAAGTAGACGGTGTGTACGGCAACCCTGTTTTTGCGGTTGTTCAATTTGAATATACCAGTCGCAATGGTGCTGACGAAGATATGTACGGTCAGCTTCCTTCGCCAATTGCGGTATTAACCTTGGATCAAAACCCGGCAACGGGAGCATTAAAGCTGGTTAAATACCATAACGTTGACACATCAGGCGTTGAAGGACTTTGGATTACCTGTGGTGCAAGTCTGTCGCCATGGGGAACGCACCTATCTAGCGAAGAATATGAGCCAGATGCATCTGATCTGGACAATGCTGAATTCAAAAGCTTTAGTCAGCATTTATTCGGTGATAAAAACAGAGCCAATCCATACAACTACGGACATCTACCAGAAGTGACGGTCCATAAAGATGGAACGGGTAGTATTGAAAAACATTACTGCATGGGACGTATTTCGCACGAGCTTGTTCAGGTGATGCCAGACGAACGAACAGTCATCATGGGTGACGATGCGACGAACGGCGGGCTATTTATGTTTATCGCCGATAAAAAGCGTAACCTTTCTTCTGGTACTCTTTACGTCGCGAAGTGGACTCAGACATCGGGCAAAGGTGCCGGTGCGGGGGACATCAGTTGGATAAAACTGGGACACGCCACTAGCGATGAAATCAAAAAGCTAATCGACAGCGGAATCAAAGCCACGGATATCATGGATATTCGAACTAAGGATCCGAAAGACAGCAGCTTTACTCACATACGTTATAGCGGAAAAGACAACTGGGTTAAACTCAAACCTGGGAAAGAAAAAGCCGCGGCCTTCCTAGAAACACATCGCTACGCCGCGCTGGCAGGCGGATCTCTTGGTTTCACCAAAATGGAAGGTACAACCGTTAATATCGCTGACAAGAAAGCGTACTCCGCCATGTCATATATCTATAAAAGTATGACAGACGGTACAACGGATATCCATGTAGAGGGACCAAAAGCAGGCGCTGTTTTTGAACACACCTTAAAAGGCGGTCAAAAGGACAACAACGGCGCCAATATTGATAGTGAATGGGTTTCTACACACATGGAAGTCCCATATAACTTAATCGGTGAAGACTTAGCTCAACCAGATGCTCTGGGTAACACAGCACATGCCGATCGTATCGCTAACCCTGACAACATCAAGTTTTCTGAAAAATTGAGAACACTCTTTATCGGTGAAGATAGTGGTAACCACGTCAATAATTTCCTCTGGGCATATAATGTCGATACCGGTGATCTTGCGCGAATTCTCTCCTGCCCTGCGGGTGCTGAATCTACCGGTTTACATGCTGTCGATGAGATTAACGGCTGGACATACATTATGAGCAACTCGCAACATCCCGGCGACTGGGAAAGTCCATTACATGACAAGGTTAAAGAAACACTCGATCCCTTTATCCGAGCTAATTACAAAGATCGATACGGTTCAACGGTGGGCTATATTACGGGAATGCCCAAAATAGCTTAGACATTTTCTTGTCATAACATACTTTAAACAGCCAGCGTCGTCTGGCTGTTTTCTCATCAAACGACTGACATCTATTTTTCATTTCTCCACTTATTCAAACGATACGTTGATACCCAGTAAAAGTTAAGTCATAAACCTGCCCCATAACTTGCGCCTCATTCCATCCAAATATCTAATGCTTTGAGATGGAGAACAGCAGGACTATCTTATGTTAAGAAAATGGCTGATCGCGGCTATTATTGGTTTGCCTATTGGTATTGCTCAGGCAGACACTATTTCGATTGAAACCAAATGCCTTGAAGTGAAAGTGGATGGGCTTAGTATTGGCAGCGGAGATTGTGGTCCACAGAGACACTATCATGAACCAGCTCGCCATTACGACGAGTACCATTACCATGATGGTCCGAGAGGCCCTGAGTGGAAACACCGCGCTAAGTGGAAACATAATGGGAAAGGTAAACCACCGGGTCACTGGGAAAAGCGTGAAAAAGTAACATATGAAGAAGAATGGTATTACACTGAGGGCCACCGACACTAATCCACTATGATTGCGGTGTCACACCGCAATCACTTAGCTTCGACCGAGGGTTACGCTCTAATTAAACCCCACTTCATGCAAGTAAGTCAGACTCTCTTTTATATCATTCAGCGTTTTGTGATGTTCACGAGGATCTCGTTCTTGCTCTAGTGTTATCCAGCCGTTGTAGCCCAATTCAGATAGCGTCTTTATTATCGCACCATAATCAACTGCTCCTTTGCCGATAGGACACATAACCTTATTCTCGCAAGCTTTGAAGAAGTCCATTTCTTCCGTAATCGCGCGATCATAAACCGCCCTATCAATATCTTTAAAGTGAATAAAATCTATTCGATCGTATTTGTCTTTAAGCCACTGGGCAGGATCCATTCGTGAGTAGTAAAGGTGACCCGCATCCAAACAAAGTCCCGTCGTTTCATAGCTTGAATTGTCTAGAAATCTATCGATTTCATCTGCAAATTCAATATACCCACCAGCGTGTGGATGCAAGACCGCGCGAACCCCATATTTGGTCCAGGCAAGCGTCGATATAAATTCAATGTTTGTCAACAAAGATGCCCAGTGTGTATCATCTAGCCTAGGCGCCTTATCTGGATTTCCAGCATAAGGACTGCGCTCTGGTTTGATAATATCGATCAGTACCAAATATGGCGGTGCAAACTTACCACCATTTACCAGTTTTTCTTTAGGTAACTGAGAAATAAGTGAGCATATGTCCTCCGCTTTTTTTATCAGCTGTGGTAAGTTTTTCTCGGAAACAAAATCATCGAACAACGTTCCTCCGATGATGTTTAAGCCTCTTTTCCGTAGCGATTCAGAGACAAGTGGTGGATCAAGAGGAAAGTAGCCATAAGGGCCTAATTCAATTCCTTTGTAACCAGCCTCAGCTACTTCATCAAGAACGTTTTCCCAGGAAGGAATGTAGGGATTATTTGGATCTTCGACGCCCCATGAACAGGGCGCACTAGCAAACCTGATACTCATTGTGTATACCTCGATATCGTAAATAAATCATCATCAACGAATGTTGAGTAGCTCTTTTTCAAGCACCGACTTGGCTTGTATGCCGTCTTCCACTGCTCTTTCAGGGAAACCAAGTGGATTAAATGTCGCGATCGTGTCGGGTTGATCACCGAACCCCATTTCACGCAATGTGGCGAATATCCGGTCGAATGGAATATCTCCAGCGCCAATTTCACCGATATGAGCATGACAACGCACCTGTCCACTCCAATAAAGCTCTGGTGGATTGACGTTGTAACGGAATAACTTGCTGTAGTTATAAGTGTCAGCAACGATGATGTGTTTTAAATGCTTACCGGCGTATTTCAACATCGACTCGACGTCGCCAATACCCTCGTCATAATGAAACGTATGAGGGATAGCAAAAAGATAGCCAAATGCCGGGCTATCGTAGCAACGCACGATATCGCAGGTATCATCATTGCGTTCATAAAAATCGTTCGGATGGGCCTGCATATCCAAACGCATTCCTTTGCTTTCCATGATCGGCAATATCTCGTCGAGAGAGCGCATCAACTTAGCTTCACAAAGTTCAGGCTGATTGCGGTCGCCACCAAGCTCTGAGTTAAATACCTTCACCCCCATCACATCAGCAATTTCGATCATGCGTTTCCAACATTCAACAGCATACTCTCGGACGAACTCATCGGGGTCGGCAATACGGAAACCTGTGGTAAGAGAAGCGATTTTTAAGCCATTCTTTTCAATTTCTTTTGCATGCCATAACGCTTCTTCATTTGTCGCTTTAGGTCGTTTCCAATAACCAGGGAAATAAAGATCATAAGGAGAGATATACTCATAACCAGCTTCCGCTACTTTTTCATACACTTCTTCGAAAGGGATAGATGAGCGTATTCTGCTGCCTTGAATTTCCCAAAACGCACTGGTATCAAATGTAATTTTCATCAGGCTGTTCCTTAGTTTCGTTCAGTCGTAACAACGTAATTCCAGTCAACTGCGAATTAGTTTGTTTTACGGTTTTCAGTACGAATAAAAGGTTAGCACCAGTCAAATTAAGGTCGTTAGCACATAAAAATGAGTCTTTAGCACAATAGCTTCATCAAGTGATAATTCTGTTTAAAGTGTGATCTGAAGTAACTTCAACATTAGCAACGTATCGCATTCCTGATATCGATATATCACTCTATTATTTAAACCATTAATGCTAAAAATCTCATCTTTTTAACTATTTAGAATCACAAATGGAGTTTTGTAATCCATATTTTAAGTGATCTATGCGAACAACAAGGGAATCATGATGATGAAAAGTCTGAAATACGTGGTCGCAATATGTATGGCGATTTATGGACTCGTCTGCAGCTACTCTTACGCGGCGGTAAACGCTGACCCATTATTTATTAACATGACCAGTGACGATAGCCATCGGTCTGAGATGGCTATTGGGTTTGGTAAGAACCAACTGGAACGCGGTCATCCACTCATCGTGTTTTTGAACGACAAAGGTGTTCTAGTTGCAGCAAAGCAGAACAATGTTGAATACACGAATCAACAACGAATGCTATTAGATATCATTGAATCAGGTGGTGTGATTTATGCCTGCCCTAGCTGCATGAAGTTTTACAATGTTGAAAAATCAGAGCTACTCGATGGGGTCAAAGTCAGTAATCCCAATGCGATAGAGGCCGAACTCTTTAAAACGAACACGAGAACCCTTTCTTGGTGATCGTCATGGGTATGAACCGATGGCTCATGCCCTACGGAAAATATTCATAAGAATGAACTAAGATATTTGACTCATTGGCCTACAGCAAAATGAATTCTATTAGACCTTATTAAGAAAAATATTAATTGTTTTAAACCCTTAGCATTCGGTAAAATAAAATCCTTACCTAAAACAATGAAATACACAGGCCAATATGACGCTATTTAATCTAAAACATGCCTCAATCAAACAAAAAATAGGCGGTTTGTTTGTCGTCCTACTTGGCTTCTTATTTTGCGTCATTATCTTTTCAGCATATAAGCTTCATGAACTCGAGCAAGATATGAAGGAAGTGGCTTATCTGGATATACCGTTAAGCCAGATTATTACTCAAATTGAGTTCATTGAGTTAGAACAACATCTCCAATTGGAAGAGTATCAACTGCAACAATCGGGGCAGAAGCAAGATTTAAAGCCTCATCAGGAGTTCGTTTTTCAGAAGAAGAAACTGAAAAAACTGGTTGATAAGGCGGTCAACTTACTTGAAACAAATCTGAAGAATGATTCAATTGTATTGGATCCCGCAGATCACCAAACGGTGCTAAATCAACTTGAAATATATCGAATTCAAAGCGAGCAGTATGAGCAACATCTAGACCACATCTACCAACAGGATGGTATGAGTCAGACTGAATTGAAACTGACCGAGAACCTTGCTGATAAATTAGAAACAGAAGAAAAACAGCTCATCACGTTATTAGGTAATCTCGCGACTAAAGACGCTTATTATACAGAACAGCACGAAGAAAACTTTTTCATCATTAATTCAGTATTAGGCGCCAGTGCGCTCGTGCTGGGATTGTTTCTTACCCTGTATATTATCCAGATCATCGTGACCCGAATTCAAAGCATTCAAACTAAAATCAAATCTTTTGATAGAAAACTTGAAACGCATAGCGACATTCAATTGAGTACCGAGCCTCAGCCTCAAACAACAAAAGATGAACTAGAAGAACTCGAGTTTGATGTACAAACTCTCATGTCCAAATTAACTCGAGAGATAGCCACCAGAGAGCAGGTAGAAAAGCAGCTGCTCTACCTTGCAACACGAGACAAACTGACTGGGCTTTTCAACCGCCACAAATGGGATGAAGAGATCAATATGCACATTAGCCTTGCGCAGCGAGATTGCCCGTTTGGTCTAATGCTATTAGATATCGATTATTTTAAAAAGATAAATGATAAATATGGCCATTTAGCCGGAGATAAGGTCTTGAAAGTGCTGGCTCACTCACTTTCAAACCGTGTTCGCGATGTTGATATGATATTTCGTCTTGGCGGAGAAGAGTTTGCGATTATCTGTCCAATGAAAGATGTGTCCTATACAGAAAAAGTCGCAGAGGAAATTCGCGGTACAGTACAAAATCTGGATATTGAAAACCTACCAGGATTCACTGTGAGTATTGGTGTCGCTACTTATCAGGATTTGGATAATAGTGCTTCAATATTTAAACGTGCGGATATGGCGTTGTATCAAGCTAAAGCTCAGGGCAGAAATCAAGTCGTCACAGAAGAACAATTGAATGTTTAAATAAAGGCTCTGATGTTGTCAGAGCCTTTATCATCAGCTGTTAAGCCACTTCGGTTTTACCGCCGTCTTTCCACTTAGTGGTTGAAGCTTTGGATTTTTTACTCATCGGAGCTGGTACTGTAGTCTCAGACTTACCTTTATTCTTAAACCGATTGGCATAGTTGATAACGTGCTTTTCCATTTTTTCCAACTGAATACCATTCGTTTCAGGAAGGTAACGATAAAGGAAGTAGTACGATATCGCCATAAAGCCAGCAAAGAGCCACATTGGAAATGCACCGTGGAAATGCTCGTTTAACCAAGCATTATCATTGAGAATCGGGAATCCGAGACCAACCAAAAAGTTACTTAACCAAAGTGCAGTGACAGCAAGTGACATACCAAATGAGCGCATACGGTTAGGGAACAACTCAGATATGACTATCCATGCTCCCAAACTCCATGAGAATGAATAGAACAACATAAATAGCATCATACCGAACAATGTCAGATAACCGCTTGTCATGGCAGACCCGCCAGTAACAGCACTTGACTGGTAGATAAAATATGAAGTGACCATGAGTCCGACAACAGAACCCAACGAGCCGATTTTCAGCAGTGGAATCCTACCCACTTTATCCATCAGAACCGAACCCACCGCGGTACCAAGCAATTGAATAACACCAACCCAAATAGTTAAAAACATCGCAGTTTCTGTACTACCCGTTACTCGTTCGAGTACGACTGGCGCGAAGTACATCATGACATTGACACCACTAGCTTGCTGGAAAAATGCCACAGAACAGGCAAGGAAAGCGAAAAACCAAAAACGTCCTTGCTTCATTAAATCTCTGGCTGAAAGCGTTTCTGCATGCTTTTTCTCATCCTCAGCGATAGCGTCTTTGATCTGCAGTAATAGCTTGTCAGCATATGCGTTGCCACCAATTTTTGTGAGTACTTTATGAGCTTCTTTATCACGACTTTCCATGACTAACCAACGAGGAGACTCAGGTATAAAGATTGCAAAGAAACAAAAGGCCAGACATGGAATGACTTCCGAGCCAATCATAACTCGCCAACCGTAATCAACCATCCATGCCTCAGTCGCCCCTTTGGCAATCATGAAGTTAACGAAGAAAATAACAACTTGCCCACCAACAATCGCAAAGTTTTGCATACTCAATGCACGACCTCGAATGTCTTTGGGAGAGATTTCCGTCATGTACATCGGAGAAACAGCAGATGCGATACCGACCGCGACACCACCAATCATACGGTAGACAATGAACCAGAAAAAACTATCAACCAATGCGGCAC
Organism: Vibrio viridaestus; assembly: GCF_003856525.1. Taxonomy (GTDB): domain Bacteria; phylum Pseudomonadota; class Gammaproteobacteria; order Enterobacterales; family Vibrionaceae; genus Vibrio; species Vibrio viridaestus. The sequence continues at coordinate 438,932 of NZ_RJVQ01000001.1, forward strand.
CGAGTGCAGAAATCGTAAATAAGACAGCAGCAATAATCAGTGCATACTTACGTCCGACTTTAGTCGCGAGCGAGCCCGAGCCAAGCGCACCCAAAATGCAACCGATTGCAACATTAGACACAGCCCAACCGACACCGAAAGAATCTAACTGAAAAAAGGTTTGAATTGGGTTGATTGCCCCAGAGATAACGGCCGTGTCATAGCCAAGTAACAGACCGCCTAATGCAGCGACCCCACAAATAAGTAAAATGTAACGTAAATTATAGCTTTTAGAAGATAACATAACGGATTCCCTCAGCGTACTGAAGTTACAGTCCTTTAATGACGAGTCTTATGAGCCTCGTAAGGCAAAATGTAACAAAATAGTATGTACCGTGATTCGGCAAAAATTCGTGTGATGACGAACTAAGAAACTTTGAGAGAAAAGCTAAGGGACTAGATAAGGGAACAAATTATGGGTAATGGATTTAAATGAACGCGTTCGCTCTAATGCTAATGTCGTTTGAAATGTACTCAAAACAATATTCCTTTTGTTGATAACACACTTTTACCGTAACAATAATTTAACTTGCAGTCAAATATCGATAATTATCACAAAAACTCTCTTATTTTGGATCTGAGTTAACTTTCTCCTATCAAATTGATAGACAACAACCAATAGCAATAATGATAATTATTATCAACAATAACACCAAGGTTAAGTCATATAGGAGAGGTAATATGAAAAAGACCATCACATTTGCTGGAATTCATTTTACTATCGCATTTACAGTCGCATATGTGCTTACTGGAGATATTATCTTGGGTAGCATGATTGCAATGCTGGAACCCACAATTAACACAGTCGCTTTTTATTGCCATGAAAAGTTTTGGCTATCACTACCAAAGTTACAACGTAATGCTCATAAGCTATCCATAAAAACATTATCGTTCGCCTGTGTACACTTTCTTGTTGCGTTTTCTGTCGCTTATTTATTAACAGGAAGCTGGCTGATTGGTGGAGTAATGGCGTTGATTGAACCGAGTATCAACACATTCGCATTTTATTTACATGAACGTGTTTGGTTTAAGAAAAGTTCGCTACCAAGTTTGACGTGCACCCATTGAAAAAATCAATAATCCCAGCAAAACACTGGGATTATTGATTGTCATTAAATAAACTGAGTACGTAGTCGTTGAGTTAACTCTCTTAACTGCTCGTTTAACTCGCAAGCTTTCTGCTCGATTTTACCTACCGATTCTTTTTCAGCGTTGGTATAGACAACAGCTTGATCAACATTCCCACTAATGCGTTGCATCGCCTCAGCAGAAGATTGAGCTTCTTTCACAATAGATTCAATGCTCTGCTCTATCTTAGAACTAGACAAGCGTGCTCTGGTCGCTAAGTTACGCACTTCATCAGCAACAACCGCAAATCCTCGCCCCTGCTCTCCTGCTCTCGCAGCTTCAATCGCGGCATTTAGCGCTAATAAATTAGTCTGATCTGAGATATCACTAATTTCTAATGCGAGCTCACTAATGACTAATACACTGGTCCCTAGCTGTTCAATCTGACCTTTAAATCCGCGAATAAAATCAGCATCGTTTTTCGTTGCAACGGCTGAGTTAACCAAATTTTGATAGCTGGCTTCTACCCCTTTTTGTACCACAACACTTTTCTCCGCGAGAACATCAAACTCACCGAGAATAACTTGAACAGAACCCGTAAGTTGTTCGAGTTTCTGCTCTGCAGAATCGACCGTCGCACTGAGTCTTGTTGCCTGATTCTGGTAATCCCTTTCTAACACTTGAATCTCAGCTTCATAGTTAACGGCTTGCTGTTTAGCTTCCTGCTCCGCCTGTAAGGCATCTGAGTATTGATTTAACAACGAGTCTACTCGGCTTTTGAGTCCATCTACACCATAAGAACTGAACCCTTTTTGGCTAATAGTCTTAGTACATATTTCCTGATTAATACTATCGACCGCACGTTGAAAATCGCCCAAAGCAACAACAGCGTTAATGGCGATAGCTACACTAATAATAGTTATGGTGAGTCCAATTGATGGTAAAAACTGGAGCATAAGAAAGACGACAAACAGAGCGAGGATCATTCCCGCATCAAGAATAAGCAGTTTACGAAAGACAGAAGCACGAAAGTTCATTTTAATCTCTTTATGATACAACATTGATTCATATAGCGTGATGCGAATTAAATCAGAAATTCATATATAAATATAACGTTATTCTTATTCATGATACTGTTCGCTGAAATTGTAACCAACTGTTTAGGACTCTTAATTCTGTCATTTATCTGAGCTAAATTTGCGCCAGTTAAATGATTAAATCGGAATTTCACTGTGCTATTTTCTATCTTTCGCTCATTTTTCACCCTCGGATGGATCTCTTTTGGTGGTCCTGCAGCGCATATTGGCTACTTTCGCCGTGAATTTGTCGAAGTAAAAGCCTGGATTACAGATAAGCAGTATGCTGATTTGGTTGGGCTTAGTCAGTTTCTTCCGGGACCAGGTTCAAGCCAAGTTGGGTTTGGAATAGGTTACATCAGAGGTGGCGTGTTAGGCGGAATATCTGCATTCTTGGGATTTACCTTACCGTCAATTCTTCTCATGCTGCTCTTTGCTACAGTGAGTAGTCACTTCCTCGATTCAACTGTTCTTATCGGCTTATTATCAGGCTTAAAGCTGCTTGCTGTGATTGTCGTTGCTGATGCAACATGGGGCATGTTCCGGAGCTTCTGCCAATCAAATGTGACGAAAGTACTGTTTGTATTCAGTGCGGTAATCACTCTCACGCTTCCTTCGACTGCAATGCAAATATTCGCGATGCTGGGCTGCGCTATCGTCAGTATCATGCTCACTAAAGCTGAAAACACGACTACAAGCTGGACTACTGTATTTAGTAAAATTGCGTATACGCCACTTATTCTTTTTCTAACAATACTACTTGGCGTGATTATGCTGGATTCCAATCGACATGAATTCATTGTATTCAAACCATTTTTTGAAACTGGAACGCTAGTATTTGGCGGTGGACATGTGGTTCTACCTCTATTGGAGTCGAGTCTAGAAAACCAAATCAGCCCTGATATCTTTTTAAGTGGTTACGCAATGGCGCAAGCGGTTCCGGGGCCGATGTTTACATTGGCAACTTACCTCGGATATTTCTTACTTCCATCAAACCCAATAATCGGTGCACTGCTCGCTACACTCGCCATATTTATACCTGGCTTTTTATTGTTACTCACTATGCTCAAGAACTGGCAAGAAATTGCTTTGATACCTTGGGTTTCTGGGGCGATGAGTGGAATCAATGCCGCAGTCGTCGGGTTTCTATTAGCTACGCTCTATGACCCAGTCATTACTAGTAGTGTGAAGGGTACATCAGAAATCGCGTTGGTTGTGATTGGATTTATTCTCATGAGAAAAATGAAATTACCAATCCTTATTACCGTTTTATTCTTTGCGTTAAGTGGTGTTCTGTTCCTCAAGTAAAAAGGCAGGGACAGCCAAAGAGGCGTCCCTTTCTATCGCCTATAGAATCGTCACTACATCTTCGGTTGCCAAACGAGATTTTGGTGCGGTAGCGTTACGATCTTCAGTATGATGATAGCCAATTGCTAGTGCGACATGACAATCGTAACCAGCTAATTCATCGGCAAACTTCTCCTTGATCAAGTCACGGTCAATACCTTCCATTGTCGTAGAGTCAATATTGAGTCGAGCAAGTGTGTGAAGAGCATTACCTAACGCAATATAAGTCTGATTTTTAGTCCAGGCTGCGTGTTGCCCTTTTTCGTCTTCGTTCATTTTTACAAAGCCATAAGCTGCAAAGGCATCCGCTTTTTTCTCTGCAGTTAAGCGTCCATCAATCACTTGTTTATTCAAAACAGCATCATAATCTTGTTCCTGATAGACTTCTTTGTGCGCAAAGAGAATAACGTGAGACGCTTCTTTTGCATGACTCTGGTTAAATTGAAATTTATTGGCAAATGTCTCATGAAAACGCTGTTTTGCAGCGTCAGACTCAATAACAACAAACTTCCAAGGCTGAGAGTTTATTGATGATGCCGACAGTCTCAACGCTTCAAGAACCGTCGCCAGATCATCACTCGATACTTTTTTAGTCGCATCATATTTTTTAACAGTATAGCGTTTAGATAAATCTGAAATAATTGGATGAGTCATATCTTGTCCCGTTAATCGAAAACCAGTAATTGTTGTTGAGTAATTATTTTTGTATGATTAGGTAACCAAAGTCAACCAGTATACTTTTAGTAACCTACAAGGAAACATATTTATGCCCGTTAAAGATTGCGACACTCCATCAGATTTTCCGCAATGTCAGTCACCCTGTGCAATTGAGCGTGGAATGCGGATCTTAGGCAGTAAATGGAAAGGAACCATACTCTGGCATTTAAAAGATGGACCAGTGAGATTTAACGATTTATCTCGGATGATAAGTGGCGCCAGTAAAAAGATGATCGATCAACGCCTTAAAGAACTTGAGCAGCAAAAAATGGTGACGAGAAATGTGCTGAATACCCGTCCGATTGCAGTGAGTTATGAACTGACCGAATTTGGTAGAACAGCACTAGCATTTCTTGAAGATCTAAAACTCTGGGTGGAAGAAAATGAACTGTAAAAACGGCCACCTATAAAGGTAACCGTCTTAATTTTTACGACTAGAAATTCCAACTGACGCTCGCCACTGCGTTTAATGGTGCTGCATAATAAGCTTGTCCCCATTTCACACTATTAAGGTATTTTTCATCAGTAACGTTGTTTACATTTAATGAAGCTTTAAGTGCAGGCGTGATTTCATAACTCGTCATCAGCCCCAATACCCCAAATGCATCCTGTTTTAGATAATCATTAGTCGGACTGTATACATCGTCCTGCCAACGATAAGTCGCACCTACTTTCCATTCTGGAATAGAGGTAAATCGATAGGTCCCCGCTAATTTAATCATATTACGAGGAGCGTAAGTTAAGGCCCTTGAACCATCAGAATCCTCAGCATCTGTATACGTGTATCCAGCCTGTACTTGCAACCCGTCAACTAGCTCACCCGCGACTTCGAGCTCAACCCCTTTACTCGTGATACCATCTTCACCTTCGTAGTAGGTTGTTCCGCCATTGCTACCTGCGGCCACAGCGACGTTATCTTGTTTAGCCTGGAAAACAGCAGCAGAAGCATAGGCCTGATCTTGTGCGAAGTTAACTTTTGCTCCTGCTTCAACGCTGTAACCTTCCACTGGGTCAAGGACTTCATTATTAACATCAAACTTATTCTGCGGCTCATAGACTTTTGAATAACTGGTATAGAGCATTAGATCATTCAGAAGCTCGTATGTCACACCACCGTAGGGCGCCAGTTTGTAATCAAAATCAGCCGATTTATCCTCATTGTACGCGATACCCGCTATGCTAGCCTGCGTCATTCGTGCGCCCAAAAGAAGAGACAGCTTGTCGGTCACGCTCAGACGAGTTGCACCATATAAACCACGCTGGTATTGATCATAGTTACTTCCATTAACGGAATTGTCCATTGCGGGCTCTGAATAACTTCCATTCAAAGCATCGTCTAAAGAAATTGCATCATAAGTGGGACCATATAACGATTGGTTCCAGATCGCCGAGTGATACCATTGGTAGCCGAATGTTGCTTCATGTTCACGGCCGAACATTTGGTAATCTCCAGAAAGCTGAAAATCAAATAACGTTTGGTCTATATCGTTACTGTAAGCAGACGAATATGCGCGCAAACCAGAACTTTCGTAGATATATAAAAGTTTACTGTCGCCTGTAACTTTTGTGTAGTTCAACTTAGCTTTTGCTGTCCACCCATTATCCAGATGATGTTCTACTTCGGCGAAAGCGTTCTTGTTGTTCGTATTCCAGTATGCCCAATCAGCAGAAGTACTAGCGGAAACATCAAAATCAGAACGGTCTTCTGAAAATGGCAGCGCTCCCCACATAGGACTTTTTGCTTTGTTCGTCTCGTCAGAATAGCCCACAGTTAACGTCGACTGATCTGATATATCCCAATCGACAACACCATAAAACAAATAGTTTTCTTTACCATAACGATCTAAATAAGAGTTTTTATTACCGTAAACCCCAACCATTCGTCCTCTTACAGAACCATCCTCATTTAATGACCCAGAGATATCCCCCTCAATTCTGCGTTTCTCCCAAGAACCAACAGAACCTTTTAATTTGCCTTTAAACTCTTTCGTGGGGCGCTTGCGAACTAAATTTACGGTAGCAGAAGGCATACCTGATGCAGAAGTTAATCCATTTGCTCCCCGAACCACTTCAACACGCTCATAGATGGCAGTGTCAATATCGCCCTGTTGATTACCCCATACGGCTGGAATACCCGTGCCGTCCAGTTGAAAGTTAGTAATATCGAATCCGCGCGCACTGTAATACGTTCTGTCCGTTTCAACTCTCTCAACACTAACGCCCGTCACAAGATCTAACGCTTCTCGTAGCCCTTCAATACCAAAGTCATCCATCTGCTCTTGAGATATAACGGTTAAACCTTGCGGGGTTTCTAAAGCACTGAGAGCAAGACCTGTTGCTGCTGTGGTTTCTTTAGGTTTGTAGTTCGATGCTATATCAGACTTACTGGCTGTCACTTCAATAACATCATCGACTTGGTCTTTTTGCTCATCAGCGGCATAAGCAAAAGAATGGCTGCCACTAGCGAACGCGATAAGTATCGCATTCGCCAGTATTTTACGGCGAATAAACATGATTAACTCCTCATCAGAAAATTTCGCCGTTTAATAATTAAAATAGTAAAGGTAACGACGAATTATTAAATTTTAAATAATAATTATTATCATTACAATTCTTATTTATAGTTTTATTGGTAGATGCAAAACATTAATACTACTAATGTTTTTATTTGCTCCGATTTAAATTCAAAAGAGATTGGGTAATTTCTCGGGCAAGATATTCTATCGATAGAGCCCCACCATACGTCCACACAGGACCAACAGTTCCAACGTTTCCTTTCCTCACCACTGGCAAATGCTGCCACAAGGGAAGCGATTTTAGTTTCTCCTCATAAGCAAACGGAAGAATATACAAAACGATACCATTTTCAATTTTCGCCAGATCAGTTAGTGGCCTTTGGGTCTGCCCCCAAACGGAATTTTTTGTTACTAACGCCTCCCTAATACCCAATTGTTGCAATGCAAACTCGACTGTCGAGTTTTTTCCATACATTCGTGCATGCGATTCGCTGACAAAACGTATCAGCGTGGTATTGGGTAAATTAGCGCCATACATCTCGTGGAGTTGCTGAGAGTATTGTTTAATCACTTCATCTCTGCGAGCCAATCGTTGCTGACCATTTCTCTCCACACCAAGAGCCTTGGCAAGTTGCAGAAAAGACGCATCAATTGCTTTGGAGTTCTTATGATCACTGCGAAAATTATCAAAGAATAAAACAGGAGCTATTCCTTGTAAGCGCTCTAGCAGATCTTTTTGTCCTGACCCGATGACAATCAGATCCGGTTTGAGTGCACTGAGCACTTCGAGATTGGGTTCACCACGACTACCAACATCAACACTATCAGGCAAACTGGGTTGAGATACCCATTCACGATATCCCTTCATATCGGCAATTCCGATGGGTACGAGCCCAAGTTCTATCACCTCTTCCGTCGCTCCCCAATTGAGGGTAATAACTCGTACCGCTGCTTTCTCAAATTCATGCTCACCCAAACTATCTGTGACAGTAAAAGCCTTACTAGAAAGCGAACACAGTAATAAACTCAGAAAAACGCTCTTATTTAACCAACTCATGTATATAAACTCTCTTGTTATCTGAATAATTCCCGCTGAATACTTTGGCCCTAAGCATGGCCATTCCCTATTTCTTGCAAACGTTTAATCCTTATAGATTGTTTTTGCCTTGGACACGTCGCACATAGATCTCCTCCCTTAGTTCTAAAATGGAGGCAACACCCTTTGCGGTTCAACGTTATTTTGTCCGTTCCATTGTTCAGTGAAATTGTCATAAGCGCACTTTGCCCTGCAAGATCCAAAGCGTTTAACCATAAATTCGCGACATAAATGAGTTCATCATTATCCAAGCGCAAAAGCGTTTCGTTAAATGAAAGCAAACTCGATAGGACTCGGTCTGCTAGGAGTCTTTTTGCCTCGAGTTGACGAATGCCCAAAGCATCTACAGTCTGGATTAAATAATGATTCATGCACGACTTTAGTTGATGTGCATTCGAGAGGATTAATTTATCTCTATCACGCCATAAAGGAGGATTTAGAGAGTCCTTAGAAAGGGAATATTTAGCAGCAGAACCATTCTCTATATGTTGCCCCATATGAGTCTGACGGAGTTCCATCCCCATTCCGTGCGTAGCGGCAATGGCTAATACTACTGGCTGCCAGATTATGGTTCCCCAACTCCGTACAATTGCGTAACTTTCACCAGCTTCAGGATGCAGATCTTTTAAATGCGCACTCAATTTGTGTATCGCGATGCTATTGTCGTTCAAAAAACAAATATCGCTTGGAGTGGGATCTCTTAGTTCTCCCTTCATGGACGGAATGTAACGCTGTATTAATGCGATAAATTTTGGAGTGATATCGGAGTCAATTTCATACATGAGTTAAGAACATAGCGGTCGAACGGGTAGCCCTACTGTACTCACGAACAAAGCAATTGGCAATCATTCTCATTATCGTTATTATTTAATAATTGTATTCAGGAAATAAAAAAGCCAATTGCAAGTAAGCAATTGGCCATCAATGTGAACAATTTTAAAATTCACTAACAACGTCAGTTTGGCTAGATGATCCTCGGCTTAGAAGGATCTCTTTTGGTAATGCAATAGCAATGCCAACTTTTAAACTCAATAAAATCAATCACTAAAAATAAAGTATCTCTATTTTACAGTCATTAGTTGAATAATGCATTCGCAAAACAATATCTAATTGGCAATTTGCAAAAACTTAATATAGACCTAAAAGCAAACTTACACCGACAGGAACGCAAATTGCCAAACCATAAGAATAGCGCAAGTAGCGTGATTCTCTGATAGTAAGTAAAAGCGGCGTGATCAGATAAAGAATGACTAAACTTGGCAACATATCAAGATGAGTCGTCAAATATAAGGCAAATATAGCAACCGCACATAGCGCTGCAATACGCTTTTTAATAGAGAGTTTTACCGCCAAAATCGCAATGAAGGCAATAAATAATAGTGTATTCATCATTAACAACCTCAAATGATAATAATTATCAGTTGTATTTAGTATATGCAGAAATCTCTTCTATTTCAACTGGCGATCTCACAAAAAAATACGGTATAGTACCGCCTCAATACTAGGAGTCGCGTTTTGATTAAATCCCCATGTGTCGCAGCATGTAAAAACAACGGTGGTATATGCAATGGATGTAATAGAACCATCAAAGAGATAATTGGCTGGAAAAACTATTCAGAAGAATACCGTGAGCAGGTTATCGAACAATTACATGGTCAACTTACCACACATAGTTGCCCGGAATGCGGCGAGCCAGCCTATTGTGGAATCGCGAATGGTGAAGAAAAGTGTTGGTGTTTTGATGTGGAAGAGCGCGAGAGTATCAATGGTATTGAACAATGTGTTTGTCGTTCATGCCTTAAAAGTAGACCAGTGGCATAAATCAAAATAATAAGGAGGCAATGCCTCCTTAAACCTTTCTATAAACCTTACTATTTCAAAGTAAGTGCAGTTCCGCTAAACGTAATACCATTCCACCCATATTTGATGAAATTACGAATATTCTGGTGATCCTGATTTTCTGGATGTTGTAACACATCATTGCGATAAAAATCGCCAAAGCACGCTAACGTTTCAGACTCATTAAACCCCTGGAGTTTTGCAAACGCAAAAATTTTACAAGATCCGTTATTTTGATTTGCTTCGTTCACCGTATCCCCATTGATAAAATGAGTTGGGGTAAATTCAAAATGAGCATCGATTACTTCAATCACATCTGAAAATTGAACCGTCTGTGGGCTTGTTTCTATTTGTGCTTTTAATTGAGTTACATCCATTAATTCCATTCCTACTTTCTGGCTTTCATAAACTTTGCTCAGTTTAAGCATGTCAGTGTGATTGTAAAGTCTTATACACCCCTCAAATTTTGTAGATCGACTAGGTACTTTTCTAAAAAACTCCGATACTTAATACGGGGAGATTTCGGAGGACATCTTTTAATGACATTTTTGGAACCAAATTCTCTGGATAAACCAACAGACAGCCGACTTGGCCGTAGAATTATATTACTGTTGGTGATCATAAGTGGGTCGATTACCTTGTTGACTACATTAGGACAAATCTACATGTCTTACTCTGAGCAATTTAATGATGTGGAGAAAAGGCATAAAGAAATAGAAAATATTCAACTGGACTTATTAGCGAATTCACTGTGGAATTTTGACCAAGAGCTGCTTCAGGAACGACTCAATGCATTGGTAAAAATTCCTCATATCGATTATTTAGAAATAGATTCTGAAATCTATAAGCTCTCGGCAGGACACCGCCCTCAAGCGGCAATGCTGCGTAAAAACTTTAATATTGTCTACCATGACAAGTTTAATAATAACCAGGAAAAACTGGGGTTACTGATCGTTGAATCTGATACTTCAAAAATCTATTCTTCTCTTCTTAATCAATTTATTACCACTTTTTTCATAAACTTAGTCAAAACAGTCATCGTATGTTACATCATCTTAGTTATATTCCATTACAGTATTAACGATCGACTGTTTGCCATCATGAAGTATCTACGCCGCTATAACCCGCGGCATACCCAGCAACCATTAAAACTCGCGAATCGGAAAATTATCACTCGGGATAACGATGAAATTTCGATGCTGGCGTATGACGTCAATAAGCTTACCAGTAACTTAGCTACGCTCTATACTAACCTGAAATCGGAACAAAAAAGACTTCAGGACTTTACCGATGTTGCTTCAGACTGGCTTTGGGAAACCAATAACGAGTTTGAGCTGACTTATTGCTCAGACGAAATGACATCAGCACTTTATCTGGACGATATTCCTAAACCAAAGATCACCGACGTTCCTTTTTTAAAAGAAAGTAAAACGTTTATTACCCATATTCAGGCTAAACGCTCGTTCGAGTTATTAGAAATCGAAATGAACTATCCAAAAGGCAAAGAGTTCGTCTTATTTCAGGCGAAAGCGCTAGTCGATTCAGAAGATTATTTCCTTGGATATCGCGGTACCGCAATCAACATTACTGAGTTAAAAGAAGCACAACTTCGTCTGGAGGAAATGAACGAAAATCTGGAAGCTTTGGTGCAAGAAAGAACGCACGAGCTTAAAGACAGTCTAACACAACTCCAAAAAGCTCAGAATCAATTGATAGAAAGCGAAAAGCTAGCAGCACTTGGTGGACTCGTTGCTGGTGTTGCACATGAGGTTAATACTCCGCTTGGAATCTCCGTTACTGCATCCTCTGTTATCAAAGAGTCCGTAACTGAACTTGCACAAGCATTCCATAGCCAAACGTTAACTACAGAGCAGTTTCAGGATCAAATCGAGAAGCTTCAAGGGGGAAGTAATCTTTTGGAGCAAAACTTAAATAGAGCAGCAAAATTAGTTAAGGACTTCAAGCAAACTGCGGTTGACCAAGTTTCTGAAACGCGAGATCAGTTTAACATCACTCAGGTTCTTTCCTCTCTAATTACTAGTCTCCATCCAGCAACCCGAAAAATCCCGGTAACACCTGAACTTATAGGTGACAGTGATCTAACCATGAATAGCCTTCCTGGGACTCTGACACAGATCATTTCCAACCTAGTGATGAACAGTGTCAAACACGGGTTTGAAGTTCCACCAGCAACGCCCAAAATCGTTATTACATTCCATCAAGATGGAGACAACATCGTTTTCGAATACACAGACAACGGTTGCGGTATACCGGCACATTTACACAAAAAGATCTTCGAGCCGTTTTTTACAACAAAACGTGGTAAAGGAGGTTCAGGTCTGGGATTGAATCTAGTCTATAACCTGGTCCATCAAAAGCTTAAAGGGGATCTTTCTTTTAACTCCATCGAAGGTGAAGGTGTCCACTATCAGATCAGTTTACCTAAAGTTTTGATGGCTGACGTTGAAGCCAATATTTCACAATAAATAAAATAAAGGGAAACGTTGAGCTTCCCTTTATTACACCTATCTCATTCGCTTTTAATATTGATCGGGATATTCAGCCCTTATCGCGACAAACTCATCCCAGTTCTCAATAAATAGATCCACTAACCTTGGATCAAAATGCTTTCCGCGTTGCGCTAAAATTTCCGCCCGTATATCTTCATCTTTCCAGGGCTGCTTGTAACTTCGTACCGAACCTAAGGCATCGAAAACGTCCGCCAGAGCGACAATCCGCCCAGAGATCGGAATATCTTCTCCAGTAAGACCATTTGGATAGCCACTACCATCCCATTTTTCATGGTGATAACCAGCAATTTCTTTCGCTGCTACCATTAAAGGACGCTCTGAACGACTTAGAATATCCACGCCAAAACTGACGTGCTTTTGCATTATTGCCCACTCTTCCGCGTCGAGTTTACCTTGCTTATGCAAAATGCTGTCAGGTATCGCAACTTTACCGACATCGTGTAGAGGTGAAGCATGTTGAATCAACGTAACTTCCGTCTCGTCCAATCCATATAATCGAGCAAGCTTCGCGCTAAAAAGAGATACCCGTTGAACATGAGCGCCAGTTTCGCGACTTCTCACTTCCACGGCATTCGATAGGTTGAAAACCAACTCTTTAGATGTCTCTTGCAAGTCGACCATGAGATTAATATTTTCAAAGGTCAACGCAATGTTGTGCATGTAAATTTCGAGCAGCTGAATGTCATGCTCGCTAAGATCCGATTCCAATTTCACATAAAGCAGATTATCGTAACCACGATCGTCATTTATGTAGAAAACGTAACTGTCTTCAAACTGCATCGATTGATGAATATTGAGTACTTCTTTGACTCTTTTCACAACCGTGTCAGGTAAAAGACTCAAACAGCTATTCCGATAGAAGGAAACAAAATCACCGGTTGCGGCAACCATTAATGTCTTGTTGTCTTCACCATCATCATTGATGGGCTTAACAATACAGTAGAAGGCCGAAGACTCGAGCCTAAGTAGAGACGTTAACTGTGCAAGAACAGTCGATGCATAGCTACTGAGTGTACGAGTATTCTGTACGTTTGCTGATGCTTGAATTACGCGACTCAACCCTTCTTTCTGCGTTTCAATCAAACAAAGATCACGATACGCTCTTAGCATTGAATACAAAAGCGTGCGAAGTTTTTGGGAAGTCAGTTCGGTCTTTTCTTTGTAATCATCAATTTCGTATTCTTGAATAACTTTGTCTTCAGGAGCCTGCCCAGCCTGACCCGTTCTCAATACTAAACGAATCATTTTATTTCCGAGTTCTTCTCTTACAAATTTGACAACTTCAAGTCCAGCGTGCTCGCTTTCCATAACCACATCAACCAAAGCCAATGCAATATCGTCAATCTTCGAGCATATCGCTTTAGCTTCCTCCCCAGAATAAGCTGAAATAAGTTCGAGTTTACGTTGTTGAAATCTAAAGCCAGATAACGCTAGTTTTGTTACCTGATGAATTTGCTCATCATCGTCTACCAGCAAGACTTTCCAAGGCTTTTTTATAAGAGTGTCAGGAGTCGTATCCTGTTGCCCATCGGTCTTTTTGTCGGCAAAAAGTTCCATATTGTCCCCTAAACATAACTTCACATACTAAGGTTTAGCACAGTATAAAAATTGTGCCGAAATGCTGTCGAAAAAGAACAAATAATTTATAGATACTTCACGATTTCACATATGCATTAGCGCACTCTGAAATTTTGTCTAAACTTGAGTAAAACAACAATAAAGATATATCAATTGTCAGGAGTTTCAATGAAAGGAATCTTAAGTAAAATCCCCTTATTCTGGATGGTTATTTTCCTAACCTCTGTCCCTATTTTGCTAAGTATAGTTCTTTTTATCGAGGATATGGCGGAATTGCTGGAGGATAAAGCTGACAGTCTAAGAGATAAAGAAGTGGTTGAATTTGCTTTGCGTGCTGACGAGTTAGCTCACAATTTGGCTGTGGAAAGAGGGCTAACAGCAGGCGTCATAGGCAGCAAAGGCGCGGGGGCTCAAATCGAACAACTTAAAGTTCAACGTAAAATCGTTGATGACAAAATATCTCTCCTTAGAGAATTTAAACCTCAATACCTTGATAATGCGTTTATTCAATCGCTTAATCAGACAATATACGAAGAACTTGAGACGTTGCCCGTAGTTCGGCAACAGGTCGACTCTTTGAAACTTGAGCTATCGCCGTTCGACTACTATTCCAATATAAATCATCTCCTAATTGATAATGCGAAATCACTTGTCGCGTCTATCAGTAAAGTTGATATCGCAACGTTGGGCGTGAGCTTAATGGCTGTCGTTGATATGAAAGAAAAGACCGGACAGATACGCGGCGCTTTAAATGGGGCTTTTGCAAGAAAAAATTCTTCTCCACGCCAGTACCAATCTATCTTAAGTTACATCGATGACTTTCGCTACGCGTATAGAAAACTTGAACTGACGCTTCCAGTCAAGTTTCGCCAAGATCTAAGTAATCTTCAAAATGCACCAGCCTGGAAAGAAGTCGATACAATTCAAACTAGCTACCTCAATCAGGACCAAACCCTAGATCAACTCAAAGGACCAAGCCCTACCGAGTGGTTCCCGATAGCCACAGATAAGATTAAACTTATTAATGGGTTACGGTTAAATATTCAAAAAAATATTATAAAGGCTTCAGATGAAGCTGCCCAGTCAGCTAGTAATCTTATCTTTCTATTTCTGCTCATTTCTGGCGCAATTACATTACTATTAATTATTATTTTAATCTTATGTGCGGGCAGTCTTCGTCGTCGAGTAAACAATCTGACAAACAATATCCGCCTATCTGCAGAGACCCACGACCTAACTAAGGACTTCAGTGCTGTCGGCAAAGACGAGCTCGCTACCATTAGCAATAGTATTTACACACTTAATCATAAAGTGCGCGATATCCTTCTCAATGCTAAAAACGCAAATGATCATAGCGAAGCAAGACTTGCTTCTATCATTCATTCAGCCACATCCATGGAGAATAGCAGCCAACGAACCATTTCTAAGTGTGAAAACATTGCGACCGCAATGACTGAACTTTCGCAGTCCAGCTCTGAGATAGCTGTGTCTGCTGAGCGCGCACTAGAAGAGACAAACCAGATGCGTGATAAAGTGACCAGTTGTCAGGATCAAAGTCAAAATGCTTTCAAAGTAGTTGAAGGATTAGTGACCCAGATAGACCAAACCCAAGACTGCATGCAAGAGCTGGAAAAAGATGCTCTAAGTATCAGTAAAATAGTCGACACAATCACAGGGATTTCTGAACAAACTAACCTGCTCGCTCTGAATGCAGCAATTGAAGCCGCTCGCGCAGGCGAACATGGTCGAGGATTTGCTGTCGTATCCACAGAAGTACGTGATTTGGCTCAAAGGAGTAAAAGTGCTACTGAGCATATCAGTGAACTGCTCAATAATATGAGTAAAAATACGACTATTGCGTCAGAGAGCATGGAAAAAAGTAAATCAGCTACGCAGGACACTTTCCAGTCGGTATCGACCGTTAATACCAGTATTTCGGATTTAGAGCATGTGATTGATTTCGTCAATGAACACATCACAACGATAGCGAATTCAACCACAGAGCAATCAAAAGCCAGTGAAGAAGTCAACATTGATGTTGACGTATTGGTCGAAATCGCCCATGAAACAGACCGAATTGCCAATGAGCTCTCAGATATTGTTAAGGAATATCAAAATGAAGCAAAAGACGTAAAACGAAACTTAAGCATATTTAAAATCTAGTATGCGCTAACTATCTGTATACAAGCCAAGTGCGTTGATTTTCTTAACGACACTTGGCGTCGTCAACGATTCAATAGAACGTCCGTCCAAAAGTTTCGCACGGATATCACTGCTTCTAACGGATACCCGTTCAGGACAAGCAAGTACAGAGAAACGCGTCATAATTTCCTTTGCTTTATAAAACCGTTCGAAAGAAAAGAAGTTATCCGGCCCCACAATAAATGTTAGCTCACTGTCTGGGTATGTTTTACTCAGCTCATCAAGCACTTGATAGGTCGTGACCGGACTGCCAGGCTGATACAGCTCTTCCTCGACCATTGAGCGCTTGATATTCGTTAGCTCTAGATCTCGGATAAACTCATCAACTAAGGAACAGCGAATAGAATAATCAAGCATGTCTTTTCCCCACGCATGAGCAATGCTGGGTACTAAAAGTATCAGGTCGAAATGAGATACTGATTCGATAACACTTTGATGCCCAAGACTCGGTGGATTAAAAGCGCTGCCAAAAACTGCTATCTTATTCATATTACTCCTTTTGCGGTTTTGTCTGTTTTCTCTCGGCCGTATTGCGGTATGATACTACGATAGATTTTTTATTGCTTGTTTGAAAAGGAATGTCTTATGGAACAGCTAATACGTGAAGAAATGCGCGTACTTCCTACGATCGACCCAGAATTTGAAATTAATCGCCGCGTTGACTTCATCAAAAGAAAATTGAAGGAATCTGGTGCTAAAGCACTCGTACTTGGCATAAGTGGTGGTATTGATTCATCCACTTGTGGTCGCTTAGCCCAGCTGGCAGTAACTCAGCTAAATGATGAAACTCAATCTAAAGAGTACAAATTTATCGCTGTTCGCCTACCCTACGGAACACAGAAAGATGAAGACGAAGCTCAGCTTGCGCTTTCGTTTATCCAGCCTACCCATTCTGTTGCCGTTAATATCAAAGAAGGTGTTGATGGTATTCACGCCGCTTCTCAGGCGGCACTGGAAGGTACGGGACTACTTCCAACAAATGCAGCAAAGCTTGATTTCGTTAAAGGTAACGTCAAAGCGCGTGCTCGTATGGTCGCTCAGTATGAAGTAGCTGGTTTGGTTGGCGGTTTAGTGTTGGGAACGGACCACTCAGCCGAAAACATTACTGGTTTCTATACTAAATTTGGTGACGGAGCTTGTGACTTGGTGCCACTCTTTGGCCTGAGTAAACGCCAGGTACGTAAACTTGCTGCGACTCTAGGTGCACCTGAAGTGTTAGTTGTGAAAACACCAACGGCTGACTTAGAAGAACTGGCGCCGCAAAAAGCAGATGAAGATGCGCTCAGCATTACTTATGACCAGATAGACGATTTCTTAGAAGGTAAGCCAGTGCCAAAAGAAGTGTCAGATAAATTAGTCAGTATATATCTTGCAACTCAACACAAGCGCCAGCCTATTCCGACTATCTATGATTAATTAGGGTTGGCTCTCGATAACAAAAAAGCACTTCAAATTTGAAGTGCTTTTTAGTAACGAGGAAAGATTCACTTAGTTTGCGTCAGCAATACGAGCGTGCAGACCTTGAAGAGGACGGTTGTTGTGACCCATTACACTTGAAAAAGCTTTTTCTTGATCGCTAGATAGTGTCTTATGTTGCTTAATCACAAACCAACGCACACCTTCACTACATGGTGGTGTAGTTAAAGAGCCGTTAAAACGGTAATATTTAGCCACTGATGTTGGTAGCATTTCTTTCACATCAAAAGACGTTGCAAGAGTCTGGGTCTCATTCACACTTGGAATCTTAGCAGTGAGCTTGTCCAAGTCAGCGTCATCAGATCCTGCATCATACATCACAGCAACAACAGCAAGATTGCCATCTTTGTCAGCATGAACAAAGTGTGCTTCTAGAGCATATTGGTGATGGTTGATAAAGTTCTCTGATGGAGTATGGAAATGGAACTGTTTAAGTTCGAATACATCACCGTCGATAGTCAACGTATTATCGCCAGTGACGGTCGCTTGTAGAGTATGGCCGTTGTTAGTAAGAGCGGTCACTTTACCTGTATAGTGTATGTTTAGAGGTTCAAGCTGTGACTGCGCTACGCGAGTAATATCTATTGGACTTTGGTTTACGCCTTCAGCACATGTTTTTGAAACTGAACCCCAATGAGCAGGTCCATGCTCGCCCTCATATCCCCAATCAGATGCTTGAGCTACGCCACCCAAAAGCGCACTTACAGAAAGAGCGACTAATAGTTTTTTCATCTTATTATCTCCATTAATACGACATTGCCATCGAGCCAGCTAGCATGACTGGCTCTATTGTAATTTTATTTAAAACTGGCACCTGAAACATCTTGTAACATTTCAATTTGGCGTGAGTATATATGGATTCTCTTTAAGAGGAAATAACCACATAGAGTTAATTGTTAATATATTGATATTGAATAATAACTTGGTTGTCTTCTACCCTTACATTTTGCACTTGTCCCTGAACTGAGACAGTCGTTGTGATGATAACAGGCTCTTTATTTTCTTTGCGTAGTGCGATTAGAGAGGGTAAAAATGTATAAGGGTCTACATGTAGATGCTGACAAAAATTCTGGACAAATTGGAGCGATAATGGATTTTTGCCTTTCATGATGTCGGCAAATTCGATCTGAGTAAATCCAAGGCGACGCGACATTTCCATTTGAGTTAATTGCATCTTTGCTTTTTGTGACATCCAGACATTTTGTAAGGCGAGACGGTCTTCGTTTGATAGTTCCATGTTGCATTATTAGTAGTGAAAAAAGAGAGGTTTAAAGATGACAAAAACCTCTCTCTTGTATGTCATTTTATAGTCAGAACATAAGACTTGCTGCATATCTCAGCCCTATTTTTCCTCAGCTGAAATGTTTGGCGACGATAAATCATCGAAACGAGTGTTGCCATGAAGAGAATCAAAATCGGGCTCCTCAGAAATGAGTTCCCTCAAAGAAGGACTTAATTCGACAGAACGTATCAAATCATCAATAGCCTGCTCTTCTGCCCCCAAACGAGCGTAAGCACACGCTCGCTGATAAAGTGCAGGACCGTTTGTCTCGTCCAGTTCAAGTACACGATTACAAAGGCTCATTGCCCAATGATACTCTTTCATTTCCATAACCGCATCGGCTTTGTAAGTTAGAGCTTCGAGATCCCCTGGTCGAATCTTGAGAATCTCATCGTAAACCTCGATTCGTTGTTCTGGAGTTTGCATACTTTGGGCACGTAACCAGAGATTGTGAATTTCATTGATAATCTCAATCTCTCTGTTGTTCTCCGTAATGATTCTCGTCTTTCTTTTTAAATCACGCTCTAACGCCAAGAATTTTTTCTCATAGTCTTGGGCAATCTTGTTGAGTTGCTTATCCGCTAATTCTCTCGTGTTAGTTTTTACTTCTTTCAAAGAATGCCAGCCAAACAAGGCAATAAGTGAAGCGACGGCTGCGATGACGTAAAAAAAGTAAGTGACCGTAACGTTGGCATAATTCATAGACTTGTCGGCAACCGAGAGTTCTCTATCAGTAATCTGCACAGTTACTCTGCGTTCTAAATCCTGTTGGTCCTGCCTCAGAGATTTTAACTCATCAAGAATATAACGTTCCATTAGTGGACGATCGAGTAAGTCAGTATTTGAATACTTCTCAGCCGTTTGTTCCGCATGACTATCGGAAGATGGTCCCGACTCTTTTGCATCTTCAGCCGAGTTCGCTGCAATGCCCCAACAACTGATGACGATGGCGAGAAATAGATAAAGTTTTTTCACACAGCCTTCCTTTCATTTTTGCTGAAATTATTCTTATTACAACAATATTTTGCACTCAAAACATTCTAACTCAAAGATTTAAAAATAAAAATAGCATTAATAATGTGGATAAAAACAGGCACTTAACGTTAAAAAATGGAAAGAGACCGAATGTGAAGCCTTGAATAATGAATTTTTAATGTTTAGAGTACATTATATAAGTTTAAAATTTATACATAATTTTATGTGTTACACAAAGGATATGTTCTATGCAACCTATACTCGAGGTCAAGTCGCTCTATAAGGTGTTCGGCGAAACACCTGACCAAGCGTTTCCTCTAATGGAAAAAGGCCAGAACAAAGACGAAATTTTTGAAGCAACAGGTCTGACTGTTGGCGTAAAAGACGTTTCTCTCAGTATTAATGAAGGAGAAATTTTCGTCATCATGGGCCTGTCAGGGTCCGGTAAATCCACTCTAGTCCGACTCCTAAACCGTTTAATTGAGCCTACCAGAGGTAGTGTCATGTTAAAAGGCAAAGACATTGCAAAAATTTCTGAGGAGGAGTTGCGTCAGGTACGTCGTAAAAATATCTCTATGGTATTTCAAAACTTTGCCTTAATGCCGCACATGACCGTATTGGAAAACGCAGCGTTTGGACTCGAGTTGGCAGGTATTGAAACAGAGCAAAGACACAAAGTAGCGATTGAAGCTTTAGCAAGGGTGGGGCTTGATGCCTACTGTGAGTCTTATCCAGATGAGCTATCCGGCGGTATGAAGCAACGAGTTGGTCTAGCTCGAGCCCTCACTAATGACCCTGATATTTTATTAATGGACGAAGCATTTTCGGCACTCGATCCATTGATTAGAACAGAAATGCAGGATGAGCTAATTCGTCTTCAAAACGATGACAAACGCACCATCGTTTTCATCTCGCACGATCTTGATGAAGCAATGAGGATAGGTGATCGAATCGCCATTATGCAAGATGGTGTCGTAGTGCAGGTTGGGACACCAGACGAGATTTTACATAAGCCGGCAAACGATTATGTAAGCTCTTTCTTTAAAGGCGTGAATGTCGCCAGTGTCTTTTCAGCCAAAGATATCGCACGTAAAAATCCCGCTGCAATATTTAAAAAACACGATAACGATGGTCCAGGCGCTGCATTGCAATTACTGGTTGATAATGACCGTGAATATGGCGTAGTCGTTGATAGAGCAAACAAATTTTCAGGAATCATTTCCGTCGAATCTCTCAAAGAAGCAAGGAAAGGTGATAAGCCGCTAACAGGAGCACTACTCCAAGACACAGTAACAATCTCTCCAGATACTTCTGTCGGTGAGTTAATTGGTGTGGTTGCAGGTGTTCCATATTCCGTTCCAGTCGTCGATGACGATGGCAAATATTTCGGCGTAATCACTAAGTCACGTCTGCTTCAGACTTTAGATAGGGAGTAATCATTATGGCAGCAACTGAAACAGCAAGCCAAGCAGCACAAAATAGCGATCCATGGGGAGCGGCATCTCAGGCAGCAACATCCGATCCGTGGTCAACAGCAACTCAAGTGACGACTGGTGGAGGCACAGGTGCAAATGATTGGTTACATGCAACAGCAGCACCCGATCCGTTTAGCTGGTTACATCCATTTAAAGACGCCGTTATTCCTTTTGACCACTGGGTAGAGACTGCTCTTGAATGGCTCGTTCAACATGGTCGACCAGTATTTCAGGCCATTCGTGTGCCGATAGATCTGATCTTAACGTCATTTCAAACGGCGCTAACATCAACCCCTGCTCCAATCATGTTGCTTATTCTTTTCTTAATCGCATGGCAGCTGGCAGGGCCGCGACTCGGCATTGGAACTCTATGTTCTTTAATCGCTATCGGCCTCATCGGGGCGTGGAATGGCGCAATGATTACATTGGCTCTGGTTTTAACCTCTGTCTTTTTCTGTCTGTTGCTCGGCCTACCGCTTGGAATATGGCTTGCTAGGAGTGATACTGCAGCAAAAATTATCCGACCGATATTAGATGCAATGCAAACGACACCCGCATTTGTCTACCTTGTACCAATCGTCATGCTATTCGGTATTGGTAACGTACCTGGGGTTGTTGTAACGATCATCTTTGCCCTACCGCCTATCGTCAGGCTCACCATTTTAGGCATTCAACAGGTCCCTGAAGATCTAATCGAAGCGGGACACGCGTTTGGCGCCAGCCCAAAACAGATGCTTTATCGAATCCAGTTGCCTCTCGCGATGCCAACTATTATGGCTGGGGTAAACCAAACACTTATGCTGTCACTATCAATGGTAGTAATTGCATCAATGATTGCGGTAGGTGGCTTAGGTCAAATGGTACTGCGTGGTATTGGACGCCTAGACATGGGGATGGCAGCCGTAGGTGGTGTTGGCATTGTTATCCTGGCGATTCTTCTAGACCGAATTACTCAAACTCTAGGTACGGAAACAAGAAATAACAAAACCCATTGGTATGAAAAAGGCCCCGTTTCAATCTTTTTCAAAGCACGAAAACAACGTTAATTAATTTAAATGAAACCAAACAAGCACTCAAAACAGGAGAAAATGATGAAGATTGCATGGAAAAGCATACTAACCTCAGGATTAGTTCTTTCCTCTACCCTGTCTGCTGCCGCTTTTGCTGAAAAGCTTCCCGGTGATGGCATTACTGTTCAACCCGTTCAGTCCACTGTTGCAGAAGAAACTTTTCAGACGTTAATTGTAAATAAGGCAATGGAAGCATTGGGATACACCGTAGAGCCAACAAAAGAAGTTGACTACAACGTGGCTTATACATCTGTAGCAGAAGGTGATGCGACTTACCACGCGGTTTATTGGTCTCCACTGCACGATGGAAAATTCCAAAAAGCGGGTGGCGATAAAGCGTTCTTTGTTGGTGGTGACTATATTTCAGGTGCCGCTCAAGGTTATTTAATTGATAAGAAAACAGCAGAAAAATACAACATCACAAATATCGGCCAGTTGAAAGATCCGAAACTTGCCAAATTATTTGATGCCGATGGTGATGGAAAAGCTGACTTGACTGGCTGTAACCCTGGTTGGGGCTGTGAGGCAGTCACAAACCATCAGAATAAAGCCTATGGTCTAAGTGACACGGTTGAAATCAACCAAGGTAAATATGCGGCTCTTATGGCAGACACTATTTCACGCTATAAGGCAGGCAAGTCTATCCTATATTACACTTGGACACCTTACTGGGTAAGTGGCGTTCTTGTCCCAGGAAAAGACGTTGTATGGCTAGAAGTTCCATTCTCTTCTCTACCAGGAGATCGTTCAGATATCGATACAACGTTGCCAAATGGGAAGAACTATGGCTTCCAAATGAACACAATGAAAATTATCGCTAATAAAAAATTTGCCGATGAAAATCCAGCAGCAGCAAAACTTTTCACAATCATGAAGTTAAGTATCAACGACGTGAGCGCTGAAAATATGATGATGCGTCAGGGTGCAAACAGTGAAAAAGACATTGAAGCACATGCTGACGGTTGGATTAAAGCTCATCAAAAACTGTTCAATTCTTGGATTGAAGAAGCAAAAAAAGCCGCTAAATAATAACGAAAATAATAATAAAGGCTACGGAACTCCCGTAGCCTTGTAGAGAAAGTCATTGAAAGAGGAGAGCCCCTTTGGAAACGCATGAAGAGGTGCTGGTATCACTGAGGCAAATAATAAGAGCCATTGATTTATATTCAAAAAAAATCAAACGCGAGTATGGGTTAACTAGCCCTCAATTGTTACTGATGAAGGCCATCCACCACTCTAGTAACATTACGATTCGCCAGTTATCAAGCAATACGAATATGAGCCAAGCGACCGCAACAAGCATATTGGATCGCTTAGAAGCCAGAGGCTTTGTTGTTCGCGAACGAGATACGAAAGACAAAAGAAAGGTCCACGCTGTTCTAACTGAACAAGGGCTAGCAATACTAAATGACGCACCGCAGATAATGGAACAGGACTTTATCGATCAGTTTCAAAACCTCGAATCATGGGAACAGAATCTAATCCTCTCATCATTACAAAGACTCGCATCAATGATGAATGCCCCGATCGATGACAAAGAGTCATTGGTTCTGCTACTCAACGAAACAGAATAAGTTCTCACGCCTTGTATTTCTCCCGCTGAGTCAGCTTTTTTACGATATTCTGACTCAACGTCCTCTTATCACACCTTGAATTCGTACCAAGCACCCAAATATTTTAATAAGACAGTTTAATTAACTAATCATCGAAATGTAACGAATGTATTCGGAGGAAAGTTCCATGAAATTGCCTGCATTACACATACATATTCAAGAGAGTAGTAGTCAGCCAGACAAAAGACACTGGCCTGCGTCTATGACATTTCCAAAGTATCAGTACGATATTATTTTTCGTCCGTACAACACAATTATTAGAAACAACACTCGATTTTTCGTGTTACCGATCCAGTGGGAAACAGTAAAGCCAGTAATTAGCTTACACTAATCGGACGCCAGTAGTTTTAGCCATTGTTGCTCATCAAGCGGCTTAGAATAACGGTAACCCTGCACGTAGTGGCAACCAATATCAACTAACTTTTCCGCTTGGTGCTTGCATTCAACACCTTCAGCAATAACATCTAATTCAAGTTCTTTAGTTAAAGTAATAATAGAACGAACGATAGAAAAATCTCGATCCGCCACAGCTATGTCCTTGATAAAACTTCTGTCTAATTTAACAACATCGACTGGAAGTTGCTTTAAAAGAGCCAGTGACGAATGACCTGTACCGAAATCATCAATCCCAATGAGAAAGCCGCGCTTTCTCAATTCGTTTATTGTTTCGACGCTTGTTTCAATACCACTCATCATGTCACGTTCGGTAATTTCGAGCATGATTTGCTCTGCCTGACACGCAGTACCTACGAGTACTGAGTCAAGTTTATTGACTAAATTAGCAGAGTAAAACTTCCGGGCTGAAAAATTCACCGAGAATTTCATACCGGAAAGGTCTATACCTGCCTTCTTCCAACGGGTGATATACGCCACAACTTGAGAAAAGACCCAGTCATCAATTTCACTAATGAACCCGGTTTTTTCTGCAATGGGAAGAAAGTCTGCCGGGCACAACCGGCCATATTCTGGATGATCCCATCGTATTAACGCTTCAGCGCCGACCACTTTATTTGTCGCTAAATCGATTTGTGGTTGGAATAGAATCGATAGCTCATTTTTAGCCAGTGCCTGACGCAGGCCAGAGCTCACTTCCACAAGGTCCTTAGCTTCTAACGTCATTTGGTCGGTATAACAACAATATTGGTCACGCCCGTTCCTTTTCGCGTGATACATAGCCGTGTCCGCGTTACGTATTAACGTCTCAACATCATGACCATGTTCTGGGTACATGCAGACACCGATGCTACTCGAAACAAAAATCGTTTTATTATTAACAAAATAGGGTTTTCTCAGAGCCTGATTAATCGCTTCGGCAACGATCTCCGCTTGTATCATCGTATGCGCTGTTTTCAGAATGATCATAAATTCGTCCCCTCCCATTCGAGCAACGAATCCTTTTTCATCAATAATATTTTTTAGGCTATTTGCAACATCTATCAATAGCTGATCTCCGGCCAAATGCCCTAATGAATCGTTGATGGTTTTAAACTGGTCAACATCGAGATACAGCACACTAAACGTACTTTCAGATAAGGTTGAATCATCAATAGTTTCTTGTGTCATCTTTGTTGCTAGCAAGCGATTAGCAAGATGAGTCAATGGATCATGATGGGCGAGAAAATCGAAGTTTTTCTTCTCTTCATTCAGTTGGAAATACGTTTCTTCAAGCTTCTCCGCCATATTATTAAAGGCACGCTCAATATCATTCCATTCATCGTCGCGCCCCAAATCAATTCTCTGATGAAACTTCGACGATTCTAATTGTTCGAAACCTGATCCCAAACTTTTAAGAGGCTTACGGATATGTACCTGCACAACACGACTAATCAGAAACAGTCCAGACAACATGGCAAGCAATGCGACAATCAGTGCTTCTAATCGGGTCTGTTCTATATCTGACTCAAGCTTTTGCGTTAAATTTATAGCGCTTGACGTCACGTTATGTTCGGTCGACTCAACATAATTGAGAAGATTATTTTGAGAAGTAACAAGCGCGGCCATAACATTCCATCGCTGTTCTAGATTGGCTTGCATCTTACGCAAAGCTGCATTGAATTTCTTCAAAGAGCGATTCAATTTTTTCTTCTGTAAAATGAGCTTTTCATCCGTTCCAGGTAAATTAGCTAAATGTAACGCCATAATATCGAGTTCTTTTTGAACTTCGATGATCACCACTTTTTCCGTTTCAGGGGTAATTCGACTACGAATAGTGCCGACCCTTTTACCCACAATAAGAAAGGATTCTCTTAATAAGTCGACTAAATCGAGGGTATTATTGTCTACAGCTTGATTTGCCTGAGACAACAAATTCAGTTTATTGTCAGCGACGAGATAATCTAAGGTATCCAACTGCTCGGCTAACGTCTGATCAATTTCTTTCATTTCACGAATAATACGGTTAAGCGTAAGAGAGCTTCCCAGAAAACGATGAAAATCTTCAATAAATCGATCCATTCTTAGCTTCAACTGGGGGTTTGCTGAGAGTTCACTCATCTTTTGTAGTTGCTGATCAATGCTAAAACCTTCTTCCGCGAGCGTTAACTCGCTGTACAAAAATGCTTGTTCGAGTAACTGAACTCGAGTCGTTAACTCAAACACTTGGCGACTGATAACGGAATTCACTGTCAATTTTTCAATATGCTGAGAAGACTCAGATTCCAGTACTGACTCGACGTTATAAAGCGAATTGATGACCAGACCAAAACCGAAACCACTGATCACGATCAATGCGATAACCGTAAACAAAAGGCGTTTTGCGATAGAAACCGATGGAAACTTCATTATTTATTCCAAATCGTTAGATATGCGTGCCGATAACCATTGTCAGGATCATAAATATCAACTTTGCCTTTTCCGATAAGCTCCTGGACATTTTTGTCCGTAACGAGATGCACAGGGGCAGAATATCCGCTCGGCTTGAGGTGGTTAAATGCCCTATTTAACTCATCAACTATCTGCCAGCCTTGCATATGCAAAGGCTCTGGAACAGTTGCTAATTGATATAGTCCCGTATTGATACGTTTATAAGCCGCTTTACTACCATCCCCAGCAGAAATACTCTGAGGAATTTGTTCCTTCCTTTCATGCACACTCTCTAACGACGGTGTTCCAAAGTCAAAGTAGAGGTCGTTAATAGCGAGAAAGTGCGTAATTTGATTCGGATATTGCTTTAGCAGTTCTTCAACAACATCAGGCATTCGCTTAGCCGTTTCATCCAGAGGTACCTCTCTAATGTTAAGTATCTGGCAACCATCGCATTTGTTGATATTTTCAATCATGGCATTGGATTTTAATAGCGCAATACTGTAGTTAGGGTCCGTAAATACGACTACTTTTGCCTGACCATTTGACTGTGCAACGGCTAGTAGAGATGCAACCTCGGCAACTTCAATTGGGTTGGTCGTAATGTTGGTGAAAAGACCAAGGCTCTCGTCTGATTTGGCCTCATCAATAACGTGCCATCCGACGACGGTAATACCTAACTTTTTCGCGACCAACAGAACATCAGCATGTCGACGAGCATCGATTCCGCACAGCACGATGGCGTCTGGTTGAAACCCCACCGCTTTTCGAATTGCGGCGCCTTGGCGAACTTCAGACCCCAGTCCATCAAGAAATCTCAGGTTCCAGTTTGTATGTGATACAGCCTCTGACACCCCTTTCGCTACTGCATTCACACCCCCATTCCTAAGATCTGAGGCCACAAATATAACGGTTTTATTATTTACTATTTTTGGTCCTGTAACGGGTCCATCCCAACTTGTACTGCTTTTTATTGCACTTTCAACGCGAGCCTTCGCGTAGTCTACATAGCTGGGTACAGCTTGTAGCTGAGAATTCGCACTGACTATTGAGCTAAATAGACCAAAAGTCGTGAAGATCAAAAATACGATATTTTTCATAAATAAGAAGCTAAATTTATATATAATTGGTACAACACAATCACCATATGAATGATTAAAGCTATAAGAATCCCTCTAGAACAGGACTGCTATCGTGCTAATTTTTAGACTAAATCCACTTGTAATCTTACTTTATAGTCTGGTGTTTTTTTCAACACCCTCATTCAGCGGCAAAGATAACATAAAAACCGCACAATCGATAAATCAATCGGAACAAAATAGCGATGTAATAACTCGTAATTTTCAAAATACCGTAAGTAGTAACAGTAAACCCACTACATTAAATCTAGATGATAAAGTAAAAATCGCACTAATATATCCTAGTGCCGATATTTCAGATTTTTGGATAAGGAATTATAAAGCTCTTATTAAGAGATTGAACGAACTCAATATTCCTTACGAGATACAAGAATTCTCGTCGCGACAAATAGAGCACGCACTACAAACAAAATATATCGATGATGTTCTCGATAACGCCTCTTCCTACGACTTTGTCATATTCGGCCCATCAGAACTCGAAGTTCAATCAAAGAATATTCAGAAACTGTCAAAATCAACAGAGTTCAAAACTTTTATTTGGGCTTTTCATACACCCAATCCGAGTTGGCATTACACACCTGATGCCTGGTTTGATTTCTCAAGTTCAATGGGTGCACAAGTCTTGTGTCACTATCTGATCGAGGATCTTGGTACCGATGTTAATTTTGCGCTGAATCGAGGTATTCCAGGTGTAACGGATGACCAACGCTCCCAAGAATTCTCAGACTGTGTCGAAGAGAACGGTAATTGGCTCAACATGTATGAGCACTTTGGACAGTATCAAAAGAAAGGGGGTGAAGATGGTGCAAAACTGATCGTCAAGAACTTTCCGGAAGTGACGATGCTCCATAACGCGAATACGGCTATGACGATGGGTGCAATAGACGCTTTAACAGAGTTAGGTAAGGTAAATGATATTTTCATTACTGGATGGGGCGGTACGGCAAAAGAAGTGGAGAAAATCAAGGAAGGTGTTCTCAATGCGACACCAATGCGCATGAGTGACGATGTGGGTGTGGCCACTGCCGAAGCGATTAAATACTATTTGGAAGGTCGAGCAGATCAAGTCCCCACCATTTATTTGGGCCGAATAACGGTAGCAAGCAGTAAAATGTCACCTGAACAACTTGAAATGCTGTCACAAGAGGCCTTTCGTTATTCAGGCGAATGAAAATTATAGCGTGTCAAAGTGATTTGATGAGCGCGAGTTGCTGAACCATCCATGGGCTATAAGCCCATGGCGTTAGTTTCACCGCAGATTGAATATCCACTGGTTCAGCCCATTTGTAATCCATGACTTCATCAGGATTCACGTCTGGCTCTGAATTTGTCACTGCGAGAAATACTGGGCAAAATTCGTGTTCTACGATACCAGAGGCATCCCGTTCACAGTATTGGAAGTGCTCTAAAAGCATATCAATTCGTTCTAATTCGAGCCCTAACTCAAACTTGATTCGCCGTCTGATAGCAGCATCGAAGCTTTCACCAGGCATTGGATGACCACACGCAGAATTTGTCCAAACACCGGGCCAAGCGATTTTAGATAACGAACGGCGAGTTACTAAAAGTTCACCTCGTCCATTTTTTATATAACAAGAAAAAGCAAGATGCAGGGGCGTGTCGTGGGTATGAACTGTCGCTTTATCTGCGTGCCCAATCGGCTCTAAAGCATCATTTAGCAACACAACATATTCGTTGGCATCTTTCATTGCGATTTTCCTATTGATATCAGGGCGACGGATCTTAATGGAACTATATGCTCAATGTAAAGAGGGCTCGAATATGAGAATAGCCATAAATAGAAAAAGCAGGAGATCTCTCTCCTGCTTTTTATGTCAATCCCGCATTTTATGCTATTAAGCTGCAGACTTCTCTGGCACGGCTTTTGTTTCAATAAGTGCATCATGCAACGCCCTTATCGCCGTATTATAATCACTGTCTTCGACACTGAACTGAACGTTCACGTTGCGCATTGAAGAATGAACAGCCATAGGTTTCACATCAGCGTTTTTCAAGGCGGTCATACCCTCGCTAAGAACACGGTTGGTATTCATTTGAGCACCAATCGCCGAAATCAACGCGACCATTTTTCCTGAAACCGATGCTTTCGGATAACGATTTTCAGTGCGGAATAACACTCGATTTAAGCTTTCACTATTACCATTCAGGTAATACGTCATTGAGTTAGCATTCATCTCTTTACCGATAAGATGTACCTGCTCTTCCGCAATAATTTCCATCAACTCATAACTCACGTTATCAATCACTCCGACCATTTTCTGATCGAAAATATGTAACGCGAATACCTTGTTACGACCAGCGATGATTTCAACGTTGTCTTCCACTGGATTGAAGTGGTTGGAGATTAATGTCCCATCATGTTCCGGTTCAAATGTATTTTTCACAACAAGAGGGATATCTTTCTCGCGTAATCCTGCTGCCGCATTTGGGTGAATGGCTTCCATTCCCAAATTCGCCAATTGATCAGCAACGTCAAAGTTCGTTTTACCCATAGGCCTAACGTCATCAGGTCCGACAATTCTCGGGTCAGCCGTACTTAGATGATATTCTTTGTGAATAATAGCTTGATCTGCACCGGTAAGTGATGCGATCTTACTGAACGTCATCTCACTATAACCGCGATCATACGTTTTCATCAGCCCTTCATCACAATACGCATACCCTGTCACGATCGGTAACTCTTTAGATACATCAATTTCGTTAAATACATCTTTTATAACGTCATCAAGTGAGCCGTTTTTATGCTTATTCCAACCTGATAAGTCGACAAACGTTGCTTCCACACCATGCAATTTCAACTTGAGTACTGTATTGAAAGCACTTTGAGCTTCCCCAAGAGATGATAAGAATTCTCTTATCTGGGGAAGATAGTGAGACAATGAAAACTGCCCGTATTGACAGGTTTCCATCAAGTTCTGGATACAGCTTTTCGCTTCAGCGATACGAGCTCGGATGAATTTATCCGCTCTCATTCTGCTCATCGGATCCGCAAAGATGTTCTGGTTGATCAGCGTCATTCGCTGCTCCAACTCAGACATTCCCTCTTCCCACGCCTCATCACGCTTAGCGATAAGCTGATAAATGCCCGGTTTACCGGTTTTTTTACACTCAAGAAGTGCATCGGTAATCCCGGAATAAGCTGAGACAACGAATACTCGGTTATACGGGTTTTCAGGTTTTAATAGAATATTATCCAGGACGGCATCAAATGCCGTCATAGATGTACCACCGATTTTCTCTACGGTGTAAGACATGATATCTCCTCGATCAAGTTACTAATGGTGACAACGAAACGATGCTATTATTGTTTACTTAGTCAACAATAGGATAAACACCAGAGTCGTCGTGAACCTCTTTACCTGTCAATGGAGGATTGAAAACACAAGCCATCACCATATCCTGGCCTTTATAGGCTCTTAAATAGTGCTCATCATGTTTATCTAATACGTAAAGCGTTCCCGGTTTAATTGGGTACGTTTCACCACCAACAACTTCTATCTCACCAGTACCAGAAATACAGTACACAGATTCGAGGTGGTTTTTATAGTGAATATGAGTTTCCGACTCTTTGTAGATAGTCGTAATGTGGAAAGAAAATCCCATATTGTCATCTTTTAATAACATACGGACACTTTCCCATGTGCCAGTTTCGGCAATAACTCGACGTTCACTGTTAATACATTCTTCTAATGTTCTTACAATCATTTTTAATCCCTTGCTAAATTCTTATTAAGATGCTTTTTTCAAGTACTGAGCGGCAATTGACTTAGTTGCATTCTCAAAGATGCTCAAACCTTCTTCTAATTCATTCTGACTAATTGTCAGAGGACAGAAGAATTTAATCACTTCATCATTGGGGCCTGCAGTTTCTATAATTAAGCCGTTTTTAAAACATTCACGAGCAACATCACTCGCTGCGTCACCGGATACACATTCAATACCCTGCATTAAACCGCGACCTTTTTGGCGCTCGAATACTTCCGGATACTGACGAATCCACTGGTTTATTTTTTTAGACACGATTGAGCTACATGTTTGAATATGTTCTTCAAACTGACTATCTTGCCAGTACGTCTCAATCGCCTTCGTTGCTGTCACAAAGGCATGGTTGTTACCGCGGAAAGTACCGTTGTGCTCACCGGGCTTCCAGTCATCCAGTTCAGGCTTAAGCAATACGATTGCCATAGGTAGACCGTAACCACCAATCGACTTGGATAAGGTTACGATATCAGGCTTAAGACCCGCAGGTTCAAAACTAAAGAATGTACCAGTTCGGCCACAGCCCGCCTGAATATCATCGACAATCATAAGAATGTCGTTCTGACGACAGATTTTCTCTAGACGCTGCAACCAAGTCGTTGATGCAGCGTTTAACCCACCCTCTCCTTGTACTGTTTCAACGAGTACAGCTGCAGGTTTATCCAAACCAGAAGAGTTATCGTTTAACTGAGTCTCAAATAAAGTAAGACCATCAATATCCGCATAGCCTTCATACGGAATCCGTGATACGCCAGTTAGCGCATGACCAGCTCCACCTCGGTGATGCTGATTACCTGTTGCAGCTAACGCACCATAAGAACAACCATGGAAACCATTCGTAAACGCAACGATATTTGAGCGCCCTTTAACTTTGCGTGCCAGTTTCATCGCGGCCTCAACGGCATTGGTACCAGTTGGTCCAGTAAATTGAACTTTATAGTCCAGTTCTCTTGGAGCCAATATATGCTTCTGAAGCGCTTGAAGAAACTCAGCCTTAGCCTCAGAATGCATATCAAGACCATGCGTAATCCCATCTTGATCGATGTAATCAAGTAACGCTTGCTTTAAAATCGCGTTATTGTGACCGTAGTTCAATGCCCCTGCTCCCGCTAGGAAGTCTAGGTAACGATCACCTGACTCAGTGAATAGACAGCTTCCTTTCGCAGTTTTAAATACCACTGGGAAGTTGTTTGCATAAGATTTTACGTTTGACTCTTTCTTCTTAAAGATATCCATAACTAGGTTTTATTGACCTCGTTTAGTAAGTAAATTGAATTATTGGTTAAGCGGGATTCGATACAAATATTCGGTATCGTGCTCCCCTTTGAAATGGCGAATTTCATCAAGAAACGTGGTAACTTGACCTCGTTTACCGTGTGCCTTATCCAACTTTTTGAACAGGTTCCAAGAACCTTCGTTGTCTTCAGTAATTGTTGTTTCGATGCTGGCGACATTTCTAAGCTCATCGCGTATCAAAAGCTGCTGTAACATACGAAATGCAAGCCCTTGCCCTCTAGCCTTGGGATGAACCGCAACCTGCCAAATGAATAACGTCTTTTCTTCATCAGGCTTTAAGTATGCGGAAATGAATCCAAGAGCCTTACCGTCTTGCTCAACAATCAAGCAGGTGTCTTGAAAATGCGTTGATTGTAAAAAATTACAATACGCGGAGTTCTCGTCCAATGGTGGACAATTCGAGATTAATTCATGTATCTGCTTGCCATCGCTACGCGTTGGCTTCCTAAAAGTTGTACCGCTATTTTTTCTTTCTTGTTTTACAGGTTCTGCAACCCTTGGTGCTGAAGTAATCATGTTCAATCCATTAATTATTTAGAACTCTAACAAAATTCCTTTACAACACTAACATAATAACGCCTCATTTCAAGGTTAATTTTAGGTAAAAATCGCATAATAACCTCTAAGTGATTGATATTTTAAGAATAAATACAAGAAAATTAATTAAATCATTTAAATTAAATTATTTAGACATATAAATGAAATATTAGTTATTAACAATATTAAGTTTGTTCTCAAGATCAAATTTGCTCTAACAAGTAAGAATAAAATTATCATTAGCACTTTGACTCCCCCTTGCATTTTGCAATTGCAAATTGCAACAATCTTGCTAATAACATAGCCAACATGATGCACAATTAACCAAATTCAGACATTTAATCCCCCTTAAAATCTGGCATAGATCATGCTTAATATTAGATGACCCTTTATTAGCTAAAGGGTCACCTAGCCAACTGACGTTGTTAGTGAATTAAATTTGTTCACGAGTTATAACCACTTGTATATTTGTACAGGTGGTTTTTTTTTGCTGTATTTACCACTATTAAGCAGGCAAATTTGACTTTCCGAGGTTATCTAATAAGACTTTAATCAATTACTTATAAAGATTAAGTAGGCAACCTAGATGGACGATAGGAAAGCAAACTCAGTGACTTTGGCAAACTACCCCATCAGTCATTCAGTGCATCAATTTATCCAACATATCAACATGCAGGGTGAAGCAATTTCAGACTACTCACAGCTTCTCCAATGGTCGATTTCCCATAGCCAAAGATTTTGGCAGGAAGTTTGGCAGTACTGTGATGTCATCGGGTATCGAGGAGAATGTGTGTTAGGAGAAAAAGTACCTTCAGAAAGAAGCTTTGATCCGCTGCTCGACTCCATTTGGTTTCCTGACGCTCAATTAAATTATGCGGAAAATCTTCTTTCATTCGCCTATCAAGAGCCTGAACGTGTTGCTATTTACTACTACAGTGAGAGTGGCGACGCCAAAACAATGACTTGGCAGGAGCTTTCAGATAAGGTATCTATCATTCAACAGTGGCTACAACAAAATCATATTGGCAAATCTGATGTTGTTGCCTCGATGTTGCCTGTCGGTATTGAGAATATCATTGCCTTTTTAGCAGTCAGTAGTCTTGGTGCTGTTTATTCATCAATAGCACCTGAATGTATTGATTCAACGGCAACGCCAACCTTACTCAAACAACTTCGCCCTAAAGCGATGTTTTGCGCGAATGGGTATATCGATGATGGGAAAATAGTAGACCTCTCTCGCCTAAACCAACATATCTGTTCAGCATTAAGTTCCCTCAATATCGTATGTCAGGTAGAACACATCCGCTATGATGAAGAAAGTAATGATTTCAATGACGACTTTTCTGACTGGGAAGCCGTGCTGGCGAGTTACATTCCAAGAAGCCTCAAGTACGAACGTGTCTGGTTTAACGCCCCTCTTTATTTATGTTGTGACGAGGAACAGATAATTCGAGAACACTCCGTAGGCACGGTGATATTAAATCATCTTAAAGATCAGCAACTACAGTTAGGAATAACGGAGAAAACAGTTTGCTATTCTTCGTTCAAAATGTCTGATCCACGAACGCTATGGTCTCTTACAATGTTAGCAAGTGGCGCATCATTAGTCCTATATGAAGGTAATCCAGCATTTCCTTCAACTGAACGATTTTTTAAATCATTGCAAGAATCGAGTACTAACTTTCTTTTTATTGAAAGCACGCTAGTCAATAAGCTAACAGGAGCCGTGGGCTCAATAGCCACATTTGAGAGCGTATTACCAGAAATAAGTACGGCTTTGCTTCCTGAATCAGATTGGGATGCAGCAAATCAGGACAAACTACGCAGCGTGTTTGGTCACCAGGTCAAACTGATAGGAGGAGCCTTTAACAACTCAGATTGTGAAACTTTGTATTTTGTACAATATGCCGATCATGCAAACGAGCGTTTCACGGCTTTAGGCTATCAACTAGATAAATCACAGCCATTTAAAAGCTTAAATATCTATCCACACTCGTCCAAACTGCTGAAACCTAGTATGCATGAAGACTAAAATCATAAAAGAAAAGGTGACATTTCAGTCACCTTTCTATTTAGTTTTTAATTTTCGCTATTCTTTCTAGCCATTGTTATTAGTGGTGTTACTAACTCAGTATCAGCGATATTGAAAACTCATAGATAAAGACAGGTTAAAAACCTATTCCGTTTTAGAAACTCAACTATTAAAGCGCTTTAATTCAACCAAAAACGTGTTCTTATCCTCACTTCTTGGTAAAAGTTCAATTTTTCCATTGTGCAGCTCCACTATATCTTTTGTTATTGCCAAACCAAGACCTGCACCATCTCCTCGCTCTCGATTAGAACGATAAAAACTCTCAAACAGTTTTTCACGAGTTTCATCACTCACATTAGCCCCAGTATCAGAGACAAAGACATTTACAAAATCGTCATCATCAAATTTTATATCAACGCTGATTTGAGTGTTATTACCGGAATACCGAATTGCATTATCGACTAAGTTTGTGAAGAGTAGGCGTAAAAATGATTCATCACCCTCGACTATTACATCCTCACCGATAAAGGATAAATCCTGGCTATTTTTCAACGCGAGTGGCACAAGATCAGATATCACTTCACGCAACAAAGAAGACAGGTCAATATTGGAAAAATGAAGTTCATGCACACTCTCAACTCTTGCCAAAGTGAGCAGTTGCTGAATAAGACGGTCCGAACGCTCAATGCCTCTGATCATCTGTTTAAAATCTGAATTTAATTCTTCCTTAGTTCGGCTGAGCTGTGCATTTTCGACATTCAATCTAAGTACTGCCAATGGCGTTTTAAGTTCGTGCGCCGCCATTCGAGTAAAGCGCTTTTCTCTCTTCCAAGCATTAGCAAGTTCATCAAGAAGGGAGTTAAGTGCGTTAACAAGTGGCGATAGCTCAGTAGTATCTTGACTAACGGATATTGCATCTAGCTTGTTTACACTCCGCTGCATAATAGCCCAACGTAACTCGGCTATCGGCTTAAAATTACGTTCTATCAACCAGAACAGCAAAAATGCAATGAAAGGAACTAAGATAACCTGTGGTAATAAACTCGATAATGCTAATTCAGCCATCATTTCATTACGGATAGATTGTTTTTCCGCGACAATAATGTACAGATTATTTTTAATTCCGTCTTGAGATATATCGTGCAATTGGAAAAAGCGCCACTCTTGCCCATCAGCGAAGGTATATCCGAAACCGGAAAACTCATCACTATGAGGAATAGGACCCGCCTTGGGTTGTGAGTTCCAAACTAGGCGATTATCGCGGTATACCCGAATAAGGATATTCTCTTCATAAGGATGACCATAGGTTGTACTCTTATCACTTCCTTTTGCAAGCGTCTTAATTTGCTCAAGCCAGTGTTCTAAGCGTTTGTTGGACTGCTGAAGATTGATGTCATTGTTATCAGATGCGACTGTCAAAAGGAACAGTTTTGCTGTTTGACTTAAGCGTGCATCGTAAACTTCATAAACCTCGTGTCTCGAAGATTGGTAGCTAAAGTAAAGAGCTACACACATGAATATTAGCGTGAGAGAAATGACCGAATAAGTCAGTCGACGCTTAATTGAGTAGGGTTTATTTTTCAATGATATAACCCACCCCGCGGATATTTTTAATAACCGATGAGTCTATCTTACGACGAAGATTATGGATATGCACCTCAATCGAATTATCGCTCCCGCCATCATCCCATCCGTGTAAAGACTGAATCAGCTGGTCTTTACTCAATACTCTCCCTGCACAACTTATAAGCGTAGAAAGAATCTTATATTCATTAACGGTTAATTTTAGAGTGTTCCCTT
Source organism: Vibrio viridaestus (assembly GCF_003856525.1). Classification (GTDB taxonomy): domain Bacteria; phylum Pseudomonadota; class Gammaproteobacteria; order Enterobacterales; family Vibrionaceae; genus Vibrio; species Vibrio viridaestus. Next base: position 476,218 of record NZ_RJVQ01000001.1, read on the forward strand.
GAAAACTTACGGACTGATTATCGAGATTTAGTAATAATTCTTGTACCTCGATATTATTTTCCGTCGTCCCGGATAGCCTGCGAATCATCACTCGGAGACGCGCAAGAAGTTCCTCTAACGCAAAAGGTTTTACAAGATAATCGTCAGCCCCATTATCAAGCCCACGGACTCTATCCTCGATTTCGTCTCTCGCGGTTAGAATCATGACAGGAATCGAAAATCCAGCTTGTCTAACCTGCTTTAGGACGTTAAAACCACTGATATCAGGTAGCATGATATCTAATATCATAGCGGTGAACGTCTCCGTTTTTAGAGCGGATACAACCCCCGCACCTCTCTCCAGCCAGTCTACGGTGTATCCCTGTCGAGAAAGAGATGCCACCATCGATTCACCTAACATGACATCATCTTCAACTAAAAGAATTCTCACGATTATTTTAATTCCGCTAAACGTTTTTTAATTTCTTGCTGTCGCCCCTGATCCGCCAACTCACGCCCGGGTCTTGGGGAAGCATTAAGAGCCTTAGTTAAATATATGATAGCTTTATCGTTTCTACCATCTTCAGCTAAGAAATCACCATAGAAATAATTAGGGTCGATCCCATCAGGGTTAATTTCTAATGCTTTTTTAAGAAGCTGCTCTGCTTTATCGTCATCACCAAAGGCAACAGGCCAACCGGGAACTTTATAATAAAGCGAGCCAAGACTAGTATACGCAGACCCGTCTAATGCTTTAGGATCTGCATCTATCGCGTCCTCAAGAAGTTTTTTTGCTTCTTTCACTAAAGGAAGAGCCCCGAGCCCGCCCTTAGCACCGGCTAAAGAACTTTTGTTAATGGCTAACCATATTTTTAGATCGGTCCTGTCAGGCGCATTGGAAACAGCTTGTTGATTACGTTTGATCAAATTTTCAAAACAAAAGATCTGATTGTCTTCGTCTTTACTTTGATACTGACACTCCGCCCATTTTTTCTGAATGCCAGTCAAAGGGTCAGGGATAGATGCTTGAGCATAAAATGTGCTCATCGATACCGCTATAATCGGTAAAATAACGAAAAATTTCATGAGATGCTCCTAATTCCTCGCCGCTGTAATATATCGATAAATGACAGGTAACTGCTTATGAATCGATCGTGATACAACGTTTGGGAGTAATTGATTTATGCGCACAAAGAGTTTTTCAGGCCATCCTAACCAGTGACATGACGCCTCTCTTTCAACGATATGCAACGCTTTCTTGGCAACATATTCAGGTAAATCAACGTGGTTCTTAAGTTCAGTATTTAAATTATTAACAGAGTGAGAATTCAAGGAAGTTTTGGTCGCTCGAGGGGCGAGATACAGCACTTTGATATTCGAGCCATAAAGTTCCCGATTGAGCGCCTCACTAAAACGATATAAACCCGCTTTAGCCGCGCCATATACGGTATAGCCCGGATAGCCAATACCGCCAAAAGTAGAGCCAATATTAAGAATTATCCCTGGCTGCTTGAGCCAACCACAGATTGCCAGTTTGCTAATTAGAATTGGTGCGACGAGATTTAACGCTATTTCGCTCTCAATATTATCCATCTCACGTCGGCTGAGCAGTTGAAACTGGTTAGAGCCCGCGTTATTAATCACGATGTCTATGCGCTGCCCTGAAGTGGAAACTCTCTCTTGGATTCGTCGGTCTAAATCACTAATAGCGTCTGTTTTTGTAATGTCGCAAGGCATACAAATGTGTTGTTCTGCACTAGCAAGCTGGTTTTTTAATTGGCTTAACTTGCTTTCACTTCGCGAAACTAAAATGAGCTTTGCTCCCTGTTCGGCAAACTGTCGTGCAATTTGCTCACCAATACCACCTGTTGCGCCAGTCAGTAAAACGACTTTACCTTTAACGTCCATTATATTCTCCTGGGAGAGAACGAAGCATATTACCGTAAAGATGAAAAACCATATTTGCACTTGCAATAATGGCATTTTGATCTTCAACTGAATCAATCTTATTTACGATTTCTGCGAAGAACTGAATATGGTCTTGATCGAGTTCACTATGCGATGAAAGGTAAGTCAGTGCAGAATTGGGCAAAGCTAAAATATCTCGTACCTGTTTAGCAATCTGTCCACCGATACCGACACTAGTCCCTTCAAGCACCCAAACCATACCAAAAAATCCGATAGGATTTTGACGATCAATCTGATGATATAAATAAGATGTCATAAGCTCGATATCACGACCCGGATGACCAAATTCAGTCAGATCTGAATCACATCCACAAGCTCGTAAATCATTCAGAATCCACTGTTGATGTCCTTTTTCTTCATCGATGTATTCTGCGATAGCTTCTCTTAACCACTCATAGTTCGCTGGCAAACGACTACCACACGCCATAAGCAAAGGTACCGTATGCTTAACATGATGATAAGCTTGGCTGAGAAAGGCAGTATACTGGTCGAGAGTAATATTTCCTGCCAGACAGTTTCCTATAATTGGAGCCTGCAACATTTTCTCTCTGGCTCCGGCCGTTTCATTTATTAGTCTTTCAAAAAACATCATAGAATCCTCTTTTAGTTGGCCTTAATTTCGCACATCGATAAATAAGCAGGACGCTGAACACTTTGTTTCCAGTGCTGCAATTGTTGCTGAATATCTTGCCTTTTGGGTCTGCAATTTTGGGTAAAAAGTGGGGTAATTTGCGATGGGTCAGATACAACGGTAACGCTATGTATGCGAGCGTAGTCTGGCAATGTTTTATTTAACTCGTATAACGCTTCAACAATTTCTGGAACTTCGTTCCCTATTACCATTGCCGATAAAGAATCTTCTCCCTCGCCAACAACAGTAATCTTGCGCAGACTTGTCCATGAGTATGCTTGAGTTTCAATCCATTCCGGGGAGATATTTCGACCAAAACTCGAGATAATGATATTTTTTTTACGCCCAATCACGCGCAAGAAACCACTTTCAGTCCATTCACCCATATCACCAGTAGGGTAAGTTGTGGCAGTGTACTTTTCGCCGAGATATCCGAGAAAACCAGGAGGAGAAACACAAATCTCCCCACTCTCGATAGTAACAGTATGATGATCAAGCGGCTTGCCGACCGTACCGACTTTTGCATGCTGCGGTGAGTTAACACTGACGACCGATGCACACTCGGAAAGACCGTAACCTTCATACACAGGAAGCTCTGCTAACTGAGCTTTTTCGAGAAGCGATAGAGGAACCTTAGCTCCGCCAACAGCAATAAACTTAAGTCCTCGCTTGAGCTCAGGTGCTTCGTGGGTTACCCACAAAAGAGCCTCCAACAACGCAGGTGTCAACACCAATGTAGCAGGTCTATATTGCTCAAGGGCAGCATAAAATTGTTGTGGGTTAAACTGACTCGAACCGATAAGACCAACCTTATCACCAGACAAAATAACCGAGGGTATACCCGCTAGAATTGGTACATAAATGCCAGTAATATTTTCCAGTAATGTTGACAGAGGCAACATGACCAAGTGTCGGTCATGATTCTGACTTAGTTGAGGTAATTGGTCATAGAGTGATTGTGATACTCTTCCTAACTGTTCTGCACTCAAGCACACGCCTTTAGGCGTTCCTGTTGATCCTGACGTAAAGGTAATTTTAGCTGTTCCTTCCAATACGTTATCTGGTGAGAAACCGGTCAAAGTTTGGATATCAACATTTGGTGAGAGTTGCCCAAGGCAAAGCTCGGAAGACGAGCGGTTAGTCGTAACAAGACAATCAATACCTGCGCTTCGATAGAGATGTTGCTTTTGCGATTCACTAAAAAATACTGGCACGGGTACACAAGCAACATTAGCTGCTAATGCAGACAAATCTGCAATTAGCCACTCATATCCATTCTCGATCTCAATAGCAACACAGCGTACGTCGTTGCGAGTAAGTAGGCTAGAGACTCTATCGACTTCATCTATAAGTTGTTTATAGGTAATTAGCCGATCACTATTTGTTAAAACTTCTGTCGTGACAAACGCGAGCTCATGGGGTCTTTCAGAGGCAAGTATCCGTAATCGTTCAATTATATTAGACATGATTGGCTACCCAAATTTTCGATTAACATTGGTGGCTAAGGAGGTCAGTTGAGATTGGGCAACCTTGAGGTTTCCTAACACTAGTTGCGGTTGATGCGAATAGTATTGCCCCCAATTAGAGTAGCCATCCACACGTAGAGGATCAGCACTGCCAATCGATAATGGTTTTAAGCCCATACGCTCCATCAACGCAAATAATGGGGCAGTAACAGTACAGACGCACCATTCAAAACCCTGCTCAATTAAATACGAGGTCATAAGAGAAAAATGAATGAGAGAGAAACGATTTGAGAATGACGCCAGTTGCCCAAATTCGATAATGGATGAACGAGTCGCTACACCAAAGTGACGCTTAATAAGTAATTCTATTGGTTCATCGAGATATTGCTCTAGAAAAAGAGGCCGATATTGAGCATGTTGAAAGCCACAAGCAGAGATCAGCTTCTCGTGTTGATAAAGCACGAGATATTGAGGCATGAACTCATTCAAGGTTGCTTGAAATGCCCGAGAGTATCGCTGATATATGTAGTTCTCAATCTCTGATTTCTGGGGATGTTTCCCATCAACAAGTTTGAGTTCAAATCCAGAATAAGCCGTTTTCATACGTTAATCCTCACTTCACTGATGAAAAGATTAACGCGGTAAACTTAAGAGAATCTTAAGAAAAAACTGGGCAAGCCCAGTTTTATATAAAGAAGTGAAGAGGCGCGATGAAAATCACTATTTGACCGCCACGCCCATCATTACTGATTTGCCACCTTTAGCTGTTTTAAGACGATATGTATGCGACATTTTAACGCGACTAAAACCAGCCTGAATAAGCTCATCCTGCATTTGAATCGTACTGACACCTTCTGAACGATATTCGTCATCATTTATCCAATCCCAGTGAATAAAATAACCACCTTTATCCAAAAGCGAATAAATGATTTCAACAGCCTCAGAAAGATTATCTAAATATCCGCAAACTGAGCTGGCAACGACAATATCAAACTGCTTACGAAATGCTGGATGCTGAGCAACAAGGCCTCGCGTTAAAAAATCCACGACAGGCTCGACGTTACTTAAATCCTTTTTATCTAATTCTTCAATCATTAGCTCAGAACCATCTAGAGCGACAATAGATTTTGCTTTCATTGCTAAAAACTCAGTCATCAGCCCAGTCCCGCAGCCAAAATCAAGAATATGTTTACCCTCGATGTTGACGGTCTTATCTAGCAACTCATAAGCTCTATCTACGAACTCAATATTAACGTCGTCACTTTCCCATTGTGTTGCAAGTGCATCCCAATCGTTTGCCATCGTGGCCTCCATCATGCTTCAACTTTTTTACTTTTGGGAGAATATACAGAGAATAAACCAAAACAGTGTGAACTTCATAGAGTTACATCAACAACATAGTCCTGAAACATCGATTTTCTCGCAACAAAAAATAATTGTTAACGTCGTGCTCATCACAGTTCACCACTAATCATTGAAACATATACACACTAACTCTCAATTTTCTTTTGTAACTACCCTGTGTTTACTCTAAATCGATAACCAACAAGATTAAAATGAAAAATATTTGTTTCAATTGTTAATAAATTCAGACAATAATAAATTTATCATTGCTAATCCATCTAAACAGAAAATGGTATGCCTATGTCTAAGCAGAAAAGAGAGTTAACCCTTCGTTTCCTAGCAGAACCAGGTGACGTGAATTTTGGTGGTAAAGTTCATGGTGGCGCCGTCATGAAATGGATTGACCTTGCTGCTTATGCCTGCTCAGCAGCGTGGAGTGGTAAGTATTGTATTACTGCTTATGCTGGTGGGATTCGCTTCGTCGCACCAATTCTTGTAGGGAATCTAGTCGAGGTGAACGCAAAAATTGTTTATACCGGAAGAACATCAATGCACGTTGCAATAGATGTTCAGGCTAGCGATCCTAAGATGTTGGAAAACAGACTCACTACACACTGTATCGTTATCATGGTCGCGGTAGATGAACAGGGAAAACCAACAGATGTTCCAGAGTGGATACCAGTGGAAAAACAGGATATAGAGCTGCAGAAATCCGCAATCAAATTAATGAATATGCGCAAAGAAATTGGAGAAGAAATGCAAGCGCACGTTAAATATTTACTCTGATACTAAAATATCTGGCTTGTCATAATAAGTTCATGTAACTCCGCTTTAATCTGGTTTATGAAAATAGAATCAGATTAAAGGAGCGGCTTTGAACAGTTTGAATGTGACCCTCAGCCATTCAACACTTGAGAACACAAAGTCTGTTGAATATCAATGGGTTCGCTCTCTTTACGTTAGTGGCTACAACGAAGAACAAATTAATCACTATATACAGCAGTGTTTTGGTGGAGACGACATCTTTGCTAATCTTTTTCGCAAAGTGGCCTTGAATCAAGAAAGCCTTTACGTACTACTCCAATATATGGGACATGCTCCATCTTGTAGAGAATTTTGATCCTTTTTCCCGATTTTTCATTATTATAGTGGTAATGAAAAGCGAGAATGGGGCTATATGAAACTCTCATTTAATATGGAAGATGTAGGACAAGTTTGTGTTGGCGCTTTCGCCCTAGCCGTCCCGATTTCTTTTTCTGAAGAAGCATGGCACCTAGCTCAAACACTTCCTAACGCCAACCTATGCTTTATTATTTTTTTGTCCATGTGTTTTTTGGCTGTGTTTGCCCACCAAAGCGTTTTTCAACGAAATATTCGCAAACGAATACCTGTGTTTATTTTTCGTATTGTTATCGCATATGTGATTGCATCCGTTGTGGTCGCGTTGGTATTAATTTCCCTGGATAAGTTACCTTTATACCAGGACCCACTTCTCAGTTTGAAGCGAATCATTGTCATCACAATGCCGGCATCCATGGGTGCAATAGTTGTCGATAGTTTCGATAAAGAATAATTAAGGTATATAAATGAAAGACGTATTAAAACTCAGAGCATTAGAACGAGATGACTTGAGATTTATTCATAACCTAAACAACAACCGCAATGTTATGACCTACTGGTTCGAGGAACCTTACGAGTCTTTTGACGAGTTGGAAGAACTGTACAATAAGCACATCCATGACAACGCTGAGCGCCGCTTTGTGGTTGAAAACTCAAATCAGCAGCTAATCGGTCTAGTGGAGTTGATTGAAATAAACTACATTCATCGCAGCGCAGAATTCCAGATCATCGTCGCGCCCGACTATCAAGGGCAAGGGTTTGCTCGAGATATTCTCAATAAAGCGCTGGATTATTCTTTTATGATTCTCAACCTGCATAAAGTTTACTTACATGTGGCAATAGAAAATGAAGTCGCGGTGCACGTTTATGAAAAAGCAGGCTTTATCGAAGAAGGACACTTAATTGAGGAGTTCTTTATCAATGGTCGATATCAAGATGTTAAACGGATGTACATGTTGCAAAACAGTTATCTTGCGAAGTTTGTAACAACGAAAGGTGAATAACGCGAAATGGCAGAGTTAACTCTGCCATTTTTTAGCGTGCTATATCCAATACAGATTCAGAAACGCCATTCACTCGAAACCAGCCAGCAATGCTATAGCGATCTTTTCGGCTTGGAAGCACCTCGTGAGGAAACTTCTCGGATAAGAATACAACCAGACGGCCACCTTTGGGTTCGATGTCCATTAGTTCACTATCGTCCTGGTTGTATACCTTTAATATTCCGGCATCTTCTGCAACCCATTCATCGTTTAAGTACATTACTGTTGTTAAACGTCGGTTGCTCATACCCTGAAAGGCATCCAGGTGCTTTTTATAAAAGTCGCCAGCAGCATAATGAGCAAAGTGAGCTTCGTACTCAAAGAGACCCAAATATAAAGCTCGATTCACCTGCTGACGCATATCTTCCATCTGAGATAGGTAGTGCGCGACGGGTAAGCCCATATCGCGTTGAATCCACTTTATCTCATCTCGTCTAACCGATTCGGCCAGCGTGTGCTGATCATCACGACCAATTCCAGCAGGCTTCCAGTTTTCTGGCAAACACGATTTTAAAGCGATAACTTCGTCATGGCTTAGAAAGTCATCCCAAACATACCAACCCACATCGGCAAGTTGGTCAATCATTCGATCTATGGACATCAAATTACGCTCTAATAAAAAGATGCCGCTTTATAAGCTAACTATGTCTGGGTGACAAACAAAGATAAGTTGTCAAAAGAACAAATAATTCTTATGCACAACAACCTTTAGGTTCTGTATAGAACCTTCACAATATGCCAGCCAAATTTGGTTTTTACTAACGTGGGTTTTAAGACCTCGCCTGAGAAACAAACTTTATCAAATGCTGGCACCATCTGGCCCTGACGAAATTCTCCGAGGTCGCCGCCTTTCTTACCTGACGGGCAGAGAGAATATTTTCTTGCCAGCGTTTGGAACTTAGCGCCTTTCGCCAGTTCTTTTAGAATGTCTTCAGCTTGGTTTTTGTGCTTTACAAGAATATGTAAGGCCGCTGCCGTTCTCGCCATAATGAATCCTCAAATCTAAAACGACGCGAAGTTTAAAGAAATCCCTACCGCGTGTCACCTCAAAATAGTAGCATGTGAATCAATAAAAATATCAATATCAAAAATATAGGGTTGAACCCTTACGAGGTTCGTTTACTATTTACTTAAGGTTGTTTATAAAAAGATAGGCAGTTATGGCAAAAGTAGCGAGCAAAGCAAATCAGTCTCAAGGCATGTTGATGTTCACCCTGAACTCTCAAAAACAGCTCTTTGCGATTGGCACTCTAAAAATACGAGAAATTGTCTCTTATATGCCAATGACTCAGATTCCGTACTCTCATAGAAACGTTATCGGTACGATCACGATTCGTAAGATCACCGTTCCTGTCATTGATATGGCGGCCGCCATTGGCTTTCGTCCAATCGCTCCCGAAGAGTACAAAGATTGCTATCTCATTGTCACGGATTGCTTAAGAACAGTCGTGGCATTTATGGTCAGAAGTATTGAAAAAATTATCGAATGTGACTGGAAAACCATCGAATCAGCTCCAGAGAGTGCCGGGCACAATGTATTCGTTACAGGGATAACCCGTTACAACGATAAGATCGTACAAATGATGGATGTTGAGCTTCTTCTTTCCAAAATTTATCCGCAATATGAGTCAACTAAGGTCCCTATGTTGACGGATATAGAGAGAGAAAGGTTACGTTCGTTTAATATTCTGCTGGTAGATGATTCAACCATAGCCCGTAAACAACTCTCTGATGCACTTGATAGCATCAATATCTCCTACGATATTTGTAAAAATGGTTTAGAAGCACTTGAAATGATGCGTCTACGAGCAAATCAGAATCGTCCGATTGATTTACTCGTTAGTGATATTGAAATGCCCGGGCTGGATGGCTATGAGCTGGCATTTGAAGTTCAAAACGACAGTCAGTTAAACCACTGTTACACCATATTGCATACATCTCTATCCAGTGAAATCTGTGTCGACAGAGCAAAACAAGTTGGGGCGCAGCAAGCTCTAGAAAAATTTAACGCCACAGAGCTTATCGTCGCGATGCTAAAAGGGGCGAAAACTCTTCAGGAAAAAGCAATGCAGAGCTAATCTGCATTGCCTATTTATTGGAATTGTTATTCTAAAAATAAGTTGGATACCAGTTAGTAATATTATCTTCGGCATCGCGAAATGCAATAAAACGCCATTTATCAAAGGTTAGACAAGGATGCGATGTCCCTAACACGACGATATCGCCCACTCGTAATTGACTTCCGTCATCCTGAACGAAGTAGTGCTGGTCCATGATATGAACACCTTTTAGCGAAGTGCCTGACTTTATCTCTATCTCATTACCATCACGAATAATGCGCAGTATCACTGGTAACCCAACATCATAAGCCATGTCACGCTTACCTGCCCCTATAATAGCTTTTCCTTGTTCAGGCGTAGAGATAACACTTGCCCAGACTTCAAGACATGATTTGAGATTGACCACAGAGCACGCATTTTTCGAACCAACCAGTCTTTTCTCAATATCCTCTTTGGCTTTAGCATAAATACCGGAATCTTGAACCACATAACAACCTGGTCTTAAAACAACATTGATATCATTTCTGTCTGCGAATGTCGTGGCAACAACATCGTACCAAGCTGAGCCTGAACCAGTAAGAATGGGCATAGTGACCTGATGATGTTTTATCAACCGTTCAGTAAACAATAATGCTCGGTCGAGAAAAGTTCTCACATTCTCAGCAGCATTCTCACCATTGACGACTCCTTCATATAACTCAACACCCATTAAATCAAGATTGGCGGATTGACGTATCATTTCTGCCAGTTCGCTCGCCTGCTCCTGAGTGCGACAGCCGCAACGGCCAGACTTTATCCCCAATTCGATCAATAAAGGAAACTTAACATTTTCTTCCTGAGCAATATTTTCGAGTTGCTTTAGTTGTTCTATAGAATCGACACAAGAATAAAGAGTCGCCGACGAATCTTTTATGAGCCTCGCCAGATGACGGGCAGTTCCTCTGCCTACAATTTGATTGGCAATAATAATATGCTCGGCTCCAGCACTAAGAGCGACTTCAGCCTGTGCCGGACTTGCTACGGTTATTCCCCATGCTCCTGCCGCCAACTGGCGTTTAAATATTTCAGGCACCATGGTTGTCTTCCCATGAGGACATAATTGAGTATTAAATTGTTCTGAGAACGACTGCATCCATTGAATATTACTCGTCATTGTTGATTCATCAATCACAGCACATGGGAGCGATATCGCATCATTTCGAAGAGAGTATTGCTCTAGTGCGACCGCAATTCCTTTTGTCCCTAATGGAAATTCTCTATCCAACATAACTTCTACCTACATGTCCTTTTCGTGTGAAATCAATCACTATCATATACTAAGTTGTCGTAATGGTCTGTTCCTAGGCTACACTAATAATTACCTGTCTTTTTACAAAAGTTTCCTATGAAAAACGATATCGATATAAAAAATAGTAATCAGATATTTAAACAAGCTGTGCCATTAATGGTAAAGAACAAAGTTGCTCCGTCTCCACAAAATTATGCACTTTGGTATTCCTATGTGGAAAATATCGATAAAGATCTTTGCAGGGAGATCGACGCAACCATTTCCAAACTCGGATATTGTCCACCTTCAGTATGCGATGATCTCTACGACCGCTTCGTCGCGTCTCGCTCGGAGGCTGACCTCAAATCACTACGAAAAGACATCGAAATTATGCTACTCGAGTTATCCACCTCCATGTTCGATGCATCAAACGACACTCAAAAGTTTTCATTGATGTTAGATAAGAGCTTTAAACAACTTGAAATCGCTGAAAAACAATCACTTTCCCTAGATGAGGTCATGTCGTTAGTCAGACAGCTTGTTACAGAATCAAGAGAAATCCGCCAATCCACTCAATTCCTCAATGAACGCCTGAACTCTGCAGGACAAGAAATAGATAAACTAAAAGAGCAACTTATTGTTTTACAAAGCACAGCATTAAACGACTCGCTTACTGGTGTTCACAATCGAAGAGCATTTGATCATGACCTTAAAACAATGGTGGAAGGTCAAATTCCATTTTGTTTGATTTTTACTGATATTGACCATTTTAAAAGTCTCAATGACCGATTCGGCCACTTATTTGGGGATAGCGTACTTAAAGCGGTCGCGAAGAGGTTAGAGACACCGGACAGTAATTACTCCGTTTATCGTTATGGAGGAGAAGAGTTTGCGATTATCGCACCAAACCGTCCTCTGCGCAGCGCCAGACAGCTCGCTGATGCATTAAGAAGAGGAATAGAAAAGCTCAAAATTAAGGACCGAAAATCAGGTGAGTCAGTAAACAGCATTACTGCATCTTTTGGAGTAGTGGAACATAATGCTACCCAATCTCTTGACCAGACACTAAGTAAAGCCGATGAGCTACTTTATCAGGCCAAGAAATTGGGTAGAAATAGGGTCATGCCACTGTAGATCCTAATGAGGTTTAGTCCTGAACCAAAATAGTAAATTCATGGCCATCTTTGTGAATAAACTCTTTGTCTTCCAACGTCATAATCGCACGTCCTGCTGAATTTTTATTCAATAAACTGATCCAACAGCGAAAGGTATCAGTTTCTTGCGCTGTAAATTCAGCAAAGGGTCGAGAAATAACTTCCACCTGAATATCGGTAATACGCACCCGTCCCGCAAGCTGACAATCACTACACAATTCTACTTCAATATGGTTACCCTCCTCTGTCGAGAACAAAATAGCTCCCGGAGCATGGGCTTCTCCATCGATTCCAGTGAACTGTTGAGGATAACGTAATCCACAATGACTTCCGTCTGAGAAATAAGCGAGAAGATGGTGATAGTCCATTACATATTGCGTCACGTCCTGATGTGAACCTTCATCCAAGGGGAATGAGTCATCCAAAAACTCAACTGCCCGCATATGTTTTTCCTGGTCTTTGTCGGAACGCATCGCATCGACAGCGACGGCTAACTCAGAAAAATGTTGGGTAAAATGTCCCTCAAAAAAATGTCGTTCCATTTTCATATTCATTGTATGACCCTCTCGTCCATTGCATTACTTATTATCTTGGTTCACATATTTGTCACATTTGTCTGTGGCATGAAGTAAGACTAGACGATTTACTGATACAATTTCACAACAAAAATTTCACATTGTGAATTTTACAAATATGACCATAAGTAAAAACCTCATACGACAGTCTCATTTTCTGGGTAACAAGATACGGAATCTGCGCAAACGCAACCACTTAACAATGGAAGACTTGTCTGCCCGATGTATACGTATTAGTGCTGATTACGCGCCTTCGATATCGTACCTCTCGATGATAGAACGTGGTAAGCGGGTTCCCAGCGCAGAAATGTTGGAAGTCATCGCCGAAGTTTTTCAAAAACCCATTGCGTGGTTTCTGGACGGGCATCAAACCGACGATGATATAAATCCGGTCAAAGGGAACCGAGGTGGTATCGCAGGGATGGCGTTAGAACCACACTTTTTGTTCTCTGATGTTATCTTGCAAAGTGCGATACCAGAACTCCTCACACAAACCGGAACGACCGGAAAGGAATTTGCTCAGTTACTGATTCGAGCTCATCAGGAAAGTCATCAAAACCAATTTCCCGATCTGGAAAAAGCCGCGGAAAATATTGGTAAGAAACAGCTCAATCTTTCAGTCAAACAATTGGTTGGTTTTATTAAGAAAATGGGACTCATCATTCGTTGGTTTGAAGAACCTCCCAAGGAGGTTTTGGATGAATTGGGTAACTCCGCCAATCACCTACTGACTTCGTATTTTGAAGCGCCTAACATGCTGCATATCAACAAGAGCATGAAGCAGTTTCCGGCCCGTCTAAAATATGACTTAAGTGTTTTCATTGGTCATTCAATCTTACATGACATCCAATCGTGCAAAGCCCTATTAGCGATCGGGCATACCAGTAGTTGGGAAACGTCGACCCAATTAACTAACGAAAATGAAATAAACCCAAGTGAAATTCTGCAAGCGTGGCAAAGCTTTGAATCGAGCTTTTTTGCTGGGGCACTGCTGTGTCCGAAAGTACCTTATCGGCAACTGCTTGATCGTTCTGGCTACGAAATCAGTGTACATGAAAAAATTGGGGTTTCACCATCTGTGGCAATGCGCAGAATGACGGTGGTTTCACCTTACCCTCACTGGCATTATTTTGATGCCTTTGGCAAAGGAAAATTGAAAGCCGTTTATCGCGGTAATGGCATCCCTCTTCCATGGGGAAATATGCGTTTGGTTAAAGATCCCTGCCAACACTGGTCAGTCTTTCGTACCCTTTCTCAGCCAAGCTCAGGCACAAGTGCACAGCTCTCTGTTTTGGATGTAAATGGAGAGCCAAGATTGTACTGCTGTGAATCTATTAACATTACAGACCCCGCAGGTAATAAGCGTGTTCTCTGCGCCGGTATTGACTTGATTCCAGCACTCGAAGCGAAAGGTGATATGATGTTTGATGTAGCGGAGACGATAAAGCGAACATGTCAAAATAGCGGCGGTAGCGCCGCAGTACCAATTGCGGCTAGGAAAGAGATTATTGCTCTTGCCAAAATACTTAATATTCAGTGGTTGGAGCGTTCACTTGAGAACGAGGCGAGACTGATCTGCTCTAGAGGCAATCGTTGTCCCAGATTACCATGCTGCTACTAATTTTAGCTTGGTGATGAGTCGTGCTTATGCTTTTTCTCTTCATACATTGTTACGTCCGCGTGGATCATCATATCCTCAGCGTCTTTAAACGAATCAGAGTAGAGTGCAAAGCCCAGACTTGCACTAATTGTCAAAGAGGTACCATCGACATCGATACGATTTTCCACGATTGAACGACGAATCCGCTCAATCGCTTCAACAACTTGTTTTTCAGAATTTACTTGAAACAGCATCACGAGAAACTCATCACCGCCAATACGTGAGACAAAGTCATTTGGCCGTACTGAATGAATGATTCTACTTGCTGTTTGAGCTAAGACAATATCGCCAGCAAGGTGTCCATACACATCGTTAATTTCTTTAAAATCATTTAAATCAATGTTAATTAGAGCAAAACATGATTTATCGTCTTTATCCTTGTCTTTCGTCATCTGACAACGAGTAAATGCACGCTCAAGTTTTTCCATAAAGAATCGACGATTTGGCAACTGAGTCAGTTCATCGTATAAGGACGCCCACCGAGCTTTGCTATACAAGAAATAGACAACCGATAGAACAACCATAAAGAGTATCAAAATTGGATACCCAACTAATCTGACACTATTTCGTTTAGCCCAACCACCGTTAGATTCATCGTCAAACCGATTTGTGACCGCGATACTCCAGCTTCCATAAGGGAAGTAAACCGATTCAATGGCTAAAGGATCAACAAAGACGTTCGAATCACCAACAAAAACATCACCATCAGGTCCTTTACTATCTTTACCTCGAATTGCCACTTCGTATTGCTTCTGTAGCGATTCCAAGCCCGTTTCACTAAATAACTTTTTGATATCAAGCACGACACTAACGACCCCCCAGTAAAACTGGTTATCCGGCGGATCGAGAAAAACTGGGTAACGAGCAATGAGGGCCACACCGCCCTGAACTAGGTTTACTGGTCCAGCAAGATATACACGCCGGACTGTTCTCGCTTTTGAAACGGTTGCCCATTGATCCGGAATTGAACGAAAATCAGTACCGATGGCGGCTTTATTCGCTTCGTAAGGATACACGTATTGAATGACATCGTTGGGCGCGATAGCAACTGAACTAATATCATGAGATTGGGTAATAATGCCTCGTGCAACACTATCCCAATGTTTAGCGACAGAATCAGCATTGACTGTCGTTAGCGTAGCCAACGTCTTAGCTATATAAATATCAGAAAATATTCTCGCTTCTAACTTGTAGCGGAAGGTAGATAACTGTTCATTGGCTTTTTGATGAGTAAGCTGCTGGAGAGAATATTGATGACGGATCGACAGGACCTCAATCGACACTGCACTGATGATCGAAATAACAACGACAAGAGAGATGAAGAGCCAACGACCATACCTTTTATTCATTCATTCTTCTCTCAAAATGGGATTCACGCAGCATAAAATCGGATCTATAGATACGAACAATAAGAACAGTCATTTCATTATCACATACTTGCTTAAGAATACAATCACTTGTTGACTGCCTGGTTATGTCTAAACCGTGAATAACACACTAGGGAAAGTGAAAAAATATTGAACGATTTCGGAACATTTCATCACCAAGCACTAACACATGCTGATTGTAATGTCTTATTATAGACGGAGAGTTTTTCCTTGAGGGAGGCGAAAAACGAGATCTATGAAATTGTTACCAAAAATGTACATCGTGGCCTGTTCAATCTCCTATTTATTTACCTGTCCTGTTTTCAGTGAAGAAGCGGAATCTCCCCCGCAAACGTTAGCAGCGCAAGAGCAACAAGTAGACGATGCAAAAACAATTTCTCAAGATATTTTGTCGAACTATTTACAAAACTATTACCAGCTGGATATCGTCAATCAGGGACATTTCTCATTACGCCTATACCGACAAACTTTAAACAAACAATTTCTCAATGGCGTTAATGCGGATCTCTATCGTATTACTGATAACCTCAATCGGATTGCCGAGGATATCAATACCCCAGAAAAAATATATTTGTATTCACAGAAGCACTTGGCGAAATATAAAAACTCGAAAGATGTACGCTCTCAAATTCGTTATGATGCGACAAAAAATACACCTGAGTATTTCTTTCTTGGCCCGGAACTCATTGGATCTCTGGCACGTTTAAACGAATATGGGCTTGAGCATGTTGATAATGATGCACTAAGAAAAATACTGCATAACTATGATTTCAAGCGCTTTGTTACTGATAAGAATATGATGAAAGCGTGGGCTGCACAGCTCGCAAATCAAGTATTCTGGTTGAAGCAACTGGGAGAACATGACTACACATCTGAGTTTATTTCGACATTTAGGGAAACCTATCCGGATAGCGAAGATAAAAACCTGACACGTCAACAATATGAAAATAAGATTTATGGCTTAACTCATATCATTCTTGCCGATTCTATGTATTACCAACGCTATGTCGACCCGCGAAACTATTCATGGATTTTCGATTATTTCAGGGCCAATATGAGTACCTTATTATTGCGAGCGAAAGCCGACATTTTGGCAGAAATAGGAATCAGTTTTTTACTGACAAACCAGAGTGATGACCCTGTAGTAAGTGAAATAAGACAAGCCCTAATAAAGAAATATGACCCCAATAAACGTTTGATTCCATCTAGCAATGGCAGTGATGACATTCCGTTTGGAGAGCACAGAAATGTACTTGCTATTATGTTTCTCAACTGGCAGCAGCCTAACGCAGCCCCGAACTTTCAAAAAACGCCAGAACCAAAGTTAACGTTGCCTTTTGGCGTCCATCCAAAGACAAAGTGATGGACTACCCAAACAACATCATGATCGCCACGCTTAGTATTGCCAAGCTCAGTGCTAAGCTGGCGTAAGCAAACTTTTTGCTTCTTCGGCGCTTTTTATGGGTTTTAGCTTGCTCTATTTGCTGTTGAACAAACTCTTCTTCTTTTTGCTCTATCGTCTCTTCCAACGCTTCCTGAGTCGTACCACTTAGTCTATCGATGACCTCCTGTTCATCTCTCTCATGTTGAACGTGGTTCGCCACCTTAGTAAAACGATGAATTTGATCCAACGTCAAATCGTCTTTTGGATCATACTTTTTATTTCTATCATTATGTTTAGGGACAACAGCCATAAAAACCTCCCTAACATGGACCCTATTGTCTTAATTATATACACATATCAATAAGTGGTATGGGAACTTTGCAACAAAGTAATACATTAAATAGCTTATTGATTTCCAATACGTTCGAATTTATTGATGATGAAGAGCGAATCCATAGAGTGCTTGTGTTCTCGCATACACGTTATAATTTGCCTATCAATATACTATTTCGCGATTGTTCAACTCGCTGGAGCGACTATGTCACAAGAAATTACTGTTCGTCGTATGATGAAGGCTCAACCTACATCTGATGGTGATGGTGTAAAAATACGCCGCATACCTGTATTTAACGATGCATCGTTTTCACCCTTTTTAATGTTAGACGAGCTCAAGTCAGATGATCACGCCGATTACGTTGGCGGTTTCCCACCTCACCCTCATCGTGGTATAGAAACCCTAACATACATGATTAATGGTCATTTTCAGCATCAAGATCATCTTGGTAATAAAGGAGAGCTGAAGTCTGGTGGCGCTCAATGGATGGCGGCTGGCCGAGGTATCATTCACAGCGAAATGCCAATCATGAAAGAAGGTCAACTGCTTGGTTTTCAGATTTGGATTAACCAACCAGCAAAATCTAAGATGATGCCAGCGAAATATGAGGATTTTCAGCCGGAGAGAATTCCAACTCTCACTAGCGATGCAGGAACTCAGCTTAAAGTCATTTCAGGCAAAGCCGGACTGGGAAGCCAATGGATCGAGGGTCCACTTCAAGACACAAGCATTCCGTATTCCGTTTCTGACTTAATGATGTCTAGTGGTTCAGAGACAACAGTGAACCTAATGAGTAACCATCAACACTTTGTTTATATATACAAAGGTGAAGCGTCTGTTGCTGGCCAGATCATTAAAGAGGGAGTCGCGGCAACCCTTTCTGCGGGCAAGAATCTAAGTGTCGTAGCTATGCAAGATCTTGGAATGCTGGTTTTATCTGGCGAAGCAATCCATGAACCTGTCGTACACTACGGTCCATTTGTTATGAATTCAATTGATGAGATTGAACAAACGATACAAGATTTTAATAGTGGGAAATTTGAGACCTACTAAGTGAGAGAAACAAAAAGGGTCGCGCAAGCGACCTTTTTTAGAAGCTTTCTAGAAACATTTACTTGATGTATTCACACAAGTAAGCTGTTGGCTCTTCTACTTTTACGTCAAAAGACGAGTCACTTGGGACATCAAATGCCTGACCGTTAACAAAAGTAGCCCATTCGTCACTTCCAGGCAGTTTTACAGTCAACGCACCGGTTACGACTGTCATTTTTTCTGCCGCTGCCGTGCCAAAAGTGTACTCACCTTTTTCCATCACACCAACAGAAAGCGCTTCACCTTTCTGTTCAAAACCAAGCGATTTAACCTGATCATCAAAATAGCGGTTTTCTTTAATCATATAACCTTCCGTGTTTAAACTGGTCTGTTTCTTCATTATCTAAGGGACAACTTTTTAACTCAAATCAAAACAATGCACAAGATATATTGATCCCAATAAAATTCAACATGCTACACTTGGAGAGCATATTGATTATAAAAACAACAGAATGCATTTCACATTTGTCGTAATTATGTAATTATTAACTTTATAAATAATAAAAATGCCAAGGTTGTCTTTTGAAAACAATTATACCAATCATAGTGTTAGTGATGACGGCACTACTGTGCGCGTTACTATTTTTTAGTTATCGCAGCTACGTAGACCCCAAACATGTTTATGGCGTTTGGGTTGAGTTAAATGTGATGGAGTCACGTAGAGACGTCTTTCGATTTGACGAACTTGGTGTCTATCGTAATGATCACCTTATTACGACAAATTTTGATTACAACGGCACTAAGATTAGCTTCGAGACAGGAGATGGCGACTACTTATACCGAATCTCAGGCACAAAAAATATTCCTCAGCTAAAGAGAATTGAGCCCCAAAGCCCACCCCAAACGCTTGTTCGTCAGGAAGACGAAGAAAAACTGGAGCCTGAGAGGAGTCACATACTCAGACCCAAAGTATCTCTCAGTGATCAATTTAACTAATGCTTGATGACGCTTTTGAGAATTTTTACGAACATGCAGGTTAAGTTCTAGAGTTAACAGCGAATTTTTGTTAGCTTTCTACGCCATATGAACAGTATGGATTCTGCTATTTATGGAATTTTTAAAGTCGCTACATCTGGATAGCATCGCATTACCCGAGAATTGGAATAATAGTGTTTTATTCATTACTTTAGCGAGTTTTGTCGTTTGGGGTGTCTGGCGTTTGTTGTACAGCCGTCTCATCGTCATCACAGAAAAAACTCATGTTCAGTGGGATAATTTGCTGCTCCATTCTCTTAAAACCCCAATCAGTGTCCTGATATGGTGCTGGCCAGCTACTATTTCCCTTGGATTAGCCTTAGAAGATAATATTGCAAGTAAGCTAAATTGGTTAGAAACCTGTAAGCGACTGATGGTCGTAGCCATTTTCATATGGACACTAATACGACTGACGAACAATATTGAATATTATATTTTAGCCACTAAAAGCAAAGATGAAACAACCGTACAGGCCGTAGCTAAGGTCGCTAAGCTATTTTTCGTCGTTATCGGTTTGCTTACTTTTTTACAGGCTTTTGGTCTGAGCTTATCGGGTCTTCTCACCTTCGGTGGTGTGGGTGGTTTGATCGTCGGTCTTGCCGCAAAGGACTTACTGTCAAACTTCTTCGGTGGCTTAATGATCTATTTTGACCGTCCGTTTCGAGTCGGAGACTGGATTCGCTCCCCTGATAGATCAATTGAAGGTACTGTTGAACGCATTGGCTGGCGAATGACGATTATCAGAACCTTTGATAAGCGGCCACTCTATGTACCAAATTCTGTTTTCAGTAGCATTGTCGTAGAAAACCCGTCCCGAATGTTAAACCGTCGAATTTACGAGACGATTGGTGTACGTTATGACGATGCAGATCATATTGCCAAAATTGTTCAAGCAGTAAAAACAATGCTTGAAGAGCATCCTGACATTGATGCTCAACAAACTCTCATTGTTAACTTTGATAAATTTGGACCGTCTTCACTCGACTTTTTTGTCTACACATTTACAAAAACGGTGAACTGGATTCGTTATCACGAAGTGAAACAAGATGTTCTGATAAAAATAATGAACATCATTCATGAACATGGTGCGGACATCGCCTACCCAACACAAACCATCAAATTACAACGAGAGTTGGAGGGTGACACCACGATGAGAAATGTCGATAAAACAGTTTAATTTTTAGGCATAAAAAAGCGCATTCTAGGAATGCGCTTTCGTTTTTTTGGGTTAGTGTTACTTTCTTAGTGCATTAAGCTTCGATTGTGCAATACCGAAAACCGATTCAACAGGATAACTTCCATCGTCTCCAGATTGTCCTGCGACTTTGCCAGTAAAAATTTCGATAGCTTCCGTAACATGCTCAATAGCCCAAATATGGAACTCACCTTTCTCGACAGCTTTGACAATGTCGGGTCTTAACATCAGGTTGTGCATATTAGACTGCGGAATTACAACGCCTTGAGTATTTTTTCTACCTTTGATAACACAGACATCAAAGAAACCTTCAATTTTCTCGTTTATGCCACCAATAGGCTGCGCTTCACCGAACTGGTTCATAGAGCCAGTGATAGCAATATCCTGTCTGTTTGGTATCTTGGAGAAAGCCGATACTATCGCACAAACTTCAGCCATACTGGCGCTATCACCATCGACTCCACCATACGACTGCTCAAAGGTGATAGTTGTAGTCAATGGAACATTGGCAGTTTTACCAAAAATCGAATGAAGATAAGCGGTTAAAATCATCACACCTTTCGAGTGAATACTACCACCTAAATCGACACTTCTTTCAATGTCGATAATTTCTCCACTACCATAGGATGTTGTTGCTGTTATCCGGTTTGGAACCCCAAAATCATGATCTGTCGTTGCCAGCACGGAAAGGGCATTGACCTGACCAATTGAAGAACCGTCAGTTTGGATTAAAGTCGTTCCATTAGTAAAACTTTCCATCACTCCGAACTGCAGACGGTTTACTCGATGTTCCTGATTGTACAATGCCTCATCAACATGGCTCTGACGAATCATATTTGAGTGAGCCTGACGAGCAACGTAATTTGACTCACGTAATAAATTACCAATATGCGCTGAGTGCAAAGATAATTTATTTTGGTCTCCTGTCAGTCTTGAGCTGTGTTCTATGAGTCTGGCTATGGCCTTTTTATCGCAATGTAGCAGATGGTTATCATGAACAAAGCTCGAAATGAATCGAGCATATTGCAGCTCTGAATCTTCGTTGCGATTCATTTCATCCTCAAAATCAGCCGTAACACGAAATAGCTCACTGAACTCAGAGTCGTAATTCGTCAAAAGTTGATAAGTATGATAGTCCCCAAACAAGATAATCTTCACATCGAGGGGAATAGGTTGAGGGTCTAGAGAGACTGCACCAGTCAGAGTTACCTCTTTCTCCAAAGACGTCATGCTAAGTTGGCGAGAACGAAGTGCTCGTTTTAAACCGTCCCACACATAAGGACGCTCCAGAACCTTAATCGCATCCATAAGCAGTACGCCACCATTCGCTTTATGCATGCTACCCGGACGGATAAGGGAAAAGTCGGTAAACACAGTTCCTTTATAAGTAACGGTTTCAATGTATCCAAACAACGTATGATAATTCGGGTTCTCTTCAACCACGATAGGGAAAGAGTCATCAGAATGTGAAGCCATGACATTAATTTTATAACGTCTCGGCAGTTTTTTATCCAGAGAAGCAGTCGCCAATTCCCCTTGCTCATTGCTTTCATCAAGGAAGACTTCTACGTTATCAAGAATGTCTTTCTGTAAATCATCAAGATATTGCTTTATCTCTGGGAATTTAGAATAGTCTGCTTTCAAGTCTTTAATAAAATGTGCAATAACCTCAAGTGTGACATCATCATTCAGTTTCTTGATTTTATTGCTGTAATCTTCTTCCAACTCGGTCAGCAACCGGACCATATTACGTAGATTGACTTCCAATTCATCAATCACTTTACCAAAGCGCTCCTGCTCTTTGATATCCAGCTCGTCGAATGTTTCCTCTGTATGCAGTTCTTCTCCGTTCATTGCAATGAACTGATAGTCACCTTGAGGAGTAATGGTGAGGCTCACGCCTTTTTCTTTAGCATCAGCCGTGATGGCATCCAATTCATCCTGCTGCTTGGCTGAAAGCTGGTTTTTTAATTTCTCAGCACGGCTAATATAGATTTCGTTATCAAAAGCCAATGGAATGCCATTAACCAGTTTGGTTAAAAGCTTTTCAATGTCCACGCGCAATTTATTGCCCACACCGCGTGGTAATTTGAGTACTTTCGGGGTACGGATATCCTCAAAATTTGCAACATAACACCAGTCAAACAAATGCTCTGAGTTGTATTGATGACGATTAAGGTACCTTAGCACCATGGTTCGTTTACCCAAACCATTTCGGCCTATGGCATAAATGTTGTAACCTTTTTCCTTGATTGACATTGCAAACTCAACCGCTTTCTGTGCTCTTTCCTGACCGATAATCTCATCAATTGGAGCCAGTTCTTTAGTCGATTTGCAAGGCAAGTTTTCCAGCTCGGCAGTACGATATAACTGCTCAGAATTCATACATTTTATTGCCATAACCTTCCCTACTTCACGATCCATGCTTGTTGAATCCTAGTTTAAATGCAATTTGTTGAATTTATAGTGACTTATTTCCAAATCAGGTTTAAGTGCGCAAATAGTGACCACAAATCATAAAATTTATCGAATATCTCAGAGCCAATTTCTTGGGTTTCGTTGTTTAATATGCTCTACTAGGCGCCAATTCATAAGAGAAGACTTAATTACTGAATATGCAAAAGCAGAATAAAGAACTGTCAAAACAGCTATTTTCTATGACTTGGCCAATGCTCTTTGGCGTGCTTTCTTTGATGAGTTTCCAACTAGTCGACAGCGCATTCATTGGTCAACTAGGCGTATTACCACTAGCAACTCAGGGATTCACCTTACCGATTCAGATGATCATCATCGGAATACAAGTGGGGCTGGGAATTGCGACAACAGCCATCATTTCAAGAGCGATTGGGGCAGAGAACATCCTTTTAGCGAAGCAGCTTGGCGGTCTTATATTGCTACTGGGGTGTTTATCTGTTGCGATTCTATGTGCTGTTATTTACTTAATAAGAATCCCAATCCTAAATCTATTGGATGCTCAAGCAGAAGTCTTACCTATCGTTGATGGATACTGGCCTATATGGCTGGTGAGCGCTTGGACTGGAGCAGCGTTATACTTTCTTTATAGCCTATGTCGAGCTAACGGCAACACAATGCTGCCAGGGTCGATGATGATGGTAACAAGTTTACTGAATTTAGTACTCGACCCAATATTCATATTTACGCTTGATTGGGGGATTAATGGTGCGGCCGTTGCGACAACCTTATCTTTCTTTATCGGTATACTAATCGTTTTTCCTAAGGTCTATAAGAAACACTGGATGACCTTCCATTGGGCGGATTTTGATATAAAGCAGAGTATTGGTAACATACTCTCAATCATGGGACCTGCGATGATAAGCCAGCTACTCCCACCTGTTTCTTCAATGTTAGCCACAAAATTGTTGGCCACATTTGGGCCTGCAGCAGTCGCAGCTTGGGCAGTAGGATCAAGATTCGAATTCTTTTCCATCGTATCAGTCCTTGCTCTGACAATGTCAATGCCACCGATGATCGGGCGGTTATTAGGACAAAAGCAGTTTGCGCAAATTGAATCACTGGTTCGCATCGCCGTTCGTTTCATTTTAGGCTTTCAAACCATTTTGGCAATCGTGACTCTTATTTTCTCTGGTCTACTTACCAGACTGATGTCAGGAGACGATAGCGTGCGTCATCTTCTAGAATGGCATTTAACCTGGGTCCCTATCAGCTTGGGTCCACTCGGCATATGTATTTTAATCGTTTCAGTATCTAATGCCTTGGGCCGTTCTTATAGAGCCCTAGTGATTTCAGGTCTTCGGCTGTTCGCCTTTTTCCTACCCGCGCTATGGCTCGGATCATACCTTTTTGATATTCAGGGAATTTACTTAGGGGCACTTTTAGGTAATGTTCTTGCCGGACTAGCAGCATGGTTACTCTATAGAAATACAATGGATGTCTTAAGAGCGAAGCAATAAAAAAGCAGCATGGTTACCCATGCTGCTTCGCTAATGATACAAAAATTAACCGCGTAGCTGTCTTCTCTTTGCAACCGCACTTGCAAGTTGACGGAGTACGGCTTCGGTATCTTCCCACCCGATACAAGCATCAGTAATAGATTGTCCGTACACAGGCGCTTTACCATCGACAAGGTCCTGACGACCTTCGACTAAATGTGACTCAATCATAACGCCAAAAATAGATTGTTCACCGTTAGCTAGCTGATTAGAAATATCCTCAGCGACAACCATTTGACGTTGATATTGTTTAAGACTGTTAGCATGACTGAAGTCGATCATGACTTTTTTAGGCAATTTAACTTCGCCCAGTTTCTCACTGACTTCCTGTACGTGCTCTGCACTGTAATTTGGCTCCTTACCACCACGTAAAATGAGGTGGCAATAAGGGTTTCCAGCTGTCTCAACAATAGCAGAATGACCATATTTCGTTACAGAAAGGAAATGGTGTGACGCTTCAGCTGCACGAATCGCATCCGCAGCAATCTTGATATTTCCATCAGTACCATTTTTAAATCCAACCGGACAAGATAAGCCAGAAGCCAATTCTCTGTGAACCTGTGATTCAGTTGTACGAGCACCGATTGCTCCCCAACTAATAAGGTCAGCAACATACTGAGGAGTGATCATATCTAAGAACTCACTCGCAGTTGGAACTCCCATATCAGTCAAATCAAGAAGTAATTTTCGACCGATTCGTAATCCATCATTAATCTCATAGGTATCGTTTAGATACGGGTCGTTGATCAATCCTTTCCATCCAACTGTCGTTCTAGGTTTCTCGAAATAGACACGCATAATAATTTCGAGATCACCACTAAGTTCATCACGCAGGGTTTTTAGTCGGCGACCATAGTCAAGCGCAGCTTCGGTATCGTGGATAGAACAAGGACCAATCACCACAACAAGGCGGTCATCTTTACTTTCTAAGATGTTATGAATCGCTTCTCGTGCGTTAAACGTAGTGGATGACGCAGTATGAGTCGCAGGGAATTTCTCTAAAATAGCAACTGGTGGTAATAATTCTTTAACTTTTTTAATTTTTACATCGTCTGTTTGAAACATTCTGCTCTACATCCTTTACTACTATTAGTGCACTCTCAGGCTCGTTGTTAGCTTGTTTTTATAAGTCAGTGTTATTTGACCTCTGTAAGTTAACGGCTGAACCAAACTCTTGCAAGCATTATTTAATATTTAATGCAATAGATTGATATATATTAGGTGTAAACCACATTGTAAATTAAAGTGTACACCGAGATTAAATAAATCATAGAACTCTCAGTTAATACCAATATTGATCAGGTTTTATGGTGAAATTAGCTAATCGATATACACTGTTTAACGATTGCGTGCACATTACATTGGAAAAAGTTAACGTAGACTGATTTAATCACTATGAAATCCTAAGTGACAGAAAAGAGGCAGATTTTTATGAAACAATTGGTGGACCGCTGGCTTGAGAAAGACCCCGATCCGACAACTCAGGCTGAGTTGCAAACTTTAATTACAGAGAATCAGGTTGCTGAAATTAAAGATCGCTTCTCCTCTCGCCTCGCGTTCGGCACAGCTGGATTAAGAGGTAAAGTGGGAGCAGGACCGAATAGAATGAATCGTCTCGTTATACAAGAAACGAGTCTTGGACTTGGCCACTACCTGATAAAAAATGTTCCTGAAGCAAAACAAAAAGGCGTGATTATAGGCTTTGACGCGAGACCAGATTCTAAACAATTCGCTCAAGACTCCGCTGAAGTATTACTGTCATTGGGATTTACCGTATATCTTACAGATGATATCGTTCCAACGCCTTTGATTGCTTTCGGTGTCAAGAACTACTCAACGGCTGCCGGAATTGTTGTGACCGCAAGTCATAACCCTCCCGAATACAATGGATTTAAAGTGTATTGGGGCAATGGCGCTCAAATCATTCCACCTCATGATGAAGGTATTGCCGAATGCATCGATGCAGCGACGCTTTTACCATTACAGAGAATAGCGCTATCAAAAGCGAATGATAAATTGGTCTGGTTATCAAAAGAATTTAATCAAACTTACCTTGATGCCATTCTTGTAAATACACCGTCAATATCGCAGCACCATAAGCAGGTCAGTGTCGCTTACACGGCTATGCACGGCGTTGGCGGCAAGTTCATTGATTCGATTGCAGCTCAAATCAATCTTAATATGTTTTTTACTGTAGCGGAGCAGTATCAGCCCGATGGTCTATTTCCAACGGTTAAGTTTCCAAATCCAGAAGAACCTGGCGCAATGGATCTCGTCATCAAACTTGCCAAAGAAAACGGAGCTGACTTAGCCTGTGCAAATGACCCTGACGCTGACCGCTTTGCTGTCGCAGCTAAAACAGAAGACGATCAATTTAGAATGCTAACAGGTGACCAAGTCGGTATATTGCTTGCGGATTATATTCTAGCGAAGAAGGATGGTCCTTGTTGGATAGGAAACACAATTGTTTCGTCCAGCCTTTTGGGAAAGGTGGCTAATTCTTACAATGCTAATTACTTCAAAACTCTCACTGGCTTTAAATGGTTAACTAACGTTGCAATGGGCAAAGAATCGAAAGATAAGCCATTTGTGTTTGCTTATGAAGAGGCGCTCGGCTATGCGGTAAATAGCTTGGTTTCGGACAAAGATGGTCTAAGTGCTTTTGCTGTGTTTGTATCGCTGGCAGACGAACTCAAACAACAAGGCAGAACAATATGGGATAAGTTATCTGATCTATATCATCAGCATGGATTTTATGTCACAGCACAGAAAAGCATCGCTCTCACGTCATCGGATGATTCAATCGGTGATAAGCTGCGCGCGACTCCACCAACCCATATTGCCGGTCGATCAGTTGTATTAACTGAAGATTTTAAATCGCTGAAAAGCGTGGACGTAAATAATAATTCACAACCGCTTGATTACCCAACGAGCGACGTTTTGATCTATCATCTTGAAGGAGATTGTCGAGTCATCGTCAGGCCATCAGGTACAGAACCCAAAATAAAATGCTATTACGAATTATGTTACCCAATGGAACCAAACCAATTATATTGGGATGCACAGTCGATAGCAGATGAACAAATAGCGATGTTGATTTCAGAGCATCAATCTGAAATAAGCAGTTAAACGTCAGTTAGGGAGGGTCAAGATCGTATCCTCCCTAACCGACTCTTGCTATTTTTTGCCACCCTGTTATCTTGCCTATCCCATTTTCAACATAATCGTAATAGTTATGGAATCCGCTCTGGTACAGCAGTCAAAATTAGACTTATTTTTGAAAGGTGCCCTTGCCATTCTACCTCTTAGTATTGCGGTTATTCCATGGGGGCTTCTCGCAGGATCATACGCTGTCGATTCAGGTCTGAGTCCTTTTGACAGCCAGGCTTTATCAACCGTTTTGTATGCGGGCGCGGCACAACTTGCTGCTACCGGTATGCTCAAAGCGGGTGCTTCTACTCTTACAATGATTATAACCACATTCTTCATTACATCACGTCATCTGTTGTACAGTATTTCAATGAGACAGAATATCAGTCAGCTCCCATTAAAGTGGCGCCTTACGCTTGGCTTTTTACTCACAGATGAACTATTTGCCGTTATTGGGAATAAAAAGTCGCAGTGTTTTGAACGTTGGTATGCTTTAGGAGCAGGTCTTAGCTTTTATTTGATATGGAATATTGCAAGTTTCGTTGGAATATTTCTAGGGTCATCGATACCAGATCTGAGTTCGATTGGATTGGATTTCGCCATCGTGGGCACCTTCATCGCCATTATTATTCCTACGATTAAAAATATACCCATTTTAGTCACGGTACTTGTTGCTATCCTGAGTTCCGTATTTTTTACTGTGATGAATGTTGAGAGCGGCCTTATCATAACAAGTGTATTAGCCATGGTTTCAGGGTACGTAACAGAGATAACGATGGACAGAAGAAAATGATATTACTACAGATTTCCCTAATGGCTGCCCTTGTTTTTCTCAGTCGTTATCTTTTTCTTGAACCCAAGTTACCTCTGAAATTGAGTCCATCCATTCAACGATTTCTTAGCTATTCAAGCCCCGCAGTACTAACAGCGATTTGGGCACCGATTGTCTTCACATCAGATAACGTCTTAGCCCTTAGTACCACGAACCCATACATTTGGTCTGCCCTGATAGCAGGCGTAATCGCTTGGTTAACCAAGAATGTCCTACTAACAACCATCTTGAGTATGCTGATTTTTTTAACACTCAATCTGGTCGTATTTCAATAAAGATTGACACAGTTACTGCGCAATCCATTCAACCTCAAGCAGTGTTGCATCGTTACTTTTAAGCCGAGCTAAAAATGCATCCCCCTGATGTACCATACCTACACCCTTGGGCGTACCAGTCATAATGACGTCGCCGTCTTCTAGCTGGATAAATGTTTGAATTTCGCTCAGGATAAGATCTGGAGAATACATCATTTGTTTCACACCGCCACACTGAACTCGGGTACAGTTGATAAAAAGTTCAAGGCTTAACGAATCAATATCAATATTGTCCAATGGGATAAAGCGGCTAAATACGGCAGACCCATTAAAAGCCTTCGCTCTTTCCCACGGCAATCCCTTCTCTTTGAGGAAAGATTGTAAACCTCGTTTAGTCAAATCTAGACCTAAGCCAACATACTGATATTTTCCTTTCTCAGCGACAAAGCATATTTCAGTTTCATAGTGAAGTTGTTCTTCATGAAATGAAGAGAGGACGGATGAAATTGAGGCATTCGGTTTGTTAAACAACACCATCTGTTCCGGAATGGCATTGTTCAACTCTTTAATATGTTCAACGTAGTTTCTACCTACACACACTACTTTAGATGGTGTTACAACAGTACCACCAGCTTTAATTTGCTTCATCGAACTTCCTTGTTATGACGACTCTTTTAATTAAACGCGTTTTGGCTGCTTATACGTTTTCCCTACAGCTCGATAAACATCTCTGTGTTTGATATCAAACTGACTGTAAAAAAACCAGGAAACAAAGACTAATGTATCATCGCCTTCTTTCATAATAAACTCGAGTAACTCTTCTGCTTCATCCTGCTCGTTCGTTTCCACTGAAACATGGTAAATTCTTTTTTCACCGTCCATTTCAGCTAAAGCAAACTGACCAGTCAACTCCTGAGCAGCAGATGAAACCTCATCCAGTTCACACTCTTTAAGAAAAGTTAACGCTTCAGGAAGCGAAGACTTGTCACTAGCTTGCTTAACAAGCTCATTGAATTCAGACTCTTGCATCTATTGCCCTTATTTAATGCCTAATTTGTATACCAGCCTTTCCAGCCTGTTATGCATCAACTATCATTTCGCACTGGAAAAAACCTCGTCATTACACCACATTTAAAGATGAATAAGAACAAGGATAAGACGACGAAGGCACGATATGAATTCAAAGTCTCGTTTAACGTCAATGGCTGCGATTAAACAAGTTACCAATTTGATCCATGATATGACCGACGATGATGTCTATTCTCGCGCGGTTGCTCTTATTCACGAGCTTTTTTCAACATCTCTCACTACCGTTATAACGTTAGACCATCGTGGCCACTGTAGTCACATTCGAGCCATATCATCTGTCTTCCCAACAAATTATTACCTACTAGACGAGCTACAACCTATTATTTCCAGGCATTTTAATTCCCATCGCAAACAGGATCATATAATCCCCCAAGGGATTTCAGCCCAGTTTCCTGACTCGCATGTTCTAACGAACAATCAGATTGAAGGGTATGTAGGGACTACAATTCTGACGGACAAAGGAGAAGTATTGGGCGTACTTATTTCACTTACCAAAGACACGATTACTGAGCCCGATGACATTCTCGATTGGCATAACTTCGCTAGTCAACTCATTATCAAACATGCATTTTGTCTTCGTTGTCAGAGCAAAACGGAAGGCCTGTTTCAAAAATTAAATTATGAGGTATCACATGACAACCTTACCGGCATGATGAACAGAAGTTATCTTGCAGATACGCTAGAGCGCTTAGTATCGGTATCTCAAACCAACTTACAATTTACTCTGGTTTTGTTAGACATCGATAATTTTAAAAGCATTAATGACATATACGGTAATTACATTGGTGATCAGGTTTTAAAATCAATTGCAGTTGCGATTAAGTCGATTATCACTGACGAAAAATTGTCTTTTCGCATCGCCGCGGATGAATTTGCTTTTATTACTTTCAATGAAGAGCCAATAAAAGTATGTGAGACAATCCTTAATACTATTTCTCGGGGCTATAGTAACAGCTCACTATTTATCAAACTGAGTGCCAGAGTTGGATTAGCGACTCAGTTGGAGCAGCAACTTGAAGCCGATCAGTTAATACTCAATGCAAGTCTTGCGTTGAAAGAAGGCAAAAACTCGTCTCGTAAAATTTCCTGCTTCAATACATTGCTTCTGGATCAATATCATCGTCGAACTCTGGTGATTGAAGAACTAAAAAATGAATTAAATAAGGAATCCAAATCAGATTCAGAGCTGTTTGTGGTATTTCAACCTATCGTACATAGAGATCGGCAAGACTGGGACTGTTTTGAAGTTTTAACCAGGTGGCAAAATGCTCGTTTAGGCACAGTATCCCCAGCCGAATTCATTGCATCAGCAGAACAATCTGGACTGATGATTGAGCTGGGTAAGCACATCTTGCATAAAGCCTGTGAGGCTAAAGCTCTGGTAGAAGAAAAAATTGGAAGGCCCATTCATTTATCGATTAACTGCTCAGCTCAGGAATTAAATCAGTCTCAGAACTATTTCGAAACATTTACCAATATGATTCGAGAATGGGGTTTCTCACCCTGTGATTTCACGATAGAAATCACCGAAACAGCATTACTGACAAATAATCAAATGGTCAACGACATTTTGCATCAATTGAGAGATGCAGGATTTAAAATTGCCTTGGATGATTTTGGGACAGGGTACTCTAGCCTAAACTACGTCCATTCATACCCAGTAGACTGTATTAAGATAGATGCTTCTTTTGTCAAAAATATGCTCATCAATCCGACATCAGAAAAAATCGTTAAGCTGATAATACAGCTGGCTGAACAACTAGAGTTTGATTTGGTTGCGGAAGGCGTTGAAGATAATACCGCGTTAGAAAGGCTTCATGCTATGGGGTGTCAAAGGATTCAAGGCTACTTTTATAGCAAACCTCTCCACCCCACAGCGATGATTAAACGTCTGAGCGACAATCCGGCAAAAGATTAGCCACTAGTTACCGTATCTCCCGAGTGGTTTTTCAGTGCAAGCTCTTGCTGCTCAATCAACGAATCCATTTTTTTTCTGCGAGATAAAAATTGGTTCATCTCATTCTTAGGGACAGAGGTTGCCATCGGAATTTTTGCCGTCATAGCATTTACTGGATGTCCACGAACAATCAACTCATAGTGCAAATGCGGTCCAGTTACCCTGCCTGTTGCTCCAGAGAGAGCAATTTTTTGTCCACGAGTCACTCGTTGTCCCTTATGAACCAGAATCTTACTCAAATGCAAATAGCGCGTGGTATAGGTATTATCATGCTTGATAACAACATAGTTCCCCGCATACGGATGATGACGAATCATTTCAACTACACCATCCCCCGTTGAAAGAACCGATGTGCCTGTTGGTGTGGCAAAGTCAGTACCGTTATGAGGAGCTAAGCGCCCTGTTACTGGATGACGACGATGAGGATTAAATGGAGAGCTTACTCGCCAATGCTGAGTCGTCGGATAGCGACGAAATGCTTTCTGCAAACTCTGTCCTTTCTCATCATAGTACTGCCCATCTTTATATAGATAGGCTGAAACAGTACTACCACGAGTTTCAATCTTTATTGCCTGTATCTCTGAATTGCCAGTTAATTGATCACCAACGTATTGACGAGATTTAACCACCTCAAAATTATCTCCGGCACGAATATCACGGGAGAAGTTAACTTTATCTTTGAGCAATTGAACGATCTGCTCAATCTCATTGCTATTTAAGCCAGCATCATAAGCCGATTGGGAGAACGATCCACTCACACGGCCAAGTAATGCTTCTGGTTTCCAAACACCAGGAATCGTAACGTGTTTATACTCATATGTACCATCGGTCAGACGAGTATACTCAACACTTTCTACCAAGCTAAGTTGCAGAGACAGCTTTTCTAACGTGTTAGTGCCGTCTGATGTTTTCCACAAACGCAATACATCGCCTGGCTTAATGGTATCTAAGGCAAGATAGTTTAGGTCAGTTTCCATGACCTTCATTAAATCTTTATAGGCAAAGCCTAGATGGGAGAATATCGTGCTTAGCGAATCACCTGGACGGATATGATATTCATAGTCAGGGTGAGAGATAGTCTCACTCTGATTCTCAGTCATTATATTCTCAACAATTTCTTGTTCAGGCACTTCTATATTAATAACTGTTCTTGACGTCTCTGAGTTAAGAGTTCCCCAAAACGCAATAATGGCAACAATAGGCAGGCTTGCCAAAATGAGTTTGGGACGCTTCGATAACCCAAGAACTCTCTCGTTTATTGATTTTAGTACCACAATAAATCCAAGCTGATTTCACAAAAGCACAAGATTAAATGCTTGTAACAGACTTGTCACCTAGAACAGGTCAAAGAAACGACAAAAAACACAACTAGAAGCCCCTGCCGTGTTAAATTATCGACAGAGACTACCATTTCAAGACTAGATATTGGCAGATAATACTAGACTGGTTTCATTACTAGTAAGTTGATACCAACGAGTTGTCTTCACCAAAACCATTCGGAATATAGTTATCAGCGTTTGGATCATTGACCCATTGCTGACCATCAAGGAGATATCTAAACTGAAATTCGCCGTCTTTTGGCAAACGCGTTTTGAACTTAAACATACTGGACTTTGCAATCTTCTTCATTGGTTCTGGTTGCCAGTCCAAAAAGTCAGCAACTATAGATACTTTTGAGGAGGATTCAGGTACTTCTAACTCAAAAGTCACTTCCACTTCGTCTTTGGTTTTGAAATAACGTTTATTAATCATCTGCAAACTCCATTTAACCCTGATGGTAGAACCACACATAAACATCACGACTTTTATGTCAGATGTATTCATTCAGACAATCATCTTCACTGCTATACGACAGCTTAAAGTGGTGATTTTTTGTCCGGATATAATGAATAATAAGAAATTTGTCTAATATCTACAACTTCTTATATCACTCTTTTCCAGCTAAATAAAAATTGGGTCTTTACGCCGTATAAAATACAGATCCAGCTTTTAGATTAATAATCTACACTTTAACCTTTAACAACATAATCATTTAAAAATAAACACAATATCAATCTTTAATATTGCCATAAATTTTAATTCATTATATTCTTCGCCGCTTCTTTAAGTATTCAAGCCGAAACGAATCAAGGATGATGCGCAACGATTTAAGTAATAATGAGTAATAAGATGAGTGATAATATCGACAACACCTCAAGTCATCAGGCAAAACCCTATTCAATCAAACAAATTCTTCGTTTTAGCATACCCTCTTTATTCGGGTTATTTCTGTTTATGATGCCTTTGACATATAACGGAGATACGACGATTCCCGTCGCTGTATTAGCCGCTATGATGAGGAGCTTGATTGGACAAAACATCACGATAATCGTAGCGAACACTATTATCTTCATGGCTCTGATTTCTTTGGCTTATTCGTTATATCAGCCGAAATTTCTACGCAACGTTACGTTTATACATCAACTGCTATCACCTTCCCCTACATGGATTTTTGTCAGACTCATAGGCGGGTTTTGTGCTTTCTGCATATCACAAAAAGTCGGGCCTCAATGGATTTGGGATGCCAATACTGGAGGCTTAGTTCTTAACGATCTACTTCCTACACTATTTTCAGTCTTTACTTTTGCCGGCCTGCTTTTACCTTTTCTATTAAACTTTGGACTGCTTGAATTTTTCGGAACCCTTTTAGGGAAAGTAATGCGCCCTCTTTTCAATCTGCCGGGAAGAAGTGCCATTGACTGTATGACCTCATGGTTGGGCGATGGTAGCGTTGGTATTTTATTAACCAGTAAGCAGTTTGAAGAAAAATTTTATACTCAACGTGAAGCGGCGGTAGTAGGAACAACCTTTTCAGCTGTATCAATTACTTTCACTCTAATCGTACTTGCCCAGGTCAAGCTAGAGTCACTCTTTGTTCCGTTCTATTTTACTATTTGTTTTGCTGGTTTAGTCGCCGCAGTCATTCTCCCAAGAATTCCACCACTGAGCTTAAAACACGATCTTTATATCGATGGGTCAACACCTCAAGAGGAACATCATCATATTCCTCAAGGGCACTCTTATTTTAGCTGGGGCTTTAAACTCGCGATTAATAAGGCCGAGAGTGTTAAATCACTACGAAACATACTATTCGAAGGAGTTAGAAATTCACTTGATATGGTCTTAGGCGTACTACCTGTGGTTATGGCACTCGGTACGATAGCACTAGTCCTGGCAGAACATACAGCTGCATTCTCTATTCTGGGACAACCCTTTATTCCATTCTTAGAGTGGCTTGGCGTTCCTCATGCTGTTGAAGCATCCAAAACGGTAATGGTTGGATTTGCTGATATGTTTATTCCGGCTATTGTCATTTCATCCGTAGATAGTGACATAACCAAATTTATTATCGCAGCAATGTCAGTAACACAGTTAATTTATATGTCGGAAGTCGGCGCTTTATTACTGGGCTGTAAAATTCCAATAAATATATTTGAATTATTTATAATTTTCATTTTAAGGACATTGATCACAATGCCAATTATTTGTATCGCAGCTAACTTTATATTTTAAATACTAAAACTGATTTTTGATTTGTTGACACAGAGTTTTATTAACTTATGTGTCAACAAAATACGTTTATTTTACGAATTAACATCTCTATAATACGCCATTCCGATAAACCTATGTTCTATTTTTAGACAGTTGAAGATGATGAAAAGCTGGATCTCTATTCTCTTGCTAACGCTATGCTCATTTAGCTCAGTACAGGCAAGTGAACTCAATCTCGTTTCGAACACGGGAACTAACATTGCAGCAGTAACTCTTGAGCAGCTATCCCAACTTCCACAACAGAAGTTCACAATTGAATTACCTTGGGTTAAAGGACAACACAAGTTTATCGGCGTAAAATTAACTGACCTACTGTCTAGCTTGAACATCAAAAATGTTCACGCGGTTCGTTTAACTGCGTTAAACGATTATACTTCTGAAATTTCTATTGAGGATATCACTCAATACCAACCCATCATTACCTATAAAATGGATGGGGGCATGATGACAGTGAGGAAGAAAGGGCCATTTTGGATGTTATATGATTTATCTAAATATCCAGATCTGACTAGCCTTAAGTATCAGTCACACATGGTATGGCAATTAAAGTCAATACAAATCAATCCCAATGATTAAAGACCATAACCATAACCACTTAAGTCAAACCCTTATGAAGGCCAGAATTCTTCTGGTTGTGGTTTCTGTTATCCTTATTGTCAGTAATATTTATACTATTCAGGAAACTCGTACGCTTTCTAATGCTTATAACGAAGCAAAGACCGAAGCGACTTGGCATATATATCAGCTTGCCAAAGAATTTTCTGAATTAGTCGCCTTTACTCCGGTAACCTATTCCGAACATGAGAAACAAAGAGTTCAGTTAAAATACGATCTCACTTGGAGCAGGTTCGACGTTATCCTAAATATTGATGGCTGGAGAGACATCGAAACTTCAAGTAGTTTTAAACACTCAGTAAATACTCTATTCAATCGCTATAAGGCTCTTGAGTCACAGCTCCACGCAGTCCACGATACAAAAACACTACAAGCCTTTTACGAGGCAATGAAACCTTTATATAAAGATACATTACTGTATGTGAATAAAAACTTCAGATTAAGCAGCCCGTTTAATGCAGAACGTAAAGAAGATGTCCAGTCTTTAACTCAGACTCAATATTATCTCATGATTGTCACGTTTGTTTTTATTGGCATAGTGATATTCACTTTTTATAAAGATGCACATTTTCATCGGAACCTATCACTTACAGATCCTTTAACAGGATTATATAATCGCCTCGCCCTATTCCGTCATATTAAGAAATTCAAGAAGCAAAGACGCTTTTCATGCGTACTACTGGATTTAAATGGATTTAAAGCCGTCAATGATACCGATGGCCACCAGGCTGGAGATTTGATATTACAACTCGTCTCGAAGCGACTAACAGAGAGGCTGGCTGAGGGTGAAGAGGAAATATTTCGTATTGGCGGAGACGAATTTGCGATTCTTTCCCCTGTAACTCAAGAAGCCGATATTCTTGAACTAATAAAAGGGATCAACCAGTGCTTCGAAGAACAGTTTAGCTTGCCTACAGGGAAAAAAGCGGATATCTCGACAAGTCTAGGTGTCAGTTGTTATCCCAATGATACAAAAGACATTAATGAACTGATGTTTATCGCGGATAGTCGAATGTATCAAATGAAGCGGATACAAAAAGGCCCCTCGAGATAAGGGGCAAAATTTACCATCGCTTATTATTATTCTTTAATTAACCAAAATCACCGTTCACATAACCACGAGTACGATCATCTTTAGGTTCTGAAAAAATGACGGATGTGTCGTCATGTTCCACAAGCTCTCCCATTAAGAAAAAGGCAGTTCTGTCTGAAATCCTTCGAGCTTGTTGCATTGAGTGCGTCACGATAACAATGGTGTAGTCCTTTTTGAGCTCTTCCATTAATTCTTCAATTTTATGTGTTGCAATCGGGTCAAGAGCGGAGGTCGGCTCATCCATAAGAATGACATCCGGTTCCATTGCGATTGTACGGGCAATACATAAACGCTGTTGCTGACCACCAGATAAACCAAAGGCGTGGGATTTAAGTCTGTCTTTTACCTCATCCCATAACGCTGCACCACGCAGTGAGAGCTCAACCACTTCATCTATGTGTTTTTTATCTTTGATACCTTGAGCTCTAAGCCCATAAGCTACATTTTCATAAATACTCATTGGGAATGGATTGGGTTTCTGAAAAACCATTCCAACCTTAATCCTGAGATCAGCCACGTCTATATTGCCGTAAATATCTTCACCGTCCATCTCGAGACGACCAGTAATTTTAACGCCTTCAATCAAGTCATTCATGCGGTTCAAACAACGCAATAATGTCGATTTACCACAACCAGATGGACCAATTAGCGCCGTGACCTGACGTAAAGGAATCGGCAAGTTAATTGCCTTAAGTGCCTGGTTTTCGCCGTAGTAAAGATCTAAGTTTTCAATATTAAATTTATTCATATTCTCTATCTCGAAATTCTTTTAAATAGTCGTCAATTAATATGTTGCTGTATTAAATCGTCTAGCAATAAGTTTCGTGACCATATTGATCACTAGGACGACAACAATAAGGACAGTGGCAGTTCCGTAAGCCTGATTCCACTCTTCAACAGTAAACAATTCTGTTGTTAATTTATAAAGGTGCACTGTTAATGTACGCCCTGAATCCATAATGGAGTCCGGGATACGAGCAACCATACCAGCAGTCAAAAACACTGGCGCAGATTCGCCAATCACTCGACCAATACTCAATATAATTGAGGTCAGAATACCAGGGATAGCGCTTGGTAATATTAATCGCCAAATAGTATAGATTTTCGATGCTCCCAGTCCGTAAGAACCTTCACGGTAAGTTGAAGGCACGGCCATAAGCGCTTCTTCCGTCGTACGAATGATGACAGGCAAAATCAGAATACTGAGTGTAAGCGCACCTGATAAGATTGAAAAACCAAATCCCAGTATCGCTACAAAGAACGTCATGCCAAATAAACCAAATATAATGGATGGTATTCCTGCAAGTGACTCGGTACAGAATCGAATAACTTTGACTAATCGACTCCCAACCTTCGCATATTCGGTTAAATAAATCGCCGTCATAATGCCAAGCGGTGCAGCAACAGCGATAGACGCCACAACCATATAAATGGTTGAGATTATCATCGGATAAATACCATGTTCTTCGCCAGTACGCGTGTAGTTATCTGTGATAAAGTTCCAGTCAACGTGCTTGAGGCCATTGGATAAAATGTACCAGATAATCCAGAATAAAAATCCAACGGTAAACGCAGCTGAAAGCCAGATAAACCCTTTTAAAACAGCATCCTTAAATTCACGCTGTTTTTTTAATTTAACTCTATCCATCTCAATTACCTCGCTTTCTGACGATTGAGATACAGAAGCGCACCGTTCAGTACCATAATGAAAACCAGCAACACCACACCTGTCGCATACAATGCATTCGCGTGAACCCCACTGGCGTAGGACATTTCTATTGCAATATTCGCAGTTAGAGTACGGGCTGATTCCAGAATACTATGTGGCATTGCTGGCGCATTTCCCATCACCATAATAATGGCCATCGTTTCCCCTAGAGCACGACCTATACCGAGAATAACGCCGGTCATGATCCCTGAGCGAGCAGCGGGAACCAACAACTTAAATATGGTGAAAATATTAGAAGCCCCGAGAGCCAGTGAACCTTCTTTATAAGCTCTCGGAACCGCGCGAATTGATGTTTCGGACACGGTAATAACGGTCGGTAAAATCATAACCCCCAGAACTATCATTCCTGCAAGAATGGTATTACCTGCGGGAATATCGAATAGTTGCTGTATTAAAGGAACGATAATAACCAGGCCGAAAAATCCATACACTACAGAAGGGATACCAGCTAAAAGTTCAACAGCTGGACGGATAATATCCGCCAGTTTTTTGGGGGCTATTTCAGCAATAAAGATTGCAGTTAGTACACCGACAGGCACACCAATCAGTACTGCACCTAACGTAGAGACTATTGAAGCCACAATCATGGTGGCAACGCCATATAACGCAGGTGGAAGCCAATCGGTACCAAGAACGATGCCGGACAC
This sequence comes from Vibrio viridaestus, assembly GCF_003856525.1. Classification (GTDB taxonomy): domain Bacteria; phylum Pseudomonadota; class Gammaproteobacteria; order Enterobacterales; family Vibrionaceae; genus Vibrio; species Vibrio viridaestus. The sequence goes on from NZ_RJVQ01000001.1 coordinate 515,780, forward strand.
ACCAACTTCTTGAAACGCGGGAAGACTCTCTTTAACAATAAAATAGGCAATGATAAAAAGAGACACAATTCCGATTACTGCACTTGTGAGAAATAACGAATGAAAAATTCGTTCTTTCCAGTCAACACGTTTCTTCGTACGAAGAGGGCGTGGACTTTCGGCAGCATTACTCACTTTTTGTCTACCGTTCATAGATGTTTCACTATTTGTCGTTGCGATGGTCATATCTATCTCAAACTACAGAGAATTTGAATACAAAGTAAAATGCTCAGCTAACGAGTTTCTTTTCGCTAGCCGAGCCAAATCGTTAAATTAACTATTAATTAGTGAATTGAGATGTAGCCTTTTTCGCTCACGATTTTCTGAGCATCAGCAGTTAGCATCCAATCTAAGAATTTTTGAGTTTCAGCAGATGGTTTGCCTTCTTTGTATAAAACAAGGAAAGGACGAGCGACTTTATAAGAGCCGTTTTTAACGTTATCTACTGATGGCTCAACACCGTCGATTGATAGTGGGTGAACAGATGAATCAACCGAACCTAAAGAGATGTAGCCGATAGCATATGGGTTAGATGCAACCATCGTTTTCAGACCACCGTTACCATTTGCAACTTGTGCACGTTGAGAAATAGCAGATACTTTCGTTCCATTAATTTCTTTTTTCAGACTTAAGATATCTTCAAAAGCACCCCGTGTACCTGAAGCTGTATCACGAGTTATCGCTACGATTGGTTTGTCATTGCCACCAACATCTTTCCAGTTAGTGATATCGCCTTTGTAGATTGATGCTACTTGTTCGGATGTTAATCCTTTAACACCATTTTTAGGGTTAACGACGACGGCGATACCATCACGAGCGATAACTTCTTCTACCAACGTTGGCTCTTTTTCAGACGACTTCAATTCACGAGATGACATACCAAGATCTGCGCTACCATTTTTAGCCGCTTTAACACCCGCTGAAGAACCTGGTCCCTGAACTTCGATAAATACATTTGAATCTGTCTTCATGTAAGTTTCCGCAAACACTTCCATGAGAGGAGTAACACTACTTGAGCCTACAGCTGAAATTGTTTCCTTTGCTGAAGCAACGTTAACTGAAAGAGCACTGATAAGAGCTACTGCACCGATAAATGTTTTTTTCATTACTAGAATCCTTAATTGGCGTTATGCCTTTATGTTTTCATTCAACGAGGGTCACTTTAGGCGGCTTATGTGACAGTTGTGTTTCAGTAACTTTAAACGTAGATGACAAATCGCAAATTCATGAAATTTATACATTCAATATCTGAACGAGATTAACAGTTTATTTCTTGCATAAACCATCAAATTAATTCGTAGCTCAAATGAAATGTGTTACATATACAAGTTATTGTTTATTATAAATAAAAACTCATTTTAAGCGGTTGAATATTGAAATATAACCGTAAACAGATAGAATCATGATGAGAAAATAAACGATAATTATTCACATAAAAGAGGTATGAACTTATGCGTCAGTTGTTAAGCAAACTGTCTATTCGAGTTCAAGTGGTTGTCCCTGTTATCATCGCTCTCGCGTTACTAACGACAGGTGTTCTTATTAGTTCAGCTAAGATAAAGGAAGCATTTAATTCGGTATCCGTGTCTACCACGAATACCATAACCTACAAAGATAACCTCACAACGGTAATCGACAATATCTACAGTATGCGCATCAGTGCGATTTACAGTCTCTTTAAATCGTCCGAACTCGATGTTTTGCCCAAAGTGCTTAAGGAAAATCAAGAAGCAAATAATCAGCTTCTTGATAAGATAGCAGAACTCCCCGATATTCAAGATGAAGTCGACGATCTTAAATCGGCAATGGATCATTATGTTGAGTATTCACTTAACACAATGTTACCTCTTCTAAGAACTAAGCAAGGGTCTACCACATTACCTCAATCGTTCGAGCAAACCTACGCTCAAGCGAGTGATAGCTATCGCGATGCTGGAAAGCAAATGGTTGCCGCCATTCGCGCACTGTCACAGAGGCTGAATGAGTTATCGCTCAACTCGTTACATGTCCATGAACAAGAACACACAAATACAGTGGATTATTCCATCGTTTCACTGATTGTTATTCTTCTTATCGCTATTGGATTAGGTTGGCTTGTTTCGGGCTTTATTGTTGAACCGATAAAACGTTTACAACACATAATGAAAAAAGTAGCGCAAGGTGATTTAACTTCGTCTATCGAAGTTAAAGGCAATAATGAGCTTTCAGCTCTGGCTCTTGATGTAAACCAGACCATCGGCCAACTCAAGTCTACGGTAGACTCACTGAATCGAATTAGCGTTGATGTTGCTTCTGCTTCTACTGAATTAGCTGCAGTCATGACTCAGTCGAGTGCGAACTCTGATCAGGAAAAAAATGAAATTGAGCAGGTTTCTTCAGCGATTGCTCAACTGGAAGTTACAGCGAAATCTGTAACTGAAAATGCTCAAGAAGCCGACTTAGCCGCCTCTCAAGCCAATAAATTAGTGTCCGAAAGTATTATCATGTTCGATAGTAGCCTTAAGGCAACAGATGAGATGTCGGTTCAGTTGAATAGCGCTGCGCAGATTATCAACTCCCTAAAAGAGCAATCCGACCGAATTGGGAGCGTGATCGAGGTAATTGAAAGTATTTCCGAACAAACCAATCTACTGGCGCTAAATGCTGCTATAGAAGCGGCTCGAGCGGGTGAAAGCGGAAGAGGCTTTGCTGTGGTCGCTGATGAAGTTCGTATGCTTGCATCACGAACCCAGGACTCAACTAAAGAAATTCAGGCGATTATCAATAAACTGCAGGAACAATCAGGCTCAGCGAATAACAGCATGGGACTGACTCTTTCTGCTCTTCAGGAAAATAGTGAAGTCGCAAGCCGAGTTAAAATATCGCTTGATGATATCTTGGACTCAATCAGAAGCCTTAGCTCGGTAAATACTCAAGTAGCGTCTTCATCGGAAGAACAGCGCCAAGTCACTGAGGATATTGGTCGTAATATTTCAAATATCTACGAGCTAGTCAGTCAGAATGTGACAGGGATTACCCAATCGGCAGCGGCAAGCCATGAACTTTCCAATCTAGCAGAACAACAGAACCAAAAGTTAAACGAATTTAAAGTGGTATAAACGAAAAGAACGGCCATTGGCCGTTCTTTTCATTGTTATTCGTTCTCAGGTTTCTTCTTTTTCGGCATGAAAACGCTATCTCCCACAGGAACGTTTTGATAAAAACTCTTATCACGTTTAACCTGTTTTTTGCTTTCCACTTTTTTACCTGAATTGGGCTTTTTCTTTTTATTAACTGTTGTTTTCTTCACTGGCTTTCTTGGTTTTATACCCGTAAATTTGCCTTTGAGATCATCAAACACAGAGAAAGAAATAGATTGCTGTAAGAATGCTTCAACACGCTGAAAGCTATCCCAATCTTTTGGTCCCACAAGAGAAACAGCATCTCCCTTATTTCCCGCACGACCAGTCCGTCCAATCCTATGAACGTATTCTTCGGAGTGCTTTGGCATATCGAAGTTAATCACATGCGTCACAGACGCAATGTCCAAGCCTCTTGAAGCAACATCGGTCGTGACAAGAATCTTAAATGCACCACGCTCGAACTGTCCCATAATCGTATTACGCTGAGTTTGAGCTAACTCGCCACTGAGCGCAACGGCTTTCAACTTCTGCTGATTGAGCTTTTCAGTCAAACGCTCTGTATCCGCTCGCGTTGCAGTGAAAATAATTAACTGCTTGTAATCACTTTCATCCAAAACACGTTGGAGAATCGCTTCTTTATGATCGAGATGATCACAAAGGTAAAATTTTTGCGTAATGTCTTTGTGTTCTTCATTAGCAACGCCAACAGAAATCCGCTTGGGATCATTCAGCATTTCTGAGGCAATATCGAGGACTTCGGTGTGGTCTAACGTTGCGGAGAACATTAGCGTTTGACGGCGACGATGCTTTGCCGCTCTGTGAATACGTCTAAGTTGAGGCGCGAAACCTAAATCAAGCATTCGATCCGCTTCATCTAAAATCAACGTTTCCAGGCCATCTAAAAATAACGAGCGGTGGTCCAAATGATCAGCAAGACGACCTGGTGTTGCAACAATAAATTTCGGATAGCGACCAAGAGCCTTAACTTGATCATTAAAGTTCTCTCCACCAACGATCAATGTCGCATGATAGGACAGACCTGCGAGCATAGAACGCAATTCATTATAGACTTGCTTAGCCAGTTCTCTGGTTGGAGCAAGAATAATCGCTCGAGGGTCTTTCGCTGAAAAGGCTTTAGTCTTTAATGATTTATGAAGTATCGGCAAAACAAACGCTAACGTTTTACCAGAACCCGTTTTAGATGACGCTAAAAGGTCCTTACCTGCAATTGCAATGGGCACCGCCATACGCTGAATCTCAGTTGGCCGACGGAAGTCATAATGGCTTAATGTTTTTAATAGACGATTATCTAAACCCAAATCTTTAAATTGCAAAGTTAACTCCATGAAGTTATGTGGTCATTTATACGTGGCCTGTAGCCGAACGCGTTATAATAACTCAAATAGGGTGGCGATGCCTAAAGAAAGTATAGAAAGAATATTGGCATTGCTTTTGTGTTTTCCTGACTTTCATATCAGAAACTTAGTGTTAGAATTACTGATAACTATCTTTTTCTAGAAAAAAGATAAGCGAACTGAAGCTAAACTCATATAACGCATAAAAGGAGTTCATAATGAACAAATTATTCCTTGTAGCAGCATCTTCAGCACTCATTCTTTCCGGCTGTGCATCTAGTACAGATGAAGCCACCACAAGCAAACTGGATGAACTAAGTAATAAAGTAGACATGCTTAGTGAGAAGATTTCGTCTATGGAAGCCTCTCATGGTCAAATGACTGAAAAACTTAATCAGACAGCAGACGCTGCAAGCGCCGCTCAAGAAGAGGCACAGCGTGCCAACGAAAGAATCGACAATATTGCTCAAAGTTACACTAAATAAAGTATTTCGTTCGATTCCTACTTTAAAAAAGGCTGATTTAATATCAGCCTTTTACGCTTTTACTGTTCAATGCTAGCCACTTGCGTAGGTAATCCATTTTGGGAAAATATGACGGCTTTCGCTTTATCTTCAGAGAGCTGATTTTCCTCGAGCCACCAGATAAGTGATTGTGGTACAGATAACGATTTTTTGCTTCCATCGCTACGTGTAAGCGGTTCATGCGCCTCAACAAATACCGTTCTATCTGGCTCCAGACTCACCTTCACAGGCTCATCAATCACTTTCACTTTTAAACCGACATTAACCTTATGAAAAAGCCAGTCAATATCTGCAGGATTCATTCGAATACAACCAGAGCTCACACGTAATCCAATACCAAAATCTTTATTCGTACCATGTATCAAATAGTCACCTTGTCCATAGGCCAATCTCAAAGCAAATAAGCCCAGAGGATTATCCGGACCAGAAGGGACAACTGCAGGTAAAGTGATCCCTTTTTTAAGGTATTCCTTGCGAATTGAATTTGGGGGTGTCCATGTTGGATTCGGGCGTTTTTGACTAATTTCCGTTTCCATCTCTGGAGTATCTCGGCCAATTCGTCCTATTCCAACAGGGAAAATGTGTACTTTTTTATTATCTTTATCAAAATAGTAAAGCCTGAGTTCCGCCAGGTTAACAATAATCCCTTCACGCTCAACTTGCGGCAAAATGATTCTGGTTGGCATAGTTAGAACTGTACCCGGCTTGGGCAGAAATGGATCAACACCTGGATTGGCAGCCATCACGGCCAGAAACCCAACATCATAGCTGTCCGCGATCTCTGCGATGGTTTCGCCTTCCTTCACTTCATGATATTCAATATTACCAACGATTGAACTTCCTTCTGGAGGAAGATCATAATCTCTTGCCCAGCAGGTAGAAACTGACAATATCATCAATAGTGCTATTCGGATAATCAAGCAATAGAATCCTTGGCCGCTTTATATAGTTCTAAGGTTAGCTTTCTCTCTTTACTATGATCAACTATTTGTTCCGGATATGACAGATTTTTTACCCCAGCCCATTTCCATGGCTCGTGGATGAACTTTGATGGAACAGGCCCCAGCTCAGGCACCCAACGTTTGATGAATTCTCCGTTCGGGTCGAATTTTTGTCCCTGAGTGATCGGATTAAAAATCCTAAAATAAGGCTGTCCATCACACCCGGTTGATGCGCACCATTGCCAGCCACCATTGTTGGCAGGGAAATCGCCATCGATCAGCTTGGACATAAAGTACGACTCCCCTTTACGCCAATTGATATGTAAGTCTTTAGTCAAAAAGCTTGCAACAATCATTCTCAAACGGTTATGCATCCATCCGGTTTGATTAAGTTGTCGCATCGCCGCATCCACAATGGGATAACCGGTCTCACCTGATGCCCATTTTTCAAAGAATTCTTCGTTTTCATGCCAATGGAGCCATTGCCCCCAGTCATGGAAGCTCTTCCCAATCGATATGTCATCTCTAAACCAAACTAAATGTTGGTAAAACTCTCGCCAGATGAGTTCACTTATCCATGTTGCCGCGCCATCAGGTTGCCCATCAGGGAAGCTCATATTCACTCGGGCCAGACATTGACGAACAGAAATAGCACCAATGGCTAGATAAGGAGACAATTGGCTAGTCCCGTCTATCGCGGGAAAATCTCTGTTTTGATGATATTGACGGATAGACTCTTTGCAAAAGCGTCTGAGAACTGAACGAATCTCATCGAATTTGACACCCCATTGAGCACTCGAGATTCTCGGATAGGTAAAAGAGCTGGATTCTGAAAGTAGCCAAGCTTTTTGCTTCTCGTTTAAAGCGTAAGGTTTTCCCGCAGCCAGCTTTTTAATTTCTGGAGTATAGGCGAGTTTTAGCCAGGAATTTTTAAAAGGTGTAAACACCTTGAAATAATCACCCTGTTTATTGAGCACTGCGCCAGGCGCTAACAGACACTTATCGTCATAACGATGAATATCAATATCATCCTGTTCAAATGTTTGTTCAATTTCCGCATCACGACGGCGCTCATTAAGCTCATATTCATTATTAAAATAAAGCTGCTTAACCTCAAAGTCTTTGACGACTCGGTGCACAACATCGATTGAATCTGAAAAACTATCAACCTCTTGATATAACAACGGCACATTAAGGTCTAATAATTCGCCTTTAAGCTCGAACAAGCGGCGATAAATCAAGTCAGCTTGAATCTCACTTTTGTCGTGTTGTTTCCACTGTCCGGGCGTTGCAATGAATATTGCCAGAGTGGGTTCTCCAGTTGCCATGGCCGAATTAAGTGCAGTATTATCTACCGTTCTTAAGTCAGTTCGTAGCCAAACTAAATTCATACTTCAGGCTCCAATTCATGAAGCTTTGCAATGACATCTGACCAACCTATCGCCCCGGTATAATCGCTTTGCTGAAGTAATTGAATCCCCTGCAATTGGTTTTCATTAAGAGCACGATTGGAAAAAATAAATACAGACGAAAAGTCATTCAACATGTCATAACTGATTAAACCAGACAGTTCTTCAACACCGTCTAAAATCGTAATCTGTTCTCCTTGCTCAACGATTTCTGCCGCCTTTAACCAAGCGTATAAACTGCCAACGGGATCGAGACTAATAAACAAACAACGCCCCTTCTTTGACACCCGACTCTCTGAATCAATCAAAAGAGAAATTTTGGTCATCAACACGCTTTGAAATAAAGCACGTCGGAGACTCCTAGATGGGCCTTTCATTTTGTCGATTGCATCAATGACAGGAAATAGGAGCTGATTGGAAACGATATCCAATGGATATTCTTTCATCACAGAATTGACTAGATGAGCCAATTTGCTTTGTTTTAGCTCGGTGAGTGCATCTAAAATCGCTTCGTACTCTTCTAGATGTTGCAGTTCTTCCTGTGGCAGTCTTTCAAGCGTTCCTGTTTGATCAAGAAGCGAGGATACTTTCCCAATCGACACGCCTTTGCTGAGCCAACTTTGAATCTGCTGAATTTTTTCGACATCGTCAGCAGAAAACAATCGGTGTCCTTTCTCAGTTCTTTGCGGCTGAATCAGATTATAACGTCGTTGCCAGGCTCTAAGAGTAACAGGCTTTACTCCGGTTATTTCTGATACTTCTCTAATCGCGTAAAGTGGTTGTTTACAATCCATAACGTAAACGAAGCTCCTGAGGATGAGGTTCTAAAAATTTTTGTTTTTCTAAGTAAGTGTCCGGATACATCGACAAATAATGCTTTATAAGTGTGATCGGAGCCAAAAGAGGCAATTCACCCAATCGATAATCATGGATTAGCGTTGCCAACTCGGCTTTCTGTTCTTTTGTCAAAGACCGTTTAAAGTATCCCTGGATATGCATTAGAGTATTTGTATTGTTTTTTCGGCTCGCTCTGAATGTCAAAGCATCCATGAACTTCTCTCGATACTTCGCAACAAAATCCTCGATTTCGAAATTGGAAATAGCCGCAACCAGCTTCCCAATTTCTTTGTAACTTGCAGGATGATGAGCCATGAGGGTCAGCTTATATCTGCTATGAAACTCAATAACCTTTTTCGCTGACGGTTCCCTTTCAACATTTCGGCGAAAATCATCCAAGGCATACACTCGCGAAATAAAATTTTCCCGAAGCACAGGGTCGTTTAATCTACCATCTTCTTCAATCGGTAACCAAGGATAAGAAGCCATGAGCTCTTTAGTGTAAAGGCCAACACCGTCTTTCTCAGCCATGTTTTCTTTGTAAACCTTAACTTTTTCCATTCCGCATGTAGGAGATTTAGCGCAAACGATATACCCACACAAACCAAGCCCGGCAATATCGCGGACTTTTTCTTTGCTATAGCTAACCATTCTCTCGGTATGATCAGCTTCTTGATTCTTGGTTTCGATTAAACGGATATCACCGTCGATTCGAGTTAGGCGGATCGTCGGCCTGGGAACTGGCATACCCATTCCCACTTCAGGACAAATAGGGACAAAATGAAAATGTGTATCAAGCTGACCACACACGAATTGATTTCGTTTGTGCCCGCCATCAAACCTCACGTTCTCACCCAAGACACAAGAGCTAACCCCTACCGGAATCTTTTTTGCTTCCATATCCACCTCATTACTGTACAATTTTTTTCTATGTACAAGGAGTATAGCATAGCTTGTACAAAGTTAAATTATGTATCGCTTTATTATCAAAAGTGTCAATTATAGAGAGTTGAGTCAAAGTTTTGACTTGCTCAAAGGATGTTAATTTGCAAAATTGCGATAGAAGTCATATTGTTAGTGCTTGATTAAAAATAAATCACCATACAAACAAAAAGATAAACTGGCATAAACTATGCTTTCTTAGGGATATTGGTGACGATAACTTAATGGTTTAGGTTGTATTCACTAAGACATTGAAACCATTTTAGTTACCCTGATTTGCGCCTGAAGGAATTCAACTTGGATAGAAGTCGATATCTCCTAGAGATAGAAATAGAACAGTTAAAAAGACGCATAGAGGGCGATCCGGAAGATGTCCTCACTATTCTGGAACAATGTTTGGCCAGATCGAAACAAATTGACTTCCCTCAGGCAAGCCTAGAATGTCTTATTCTCATGTCTCGTTGTTCTTGGCATCTTAAGAAACCCAAAATGGGACTAAAGTTTGCGAAAGACGCATTACAGTTCCAAAACCGACTGGATCATGACGACTTTCTTCCAATCATTCTCGAACTGCATGGTCTGCACTTTTTCGAAGAAGGCAAGCTTTTCACCGCGCAGCAATATTGGATAAATGCACTCGAGCAAGCCGCGTTAGAAGATAATGTTGAAGTTGAAATTGAGTGCTTGTTGGGACTTGGTGACATATGGCGTGAAACTCAGGAATTTCAACTCGCGTGTTCGACTCACCAACTGGCTGTTCAGGTTGCTAATAGCGCACGCATTAATGATCTGGAAGGAAAAGCCCGTGTACTTTGGGCTTGGGACTTATATTTACTGAAAGATTATGTCGAAATGCTTGAGGTATTGGATGCCGCTCAGTCTATCTTTGAAAGTGAACACGATACAAAATATTTGGCTGAAGTTTGGGATTTCCGAGCATTAGCTTTGCTTGGGTTAGAGCGTTTAAAAGATGCGGAAGAAGCTACCCAGACAGCTCATGAACTCGCCGTAGAACACAACCTTGGATGGGTAAAAATACACTCATCCATTAGTCATGCCCGTTTAGAATTGTTGCGCGGTGATTTGGACAAAGCTAACGAATTGCTTTCTCAAGCAGAGTTGTCTGTTGATGTCATGGAAAACAGTAATGCTGAATTATTAACGCAAATTTACTACCAACAAAGTAAGATTGCCGAGCAAAAAGATCAATTCGATCTGGCGTTAAATGCCTTTAAAAAATACCGACATTATTCGATAGAACAAATTAAACATCAGAAAGCATTAGAAAGTTCCGATAAAGCTCGTGGTGCGAAGAAACAACTTGAGCAACGAGCACGTAAATTGATCAATCGTGTGCGTGGTCAATATGAATACAACCCCGAAAAACATTTGTCTAATGTTGTGTCAGAAACTTATTGGTGGGAGCAACTCGTTCTATTCAAAACAGAGTTAAAACACGCAAATCATACCGTGTTAGTCATCTATCACCCCAATCCGAAGTACATCGATATTTGTACTGAACTGACGCATTCGCTCTGTACTTCAAAAGACCTAGTGTCACGTTTAAGCTCTGAGCGACTAGGAATATTAATCGATGAAAAAGATGCGGAAGCGTCAGAGCTCCATCGGGTCATTATTGCTATGATCGGACTTTATCCTTGGGAGAGACAAGGATTATCAGGCCCATTGCCCAAAGTAGACTTACACGACATTTTGACGTTTCCGTTTACTCTCGAACAACTTGAGTTACTTTCAACATCAGGGAGGCATTAATGGAAATTTTACTCAACAAAGTCAAAGATGCCGGACTTGATGCAACGTCTGTTTCAGGCGAAGAGGCGATTATTTTTTGGGCTCACGTTCGCAATCATATAGCTAAAGGTCCTCTGGAACAGGCACAATGCTGGGTAATTAGTTCTGAATATCGAGCGAAGCTACTGCAACACCAGCAAAGTATCGAAGAATTAGAGTCGGCAATTGAACTACTCAGACTCCCCAACGATGCTGAATTTTTGCTGTCGATAAAATTAACGCTGAGCGAGCGCCTTATCCAAAATGGAGAATATCAGGGTGCTCTCAATGAATACATTGGGATAACTAACATTGCTGTCGAAAATAGCTTCATCGACGAATACGCAATGGCCGTATACGGTATGGGACAGCTTTGTCAGATTTATGGCGATAACAATCAGGCCTTACGATTTTTCCAAAAAGTCGATAGTATCGATCACGCAATTTCAAGCCGCACTTTGAGACTGAAGTATAAAATAGGTATCCTTTCCAGTTACATAGAACTCAATCGATTTTCTGCCGCTCAAGAGTTGATTCAAGAATGTGAAGAACTCAGTATTCTGGTCAGTGATAAGTTTTACACTGGTGAGGTAATATATAACGAAGCTCGACTCGAACTAGCCCAAGGTAACCTTGATAACGCGCTGAAACGTCTTGCTGCTATACATTACTCATCGGCTAGCCAGCCCTTGTCATCCCTTTCATTTCATATTCACCTAATACTTGCTGAGTGCTTTATGCAGAAGCAGAGATTTGAAATTTCTGAGATGCTACTGCGAAACAGGCTGAACAAAATCAATGACTCAACAACTCCTTTTATGTTGAAGAGTCTCTATAACCATCTTAGTGAGGTTTACGAACAACGCAGAATGTTTGATACAGCACTCACTTACCAGAAGAAAGCATTTCGTATCGAATCGGATCTCCTGTCTAAAATCCCGATTGGCGAACTGGGAACAAGTCAGCTAAGGCGCTTATCAAAATTTGAACTACAGCTAAAATTGATTCTTTCAGAGATAGAAAATAAAGAGTTAAAAGAAACAACGGAAAATCAGAAAAATACTGTGGCTCAGTTGCAACAAGATGTCTTTATCGACCCTCTGACGAAGCTGCATAATCGCCGTTGGCTTGATACTAAGCTCAAAGACCTCTTATTACATGAAACGCAATTTGCTTTTCTCATCATCGATATTGATCATTTCAAATCAATTAACGATGAACTAAGCCACCTAGTTGGTGATAAAGCGATTGTTAACGTATCCAAACAGATCGCCGATTATTTTAAGTTTAGCGATGCGTCATGCATTCGTTTTGGTGGTGAAGAATTCCTAGTGATACTGGAAAATACTCACATCAATAAAGCAAAAATGCATGCAGAATATTTCCGTGAAAAGATATACGAATTCCATTGGCAGGATATATTAGGTGAACGAGGATTGACTGTTAGTATCGGTATAACACTTCATAAAGATGGTGAAAATACCCAACGAACTTTTTACCGAGCGGATAAAGCCCTGTATAGAGCCAAGGCCAATGGTCGGAATCAAGTCTGTGTAGAAGAATAGGATTTATGTAAGTCTGATAGAGACTAAACCCTCAATTCAGCCAACTTTTTTGTATTTATCTATTTTAATAAATCCTAAAATTGTATAAATTTAACGTGGTTCTGACATAAAAGTGCAACGCATAATACGAAATGAAATCGTCGATAAAAAGAAAGCAGGAAATGTCCGCAGTGGCCAAATCGGATGAAAAGCCTTTAAACAGCAAGTTGATACGTCAATCTAAGTCAGTGTCAACAATGAATAGTACAGATGCCCTTGCGTTGATCGAGCACGGAAGCGAACTGGTATTGAACATCACTGCGCCCGTTGGAACCAAATTCAACTGTAAAACGGCATTCATTGGGACCCACTCTGATTCGTACATTCTTGCCGAAATTCCCAATATTTCTGGTGATGATTTCGATTATTTTTTTCAGGAAGGTTTCTGGACGAACGTAAGAGCCATCTCTCCTCGTGGTGAAGGAGCGCTAGTTCATTTTCGTAGCCAACTTTTGCATGTGATTGATGACCCCATTCCATTGGCATTATTTTCAATACCAAACACGATGCAAATAACACAATTGCGCAAAGAACCGCGCTACGAAGTGCAACTGTTTGGTCGTGCAAGTCTCGGAAATCATAAAATGGAATGTGAGATCAGAGATCTCTCTCGCAGTGGTTGCCGCTTTTTTACCCCGCCACTGGGCAAAACATACTTGGTTGGAGACGTGATTACTATTGATGTCTTTACCGACCAACGTGCTCACAGCTTATTTGGCTCTGTAGAAGGTAAAATTTGTAATGTTCAGCGGTCGGTTCATTACGCACGCTACGGTCTTGAATTCAACGATAACGGCAAAGAGAGTGTGAAGCATCTACTAAACAAACTCCGTTTCAATGGGACTAAGCTGACGCTACATGGTGAGCAGTGATAGTCATCACTGTCTCATATCTGATTCAATATTTTTCAATATTCTTACGTTTACCTCTCACAATTTAGATATACTGCTCTAAGTATTCACAAACATTAACGTTTATATATGAATTATTTAATGACTTTCTTGAAAGGTATGGGAATGGGCGCGGCTGATGTCGTCCCAGGCGTCTCAGGTGGAACGATTGCCTTTATCACTGGCGTCTACGATACGTTACTGGAAAGTATTCGTAGAGTAAATCCGACTCTTCTGCGTTATTGGAAAGAAAACGGCACGGCTAAAACATTTGACTACATTAATATCAAATTTTTGATCTGCCTATTTGCTGGAATTTTAACCAGCGTGGCGACATTAGCTAAATTAATCTCTTGGTTACTCGACACACATCCAATTCCAATTTGGTCTTTCTTTTTTGGATTGATCATTGTGTCGGTTTTACACATTGCCAAGCAAATTAATAAAAGCAATCCACTGCTTTTGGTCGGCCTTTTTGCGGGTATTGCAATCGCTTATTCGATAACGGTTTTGCAGCCACTCCACTTAGAAGTAACACCTATCAATATTGTTATCTCCGGAGCCATCGCTATCTGTGCGATGATTCTTCCCGGCATTTCAGGTAGCTTCATTTTATTAATGATGGGAATGTATGCTGGCATTCTTGGCGCAGTTAAAAGTGGAGATGTAACAACCTTGGGTCTTTTCGCTGTCGGCTGCTTAATCGGACTTCTGACGTTTTCACATCTACTTTCTTGGTTGTTAAAAAATGCTCGAAATTTTACGCTAACAACCCTGACGGGATTGATGATCGGGACTTTACCAAAGATCTGGCCTTGGAAAGAAACCATTACCTGGCGTACAAACTCCCATGGTGAGAAGGTTCCTCTACTCCAACATAACCTAAGCCCATTTACCTATGAACAAGTGACATCTCATCAACCCCAATTACTCGTTGCAGTATTATTGATGCTACTTGCCATCGTACTTGTTCTTGGTTTAGAAAAGTTTGCAGATCGCTCATAATCCTTTCTTATGAACTCATTGGTGAGTCAGCTGACAAGAGCAGACTTACCAATGATTGCCCATGCCTCCCATCCGCACAATAGTACTGCCCTTTCGAAACAGGACATAAGAACAACACTCACTAATATATGGAAATAATTTAGTATTATTTACCAGTAAAAAGATCGATATAATAAAACAAAAAATTAACATGAGAGCAAAAATCACGCTGATTAATTTGCCATAATCAATTTTTTGTTTCTTTTCTGAAATAATTATAGACACATTATATTGTCAAGTTACTATTGTCAGCTCCAGATAAAATCTGGCATTCATATAAAAATGTAACCGAATAATTATTCAGGAATGAGTATGCAAAACAACAATCCTCTCGCGCGTTTTGCCCGAGGTAACTTAGTCCTACAAATTGTTGTAGGTATTATCATCGGTGTCGCACTTGCTGCGATGTCACCAGAATATGCAATTAAAGCCAGTATTTTAGGAAGTCTATTTGTAGGCGGTTTAAAAGCGGTTGCGCCAGTGCTTGTCTTTATTCTGGTCATTTCTTCTATTGCTAACCAAAAGAAGAATCAGCATACCCATATGCGTCCAATCATTTTCCTATACCTTATCGGGACGCTTGCTGCTTCTGTTGTGGCTGTTATCCTTAGCTTTATGTTCCCAACGGAGTTGACACTCGTTACCGGAGCACAAGGCGCAACGCCACCACAAGGTATCGCTGAAGTACTGAAAACACTTGTATTTAAGATCGTTGATAATCCAGTTAACGCTATCGTTAACGCAAACTATATCGGTATTCTTGCATGGGCTATCGGTTTAGGTATTGCTTTACGCCATGGCGCTGCAACCACAAAACAAGTTTTAGCAGATATGAGCCACGGTGTTTCACAACTGGTCCGATTTATCATTCGTCTTGCTCCATTCGGTATTTTTGGCCTAGTTGCAGAAACGTTTGCAACAACGGGTTTTGAAGCATTAGCTGGATACGCTCATCTTCTTGCCGTTCTTCTCGGTGCTATGCTGATTATTGCGTTAATCATCAACCCGATCATTGTATACGTAAAAACAAAAGAGAACCCTTACCCACTTGTTTTCCAATGCTTACGTGAAAGTGGTGTAACAGCATTCTTTACCCGCTCAAGTGCAGCCAATATTCCGGTTAACATGGCTCTATGTAGTAAATTGGACTTAGATGAAGATACCTATTCAGTATCGATTCCTCTTGGTGCGACCGTTAACATGGCTGGTGCTGCCATAACAATTACTGTATTGACGCTTGCAGCTGTAAACACTTTGGGTATTGATATCGATATCATGACAGCATTACTCCTAAGTGTTATCGCAGCCATCTCAGCTTGTGGTGCATCTGGTGTTGCTGGCGGTTCACTGCTTCTAATTCCACTGGCATGCGGCCTATTCGGCATATCTAATGATGTTGCAATGCAAGTTGTAGCGGTAGGCTTTATTATCGGTGTGATTCAAGATTCTGCAGAGACGGCGCTAAACAGTTCAACTGACGTCGTATTTACTGCGGCTGCTTGCAAAGCAGAAGAAAGAAAAAATAGTTAGTAAGTAAACCACTGCTCACTGAGCAGTGGTATCTCCTTTTGGAGTTGAGGTCTCAACAGAATCATCTTCTCTACTCTTCATCTCTTGTGAAAAGTCCATATTCTGCATAGTCATTTCATCTAACAGTTCGTTGCTGTTGTCATAAACAACTTCATCTTCAAGAAACTCAGTTGTCGTAGGAATTGGCACATCACGCTTGTAAAGCTTATTAAAGGCACGAATGATAATATGTCGACCGATCGTACCTGACTGGATTTTCTTCATTAATGGCTTAGCAAAGCGCTGAAGCATAACAATCGAATCCACACCCACTTTATTACCGACTTCATCCCTCAATGTTTTTGCTGGCTCATAGCCAAAGTGGGCAGCCAAAAACAGCCAAATGTACGCAATAGAATTACCTTCCTGGCCAAAGTCAATCCACGCCTTGCCTGAGAAATACATCGCTTCTGGATATCCCAGTTCAGCCGCACTTTCCAGCCAATAGCAGGCTCGACGATGATCTTTAACAACACCAACACCTTTTAGATAATTGAGTCCGAGCTTCATCATCGCCTCAAGATTTTCAAGTTTTGCTGCCTTGGTATACCAGTATGTGGAATCCTCAGGCTTAGGTGTTGGATTGTCCTTCGATATGCACCAATCACCTAAGTAAATCTGAGCAGGTATAAAGTTTGCCAATGCAGACTTTTCAATAATGTTTATTCCTTTATCAACATTGGCTGAGACACCTAACCCTTGAATCAGCGCCCGACCAGTTTCGAATAAAGCAACATTATCTCCCTCTAACCCTTTGATATACGTTTGCCAAAACTTGGATTTCTCCATCATGATAATATCGCCTTCAAAACGCTTGCTTAGACGAACTACACCATACATACCCGTGATGTTATCTAGATTTGCTGCTTTCTCATACCAATAGAATGATTCTCTCCAGTCCCGCCTCTCGGCTTCTTTAGCCATATAAAGAATGGTTGGTATGTGTCCTTCTTCCGCCTTTTTGAGTCGGTCTTGCCTTTCTAACTCGAGGTTTCGCTCCACCGCAACACGATATTTTTCCTGCTTACGATGCCGATCAGACTCTATTTTTTTCTGTTTCAACGCTATTACCGCCATCCAAATCACCAGCCCGATGAGTAGAACACCAGCAATACCAATGAAAATACCAAGAATATTCATTAATTAGGCTCTAAATTTCATTGATTATCATTTGCAAGCATAACATGGAATACACATTTCCAAGTTAAAAAGACTATCTACAGTATATATCTCAATTATATCGGTCACCTATGAGAGAACTTTATTCTGTAGCAGTTCATCATAATACAAATAAAAGTGGCTTTTTTTCGATTAATACTTGACCACCTAAACACAAAGTTTTTTACTAAGCTAAGCGCAAGTCAGTTTTTAATCAGAATGTTAAGGCCTAAGCCAATCATGATAAAAAATAAAGCTCAGCCATATCCTCTAGGCGCCACTCTAACAGACAGCGGTTGCTATTTTTCAATCTACTCTCCCGCTTTAAAAGAATCCGAAATCCAACTAGCGTTGTTTTATGATGAGTCACGATATGAAACCATCGAATTTCAAGGTTCCTATGCTGGTATAAAGTCTACGTTTGTTGAAGGAATTAAAGCGGGACAGAAATATGGGTATCTGGTAAAAACAAAAAGTAATCAATGGCAGCTGATTTCCGACCCCTACGCTAAAGCGATCGATAGCGAACTTCATTATGTTCCGCCATATACTCCAGAGATTAGCTTTGACATGCCCAAATGTCTGGTTTGCTCAGGTGAATTTGACTGGCAGGGCGTAAAAGCGCCAGTAATACCTCGCGAAGAGATGGTCATATTTGAAACGCATGTAAAAGGCGTGACAAAAAAACATCCCAAAGTGAATTCAAGAGTTCAGGGGAAGTATCTAGGGCTCGTGAGTGACGAAATGCTGGCCTTTTATCAGGAGAACCATATAAAAACTCTCCAACTCTTACCGATCGCAGCTTGCATGCATGAGCCTCACTTATTGAAAAACGACATGGTGAATTACTGGGGCTATAACCCCTATCTGTTTATGGCTCCCGATCCACGCTACGCTATCAATGATGCTGTGTCCGAATTGAAAACGACAGTACGCGAATTACACCGCAATGGTATCGAAGTGATTCTTGATGTTGTCTACAACCATACGGCAGAAGCAGGTGATGATGGTCCAATATTCAACCTGCGAGGACTTGACCAACACTACTATCTAAAATCAGGCGATTACTACGCAAACTTTACAGGGTGCGGAAATACCCTCGATTTGTCCTATCAGCCAACGCTTAATTTAGTAATGGATACGCTCCGTCACTGGGTTTCTGAGTATAATATTGATGGCTTTAGGTTTGATTTGGCCGCAACACTAGGCCGGCAAGGTGAAGATTTTTCAAAAATTTCCGGGTTTTTTATGGCGGTAGCTCAGGATCCTATTCTTAAGGATGTAAAGTTGATTGCTGAACCCTGGGATATCGGACCCAATGGATACCAAGTGGGTCATTTCCCATTCGGCTGGAATGAAACAAATGATAAGTTAAGAGACATTAGCCGCAGCTTTTGGCGCGGAGACGACGGTTTCCTCCAAGAGTTTGCAACGCGTCTTATGGGTTCCAGAGATATTTACAGTGCGTCAAAGTGGCCCTTCAAACTTACCGTCAACTATATTACCTATCACGATGGTTTTACCCTCCAAGACTTAGTCTCATACAAACATAAGCACAACGAGGAGAATGGTGAACAGAATCGGGACGGGCATGGTGATAATCGCTCGGATAATTACGGCTGTGAAGGCCCTACAAAAGATCGCTCCATCATCAAGATACGGGAAAAACAGAAACGAAATTTCATGGCGACATTGCTTTTTTCTTTCGGAATTCCTCATATTTTAACCGCCGATATGTTGTCACATTCACAGAAAGGCAATAACAACGCCTACTGTCAAGACAATGACATCAGTTGGCTGGACTGGCAGTTGAATATGCCAGCTCAACATTTCCAGAAGTGGCTAGCGAAAATGCTCAAGGCAAGACATGATATCATGGTCCCTTTTATAGACGCGTTTAGTGGTGATAGTCGTAACTCAAACAGAGTTTTCTGGCGTAAAGTCGATGGCGGAGAAATGGGATATGATGACTGGAATAAGCATATCTGTGTCGCTTTACAACTTGGTATCAATAAGTCTGGCCCACAAATTATCTATTTATTAAATCCTACGCAGGCAACAGCTCGGTTTATTCTGCCGTCGCTGCCTCGAGACCAAAAATGGCAAGTCATTTGTGATTCCACTCGTGATGAAGTACTTCAGCTCAATGCGGAAAAAGAGTACCTGCTCTCACACATTTCGATGGCGATTCTCTACTTTAATCCTAAAGCCTAATATCGCATCCTGAGTGCGTATTTGTTACGATATAACACAGTTCTCCTATACCTTACCGTCCCCCCACTTCTCGGGGGACGGTTTTCTATTTGTCGTTTTAAGGGTAAACATGTTTAAAAAGTTTGAAGAGCTTACACAAGCTTTTCCAGGGACGGAACCTCAACAACCACCAGCGTCTCTTTGGGCTTTTTGTCGCCATTATACTAAAGGGTTTATGGTTCCTTTAGTTGCAATAGGAATTTTAAGTACCATTATAGCCGTAGTTGAAGTGACGCTATTCAGCTTTATGGGAAAACTCGTCGACTGGTTATCCAGCAGCGACCCACAAACTTTCTTTGCTGATAATCAGTGGACGCTAATTAGTCTGTCGATTCTGATTTTGGTCGTTATGCCATTAGTTATTGGGATTCACTCGCTGTTGGTACATCAAACAATGCTCGGCAACTATCCAATGTCGATTCGTTGGTTAGCACACCGATATCTTTTAAAACAGAGTCTGTCTTTCTATCAAGACGAATTTGCAGGCAGAATCGCGACAAAAGTCATGCAAACAGCCCTGGCGATTCGAGAAACTGTAATGAAGATGGTTGATGTTTTCGTCTTCGTGAGTGTGTATTTTGTAGCAATACTTTTCATTCTTGCAGATTCAGACTGGCGCCTTATGATGCCAATGTTAGTGTGGTTAATCGCTTACATAGCTATTCAGCTGTATTATGTGCCTAAACTAAAGGATATTTCTTCAATTCAGGCTGATGCCCGTTCAACAATGACAGGACGTTTTGTTGATAGCTATACCAATATTCAAACCGTTAAGCTCTTTTCTCACCATCAGCGCGAAACCAGCTATGTAAAACAGAGTATGGAAGGGTTTCTTTCCACTGTTCATAACCAAATGCGTCTGGTCACCGGCTTTAACTTATGTGTAGAGATCGCGAACTACCTATTACTATTTACGATCGCTGGTATGTCCATTTATCTATGGACCTTGTCTTCAATAACGATAGGCTCAATCGCAATAGCTATCTCGCTGGCCCTGCGTATTAACGGTATGTCTAAGTGGATCATGTGGGAAGTGGGCACTCTATTTGAAAACATGGGTACTGTCGTCGACGGAATGCATTCTCTTTCGCAACCGGTCCAAATTGAAGATCACAGCGACAGTAAAAACTTAGTTGTACAAAAAGGCGCGATTGATTTCGATAATATAAGTTTCGATTATGGAGAAAACATCAGCGTTATTCGTAACTTGTCTTTACATATTCGTTCTGGTGAAAAGGTGGGAGTAGTCGGTCGTTCAGGGGCAGGTAAATCGACGCTCGTTAATCTTCTACTGCGTTTTCATGAGTTAAATGGTGGAGAAATTCGCATCGATGGTCAGCCTATAACGGATGTTACCCAAGATTCTTTGCGTAAAGTGATAGGTGTCGTCACTCAAGATACCTCACTACTCCACCGATCAATTAAAGAAAACATTCTTTATGGGAATCCTGATGCATCTGATGAGGCCCTTTATGCGGCGACAAAACAAGCCCATGCAGATGAGTTTATTTCAACGCTCACCGATCCTCATGGAAACAAAGGCTACGACGCACAAGTTGGGGAAAGAGGTGTTAAGCTTTCTGGCGGTCAACGACAACGTATTGCTATTTCTCGTGTATTACTCAAAAATGCTCCGATCTTAATACTTGATGAAGCAACTTCCGCTCTTGACTCCGAAGTCGAATCAGCCATTCAGGAAAGTCTCTATCAACTTATGGAAGGCAAAACTGTCATCGCGATTGCACACCGATTATCAACCATTGCGAAAATGGATCGACTTATCGTTCTCGATCAAGGCAAGATTGTTGAAGAAGGATCTCATGAGCAGTTACTCGCAAAAGGGGGAATCTATGCTCACTTATGGGCGCACCAGACAGGTGGCTATATTGCAGCTGATTAACAATCAATATTGAGTATTCTGAATCAAAGATTTTTTGTAAACTCTCCAATTAACAACTGTTTATTAATAAATGACTATGAACAAAAGTATTATTACCAACACACTTTCTATTTTGCTGATAGCAATAGGTTACCAAACCAATCAAAACGTCATCTTAAGTGCTGGTTTGTTTGCGTTTTCGGGTGCAATTACTAACTGGCTGGCCATTCATATGCTATTTGAACGAGTCCCTGGTCTGTATGGTTCAGGCGTCATTCCAAATCGTTTTGAAGAGTTTAAAGCCGCAATCAAATCCCTAATGATGAAAGAGTTCTTTACCGAAGGAAACATCCAGAAATTCATGAACCAGGAGCTTGGTAATACTAAGTCTCTTGATCTCGCCCCAATTGTCGCAAGAGTCGATTTCAATCCAACGTTTGACTCACTAGTCGATGTCATTTCTGCGTCCTCTTTCGGTGGAATGCTTGCTATGTTTGGCGGTGCTGAAGCACTTCAGCCCCTAAAAGAGCCTTTTGTCAAGAAGATGGAAGAATCGATAGTAGAAATGAGTCAGAGCGAGGAAATTAAAAATGCGATTAAAGAACAGTTTAGCAGTGATTCCGTGATTGATGAGGCTCAGCAAAATATAGAAGCCATAATCGATCAAAGATTAAATGAATTGACGCCAAAATTGGTTAAGGAAATTGTTGCCTCAATGATTAAGCAACATCTTGGATGGCTAGTCGTCTGGGGCGGTGTCTTTGGCGGTATCATCGGTATTATTGCGTCTTATCTATAATCGACTTCAACTAGTACAAAGCCCTCTTAATAAGAGGGCTTTGTATATTAGGCGTGTTGCAACTGACGATGCGATACGTCTTTCAAGCCATCATAAATAGCCTTAGTCTTTCTAGAATAGAGTGAGCGATCACTATCTCCAGTCAGTAGAATCATCCTAACTTTGTCTGTTGCCGTACAACGCTCGATTAACTCTTTAACTTCTTTATCCAAAGCCTTTTCTTCGAGCAAACCAACCCCTTTGGACAAAGACGATAAGTCGAAAGTCAAAATAATTTGCTCATGCGTATTGATGAATTCATCCACACCATCGAGAGGGATAAGAGGCGAAACTTCTCGCATATCTGTGGATGGAACAGTCGGCAACTTCTCATGATCGAGCTTACCAAGACTCAACACATCGATTTCTGGAAAACACTTCTGCAAAGAACCAAGAATATCCTGCTGTTTGTTTTGGTCACGAAGATTCAACCAGTTATATCGACCAACGTGAAGAATGCCTGTTTTGGCCGCTCCAACAGCAACGGTTGGATAAATATCGATGATAAGATCGAGAGAATTAGCAACAATCACAGGGGTGAGCTGATAACCAAGGCTACGCTTTAACGTTGTAAGCAACTCAGGGTTAATCTGGTTTTTGGAAACAAAATGCCCTCTGGACACATCTTTGTTTTCCAGCCAGTTAAAAAGGTTATCCAAACTCTGTTCAAATAATTCAAATTTAGCCTGCGACATGGGAAATGCCCACTTACACGCAGTCATAAATATAAATGGATACTGATAGTAACCCTGCAATCGAGACATCGCCCGACGCCTGAAAAAGTTGAACATTCCTGTTTTCACCTCTCTAAAGATAATGCTCTCGCTGCCTGTAACACATAGAGAATCATTTTGGATTTATTGGATTTCATACGATGAGCGGGAGACATAAGAGAAACCGCACCCATTAATTTATTTCCTTTCATTACGGGTGCACTGATGCTTGAGACACCAGGATCAATCTCGGAATTACTAAAAGCGTACCCTCGATCGCGAATTTTATTCACTTCTTCTGTCCAATAATCTAAGTGGTCATGTTCATTAAAGTGCTTCAATATCTTTTCACACCGTTTTTCAGGCAAATAAGCCAGCATTACTTTTGAGGAGGCACCCCGAAGCAATGGTTGACTTTGCCCCTGGACGTAGCTGCAACGGAGTGCCTGCAAACTGTCTTTCTGACTGACACAAAGCGCTCTGTAACCTACAGGAACCATATAAGCGGCCATTTCCCCTGTTTGTTTTTGCAAGCGACTAAGTACCAAGTCTATCGCATCTAAATTATGCGCACTGGTTTGGTAACTTCTCATCAAAAGTAGAGCGGCTGCGCCAACAACAAGTGTCTTATCATAAGGACTTTCTTCAACTAAGTTCCACTCTTTCAATAGTTTTAAATGCCGGTATAAACTACTTAAAGGCATGTTTAGTTGTTCACTTAATACTTTGGCTGTAACGGGCTCGTCGTTAACAGCAACCTGCATTAAAAGCTGGAATGTCTTTTCGTTAACATGATGAGACACTAAAGCGCTGTCGTTCATTATGTGTTTTATCCTTGTTTAATATATGCATCAACTATAATTCCTATTTAGTGGGAAAATACAGAAATTTAAGATGAAAGATTCTTACTCAGTGAGAATTAAAACCATATCTTAAGAAAATCTCTAATTTCACATAAAACAAAGGCAGTGCCATGCACTGCCTCTTGAGATAACGTTAAAGACAAGGATGAAAACTAGCTTAATTTGAACGTCGCAACTTTCTCACTCAGTGAATGAGCTGAGTTTCTAAGATCGTTCGATTGCTGCAGGCTTTCATCAGAACCGACAGCCAATTGCTCTGTTACATCTCGTATTGATGTGATATTTAGCGTTATTTCTTCAGTAACGTGTGTTTGCTCTTCTGCAGCGGTCGCAATTTGAGTCGCCATATCGCTGATCAAAGAAACGGCACTACTGATTTCATTGAGAGCAAAAGCGGCTTTATCTGCATCTTCAACCGAGCTGCCAGCTAACTTTGAGCTGTTATCCATAATACTGACGGCACGTTGGGTAATTTCCTGAAGTTTGTCCGTTGTCGTTTTTATCTCTTCCGTCGAAGTATGAGTTCGCTGGGATAACACGCGCACTTCATCAGCTACAACAGCAAAACCTCGTCCTTGTTCCCCAGCACGAGCTGCTTCTATCGCTGCGTTGAGAGCGAGAAGGTTTGTTTGTTCTGCTATCCCCTGAATGGTCGCCAGTACAGAAGAAATTTCCTGAGCATGATGATCAAGTTCCGAGACAACTACCCCGGCTTGCTGTAATTCTTGCGCTAAACGGTCGATTGACGCCTTCGTATCCATAACTCTGTTACGACCATCTTCGGTTGTTTGCGCCGAGCCCTGAGCTGCACTTGCCGTTTGCTCTGCGTGCGATGCAATCTCTTGAGTTGCAGAAGACATTTCAGTTACTGCAGTCGCAACCATGGATACTTCTTGTTGCTGCACCCCTAATTCTCGAGCAGAAGCATTTGAGCGCTCCGCACTGAGCTTAGACTGACTGGTTAAATCTTCCGCCTGACTACGAATATCTAACATAAGCTGTTGGAGCTTATCAACAAAGGTATTAAAACCTAGCGCCAATTTACCAACTTCATCATGCGCCTCAACGGGAATACGTTGGGTTAGATCACCACTACCAGAAGCAATCTCCTCTAGAGCGTCTGCTACATGACGAAGTGGTCTGAAAAGCACATTACACAAAAGATTAAACACCGCGATACAGACCAAAATAAGCACGCCAGTCACTACAAACTGACTGTACAACGTCGTATATAAAGGACTAACTAATGACGAATAGTTTAAAAGAATGACAGTAATAAGAGAGGTACCCTTAATTGGCCTTGCAAATAACTCGTATTCTTCCCCATTGAGCTGGATTCTAATCTCAGAGCTTTGCTTTGCCGCATTCTCGATATCTTTAAAGGACAGTCCTAAAGCACTCACACTTTGATTAAGTAGCTTAGAATCTGCATGAGTAAATACATTACCCTTTTGATTGGCAATAAACATAAATCCAGACCCAGGTAATATGACCTGATTCATGGTATTGATGATATCAGTTATTTCAACATCTGCGCCAAGCACAAGATTTTTACCAGAAAAATCGACAGCTTTACCCAATGATACGACATTCTTTCCTGTCGCCGCGGCTACCGTCGGGTTATCCATAAATACTCTAGATTTATCGGCCATGGCATTGATGTACCATCCCCACTTTCTTGGATCATTATTATCGGGAGGTAATGTTACACCATTGGCATTTTTCTGCGCTCCATCGGGATATGCAAGGAAGACGTTATCAAAGCCGCCGGAATCTCGGATTTGCTTTAAATGCGTTACAATCGCGTCTTCTTTTGACTCACTTTGTAATGATGTAAGAGCAGACTGCTTTGCCTTAAGCCAGTCAATAACGTATTGATTGTATGATGCTGCTGAGCCCTGAATACGTTGTTGTACCGAATGATCGAGTTGTTGGAGAGAAGCACGAAATGCAATTAACTCAACGATAATTGTCCCTATAACAATGGCCAAGCTAGCCAAAATGGCGAGTTTGTTCTTCAGTGACATGTTTTTTAACATGAGATTTATCCATTTTAATATGTTTTTGATACTTAAAAGGTATTACTGAAAAGCAGCAATACTGATTATTCCACATCGGCATAAACACATAATTCTTTAAGAATAAATAGCTTGTCTTACTGACTTACGGGACACATATCACATTCTGAGGTTGAAATGCTGTATGCCTCTTCAGCATTTTCTTCTAGTATCTTAAATACAGTGGGATCGAGTTTACCTTTTTCAACCTCCATCCTTAGCGTGGTTAACGCAGATTTTAAATCCATTTGTTCACGATAGGGACGCTGCTGCGTTAGGGCTTGAAACATATCGGCGATGGCCATAATCCGGCTTGGCGTATCAAGTTCACTTGCGGTTAAACCTCTTGGATAGCCTGAGCCATCAAGCCTCTCGTGATGATTCCCTGCCCACTGAGAAATGATCGAATGTTCAAAAATGCCATTCATAAAATAGAATGAATCCACTACGTGTCGCTGAATACAAAGATATTCACTTGATGTTAATGATCCTCGTTTATGTAATATGGCATCGGGAGTGTGCAACTTCCCTAAATCATGGGTTAAACCCGCTAAATAAAGCGCCTTTTGTAGCTCTAGGGAAGCGCCAAGTTTATCCGATAGAAACACGGCTAACTCCGCGACCTTAACCGAATGGAGGTAAGTAAACTCACTCTTGGCATCCACAATACTGGCAAGAAATTGGGCTATAGAAACAACATCATTAAGTGAAAATGACGAAGAATTGATACCACAATCTGGGAGCTGTCTGGAAAATAATTCGATATGCTCAGAGCTAAGTGAAAACCAAACATAGTCCGCTCGCAATATCGGTTCGACTTCATCGACAAATTCAGGCTTAAACAGGCTGCCACGGTACTTCGAAATTTCGTTAATTATCTTTTGCCTGGATAACTTTTCAAGGTTCCCAAACTCGTCATGCTCAAATACAGTTCGAAGATAATCAATTCGATCACACAAGAATATTAGAGCGGCTAACCGTTTTTCCGCATCGGGAAGTGATAATTTTTCCAGTTCATTCCATGGTGTATGGTGATAACGAATGGGGCTAGCGAAGGACGATAATGGTGAGCATTGAGTCAGCAACTTATAGGCTCTGACGCAGTGCTGTTCCACATCATTTGGAGCCATACTTTCTAACAGCCTATGAAGGTTACGTTTCTCCTTAACCCCGCAGTCATGGATAAGCCCCATGTAAAAGGCAAACTGACATTCGAACTCATCCCACTGAAGTTTTTTCGCTAAATGATAAGCGATAAATCCTACTCTATGCCCATGATTTTCGTCATCTACACCAATACAATCAAGCGCATTGGCGATAATAAAAAAAGTCCGATTTAGGTCAATGCTAATATCTAAATTACGCACTTCCATATATGCACCCAGATTAACAATTCTACTAAAAATTTAGTTCATAAATAGAATTGATCCAATCTGGATGCACGCAATAGAGACTAAGGTCTAATTACCAAAACAACATCGAAATGACAGAGAGTAATACCACACATAAGACGTTTAAAACCATCCCTACTCGCATCATTTCTGACTGCCGAATATGCCCGGTACCAAAGACGATAGCATTCGGTGGTGTTGCTACAGGTAGCATGAACGCACAAGATGCGGCAACAGCGATTAGCACCGAAAGAATAACAGGACTAACACCAAATGCTTCTGCCACTGTTGCAAAAACCGGAATCAACAGTGCAGCACTGGCGGTATTACTGGCAAACTCAGTTAAAAACACGACGAAAAGTGCAACTGAAACGATGATGACAAAGATCCCTTGAGAGGAGACAAGCTCACTCAGATGGTTGGCTATAAACACACTGGTTCCGGTCTGTTTAAGGACATTACTTAAACAAATACCACCACCAAATAGTAGTAACACACCCCAGTCAGCGGTTTTTTCGATGTCTTTCCAGTGAACGACTCGGGCAAAACTTACCATGATAATGGCACCCAGCGCGATCAGAGTATCAAATGATTTAAAGCCACCGAGCATTGAATTGATTGGCTTACTGAAGATCCATAAGAAAACGACCAGACAGAATATCGCCAGAGTCACCACTTTACCTTTGTCCCAGTTTACTGGCTCATGATTCAGTTCAAATTTACCACTCAAGTTTGGCTTCAGCATAAAGTACAGAGTGATAATTGCGATAGGTAACAGAATGACAGCAACAGGCAAGCCAAATTTCATCCATTCTGTAAATGTCAAACCTACTTCTGCAGCCGCAATCGCGTTTGGTGGACTACCGACAACAGTCGCAATACCGCCAATACTCGCGCTATAAGCAATACCAAGTAAGACGAAAACATACGTTTTATGTTCTTTTTCTGCATCCACGTTTGCTAACACCCCCAAAACAAGAGGCATCATCATGGCAGCCGTAGCAGTATTACTTATCCACATGGAGATAATGCCAGTCACGCCAAAAAGCATAAATACGGCAGTACTCATTTTTCCCTTTGCTAGGATAAGCACCTTATCGGCAATCACTTTATCCAGTCCCTGCTGATGCATAGCCGCCGCTAAAGCAAAACCGCCCAGAAATAGATAAATAATTGGGTTAGAAAAGTTACTTAAGGCTTCTGTGGTATTAAAGACACCAAAGAAAATCGCTAATATTGGTACAAGAATCGCTGTAATCGTAACGTGCAGTGCTTCGGTCAACCAAAGTACAGCAACAAATGCCAGAATACTCAATCCTAAAACAACATTCTGTTCATACGGTAAAGTCTTGTAGAGTATGGCAAATAAGATAATATCGGCGATGACGATGAGACTATTTCGATTGAAAAACCACTCTCGCGTGTTAGTGGGTAAAGGGACACTATCATTTCTATTCATTGTTAATTATTCCTTTATATGCCTGAAGGCTATGAGCTGACTTTATTTTTATACTCAATTAATGACATATTTGGCTAATGGATTCTGTTAACCTTATCAAACCTAGAGCATATCTAACGTATGCATCAAAGTCTCGCACGTCATTGATGAGTAACAACTTCTCCTTTTAAATCGGCAATTTTTTAACAGGATATGCCAGAAAAAACAAGATATAACAAATAAGTAAGGATACAAATGGAGACATTTCTACAACAATTTATTTTTTCCACTCAAGTGACTGGACCGATATGCCTTATGCTCTTTTTGGGCATGCTATTTAAACGAATCAGATTAATTGATGACCACTTTATTGAAGTCGCATCACGATTGGTTTTTAAAGTAACACTTCCCGCATTACTTTTTCTGAGCATCATCGGCTCAGACCATAATTTTTTGAAAGGCAGTGAACTGGTTCTGTTCGGCATTGCAGCTAATGTTGTCTTTTTCATAGTGGCTTGGGTAGTACTTAAATTTATTCAACCAAATAATCCTGACCTTGATGTAATTGTTCAGGGTGCCTACCGAGGAAATACGGCGATCGTCGGTTTAGCCTATGTAGCCAATTTGTACGGTAATGAAGGTATTGCTCACGCGGCTCTATTTGTAGCTGGTCAAACTCTACTGTTCAATATTCAGGCCGTGATTCTTCTCAGCCCTAAAACTGAAGGCGTGGGCTTAAAAGCGTTAGGTACAGTATTTAAATCCATTACCAAAAACCCTTTGATTATCGCCATCATCGCTGGAGTTATATTCTCGCAGTTACCTATTTCGCTTCCATCTATTGCGATGAACGCAGGTCAGTATTTTGCTCATATGACTCTCCCTCTCGCGTTAATTTGTGCGGGTGGATCGTTGGATCTAAGAGCATTTGGCAATGATAAGACATCCGTATGGCTTTCGACTGTCATGAAGCTTATCGCCTGCCCAATCTTTATCACTATGGCGGCCTATCTCTACGGTTTTCGTAACGAAGAACTGGCGATCATTCTTCTTACGAGCACAACACCAGCCGCTGCCGCAAGCTATGTCATGGCACGTGGAATGGGAAGAAACCACGTCATGGCGGCGAATATCATCGTTGTGACGACAATCCTGTCATTGTTCACCACTACCGTCGGTGTGTTTTTACTGACTAAGTATCAGCTTATCTAACACCCTGAATGATCAGTTGCCGAGAATATGTTTCTCGGCCTGATTCAGAATATTTTGCTTTTCCCCATCATCCCGTTTATCCCAATTGCCAAAAAGCATGCCTACACGCGGATTGGTACTGAGCCTCTCACGATGCTTAACCATAAAATGCCAATATAGGCTATTAAAAGGACACGCGTCTTCACCAACGGTTTCTTTGACTTTGTATTTGCAACCCTGACAATAGTCACTCATTTTATTGATGTAATTCCCGCTGGCCGCATATGGCTTAGTTGCCAGTAATCCTCCATCGGCAAAGAGAGCCATGCCTCTGGTATTAGGCTTTTCTACCCAATCTAACGCATCAACATACACACCAAGATACCACTCATCCACTTCATCAGGATTACGCTCAGAAATAAGGCAGTAATTACCAATGACCATTAATCGCTGAATATGATGCGCGTAGCTGTATTCCAACGACTGAGTGATTGAATGGTGCAAACAATTCATTGACGTCTCACCTGACCAGAAAAAGTCCGGCAACGAATGCTTGGCTTGGAGTGTATTGCTCTCAATATAATGAGGCATATTGATCCAATACACCCCTCTAACAAACTCCCGCCACCCAATAATTTGGCGGGTAAAACCTTCGATCTGAGCCAAATCGATTTCGGCTACCGCTTTCTGCTCACGATAAAACTCGATAGCTCGGCGTACGACGTAAAGTGGATGAAGTATCTTGGCATTTATCGCAAACGAAAGCCGAGAATGGTAAAGGCTCCATTGATGCTCTGAGCATTCTGTCATCGCATCTTGAAAATGACCAAAAAAAGGCAAGTTGTAATAACAAAAATGATCGAGTAATTCTCGTGCCTGGCTACGATTAGTCGGCCAAAGTAATGGATTATGCACCTTGCCCATTGTTGTAATGTTGTGCTTTTTTAATCGAGATACGATATCTGTAACATCATTTTCAAAACAAAGAGGTTGAGGTATCTGCTGAAGATCTTGCTTTTTTAACTTTTTCCGATTCGCCTGATCGTAGTTCCACTTTCCACCTTCAGGCTCACTTCCATCCATTAGCAAGGCAAATTTGGCTCGCATTTTACGATAGAAAAACTCCATTTTCTGGTGCTTATTCGCTTTAAAATAGCGGGGTATTTCATCATAAGACAACAGGAAATGCTCCGTATCTACCATCTGCACACCGCATTCTAAAACCATATTTTGTAGTTGTTTTAAAAGACGATACTCATCCGGTCTCTGGTATGAAAATTGGCTCACCCCATACTGAGAGATCAAATGCCGAATTAAGTCCGGCAAAGAACCAAAATCTGAGGTTTGTTCGAGCGTAAGGTAGAGTACTTGATGGCCAGCTTTCTTGAGAGCCTCGGCAAACTGCTGCATGGCTGAGAAAAACGCGCAGATTTTCTGTACATGATGAATGGTGTAATCTGTTTCCTGATGCAACTCAGCTATGACGTACAAAACGCTATTATCACGACTTTTAAACCAAGAGTGTGATGCATTGAGTTGATCGCCTAGGATTAATCGAAGAGTATGAGTTTGAGGCACAAAAATTCCCAACTAAATTCACGTAACTGTGCTCAGTTTAGCCGAAAACTGATATAAATGTAGATGGACAGGACAATATCCCAAACTGACTTGGACATCGACTTAACTGATTAGCGCAGTTAAAATGAACCAAAATATATTAACAGAGTCGTTCCCTTTCATTATGTCACAAGAACTAAAGTCAAATACGTTAAAGCGCAGACGAGGCCGCCCGCCGAAGATAGAAAGGGACTTTTCTGACACGCGTAAAGAGATTTTGAAAAGTGGTGTTGAGATTATCACCGAAAATGGTTTCATGTCTTCCGGTATCGACACCATCGTAAAACGTGTGGGCGTACCGAAAGGATCTTTTTATCATTATTTTAAGAGTAAGGAAGAGTTTGGCTGTGAAGTCATCGCTGAATATGGACGGTATTTTGCAAAAAAACTAGACCGACACCTGAGCAATAAAGAACAACCATCGTTAAACAGAATGGATAGTTTTGTTCAGGACGCGAAACAAGGCATGCTCAAATTTAACTTTCGCCGTGGATGCTTGGTTGGCAATATGATGCAGGAATCTCCACAGTTGTCGGATGCCTGTAATGCCCAGCTACGTCACGTATTAGACTCATGGAAGGACAAAATTCGCCAATGTCTGATTGAGGCTTCTCAAACTAATCAGTGCAAAAATGATATCGATACTGACCTATACGCCAATCTATTTTGGAGCGGATGGGAAGGCGCAGTAATGAGAGCAAAATTGTTTGAATCCACTGCGCCACTCGATGATTTTTGGGCGTTTTATCGAGATGCTATCCAATAATTTAAAGTTTAGGCAACTCAACCACAATTCGACCTTTCACTTTGCCTTCGATAAAACCTTTTGCGGTTTCTATCGCATCTGTAAATGGAATTGTTGTAGCAATGTTTTTAATCATTTCCTGATCGAGCAATTCTGCAATTTTATGCCAAGCTTCAACTCGCTGAGCGTTTGGACACATCACACTATCGATCCCGACTAGAGTAACACCGCGTAGAATGAAAGGAGCAACCGTGGCAGGGAAATCCATACCCTGAGCCAAACCGCAAGCTGCAACGGTACCGCCATACTTGATTCCGGCACAAACATTCGCGAGCGTATAGCTACCTGCAGAATCAATGGCAGCAGACCAAGTTTCTTTAGCCAGAGGGCGTCCTTTTTCTGATAGTTCACGTCTATCAATGACCTCTTTGGCTCCTAACGTTTTTAGTCGATCCGATTCTTCTAAACGGCCGGTTGATGCCACTACGTCAAAACCAAGTTTAGCTAAAAAAGCAATCGCATAGCTACCTACGCCCCCATTCGCACCTGTAACGAGAACTGGCCCATCGTTTGGCTCAATTCCATGTTTAAGAAGTGCTAATACAGATAACATAGCTGTATAACCAGCCGTACCGACTGCCATCACATCGAAAGATGATAATCCTTCTGGTACAGACAATAACCAATCACCGTTTACCTTCGCCTTCTGAGTTAATCCTCCCCAGTGCTTTTCTCCTAATCCCCAACCATTGATAAAGACCTTGTCGCCAACTTTCCAATTCGCGTCTTCACTCGAACTTACGGTTCCAGCAAAATCGATCCCTGGGATCATAGGAAACCGTCTTACTACAGGGGAAGCACCGGTAACCGCTAGGCCATCTTTATAGTTAAGGCTAGAGTATTCTACTTCAACAACAACATTTCCTTCTGGGAAGGAGCTGTCGTCAAGAGACGCGAAATCACACGTGTACTGCTCATCTGGCTTATCAATTACGATTGCTTTAAACATTTTTCATCCCATTATTTACAATTTTTTAGTCGAATTTACACTATAAATTTAATTTTAGACCGATCGTCTATTAATTGAAAATACTGTATAGCCTTAACTAATACAATGCAAATACGAAGTAGGGTTGTATGACGTTAATTCACTACGAGTTGATATGAATCAAGCTGGTAATCCTCTCAAACGAGGATTACCAAAAAAGATTAGACAGTTTTTAACTATGCAGCAGCCATTTGATGAGCTAACTCCATTCCTTCTCCGCGGTGTTGATCAATTTTTGCAACGAAGGCCGCAGATATATTAAGTACTCGACTATCAGGATGTTCGGCCAAGAACAGGGCTTTTTGTTGCTCACTGATAAACGTATCCCATGCTTCGTTTATATCTCGTGCAAAGTGAATCAACATGGCGTACTTTTGGCTCTTAGTCGCTTCCACTGGATTATCATAATGTTCTATCGCATCGGTCATAGAATCAGGAAACTTCCAGCTTGAGGCTAATTTTCCGCCTAGTGCAGGCGATGTTGTCTCTAAAATCTCCCTTTGCGCCAACCATGGGTTCATCCCCGATTTTACTTTTTCCTGAATCAATACAGCTTGCTCAGGAACCAACGTATGAATCATGAGTTCGCCCATATTGTGGAGAACACCAATAGTAAAAGCTTCGTTCTTATCTAAGCCCGATGCTACAGCCAATTGACTCGCAATAACCGACACTTCAAAAGTGTCTTCCCAGTATTTTTCCATATCAAGTGTTTTTACACCACTAAATACACTGGACAACACAGATGCCACTACTAAGGTTTTGACGGCACCGATACCGACACGAATAAGCGCGTCATTTACTGTTGATATTGTTTTGTTACCTGCAAAATGTGCGGAGTTAGCCATCCGCAAAAGTCGCGCAGTTAACACCTGATCCATGGATAACTTTTTCGCGAGAGCACCAAAATCGACCTCTTCCTGATTAACCATTTCCAGAATTTCCTGAAGCAATGCTTTAATTCGCGGCAACTCATTTAGCCGATTGAGCATTTCTGTCTGACCCATACGCTTTTCTCCCACCAAATAATAGGCTTTAAAAGCTTAGGCTATAGAATGGAAAATGCACAAAGTCGTTTCCTCCATTGAGTGAAAAATAAAAAGTTTGACCAAAGTTCGTGAACACGATTCAATACTAGAGGTTTAGTCACGACCTAAGGGGGATTTATGCTGACTTTAAAAGCCAATGAAACCGCGCTTGTTCTTATCGATTTGCAAAACGGTATTCTGGCTCTTCCTACCCAACCCTACTCATCTGAGCATTGCTTACAACAGGGTAAAAACCTGGCTCAACAATTTCGTGATAATGGCTCTCCTGTTGTTCTCGTCAACGTTGGATGGCATGACGACTATGGCGATGTGCCAGGAAATGAAGTGGATTCACCAACGCAAAGACCCGAAGGTGGTATGCCTGAGGGCTGGTCTGAATTAGCAGAAGGCCTTTCTCAGCCAAATGATCTCAGAGTAACAAAACGCCAGTGGGGTGCTTTTACCGGTACAGAACTCGATCTGCAATTACGTCGCAGAGGCATCAAAAATATTGTTATTGGTGGTATTGCGACCAACATGGGTGTTGAATCAACAGTTCGTCACGGCTGGGAATTAGGATACAATATGGTTGTTCTCGAAGATGCCTGTTCTGGTCTCGATACTGATTTACACCAAAGTGTATTCAAACAAATATTCCCTAAAATTGCCAAGGTGGCAACAACGAAGACCTTTACTTTAAGGTAACGTCTCTCGTTTTTCTATTTTCTAAATATAAATTATGACTGCTTCAACATCCTTAAAATGGGCTGGGCTCATCTCATTCTCTATCGTTAATATGATGATATTGGAATACTTTCGCTTACCCGCGGCTTTAATGCTTGGCCCTATGATTGCAGCAGTCACTTTAGCATCGTCAGGAACGGCTTTTCGCCTAGATAAAACCGTCTTTTCTCTAGCTCAGGGGTTTGTTGGAATGATGATCATTGAGCACCTGCCCATGCACGTCTGGGGAGAATTCACAGCTCAATGGCCTATCTTTCTATTCGGAACGCTATCGACGTTACTCGTATCTGCCATTGTAGGTTGGTACGTTGCACACGCAAAACAACTTCCTGGTTCCACTGCGGTATGGGGTATATCTCCGGGCGCTGCCAGCGTGATGACGCTGATGAGTGAAAGTTACGGTGCAGACATGCGTATCGTTGCTTTTATGCAGTACAGCCGCGTTGTCTGCTGTGCAATCGCAACAATGCTGGTCGCTCGTTTTATTTCAGAGCCAACAGACGCGGTTCAGCATGCTCAGCACTGGCTTACTTTTTCCTTAAATAGTGATATTGCCATTAAAGTTGTCCTGATTGTTGCGGGCGTCTATATTGGCAAACGGTATCGACTACCCGGTGGAGCCTTACTTACGCCGATGTTTCTTGGCTTTGTGGTGAATTTAATCTATCCCATACCCACTCCATTGCCTGCGACTATTCTCGCGCTTGCTTATGCATTATTAGGCTGGGGAATCGGTTTTCGCTTCAGTAAATCCGTTTTAAGGCATGTCTTTCATTCATTACCCATCATTTTAGGATCGATTCTGGTATTGCTCTTCTCGAATGTTCTTCTTGCCTTCGTTATTACAGCCGTGAGCGATGTTGATTTTGTTTCCGCCTTTTTAGCAACAAGCCCTGGTGGAGCAGACTCGGTGGCGATCATTGCTACCTCTGCTGGAGCCAATGTTCCATTCGTCATGGCAATGCAGCTGGCGAGATTTTTCATTGTGATGATTTTAGGCCCGCTATCTGCCCGCTGGATTTCGAATCGCTACGTTTTGAGCCACCAATAAATAAAAAGCAGCGGTGGTACGCTGCTTTATTCAATCAAAGTACTAGATGGCTAAGCCGAAAGTTGGCCAACCATCTATCCATTCGAAAGCTTTAATTCGGGTATGCCTATTCGGGTCCCACAATGGATCGCCCTCAATCTCCGTATAATCCCGTGCGTGGTATACCAACAAATCCTCACCTTCACACCCCGTGGTAAAACAGCTATGACCCGGTCCGTAAACGCCAATATCATAGTTGGTACAAAAAACAGGTTCAGGTGATTTACTCCAACTCCCTTTTTCTAAAAGATTGTCATCTTCGTCAGCACACAGCATACCCATACAATAATTCTCATCCGTGGCACTAGCAGAATAGGTAATCCACACTTTCCCATGACGGTTCATCACATAGGGCCCCTCATTGACCATAAATCCTTTTACTTCCCAGTCAAACTCAGGTTTCGAAATACATACGCCAGGTAATTTTAGCCTTGTTGGTGACAGCATTTCTGCTATGTACAGATTCGAGTTTCCCGCGACTTCAGGATCTTTCTGCGCCCAGACGTAGTACTGCTTATTAAGATGAGCGAAGGTTGTGGCATCCAGACAAAATGTATCCATGTCGGTCTCGATCTGACCACAGAACTCCCATTGCCCTTCGGTCGGATCATCGCTTTGCGTTGAAATCGCGTACATCCGATGCTGAAATAGCCCATCCTTAATCTCGCGGCAAGGTGCTGCAGCAAAATAGATGTACCAAGCACCAAACAGATAATGAATCTCAGGAGCCCAAATCAAATCTGAGTATGGGCCTGTATCGGGTTTACGCCAAGCGACCACCTTCTCTGCAATATTTAGCTCTTCTATTGAACTGGCCTTGCGAATTTCAATCCGGTCATATTCAGGAACGGAAGCGGTAAAATAATAAAAGCCATCTGTGTGCTTATAAATATGTGGATCGGCACGCTGTTCAATAATTGGATTATTCGTCATCAGATACTCCTTATTTGACCGCCGCAGTAGAAACAGTTGATGTTGGATCAGATTCATCTTCTTGCCACTCGGGTGTTTCTTTGCCCTGAAGATGATTACGACCGATCATGGTGTGGTAATAGTTGTCTGTTACTTTATAGCGGAACATTAATAGACCCATGATCAAATGGAATATTCCGGGAATGATGGTGAGCATCAAGGCAATTCCGGTTAGCGCAAATCCTGTCTGCTCCTGATTCGGTACATAATCAAAGAAGGTCAGTAGCCAACCAACAATAGCGCCAGCAATACCCATTCCAAATTTCTGACAAAATGATATTCCACCAAATGATAATCCTGACACCCTTTTACCACTTTTGAACTCTCCATAATCAACGGCTTCAGCGATAGCAGACCAAAAGACTGGTGCATGTAAGTCCACAACGAAAGAGACCAGAAAATAGAGTACAAACGCTAAAGCTAAATCGTTTTGTCCCACAAACAAATAGAGCATCGCACTGAGCACCATCACTCCTATTTGGCTATAACGAAACAGTTTTATTTTGCAGTAAGATTTGGTAATCCATGTCGAAGCCACCATTGCAAGAATCGCAGCAGCAACACCTGTTGCGAGGAAAGCCGATATCACGGTTGCATCACCACCGAGGTAATATTTTGCGTAATAAGCGGCAACCGAACCTCGAACCGTGTATCCAACCGTTCCGGAGACACAGACCAAACACAGGATGACCCACTGATCATTTTTCATCAGTAGTTTTAGCTGACTCATGAAAGGCTTTTTATCAACCTGATGTTCGATACGTTCCTTCGTGGTGAAAAAGCAAAATAGAAACAATAGAGTTCCCATCAAAGCCATTAAACCCATCGCGTATTTATAGCCGAGTTGAATGTTATTCTGTCCCCAAGCCTCGGAAAGTTGTGGCACGATAATGGTTACTAAAAAGGCCGCGATTTTTGCAAAGAACAATCGATAGCCATTGGCTGACAAACGCTCTTTCGGATCATCAGTCAACACACTAATAAGTGATATATAAGGAATGGTAACCGCAGTAAACATTATCGTTACAAGGATATACGTTGCGTAAGCGTAAATAAGTTTTTCGTTATAGTCCCAGTTCGGCGTGCTGAAGGCGAGGAACACTGAAATACCAAACGGAATGGCTAGGAAAAGCATATAGGGACGATAGCGTCCCCACCGAGTACGAACTTTATCGGTGATCATACCCATAATAGGATCCGTTACAGCGTCAATCAGTCTGACTGCGATAAATAACATCGCCAAGTCTTTGGATTGAATACCGAATACATCGGTATAAAAAAAGGTAATGATCAGCATCATAGATGAAATGACGACATTCACTGCCATATCACCTGCACCAAACCCCACCTTTTCGAGTACAGATAGTTTGAATTTGTACATGAGTTTAACCTCTTGTTTTATTTCGTTATTTAAAAATAAAATAATATTATTAGTTATAATATTAGTAATATTACCCGGTTAAACCCTCTGCTGTTTGTTACGCTAAACACAGAAAAAAGAACATAGCAGTTATGTCCATTTTTATAGCTTTCCTAAATATATTTAGGCCGTTTTAGCAAAATTATCGCTCCAGAAATGTGATCAAGATAGGCTATAGCAAGGACAAGTTGGTCTACTTCATTGTGAGATTTGCGGACTTTTTAAATAAGAAAATGAAGAAGAAAAAGATCTTCCTCACATAACTAACGACTCGGTGTAGCAAAGATTGATAGATTCATAGATTATCCATCGAAACGTTTCGATGAGTTCGCAATACGACCAGAAAATCTTCTTATACTGACCGTCTGCCCACTCTTTTTTCTTGTTTTTGCAAGGCGACAAATATGAAAAAGAACACTCTCTTAAATTCCGAACTGTCCTATCTAATCTCACGACTAGGACACACTGATGAAATTACGATCTCCGATGCAGGCCTGCCAATACCAGACCATGTTCAACGTATTGACCTCGCACTTTGCCATGGGGTACCGGAGTTTATTAGAACCGTTCAAACCGTAATTGCAGAAATGAAAGTAGAAGCCGTCATTCTTGCCAAAGAGTTTAAGGAAGTCAGTCCAGAGCATCATGAACAACTCATGCGAGTGTTGGATCAGGAAGAGAAGAGAACCGGAGAAGCCATCGATATTTGCTATGTTTCTCATGAAGAATTCAAGCAACTCACTCATAACAGTAAGGCAATCGTTAGAACGGGTGAATTTACGGCATACGCCAACGTTATCTTTAAATCTGGTGTGGTTTTTTAACTAACCTTACAAACCGATTTAGGAGTAAAGATGACTCAACCGATCCTCGAACTCAATGCAATAGAGAAGGCCTTTCCAGGTGTTAAGGCCCTCGATAATGCCTGCCTCAAAGTTTACCCAGGCAAGGTAATGGCTCTTATGGGTGAAAATGGTGCCGGCAAATCAACATTGATGAAAGTTCTTACCGGAATTTACAATCTCGACGGTGGTAATATCCGTTATCAGGGAAAAGAGGTGGCATTTAAAGGTACGAAAGATTCTCAGGAAGCTGGTATCAGTATTATTCATCAGGAATTAAACCTCATTCCAGAACTGACCATAGCAGAGAACATTTTTCTTGGCCGAGAATATGTCAACGTCTTCGGTAAGATTCAATGGAATAAGATGTTTCAAGAAGCGAACAAACTGCTTGCTCGCCTCAACGTGAAACACAGTTCGAATGAAATCTTAGGCAACCTGAGTCTTGGTGAGCAGCAAATGGTTGAGATCGCCAAAGCACTCTCTTTTGACGCCAAAGTGATCATCATGGATGAACCCACTGATGCACTGACAGACACAGAAACACTATCACTTTTTAATGTCATTAATGAGTTACGATCTCAGGGGTGTGGGATCGTATATATCTCTCATCGCCTTAAAGAGATCTTTGAAATCTGTGATGACATTACGGTTCTCAGAGACGGGAAATTTATAGCGGAATGCCCTGTCGTCGATACCAATGAAGACGGTCTGATTGAAATGATGGTTGGTCGCAAGCTCGAAGAACAATACCCTCGCGTCGCAGTGAAAGAAGGTTCAGTCAGCCTAGAAGTGGTCAATGTGAGTGGCCCTGGCGTTAACAACGTTAGTTTCCAACTACATCAGGGAGAAATACTGGGTATTTCGGGCTTGATGGGCGCAGGTCGTACTGAATTGATGAAAGTAATTTACGGAGCGCTAAAACGAACTCAGGGTGATGTCCTTTTAGACCAACAGTTAATTAATCCCAACACACCAAAAGAAGGATTAAAAAGCGGAATCGCTTATATCTCTGAGGATCGTAAAGGAGACGGGTTGGTTCTCGGGCTCTCTGTAAAAGAAAATATGTCCATATGTGCTCTCAAGCAACTATCCAAAGGACTACAGATTTCCCATGCGGAAGAAGCACTGGCAGTCGATGACTTTATCCAACTGTTTAATGTCAAAACACCGGGCCGAAACCAAATTATTGGTAACCTCTCTGGTGGCAACCAACAAAAAGTAGCTATTGCCAAAGGACTAATGACCCGACCTAAAGTTCTCATTCTCGATGAGCCTACTCGAGGCGTGGACGTTGGTGCAAAGAAAGAGATTTATCAGTTGATCAACCAATTCAAATCTGAAGGTATGAGTATCATCCTCGTCTCTTCAGAAATGGCAGAAGTGTTGGGCATGAGTGATCGAATTTTAGTTATGCATGAAGGGCATATCACGGGCGAATTTACCGCTCAGGAAGCCAATCAAGAAAAAATAATGGCCTGTGCCGTAGGTAAACAGGTGAGTGAGACAGCAGTATGAGTACAAAATCAATGAATACCACCAGCACTCCAGATTCAACCAAGCTATTCAGTAAAGCATGGTTAATAGAGCAAAAGTCATTAATCGCGCTACTGTTTTTGATTGTTGTCGTGTCATTTTTGAATCCAAACTTTTTTACTGTCGATAACATTTTGAACATATTGAGACAGACATCGATTAACGCCATTATCGCAGTAGGGATGACGCTCGTTATTCTCACCGCGGGAATCGATTTAAGTGTGGGCTCAGTTTTAGCATTATGTGGTGCTTTTGCCGCCACAATGGTTCAAATGGAATGGCCAACATTTATCACCTTAGTCGTGACCCTTGGTGCCGGCGCTGTATTAGGTGGCATCAGCGGATTAGCGATCGCAAAAGGGAAAGTACAAGCGTTTATCGCCACACTCGTAACAATGACGTTGCTTCGTGGGGTAACGATGGTGTACACCGACGGACGCCCAATTTCAACAGGCTTTACCGACGCTGCTGATGCTTTCGCATGGTTCGGTACTGGCTACCTGTTCGGTATTCCAGTTCCTGTATGGCTGATGGCTTTCGTCTTTGCTGGGGCTTGGTATCTTCTTAATCATACTCGCTTCGGCCGATATGTTTACGCTCTAGGCGGCAACGAATCGGCTACGCGACTTTCAGGAATCAACGTCGATCGCGTCAAACTAGGTGTTTACGCTATCTGCGGCTTGCTTTCTGCCCTAGCGGGTTTGATCGTGACCTCACGTCTATCGTCAGCTCAAC
This sequence comes from Vibrio viridaestus, assembly GCF_003856525.1. Lineage (GTDB taxonomy): Bacteria > Pseudomonadota > Gammaproteobacteria > Enterobacterales > Vibrionaceae > Vibrio > Vibrio viridaestus. The sequence goes on from NZ_RJVQ01000001.1 coordinate 557,405, forward strand.
CTACCGCCGGAATGGGCTATGAACTTGATGCTATTGCAGCCGTTGTTGTCGGTGGAACAAGTTTAATGGGCGGAAAGGGTAAAATTACGGGTACGCTTATTGGTGCTTTGATCATTGGTTTTCTGAACAATGCTTTGAACCTACTCGACGTAACTTCTTATTACCAAATGATCGCTAAGGCTTTAGTCATTTTCCTAGCGGTTTTAGTAGATAACAAAAACAAATAATGACGCTCCACAACGTGACCTATACCCTATATGAGGATTGAGTAATGAAAAAAATGATGAGTGTACTCTCTGCAGCGATACTGGCTTCATCGGTTTCGATTAGTGCACATGCGCAAGATACAATAGCTATCGTTCTATCAACATTGAACAACCCTTTCTTTGTTTCAATGAAAGATGGAGCGGAAGCCAAGGCAGATGAACTTGGTTACAAACTGATTGTACTGGATTCTCAAAACGACCCGAGCAAAGAACTTTCTAACGTAGAAGATCTTACTGTTCGCGGTGTTAAAGCTATCCTGATTAACCCAACTGATTCAGACGCAGTTTCGAACGCAATTCGTATTGCCAACCGTTCCAATACTCCCGTGATTACGCTAGACCGTGGAGCCAATCACGGCAAAGTAGTGAGTCATATTGCATCCGATAACGTTGCTGGCGGTGAAATGGCAGGTAAATACATCGTTGACCACGTTGCACCTGATGCTAAAGTGATTCAACTAGAAGGTATTGCCGGAACATCTGCCGCTCGTGAGCGTGGTAAAGGGTTCATGAATGCAGTCGAAAACAGCAAAATGCAGCTACTTGCGAGTCAACCTGCTGATTTTGACCGTACAAAAGGCCTAAATGTAATGGAGAACTTGCTTGCTGCTAACCCTGATGTACAGGCAGTATTTGCTCAAAATGATGAAATGGCTTTAGGTGCACTAAGAGCAGTCCAAGCTTCAGGCAAGAAAGTGGTTATTGTTGGTTTCGATGGCACCGATGACGGTATTGCAGCGGTAAATCGTGGCAAACTTGCCGCTACAGTTGCTCAACAACCAGAGCTTATTGGTTCATTGGGTGTTGAAACGGCGGTTAAACTACTCAAAGGCGATAACGTCGAAGCGAACATCCCTGTTCCACTAAAAATCGTCACTAAGCAATAATGTTTTACTGCCCAATCGAATTTTCGATTGGGCAGTTGAGATTATTTTCTTTACGCTCTTGCTGATTCAGGATTCAAAAGAAAGTTATCTTATTAGGCAAAAGGCTCGAATGCTATGAACAAATTGGTTGTACTCGGCAGTGTTAATGCCGATCATGTATTACAAGTTCCCCAATTCCCTCGTCCTGGTGAAACTCTTGTTGGTCATAACTATACCGTCATTCCAGGTGGTAAAGGTGCGAATCAGGCCGTTGCAGCTGCGCGGATGGGTGCAGAAACAGCGTTTATCGCCGCTGTTGGTGATGATGCATTTGGTCAGAATATTCGTAAAGACTTTGAAAATGATGGTATTGATATCAGCGCAGTAAAAATGCAGAATGCCTGCCCTACTGGGATAGCCATGATTCAGGTATCCGCAGATGGCGAAAATACCATCTGTTTGTCACCGGAGGCCAATGAGAAGCTCAACGCAAACCTGGTAGAACAGAGTTTTGACCTCATTGTTCAGGCTGATTATCTTTTGATGCAGCTAGAAACACCATTAGAAGGTGTGTTGTGTGCGGCAAAAATTGCTCATGAATCAAAAACACAAGTTATATTAAATCCAGCTCCGGCAGCATCGCTACCAGACGAGTTATTAGCACTTATTGATATCATTACCCCTAACGAGACAGAAGCACAGACCCTCACTGGGATTGAAGTCTCGGATGAAAAATCTGCGCAAGCAGCAGCAAATGCGCTTCATCAAAAGGGTATAAATATGGTTTTAATTACACTCGGTGCAAAAGGTGTATGGCTAAGCGTGAATTCAGAACAAAAAGTGATTCCCGGGTTTAAAGTCAATGCGGTCGATACCACTGCTGCTGGTGATACCTTTAATGGCGCTTTTGTTACCGGACTTATCGAGGGCAAATCGCTTGATGATTCAATTCGATTTGCACACGCAGCTGCGGCTCTGTCAGTCACCAAAGCCGGGGCTCAAACGTCTATTCCTCTTCGTAGTGAAGTCGACAGTTTTCTTAGTAATAACGCATAAATAAACAAGGATGATGAAACATGGCAACAATGAAGGATATTGCTCGCATTGCAGGAGTGTCAACCTCAACGGTAAGCCATGTCATCAATAAATCGCGCTATGTGAGTGATGAGATCAGCCATAAAGTTCTCAAGGTCGCTGCTGAATTAAATTATTCACCATCGGCTTTAGCGCGCAGTCTCAAAGTAAATCGAACTCATACTTTTGGTATGCTCATGACATCCTCTACTAACCCATTTTTTGGTGAAGTGGTCAAAGGTGTTGAGCGCAGCTGTTATCAGAAGGGCTACAATCTGATTCTCTGTAATACTGAAGGAGACAGCGAGCGAATGAAAACATCCATTGATACACTGCTACAAAAACGTGTCGATGGATTGATTCTTATGTGCCCTACACTCTCTGGTGATAAACCCAATCTGTTTGCTAACTATCCCGATATTCCTGTTGTCGTTATGGACTGGGGTCCGATTGCCTTTTCCTGCGATAAAATTCAGGATAATTCTTACAAAGGTGGTCAAATTGCCACGCAATATCTGATTGATAACGGACATAAGCAAATCGGTTGTATCACGGGCCCCTTAACCAATCACCAAGCAATAGTACGATTTGATGGCTATAAACAGGCGATGCAAAACAACGAGCTCTCCATCAACGCTGATTGGGTCGCGCATGGCGACTTTTCTTGCCAAAGCGGCTACGAAACATTCCATCACCTAGCGCAAAATAGCTCGCTACCCTCTGCCATTTTTGTTTCTAACGATATGATGGCCATGGGGGTATTAAAAGCAGCACACGAACTGAATATCGCGATTCCAGAACAAGTGTCAATTATTGGTTATGATGATATCCACATTGCGAACTTTATGACGCCACCACTCACGACGATCCATCAGCCAAAATATCGTTTGGGACAAGCTGCAGTTGAAACCTTAGTTGACAGACTAGCAAGCCCGGGAAAAGAAAGTTGTGTCATCGAGTTGGAGCCAACGCTTGTAGCTAGGGAAAGTGTGCGGAGCCAGGAATAAAAGACCCATCCCCAGGGGGAGTTGGAAATGGGTCTTTGGCCATTAAATTTTAATCAAACTACCGATTTTGTTGTTTGAAAATGAGGCCAAAATAACAATAATGCCAAGGAAGAACATATACCACTGAGGCTGAATACTCATCACTACCAAATAACTTTGAATACCAGAGAGTATAAAAGCGCCACATAAAGTGCCGATGATAGAACTGCGGCCACCAGCCAAAATACATCCACCCAGTACGGTCGAAGCGATGGCCTCTAATTCCATCAGTCGCCCGAAGGAACCGTCAGCAAAGCCGATATGATTGGCTTCAAGTACACCAGCAAAGCCTGCTGTGAGGCCACAAATCATAAACGCAACGACTTTCATTCGATTCGTACGGACACCGCGTGATAATGCACTGCCTTCATGTCCACCAATCGCTAGAATACGATTACCAAACGGCGTATAGAATAACGTCACATGGAGAATGAAGAGCACACCGATTGCCCACCATATTGCGGTGTTAAAACCAAGGAAACTGTCGCCTCCAAACGCATGGAAAAAATTCGTTTCTCGAAGCTCAGTTGTCGCAGCATAGGTTGCATCCTCGGTTAACGCATAGGCGATTCCACGAAACACAAACAGGGTACCCAGCGTTGCAATCAGAGACGGTATTCTAAAATAATTGACGAAGATACCATTCAAAAAGCCAATGAACACAGCAAAAGTGAGTGCAGCAGGTACGGCAACGAGTGCCCCCATCGACTCAGCTAACCCAAGATACGTTAACGCGCTCACACCAAATATTGAGCCAACTGAGATGTCGATTTCGCCTACCGTAATCACGTACGACTGTCCAAAAGCCATAATCGCAAGTATCGCAGTCACCTGAAAAATTGACTCAATATTACCAATATTTAGCCACACGCCTTCAGAGGAAACCGAAAAAAACAGTGCGAGTAGCAAAGCGATTAATACTGATCCGAACTCCGGCCTGCTACGTAGGAAAAACATTGCTTGAGCAGTCATAAGCCTAACCTCCTACTACCTTCAGGTTACTTGTTAGCGACTCCTTTTCGACAACACGCCCTCCTTGACGGATTACCTCTTCAAGTTCATCAGCTGTCATTTCAGATTTCGCCACATCAACCACTTTCTCACCGTTCTCCATGATAACAATGCGGTCACAGAGTTTATGAACTTGGAAGATATCGTGCGTTATATAAATAACCAGTACCCCCTGCTCTTTGAGTTGAACAGCCAACTCATTGACGTGTTCTCTTTCCCGCACTGACAGGTGGTTGGTCGGTTCGTCCATAATAACAACCCGTTGATTGGCCTCAACAGCACGACCAATTTTGATCGATTGCTGCTCACCACCAGACAGTAGAGAGACTTCATCATCAGGACTGACGTTTTCACGTAAGCCAAATGAGCGAATAACTTTTCGGCTGGCATCTTTCATCGCTTTGAAGTCGAGGAAAGGTATGCCGAGAATACGTTTTACCGGTTCGCGGCCCAGATAGTAGTTACGAGCGATAGAAAGGTTGCCACACAATCCCACTGACTGTTGAATCGTCTCAATACCGAAATCAATGGCTATCTTGGGGTGAAACTCTTTCACTTTTTCACCATTGAGGAAGACATCACCAGACGTGGGAGCATGAATCCCACATAACACTCTTATCAGCGTTGTTTTACCGGCACCGTTATCTCCGACCAATCCAATAAGCTGACCAGCTTCAAATTCAACGCTCACATCTTTCAATGCCTGAAACGCGCCAAAGTTAAGGTTGATATTCTTCATCTGGATTAAAGGTTGTTTTGATTTGTTGTCCATTTCTCGTACCTCATAATTCTTTATGACTTCTCATCACATTTGCGCGTCAGCATTAATGTGCTGTCGTAATTATTTTTCTGGATATGTAAGTGTTGAAAATGACCGAAGCAATCAAGACGACACCGACGAAAGTAATAAACCATGATGATGGCGCTCCTAGTGCGACCAACTCATAGCGGACGGCAGTAATAATCAGAGCGCCCAATAGTGCCCCAACAATCGTTCCTCTACCGCCAGTTAGCATGATTCCACCGATGACCGCTGCTGCGATTGCTTCCAGTTCTTGTTCCTGACCCAGAGTAACGTGAGTCTGAGGTTGATCCGCTAAGGTTAAAATCGCGCTAAATCCAGCCAGAACAGAGCACATGACAAACGCAATGGTTTTAACCACATTGACCCTAATCCCCTGAGAACGAGCACTTGCTGGATCTCCACCAACAGCAAGAAGGTGGTTTCCAAAACGGGTTTGGTTGAGTACTACAGAGAGAATAAGAGTGACCAGAAGACACCAGAGAACCGCGTTTTCAACACCGAACCAGTTCCCGCCAAAAGCTTGAGTCAGCCAATGATCACGGCCTTCTTTATCCAGTGAACTTACGCTGCCACCAGACACAACATAGATAAGTCCCCTTATTGAGAAAAGCGCACCTAGCGTGACGATCATCGCAGGCAGACGTAAATAGAGAACAAAGAAAGCGTTTAATAAACCAGCTACAGCAGCCAGTCCTAATGCCATAATTACCGCTGTTGGTACTCCAACATGCGGCTCGAACATAATAAAAGAAATACCACTTAGCCCATAAACAGACCCGACGGAAATATCGATTTCCCTGGCCATCATTACGATTGACTGACCTATCGCCATCAATCCCAAAATAGCAGCAAAGTGGAAAATATTTTTCTGAGTAAAAGAGTTTAGCCATCCAACCTGGTCAATGATTGCAAACACACCATAGATCACGATGACACCTATAATTGCGCCAGAGTCTGGACGCTTCATAAAGACTCGAGTCAGTCCACCCATCGTTCTTCTCCGATATGCCCGGAAAACTGCTCCGGGCATTTATTTATAATTTAATTAATAGCTCATCGTTTAAATGATTTTCTAAAACTGAATTACCAAATGTTCTGTTTGTCGTATTCGTCACCAAAAATCATACGCACTTGCTTGATCCAACCATCAAGGTTGTCTTTGTTAACAACGACAGGTCCAGTAAGAATATCGGAAGAAGGTTTTAGACCCTGAGTTTTATACCAGTACAACCATTCCATTGGGATGTACCCTTGAAGCCAAAAGCCTTGGCTGTTTGTCGCGAGCAACTTACCAGTACGTATGCCTTCCAGAGCAACTGGGCTAGCATCAACGGTAACGATAGTCATACCTTTGTCATCGACAGCAGGGTCAAGTCCCATATCATCAGCAACAGAGTATGCCCATGGTGATGCCCAAGAAGTTACAGCGAATATGTAGTTTGTTTTCTTGTTGCGAACCAGATAAGCCTGCATTGTGTTACGTGCTTTTGCTGGCTCAGCTCCAATGAATAATTCATCGGTATTTACACCAATTGTCTTCATTGCATCAGCAACACCACGACAACGAGCTTTCAGACCTTCGTGTGCTGCATCAACCACACCACACATTACTTGTGTAGGCTGTGGAATTTTGCCTTCTTTTGCCTGATCAATTGCGTACTGAGCCAGTTTGTAACCTGTCAGATACTCATCACCACCAACATAAGTCAGATAAGGAATTCTCTTATCTGCATCTCGGCCATCAGGAATATTGAATGCAACGACAGGAATACCTTTATCTATCGCCTTTTTCAGTACAGGCTCCATTGCCTGAGCACTCACAATAGGTATCGCTATACCGTCGGGGTTTGTTGCAATAACTTGCTCGGTAAGTTGAATGAGTTTTTGAATACTAAACTCGTTCGTGGAAACATATTCAGTCGTAACTTCTGGATAACGCTCTTCAAACGCTTTAAGCGATAAGGTTAACCAGTTCATATTGGCATCGTTTGAACCAATGTGAGATACCATCACGAACTTATAATGCTCTTTATCTGCTGAAACAGCAGAAAAACTCGTACAAAATGCAATGACTGCGGTTGCTATTATAGAAGTCAGTTTTTTCATTCTTTGCTCCTAGAGGCACAGATTTCTTCGACTTTACTTTGTTTTATAATCACGTATTGGTTGGCTCCAATTTATAAACTTGATTCGCATCTCCTTTTTAACCCACCCAACTTTTCATTCATGAGCCCAATGTGGAACCAAACATATGAACCCGAATTCAATGTTAACAAAATGTTACTTTTGTTATGGTGAAATTAATATTGCGTTTTAGTAGAAAACGCAATTTAAATTCTAAATTAAATTTAGATAGTGTTGATGATGTCTCTTTTTAATTAGAAAGCATGCAAATAAAAGTAGTTTTATTTGCATTACTTAGCATTAAAATCGGTAAAAATAATTAGAAAAATTAATAGTAACGTGAATAGATAATACCTAGTAAAATTACAATAAATAGTATTTTTAATATGAAATAAATAAATTAAAATGAAATATAAAAAAACCTATCAATTCTTATATTTCAGTTAGTTAAAAATTTAAAATAGCAAAAATATCATGTAGTTTTATTACATAAAAATGTAGATTTATTGTGACCAATGGTAGATATAGACTAAAGTCTAATGAATAAAAATTTGAAAAATACAATAAGTAATAAATTTATTATTAGTAACAATAAAATCATAATGGAATGGATGAATTAGATGGGATAAATTGGAAGGATTATAAAACCCTCTGATAAATCAGAAGGTTTTAACGTTATTTTTGGGTAAAGACGTGCAATAATTCAAGTGCAATAGTCGCACCGGCAAGAGCAGTGATTTCACTTTGATCGTAAGATGGGGCAACTTCGACCACATCCATACCTACGATATTAATCCCACTTAACCCTCGGAGTATCTTGAGGATTTTATCACTACTTAATCCACCACATACTGGCGTTCCGGTACCAGGTGCAAAAGCCGGATCGAGACAATCAATATCAAACGTAACATACACCGGATTGTCACCTACGATTGTCTTCACCTGCTTAACAATGTCGGTAACAGACAAGTCATTAGCCAATGGAGCGTCAATCACATTAAAACGATGGCCCTGCTTTTTGTACTCCGTTCTGATACCTATCTGAACGGAACTCTCAGGATCAATTAAACCTTCATTGGGCGCATGAAAGAACATCGTTCCATGATCATACTGACTGCCATGAGGATAAGTATCCGTATGGGCGTCAAAGTGGATTAATGACATTTTGCCAAATTTTTTCGCGTGCGCACGTAACAAAGGTAAAGTGATAAAATGGTCACCACCTAATGATAACAGCGCCTTGCCATCTTGAAGAATCTGATCCGCGGCAAATTCCAAACGCTGAGTGAGGTCTTCTGCATCACCCGTATCAAAGACCAAATCACCCGCATCAACCAAATTTAGCTTATCAAGTAATCTGAAATCCCAAGGAAACTTTTTGGCTTCCCAGCATAAATTCACGGAAGCGCGGCGAATCGAATCAGGCCCCATTCGCGCACCAGAACGGCCAGAGGTCGCCATATCAAATGGCACCCCCAGAATAACAACATCAGCCTCATACCCTCTTGGATCTCTAACGTAAGGCTGGCGGATGAATGTCATTGCATTTGAATAGAGAGAATAATCAGCCTTGCTGAAAATATCTTCCATCTTAAAAGTCCTCTAAATAGGTATAACCGGACAGACCACGCTCCAATTCTTCAAGAATCATCTCCTGTTCCTCGATAGCCACTCGCTGACTCACAAGCAATCGGTAATTGTCGCGAATCAACTCAATATCAATATGAACGTAACGCATCATGTCTTCGACGGTATCACCCTCATTAATAAACTTGATATCGACAGCACCATCATCGGTAATATCAACAACCACACTGTGCGTATCACCAAACAAGTTGTGCATATCACCTAAGATTTCCTGATAGGCTCCCACTAAGAAGAAACCTAGCATGTAGTTATTCTCTTTATCCCATGCTGGAACAGGGAGCGTTGTTTCTATACCCTGCCCCTCAACATACTGTTCTACGGCTCCATCTGAGTCACAAGTGATATCGAGCATCACAGCACGACGATCTTCAACCTTATCCAACCCAGAAAGTGGCAGAACAGGAAAGACCTGATCGATCCCCCAGGCATCCGGTAGAGACTGGAACAGAGAGAAATTAACAAAGAATTTATCCGCCAAACGCTCATTCAGTTCATCCAAGATAGGACGATGGAAACGGTTCTTGGTACTCATCTTGCGAGATAATTCGTAAAAAATTCTCAGGGCAACCTGTTCAGCCCAAGCTCTGTGCTGTAGGTTAATTACACCGGTCGCGAACTGGCTGTGCGCTTCAGATAAATCACTCTGTGTATCGTTGTAGATCTCAATCAATGCTCGTGCGTCGCTACCTTGATGAATATTTTCCCAACTTCTCCACATATTATGTAGTAATGTCGGGGCATCATCCTGTGGTATATCAAGCTGTTCTGGCTGATAAGCTTCTGCACCGATTACATTAGTGATTAAGACCGCATGATGCGCTGTAATCGAGCGACCAGACTCAGAAATAATCGATGGTACGGGCTGCCCGTAAAGTTCACACATATCATTCAGTGCGCTGACGATATTACGCGCGTATTCAACCAAACTGTAGTTCATCGAACTGGTTGATTGGCTCCGGGTACCATCATAGTCAACAGCTAAGCCACCACCGACATCAAAATAACCAATCTGCGCGCCTAACTCTCTTAACTCACAGTAAAAACGCGCAGCTTCATTCACACCGTTTCGCACATCACGGATATTGGCCATCTGCGAACCTAAGTGAAAATGCACTAGCTGTAACGAAGACAATAAGTTCTCATCTTTAAGCTTTGAAATAACCGTGAGCACCTGGCTTGCTGATAAACCAAATTTAGATTTTTCTCCGCCACTTGATTGCCACTTGCCTACGCCCTGAGACGCAAGACGGATCCGTATGCCAAGTCTCGGTGTCACACCCAGGCTTTTCGCTTCACGCAACACCATGTCTAACTCAGACATTTTTTCCAGCACGATAAAGACTTTATGACCGAGCTTTTCACCAATTAGTGCAAGACGAATGTACTCGCGGTCTTTGTAACCGTTACAAATAATCACTGAACTGGCATGTTGCGCCATGGCCAACACTGCAAGCAGTTCAGGTTTACTACCCGCTTCAAGGCCCAGTTGTTTCGTTTCTAACGTTGCCTGACTCGCTAAAATTTCATCGACAACCTCTTTCTGCTGGTTCACTTTTATCGGATAGACTAAAAGATAGGGATTTGGATATTGATATTCTTCAATCGCCTGATTAAATGCATCACAAATATTGTGTACTCGCTGATGAAGAATCTGCGGAAAACGAACGAGTACAGGTAGATTTAACCCTTTGTCTTGTAGCTCATTCACAATCTGACTAAGTTGAACCTGATAGGCTTGGTCCTTTCTCGGATTGACGAACACTTCGCCAGCATCATCGATACCAAAAAAACCTTGGCTCCAATACTGAACGTTGTAAGAATCTCGGACTTGTTCTAGACGGGTTTGTTTTTCCACGGGCAGTCTCTCATTTGTGTAAAGTTTTATTAGTGAGTATAGGAAATTTACCTATAGCTGCTGATTTGCGCGCATTAACCGGCAAAAGCGACATGAAGTCTAATGATAAATATTTGTCGAAAAGACAGTTTTTCATAATCTACGTTATAGACTATAAAACAGGCGGGCAAGTTAAATTTCAGGCAAAAAAAAGCCAACCTCGAATATGGGAGGTTGGCTGAAAAGTGTGAACAATCAAATTCACTAACAACGTCAGTTGGCTAGGTGACCCTCGGCTTAGAAGGGTCAGGATATAATAAGCACATAGCGTGCCAACTTTTAAAAACTTAAAATCAGGCGTTTAATCTCACATAATGCTGACATTTTGCGCACTGTTGCGTATATAAGTTGCAAATCGCGAATTAATTTGCAAATTGCAACTGGCGTGTGCGGAACGCAATTACAAGGAACGCGCGGCCCTTGACGCCTGATCGTAGAACCCAGACAGTGTGCGCATCATTGTTGCAATATCACTGATCTCTTCATCTACATTAAGCTTTTTGAGAGTATCAACCAAACACTGACGACGTATATCTCTATAGAGTAAACAAAACTCGTGACCTTTCTCGTTTACTTGATAATAGGTATCTTTTCCTTTACGAACACCTTCGACCAATCCTTTCTTAGCTAACTTACGCACAGAATAAGAAACGTTATGTAAATCTTCCAAGTTTAGTGTAAAGGCTACATCCGCAATTCGTTTCGGCCTTTCCCTATGCTGGATATTATGGATAACTAGAATATCTAGCGGGCTTAAATCTGTATAACCACAAGTTGAAGAACAAGATTGCATCCAACGCTGAAAGGCGTGGTTAACCATATTCAGAGCGTATTCAAACTCACTAAGGAACACGGCTTCTTCTGCTAAATGCGAGGACGATACAATTGGCATGTGAGCACTGCTCTTTTGTTTATCATTCATCGTTTCCTCCCTATCGAACCATGAGTGTGGGTAGCCAAGTAACAATACTTGGGAATGCCGTAACTAAGACAACTGAAAATAACAGCAGGAAGAAAAATGGAACTGCCGCTTTGGCAACAAACAAAATATTCCGTCCGGTCAGACTCTGAATAACAAATAAATTAAATCCCACCGGTGGTGTTATCTGTGACATTTCGACGACCAATACGATATAGATACCAAACCACAGAGGATCTATTCCTGCTTGCATGACCATTGGTAGTACAACGGATGTGGTCAGCACTACAACAGATATCCCATCCAGAAAACAGCCTAAAACTACAAAAAGTAACGTGAGGAAAAAGAGCAACATATAGGGAGATAGGTGCATTGCTGCTATCTCTTCCGCTAACATTCGAGGAATCCCAATGAAGCCCATCGCAACCGTAAGAAACGCTGCACTGGCAAGAATAAAAATGATCATACAGGAGGTTTTTACCGCGCCCATTAGGCTACTCTGAAAACTTTCCCATGTCAGAGCTCCACCAGTAATAGCAAGAACTAATGCACCGATGACACCAAATGATGCCGCTTCTGTTGGTGTTGTCAGACCTGCATAAATTGAACCTAAAACGAATCCGATCAGCAAGACAACAGGAATTAAACGCAGTAGAGAGCGCCATTTTTCGCCCCAAGAATACTCAGAACGGCTATCGGGCGAAAGTGTTGGATGAGTCTTAGCCCAAAAAGCCGTATAACCCATGAATAGCAAAACCAATAGAATACCCGGTACAGCACCCGCGATGAATAAACGGCCTATGGAAACTTCCGCGGCAATACCGTATACAATAAGAATAATGGACGGAGGAATTAGAAGCCCCAATGTGCCCGATCCTGCTAACGTTGCGATCGCCATCTTATCGTCATAGCCTTGTTTTTTCAGCTCCGGCAAAGTCATTTTCCCTATCGTTGCTGCTGTTGCTGCCGACGAACCAGAGACTGCGGCAAATATGCCACAACTTAAAATATTAACATGGAGAAGTTTGCCCGGAACACGTCCTAGCCATGGCTGTAATCCCTCAAAAAGATCCGTCGATAATCGTGTACGGAAGAGAATTTCTCCCATCCAGATAAAAAGAGGTAGAGCGGCTAATGACCAATCCGACACCGCTCCCCATGTCGTAGTGGCGTAGATTAAACCAAACGCATCGTTATTGATTAAGTACATCCCGGCCACACTGATTGCCATCAGTGTAAGTGATACCCAAAATCCACTCGCAAGTAATGCAAATAACAACACCAGAACAACCAGTCCGATTAGCATCTCATTCATTACTATTTCACTCCCTTCGCCACATCAGTCACTTCCGTTTCCAATGATTCCTGATGCGCTAATTTTTCTTCGTCAGATTCGGGTATGCGTTCGCTAAAGAAAAGGCTACCGATAAACTGATCGATAATGGCGACAGTAAAGATCAACATCCCTAGTGCGAGGGGAGCTTGAACTATCCAGAGCGGAACGGGGACATAGCCCGTTGTGACTTCTTCGAATTCTTTAGATTCAAGTACCATATCGATTAACTTCAGTGTCAGAAAGACACACAGTACTGACGCTAACAACAAGATAAATCGTTCAAAAAGAATATTGGCTTTTTCGGACATGCGAGAAGTAAATAAGCTAACACGAATATGTCCCCCTTGACGAAATGTGTAGGCCAACCCCAAAAAGCTCGATGCAGCAAGTAAATAGCCAGCAAAGTCATCACTCGAAGGAACAACTATACCCATCCACCGACCAACAACTCGCATTAATATCAGCACACATATCAAAACGATACCTATCCCTGATAAGGCGCCGGAAATACGGTAAATCCGATCTAATAATGACCTCATTAGATACTCCTAAATAAAAAAGCCACTAAGAACTAGTGGCTTGGGAAAGATTAGTTTTTATAGGCAGCGAGAATTTCTTTGCCTTCAGAGCCAGCTTCATCAGCCCACTCTTTTGCCATCTCTTCTCCGACCGTTTTGAGAGATGTCATTAACTCTGGAGTAGGATCGCTCACAGTCATACCATGGTCTTTCAGATCTTGAGTCTTAGAAACCGTTTCTTCTTTCGCCAGTTCCCAGCCTCGCTCCTCAGCTGATTTGGCAGCAGCAAGCAGTGCCTTCTGGGTTTCTTTATCTAAACGCTTGAATGCTCGTTTATTAACGATAACCATGTTTTTAGGAATCCAGGCTTGCACATCAGTGTAATTAGAGACGTAGTCCCATGACTGACTGTTTACCCCAGTCGTTGGTGATGTAATCATCATTTCAATGATACCAGTGGAGAAAGCCTGCGGAATCTCAACGTTTTGTACTGTGGTTGGCTGCGCTCCCAACAAATCCGCTAAACGAGATTGCGTTGGGCTGTAAGAACGCATTTTAGCTCCCTTAATATCATCAACTGACGTTACGGGCTTTTTAGAATACAGTCCTTGAGGAGGCCATGGCACAGAATAAAGAAGCATGAGTCCATCTTTATCCAATTTCTTTTCTAACGCCGCTTTAGATACCGCATACAGCTTTTTAGCCTGCTCAAAGTTCGTTGCAAGAAATGGAATGTTATCTAATTTATAAATCGGATCACTATTACCCAAAATACCAATAAAAACTTCACCAATAGGGACTTGCTGCGTTCTCACCGCGCGAGGGATTTCAGTGTGTTTTATTAAGGATGATCCTGAATGAACGATAATATTAAGTTCACCCTTGGTTTTATCGCTGACATCTTTGGCAAACTCACGAATATTCTGCGTGTGATAGCTTGCATCAATATAGGGGGTTGCCATATCCCAACGCGTTGCAGCAAATGTAGTCATTGATGACATTAACGCTGTTGCAATAACAGCCTTTTTAAATAGACCCTGTATCATATCAAATCCCTCTGATTCTAAGTTTTCCTGTAAAAACCACCACATCGTTATTCGATTATCATTTAACCACAACGTTGCCAATTTGCAAACAAATTGAATTCAAATTGTAAACAAAATGTATTCAAAGATAATGGAACATAAAAAAGCCGGCATTCAGCCGGCCTAAATAACTCTTTAAAATACAAAAGAAAAACTATAACTTTTCCCCATTGGTTGAGATAACATCCTTATACCAGTAGAAAGATTTTTTGCGTGAACGAGCTAAAGATCCCGTATTATCATCATGCTTATCTACATAAATGAATCCATAGCGCTTTTTCATCTCACCCGTTGTGAAAGAGACTAAATCAATACAGCCCCAAGGGGTGTATCCCATCAATTCAACGCCATCAATATTAATGGCTTTAGCCATTTCCTCGATATGAGCCCGCAAATAATCAATGCGGTAGTCATCGTTTATTTCGCCATTTTCTTCTACGATGTCTGTCGCGCCAAAACCATTTTCAACGATAAATAACGGTTTTTCATAACGCTCATACAATGCCGTTAAGCTATAGCGCAACCCTACCGGATCAATTTGCCATCCCCAATCACTGGCCTTGAGAAATGGATTACGAACCGATTGCTTGCGACTACCATCGACCAGCTCTTCCTGGTTACTTGCTTCGGCGGTAGAGTCAACTGTGTTAGACATGTAATAACTAAAACCAATATAGTCAACGACACCCGCTTTAAGCACTGCCTCGTCTTCTTCAGCCATGACAATATTGTACCCTTTACGCTCCCAATCTTTTTTGGCGTAATTAGGATAGTAGCCTTTTGCCATCACATCGGAGAAATAGTAGCGATCTCGCATCGCCACTTCGGCCAACATCACGTCATCCGGATTCGATGAAAATGGATAGAAAGGCACCATGGCAACCATACATCCGATTTGCAGCTGCGGATTTAACTCATGTGCCAGCTTAACCACCTTGGCGCTAGCGACAAACTGATGATGTACCGCCTGAAACATAGCCTCTTCAGGCTTTTCTTTTTGCGTGAATTTTACGCCCGAGCAAGTCCACCCAAAAATATCCAGAGCGGTATTCTTTTGGTTATTAATTTCATTAAACGTCATCCAGTATTTTACTTTATGCTGGAAACGCTCAATGACGACCATAGAGTATTTAACAAATAAATCGATGACTTCACGTCCCGTCCAGCCATCATACTTTTGTGCCAAATGGTAAGGCATTTCAAAGTGGCTAAGTGTAATGACAGGTTCAATACCGTATTTCAGCATTTCATCGAACATATCATCATAAAATTTAAGCCCTTCTTCATTCGGTGTTTCTTCTTCACCCGTTGGGAATATGCGAGTCCAGGCAATCGAGGTTCTAAAACACTTAAAGCCCATTTCAGCAAAAAGCTTGATGTCGTCTTTATACCTTCCATAGAAGTCGATAGCTTCGTGATTAGGATAAAGCTCTCCTGCGATGACACCATCCGTAATTTGACGTTGCTTACCATGTGCTCCAGCGGTAACAACATCGATAATACTCATGCCTTTACCACCCTGATCCCAGCCACCCTCTAGCTGGTGAGCAGCGACGGCACCACCCCACATAAAATTTTCTGGAAAAACCTGGCTCATTCTCAACACTCCCTACGCACAACGTGCAAAATAAAATATATCGCTATCTTCCGGTACCGAAGTTACACCACTTCTATTTATTTCAAAGACAAAGTAACCGGTTACAGAAACCGGTTTCAAAATACAAAAAAAGAGTAGGAATGATCAATCAAGAAAATAATAAATCGTGCTCTGAGTCGCAGAAAGCAACCAAGTAATCAAATGAAATGGAAATATGTGAAGTTCGAAGAATAGCCATAGTTGCAATGGCTGCACGTATAGCGCAGCCAGCTCACTTTATGCGACAAACGACAAATCACTATCATCAGTCAATACATGATAAGACGTATCGCCATAATCGACTGTCAGAGCAGTGTAGTCAGAAGCATCAAGACCTAGAGAAGACAAGTAACTTGCATCATCTGCACTCAAGTCAGAAACGCTTGCAGAATCGAAATCAGAAGCATCAACGTCAAAACCAGTTAAAACTAATCCATCTTCGCTGCCATTGGTAGCAAGTAAATCACTGTCTAATGTCAACTCAACAGTTGAATCACTATTGGCTGCTGTAATAACTTCGAAATTTTCAAACGTTACACCAGTTTGGCTAGATAAAACCAGCGTATCTAAACCATCCCCACCATCAATATCTCGAGAAACACCTTCTGATACATCAGCAACGTTCAAACCAGAAATATCAACAGTATCATTACCGTCGCCAGCATCGATATTTAATGACGTATTTTGACTATTTTCATAATTATCAAAAGTAATGATATCGTCGCCGTTTCCAGAATTAACATTAAACGTGTTACTCCAGTTAATATTGTTACTTTTTACCGAAACAGAAATCGTATCATCACCATCAGAAGTAGTAATATTGCCTCTCTTAGCTTCGTAAACATATACGTGCGCATCTTCAGAAGAATTTTCAATATCAACGTCGACGAAATTATTCACTATCACTTCAGAGTCATCAGAATAGACTTGGGCCTCTTTGAAACCATCTTTGTTCCATTCATCAACATAAACATAACTGGAGTCTGTTTCGTTAAGGTACGCGCCATCGTCATAAATTGATTCACCATCAGTAACCGTTAACGTTGCATTACTTTCATCCAAGTTAGTCGCAGAACCAGTTCCATCTGTATTTGTTGTGCCAGTATTAATTACACTCATTTATTTTCCCTCAAATAAAAAACAATAAATCATAAGATAGAGCCATGATGGTTCTAATATATAGATTTAATATTTACCGTTCGAAGGTCATTATAATAAACACTATTGAAATGTTAATATCATGCAGCCTTAATAATATTATCTTATTTATTCTTCTTAAACCTAAAACATGTTTCTTATAATTGATTTAAAATTATAAGAAATAAACCATCTAAATTTTTCTTAAAAAAAACAAAGCTAATTAACATCTCAAGTATCAGATGTTAATCTATTAAAATCTGATACTTGAGAAAATTAATGATAGAATAGACACTTAGATTTATAGCATATGTGATTTATTGCCAGAAGTTTTTAGGAAGTTAAAATCATTTGTAATAAGTTATTTTCTCATTTCTGATATATTAAAATCGAAGTGACAACAAAAAAGAGGATAAATTATCCTCTTTCTAAATATCTTTACTTTGATATATAACTTCGCCAACCACCAGTTTGAGTAATATCCGTTCCAGATAAAGCCCCAATATTTTCACAGATGAATCCGGTCACCCACTCTCCATTATTCAGCTCCACTTTCCCCAATCCCAGAGGGTGTGGTATTTGGGTGAGTAGCTGACCAAGAGAAGCTTTCGGCATACTCCAAACTTCCACTTCTAGACTTGCTCCACCTAACTCTGTGCGAACGAGTCCTGGGCGAGGAATATCTCCTTGCAATGCATACAATTTGTAAGTGTCGGCCGTCTTGGTAGTACTTTTTAAAATACCGCCAAGTTCAAGCAGCTGATAATTGAGTGGCAGCCCAGACATATGAGCACCACAAGCCATCACATCAATATATTCTTCATCTAAACGCTGCTTTGTCGCGCCTAGAGGTAACTGATTCGCCAACTGCCATTGCTCAGCCAATCTCACCAACCCTTTATCAATGAAAGCTGGGCCAAACAGGGTGATTCCGAAAGGTAATCCAGAGTCACAAAACGCTGATGGTAACGATAGTGCACTGTAATCCAACAAATTCATAAAGTTAGTGTAATAACCAAGGTTGGTATTTAACTGAATTGGGTCAGCATTCATTTCAGCGATGGTATACGTCGTACCTGACGTTGGTGTAACAACGACGTCAACAGTATTTAATAGCTTATCGCATTTTGCTTTGTATGCTTTCAACTGATACATGGCCTTAAATGTATCAGCAGCAGAATAGTCCTTAGCTGATCCAATAATGGTTTGTATCACGGGTAAACACGCTTCCTCATTATCGTTAAAGAAGGATTCAATCGCAGCATATCGCTCAGCGACCCAAGGTCCGTGATAGAGGAGGTTTGCCGTTTCTAAGAAAGGCTCTAGATCAAATTCGATCAACTCAGCTCCAAGTGATTTAAGCTTGGCAAGCGCGATATAAAACGCTTTCTCATAATCGTCGTTACCGAAAAACTTCAGCAGTTCTTTCTTTGGAACACCAATACGTAGCTGACTAAAGGTATCAGGAATCGCTTTCTCAGTATAAACACGAGAATAATCATCTTGCTCATCATACACATAAACAACTTCCTGAAGACGTCGAATATCATCAGCTGAACGAGTAAATAACGTCACGCAATCCAACGTTCGACAAGCCGGTACTACTCCAGAACAACTGAGCAAACCAACCGTTGATTTCATTCCAAATAAATTATTAAAACCAGCAGGGATACGGCCAGAACCCGCGGTGTCCGTACCTAATGAGAAAAACACCTGATTCAGCGCAACTGAGATAGCACTACCAGAACTGGAACCACCAGAAATGTACTCAGGATCAAAACTGTTTTTACCTTCCCCCCAAGGGCTACGTGTACCGTTGATACCTGTTGCAAACTGATCGAGGTTAGTTTTACCCAGCGGTACAGCGCCAGCATCAATCAAACATTGCACAACAAAAGCGGTGTCTGTTGGTTCGTAGGCAAACTCTTTACACGCTGCTGTTGTCGGTAGTCCCTGCAAGTCGATATTATCTTTCACAGCAAACGGCACACCAAATAATGGTAGATCTTCGATTTCTTTACTTTCGAGATTTTGGATATAAGAATCTAACTGAACATCTGATATCAATGAAATCCACGCATTATGGTTATCTTGCTGTGCAGCGAGATGTTTCTGTTTTAAAAAATCTCGTACAGTGACTTCGCCTGATTTATAGGCGGTAAGCAACTGCTCAATTGTTAATACATCTTTCATTTCATCTCTCCCTGATTGTCCGCGTCTTCCGTGTTAATAATAATAAGTGCCTGTCCAGCATTGACCTGATTGCCTTTTTCACAACAGATTGAATCAATGATTCCTGATTCCGTTGCAACGACTTCTAATTCCATTTTCATCGCTTCGAGGATCATCACGGGCTGCCCCGCAACAACTTTGTCTCCTGGTTTGAGTAGCACTTGCCAGATGTTCCCTGCGACATGACTTTCGACCACAATCTGATCATCGCGTAATTCAAGCTGCTGTTGCTCTTCTTCTTCAGCTTCCTCGATGACGAAGTTGGCCTGACCCGTTTCGATCCAGCGTTGTCGTTCGGCTTCAAATGCATTTTGTTGCCGAGTTTTACATTCCGTGATCTCATCACCATGCTGCTCCAATAGCGCATGGTATTGTTTCAACGAAAACTCGGTTTCCTCGATACGCAGCGGATATTGACCTAATGGATGTTTTTGTCGAATATCTAAAAGCTCTTCTGCAGAAACCTCATAGAAACGAATTTGGTCAAAAAATCTGAGTAACCATGGTTGGGTAAATTCTTTGGTTTGACGGAAGCGATTCCACATTTGTAATGTTCTGCCAACAAACTGATAGCCTCCCGGCCCTTCCATACCATAAACACACAAATAAGCGCCACCGATACCTACCGCGTTTTCAGGTGTCCAAGTTCTCGCCGGGTTATATTTCGTTGTCACCAAGCGATGACGCGGATCCATTGGTGTCGCGACTGGCGCACCCAAATAAACATCGCCAAGGCCCATAACGAGATAACTGGCATCAAAGACTATCTTTTTCACTTCATCAACGGATTCGAGACCGTTTATACGGCGAATGAACTCGATATTATCTGGGCACCAAGGGGCATTTTTGCGAACCACTTCATCGTATTTACGAATGGCAAGCTTTGTGGCTTCATCAGCCCAAGATAATGGAAGATGAACTATTCGTCCCGGTACAGTCAGTTCGTCGAGTCCATCAAGACTCGCTTCAAATTCTTCGAGTAGTTCGAGTAGCTGATGACGAGGCAGAGTTAGGTTGTTGTAATGAATTTGCAGAGATCGGATACCCGGTGTGAGTTCTTCCACACCTGGGATAGCACTTTCTTCAATCTTAAGCATCAGTGCATGCACGCGGAATCGAAGTCGGATGTCCAACACCTGAGGTCCATATTCAACCAACAGAAAGTCTTCTCCACTCGGACGATAAACAACCTCTTCTCCATACTTTTCAGCAGGGATGGTCTTGATAATCGGCGAGTTAAACTCAGCTAAGGCAGGTAAATTTGGTTCGCGGTAAGTCAGTGACACGATTTGCTGTAACTGAGATCGCTCTGCTTCTTCCGCTTGTGCCAATGAAACAGGAATAAAGCGGATTGTATCACCAGCTTTGAGCTGTCCCATTTTCCATAAGTCAGCTTTGATGATGGTAACAGGGCAGACAAATCCACCTAAACTAGGGCCATCAGGCCCCAGGATCACTGGCATATCACCAGTAAAATCAATCGTACCGACAGCATAAGCGTTATCATGAATATTGGATGGATGAAGACCAGCTTCTCCGCCGTCTTCCCTCGCCCATTCTGGTTTTGGTCCTATCAGACGAACACCTGTCCGGCTTGAATTAAAGTGAACCTTCCACGTCGCGGAAAAGAAAGCATCAATATCATCTTGAGTGAAGAAATCCGGTGCGCCATGTGGACCATACATTACGTGAATTTGCCATTCGTGACATAACTCAGGTAACTCTGCCGATAGCCCCTCGATAAGTTTAGCTTGGTTAGAGAGAGTATGAATGACATCACCAGCCACGAGTCCCCGACCAGCGTGACCACCAAAATGACCTAGCGTAAAGGTTGACTTGCTGCCCAAATAGTCTGGGCAATCAATACCACCAGCCAGTAAAAGATAACTGCGTGCACCGTTACCCTGTATTCGACCCAGTTTTAACGTTTGCCCTTTTTTCGCTAGAGTAACGACTCCCAGCTGGACAATTTGCTCATCGAGAGAAGCCTGGATAGAGGCTCCAGTCAGAACAAAATATTTGTCCGTGTTAAAACGCAAGGTTGGCCCAGACACAATCATCTCCAACCCTGCAGAATCACTCGGGTTATCCAGTAATTGATTACCGAGACAAAAACTCAGCGAATCCATCGGGCCTGAAGGTGGCACACCAATATTCCAGTAACCTTTACGTCCCGGGTAATCCTGGATTGTCGTCTGCGTACCGCCACTAATCACATCGATGGTATTCGGCTGGTAAACAAACTCATTCAGAGATTGAGTGAGAGTGGTGCCTTGGACAACAGAATCGGAATTAATTAACTGTTTAAGGTAGGCTTGGTTGTGTTCAATGCCATAAATAGAAATCTGCTCTAAAGCCTGATTTAATTTAGCTAATGCTTCTGTTCTGTCCCTGCCCGTGACAATGCATTTTGCCAGCATCGGATCAAAAAATGGCGAGACTTCAACGCCAGCTTCAATCCAGGTTTCAACTCTCAGCTCTGGCATCTCTGGCCATTCAACATAGCTCAGTAAACCAGCACATGGTTGAAAATTCTTATTCGCGTCTTCCGCATACAGTCGAACCTGAATTGAGTGACCTTTAGGCGTTAAGGATGCCGATAGCTGTTCTTGAGATAACGTACCTTCAGCAAGTTTGACCATCCATTCAACAAGGTCAACACCGTATACCTGCTCGGTAACACCATGCTCAACCTGCAAACGTGTATTCACTTCTAGAAAATAGAATTGCTCTGTCGTTTGGTCTAATACAAATTCAACCGTGCCCGCGTTACGGTAGTTAACCTGTTGCGCCAATCTGACGGCCGTATTTTGTAACGCCTGCCGTGTTTGTTCCGACAGATTTGGAGCTGGCGTTTCTTCGATTACTTTCTGATTACGGCGCTGCGCTGAACAATCTCGTTCTCCAAGAGCGGCGACAAAGCCCAGACCGTCACCGAAAATTTGCACTTCAATGTGACGTGCACGCTCAATGAATTTTTCCAGAAAAACGCCGCTGTTACTAAAATTGTTTTCACTCAGTCGTTTTACAGAGTCAAATGCATTCTCGAGAGTTTTCTCATCATAACAACACTGCATTCCGATACCGCCACCACCGGCAGTACTTTTCAACATCACGGGATAACCAATGCGAGCAGCCGCTTCTAAGGCCTGTTGTTTATCTTGTAATAATTCGGTCCCAGGAAGAAGAGGAACATTAGCTTGCTGCGCCAGTGCCCTAGCCGAGTGCTTCAATCCAAACACATTCATTTGTTCTGGCGTAGGACCAATAAAAGCAATATTGTTTTGCTCGCACAAGCCCACAAAATCGGGGTTTTCACTTAAAAAACCATACCCTGGATGAATGGCATTTGCGCCCGACGCTTCTGCTATCGCAATAATTTTTTGTTGATCAAGATAGGTTTTACTGGCGGGACCTTCACCAAGCGAATAAGCTTCGTCCGCCTGAATCACATGAAGACTTTGTGCATCTGCTTCACTGTAGACAGCAACACTTTTAATACCGAGGCTTTTTAACGTTCGGATAATTCGACAAGCAATCGCACCGCGATTGGCTATTAACACCTTATTAAACATTGGATGGCTACCAAAATCTTTCCGGGTCGTCCCGGTCCAATCCCAGAGTCTGTAGTGGGGTCGTCCCCGACTCAGTGCAATTGTGGCTATTTAATTCCAGACCAGGACTTCAACCGGTGTCGGATTATAAGCGTTACAAGGGTTATTTAATTGTGGGCAGTTAGAAATTAATACAATCACATCCATTACCGCTTTTAACTCAACGTATTTACCTGGTGCACTGATTCCATCTTCAAAAGTTAAACCACCTTCAGTCGTAATCGGTACATTCATAAAGAAATTGATGTTATGAGTAATATCGCGTTTGCTCATATTGAACTGTTCGTTTTCTGAAACGGCTAATAACCAACTATCACGACAAGCATGCATGCATTTTTTCTCAATCGCATAACGTACAGTATTACTTTCGGTTGCACAGGCACCGCCTAGTGTATCGTGTCGACCGCAGGTATCCGCTACAATTTCAAGCATTTCGTTTCCTTCACTTGAGAGGATTTTAGTCCCCGCAGTAAGATAAACATTGCCTTGCTCGCGAATTGTGTCGATCGCACTGTAACGCTCTGCAGGGTCGTTCGCATTAAAAAAAAGCGTATCCGCAGCCTGGTTTCCTTCCAGGTCAAGAATTCTCACCGTTTGTCCGGCTTTAACAACTTTCATGTAATAATCACCGGCAGGAACTACATCACGACGTACGGCATTTTCAGGTAATAATTTGCTTTCAATAATCATGATTTTTCCTCCTTAATGGTGACAGCAATCGGTATTCATGTGGAAGCGGCGATTATTTTCAAATCCACGACCATTTTCTTCGCGAGACGTAACACAAGCGTCATCGCTTTGAACGGGCGCAGCTTCGTATAGAGCAATTTCAACTGGCTTGAATGGGTATTCAGTCGCTGGATTCATTGGGTGCGGACAGGTTGTCATCACCACCAAAGTATCCATCTCAAAACGCAGTGCGATGCTGTCTCCTGCCTTACTGTGATCGTTAACGAACTGGAGGTTTCCTTCTTCATCCGTTTTAACGCAACTGAATAGATTCAGGTTAGCTGCAAGGTCTCTCTTACCCAATCCGTACTTCGCTACTTCAACTAACAGTGCGTCATAACCATTCTGTTTCCACTGATTACGATCAGCCTGATAGTTGCGTTCACCCCATTTGTCTGCGACTTTACGTTTGTTGGCGACACCACAAACAGTATCAATCCAGTGAGTGTCATCCTGAATAACCGATGCAAATACGCGTCCCATATCCGAATATAAACAGTGGCCAGCGCTCAGCTTGAATGTATGTTGGCACTTCAACGTATCGGGAGCATTGTAGCGCTCAAGCAGATTAGTCGGATTGTAAAACAACATACTCAGGTTAGCGCCACCCTGCAGGTCAGTTGCTTTTAAAACATGCCCCTTTGGCACGACCATAGACCAGTGCGCCGCACCAGGTAATTTATCCGTAAAAAGTTCTTGTTTAGAAGTCATAGTGTCCTCCTATGCTATTTTCTTCGTTAGTTCGTGAACCTCTTGTGAGGCCTTGTCTTTATCAATCGGGATATCAAAGGTAACCTGTGCACCAAAACGTTCAGGTGCTTGCTCGTCTTTTCTCGGCTGGTCGAATACCCACAATCGATTCCCCAAATGAAATCCCTCGCTAAGGTCATGAGTAATCATGAAAACCGTTAACCCCTGCTCATGCCAAAGGTCTTTAATCAGCACATGCATATCCTTACGAATACCAGGATCGAGTGCGCCAAAGGGTTCATCGAGTAATAAAATACGCGGCTTCTTAATCAGTGACTGGGCAATAGACAAGCGCTGTCGCATACCACCAGAAAGTTCATGCGGATATTTATTCAGTGCATGACCTAATCCCACCGCAATGAGCATTTCTTTAGCACGCTCGCGTACGGCCGCTTTCTGACCTCCAATCGTTCTACCAAACATTAGTGGAACGATCCCCTTAGAATCCAATTCTTCACCCAGCATCACATTCTGGATTGCGGTCAAATGGGGAAAAACAGAATACTTTTGGAAAACGATGCCACGCTCGACACCGGGTTCATTTGAGAGCGGTTGACCATCAAGTAAAATATCACCACGCGTCTGTTGTTCTGTACCGAGCAACATATTCAAAAATGTCGTTTTACCGCATCCCGACGCACCTACAATACTGACAAAGTCACCATGAAAAACGTTGAGATTTAACCTCTCCAGAACAATGTTATCGCCATACTCTTTCCAGACATTTTTTACCTGAATAATAGGTTTTCTTGTATCCATGTTATTCTCCCTGAGACTGGTGATACCAAGGACTCACCTTGAGAGACAGACGTCTTAGCAACCAATCCATCAGGTAAGCAAGTAATGTGATCCAAAAGACGTATGGCAAAATGACGTCCATTGCCAGATAACGACGTACCAAAAATATCCGATAACCCAAACCATCCGTCGCAACAATCGCTTCTGCAGCGATCAGGAATAGCCAGGCACTACCTATGGTTAAACGAACGGATTCAATTAAGCGCGGAAAGATTTGCGGCAAAATAACGCGAATGATGATCTGCCAACTATTGCCCCCCAAGGTTTGCGCTTTAATCAACTGTTCATAAGGCAAAGCCTGAGATTTGAGCTGAATATCGCGAATGATAATGGGACAGACACCAATGAAAATCAGGACGACTTTTGATAGTTCACCCAACCCAAAACTAATGAATAGAATGGGTAAAATGGCCATTGGCGGAATCAGTGAGATCGCTGTTACCACTGGCGAGCAAACAGAACGAATTAACGGAATCATTCCGTTTGCTATGCCTAAAGCCAGACCAACCAGAGCACTTAAACCAACTCCCCAGGCTAAACGCTGCAAACTCGCTAAGGTATCAGCCCAAAGCAGATACTCCCCAGTACGTTTGCTTGGCGTAAAAGCCATACGCTCTACTGCATCGACCAAACTACTAAACGCCGGCAGCAGTTTATCTGCAGGGTTTACGGCCAACCTCGCATCTGATGCCGTCACATAGACCAACATAATGATCAGAAAGGGCAATAATCCCAACATCAACTGCCCATAGCGTGAGGGCTTGCGATTGATAAGTTTTGTCATAACAACTCCAACTGGTCTGAACTTAAAAATGAATTACAGCTTGCCTTCCTCAGCCATCTTCATGTATTTGTCCGTAAAACGCAGTTTGATGTTTGACGAATTACCATAGGTTCCAGCCGGAGTTTCAATACCGACAAATCCAGCATCCGGAGCCCCTTCACCCAATAAACCATGCTCAAATGAGAATTCAGCTACTTTTTGCATTGTTTCTTTTAGGGCTGAACTTTGAGTGAATGCGACAGCATCTTTTGGATCAAAGAACATTTTGGTTGCGGCCAACTGCTTGTTAAAACCAGCCAAGTCAGTACCTGATTCCTGAGCCATCAGAGATTTCGCGTTATCTGCAGCCTTATCTTCAGCACTCATCAGCGCCATAATTTCATACCAAGCGCCTGTCATAGCTTTGGCAAACTTAGGGTTATCATTGACTGTTTCAGTATTCGCAACCATCAAGTCGATGATTTCACCTGGGATTTTAGAAGAATCAAAAACGAGGGATGTATTGGGTTGAGATGTAATTTCACTTAATAGTGGGTTCCACGTTACCGCTGTTGTCACATCATCAGAACTGAACGCAGCTATCATATCTGCATCAGAGGTATTAACGACATTGACGTCTTTCTCGCTCATACCAACAGATTCCAGACCACGAGCCATCAGGTAGTGGGAAACACTTAATTCAACTAAATTGACGTTTTGGCCTTTAATATCTTGCAACGTTTTATCGCCTTTCATCACGATGCCATCGTTACCATCAGAGAAATCGCCCACAATCAGAGCTGTTGAATCCACGCCACTAGCAGCAGGAATGGTTAGAGCATCCATGTTCGTCATGGCCGTTGCATCGAATTGTCCAGCAGTATACTGGTTTACCGATTCAACATAGTCATTAACCTGGATAATATTAATTTTGATGCCATATTTATCTGCCCATTTATCGATGATTCCAGAGAACTTGGCGTAGTCCCAAGGCATCCAACCAACATAGATTGACCAGGCAACATTAAACTCTTGCTTTTCAGCCGCTTGTACGGAATGAGAAGCTAAAGGCAACGCTAAAAGGCTCGCAGATAGTGCAATTGAAGAGAGTGTTTTGCTAAAGGATAGTTTCATGGATTCACCTCCACTGTGAGTCACGTTTACAAAAATGCACAAGAGACATAACCAAGTTAATTGGTCGGCCTCCCGGGCTTTTTTCCCGCCGTGTGACCTCAGAAGAGGTTGACAACTCTTGGACCAGGCACTGATAAATCAGTCGGAACCCTAGATGTCTATTAATCAAATTGTATCAGTGTACATACCAATCACTGAGTTATGCTCTGTTGCAGCTAACGTTTTTCATCATACAATATGCATGCCAAGAGAAAAATCATTGTTTTTACTGTAATTAATATTTTTATTACTACATCATTGCACCAATGATGACCATAAACTCGCTCTATTAGGGTGCAAATCTATGACATTATCAATGCCGCAAACATACCTTGAGAGAAGCGCAACTGGAGTTGATAGTGATTTGAGGAAATCAATGAAATCTTCGACAGGTAAATAAGAATCTGGCTCACAGATTATCTCATTCTAGTGAGCCTTCTGAAACATAAGCTTAGCGAATTAGTCAGTCTGTGTTAGAATTGGTATAACAAATTTATGACAATAGCAGGGGCTAGTTATGGACGTGGGTGACAAGCTTTACCACAAAATTGCAAATAACTTTAAGAACGATATTCAGGAAGGTAAATATCGTGTCGGTGACATGCTCCCAGCAGAACGTGTTATATCAGAACAACTAAGCGTCAGTCGTACCGTCGTCCGAGAAGCAATGATCATGCTTGAAGTTGAGGGTTACGTTGAAGTCCGCAAAGGATCTGGTATCCGTGTTATCAATCAATTTGGTATAGCAAATTCATCACAAAATGAATTGGACGCAGCCAATAGTTTCATGCTCAATTGTGGGCCTTTCGAGCTATTACAGGCTCGCCAGCTCATCGAAAGTAACATTGCTGAATTTGCTGCTATCCAGTGTACAAAGCAAGATTTAGTCGCATTGATGAAAATTCAGGAGCAGGCAAAAGCCGACGACCACGCTCGTGACTCACACTGGGACAAAGAATTTCACTTACAAATCGCTCGCTGTACGCAGAATTCCGCTATCGTCCACGTTGCTCAGCTCCTTTGGGAACAACGTGAAAATAACCCCTATTGGAAAAAAATGCATGAGCATATCCTTGATAGCGAGATTCGCAGTTGGTGCGACGAGCACGATGAAATTCTTAAAGCTCTAATGCAGAAAGATCCTAAAGCAGCGAAGCAAGCAATGTGGCGTCATCTCGAAAATACCAAAGAGATGCTATTTAACGCGACTAATGATGATTATGACCGTTTTCTCTACGCAGAAAGTCCAATTTTTGACATGCAATAAGTCCATTTAACACTTCTCTATTGGGTGCGTTAAGGATATCTCTCGCACCCTGAGTTGCTCAACTCGTCTTGCAGATTTTAAGTTGGTATATCTACAACTATGTAAAGGATTGATATGTTAACCGTCCTATCAGTGATCTTCCCTATTTTCCTGATAATGTTAATCGGGTATGTCGCAGCGCGTCTCAGTTTGGTTTCCAGCCACTCTCTTTCGGATATGGGACGCTATGTCATTTACATTGCTCTCCCGGCTGTCATCCTAAAAACGGTTCTCAACATCGATCTGCAAGCAATGCTCAACTATAGGTATCTTTCTGCCTATGCTTTGGCATCCATAGCTCTAACTCTAATCGGGTTGTTCTTTTATCAAAAAATATTAGGATTGGGCAAACTGGATACTTCCGTATCCATAACAGGCATGGTGCTACCTAACAGTTCATTTATCGGCTATCCAATCATTATTCAACTGATCGATAACGCGCCAGTGAATGCATTCGCGATGGCCCTGCTAGTAGAAAACCTGTGTGTTCTTCCACTGTGCTTTATCTTGATGGACTATAGTAACCTCAATAACCAGCAACCGCTCAAAATCAAGGTATACACTCTTTTGAAGCGGATAATTAAAAATCCACTGCTAATCGCAATTTTACTCGGTGTTATCGGCAACTTATTGGATTTGCAACTTCCAGCCACACTTGAAACAACGCTTGATTTACTCGCACCGTCTGCGGTTGCTGTGGCTTTAATTGTTATCGGTGGCGCATTAGCACAGATAAGAATTGGTCGTTCGAACGTAACACAACTGCTTTCGGTTACGATGGGTAAACTCATCATTCACCCACTACTCGCCATATTGATGCTGCACCTCTTACTTCCGGGGCATTACGAACTCAAACTGGCATTAGTCATCATCGCAGCAATGCCTATGTTCAGTGTTTACTCTGTTATTGGCGATATGTACCGCAGGCAAGCATTTTGTAGCTCAGCACAATTGGTTACCAATCTACTTTCAATCATTACCATTCCGATAATGATCACACTTGCTCAAGCTATCTTCGGGTAATAAAAAAGCCAGCATCAACGCTGGCTTCTCTCTACATTTGAATAACCCACTGCTTACGCAATTTTAGTTAACCAATTGTGTGTATCAGGTGCTTTACCCCATTGAACATCGTTCAGTGCTTGACGCAGTTTTTGCGCTATTGGACCAATTTCACCTGATCCCACTTTAACGTCTTCACCGTTGTAAATAAAAGTGCCTACGGAAGTTAGAACCGCAGCCGTACCTGACAGCATAGCTTCAACTCCTGGTTTTGCTGCACGCTCAAGCAACTCTTCAACAGATACTTCACGCTCAGAGACAGTCATGCCCAAATCTTTTGCGATAGTAAGAATGCTAGAACGAGTTACCCCATGTAGGAAACTTGAATCCAGAGGTTTGGTAATGATTTCGTTGCCATCAACCAATAGGAAGTTCGCTGCACCGGTTTCAGTGATGTAACCGTTTGGACAGAACAATACCTGATCCGCCTGATATTTTGCTTTCGCTTCTAATGTTGGAGCTAGCGCGCTTGCGTAGTTACCACCACTTTTGATCATACCCATGTGAGAAGCACAACGTTGACCAGTTTCGTCAAGTAACAGGCGAAGAGCGTGTGCACCACCTGCGAAGTAATCACCCACTGGAGAGAGCAGGATGTAAAGCATAGAAGTCAGAGAGGGTGCTGCAGCTTTACCAACCGCTGGCTCCGTACCAATGTGTGTTGGACGAATATACATAGAGCCCGGAGGAGCGGGTACTTCTGAAGCAAACTCAGCAACGACATCTTTAATCATCTGAGTCATTTGCTCTTTGTTTACTTCTGGTAGAGAAAGAAGTTTACTGCTCTGCGCGAAACGCTCGACGTTTTGGTCCATTCGAAAGACGTGCACGCTGCCGTCTTCGTGACGGAATGCTTTCAAGCCTTCAAAACAAGTGCTTGAATAGTGCAAGACGTGTGCACCCGGGTGTAGAGAGATGCTGTCTGATGCAACGATCTGAGCGTCAGACCATTGATTATTTTCGAATGTTGTCAATGCCATTTTCGGCATAAACACGCTACCAAAAGCCGCCATTATATTTTCCTACTGAATAAAACTATGAAAGGGATGCTGTGTACTGTTCTTATAAGTTTGGGCAGGCGATATGATTGGATGTCCATAACTTAATAACCAGATACTAAAACAGATTGCTTGCTTTAGAAAGTGGCAATAAACGAATAAGGTATATTTTCTATGAATTATCAGCGTTTTCGAGGAAATGATTTAGATCAATAAAACTAACGCTTACCGTTTTAATCGCAAGATATTGATAGAATGAATATTTATTGAATGTGCCAATTTCAATACATATAAAAGAGATACAGCGAAAACCAGATTAGCTGCCGAATACAGACACTGAGACATTTAGTCGTATCTGCATTCGGATTGAATATTTTATCTTCGACGAGGAACTTGTTGGGTGATGCAGTGAATATTGCCACCACCTAGCGCCACTTCTCGCGTTGGAATCCCAATAAGATCGTAGTCAGGAAATGCCTCCTGCAGTACATTTCTGGCTTCCAGATCGGTGGTTTCATCTAAGAGTGGATAAACAATAAGACCGTTAGTAATCAGGAAATTGGCATACGAACA
This sequence comes from Vibrio viridaestus, assembly GCF_003856525.1. Lineage (GTDB taxonomy): Bacteria > Pseudomonadota > Gammaproteobacteria > Enterobacterales > Vibrionaceae > Vibrio > Vibrio viridaestus. The sequence goes on from NZ_RJVQ01000001.1 coordinate 588,767, forward strand.
AGCCATACGTTCTCCTGCCTGACGTTTCATTCCCTCGCTTGGCTCAATACCATCCGCTTCCTGCTGAGTAATAAACATAGGGCGCGGTAATGGCAACTTATATACCTTCACTCTGCGTCCCTGCGCATCCGTTTCTGACGACAAAACATCAAAGGCTTTTCGGCTAATATCATATTGAGGGTCACTTGGGTCATCACACCACGCTAGCATCACCTCTCCTGGTTTGACGACATGCATAATATTGTCGACGTGTCCGTTCGTTTCATCATTAAACAAACCCAATGGCAACCAGATGACTTTTTTGATCCCTAAATATTGCGCTAACCGCTGTTCGATTTGTTGCTTGGATAAATCGGGATTACGACTGGGATGAAGTAAGCACTCTTCAGTGGTATATAGCGTTCCTTCTCCATCGACATGGATAGAGCCGCCTTCCAGAAAAATCGGTGCTTGATAGAACTTGTCACCTGTTGTCGAAGCCATTTTCTCAGCCACCAAGTCGTCTAATGCCCAGTCGGAATAAAGACCATCGACTTCCCCACCCCAGGCGTTGAACCGCCAGCTAATTCCCCGACGTTCACCATTAGAATGCGTCACATAAGTCGCGCCCATATCTCGCATCCAACTGTCGTTGTAGTCCATTTCAACCACAGTTATGTGAGAGGGCAATGATTCCCGCGCCTGATTGATATACTCTGGATCAACGGCCATCACGACCGACGTTTTCTCCGCGATTGCGGATGCAATGGTACAAAATGCCTTTTGTGCAGGAAGAGCCCCATCACGCCAGTTGTCCGCGCGAACAGGCCAAGCCATCCACACCTGATCATGCGGCTCATGCTCTCCGGGCATTCGAAAACCGTCTTCCACGGGTAGATTCACTCTATTGTCCATAATATAACTTCCTTCCTTGTCCGTTATTTATCTTTAAGTACACCATCGAGTGTTTGTAGATGACGGTATTGATCTGGGCGTCTGTCTCTGAACAATCCCCATGCACTGCGCTGGAATGCGATTTCGTCTAAATCAAACTCATGAACCAAAACTGTTTGTGAGGTTTTATCCGCAAGCGCTACGATTTCACCAGTGTGATCCGCGATGAAGGACGAGCCGAAGAAGGTCAATTCTAAATCGCGGAACTGTGCCTGTTCTGAGCCAATACGATTAGAAGCGATAACAGGAACCTGATTGGCTGCGGCATGGCCTTGCATCGTTCTCTGCCAATGAGGTTGAGAATCAAGTTGAGGCTGACTAGGTTCACTACCAATAGCCGTTGGGTAAAGAATTAGCTCAGCGCCTTGAAGAGCAAGACTTCGTGCTGTTTCAGGAAACCATTGATCCCAGCAGATGCCGACACCGATTTTTGCATAGCGTGTTTTCCACACCTTAAATCCAGTATCCCCGGGGCTAAAATAGTACTTCTCAAGGTAGCCATCGCTGTCTGGAATATGAGTCTTGCGATACGTTCCAAGCAGTGAACCATCTGCATCAATCATCGCAACGGTGTTAAATTTCACGTTTCCAGCTTTTTCAAACCAAGAAAACGGCAACACGACTTCGAGCTCTTTGGCGAGTGCCGAAAGACGCTTAAAGGCGTCATTTTCTTCTAGCACAGACGCCAGTTTGTGATAAGACTCATCGATTTCGATACAGAAATAAGGCGTTTCAAATAGCTCCTGAAGCAGGATAACCTGTGCACCTTTTGCTGCAGCTTCACGCACCAGACTCACTGCCTTCTCAACGTTATCTTGCTTATCCCACGAGCACGCCATTTGGGTAGCGGCAACTTTTACTTTTCTCATTTCAATCCCTTACGTTGTTGTTCTATAGAATTTTTATAAAAAATCGGGTTATTATTGAAATGAATTATCTTTATTTTTGTATGAAGGATTTCGATAACCTATGGATATGGACATCAACCAATTGCGCCTGTTAGTCGTATTAAACCGGGAGCGAAATTTATCTAAAACGGCAGAGAAGTTATTTATGAGCCAATCGGCGGCAAGTCATATTCTGTCAAAGCTGAGAACTCGTTTCGATAATCCGCTGTTCATCAAAACCCGCACAGGTATGGAGCCCACACCACTCGTTGCGCATCTCTTGCCCGATATACAAAAAGGTCTAGATTTCATTGATATCGCCTTCGATAAAATGAAGCCGTTTAATCCAGAGGTCGATGCGAAAACATTCTATATCGGTGCAATAGATTATTTCGAATTTTACGCTCTTCCCAAGCTGAGTAAGAAGTTTGAGCACACGGCTCCCAACGTCAGGATCTCTGTCGATATCCTGCCGGAAAATATGCAGATGGAGAGAATTGAACAAGGTCATATCGACCTGATTTTAGGAGTAGACGACTTGCAGGTCATTCCTCGATATTACCATCGATACCATTGGTTAACGGACCCTTATGTCGGGATTGTTGCTAAAGATTCTTCGCTACAAAGTCACCTAACGCTACATGATTTTGTCAGCACGCCACAGGTACATTTACCTCTGCTGAATTCAGGCGCCGACCTTATTGACCGTTGGCTGGAATCAATGCATCAGGCACGTCAGATTTCAATGATTGTACAAAGCTTTGCTGTCGGTGGAATGGTTGTAGCGCAGACCAGCAACCTAATGTGTGTGCCATTGAGAATTGCAACGGAGTTAGTACAAATGCTACCCATAAAAATAGTGACATTACCCGAAGGCTCACCAGAACTATCTCTGAGTATGTTCACGCACCAGTTATATGACAGTCAGGATAGTATTCAATGGCTAATTCAGGAAATCAGCCAGTGTGCACAACGTACCGACTAATCGCTTATTTAAACGCTAACATTTCTGAGATCAACCACTGGATAGAGTCCTGATAGTCATACAGCTTGTGGGTAATAATACTGAGTGACAACGAAGGAATACCTTCAGGTAATTCAATAATTTTCAGAGGAATCATTGCTGTTAATAACTCAGCGACACGAACTGGTACTGGGAACAATAGCCCGGTTCTTGCGCTGATCATTCCACCAATAGCGTAACTTTGTGTAATCATATGAATATTACGGTAAAGCATCTGATCCTGAAGCCAGTTATCGATCACATCCGATGCATTAGACGTAATGGGTAAGTGGAGCTGACTTTCACTGGCGAATTCCATGGTAGTCAGTTTATCAGGAATGTCACGCCACTTCGCAACCACCGCAACATAATCATCAGACAACCATTCCCAGCGGTTAAAGTTTTGCGATATTGGTGTCGGCTCATCGACACCCACATGCAGATCCAACCACCCACTTTCAACTCGATCCATTTTGACGTGTTCAGAGTTTATATCGATAGATAACCGCACGTTCGGCGCTTTTTCAGCGAAAGATTCCGCAAGAACTGGCATAGCGACAAATTCAAAATAGTCACAAGCACCAATGTAAAATGTGTGTGCATCAGTGAGCGGATTGAACGTTGACTGCATTTCCGCCGCTCGTTCGATATTTGTTACGCCTTGTCGCAACAAGGGAAGCATATTTTTTGTAAATGGCGTCGGCTCCATTCCTCTGCTGGTACGTACAAACAAAGGATCATTAAAACGATCGCGCAATTTCGCCAGGTTATGACTCGCCGCAGATTGGCTGACATACAAGCGTTTAGCCGCCTTAGTGATATTCCGCTCATCATCCAAAGCGATCAATATTCTTAACTGATTTAAATCCAGGTTCACTCTTCCCTCTCGAATATTATGAATATGATTCATAGAAAGATGATAATAACCCATTTCTAAACACAGTACGAAATCGTTAGGTTAAAAAAAGAGACGGAATTGCTGATTAGGTAAAGCAAAAATTAATAAATACAAAGTGATAGGTGTATAAAATGGATTTTTCAAAAAGAAATGTAGATGACGCTTTTATGGAAGCAACTAAGATGGTTAGCTTGCTTACCAAAGAAGAAAAGGAGATTAACGAAGAAGAGCGAACGTGGATCGCGCAAAGCACTTATGAGAACTTTGAAAACCACATCAACAAAGGTTTCCTCGAATACCGTAAATCTGTAACAGAAACAGAAGGCATTGCTCTCACCGACTGGTCTGGACAAGGCTCTATCCTCAAAGACGTTCTAGGTCGTGAGTTTATCGATATGCTAGGTGGGTTCGGTCTTTACTCTCCTGGTATTCGCCATCCAAAAATTGTTGCCGCAGCAAAAGCCCAGATTGACCGTAGCCCACAGTACAGTCAGGAAATGCTTGACCCTCTTCGTGCACACTTAGCCAAAGTGATTGCCAAGTTAACACCAGGAGACATTCAATACGGATTCTTTGCTAATTCAGGCACAGAAGCAGTCGATGGTGCAATGAAGCTTGCCAAAATGTACACCGGCAAAAAAGGCTTTATTTCAACATTGAAAGCGTTTCACGGTAAATCACTTGGTGCATTATCTTTATTAGGTAAAGCAGTGTATCGCGAACCCGTTGGACCTCTTTTAGATGGTGTTCGACATGTTCCTTACGGCGATGCGGACGCGGTAGAAGCCCAGCTTCAGGCGGCACAGGAAGTGGGTGAAGGTATTGCAGCAGTTATCGCTGAACCTATTCAGGGAGAAGCAGGTGCGATTGTCCCACCAGATGATTACTGGCCACGTCTACGTGAAATCTGTGATAAATACGGCGTTCTTCTCATTGCAGATGAAGTTCAAACCGGCTTTGGCCGTACAGGCAAACTGTTTGGTGTTGATCACTGGAACGTAACTCCAGATATCATGTGTTTTGGTAAAGCATTAGGCGGCGGTGTTATTGCGATGTCAGGTTTCTTTGCCAGTGCGAAAATCTGGAAAGTACTTGAACCAAACCCATTTATGCACACTACTACCACTGGTGGTAACCCAGTAGCGTGTGCTGCGGCATTAGCACAAATTTCAGTGCTATTAGAAGAAGATTTAGCCGGCCAGGCAGCCGAAAAAGGCGACTACATCAAACGCAAACTAGGCGAATTACAACGTCGCTACCCAGACGTCCTCAAAGACGTAACAGGGAGAGGTCTACTGCTTGGTATGGTGTTCAAAAATGATGAAGTGGGCTTTGAAGTAGTTTCAGGACTGTTTAAACGCGGCATTCTTATCGCAGGTACACTGAACAATTCGGAAGTCGTTCGTGTTGAACCGGCACTCAATATTTCTTACGACCTCATTGATACCTTCTTGGTAGAACTGGAAGAAGTAATGAAAACGCTGTAACAAATCAAGCGGATAGTTGTCACAATCAACTATCCGCTTTTTTCTCAAAATTATTTTAAAAAAGCGATAGTTAAAAATATATGGACATAATATTTTCGCATAGGGATAGCATTTATGGCTGAATTGAATGAAACTCTGGAAGACGTGAGCGTAAAAAAATCGTCTACTGAAATCCAAATCGACGAATCAATTAAAGAAATCTATAGCAGCAATAAACCATTAGTCACAGTGGCGATTACACTACTAATTGTTGCGATCTTCTGGGGATTATCTTCCACGCACACAGAGGGAACCTCATGGGGTTGGAAGTCTATTCTACCCACACTTTCCGTACTCGTTATTGCCATCTGGTCTCGTCGACCATTTGAATCCATGCTGGCTGGGTCGATTGCCGGTTTAATTATGCTTAACCCGGAAAACCTGATTTCTCCATTAGCAGACAACATTTCAAAAGTGATGGGCAATGAAACGATCGTGTGGATCGTTTTGGTTTGTGGTCTGATGGGTGGATTCATCCGTATTCTGGAAATAAGTAGCTGTCTTGATGGATTCACTGAATGGCTAAAAACCAAGATTAAGTCTCGCCGCCAATCAACTATCGCCACAGTGGTACTTGGTGCAGTGGTGTTTATTGACGACTACTTAAGCTGTCTCGCTGTATCATCCTCAGTCAAGAAACTCACCGATTTCTATAAAGTCTCTCGTGAAAAAGTCGCCTATCTGATTGACTCTGCAGCCGCACCGATGTGCGTTATCGTGCCGATTTCAACTTGGGCGGTCTTTTTTGCTGGCTTGCTTGAAGAGAGCCATATTGCGGATGACGGTCAGGGTATGAGTCTCTACGTTTCATCAATTCCATTTATGATGTACGCATGGGTTGCGTTAATTATTGCTTTCCTAGTTGCGGCTGGAATTATTGGCGATTTCGGGCCGATGAAAAAGGCCGAAGCTCGTGCCAAGCAGGGTCATCCTATTCCAGAAGATTTCCAAGGCGAAGAACTGCAAAGCAAGTCAAAGGCAAAAAGAAAATTAAGTATGCAAGTACAACTGTTTAATTTCTTTTTCCCCGTGGTTCTTTTGGTTGCGTCAACGGTTTACTACGATATCGACCTGCTGAAAGGCGTAATTATCACCTGTGCGGTTACCGTACTGCTTTATTACGTACAAGGACTTCTTTCTCTAGACCAACAAATGGATGCACTGTTTGAAGGTTTCAACACCATGCTTTACCCGCTATCAACGGTTATTGGTGGATTTCTACTTAAAGAAATCAATGACTCTCTAGGCATGACTCAATACATCATTGATTCTGTAACACCTTATCTTAGCCAGGCAACCTACCCTGCTATCGTATTTGTGTTGCTTGCCTTGATCGTATTTGGAACAGCTTCAAGTTGGGGTGTCTTTGTTATCGCGATTCCAATCGTCATCCCAATTGCACAACATCTGGATGTCCACATGCCACTAGTAATTGGTGCTCTGCTTTCTGCATCTTCATTTGGTAGTCATTCCTGTTTCTTCAGTGATTCATCCATTCTGGCAGCTCAGGGATCTGGCTGTTCACCGATGTCACATGCGTTCACCCAATTCCCTTATGCATTACTGGGCGCAGTCATCGCTGTCGTCGCTTTCCTGGCATTAGGATTTGCCTACGCCTAACAACTACTCAGCCCCGACTTTCGGGGCTGCATAAAAATATCGATGCTATCAACCTTCTGGTCAAAAAGGATTTTAATATGAAATACAAATTATGGATCAACGGCCAAGCCTGTGACGCAGTCAATGGCGCAGTTCTGGATGTCGAAAACCCTGCAACAGGTGAAATTATTGATACCGTGCCAGATGCAGACGCGGAAGATGTGGCACTTGCGGTTACAGCGGCAAAAACAGCTTTTGATAACGGCTGTTGGTCAAAAAAAACACCGGCAGAGCGTTCCGCAGTATTAGCGAAAATGGCCGATTTGATTGAAGCACGTAGTGAAGAGTTTGCGCGCATTGAGTCAGAAGATACGGGCAAGCCGTATGAGTTTGTCAGCGCAGGTGGTGATGTTCCTTTCGCAATCGATAACTTGCGCTTTTTCGCAGCAGCAGCGCGTGATATCAGCGGCTCTGCTGGTGGCGAATATGCAGAAGGCTACACCTCGATCCTGCGTAAAGAGCCTTGTGGGGTGACTGCGGGTATCGCACCATGGAACTATCCACTATTGATGGCGGTATGGAAAATTGGTCCGGCTCTTGCGGCTGGCTGCACCTCGATTCTAAAACCTGCTCCTATCACACCACGCACCTCTTTGATGTTAGGTGAAATATCCAAGCAAGCCGGCCTTCCCGATGGTGTCTTAAATATCCTGAGTGGCGGCGCGGTACCAGGAGAAGCACTCACCGCTCACCCTGATGTGCAAATGGTCAGCCTGACAGGTTCAAGTCGTACCGGTAAAGCAATCATGAAATCTGCAGCGGACACATTAAAGCGAGTTCATTTGGAATTAGGCGGTAAAGCGCCATTGATCGTATTCGATGATGCAGACATTGATCTTGTGGCTGAAAAAGCGACTATGGGTGGTTTCCTTAACTCCGGTCAGGACTGCACCGCAGCAACACGTATTTTGATTCATGAATCCATCTACGACAAAACAGTCGATGCGTTAGTTAAGGCAACAAACAACTTTAAAATTGGCGACCCATTTGACAGCGAAACCATGATTGGCTCTATGGTGTCTCAAGCGCAGCAACAAATCGTCGCCGGCTTTGTCGAACGTGCGCAAAAAGCAGGCGCAACGATTCTTGCGGGTGGTTCTACACTAAAACGTCCGGGTCACTACTACTGCCCAACATTGATTGCCGATGTCACTCAAGATGCAGAGATTATTCAGGAAGAAGTATTCGGTCCGGTCCTGACAGTACAAAAGTTCTCGACCGATGAAGAAGCTCTGGCAATGGCAAACGACGTCAAATATGGTCTGGCCTCTTCGGTCTTTACCAAAGACATCAGCCGTGCAATGCGCTTTACTCGTGATTTGTCGTTTGGCACGGTTTGGGTGAATGATCACCTACCACTCACATCAGAAACCCCACACGGTGGCTTTAAACAATCCGGATTTGGCAAAGATCTCTCAGCAGAAGCCATCGGTGATTACTTAATTACGAAGCACGTCATGGTTGCTCTATAAATTTCCTACCAGTTAGTTACTCGTTTTGCGCCCTTTAAGTTTGTTTGTCAGGGCGCTTTTTTGTATCTCATTTCCTGCAAGGTTCTAATTCAGACTTTATTATTTCTTAACTACCTCTCATCTAGGCTCACGATACATGACATTAGTTTCCCCCTAAATCCGACAGCGGGTGTAGCATCATCAAATGTTACCCGATTGACGCCAAAGACTTTTAAATCATTGAGAGTATACGTCCAACCCTGAATCTGCCCCTTTTTATTTCCTTCAACACACGCAGGGGTATTATCCAATTTAACGAAGTTATTCAGCTGACCATAAGTAGTGATAAGTTGTTGTACACCGATACGCTGAAAGAACTCGGTTTCTAACTTAATTAGGTCAAAATACCATTTCACCTCATCCTTGTTAGTAGGGTCTGCTAATAATGATTCCTGAGTGGCTCCTCCGTGCCACATAACGACCGAGTTATGCGTGATATGCACTGTTTTCGCAGCGGTAAATAAGTAGTTAGCACATGAAGATGCGCAAAATCCATTCACAATAAGCGAAATATTATTATTGTATATCCAAGACCCAAGTTTGATGCCAGCCTTTAGATCACCACCTAGACTATTAACGACAATGGTCCGTACTTTCTGTTTTGAAGCTTCAATCATAGTCATAACTTTACCGACGGATTGATCTGATATATCTCCCGTCAGATAGAGTAAATTTTGCTGGATATAGATTTTTTCTACATTAGGGTTTTCAATTGGATTAAGGCTTTTCATCGCAAATGATGAATACGGTAAAAACATAAAAATCAATAGTATATACTTCATAATATGATATTCAGCGCTAAGTTCATGACGCTTTCCTGTTATCAGTTTTTGTATTCTGTAAATTAAGAAAAAAACTCAATTTCGTGTCAAAAAAACTGAAAATAGGAAGAAGTATAATCAAAATCTCAAATAGGAAACTAATTTTATATTCAAAATTATTTTGCGCCCTTTATGACTTGTCAGGGCGCTTTTTTAGATCACTGGATAATTCCCCATTATAGGAACAATTCAGTATGTGCTGATATTCTCGAGATGCTCAATAATATGGTGACTCATCACAGGCACGATTTGAGGTGGGAAATCATGGCCCTGCCCTGTAATTTCGATAAAGCGAGAACCGGTGATTAACTCTGCTCCTTCTTTAGCTTGTTGAATACTAATACAAGGGTCTTCATCGCCATGTATAAACAGTGTTGGACATCCGATTGTCTTTAAAAGCTCACTTCTATCGCCGGAGAAACGACTTGCAAGACCCTGACGATAAACACCGTCAGGATACCAGCCTCGTTTGATGCTCTTTTCCGCAGCAATCTTTAACTGCTTTTCACACAAAGTATGATTCGAGCCAGCATACACATAAGCGCCTTTGACCATGTTTTCTGTCATCGTATGCTCATCAGCATTTAACGTGGACAGTTGCATCATCTCATTAGCCTCATCTGAGCTAATCGTATGACTTTGCCCTCCGGACGACATCAGTGAAACTAACCCCTTCACCCGTTTAGGATTTAATGCAGCAACAATCTGAGCGATTTTGCCGCCCATAGAAAATCCTAATACAGAAAACTCATCGATATCTAAATAGTCCATCAACTGGATTGCATCTTGCGCCATATCGAACAGGGTATAAGGAATATTGGCATTTTGAGCATTATAAAATTTAATCGATGATCGCAATTCACTAATATCATGCTCATCCATTTTTGTAGAATAGCCAATATCTCTATTATCAAAAATAATTAGCTTAAAGTGCTTGCTCAATTCTTCGAGCATTTCCTCAGGCCAATCAATTAACTGCATTGATAACCCTTGAATCATTAAAAGTGTCTTTGAATTCTGTTCACCCAGTATCTGATATTCCAGACTCAATCCACTATTTAAATTAGCCTGCATTCGCCTTCTCCCCAGACTCTTACTGAATATCAAGCTCGTGTTTTACGACAGGTAATGCTTCTTTACCATCTACCGTCTTAACCCCAGATAACCACTTAGCCAAGAGGTCTGGATTAGACTTAATGATTTTTTTAGCTGCAACTTCAGCAGTTTCTTTATCATCGAGAATATAGCCCATACCTTTATTTTCTAGTTCCATATTAAACGCGAGATTTTTTAAGAATTGTCCCATATTAGAACATGTCGATACATAATCTTTACGGGCGATAGTATGAATTGTTGCACCGCCAAAGTTCGGACCAAAAATATCATCTGCGCCAGACAAATATTCAATATCAAATTTGGAGTTCATTGGATGAGGAGCCCATGCTAGAAACGCAACCCACTCTTTTTTTCTTACCGAACGACTTACCTGCGCAAGCATACCTTGCTCGCTCGATTCAACGACTTTCCAACCGCCGAGATTGTATTTATTTTCATTAACAGCCTTTATGATCGCGCCGTTGCTACCGGGTTCAATCCCATATAATCTCTTGTTGAATTTTTCTGGATACTTGGCAATATCATTAATATCTTTTACACCGGCATCGTAGACATATTTTGGTACCGCGTAAGTATATTTAGCGCCTTCTAAATTGGTTCGCACAACCTCTATCGAACCTTCCTCCAAATACTTATCAATGTATTTGTTCATCGCCGGTTCCCAATAACCCAGCATCGTATCAATTTGACCATTTTTCATCGCGGCCAATGCCACGTTGATACTGAGGATATCTGTAGATGTCTTATAGCCAATATCATCGAGGATGGTTCGAGCAATAGACGTAGTCAGGGCAAGATCGGTCCAGCCTATTTCAGCAAACTTAACGTTTTGACACTGCTCGGGAACAATATTCTCGGCATACGCAGTTGAAACAAATGCCGAAGGCAACACAGACAAAAAAATCCCTAATTTTTTGAGTTTCATATTTAATACACTTCCATTGTTATATTATAAATGACATTTTTACCGCGTACTCAAATTCGTTATTAACCAGTATTTTTAACATAATTCATATATTAGTAGCGTAATTAAGTAGAAACACCCATATGCAATACTATTAATAAATTTAATCTGAATTTATACCCCTGACTATAAACGTCACACGAAAATCCTCGGGTTAATAACAAGTAAAACGGTTCAAATAAAGTATGAATCTACTATCTATACGTATAAATAAAACATACGCTCAAAATTCGATATTACAATATCGAATAAAGAGTCAACTCGTCAACCTTGAATAAAAGATATATAAAACACCAATGATTAAGTATTTATTTACACTAATAAACCCCTAAAAAATACATAATAAGCACTATAGATCAGTATTTTATTATTCATATTTTTGTAGGGATATATTATCAAATTCTCACCCAGTGACTATTGGCAGATAACGCCTCAATCTCAGCAAAAATATTTGTCTTTTGATTTAATATCGAACTTTGTGGTAACCCCATTTCTTCAAGTACGTTGTGACATAACGTAGGCGTAATGGGTGATAAAAGCCAAGTGATCTCACGTAAATAAGTACTGACAATAAAACAGGTTTGTTGTGCTTTTTGTTCCGGCTGTCCTTTATTAACCAGCCACGGAGATCGAGTATGAAAGAAGCTGTTCAGTTGAGAAAGGGCGTTATGTATTTCCTTAACGACCTGAAACAAATTACCGGCAGTATAGGAATGGATAATTAGCTTTAAGTTAGCTGAAAGCAGATCAATTACGTCTATCGACTCATCATCAAGCTCACCGATACTATCTGGAGAAATGTGGCCAGCAAAATATCTCACTATCAAGGTATTTGTGCGCTTGACCAGATTCGCATAGTTGTTGAGTAAATCCGCATTGAGTAATTCAGCGAATTCATCCAAGTCGACATTGCCGTCTCTAAAAAGAGGCTTTTGTCGAACCAAGGCATAGCGCAAGCCATCTTGCGTTAAACGTTCAGCAAATGACGCCGGGTTAACCGTTGTTGCTGGATTAGATTTTGAGATTTTGTCGCCATTAATGGTCCACCAACCATGAACCAGTAACTTTTCTGGTAACGGCAGATCCAACGCCATTAAAAATGCAGGCCAATAAACTGCATGAAAAATTAGAATATCTTTACCAATGATATGTTGTGTATTCGCAATATTTTCTTGAGTTGCTTCCGCCTTGAGAATCGCAGAGATATAGCTGAAGAGAGCATCGATCCAAACATACACCGTGTGGGACGCATTGTCGGGAACGGGAATTCCCCATTGGTTATGTACTCTGGAGATAGACAAGTCATCAAGCTCGCCGGACTTTAGTTGCTCGATAATATTATCCTGGAAATGGCTAGGGACAATGACGTTCGGATTCGTTTGATAGTATTCCAGTAATCGGAGTCGATATTTTTCTAGACGAAAAAGATACGTTTCTTCTTCGATATGGGAAACAGGCTGTTTATGAACTGGACAGATATTCTGATCAATCAACTCTCTCTGCGGATAATATTGCTCGCATGCCACACAATATTCGCCACAATAGCTGCCAACATATATATCTCCCTGCTGCTGTAACTTACGCCATATCGTTTGGATATACTGTTGATGATCGTTCTCGGTAGTGCGAACAAATATATCCGGAACGATATTGAGTTGAGGCCAAAGTGCTCGAAAGGTTTCAGAAATTTGATCAATAAATGTCTGGGTTGGAAGTTGAGAAGCTTGTGCGGTTGTGGCTATCTTCTGCCCATGCTCATCGGTTCCGGTAATTAGCCTGGACTGTTCACCAGACAACGTGGAAAATCGATGAAAAATATCAGCGATGATACCTGTGTACGCATGGCCTAAATGAGGCTGACCGTTCGCATAAAAAATGGGGGTCGTGATAAAACGTTGCTTTGAACTCATGTTGTAAATCTCCTTTGCGAAACCGTCACAGCGGTTGAAAAGAGACGACAAGACAACTTCGTTCACATCACCTTTCCAACACTGAATACGGAATGGTGATGCGGTAATTATCGATTAAATTAAGAACACGCAGCCATCCCTCCCAACATTCGTTGCGAAGGCATGTTCATCATCATGTTTGCTTGATAAGCGATCATAAGTGAGAGTGCTGTTTTTATGTTCATAATTGCACACTAACAGAGTTTAATTTTCTCAACAACGTTTATTTAATATTGTCTAAAAGTGCTTGATAAGCCTTAGGATCGTATCTTTCCAGAGCCTGCAATGCATCTTTGGCTTCAGAATAAAGCTTATCTTTGTGTAACTCTTTCGCTGTATCAATTTTCTTGACGAGCCCTTTGAGCTCTGTTGCGGCGTCAGTCTGGCTGCTTTGGCTTAACTCATTCACCACTTTTAGTAATAAACTGAGTTGTGTACCGTAGCTCGCTACATTTTGCACAATATTCTTTTCTAAGTTGAGATTGCCAGCAATATTAAAATCGATTTGGGGTGAAAATAAATTCGCCCAAGCGCTAATGTCTTGGTCAACACCACCGCTTAAAGGCCAATAGATATTTTTAAACCACATAGATAACCACGGATTCATCTTAGTCCTCATCATTTTTAAGAGTGATAGATTTACTGTAGCTCGCTTTGCTTGGTCGATACTGGCCTAAACGAATAACCGTGACGTTTTATCGCAGACATCACAAATTTGTCTTCTGTTATCCGGGGATATCAACAATAAAGTCGGTCACACCGATATCGCACCTTAGTTGATTCAGCAGCGTACTGACTTGTCCGCGGTGGTGAGTTTGATGATTAAAAATATGTGAGAGAACCTCGGCAAAATTCTTGTGAAACTCTTGGCCTTGGGTACTTTTATAAGAAAATGGCCTGTCAAAATCACTTTCTGTCGTTTCAGCAATCCATTGGATAATAGTGCCATCAACCGCTATGCGTGTTTGGTGTAAATCGTTAATATCACGCCATAATATATCGTTCAACGCAGACGGCTTAGGATAGTTCTCGACAACATCTAATGAGTGATAAGCGGATGAATGACTCTTTATACGGGCAAGCCACAGTAAATCACCAACAAGAATATGGCTGAGCGTACCAAACACAGAGCCAAAGAATGCTCCCATATCCTTTTCTAAGTCAGTCTGATCGAGTTTTAGTGCCTGCTCATAGATCTGAGCATTCATCCTTCGATTGTACTTAGCCATTAACTCAAAATGATGTTTAAATCCCATAGCTGATTCCGTTTCCACTTTCATATCAAGCTCGCTCAGTCAAAGCGAGTTTTAACCCCAATGCTGCAAAACTACCCGCAAATACTTTTTGTAGGACGAGGCTGACTTTTTCAGAACGTACAATTATGTTGCTAAATGTGTTTGCCATAACGCCATATACAATAAATACAATGAGGGTCATCAGCATAAAAACCAGACCTAAAACAAGCATATTCGCTAGCGGTTGCGCTGCACTTGGTGGAACAAACTGGGGTAAGAACGCTAGAAAGAAAATAGATAATTTAGGATTCAGAATATTGATAAGAAACCCTTTCCAAGCAATTTCTTTTAGGTTCGATTTGTTCTTTTCATTTTCTAGCGTAACCGGACCCGATGTCGTCCACATTTTCCACGCAAGATAGAGTAAATAAGCAGCGCCACAGTATTTGACTACCTGAAACATAATAGCGCTAGTGTGGAATATGGCAGCTAGACCAAAGACACTGGCCAGCAACGAAGGAACAATACCGAATGTACATCCTAATGCGGCAAACACACTTGCTCGCCGACTACTAAATAGGCCTGTCGCTATCGTATACAATACGCCGGTCCCCGGAATCAGGACCACAACGAGTGAGGTAAGTAAAAATTCAATCGAAACCATTAAAGGCAACTCCTTTTGACTATAACTAACGTGTGCCCTTGTTAAGAAAACTTGGCAACATTTAATTCATAGGTTGTGAACTTGTCTCCCAACATCTCAGAGTAAAATACTCGTTCAGATAGTTTGCGTAAAAACTCGTATTCAGGCCGCGTGTGCAACAAAAATAGGTACACTTTTTCGTGACCTAATTCCTTAGCCCAACTCATCATCGATTTGAAAACAGCCTTACCAAGCCCCCAGTATCGATCATCGATTACTATCGCAATTTCGTAACCCAGCTCAAATGCCTGAATACCGCACCAACCAACGATACTGTCATTACACTTAATGGCTCTTACTACGCAACCTTCCATCTCATCGACAACGCACTTATCGTCCATCCATTGCTGAACGGAAGACAAATCGAATGGGTCATGATCCACTAAATGCTTTCTGGTACTTAACTTATTAAGAATAATCAGCAGATCGTCTGCTTCAATCTGATCCAGAGGTATGTATTCAATATGATTCATTATTCGCTTTGACACCTCACGCTATCATACTGGAATGCACAGCGATAACCTGCCACCGACTGTGTTCGATCCTTTGCCACACTCGAGTAAACCGGAAAGCTCCATTCGCAGGGTTTCCATCATACGATCCGTTGATTGTCGCTTTAACGAAGACAACAGCTGTATTCGGCTGCAGAGTGACCTTTTGATCTTCTAAGGTAATTGAAGCGATTTTCAATAACCCAGATTTATGCGCCTCAATATCATCTTGCTTAGTCAGAACTGCACCGAAATGATTGGTAAATGTTAAATCATCCGATAAAAGCTCATCCAACACTTGCGTATCGGACTGGAGCATCGCATTACGCAATTGGTTTTCGGCTTCGATAACCTGAATCTCTAACTCATCAACCACAGCCATTCCTTAGTTTAAGTTTGTTATTTATCAGTGGAACAACTCATCTGCCACCACTGCCTCTATCTTGACGCCAAAACTCGATATATTCGGTAGTGTCGCATTGTGATGAGCTCGTATTTGCTCTCCGCCGGCATGAGTTTTGTCATGAGTAGTATGTGCATCCGCAATCAAAGTCACCGGATAACCCAAGCTAGCTGCACGGCGCACAGTTGTATCGACGCAAAACTCGGTGGCATAACCGCAGATAATCAAGCTAGTTACGTTCAGCTCTTCGAGTAAGCTTTGTAGATTTGTATCGAGAAACGAATCGGGCGTCGTTTTTCTCACAAAATGATCGTCTGAATTCAAAACCAGTCCTGAATATAATTCCCACCCAGCGGTACCATATTCGATGATGGTATTGGGCTGTTCATGTTGAATAAAAATAACGGGGATAGATTTGTCACGAGCCAATTGAGTCACATGATTGATTTTGTTTACAACAATCTCGGACTCAAAAGGTTGTGGTTGTGGTTCAAACAAGACCGATTGGACATCGATAACGAGCAGTGCTGACTTCATAAGTTTCCCTATATTAAAAATGAGCCGATATTGGTGTATTACCAATACTCTTTCTTGTTTAATGCATTAACACATTGAGTGCTGGCACTTATTGCCAGAAGAGGTTTGTTCTGCAGAGACAGCGCTTGCCAACCATGAGGATAACTAAGTTTAAATGGAGCTTTGATGTCCTTTTCATTCACAGGATGGAATCCCACTTTAGAGTAGAAATTGGGATCACCATAGGTAAACACAAAATCAATACCCTTTGGTTTAAGTTGAGCCAGTCCATACGAAATTAATTTCTGCCCGATACCTTTGCCCTGTTCTTTGGTTGATACGGCTACCGGAGACAATAAGGCAGCGTTGCCTCCGTTTGATAGAACAAGCGGAGAAAAACAAATACTGGCAATAATTCGCTCGTCTTGCATCGCGACAAAGGAAATCAGATTATCCTTCTCGGCGAACAAATCAGTCACGATTTGCTTAAGCGTCTCACCAGCAGAATCACCCTCAGATTCAGCAAAGACACTGGTAAACAGCGCGATGATTTCATCCGTATTGGATGAAGTAAATTGGCTTAATTCCATACCCTAACGTCTCGACTCATTCTGATTAAAAAGGCAGTGTTAACGTCTTTACAAGAGATCGCAACGTTTTAGAACAACTCAATGCTCAATCTAATACTCTGGTTACATTTTTATAAGCTCTTTAGTCTGCGTCACCGATTTAGTCGCCACAGAAACTCCGTTTGTTAGTGACTTAGAATGCAAGCATAACTCACGAATAATTTATTACTTATGAGTAGAAGGTAAGAATCCAGAATAGCAATATTTCCCTATAGGGAATGTTTCAAAAGCAATACGGGCGGTCAAAACGTTGCGCGTAATTTAATGGGGCTGGATTAGCTTGGGGTTAGTGAGAAGAATTGAAAACTGAGTTTAAGAATACGACTAGGCGGAGAAATGTCTAGCAGGGGCAACAATGAAATGGAAAGCAATGCACAGAGGCAATAAAGCTCTATGCATTGACAGTAAACGGCACTAGGAGGCTTATTTGTAGAATGCTTCTACTTCACCTTTCAGTGTTATCAGCATTGGATTTCCATAACGGTCCTTTGCTTTCGGTGATGGGATTTTTACCCAACCTTCACTAATGCAATATTCTTCAACATCAGTGCGCTCTTTACCATTAAGGCGAATACCGATCTGATGTTCAAAACACTCTTCAACAAAGTGTGGGCTACGTGGGTTACCCGATAGGTGATCTGGCAGAGTGGGTTTTGAGTTAGTATCGCTCATGTTTGTGACCTGATAAAAAATAGAGAGCGCCATTCTAGACAATACCTAAGCAAGCCACAAGAAATTAGCATGAGGAGTGTGTTATTGAGATGTGATGTTCGAAATACTCGCTCTTTCGTAAACGACATTCATAGTTGAAATAATGCGCAGTAAAAATACCACTTTTAAACATTTGTTATGTGTTTACTTGAGCAAATCGCTTTGAAAGCTCCTCTGACTTGCAATATCCAAGCGCTAAAGGATAAGCCTGATTACTTTCGGAGACATAGAAAAGAGCTGGGAAACCACTTACTTGTAGATGACCTGCTAAATTTAAATGGTCCTGAAGCTGCTGCTCAATTTCCTTCGATTTCAATTTAATTGCAAACTCACTTTCACTCAAATCAAGCGACTTAGCGCAGTCAATCAATGTTTGATTCAACGACGGATTTTTTGCTTCCAAGTAATAAGCTGATTGGATAGCCTTTACCATTTTTTCAGAGCTGCTTGCTGCCATGTCCTCAGCTGATATTACTGCCCGACAAGCTTGATATGTTGACCGATAAGGTGTATTCAACTCCCAATATCTATGATTAAAAGTTACGTTAGATACCTTCTCGATTTGATGCCAATAAGAAGAAATGGTTTGCTTCAGATTATCATCCATAGGCGCATCATTATCAGGGGCTAGACCACCCATTATCCAGTCAACCTCTGCCGTAGGATGCTGTTCCAAGAATTGTTCCAACTCAGGTTGAAAAGCAAAACACCAAGCGCACATAGGGTCCAGGACATAGATAAATCGCATTGTATTACTCTCCATTTTGGTGGGAAGACCTCTGACGCATAACGCCCAATTTAAGTAGCAGCAACGCACTACCTGACTCAGCTAGACTACCGTAAACACTGCAGACAAACTTAATACCGAAGCTATCATACGTTGATTGTCTGCTTAAATTAATCGTTATACATTACTTTCACCACCGAACCGCTGTAATTCTGCCCATTGTTTACGATTCTCTTCTAATATCGCTTCTCGTATAGCTTTTTCAATAGCTGCTATTTTTTTTGCTCGCTTCATGAGATAAGGCATCGTAGCATTAATTTTATCATTTAGATGATTATGCTTAGAATGAGGGCGAACTATAATTATGCTCCTTAACTCTTCAATGCTGACCAATGAGCTCGGAAATGGTATTTCAATACCAGTTTCTTTTATAATCTCTCTACCCCAGTTTAAAGCTGTATCAAGGCAATCAGCACATATAGGTTCTGCATTATGGTTAACTTCAAAAGTTGCTAACTCAAACATAGAACCTGATTTTATTTCAAGAACCCATGGGTTCTTTTTAGATGGGCGAACACAACTTAGTTTATCTCTAGAACAACAAGGACAACGCCAATTTTGATCATACCTATTCCAATATTTACCTCTAGTTGAGACAAGATGATCTAATTGCTTACTAGATGGTTTTATTCGAGTCTGCGAGTTAATTTTTTCACGCCAAGATGAATTTTTTCCTTTAAAAGGTTCTGGGGTATATAACACTCTTTCTGGCTCATATTTATTAATTTCTGTTACCCCATTGTTTTCGAACTGCCACCTTGCCTTTCTTTCAATGTTCCTCGCTGTATCATCAGATGGCTGATACCAATCTTTCTTTTCAGCAGCAATCCGAGCAAAATTTTCAGCCATTTGTATGCGTAATTCAAAAATAGGCTTAGCCTCTTCCCACACATTTTGCACTTTGTGTGTATCAATTTTGTGCTCTTCATTCGGAGTAACTATCAGAAATTCGCTGATTTGCTTTGGCGAAAAAGAAAAATTCTTATGCGCATTAACTATTTTTTTAGCATCAGAGTCAGCTTTATTACAGTCAAAACACACAACGGTATTATCATATGCAGAGAGTGAAAATGCTGTTTTAATAGCAAATTTCTCCGATAGCTCATCTGCTACGATAATATTCTGCTTAATGGAAAAACTTTCGAAGAGATCTTTGACTACGTCTTTCATATGATCATGATGTTCATGAAGCTGACACGTAAGATAATTGTTTTTATTGAGTCTAACTATCTCTCCCTTAGTTCGTTTACAACAAGGACACTGCCAACTTACAGGAGTCATTACCCACCACCTATTTAAGTGAGCGCCGTCAGCCTGAAACGATTGAACTAAAGTCTGCGTTGATAGTGTAAATTCAGAATCAATACCTACTAGGTCTCTCTCTTTTAATGATTCTATAAATTCAGATTCTGTCACACTTCCTCCACGACTCGCTCTGCTGCTGTATAACGCAAAGTTCAGTTGCAAAATATATGGCGGGATATTTTGGGAACCAAAATTCGTGACATGTATTTTGTCAATTAAAACGCCTTGTTATAAACCATATATCACAGAACTTGAGTTATATACTTTTTTATAGCATTGATAAACTACATTTTTATTATATATTTCCAGTTGTTCATAATCATTATGATGTGTACGAACATTTAATTTTTTATTTTGCCTTTTTACACCTTCAATATATTTATCAGGTGTATTTTCTGGTATAAAAGACATCCAATCAGCAAACATATATTGAATAAATCCTTTTGCAAACAAATTGAAGTTCCATGCCATATGTTCACAATCTGGAATTGGGTTACTAAATCCTCTATCCGAAAGAAGACAACATTGCTCGTCATAAGTATAAATGTTTATCAAAATCATATTGTCTTTACTCTCACATAACGATTTTACAGCGTGTTCTAAAATATTTAGGCCACTAGAGTCGAATGGAGTCAATAACATAAAAATGATAGTTAACCAATCACGATAGATATCTTCTGATATACCTAATTCACTACACAGATATTGTTGATGTGGTTTTTTACCACTTAAAATCTTATCAAAGATTTCTTTAAATTGACTATCTAATGGATACATAGTCAATAAAGATGGGAATGTATTTAAAACCTTTTGTATTGAAAAAGGATTTCGAGCAAAATTAACTATTTTTAATACAAAAATATTTAATAGCTCATTATTTATATCACTGTCATTTTCTTGAATTTTCTTCAATAATGATTCGGTATTATTTTTAATTGATTTTTCATATTTCCCAAATAAATTTTCGAAATTATATCTTTCTGGTTCTCTTTTAATAACATCAAAACTAAATAAATCATTAAGGCTTAAATTATTTTCAATTAAAACCCCTTTTGGAGAATCTAAACTAAGGTTATATTCTTCTCTATCTTTTAAAGTAAATGAATATATCTTTCTTGGATTATTAGCAGAGGCATTTAACTTTTGTTCGACTTGCGATATGAAATGCTGATTCTTAGTTTTATTTATAAATTCCACGATAACCCCAATTTGGTTTATAACGCTGAGAACAGTTGCAAAAATACATGGCGCTATATTTTGGGTACCAAAATTCGTGACATGTATTTTTGTCAATTGATTCGACTTGTTAGGTTCTTATCTCCGCTTCCTCTCTGCCCGCTTAGCTATTTCCGGAACAGACTCGGAAGGGCTTGCTATTGTAGAAATGGAAACACCATCATCATTACCTAAAACTTCACGGAAACATTGAGCTAATGTTTTTCCAGTATCCCGAGCTAATTTCATAGCTTCGTCAATTTTCTCTCCAGGAATTCCACCATCCGGCGCCATAACTATCGATTGCATATGAACAACGCCTTTATCTGGATCGTCAGTAGCTAATGCATTTTGAATGAAATCATCTGGATCTTCGGCGATTTTATCCATATGTTCCTGCATACCCTCTCCACCAGGACCAAATGTATGCAGGAATCCAGAAGAATCATCATTTGCTAAAGTTAACTTAAGCAAATCGTCTTTGGAAAATTGAACATGATAATCGTTAAAATTAATAAATTGACGACCATCTATACGCATTTGAAAATGCCAATGAGGGAAATCTGTATTGGTACCTTCATGCCCATTAAAATCATTCTTTGAACAATCAAGAGTCCATTCGATATTTTTCCATTTTATTGTAGTTTCAAACAGTTTCCGATCGCTACTTTCTTCTTTTAAATTATTAATATTTTTCACGCCACTTTCAGCATGAGCAACCCATCTCAAAAATGCGGATATTTGATAAAAATCGAATTTTTCTTTAAGTTTTAAAAAATCTTTCTTTCTAAATTTACATCTACGTAATAACCAATGTAAACAAGGATCGCTAGAGCTAATTGTATTAAATGACTTACCACAAAGGTAACAATTATCATCTTTATAATGCGCTAAAAATTCGGCATATTCTTTTTCATATAACTCTTTTTGTTCCAGATAGTGAGCCATTCGTTCTTGCTCTGATAAATTTTCTGTTTGAGCTTTAAATTCTTCAGCCAATTTTTTTATTTCATTTTGCATACGCTACCCTCAAGAACCTAACAGTTATTATATGGACATTGTCCATGCTAAGTTGTTTCTCTCTCAAATAGCCCTAAACAAAATTGAAACGTAGGATTATTTAACACGCTTTAGAGCAAAACATTCAGAGAAACTTGCTACTCTACCGCCCTTTGCTATTTGGGGAAGCAAGCAAAGTCATAGTTATACCAATCATTCGCTTAAGAGGCTCGGTTTATGTCAATTTCCTCTGCAAAATCAGTTATTAACAATTTAATTAATAATCACAAATAGCAAAAACGCGGTTCCTAGTACAACTCCTTGTTGGCTAATGGTAGACTCAGGCTCTATATCATTCGGTTATAACTGTTATAAAGGTAATGTGATGAACCCAATTATTGCGTTGTTGAAAGAAAACAATATTAGCGACGAGCAAATCAAAGAGGTGTTTGAGGCGCTAACTCAAAACCCATTGGCGGCAATGGCGACAATCAGCCAGCTAGGTTTACCACAAGAGCAGCTTCAGGCACTGATGGGACAAGTGATGCAGAACCCAGGTTTGATTAAAGAAGCGGTAGAAGAACTTGGCTTGGATTTTTCAAAAGTCGAAGAAGCGAAACAGCGCATGCAACCTTAATTGCCTGAATCAGAAATACGATTAAAAAAGGTCACGAGCGTTAAATAACGCGGTACGTGACCTTTTTACGTTTACTCGTCATTAAGACTTAAAGTTCACGCTCTTTTTTTCTCTCACATCCACTTCCAAAGAAAAGACATCGGGACGAGCATAATGCTTGGTCACATCAAAGTCATAGCGCGATTTAACGATCTGAGACATATCGATTTCGGCGTTTAGCAAGCCTTCTTGGTTATACATGGGGCTCGCAAGAAGTTTGATGACTATCCGGTCTCTATTAGCTGGCACAAAATGCGCGCTAAAGATCCTTTGATACAACAAGTGATTGAGTGGGTGAAAACCAGTTTTATAGAACAACAAGATAAGTTTCAGACTTCATCGATATAGACTGTGCTGTTTATTCAATGTCGTACTCATCAATCAAAAAAGGAGCCAATTGGCTCCTTCAGTCTTTTCACATTGCTTAGTGTTTGATCATCACATGACGGATAGCGGTGTAATCTTCCAAGCCGTACATCGACATATCTTTTCCATAGCCAGACATCTTCATTCCACCATGCGGAGATTCTGTACCCAGTAATAAGTGCGTATTGACCCAGGTACAACCGTATTGTAATCGTGCAGACATACGCGCTGAGCGCCCTGTGTCCGCTGTCCAGACAGAGGAAGCCAGTCCGTATTTAGAGTCATTCGCATACGCAAGCACCTGCGCTTCATCATCAAATACCGTGATCGAAACAACCGGGCCAAATACCTCGTTTTGCACGATTTCATCTTTCTGCTTGGCACCAGCAATTACGGTCGGCGCATAGAAATACCCCGGCTTATCGAGACGATACCCACCCGTAGTCACCGAGATGTGATCAAGCTCTTTGGCTCTTTCAACAAATCCACTAATGCGCTGTAGATGAACTTCACTGGTTACAGGCCCCATTTCCACACCATCTTCGTATGGGGACCCCACTTTAATGGTCGAGGCTAACTTCGTAATTTTCTCAACGAATTCATCGTATTTACCGCGCTGTACATACACCCGGCAGGCAGCCGTACAATCCTGACCCGCGTTATAGAACCCAAAATCGCGTACGCCCTGAACGGCTTCGTCAATATTCGCATCATCAAAAACGATCACTGGGGCTTTACCGCCCAATTCCATATGCAGACGCTTCATATTCGACGAGCTCATCGACGCAATTTTCTGCCCTGTACCAACCGAGCCCGTTAACGAAATCATACGGACCTTATCACTGGTTGATAGAAGCTCGCCTACTTGAGTTCCAGAACCGAAGACGATATTGACTACCCCAGCAGGAAAGATAGACTGCAGTATTTTGCTCATTGCCAACGTAGTCAGAGGCGTAATTTCCGATGGCTTAAGCACCACTGTATTACCTGCGGCCAAAGCAGGACCGAGCTTCCATGCCGCCATCATAAGCGGATAGTTCCACGGCGTAATGGAGGCAACAACACCAATAGGATCGCGACGAATCATCGATGTAAAGCCCGCCAGATACTCCGCACTCGCCGAGCCACTTAAACAGCGACAGGCACCAGCAAAAAAGCGAAACGTATCTGCGACGCCAGGGATCTCTTCATTCATCATCATAGAGAACGGTTTCCCCGTATCCTCACACTCAAGACGAGCCAGATACTCTCCCTGCTCTTCAATCGTGTCCGCTAATTTGAGCAATAATGCCGCACGCTCTCTTGGGGTTGTCTGCGACCAACTGTCAAACGCCAGTTCCGCAGAATCAATCGCCATTGTAACCTGCTCGGATGTCGCTTCTTTGATAGCCGTAATAGGCTCACCACTTGAAGGATTAAGGACGACAATATCGTCGCCTTCACCAACAACCAGTTCGCCATTAATTAACTGCAGATTTTCCATATGATGCTTTCCTTCTTCCTTGAGTTCGGCTGAGAACGTTTAATAATTTATTATTAATGAACCAGATAGCATCGCAAATGTAAACAGAAGATTATTTCTCTGGCTTTACTCCAACACATTTGGCAGTACATAACTGATGACGTCAGGATGGAAACGAACCCAAAGACCAGGGTTTGCATCTAACTGAGCTAATCTCTGTTTTGGATCATCAGAGATCGCTGTATTCAGTACGTTCTGGTAAGTCACCTTTTTCGCTGGGGCCGTATCAGCGTCCACAACTGACTGCACAACTTTTTTCGCTGATAAGATGGCCGCAGGACCAAGCGTCAGAATAAATTTTGCCCGACGACACTCCAGCTCATCTTGTGTATCAACGTCTGTTCCACCGGCTTTAAACTTACTGATGTGATGTTCGAGAATGGTCGAAGATATTGGAATAATACCAGCGATATCATTGCTAGAAGCACCCGAGTTAGGTTTGATATACGCAAGATGGGACGCGCCCTCGGCTTCTGGACCATGACCGATAAAAAAGATATCTAAGCCCCCGAGCGTCTGCATGGTTTCAAGATAACGCTGCATTTCCGCTCGTATATCATCCGTTTCGGTAACCATGGGTGTAAATGACTTTATTTTGCGAAAGAAATCGGCACCCAACAGACGTTCAAAGTCGCGCACGAAACTTAATCCATTACCCATTCTCATTGGTGCCAACGCATCTTGAGTAAACACGTTGAGCCGCGCAAGAAGAGGATCGATTGACGTTCCCTGAGCCAGCTTACCCAAATATTTATGAAGAGCCTGAGCCCCGCGCCCACCTAATAGTGCAATATTGATGTCGCCTTGCTTGTTTCTCGCCACTTGCTGCAACTGTTCAAACATCGCCAGTCCAACTGACTGTTCATCGGGTAAAATGGTCGGAACGATAGACTTTGCAGCAGGTAAGGTAATTGGTGCATGCTCAGTGGCAATCCATGTATTTTTATCTTGTGAAATCGTCGACATAGAACTTTCCCATGAGTAATTAGTGCCGGGTCTTATTCAGCTTAAATGAAAAAAACCCCTTAGCAAAAGTGATAAGGGGCCCGAAAAGTAAAAGCAGGTAAATGATTACAGCGTTACACCGCTTTTAAAGACAGCGATTTCCCTAAAGTCATTCTTCTCATTGCAGGTCGGTTTGCCATTGACGTGCTCCACAACTGTATCAACGAATTGAACCAGTAATTCCTGCATGGAAACGCCTTCCACTAATGAACCGGCATTAAAATCGATCCAGTGTGGTTTTCTCTGCGCCAAACCACTGTTTGTCGCCAATTTCAGCGTTGGTACAGGTCCACCATACGGTGTGCCACGGCCGGTACTGAATAAAATCATCTGACAACCTGCCATAGAGAGTGCGCTAGTTGCAATGGCATCGTTGCCTGGAGCACTCAAGAGATTGAGTCCGTGATGCGACAGTGTTTCTCCGTATCGCAGCACATCAATCACCTTACTTTGTCCCGCTTTTTGTGTGCATCCCAGTGACTTTTCTTCCAGTGTGGAAATGCCGCCTGCTTTGTTGCCCGGAGATGGGTTCTCATAAATCGGCTGCTTATGATCGATAAAGTACTGCTTAAAGTCATTAACCATAGCCACCGTGGCATCGAAGGTTGCTTCGTCCTGACAGCGACTCATCAATATTTGTTCCGCACCAAACATCTCTGGTACCTCTGTCAATACTGATGTACCACCATGAGTGATCACATAATCAGAGAAATGACCCAGCAACGGGTTTGCGGTAATACCAGAGAATCCGTCTGAGCCACCACACTCTAAACCAAAAGACAGTTCACTCAGTTTTCCTGGCTCACGTTGATCGCCGCTCATCACTTCCACTAATTCTTTGAGCTGAGATAAACCATGCCCCACTTCATCGTTATGGCTTTGGCAAACCATAAAACGTACCCGGCTCTCGTCAAACTCGCCAAGCGTGTCTTTGAACACCGAAATCTGGTTATTTTCACAGCCTAAACCAACGACCAGTACCCCTCCGGCATTTGGGTGCTTCACCAGATTTTGTAGCAACGTCTTCGTATTTGAATGGTCATCACCAAGTTGCGAACATCCATACTGATGAGTGAAGATATGTACACCATCAACGTGAGAAAGATCGACCTCTTTCTCCAGCTGATTTTTCATCATCTTCGCCATAGCATTTACACAGCCAACTGTGGGAATGATCCACAGCTCGTTACGAATACCAACGCCACCATTTGCACGACGATAAATAGATACATCACGATCTTCAAGACTCGTTGATACTTCTTTAAAATCAGTCTGATATTGATAGGTGCTCAGATCACTGAGGTTAGTCTTAAGATTGTGTTGCGACAGATGCTGCCCAACCGCTACAGGCTCTAAAACATGCGCAATCGGATAACCATACTTCACAACCAGCTCATTAGGTTGCAAGTCAACCAAAGCTACCTTATGTGCCTGAGGAACATCCTGCTGAAGAACAACGGTCTGACCCGCTACGGAGAGTTCACTCCCCGCAGATAGGTCTTTTAATGCCACAGCAACATTGTCGTTCGGGTGAATTTTAAATAAAGCGTCCACTTTGACCTCACAATAATGCGGCTAGCGCGTTACGAACGCCATCACGACGAATTTTTGCAACATAGCTTGAGACAGTTTCAACCAGTCCAACCACTTTGGTCAGATCGTGATCCCAGTGAGCTTTGTTCGCCAAAATCTCAGAAACTAAATCAGTAATCTGGATCTGACCTGCTTCAACTTGTGGCCATTTTTCAGCGTAGAAATCGAGCCAATGCTGATCGTCTGCTAAGTCGAAACTGCCTTGTTCACGTTTCCCTTGATAAAACGCGATAAGCGCAGCCAAAGCAAACGTCAGATATTTTGGAAGAACACCGTTCTTCTCTTGATACGCGAGTAATTGAGGCAAGTTACGTGTTTTAAATTTCGTCATGCTGTTTAACGAAATGGACAATAGCTGATGCTGAATGTAAGGGTTTCTAAAACGATTCAGAACATCATTAGCGAACCCTTCCAGCTCATCTTTTGGCAACGATAAAGTTGGGATGATTTCATCAAAGATCAGCCCTTTGAGATACGATTCCATCTGCTCATCCGCCATACTTTCACCGACGGTATCAATACCGGATAGGAAAGAGACAGGTACTAACGCAGTATGCGCACCATTCAGGATCGCTACCTTGCGTTCTTTATATGGCTTAATGTCATCAACAATCAGAATATTCAGAGCGTTATCGATATTCAGTTGATCGAGACACAGCTTTTGATACAACGATTCTGGACCCTGAATAACAAAAAGATAAAAGTGCTCAGCACATACCATAAATGTATCGTTGTAGCCAATCTGCTGCTGTAACTGTTCACTTTCATCGCGAGGATAACCAGTTACAATACGGTCAACTAAGGTAGAACAGAATGTGTTGGCTTCATCAATCCAAATGGCAAACTCAGATGGTAAGGACCACAGTTCGACGTACTTGTGTACGATAGCTTTTAACGCTTCACCGTTATAATCGATTAACTCACAAGGAACAATGATCCAACCTTTTGAACTGTCGCCATTAAATGCCTGAAAACGCTCGAACAGCATTTTGGTTAACTTCGCTGGGTAGCTGCTTGGGGGCATATCAGCAAGCTTATCAGAATCTACGTAAGCAATACCGGCTTCAGTGGTATTAGAGAAAATGATTTCAATGTCTTCGTTACGCGCTAAATCCAGCAACTTATCGAAATCTTTTACTGCAGAGATCTCACGAGACACACTGGAAATAATACGAGATTCAGCAACCGCTTCACCTTTGCCGTTAATACCACGGATAAAAGTGGTATAAAGACCATTCTGAGTATCCAAACTTGGCGGAAAGTTGCTATCGATAGGTCTTACAACCACAACACCAGAGTTCAATGTGGTATGTTCGTTTAGCTGATCAATCTGCCAGTCAAGAAATGCGCGTAGGAAATTCCCTTCGCCGAACTGAATTATTTTTTCTGGGTATGTAGGGTAGCTAAAGTCGGTTCTATTAAGTTGTTTCATTAGTTTTATTCCCGTCATCTAGATAGGTTTATTAATTGAATGCGAAGTAGTTTTTAGCGTTGTGATAACAGATATCAGCCACCATTTTGCTCAATAGATCAAAATCGTTCGGCGCTTCACCATTCGCTACCCAATTCGCGAGCATTTCACAGAGGATGCGACGGAAATACTCATGTCGTGTGTAAGATAAGAAACTGCGGCTATCCGTTAGCATGCCGACGAAACGACTCAATAATCCCAATTGAGCTAACTGAGTCATTTGACGTTCCATGCCATCTTTTTGATCGTTAAACCACCAGCCAGAGCCAAACTGGATTTTTCCTGGCGTGCCACCACCTTGGAAGTTACCGCACATGGTCGCGAGCACTTCGTTATCACGAGGGTTCAGGCAATAAAGAATCGTTTTAGGTAAAGAATCATCTTTCGCTAATGCATTTAACAATTTAGCCAAAGGTTCAGCGACTAGGCCGTCGTTTATAGAATCGAAACCAGTATCAGGACCAAGCAGATTAAACATCCGTTCGTTATTGTTGCGTAGTGCGCCGATATGATATTGCTGCGCCCATCCCCGTTTAGCGTACTCTCGTCCTAAGAACACCAACACGGCGGTTTTAAACTGAGCGGTTTCCAGTTTACTAACTTCGCCGCCAGCCAAGCGTTTGGCAAGAATGGTATCCAGTTGCAACTCGGTGGCGTCGGCATATGACACCGTATCCAGAGCGTGGTCAGCAATACAACATCCTCGATCGGCGAAGTAATCTAAGCGGACTAATAACGCCTGACAGAGGTCTTCGAAATTCTGAATATCAGTAGAAGACACTTTGGCAAGTTGGCTGATGTAATCAACAAAGGTATCAAGATGAATATTGAATGCTTTATCAGGACGCCAGCTGGGCAGCATCTTGACCGAGAAACCAGGATCAGCAGCGACGACATCATGAGACTCAAGGCTGTCGATAGGATCGTCGGTTGTCCCGACCATCTCAACATTCATGTTGTGCATAATGGAACGGGCAGAAAATTCAGGGCTGGAAAGCATTTCATTACACTGATTCCACACCTGCTCTGCGTTTTTTTCGCTTAAGACGATATCTGTTATACCAAATGGTCTTCTTAACTCTAAATGAGTCCAATGAAATATTGGATTCCCAATCGTGGCAGGAACCGTCTTAGCAAACGCGAGAAACTTCTCTTTATCTGAAGCATCACCAGTACAAAAACGTTCATCAACGCCATTACTGCGCATCGCTCGCCATTTATAGTGATCGCCTCTTAACCAAATGTCAGTTAGGTTTGTGAACTGATAATCACTAGCAACTTGATGCGGAGGAAGATGGCAGTGGTAATCAATGATAGGCAGAGATGCTGCAACATCATGATAAAGGCGCTGAGCTAAATCAGTCGTCAGTAAGAAATCAGGACATAGAAAAGGCTTCATCGTTTATAAAATCCAGTTGTTATACCAATATTTATAATCTACTTTGATTTGAATGATTAATCAAACAAATCAAAAAACCATACTTATCTTTATTTTTCATATACTTATACAAACAACACCATTTATAAGCACATAAAAATAGTGGTTTTGTTACCTAGATCATATTTTTGGAAATCAAAACACAACAGAGATCTCATTATTTGATTAGACACCAAGAAAGATTTGTTAGACCAATTATTATAGGTCGTAGTTTACGAAAGCAAGATTTGCATTACTCATATAACAAACGACGAAAGGTCTACTATGAAAAAAACTTTACTCACCCGTTCTATATTGCTGGCTGCACCGTTCCTGTTTGGCGCGTTTTCAGCTAATGCGGTCGAAAAAGTCACTTTGAAACTAGCCCACAACTTAGATACCAACCACGTGGTACACCAAGCTATCAAAAAGATGGCTGATGAGTTAAAAGAAATGTCTGACGGCAAGATTCGTCTACGTATCTACCCAGGTGGTCAAATGGGCGGACCGCGCGAAACACTTGAGCTGATTCAAAATGGTGCGCTGGATATGACGAAAGCCAGTGCAAGTGAAATGGAGCCCTTTGCTTCTTACTATTCTGTTTTCAGTCTTCCGTATCTGTTTAAAGATAACGAGCACTTTAACAAGGTCATCTACGGACCAATTGGCAAAGACATGATGCAAGGCACAGCAGACAAAGGTTTCATTGGCCTAGCTGCTTATCAGGCTGGTACTCGTAGCTTCTATGCTAAAAAGCCAATTCGTACTCCTGAAGACATGAAAGGTCTAAAAGTGCGAGTGGTCGCAACGCCAACAACTGTGAAACTGATTGAACTCCTAGGTGGCGCTCCGGCTCCTATCCCATTTGGTGAAGTGTATACCGCGCTTCAACAAGGTGTGATTGATGCGGCAGAAAACAACGAACCTTCTTACGTTCAAACTCGTCACGTTGAAGTTGCAAAATATTATTCAGAAGACCAGCACACTTCTGTTCCTGACTTTTTGATTATTTCTACCAGCACATGGGACAAGCTTTCAGACGAAGCAAAAGAGATGATCAATAAAGCAGCTGCGGATTCCGAACAATACGAAGCAAAACTTTGGGAAGAGCAAGTTAAAAAATCACGTGCAGAAGCTGTAGCCTCAGGAGCAGAATTTATCCAAGTTGATAAAGGTCCGTTCCGTGAAGCATTAAAACCGCTGTATGACGATTTCCGCAACGACCCAGCGAAATCAAAATGGCTAAGCCGCATAGAAGAAGCTGAGAAATAAGCCTCTTTCAGGTTAGAAAATAATGACGGGAGCGACAGTCTCCCGTCTGGAGACGTACCATGAATGTAAATTCGATAAAGAAGCCTGTTGATACCGTTATCGCGACGATTACCGTTTCGATTATGAGCATACTTGTTGTCTGTGTTGTTTGGCAGGTCTTCAGTCGTTACGTACTAAACCAACCAAGTACTATGACGGACGAAATCGCGCGCTTCAGCATGATTTGGGTTGGTTTACTTGGCGCCGCTTATACTGTTGGCGCAAAACGCCATTTGGCGATAGATCTGTTCACATGCAACTTATCCCCGGCAAAGAAGAGAATAAATCAGCTCATCATTAACCTTTTAGTGATGACTTTTGCGGTGTCAGTAATGGTTGTAGGTGGAGCCAGACTGGTTCTTAAAGTTCTAAATACCCACCAAGTATCGCCTGCGATGCAACTTCCGATGGGTTATGTCTATGCGGTATTACCGCTTGCTGGCTTTATTATTGCGCTTTACTGCGCGCTAGCAATTTTAGAGGCGTTACCCAGCTGTCAGACGGCGAATGAAAAAACTCAATCGAATAACCTAGAGGAGAACGCATAATGGATTGGCTAATCCCTACTGCCATGTTTGGTAGCTTTTTTATACTTGTGTTCTTCGGTGTACCTATTTCATTCTCTATCGGTTTGTCGACGTTAGTTGCTGGCGCGCTGATGTTACCTTTTGACGTCATAATCTCGGTTATTTCACAGAAGATGGCGACAGGTTTGGATAGCTTCTCACTCTTAGCAATCCCATTCTTTATCTTAGCCGGTACCTTGATGAATACGGGGGGCATCGCGCAACGACTCATTAACCTATCTCAGGTAATGGTTGGTCGTATGCCAGGATCGCTTGGTCACGTAAACGTAATGGCTAACATGATGTTTGGTTCCATTTCCGGCTCAGCTGTTGCTGCCGCTGCTGCTGTCGGGGGCACCATGAGCCCACTACAGAAAAAAGCGGGCTATGATCCTTCATATTCAGCCGCGGTTAACGTGACATCTTGTATCACCGGTCTGTTGATTCCGCCTTCAAACGTACTCATTGTCTACGCACTGACTGCGGGTGGTATCTCTGTTGCAACACTGTTTATGGCTGGCTATCTACCTGGCATTCTGATGGGAGCACTTTTGATGGTTGTCGGAACTGTCATGTCTCGCCTGCGTGGCTACCCTGTATCAGATCGTCCAACGCTAAAAGTTGCCATCCATGCGTTTGTTGATGCCATTCCGAGTATGTTACTTGTTATCATCGTTATGGGTGGTATTTTAGGCGGCATCTTTACCGCAACAGAAGCCTCTGCGATTGCAGTGGTATACACACTGGGCCTTTCCGTATTTATCTACAGACAGGTCAAAATCAAAGATCTTCCAGGTATCATTCTAGAATCGGTTGTTACAACCTCTATCGTGCTGCTATTGATCGGTATTTCAGTCAGTATGTCATGGGTTATGACATCGGCAGATATCCCATACATCATTAGTGATGCATTGATGAGTATTTCAGAAAATCCAGCGGTCATTCTCCTGATGATCAACATCATTCTATTGGTTGTTGGTATATTCATGGATATGACTCCAGCAGTACTGATTTTCACACCGATCTTCCTACCCATTGCAACCGATCTCGGTATGAACCCGGTTCACTTCGGTATCATGATGATATTTAACCTGTGTATCGGTCTATGTACTCCGCCTGTAGGTAGTGCGTTATTTGTTGGCTGCTCTGTTTCTGGCGTGAAGTTGCAGGAGCTTATCCGTCCAATGCTACCTTTCTTTGCGGCGCTGCTCGTTAGCTTGGCACTGGTGACATACATTCCAGAGATCAGTCTTTTCTTACCTAATCTATTAGGCCTGAAATAAGACCGAGAACAAGACGTAGGAGATAATTTGTGAATATTCAGAACGTTGCCATTATCGGAGAGTGCATGGTCGAATTGCACCGCGAAGGAACCATGTATCAACAGGGTTTTGGTGGCGACACCTTAAATACTGCAACGTATTTATCGCGCTTAACGCACAGCAGTGGAATTGAGACTTCATATCTAACGGGCTTAGGCAAAGATGAGTTTAGCCGCAGGATGATCGAAGCATGGCAGAAAGATAATATTAATACCGATAAGATTGATATTTCTGAAACCAAGTTACCCGGTCTGTACGCTATCGAAACGGATGCTAATGGTGAACGTCGGTTCTTCTACTGGCGAAATGATGCTGCAGCGAAATTCTGGATTGTGAACCATACAGTTGACTCGTTGAGTCAACTGTTATCCCACTATCAAATGATTTATCTGAGTGGTATCAGCCTGGCTATTTTACCGCAGTCCAGTCGTCAGACATTGATTGAAGCACTGGCGCTGTGTCGTAGCAATGGTGCAACTATTTCCTTTGATAATAATTTTCGCCCGGCACTGTGGGAGTCAATTGACGCGGCTCGCGAGAACTACGCGCAATTGCTGAAAAACACCGATATTGCTTTTCTTACCTACGACGATGAACAAGCTTTGTATGGTGACACTAGTGAAGAACAAACCATAAAACGGACAATGGAGTTCGGAGTAAAGGAAATCGTTATCAAACGCGGTGCTGAGCCCTGCTTTGTAGTGACAAACCAACAGACAATAGAAGAGCCAGCCAAGCGTGTCGAAAAAGTCGTCGACACAACCGCAGCCGGTGATTCATTCAGTGCTGGTTACCTGGCAAAACGTTTACTTGGCGGTTCACTCAGTGAATCAGCACAAGCTGGTCATTTACTAGCGAGTACCGTCATTCAATATCCGGGTGCTGTCATACCCAAAGAAGCGACACCCAATCTCTAAAGGAGCAATCATGACAACCAACATTACTGAACAGCTTGCACAGATCAAAGTCGTTCCTGTTATCGCAATCAACGATGCAGACAAAGCCGTTAAATTAGCAAAAGTATTAGTCGAGAACGGCTTACCATGCGCAGAAATCACTTTCCGCACAGAGCAAGCCGCTCAGGCGATTAAAAATGTTCGTGAGGTTTTTCCAGAAATGCTTATCGGCGCAGGCACTGTTTTGACGACAGCTCAGGTTAACGAAGCCATTGATGCGGGTTCAGACTTTATCGTCAGTCCTGGATTTAATCCAACGGTTGTAAAGTATTGCCAAGACCGCAACATCCCAATGATTCCAGGCGTAAACAATCCAAGTATGGTTGAGCAGGCGATGGAAATGGGGTTGAAAACACTTAAGTTTTTCCCAGCAGAAGTGTCGGGTGGTACGGCAATGTTGAAGGCACTAAGTTCGGTATACCCAGTAAAATTTATGCCAACGGGCGGCGTGAGTGTGAATAATGTGAAGGATTATCTGGCGCTTCCATCAGTCATCTGCTGCGGCGGAACCTGGATGGTGCCAAATAATTTAATTGAAAATGAACAGTGGGAAGAATTAGGCAAATTAGTCAAAGAAGTCTCTACATTATTTGACTAGTAATCATAACCGGCCACAGCACTCGGGCATGTGGCCGGTTATTCTTTACTTCTACTCTCTTTCCGCTTCACACCAAGCTAAA
Source organism: Vibrio viridaestus (assembly GCF_003856525.1). Classification (GTDB taxonomy): domain Bacteria; phylum Pseudomonadota; class Gammaproteobacteria; order Enterobacterales; family Vibrionaceae; genus Vibrio; species Vibrio viridaestus. The sequence continues at coordinate 623,913 of NZ_RJVQ01000001.1, forward strand.
ACACCCTTCACCGCTCGGCGCCAACCAGAATAGCGTTGCTCTCGTTTTACCGGATTATCATGCGGCTCAAATACCACATCAATTTCTGCTTTATCTGCTACTTCATCCAAGTTATCCCAAAAGCCGACGGCTAAACCGGCAAGATAGGCTGCACCTAACGCTGTGACTTCGGTTACTTTAGGACGTTGTACATCCGTATTGAGAATATCGGCTTGGAACTGCATCAAGAAATTGTTTGCAACAGCTCCACCATCAACGCGTAACATTTCAAGTTTGATGCCCGAATCGGCTTGCATGGCATCAATAACATCACGGCTTTGATAAGCGATACTTTCTAGAGTTGCGCGAATAATATGGTTACGATTCGTACCCCGAGTCATACCAACAATAGTACCTCGAGCATACGCATCCCAATATGGTGCACCAAGACCGGTAAACGCAGGAACAACGTAAACCCCATTCGATGTTTCGACTTTGTTGGCAAAGTACTCGGAGTCGCTGGCATCGTCGATCAATTTCATTTCATCGCGTAACCACTGAATCGACGCTCCGCCCATAAATACAGAACCTTCAAGCGCATACGCGACATCGCCTTTAGGTCCACACGCTAATGTGGTCACCAAGCCATTTTGAGACGTCACTTTCTCTTGCCCCGTATTCATCAGAAGGAAGCACCCAGTACCATAGGTATTCTTCGCTTGCCCAGGGTTAACGCACATTTGACCAAATAACGCCGCTTGCTGGTCTCCGGCAATACCTGCAATCGGAATACGGGTACCACCTTTACCACCGATGTTGGTTTTGCCGTATATTTCTGATGAAGACTTAACTTCAGGCATCATTGAAAGAGGAATATCCAATTCTTTAAGAATTTTTTCATCCCACTCCAATGTATTGATGTTAAATAGCATGGTGCGTGAAGCATTGGTGTAATCCGTAATATGAACGCGCCCCTGCGTCATTTTCCACACCAACCAAGTATCAACGGTACCAAAGAGAAGTCGCCCAGCTTTCGCCAAATCTCGTGCACCATCAACATTATCGAGTATCCACTTGACCTTTGTACCAGAGAAATAAGGATCAACGACTAGACCTGTATTTTCTTTTATGTAGTCTTCTAGCCCATCAACTTCTTTTAACTCAGTACAAATATCCGCAGTTCGTCGGCACTGCCAAACTATCGCGTTATAAATGGGTGTACCCGTTTCTTTGTCCCATACAATGGTTGTTTCGCGCTGGTTTGTAATACCAATAGCAGCAACCTGATCTGAACGAATCCCCTTTTTCTCAAGCGCTTCAATCATGGTTGAACTCTGTGTTGCATAGATTTCCAAGGGATCATGTTCAACCCAACCGGCTTGAGGATAGATCTGTGTAAACTCTCGCTGAGCCACACTGATAATGTTTGCGTCATGATCCAGTACCACAGCACGAGAGCTGGTAGTCCCTTGATCCAATGCGACAATATATTCGTGATTCATAATCGGTAATCCTTGTTTCGTTGTATTGGATATTTTTATTTTTAGTTTTTATACGTGAGCTTGTTTATTATCGTCATGTACCAACTCACTTGAATGTACTAACTCGTCTTCTTCTATCTCGCACTCATCGCATTGGTTTGGAATAGTACAACCAATACCGACATCTGGGAGATAAGCGCCAACGAGTTTTGGATAGGCCCAGCCACCAAAGCAAGCGCCCAACGTTGTCGCAACGATAGGTACAATGCAATATGGAATATCTTTTGCCCCCGTCAAGGCGTAATCCCACCCAGCTAGGTAGGCGAATAGCTTCGGACCAAAATCTCTGGCTGGATTCATTGCAAAGCCAGTCAAAGGACCTAAAGAGCCACCAATTACCGCAACCACAATACCAATCAGTAAAGGGTTCAGCGGGCCTCGGTTTGCACCGTTGTTTTCATCACCTAATGCTAAGATAGCAAACATTAGAATTGCCGTAATGACAAACTCAACAGCAAAGGCTCCAGTAAAGGAAAGCGCAGAGTTTGGATAGGTCGAAAAAATTCCTGCCGTCGCCAGCGCTTCAGGCGTATTTCTGGCAATACCATGTGTTACTTCCCACTCAACAAACAAATTGCTGTAAAGGGCGTAAACAAGGGCTGCCGCACAGAATGCCCCCGCAACTTGAGCGACAATATAAGGAATAACTTTCGATTTATCAAAACCATGGAAGGCAGCGAGGGCAATAGTCACTGCTGGGTTAATGTGGGCACCTGAGACACCAGCAGTGCAGTACACTGCCAGCGCAACGGCTAATCCCCACATAATGCTAACTTCCCATTGACCAAACTGAGCATTAGTTAATACAAGTGCAGCAACGCACCCGACGCCGAAGAAAATAAGTAACCCGGTACCTATAAACTCAGCGATACACTCTCCGAGAAGAGTATGTCGTTTATTACTAGCCATATTATTTTTCCCTTGGAAGTGGATAAATAGCCATCTGTTTGGACAGCTTGACTTGATTATAGTCAAACAAACCAATACGAAAACAAAACGAAAGCAAAAAATCGATCATACGAACATTTATTTATGCTTTTTTGTTCGTTTTTGTTAAATACGCCACAAAAAATCAACATTTTTGTAAACTAAGAATACGTATATTTGCTTATTAATCAGAATAACTATTTGAAATATTTGTTTAAATGAGCGATACAACTATTTCAAATAGTCGAATGAGCAATTAAACTAAAGAAAAGTAACTCATAAGGATGGTATTGACCTTGAAAGCAAGTAAGCGGCACGAACAAATTGTCGATTTAGTAAAAACTCACGGTTATGTCAGTACTGAAGAATTGGTTGAACAGTTCAGCGTGAGTCCCCAAACAATCCGCAGAGATTTAAATGAACTTGCAGAAAGTAACCGAATAAAACGCAACCATGGTGGAGCAACTGTTTTTACCAGTTCGGAGAACTCGTCATATCAGATGCGTAAAACCACTCACCAGGAAGAAAAGCAAAAAATAGCGCAAAAGCTGGTTGAGCATATTCCGGACAACGCAACGCTCTTTATTGATATTGGTACAACGCCTGAAGCGGTAGCCCATGCTTTGCTTGCCCAACATGATAATCTTCGAATTGTAACGAACAACATCAATGTCGCTTCGATCTTAATGACTAAGCCAGATTTCAAAGTGATTCTGGCAGGTGGTGAAGTTCGTAACAGAGATGGTGGTGTCACTGGTGAAGCTACGCTCGATTTTATCTCTCAGTTCCGTCTTGATTTTGGAATTTTGGGTATCAGTGGAATCGATTTCGACGGTTCATTATTGGACTTTGATTACCACGAAGTACGTGTTAAGAAAGCGATTATTGAGAATAGCCGACGCGTTTTCCTCGGTGTTGATAACAGCAAATTCGGTCGTAATGCTATGGTGAAACTAGGCGGAATAGAAGAAGTCGATCGAGTCATCACTAATCAGCGTCCACCAGAAGATATCTGCACTCTTTTAAAAGAACACGACATACCCCTCGATATTGTTTAAGATTTAACCAATAAACTTTCGAACGAAAAGCCAGTTTCTGTAAACTGGCTTTTTTATTCTTCTGATGAATAGACTTCCTCTAGCTTATCATTTTTTGGTTTATTCCATCCAAAAAATACTAATTATGATTCATTTTGTGCTCGAACGAACATTTTAATAAATTCGTACGAACATATAGCATCCATTTATGCCACACTAATATTGTGTCTATTATGGATGACTTGATGATGACTAAATCAAATCGATATCAAACAGAAGTGGTAATTATTGGTGGTGGAGCCACCGGCGCAGGCATTATGCGCGACTGCGCATTACGAGGCATTGATTGTATCTTAATCGAAAAAGACGATCTTGCATCCGGTACGACGGGTAGAAACCATGGCTTACTTCATTCAGGCGCTCGATATGCGGTAACGGATCAACATTCGGCCCAAGAGTGTATTCGGGAAAATAGAATTCTTAAAAACATCGCAAAGCATTGCGTCGAAGATACCCAAGGGCTTTTCATCACTTTAGAAGAAGATGATCTCGACTTTCAAGATACCTTCATTTCAGCTTGCCAGAAGGCAGACATTGAAGCGGAAAAACTCGCCCCCAAAGACGCATTACTCCTCGAGCCGAACGTGAATCCCTCGTTGATTGGTGCAGTCCGAGTGCCCGACGGAACACTTGACCCGTTCAGATTGACCTCCTCAAATGTGCTCGATGCACGCGAGCATGGGGCGCAGCTATTTAACCATACGAAAGTCACATCATTAATTCGACAAGGTGATTCAATTTTAGGCGTTAATTGTGTGCACGAGCCGACCCGATCGCGCTTTCAGGTTTTTGCTAATGAAGTCATCAACGCAGCTGGTATTTGGGGTCAAGGCATATGTGAATATGCTGAATTAGATATCAAGATGTTCCCAGCTAAGGGCTCATTACTCATTCTGGACTACCGCATTAACAACTTAGTGATCAACCGATGTCGTAAACCGGCAGACGCGGACATTTTGGTCCCTGGAGACACGATTTCAATTATCGGTACCACTTCTGAACATATCGATTACGACAAGATAGACAATCTAAGCGTATCCCAGAAAGAAGTTGATTTACTCCTTCGTGAAGGCTGCAAACTCGCACCAATCATGGCTAACACGCGCATTCTTAGAGCTTATGCAGGTGTCAGGCCATTAGTGTCATTGGAAAATAATAGCAGTGGACGCAATATCAGCCGCGGCATCGTACTGCTTGACCATGCAGAACGAGATGGTCTGAAAGGATTGACCACTATAACCGGTGGCAAACTAATGACATATCGGCTGATGGCTCAAATGGCAACCGACCTTGTGGCTAGCAAGCTTGGTAATACCATCCCATGTTCAACTCATACGACCCCATTGCCAGGCTCCAAAGAGTCTTCCAAACCGGTAAGAAAAAATGCCTCTCTGGCTAAACCTGTATATGAATCGGCAGTCTATCGTCACGGAGAGCGCGCAGAGAATTTTTTGTCAGACAACCCTCGCAGTCAGACTGTCATTTGTGAATGTGAAATGGTGACAGCAGGTGAAATAGAATACGCGATCAAAAAACTCGATGTTCACAACTTGATTGATCTTCGCCGACGAACCCGATTAGGCATGGGCCCCTGCCAGGGTGAGCTATGTACCTATCGTGCGGCCAGTCTATTTCGAGAATATGGCGATAAAAGCGGCTATGAATCAGGTCAGATACTTAACGAATTTTTAGAAGAGCGTTGGAAAGGCACTCAACCAATATTCTGGGGCGATGCCCTGAGAGAAGCAGAGTTTAGCTACTGGATTTATGAGGGGTTATTTGGAGCAGGAGACGCCCCAAAGTCAGATCAGTCGATGACAACAGAGGTGGGAGAATAAAACTATGATGAACTACGATGTGATCGTAATCGGGAGCGGAATCGCGGGATATTCGGCTGCACTACGTAGCCTGGAAATGGGCTTGAGCACCGCTATTATTAGCCAAGGTCAAAGCGCGCTACACTTCTCTTCCGGTTCTATTGACCTACTGTCTCACTCCCCCATAAATCATCAACCCATCAGCGATCCCTGGGCGGAAATAGATCGTTTAGTCCATAAGCGCCCAGATCATCCATACGCAAAACTAGGCAAACATCGAATTCATGACGCAATAAACTGGTTTCAAACTCTCATGTCTCGAGCAGGAGTATCACTATCCGCTCAACCCAATCAAGAAAATCACTTTCGCATTACTCCTCTTGGGACATTAAAAACAACCTGGCTTTCTCAGACACATGTTGCAAAGCTCTCTTTTGACTTCACAGAACTAGAGTCGATTGAACGTCTTATCATGGTTTCAATCGACGGCTTTCGTGATTTTCAACCGCACATAGCCAAAGGTAATCTACGAGCATCACCTCATTTTGCTCACCTACCGATGCAGATAAAGACCATTTCTACTGCTGCATTTAAAGGAGTACATAGAAATCCAAACGAGCTACGTTCAGTCGACCTCGCCAGGATATTCAATGACCCAGAGAACTTTCAAATATTGTGTAAACAACTCATAGACAGCGCAACACCTAAAGATCTGGTTATGCTACCCGCCATATTTGGCGATGGTGACGGACTTACGATGATAGATCGTCTGGCAACAGAAACCGGATTACTCTTCCATGAACTGCCCACTATGCCCCCCTCATTATTGGGAATGAGAATCGAGGATGCCTTGGCAAAAGAGTTTACTGCCAACGGAGGCATCATTCATCGTGGAGATACTGTCGTTGAAGGATATTTTCACCCATCATCCTCGACACTGCATCTCGATAGTATTCGTACGAAAAAACTTGGCGATATCAGACTATCGGCAGACCACTTTATTCTCGCTTCAGGTAGTTTTTTTAGTAAAGGACTCGTCGCTCATCAGAGACATATAGAAGAACCCATATTTGGACTGGATACCAGTGCTATCCCAGAACGAGACCGATGGTATCAATCCTCATTTTTTTCTGAGTCTCCTCATGCTTTTATGTCTTTCGGTGTGCAAACCAATAAAGAACTAACTCCATCAATAAAAGGTAAAACAGTCGCGAACCTCCAATGCGTGGGATCCATATTGTCAGGCTACAACCCTGTCACACATGGGTGTGGTGGAGGGGTCGCGATATCCACAGCCTATGCAGCGATAAGCCATATCCTCAGTTGCCGCAAATATGAAATGCAAATAAGCGAGGTGAGAGCATGAATGTTTTGAATAAAGATACCACGTTTGATCAATGCATTAAGTGTACGGTTTGCACAGTGTATTGTCCTGTGGCGAAAGCGAATCCTGATTATCCTGGGCCAAAACAGTGTGGTCCCGATGGTGAACGCTTGCGGCTCAAAAGCGCTGAGTTTTATGACGATAAGCTAAAACTATGCACAAACTGTAAACGCTGTGAAACAGCCTGCCCTTCAGGTGTTCATATCGGTGATCTTATCGCTACTGCGCGCGGAAAATATGGTAAACGGCCCAAAAGTCCTAAGCTAATAAGGGATTATGTCCTTAGCCACACCGACCTCCTTGGCACGATCGCCACACCCGTTGCTCCTTTGGTCAATCAAATTACCGCGCTCACAGCAGTGAAAAAAGTCATGCATCATACTATTGGCGTTCATGATCATAAGTCGCTGCCGAAATATTCACATGGTTCATTCCGTCGGTGGTTTAAACAACAGGCAGCGACGCAAACTAACTTCTTAAGACATGTCAGCTATTTCCATGGCTGCTACGTCAATTATAACCATCCCCAATTAGGAAAAGATCTTGTAAAAGTACTGAATGCAATGAACATTGGTGTGCATTTACTCGATAAAGAAAAGTGCTGCGGTGTCCCACTGATCGCTAATGGCTATCATGATAAAGCGAAGAAAAACGCGCAATTGAATGTCTCTAATCTAAAAAGAGCACTGGATGAACACAATTTGGCAGTAGTCTCGACGTCTTCCACCTGTTCATTCACGTTACAAGAGGAATACCCGCAGGTTCTCGGGGTCGACAATCAGTCTGTCGTAAACAACATACACTACATTACCAAGTTTCTTCTTATGGAGTTTATGAGTGGTAATCAACCCAAAATGAAGTCCATTAATAAACGCATCGTATATCATACACCATGCCATCTCGAACGTAGCGGTGGGAAAATGTTTACCATTGAGCTTTTAAAAATGATTCCTGGGCTGGATGTCGTTGTACTGGATAGTCAATGCTGTGGATTGGCTGGTACCTATGGCTTTAAGACAGAAAACTATGATACGTCGATGAAGATAGGCCAGGGATTATTTTCTCAAATAGCACATTCAGAAGCTGATTTTGCTGTCACAGACTGTGAAACCTGTAAATGGCAAATTGAGGAGAATACGCATTTGGAATGTCTTCACCCAATCAGCTTATTGGCACTGGCACTTGAAGAATAAAATGAAGCCACATATCACTGTGGCTTCTATATCATAAATAGCTTGAATACTTTAAGCCGCGGTTGAAGTCTCGATTGATTGAAGTTCATCTGTCAGGTCCGTAAAATGCTTACAGGCCTGATAGCACTCATAAGAGATACGAGGTAACTTATCGTATCCATTAGGTAATTCACCTTCAATCAGTCTTTGCAGTTCCTCGACTTTTTCAGATGCTAGATGTTTTGCAAGCGTAATATCGTTTCTTAGTTGTTCTAATTCACCTTGACTCATCATGACCCCTCTCCCTGGATTGTTCCTAACCTACCCATTGTTTTATTGACAACACCTATATTCGTATTGTCTAAATTAACTATAACAAAGTTCTTATGGAATTGTGTACGTATAGTTTTTAGTTCCACCAATTAGTGGCATTAATTTTGATCTATATCCTATAGATAGAGAGGTCAATGTCAGGTTGTGAACAGATGAAAACGGAATTAGATTGGTCGAACTACCACGATCAAGGGATGGGAGATGCTTATGCTGACATTCCCAAGAATGGAGGAAACTATGCAAAAGCTATCTCGGTCTGCATACGTAGCAATCGTTGTCAGCTTCATGACAATCGTGGTGTTATGTGCCCGAGTTTTCGTATTACCAATGACGAAGCGCTTTCTCCAGGAGGTCGTGTCGCGCTTTTAAAAGCGTTACTCAATCAAAATGATTACTCATTCCTTCATGATCCACAACTTGAAGATACTCTTAACAGCTGTGTCTCCTGCAAAGGGTGTAAACGAGAGTGTGAAAACAATATTGATATGGCGGCAATTAAGGCCGAGTATCTTGCCCAACAAAAACAATCTGGTAAGAAAAGTCTGCGCTCTTGGTTATTTGGCCATTTCCCGGATTTAATGCTTCAATACCCTCAGTTAGCGTATTTAATACGACTCAGAAATAAGTCGAGCATTGTAAGAATGCTTTCTCGTTTCGTGCTAAAGATGAACTCACATATTGAACTGCCAGAACCTGCCTGTAAGCCGTTTAGTTCTTCACTTACCAACGCCTATCCTACCGAAGAGGTAGAGAAGAATGTTGTGTTATTGGTGGACAACTTTACTGCTATATTTCATCCGCATATTGCTCATTCAACCGAAGTTTTGCTCAATGCTGCTGGCTATCAGGTCACTACAATCGCTCCGACGGATACAAACTCAGGTCGACCATTAGACACTGGCCGCAGCCTATTTTCGCAAGGCTATATCTCGGAGGCACGTAAGCACGCTGTTGAGTTAATAGAAGCGTTATGGCCTTACGTCGAAAAAGGACATCGAATCATAGGATTGGAACCCTCTTCCGCATTAATGATTCGTGATGAGTTTTTAATGATGGGATTGGGAGAAAAAGCTCAGCAACTGGCCAATGCCACATTACTACTTGAGGAATTCATCGCTCGTGAAACCAAAGCTGGTCGATTCACCCTTAATTTTAGGCCTTGGGAGAAAAAACATAACGTCTTGGTACACGGGCACTGCCATCAAAAAGCAGTTGGGGCAATGAAGTCTATGAGGAAAGCGCTGCGACTCATTCCAGACCTACCGTTCGAATTCATTGAAGCGTCATGTTGTGGGATGGCAGGAAGCTTTGGCTTGGAAGCTGAGCACGCAAAAGAATCCAGAGACATGGCACAACTCGGTCTACTACCGGCATTAGATGCTGACTCTACAGCGACAGTGGTATGCAACGGTTTCTCTTGTGGCCATCAAATATTGGCATTGACCGGAAGAAAGCCATTACACATCGCAACGTTACTCTACGATATGTTGGAAACAGCTAATTAGATTGTTCACCAGAATAAAAAATCGGCGCCTTAAGCGCCGATTTTCAATTTAATATCAGTTAATTAAAACTGTGTCGTGCTTTTTTCGCATTCAGCAAAGGCCGCATCTTCATGACGTTTAATGTGCATGATTAGACCAACACAAATTGCTAAAACACCAGCAGAAAATAGTACGAGCATAAAAGGGTTATTTGCAAATACAAAATACTCTGCAACAGAATCCCAACTTGTAATTGATGTTCCCATTATAGTGCTCCTTGATTATTAGCTAACTTGTTTGGTACTTCACTCGCATAGGATGCAGGTACCATTGACTCTGGATAAGGTTTAGCCAGTAATTCAACTTCATCAATACCTTTATCTTCTACGGTGCCAGGCACACGAAGCATAGAGAATTTTTTCAGTAGATAAGAAATACCGTATCCGGGCACGAAACCGAGAACAATCATGACACCCGTTGAAATTAACTGTCCGGTAAACGTAATTGGTGGAATACCCTCAGCGTTTGGCATATTGTTCGCGAAGATACCAACAAGAATAACGGAAAGTGAACCCGCAAAGCCATGAACTGCGACAGCACCGACTGCGTCATCAATACCAAATTTCTCAAGCATTTTGGCGAATTGAACCGCTAATACGCCAGTTCCAGCGGCCAAACAGAACGCTAATCCTGGGTCATAAAGATCTAAGCCAGCGGCGATAGCGATAATACCAACCAAGCCTCCCGACATGGTCCAGAAAGGATCACGAGTTGCGAAGTAACAACCGACAATCCCACCAGCAAAGCCCATGAGAGTGTTAAAGGCAAACGCCGACAAGTTAGTTGGTGTACCGTAGATAGTCGTCCAACCCGCATCTCCTGCATTATAGATAATACAGCCGCCAAGGAAGCCAAAGAAACCGAAGATGATCATCATAAGACCGATCAGTGTCATCGGTAAACTATGAGGCGCAATAGTTTGTGCGACACCATTGATGAAACGACCACGACGAGCACCAAGATTCAAAAGAACACCAAGAGTAAAGAATCCTGCGACCGCGTGTACTACACCAGCAGCACCCACATCATGATAACCCAGTTTTGTTAATAGCCACCCTTCTGGATGCCAGCCCCAAGCCGCTGCCAAGATCCAGATGATGCCACCAACCGCAATCGTGAGAATAAGAAAAGAACTCACACGCATACGTTCAATAACGGCACCAGATAGAATTGAGCCAGTTGTCGCACCAAACATTGCGAATGCAGCCCAGAATATACCTGTTCCCATTTCATCCAACTTAGGTCCCATACTAACGGACCACGGCAAAGCAGATGCTACAGAGTTAGGTATCAGCCCCTCAGGAAATGAGAGATAAATCCACCAGCCCACAAGATAAAATACAGGAATAATGAGTGCTAAAGCCAGAATGTTTTTTATCCCTGCCGCGAGCGCATTTTTCGTCCGTGAAGCCCCTATTTCATACGCCAAAAATCCCGCATGAATCATAATCATCAATGCAGTACACCACCAATAAAACGCTTCCATGTTCATTGATGTCTGCATGTCGATTGTTTTTTGTTGAGCATCGACGAGAGCTTTTAAGCTCTCTAAAGTTACTGTTCCATCAGCCATTTATTCTTCCTTCTGTTTGATGACTAACTAACTCCAACCAACGAGAAACAACTGTTTCCGCCAGAAGTGTTTGTTTACTTTCAAAACGCAAAAAATCACTTTGCGCCGTCTGGATCATTCCTTTGACCTCCATTTGATTGTGATTAGGGTTATTGACCAGCTCTCGGTTACTCCAGGTATCGACGATGTTCGGGTCCACCTCGAAGTGACACAGATTTCCAACGCATAAATGCCCGTGTAAAAGCACTTTGCTCTGAATACCCAAGACGAAACGCAATTTCACTTAAGCTGACTTTTTCATAACTCAGGTAATATTCAGCAAGCTCCTGCCGGGTTTGATCTAATAGCATGCCAAATGAGGCTTGTTCCGAACTGAGAAGTCGCTGCAGGCTGCGCGGTGACTTAGATAGGTTGCGAGCAATCACCTCTAAACTCACCTCGCCAGAAGGAAGTAAGTCGATAATTTCACTTTTCACTCGCTGAACAGTAGACATCGTGACACCTTTTGTACCGCGAATCTGGTCAATCGTGTCACCAACAACACCGTTTAAAATAGGGTTAGCGTCCGGCATTGGAGTGTCGAGGCAACTCTCACGGAAGAATATGAAATTGCTACGTTGCTGAAACGTAACGTCACAATGGTAGAAATCTCTATGGGTATGATTATTGACGAGAGCTGGATGCTGGAATTGGATTTGTAACGGCGTCCATTTATCGCCCATCGCTCTGCATAACACATTGAGTAACATCCCAATGGTCACTTCAGCATCCTGACGACGATCTTTTATGTCACCATCAAGTAAGCGATACTCCAGAGCGCAAATACTATCTTTAGTAGTGAGTTTCAGCAGGCTATTGTTCTGAAATACGTCGAAACTGCTAATCATATTGTGTAATGCATCTCGCAGAGTCATCGATGTAATAGCCTGATATCCGAACACGCCCAGGCCTTCTGGCTCATATTGGGCACCGAAACTTAAGCCAAAATGATCGTTTCCAGTGCTCTTGGCTGCTTCATGCATTGAATTACAGAACGCTTGCAGCAAAATAGGTTGATTTGGCCGCTGAAAAGCGTTGGATTTTAAACCCGCTCGTTTTAGTACGACTGAACTTTCTCCACCCTGACGCTGTATAAATTCTTCTAATCCATACGTCACGGTACCGAGAACTGTTGAGGAGTTGGTATTCCTTACCATACTTGTATCCATATACATACTCCTAACTATATAGTTTAGAGCTATGCAACAAGCAGGTTTTATGCCTATTTAATTACTTGTTAAAAATCATTAACTTATTAAAAATGAAATCTTAGATTGATAATATCAGTTCGACTGATGCACAAGATTTGCGCACGTATTTTCCACAATAGGTCGTGTCGGGTCTTATAGAGATAGTTATTCGATGTGTAGAGTTAAATACAACGAACCTGGCTTCTACCAGAGTTTTTAGCAAGATATAAAGCACGGTCTGCTCTTTCAAATAATCGAGCAAAATCGTCACCATTTTCCATTTGAGCCACACCAAAACTACAACTTAACAGAACTTCTGGGAATACTTGGGCTAACCGAATACCACGCAGTATGCGTTCAGATATTTCCTGAGCCTCTCCTTGATCAGTATTCGGCAACACGATGACAAATTCATCGCCACCATACCTTGCCAGCAAATCATTCTCACGTAAGTAACTACTCGCTATCTTAGCGACCTTTTTAAGTCCTTTGTCGCCATTCGAATGACCAAGCCGATCATTAATCGCTTTAAAGTGATCGATATCGAATACGATCATCGCCAAAGGTTGGTGTGAAGACTCACATCCATGAATAAACAATAAGGTTCTTTCCATGAGATAATTTCGCGATGCCACTCCAGTCAATGCATCGGTTTGAGTTTTTACCTGTAAATCCTGGTTATGTGCCAACAAAGATGGAATTGAGATATAGAAAAAGGTACTCGCAGCTATGGTGCAAATGGCAAACTGATAAACCATAACGTTTTGCATCAATCCAAACAGGTTCACTAAAAACACAATATAAGTACTGAACAAGGCAACACTGATAGCGATACGAGCAGGTGTTTCTGTATAAGCAATCCACATTAATGGAATCAGCATGAAAAAGATTGCAAAGTGACTTTCATTAACCGGGTAGTAATAGGAAAACGCCATAATAAGCGTGACGATCACACAACATAGAGCTAACTTCATCACAAACTGACTGATATTTCCGGGAAGCGATATGGTTTTGAGTTCACCAATATCAACTTGGGGTGAAGGATAGTACTTCAATAAAATACCCATAAAAACAGGTCCCAAAGCAATAATGCCTGTCATATCACCTATCCAGAATGGTAACCATGTCATTGCGATATCAGACTGAGCCATTAATCCTGTTATGACTAATCCCCAGATAACCAAAAATGAAGTAATAAAACTGCTGATTACTGCAGTGATCAGAAAGACTAACGCTAATTTGGGAAGCTCACATTCTGAAGAATTAGCTAGCCTTCTGAGAATTGTCGCTGCAATGAAATAAGGCGTGATATGAGTAACAGCAAAGACTAGCCCAGGAACTATCAGCTCATAGGCTGTGAAATCGAGTTGATACAGCACTCCCGTCCACATCGTTGAAATGACAGCACATACCACAAGAGGCGGGATAATTTTTCGCCCGACAACGAGAAGAGCAGCAAAGGTAAGACCGGCAGGCGGAAACCAAACACTCGCATGATGGACATATTCCACTATATAACCGAGTAGCCAAACCCCCAGCCAAACAATAATAAAAGTGAGTGCTTGCTTATCGTATGAACTCAATAACCAACGTCTTAATGTAAACAATGCTCTGCTGCTCTCACCCACTTTTTCGCCAGACTCCACGGTACAGCTCTCCATTAACGGTAAAGACACTACAAAAAAGTAGTGCTAGTCATAATAGTATAAATTTGGCGATCAAATTACTATGATTATTGTTAACAGAACGTTAAGTGTGAAATCTATCACTTATCAGGGAACCATCTCTCTATCAGACGATATAGTGGAATAGATAAAGCAGCAGTAATCGCAATGGCAGGTAGCAGTATCAAGACATGAGCTTCATCGAAAAAATACGCAAAAGACAGATGACGCATGATTTCGCTATCAAATGGGATGCCAACGACAACGGAGATAACAACAAAGACGATAATGACAATAGGAAAGAAAAAAACACTCAGTACCAAGTCTCGTAACTCGGCCCACTTATGCTCATAGATACTCGAAATAATCCCGCTCACAATATAGATACCAAACAAAACACCAATCACAATGTAAAGAAACATAATGCCTCCTTAGTGCTGTGATGCGCCCCTCCACTATTACTTGGTCACCTTTGCGTATTGCATCAAGCACTCAACCCTTCTAACTTAGACAAAAACATCATCTTACTTTTCCTTCTACTCTGCTTTAAATGTAGAAGACTCTGTTTCAATTCACCTCAAAGAGGCTGAATGAAAGGTCTGAATTTTGAAATGTGATACTAATTCTGAAGACATATTTGCAAAGCTCAGCCCCGATTTCGTAAAAACTCGATCCGTGTCAGTATAAAAATCTTCCGACTTTTCGGTCAGTTAACAAAGCCACTCAATCTAATTTTTTATCTCAGTTTCCAGTTAATAACTTGTGTCTATACTTATTGATGTAGATCAATTTTTAACCAACCCATTCCAAGGAATGTAAAGAGGCAGTTATGAGTAACCATGTATGGGGTCTGCTGCATGATCCAGAACGTGAATGGCGTCATATCAACGCTGAACACGAATCTGTTAGCCACCTCTATGTTCACTATATATTGAAAATGGCAGCCATACCCGTTGTTTGTTCCTTTATTGGTACGACTCAGTTTGGCTGGAGCTTCGGTGGAGAAGAGTCTTTTAAAGTATCACTGCTAAACGGACTCGCTCTCGGCGTAGCTTTTTACGCGTTGATTTTACTCGCAGTCGTTGTCGTTGGCTCAATGATTCACTGGTTAGCACGTAAGATCCCAAGCAGACCAAGTCGCAACGACTGCATCATTTTCGCTGGATATATTGCAACACCGATGTTTCTGAGCGGCGTATTCGCGATATACCCCATATTCTGGTTATGCATGTTAGCCATGATTGCAGGTATTATTTACACCGCCTACTTACTCTATAAAGGTACGCCAAGCTTTCTGGGGATCAGCCATAAAGAAGGCTTTATCCTGTCAGGCACAACACTTGGCGCCGGTGTGCTGATTCTCGAACTCATGCTTGCGGTCGTCGTATTGCTTTGGAGCATGGGTTCTGAACACAGCGTAGTTTGGAAATTCTTCGAATAGAGCTTCACTGCCAGATACACACTCTTTGAGTGTGTATCTTTTCATTCTAGATGAACGTATTAAATCGACTTCGATTGCGGAAACTCGATATCCGTTCCATCGGAAAGTAGTATTTTAACCAGCTTTGGTTTCCCTTCCGAATCCAATCGGACTTCCCCAAGTGCACTATGATTGACCAAATGAGACGCAGCACTGGTTGTTGGATAGCGCTTAAATATTTTTAGACGTTTACGTTTCGTCAGCCAGTTAAGCGGCGAACGGGGACTATAAAGCCAGCGGTCGGCATAGTCACACACTTTCAACAACGTGGATGGAAATGTATTTTTGATTCCACTACAGGTAATTTGATAGATGTTCGGTTTGGCTTTACGAAAGCGCAACTGAATATCGTAGGTAAATGAATAATGCACATCGCCAGAAAGAATCACAAAGTTCTTCGGTGTTTTAGTATGCGTAAAAATACTGATCAGTGTATTGGCAGCACCAGGATGTGCCATCCAGTTCTCTGCATCAACGGCGAGCGGATGTCCCAGCTGGGTGACAGCTCGTTGTAGCATCTCGATAAATTTCACGCCAAACATTGGTGCTGGTGACACAATAACAACTTTATCCTGATCCACTAATTGCTGATGAAATTCAATTAACGCTTCCCAATCCATTAAACCGCTAGGCTTATTCATTTTAGACTCAGAGCGCCAGCGACGTGTCCGGGTATCAAGTACCACCATTTTCGGCATAGAATCAATGGTATAATGCCAATCCTCACAACGATGCATTTGCTGGACAACATCATTGTGACTAACAAACGTAGGATGATTGAGAAATTCTCTTAGAGGTTGTTTAAACTCCCGATTAAAGCGCTTAGGATCATTCCCCCACCCCTGACATAACCAGTAAGCAAATAATCCATTACCTATAATTTGTCTAGCATCTGGATGTTCATAAGCGGCTTTCTCCCAACCAATTGTTAAGTTCCAATCATCGGTAATATCGTGATCATCAAAAATCATGTAGGTTGGTAAATGCGCAAGCAAGCGCTGCACATTTTTTAGACCGGAAATGAAACCTCGCATATTGGCGACTTCTGTATTCCAACGTGTTAGATGCTCAGCATCTTGCGCAACAACCGAGGGCGGAACTTCCCACTCTTCACTCAGGTAATCCCATAAAGATGACGACCAAACAAGCAGATACATGACAAAAAATTCCCCAAACGTCATCAGGTGATTGTCACTATCCGTAGAGGTAAAGATTGGCTGAGACCTATTTTTATTCATTCCCCAACGAGATGACTGTTGAGTCGTTGGTAGTAACGCTGAGCGGTGATAATAGGTAAGATCAGACCGATAAAGCGCATCACTATCTGCTACGCTAAGGTGGGCAAACGTCTCATTAGGCAGTCCTAACCTATCGATAAGAAGATGAATGGCATGTAAACTCGGTCCCGCGACCTCATCCGCGTAAATTTGATCGCCGCTTAACATAAGGATATCCGCTCTGTCCTCTATTTCCTGGCCAGCAAGTCTGCGATCCACCGCAGGTAACGCATCCAAATTATCGGTATGAGGACAGCGACATGAACCATGGAGGACATGTTCGGCTTTACCTGTTAATTTAAGTGTCAGACACAAGCGCCCTTCAACCGAAATCAAGTCAGATTCATAGCAAAGATGAGGAAGTAACTCAGTCATTGAGCCTGACTGTGTACTAAATGAGTAATGTACTATTCCATCCTCGGGGATGTTAAACCTGACATTTGCCAAAGTGATCCAAACATTCTTCCCTACTCGAATTTGCTCTGCCTGAGTAAAATCAAGGCAACCTAGTGGGATCGAATGATTGTCATAGAGAAAAATATGTCCAATTAATGGCTCTCTCGTTGCAAACCATAGCGTTACGCCATCTTTATCGCAACGACGTACAATGGGACCTGCATAAATGAGCGGGAGTTCTGTTTGCTGTTTCATTTATCTCCAAGATAATGAGTTAAACCTGTCATCACATTGATACGAAATATAACCAACCGTTCCTGATATATAACAGTGCAAATACTTTGGCAGTGTCATAAGAAATCCAACGATAATCTAGAATAACGTAAGTTTAGTGCTTCACCATCACAAATGGATGAACTTTGCGTATCTTTACACCTATCTCACTTTTATAAGCAAATAGAGATCGCGGGCAGATATAATTCCTACATCGTGTGCTTTTATTAGTGGATATCGGCGTATTAATACACTGATATCCACTAATTCGGTCCTATCTTGATTGTGCCTGCTTAGGAGGTAAACAATGACAAAAAATCACACCAAACATTATTTATATTTGTTTCTCATCATATTGGCTGCATGTGGGGCATATCGATTTTTAGCTAACGAAATGTATGGTCAATCAACAGTTCCAGCGCCAACAGAAACCATCATTAACCAATAAGCTCCAAACTAGAGATAGGGCCGCGATTCACCCTGCGGCCTTATAGGTTCCCAATATGCACCTTTCCCTGTCCAATGTTACACTGGCTGCAAAACATTCACGGAAACTTTTGCATGAAAAAAACATTCTATTTAATGCGTCACGGACAAACATTGTTCAATGTCAGACGTAAAATTCAGGGGTGGTGTGACTCTCCGTTAACCGAAAAAGGTATCCAGCAGGCTGAGCAGGTAGCGAATTTCTTCGATAATATCCAACTTGATTATTTATACAGCTCAACGTCTGAACGCAGCTGCGATACCGCTGAGATCGTCACGAGAAATCGAATGCCCTACCAGCGGCTAAAGGGATTAAAGGAGATAAACTTTGGTGTTTATGAAGGGGAAAGTGAAGATCTTCATCCTTCCAAAGATGCTCGTGAAGAACACTATGTCCAGTTTGGTGGAGAATCTCGAGATATGATTCGTAAACGAATGAGAGAAACCTGTATCGACATAATGGAAAAAGATGGACACAACTGCGTACTTGCAGTGGCTCATGCCGGTTCATGTCGACGCTTTCTCGAACAGTGGACGGATGCTGACGCAGTATTACCCGATGGTATTCCTAACTGCTGCGTATTTGAATACCAATATGCTGATAAGCAATTTACTTTCGTACAAGTCCACCAGTTAGTCGATTAATAGTCCGGAGCCTCATCAAAGCTTCCTTACCCTACCCAGATTTTTGATGAGGCATCTTAGATAATTTTTACATCCTGCCAGTAATATCTTCATGGTCACCTCGTACTTTGTGAGAATATTTCCTTATATTTCAATATCTTAATTTTGGCATGATGTGTGTTACGACTAGTAACATGGTTGTAACTGATTAAAAATCAAAGTCTTTATGGAAATAATTAAACTCGAAAAGTTCATGTCTATCATCTACCAGAAGCTAGAAACGTGGATGGAAGAAGGCGTGAAAATGCTCCCCAATTTCGTCGTATCCGTTGTCGTACTGATTCTGTTTTGGATCTTATCCAATCTAGCCGTAAAGTTAGCGGGCAAAATGCTCCATCGCATGATTCACTCACGCGAAGTGATCAACTTACTTCTCTCTCTGATCAAGGTCTTTGTCGTCTGTTGTGGGATGTTTATCGCTCTCGACTTCATTGGCTTACAAGGTACTGTCTCATCATTACTAGCCGGTGCAGGGATCGTCGGTTTAGCGATTGGTTTTGCATTCCAGGATATGACCGAGAACTTTATTTCTGGCGTGACGATGAGCGTCAGAAAACCCTTCAAGATCGGTGATATCATCGAAACAGATAGCATTTTTGGCTCCGTTAACGCGATTAATTTACGCAATACCATTGTCGAGAATTTCTCTGGTCAGATAAAAATAATCCCCAACAAAATTCTCTTCCAAAATATTCTGACTAATTACTCTGCAACGAAAGTTCGCAAAATCAGTATACCGGTCGGAATATCTTACGGAGACGACCCTGACGAAGCAGCAAAGATCATCGTTGATGCGATTAATCAGTTCGACTTTGTAATCGATAAAGAGAGTACTGCCGTATATGCAGATGGCTTTGGTGCAAGTAGTATCGATTTGCTCGTCTGGTTCTGGATAGACTATCCCGGAGAGCATGGTTATATGCTGGCAAAACACGATGCGATATGTACCATTCATAAATCGCTCAACGAGGCCGGAATACAAATCCCATTCCCAATTCGAACTCTGGATTTTGGTATCAAAGGTGGTAAGACACTGGCTGAAATGAATTCAGAAACACCGTTAACAGATGAAGGAAATTAGCTTTGCTGTAATAGTGAAGCCTGTATGGGCTTCACTATTGGCGCTACGACTATTTATGGGCGATAGGCTTGTCTGTGAATAGATAATCTTTTAATTCACTATCCAACGTTCCATCTTTACGTCGGATCCATTCAAGCACCATTGCAACGTGCTCTTTTTCTTCGTCACGGTTATGAGTAAGAATTGCTTTTAATTCATCATCTTTACACACATCGATTCTCTGGTTGTACCAATCGACAGCTTCTAACTCTTCCATCAACGAAATAATTGCTCGGTGCATATCCTTAGTTTCATCGGATAACTCGCCTGCAGGTTCATGATAACCTTCACTTGCCATTTTTTGCTCCTCGCGTAATCAGTATTATTAAAAATCATTCTAATAAGCATGTATCAACACTATCGCCATTCATAGCATCAAGACCAGAAGTCCTAATAAAATCAATAATGACGTCAGTGACTAACCCAGTATTCTCTCATATGCTATAAATCGCAAGTTACTAGGTGAGATAGCCACTATTAAGGACGTTTTTTCACAGAGTTTTGACCAACGAAAAACGAAAATGGCCAGACTCATCCAGTCTGGCCATAACATCAGATCGAGTTATCCTAAACTTTATTTCAGTGGAAAGTAACTCCAGCTGGTTTGTTCCCCATCATCTTCTAACTCATAAACAGAACCCCAAGCAGGATTAGTATCTGGATCGTCAGCAAGGTCGATCAAACTGTCTTGCACACACTGAGCTAGCTTGGTCATATTTTCGTTACGTGATTCGCGGCGAAATGATTTGCCTACAAACAACGCTCTTACACCAAATGTCGGGACAGTCTTAATCTTGCCATTGTTCTTATAGCTAATGGTCGATTTAAGATAGAATGGCGCTTTGTCTCTCAACTCAGCGTAGTCAATTGGAATGAGTACATATTTACCCGTTTCCAATAGATCCTGAACTGGTTTATACGGATGCCCACCGACCAAAAGAAGAGGAATATTCGGCGCTCGACGATCTTTAGTAGGAACCTCAACGACGTTAAGGTTGAGATTCATGAAGTAACTTAGCGCTTTCGCACTGACAACACTGCCTCCCCAAGATCCGATAGTTTGACCTTTCAACATATCGATAGAAACTGGCTTTTTATCGTCATCCCCAAACAGTGAACCAAACATGCCCTTAATACCGCCTTGTTTATCGCCTTCGTAACCTTTAGGAACCAAAAGATGCACAGATTCCATATGAAGCCCCGATATAATCTTTATTCTGTTCGTGTTCACGGAGCGAGGCTGGGTCTTCTTGAAATACTGTAAGACATCTTCTTGTACAATTCCTGCGGAAAAGCGCTTGTCTGTTAGACCCATGACGTTATCGACAGAACCATCGCTCTCTTCTACCTGTAAGCTGGAACCCGGTGTCAACGCATCTGAACAATAATCTTTAATATCGTTCATCATTGAATAGTAGTTACCAGACTTACCGCCAGTCCCTACTTTAATTGTCTGTGCAGACTGTTGCTCAGCGTTTACCCCAAAAGCGGTAACGACAAATACACAACCTAACCATAATTTTTTTGCCAACATGATCTCATTCCCTGACTTAGTTAAACGGATTTTCTTCTGAATAAGAGTTTGAATTATTGTAATTTTCTGAAGAGGATGACGAGCCACCGAATACGGCGAGGCCACCAACCAGTAACACTAAAATAAATAACGCAATAACCACACGAGTCATCCATTGCGTACTTTTTTCGACAGACTTAGTTTCTTGCATATCGGTATCCATACTTCGATTAATCCACGTCCATACTGATATCGTGAACACTGTTTTCGATATCAATTAATGCTGTATTAAAGTCGGATTCAATTTGATTAAATGCTTCGAGAGATAGCATATCTTCAAGCTGAGAATCGCCAGTAGACTTAAAGAACTTCATCGCTTCACTGGCTTGCGCTGCAAAAGCTTCCATCTCTTTATATTCTCGGACCTTAATCGCGAACGCTTGATTTGCTTTCGCTGCTGAATCCAATTTTATTTGCACCTGTTCATAAGCCACTTGAACACGAGATAAAATCTCTTTTTTTCGCTCGTAATGCGGCTTACCTACATTCTTTTCGTTAATTTGCCCACGTAACGATTCAATCGCAGCACCCATTTTGTTTCTCGCTGCGCGAGCTAGTTCAAGGCGTTCTGTGTTTTTTATGACTTGAGCATCTAATTGCGAAACCGCATTTTTACGTGCTTCCTGAGTCATTTTAGTAATTAAGATATTTTGGGTTTTCTGGCGGATATAAGGGTCCATCGCTTTCAAAAAGCGTAATCCGAAAAATAATCCCACAGCGGTGATAACAAGCAGAATTAAAGCAACGATACCGGTGATGATTTGGATAGCAAATAAGCCCAACAATAAGACAAGAGCAAACACTAATGCTGTAAATACGATATTACGTTTCTTCGCCGTGATAGGTGTTTTACTGATCTCGTCAATTCTAGCTAACTCACTACGGTTATTTTCTAGAATCGCAGCAAAACTGCTGCTGGGAGACATATTTTGTCTAACAGATTGATCCATATGTTTACTCGCTCCTGCATCGAATTTGGCGCGGATAATAGCAGAATCAATCTGTTAAATTTCATGGATTAATACGAATACTCAGATATAAGATACTGATAATTCTTAATGGTAAGATGAATGCTTTAATAATAAGAATTCAATTATTTTATTAATATAGAGAATGAAGACTTTTAGAAAATTTAAGTGATAGATCTAGTCTATGTGAATACATATTAAAGAAAAAACCAGCGACTATATCGCTGGTTTAACCTTTCTAATCTCGGTCAATATAGTCTATCACGCCTTTGTCCTTCAGGTTCTGAAGTTCCTGTAACGTGAAGGTATCTGTATTGGTATCGTAATAACTATCACTTGCAGTCTTCCCTTTACGAATGTCCTTCTTAACTCCTTTGCTACGGGTATATATCAGGTTACTGACCTGCATCGTAATGTTTTGTCCATCAATAGACTGAATGCGCATTGCCCCGTATTTATATTCAGGATCTGCGTTATCGTATATTTTGGTCATATCCACCACGTAAACATCATGGATCATCGGTTGGCTAATGTAGGATATCTCATTTTGACTATGCTGATAACCACTCACTGCGCCAGCACAGAGTATCGCAAGAACTAGAACTAAACCTATATAACGAGAAGCAACGGATTTTTTTGTAAATACGTTCTTTTTAATTTCATTTGCTAGTTCAGGCTCCAACTCATTTCCGATAAGAGATTTCTTACAGTGTTGGCACTCTATGCCAGGTACTTTGCCTTTCGCTACAAAAGGAATCCAGTACACATGCAGGTACTTCAAGATACCAAACGAATTGAACTTGGTGCTATCGCAACTAGGACATTGAATATTACTAATTTCAGGCCCGCTAATTATCTTACTTTTGGTTCCCCAAACGATCATCTTTTTCTCCAACATTGGGTAATCTATACACTGTCAAATAAGATTAGAAATTAACGAACTTATTCATAAAAATGTTATTTAACTAATCCTTATTTTCGCGGCGGATTAAACCCCATTTAACGAATTTTTACGATAACCAAGGTTGAGAGATAATAAGACTTCGCATAGTTAAGATCTTATTAACAAGAGTCATAATAAAACCTCAAATATTGAGATTAAGAAATGATAATAATCAGCATAAATTGCTTTACGAATAATAAATTTTAATCGTTTTTTCTCGTATTATTCGATTAGGATAATCTTGATAGGAAAGCACTGACATCAATCACTACGAGAAATTAGTTAAAAATAGCGGTCAGGATGATACCGAGAAAGCATCTGAATGAATTTCACTATTCATCAAATAAACAAAACGAGCCTATTAAACAGAGGCTCGTTTCTCTTTACTACCGTCGTTTTCCTGTGTACTTAACCACGATACGTATCTACAAAGCAAACTTTACTAAGTTCAATTAGTCCTTCCAGTAATACATACTGGCCTCTTTGCCAAGAATTGTCAGCGTATAGTGCTTATCTGCAGCTCTTTGGGCCATGCCGTAACAGACATGCAGAGGCAATAAGTGTTCTTCGCGAGGCTGACAAAAGCGTGCTCCTGGCGCTTTAACCCACTCTGCGAAGCGCTGAGTTCTCTCGTCTTCACTTAAAGTTTTGTTGGTACAGGTATCAATTAACCAGGATTCAAAAGCATGATTCGCTTCTTTCATATCTTGAGTTTCCGGTGAAAAGAACGCGCGCATATTATGGAAAGAAAAGCCTGAACCAATCACCAACAGATTGTCATAATCCAATTCACTTAATGCTGCGCCGAGATCAAGATGACTAACCGGATCAAGGTTGTTGAGCTGTGATACTTGTATGCAGGGAATATCCGCATCAGGATACATGATCATCAGCGGAACGAATAAGCCATGATCATATCCGCGGTTAGGATTTAACTGTGCAGGTATTCCTAGTTTGGTCAATTTATACTGAACTTGTTTTGCCAGTACAGGCTCGCCCGGCGCTGGATATTGAATACTGTAGGTTTCATCCGGAAAGCCATAATAGTCATATAGCATCTGAGGATTTGTTGCTGAAGTAATGTTAACTTGATTCTCTTCCCAATGCGCACTGATAACAATAATAGCCGATGGCTTAGGAATATCATGCGCGATCATTTTTAGGTGATCCACCATTTCTTGGTGACCAGGATCCCCCAACAATGGCATAGGACCACCACCGTGAGAGATATAGAGATATTGACGATTCTGAGCCATAAATAACACCCTTACTGTAAACTATAAATTCCTTAATTTAGATAAGGGTATGCTAACGCCAATGCCATCAATTGCACAATCTCTATCTCCAACGAATTATTAGACTATATTGTTCAAAGATTAGGGGTGTACGTACTTAGTATTAATGAATAATGGGAAATACGGGGAAGATAAAAACCTATAGCGAGCCAACTATTAGCTCGTCTCTTTATCCTTTATCTTTGTGACCTTTACACTTAAATTTCAACCCACGGAAATCTATCGCACATCACCATATTTTTGTCGAATATCGCCAACAGAGAAAATAGTTGCACCTTTGGCATATTCATTTTCAGACAGCATCTTGTTGTAATACTGAAGTGCCTCACTTGGCTTAGCCCATTGTAATTTAGGGATCGGCTTACTCCACTCGGTGACTTCGACGAACGAATCGGCATTCTGCTTCATCTTCTTGGTTTCGTGGTTAACCCGCCAGATTCCCAACATAGTTCCATTGAGGTACCACCAAAATCTAGTCGCTGCAGAAAACTCTTCTACTTTCATATCCCGACTGGCACAGTGTTGTTCAATTAACCCCTCTAGCGTCATCGGTTGAGGTTCACCGATAGAATCGGGGCCATCCTCCATGAAAGAGCGAATCATTTCCCAAATAGCTGCTGCGTGAATCTTATGCATTGCTCCTGTCTGCACTGTAGACCAGAAATGCCCATACATTTCATCGTCGTTAGCACCGATTAAGAGAGAAGCCGATGACATAACCCCACCTGTTGATATCGCACTTCCCTGCCCAACCATGGCACAAACCTCTTCCCATGGAATAAACTTGAGTTCTGTTTTCTTAGTGTCTTCATTCCAGGAAGAAAACATTACTTCACGACGTTGCCGATGGAAACGCAGAGGAAGGTTTTGACTTAAAGTCTTACGTGCATGCTGTGCGATTTTATAAATAATAAATACCCCTCCTCCCAAAGGTCCAATAGTGCCAAGTAATCCTGCAAAAAGTTCAAAATACTGAAGCTGGAATATCCATTCACCTTTAACGAAGACTTCTTTATATGAACCTAAATAGATGCCAGAAAAACCACCAAACCATATATATAGTGGTAAAAAAAAGAGGAAAAACCCCATACAAAATAACATCCACATTATTTGAGTTTGGAAAATTAGACCGCCGACCCCACCAAACTCCAAATAAGCCTCTTTTTTGTCGATAAGCAAATCACAAGTGCTGGCTTTGGGAATCATTGTTTTAATCGGTAACGGGCTTAAGACATGACTACTACCAAAAGCTTTATCAGTTCTTTGTCCAGCAAAAAAAGGAAAATGTAAATCCATAAATTATATTCTCTCAGAAGGGGCCGACTTTAATTCCTTTAACGATGTTTCTAATTTCGTAAGGGATGTATATTGTTCATCATCTTCATCTAATTGCTGAACCTGATACCACCCTTTTCTATCTGTCAGTTCCTCAAGCGCTTGAGGTTGCTGTAAGTTAATGGTAAACCGCGCCCCCTTTTGTTCAGCAAATAAAATTTCGCCATTGTATGCTTTTACTTCCAATAACAAATCAAGATACTGAAACTTTCTCTGGTTAACATCACTTTGAGGCCAATCAAACTCATAAACAGTATTGATACCATCATTTATCACCCGACTTTGCGCGATTAAATTACTCTGCGTGATATCGGTAGGTTCTTTCTGTCCTTCTACTTTAACATATCCAGAAAGACGTACGTGTTGAGGATGAACCATAGGAATAATAACTTGTATTGTTTTTACTCTATGCTTGGTAAGCATGGCATACCAGTTACCACTGGGGGAGGAATGCTCTACCTTATATTGTTCAGCTTCAATATTAACTTTTGGTGTTTGAGTAACTTCAAACCATTTTGTTAACTGAGTCTGATAATCCCAATTTTGGTATTTATGCCAGAACCAAATTCCATCTTTGCCCCAACTGCATTGGCTCACCCACAACATTAATGGAGAAGACTGAAGAAAATTGTAAGCAAACTCACCTGCAAAAATTAATGCTGAAGCAATAAGCATATATGGATTTGCTCTTGCAACTACTCCCAAAGTTTGCTCAGCCGCAAGTTGCCATGTAACTCTTTTAGCAACAACTTCCATAACTTGCCTACCAGTATAAAGAGCAATTTTTCCCGAATGCCAAGCTTGAATTCCATCACCCACCAGAGAAGAGCTAGAAGCAACAAGAGAACCTACATCCCCCCTCATCCAACTATTTTGTATTCGGCGCATCTGTTTAATGGAATCTAAAAAACTTCCAGCAAAAGAAGAGAAAGAAACAGCAAGATTACCCAAAGTCACCACTTTCCCAACAACGGCCTTCGCTATATCTGTCGAGCTATTTATCCAATCATACATGACCTTAGTTTTTAAGACTTCTACTGTCAGTGATACTCCGGATGAAACGAAACTTGTCAAACCAGCAAAATATTCAATCCCCTCAGAAAAAGAGAGCTGAGATTTTGTTGCAAATTGCTCTTTAGTTGAATGCCAGTTCCATGCATTAGCTATAAATACAACAAAAGCAACACTGCCTGTAGTTACCGAACCTTTAAACCCAAAACCTTGTGTCTTTCCATATAGAAGCTCGTTTGTTAATACTTTACGCCGTAATTTTAAAATTTCATCTAAATCATCAGCAGCAGCACCAGCGGCTTTAATAGTGATATGAGATGGGGGATGTGGTTGCCCTGACTTAGCAATTGGTAATGACCTAGCCGATAAATCATCTAACACATCCTGAGCTTCATCAGCTAATAAATGAAGTTGCTTATTATACTCGGCTCTTAGGGCATCTTTTTGGGTCGCAGTACCGCTAACACTTTTTTCTACTGAATTTCGTTTACTCAATAATGACTCTGCATCTGTACGAATTTTCTCAAGCTCGGTAAATTTCCCATCAAAAGCCGTATTACCCGCTTCAGTCCCTACATCTAATTCAACATTCGCATTTTTTTTCTGACCCAATAATAAGGCAACAAGACCAGGTTTTGCTCGATAAACCAACGAATCTGCACGAGACTGAGTTTGTTTTAAACTATCCGATAATTCTTTTAATTCTTCTAGAGCTAGCCCCGACAACTGTGAACCAATCAAACTTAACTGATAACGAATTTCATCAGGCATTGCTTCCATAGGTATAAGATAACGGCCTGCCAATAAATTTTGAAAATCAACTAAGCCACTTAAACCTGATATAGTGCTATCGTAATTATCGTTTATTTCTTTGAGCTTAACGATGTCGTTCAATAATTCCGTCATGCTGATATCATGCTGAACCAGCGTTACAAAGTCTTTTTTATCGCTTTTAAATATATGTAAATTCTGCTCGCCTAGTAATTCAAAATAGAATTTTCTTACTTTTTCCCTATTTTTATCAACTTCGCCTAAATTGATTAGCCAGTGGTTTTCCAGTTTAAGACGAGCAAGAAAATCATCCTTATTTTCCTTATCAAAAACTGGTAAAGCACCGTATGCCGATTCAAGCATGTTAGCTCGGTCCGTATCAACAAGCTCAGTTTGCTCTCTCCAAATTTTTATCCTTTTTTGAGCATCATCATACCAAGAATTCATCTCATCACTACGGATGCGATCCAAGATACCTCTATCACCAGTTAATCCTTCCCACTTACCTTCTAGAAGAGTTCTGTTCTCTTGTTTAACACGTTTAAAGAACTGCTCTAATTCTCCGGGATCAATTCCATGCTCTTTTGCAAAATCAATATTTTTTTGTTTTTCATTTAAGTATGCTTTACAAGCATCAGAATCATAAATAGCATCGAGATTTACTGAATAGGTCACTCCAACTGTCTGATTTTTTATATAATCCCAATAATCATCACTGGCTTTAGTGTAATCAAGATAACGCTGTTTAATATCATCAAGATGATTGTCTACACATCTCACAATATCTTTATTGTTTGTATTGGCTTTAAACTGACGTGCACCAATTTCCATTAGCGTTTTTATTTGACTGGCAGCAAAATATTTTGCTTTATTATTATCTTTACTGAACCAAAGTTGTTCTTGCTGAGAAAGGCTTAAATATGAGCTAGCTAGCTCTGTTTTTATACCAATGGGGTCTTCTAAAAGAAGAATAGCGGCATCGTTTTTATACGCAGCTAATATTTGAGCTGTGAACAATGTACCATCAATTTTTTGGGGCTTTTCTTCTTCCCAACACCATGGGAACTCATTGACATAATCACTTTCACCTGAATCACAATTATCCAGATAATCACTGATATCAGGATGACAGTCCGCTAAATAAGTTGATAGTAATTCAGGAGGCAATAGATGTTTAGCACCTTTTCCTGCAGAAAATTGACCAACGGCACAACGCTGCATTAATTGCTTTCTTAAAGCAGCAGAATCAAGCAATTGACTTTGTAATTTGGGCGAAATTGCAGTTCGGCTATACAAAACTTCAATCATTCCACACTGATCAACAACCAATGCCTTTTCTGAGTCTGAATACACATATTCAGTTCCTCCTTCGGTCAGTGCTTGCTGTTCTAACTTTTGGACTGAACCATTCGTTTTTACAGAATACGCGTAAATAATATCCTGTCTTTGTGAATGAATAACATATAGATAGCCATCAACAGGTAAGGGCCTGATACCTATAGGTCTAAAATCAACAATCTTTTTAAATTTAGAATCAATCGAAGAGTGAGGCTCTTCATGTTCAGCCAATGCATACCTGATAGGAACTAGTTGTAATTTTTTCTGCTTCAACGGACATTCCCCAACCGCACTCATTGCATCACTACTGCTACCACTTTTCGCTGCGTTATTTGCGGACATGCCTATTGCTCCTGCTCATTTGACATTGATTGTGAATATTCATATGCAAGTTTGGCTGCCTGCTCTATTCGTTGTGACGGAGTTCTTACAGATGGCGAGGTAATTAACTGATATATATCCGGATACTGGTTTGTATATACTGCCTCTTCGCCTAAATATCCAATAATATTAAAAAAGAAAAGTAGATCCTGAATACTGGTAAATCCCTGATCATAAGCTTCTTTAGCTTTCTCTTTTAGCCAACGGTTAAAATCAGAATAATCAGTCAAATGTGGAAAGTAATTTTGGATATGTTCCTGAACGCCTTCTAGCGAAGTTAACCATGCTATTTGACCGAATTCCTGCCAGACTGATTCTGTTAAAACTAAGGGCCACTGAATCTCATTTTCAAGATGTTCAGGTTTGTCTAACTCTTTCCATCCTGCTCTTGTTGGCAACCAAGCCTGTTCTAACATAAACCAAAAATGGGGGTTATCATTTTCTAAAAGCGCACAAGCCGCTTCGGATTGAGCCATTTTGAGAAACACTTTACTTCCATATGGGGTCATCACTTTAATACACTGGCGAAAATGCTCACATAAATCATCAATTTCAAACTGAGAAGAAAAGAAAAAACCTGCCGTGACACTATTTTGCTCAATAAACCATTCTTTAACGGAATCAGTAACTTTAACTATGTATGGTGAGACTTCGCGTAAATGATCATATGGCGGCAACATATAAATGGGTTCTAAATCAATTTCGCCGGGAACCCGATAAATTTTTTGCGCAAACTGTTCAATTTGTCCGGCATCAACGAATAAATACAAATCATTAGGCTGGCTAGTATCAATGTCCGGCACCCACTCATCTAACAACTTCTTCATGAGTTCTCTTTCGCCTCTTCACAAACTTCACAAACAGGTGATTTATTTTTCAACGCTTCTATCTGTCGACTTTGCAATAAAGGACTCTCAGACTCTTCACTCGCTGCCACATCCGCCTGAACCAATTCCTCTGGAGCGCTAAGAGCCTGCAATACATTAGGCAATTCTGCGACTTTACCAGAGTAGCCTGAGCCACTGCCGGCACTGCCGCCAGAGTTAAGGCCGATTTTGGGGCCTATGACATGCGCGCCAGCCGCATCTAGCTTAATGATGCCACTGCCGCCTTTTAGCGTTATTTCGTTACCAGCTTGCAGCACAATTTTATTGCTCGCTTTAAGATGAACTTCCTGACCAGATTGCAGTATGGTTTTCTGTGACACTTTTTGATGAAGTGACTTATCCACGACTACGCTCAAATTGTCAGCGATCTTAATTCTCTGTTCTCCGTCAACCGTCAAATGATCGTTAACTTTTACTTTGGTATAGCGGTCATTCTCAACAGTGAGATGTTGATCGTGCTTAATGTGCTGAGTTGCATCATTTTCAATCAGGGTATCGAAGTCTTTCTGGGCATGAAGATAGATTTTTTCACTACCGGATTGGTCTTCAAAACTCAGTTCATTGAAACCCTTACCCTGATGACTCTCGGTTCTAATAACCGTCTTGGTCTTATTGTCCGGTAAAGAATAAGGTGGATTGTTCTTAGCGTGGTAGGTCCGACCGGTAACGATCGGCTGATCAGGGTCACTATTCAAAAATGAGACAATCACTTCATGACCAATACGTGGAATGGCCATCATGCCATACTGAGCGCCAGCCCAACCTTGAGAGACTCGCACCCAACATGAACTGACATCATCACCGTTACTATAACGATCCCAGTGAAATTGCAGTTTGACCCGACCATATTCATCACAATAAATTTCTTCACCTTTGGGACCGACGACTAAAGCGATCATGGGTCCATCGACTTTAGGCTGTGGTTGCGGCTTCGCACGCCAAGTCACATCAGCAGGAATCGCCTTAAACTGATTTTTGTAGGTCGTTTCACCATGCCCACCCACTTCTTCGAGAGCTTGTGGCTGAGTTCCTTGGTGGCTCACCGTAATCAGTAACCAGTCTCGATTCATCGTATTATCTAAATGCTCAGTCAGAACAAATGTACTGCCAGCTTGCAGATAAGGTTGATTACTTTGTCCGGTCGCCGTATGCGCATTGCGTCGTAAATAGTCTAAACGAACCTGATTAATCCACTTTCCGGTCGCGTCATCTTTAAATCGTCCAGGGGAATCAAAGTGCTCATAGGTTTGTAACTGATAATCCATGTCACTGCCTTGAGCTTCCTGCGCAAAATTATAGGTAGGCTTTTTAAAACTATAATCCTGCATTTTAATACTGGATGGCTCGGATTGGCGATGCTCACTCATCTGATAGACAAAAGGCATGTCGCTTACACCACCAGATAAGGCGTTGTAAGGAATCCCTTCACCAACATCGGGTAGGCTTTCACTATCATCAGTGAAAAAGAGAATATGCTTATCTTCTTGATGAATGAAGCTGTAAACAATGCCCTCTTCCGCAGCTAAACGATGGAAAAATTCAAGGTCTGTCTCACGATATTGAACACAAAATTCTCGAGCAACATAATCATGTTTTAAAGAATAGGTGTAATCAGTAATATCCATTTCCTGCAACAGCACCGATAAAATTTCCGGTACCGTTTGATTTTGGAAAATTCGACTATTATGACGCAGGGATAATCTTTCTAGCGCAGGGACAACAGTTATAGAGTAGAAGGTGTGGTGATGCCCAGTATCTCCCTGGGTAAAATCTCTGACGATGCCATGAACTTGCTGTACCACTTCACTGTCACGAACGATCTGCAGTAATACCTTACTATCAACGATATCATCAGCGGAGAGATCCATCCGACGACTCGCCAGTTCTATTTGATATCGATAGCCGAAGCTCGGTCGACCTAGCCAATCGACAGAATCTGAAATGGATTCATGTCCCTGATATTCTCTGACGACAAGCGTGTCATCATCTAAGCCATCTATCGTGACCTGAAAGCCTAACGTTGCCATGGATAAACCTTTTATTTTTATGTTTTGATTAATACGGCGAAAACCTTAAGCGCTATACACTTGAAAAATGCATCTCGCTTAAGGTTTTGAAGCCACCCGCATATTGCGAGTGGCTGGGGAAATCGAGACGTAAATTACGCTTCGATTGGCTTACGCCAGTCATCTGCACCAGAAGTACCAGAGTTAACGTGATCCCAAGTAATTTTACGGTAAGACATTGACACAGTTAGGTTCTGTGTGAAGTCAGAATCACGTGGATCTTGACAGTGTGGCATTTCACACTGGATATCAACGATAGTTGCGTTTTCTAGAGTAGTAGTGAAGAAGTTTTCTTGTTTACCTTCAATAGAAGTACGGTACCATTTTAGCGTTACAGAAGACATCTTCTCACCAGAAGATAACGCGTTGTATAGTAGTGGTACTGCTTTGTTTAGGTTTACAGTAAATTTGAATGGTTTGTGAACACGTTGACCAGCAGGCTGACCAGATTGTGGGTCAGTTGGTACAGTTACAACGTGATCAAACTGTTGAACCAGCATCTCATCTTCGTGACCTTCAACGTATGCATCACCGATAGAGTCTGAAGTACAAGCACCTGAAGTGATAAGACCCTGAGTTTCACCTTCGATAGAGATATAACATGGAGTTGGCATTGCAAATTCCTTATTTAGTGCGAATCCTTCTTAGATTCGCTTTCAACTGAGATTGTTAGTTTGTATGTTTTGCGCAAACACAGTTCTAATAGAGCAAGGGCAATGCCAATTTTTTGACGCGATAGAAATCAATGAGTTATAAATACACGATCCTCAATTAAGCAAGATCTTGCCTAAATCCAAGCAAGTTATTGCTTGTCT
This sequence comes from Vibrio viridaestus, assembly GCF_003856525.1. Classification (GTDB taxonomy): domain Bacteria; phylum Pseudomonadota; class Gammaproteobacteria; order Enterobacterales; family Vibrionaceae; genus Vibrio; species Vibrio viridaestus. The sequence goes on from NZ_RJVQ01000001.1 coordinate 657,272, forward strand.
AGCAAACTTTTACCTAAAAAATTGCCCAATTCACACTGTAAATTGGGCATGAGAAATGATTAAGATTTGAATTTATAGAAGACGGTGGACAGTGGAGGTAACTGTAAAAGAAGTGACTGGTCAAGACCTTCACTCTGAACTTTTTGTGTTTTGAGTTTCTTCGTCGTCGGAAAACCACTGCCAAAATAGTCTTTGTCATCGGTATTCAACAATAGCTCATACATCCCTTCGAACGCAACGCCCAGACGAAAACGCTCGTGAGGAACTGGCGTAAAATTCGTGACAACTAGAATACGCTCTCCTTTCTCACTCATTCGCTCGTGGGCTAACACACTTGAATCAGCAGCATCAGATAGACGCCATTCAAAGCCTTTCGGCTCGCCATCACATTCGTACAAGGCTTTTTCTTTACGATACAACTTATTCAGATCTCGAGTGAGTTTCTGCACTCCTTGATGGCGTTCAAAATCAAGTAAAAACCACTGAAGTTGACTGTCGTGGTCCCACTCTCCCGTTTGACCGAATTCGGCTCCCATAAAGTTAAGCTTTTTACCCGGTTGCCCATACATATATCCCAGATACGCTCTTAGGTTGGCTGTCTGTTGCCATTCGTCTCCGGGCATTTTGTTGTGCAATGACCGCTTACCGTAGACAACCTCATCATGCGACAGAGACAAAATATAATTTTCGCTGTGCGCGTAAATTAAAGGAAACGTAATGACATTATGGTGATACTTACGATGGATTGGCTCATGTTCTATGTATTCAAGGCTATCGTGCATCCAGCCCATGTTCCATTTAAAGCCAAAGCCGAGTCCTCCCATAAATGTTGGCGCAGAAACACCAGGATAGGCAGTAGACTCTTCAGCAATCGTCATCGCATTCGGGAAATGACGATAGACTTCTTCGTTCATCCACTTCAAAGTCGCTATCGCATCGTAGTTTTCGTTTCCACCATCGACATTCGGTACCCACTGATCATGGCTTCGCGAATAATCGAGGTATAACATGGATGCCACAGCGTCCACTCGGATTCCGTCGATATGGTACATATCAAACCAGAACAAGGCATTGGCAACTAAAAATCGCCTTACATGCTCTTTCCCCATATCATAAATAAAAGAGTTCCAATCCTGATGCCAGCCGCGGCGCGGATCAGGATCGTTAAACAGCGGCGTACCATCAAAATTATTTAACCCGTGTCCGTCTGACGGAAAATGAGCAGGAACCCAGTCAATAACGACACCGATCTCCGATTGGTGACACAAGTCGACGAAATACTTGAACTCATCAGGCGTACCATAACGGCTGGAAGGGGCAAATAAACCAATCGGCTGATAGCCCCAAGAACCATAGAACGGGTGTTCCGCGATGGGCATAAGTTCAACATGGGTATAGCCCATATCAACGAGGTACGGTACTAACTCGTCGGCCAACTCTTTGTAGCTTAGAAATTCATTGTTCGGCCCACGCTTCCACGAGCCAACATGAAGTTCATAAAACGATAGCGCCTGTTTTCTTTTTTCCGTAACAGCCCGCTTTTGCCATTTGGTGTCTTTCCACTTATATCGGGAATGGTCATAAGTTACTGATGAGAGAGATGGGAACTGCTCTGAGTAATAACCCCAAGGATCGGCTTTATGTGGAAGCCCTTCTCCATTAGGTCCTTTTATCTCAAACTTATACTGTGTGCCTTCTGGTAAATCGGGAACGAATAACCCCCAAATACCATAATCCAGACGCTGCATAGGATGACGCCTTCCATCCCATTGATTAAATCCACCAATCAATGCACAGGAAGAAGCATGTGGAGCAAAGACAAGAAAACGAGTTCCCTCTATTTTCTTTCCGTCTCTCTCTAAACAAACAAACTGAGCACCTAAATTACGATACATGTTCTTAGGCGTGTGCAGCTCTTCGTATTCTGCGTATATCGTATGGTACTGATAAGGATCATCGATTACCTGTTCAACACCAGACCAATCAACGGCCAGTCGATAATGAGTAAAACGCAGATCTTGTTTATCCTGGAGAACGAAGCCATCCGTTTCTTCCTGAACTAATGGTAAACGAGTTCCGTCGTCTAAAAGAAGCTCTACCCCTGTTGCACCAGGCATCCAGACTCTCAAAGCACCTTGCTCAGGAGAAATATAGGGGCCTAAAAAGGCAAATGGATCGGCAAACGCCGCGTGATTTAATGACTGATAGGTTTGTTGTTTCTTCGATAACACTTTTTTCGTTGTACCGGTTTTCAATGTCCCTACTCCTAAACCTAAAAAGATAACTTTCTTTTATAAGAATGATTTTATCTTGTTAAAACAACGTGTTTATTAAACATCATTGAAACATACTAATACTGATTTCACTACCATTGATTATGCAACTAGTCGTAAAGCTCACGAATTTTGAATCTTATCTGTTAGTCATTGGTATTTTGTCTGACTTGAGTAATATGCTGAGCTAAAGCTTTGATATCATCTCGCGAGAAAATCGCCTCTAAGGTTGAACTGAGTTTACGCCGCCAGTTTGGGTACTCATCAACAGTCCCGGGAATATTGACTGGATTATCCATTTCAAGCCAATCTTCTAGCTGAATACTCATCAGCGATGAAGCGCCAGCGGCAAGATGAAGATGTAGCCCTTCACTAAGGTAAGTGTCCATTGGCACTAGGCTCGCATCTCTGCCCACACCATCAGGTAAAAAGCCGTGCCAAGCAACAGAATCTAAAATATTTTGTTTCGCATGCAACCGCTGATCAAATAGCCGTTGTAACTGCTCTTCATCAGGATAAAGCCCAAGCTCTTTACCCATTTTGAGATCATTACAATGCCAAAAGCCACGCAGCGTTGGCATATCATGGGTACACAATGCACTCATAGATTGCCCCACATAGTGTCGCGGTGAAATAAATCCACCATCATCGGCGGTTTCAAAGAAAAAGACTTTGTATGAATGGACACCAGCATCAGCCAACAGCTGTTCCATTTCGACAGGAACGGTGCCAAGATCCTCGCCAATAACACTACATTGATTGCGATGAGACTCCAACGCCAGTATCGATAACAGCTCGTGTACCGGATATCTCATATACGCGCCTTTGGTCGCAGACACGCCACGAGGTACCCACCACAAGCGCAATAATCCCATCACATGGTCAATGCGCAGAGTACCACAGTGCTTCATATTTGCTTTGAGTAGACGAATAAATGGACTGTAGGCATTGTTGCGCATCACTTCCGGATTTATCGGTGGTAATCCCCAGTTCTGGCCCAGTGGTCCCAGATTATCGGGCGGCGCGCCAACACTAAGATTGAGCATCAGATTGCCCTGATCTGCCCATGCTTCAGAACCCGATTCAGCAACGCCAACCGCCAGATCACGATACAGACCAATCACCATTCCACGTTCGAGAGCCAGTTGCTGAACCTCTTCTATCTGCGTATCAGCAATCCACTGTAAATAGAGATAGAGGTTAACCTCATCGGCATTCTCATCAATGTACTTTTGTACCGCTGGATTCTGAAATTGCTGATATTTTTCGGGAAATGCCTGCCATCCCCATATATTATCGCCGTCCTCAGATAGCTTACTTTGGAGGGCATCAAAAGTCGCCTGAGCGAGCAGAGACTCACCACCAGCCGTAACAAACGACGTAAAATCTTTCGCTCTTGCTGTTCCTGTAGTGAGGTGACGTTTTTTAAACTCTTGGAATAATAACGGCAATACACTCATTTTGAGCGCAGCGACTTCGGTATAATTTACCCAATGAGATTCACGCACTTTCTCTAATTTTGTCTGAAATTCCCCACTTCCAACGATTTGCTGTGCTGTTGAACTCAACGCAAACTCGGGAATGGAGCTGACATCGATATAAAAAATATTCAGCCAACGACGTGATGACGGACTGTAAGGACTCGCCCCTTCAGGGTTAGCTGGAAACAAAGCATGAATCGGGTTCAGTCCGACAAAATCTGCTCCCATCTGAGCCATTTCAGCGACCAAATGCTTGAGATCACCAAAGTCGCCCATACCCCAATTATGCTCCGTTTTCAACGTGTACAGCTGAATACTCGGTCCCCATAATTTTTTACCGTTAGCAATCTCAGGCTGCTTATAGCAGGCGCAGGGTGTTACTATAATCGTCGTAGTATAAGGCGATTTACGCCTTTTGCGAGAGACCGTAAGTGAATGATATCCAAGAGGTAATGCTGGAACAGAAAAAAATAAGGCACCTCCGGATTGGCGTTCGTCACGGATAATATCCGACTGAATGTAACCCGAAAAATATTGGCCATCCTCAGTAGTTAGCGTCCACTCAAAGTCGCTCTCTCGGGCACTATCAGCGATATGCAGTGCGACTTCTATCGCTTCATTTTCACGACCGAAGACCACTGGTTCCAACACGTCCTCCTTGACGTGCTTTGTCTTGGATTGGAGAAGTGAATCATCACTGGATGTATCGTAGCCTAGTTCATTGAGCATAAATGCTAAGCTTTCACTCGCAATATGGGCTTCTTTTCCCCAGTTATCAATGTACCGTTCTTTGATCCCAGCAGTCTCAGCAACTTCAACTAAGACATCTCTTTGTGCAACCATACTAACCCCACCTATCAACGACTGACGGATTCAAGCTTCCAGATATTATTCACGTAATCACGAATACTACGGTCAGAACTGAATTTACCAGTAAGAGCCGTATTCAGAATCGCCATCTTCGCCCAACGTGCTTCGTCTCTGTAGGCATGATCGAGATCCTTTTGCGCATCAATATAAGAGGCAAAATCCGCCAGCACTAAGTAAGGATCACCACCATTTAAAAGGCTATCGTAAGTGGCTTTTAGCTGACCAGGAATACCTGGAGTAAACTCCTCCCCTACTAACAGGTCAAGCGAGGCTTTTAGGAGTGGATCCGCATTGTAATAGTCATACGGGTTGTAACCTTTTGCCCTGAGCTGTTCTACTTCATCCACTTCAAGGCCAAAAATGAAGATATTATCGTCACCAACCTCTTCACGAATTTCAACGTTCGCCCCATCCATCGTACCTATCGTCAGGGCTCCGTTCATTGCCATCTTCATATTACCGGTACCAGACGCTTCTTTACCCGCTGTCGAAATCTGTTCAGAGACATCGGCAGCCGGAATCATCAGCTCAGCAATGCTGACGCGATAATCAGGAACGAAGACAATTTTTATTTTGTCATTAACTCTCTCATCTGAATTTATCTTCTCAGCGATTTTATTAATTGCGAAAATAATTTCCTTCGCTAAGTAGTAACCGGGTGCAGCCTTAGCACCGAAGAAAAATACCCGGGGAACCATATCAAAGTCGGGATCATTGAGAAGCCGGTAGTACAAAGACAGAATATGAAGCATATTTAGGTGCTGTCTTTTGTATTCATGTAAGCGTTTGATTTGCACATCAAAAATGGCGTTCACATCGAGTTTAATCCCCATATGTTCACTTACCCAATCGGCTAAGCGTTGCTTATTTTCTTTCTTAACTGCCATGAATTCCTTCTGGAATTGAGTGTCATCAGCGTCTTTGGCTAATGCCGCCAGTTCTTCCAGTTTGGTTGGCCAACCATCGCCGAGTTTGTTAGTGATTAAGGACGATAGACCAGGATTACAGAATTGAATCCAGCGTCGAGGGGTAACCCCATTGGTGACGTTTTGTAGCTTGCCCGGATATAACTCGTTAAATTCAGGAAACAGATCCTGCTTAACCAATTCAGAGTGCAACGCGGCAACACCATTAACGGCATACGATCCGACCACACTCAAGTTGGCCATACGCACCATACGGTGGAATCCTTCCTGAATAATGGATAGTTTTTGTTGCTTAGACACATCCCCTGGCCATTTAGCCCGAACTTCTTCCAAGAAATGGAAGTTGATGTCATAAATAATTTCCATATGCCGAGGGAGCAAACGCAAGATCAGAGACTCATCCCAGGTTTCAAGCGCTTCAGGCAATAGTGTATGGTTGGTATAAGCAAATGTTTTGCTGCAGATCGCCCAGGCGTCATCCCAACTCATACCTTTTTCATCAATAAAGATACGCATCAGTTCAGGAATGGCGATCGTAGGATGGGTATCGTTCAACTGGATGGTTTCATGTTTAGGTAAATCTTCCAACGCATATCCCGCCGATTCATGACGACGTAAAATGTCGCGAATTGAAGCGGCACTATGAAAATACTGCTGCATTAAACGCAGAGTTTTACCTTTCTCATGGTTATCATTTGGATACAGTACTTTGGTAATGTTACCTGCATCGATCAGGGCATGCTGAGCCTCGAAGTAGTTTCCGTTATTGAAGCTTTCAAGGGAGAAAGGCGCTATCGCCCGACATTCCCATAATCGCAATGGATAGACGGTATCACTTTTGTACCCTACAACCGGTAAATCCCAAGGCATCGCTTTTACTGTCATACCCGGAACCCAAACTTTTTTATCAACACCATTCTCGTTGACGACTTCTACATACCCATAAAAGCCAATTTGCTGCGCGAGATCAGGACGAGGTACTTCCCAAGGATATCCTTGAATACCACACCATTCATCAGGAGCCTCTTTCTGCTGACAATTTTCAAAAGACTGCTTAAACAGACCATATTCATAGTGCAAGCCATATCCCACAGCTGGATATTCCTGCGCGGCCAAGGAATCCATAAAGCAAGCCGCCAAGCGACCTAACCCACCATTACCCAAAGAAGGATCCCTCTCCTCTTCTAAAAGATCGGTGAGACTCTGGCCCATATCTTTCATGGCATCGTCGATCAACTCATAGACACCCATGTTTAGCAGATTATTCCCTGTAAGGCGTCCGATCAGAAACTCCAGAGAGAGGTAGTTGACACTTTTTGCCCCAATGATGTTTTGGTCTTTTTCAGTTTGGATAAGGTCAAGAGTGGTGAGTTCTGCCAAAGCACGAGACATGGCTAAATACCATTCCCGAGATGATGCAGTTTCTGGTGTCGTCGCATAGGTTGATGACAAGTGACGCTTAACGTTTTCTTCAAATAACACTTTATCAAATTCTTTCTGCATGACCGGCTTCATGGGTGAACCTCGCTAATTATTAGAGCTGACTTCACCATCCATGCTGCCACATATCGTAGGAACGTCATCCCCCCTTTTACTTAATTAAAAGAATTAGATCACAGGCGTAGAAGAGATTAAATGGCATCTTTTTATGACATAAATCACATAAAAAGGCCAAATACAAATTCAATAAGATTTATTTATTTCATTCAAAGGAAAAAACAGGGGATATTAAGGAGGAAAATATGACTAATTTTCATACATATCTGCACTATATGTGACTTTAATCACATTATTATTTGAACAAAAAATCATCTCATCGAATTAATTCTGTATAGTTTTATTAAGATTAAGTAAATACACCGCACAAAACGTGACATAAATCACATATTAAGGCGTAGAAGCATTCCATCTAGGATTGGTGTAATTGATGACAGAGATAGGCAGAGGACTAACATTGACCCGTTCAGAGCAAGTCACAATACCATCTAACATTAGACTTATATCTGTCCATGCGCCAGCAGGATACGGAAAAACCACTTACGTTAAGCATCTCTTGAGAATGTCAGAACACGTAACCTGGTATTCTCTGACACCACTAGACAATGACAACACACTCTTCTTTGAGCAATTCTTATCCTCTGTACAAACTGGGTTACAACATCTATTACCCCACACTTTCAACCAGTTAAATGAATCGACTAACGTCAAGCGTTTATGCCGGGAGTTGATAAAAGAACTGGCCGAGCTTGGACAAAGCCTTATCTTAGTCATTGATAACTTTCACTTAATATCACAGAGAAAGATTCATGACTTTATTAATCAAATTCTACATTCGAAAACACACCACTTAACGCTTTGCATCATAGGACGGGTAGAACCGGCAGTTCACTCAGCTCCGCTCAAGATCAACGGTGAATTAATCCATATTGATAGGAACTCACTTACCCTCAGCGAAAAAGATATCGATACGTTTCTTACCAGCAACTACCCATCAGCACACCTAACACATGAGGATACGAGATTACTAAGCGATTACTGTCGCGGCTGGATATCCCCTTTAATTTTGATCATGGATGATGTCGCTCGAGATCCAGCCTTATTAAAGCTAGCACATCAGGAAGGTATTCATAAATTACACTGTGCAGCGTTGAATCAGTACATCGAGAGTGAAATTTTCAGTTTATTCAGAAGAGGTATAGGGAATCTTTGTCTCCAATTGACGCTGTTACCGCAATTTTCCCAACAGCAATTAGAATTCCTTTGTCAATTGAACGGACTAAACGCTGAGAAAGTCAAAGACGAATTAATGAAACTTGATTTGATTGAGAGAAACAAAGAGCAAATCCATCGCTATCACTTTCACCCATTATTTCGTCAATACTGCGATGTGCATAGATTAGCCCATCATTCGGCTCGCTCAGTGATATTGCTCTCTCAGGCTGTTGACTCTTTAGTAAATGAAAATCTCGTCGTTGAAGCGGTACAGATCGCCATAAAATATGAATTGAATGAGAAGTTGCTGAGTCTTATCGAGAACGCAGGCTGGACATTACTGAATAATCTGAATTTTGTCATTCTCAAGCAAGCCCTAGAAACTATCCCTAATCAAACACAAAGAAACAGAGAGCTGAATCTACTCTCATTGTGGTTGGCCGTCTCATTAGGCCATGAAAGTCAGGTCGAGGATAAGTTAAATGATAATCAAGCACATAATGATTGGCCACATGGAGACCACGAATATACGGCTCAAATCAACGTGCTAAAAGCTCATATAGCCCTGACACACGATCAAGTAGACACGGCCATGACCTGCGCTGAAGACGCCTTGATCAACCTTGATCATGCTTCCTACAGAGCGCGATGTATAGCGACATCGATAACGGGTAAAGTAAACCAACTCTATGGCCGTCTTGAACAAGCATTATCGCTAATGCAGCAGACCGAACGCTACGCTCGCCAATACCGACTGCCAGAGCAAATACTGTCGGCATTGATTCAACAAAGCGAAATATATTTGGCTAAAGGGTTATTGAGTACCTGTGAAGACACTCTAAATAAAGCCTCTGACCTGATGAACGACTATCACTTTCCTTGCGGTAGTCTATATCACAAACTGATGACCAAAATTCGTACCGAGCTTTATATTGAAACCGGAGACTTAACCAAAGCGCGTAAATGGATTCAAGAAAGCCTAAAGGCAGATGAAAGTCCTCTACTTCGTATTTGTCTGGCAAAAACGGAATTACTACTGCAGAGACAACAAGATCTGTCTTCAACGCTCATTCAATGTCCAGATCCCAGCTCTTCGGAGATCCATCCAGAGTGGCAGAGCTATACTTCTGAGGTTTTTCTATTTTCTTGGGCATATCTTAAAGAGAATCAGACCAGCATTACGCATTGGCTTTCACAGGCGAACAAACTAAGTAATCCAATCAATCACTTTAGCCAGAGAAATCATAGAAATATTGCTCTGGCTTATTTGTATAGCGGGGATTTATCACAAAGTGAGCAGTTACTTACTACTGCAATCACAAATGCTAAAGACCTTGGACTATACATTGATTTATACCGAGACTTAGTCTTAAGAGCACACCTTTACTCTGAACAATCAAAAGACGATCTGGCACTGGAAGAATTCAAACAGGCCATAAAACTCAGCAGCAAACTGAATTGCTATGGATACTATTTGCTATTCACTCCTTGGGTAGAAATCTTTGTTGATCAATGCCTAAACGATCAATCAGCAGATTTTACACGAATCGAGCTACATCATTTAGAAAGAATAAATACGATGCTTGAGGTGAGTTCCAATAATATTGTAGAGCCCTCACAAATGCATGCCAGCCAGTTATCAAGCAGAATAATTCAGTATCAAGAGGCTCAAGGAGCAGCTCTTACTCAACGGGAAGTATCAATACTTTGTTTGATTTACTCAGGATGGAAAAATGACGAGATTGCAAATAGCTATGATATTGCCCCATCTACAGTCAAAACGCATATTAGAAACCTGTACCAAAAACTTGGCGTCATAAACAGAAAGCAAGCAAAGCAGCTAGTTGATACGATCCTAAATAGTAGATAACAAAACGGGCTATCTCTCGATAGCCCGTTTACATATGCTTAAAAGCGACTGTAAAGCTTATACAGCGATAGGGATTAATTCTACGCCTAGCACTATACTTACACCCATTACAACAATTAGAGACGTTTTGAAGACGGATTTAGACCAATCAACAAGATTATCTTCATTCATACTTCTAAAGGTTACTCGAGTCCACATGAAACAGACCGCCGCGGCAACAGCCAGATACTCATATCCAGTATTACCGAAAACATACAACGCAAGTGCCAGCAAGTTGAACAAAACAACATAAGCCATCATGTGTTTTCTTGCTTTTTCGATTCCGTCCACCAGAGGTAAAACAGGAATGTTTGCATTTGCGTAGTCTTTCATACGGAACATTGCAATTGCGTATGAGTGAGGCATTTGCCAAATACAGAATAGCAGGAACAAAATAACCGCTTCTAAACTGATGTAGTTAGTGACAGCTAAATATCCTACTAACGGTGGTACAGCACCAGAAATGCTCCCTACTAAAGTTCCATACACCGATGTACGCTTGTACCACATCGTGTAAAAGAAAACGTAGAAGACATACCCAAGCAACACAATAACCGCGGATAACGGATTCGTTGCTTGGTAAAGTATCGCTGTGCCACCCAGTAGCAACACAAGAGCATAGATGAAAGCGTGGTCAACATTAATGTCACCGATGACCAGAGAACGGTTTTGCGTACGCGCCATTCTACTGTCTATATCACGGTCAAAAATATTATTGATCACACAACCAGATCCAATCACCAATGCCACACCCACTAGGGTATAGAACAAAAGTAATGCTGAAGCTGGTTCTGATTTCGCGGCCAGAAAAAATCCGGCCGCGGTTGAAATCAGGTTCCCTACTATGATTCCTGGTTTTGCGATAGAAAGGTACCCTTTAAGCATATACCGAACCTACATTGCCATGTTGATGTTGAGGTTCCACATAATCCAGATAGAACCTACAATCAAAATCAAAACAACCAGTGCAGCAAACACTAACGAGATAAAGTTCCAGCGTCCTTCCTCTGTCTTTACTTCCATATGTAGGAAATAAATAAAGTGAACGAATACTTGAACAATCGCACAAGCAAACAAAATTGCGTAAGTCGTACCTTGCGATAAGCTCTGAGTTGCCGCGTAGTAGAACGGAATAATCGTCAGGATAATAGAAGCAACGAAGCCAATGATGTATCCCTTAGAACTTGATTCTACGTGTTGATTACTCATTACATCACCCCTACTAGATATACGAATGTGAATACACAGATCCAAACGATATCAAGGAAGTGCCAGAATAAACTTAGACAGTTAAAACGTACTTCCATCGTTTCAGTAAGACCCTTCTTGCTTAGTTGCCATAGACAAGTAGCAAGCCAGATCAAACCAAATGTAACGTGAAGACCGTGAGTACCAACCAACGTAAAGAACGCAGACAGGAACGCACTGTGGTCAGGACCGTGACCATTAGCAATCAAGTGATGAAACTCATAAATTTCCATACCGATGAAGCCAGCACCAAGGATAAACGTAACGATCATCCATAGTTTTAGACCACCAATATTTTTACGTTTCATCGCAATCACACCGAAACCAAACGTAATACTACTTAGAAGCAGCAGCATGGTTTCAACGAATACGAACGGCAGTTCAAAAATATCTTTACCGGTAACGCCACCCGCAGTGGCGTTTTCAAGTACTGCATAGGTTGCAAACAATGTTGCAAACAAAATACAGTCACTCATCAGGTAAATCCAAAAGCCAAACAGCTTATTACCACCAGCGTCGTGATGGTGATCGTGATCGGCAGCTGAATTAGCGTGCATATTTAGCCTCCACGTCTTTATCATTCTTTGCTGAAGCAAGTTGCTTCGCCTTTTCGACATTTGCTTTGTGTTCAGCCTCAATTTTCTTGATTTCGTCAACTTCTACGTAGTAGTCAACGTCATCGTTGAAGCTATGTTTGATACACGCAACGATGATGCCCACAAAACTAATTGCAGCAAGCCACCAGATATACCAAATCATCGCAAAACCGAATACGAGTGACAGAGCAGAGACGATCACACCTGTACCAGTATTTTTTGGCATATGAATACGTTCGTACTCGTCTTCACGATCTAACGTGAATTCACCACGCTGTTTCTGATACCAGTAAGAATCGATTTCATTACCTTTAGGTAGAACAGCAAAGTTATAGAATGGCGGTGGAGAAGAAGTCGACCACTCTAGAGTACGAGCATCCCATGGGTCACCAGTAAGATCGCGATTTTTCTCACGGTCGCGAATACTTACGATGAACTGAATTGCCTGACATAGCACACCACATGCAACCAGAGCCGTACCAAACGCAGCTACTGCTAGGAATGGGAAGAACTCAGGGTTGATGTTTTGGCTGATACGACGAGTCATACCCATAAAGCCAAGAGCATATAGAGGCAAGAACGCAAGGATGAAACCAATCAACCAGAACCAGAAAGCGCGACGGCCCCATGTTTCATTAAGCGTGAAACCTGTCGCTTTAGGGAACCAGTAAGTGATACCAGCAAAGCAACCGAATACAACACCACCGATAATAACGTTATGGAAGTGAGCGATTAGGAACACACTGTTGTGAAGAACGAAGTCGGCACCTGGGACAGCCATCAGTACGCCTGTCATACCACCAATAGAGAACGCGATTAAGAAACCGATCGTCCAAAGCATTGGTGTTGTGAACGTAATACGACCTTTGTACATGGTAAATAGCCAGTTGAATATCTTAACCCCAGTAGGAATCGAGATAATCATCGTAGCAATACCAAAGAAGGCGTTCACGTTTGCACCGCCGCCCATCGTAAAGAAGTGATGCAGCCAAACGATGAATGCAAGGATAGTAATTACAATCGTTGCCCAAACAAGTGAAGTATAACCAAATAGTTTCTTACGGCTGAATGTAGCGGTAACTTCAGAGAAGACACCAAATACAGGCAGAACAAGAATATATACTTCAGGGTGACCCCACGCCCAGATAAGGTTGACATACATCATCATGTTGCCGCCCATATCGTTGGTAAAGAAGTGGAACCCTAGGTATCTATCCAGCGTTAGAAGTACGATTGTTACCGTCAAAATTGGGAAAGAGATAATGATCAGGATGTTTGCACATAGAGATGCCCAAGTGAATACAGGCATTTTCATCAGTGGCATATCCTTTGTTCTCATCTTAAGAATCGTAACAAAGAAGTTAACACCAGTAAGCGTTGTACCTACACCTGAAATCTGCAGCGCCCATATCCAGTAATCAACCCCGACCCCTGGACTTGCTTGAATTCCAGATAGTGGTGGATATGCTAACCAACCGGTACGACCAAACTCACCTAAACCCAAAGATAGGTTTGTTAGGATGACACCAACAACAAACAGCCAAAAGCTCAAGTTGTTTAGGTATGGGAACGCAACGTCACGAGCACCAATTTGCAGCGGTACTACAAGGTTCATCAGGCCGATAACCAAAGGCATCGCCACGAAGAAAATCATAATAACGCCGTGCGCTGTAAATATTTGATCGTAGTGGTGCGGCGGTAAATAACCAGCTTCACCTGCAGCCGAAAGCGCCTGTTGACTACGCATCATTACCGCGTCAGCAAAACCACGAATCAACATGACCATTGCAACAGCAATGTACATAAAACCAAGTTTTTTATGGTCTACTGATGTAAACCATTCGCTCCATAGATACTGCCACTTACCCATTTTAGTGACCAAGCCAACTACTGAAATGCCCACAAGAGCAATGACAGTCAGCGTGATCATGATAATTGGCTCATGATATGGAACGGAGTCTAATGTTAATCTACCAAACATAATACCTTACCCTTCGTGTCCAGCCATCGCATGTGAATCGCCATGCTCAGCTTTAGCATGATCGTCACTTTCGTGCTTCATGTTATCCATGTCACCATGCTCTTTACCGTCATGAATCATTCCACCTTCAAATTGAGTTACAACTGAAGAGAAAAGATCACTTGGCACATTAGAATAGTAAGTGACAGGAACTTTATGGCTTGGAGCAGCCAGTTTGCGATAATCGGCAAAGTCGTTAATCGCTTGAGGCTGTGACTTAACTTCATTTACCCATTGGTCAAATCCAGCCTGATCTTCATAGGCTTTAGCGGTAAATTTCATGTCAGAAAAACCGTCGCCACTGAAGCTTGCTGAAATACCTTTATATTCGCCAGCGTGATTAGCGATAAGGTGTAAACGAGTTACCATTCCTGGCATAGCGTAGATTTGGCTACCTAAACGAGGAATAAAGAAAGAGTTCATGATGTTATCAGAGGTAATTTTAAACTTAACCTGAACATCTTTAGGAAAGGCAACGTAGTTAACAGTAGCAATCTTCTGCTCTGGGTAAATAAATAACCATTTCCAATCTAGTGAAACCACTTCTATCGTCATTGGCGCTTTTTGATTATCCAATGGTTTAGAAGGTTCTAGATGATGAGTTGAACGCCACGTTATTGTCGCCAAAATAGCGATAATAATGATAGGGATAGTCCAAACAACAAATTCGATTTTTGTTGAGTGTGACCATTCCGGCGCATACTCTTCTTGCGTGTTACTTGCCCTGTATTTATAAGCGAAGTATATCGTCATCAAAATTACTGGAATAACGACGATGAGCATGAGCAAAAGCGCTGTGATAATCAGTTCTTTTACTTCAACACCCACTTCACCCTTCGGATCAAGTAGCGCAAATTTACACCCGGAGAGCATCAGTACTGCTAACAGCATTCCTGCTCTCGATATGACGTGTTTATATCGTGAGGCTTCCATTTACTTTACTTTCTCTTTATTGATTTAGCAGAAGAGGACAACGGTTATAACAAAGTGCTGACCATCCACCTGCGAGTAATTGTTAGAGTTTTGGTATTATTGAGCTTGAAACTTGTTCAAAAACCAACCAAATCAAAGTTAGTATAGGAGATAAAAACCATAATTTTTACCAACATACAAAAAGATTAGTGTGTTTTTTCACAGAGTTTTTACGGAAAAAGTGAAGATCACTTTTCCGAGGGCTAGCAGTTTAAAGTGCAAACAAATGTTACGCAAATATTTGACAGTTATAAAAAAGACACACAAATAATATGGTATATGTGTTAAATCTTTGTTTTATATTGACTTTAATCAATATTTTACAGTCGATTTTTTTTTCTTTTTTTTATGTCTTTAGAATAAAAATTTAAAATTTGAGCCACATCACAGCAATGAGTTGCAAAAAAGGCCTCGTTGCGAGGCCTTTGTGTCATAAGTTCAATGAATAATTAAATTATTCAACGATTTCAGCGTTATGATAAACCTGCTGAACATCATCACAGTCATCTAGCATATCGAGAAACTTCTGAAACTTCTCTGCGTCTTCACCAGACACTTCAGTTTGTGTCTGAGGAATAAATGTAATCTCTTCAACATCAATCGCTAAATCAGGATAAGCTTCGTTAAGCGCTGTTTTCGCTTTGAAGAACTCAGTATTAGGTGCAAATACAGTGATAACACCATCTTCGAGTTCAATATCAGCAACATCAACGTCCGCCATCATCAACGTTTCTAACACATCTTCTTCGTCATCACCTGCAAATTGAAAAACAGCACGATAATCAAACATGTGAGAAACAGTACCAGGACTTCCGATTTTAGCACCGGTCTTCACGAAGCACTGACGAACATCTTGGAATGTGCGGTTACCGTTATCAGTTAAACAATCAACAATAACGCTAGCACCGCCAGGACCAAAGCCTTCGTAACGTGCTGGTTGATAATCTTCACCACCACCGCCACTTGCTTTATCCAACGCTTTATCAATAACGTGACTTGGAACCTGATCTTTCTTCGCTTTAGCAATTAGGTGCTTAAGAGAAAGGTTCATTTCTGGATCTGCACCACCATTCTTAGCGCTGACATAGATCTCTTTTCCATACTTGGAATAAACTTTAATTTTTGCGCCTTGCGTTTTCGCCATTGAGGCTTTGCGCACTTCAAAACTTCTTCCCATTGGGATTTTCTCTCTAGTTCAGTTTAACGCGAGGGTTTTAACAATGAGAGGAACTCTCATTATAAGGAGCTCGTTTTAGGAGACACCCATGATTTTTTTGTAATGCTCTAATGACTCTATAAACCAGTCTTTGTCCTGCTCTTCACGAAACGAACGAAGCTTACTATTGACTTCATCAACTGTTGTTTTTCCTTGTTTAAGCTGCCAAACGATATAAGAGGCCTGTTTATCCAATTCAATTCTCAGACGGTCTTGTGAGCTTTTATTTGCAAGGTTAAATGACATAGTTGAGTGAGTGATCATTAAAACGAAGTGTGAAATATACCATACGTTGGGAAAAAAATAAGCGAGAAAACATCGCAGACATGGAAACTACCGTAAAAAAGTTAGAGAAACACAAAAAAAGAGTGGCTCCGCCACTCCCTTAGTATTCTTGTCAGTCTTCGCTCTTCAAACGTATTGATTAATGCAGTAACCCTAGCTCTCTGGCTTCTTCAATGGTTAAACCACTTTCTTTAATCTCACGTAGTGCTTCGATACGACGTCTTGCTTCAGCAGACTTCACGCTACTTTTTACGGGTTTCTCTGCCTGCATTTCATCAGCCAAATCCCACTTGTTTGCGATATCAGTCATTTCATCATGGTTAATAGAATTAATGGACATATTCACCTCCGAAAAAACCATGTTTAAGACAAGATGATATATAACTTATTGTCAAAAGTGATGTTAAGAAAAATTGATCGATATTGTGACGTCTGTATTAGATTAGACAGATTATTAGAGAGAGGGGTATGAACTATTTGCTAAGGTCAAAAACTAACAGTACAGTTAAAAAATTCCCCTAAAAAAACCGAGGTTGTTTTATATCAATTTATCAGTATTCGGGACAAAAAAAGCGAGCTATAAAGCTCGCGAATGTGCTAAGTATGAATATAACAATATGAGCCTATCAGCTATAACTTAGATAGGACAAAAGGTTGTCTTTCGAGTTAGATACTACTCGGTCGATCCCTTGTTTCTGTCAACTACACGTCAGAAAACCCCTACAAATGACAGACCTTTGTCAGATCCCGGCGGACGCTTCATCTAGCGCTCTAAAAACACTTTCATCTAAATGACCATCAAATATCTGCTTGCAAACTTTGCGTCGAACAGCCAATCCAGATATCAGACGTTCTATAGACAGATGTCCGTTACTACTTTGCGCGTTATACAACTCAATGACTCGGCTTAGAGTCTCGTATTCAATAACATCATTTCCAACACGGAGCCAGTCGAGCTTCTCAATGAGCTCCTGACACTCTTCTCTAATTGATTTTGCCGTATGCCCTGTCATTGCAGATAAAGCCGTTATACTGCGTTCTAGCGCTTCTGGTGAGGTATATTTGGATAGTGTAATGGTAATCTCGTCAGCATTAATCTCAACCAAGTGTTTGCGAAGCTTAACTCGTCTTCCCAAATTTCCTCTTGGGGATGGTGACTTCCTTTGCACAGGTTCAAACTCCCCGTCAATCACAGTGGCCAGTTCATCGAGCTTCTGTTTAGAAATCATTTCATGTCGCAGAGGGTTAGGCAATGTCGGGGCCATATTTCGCTTACCAGCGTTTGTCGTCTTAGCGCGTGAATATCTTAAGACTTCTTCAACATCACATTTAATATCGACTTGATAATCACTCAACTTCCCTTTTGTTCCCACTTCAGTAATCGTCAAATGATAACCCCATAGATTAACGACAAACATGGAACCTGAAGCTTTACCATCCGATAGGTTTCTGAGTTCGCGAATTAAATCCATCGAAAAACGCCGCCACTCGATGTTACGTGCCAGTTTTTGATTCAATTCCGAAAGCATAATGATGTCAGTATGTCGACGAGCCATACGACTTCTAAAGTACGAATACAACTGAAATACCAAGGTATGTTGCTTAAGAATTTCTGGTGGAAACAGGAAGAAATAATCTCGCGTTAATAATTCATCGTAAAACGACGGTTCCCAAACCAAGATATAGAGATTCGGTTTGATTCTGATCCTTCCGTCTTCCCCTTCCGTTGGTGCTTCTTCCGATGCTGTGATGGTTCGAGCTAAAAACCGAAATCGATCACTCTTAAATCCTTCTGGCATATTTTCGCTTAACCATCGACCTGTAAGCTCGTGAAGTTGGAAATCAGTAAACTCTATTCGATCAATACTATCTCTAATTGAATCACGAGCAGGTCCACTATCCTTTTTGCCCCGAAGTGACAAAATATCTGTGATATACAACGGCGTTTTATTGGGGATAGGTTTCGCGTTGAGATGATAATCTTCTCTGTGATGATCATGGTACTGGACGGTCAATGTAAACAGCGCAAACAAAGTCATTAGATCATCAACAGTCATAATATTTTTTGACGATCGTGTTTCAATGACTGCTTTTGTGCCGGAGATCGATACCATTGATTTCTGGTAATTCTTTCTTGTTCTTGGTGGTGCCAGAGCTTGATCGATAATTCCAGCCCAATTTGCAGGTGACACAACAAACTGATCCGCTTCATCACGCATTGCTGGTGGTGTATTAAGTCCATGCTCATTGAGTAGTTGTCTATTCACTTGAGTTTGAGCTAACGCTTTTGAGCGCTTTCTCTTCTCTGTTTGCTTTACAGACTCGGTGATCAAGCTGGTTGATCCTAGGACCGAAATCAATTTAGCTGGCTTTACAAATCTGTGAAGCATGGTTTTTCCTGCGAGCCCTTCTTCAAACTTCACTGGTATTTGGTCAAATAAGCCAACACTTACCGCAGCTCTGAGTCTCTGTTGAATAGCAGCGCGAGTAAGTTGTCCGTCTGTGGCATCAATTAATTCTGTTGTCGAAACTAACCCATCCTTACTACTCATTCCCCGTAGCGAAATAAGATTAAGTAATTCGACGATACTTTTTGTGACGCCTTTGAAGTGTTGATACTCTTCGATCCATTCAATTGAAGATTCTGACACTTCAAATAAATGTCCATCTTTATGACTTCTTGGCGCTTTAATTAGGGTCTTTTCCGTTACACTCATTTTATTTCCGAAATGACAGATAGAGTAAGTTGGGTATCTTTCCGAGAATAAATAAAAAAAAATAAGAAATAAAGAGAAAGATGTTTTAATAAACTGATCTTTTTGATTTATATGATCTATATTGCTATATATGATCTTATGATCTAGCGTTGGATTTGCTTGTAAATTACTGAATATAAAGTTTTTATTTTTTATCGATTAGAAAGCATGATCATAAGAGTAATGGAAAGATGATCATTAGAATAACGAAAGAATGATCAAATATTTACAGAAAGATGATCATTTGATTGTTGGAGAAGTGATCAAGCCTCTATTGGACAAATGATCATGTTATAACAACATGTTATCCACAGTTCCCACGTCTTTTTCGTCAGTCTATCCTGCATTTATTTTATCAACCACGGATCGATGATCATGGTAAATATCATTGGATGACTTTTTTATATTCATTTTCTGATATTTCGTGTTTCGTTTTCTCGGTAAAAGACTTACTTAGGGTTACCGTTACTCATTGTTCTACTCTGTGTGGCTATATATCTCGATATCGAAAGCATGATCACCATATTAAAGCAATAAAGCTGTGTTTTTCAATTAGATGTTTAAATAGTGCAGAGATTGAAACAATCCCTTATTTCAATTGACGATGGCCGTAAGTTAGCGTGATTTTTATATGCTTCCGAAAGGGATCAAAACATGATCATTGTTCCGATCAGACTCGGAATATCTTAACAGTGCCGAATATTAGTTTCATACCTTGATCATTCTTTCGTGTTGGTCATTATTTCGCTTATTTAGCCCGAAGCATGATCATGGAGCTTCATCATGATCATGCTTCCGAAATGAGACTTCTTTTAGAATACTTTCTTTTCTCTCACCCTACATCTTAAGTTTCATGGTATAAAAGTGTCGTTTAGTTTTGTTGAATTTACTTCGTCCGTAATCTATCCAGCATTTATAATCGTTCCGATATAAATAAACATAAATTGGATTTACAATGTAAATCTTAGTGACGCTGTAACACTTTTATTTTAAATTAATTTGTGGCTAATTATTCATAGAAATTGAAATAGCTAATAACGTTTAAATTGAATATTTTCAGCAAACAGCTTGTTAAGTATACACTTTGTATGAAAAATTATTTTTGTTATCTGTACAGCTTTATGTTGATAATGTTTTTTATTGCTGTACGATATCGGTAATTCAACTAATAACGGAATTTGGCAATGAAAAGAGAGCAAACGATAGAAAACCTCTACGCTCTGGCTGAATCAACGCAGCAGGTTCAATCAGATAGAATAGAAATCGTTTTAGAAGAAAGAAGTGATGACCACTTCCCTCCTATGTCAAAGGCTTTAATGGAAACCCGTTCGGGGTTAACGCGAAGAAAGCTTGATGATGCAATAGCAAAGTTAGAAGAAGCTGGGCATCAATTTACGAAAAATAACGCAAATCACTATTCTATTTCGCTCGCCGAAGCTCACATGTTGATGGACGCTGCGGGTATTCCCAAGTTTCACGAACGTAAGAAAAGCGTGGATAATAAACCATGGATTATTAACGTTCAGAACCAAAAAGGGGGTACTGGGAAATCTATGACAGCCGTTCATTTGGCTGCCTGTCTTGCTCTGAATCTTGATAAGCGCTACCGTATTTGTCTTATCGACTTAGACCCACAAGGTTCCTTGCGTCTATTTTTAAATCCTCAAATTTCTCTCACTGAACATAATAATATCTATTCTGCCGTTGATATTATGTTGGATAACGTTCCTGATGGCACTGTGGTGGATACTGAGTTTCTTGAAAAGAACGTTATGTTACCAACTCAATATCCTAATCTGAAGACCATTTCTGCGTTCCCAGAAGATGCAATGTTTAATGCTGAAGCGTGGCAATATTTATCTCAGAATCAGTCATTAGATATTGTAAAGTTATTGAAAGAGAAGCTTGTAGATAAAATTGCCGATCAGTTTGATGTCATTATGATCGATACCGGTCCTCACGTAGATCCATTGGTTTGGAATGCTATGTATGCATCAAATGCGCTACTCATACCTTGTGCCGCTAAGCGTCTTGATTGGGCTTCAACAGTCAATTTCTTCCAACATTTACCGACAGTTTACGAGATGTTTCCTGACGATTGGAAAGGATTGGAGTTTGTTAGATTGATGCCTACGATGTTTGAAGATGATAATAAAAAACAGGTTTCTGTTCTTACTGAGATGAATTACTTGCTTGGCGACCAAGTTATGATGGCAACAATTCCAAGAAGTCGTGCATTTGAAACATGTGCAGACACTTATAGTACAGTTTTTGATCTTACAACCAGTGATTTTGAAGGCGGAAAGAAAACACTTGCTACTGCACAAGATGCAGTCCAGAAAAGTGCTCTCGAACTTGAACGTGTTCTTCATTCGCATTGGTCTGCTTTAAATCAGGGATAATAGAAAATGGCAATTAAAACATCTGATCTTAACGCTAAGTTATTTGGAAAAGCGGATAAAAGACGAGCAACGACTCATCAGGAAGCTCAGACGGCCGCTAAAGATAAGGCCAATATTATTGAGCTTGCCATTGCTGGTGAAAGTTTAGTTACGTTTAAATTAGTGAAAGTCGCCGCGCAAGAGATAGCGACTGTTACGCGCGTCTTCGATCAAAACGCCCGTGAGCAGTCATTTCTGAATGAGCATGCTCTTTCGGATATTCTTCTCACTTTAAAAGAACGCGGCCAGCAATACCCAGCTGTTGGTCGTATAGGCGAAGATGGCGTTATTGAAGTTCTCGATGGTAGCCGTCGTCGTATGGCGTGTTTGATTGCTCAACAAGATTTTTTAATCTATGTAGCAGAAGGTATCAACTCAGAACATGCTAAATTTTTATCCGATGTAGCAAACGCGCATAAGCCTTTGTCTCTATATGAAAAGGGACGTGAAATGCAGGCTAAACTTGATGCTCGTGAGGCAGAAGATCAGAAAGCGTTAGCTAAGATGTTTCAATGTAGCGAGGCTTTGGTCAGTGGGGCATTAAAAGCAGCCGATCTGCCTTTAGAATTGCTCCAGGCTTATCCGAATGTGGTAGAGCTGGGCAGACCAACTATTGTCAAACTTCACAAGCAATACCACTCTCTGACTGATAAGGATAAGCAACTCTTATTAGACAAATGTAATCGTAATGACAGCTTTGTTTGGCAGCGGTGTTCTTCGCAAGGCGTTGCGAGGATAACAAAAGAGGTTACTGAGACTATTGAGTCTTGGATAGAGGATTTTAAACCGAAAACAATGCCTGAAAGTAACAAAGTTGATCTCATTCGTGGGCGAGCGACTTATGTTCGTAAGGGAAGTAACGTTTCGATTAACTTGAAACGTATTGATGATGATTTACTTCAAGAGTTATCTGATTTTTTAATCGAGAAACTGAAATGAAAAAAGGGCCTATGGCCCTTTTTTTAATTCGCTCTTAATTTCTGCCAATACTGCTCATAAATTGCGAGTGCATCTTTACCAACATCATTGATAAACTCACCTTTAGCTATGTCTGCTTGATCCGGGTAGATTGTTTTATTATCCCTTAAATCAGCAGGTAGTAGCTCTTTGCCTTTTTCGGTAGCCGACGCATACCCAAGCGTCTTCACTATGTCAGCTTGCTGCTCTGGTGCATACATAAAATTGATAAATTTATGTGCAAGTTCTTTATGTTCGCTGCCTGATGGTATAGTGAAGTTGTCCATCCATAAAACGGCACCCTCTGAAGGCATAACAAACTTTAGCTCTGGCATATCTTTTTGACCTTGATATGCATTTCCATTCCACTGCATTCCTGCGATTACTTCTCCTGCTACATAAGGCATCTGTGGAGCATCAGAGTTATATACCAACACGTTAGGGCTTAGTTTTTCTAGTGTTTCATACGCTTCTTTTATTTCTACCGGATTTTTCGTGTTGATACTATGACCGTTCATCTTTAAAGCCATACCAAAGACATCTCTTATATCATCTATGAGCATGAGCTGTTGTTTGTATTTCGGCTCCCAAAGCTGTTTCCAGCTTGTCACAGGTTCGTCGACTAAAGACTCGTTATAGCTTATTCCTGTTACACCCCAGATATAAGGAAGGCTATAATCGTTTTTAGGGTCATGAGCTTGCCCTAATAGTGAAGGAAAAGTCGATTCCATATTAGGTATTTTTTCGTGATCAATCTTGGCTAATAAGCCCTCTCTCGCCATTTTTTCGATAAAGTATGCTGAAGCAAATACCACATCATATCCCGTACCGTTAAGTAATTTTAACTTAGTGTACATGGATTCGTTGTTTTCGAAGCTAGTATAGTTAATTACGACGTTTTCTTGTTTCTCAAATGCCTTTAGAGATTCTTCTGGGAGGTATCCTCCCCAGGCATAAACGTTCAGTGTTTCTTTAGCAGCGTAAGTGGCAGATGATGTTAGAATAGCAACCGTGCTTAGTAGACCAACTAATGTTTTGTTCATTGAGGCATTTTCTCGTTGTGTGGACTGGTTGAATTGGCGCTATAGTTGAGCATTTATTTATTCAATGAAAGCAAAAGTATTTAATCGTTAAGAAAAAGATAATTATTTAAAATCCTTTTTTCCGTTATAGAAATTGACTCATTAAGTATGAATATAAAAGAATTTTTTCAGCAGGTTATTAGTACTTCAGAAAAGGCAAATTGGCGCTATGCTGCCGTTCTCGATGGCAGTAGAGTTTTTATATCTGAAGTATTAGCTATGCTCAGTGAAGAGGTACAATCTACCCCTATACAATTAGGTGGAGTGCCTTTTGATAATACTCAATTCATCCCTTTTAATAAGGGTCAATTCATCCTCGGTCATAATAATCGTCTTGTCATCATAGATTGCTCTGCAGGCATAGATGCGAACAGTATTAATAGCGCAATAGGCTCTGTATGTGGTGGCGGCGTTCTTTTGTTTATCCGACCACTACAAACTCCAAGTAATCGTGCCGTACAGTGGTTCGATAGCCAGCTTAATAAACTGCCTACAGTCAATTCTGAATCCGACTATGAATGCCTGCTACCATGTTGTGGTGAATCCCTATGTGCAACTCCTAATTTTTCGCACCAAGAAATAGTTGTTAAGGAGTTGATTGCGCTTAAGCGTAGGAGAGCAAATCGACCTATCGTTATCACAGCGGATCGTGGCCGAGGTAAGACGACAGCTATTGGACTTGCCTGTGTCGCGTTGTTGCAGCAATACTGTGGCATTAATTTAGCCGTCTGCGCGCCACGGTTAGATAGTGTTAGAGGTATTTTCGATATTGTTGAATCACGAGTTCTAGATAGTCTACGCCAGAGTCATGGAGCCATTTCCATTGGGTCTTCCACTTTAACGTTTATTTCCCCTGACAGTTTGGTTAAGAATGACCACGACATTGATATTTTATTTGTTGATGAGGCTTCGTCGATACCCTTAACGATTCTGTTTCAGATCGCTGAGTTATATTCTAGAATTGCGTTTTCTACTACCGTTAACGGTTATGAAGGTTGCGGGCGTGGATTTACGCTAAAATTTGTTGATTGGCTAAAGTCTTTTCGTCCTGAGTTTAAAGTGCTTACTATGGAGTATCCCATTCGTTGGAATACAGGCGACCCAGTGGAAGAATGGACAAATAGTACCTTTTTACTTGATAGCAAATCCAATGACTATTCGGGATGTACTCTAGATGATGAACGACAATTTAATTTTGTAACGTTTAGTTCCGCTGAATTATTCGAGAACGCCATTCGCCTCAACGATATTTTCCAGTTATTAGTTGACGCACATTACCAGACTTCACCCAACGACCTCTTTCATTTAATTTCCGACGATAGTGTGTCCGTTACTTGTCTATATTATGGAGATAGATTGGTATCCTGCCTTATGTCTGTGGCTGAGCCGAGTATGGATGACGAACTTATTGAGGCTGTTTCGTTAGGGCGCAGACGTCCCAAAGGTATGATGACTCCTATCACTTTCGTTAATCAGATTGGTATTAAAGAAGGCGGAAAGCAATCTTGGTATCGCATTTTAAGGATTGTCGTCGCGCCTGAGCTGCAAGCACAGGGTATCGGGTCTAAGCTACTGTCTTTTTTCATTCAAAATAATCCTTCTCAATTTATCTCTACTAGCTACGGCGCGACTGCTGAGTTATTCCGTTTTTGGCAAGGTAGTGGTTTTATTCCAGTAAAGTTAGGCACACAAAAGGATGCTGCATCCGGATGTTTTTCTGTATTGATGGTTCATGGCTCTCACTTGAAAGCCAACTTTGTTAAGAAAGCCTATGACTATTTTCGTTCTACTTTGATTCTGTCGATTAGACTCAACTCCATCAGACTTGAATTAACTCTTTCACATTACCTTCTTGGTCACTCCAGTTCTTCAGTATCTTCTGAGTTCCCATTTGAGCTTCTTAGTAACTACGCTTATGGTGGCTCAAATTTCGAAGCCATCGTTCCTTGGTTCGAGTCACTCTATTATAAAGTTGATGTTTCGCAACGCGGCCTTTTTGGTGATGTCTTTGTCCTCAAGGTAATTTATAACCTTGACTGGAAGGAGTGCGCTCGTCAGCTGTCGTTACCAGGCAGACGTCAGGTCGAACAGCTACTGAGGTCTAATTTAAAAGATATTTTATCAATTTACACTGTAAACTAATCTCCAAAAACATATTCATTATGGCGAATTTACACTGTAAATAGCTATGTGGCTTGTCGAGTTTGCATATGGCTGTTTTTGGTGACTCATGACATGTTTTTAGATAACTAACATAGGTTTATAGATATCTTTGTATATTATTAATATATTAGTAATTAGTAGTCAGATTAACGTCGAGTTTTTTTATGTGGAAGAGAATACTCCAACTAAACGATGATAAGAATAAAGTTACCGCTATACGGCCTGAAGACATGTCATTGGATACCCGTCTTTCTAAAGATGGAATTACAGATATGTTACGGGAGTTAGGCGCTGAGCATTTTTATCTTGATCATGAAGCTCTTGAGCGATTCATCAAATTATCTGACGAAGCAAAAAAAGAATCCTATTCAGGAGTTTTAATTGCTGATAGACGGAACGCTACTGTCGAATATGAGTTAGTCGATAAGGAGATGGTAGCCAATTTAATTCTAAAGGGGGCCTATGGAGGCCGAGGGCTTAGAGGCAGTGAAATTCTTCACGCGTTAGCGAATGGTCACATTACCAAGGGTATAAATAAAGTTGCGTTGAAAAAGGCGCTTGTCGTAAGTGCGAGTCTCGCTCCGGGAGAAATTTTTACTCAGCCAGTCGCGCAGGGTTTAAATCCGACCAATGGTAAAGACGCTTACTGTGAACCCCTAGTTGAAGACATTAGTCAAAGAGTACTTGCTCCGCAGCACAAAGAAGGCTCTGAAAAGTTAGATATGAAAAATCTCGGAGCAACAATCACGGTCGGCGCTGGTGATCCTGTGATGAAAAAACACCCGGCAACAAAAGGATCTCCTGGTTTTACGGTTACCGGCAAGGTGCTAGAACCAACACCAGGGAAAGACATTCAGCTGAAAATAGGAAAAAATACTCAAATATCCAGTCTGGATTTAAATACTTTAGAAGCGACTATCTCGGGTTTACCTATAATAAAGCCAGGCAGCGTTGATGTTGATAATGCGATGGTCCTTAAATCGATTAGTGTTGAAACCGGCCATGTTAAATTTAAGGGCAGTGTTGTTGTATCGGGTAATATCGAATCTGGAATGATAGTGAAAGCCACTGGTGACATTATTGTAGGAGGCTTTGTTGAATCTGCCGATGTACAGGCTCAGGGCGATATTCAGATAGCGAAAGGAATCATTGGCCATACTGTCACTGATGGAGATGATTTAACTTGCACAGTTAAAAGCGGTAAGTCTATTACGGCCAATTATGCTCAGTACGCTTTTCTCCAAGCTCACGATGACATCCATTTAAGTGTCCACTCCATAAGTAACAAGATATTGTGCGGTAATGACTTGATCGTGCTAGATGAAAATGAGAAAAATGGAACTTTGAGTGGCGGTACTTGTAAAGTTGGTGGCAAGCTAGTCTGTTTCAATCTAGGGGTTGAAGGTGATACTGCAACATTTGTTGAGGCGTTTGCAAAATATCCAGCTCTGAAAGAAAAAATTTCATTCCTTAAAGAGCAATATGATGCGGCGCAAAATAAAACAATGGATATTGTTCGGTCTGAAATAGAATATAACAAGAAAAAAGCGAGTGAAAAAAGTGAAGAGGAACTACGAAAAATCGCAGACGAAAAAGAAGTAGCTAATGTTGCTATGCTTGATGCTAAAACTGCTCTGGCGCAGGCTAGTGATGAGCTAGAAGGAAAATTACTAACAAATATTGTTGATGTGAAGCATCATGTCTATACCCATGTTACTGTCCAATATGGTTCAGATAAAATCCTAACTAAAAAAGAACATGGGCAAACAGTCTTTTCTTATAATCAACATGAAATTCAGGCAAGAGCTACTATGGTTGGTGATGATATAGCGAAAGAACAAGAATAGTGAAATGCAATGAATATCAGGATGAAATTCATTGCATTTTGAGTCTAGTTAACCGCTCTAACTTTACCCTCACGTAAGGCGTTTAGTACATCAGCCTTTGCTCCATCAGCAATAACCTGACCTTTTTCCATTACGATGATTCTATCGACGACATCTAACATAGTGGTTTTGTGTGTGATGAGAATTAATGTTTCTCGACCACTAAGCTGCTTTAATTGATTCTTTATATGCATTTCAGTACGATTATCCATCGCACTGGTCGGTTCATCCATCAATAAAACCGGTGGGCGTCCTAGTATCGCCCTTGCTATTGAAACTGATTGCTTCTGACCACCTGACAGTAATTGCCCACCTTCACCGACTTGGCGCTCCAAACCGGCTGGATCTTGCTGCGTAAAAACAGTAACACCCGCTCTATTCGCAGCGTCCATCACATCTCGGTCGTCCACTAGTGGTCTGCCAAGAGTAATGTTGTCTCTAATCGAACCGTAGAAAAGTACGCTATCCTGAGGGACACAGCCAATATTTCGTCTTATATCGATATGGTGCATTTGACGAATATCGGTGTCATCGATGCGAACACTGCCTTCTGTAGGCTGATAGAGACCCATAATTAGACGTTCTAGTGTGGTTTTGCCTGAGCCGATACGGCCAATGATTGCGACTTTTTCACCAGGGTTTATGGTAATACTAACGTCCCTGATTGAAGCTAAGTCTGAGTTCGGATAATGAAAAGTCACTTTATCTAATTCGATTTTACCCTGAATAATCGGTCTGTGAATGTATCGTTTACCGGCTTCTTGCTCGTCAGGCATTGCCATAACCTGTTCAATGATGGTCATCGAGGATTTTGCTTGATTATAACGAGTTGAAAGCAGGGATAGCTGAATCATCGGAGAAACGGCGCGAGAGCTTAGCATGGTTGACGCAATTAAGCCGCCCATGGACAAATCACCATTAGAGATGAGGTAAACACCGACAATGACCATACCCACGTTTGATGCTTGTTGTACAAACCCTGCTGCATTTTGAATCCCATCAGTCAGGCGGCGGCTTTTGATATTCCAGTTTGCCATATGGGTTACGGCTTCTTCCCAACGATATTGGAACTGTCCTTCCGCACCATATAATTTTACTGTTTCTAAGCCAGCTAAGCTTTCGATAAGGTTGGCGTACTTCTGTGACGCGAGTCGAGACCCTTCTTCAATTGAGCGACGTAACTTACCTTGAATTATGTAGGAATAGATACCCAAGGCGATAACACCTACGATAGGTACAATAACGAGTGGGCCAGACATCAAGCCGATCAATAGTAAAAATATCAGCGCAAAGGGGAGGTCAATCAGTGATGTTATAGTCGCTGAAGTGAAAAATTCTCTTATTGATTCAAACTCTTGAAGGTGCCGTGCAAACGCGCCAACGGATGGTGGGCGACTTTCCATTCGTATGCCAAGAACTTTGGTGTACAGCTTGGCTGAGATTAAAACATCCGATTTCTTGCCTGCAACGTCGATAAAATAGCTTCTTAACAATCTCAGAGCGACATCGAAAAGGAATACTAATAGTATGCCACTAGCCAGCACCCACAATGTCTCGAACGCCAAATTTGGCACTACTTTATCGTACACTATACGGGAAAACATCGGCGTGGCTATGGCAAAAACATTGATCATTAGAGACGCGATAAGAACATCACGGTATATCTTTTTTGACTGCCAAATCGTTCCCCAGAACCAGTGTCCATCTTTTGGTTTGAGTATTTCAGGAGAGCGCTCGTCATAACGAAATTGCTTTTTGACCATGAAGTAACGGCCAATATATCGTCTTTCGAGTTCTTCAATAGGGTAGGCGATAGGTACCAGTCCTGATTCTCCTGTAACGACTTCCGCTTCTCCTGATTTCTCATCAATGCTATTTATAACACAGGCTTCTCCTCCTCTGAGCAACAGAATGACGGGGAAAACTAGTTTGGGTATCGCTGTTAACTCTGATCTATTTTCCTTAGCAATCAACCCAGCTCTTTCTGCAGAGCGGGGGAGTAGGAAAGGTGTTAGCTTACCATCGGATAACGGTAAGCCATTAATTAGTGCCTCAGGCGAATTCGCTAATCCATAGTATCGACTTAAGTAGATCAGCGAATTAAGTAAAGTATCTTGCATTAAATGGGCCTTTTACTTATCAACGATAAAGCCTTGGAATACATCAATAAAGTGCTCTGCAAGGAACTCTAACTGCTCTTTTGTTTCGACACGTGATGCGACAGTCGTAATACTTAAATTATGCGCAGCACGAGAAATAGATGTTAGGGTAAATGTCTGCTTTTCGTCGTCGAGGTTATGAGTAAATAGATAGTCTAATTTTACGTATTGTGGGCGATATTCGTTCAGATAATCTAATGATTTAAAGTGTCGTCCATAGTTATCAACACCAAAGTCTGCTCCAGCGTTACGCACCGCATTACAGAATAAAGCAGCATAGTGTGGTGTATTAATAAAGCATGACTCAGGTAATTCAAAATGGAGTTTACTTGCTGCATTTTTATCGTGAGCAAGTAGCTCTGTCACCCAACGGATGAAGCTTGGTTCGGAGATGCTGACTGGAGAAATATTGATTGCCAATGTTTCATTAATTTCTCCGCTTGCTAGACGATCAAACATAGCTTGAATGACATATTGGTCGAAAATATGACTGACGTGCAACTGCTCTAAGGCAAACAAATATTGAATCGCGCTGTAACGTGTGCCTTCCTTCTCAATTGATGAAAAGACTTCTTGGTGGAGTACTTTTCCATCAGGAGATGATGCCTTTTGAAAACGGAAGTTAACCAGTCCTTTTTGCATTGCTTCTTCAACCAGCACTTTCCATTGCTGTTTACCCATAGCGAGTTTGTTTTCTTCACTACTAATATAGCCGTACAATTTCTCGTGACTTGCTCTTGCCAATGCTAAAGCGTTGTCGACCAGAGAAAGAATGTCTGATGCTTGTTTCCATGACTGATTGTAAACAAAGCCAAGATACGCTTCTGGGCGAGCCTCACCAAGTGGATCGGGATTCAGGCTAGATACACAATCCATAATTTGTTCGGCGCGCTGAGGGATTAAGTCTTCTTCCATCAACGGGAATATGAAGGCGTATTCTGCATCGGAAATACGTGCAATACTCACCTCATCATTTGTAATCGAGAGTTTTATTAGGTCAGCCAATTCTTTTACTTTCAGATCCCCAGCTTTATACCCTTGATCTTCGTATATTTCTTCAATAAATGCAGCTTGCAGCAACGCGACAGAACCGATTCCGCCTTCTGACAGCCAACTGTTTAGCTGACTCATATAGAAGGAGCGATTCCCTAATCCAGAAACCTGATCGATGTAGGCACGATCTCTTAATTGCTGAGCTTCGTTTGCTTGAGTCTTAAATGCCTTTTCCACTTGAGACGACATACGATTAATACCGTCAACGACGTGAACGAGATCTTTCGTTGATGGACGAGGTAATGGCTTACCAAATTGACTGCGCGCAACTTGTTCCATTTTAAGAACAATAGCATGTAAAGGTTTAAGTGCATGGCGAATAATGAGAGCGATTGCTATCAAACCAAAAACAAATACAAAGCTAAATACGACGATCAGACGACTCAATGCATCCCATAACTGGCGGTAGGCTTCACCGGGATGGCTGATGATTTCAACTTCGGCTAATTGTAACCAACCGCTTGTTATTACTCGCTGCTCATGGATTTTTTCAAATAAACCCATGTTCGTAAACCACTGAGGGACACCATTAGGTTTGATTGGATAGCGACGTACGATTTCTTTTCTGTCATCAAGAAATTTAAGTTTCACCATTGAATAGGTACTACCATCAAACAAAGCGTTGATAACCGATTCTGCGGCTACCGTATCTTTGTCTTCCAGGTATGGAGCTAGTGCAAGTCCAACGGTGTTGATCGTGTTGTTTACCTCAGAGCGTTGTTGTTGCTCAAGGTTATCACGGGTTGTGTTGAACTCTATGAGAAACACTGAAATTATCAATAGGATAAACAGCGCTATCATACCAACGACGATTTGTTTATAAAGAGTCATATGTGCCTACTCAATCGTAACTAACAATGGGTTTATTTAAAATCAGTGAGCGCTCTCGATCTCGTAAGTCATTCCACAAGCTTAATCGGGACGAGTCACCAGCCAACTGACCATTTTTTGATTTCATTAGCCAAAGATTTTGACCGTTAAAACTGTAAATTGGGAGCAAGTCTTTACGTCGACCCGCTCTCTCTATATCGGGATTAATATTATCAAGGATTAAAGGCTCTGAACTCGGGCTTTCATAATACGCCAAAACCATATGGAACTGATTGTAAGTAATTGCTTTGACGTAGATTAAACGCAACTTGCTATCTGGGATACCTATTTCAAGCAACGAGAAATATTTTGAAATAGTAAAATCTTCGCAATCACCAGCACCAGCACCGAGAAATTCGAGCGGGGTTGCCCAATAATCGTTTTTTCCCCATAGCTTTTCATCACTGACCCAACGCATCTGATTCATAAACTGATTTACTCGTTGTAGTTTCAGTTCAGTTGGGAGAGACTTATACTTATCCAAAGCTTCTCTCCAGGCTTCTACACGCCTGCCAGCTTTGCTTCCATAGGTTTTGGTTACCGCGTCAACCCATCGTTGTTCCTGAGTGTTTAAAGCTTCTAACGTTTCGCTCACAATTGTCAGAGCTAGTATGCCTATAACAATGAATAGCCAACGCAATCCTTTGTTGGCACTTAAGAGGCTATTTGTTGAACTTAAGTACAATTGCATCCCCTTATTCCTGAAAAGCATTGTTCTTGGCGCGTAGGATGGGTTGGAGAAGATAATCCATAACTGTTCTCTTTCCGGTGATTATATCTACACTAGCTGTCATACCCGGAATAATCGGCAGATCGCCATTATTATTTAGTGCTGTTGCGTAGGTTCTCACACGGACAATATAGAAACTATTACCTTCATCATCTTGTGAAGTATCTGCACTTATGTGTTCCAATGTACCTTCTAATCCACCGTACTTACTAAAATCATAGGCAGTGAACTTAACGATTGCAGGAAGGTTAGGGCGAAGAAACGCAATATCTTGAGGTGCAATTTTTGCTTCAACTAATAGGGTATCTTCGGAAGGAACGATCTCAACAATATCCATTCCAGGTTGAATCACACCACCTACGGTGTTTACGTTAAGTGTTTTGACTGTTCCTGCAACTGGTGATACCACGACGGTTCGATTTACTTTATCTTCCAGCCCAACTGCAGATTCTGTTAATGCAGAAAGTTTGTCTTGAGCTTGATTCAGTTTTTGCTGCTGATCGGATTTGAATTGTTGCGCTGCATCGATTCGATTTAAGATTGCTTCTCTAACGCTAGCTTTAGCCAGAGGGATCTTTAACTCACTCGATGTCATATCTCTTCGGGTATCGTTCACTTGTCTTTGTAATTTAAGCAGTTCAATTTGAGGAACAACGCCCTCATCAGCGAGTGGTTTGGTGATTGCGAGCTCTTTCTGTGCGTATTCATAACTCTGTTTTAAGTTAGTAACGCGAGCTTGGAGTTCAACTAAATCTTGCTGCTTTTGTTTAACTTGTTGATCGACAGTAGAGATTTGGTTTTTGAGGTTGTCTAAATCTTGGATATATTGTGCTTTCTGTCGTTGGACAAGCTGTGGCTTATTTTCTATTAGATTTACAGGAAAATTCAGGTTGTCATAATTTACCTTGACGCTCTCCTGCCAATTTTTTTCGTTGAAGTTATTATTAATTTCTACACTATTTAACGATGCAGATAATTGAACAACATTCGCCGTTAGATTGGATACTTCCTGTTCACGCTCCCGGTAGTCAGAACGAAAACGAGTATCATCAATGAGAAGCAATTGTTGACCTTTTTCTACATGCTCGCCTTCTTTCACAAGTATCTGCTTTACCAGTCCACCTTCAAGGTTTTGTACTACTTGAATTTGGGAAGATGGAATCACTTTTCCCTGTCCCACTGTTACTTTATCGATGACAGCGAAAGAAGACCATATAACTCCTATAATAAAAAACGCGCATATTACCCAAAGCATTATCCGGGCATTATGGGGCGTATTGAGAAGCAGAGCCGCACTTTTATCTTCAACAAATTCGAGTTCGTCTGCTGAAAGCTCGTTATAGCCTTCTTTTTTCATTCGATAATCCTAGTGAAAGACGGAGTTTTTCGATGATTCTAGTCTTTAACTGTATAAAAGTTAAGAATTTACACATTTAATACAATACATTCTGTGGATTAAATAATCTAGCTGCTTTGGGATTATAATATGAGTGTAGACGCTTCTTGATTGATTCGTTAGTTTCGGAAATCGCAGGGAATTTTATAAATTTGGTCTGATTACTTGAGTTCACTGGGATATGGGAGCAAAATCAAAAAAATTTTTTAGGGAGTCGTTATGGATCTTTCGGATATTAGAAGAGAATATACAAAAGGTGGATTAAGACGCAAAGATCTTTGCGATAATCCGATTGAGCAATTTGAAAAATGGCTTCAACAAGCGATAGATGCTCAACTACCTGATCCGACAGCCATGACTGTTGCTACAGTCGATAGCACTGGTCAGCCTTTTCAACGAATCGTTTTGCTCAAAGATGTTTCATCTGATGGTTTTATCTTCTATACAAATCTTGGTAGTCGGAAAGCTCAGCAAATAGAGAACAATAGTAAAGTGAGTATTCACTTTCCATGGCATCCTATTGAAAGGCAAGTTCACATTACTGGTGAAGCGGTCAAGTTGTCTGCTCTAGAAAATATGAAATACTTCACCTCCAGACCGAAAGAGAGTCAAATTGCTGCTATTGCCAGTCATCAAAGTAGTCGTATTTCTGCAAGAGGCGTCTTGGTAGGAAAATACCTCGAGCTAAAAGAAAAATTCGCGAAAGGTGAAGTTCCTGTTCCGAGCTTTTGGGGCGGATTTCGTATTAAACCGACATCATTTGAATTCTGGCAGGGTGGTGAACATCGTTTGCATGATCGATTTATGTATACATCCGAAAATGATGGTTGGAGTGTGGATCGCTTAGCGCCATAGATGGATAGTCAAAAAACAAAAAGGCATGAAAATAATTTCATGCCTTTTTAGTATTGAAGTACTCTAACTTAATGAATCTCTCTTAACACTCTGAACCCAATATAGTTTGCTGCTGTTGCTGGCGCAACGTATAACTGGCTGAATACCGTCGCTGTAGAGGGGGAGTAACACCAAGCGCCTCCACGTGTTGCACCTTGTGGAGAATTAGTCCATTCCCATACGTTTCCAACAGCGTCATACATTCCAATTGGGTTTGGCTTGAACGCGGTAACGGGAGAGGTACTTTTATTTGACCATGCTGTACCACTCCAACCGGTATTCGCTTTCCCTACCTGGAAATCGCTTCCCCACCAGTAGGCAGTTGTTTTCCCACCTCGGCTAGCTATTTCCCATTCTGCTTCTGTGGGTAGGCGATAATTTGCCCCTGTTTTTTGGCTAAGCCAATTAGCATATTTTTTTGCGTCTTTTTGCGTGATACATACAACTGGCTGGTTATTTGACTGGCTAAAGCCAGGAGCCTTCCAGGTTGTATTTTTATTTGGCTCTGGTCGGTCATTTTTCATAACCAAGCAGCTTTTTGTTAATTCAGCGTCTGTCTTGTAATTTGTTGATTTAACAAATGTTTCGAATTCAGATACTGTTACTGGAGTGGAAGAAATAGCGAAAGCATGATCAAGCTTATATTGTACAGAGTTGTACTCTCCCAGATAAAAGTTTCCTGGTGCCACGGTGATCACTTCTGGGGCACTTGCACCTTTACTAATGGCATCTTTAAACTTAAATCCGGTTTTTAGAGGATTGCCTTTTTGTTTTAGATGAGCTCTTACTGTTGTGTCAGAATTGAGTGTAAAGTTAGTCTCGTATGCTAAGAATCCATCCTTTTTAACAGTAAGCTTATGACTTCCTTTTGCCAATGAAACTTCCACTGGAGATTTTCCGTAGCTCACACCATCAATAAAAACAGCATCATCATATTGATTGGATCGTACTTCTACTTTGAACCAGGCGACTTCTTTTTGATTTTGAGCGGGTTGTTTATTTGAGCAATATTGATTCTCGATGCTGAGTAGTTTACACGCTGTTTGGCGAGATACTTTGCTCTGTAATAGGCCTTGTAGAACAACTCGGTATCTATCTTTGTTTTGGAAGCCTGAATCCAAGACATCGTAATTGAGTACATGAATATTCATGGACACGTTTTGAGAATTAGGCGTTACCAGCTCAGATTCTGTTGTTGCTTGAAGTAAGTTCCTACGGAATTGATTGACTGTTTTTTGCAAACCTAATTCAACTGTTTGATCTTCGCACTGCTTCAACGTCATATTTGGTGAACAACGATTGGTAAAAGAGACCTTTTCTTCATGTTCAACTGATAATTCTTCATATAAGCGCTGCGCTCGAGCCACTTTTTTACTTTTCTCTAGGTCGTCAATTTTTGATTGGCTAGCAGATACTTTGGATTTTAATTCAGAGAGCTTAGATTGTTCTTCAGTCAAAGTCTGTTGTAATTCCAACCTGCTTTGTTGATTCTGCTTAACATCGGACCATATTTGCTGATAACTCTTTTGTGCTGAGGTTATATCGTAGTCTGGCACTGTAAGCATCTTGTCGTATGCTGCTTTGAGTGACGCTTTCGCACTGTCCAGAGACTTGTCGAGGGCTTTCGCTTGAGCTGTCAGTCTGGTGAGCTCACTGTCTGTGTTATCAACTTTATTCTTTTGCTCTTTGAAGCTACGTTTTGCTTCTTCCAAACGGCTGTGCTCTTCAAAAAGTGCATTATCGATAGTTAAGACTGTTGGCTTTTCCTGCTCGTCATCCTTTTTGCCAGTTGACTGTTCTGGAGTCGATGACTTATTGATAGAGTCAGAAGTGGTGGTCTTAGTATCAGTAGCCGCAACAGTTTCCGCCTTTGGTGTCGCTTTATTTTCAGGTGCAGACGAAAGCGTTGCTTCTTCAGAAGAGATACTAAAAGCAACTAAGCAAGGGATGAGAGGGATTAATAAAGACGGTATTCCTTGTCGCATTATTTCTACACTTTTCGTTAATTGTTATATGAGTTTATATTGATGCATTTTTACTAAAAACGCCATCTTGGTGATGAGTCATTTTTCAATAACTTAGTTCCAAAATGGCGCTCTTGATAACTATTACGGCAAATCAATAAAAAGCTTTACAGGCTTTGACACTATTAACCATCTTTTCTGGGTCTTAATTTGATCCAAATTGTATCGTTAGCGCTTATCGTAACTGATTTATTGTATGTTTCATAACCTGATTTTGAGACTGTAATTTTGTGCAATCCAAATGGGACTGAAATATCCACTGGTGTACTACCGTAATTAACGCCGTCTATTGTGACGGAGTCGTCATATTGGTCTGACCTTACTGTGATACTTGCCCATTTTTTCTCAGCTTTATGCTGTTGAGCTACCACTTCTTGACCGTTTAAACAGTAACGAGTAGAAACATTTAACAATTCACATGCAGCCGTTGCTTCTGGTCGAGCTTGGATTTGAGCCTGAATTTCGGCAAAGTAATCATTATTGCCCTGAAAACCGCTTTGAAGAGTTTGGCTATCTGTTACGCGAAGATTTAACTGTACACCTTTGAGGTTTTGTTTAGCTACAACCGATTCAGTAAGGTTGTTTAACAATTTGTCTCTGAAATTGCTGACCGCTTGCTGCTTAGTTAGGTATAAACCTTGGTTTGAACAGTCACCCAGAGTCATTGCTGTTGAACAGGTCGTTTTATAGCTGGATGTAATTACACCGCTCTCGCTAAGCTCTGCGTTCAAACGCTTAACTCTGGCGTCTACACGTGACTCTTTAAGATTTTCGTATTCGCTATTTAAACGACCCAGCCTCTGTTTCAGCTGTGACAATTTCATGCTGCTCTCAGCTGATGCCTGTTCGTTATCTAAAAGCTCAGACTGATTTTCTTTTACGTCAGCCCATGCCTGTTGATATTGCTTTTGGAATGTTGCCAGATCAGTATCGGGATCTTCGAGCAGACGAGAGTACTGTTTATCAAGGGCTGCTTTCGCACGATTTTTCTTAGCATCCAACTCATTGCTAGCACGTTCCAACTTTTCTCTTTCATTTTTGAGTTGTTGGAGGTTGCCAACTTCTTTATCGTATTGAGACGAGAGATTATCGATTTCGCCCTTTTTATCGCTCATTTTACTATCGATAGCCGCAACAGGATCGACCTGAGAGACAGTAGCTTCTTCCGCATGCACCGATGTAGTTACCCAAACTGGGTTTAGCGCTAACATTAGCGCTGGGATGTGACGTATTATCATAGGTCCCTGCAACAATTAACGTTTTTCCACTAAATTGTGGTGAAAGACAACTAGGCTTAAGCCTAACACTAAATTAACCGACTAACACAGTAGTTACGTCAAGTCTTAACGCATAGCTAGACACACTACACAAAAAATTTTCTTAGGTTGCTGATTTGTGAATGTAAAGTATGTCAAGTCTCCATTTTGAGCACAATGAAAAATTATGCAAGTTTTTCGCCAGAATTTCTGCGGATTTATCGAAGTTCGATTAGACAATAGCCGTAATCTACGGTCTCTTGATCATTTTTCCGGAAGAAATTAAAACCAAATAAGACTCTTTTGCATTGATGTTGAGTTGATGTACTATCTTCTTTAGGCAAGGATATCGACACCATACTGGACCAGCTGCATGAGTAAGCTCCCTTTCGAACAAAACAATACTGTTACCACTGGCAAACTCATAAAGCCCGCAGAGTTGATAACACTTCCTTCGCAAATGGATTGTCATGACCACTCGTATACTCAGATTGTTATTGGTTTAAAAGGGCAGGCGGATTTTGATATCGAAGGATATGGAAATCGTATTGGGCCGGGACGGGGATGCATCGTGTCCTCGAATTCGGACCATGCTTTTGGTGGCGTCGTAGAGCAGTCAGACATTCTTGTGCTGAATTTGTCCGATGTCCCTGAACAGGGACAGATGATTATCGAGAGGATGAATAACCTCTCAAAGTCAGATACCTATTTCTATCTTGATGGACAAATACAAAAACTCATAAAAATGCTGGTCGATGAGATGCAAGCGCATCCGCAAGACGAGCTCTTAAGCCGAGCTTGTAATGATACCTTGATAGCTCTTCTACAAAGGCACATCAAAGGAATGGATTACCAGCGAGGTGTCTCTCGTATTGACCTCCAATCTATTGATCGTTACATCCAACGACATATTTCACAAAGAATCAGTGTCGCGCAGTTAGCGGGAAGCGTTTTCTTAGGAGAAAGTCAATTTCATAATCTCTTCAAAGAACAGCTT
Organism: Vibrio viridaestus; assembly: GCF_003856525.1. Taxonomy (GTDB): domain Bacteria; phylum Pseudomonadota; class Gammaproteobacteria; order Enterobacterales; family Vibrionaceae; genus Vibrio; species Vibrio viridaestus. Next base: position 696,444 of record NZ_RJVQ01000001.1, read on the forward strand.
GGTATGACTCCTCATCAGTATGTACTGAACAAGAGAGTAGATATGGCTAAATACTTGATAGAAGAGGGGCGTTATACCCTAGGTCAGGTTGCTGAGCTTTCTGGTTTCTCTGCCCAAAGTACATTTACTCATATCTTTTCCCGCTTACAAGGTGTTTCTCCTTCTCAATATAAAAAGCGTTACTCCAAACCTTAGGGGACTATTTAGCCCATTTTGGCGCCCAATATCCACAACAGTTCTTTTTACAAAAAGGGTACTTTGTGAAATTTGTCATTAAAAATCATCGTGTTGATAACTTTCATGTGACGCTAATGTTTTACTTTTGTTAAAACGCACAGTTTTTAGCAAAAACATCGGAGTTTTTGACAAGTATTCTCTCCAAGCTCAAAATACACTGCTAGCTATTGTAGATTTCTCAGATGTTCTGGGAATGAGATTGAGGGAAAACGCATGTATAACGCTAAAGATGTGTTGAAGCCGGAGTTTATCGAGCAACCACTCGATACACTGTGGTCTATGATCTCTCCACTGTATATGGTGGATGAATCACAATGGCTAGAGCAGCTTCTGCCGCTCGCGACACCGACTGACACAGAGAAAAAGGAAATTTCATTAAAAACCACCAAACTTATTGAAGCAATACGAGCTGACAAAAAGTCTGTGCAGATGATTGACGCTCTTCTGCTCGAGTACAGCTTAGATACCCAAGAGGGGATTTTGCTAATGTGTCTCGCAGAGGCGCTCATGCGGATTCCCGATACTGAAACCGCCGATGCCTTTATCAAAGATAGGCTCAGTATCGCTGACTGGAAATCACATTTAAGAAATTCAGACTCTGTGTTTGTCAATGCGTCGACATGGGGACTCATGATAACGGGTAAGGTTGTCGGAATATCTAATATTGAAAATACCAGCCCTAATCAAGCTTTGAATCGTTTAGTGAAAAAGTTCTCTGAACCTGTCATTCGTCAGGTTATGCATCAAGCCATGAAAGTCATGGGGCACCAGTTCGTGCTTGGGCAGACAATGTCTGAAGCTCAAAAGAACGGACGACCTATGCGTGAGAAGGGATACACTTATTCGTTCGATATGTTAGGTGAAGCCGCTTTAACAACATCGGATGCGAATAAATATTACCAAGACTATCTATCAGCGGTCGAAGCGGTTGGCAAAGAGACTCGACCGGATGATCCTCGTTTAGCACCTTCGCTTTCTATTAAGCTCTCTGCTCTGCACCCTCGTTATGAAGTTGCGAACAAAACTCGAGTCATGACTGAACTATACGCAACACTAATTAGCTTGATCACTCGAGCTCGTGAATTAGATGTTGGTATCACTATCGATGCTGAAGAAATGGATCGACTCGAGTTATCTCTGGAGCTTTTTGAAAAACTATATCGTAGTGAGACTGCAAAAGGGTGGGGCAAATTTGGTCTCGTGGTTCAGGCCTATTCTAAACGCGCTCTACCGGCTTTAGTGTGGTTGACCGCCCTAGCAAAAGAACAAGGTGATTTGATTCCTGTACGACTGGTAAAAGGTGCATATTGGGATAGTGAGATAAAGCTATCACAACAACATGGCTTAGAACGTTATCCCGTTTTTACACGAAAAGAAGCGACGGATGTTTCGTATCTCGCCTGTGCTAGATTCCTATTAAGTGAGAATGTAAAAGGTAACCTTTTTCCTCAATTTGCCAGCCATAATGCTCAGACTGTAACGGCAATAGCGATGATGGCACCTCACGGCGAATTCGAATTTCAGCGTTTGCATGGCATGGGTGATGGTCTGTTCCATTATGCGATGCGCATGTACAACCAGCCTGTCAGGATTTATGCTCCAGTTGGAAACCATAAGGATCTCCTTCCTTACTTAGTTCGTCGTTTGCTTGAGAACGGCGCGAACAGTTCATTTGTACACCGTTTAGTGGATGCTCGTTGCCCAATTAGCTTGCTCGCGCAGCATCCAGTTGAAACATTATTAGCAAACAAGACATTACATAATGGATCTATTCCGCTTCCGCCTGCTATTTACGAAGAAAGGAAGAATTCTAGAGGTATCAATATTGATATCGTGAGCGAAGCTCAGGAATTTGAAGCTCAAGTTAAAAAATGGATGTCATCTTCTTGGAACGGTTCTTCGATCATTGATGGGAATAAGAAATTCGAAAGCATGATCAAGGATGGTATTTCCGCGATATCAGTTACGGCACCTTATGATCGCGATATTGAAGTCGGTCAGGTCGTCAATGCGAATGCTGAGCAAATTTCGATGGCGATTGAGTCAGCCCAACAATCCTTCCCTAGCTGGAATGCTCAGTCTCGAGAATATCGCTCTGAAAAGCTCCTTAATCTAGCGGCTCTTCTTGAAGAGAATATGGAAGAACTGGTGGCTTTATGTCATAAGGAAGCGGGCAAAACGATACATGACAGTATTGATGAAGTCAGGGAAGCCGTGGATTTCTGTCGTTATTACGCTACTCAGAATGTTTCTTTAAAGCCGCGTGATATCAACGTATTTAATGGTATTTCAAAGCAAGTATCACAGCAAGGTCGTGGTGTCTTTGTCTGTATCAGTCCATGGAACTTCCCTCTGGCAATCTTTTTAGGTCAAATATCAGCAGCATTGGCCGCAGGCAATACTGTCATTGCTAAGCCAGCAGAACAGACTTCTTTAATTGCTTGCCGTGCGGTCGAATTGATGGTTGAAGCTGGATTTCCAACAGGTGTTATTCAGTTAATTATTGGTAAAGGCTCGGAAGTTGGTAATAGTTTAACCAGCCATCCAGCTATCGCAGGTGTAGCATTTACTGGTTCGACTCAAACAGCCCAAAAAATCAATCAATCATTAGCTAAACGCGATGCGCTACCAGTGCCATTTATTGCGGAAACCGGTGGTCAGAATGCGATGATTGTCGATAGTACAGCATTACCTGAGCAGGTCGTTAGGGATGTAATTAGGTCTGCATTTGCGTCTGCTGGTCAGCGTTGCTCTGCATTACGAGTGCTTTTCGTACAACGAGACATTGCTGACCGAATCATCGAATTGATTCGGGGAGCCATGAATGAGTTATCTGTTGGTTTACCTTACTTACACTCTACTGACGTTGGTCCAGTCATCGATAACACAGCGAAAGAAAAGCTGCTTGCTCATATAGCGAAGATGACTGAGACACAAACGTTGTTAACATCTCTATCTCTGCCGGATGACTGTTCAAAAGGAGACTTTGTTGCTCCAACTGCATTTGAAATAGACAGCATCAATAGTCTGTCTGAAGAACAGTTTGGTCCAATTCTTCATATAGTGCGTTTTAAAGCGAGCGAGCTTGCTGATGTCGTTGCACAGATTAATGCGACAGGTTTCGGACTCACAATGGGTGTACACAGTCGAAATGAAACGACTTATCGATGGATAGAAAAACATGCGAGGGTCGGCAACTGCTACATCAACCGAGATCAAGTCGGGGCCGTTGTAGGCGTTCAGCCTTTTGGAGGTCAGGGGCTTTCAGGTACCGGTCCAAAAGCTGGTGGCCCTCATTATCTATACCGATTCAGCCAAACCGTCTTTACAAGCGAATCTGAGGAATAAGGAGATTATTATGGTACATCAGGCTGCACGATTTTCTGATTCCTTCTCTGCGTGGGAAAATTGGAATCTACTCGGATATGAACAGCGCAAGCAAAGCATTACCGATTTTGCTCTGGAAGTTGCTAAATCATCACCAGCTTATGCCGCTGTTATTGATTATCAAATTCGCTGTGGGCAAGAATGGTTATCTGAGAGCCAGCTCATGCCTGGCCCTACTGGCGAAACTAATGAATTGTATACGGCGGGAAGAGGAGTCACGCTTGTTGTTCAGGAGAAAGATAGCGAACCGGCGGTAACAAGCTTGTTTGCGTTATTAACTGCCGCTCTTCTATCAGGAAATAGCGTTATGGTATGCAGTGATAATCTTGAAGTGACGAATCTTATCCGTTCTTCGGCAGATAAAGCGTCCTTACCTGCTCACATTATACTAACCAGCGCATTGGATGCCCGTCATTCCCTTCTGAACGAAGATATTCGTTCTTTAGCTTACGTTGGTGACGCAGATGGAGAACGTATTATTAACTCTGCTTTGGCTCAGAAGACTGGGGCTATAGCGAGTTTTATTTCTGAAACTGACTTGGTTAACCAACCAACGGCTCAAGACCCAACTTTATGTTTGCGCTTTATCACTGAGCGTACAAGGACAATAAATATAACGGCCATTGGAGGCAATGCGTCGCTACTCGAACTCGGGAGTGATGCCCACTAGTTCTTTCCATAATTTCCCCTCCTCATTTTGAAGAGGGGTCATGGAAGAAATTCGATATTAAAGAGGAAATTGAAATGGGAAATAGCTTTGCTATTACTACCACATTTATCGTCTATCTCATCATGATGTTGTCGATAGGTGTATACGCATATTTACGAACGAAAAACTCAACAGATTACTTTTTGGGTGGCAGAACGCTAGGACCATGGCCAGCAGCGCTATCAGCTGGTGCATCAGATATGAGTGGCTGGCTATTATTAGGTTTACCTGGCTATGCGTATGCTGCCGGTTTGGAATCGCTTTGGTTAGCTGGGGGATTGTTAATTGGTAACTGGATCAACTGGCTTATCGCTTCAAAACGTCTTCGCACTTACAGTATTACAACAGATGCGATCACAGTACCTGAGTTTTTGTCTCGTCGCTTTAATGACAAATCGAAAACCATTCAAACCATTTCGGCTTTCTTCATTTTGCTGTTTTTCCTTTTCTATACAAGCTCAGGTTTAGTGGCTGGCGGAAAATTGTTTGAAACCGTATTTGGTATTGATTACACCAATGCAGTAATTATTGGCACTGTTTGTGTTGTCTCATATACCTTATTCGGCGGATTTCTTGCAGTAGCGTGGACTGACTTAGTTCAGGGGTTACTCATGGCGGCTGCACTTCTCATTGTTCCTATCGCCGTGATGGAAGGTGGTTTTAGTGACCTTAGTGCGAATTTAACTGAGATTAACCCACAGTTACTAACGGTATGGAATGGTATGGATGGTAAGCCACTTTCTGCGATTGCAATTATTTCACTCGTAGCTTGGGGTTTAGGTTATTTTGGTCAGCCACATATTCTTGCTCGTTTTCAAGCCACACGCTCAAATAAAGATCTCGTCACTGCTCGTCGTATCGCGATTGGCTGGACGGCTCTTTCGATGTTTGGTGCCGTTATGATTGGTCTGGTTGGATTGGTTTATATTACACACCATCCCACTCTAGAGCTTGCTGATGGTGAGAAAATATTCATGCTATTGGTCAATGCTGTATTCCATCCAGTCATTGCTGGTATTCTTCTTGCCGCTATTCTTGCCGCGATCATGAGTACAGCAGACTCTCAATTATTAGTGTGTTCATCTGCATTGGCGGAAGATTTTTATAAGCAAGTGATCAACAAAGATGCTACGTCAGAACAGATTGTTCGTGTGGGTCGTTTGGGAGTAATGGCTATCTCTATTATTGCTCTTGTGCTTGCTCTCACTCCTGACAGCTCTGTACTTGGATTAGTTTCTTACGCTTGGGCTGGTTTCGGTGCTGCATTTGGTCCAGCGTTGGTGATTAGTCTTTACTGGCCACGTATGAATCGCAATGGTGCGCTTGCTGGTATTCTTGTTGGCGGTATTACTGTTGTCGTGTGGAAACAATTGACGGGCGGTATCTTCGATATTTACGAAATCGTACCGGGAATGATTTTGTCAACTATCGCTATTATTGGTTTCACTCTTATTTCTTCAGAACCTGACTCGGAAGTCAGTGCGCAACATAAAACGTTCCTCAAGCAATTAGAAGAGCTTGATTAAAAGCAAAGGAACGCCTTTTTATTAAAAAGTCGCTTTTCTTGATTAAGTGAAAGTAATATCATCGATAACGCATCTGGATTCAGATGCGTTATTTTTTTAATTCTCAGGGCGGGGCGAAATTCCCCACCGGTGGTAGATCAATATGATAAGCCCACGAGCGCTCGGACGTTGTCTGAGGTCAGCAGATCTGGTCAAAGTCCAGAGCCGACGGTTAAAGTCCGGATGAGAGAGGATGAATACATTCCCAGACACACTCAGTGCGAGTGTCGTCTTCGTATACACATATTCAGATTTCCCATCGTTTTGCCCTGATTCTGGTTAATTTAGGAGATACCATGAATCAGACAAGTCCACTAGCCGAATTTGGCGATGTAAACCAACGTGTTGAAAATGCTATTCTTGCGTTACAGCAAGGACGAGGCGTGCTCGTTCTTGATGATGAAAACCGTGAAAATGAAGGCGACCTTATATATTCAGCCGAAACTATCACACCCGCTCAGATGGCATTTATGATCAGAGAGTGCAGCGGTATTGTCTGTTTATGTCTAACAGATGAACATGCGGATCATATGGAGTTAAGTCCAATGGTTGAACACAATGACAGTCAAAATCAAACAGCTTTTACCGTATCGATTGAAGCAAAAGTCGGTGTGACAACGGGTGTATCTGCGGCAGATCGAGTAACGACTATCAAAGCAGCTATTGCAGAGGGTGCTCAGCCGTCTGATTTAGCTCGTCCAGGGCATGTATTCCCTCTTAGAGCTAGAGCTGGTGGTGTATTGGTTCGTCGCGGCCACACAGAGGGCACGGTAGAGCTGATGAAGCTTGCTGGTTTAGCGCTTGCAGGCATTCTTTCTGAAGTAACAAACGTTGATGGAACGATGGCTCGTATGCCTGAAATTATCGAAATGGGAAGAAAGTATGACCTTCCAGTTCTCACCATTGAAGACATTGTTGAATATATTTCTTTAGAACAGAAGCAAATCGCTTAATGAGTTTAAAGGGGGAGGAATTGTATCTCCTCCTTTTTTACACTGTAAATCATTTCTAAAAACAGGTTGCTTTAACACGATGATTTGTTTAATGATATGAATATCATTTCTATTCGTGTTCGAACCTCATGTCGTTTTTACAGCATCATATTGAGTTCACTGCATTTATACTCATTTTTCTTGGCGCATTTGTCCAAACTGCGATTGGTTTTGGATTAGCGGTTGTCGCGTCTCCACTTCTTTTTATGGTCGACCCTGATTACGTTCCTTCTGCTGTCACCTTGATGGCATTAATTCTATCACTTATGAATGCGATCAAATTCAAAGCTAACATTGCTATTGGTGGGCTTAAAAATGCGTTAGTTTGGCGAATTCCAGGCTCTGTTATTGGCGGCGGTTTACTCTTATATGTGTCGAAAGACGTATTATCTCTTTGGTTGGGTGGGCTAGTATTATTTGCCGTTGCAGTGAGCTTTCTGCCCTTTAGAGTTGAACCCACCCCAAAAAGGATGGGTATTGCAGGATTTTTCTCTGGTTTCTTTGGTACTAGCTCCGGAATTGGTGGACCACCAATGGCGCTTTTACTTCAGCATCAAGAAGCCAATCAATTGCGCGGAAATCTTGCTGCATTCTTTGTGTTCAGTTCCCTGATTTCTCTCGTAGTACAGTTTTTTGTTGGTTATTTTACGTGGCATCATGTATTGATTTCGTTACCTCTCATACCCGCTACAGTGATAGGGTATATTTTTGCCATCAAGTTCACATCATCATTAGATAAAAAGAAAGTTCGCTATGGCGCACTTACTCTGTGTCTTTTAAGTGGAGTGACTTCGATTGTGAATGGTTTATTTTGAGCTTAATGGGAGAGAAGAAAGCAGGCTGAATAATTACAGCCTGTTATATGTGGGGCATGATGGTATCAGTACGGTTGCCCACTAACGGTACTGAGTCGTAAAAGGGCTATCAATGTTCAGTGATTGACATAGCTCGACGATAACTAGGGAAAGGCTAGATTTGATAACCTGCTCATAACGGTCCATTTGTAATTGATAAAATTCATCGGTTGGATCATCAGCTATTGATGTTTCAATCTGCTCTATTGGCATAATTCCCTTTTTTACCGCATTGAGCTTTTTCACTGCAGAAATGATTTTTTTATCGGTAAATTTATAGTCATAAGCATCGTTATTAAGTTGATTCTTTAACGTTATGAATGCATCAATATCGCTATAAATCTTGTCGGATAGGACACCAAGACCAAACAGTAGCTTTAAACGAACAGAAAGGTCGCCAAGAGGTCCTGACGATTCGAGTAGGGGGTTTATCACCGCTTTTACTGTTAAGTAATCGCTACGAAAGATTCTCTGAACTAATGCGTCTACTGTTTCTTCAAATATCTCACTAGCGGTAATGAAGAATCCTCTCACTGACGGAGCATTATTGAGTTTCTCTATGATATCTGTTTCTTGTAGTAGTTCTGCCATACTTCATTATTTAAGAGTTGAGAGGGGAGTTTTCCCCTCTCTGATGCTACTATAGCGCTGTAAATAGAGATTCTACTTCTGCCGCTTCTTTGCTGTTCTCACTTAGTTCTGAAAAATGTGCTAGGGTTTTACGCACACCATTTTCTTTTAGGTATTCTTGTAATTCCAGAGCTTGTGGATCTGACTCATTTTCATATTTTAACGCAGCAGCAACACCTTTAAGAAGCGCTGAGTTTTCTGAATTATATTCAATCGTTCCATTTAATGGTTTAATTAAACGGTCATTTTTGCCCAGTTTGCGAATAGGTTGACGGCCAACTCTGTCTACTTCGTCTACCAGGTATGGATTAGCAAAGCGCGATAAAATCTTTTTAATATAAGCTGCGTGAGCTTCACGTTCAAAACCATAACGTTGAACTAACACTTCTCCGCTTTGCTGCATCGCAAGTGTTACATCTGCACGAATGCCGTCATCTTCAATAGCTTCTTTGATCGTTTTATAGCTATGTAGACAACCAAGGTATGCTGTTATACAGTGACCTGTATTGAGTGTAAATAGCTTACGTTCGACAAATGCCATTAGATTGTCAGTAGTTTCCATTCCTTTAATCGATGGAATCGGGCCTTTAAATTGTGTTTCATCAACAATCCATTCACTGAAGCTTTCAACAGTGACATCAAGGATGTTATCTGATGGCTCTGCAGGGGGAACAATACGATCCACTGCCGAATCAACAAATCCAATATTCTCATCGCAAAATGTCTTCACGTCGTCAGACAGGTATTGATAAACCTGCTCTTTGAGGTGAGAGGTTCCACGTACCATGTTTTCACAGGCAATAATATTCAAAGGAGCGGAAGTGTTTTCCTGAGCTCTCAGCTCAAGTCCTTTAGCGATACTTTTCGCAATAATATCGAGAACGTTTGGACCGACAGCGGTAGTAATAAGATCAACAGAGGCGATGAGTTTGAGTAGTTCTTCAGACATGGAGTTTATTGCAGTGACATTCTTAACTGTCTGAATTTCACATTGCTCACCAACGACTTTCACATCGTACTGTTTATCAGTAATAAGCTTATTGACGACAGCTTCATTTACGTCAGCAAATGTTACGTGAACCCCGGCGTCCGCTAATAATTTGCCTATGAAACCCCGACCTATATTACCTGCACCAAAATGGATTGCTTGTTTCATTGTTTGTATACCTACATATTTTTTTAGAAAGAAAAAAGGCCAACCCTAATGGGGGAAAGGTTGGCCTGGAATCAATGGAGCATATATTTATAATTATTATTAAGCGCTTAGTATTGCCAGAACATCATCGATATTGCTGGTTGACTGCAATTTAGCAATCGCTTCGTCATCATCAAGCGCACTTGTAATACTTGTGATAACTGAGATGTGTTCGTCATTTTTGGCAGCAATTCCGATAACAATTTTTGCGATGCTATCTTCGTCTTCGCCAAATTGAACGCCATCAGGGTACTGACAAATAACGATACCAGTGGATTTCACTTTGTCTTTTGCTTCAACAGTACCGTGTGGTACAGCAATTGACTCACCAAGGTAAGTCGAGACCATTTTTTCGCGTTCAAACATGGCGTCAACGTATTCTGGTTCTACATAACCAAGTTCAACCAGTTTATTACCTGCAAACTTGATTGCGTCCTCTTTGGAAGCAGCAGTTAGTCCAAGGTGAACGTTTTTAGCTTCCACTTTAAACGCTTTATCATTTGTTGGTTCTTCAGCGACTGGAGTTGACGCTGATGCATTGTTCGTTGATTGTAGTTGCTGAACCAAATCGTCATATGTTGCACTATCTAGGAAGTTAGTCAGAGATATGTGGTATGCATTTGGCGCATGATTTTTCGCTCTGGCTGTCAAATCCTTATGCGTAACAACAATATCAACATCTTGTGGAAGACTGTTAATCGCAAGGTTAGTCACACTGATATCAAGACCGGCACCCTGTACCTTCTTACGTAGCATGCTCGCACCCATTGCACTCGATCCCATGCCAGCGTCACAAGCAACAATAATGTTTTTTACGTTGCTAAAGTTTGTACGAGCTGCACCAGATGTTGCGCCTTTTGATTGTGCTTTCATTGACTTCATTTGAGATGTCGCTTGCTCTAATGAATCTTCATCTTCATCCTTAGATTTCTGAGTTTTCATTAGCAATGAAGCTACAGTAAATGAAACAGCGGCAGCAGCAGCGATTGAGCATAGTACGCCGAGATACGCGCCTTTTGGTGTCATCAGCAATACTGCGAAAATTGAGCCTGGAGAAGCCGGAGATACAAGACCTGCGTTAAACACGTTTAATACTGTCACACCTGTCACACCACCAGCGATAACCGCTAAGATAAGACGTGGGTTCATCAGAATGTATGGGAAGTAAATCTCGTGTATACCACCTAAGAAGTGAATGATAGTCGCACCGCCAGCAGTTTGTTTTGCTGTACCTTTACCGAAAACCATATACGCAAGTAATACACCAAGACCAGGGCCTGGGTTAGCTTCAATCAAGAAGAAGATTGAACGACCAGTTTCTTCTGCTTGTTGGATACCAAGAGGAGTGAAGATGCCGTGGTTAATCGCGTTATTCAGGAAAAGAATCTTTGCTGGTTCAACAAAAATTGACGTCAGTGGAAGAAGGTGAGCAGTAACTAATACGTCAACACCAGCCGCTAATGCTGAAGAAAGAATTTTGACGAAAGGACCGATAAGATAGAAAGCGATGATTGCACAAATCATACCGATAATACCGGCAGAAAAGTTGTTAACCAACATTTCGAAACCGCTTTTAACCTTACCATCGATTTTCTTATCGAAAGTTTTAATAGCCCAACCGCCCAAAGGACCAACAATCATTGCTCCCATGAACATCGGAATGTCTGAACCGACAACGACACCCATTGTTGTTACTGCACCGACTACGGCACCTCTGTCGCCACCAACTAGCTTACCGCCTGTATAGCCTATTAAAAGAGGAAGTAAATAGGTGATCATTGGGCCTACAAGCGCTGCTAATTTTTCATTTGGAATCCACCCTGTTGGGATGAATAGTGCCGTAATGAAGCCCCATGCGATAAATGCCCCGATATTTGGCATTACCATGTTAGATAAGAAGCGGCCAAAATTCTGTATCTTGACCTTTGCATCTGGTGATATCATGAGAAGTCCCCGTTCGATGTTCTGTTGATATTTTTTGTGTTATATCGACTCGCCAAAGTCGATGGATTGTTTTAAGTTCATCATCAATCTAGCACATCTTTTTAAGTTCGGACTCTGAGCGGGGTTTTTGTGACTTGTATCACTATAATTATCTGTTGAGAGAAAATTAATTGTGATATTGATCATTAAAATTAGGTGTAATTTTATTACATTGCGGCTTACTTAGAATTGTCAAATATAAAAAAACGATCAATGTCACATAAATAGAATTATCAATATGGATTTTGGTGTGATGAAGATCACTTTTTTGTTAATGGAGAAATCCTGAATTTTAATATTAGTGATCCATATCTCATGTGGTGTTTTATTTCGATTCGTAAAATAAATGCAGAATTTTTATAGCTTAATTTTGTAATAAAGCTACACCATTAATTCAATCTGGGACTGTTCGGCTAATCAGGCATTTTAGCTTGAGGACTGATCCGATCTGGAAAAATAATAGATTGGTATTCTGACGTTAGAAATAAAAAAGCCGACAAGATATTTTTATCTTTATCGGCTTGAGTGCTTTTTGTCCTACGAGGAGAACTTAATCATCATCAGCTAGGGGCTGATCCTCATCAACGTAGTCATCATTGATGTTGTCTGGCTTGCTTCTGCCGTTGAGAGTGTGAAAACGTTTACGTCCGCGAGAGAGTTGGACATATTTGACCCAAACTTTCTCTAGCTTTGTTTCCGCTGATTTTTCTTGAAGCATCACTGCCATAAAGCCTGCTTCTTCTTGGTTCGATGGAGATAAGTCGCCAGTTTCCAAACGTAACATGGTATCGCCAAATCGAGTTAACAAATCTTCCTCAGCGATCGTAAAATCTCCTGATTTAGCAAACCCACGAGGAAACTTTTTGGTATCATAAAAACGCTTTTGCCCTGGGCGAAATTCTACTTGAGACATGTAAACCTCTTGCCAATCGTTACACTAACTTATAACAATAAATTAATCGCGAAATTAGGCGTTATTTGAAAAAAAGAAAAACAATTTTTTTTTATCGTTATGATTAAACAGATTTATTATTGTCCTGCTAATCTTGTGAGGCTGCATTCATATGGACGTTAAAGTATTTAGAACATTTTTGGAATTAGCTAATGTTCGTCATTTTGGGCGAGCAGCAGAAAATTTATATTTAACTCAGGCTGCCGTCAGCGCTCGTATTAAACAGCTTGAAACTTACTTTGATACTCAGTTATTTACTCGTGATCGCAATAATATCAAATTGACCTCCGCAGGAGAGAGACTGGTAAATTACGCAGAGATTATGGTGACGACTCTTCAGCAGGCGAAAGCAGAGCTATCAATGCAGTCTGGCAAAGATCTGCAACTAAAACTTGGTGGTACTCCAAACGTTTGGGATGCGTATCTGCAGAATTGTTTGAGCGAAGTTACTGACACGTTTGTCGGCTATGGCTTTATTGCTGAGGTAATGAGCCGGGAACAGCTGCATAGAGGCCTAATAGACAGAACATTAGATATGGCGTTTGCCTTTGACCCAATAAAAGTAGATGAACTTGAGTCAAAGAAAGTTGCAGACATCATGTTGACACTTGTCTCAACGGAACCCTTTGATGATGCTTCTGACGTTTTTTCTCATCAATATGTTTATGTTGATTGGGGGAGTCGTTTTTCATCTGAACACAATGAACGACATCCAGATATGAAAGCACCGTTCTTGAGGACTTCTACTGCGAGGATTGCTCTAGACTATATCTTAGAAAAAGGCGGCAGTGCTTATATTCCGCAGTCGATGGTAACGCCTTTTGTTGACTCAAAACAGCTGCATGTGGTGAGTAATGTCGAGAGATGGCGATGGCCAATTTATCTTAGCTATCGCAAGAACAGTTCTTCATTAGAAGCAATTACTCAGGTTAAAGAGTTGGTTCGTAGTATCGATCCACTCACTGGTTATACAGTGCAGCAAGCTGGGGAAATGTCTTCTTAATCATAAGAATCATAGCAAACTCATGATGTTAGCTTGCTTTTTGGGTATCCATAAGCTATCTGTTAGTTAAGGTCCTATCCATAAGCAATAGAATGCTATAAATCAAAGGGAGTGCTAATTTGTTTTTCGTTCTTAGGCGTCGGCTAACATGTGTTCATCTAACAAAGGTTGGTATGGCTTTGCTTTGTCTGGTGGCTTTGGTTGGATGTGATGATAGTCTTGAGCGTTGGCTAAATAAGGAGACATATTCCTTTCAGGGTACGTACGATAATCAATATAACGATGATAAATTGGTATTTACAGATGGAGAGGTGACAATTACTTCTGTTTCAAAATCGTGGGTTGTGCCATTTAAAGTTGATGGTAATTCTTTGGTCGTACAAGTCAAAAATAGCTCAAAAGAGAAACGTCCCGATATTGAAATGCGGATTCATGGTGATGGAGAAGTTCTGACTTGCAGTGTTTGCGGTATGTACCGATTGAGTAATGTGTGGGTAAAAGTGAACTATGAACCTAAAATGAGTGAATCCAAATAAAAAGCTCTAATGGATTCACTCTAACTCGTTTTATTGACCAAATAACGGGGCATTTACCCATAAATGGGCGATGATGGATGCCACATACCCTAGAAAAATGACTGGGGTCCATTTTAAGTGGGACATAAACGTATATTTGCCTTCTGAAGCGCCCATCAATGCTACTCCTGCTGCGGAGCCAATAGAGAGTAATGAACCGCCCACGCCAGCTGTTAACGTGACGAGCAGCCAATGTCCATGGCTCATTATCGGATCCATTGTTAGTACGGCGTACATAACTGGAATATTATCGACAATCGCAGAGATTATACCGACGGATACATTTGCCCATAACGGATCCCAGTTTGAATAAGCCATAGTCGATATCAACGATAAGTAGCCTAGAAGACTCAATCCTCCGACGCTCATAACAACGCCATAGAAGAATAAGAGCGTGTCCCATTCTGCATCGGATATGCGTTTAAACACATCAAAGGGGACGACAGAACCAAGACGTTTTAATTTTTCCTCATCATTCTGCACCTTGGCTCTTTCAGTTTCTTTTTCTACATACTTAGGCAGTGATTGACGTAAGTAAAAGCCGAATAGTTGTAAATAGCTTAGTCCAAGCATCATGCCTAATACCGGTGGGAAATCAAAACCTATGTGGAAATAAACGGCAGTGCATATGGTGGTTAGAAATAAGAAAACCACTCTTTTTGCGCCACGTTTGGTTGGGATATTTTTACTTTTGAGTTTTGGCGCGCCTTTGGGTAAGAAGAAGGCGATAATAATGGCTGGTAAGAAATAGTTCACAACACAAGGGATGAAGAGATCAAGGAATTGCCCAAAGGCAACCTTACCTGTTTGCCAGACCATTAATGTCGTAATGTCGCCAAACGGGCTAAATGCTCCCCCTGAATTTGCTGCAATGACGATATTAATGCAGCATAAGGTAATGAACTTGCTATTTCCTTCACCGACTTTCATTACGACTGCGCACATTAAAAGCGCCGTTGTAAGGTTATCTGCTACTGGTGAGATACAGAACGACAGTATCCCAGTTAACCAGTATAGCGTGGAGAAAGTGAATCCTTTATTAATCATCCAGGACTTTAGAGCATCAAAGAGTCGACGTTCCTCCATCGCATTGATATAGGTCATCGCCACTAAGAGGAACATTAATAGTTCTGCATATTCAAGAAAGTTGTGCTCCAACGCTTCTTTTGCCGTATCTGCTAAATCCATGGAATGGTAAGCATACCCAATTAGAGCCCATATTACGCCTGCTGCGACTAAGACTGGTTTTGATTTCTTAAGTTTAAGTGTTTCTTCCATCATGACTAATAGATAGGCAAAGACAAAAATGCCGACGCACAAGTAGCCAACCCAACTGCTTGTCATTGTGTTTTGCGTAAAAGTACCAGCGAGTGCTGTTGTAGGAAAAATAATTGCTATCAATGATATAAATAAAAAATATTTAGGTACCATCTGATGTATACCTCACGTATGAATAAACAATAGAATTGTAGGTGTTTAGACATACAATAAAGATGAGAAATATCAAATATCGGCGGGTTTTTTAAAATATTTTTTATCATTTAGGGTAATGATTAAAATAAATTTTAATCATTACCCTAAAATAGAAGATTCTATTCTCCAAATTGGGTGGTAGAGAATCTATTGAGTAGTAAGTGGAATAAATAGACGAATAAAAGAGTAATAACTATCGCGATAACGATACATCCTATTCGATAGAGAGCACTGAAGGTCAGATCTTGGTCTGGACTAAGATATTGGCCAAACAGAATCCCAAGCGTGGTTAAACCACCAAAGCCAACTCCTGAGCCACTGGCTTCTTTCACGTGAAAATACCCGAAGAGTAAAATTCCTATCCACAGGAATAGCGTTACAAAGATAAGTTGATCGGACCATGTGTAGAGAAAAAGCTGCACAACAATACCGAAACTGACACCGAGTATCGCCCCCAGCGCTCTTTTTCGAGCGTAGAGCATAGCGCCGTTCCAGTTCATAGGAAATAGAAGCAGGATACTGGTGGCTTGTGCTGACATTGAGTCTTTGAGATCAAAGATTTGGAAAGCCCAGAATGAGACTGTAGTTACCGCCGCACCGAGTAACATCTCGTGCCGAATACGATGCTTCTGTTTCTCGGCTCCTAGCCCCGGAGGAGGCATTCTAGGTTCTACATCTGGTATAAAATAGTGAACCAAATACGCTATTGCTACCGATAAAATGTTCGCTAGTAGATTGTCGGTTACGAGTCCATTGACATCGGTAGTGGGGTAGCTGGCGAAATGCAGCATAATACTTAAGCTTACAACGCTATTTGCACCGAATAAGAAGAGGCTGCCTTTAGACATACAGTAAAATTTAGATAAGAACAGCAAAAAGACAATTATCGTTGATAAAACTGGATGATAGGCAAAAATTGCGGCAATAAACCCGACTTCAATAGCGCAGACTACACCTGCTGCGATTAGTTGACGAGCTATGTGCGTTGAAAGCGTGGGAATCATTCCTAGGAGAAGCATTGGAGTAACGGTATAGAAAACACCATTACTCCAGCCCATGACCTTGCAAATGATAAAGCCTAGCGTCGCTCCAACTGCTACCCTCAAACATTGGCGGAGATCATTTTCATTTATTGGATGTGTCCATAAACGCATAAAATATTAGACCAATGTTAGTAAATATAGTGAAGCAGACTAAGGGCTTTAATCTGAACCTTTGCTACAAAAGCAAGCACTACATTTGATGGAACCAGTTGTACCGTCGCTCTTGCGCCAGATGGTAATGACATATCGATTGCATGTTGGCTGCTTAAATGGATTCTCATTCTCTGAGCGTCCCGAACCCATCGATTAGAATCTGTAGGTGTAGCAAGTTGGCCATTTGCATCAAATTGCCCACTACTGACACCCGCATCTATCGTGTTGATTTCGGCGCTGAATATTTTCCCTGGTTGCCCGTCAAATGCGATTAATGCGTGAGTATGATCTGCGAAATTTCGTAAGCTTTTTTCTCTGAAATCAGCTATTACTTCGACTTTATTATCAACCAAAGCAACTACTGGCTGGCCTGTTTGCGCAAAAGCACCAGTCTGGAGTTGTAAGTTAGTGATCGTGCCAGCATGATCCGCTTTGACTTCAGTATATTGAAGGTTCAGTTGGGCTTTTTCGAGATTGTTTTTAGCAATACGAACGGCGATATTATCGTTGTCTGTCTTACCTCGTTGTACTTTTAGCTCTTGCAGCTGAGATTGTGCAGCAAGAAGATTGGCTTTTGCCGCTGTTGCTTCACTTTCTGCATCATCTTTGAGCTTTTGTGAGGTGCTATTTTTTAAAAAGAGTCGATCTAAACGTTTCGCTTCTCTCACTTTTTGCTGGTAGATGACTTTTGTTTCCGTTACGTTCGCTTCGGCTGCGAGTATTGCCGCATCTAACTTTGAGTTATTTTGTAATGCTTCTTCAAGAGCGAGCTTAGCCTGTTCTACTGCAAGCTGATATGGAACTGGATCTATCTCAAATAACACATCACCTTTTTCAACATGTTGGTTATTTGAAACGTTAATTTTTTCTATTGGGCCATTTACTCGCGGAGCGATTTTTGTAACAACGCGCGTAGCCATTGCTTGTGGAGTCAATGGCAAAAGCATATCTGCGATCAGAAAATAAATAAAAATGGCAACAAAAACGCACATTGAGTACTTAACCCAACGTGCAAACTTTTGATCAGGTGTCATATAAGGCTAACTTCCAAGGTATTATGATTTACTGTGCTTTCTCGTCGATCGCTTTGTGAGCATTTAAAGCGATTTTATCCAGGAGCTGATTGAGATGATTAATTTCATTTTCATCCAACTGTTTCAGCAACGTTCTTCTTACACTAAGTACTTTATTTTCAATGTTCTCTAAAACTGCTTTACCTTCGTTGGTCAGAGTAACAATTCGAGCTCGTTTATCGTGCGGACAAGTGTGTCTGACGACTAAGTGTTGTTCTTCGAGTTGATTGAGTGTTCTCATTAAAGAAGCTAATTCAATTTCTAATGATTCCGCTAAACATTTCTGACTGACGGAATCTCCAAGACGCCTTAATTTCCACAATGCTGTCCATCGAGAATGGGTTAACCCAAGAGGGGTGAGTTCAGCATCAGCAACGGTTTTCCATAATCTGGATATTTTTGCTAATTTTTCAGCAAGAGAGAGTTCTTTAAGAATGTCTAAATGGATATTCATTGATTTTAGTGATAATTACTTAGCGTGCTAAGTATCATAATTTATTTAGCATGCTAAGTAAATAGTGCTGGTATGGGTTATTCTTGTTCAAAATAGAAAAAAGCCAGATAATCTATCTGGCTTTTAAATTAACTAATGGTTAAATAATGATCGGTTGAAGCTTATTGGTAGCTTGAAACGAAACGTTCAGTCGTGTATTCGTTACCGTTCGGCTCTTGAACACTAATTTTTAGAGACTGAGCTGCGTCGGAATTATTACGAACAAATACTGTACCTGACTCTGAGGTAGTGTACTGCTGACTCACTGTTGCACCTTTGACAGTGACTGGAACATTATTTACAGGTTGACCATTATCCATTACTTTGACAACCGCTTCGTTATCTAGGTTAAATACTTTGACGTCGTACGAGCTTGTTTGACCCGCAAATACGTTTGCTGAAACCATAGTACCTACTAATAATGCTGTTGCTGTTAATACGTTTTTCATAATATCACCTTTTAAATTAGATTATTCTTCGTTCTTTCTAATTACGGGATTTATTATGTGCTTAAATCGAACAATGTTCGATAGCAAAAATTTGTTCATGTAATTCAAAAATTTTGAACTGAGTCACATGGAAAATGAGTTTATTTTAATCAATAATCTTGACTAATCTCTTGACATAGTAATTGCAGAGGTATGATTTTATTTTGATAAAAATCGCTCGCCACTCACAAATGAAACCAATATTTCTATTGTTCAAGCAATTTTTCTTTGGCTGATTCTCGTGAAACAAGAGAGCCCAGATATTCTTTGTGCATGTATTTGCCAGAATCAGGCGATTCGGTAAAGTGAATCGCTAATTCGATAGCTTCCGTCGTTAGCTTTTTAATCGGAAGAGATACAGTAGAAATACTAGGGATAGAAAAAGTGGAATTGGGCTCATCGTCTATTCCAACAATGGATACATCTTTTGGAACGGTAAGTCCACGCTCGTGCAAGGCTCTAATTGCACCGATTGCCATATCGTCAGTACTACAAAAAATAGCTGAAAAAGTCTGCTTACGCTCAAGGAGACGAAGTACAGAATCATACCCAGAATTCATGATACTACTTCCTTCATCAACGAGCGTTTCCTTGAATGGGATATTGTGGTCTTCAAGACATTTTCGATAGGCTTCTAATCTGCTGACACCTGTTTGACTATTTAAAGGGCTGGTAATACACGCTATTTCGCTATGCCCTAAATTCAGCAAATGTTCTGTAGCAAGATAGCCAAGTTGGAACTGGCTGAAACCAAAACTCGATAGCTCTGGAGTACTAAACAGTCTATTCAACACAATTATTGGTACACCAGAGCTTTGGCGAAACTCTATCAGTTCTTGCTCTGAAAGGTGTCGGCTATAGACGACGATGGAAGCACACTTTTGACTTACCAGGGAGCGCAGTGCTTCTAATTCGCCTTCTTTCGTGTTGTGACTATCTACCACCAATAACTTCTTGTTAGCATCTTGAACGCTTTGGGCAATTGTTTGAGTTATTGTGCCGAAATAGTAACTAAAAAAATGAGGAAGGATGAGACCGATCGTATTAGAGCGACGCGTTGCCAGTGATTGAGCGACAGGATTTGGTTGATAACCGAGAGATTCCATTGTTTGGAGAACGATATCTCTGGTTTTAGGTTTGACGCTCGGATTCCCATTAATTACCCGAGATACAGTTGCCTTAGAAAATCCGGTTGCTTTGCAAATATCACTAATTGTGGCCATTAAAGGTATTAACCCTTTCATCTATTTCGTTGAAGATAAGGCAGTCTACCTAAACTAAAGATAGTATTGAATTAAATTTTTAAGGTTGTGATTGATGTAAATCACAACCTTAATGAGGAGATAATCAGTATTTAGACAATTTCACCGTTGGATTCGATAACTTTCTTATACCAATAGAAGCTGTGCTTTTTGGAACGACTTAGATCACCTGTGCCATCATCATTGTGATCAACATAGATAAAACCATAGCGTTTCTTATATTCTCCAGTCGTAAACGACACGCAATCGATACATCCCCAAGGTGTATAACCTATAACTTCGACCCCATCAATATCTATCGCATCGCCAACTGCTTTAATATGTTCACCGAGATAAGTACAGCGATAATCATCTAATATTGATCCGTCTTCCTCTATTTTATCTACCGCGCCAAATCCATTCTCAACGATAAATATTGGCTTTTCATAACGCTCGTAAAGCTCAGATAAAGCGAATCGAAGACCTTGTGGATCGATTTGCCATCCCCATTCAGAAGCTTTTAGATAGGGATTTAGGCGACTTTTTCCAAACATGGATTGTTCAGAATCTTCTGGTGGAACGGCATCGACAATGTTCGTCATGTAGTAACTAATAGCAAGAAAGTCTGCGCATCCGTTTGCCAACGCATCATTATCTTGTGGTTCAGTTTTGACTGAGATACCTTTACGCTGCCATTCTTTCAATATGTAGCTAGGGTAATGACCTCGAACCTGAACATCACTGAACAGATACTTTTCTCTCATTGACTGCTGGGCTTGCAGCATGTCTTCGGGTTTACATGTCGCTGGGTACAGGGGCATCATATGAATCATACTACCGATCTGAAAATCAGGATTGATTTTGTGCCCTTCGGCAACAGCAAGAGCACTTGCAACAAATTGATGGTGGAGTACCTGATACATGGTTTGTTCAGGATTCTCATGCTCAGTAAAAACAACACCAGAGTTACAGTAACCAAAAAGCGGATAGCTCCAGTTTCTCTGGTTGTTGATTTCATTGAACGTGATCCAATATTTTACTTTGTTTTTGTAACGTTCAAAGACGGCTTTACTGTAGTTAACGAAGAAGTTGACGACTTTTCGATTGGCCCAGCCACCATAGTTTTGTACTAAATGAAGAGGCATTTCGAAATGCGACAATGTAATAACAGGCTCAATGTTGTATTTAAGAAGTTCATCAAATAGATCGTCATAAAATTTAAGCCCTTCTTCGTTTGGCTGCACTTCATCCCCTTTTGGGAATATCCGAGTCCAGGCTATTGAGGTTCTGAAGCACTTAAAACCCATTTCGGCGAAGAGCGCGATGTCACCTTTATAGTGGTGATAAAAATCTACTGCCTCATGGTTTGGGTACATTTCAGTATCAAGGACTGTGGGTGTTATTCTCCGGTCGACTCCGTGAGCTCCCTTTGTTAGAACATCGACAATACTGGGGCCTTTTCCATCTTGATTCCAGGCACCCTCGACCTGATGAGCTGCCACAGCTCCACCCCATAGAAAATCTTGAGGAAATAGTGATTTTGACATTGTTTAACCTTTGCTCTAATTACCTTTATTAGGAAATTTTATCATGTTATCAATAAAGAAAGAAACCGGTTTCAATGGTAAGCTTGAAAAAGGCTCTATTTCAGAGCCTTAAGTTAAAACTGCCTATAGTTGTTGATTAGTTAAACGCATGATAACGTCTAGATCTTGGTCAATCTGTTGCATTTTCGACTCGACCATTTGGATATCGTGAATACTCGACTCTATTTGACTTGATGCGTCATTTGACAAAGATAGCATCTGATTCATTTCACTAGATAGTCCTTCTGATGATTCGTCTACTCGACTCATAAGCTGAATTGTTGTTTCGATAACGGATTTAATTGAATCGATAGAACTGTACACGTTATCAACCGTGTCGCCCGTGGTGCTCAAACTTTCTTGTGTATTTTTGGAAAGGTTGCGAACTTCATCGGCAACAACTGCAAATCCACGTCCCTGTTCTCCAGCCCTGGCGGCCTCTATTGCTGCATTGAGAGCTAATAAGTTTGTTCTTTCAGCTATACCATTGATAACACCAAGTATATCTTGAATCTTATTCGAGTTTACTTTTAGTACATCAACGTAGCTTTGCAATTCTTGGCTATGGCTTGCTTGCTTTTTGACTTCGGTGGAGAGTGTACTAAATTGTGTCTGAATCACGTTTAATATCTCGGTACTATCCGTCGCGTACTTGGAGATACCAGAAAAACTGTCAAGCATCGTGGTTAGTAGAGTTCTATATTGAGACAGGTCATCTATGGTTCTCTTTTGCAGCATCGTCATCTTTTGGTAGCTGTGAAGTTTGGACTCGTTGAAATAACTCCTGAAGTTACTAAATTGAATAGGGAAATTATCTGCATATTCGTCAGAAAAAGAGGTGTTTTCATCAGTTTTATATAGATAGAGCGCAGTTAAAGTCTCATTTTGATGGACACCAAGAAACTCTCCAAAAGTGCTAAAGCCCGCTACAGCCGGTATATCATCAAAATGGTGAATGTTTTTAAGTACAGCTTCATTTTTTAGACGGCGTAAAATACAGTCATTGGCGATCATTGCTATAGGAGGCGAGGATTTTCCTCTTTTAAATGCGTCGTAATCTTTTTGAAGTGACTGCGAAAAGTCATCAGCTTTCATTAGAATCAGTCTATCGCCAAACGAAAAATCGCAGAAAAAGCTTATGTTACCACTCTCTACATCGATATTAGATATTGAACGAATATAAATGTCGTTGCCTATTTTTACACCAAAAGTATGACTTGTAAGAGCTTTCGACAAACCTTCTTTTGAGCAACCAAAATGTCGACAAAGAGCATCGACTGGAGTCACAAGCTGCATAGAGCTCTCATCTAAAAATGATGTAACGGTTCGGGTTATTGGATCGGATTCAGCGATAGTAAATTTTGTATTAGTCGGGCTGTAGTTGTGGCTTTTTAAAATACCATACCGAATATTTTGTTTGAGCTTAGTGAAGATCATACTGGCTTTGTTTTTACTTATAACACCGTCGATACTTATATCAGCTTGTTTAAAATCTAGTTTTCCTCCTGCTGAGCCACCAATGAAGTAACACGGAAACAATCCACTATTGTATAACGCTTGGACAAAGAAATTTTCCGAAGCCGATAAACCATCAAAAAAGACCATTCCTAATGACGAGAGGTAATTAATTGAAAACGGTGGTTTTACGTTCTGTAAATCACGACTGATTTTATTGATACGTTCTTGAATTGAGAGAGTTGGTTGGCCATTTTTAATATCTTCACAATATAAAGGTACGCTTGCGACGAAAACGCTTTCAAACATGTTGTCACTGAAGCTTTGGATCACAATGTTGTCCCACTCTCCACTCGCGACGTGGTAAAGACCGTCTTTTCCTTTTCCCCCAAGTTCACCCGCGCTCATTATACAGACCACATGTTTTGCGAAGGGAAGAGCATCTTTGATTTTTTTGGATATCGTTTCAAACGATAAATTTGGTGAAACAAATGCAAGTACTAAAGAAGTATTAGCATTTTTAAATTCTAATTCCGCTAAGTTTGCTGGAGAAACTTGAGAGCTACTAATTACTTTGACTTTCGCGTATTCAGTTGGTGAAGAAATCATAGAATCGTCACGCTTGATGGTGTTACGCCAAGATAATTTAAACATACGCTTTCTCATGCTAGTTATAGTAAAAAATAACAGTGATT
The DNA here is from genome assembly GCF_003856525.1 of Vibrio viridaestus. Lineage (GTDB taxonomy): Bacteria > Pseudomonadota > Gammaproteobacteria > Enterobacterales > Vibrionaceae > Vibrio > Vibrio viridaestus. The sequence goes on from NZ_RJVQ01000001.1 coordinate 720,226, forward strand.
GTATTTGTCGTTTTACATTGGTGACTTGATAGAGGTCCCTGCTAAGAAGAGTATAGATTCATAAATTGTCGGGGTCATTCTCATCGCAGAAAATGTGCTTCTACTCAATATTTTTGCGATATCTATGCCATTTTGAATTCGATACTGTGAGATATGGCGGACAGAATAAGTTAGGTGACAATTTAGTAGATTTGATTACTTTGCTATTCAATTACTTTGATTATAGAATTGTTTGACTATCAAATTATTTGGGTTGGCTTATGAATTGTTGCAAAAAATCTGAGTTTTCCAACTTTAACGTGGAAAACGAAAAAAGGACTCTCCTCGTACTGATTTTAACTATTGTCACTATGGTTGCTGAGATTATTGCAGGTTCATTGTATGGCTCTATGGCCTTATTAGCTGATGGATGGCATATGGGGACTCATGCTGCTGCGTTCGGTATTACACTCTATGCTTATAAGCATGCAAAAAAATATAGCGTAAGTCGTGAATATAGTTACGGCACGGGAAAGGTTGGGATCCTTGGTGGATATACCAGCGCCATTGCTCTGGGTTCTGTCGCTTTGATGATGTGTGTCGAGTCAATAGAAAGATTTATTCATCCTCAATCAATACAGTTTAGTGAATCAATCGTTGTCGCATGTATTGGTCTTGCTATTAATGTTGCCAGTATGTTTATGCTGCATGACCATGACCATGACCATGACCATGACCATGACCATGACCATGACCATGACCATGACCATGACCATGACCATGACCATGACCATGACCATGACCATGACCATAATCTGAAAGCCGCGTACATGCATGTATTAGCGGATACAATAACGTCACTACTTGCTATTTTTGCGCTCATCATGGGGAAGTTCTGGGGTTGGAGTTGGTTGGACCCGTTGATGGGAATTGTCGGTGCTTTCGTTATTACTAAATGGGCTATTGGTTTGGCTAAACAGTCGGCACCAATTTTGTTGGATCGACAGATCAGTCGAAGAATAGAAAATGATGTTGTAGAAACAGTTACACAAGCAGGTGGAAAAATCAGCGATATACATATCTGGCGTATTAGCCAAAAGCACTATGCCGCTACATTAAAAATCAATGTGACAGATAGAGAGTTACAGTCGAAATACTTCCGGCAACTACTTAAACCTTTTGATACTCTTAGTCACTTGACGATCGAAGTAGAGACTGACAGCTGAGGTAACATGTCTACGTTAATAGAACTGAGCAATTTGCTTACTGAATTTTATGATAAGTTTGCTTCGTGGGAACAGTCGGTAGTACGTGAGAGCGACTACACACTAGCGCAAATTCATACAATGGAAGTTTTGGGGTCTCATGGCCCGATGAAGATGAAAGATCTTGCATCTAGGCTAGGGATTACTACGGGTACTCTGACTGTTCAGGTTGATAAACTTGTTAAAGCAATGTTAGCAGAAAGAATTTATTCAGAAACAGACAGAAGAACGATTCTTGTTAGTCTTACAGAAAAGGGGAGAGGTGTTTATCAGCATCATAACCATCTACACCTAACATTAGTTCAGGATTTAATTAAAAACTTAAGCGACGCTGATGAAAATAAGCTAATTGAAATACTGAAAAAACTTAATACAAATTTCTAACATTTCTCATTTATATGTACGATCAATGTATTTACAAATCATTATAAGCGAGATATTTCCGACTCAAAAATAAGAATTGTCTCGTTTATTAGAATTGATTGGCAATCTATAATTTATAAAACGATCAGTAAAAGATATTTGTCTATTAATTAATCACGCGACCGATCAATATATCACCAATCAAGTTTATTTTCGTCATTTTACTGTTATCTTATGTCATGTAGCTGTCATTTTCTCGTTTTTGAGATGGTTTTGACTGTTTTTGTTTGTTCATCTTCACAAATTAATTATATTTAATTGTTATTTTTATAAATAAATGTGTTGGGTAGATTTTTGCCTGAATATAAGTAATATACCGCGCATCGGGCAATAACTTGCTCGGGGGCAATATCTTGCTCACCAAAATAAAGAATTTTTAAAATTGAGAGTCTTTTTAGATTCTTATAAATGATACAAAAAAACAAATACAATACGGCTAAATAAAAAACAACGTCAGAGTAAAACATATTATGGGAAACGGTATAGTAGTTGGACACGTAGGGACTGATCATCATGGTTACCCTGCAACTCCTGTTATTTCCGGTGCAGGCACCGTTACATACGATGGTATTCCAGCAGCCAGGCTAGGCGATCCGCTCGTTATTCACGCTAAGCCTCTTTGTCCTCCGCATCCAAGATTCATAGCGGCTGGTTCTCCTACTGTTATGGTAGAAGGTAAACCAGCGGCTAGAGTCGGAGATCCCGTAACTTGTGGTGGTGTATTAATAGGTGGCAGCAGTGTTAACATTGGCTAAAAAACAATCTCAGAGAAATAAGAGTCAACTTATCTCTGGGCTTTCAGTGATTATTCTCCTTGCAGTGAGTGGACAATGTGCTGCTGCTGAAAATGAGCAGGACACCAAGTACGACTTGTCTTCTTATACGGCAGAGCAAGCATATGATGCTGGTCGTTTGATGCGTGCACAATTTAAGGATTCAATGGCAAGACCTTATCTCAAGTATTCTGCGGATAAAGGTAATGCAAATAGTGCTTATTTGTATGCAATGGATATCGTTTCGAGTAATCCTAATGCTGAAACCCCTGAATTAGCACGAGAATATCTAATTAAAGCGGCTAATGAAGGTCAACTCGATGCTACCTATTATTTATATAAAAATGGTACATGGTTTAGAAACGCAACAAGATTAAAGTATAGAAACTCATATCATGACGGTTCTATTGAGTTAGCTGAATCTGATCCGGGTAAGGCGAGTTTTAATTTATATAGATATTACAGTGATTTAAATAATAAGAAGTCATCTTATTATTTAAAAAAATCACAACAATATTTATATGCACCTGCTGTATTACAATCTTCAATTGCTTCCTTTGACGAACAAAGTAACCCTAAATTAAATTCAAAATTTATTCGCGATGTCGAATTTATTGCAAATAAAGGGTATATGCCAGCATTAAGAGCTTGTGTTGATTACTACGAAGAAAAAAATAAATTTGATCAGGCTCTGGAGTGGAAAGAAGAAGCTTTGAACTATGGGGATTTAATGTCTCTAGCCTCTCTAGCTAAGATCTACGCTGGTATGGTTCCTAGCTATAGTTTTGTAAAAACCGACTTAATTAAGTCATACGCCTATTTATCTATGTATATAGATAGCGCCGGAAAAAATCGCTTTTCTCATTTATACAGCATGATGGAGAATTTATATTCTGATATCTCTGAAAAGATGACAAAAGAACAAAAAGATAAAGCGAATGCTTTAATAAATAAATTCAAAGAGAAACAAGTTATTTTTTATAACTATGATCTACTTTGGAATTCATAATTAAATTATATTTTTCATTAAATTTACGCAATATTGACAAAGGTTGTTTTCTGTAATTTTTATTAATGATGTTTTAAAAACAAGACGGCTAATTAATAGCTCTATTTGTTATCATCTCTTCTGAATTACTTAATTCAATTAACAACGTTATTTGGTATAGGAATTGGAGACAAATTATGTCTAAAAGTGGAAGTGTTGCGCCTAAAGAGCGGATTAATATTAAATATGTTCCCGCTAATGGTGATGTACAAACAGAAATAGAATTACCTTTAAAGACTCTAGTTATTAGTGATTTTAAAGGTCACGCAGAAGACACACCAATCGAAGAAAGAGAAACTATTTCTGTCGATAAAGAAAACTTCGAGTCAGTGATGCGTGAAAGTAATTTGGAGCTAAACACCGGTGTTAGTAACAAATTAAATGACGACGGTGGTGAGCTTGCAGTTAATCTTAGCTTCAAATCGTTAAAAGATTTTACTCCTGATTCCATCTCTGATCAGGTGCCTGAATTGAAAAAACTTATCGAGCTTAGAGAAGCTTTAGTTGCACTAAAAGGTCCTTTAGGAAATGTTCCAGCGTTCAGAGAGCGTTTACAAGAGCTCATTACTTCAGAAGAATCGCGCGAGAAACTTCTTGCGGAACTTGATGTGATTAGTGGCAGCGATAAATAAGTTATCAATTGTAAAATTGATGTAATACATTCGGCATTTTGGTTAGGAAAAAGATACAATGTCTACAACAGATTCAGTAGTAGAACAGTCAAGTGCTCAGGCGAGTAATGGTAGCTTGCTTGAAGAGATAATGACTCAAACCCGTATAGCACCCAATGAAGAAGCCTATGGCATTGCCAAGAAAGGGGTTGCGGCTTTTATTGAAAACCTTTTAAATTCAAATCAAGACTTCGAACGAGTAAATAAGTCGCTCGTTGATCAGATGCTTGTTGAGCTTGATAAAAAAATTAGTAATCAAATGGATGAAATTCTTCATAACAAAGAATTTCAACAACTTGAGTCAACTTGGCGTGGCCTTAAACTGCTAGTTGATAAAACAGACTTTAAAGAAAACAACAAAGTTCAAATTCTTCACGCAACCAAAGAAGAAGTTTTGGAAGACTTTGAATACTCGTCTGATACGACTCAGTCTGGTCTTTACAAACATGTTTATTCCTCAGAGTATGGTCAATTCGGTGGTGAACCTATTGGTGCCATGATCGGTAACTATATCTTTACTCCTGGCTCTCAGGATATGAAGTTGCTGCAATATATGGCCTCTCTTGGCGCAATGGCTCATGCTCCATTTATTTCGAGTGTAGGTCCTGAATTTTTTGGCATCGACTCGTTCGAAGAACTGCCAAATATCAAAGACGTAAGCTCAATTTTTGAAAGTCCTAAATATGCGAAATGGCGTTCTCTAAGAGAGTCTGAAGATGCACGTTATCTGGGTCTAACTGCTCCACGTTTCTTGCTTCGTACTCCTTACGATCCAACAGATAACCCTATTCGTTCGTTTAACTATCAGGAAAGCGTTACTGAATCACATGATGATTACCTATGGGGTAATACTGCATTTGCGTTTGCCACTCGTTTAACTGAAAGTTTTGCTAAGTACCGTTGGTGTCCAAATATCATCGGCCCTCAGAGTGGTGGTGCGGTAGAAGATCTCCCTGTGCATGTGTATGAATCTATGGGTGCTCTACAAACAAAAATTCCAACGGAAGTGCTAATTACAGACCGTAAAGAATTTGAACTGGCAGAAGAAGGCTTTATTGCGCTAACTATGCGTAAAGGTAGCGATAATGCTGCGTTCTTCTCTGCGAACTCTGTGCAAAAACCTAAAATCTTCCCTAACACTAAGGAAGGTAAGGTCGCGGAAACCAACTATAAGTTAGGAACTCAGCTACCTTATATGATGATTATCAACCGTTTAGCACATTACTTAAAAGTTCTGCAGAGAGAGCAGATTGGTTCTTGGAAAGATAAAAAAGATCTAGAAAGAGAACTGAACTCATGGATTAAACGCTTTGTCGCTGACCAGGAAAACCCACCGGCTGACGTTCGTAGCCGTCGTCCACTTCGCTCAGCGAATATCCAAGTATCGGATGTTGAAGGTGATTTAGGTTGGTATAAAGTGTCTCTCGCAGTTTGCCCACACTTCAAATACATGGGTGCAAACTTTGAGTTATCTCTTGTAGGTCGTTTGGATAAAGCATAATTATGTCCTATATCGCACCCGAGGAAATCGCATTTGGCGTAGGCTTTCTAGAAAGACTGGAAACTGGTGCCAGACCAAGGTCCCTGACTCAGGGACCTGATGCGATAGATGTCCTCAATTCGATTAAGAAAAACGTATCGAATGTGCTTAATACCCGGTTGGGCACTGCGCAAAGTGCCCCCGAAATTGGTTTAATTGATTTTAACGATGCAACATTGGAAGCGATGGATCTCTCTTTACGCATTCGTATTGCTATCAAAGACTGTTTGAAATCTTTTGAACCTCGGTTGAAGCATATTCTAGTGGAGTCGGATCGTGATGATTTTAATCCGCTGACATTACGCTTTCGTATTACCGCAGATATTAACTGCGAAGCGCTTCACGAAAAAGTGAAGTTCAATCTACTGTTAGATCAAAACCGTCGTTATCGAGTGTACTAATTAATGGCTCAAAGCAAATATTTTCGTGACGAGCTTTCGTTTCTGAAAGAACAAGGCAAACAGTTTACTGAAATTCATCCTCAGTTGTCTCGGTTCCTGCATGGTCAGGTTACTGACCCTGATGTTGAGCGACTTTTAGAAGGCTTCGCATTTCTAACTGGCCGTCTGAGAGAGAAAGTTGAGGATGAATTTCCGGAGCTGACGCACTCGATCATTAATATGCTTTGGCCAAACTACCTGCGTCCAATACCAAGTATGAGTATTTTGCAGTTTAAGCCACTTAAAAACGTTAGTGAGAAGCAGACGATTGCTTCTGGAGTAGAGGTTGACAGTAAGCCAGTGTTTGGCACTGCTTGCCAATTTAGAACTTGTCGCGAAGTTAATGTATTCCCTATTGAGATGCTGGGTACGAGTTGTCACCATACTCGCGAGGCATCTGTGGTTGAGCTTTCATTGTCGATGATAGGTGATATGTCAGTAAACGAAGCGGCATTAGACACTTTACGATTTCACCTATCTGGCGAAACCTACAGCGCACAGATGCTGTATTTCTGGATCAACCACCATCTGAAAAAAGCGTCTGTTGTCGTGAATGGAGCTGAATTCTCTCTGCCACCAAGTGCCGTTAAACAAGTCGGTTTTAGAAACGAAGACGCATTATTACCTTACCCCAAGAATGTTTATGAAGGGTACCGGATTTTGCAAGAATACCTTGCGTTTCCGGAAGCATTCCACTTTTTCGATGTGAATCTCTTGGATCGAGTAATACCTCATTCAGTCAGAGGCCAATTCACCATTCGACTAACGTTTGATAAAACACTTCCCGCTAGTGTACGCGTCAATGACGAGAGCTTTAAGTTGTATTGTACTCCCATCATTAATTTGTTTGAGCATGACGCAGATCCTGTGTCTCTAACGGGTAAAAAAACTGAGTACCGCATAATTCCTTCTAGTCGTACTCCTTCTCATTATGAAGTATTCAGTGTAGACCATGTTGAGGGTTGGCAAGATAAAAGCCAAGAAAGTCAGAGAGTTCGTGGTGAAAAAAGAGTTTATCATTCATTTGAAAGTTTTCAGCATGAAGTAGAGAGAGCGAAAGACCGCACGGCTTTATATTATCGCAGTCGAATCAAAGACAGTATTCGAGGCGATGGATTCGATTCATACATCTCGTTTGTTCGAGGCGACGAAAAAGTAGCGCATCACATCGATGAAGCTATATCAATTCGTTTGACCTGTACAAACCGTTTGTTACCGATTGAATTGGCAGTTGGCGATATCTGTGAACCAACTAATACATCACCAACCTTTGCTGAATATCAGAATATCACAGTCCCTACTCAGTCTCTTCGTCCAGTGTTGGATGGCAGTCTGTTATGGGTGTTGATTTCTAATTTGTCTCTGAACTACATGTCTTTGCTGTCAAAAGATGCATTGAGCAGTGTACTCAGAGCATACGATTTTAGAGCTTTAGTAGATAGACAAGCAGAAAGAGTCGCACGTAAGCGACTACAAGGTATTAGTAAAATAACAACTAAACCTTTAGATAAAGTGTTGAAAGGCATGCCAATTCGAGGATTACAATCTGAGTTACATGTTGATCAAACCGCTTTTGGATCTGAGGGTGATTTGTACCTGTTTGGCACCGTTTTAAGCCACTTTTTTGCTTTATACGCCAGTATTAACTCATTTCACGAATTGGTGATGGTTAATACGACTAACAATGAGAAGTATACATGGGGAACTCAGACCGGTATTCAGCCACTGATATAGAAAAAGATGTTCTAGGGCTAGATAACCCAAGGTCATATAACTTTTTTCAGTTGGTTGAAACGATACACAAGTTTCAGGATTGGGATCCAGAATCGGATGATTGGGAAAAGTTTTGTAAGCTTGTCTTTTCTGCCAATCCCAGTTTGGGGTTTTCGACATCGGATGTCACTGATGTTGAGATGATCGATTCTGACAGGGTTCAGGTTGAAACCAGCTTTTTCGGTTTAGCTGGCGCTAACTCCCCATTACCGGGATTCATTATCGAACAGTTGATCGATACTGAAAACGCAGGTTTGAAAAGGCCTTTTTTAGATTTTTTCAATAACCGAATGATCACTTTAATTTATCGGATGTGGCGAAAATATCGTTACCACGTTCGATTCAAGCCAGGTGCAGAAGATCCATTTTCGCAGCAGCTGTTTGCTCTAATTGGTTTGGCTGATCCTCGTTTAAGAAGTGAAACCAAAGTGAACTGGGCAAAAATGCTGGCTTACTCTGGCATGTTGGCGGGAAGAAGTCGGTCACCGCAAGTCGTAGCAGGGATTATTGGTCACTGTTTTGATTTAGATGACGTGTCGATTCGACAGTGGGAAAAACGCAAAATAAACATAGATGCTTCCCAACAGTTTTCCCTTGGTGGGCAGAATAGTGAACTTGGAGTAAACACTTTAACTGGAAGTACTGCGTTTGACTGTAACGGGAAGTTCTCCATCTGTATTGGAGGATTAAGTCGTCAACGATTTACGGATTTTTTGCCAACAGGCAAAGATTTTAACGCACTTAAGGATTTGGTTGAGTTTATTTTGCGTGAGCAGCTTTCTTACGATCTGGAGCTATCAATGAACGAAAAAGATATCCCAGATTTTAAACTCGATAGTAGTGATAGTTTGGCTTTAGGCTGGTACACGTTTCTCGGCAAAGAAAAAGCGAAGAAAAACGTACAAATCCAAGTTAGAGGGTAGAGGAATTTCGTATGTACGATCTGTCATTATCGATGATGATCACCAACACAAAGTACTTAGAGTCTGGAACATCGCCTAAGAAACAATGGCCACAAGCAGGCGGAAGTATTGGTTCTAGCTATGCGGATGACTGGAAGCTTAAAGATAGCCAAAACAAAGTTCACCCGATGCATTGTGAAATCATCATTGTTGACGGTGCATATTGTTTGAAGGATACAAGCGGTGACACATTTATCAATGGTTCTTCAATGCCAATCGGGAAAAATGATCTCGCTAAGTTATGTCACAAAGATGAAATTCACGTAGGGCCATTCAATATTCGAGTTTCCTTGGTAGAAGCGAACAAAGAAATGGAATCCAGTGAGTCACTGGACCAACTTATTCCTTCTCGAGAGCGTGGTTTACTTGATAACGGAGATGCGGATCTGATTACTCATCAGGACCATCAAGGTGTTGCAGATCCGCTACTCGCTCTCGATGAAATGATGGGACAGCCAGAAGATCCCGAGCGTCTCATTAAGCACGAAGTCATTAATGAAAAAAATGAAAGTGCTCTGCATTCTGTGGATTTAGGTGAGAGAGCCGCAAGTATTTCGACGCAGCAGTCTGATAGTGAGAATGTCACTGCATCGTCAATCGGGTTGAAACGAATCATTGGATTCGGGAGAACCTTATCAAATAAGGTCCACTCACATTTTGAGTCGGACCATAGAAATAACACTAAGAACAACGTCAGTACAAAACCAGAGCAAACAACGCAAGGTACAGAGGGCTACGGTATGGACAATAATGTATTGGATTTATTAGAAGAAGAAGTGGCGAAAAGCATGACTCCTTCTTCAAGAAAATCGTCAGAGGCTGGTACATCAAGTCACCTGTTAACAGGACCTATGATGAACGGTATGGGTGTCGATTTAGGTGATACTGAAGACATGGAAAAGATGCACATGCTCTCCCAAGAGCTTGGTGAGTCTTTACGCTCATGTATAGAAGGTTTACTGGAGCTTCACAAGCAGATTGATAGTGGTCATTTCGGTGTTATGAATCGAAGCCTACAGCCAATTGAAGATAACCCACTTCGTTTAGGTCTTGATTATCAAGATACTATCAAAACGATGTATGAAGCAGATAAAAGCCTGGTTCATTTATCCGCTCCTGCGGCCATCAGCGAAAGCCTGAAAAATATCCGTGACCATAATGATGCAGTTCAACATGCGACTGGAGAAGCGTTACAACAGATTCTTGCTGCTTTTTCACCTCAAGTTTTATTACGTCGATTCAACAGTTATAAGCGTGGTCAGGATAGCGAACAAACTAATCATGATAGCTGGGCATGGAATATGTATTGCAGCTACTACAAAGAGCTAACCTCTAGCCGCCAGAAAGGCTTCGAAAAACTGTTTTGGCAGATATTCGAGCAGGCCTATGACAAAAAAATCAGAGAAAAGCAATTGGAGTTCTAACAGTGAAAAAGCTGCTATTTACATTATGCCTTCTGGCTTCACTCACCGCTTGTTCATCCTCTAACGAAGAGTACAACCCGGCAGATGACCAAACTACCGTAACATTCAGTATGGTGAGCGATGATGGCGTAAACCCGAATATTTGGGGAGAAGCCTCTCCAATCGAAGTTCAAGTATTTGAGTTAGAAGACGACTCGATGTTTATGTCCTCTGACTACGACACAATCAAAGCGAATTACAAAGCTGCACTGCGCAGTAACTTTGTTAAGAATTACGATTATGCTCTGACTCCTGGACAGTTTAAGTTTGTGAATTCTTTGAAGATTTCACCTGATACTCATTATATTGGGGTACTTGCGCACTTTTCTGAGCCTGAGTTAAGTGATTGGAAAAAAGCGGTAAAAGTAATCAATAAAGGACGTCAGTATCATTTGTTAATGTTCTTCAAAGATTACGATGTGAAGTTAGAAAGAGTGGAATAAAACGGCATGTTCAGTCATAACCGAGTCATTTGGAATGAAGGGCTTTTTATTAAGCCGCAACATTTCCAACAACAGCAACGTCATACAGAGCATTTGATTGATGAAAGAATGAAATCTGTCAGCTCCTATCTTTATGGTGTGACTGATTTTAGTCTGAATCTTGAGTACCTCTCTTTTGGACGTATCGCTCTAGAAAGAGCCTCCGGTATTATGCCGGATGGTTCGATATTCAAAATTCCGCAGGAAGATCCTACTCCAGAGCCTCTGGAAATCAACGATGCTTCATTAGCGAACCAGCTAATCTATTTGGCGATCCCTTTAAAAAGTGATTCGCTGATGGAGATTAACTGGCCGGAAGAGCCTGGAACTGGTCGATACGTCAGTCGTCGCCAGGAAGTAAGAGATACTCACAGTATTCAAGGTGATATGACGACATTAGACGTCTCTCCTATGAATATTCGTCTAATGCTTGAAAAAGAAGACCGCAGCGCGTATGCCTCATTTGCTATCGCTAAAATTTTAGAAAAACGCCCTGATGGTAGTGTCGTTCTCGATTCGAACTTTATCCCATGCCATCTTAATTCTGCGCTCAACAATGAATTGCATCGATTCATGACTGAAATGGCGGGTCTGATGGCGGAACGAAGCAAAAATATTGCTCAGCGTATCAGCTCTCCATCGCAGGGTGGTGTTGCCGATGTCTCAGATTTCATGCTGTTGCAATCACTGAACCGTATTCAACCTCAGATGCAACATTTAGCTGAATTACGTGCGGTACATCCTGAACGTTTGTATCAATTTCTGACATCAGTATCAGGCGAGCTTTCTACTTTTACTAATGAGAGCCGTACACCCGGACATATACCGGCTTATAACCACGAATTGCCAACGGACTGTTTTACTCCCGTTATTCGTTATATTCGTCAATGCCTAAGCGTTGTTCTAGAGCCACGTGCAGTCTCCATCCAACTAGACAAGCGTAAGTATGGTCTGATGGTTGCGCCAGTTAATGATCCGGGTCTTATGGACGATGCTGAATTTATCATTGCTGTTAAAGCCAGAATGCCGCTTGATGAATTACGTAAGCTCTTCATTCAACAAACTAAAGTGGCATCAGTAGAAAGCATTCGCGATTTGATTTCACTACAGTTACCTGGTGTTCCGCTAATTTCACTTCCAGTAGCACCTCGTCAGTTGCCATATCACGCTGGTTATACCTATTACCAGTTAGATAAATCAAGTTCAGCGTGGTCAATGCTAAACGAATCGAGTGGTTTTGCATTCCATGTGGCGGCTGCATTTGATGATTTAGACCTTCAATTCTGGGCAATCAGGAGTTAACCATGAGAGAGTCTACTTATAACGAACAATACAACGATTTGTTATTCGACAGCGTAGAACAGATCAATCTGGATAAAGACTACTGGTTTCAATTACGTGGCGATAATCCAAATGTTCTTATTGATGCAGCAACACCTTTGTTTGGCTTAGCACTTCGAGTGAGAACACTCACCTACTGCGATAGTATCGAGCAAATTTACAATCAAGCAGTTGAAGAAATTAAGTCGATTGAGATCGAGCTTGGTGAGAATGGCTATGATCATGCCATTATCATGGCTTACCGTTACATTTTATGCGCATTCCTAGACGAAGCAGTCATGGGAACGGAATGGGGCTCATCCAGTATTTGGGCTGAACATTCAATGTTGTCTCGTTTTCATAACGAAACATGGGGTGGTGAAAAGGTTTATACCATTTTAGGCCGACTTGAAAGCGAACCAAAACGTTACCGCGCGCTACTGGAATTTATTTACCAGTGTCTGATTTTAGGCTTCGAAGGGAAGTATCGCGTGATGGAAAACGGCAAAGTCATGCGTGAAAAAGTCATCAATGGATTGCATGAACTTTTATTTAGTCATGATGATCCAGATTTCAAGACACCTCCGCTAACCAATGCACAGAAAAATGTTGTAGAGCAAAAGTATCTGTTAGGTCGTGAATGGCCTATATGGAGTATTTTTGCTGGATTTGTCGTGTTCTGGGGCATTGTTTATTTCGGATTTAATTGGTTACTAAGTGGCAAGTCTGCTGACGTCATTAACCAACTCAATCAATTACTTTAATTACAATTATTAGGCTAGGTGATCAACGTGATCCGTATCGAATTACCCACTCTCATTTCTAAATTAAACGAGCAGAGTAAATTGGCGCTGGAACAAGCGGCTTCACTTTGCATTCAACGACAGCATCCAGAAGTGACCCTAGAGCACTACTTAGATGTACTACTTGATAATCCACTTTCTGACGTACGTAAAATTCTAAAAAATGCAGAATTAGATCATCATGATGTAAAGCAAAGTATAGTTAGTACTTACTCTCATGGTGACTATGTTGATACATATCCTGCATTTTCTCCTATGCTTGTGGAGTTGCTGCAGGAAGCTTGGCTCCTGTCGACGACTGAACTTAATCAGACTGAACTTCGCTCTGGAGCAATTTTTCTAACTGCGATTTCCCGTGCAGATCGTTACCTGCCATTCGAACTGATTAAGACGTTTGAATCAATTAATAGAGAATCGTTAAAACGTCATTTTGACCAAGTGCTTGCAGAGTCATCTGAAACACCCGTCGAGCAGGCAAATCAATCTCCAGCGAATGGTGAATCTCTTACTCAAGGAGCGGTAACGCCATTAAATAAATTCTGTACTAATGTAACGGCGCAAGCGAAAAATGGCGAGCTTGACCCTGTATTGTGTCGTGAGAATGAAATCAATCTGATGATTGATATTCTCTGTCGCCGCAGAAAAAACAATCCTATTGTTGTTGGTGATGCGGGTGTTGGTAAGAGCGCGATGATCGAGGGTCTAGCCCTGAGAGTTGTGGCTGGAAACGTGCCTGACCAATTACAAAACGTCGAGCTTTGGTCGCTCGATCTTGGTTTATTACAGGCGGGAGCTTCAGTTAAAGGTGAGTTTGAAAAGCGTCTGAAAGGCGTTATTGATGCGATAAAAAATTCACCAACACCCATCATTTTATTTATTGATGAAGCTCATACCCTTATTGGTGCTGGTAACCAAGAAGGTGGCGGTGATGCGGCTAACTTACTTAAACCTGCTTTAGCGCGCGGTGAACTCAGTACTGTGGCTGCAACAACCTGGAAAGAGTACAAGAAATATTTTGAAAAAGATCCCGCTCTGACTCGTCGTTTCCAACTTGTTAAACTGGATGAGCCATCTATTTCTCAGGCGGTTGATATTTTACGTGGTCTTAATACCGTTTATGAAAAAGCTCATAACGTTCTTATTACGGATGAAGCTTTGAAAGCGGCGGCGGAATTGTCTGCAAGATATATTTCAGGTCGCCAACTTCCCGATAAAGCGATCGATGTACTTGATACAGCGTGCGCAAGAATTGCTATCAATCTAACAACGCCGCCAAAAAGACTGGCTCAACTTGAAACTAAGTGCTTTCAGCGTCAACTAGAAATCGAAATGTTAGAGCGAGCTAAGTGGCTCGGTAATGCTGTTGATGTTGAGCGCCTTGATGAACTCAAGACAGAAGAAGTTGCTGACGAAGTTGAAAAATCAGAACTACTAAAAAGCTGGGAAAGTCAGAAAGAATTGGTTTCATCAATAATTGATCTGCGTTCTCAACTTATGGAAGCAGCGCAACATGCTGGTTGTGAAGAGGGTAGCGAGTCCGATATCGAAGCAGCCGAATTGGCTGCAGAACTGAGTAATAAATATGCACAGTTAGACGCAATTCCCCATAAAGAACGTTTAATGTATCCACAAGTCGATTCTGAACAAATCGCAGAAGTGATTGCAGATTGGACTGGTGTGCCAGTTGATCAAATGAACACGGATGAGCTGCATAAAATTACACACTTAACCGATATTCTCGGTAAAGCGATTAAAGGTCAGGGACCTGCGATTGAACGTGTTCATCGCCATCTACTGACTGCCCGTGCAGACCTTCGTCGTCCTGGCCGACCTAAAGGTGCATTTTTACTTGTTGGTCCAAGTGGTGTAGGTAAGACAGAAACCGTAGTTCAGCTTGCAGAGCAGTTATATGGTGGAAAGCAGTTTTTAACCACGATCAACATGTCTGAGTATCAAGAGAAGCATACCGTTTCACGTCTGATCGGCTCGCCTCCTGGCTATGTAGGCTTCGGTGAAGGTGGGATTTTGACGGAATCCATTCGTAAGATGCCATATTCGGTAGTTTTATTGGATGAAGTTGAGAAAGCCCACCCTGAAGTACTCAATATCTTCTATCAGGCGTTTGACAAGGGTGAACTTGCTGATGGTGAAGGACGTTTAATCGATTGTAAGAACATTGTGTTCTTCCTGACTTCGAACCTTGGATATCAAACAATCGTCGATCATGCTGAAACCCCAGATGCGATTGAAGAAGCACTCTATCCAGAATTAGCCGGTTTCTTCAAACCTGCACTGTTAGCTCGTATGGAAGTTATTCCTTACTTACCGCTTAAGCGTGATGTTCTCGAGGAAATTGTGAAGTTCAAACTGGTGCGTTTAGAGCAGCTATTCGTTACTCGATATTCAGCAGACGTACAAATTGATGATGAGTTGATTGAAGAGATTCTCAATCGAGCTACTCGCTCCGAAAATGGCGCTCGAATGCTGGAAGCCATTATTGAAGGTCAACTGCTACCACCTGTATCGCTTGCATTATTGAATAAGCTTGCGGAAAGGGCACCTATTACCAAAGTGCATCTAACCGCACGGGATGGTGAATTTATTGGAGAGGTTGAGTAACCATGAACAACTGGTTAGCTTGCGCCACGGATTTGGTATTAGTAAGAAAAACGAATGAGTTGATGACGTTATTCGTCTCAATTATTCAACGTGAGTTAGGGCTTACTACCTGTGAGCTACTTGTACCATCAGCGGATGGTAGAACCCTAATTTCACATGATGGTCAATCAGGGTATTCTTGGTCAGTGACTGACTTCGATTGTCCGTTTGCTCATGTATTACAATCTGCTCGATCCATGACAATTCCATCTGATGAGGTGGGATTCTGGCGTTCTAACCGGTTTTTCAACCAGTACGTTGAATCTCTTGGAATGTTCGATTCTGTAAGAGTCGAACCGCTTCCTATCGGTAAATCTGCTGTTCAAGCCTTGTTATTTGTTATTGGTGAACAGGACCGCATTTATACCGCATTTGAGAATGACGAGTTCCTAAAATTCATCAATGTGTTTACTTATCAATGGACGTTGTTAAGAGACATGCAAAGAGATGAAAGTTATCAGCGTGACTTAAAAGAGTCACTTTCTGAAGAGAAGAAGAGCCGAACGCAGCAGCAACGCTTAAATCAGCTCAGTAAGACATTGATCGGTACAAGTCAGACAATGAATCGCATGCGTGAGCAGATCTTAAGTGCGGCTCGGTCTCAGTTGTCGGTAATGGTTCAGGGAGAAACTGGGACGGGTAAAGAACTTGTCGCTCAGGCTGTCCACGATTTCTCTGAGAGAGCCTCCCAACCATTTATTGCAATTAACTGTGCTGCAATTCCAGAAAACCTGCTAGAGAGTGAACTGTTTGGTTATTGTAAAGGTGCCTTCTCTGGCGCTGATTCAGACAAGCAAGGTCTCATTGCGCAGGCTAATGGTGGAACACTGTTTTTAGACGAAATTGGTGATATGCCGTTAGCTCTCCAAGCAAAGCTGTTGCGTGTTTTAGAGACACGGATGTATCGACCAGTGGGTGGTAAGGATGAACTTACTTCAGATTTTCGACTCGTTTCAGCGACGCATGTGAATCTTGTCAATCAGGTTAAGGCAAAAGAGTTCCGTCAGGACTTGTATTACCGTCTATTCCAATACCCGATAGCCGTACCCAAATTGGCCGAACGTCTTGATGATCTTCCTCAGCTAGCTGCGCACTTTATCGCTGAATTCAACCAATCCCATGGAAAATCTGTCCGCGGCATAAACTTCCGTGCTATCGATCGGTTAAAAGAATATGGCTTCCCAGGAAATGTACGTGAATTAAAGCATTTGATTGAATTTGGTTGTGCTCAAACCAGCGATAACAGTGAAGTAGAGCTATCGTGCTTGGCCCACCGTTTGACGATCTTCGACGAACCTAGTCTGGATAATTTTGAATCGGTTGAATCTACCGTTGAGAATGCTTGTGAGTTTTCGGTTATTCATGACCTTAAACAGGCATTAAATGAGTTTGAAAGCCGCATCATCAAAGAACGTTTAACGCTATTTTCTGGTGATAGAGCAAAAGCCGCTGAAAGTTTGGGTATTCCGAAAAGAACACTGGCTTACAAATGCCAGAAGTTGGAGATTTAACCATGGCGATGACTTTGAAGCGTTTTTCTTTGGCCATAGTTAGCCTTTCAATCGTGTTGTCATTCTCACCTATCACTCAAGCTGATGATTCGGTGCAGCAGATACAACAAGCGAAAAAATGCAGCGAGGTACCAGACCGATTGTCCCGTCTGGCGTGTTTTGATGATGTATTTAAAACTCCGATACATCGCCAGTCACTCAGTGAACGTCAGGTAAAGCCATTTTCGTGGCAGCAAGCAATGGATTCCTATCGAGATACTGCGAAAGGAGATAAAACACATCTCAACTTGCAGGGTGTCGGTGAAGATTACAATGCCTGGTTAACCGTTGGTGCACTTAATGGCAGAAAGCGTTATAGCAAAGGTCCTATTCCCGTCTTAATGATGAGTTGTATTGATAAAATCAGTCGTATTGAATTGGCGATGCCCAAAGAGGTCAAGCAAGCACAGTTAAGAATCTCGCTTGTCTCCGGTGATACGAAATTCTGGCGTACAGATGATACTGGTCTATTGCTTACAGCGGGTCGTGGTATTCCTGCCATTGATCAAATGAAGAAAATTATGCGTGAAAGAACCATTACGCTACGTTCAAGCGATTCCACTATCAATGGTTTGGTATTTGAAACCGATACGTTGAGAGAAGATTTAAAGCCATTAAGAAAACGATGCGATTGGTAGGTTTGAGATGGAATTAGCGCAATATCGCGAATTAATCGCCCAGCCGATTCCTGGAGAATCCCAGGTCGGTAGCAAGTTGCTGGATGATCCTGTCTTCGAGTATGTCGAAGACCAGATGATGAAAGTAGGCTCTTTATCTCACGACACAATCGAATGGCAAGATGTTGAAAACAAGACGCTTGAATTACTGAGCACAAAGTCGAAGGACATCAAGTTGCTCACCTATTTAATCCAATGTCTGTATAACCAGTTATCACCCGCTCGATTTAATCTATCGATGATTTTGATTGGTGAATTTGTCGACCATTACTGGGAGGAAGCATTTCCGGCACCTGGACCAAAAGGAAAGGTCCCACGTAAACGACTTCTGGCTCAGATTGGACAAAGAGTAAAAGATGCCTACGAAAAGGTCGATTTAAATCGGTTCGTGGATGATCGTGAAAAGGAGCTTGATCAGGCCTCCGAAGTCCTTGCTAATGCGGTTGAAAAACGAGCTCTGGAATCTGATGAACTTTCTTCAGTCATTCGGAACATTCGTTCTCATTTAAGTCAGGCTGAGCAACGAAGGAAACTGGCGGAAAGCCAGAAAGAACAGCAGCAACAAAATGTACAAAGTACTGCTGGAGGCAGCGGCGTTGAAAGCGGTGCTCAGTCATCTAGCTCTGTTAGTTCTATTGCAATTGATACGTCGAATGAAAAAGCGACGAAAACCACGTTATTAAAAGTCGCTGAAGTTCTGAGTGATCAACATAACGGTGGTGGGCTTTCGATTCGAGTAAGACGTTATGCCGTCTGGAGTTCTATCAATTCTGTACCTGATCATAATCCTCAGGGCGAGACCTTACTGCGTCCAATGCAGCAGGATCGTATTAAAGACTATCAGGACATGATGCACAGTCCCGATTTGTCTTTATGGAAAAAGGTAGAGCAGAGTTTGACGATGGCGCCGTACTGGTTTGAAGGGCACAAAATGAGTTATGAGATTGCTTTAGCTCTGGGTCATAAAGATTGGTGCGAGGCGATTCGTGATGAAACCGAACGGTTTTTACAGAAATTACCTCAGCTAAAAGATCTTTCATTTAAAGGGGGCGTGCCATTCGTCCCAGATGAAGTCTCTGAATGGTTGGTGGAAACTGCGCCTTCAGCTGGTCAGTCTGGTGGTTCAGGACAAGGATGGGGTGATATCCGCAAGCAAGTCACCAAACTTGCTGAAGATAAAGGAATGAATGAAGCACTTTCTATGGTTAACAATGGCCTGGAAAATGAAATCGAGCCTCGTAACCAATGGTATTGGCGTTTAATGTCCGCCGATCTTATGAAAGCACAAGGCTTTGAAGCAATGGCAAAAGAGAGCTATCAGACTCTCTACAAACAAGCGTTAAGTATGAATGTTTCCGATTGGGAACCATCCATTATTCAACAATTAGAAAAATATACTGCGTCAGAATAAGTAAGGAATACACATGCTAACTATGTTTAGACGAGCTTTAGGGCTAGCAAGAAAAATTAAGCCAGGCATGTTTAACCTAGGACCGGCACTATTATTGATCTTGTTTATATTGATCAATGCCGCGATTTGGTTTATTGGCCCGTTGTGGACATATCATGGCGCGAAGCCACTCATTACAGTGTCTGAGCGACTGATGGTCATGATGATTTTTTCCATAATCTGTATTGCTATGTGGGGCTATGCGCAATGGAAAAAACTGCAAAAGTACCACGCAAAGCAAGAGCAAGAAGAGCGTTTTCGTCAAGACCCAATCAAAGTCTATGAAGAACGCCAGGAAAAAGAACTCAATCGTGTTGTCACCAACATGACGAAAAGCTTCGGTCATAAAGACAGTCTTTATGTACTACCTTGGTTCGTTGTCCTTGGTGTTGAAAATGCGGGTAAAACCAGCTTAATTAACCGTTCGGGTCAGAAGTTTAGTTTTTCTACTGCGATGAAAGCATCTGGTCAGAAAAGTGAGAATCCGTATTCATTCGATTGGTGGATCGGTGATAAAGGGGTGTTAATCGATCCCGATGGTGAACTGCTGACTCAGGGCAATCGAGACGAAGATAATGATGGTGAACTTGAACGTCGCTTGTGGAAACATTTTGTTGAATGGCTAGATAAAACACGTAATCGCCGTCCTTTGAACGGTATCGTATTAGCCATCGATATTGCGCATCTTTCTACTGCACGAGCGTCAGAGCGAAAAGCTTATGCCAATATGCTCAGAGCACGAATTCGCGAATTGGTTGAGACCTTAGCGATTCGTTTACCTGTCTATATTACTTTGACAAAACTCGATTTGTTGTATGGGTTTGAACCTATCTTCAAGAATTATTCAAAAGAACAACGTGAAGCGGCATTAGGCTTTACATTCGAGTTGAATCCAGAAGAAGAAAACGTTGATGCGTGGCTTGAGTTATTTGAGAAAGAGTACGCAGGTTTTGTCGAACGCCTGAATGATTTAGTACCGACTGCGACATTGAAATCTTCGGGTATGGAAGAACGCAATGCTATTTATAGCTTCAGTCGTCAGATTGCTGGCTTACAATCGATTCTCAAAGAGTTTTTCCAAGAAGCGTTATCGAGTGACCAGTTCTCAACGCCAGCGTTGGTTCGTGGGGTATATTTTACTTCCGTTTATCAACAAGGTGTTCCAACGAACGCTTTTGATGATGCAGCATCTCGTCGTTATGGTTTATCTCATGCAGTGAACCGAGCTCAGAATGCAAAAAACTCGAGCATTTATTTTGCACCAAAACTGTTTAGTAACATTATTTACAACGAGTCTGGTCTGGCTAACGACAATCGACGTGTCGTGAAACAAAAACGCCGCCTTGTTGGACTGTCTGTCGCTGTCTGCTCAGTCGCAACATTGATTCTGTTTGGCTATTGGCAACGGTATTACAGTGTGAACGTGAATCATGCTGAAGCCGTTATTTCAAAAGTGAATGAGTTTAAGCATCAGTTACCACCTAATATCTATGCAGCATCGCAGAAGGACATTCTTACGTCATTGAACAAGATCCGTGAAGCGACATTCGAATTTGGATATTTTCGAGATAAATCAAAGTATTTTTCAGAAATGGGACTCTATCAAGGGCATACTATCGGACCTAAGGTTGAGAAGACGTATCTGGATCTTTTGGAAGCTCGATTCCTGCCAATTCTGATGGCTGATGTGATTATTAAACTGAATCAGGCTCAGACTGAAGACGATAAACTGGCCGCTTTGCGTGTCTATCGCATGATGACGGATAAGCAGGGGCGCTACAACGATATCGTGATGGATTATTTCTCTCGCTATTGGGCGAAAGAGTTTCCAGGTAAAAGAACGACTCAGGAACAGTTGATGGGACACCTTGCTTATGCGATGGACCATACTGATCTGGCGAAAGCGCGTAAGGACGGTGATGAGATCGCTGAGCAAATTATGCGTCCATACGATACAACAATTGCGACGGTGCAGACCGAATTGGGCTCTGTACCAACAGAAGAAAGGGTATATCGCAATCTGAAGCTTAATTCGCAAACCGTTCTTGGGCCAGCAATCAACTTGCGCAGCTTAGTTGGACCTGTCTTTGACATGGTGTTTGAGGAAAAAGTTGCTACAGGGAATGGCGGTTTATACATCCCGGCCATGCTAACGAAAAACGGTTTTGATAGTTACTTTGTTCCACAGATCAAAGAGGTGTCCGAGTTAGCACTGATCGATAGTTGGGTATTGGGTATTAGCAAAACAGCAGAATTCAGCGAGGCGGATAAACAAGCCTTGCGCGACAAGATTCGTGAACTGTACGTAAAAGATTATACCGATACATGGCAAGAAGCCTTAGCTGAAGTTGATGTGAAGTACTTCAACGATATCAATGATGCGGTGACGGTTCTGGATAATCTAACTGGCAGTGTAGAACCACTACAAAGACTGTTACGAACATTGGGCAGCAATACTGAACTCTATGCTGACCTTCCAGAAGATGAAGATGCACGTGAAGAAGTACTGAAAACGCCAAAATACAGAGTGGCGTCGGAAATTGATTCTCCGTTTAGCGAACTTAATGGCATGTTGAAGCCAGTAGGTAGCAAGCCTGCTTATATCAACGAAGTATTGAATTCCGTTGATGAGCTGAAACTTTATCTGAAAACAATGCAGTCTTCGCCTGATATGGGTATGGCAGCACTCGAAGCAACCAAAGCTCGCATGAAATTGGTGAATACGGATCCAATCTACACCTTGAAACGTGTGGCGTCTGGCTTACCGAAACCGCTTGATGAAATGATGACGAAGTTAGCGAATGAAAGCTGGTATGTCGTGCGTCAGGAAGCCATGAAGTATCTGGAAAAACGTTGGCATGATGATGTCTATGTGGCTTACCGTCAGAAGTTAGCTGGGCGTTATCCATTTAATCCTGCTTCGCGTAAAGATGCGTCTTTGGAAGATTTTGCTGACTTCTTCGCGCCGAATGGTGTACTCGATAAATTCTATAACGACCAGTTAAAAGTCTTTATAGATGAACGTTCGTACGGCAATGAAGATGAAGAGCAAAATGGAGAAGTGATTAAGCCGCAGATTTTGGCTGAGATTAAGAGAGCTAAGCGGATTCAAAGTGCCTTCTTTAACCGAAAAGGTGTACTGGATGTGAATTTTGCTGTGGAGCCAATGCGGTTATCCGGCAATAAGCGTCGCAGTGTATTAAACGTGGATGGGCAGTTCTTATTGTACAGCCATGGTTCACGTGAAAACGTTGAGCTGATTTGGCCAAATACGTTACGGGACTCAGCAGTATCTAAGATTACGCTGATACCAACGAAGACCAATATTCAGCCAAGAAGTATAACGATTCAGGGACCTTGGGCATTCTTCCGCTTGCTTGATCAAGGGGATGTTGTCTCAGCAAGTAATACCTCGGTCGATTATAAATTTACCGTTGATGGTGGTGATATGGTGTATCGCATTAACTCTGAAGCAGATGCGAATCCATTTACGCAGCCATTGTTCAAGTCCTTCAGGATCTCAAGTACGTTGTATTGATATCCGGTTAGAGGCGATACCATCAGGTTCGCCTCTTTGTTTAAGAATGAAAAGCAGAGGCGTGAAGAAAAATATAAATAAGACACGCCTCAATCCGTGCTAAAAACACGAATTAAAGGCAAATATTATGGCAACGTTAGGTTTTAATTTTTCCATAGACGGTCTGGATGATGACACGTTAGTGGTTCGAGAGTATCAAGGACATGAATCTATAGCGGATTCACTTGATTGGCAGGGGAAACCCTGTTTTGGGTTTCGTTATCAGATAGATCTCGCCAGTCGTCGTGATGATATAACCGCGGAGCAGTGCGTTGATAAAACCGCATTGCTAGAAGTGGTTAGAAATGGTGAAGTACTTCAGCGTGTACACGGCATTATTCGCCGATTTTCGAAAAGCGATACCGGGCATCATCATACTTTTTATTCAGTTACGTTAGTTCCTTCTCTAGAGCGGCTTTCATTACGACACAATAGTCGTTCCTTCCAACAGAAAACCGTACCGGAAATTCTCTCAGTTCTTCTTCAGGAAATGAATATTTCTGATTACTCCTTTGCAGTAAAAAAAGACTGTGCGCAACGTGAGTTTTGCGTTCAATACCGAGAAACCGATCTCGAGTTTTTCCATCGTCTTGCGGCAGAAGAAGGACTTGTTTATAGCTTCGTTCATTCCGAAGACAAGCATCTACTTTTAATCATCGATAATCGTGACAGCTTCCAGACGATGGATGGAGAGGTTCCTTACAACGTTCTATCGGGTGGCGCGACCGATACTATGTATATCAGTCAAATGACGGCCCACACTCAAGCTGAAGTCAGTAGTGTTAGTGAACAGGACTACAGTTTTAAACGTCCTGCTTATAATTTCGCACAGTCAGCCCAGGCCGATTCAATCGATTATCAGCTAGCGAGTTACGAGCACTTTGACAGCCCGGGCCGTTATAAAGATGACAGTGTAGGTAAAAAATTCACCCAAACCCGACTTGAGTATTTACGTCGTCACGCGAAGACTGCGACTGGTTTAAGCAACCATAGTCAACTTCAGGCTGGGGTCATGTTTACCATGAGCGAACATCTGGACACAGAAATGAATCGTGAATGGCTTTTGGTCTCGATGGATCATCAGGGGACTCAGCCTCAAGCGCTAGAAGAGGCGGGAGGCCATGGTGAAACGACCTATGCAAACCAATTTACCGTTATTCCTTCTGATACCGTTTGGCAAGCTGAGCCTCAGCCTAAGCCTCAGGTAGACGGTCCATGTATCGCCACGGTGGTGGGACCTAAAGGGGAAGAAATTTACTGTGATGAATACGGACGAGTGAAGTTGCTCTTTCCTTGGGATCGCTACAGTAATGGTGATGAACTGAGTTCGTGCTGGGTTCGAGTTTCTCACGATTGGGCTGGCGCGGAGTATGGTATTGTCGCGATTCCACGTATCGGACACGAAGTCATTGTTTCTTTCTTAAATGGCGATCCGGATCAGCCAATAGTGACAGGCAGAACTTACCATGCAAACAATACTCCGCCTTACACGTTGCCCGACAACAAAACCAAAACGGTTTTACGAACAGAGTCACATCAAGGCAGTGGTTACAACGAACTGAGTTTTGAAGATCAGTCTGGCAGTGAAAAAATTTCGATTCACGGGCAGAAGGATTTAGATGTACTTATTGAAAACGATCACATCAATGATATCA
Organism: Vibrio viridaestus; assembly: GCF_003856525.1. GTDB lineage: Bacteria > Pseudomonadota > Gammaproteobacteria > Enterobacterales > Vibrionaceae > Vibrio > Vibrio viridaestus. The sequence goes on from NZ_RJVQ01000001.1 coordinate 744,735, forward strand.
AACATGATCATCATCTCACCGTTGAGAATGAACACTTTACTCATGTTAAAGCTAACGATCATTTGACAGTTAATGGTGAGCAACGCATTAAGGTCACTAAAAATTTCAGTCAGGACATCGGTGGTTCGCTACAGCAGAAAGTGAGTTCTTTAACGGCAGTTCAGGCAGGCAATGCGATTTCCCTAAAAAGTGGCGCAAAAATTGTGGTTGAGGGCGGTGCAGAATTAACGCTAAAAGTTGGGGGTAGTTTCGTACACCTTGGCGGTTCCGGTGTCAGTTTAGTTGGTCCTTCGATCAACCTTAACTTTGGTGGCAGCGCTGGCAGCGGAGCCTCTTATGGCGGCAGTTCCCCTACGAAACCTAAGGTGCTGGCTGCATTAGAAAATCCGGATGAGATTGAAGATTTGGCTTCGGAGGCTTCTCTGGTTGCACTAGCAACACAAGTTAAAAATGGCATTATCGAGCCTGTGTACGAGGTAATAACTGAAGTGCTACCAGCGTTGGCTAAGTTGGATGTTGCAGCCAAAGAAGTTTGCCAAAAACAAGGTGATGGAAGTTGTGGTAAGTCGGATTGTGAGTGTTTGAACAATGCGTAGTGATGTAATTAAGCAGTATTATCTCGTGCTAGACAGAATACGAGCAGAAGACGCACCAAAAGTTTGCGCACAGGCTGGAATAGAATATCAGGCTCTTTATCTCGGAACCGCCTGGCAGCCCCAAATGGACAATAGTCCAATATGGATAAAAATTTCGCCCGAAGATGCCGTATGGAAAAAGTGGAGTAACGATCCCTTGTGGGCTAGTAGTGGTATCTTATTTGAATTTGATGAAACTGCTGATGAGCAGAATATATTGGCAAGCTTGAAAAATAATATTACGGTTTTTTCTGATGACCATCGCCTATTATTCTTTCGCTTTTATTCTCCAAGAGTACTTTCAATGGTATTACCTAATTTCAATGAAGGGAACATTGCTTCTCTTTGCGGCGTTGCAAACCGTATTTCCATTTCCCCATTATTAACCCAGCTCTATGGTTTTGAGCATATAGAAAATCCGTCTGATGAAAAGAAAGTGAATCAATTAATAATTACTACAGAGTTGGCTGAGGAGTTGTTGTCGTGAGTAAAGTTCATATTATAAAAAAGGGTGAAACACTCTCCGAATTAGCTCTCTTGTATAATACTGATACGGCTACATTGAAGGCACTAAATTCGCAACAAATTAAAGATATCGATCTCATCTATGCAGGTAATACATTATCTTTGCCTGATAAAAGTGATATTGCTTGCTGGGATGCTGCAGACAAAAATCCAGATAATAACTTATCAGCTAATAATTTATTTTCAAAAACATGTAGCATAAACACATTTGTGGATGTGCTGTACGTTCCTTCAATGCTAGGTGAAGAAGGAAAGTCAAAGCAACAGTTTCTATTTTTAACTGAAGAAGCGAAACAGGCAGTAGAAGATGAAAACACTTTATGTTCATCCGCGGTAAACCAGAAAGATAAAACCGATCGCGTAAAGGCGTTGGGTGAGCTGGGGTTAATGGATGCCTTTAACAGCTTTGCTCATGAAGCTTTTCTTTCTTCAGAGGACAAAAAATACTATCTGGATGCGATGGTAATGCGAGCTAGTCTTCTTAAACAAATGGGTACTCGCGATTCGCAGGTTTATTTACCAGAAGATTATAAAGAAATAGGTGTTGATGGAGCTAGAGAGGATGCCCAAAAACTAAAAGAGAAGTACGAGCGACAGTTGGAGAACCTAAAAAAATATTACTGTGATATCTATGGGGACGACTTCTTACAACAAAAAGCGTGGGCTGATTATTATGAGCAAGCGAAAGAGAATTTCTCAGCGCGTTACACCCGATCTTTAAAGTTATTACAAAAGGATGTTTGCCAGGGTATCGAGCGTAAGATCGAGCATTATGAGAGTATGGCTAAACAGGAAGCGAAACAGACTAAGCTTCCTCAAGGGGAATTAACCTATCATTTTACTGATTGTGGATATTACTCATCCAACACGAGTTCTGCGACCTATGATCTGATTAAGACATTACTTGAGAGACGTTCGAAAGCAAGCTTGCATATCCTATACGATATCAAATCAGAAGACTTTAGTCAGGATATCGTGGATTTAGATCGTGTTGATGAGTTCTATTCACTGTGGAAACAGAATAATACGAAAATTAATGATTGCTTATCTCAACGTGATCTAACTGCTATTCGGATTCTAAGAAAGGGATTCGATTATAAGCAGCTTGTGAGAGATTTGACTCAAAATGGAATTAACTATTCTCACCCAATGGCAGCAATTGTTGGGTTAAACTTATTGTCTGTCGCTGTTAAGGAACAGTGCTTGTCAGAAAATGAACTACTTGGTGGGAAAGACGATGTCAATAAAGTTAGAGAGATATTTGAAGAACAGGACCCTGATCTTCGTCGAATAAAAACTTGTTTATCAAGTATTAATATAAATACTCTAGGTTTTTATCCAGCTTATGTATTACAACTCCTAATCCTCAAAGATGTGGCCGCCCGAGTAAAGGACTTTGCTGATCTCGTTGGTGTAAAGAATGAAGACTATATAAAGTTAGTTAAGAGTATTCTTCCTTATGCGCAGCAATGCGCAGAGAGAGTGAGTTCATTACGTAGTACTGCGGAAAGTAATAAATCAAGCCCGAGTCTTTTTTATAAATTAGATGGTGCTAAATTTGAAGGCCAAGAAATTAGTTCAATGCCCGTTCAGTTAGTCTGGGATGAGACAAACTATAGACCGGAAGATTTAAGCGATCATCTTTTTGCTTCAAGTGGTGAAAATAGCTGCCACATCGTTGAATGCTCATTAGCGAGTCAATATAAGGAACATAAAACGTTATACCTACGTTCTAACTGTGCCATTTTGAGCTCCGATTCGACAATACACAAGAACCATGTAAAGAGTTATGCAGTGTCGTCGACTGGATCATCTATCAGTACTAATGAAAGTATTACCTACCAATTAGGGAAAAAATGGAGTGAAAGTGGCAGTGTTGAATGGAAAGATGAGGGGCCATTAGCTGATGTTGATGATGTTGCATGTTTTCCTTGGATAAAAGAGAAGTCAAATATTCTTGGCGTCCCGGGTACATACGACTGGAGTGCTTCGGCGCAGTTTATGCGATTTGTGAACTCAGCAAACGCATCGTTGTCAGCTGATATTGAATCAGTAGAAACAAAAGCATCATCGTCAGCCAACAGTAAATCAGTATCAGCAAGTAGTGACTTTGGAATGAAATTAATTTTGGCGTCTGGGAAAAGTACAATAAATGCAAGGTTTCCTGCCGAAGACGCAAAAGAAATACTGTTACCTTATATAAGTCGCTCTGGTGGTTCTAAGACAAAAGAACGAAATATCGGGTCTTTTATCATGGAAATTGTAGGAACGGTTTACGGTGCTATTGCTGCCAGTATGACGTTGTCCAATAAGCTTCAAGTTGGAAATAAACCTAATGGGCAGTTCGGAATTCGGGGAGTTACATCGACAACAACGAATTATGCAGAAGCGAACTTTAGCGGCGCGGCTTTTGCCGGCCTTAAAGTAGGGGGATCAATCGATTGTAAGTTTAAATGGAAGCCAACGGAATCGGATGCAAAAAGTTTAAATATTAAACAGGAATTCAAAGATTTATTTAAGATCGGCGGTGGCGTCGAAGCGCAAGCCGGTATTGGCGGTAAATGCACATTCAGTTTGACGTATCAAAAAGGGCGTTTCTTAGTGGTTCTAGATGCGGGGCTGACCAGTGGATTAGGGTGCGAGGGAAAAGTAGCAGCTGAGATCAACCCGGAGAATATTGATGATTTGTTTACAGTGCTTATTAACTTGATGACTCACAGTGATTTTAAGCGTTTTGCATTTATCGATGAAGAAGGTGATGAAGATGAAACGTTTAAAAAGTTTAACGACATGATAACCGTCGCTGTTATGTTCGGTTTATCGTTTGGAGAGCTTGCATTAATACCATTTAAAGTTGTTGATGAGATGCAAAAGCGAGCACGAGAAGAGCGAAATGCGCCATTTGTTGCTAATTTCTTATTAGACAAAGAGAATATTAAGAAAAATGAAGCATGGATTAAAAATATGCCTGCAGAAACGTTATCTAAGCTTCTGACTTTATTGGTTACTTATCATGTTATTCCTGGTGAAGAACATTTATTTGGATTAATCGGTGCAGATACCCCTAATCGAGATGCAATTGCCGAACATAATGCAAAACAGATTAAGGCTATTTTAAAAATTTTTGAGTGGTTAGGCGCGAAGGGAATGCCAAGCAATGTACAACTTACCCGTTTTGAAAATGCTGTTCAGCGAATGGGTTTGAATGATCCTACTCAGCTTGATAATGGGAAAAAATGGGAATTCTACGCAGAGAACTTACTTAAAATAAAAGCTTTTTTTGATGCTTGTTTAATGAATAAATATAACTTGGTTTTAGATGATGATTTTGGTGGTGAAACGTATAATCAGTATATTAAAAACTCTCATCGTTTTTTTGTAAATTATATTCACTCCTTGACGATTCGTAATGGATTATATCAAAAGGGTGCTTCTAAAACTCATCATGGGGCTCAAGTTAGTTTTCCTCAATATGTGGTTTTAGATAACCGTAAAAATATCGAACAACAAGGGTATAAACAATTTAACTGGGAGAACTTAGTAGAATGATAAAGATTATAAGTTTTTGTTTTACTTTTTTGTTTTTTTTAAGCGCAGAAATTTCAGCAGCTACTATTGAAGATGGTATTATTCAATTTAATCAAAGAAATTATCAACAAGCGAAAACGATATTTAAGTCTTTAGCGGAACAGGGTAATAGTAGAGCAACTTTTTGGCTGGGTATTGCTCAGTTTAAAACAGGTAAACAGTTTGATGCGGGGGGTACTTTACTCAAAGCTGCAGAGGAGGGGAATCCCTGGGCTATGCGTTTGATGGTTCCTAGTCAAAATGGATACTGTGATTATTTAGGTTGGGATTGTGATGAAGCTTGGATGGATAAAGCCATTAGTAGTTGGGAAAAACTAGCAGAAAAAGGTGATGGGAAAGCGATTTATGCCCTATTGCGCTATAGGAAAAAATCTTGGTGGAGTAATATTTCTTTATTATCAGATGACGAAAAAAATCGCTTTAAATTGATTAAAAAAGCTGTTTATGCTGGCGGATTTAAAGCTGCTAGTTACAATCAATTCCGCGGAATGCATAATATTGAAGAGCAATTAGAGCTATTGCAGTATGAAATCGATAAAGGATACGCTCCTGCAATGGTAGACTTATACCTTATTGCTAAAGAAAATAATTTTGAGGTGAATGCTTCTGAATCATTATTGATGCGAGCGTTAAAACTAGGTTATAGTGGTGGCGCTTTTTCTTTATACTATTCTGCTAACGATAAATTGCCAGAAATAAGTACGGTAGATGATGTAGTAAATATTAGTGATAAAGATAAACTCTTATTTAAAGATGCTTATTTTTATGCTCTAATTGCTAAGTACTTTGGAAAAGAACATGCTGAAATGACTATTAAATACTGGGTTTCAAAAAAAAATGGTGATAGTGTTTATCTAAATGTTCTTAGTAATAAGGAAATGAATAATATCTCTAAGAAAGTTGAACGGTTTCTAAGCGTTATTAAAATAAATGATTTTAATGATGATTCAACCGTTGGTGGGTATGTCGCAAATTAATATCAATTTTAGTATTTGTTTTTTATTCATCACATTACTTATTCTCTCCCACCAAAAACTCTCGAGACGCCTCAAAATAGGGGGCGTCTAGATAACTTTAAAATGGAACTTTGAGTTGAAATTGGACTTAAATTCTTACGGTAAGATTGATGCATTGATGTTCATTCGATAAAGCTTTCTTGTCGGAGGTTGATTAAGAGATATGAACTTCAAACTTCCGGTTCAATTTCTATTTGGCATTAGCTCAATGATTGGTTGAACCAACCCATAGAGTTTTATACATTCCTGCTGTCCCAATGAAAGATGTTCGAGGATATCCGGTAATAGTCATGCTTTTCAGTGAAAGGCATGTTGAGTCAGGTATAACGAATTTTGTGGTTGGAAGGTGAGTGCTCCGATTAAGCTAATTCAGCTTTATCGGGGCACTCTCAATACTCATGTCCATTAACAGACTTTAATGGCGGCTTTTCTTCAGGTCTTGCAGTTCTTCACTTGACCAAATTTTGCGTCTAAAGCGTGGGTTTTTAGACGACATATCGATCTTGTAAGGGTTTGATTCTTTGGTTTGCGGTAAATCCAAAATGTTGCAAAGCTCTTGTGTTAGCCATTTCTCCACTTTTAGCACGACCATTTTCTTACGCAGACGACCTTGTTCGTCACGGTTCAAAATGGTTGGTAACGTGTTCAGTGTTAAAATCTCTCCTAATGCAGGATGGGCCATACGATCACGGCCTTCATTGCTGGCATAGAAGTGCGACACCGCAAACACCATGCGCTCAGGATTGATTTGCTGTAAGAATTTGCACGATTTAATGATAGTAGAGCCGGTGCGAACCATGTCATCAAACAGTACGATGCTGGCGTTATCCAAACCTTCAAACGTATGTTCACTTTCTTTATGAAGCGTGATTTCAACTTTACGCTCAGCGGTACGCTCTTTGTCCAACATGATGAACTTAGCTTTGTTTAAACCCAGTGTTTTGTACATTTGTTTCACGAAGTCACGCGCACCTTTGTCTGGTGCACACAGTACAAGGCCTTCTCCGTCATCTCCATAGTTGAGGATATCGGAATTTAGTAAGTAATGTGCGTATATTTCGTAAGGAATCAGGTTGTGGAAGTGGCCTTCAAAGACTTCGGTGAAGATCTTCTGCACAGAGTCTGAGTGGTTATGGATTGTTATGACAGTGTCTACGCCCGACAGCTTCAACATTTGCGCGTAAAGCTTAGCGGTAAACGGTTGACCATCAAATTTCTTGATATCTTTGACGTCACGTTCAAAGCTGGTTGCACCTAATTCTTTGTGCGCGCCACGATCCTGTGCGCTGTAAAATAAATCGGGTTCAACCAATACAACGCGATCTGCGCCATTCTCTTTTGCAGCACGAGCAATAATGAAGTTAGTCATGGCCAATTCTTGACGGCTTTGAATACGGCTCGTCGTACTGACGATTATCACCGCTTTACCTTTGAGCTTACGGCCAATGTTTTCGAAATCAGTTTCGTCCGAGATGAAGCGTGGGCAAAACTCAGAGTTCATAAATTGCTTCATGCTAATGATATCAGCAATGTCTTCATGCTGGCCCATGGCATAAGCGATATCAATAGCAAACGGATTATCAGAAGAGTTACTAACAACGACGACGTTGGGTGACTGACTGGTCGACAAAGTCATGGATGGTCCTTACGAGGAGAGTGACGTTTGCGAGTATTTTACACTTCTCGTCAAAGAAAATCCTCATAGAGTTGCGCCCTAGTTACATCAATAGGTTTAACCAATTGCACTAATAGGTTATCTCAATGTCTTAACACTAGTCCTTAAATTTTATAAGGAATATAGTGGTATGAGACCTAATCAATATAGAGTTAAAAAGGATTGGGTCGAAACTAGTCAGCGTTGCCAATAACAAAACGATTATAAGGCAACTTTATAAAAATGATTAAGACTAACAACTCAAGAGGAGAGAATGATGGCCTATTCAACTACGAACCCATTCACTGGTGAAGTAATTAAAACCTTTCCTAACGCAACAAATGAAGAAGTAGAACAAGCAATCGCTCAGGCTCATGATGCCTTTCTTGATTGGCGTGATACTGGTTTTGCGCAGCGCGCGACTGTTTTACAAAATGCTGCCAACTTATTGCGTGAAAATCAGCGACAATATGCGGAACTGCTGACTCTTGAAATGGGTAAACTGGTCTCCGAGGCAGAAGCGGAAGTTGAGCTTTCAGCACAAATACTTGAATACTATGTTAATAACGCAGAAAGTCTATTGGCACCAAGAGTTATGGAATCTCAAGACCCTTCTGTTAAAAAAGCAATGATTGTTGATGAACCGTTGGGTGTTTTACTGGCCATTGAGCCTTGGAATTTCCCTTTCTATCAGATAGCACGAATACTTGCGCCTCAGCTGTCAGCTGGTAATACGTTGCTTCTTAAACACGCATCAAACGTTCCTCAATGTGCAGCGGCATTTGAACAATTGATGTATGACGCAGGTCTGCCGAAAGGGGCGTTTAGAAATCTGTATGCGACTCGTGATCAAGTTGAGATGATCATCAATGATAAGCGAGTTCATGGGGTTGCATTGACAGGGTCTGAAGGTGCCGGTGCTATTGTTGCCAGTCAGGCTGGTAAAGCAATGAAAAAATCTACCCTTGAATTAGGTGGAGCGGACGCATTTGTTGTGCTGAAAGATGCGGAGCTAGAAAAAACGGTTAAGTGGGCGGTGTTTGGTCGTCACTGGAATGCTGGTCAGGTTTGTGTGTCTTCTAAACGTCTGATTATTGAAGATGCAATATATGATGAATTTGTTGAACGTTATCAGCAAAGCGTAGCAAAATTGGTTGCTGGTGATCCCATGTCTCCAGATACAACATTGGCTCCTCTTTCCTCACAAGCGGCAGCGGATGAAGTAAAAGAGAAAATCGCAAAAGCGGTTGAATATGGCGCAACTGCTATGCAAGTCGGTCCCGAGGTTCCAAAACAAGGTGCTTTTGTGCAACCAACGATTCTTACTGGGTTAACACCCGATAATCCCGCTTATTACTGGGAGTTCTTTGGTCCTGTTTCGATGATATTCCGTGCGAAAGATGAAGATGATGCGGTTAGAATCGCAAATGACTCACCATTCGGCCTTGGTGGTTCAGTATTTGGTCAGGATGAAGCGAATGCAGAGCGCGTTGCTCATAGGATTTCTACCGGTATGGTATTTGTTAACCATCCGACAGCTGTTAAAGCTGACTTACCGTTCGGTGGTATAAAACACTCGGGTTACGGCCGAGAACTTATCGATCTGGGTTTGAAAGAATTTGTAAACCACAAATTAGTCGCAGTGACTGATATTGACGGTAGTTTCTAATTAGATATTAGAAGGTATATAAAAAGAGGTAGCTTAGCTGCCTCTTTGGTAAACATTTCATGGAAATTCGGCTAAGCATAACTTTGGGCTTTTTGCGCAAGCCTCTTCGCTGCTTTGCTATGACGGTGAATTAAAGCCTCTAAATCAAGTCCAATCACTTCACCATTTGCAACGCGCCATTGCCCGCTCACCATTACCCGATCTGCTTGTTGTGCGCCACATAAAATCAGGGCGGCTAAGGGGTCGTGACTGCCCGAAAATCGAATATCATCCAATCTGAACATAGCAATATCTGCTTGTTTTCCTACAGCAATCTCACCAATATCACTCCTACCCATGGTTAGGGCTGAACCCTTCGTTGCCCAACGTAATGCATCTGTATGAGAAACCTTGGCTGAGCCATATTTTAGTCGCTGGAGGTACATGGCCATTCTGACTTCTGCAATTAGATTTGAACCATCGTTCGACGCTGAGCCATCAACGCCCAGTCCAACTTTTACGCCTGCTGATTCTAATTCGAGGTTCTTGCATATACCGGAGGCGAGCATCATATTTGAGGTTGGGCAATGAGCTACGCCGATCTGAGCCTTACCTAGCCTGATGATTTCCTCTGAATTAAAATGAATGCCATGGGCCAGCCAGGTTCGGGAGTGCAGCCAGCCTACCTCTTCCAGGTAATCAACCGGACGTAAACCAAATTTTTTGAGGCAGAAATTTTCTTCGTCAATCGTTTCACATAGATGGGTGTGTAACATCACCTCATGCGCTTGGGCAAGTTGTGCGGTTGCTTTCATTAGATCGGTTGTGACGGAAAATGGCGAGCAGGGCGCGAGTGCTATTTGTGTCATCGCTCCCTCACCACTCTGGTGATAATCTTTTATCAGTCGCAAGCTATCATCAAGAATTGTCTGTTCACTTTGTATTGTATGTTGGGGTGGTAATCCTCCGTGATCTTCTCCTAAGCTCATTGAACCTCTGGTCAATATTGCTCGGATACCTAATTCGCGCGCAGATTCGACCTGTATATCGATAGCGTGCTCTAAACCTTGAGGAATAAGATAATGATGATCTGATGCAGTTGTGCAACCCGAAAGGAGTAATTCAACCAGCGCAAGATCCGTTGCTGCACGCATCATCTCTTCATCAAGCTGAGCCCAAACAGGGTAAAGGCTAACGAGCCAATGAAATAGCTCTTTATTGAGGGCTCCCGGATAGGCTCGGGTAAGCGTTTGGTAAAAGTGATGATGGCTATTAATTAGCCCAGGAGTGACAACGTGTTGAGAAGCATCAATGGTCGTGTCTATCTTATTGCGGGGAAGCTTGTTAAGTCCAACCAATTCGATGATCTGATTGCCTTGGACAACCAGTCCGCCTCTTGCATCATCTTGGTTAGCGGTAAATACGCCAAGTGGATTCTTAATCCAAATTGTTTCCATTCATAATTTTCCTTAGCCATCTCAACCATTTCAGGGGAGAGGGTCTTTGCTTTATTGTTTATTGAAAAAGAGGTGCGACAAGCATAATAAAGGAGAAATGGTGACTTTGCTATCAGCCAGGAAGGTATTGCTTGACGGATAGAAGCTAAATATTGAGTGACTTGAGAAGGCGACTTGAGCTCGCCGTCTGGCGGGCATATAATTCTGCGCAAACTATCTAAAATCAAATCATTATGTCTAAAAACTCAATTGTTATTATCGGTCTGTGTAACCCTAAAAGTCCCACTAATGTTGGGGCTGTAATGCGCGCCGCAGGTTGCTACCAGGCGGATCAAGTAAGATATAATGGTACTCGCTATGACCGAGCTGTACGTTTTCAGACAGATACTAAGAATAGTCTGGACAAAATAGACTTGGTATCCATGGACGACCTAACCGCAGATCTAGACGAAGGTGTGAAGATTGTTTGTGTCGAACTTGTTGTTGGTGCAACTTCTCTGCCTGATTTTATTCATCCGGAAAAAGCGATTTATTTGTTCGGTCCAGAAGATAACTCTTTACCGCAGGAACTCGTTAATCGGGCTGATCATGTGGTGTATGTTCCGACGGTGGGATGTATGAATCTTGCTGCTACCGTTAACGTTGTTTTATATGACCGCTTAGCAAAATCAAATTCGATCATCGATGATGAGGAACGAGTATTAGCCAGTAGAGATAATCGAAATCGATTGACGATAAAAAATAATTGCCCTGAAGCATAGAAAGACATTTACGCAACAATCTGATCTCTACCATTGTGCTTGGCTTGGTAGAGCTTTGCGTCAGCACGTTTGATTAGCTCTTCACATTGCGAGTGATTTTGGCAAAACACACCGCCACTTATCGTAATCGGAAAATGAATTTCTTCGAACGTGAGTTGAGATACTTTTATTCGAATGATTTCCGCTATCTCAAAAGCTTCAACTTCAGTTGTATCTGGAAGAACCACTAAGATTTCTTCTCCACCAAATCGTGCAGCAAAGTCCTGATCGCGAATTTCAGATTGAATAGTATGCGCGACTTTTGATAGCACTACGTCACCAATATGGTGCCCATAGACATCGTTTACGCGCTTGAAATAATCTATATCGAACATAATTACTGAAACGGGCGTTTTTGAGGTTAGCCGATTGGTAATATAAGGAATTAAAATTGTATCGATATAACGGCGATTATATAAATTCGTTAAGCCATCGTGATAGAGCAGGGAGTTAATTCTTTGTGTCGTTTTGTTAGAAACTTCAGCTAATACTTCGAATTCTCTATAAACGACGCGATCTTTATTAATTGGATTGAGGTTATCTGAGCTTAATTCTAAGTTTCTGGTGAAAAAACGAATACTACGATTAATATGTGTTGCCACAATTTTCGCGATTATAAGACTGATGGCGAAGATGCCAACAGTAACCAAAATAATATTTTTAATACTATTGCTTAGTTGTTCGTTTAATTCCTGTTGGTTCCTTTGTATTGCTTGTCGCAATGAGGTCATATCAGCGCCCGAGCCAATCACCCAGTTCCACTCGGGAATGGATACGACATAGGTAAGTTTTTCACGTTGTACAGTTCGGTCTGTATCGCTTGCGGGCCAATGATGAGTTAGAAAACCGTAATGGGGTTCTTTTTTTACTAAATCGATTTGATTTTTATAAACGTACTCACCATTTTCATCTTGCAAATTAATATTATTTTTATCAATTAATGAGGGGAAGCGACCATTGGCAAGTTCGGTACCGGCAAAATCATGAATAAATACATATTGATCATTATTTTTGCCATAGGTGAGTTGGTTAACATAGGATTTGATTTCAGTTTGTATTTGATTTCTCACTACATCAACATATTCACCCGTGCCGAAGTACCAACCTAGTGGTTTGAATTCGTGTACGTAGGCAATCTTTTTATATTCTTTTTTACTCTTGCCTGGTTTTATCCAGTAACCTTCGACAAATCCAGCGCCTTGTTTTTGAACTAGGGCAATTTCATCCCGTAAAACATAGTTACCCCGTACATCCTGTAAGTCTAGCTGATTCGTGCCCTCTGTCTTTGGAGCAATAGGATAGAGGATGACGTCGCCATCGAGCGTATCTATAAAGTAGTAACCACGACCATTATTGTATCTTAGACCTCGAATGGTCTCGCGAATAAGACTGGTGAGTTGGGGACGAGTGAGTTCATCTTTATTTTCGTTGTATAAGTGATTAATAAGATGATTAATCTCTAGAATTCGATTACGTAGTTCGTCTTTTAGTAGTGTTTCAGTGGTTTCTTTTCTGTAGTTAATAAAACTGACGATGGTATCGACACGGTTTTTAAGTTCATCACGAACGCGATTAGTATGATACTCCTGAATACGGGCCGAATCCCTATCGTATTTATCAAAAATACTATTAACCCATAGTAGAGAAGTTATCAAAAGGGCAAGTGAACCAACGGTGATAACATTGAAGAAAACAAAAAAAGTAAGGCGCTTTTTCTTCATCGCTGTTATTCCCTATTTTTTACTAGCGTATGTGACGACATTGAAAGACATTCTTATAAAATTTTTATAATTGCATACTAGAATATACAGATAGAGAAACACTACCAACTTTCTGCAATAAGTAAAACTTAATTATTATAAGTAGAGTTGTCAGCTAGAAAATAAATGCATTTATTTTCTAGCACAGTGTTTACGAGATATCTATTTGTCTAAATTGAGCTTATCAGTCCAACATATTAGAACGTCTCATAAATTGCATAAGGCATAAGTTTATTCTCATTGCTATCCCGACTAGAGTATGCCCGCCCCATATAAATATGGATCGTATTTAATCAATGAGAGCGATAGTTCACCTATCATGCTCTCCATACAATAGTGGAAATTAATAATGACAGATACAACAACGTCGGAAGCAGTGGTAAACAATAAACTAGTAATGAGCGATGACGGTAGAACTCACGCAATCATTTGTTATTCACTTATGCTACTTGCATGCTTATTAGGTTTTACCAGTATTATCGCAGTGGTTTGGGCTTATATTAAGAGAGGAAATACAGGAGATCCGATTGCAGATCAGCATTTATCAAATGTTATTACAGTATTTTGGGTTAGCCTTATTTTAAGTATTGTTGGCGCACTCACCTGGTTCTTTTTTATTGGTGGTTTTATCATATTAATCACTGCGATTTGGGTAATTTATCGAATGGTAAAAGGTCTGATTCGAGTTTTGGATCGTAAACCGTTCAACGATTCCTTCGCATAAGAGGTTATTATGAATACAGTAGCGAAAATTTTGATTGGTATCGTTGCGACGCTTCAGGCTGGACTTGGCATATTATCTCTGTTTTTAACTGGTACCTTTGCATCTTTCTTCGGTCCTGAGTTGGCATCGTTGATTTCAGTTTTACCGTTGATTTTATTAGTCTGTGCTGCTTTAGGCTTTTGGGCAATTAGTAAAAACAGCCGACCAGGTCAATTTGCCTTTGCTATTCTATTATTAGCCGGATGGCCTGCTGGAACAGTGATTGGAATTGTAACCATTCTTTGTCTTCTTATTGGTGGTAATGACACAACACCGACCTCTACTGCCGTAAACTAAATCTCGAACTTTAGGTCGAACACCTGACGAGAGAGAAAAAGAAGCTCGTCAGGTGCTCCTTACACACTACAAGTTTGAATTTTTGTCCTTAGCTTGTAGTGAATCATTTTTTGTCGGTTTACCCAGGTTTTTCTCAAACCACTGCACTACTTTTTGGATCACAGGTTTTTGGAACCAGTGAATATCGCCGTGCTCAGCACCTTCTAAAACAACATAATCCACTTGGTTATTTTCTGCTTTCAGCGCCTTGAATAACTGATAACTTTGAATCGGTGAAACCAATGTATCTTTGTCACCATGCATGATTAAAAAAGGTGGCTTCTTACCATGAATATGTCCCATCGGACTGGCGTTTAGCGCTTTTTCTTTATCAGCCATAATAGATGCACCTGCGAACGTTCTAAACGCAGGGCCATAAACAAGTAGAGATTCCGTTGAGGATAACGACTCGTGGACTTTATCTATTTCAGCGCCAAAACCTTCGCCAATATTGAGCAGATTTGATATGCCGTAAATTGTCGCAGCGGCCTGTACATCTGACGAGTAATTTAAGTTTTCACCAACGTCCAAACCCTGTTCTCCATTAGTGGTTCCCATCATTTGTGACAGCCAACCTCCGGCTGAATCGCCCACCACACCAATTCTGTTTGGGTTGATACCGTATTCTTTGGCATGGGAACGCAGATAACGCACCGCTGACTTTGCATCAATTACTGGTGCTGGATAAACATTTGGAACTACTCGATACTCAACCGCAGCGACAACAAACCCTGCTTCGGCGAGAGCGCTACGCATTTCTATGTATTTGTTATATTTTGCCGTAATAAAACCGCCGCCAGGAAAATATAGGATGGCAGGTTTTAAGTCGTTTGTTCTCGGAACTAATAAGGACATATGAAGTTCGCGAACTTCCTGTGACGAATGGATCTGTGAATAAACTAGATTAGGTAGAGCATCATATTGAGCTCTTGTTATGTCGACTTTCATAATGTCAGCACCATCACGAATATCGGTCATGTCCTGTGATAATGCGCTAAAGGAAGATAAGTTCATAAGGAGTGCGAGGCTTAATGATAATGTTTTAATTTTCATCGTATTTCACTCGTTTTTTGGTGTCAAATAAAGAAAGCCAGTAACGGTTGCTACTGGCTTTTGATCGAATAACGAAATTAAACGTCCATTGCGGCGTGATGGCCTTGGTAAACGGCTGTTGTAATCGTAGAGACTTTTACACAGTCACCGATCTGGTGGACGATTGGGGCACAATCCCAAAGCTCGTCTACCAACTCACGGCGAGATCGCTGACCGAGAGCACATAGTACACTCGTGCCTTCTAGTTTAACTGTCTCACCATCTTGAGTTTCACACACAACACAGTTATCACTGATTTCCATCGCTTTATGGTTTTTGTAGACCTCAATACCACATTTCTCGATTTCACCCAGTAGGATTGGACGATGGCGAATGTTGGCATCTGGCGACAGTTCAGAGTTCATCTCAACTAATTTGACGTTTTTGCCTTCGTGGGCAAAGTGAATTGCGGCTTCACAACCAGCTAGACCACCACCAAGGACAATAACGTCGTTAGTAATAACATCGATATGGTGATGGTAATCGTTAATAGTCACGACATTCGTGCCATCAATTCCCGGGATTGGTGGTACAAAGGCTTTTGACCCGGTCGCAATGATCATAACATCAGCATTCACGTCATCAGCATACGCTTTGTCTACTTTTGTATTCAGACGAATGTCAACGCCTTCGTCTTCACATAATTTACCCAAAGAAACGCCAAGCTGGTACATCTCATATTTAAAAGGCAGAGCCTGTTCGCCTATGAGGATGCCGCCAACTTCGTCACCCATTTCACAAAGGATAACCTCGTGACCGCGTCTTGCTGCAGTGAGCGCTGCTTGAAGGCCACTAGGACCTCCACCCACAACCAGTACTTTTTTCTTAACCCGAGCAGGTAGAATTTCCAAACCGTCGATTTCACGACCAATCATTGGATTCACTGCACAGCGGCGGGTACCAGTTTCAGCTCGTTCTGCCATACAAACATAACAACGAAGGCAGCGAACAATACGATCATCCTGATTAGTAATTACTTTAATTGGTAACTGAGGGTCTGCCAGCAGAGCTCGGGCCATTTCAACAATGTCCGCTTGACCTGATGCGATAATCTCTTCCATTTGTGCTGGATCGTTAAGACCGCCGATTGTGGCGACAGGAATACTGACGTGCTTTTTGATTTCTGCTGCTAAGTATACGTTGCTGCCATGAGGAAGGAACATGGATGGGTGAGTTACACCAAAACCACGTTGGTAAGTCCCTGCTGACACGTGAAGCAGGTCAATACGGCTTTCCAAAAGTTTGGCAATCTCAACGCCATCCTCCAGAGTGTAACCGCCGTCGAACAGTTCAGAACCACTCATACGAAATTCGATAGGGAAACCCGGGCCAACAGCTTTACGTACGCTGTCTAGTACTTCTTGGGCAAAACGAACACGGTTTTCTAGAGAACCGCCGTATTTGTCAGTACGTTTATTGAAGTACGGAGACAGGAACTGGTTTACCAGCCAGCCGTGGCCACCGTGCACCATCACCATTTCAAAGCCGGCTTTCTTAGCGAGGGCCGCCTTTTCACCATAAGCAGTTACAATCTCGTCAATCAGCTCCTGGGTCAGGGCTTTTACCTCACGACCATCTGGACGAGTACCGTCGCTCGGACCCCATTGGTTTAGGCCCGCTTTTTTATCTTTATCTACAAGGTAAGTCCCTGCGTACTGACCACTATGGGATAGTTCGACGCTGGCTATGGCACCGTGGCGGCGTATAGCATCAGCGGTATAGGTGAAACTGGCTAATGAATCGACAGTCTGAAGATCCAAATGGTACATGTGTGAACCTTCAGTTTTTGGGTGCACTACCAATTCACTGACGGTGACGGTTGCAACACCACCTTTCGCACGGTTTTCATAGAATGCGGTTGTTTTAGGACCAACTGTACAATCTTTAGTGATATCAGTACCGCCCATTGGCGCACCAAACATACGGTTTCTAAAATATACGTTACCAATTTTGATTGGTTTACTTAGATTTGGATATTTTCTTTCCATTGCTCATTCCCCCGAAGCTTAGTTCGCAGCAGCAAGAGATGCTGCACTTAATTTTTTGGTAATAATTCTGAATAGATAACTTAGGATCAGTCCGGCGATACAAAAGCCGATTCCGATTAAAAAGGCATCTTTGAAGCTATGAGTTGTCATCACGACATGCTTCATAATTGTTGGGCCAGTAAAGCCAGCGATAGCGAAGCCAGTAAACATAATTCCGAAGTTGACGCTGTTATTTTTCACACCAAATTGATCGGCAGTGAAACCTGGGAACACGCCCATAAATGCGCCAAAACAAACCCCGACGATAGAGATGCCAATATAGAATTCAGTGACATCACCGGTATTGGCTACATAAAGGAAATACAGGCCTATAATTGTTAGAGCGCATGCGAAAGTGAGCGTATTAATACGGCCGATTTTGTCTGATAACCAGCCAGCCATAATGCGGCCTAAAACATTGAAAAGAGCTAATGTGGATACAGCGCCTGTTGCGGCAGCAGTTGACATGCCAATCATTTTTTGTGCTAACGGTGAAGCGAGTACGATACACATCAATCCAGCTACGGCACCGCAAGTTAGCAGAAGAATCATCACGTAAAATGTTGGTGTTGATAGCATCTCTTTCCACGTTTTATCATTCGATTGCATCGATGCTTGAGCTTTGTTGGGTTTCCACCCTGAAGGAGTAAATCCAACAGGACATTTATGAATAAAGAATGCGCTGCCGCAAACAATGATTGTGAAGGCTGCACCGATGATTTTGAATGCCGACACGACGCCTGCGTCTGCTGTAATGGACGCGGCAATCGGCGGAATGATAACTGAGCTGATACCAAATAGGGCTGTTGTTAATCCACCGACTAAGCCACGTTTGTCTGGGAAGAACTTAATACAGGTGCTGATTGTTGAACCATATACCATCCCCAAGCCTAAGCCGAGTAGTAGTCCATAGCTTAAAATGAGGTGATTAATATGAGTTGCAAGCCCAGATAAGAACATGCCTCCACCGAACATCAATCCGCCAACAAAAATAACGACTCTTGGTCCCAATGTGTCATTTATTTTGCCGCCAGTAATCATCGTTATTGGTCCGACTGAGTTAGCTACGATAAAGACAATCGCGAGGTCAGCTGGCGTTAAGCTAATATGATTAATTGAGCTGAGATGAGCGGCCATTGGCGCTGCAAAGACGCTCCATGCATACATTGACCCAACACATAGGTTGATAAAACATGCTGCGATAAGTATTGACCATCTTTTTTTTGAGTAATCCATATTATCGTCCCCCAAGTTTTCGTTGTTTTATTTGCTCACGTACAAACATTTCTTCACCCTATAGATATAAAATTAATTATTAAATTTTGAACATGTAAATATTGACATGTTTGTGTTGACTCGATCATTGTCATAAATCATGTTTGTTGTTGGAAATTGGGGTGTTTGTTATGATCTTTTCGGCTTATCGTGTTTAAGGAACAAAAATGAGAGTTCTTAAGTATGCAATTCTTGGATTATTGAACCGTCATCCAATGACTGGGTATGACATCAATAAAGAGTTTAATTATGAGTTAGCGGAGTTTTGGCATGCTAAGCACAGCCAGATCTACACGGAGTTAAAGAAGCTTCATGAAGAAGGGTTAGTTACATTCGATATCGAAATTAGTGGTGATATTCTTGAAAAGAAACAGTATTCGATTACCGATGAAGGTCGTGACGACTTAATTCGCTGGTTGCATAAGGATGAGCTAATTGGCAAGACTGCGAAAGATGTCTTTCGGGTTAGAATGTATTTCAGTAATTTTCTTGATGTTGAATCTCGAATTAAACTGCTTGAAAGTCAGAAAATGCAACATACTAAGCGTATGAATACGTTAATGAAAACGTCAGAGCAGTATCCCGATGTGCCGCCTGTTGATAGTGATCGCTTTGGTGATTTCATTATTCTCGAAGGTGCTATTATGAGAGAGCAACACATCATCAAATGGTTAGAGAAGTGCATTGGCTATTGCCAAAGTGAGATGAAAGAAAAAGGCGCGTAGGAATAACGAGTTTTTGTTTTTATTTGACATTGATGAGTTAAATTGTTTGCTAGAGTAACAGTAACTTCAAAATACCACTTAGTTCATATGCGCTCTATTTTCTTAAAAGCAGTGCTAGTCACCGCAACATTTGTTGTCATTTCTTCTTGCACTCACTCTCGGACAGAGAGTGCGGTGGTAAACGCCACGGGTGTTAAAACTGTGGGCAAAATCAAGTCGCATGATGTCGCAGAAGCTAGTGGTATAGTCGTATCGCGTATAAATCCTGATATTTTATGGATGAATAACGATAGCTTTAATAAATCGTCTGTTTATGCTGTTGATACGTCGGGAAAAGTGCGAGCTGAAATCAGGGTCTTAGGTAAGGAAAATATTGATTGGGAAGACTTGGCGTATTTCGAGCAGAATGGGAAAAGCTACATTCTAGTCGCAGATGCAGGTGATAATGATGAAAATAGGAAAAAGTCGTTTATCTACGCCATTGAAGAACCGGTATTAAAAAAGTCTCATTCGAAGAGACAAGTCTTTAATATCAAACCGTCTTGGTCACTCTCTTTCACTTATCCGGATGGCGCTCATGATGTTGAATCTGTAGCTGTCGACCCTTCTGACAATAAAATTCTTCTTTTATCGAAAAGAGATTTCCCACCTGAGCTGTATCAACTCCCTTTGCATGAAGGTAAGAACGTTATTGCTGAGAGATTAGGAGAGATTAAGACGCTTCCGAAACCAAAAGATCTTCATTTCCGTATTATTGATATCTTAGGGTTAACCTCGATTCCGACAGGAATGGATATCTCATCAGATGGCCAACAGTTGGCAATAATGACTTACGGAAATGCATTTATTTATAAGAAATCACCAGAACATTCTTGGATAGATATTTTAAAAGAGACGCCTCAAGTAACCATTCCTCTTCCAGAACTTAAGCAGGGAGAAGCGATAGGTTTTGATGGTTCAGGCGAGCACGTTTATATTACAACGGAAAAGCTTCCTGCTCCAATAATTGATGTCGATATTAAACAACTAGAATCTCAACAGCGGTTAGCTAAGCAGAAATAAGAAAAAGGCTGGGTCATCCAGCCTTTTCTATACTAAATATATTAAAGTGCTGCGAGTGCGGCTTCGTAGTCAGGTTCTTGTGCAATTTCTGGTACAAGCTCTGTATAGCTTACTTCGCCCTGTGCGTTTACGATAACGACAGCTCTTGCAGATAGAGCGCGAAGAGGGCCTTCAGCCAACTCAACACCGTAGTCTTTCACAAACTCTGGCGCACGGAAGAATGACGCTGTTTTTACGCCTTCAATACCTTCCGCTTCACAGAAACGACCTGCTGCAAAAGGAAGATCTGCAGAAATACATAAAACAACCGTGTTTTCTAAAGACGCTGCTTTTTCATTAAATGCACGAACGCTTGCTGCACAAACGGACGTATCAATACTTGGGAAAATATTAAGTACTACGTTTTTACCAGCTAGCTCGCTAAGTTTGATATCAGATAGATCAGCACCGCACAGTGTAAATTCAGGTGCTTTCGTTCCAGTTGCTGGGAACGAACCGTTTAGGCTTACAGGGTTTCCTTTAAAGGTTACTTGACTCATGACTTTTTCTCTTTTGTTTGTTTATAAGTAATGTATCACTTTGATAGCTTGAATCACTATGTCGGATTTGCCAAGTCAAATTTTGGTGAAGCTGTTATGAATGGTTATGAAGTCATCTCTTAATGCAATTTTTTGAAAGAACCGGACGTCAAAGTTATCGTGAAAAGATAAGCAGGCACTGTGTGTGCCGCTTATTTCTGTCATTACTTAATCTAACAGGGCAAGAAGACTGTCGGTAAACTCTTCAGTTGAGCTTGAACCGCCCATATCTTTGGTCAGTACTTCTTTTTGTTTTAGAACCTGTTCGATTGCCACTAAAATATCGTCATGAATTTCGTCATAGCCTAGATGCTGCATCATCATTGCGCCTGCCCAAATTGACCCGATCGGGTTTGCGATATTTTTTCCTGCAATATCCGGAGCAGAACCATGTACTGGCTCGAACATAGAAGGGAAGTTCTTTTCTGGGTTGATATTAGCGGATGGTGCGATTGCTATGGTTCCAGTGCATGCTGGACCAAGGTCAGAGAGAATATCACCAAACAGGTTTGAGCCGACGACGACATCAAAATGCTCCGGCATGCGTACAAAATTGGCAGTAAGAATATCAATGTGAAACTGTTCGGTTTCGATTTCTGGAAAATGTTTACCCATGGCAGCAAAGCGACTGTCCCAATATGGCATTGAGTGATAGAGGCCATTAGATTTTGTTGCGGATGTGACTTTTTTAGCAGCGCGACGAGATGCAAACTCAAAGGCGTACTTCAGTATTCTGTCTGTTCCTTTGCGGGTAAAGATGCTTTGCTGCGATACGATTTCGTCGGCACTGCCTTCGTACTGAATGCCGCCAATAGACGAATATTCTCCTTCGACGTTTTCCCTCACTACGTAGAAATCGATATCGCCTGGTTTTTTGTTAGCGAGAGGGCATGGAATACCGTCAAAAAGACGAACGGGTCTGAGATTGACATATTGTTCAAATGAACGGCGAATGGGAAGAAGCAAGCCCCAAAGAGAAATATGATCGGGTACGCCTGGGTATCCAACGGCTCCGAGATAAATCGCATCGAACTGTTGTAGAGTGTCCAGACCATCTTCCGGCATCATTCGGCCTGTTCGATGATACGTTTCGCAAGACCAGTCAAAGTGAGTCCATTCGATATTCACCCGATGTTTTTTGGCTACCTTGTTAATCACCCTCATCCCCTCAGGGATGACTTCCTTGCCAATTCCATCACCTGGAATGACAGCGATTTTTACTGTTGTCATAGTTTATCCTTCCCAAATACAGGCTTTAAAATTGCCATGATGTGATTTGAAGGTAGCCGAAAAGACGAATGAGTATTCAGGCTACCTAGAATGAATGATCTTAACGCTGATTTACAAGGCGAATCCCTTAAGAATTAACCAATGATTGAGCTAATTCTGCCAAAGTATGAGGGTTTTTCCACATAACATGCTTTGGGACTTCCACAACAGATTCACTGAAAATGCAAACCAATGATTTCAGGTACTTTACCGGGAACAGAGTAAGTGAACAGTGATTCAAGTCGACAAATGTTCTAATATCCTAGGGCCGCGGAGTGAGCAATTATTGTCTGCCTCTCATCGCACTTGCTAATGCTATTTGCCTCAGAATTGAGGGAACCTCTGAGTAATGTTCTACCCAGATCATACTGAGTCCGAGTTCATTCGCATCTTGTTCCTCTAGAAGTAACGCGAGCTTGTCCATCGTGTCTCTGGTTTTACTTACCGAGGGGGTTTTCTTGATAAAATAGTGGTTGAGATGTTTATCGGTATTTTTACGGTTAGCGACATCGAGTAAACGGCGTAAGTTTGGGTCGGTGAGGCTTAAGCCGATAAATAGGCACGTATTCTGGCTCAGTTTATTGAGCTGGATGAGATTCGACCAGCTAAACGGTTCAATGAAATGACTGTGGTAAGCATCCTCACTGAATATGACATCCATATTCGGTGGAATCTTTCCTTTTCTCGGTAGATAACCATGTACGTGATAAATAGGCAGTTCGTTAGGTGAGTTTCGTACGCCTTCCCCGTAAATTGCGCGGTATTTTATATTCTGTAAATCAAGATTTTCTTCGAGAAGCGCATCAAAATTGAACGTAATAATAGAGTCCAGGGGATTACCATCGCGTTGAGGTCTAGCTAGGTCAACAATTGCTTCCAGCACTTCGCAGGTTTCGGGATTGGAAATATAGAGTGAATGCCGCAACTCTTTTAAGAAATCCTTACCAAGATTATTTTTAAGATATTTTCCAACGACGAGTGCTGAAGGGGAGTACTTTGTGTGGAAACGATCCGCATCACCACTGTCTATTTCGAGTCCATGGTCGGCAGACATTCTTGTGATCATTGCTCTGAGCATATGGATAAGAAGATCATTCCAAGCCGGAACGCCAGCTCCGACAGAGATACCAGCGCCACATACGAGGGTCATTCTGCCTTCATGGAGAGCCTTCGCCAGATCCTTTATTTTTTTATCGCGGGCTTCTTCTCTCTGCTCTTCCCTTAAGGCGTCAGATAGAACCGTTGTTTCGATAAGCTTATCTGGTTCTAAAAGCTCGGTCAGGCGACGAATACCGCCAGTGATGTCCTGAGAAATATCCACATACATGTATTGCGATAGATACGTTGGTATCGGACCTTTATCGATAATCACCGGAATGATTCGTTGTTCCTGCTTTGACAAGTCATTTAGAGCAATAGCGGAAAATTCATGAATTGATGTCTTTGAACTGGCTGAGTTTCGACTGACCAGTAGAATGAGCACATCGGCTGTTTTGGTATTTTCTTCAATTCGTTTTAGGTAATTTTCTCCAGTTCTCATAGTCCACGTATCGTATTGAACATCATGACCTGCCGAGACTAGCGCATCATTAATCAGTCCAGCATATTGTCGATCTTGTTGACTATGGCTAATAAAAATTTTCATTGATGTATCGAGATCCGTGGGAGAAAACAGAATAAATTAATGATAGTAGAGAATAACTTAGGCTCATCATCAATTGTGTGATCACAAGTTAAAGTTCTGTGAAACCTGATTCGATTACTTTAAGCATAATATTTTCTTGTTTCATATGCCTAACTCTGATAGCTTGAAAACGTTATTTAAAGGAAACGTATTTCATGCAATTTTATTCTGCTCTCCTCTGGCTCCTTCTTATGCCCTGCGGTCGGTAGAGTTCATTGTGTCCGGCTGCGAGTGAAAGCAGCCGTAATCGTCTAACGTCATTTCCCTCGTAGCCTTTCTTCTCAACGAAAGGATTAGTAATCATGAGTGATATTGACATCTCACAGCCTTCACACTCAACACGACAATATCAGACGGGCATTTTATACGCTTTGATCGGCACAGCGTTGTTTTCTATTAAATCGGTATTGATCAAATTGGCTTATGCAGCTGGCGGTGATGCTACTGCGATTATGAGTTTGCGAGCGATCAGTTCACTCCCATTTTATGTATTGATTTTTCTGTGGCTTGCTCGTAAGTCTGAAGTCAGAGTCAAAGTGCGTTGTTATAGCTGGCAGGCCATTTTAGTTGGTATTTTAGGATATTACTTTGCGACGGCATTCGATATCTCGGCATTACACTATATATCCGCTCAGTTGGAGCGCCTGCTTATTTTTCTATACCCAACGTTTGTCGTATTTCTAAGTTGGATTTTTCTTAAAGAGCGGCCAACAAGAGTCATTTTGAGCTCAATCGTTATCGGCTACGTGGGAGTTTCACTTATTATGGCTCACGATATTCAATTGCAAGGCGATAAAGTTTGGCTTGGCGCTGGATTAGCCCTACTTTCAGCATTTGTGTTTGCGACCTATCTAATTTTAAGTAAATCGATAATTACCAAAATGGGGAGTGATCTTTTCACCAGTATCGGCATGAGCAGTGCAGCAGTGGTGATTATGGTGCAGTATTATTTTCACGGAATACCATTTGATCAAATGTCTTCCAAGCTCATTTGGATTGGTATTGCGACCGGTATATTTTGTACTGTTTTACCGTCCTATTTTATGGCGGCAGCGATGGCGAGATTATCGCCATCAATTATGGGACTCTCGGGTAATATTGGTCCTGTTACCACCACGCTGTTTGCCATTATTATTTTAAATGAGCAGTTTACAGTGTATCACTTCATTGGAATGTCACTCGTTATTTGGTCCGTTGTTCGCTTGAAAAGAAAAAAACGCTAGAACTAAAAATGGAAGCGTGATGCTTCCATTTATTTTATCCGGCGATACCGCCTTGAGTTAGCTGTTCAGGGTTGAGCAATTTTTCTAGCTCTGAACGTGATAGGTCCGTTTCTTCTTCGGCAACATCAATAATTGCTCTTTGTTCTTTATATGCTTTCTTGGCTATTTCGGCGGCTTTTAGATATCCGATAACCGGATTTAATGCCGTTACGAGTATCGGGTTTTTAGCGAGAGCCTCGTTAAGGTTATCTTCACGCACAGTGAAGGTCGCAATGGCTTTATCGGCTAATGACGTTGCACTATTGGTAAGTAATTCGATACTTTCCAATACGTTGTGGGCAATGACGGGTAACATGACGTTTAACTGGAAATTGCCCGCCTGACCTGCAACGGTTATCGTTGCATCATTCCCTATGACTTGTGCACTTGCCATGGCAACGGCTTCGGGAATCACCGGATTAACTTTACCTGGCATAATTGAGGAGCCTGGCTGGAGAGCCTGAAGTTCAATCTCGCCTAGTCCTGCAAGAGGACCTGAGTTCATCCATCGTAGATCATTGGCGATTTTCATCAGAGCAACGGCCGCTGTCTTGAGTTGGCCAGAGAGTGACACAATCGTGTCCTGACTGCTTAGACTAAAGAAAAAATTATCACTTGAAGTGAATGTCAGATGTGTTTCCTGAGAAAGCGTATCCGCAAACGCCGCAGAAAAACGTGGGTCTGCGTTGATTCCTGTCCCGACAGCGGTACCACCTTGGGCGAGGGCTTTGACCGGCTCAATGCTGTGTTGAATATTGTTGAGAGCATTGTCTATTTGTGCCTGCCAGCCACTGAGCTCTTGAGCCATGGTGATCGGCATTGCATCCATTAGATGTGTACGTCCGGTTTTTACCACTTTTGTGAGTTGTTTTTGTTTTTCATGCAGGCCCTTACTCAGATATTTGAGTGCAGGAAGTAGGCGTTTTTCAACTTCATAAGCACAGCTGACCTGAATCGCAGTGGGAATGACATCGTTACTGCTTTGTCCCATATTGACGTGGTCATTTGGGCTAACCGGACTTCCCAGAACTTGAGAGGCAAGCGTCGCAATCACTTCGTTTGCGTTCATATTGCTGCTAGTGCCTGAACCAGTTTGAAACACATCGATAGGAAATTGTGCTAAATGTTTACCATCAATAATTTCTTGAGCAGCTTGGCATATCGCATCTGCAATATCACCTTCAAGTAAACCAAGGTTGGAATTGGTTATCGCGGCAGCATGTTTGATTTGGGCTAAGGCATGGATAAGAGCTTCTGGCATCTTATGTTTACTGATTGAGAAATTATTTACTGCTCTTTGGGTTTGTGCCTGATATAGAGCACTTTCTGGGACTTGCACCTCACCCATGCTGTCTCTTTCGATTCGGAACGTGTTTTTCATGATATTCACCTATCGAGTTAAATAAGTTAATGATAATTATTATCATTAACTTATTTTGTGATCCAGTCGACTATGTATAACATCTCTGTCTGCAATATCTAGAGGCAGACCATCAGCTTCCCTTTATTTTCTCCGGTAAAGAATAGGTTGAGACCTGTAATCGCCGACTCGAGACCTTGAAGTTTATGAGCTCGATACTTTATTTTACCGCTCATGACATAAGGCGTCAGTTTGGCTAAAAGCGCCTCTATTTCGCCAAAGTGATCTGGCATCGTAAACCCTTGGATAGACAATCGCTTTTTAATTACAGGAATCCAGTTGGGACCTGGTCGTGGTGATTCGGCCTGATAATCTGCGATCATGCCGCAAACAACAACGCGACCATGAGCATTCATTCTATCTATGATTAAATTCTGAATAGGCCCGCCAGTATTTTCAAAAAAGAGATCAATTCCATTTGGTGAGGCTTTTTCAAGATCGGATTTCAGCGTTGTTGAGTGATAGTTGATTGCAGCGTCAAACCCTAGCTCATTGGTGATCCATTGTGCTTTCTCTTCGCTCCCAACAACTCCGATTACTTTTAAGCCGTCCGCTTTGGCTAACTGACCGACCAGTGAGCCCACTGAGCCAGCGGCTCCTGTGACAATGAGTGTTTCTCCTGACTTAGGGTGACCGACATTAAATAGACCTTGTGTGGCTGTTAATCCTGGCAATGCAAATATAGATAATGCCATTTCTCGGTCAGTCTGAGGTGGCAGTTTTGTCACACCTTGTCCATCACTGGTTGCGTATTCAGTCCAACCAAACATACCCATGACGCAGTCACCAGATTGGAAATCGCTATGTTTTGATTCTGTAACAGTCGCAATAGAAAGTCCGCGCATACGACTATTTAACGGTACTGGTGGAATATAGCTATTTTCATCAGGCATCATCCAGCCCAACATTGCAGGGTCTAATGACAGGTGGGTGGGTTTAACGGCAAATTCACCTTCCTGAAGTGGGGCGGGCGAGAACTGTTGGACATGAAAGAGATGCGAACCAATATCGCGAGAATTTTCTGGACGTTTTACGAGTAGGATTTCTTTTGGGGAAGCCATAAGTGATTCCAGTATCATTGATTTAGAGAGATGTTAACTATGACAAAAAATGCATTAGAGCGTGTTATAGAATTAAAAAATTATTGTTTATGCTGAAGCAGAACTCATCCTTAAATGAGTCCTGATCAATTCGGATTGATTAAGCAACTTCATGGCCTTTGGACGCCGTCCAAATACGAAACCACTGTTCGCGGGTGAGGCTATGAGTCAAAGCATCGACAGCTTCTTTGGTCCGTTCTATTTTCCCACTGCCTAAAATTGGCAAGGGTTGAGAAGGAAGTGTTCGAAGCCACGCATAAATCACTTGTTCAATGGACTTAGTCCCAATTTCTTTTTGAATTGCCTTTAATTCCTTGCGAACAGCTGAAGCCTGAGGAGATGATTCTGATGACAGTCTTCCACCTGCAAGGCAAGACCAAGCCATGGGTCTAATCTGGATTTGCTGCATTTGATCGAGCGTACCATCTTCCAATGTAGTCATATTCAGAGGATTAATCTCAACCTGATTGGTAAGTAAAGGCTTATGTAATCTCGACTGTAAAAGATCAAACTGACGAGGAGTAAAATTCGATACGCCAAAGTGTTTCACTTTTCCCACTTTATGAAGTTGTTTAAAGGCTTCAGCGACTTCGTCTGCATCCATTAATGGATCGGGGCGGTGTATAAGTAGAAGATCGATTTCTTCTACTCCCAATGCTTCAAGTGAGTTATGTACGGACTGATAGATGTGAGAAGCGCTAGTATCGTAGTACTTTATCTTGTGCTCGGGACGTTGAGGGCTGACAAGTTTGATATCGCATTTAGTCACTATCTGAATTTGTGAGCGTAACGAGGGGTCAATAGCAAGTGCTTCCCCAAATAACTTTTCACTACGATAATCACCGTATATATCGGCATGATCGACTGTCGTTATGCCTAACTCGATATGCTGCTTTAGAAAAGTGAGCCTCTCCTGTGCTGACATATTCCACCCATCGAGTCTCCAGTAACCCTGAACAATTTCAGAGAACTCCATACCTTGCTGAGCCATTAAAACTTTATCAACCACGGGATTACCTCTACGAACAATGCTGTTGAATTTATGAAGTTAAGTATAGCGGAATCAGTAACTCATATTAATAAATTTGACACTCTAGGAGCGTTGCTTTCTTTTCGTTATGAATACGAAACCAGCTATTATTCAGTTTTATGTGTTTATATGCATTGTTATGAAGTAAAACAAACTAAATATTTAATTGATGGTGCTTATTCAGTATAATCCGCCGCCTATCTGAACTAATGATGGATGAAATTTCTGCATAATCTTAATTTTAAGATATTTTGCAACACAACAATAACATTCAAATTACGACAAATACTTTTAACTAATCAGATAGTTAACGATTCTATATTTTAAGGAGACCAAATGGAGTTTTTAGAGTCCTTTTTTGGAGTGATAGGAGATCTGACTTGGGGTTGGGCACTCGTTCCATTCCTAGTTATATTCGGACTATTCTTCACGATTGTAACGGATTTCGTTCAATTTAGATTCTTTAAACGCATGTTCAGCGTTTTATTTCAAAAAAATCAGACAGGTGATAAAGACTCAATCTCAGGTAGAGAAGCGCTATTGCTTTCTGTTGGTGGTCGAGTAGGCGGTGGTAATATCGCTGGTGTTGCTGTTGCGATCACTTTAGGTGGTCCTGGTGCTGTATTCTGGATGTGGGCTATCGCTCTTGTCGGTATGGCGACCAGTCTTGTGGAATGTTCTCTTGCCCAGCTATTTAAGCGTAAAGATGGTGAAACGTTCCGTGGCGGTGCTGCTCGCTCTATTATTCACGGACTAGGTGAAGATTATCGCTGGCTAGCTTCTCTTTATGCGGTTTGCTTAATTGCTTCGTTCGCCTTAGGCTTTAACGCCTTCCAAGGTAATACTGTAGCAGGTGCAGCACAAGATAGTCTTGGCATTGATCGTATTTATACAGGCGTTTTTCTTGCCGTGATCGTAGGTTTTATCATCTACGGTGGTATTAAACGTATTGCCAAAACAGCGGATATTGTTGTTCCTGTTATGGCCGTTGGTTATGTTGCAATTGCGCTAGTGATCATCGTTATGAATATTGGCGATATCCCAGCTGTTATCACAAGTATCTTTAAGAATGCCTTTGGTTTTGAAGAGGCGGTTAGTGGTGGCATGGGTGCTGCGTTAGCTCAAGGCTTACGTCGTGGTTTATTCTCAAATGAAGCGGGTTTAGGTTCTGCGCCAAACGTAGCTGCAACGGCTGACGTACCACATCCAGTAACTCAAGGTATCACTCAGTCACTAT
The DNA here is from genome assembly GCF_003856525.1 of Vibrio viridaestus. Lineage (GTDB taxonomy): Bacteria > Pseudomonadota > Gammaproteobacteria > Enterobacterales > Vibrionaceae > Vibrio > Vibrio viridaestus. The sequence goes on from NZ_RJVQ01000001.1 coordinate 774,678, forward strand.
CAGTATTTATTGATACTATGGTGGTTTGTAGCTGTACAGCGTTCGTTATCTTACTTGGTAAGGTATATGTACCTGGAGCTGAAGGTATTGATGGCGTTGTATTGACTCAACAATCGTTGGTTTCCCACCTTGGTGAGTGGTCTCAATATTACCTAACTGCAGCCATTTTATTGTTCTCATTTAGTTCAGTTGTTTACAACTACTACCTTGGTGAAAATGCACTTACCTTTATGACTTCAAGCAAATCGGCAGTTCACGCTCTGCGTATCGCTGTTGTTCTTATCGTGTTTGCTGGTGCAGCAGCTCCAGGTGCTACCTCTGTTTTCTTCTTCTCTGATCCATTGATGGGTATCTTGGCAATTGTTAACTTGCTTGCGTTGATCATGCTTTTCCCTACAGCAATGAGATTGCTAAGGGATTACCGCAAACAGTTGAAACAGGGTGTTGACGAGCCTGTGTTTGATCCAGATAAATTTAAAGATTTGGATATTGATAGAACAGCTTGGACTAAGAAGTAAGTTGTTTTTACTATTTGTCGGAATGAAAAAAGCCAGCATCAATGCTGGCTTTTTCTTTTTCCGATTCTTTAATTGGTTTTAACTTCTTTATTTAAGTTATATAGCTGAGCTAAATCACCTTTGATTGGTTCACCATTATTATCGAGTTTTGTAATTTGATTCTCGCTAACAGAATACTCGACAGGTGTGTCACCTTTATCATTTTGCAGTGTCACGATTGTGCCACTTTTATCCCAAGTAAACGATCCTTTAGAGTCGATCTGACCGTCTTTTTTGCCCAAGTAATTTTCTTCCAGAGTATAAGTCTCATCAGAATTTAATGTAAGGGTAGTCTCAATACCGTCACAGTCTGCACATGGTAGAGTTCCTTTGTAGGTACCTTGCCATTCTATATTGTCTTTTGCCGCTGGAATCGCTTTCGCTGTTGCGTCTGTTTCAGGAGCAACTGGAGTATCTTCAGATGTGGCTGGAACTTGTGAGATACCTTCAGTTACATCACCGTTCATAGCATCGGCCGCTGTTGGCGCTTCACCTGCAACGTCTGCTGATGGTTGAGCTGGCGCGTCATTCTGTGCTGCTGTTTTATCTGAGTTGTCACAGCCAGTAAGAGCAAGAGCCAGGGTTAGGGCACTAAGAGTAAAGATAGTTTTTTTCATGTTAAGTCCTTCTCTGTATCCGAGTGGATTCTATTGATTTTCGATGTGAATAATTATCGTGTGAGTGATTGTCAGGAGAGTCATATAGATGTCATTATTCAATTAGATGCGGTAAGAGGACTGTAAGCTTTTGGTTAGAAAATTTAATAATCGCCTTATTTACAATGTAAATTTTTACGCGATATTGATAAAACAAAAAATATCAATATAAAACAATGAATTAAAGGGTGTCGAATGACACCCTGGTTAAGTGAAGAAGTTCTATGCGATAAACATTTGGCCCAGTAGATAACCTATGCAGCAAGCACCAATAACACCAATCAGGCCAACTGACATAAATGAATGGTTAAAGTACCACTTACCAATTTTAGTTGTACCTGACGTATCAAAGTTTACAGTCGCGATGTCTGAGGGGTAATTTGGTATAAAGAAATAACCATACACTGCTGGCATAATTCCTATCAAAAGTGCTGGATCTAAACCCAACCCTAAACCTACAGGTAACATCATTCGAGCGGTTGCTGCCTGAGAATTTACCACGACAGAAACAATAAATAGGGCCAGAGCAAAGGTCCATGGATACTCGGTCACCATGCCAATTATGCCGGAACGAAACTCGGGTAAGGCGTATTTAAAATAGGTATCGGACATCCATGCGATACCAAATATGGCAATAGCTGCGACCATCCCTGACTTGAAGACAACGCCTTCTGGAACTTTTCTCGGCTCTGTTTTTGTGGCAAGCAGAATCAAGCCGCCAAACGCCAGCATCATCATCTGAATAATGACTGACATCGCAATGGGTTTTTCACCCACGGGAATAGTTCGAATCTCGGGTAACATTGCGACAACAACGATGGTTAACAATGCCAGAAGGAAAATAAGAACGGCGTTTTTGGCTGAAGAAGGGAGCTGTTCATCAAGCGATGTAGCCGTGGTAGATAAGATTTTTTCTTTCCAGACGGGATCTTGTAACCGACGTTGATACTCAGGATCATCCTCGAGCTCTTTCCCTCTCCGAAGGCTATAGAGTGCCATCAGTAGAGTCCCAAATAGGGTAGAAGGAATTGTCACTAGGAGAATCGATACCAAATTGATATCCGCTTGGATATTGGATAATTGAGCAAGATAATAAACAACTGCTGCTGATATTGGAGAGGCTGTGATCGCCAACTGTGAAGCAACGGAAGAGGCTGCCATCGGTCTTTCGGGTCTAATACCATTCTTTAACGCTACGTCACCAATGATAGGCATAATGGAGTATACCGCATGTCCGGTACCGAGCATGAACGTCATGGTGAACGTAACAAACGGTGCAATCAACGTAACATTCTTAGGATTTTTTCTTAAAATTCGCTCAGCCACCTGGAGCATGTACTTCAGACCTCCTGCAGCTTCTAGTACAGAAGCACAGGTGACAACTGCCAAAATAATAAGCATGACCGTAATCGGTGGTGACGTGGGCGGCATTCTGAAAATAAAGACTTCGATAACCAAGCCGATGCCTGACACCACGCCTAGTCCGATACCCCCGTAACGGGAGCCCATATAGAGCATGATTAGTAGGAAGATAAATTCAAGATATAACATATTGTTACCCTCGCATATTGTTTGAATCGAGGGTGACACATTGACTATATCAATAAAGTTAGTGTGGTCATATTTACTGAAATTGCGTTGAGTAATGCACCAAAATAGTCGAATCGATCAAACTATCTAGTGCACTACATTAGATGGTTGGTACTAGATATAAAATAACGCTACTGCAACCACTGAGAAGCAGGATATTTTTATCTTTTTATACCAAATTTTCTTATCACTGTTGGCGCTGAGTTTCAGTGCCATATAACTTAAAAACACACCCCATACTCCGCGAGTGGATTGAGCGACGTTAGCTTCAACAACACCACTCATAGCAAACCCTGTCACGAGTAATACTGCCGCTATTATCCATGTAATAGCCGCCCACTTCATATTGTAAACACCACTTAAAGGCACCTTAAATACAGGAACAAAAGGAAGTAAGCACACCGCACAGAACAGATAATTTAGGGTAACACTCACAATAGTTCGTTCTAAACCAGAAACGCCCTCAAGTTGAAGTGTATATGCCGTAATCCCCAAGTCTGAAAAGCCATAACAAATGCTGGCACCGATAATCAGTAAGGCTGGTTTCACGTCCAGTTTGCCAGACATGGTCGACATGCTGTATGCCAGATAAACAATCAGACCCATGGATGCCCACTGCTGGATTGATAAGTGCTTATCAAACAATATGAGACTCACGATCGCTAGTGTAGGAACTTTTAATACAAGAAGTGGTGAGGCGACAGAAGTATCGCTGACTCGTATAGCGACAATCAGTAGGAGTTGACCGATAATATAAGGCACGTTCGCTTGTACTAATAGCCAAATGTCTTCTATCTGAAAATACTTCCAGTAGTCAAAAGCGAGCAGTGGAATGAGCAAAATAATGCCCATCGCAAGGTGAGTCGCAATGATAATTTGTTTCGAATTGTATTGGTGTCCACGCTGGGATATTTGAGTTACGAAGTAATTGAGCGCCTGAAAAAAAGCGCCAACAAGACTTGCGATGATTCCTATCATTTCGGTGACCTAAACGTTCTAAATGTTGTGTTAAAAGGTCGAAAGCTCGGTGACATCCTTGACGACCCGTGATGATGAAAATAGATTTTAAAACATTTATTTCATTTTTTATTTGATTGGAAAGTGTATTTTGAGGAGATTATATGCTGAATTTATAACTTTTCTCTGTATTCATACCAAAATGGAAAGGGTTTCAATCACAGTTTCGTTACCGATAAACACAGAGCTACCTAATTAGAAGTAAAGCAATCAATTTTGGGGCCGATATATATTGCTATATAACTTTCTGATAAAACTGTTATTAATTTTTACGTCTTACAACCGGTTATCTATACTTACTTCGGTTACGTCCATAAAAATAAAAATTTAACAAAAACAATTACAACATTTTTCTTGATACGAAAATAGGATAGCAATATGCGCTTAACACTTAAATTTAAAGTCGTGTTATCAATGGTGGTCGCTATCATTGTTACCGCGCTAACACTGGTTCTGGTCAGCTACCAATCGTTTGAAAAGGATAGCTGGAGAGCGATTTATAGTGAGACTGAGAACTCACTGGATGCTCACGTTTCTGGGATCAGTGACTGGTTCCACGACAAGCAGCTTGCTCTCGAGGGGGTAAAAGATGAGCTGGAGAAAAGTCGTGACATCGATATGGTTCCTCATTTAAGGCAGTTGATGAAATCGGGTGGTTTTGGACTGAGTTATTATGGTAATGAACAAGGTGAAATGTTCCGTCAGGATCCATCGTTAAATAAAGCGGGATACGACCCTCGAGTACGTGGATGGTATAAGCTTGCAATGCAAGAAGGCAAAGCCGTCACAACAGATCCCTATGTGAGTGCGACAATGCAAGTTTTAGTTGTAACCCTCGCCGATCCAGTCAAAGTTGACGGAAAAATTGTGGGTGTCGTCGGCTCAAACCTTGCTTTGGATAAGTTGACTAAAGACGTTCTATCGATTCAGGTTCCAGGGAAAGGTTACGCATTTTTAGTGAACGAAAAAGGCAGTATCGTCGCTCACCCGAACAAAGATTATGTGTTGAAACCACTTAGTGAAGCGGATCCTAATCTTTCTCTTAATGACCTTATTTCATCGTCTAAAAACAAGACTCCTGTTGAATCCTATATCGATGGCAAAGATAAGATTTTAGTCGCAAAAGCCATAGCACATACCGACTGGATGCTGGTGATGGTATTGGACAAAGCGACGCTGCAAGCACCTATCAACGCGATGTTGATAAAGCAGCTATCTCTGGCTTTAGTTATCTTGGCAGTGATGGCATTCCTTGGGTCAATCGTTGTATCGAAACAGCTCAAAGGATTAACCCAGATTACCCAGGCGTTAACTGATATTGCGGACGGTGATGGTGATTTAACTCAGAGAATTGACGTATCAAGTAAAGATGAGGTAGGCATTCTAGCGGCGAAATTTAATGAGTTCGTCGGAAGTTTGCACACAATGATTTCGAAAGTTAAAGATGTAACAACATCGATTAACAGTAAAGCCGATCAATCTGCAAATGCTGCTACTCAACGTAGCGATAGAGTGAGGCAGCAACAGGATGAGATCACTATGGTGGCGACTGCTGTTACTGAGATGGCTTCTGCTACTGCTGAGATTGCAAACAACGCCGAAAATACGGCTAAAAGCGCCAATCAGTCTGTGGCTCTGGGAAATCAAGGTTACGAACAGATGCAGAAAAGTATGGGTTCCATTAACCAGCTAGCGTCTAAACTGGAAAGCTCTGCTCAAATTATCAAAGATCTAGAGTCTCACACCAATGAGATTTCGACCATCCTATCTACGATTACGGCGATAGCTGAGCAAACCAACCTTTTGGCTCTCAACGCCGCAATCGAAGCCGCTCGAGCTGGTGAGCAGGGTAGAGGCTTTGCGGTTGTTGCTGATGAGGTTCGTGTTCTTTCACAGAGAACTCACCAGTCTACAGAAGAGATTCATTCTAAGATTGAAGGTCTGCAAAAAGTGACTGGAAGCGCTGTGAGCACAATGACGGAAAGTCATGGACTCGTAAATTCAAGCGTGAGTGACTTTACTGAGACGAGTGCTCGTCTACAGGAAATGAGCCAAGCGATTTCTCTGATTAGTGATATGGCTACTCAGATTGCCGCCGCCGCCGAAGAGCAATCTTTGGTAACGGCTGATATCAACGGTAATACCGAGTCAGTCAGAGAACTCAGTGATGGGTTAGCTAATGAGGCAATCCAAGGGGTTGAACAGGCGCATGAGTTGAGGGACTTAGTCAGTCGTCTGGAAAAAGAAATATCTCGCTTTAAACTGTAAAACTAACTTCAAAGGGCTCATCTAGAGCCCTTTGGTTTAGTTTATCTCGATATGAGTCGGTTTGCTGGGCTGATTTTTTAGTTTGGGGACGATAACTTCTAAAACTCCGTCTTGAAACTCAGCGTAAATCTCACCGAGATCCACATTGTCACTCAGGGTAAAGCTACGGACCATTTTCCCCTGAAATCTTTCCTGATGAATAATCTTATCGTCTTTTTTATGCTCGACACTTTTGGCTGTAATCGCCTCTATTGTCAGAACCCCATTATTACAACTTACCGAAATGTCCTCTTTTGCCACACCAGGTAGATCCGCAATGATTTGAAATGCGGTTTCTTTCTCTACGACATCCACACGAGGAGAAAAGGAATCGTGTTCAAAGCCAGTGCGAATTGAGGGGAGCGCTTGATCAAATAGTCGGTAAAGATCAGACCATGATTCACGTGGTACTAAGCTCATAATATCCTCCTTTTTCACTGTCTAACGTGCATTTTTAGTGTAGGTCGTATGGGCAGAATTTCCTTGGGATTATGAGCAAAAGTTGATGGTTCTCAGAATAAAATACAGAAAAGGCCAATCATACTGATTGGCCTTTGAACGATATTTTTTTTCTACTATGCCGCAGGTTTGGCATTTTTAGGAGTAAGAAGGTAAGAAGCGATGAAGCCAATAGCGAAGGCAATCGCTAAACCAATGATATAGTTCATAATTGATTCATTACGAACAATAGCCAGACCCGGAATGCCCGTTAAACCTACCGACGTCATGCCCACTTTTGTCCATACAACATAAGCACCACCGATTGCACCACCAATCAGACCGCCGATAAATGGCTTCATATAGCGAAGGTTCACACCGAATATTGCTGGCTCGGTAATACCCAGCATAGCGGATACAGCCGAAGGAAGTGCCAATGCTGTGACCTTTTTATCTTTTTTCTTAAACATCACCGCCATGCACGCACCGCCTTGAGCGATATTTGCCATTGACCAAATTGGCAGTAGGAAGTTAACTGCAATATCAGGGTTGCCCAATAAGCCTAACTCAATCGCATGGAAACTTTGATGGATACCGGTAATGACAATCATTGAATATGTACCACCGAACACAAGACCCGCTAGTGGACCAGCATACGTGTAGAGGTACATTAAGCCATGAGAAATACCATCACCCAATAGACGACCAAATGGACCGATAGCTACGATTGAAACAAATCCAGTCACAATCAGAACGATAAATGGGCTTAGAATAATATCTAATGCATTAGGCACAATTTTACGTGTCGCTTTCTCAACTTTACACATAAACCATACGGCAATAAGCATTGGGAATACGGTACCCTGATAACCAACCAGGCCAACTTCAAATCCGAAGACTTCTGTTGTTGGGTAGCCATGTCCAATAGACCATGCATTCATTAAGGCGGGGTGCGTTAGTATTCCGCCCAAAGTAGCCCCGAGTATCGGTGTCCCACCAAAGACCTTAGCGCCAACAAAACCGATTAATATAGGCAAAATAATAAAGGCTGAGCTCGATACCATATCAAGAAGGTGATACCAGAAGTTATTCGTATCGATGACACCGTTGGTTTTTAGATAACCCAAAATACCCATGCATAGTCCGCTGGCTACAATTGCGGGGATAATAGGAACAAAGATGTTAGACAGTGTTCTGGCTACGGATTGTAAAGGGTTACTTTTCGCCCCGATTGTTGCTACGTCGGCAGTTGATGCTTCGTTGATACCTGCTTCTTTGATAAATTCAGCAAATACTCGGTTCACAATACCGGTGCCGATAATGACCTGGTATTGGCCGCTGTTGGTGAATACACCTTTAACTAGGTCGAGTTCTTCAATCGCTTTGGAATCTGCAGCTGCAGTGTCGTGGAGCACTAAACGTAAGCGTGTTGCACAATGTGCCGCACTTGCGACGTTCTCTGCTCCTCCAATAAATTTCAGTATTTGTTGGGCCGTTTTCTTTTCGGACATCTTTCTTTACCTCTAAACTACCATCTTTTGTGATAGTCCTGATCGCGACTATTGAATTTTTAATGAATTACCAGCTCATAAGCTTGCAAAGCGAATTTTCGTAACGAACCCAATTTCCATTTTTTTACGTATTCATTTTGGCCTAATTTAGATTCCAAAATATTTTGGGAACGTTTGCAGAAAAGGATTCTTGTTAAAAAATCAGTATTGGTCAAAATGATTGACTAGAATTTGTGAGTTAGATCTCCTAACTATCAAAGTTGTGAATCAAAAATAACGTTAGAATCACGCTAGTGAAGTAATAAATCGGTATCGATTCCGAAAGCTAATGATCCAAAGGTAAGTGAATGGCAAGTTTGCACGATGTCGCAAAATTAGCGGGAGTTTCAAAATCGACCGTCTCTCGAGTTGTTAATGATGAGTATGGTGTTAAAGAAGCTACTAAAATCAAGGTATTAGAAGCAGTTAAGCAATGTGGTTATGTTGTTAACCAGGTTGCAAAAGATCTGAAAAGTCAACGGACTAATTTAGTTGGTGTCGTTGTTCCCAGGATGTCATCTCATGCAACAGCGCAGGGGGTTGATGGACTGACTCGTGCACTCGAGTTAGCAGGAAAACATGTTTTATTGGCTAACAGCCATCAAAATCATGATAAAGAAGTTGAGTATATTCAGATTTTTAATCAAAAAAGAGTGGAAGGCATTATATTCTATGCCACTCACCTCGATCAGATGTTAGTCACTGCTATCGCTCATTCCAGTGTCCCGGTTGTTTTAGTGGGTCAGGACGGATCACTATTTGATATCCCGAGTGTCATTCATGACGATTTTAGAGTTGGCTTTGAAGCGGGACAAAGATTGATCAAAGCCGGTTGCAAGCGAATAGGGTTCCTTGGTGTGCAACAAGACGATATCGCTGTTGATGAGCAGCGCTCATCAGGCTTAGTACGTGCACTTACCTCGCAAAATCTTTCTTTAGAGTTTCACGCTCACAGTGATTTCTCGATTGAATCCGGGTATCGACTCACCAAACAATACTTAGCGGATTATCCTGATACTGACGGGATATTTTGTGCAACGGACCGACTTGGTGTCGGTGCTATCAATGCGTTACGAGAACTGAATATTAACGTGGGTGTCGACGTAAAGTTACTTGGTGTGGGGAATGATGAATTATCTTTAATCAGTCACCCTCAGTTATCAACGTTCTCTTATGCCTTTGAAAAAGCGGGAGAAAATGCTGCATCAATGTTACTCGAACGTATCGAAGGTAGAGGACATGAGATGAGCAAATTAGTTCTGACATTTAAGAATATCGATAGACAAACATGCTGATCATAGTGTGCATTGGCTCACATTCTTTTTGTCTAACATAGTTCAATTGTGAATTACTCTTGCGGTTCTGCTTAAATTTGATTAGTTTTGCAAACGTTCCCAAAAAATTAGCTAGGATTAAAAGTAGATGCTTTTTCATGAATTTATTCGTCTTGCCGGAGGTGTCAAAAACGTTCTGCGTGTGCTCCTTCCCCACAATCAAGTCGCATTATGCATTAACGACGTGACTCTGGTAAGTAACGACCTTCCATTGGGAGTAACACTTGAGAAAGTTTTGGATGAAACTCATTTGGTTTCATCTGGCTCGGTTGAGCCAACTCCTGTTGACCTACTGAATCTCGGTAAGGAAATCGATACGAATTTAAGAGAAAAAGCATCTCTTTGTTTTAAACAGAAGGCATCAGCATATCGCCCGGGTTGGCACGTTTCACCGCCACAAGGGCTTTTAAACGATCCGAATGGTTTTATTTTCCATCAGGGAAAATATTATTTGTGTTTTCAATGGTACCCGTTTGAGTGCATTCACAAGGACAAGTACTGGGTGCAGATGTCGAGTGATGACCTAATTAACTGGAATAGGGAGTCTATTGCTTTGACGCCGTCAGACTGGTTCGACAGTCATGGTGTCTATTCTGGTCATGCAGTTTCTCGTGAAGACGGAATCATGGTTTTTTATACGGGTAATACACGTATTGGGGATGACCGCATTCGTCAAACAACCCAGTGTGCTGCAATAACCAAAGATGGTAAACATTACGATAAATTAGGTCCGCTGATTCCCCAAATTCCACTTGGCGTGACAGAGCATATTCGAGATCCAAAAGTAATTTTCCATGAGGATAAATGGTGGATGTTCCTTGGTGCACAAACCACTGACCTCAAAGGGCGTTTAGCCATTTATACATCGTCTGACTTGCTAGAGTGGGATTACAAAGGCTTATTCGGTCAAGAACTCGGTGATTATGGTTACATGTGGGAATGTCCTGATGTTTTCAAACTCGATGGACAGTATTACTTGGCCTTTTCTCCTCAAGGGATCGAGCCAGATAGTTCTTATAATACGTTACCTCATCAGAATCGAATTGCGCCTATAGAATTTACCAATAAAGGTGGCATCACTATCGGTCAGCCTGTGACTTTGGATTATGGTTTCGATTTCTATGCATTTCAGAGTACCGAAACATCGGATAGTCGCAGAGTAATGATTGGTTGGATGGGATTACCCGATGAAGTAAATCAGCCAAGCTGTGATGATGGATGGATTCATCAGTTTTCGTTACCGCGTGTTCTTTGCATGGAAAATGGGATATTGAAACAACAACCGTGTGTAGAGTTAGAACGTCTACGTGGTGAGAAAATTGATTTTCCGTGTATTGCTGGAACTCATGAACTAAAAACAAAGCAGTTTGACCTCTCGTTAAAGCTTAAAGCTGGTGGTGAAATTCAGCTCTTTGCAGACGATACGTTCCACACAACGTTGCGTTATGAGCCTGATGAACACCGCCTAGTATGGGAACGTGCTAATACAGAATTGAGAGAGAGTGATACTACGCGTGAAGCACCCGCTGCCGGTGATTGGGTTGAATTACGTATTTTGGCGGATAACTCTTCTTTAGAGATTTTTATTAACGATGGTGAAGCCGTGATGACAGGCCGAGTTTTCACTCCAGCAACTGCCACACGGCTCATCCTGGACAACCAGGTGATAGATGTATCGGGCTACTATCTTTCTGATAGTCAGCTTCCATTTGCAAATCAGTAATACGTCCGTCTAGCAAGGTGAAGTGATATCTTCACCTTGCATTACTTCTTAATCTTTTAGTAGTTCAATTAACTCAGATCTAGAAGGAAGCGCCGTCATCGCGCCTTTCTTTGTTGTTGCCAAACCGCCGCAAGTATTACCCCAAAGAACGGCTTCTCGAATCGTACTGTCATTTTTCCAGTCGTTATCTTGAGACAATCTTGCAAGTACACCACCAACAAATGCATCGCCAGCTCCTGTTGTATCAATAGGAGATACCTTTTTTGCAGCCACGGTAAACGATTCGCCATTAAACGTGACCAAAGTACCTTCGGCTCCAAGGGTAACTAAAATTAGTGGAATATTGAGTGTTTGTAACTTCTCGATACCTTCTTCAATCGTTGCTGTTGAGGTTAATAGTGTAAGTTCTTCTTCTGAAAACTTAACAACATCCGCAAGTTTAACGGCATCCATGACAACATGAGTAAGTTCGGCTGGATTGGTCCAGACTTCTTCTCTTAAATTGGGGTCGAAACTGACGAAACCACCATTTTTACGAATCTCTCTCATAGCAGAAAAAGTAGCATTTCTGCTTGGGTTATTGGCTAGTGCAATTGAGCAACAATGTAGCCACTCCCCCTCTTGAAGAGGAGCGATATTATCAAAATTAAAAAACTGATCTGCGCTGGGTTTAACCATAAATGTGAAACTTCTTTCACCTTCATCATCTAAATCGACAACTACAGTAGATGTTCGTTGATCGTTATCTAACACGAAGTAATCGACGTTGACTTTTTCATCGCAGAGTGTTGCTTTTAGAAATCTGCCCAATGGATCATTACCCGCTTTACCCATGAAATGAGCTGCGCCATTCAGGCGAGAAATAGCGACAGCAACATTTGCTGGAGCACCACCCGGGCATTTTAAATAACTACTTTCCCCATCTGGGATGAGATCAACGACTGCATCCCCCGTTAACCATACTTTATTCATACTCTATCTCCTCTGATTTGCGAAGATAATTATAACTTTAAATGGCTAATATCTCGATATATAAAGGGGATAAGTAGAGGGAAATGTAAATTTATATAGTATTTATCTAATAATTGATTTGTAAATAGAATTATTAGTACTTTATGTCTTAGTATTTATGCAATTTTAACGAAGAGAGTGAGAATGTGTGTGGTTTTTAAGCAGATATTCCGTATGGAATATCTGCGAGGGATTTAAGCTGCGGCAATGTAAACACGCTTGGTTTTTTTCATGGTACTTAATTGATTGATGAATTGGTCAATATCAAGTTCAATACCAAACTGGCGTTTTAAGTTGGCAAGATAAATTGCATCTTCACACATTGCTTTCGAAGGCTCATCACTTATTTTGGCTACCGGTCTTCCATTACATTCCGTCAGCTTGATCACCATAGATAGCGGTCGGTATTGTGTTCCTTTTTCATTTTCCCAATCACCGAGATCATTGGTTAAGAAGGTACCGATACCAAAGGATATATTCGCTCTGCCTTTAAAATATTCGCATATCTTCAACGATTGCTCGAAATTCAGGCTATCTGAAAAAACAAATACCTTCGACAGGGGATTGATACCAAGTTGTTTATAGTGATTGATGAGTTTATCACCCCAGGTAAAAGGGCAACCCGAATCATGTCTAACACCATCATATGCTTTAGCAAGATGCATATTAAAATCTTGTAGAAAAGCATCGATTGTCAGGGTATCTGTTGGTGCTATCGATAGTTGACCACCAAATGCCTTAAGCCATTGTTCCAAAGCGACTTTTTGTGAGTCTCTAGGGTTGACTAATGCTTGATGTCCCATAAACCATTCATGCGCAATAGTGCCAATCGGAGTCATATTAAATTGGCGTGCAAAGTGAGTATTACTCGTACCAACCATCAATTCAGGAATTTGTGAGTTTAGATAGCCAATAACAGCCTCTTGAGCTGCTACAGAAAAACGTCTTCTCGTTCCCATCTCTGTAAGACGAAAATTGGTAATGTCACGTTCTTTTAAAGTCGCCTTAAGCTGATTTATCTTCTTATCCAGCACATTCACGATATTATCGAGATTCACTTCTGGCCAGCGAAGACGATTTCTTACTTCTGATACAATCGACATAATAATCGTCTCGTACAAGATGGTATCTTTCCACGCACCTTCTATGCCGATACGCAGTTGGCGTTTATTATCTTGCTCTATAATCCCTATTTCGACTTGTTGCTTTGGCGAAAATCGAAAGTACCTGAGCGAGTGTAGAAACGCGTTCGTTAAGTGCGGTGAACTAGAGCGTAAGTACTGAATATCGTCTTCTGAAAATTTAAGAAATTCTAATTTATTGATTTCACTGCTTATGTCCGGCAGTAGATCACTAATATCTTCATCAGATCTAACGATCAGTTCATATCTGACCAAAGTATCCGGATAAAGACTGTGTATCGCTTGCATCATGTTGATTTTGTAGGCATCAAGATCAAGCATGCTTTTTACAATTACGTCTGAATATAACGACGATGTCATAGCGTGTACCTTTTGGCTTATGACCAATTAATAACAATATGTTCCTAACTTGGATAAAAACATAATTGAGCTGTGCAATTTTGTCAAATCAATGTTGAGAGAAATGACATATAAAACGGTTTTTTGACTTGGATATTTGAAAATTTACTTCAGTTTAGAAAGGAAATTATGGAGGAACAACATTTTTAGTTAATAACTAACTGTTACTAATTCTTGACGTGATGAAATGAGTTTATTTAGAATACTGAGCATCTTTTAAGGAGATAATACTAGTTATGATAGTCACGATCGATATGATGTGTTTGCGTCTTACGTGCTCAGGCGTGGAAACATTATTAATCAAACGACGGAACCCTCAACGGCCAGATTGCGGCAAGTGGGCGATTCCAGGAGGGATTGTATTTGATGAAGATCTGACTGCGCAAGGTGGAGAACCCGCCGATATCGACTTTGAATCAGCGAGAAAAAGAATTTGTCGCCAGAAAATTCATACCTATCCGAACTTCATTAGTGATCCGCTAGTGGATGGTAATCCTAAACGCGACCCTGATGGTTGGAGTGTGAGTATTTCTCATTATGCACTACTCAATTCCGAAAACGTCGATCAGATTGAAAACGCTGGTATGGATACCGATCGACAGAAGTGGGTACACTTACAAAACATTTTAGATGAGAAAGTTGAATTAGCATTTGACCACGTCGCCCAGGTCCAGCATGCATGGAGTAAATTACGCGCCGCGGTTGAGTATACTTCGGTGGTTTTGTTTTTCCTCGATAAAGAGTTTCTGGTATCCGATATTATCGAAGCTTATGAGAAATTCGGGGTTGAAGTGAATCGGATGACGATCAAACGACGCCTTATTGATTCTGGCGTTATTGTTAGTGCTAATAAAATCGCAGCATCGAGCAGAGGTAAGGGAGGAAAACCCGCTACAGTCTATCGCTTAGCCTGCAGCGATGTATCCTATTTTCAAACCTGTTTAAGAGGCTAGCTCCGTTGGGAGATGGATTTTACCTTCCAAGTATAAACATCCGTAGCCACTTACATACACTCTGTCATTTTCTACTAGACATGTGAGCTCTCCACCGCGCTTAGATGCCTGAAATGCCTCCAAATGGTCTTTACCCAATATTTCCGCCCAATAAGGTGCCAGTCCTGCGTGGACAGATCCTGTAACCGGATCTTCTCTACCACCATTCGCTGGCCAAAAATAACGAGAAACAAAGTCATAGTCCGTATCTGTTGATGTTACAACAACATCATAGGGATACAGGGATTTGAGTTTTTCTTCATCGTATGTCACTGAAACAACGTCTTCTCGCTTAGTATAAACGGCAAAATAGGCCTGTTCATTACGCAATATCTTATCAGGTTGAATAGACAGTCCGTCTTTAAGTGCTGGTGGTATGTCGACGTATTGCGGTTTACGATTTGGAAACGACATTTGGATCTTTCCATCGTGTTCTTGAGAGATAAAAAGTGAGCCGACGGACATAGTTACAAATTCGATTGTTCCTTTTAAACCAAACTGCTCGAATAGTACGAATGAAGACGCTAGAGTTGCATGACCACAAAAATCAATTTCGGTAAGTGGGGAGAACCAGCGGATAGCGTATTGGTTGGGAGCCAATTCTTTTATAAAGGCTGTTTCAGATAAGTTATTTTCTTGGGCAATCGCCAACATGGTTTCATGAGTGAACCAATCATCCAGAGCAATAACAGCAGCTTGATTCCCTTTTAATGGAGCTGAGGTAAAAGCATCCACAATGTATATGTCTAACGTCACTTAGGTTACTCCTTATTCATGGGTCTAGTTTGAAGCGAATTTTCAGCCGGATAAGGAATCAAATCAGAAACGACTTCACTGCAAAGCTGTCGAAGCCATTTACCACCAATATCATCGTTCATTCTTTTGGGCCAGCATAAATAATATCGCGTATCCGGAATATCAAAAGGGAGATCCTTGATTGTAATATTAAATTGTTGCTGAAATTTGTTAGCGAGCAGGCGGCTTGAACTTAAGAGCAGATGAGTTTTTCCAACTACCGCAAGTGCAGCGAGAAAGTGGGGCGTTCTAAAAGTAAAACGTCGTTGGTTCGCACGCTCTCCTAAGTATTCATCTCCGAACACTTTAGGTGAACTGCCGAGGTTGACTAACGCATGGTTGTAGGTGAGGTAATCATCAAGAGTGATCTCATCTTTATGAGCCAGAGGGTGTTGATTAGACATGATACAGCAAAAGCGTTCCTTACCCAGAAGACGACGTTCAAAGCTATTTGGAAGTTGAATATAGTCACTACCTAGTACGGCATCTACGTTGTGCTCAGATGAGTGAATCAGACTGGTTTCCGTCACTGTACTGGTTTCTAGTGAGGCATTGGGTGCCAACGTGTAAAATCGCTCAGCTATGGTTGGGACGTATGCCTGAGCTTGATAATGGGTAGTTTGAAGGCGGAATGAGCGTTCGCTGGTGAGGGGATCAAACACCCGGTCGCAGGTCATCTCGGTGATCTGTTCGAGCATTTGTCTTACAGGAGCTTCCAATGCAAGTGCCTTAGGCGTCGGTTGAATACCGTGTGAGGTTCTGACAAAAAGTGGATCACCGAACGCATCTCGGAGCTTTTGTAATAAGCGACTCATAGCGGACTGACTCAAGAACATCCTTCGCGCTGCTAAACTTACGCTTCTCTCTTCCAGCAGACAAAGCAGACCAAACAAAGTTTTTAAATCGATTTGTTGTAGTTCTCTGATAAGCATGATTGATATCCAGAATACACATAACACTTAGTAGTATTATGCATTGGATGTTATTTGAATTGAATGAGATGATGAATATATTCACTAAGTTGCAATTAATTTAGAGGCTCCAGTGGCAGGTTCGATGCGCTTTTTTATTTATGGGTTGGCTTTTAGCTGTACTACGGTTTTATTCTGGGGGCTTATTCCTATTGCCCTTAAAGTTTCCGGCGGATTTGCTGATCCCATTACTTTAACTTGGCTTCGTTTTGCTGTTTCAGGTGTAATTGTTCTCGGATGGCAAAGAGTGCATGGACGACTCCATGAATTTCGACACTTATCTAAACAGGAATGGTTTCGATTAGGTTTAGCTGGCGTTTTTTTAATTATTAATTACACCTGCTTTGCTTGGGGGGTTACCTACTTAAGACCTGAAGCGGCTCAACTTGGTATGCAAGTCGCCCCTTTGTTTCTTGCGTTAGGAGGTATGTTTTTTCTGCGAGAGAAGATAGCACCTCTACAATGGGTATGTTTTACGCTTCTTCTAGTCGGTCTGATGGTGTTTTTCCACCCTGTATTTAATCGTGATTACCAGGGCAATCTGGATCAGCTGATGACAGGATTTATGATTATTTTGGTATCAGCGATTTGTTGGAGTGCGTATGCATTGGCTCAGAAGTCGCTTTTCGCCAAACTCGACTCGTCTAATATTCTCTTGGGAATTTATCTCTTTGCTACTGTTGTCATGCTACCTGCAACTCATCCTTCTCAGCTGTTGACTATGAATATGACGGAGGTCTGGATTGCGTTATTTTGTTGCCTCAATACGGTCATTGCGTACGGATCATTTGCTCAAGCACTTCGCTATTGGGAAACGGTGCAGGTTAGTGCTGTTATCACGTTAACCCCGGTTATGGCCTTTATTTTAACCGAACTATGCGTCGCCTTTGGCTGGTGGAGCGACATTATCACACCTTCTCATGCTGACACTCTCAGTTTGATGGGTATGGCTTTGGTTATCTTGTCAGCAATAGGAATTCAGGTGGTGAGTGTTATGGTTATTCGAAGAGAAAAACGGAGAATAGAGGTTCAATCCGCGATTTAAATGTTAACAACTGCTCCATGGGTTGATTCATTTACCCATGGGCAGTTTGAGTTGCTAAGCGACTATTTTGAACGATTTTACATCCAGTTTATCAAGCAGGTTAAGTTCCTGAGCAGTCGTCACAAAATATTGAAAATGAGGAGTTTGCTGGTGCTCTGTCAAAGCTTGTTCACTTTTCCATTCTTCACGCATGATAAACAATTCTTCTTTTTCAATATCTTGAAGAAGTTCGTATGTAATACAACCTTCCTCTTTACGTGATTCAGTAACCAGCGTCGTGAGAAGAGTGTATAACGACTCTGACAGTCCTGGCTTTGCTTCAATTTCCGCGAGTAAATATACGTTCGACATGATTTCCACCTTTGAGCCCAAATGACATTATTTCTAAATGTGTAAGTTTTATGACTCTAATACGCTAATCGTTACATAGAGTTGAGTCAACAATTGCTTGCCCAACTATGAATATGAAAAAAATGAAAAACTCAGGAAAATCCTGAGTTTTTGTCTTTAGCCAACGTAGTTTGTTAGTGTTTATATTACTTGGTCAGATCAAGTGCTTCGTTGATAACGTGGAATATATAATTTTGTTCAACAGCACCTTGGAAAAGGTACGCTTCAGGGCCTCGCGCAAAAATTGCTACGTCTTCACCTGAGTGAGTTTCTGAAGCAAATTTTACTAACGCTTGCTGATGATAATCTGGACTCAAAACCTGTTCCTGAGTCGGATTTTCTCTGGCACCGTTAACTGCATTTACACCGTTACCATAGCTGATTGTTGTATAGCGTTTACCAAACTCATCTTTATTGTACTGACCATTTTTCTTAGATAAACCCAGAATCGGGTTCCCTCTATCCGAATAGCCATTCATAATCATGGTGTGTGCGTGGTCAGCCGTCACAATAATTAATGTATCTTCTTGATTGGTTTTATCCATAGCCGCTTTAATTGCTTCATCAAACGCAACGGTATCAGCGAAAGCGCGATAAGCGTTGGTATCATGGTGTGCGTGGTCGATACGTCCAGCTTCAACCATCAAGATATAGCCATCTTTGTTTTTGCTTAATATATCAATCGCTTTAGACGTCATTTCAGCGATTGAAGGCTCATCGTTTCCACGGTCCGCTTCGTATTTCATATGACTGCTTTCAAAAAGGCCAAAGGCTCTTTTGGTATCGCTATTGAGTTGATCAAATCCTTTTTTATCATAGACATATTGACCTTCAGGATAGCGTTGTTCCCATTCCTGAATTAAATTACGTCCGTCTTTACGTTTCCCTGTCTTACCTTCAGGATCCGTTACCGTTGTGGGTAGAAATTCGCGGCGGCCACCGCCGAAAACAACCTGTAAGCCGTTTCCTTCATCAAAACTCACTAGCTGCTGCGCGATATCAACACATCCCTGATTCTTCGCGATATTGGGCATCGTCGAATCGTTTTCCCAGTCACGATCTGCGCTGTGAGCATAAGTGGTCGCGGGTGTTGCATGAGTGATTCGAGCTGTCGATACAACACCAACAGACATACCTTTTTCGGCCGCCATTTCCCAAGCCGTTTTTACTTCGTGTCCTTTCGCTGTGTTACAGAAGCCACGGTGGACATTGTCATCGATACTAATGATACCTTGCTTGGTTTTTACTCCAGAAACCATTGCTGAGGCGGTACCAGCTGAATCGGGTGTTTGTGCATCTGTGTTATAGGTTTTTGATAGAGCGACGTAAGGAAGCGTTTCCATATTGAGTTTATATTCTTCGCCAGTCATTCCCTTACGTTGTCCTTCAAAAATACGCGAGGCCGTAATGGTTCCGATACTCATACCATCGCCGACAAATAAAATGACGTTTTTAGCGCGTTTATCGATTGGTTTATTTGCTTTTGCTTGTTCAATCTTCTGTTGAGCCGCTTTATACCATTCATCATTTTTCTGTGGAGCGTCAACAGATGTCATTTGATTCGTATTTGAACCACAACCAGCCAATGCCAGTAGGATAGAACTGGCCAGTATTAATTTATTATTTTTCACTATGTTCTCCGACTTATAATCTTCGTTTTAGTTTTTCGTACCACTGTATGGCTAATATTTCGAAGCAAATGAGTGACGTTTTTATTACCGTTGCATGAAGCTTTATTTAATCTCCACAGAATCTGAAGTAACGACCAGATGTCATTAAGTTGTCATGTTGTTGGATAAGAATACTGTTCCAAAATAATGACATGGTAATGCTGTTGTAATGATATACAGGAAATTTCACGCCTATTTATTGCTATTTCTTTTCGCCTTATTCGCCAGTCTTGATGCTCGCGCAGAAACAGTAGACAAAGAGGGCATTATTACACTGGAGTGGCAGGACCTTATTCCACTACAGGAAAGAAATAGAGTACCAACACCGCGACCTAGTGCCATAAATCACGACAGTGATACACCTCCGCAGCAAAAACTGGGGGGGGTACGGCAGGATCTAGACGGCAAAAAAGTAAGAATGCCCGGATTCGTTATTCCGTTGGAGGGCGACAATAATGTGGTGACGGAATTTCTTTTGGTGCCTTACTTTGGTGCCTGTATTCATGTACCACCTCCGCCGCCGAATCAAATTGTTGATGTTCGTTTTGTCGAAGGCGCGCCAATCAAGGAGCTTTGGCAGACCGTGTATGTCGTTGGCGTTTTGAAGACAGAAACCGTCAATCGTGAATTAGGTGAAACGGCTTATGTCATCGATGGAATTAGAATTGAACCTTATAAAGAGTGAGTCTCACTGGCGTTCTTTTATAGGAAGTGGTACAAATCGACCATAACTCATTGTAATCCACGAATATGCTAAACCAAGAAAACCTTCTTAAACTCACTCGAATAAAAATGCCATTTGGTAAATATGCAGGTCGTTTACTTATTGATCTTCCTGAAGAATATTTACTCTGGTTTGAACGTAAAGGCCAATTTCCTGATGGTGAACTGGGGCAACTGATGCAGCTTTGTCTTGCACTGAAAATAGAGGGCGTCGACTCTGTTCTCAAACCTTTAAAAAGAGAATAACTCCATAATTTGCGATAAAAAAGCCAGGAGAGCTTGCATTTAAAGGACTTTTATTCTTTATTTAATTGATAAATATAATAACTATATAGATAAGTTACTTAATAGACCCCAAAAGGGTTGAGCAAGTTTAGGTGAGAGGGAATCTCTGACGCGATGTTTCTAAAAAGACTGTTTAAACCCAAATCATTATGGGTTATCGCTCTGAGTCTGATTTATTGGCTGGGGGCGTTTCTGTTAATAGAAACTGCCGCTAATATTGTTGCTGATACTGAGGTTAAATCAGAAAAAGAAGAAATCCGGTATCAGGTTGCTTTAGTTCGCGCACGCCTAGAAGCGGCGATTTATCGTGATTCGTACTTAGTCGAGAGTTTAGCCACTTTGGTGACTATCGATACTGCGTTCGCAACCGAAAATTGGGACTCAATTGCTTCGTCGTTGCTTGCAAGAGCCTCATACGTGAGAAATGTCGGTCTCGCGCCTAATGATGTCATCGAAAAAATTTACCCGTTGAAAGGTAATGAAAAAGCCTTAGGACTCAATTTTAAAACACTTCCAGAGCAATACAAATCAGTGCTTCAGGCCAAAAAACTACAAAGTATCTACATTGTAGGCCCCGTTGATTTGGTTCAGGGAGGAAAAGCTCTCATCGCACGCTATCCCATTTTTACTGATTACCCTCATAACAATCAGTATTGGGGGTTGGTCAGTGTTGTTTTGGATTATGACCGTTTGCTGCTCTACAGCGGCGTAAGTAGCATTGAACATGCAAACCTGGCGATTCGTTCATACTCTATCAATGACGACAATAATAATTCCGTGATTTGGGGGGATACTCAAACCATCGAAAATGCGGACTTATCATTCCCGATACACATACCTAATCGCCTTTGGAATATTTATGTTCAATACAAAGATACGCTGACACATTCCTCCCACTATAATCAACTCAAATTGGTGGTAAGAGTTTTCGGCTTTACCAGCTTTATTGCTGTTTACCTACTGATTCTACTGTTCGTACGGCGATATGCTGATATCCATAAGGCCTCTTATCAAGATGAGCTGACCCGTTTGCCAAACCGACGCTTTATGTTGGACACCTTGGAGCGGTTGGCCGATCAAAATGATGCATCTCCTTCAAAATTCGCTGTATTGAGTGTGGATTTAAACGATTTTAAATTGATTAATGATACCTACGGTCATGAGGCGGGCGATGAAGTTTTAAGGTATGTCTCGAAGAAACTGACTGAAGTACTGAGGGCTTCGGATGTTGTATCTCGCTTCGGTGGTGATGAATTTATTGTTTTATTACACCGAGTCTCTAAGGAAGAGGAGATTCAGGTTGTCATTGATAAGCTTAAATATGCCATGAGTGATTCTGAATTGGTTTGGAATGGTTTTACTCTGGCTATCTCTATGAGTATTGGTTACTCGATATACAACGGTAATACTTCGGTAAAAGAGTTATTGGCGAAGGCTGATAAAAAGATGTATGCGGATAAGGCCGATATGAAAGGACGATAATTACCATTCAATATCAATAGGTGTGCCCGGTTTCACAAGCTGGATAAACTCATCCATTTCCTTGTTTGTGATTGCTATACAGCCGTTTGTCCAGTCGAAGCTTTGAATAAAACGCGGATCTTGCTCAGTTCCATTTTTTAATCCATGTACGCTGATAGCACCTCCTGGAGAGACGCCTCTCTTACGTGCACTTAAAATATCAAAACGGTTGGGGTAATTGATATGAAAAGCCTTGTAGAACTGAGAGTTCGTAATAGTGTAGTCCAGTTGGTAAAGTCCCTCTGGCGTTTTTTTGTCACCTTCACGCTGTTTGTGGCCTTTGGGGTTTTTCCCAAGCGCTATTCGGTATTCGCGCACAACTGAACCGTTGTCGATTAGATACATACGGCGTTTGGATTTATCGACTTTCACCAAATCGATGCCTGCATAGAGGTGAAAAGAGCAAAGTAGCATGATCACCGCGATAACTAATTTAAAAGTAACGATAGCTAATCTCACCCTCTTTGCTCTCCGTTTGAGTTTTACATCTTGGGCAGTTTAAAGGATTTCTTCTCTCGTTTGTGCTTTTTCATTTTCGCAAACTGCTTTAGTAAGGATAGAACCTTATCCGGTTGGTATGCTGAAGAATCCCGGGAATACAGTTGTGCGAGAAGATCGGCTATCGCGCTGTCTAATTCCTTAGCATCTTCACTAACATAGCCTTGTTCCGACTTCCAAAGAGTATAAAGACGCTGGATGTTAATACCATCCTTATCATTGATAGCAGCTTTTAGAGCATCAAATGTTGTCTGTTGCGAATCCCCTTTATTTTTTTCCTCTAGAGTCGACTCTTTAGCGGTAGCTTGTTTTTTCAGTTTTAGAATAAAAAGAAGTAAGGTCAGTAACCATAAAATGGCGAATAGACCGGTTAAATATGGCCAGTAGCCTGAGTCTGTGACTGTCTTAGTTATGATCTTTGGTGCAGCACTTTCTTGGACTGGAGCCTCTTTTGTAAGCTCCGGCTTTTGCGGTTGAGTTACAGGACTTCCTGTCACAACGATGTCCTTGGCCTGCAGAAACGATTTACGCTGCTTCTGCGCTGTGGTATCCCACCAATTCAACGTTACTCCTGGGAGCGTATATTTGCCTGGCGCACTAGCAATGATGACCTGTTTTAACGTCATTTCTATATTGCCATTGGGTTGTGTTTTATAACTTGGTTTTTCTGGATAAACTCGCAGGCTTTTCGGATAGTTTAATGCAATATCTGGAATTCTATCCTGGCCAACGCCATTGACTTCCAAGTGAATGATTCGAGTTAGAGAGTCACCGACGTCGAGTTTTATCGGGTTATCTGAGATGGGTTTATTATGTACACCAAGCCAGTCGTCCGTCAGGCTTAATGAGGACGTTGGTAACCAGGTTCCTTGGTATTGTTGTGGCTTGGCCATTACGTTGATAGTAAACGTTTTAGGTTGAGTTACGAGTGGTAATATTTTTGTATTGCCACGAACATCACGGTAATACATAGAGCTTTGGAACTGAGGCTCTTTTACTGAGTGTTTCCCTGGGTTCGTCGCGGTGATTCTAAAGCTCTGAGTGAGCACCGTTGCACTGATTCCATTGATCACTTCTTGCGACTGATCGGGTTCGCTTGCCGCTTCCAAACTAACACCGTCGGCTGATGGTGGTGTTATCTTTGGATCTTGCATCGCGCGAGTATCGGCTTTGATGATGAGTTTCACGTGCATCAATGTACTCTCGTTAGGATAGAGAGTGGATTTATCGATATGCGTTTGTATTTGTACCAGATCTTTTGTCTTAGGAGATGAGACGTCCTTTACCACCTGAATAGCAACAGGTTGTGTCTTTTCTCCCTTGATTTGAAAGCTTGGAATAGTGACTACACCAAGTTGATTTGTTGCAAGAGTCACTCTCCATTCGGACTTATTACTCCGGCTACCATTTATGATGCTGATTGAGTGCCCAAAGCTAGGTTGACTGACCATAAACTGCGATTTTAATTGTTTAAAATCCACAGCATCTCTATCAACGTCCTGATCGGTAGAAATAGTAAGTTGAAATACTTCATTTTGCGTTACTTGATTCTGACTGACTGTCGCCGTTGTACGCGCGTACCCAGTCCATGATGTTAATAATGCTAACGCTAATATGAGTGTATTAAGTACTGTTCTCATAGGTATTACCACTCTTTTCCGTTATTTTCTGGTGGTGATTTTCGTTTTGCTTGAAGCAGCAACTGTGCTCTTAAAAGGCGGCTAGGATCTCGGGCATTTTCCACTTGTTCGAGTTTCCTGAGCTCTGGGTCAGCCGCTTTATTTTTATCCATTTGTTCGTCTCTCGTCGCCGACGCTTGTTGATTATCCGAGGACTGGGTTGGTTTAGGTTGAGTCTCACCATCGTCAGTTGACTTAGAATCCGATTTTTTCTCATTCTCTTGGGAGCTTTTGGCCTTTTCTGGTTGATTACTCTTATCTTGTTGAGATGAGGATGGCTTATCATTTTTTTTATTTTCAGATTGTTTATCTGGATTCTGCGATTGTTTTTTATCCGCAGAATTATTGTTTGATGAATCTGATTGTGAGCGATCGGAATTCTTCTTGTTTTTATTCTCTGAACCTTGAGAATTTTGTTGCTGTTGCTGTTGCTGTTGCTGTTGCTGTTGCTGTTGCTGTTGCTGTTGCTGTTGCTGTTGCTGTTGTAATGCTTTTTTCACAACCTCTAAGTTATGTTTAGCATCAGCATTATTCGGGTTTTTACTGAGAATGTTCTCATAGCCTTTTATGGCCGCCTGTAAGTCTCCCGATTTAGCTAAAGCATTTGCAAGATTGTACTGAACGTCTTCACTCGGATTTTTTATACCTGAAAAGCTTTCAGCGGCTTGTTTATATTTCCCCGCTTTGTAATAAGCGGTCCCTTTCCACGCAGGATCTGAGAACTGGCCTGCCGCCTGATCATAGTTTTTTGCATCAAATGATTGCTTTGCAGCTTGGTCACTATTGAGCCATGGTGATGCCATGACTTTGGTTGTCGGTGCACTCAATGTAAGCATGAATAACAGTGAAAAAATCAGTCCTTTACGAAATAGAGTAAGGGCTGGAATAAGAAGAAAGGGAAGTAACCAGTAACCATTATTGATGCGGTCACTGATGGTCTGCTGCTGTCTTTTTCCGGTAGAAAGCAACGTTTTACTTTTCTCAACGATAGTTTGTACGTCTTGATTACTCACGCTTAGTGGTACAAAAGTACCACCAACAGCGTCGGCTAATTGCTTCATTGTACTGAAGTTTGATTTTGCAATAATCGTTGAGCCTTGATTATCCCTCATCAACGAGCCGTCAGAACTTGGGATCGGAGCTCCGGATGTTGAACCCATACCGAGGATGATAAGGTTCCAACGACTGCCTTTGAGCAAAGATTCAATATCGGATAGTTCTTGCTTATCAATGTCGTCGGTTATCAGGATTAGAGAGCCCTGACTTTCCTGACTGTCTTTCATCAACTGTATTGCCTGCGCTACACCTTTGGCTGCATTGGCGCCAGGGTAGGGCATTATTTCAGGGGAAAGGCTAGGAAGCAGATTTTCAATAGTGGCCGAATCCGTCGTTAATGGTGATACGGTATAAGCATCAGCGGCATAAGCGACCAAGCCCGTGTAACCGTCTTCCCAGCGAGCCAGAAGGTCTTTCGCTTTGTAACGGGCTTGAGTTAGCCTGTTTGGCTTATTATCGCGTGCATACATTGAGCGAGACATATCCATAATGAGGACTCTCGCTGCTGTACTGCTGAACGTAGGCGTCGCTTGTTTTTCGAAGCTGGGTCCAGCTAGAGCGATGACAGCCACTGAAAAGCTAAGACCAATGAAGAGAAGCTTTTTCGAAATATCCTGTGTACGTTCTACCCCCAACGCTTTCGCTAGATGTGGTGCAATCAAGGTCTGTTTTTGTGGTTTAAACGTATACCAAGCCATGATGAGAGCTATAGGCAGAAGTGCCAGTAACCAATATGGATATAAAAATTGAAAATCAGACATGACTTCTCCTCAATACCAATAAAATCAGAGAGCCGAACAGGGCTAACGCAAGTGGATAAGGAAACCATTCATCTTGAGGGCGCCATGTTTGCTTAGCTTGCTGAACTGGTTGCAGGCTATTTATCGTGTCATAGATGGTTTCAAGTTCTTTCTTGTTGCGAGCTCTGAAATATTGACCGCCAGTAATTTTCGCTATTTTCATCAGTGTTTTTTCATCGAGATCGGCGGCTGTATTGATTTTGCGAGTCATAAAGAAGTCTTGGACGAGCATTTCTCCAGCACCGACACCGATCGTGTAGATTTTTGTGTGGTATTTTTTTGCAATTTCAGCGGCTTTTATAGGATCTAATACACCAGCTGTATTACTGCCATCACTGAGTAAAATCATGACACGTTGAGGTGCATTACCATCGATAAATGTCTTAGTGGCTAATCCGATACCCTCTCCAATTGCAGTATTATTACCAATCAGCTTCAACACAGTTTGATCAAGTTGCTGCTTAACAGTATTGCGATCGAACGTTAGTGGGGTTTGCAAATAGGCATGGTCAGCAAATAATACTAAGCCTAAGCGGTCACCTTTACGTTTATCAATAAAGTCGTTCAGGACGTTTTTTACTGCTGAAAGTCGGTCGATGTAATCATCTCCGTCTTGCATGTCTTTCTGGCTCATAGAATAGGACAAATCGACAACTAGCATCATATCCCGGTGTTTGGGCTGAGCAGAAATCGGGTCGCCGAACCAGACTGGTCGAGCTGCAGCAAGAATAAGACACAACCATACGAGAGACGTGATGATTACGACTGGCAATGATTTGGACTGTATCGCCCCTTCATCTGGAGGTAAGTAGGTTAAACGTACTGCTGCCTTAGGTTTTACTGGTTTGGTTAGCCAGCGAAACACAATAGGTAGTGGTAGAAGAAATAACATCCACCACCACTCAAATTCGATGTTTGTCAAAACGCCGTTATCTCCTGTTTTTTTTCGGCGGTAAAGACTCTTCAACCCATGCTACACAGTTTTCAATCATTTGGCTTTCATCACCACTATCTACTTTCTTGTGTTGATATAATACGGCTTGCCAAAGATTTGCATCTGGCACAAACAGCGGTTTACCGTATTGTGTATCAAGAAAGGAATACCAGTCATTGCCCGTAAGATGGGCTATATCTTGTCTGGAGTAATAGCAAAAAGCGGCTTGCCGAACGAGTTCGATTGCATCAGAGGGCGTCATCCTACCGTGTTTAGCAGTCAGCATCTTCAGCGCTGCCTTTTTAGGAATGAGTCGTTTTATTCGCCAACGAATAACAAGTATCACAATAAGGGTCGCCAAAAAAACGACACCTATCAGGCTGAGCCATCCCCATGCTAAAGGCCACCAAGAGGGAGCATCGGGAAGGTGAATGGGATTCAGCTCTAACAATTTTGATAAAGATTGTGACATTTATAAGGTTCCGATTAGTTGTTTCAGCAAGCTAGTGTTTGTTGTCAAATTGGTGTAAGGAATACCCAATTTTCTACACAATAATAATAGTCTATCCTTATGAGAATCAAAGGATTTTTTTATGCCATTGCGCGTAGCATCCGCTGAAAAGTTTAACCATCGGGTTTGAAAATAATCTGTGACCGTTTCTATTCCTCTAAATGATGTATTTCCCTCCTCCAGTGGGTCCGAAATATGAACAAAACGCAAAACATTATGCTGTTTTAGACGTCTAAAATAGATATCCTGTTCTGGAGAATAGTTTGTAAAGTCACTAATTATGATGACTTCGCTGCCCTTATTTACTGTTTTTACGAGCGTCGATAAACTGACGTTCCACTGTTCTATAGACGATTGTTGACTTTGATTATTACGAAGAGCCAAGGTTTGTAACTCGACCAAATTTTGCAGTAGATTCAATACGCCTTTCGTACTGCCTTTTGGTTTTAGGACTCTTTCGTCTTCTCCTAAGTGGACGACTGCACCAATACGATCTTTATTTGCTTGTGATAACCAGGCGATTAGGCTTGCTATATGAGCTGCCTGAACCGATTTCAACATCAGAGTTGAGCCAAATTGCATGCTATTCGAAAGATCGATGAAAAGCACGACAGGCTTTTGTTGTTCCTCTGTGAACAGTTTTGTATGCGGCTTACCGGTTCTGGCAGTAACTCGCCAGTCTATTGCTCTTATATCGTCCCCACTTTGATACTGCCTTACTTCAGCGAAGTCCATACCTCGTCCTAGGCGTCGACTCTGGTGCTGACCTGTCATCACAGACCAAAGGCTTTTGGCCGGTGGCATCCAAGCAATGCTCTGCTGCTTGTAGGTCAAAAGCTCTTCAAGGGTCAACTCAACGCCATTGCTGTAGAGGGGCAGATCTAATGGAGCCATAAGTTACGCGCTCCCTACCAGAGAAAGTAGGTGGCTAATCACCTGATTAGGATGAATATTCTCTGCTTGAGCGTGGTAGCTCAGAAGTAATCGGTGCCTTAACACAGGAAAGGCCATCGCTTGTACGTCTTCGGGTGATACGTAGTCTCTGCCATCCATCCATGCATGGGCTCTAGCACAGCGATCTAGTGCGATAGTTGCGCGAGGACTGACACCTAAATCAATCCACTGAGCGAGCTGATTATCGTAGTCTTTGGGTTTTCTGGTTGCCATAACCAGACGGACAATATACTTTTCAACGGCTTCTGCCATGTGAATATTAAGAACTTGATCCCGAGCTGCGAAAATCGTTTCCTGAGTGATCTTCTCTGGTTTTACTGCTGTAACACCTGACGCTTCGCCTCTATTCAGACGCAGAATCTCAAGTTCACTCTGCTCATCAGGGTAATCGACATTTAAGTGCAGCAAAAATCGATCAAGTTGAGCTTCAGGCAACGGGTACGTACCCTCTTGTTCAATCGGGTTCTGTGTTGCCATGACCAAAAATAGTTTTGGAAGAGCGTATGTTTTGCGTCCCGCTGTAATTTGCTTTTCGGCCATGGCCTCTAACATTGCAGCCTGAACCTTTGCTGGGGCTCGGTTAATCTCATCAGCGAGCAATAGCGAATGAAATATGGGTCCTGGCTGGAATTTAAACTCACCCGTTTCCGGACGGTAAATATCTGTGCCTGTTAGATCCGCTGGCAACAAATCGGGTGTGAACTGAACTCGGTGAAACGTACCTTCAATACAACCCGTTAACGTTTTTATCGCGCGTGTTTTTGCGAGTCCTGGAGGACCTTCGACTAAAATATGTCCATCAGCAAGTAGTGCTACCAAGATTTGCTTGATAAGTTCTTCCTGACCAACAACTTGACTGTTTAAATAACTTCTCAGCTGTGAAAATGCTTCGACTGGCATAAGCTACCTTCTCCTCGGTAATTCACCTTTTAGTAGTCTTTTAATAAAAAAAGTTCCCCTTTTTTATCATAAAATTAGCGAACTTTACTAATCAGTTTACTGGTCAATTATTCCGGCGAAATTCATTGTGCGTTACTATGCAATTTGAGTGAGATCTGGAATCTATAACTCGACTTGGTTACACTTCGGCAAAGCAAACTAGATTGTGGGTGATAATATGAGCGATTTTGAAAAAGAACTGGAACAAATGATCGACGATGATTCTGCAGAAGAAGAAGTGAAACTTCCGACGATGGAAGAGCAACGCGCCATTGTTGCTAAGTTGAAGCAACTTGAAGCAGAAGGCAAGTTAACAGATGAAGTGTTAGAGGAACATTTTAGTCAGTTTTTTAACGAAAATGACAGACCCGTCCATTAATTCAGATTCCATAAGGCTACTTCAATTTAAAGTGGCCTTTTTTGTATTGAATAACGTTTAATGAATATGCTTAAGCTCGGGAAGTAATTCCTGAAGAATCTTTTGGTATTCTTCCTCACTTCTCACACCAGAAATGACTTTATTTTGCTCTAATATTACCGTTGGCGTTTTATTTATGCCGGCATCTAGCCATTGCTTTTCAGTTAAAATTACCGCTTGCTCCCAAGTTTTATCAGATACGATGCAATCCACTACTGCATCATTCACATTCATCGACCTACAGAGACTTTTAAGCACATCATCGTTGTTGATATCGAGGTTATCAGAAAAGTAGGCTTCAACCAGTTTAGTTCTGAGTGTTTCCGTATTGCGTGCCAAAGTAGACCACATCATTAATTGGTGCGCTTTACGCGAGTTAAAAAGCATGAAGTTATGGTCAAATGCGATATCGAATCCAACTTCTTCGGCCCATTGTTTAACCTTGTTTGTCACGCTAGTTAACTCGGTATCCGATAGGTGGTATTGTTTTTTCGTATGTTGATAAAGATTCGCGCCTTTATCTGGAAGGGTTGGATTCAGTTCGTAGGGTTGCCAGTTTATATCTATGTTTACTTTTTCGTTCAGGGAGGCAATCGCTGAGGTAAGGCGGCGGTAGCCTATTTCACTCCATGGACACACAATATCAGCGATGATGTCAATTCTGAGCGTTTTCATCCGGTCTCCAAGCAAAAGCTAACGAGTTTCAATTCGGCAAATTTATTGTCGTCTCTAGTTTTACTGTGCCACATGCAACGCAATAAAAAAAGCCTCTCGATAAATAGGTCTTAACGAGAGGCTTAATGGCGCGTTTTTGTTTCTATCGAAGGGAACTTTGAGACCCTTTAAAAATAGTTGAGTATTTACTCTTTTGCAAAATTCGCCCTATGAAAATCAGAGCCGATATGGCATTCCTTGTGACGATGGGTCTTAGCAATATTTTTTCGCGCAACATTTACCGTATAAAAGCTGACTTGGGACAAATCGATATTGAGAAGCAAGCGTACTATTGAATGATTATCAGGCTATAGAGTAGATAGAGAATAATAATGAAGTCCTTAGTAGAGAGATTTTTAACTTACGTACAGTTCGGAACACAATCTAATCCTTATAAGTCCACATGCCCAAGTAGCTCTGGTCAGAAAAAATTTGCGAAGCATATTTATGAAGAGCTCGTTGCTATGGGGTTAGAGGACGTTTCAATTTCTGACCATTCGTATGTCTATGCTAAGTTATCCTCTAATGTCGAGTATGATGTCCCCGCAATCGGGTTTATTGCTCATATGGACACATCTTCGGATGCTTGTGGACGTCACGTTGTGCCGCAAATTGTAGAAAATTACCAAGGGGGCGACATTGCTCTGGGAAATGGAGATGAGGTGCTGTCGCCTATTCGTTATCCAGAACTACATCAACTTCACGGACAGAATATTATCACGGCAAGTGGGAACACCTTGCTTGGTGCAGATGATAAGGCTGGGATAGCAGAGATTATTACTGCGATAAGTTATTTACTTAGCCATCCTGAAGTTGCCCACGGTGATGTATGCATTGCATTCACTCCAGATGAAGAAATTGGACGTGGAGCAGACTTATTTGATATTGATAAGTTTGGCGCTCAGTGGGCCTATACCGTCGATGGTGGTGCGGTGGGTGAACTTGAAATGGAAAATTTTAATGCGGCCAGCGCTAAAGTGTCGTTCTTTGGTGTGTCGGTTCATCCCGGGGCGGCAAAGAACAAACTGGTTAACTCGATGAACTTAGCCGCTAAATTTCAATTGATGATGCCAGAAGATGAAACGCCAGAACAAACTGAAGGTTATCAGGGGTTCTATCATTTATCTTCAGCGATTATGTCTATCGCCCATTCAGAACTGCACTACATCTTAAGAGATTTCGATAAAGGTGGACTCGAATTACGCAAAAAGTTTATTCAAGATAAAGCCGATGAGATGAATCGTGGCCTAAAACATGGAAGAGTTGAAATCGATATCGAAGATTCTTACCACAATATGAAAGAGATGATAGAGCCGCATCCTGAAATTATAGAGTTGGCAAAGGCAGCAATGATTGAACTCGATATTGAGCCAAAACTTTGTCCAATTCGTGGTGGAACAGATGGGGCAACACTTTCATACATGGGATTGCCTTGTCCCAATCTATTTACTGGTGGCTATAATTTTCATGGTATTCACGAATTTATTACTGTCGAGGCGATGGAAAAAGCTGTCAGTGTCATCGTCAAGATTATCGAGAAGACATCGTTACGTTACCTGTAGTCAATGAACTCAATTACGTGATAGAACGCAATAAAGCATAACAATATGATGATGTTTTAGTGATGAGGGTGCATTTTCTGCAAAACTTACTTTAGAATCAAAGGGTCGGAATTATTCATGCCACACCGGCCTTTTTAAATAACAATAAGTAAGTGAGACACTATGAGTCAGTTAGAGGCTTTTGGGACATATGTTTGGGGAAGTAAGCCACTATTAACGGTAGTTATTCTGCTTGTGCTGTTTATCGTCCGTAGAATTGTTCTTTCTCAGATTCGTGGCGAAGCCGCTTTTATCACGGAGAAACAACGTAAATGGATGTCACGGACCAAAAATGGCAGCTTTGCGTTACTTTTACTTCTGATGTTCTTTCTTTGGAAAGAAGAAATTAACGAATTTGCTCTCTCAGTCACCGCGATTGCGGTTGCCATTGTTGTGGCATCAAAAGAAATTATTCTGTGTTTTACCGGTTCGATACAACGTGCCAGTTCTCGTTCATTTCGTATCGGTGATTGGATTGAAGTGGGGGCGATAAGTGGTGAAGTCATCGAATACAATATGATGGCGACAGTTATTCAGGAAATTGACCTAACACGTGGTAAGTACGATTACACAGGTAAGACCGCCACGTTGCCAAATAGTATGTTTTTTACGTTCCCAGTAAAGAACTTAAATTTCATGAAGCGATATGTCTATCATGGGTTTGATATCGTCGTAAGAGACTTCGTCAACCTTTACCCGTTGTTCCCACTTTTGCATGAGCGGATCGATCAACATTTCGCTCATTTCATTGATGTTGCTAAACGATACAATGGCATGATTGAAAAGCACGTTGGTGTCGACTTGCCCGGACCAGAAGCACAAATTTCAGTTCAGAGTAACATCAATGGCGAGCAGACCGTTCATATCATGCTGTTTTGTCCAACGGATAAGGCGTTGACGATCGAACAGGACATTCGAAAAGACTTTATGGAACTTTATGAAGAGCGTTTTGCGCAGGCATAAATGAAAATAGCCAGCTTAAAGCTGGCTATTAAAATTCTTTTAGTACTTAATTAGAATTAAAGTACTTTGATGTTTTCAGCTTGAGGACCTTTTTGGCCTTGAGCGATAACGAATTCAACTTTTTGACCCTCAGCAAGAGTACGGAAACCGTCACCTTGGATTGCGCTGAAGTGAGCGAAAACGTCTGGACCGTTTTCTTGTTGAATGAAACCGAAGCCTTTAGTTTCGTTGAACCATTTTACGGTACCTGTTACGGTATTAGACATAGTACATATCCTATCAAAATTTTATTAAGCCGATATCGGCGCTTCTAGCGTGGAAAAGTAGATTGCTATTGCGTACACACGACCGGGGGAGTAACAAGTATTCCAACGAAACGCATTTGTATACAAAGAACTTCTTTCTAGCTAATCTCATAGTAGATTATTGATATTTCTTGTCAATGAATCTTTTATTAAAGTGGTCGAGTAAAGTCAAAATATCGAATTTAAATTGTTACTTTTTGAAAAATTTCATTGTTTCAGGAAAAATTTGGTTGAAGATCAAATAACTTGGTGAATTGTTACCCCACTCTGGTTTCCTCGAAATTCGATATTCTCACCGTGCGCGAGTGCGCAACTCTGATCAAATTAGACTATAGTTTTAGAGCATTTACCTCGGCTAGTTATTACGCTTTGCCTATGTTCATCAGGGTGTTGAGTCATAAATATGTATTTAGCTCTCATTATCGCGGAAAAAAGTGTTCTGGTTTTAGGTGTCGTTCTGACTTTAGTCAGTGTTTGGCAGTATGGAAGACGAAGTCATGACTGGAGAGGTGTAACATTAATGCTGTTTAAAAGAATTCCGATGACAGTTAACGAATATCGCTTCTATCGTTTGGGTGTTGCTTTACTCTTTTTGGCTGTGATTATGCGTTTCGGTATTCTGACCATATGGCCAACTTACTGACTTTTTTAGAAATTATTTTCTGCTTATACAAAAAATGACGTAAATGTGAGACCATAGTCAGTAGCTTTTCGATTTTTCAAAGGGTGATTGAATGTCTCTTCCCGTGCTTATTTGTGATGACTCGTCACTTGCCAGAAAACAAATGGCGAGATCGCTTCCTCCAAGTCTCAATGCTGATGTTGCTTTTGCGGTACACGGCCTTGATGCTCTAGAGCAGTTAAAAGCAAAACAATTCAAATTGATGTTTCTCGACCTTACCATGCCTGAACTGGATGGTTTTGGTACTTTGGAGGAGATAAAAAAACAAGGTATGGATATCTCCGTCGTTGTTGTATCGGGCGATATTCAACCCAAAGCGAAAGAGCGGGTCATGTCTCTCGGTGCCAAAGCGTTCATTCAAAAACCGATGAACGCCGAAACTGTTAAACAAGTGCTACGAGACATAATTGAACCGCCGACACAGCCCAAGGTAGTAACGCCGGTTTCCTTTGAACTCCCCATTGTAAAACGTAGAGATATCTATCTGGAAGTCGCTAACGTATCAATGGGCCGAGCGGCAGATGCATTAGCACGACACTTCGATGTGTTTGTTGAGTTACCTCTGCCGAACGTCAATATATTTGAAGTCAGCGAGTTACATATGGCGCTTCGTGACCTCGCTGAAAACTCTCAGGTCTCAGGCGTTTGTCAGGGCTTTAGTGGAGAAGGCATTGCCGGAGAAGCGCTGGTACTGCTGAGTGACTCCAGCGTAAGTGATCTCAAGAAATTAATGAAAGTTCCGGTCGATAGTGAAGAACTGGAAGAACTTGAACTTCTGATGGACGTATCGAATATTCTGGTCGGGTCATTTTTAAATGGTTTGGGAGAGCAGGCAGAGGTCCGCTTTTTCCAAAGTTCCCCCGTACTATTAGGGCAACATATATCTATCGATTCCGTCATCGAAAGTACTGCTGGCTCTTTTAGTAAGACAATGACATTTGAAGTGAGTTATAACATTGAGGGGACGTCGATTCGCTGTGATTTACTGTTTATGTTCGTCGATGAATCCTTACCACTTCTTGATAATAAGCTTTCGTATCTTATGGAGGACTTTTAGTTATGAATCTTCCTGCAGAGTTTGAACAGTTCCACTGGATGGTGGATATGGTACAGAATGTCGATCTTGGATTGATTGTGATTGATCGCGATTACAATATTCAAGTTTGGAATGGATTTATGACCCATCATAGCGGTAAGCAATCGCACGATGTTATTGATAAATCATTGTTCGAGATATTTCCTGAAATCCATGCTGAATGGTTTAAATTAAAAACAAAACCTGTCTATGATTTGGGTTGTCGTAGCTTTATTACCTGGCAGCAACGCCCTTATCTTTTTAAATGTAGAAACGTCCGTCCTGTTACTCAACAGGCTGACTTTATGTACCAGAACGTTACGTTGAACCCAATGCGTACACCGACTGGGAAGATTAACTCTATTTTCCTTTCTATTCAGGACGCGACTGCCGAAGCACTGGTTTCATTGCGTTCCTAAATTATTTTGGATGGGTCTGTTAACTCATCCACTCTTTACTCTCTTTAATGTTGTGAGGCTGTTGTTATGGTTATGCCGCGTCGTCTATATACCGCAGAACAAGTTCGCTCAGGAGAAAAGTTGGCTGCAAAAGCCAACGAGCTACGAATGTATTATCTAATGGAGAGAGCTGGGCAAGCGGTGTTTGCGATTGGTATAGCCCAATACCCAGGTACTGAACATTGGTTAGTTTGTTGTGGTTCCGGCAATAACGGTGGCGATGGTTATATCGTAGCTAATTTGGCGAAGTCAGTCGGAATTCATGTGACCGTGTGGCAGCTCGGTGAACCGAAAAAATTAACTGGTGATGCTCAGATAGCCTATGAGCATTGGGTACAAGGTGGTGGACAGGTTGAGTCGCCAAATAGTCTCATTCCCGACACCGTTGACGTGGTGATTGATGGTATTTTGGGTACCGGATTAACAGGCGATGTGCGTGAAAACGCTGCAGTGATTATTAATCTGATTAATGATAGTCGATTGCCTGTTATTGCAATTGATATCCCGTCCGGATTAAGCAGTGATACTGGCGTTGTCTTAGGAACGGCTATTAGAGCTGAACATACAGTAACATTTATCGGCGCCAAACAAGGACTGGTAACGGGGCAGGCCAGAGACTATGTTGGTCAATTGCACTTTGCTGGCTTAGGCGTAGAAGAAACTTTTGACGCTTTGCATATTCCAAGCGCATGGGTACTCGACAATAATTCGCTTAAGACTGAGTTAGGTAAGCGCGCACAATCCTCGCATAAAGGGTCTCATGGTAAGGGCGTGATCATCGGCGGTGGAGCTGGTATGGCTGGGGCTTCAGTCCTTGCATCAACAGCCGCACTTAAATCCGGTATCGGCATGATCGCGACTATTTCGCATCCCAATAATGTGATGCCTATCATCGTATCCCAGCCAGAAGTAATGGCATCGGGTTGGAATGAAAATGATGTGATCGCCAATCGACTCGACTGGTGTAACGTTGTGGCAATCGGGCCTGGTTTGGGACGAGACAGTCAGGCACAAATATTATATAACCGAGTGAGCGATACAGAATTACCCAAAGTGGTTGATGCGGATGGGTTGTATTTTCTCGCTTCTCAGCCTACTTATGACGCACAACGAGTCATTACACCTCATCCGGGTGAGGCGGCTAAGTTACTTGGCTGCTCTGTTGCGGATGTGGAGCGTGACCGCTACCAAGCCGTTGAGGATCTGCAACACAAATTTGGTGGTGTAGTGGTATTGAAGGGAGCTGGCACATTGATCTGTGACGGAGAGCAGACCTTCGTTTGTTGTGCGGGTAATCCAGGAATGGCAACTGCCGGGATGGGTGATGTGCTGACTGGAGTTGTAACCGCATTTATCGCGCAAGGTCATAACTTGCTGGAAGCCACTAAACTTGGCGTCCTGGCCCACAGTTTGGCGGCAGACCAGAACGCAAAGACTTACGGCGAAAGAGGATTAGTCGCGAGTGACTTATTCCCTCATCTACGCAGTTTAGTCAACTAACTCATTACCGCTTTTCGTGCCTTCATGAAAACAGCGGATGTTTTCCTGAGTTGTAGACGCAATATTGTGCAGAGCGTCTTCGGTCAAAAACGCCTGATGACCAGTGAAGAGTACGTTATGGCATGCCGATAGGCGTCTAAACACATCGTCGACAATGACATCATTGGACTTATCTTGGAAGAAGAGCTCTTTCTCATCTTCATAAACGTCCAAGCCCAGTGATCCAATTCGACCTTGTTTTAAGGCTTCTATAGCGGCTACAGAATCAACCAGTTCACCCCGACTGGTATTGATGATCATGACGCCATCTTTCATCTGTTCGAATGCCTTTTGATTCAATAAGTGATAGTTCTCTTTAGACATTGGGCAATGTAGTGTGATGACGTCACTGCGTTGGAATAACTCATGTAAGCTAACATATTGCGCACCCAGCTCTTTTGCTATTGGATTCTCATAAGGATCGAAACAGAGCAGTTCCATTCCCAGTCCTTTGAGGATCCTCATGGTCGCGACACCAATTTTACCCGTGCCTATGATTCCCGCTGTACGACCATAAAAATTGAAGCCAACCAAACCTTCAAGATTAAAATTGGCATCGCGTGTACGCTGATATGCTTTATGGAAACGTCTGTTTAACGTCATCATCAAGCCTACGGCGTGCTCCGCCACTGACTCTGGAGAGTAAGCTGGTACTCGAGTTACCTGCATTCCAAGTTTTTTAGCGGCGTCTAAATCGACACGGTCAAATCCAGCACAGCGCATTGTTATCAAGCGAGTGCCGCCGCTATAAAGTTGTGTTAATACTTTTTCACTTAAATCGTCGTTTACAAATGCGCATACAACAGAGCAACCCTTAGCCATTTGCGCAGTGGTTTCAGTTAGACGAAAATCGTGATACTGAATATCGATTTGGTTCTGATCCACTACGTGGTTAAATGAAGCGATGTCGTAAGATTTAGCGCTAAAAAAGGCGACATTAATCATTACCGTCTCCTAAAAATAGAATAATTTGTTTGTATAGATACACTTCCTGTAAATAAAAATAAACCCCAAATATTGTGAGTGAATATATGTTGGAAATTAATCACTTAAGGAAATGTATCTTAAATTGCTAAACACCAAGTTGAGTCCGTTAAAAGCGGTATTTGGCACCCATTAAAAAAATGGTGTCAGGTTCGTCCAATTGCAAGTTTTGGTAGGAGAGTTCCACATTTAGTTCTAGGTTTCTCTGAATAGGAGAGGGAATATTTGCCCCAATGCTTAAAAAAGGCGTTATCGTCGATTGTTCTGAATCAATCATACTAAATGAGACAGGTGCATTGCTGCCATTTTTTTCCTGAATCCAGTTTAGCCCCCCTCTGGCATAGACGGTAGCGTAATGTTTCAATCGTTGTTGAATGAGGGCCGCCCCAAACATGCCATGGTAATTCTCAGGATTCTCTGCTGTTCCTGAGTGGTTGATTGTTTCAATATAACCGATATCAAACCCAAGATTAGGCAACACTTTCCAGTTATATCCAATACTGCTATTCAACTGCTCACTGTCATTGAGATGTGGTTGGCTTGCGATCGTAGAGAGGCTAGAACTGCGATAAAAAAAACCTCTATCGTCAGCACCGAAGGCAACGTTTGTGTATGCAGTCATTAAAAACAACACAAAAATGTAGCGCATCAAGCTCTCCGTGAACATGAGTTCTGCTTGGGTTTAAAAGGGGGTTCTTTAAGCTTAGCAAAGGAATACTAGAGGTGGTGAAAATATATACTGTTGGGATGGGTGTTTTTTATAAGATGTTGATTTTTAATGCTTTATTTTTCAATTAATGCTTTGGGTGAAAGGTTTTTAGCGGGTATATACTACCAAATGGTATCACAAAAAAATTTCAAATATCAGTCTTGCTGAAAATAAATCACACCCTATAATGCTGAAAACCGGAGCGTCTGCCAACGCTCCGGTTTTTTTGTGTCCGAAATTTGAAGTCAAGGTCTGCCAACCTATTCTTCACATATCACACAAACCATATGAAAGATGGAAAGCTAAGGATTATGCAGTATGCGTATCGAACAAGAACTTAAGTTAGGTTTTAAAGATGTGCTGTTTCGCCCGAAACGTTCAACCCTCAAAAGCCGTTCTCAAGTTAATTTAACCCGCGAGTTTACCTTTAAGAATAGCGGTCGTCAATGGTCTGGAGTACCTATTATTGCTGCCAATATGGATTCCGTTGGAAGCTTTGAAATGGCCTCTGCTCTAGCCCAACATGATGTGATGACTGCAGTACACAAGCATTATACTGTTGAACAATGGCAAGCGTATGTCACTTCTGCGAGCAAAAATGTACTCAAACATATGATGGTATCGACAGGTACGTCAGACGCCGATTTCGCAAAAACTCAGTCTATTATGGCAATGAATGATGCGCTGACCTTTATCTGCATTGATATTGCCAATGGATATTCTGAACACCTTGTTGAGTATGTAGCCAAAGTTAGGGAAGCCTTCCCAGACAAAGTAATTTCTGCTGGTAATGTTGTTACGGGTGATATGGTTGAAGAGCTTATCCTTGCCGGAGCTGATATCGTCAAAGTCGGTATCGGACCCGGATCGGTATGTACGACACGAGTTAAAACTGGGGTCGGATATCCACAACTCTCTGCAATCATTGAGTGTGCGGATGCGGCCCACGGTATGGGCGGCAGAATCATTGGTGATGGAGGTTGTACTTGCCCTGGTGATGTATCTAAAGCATTTGGTGGTGGTGCAGACTTCGTTATGTTGGGTGGAATGCTTGCTGGCCATAAAGAATCTGGTGGTGAGCTTGTTGTCGAAGGCGGTGAAACTTTCGTTAAGTTCTACGGCATGTCGTCCCAGTCTGCTATGGATAAACACTCCGGCGGTGTCGCGAAATATCGCGCAGCCGAAGGTAAAACAGTGTTGTTGCCGTACCGTGGAAGCGTAGAAAATACTATTCAAGATATTATGGGTGGTGTTCGTTCCACATGTACGTATGTCGGGGCTTCTGAGCTACGCGAGCTGACAAAACGCACCACATTTATCCGCGTTCGCGAGCAGGAAAACCAAGTCTACGGCAAGGATAAGTAGACGGGGAATTTTTATCTTGTTGTTGAAACAACCATAAATTGATATTTACAACCATAAATTGATATTTGGTACAACCATAATTTGATATTGCCTCTTCATCGTCTAGACTTATGTAAGTTTACGACAAAATAGTGAAGAGGCAATATTATGTCTTCTATACCTTCCCCTTCTACTGCCACCCTGATTGCACTTGAAAGTGCATTTGCTACGCCTGCTCGAAATTTAACTAAGTCTCGAGGAAAGAACATTCATCGCTTTGCAAGTGCAAAAATGGGAAAGCGGATTACAGTTGAATCTGCTTTAGAGTGTGATGCTTGCTATCACTTCGATTTTGAAAAAGATATTATTCGGTTTTGTTCTCAGCCCATTAGATATTCATATTATTATAAGGGTAAATGGCATGCGTATGTGACTGATTTCCTTGTGCAATTTGATACGGGTGAATATGTTCTGTACGAAATAAAGCCCGATGATATAGCATCTTCCCCCGATTTTCTCGATGAGTGGAACGCAAAGCAACAAGCTGCTGAGAAATTGGGTTTGGAATTGGAATTGATCGAAGAGAAGCAGATAAGAGGCAACAAAACGTTGTTAAAAAATCTCAAGTTGATGCATAGGTATGCCTCACGAGACCGCTTAACTGATACACAAAGTTTATTATTAAATACTCTGAGGAGTAATGGCCCACAGCCGTTAAAATATTTGGTTCAAAAGGTTGGCATAGCAAGGAAAGGAATTATGCCAGCACTGTGTAATTTGTTATCACGAAATTTGCTTGAAACAGATTTGGACTTTCCTATATCTCTTCAATCTGAATTTGAATTAATTTCTTATGCCTAAGAAATCATTTAGTAATTTTAATAGGAAGGCAAAACTAGATGTTGCTGCTCATCAAAAAGAGGCTGTCGATATAGATAGATCTCCAAATGATGTTTTAGCCAAAGATACCACATATACTGATTTGACAGCATTTCCAGATAAGGTTGCGAATGAAATTTCTTATCGGTTAAAGGTTCTTAGGCATTTAGGAAAAGTGTGTGACAAGATTACCGCCAAGACCATTGAACCGCATCGAGTCGAATT
The DNA here is from genome assembly GCF_003856525.1 of Vibrio viridaestus. GTDB lineage: Bacteria > Pseudomonadota > Gammaproteobacteria > Enterobacterales > Vibrionaceae > Vibrio > Vibrio viridaestus. The sequence continues at coordinate 816,061 of NZ_RJVQ01000001.1, forward strand.
ACCAAGACTCAACGATAAAAAAATCCCCAGTGCTATTACTATTTATCGATGGTGGTTAAGTTTTAGCCAGTCAGATTACAATCCTACATGTCTAGCTCCTGACTTCAAAGCCAGAGGTAATAGAGACTCCAAAGTTCTAAAAGTTGTTGATATGTTGATGGAACAAGCTGTCGAGGGGGTCATCTCCGGTAGAAAAATCAATATTAGTTCTGCTCATCGCCGTGTTCGTAGGAAAATTCGACAGTATAATCTTAAACACGGAACTAAACATAAGTATCCGAAGTATGAGTCTCTAAGGAAAAGAGTCAAAAAGAAGACTCCGTTTGAAGTTTTAGCTGCAAAAAAAGGGGAGCGAGTAGCCAAAAGAGAATTTCGTCGGATGGGTAAAAAAATTCTTACGTCTTATGTCCTTGAAAGGGTCGAGGTAGATCATACGGTTTTGGACTTGTTCGTTGTACATGAAAAGCACCGAATTCCTCTTGGAAGACCTTACCTTACACAGTTGATCGATTGCTACAGCAAAGCTGTGGTTGGCTTTTATCTAGGATTTGAGCCACCGAGTTATGTTTCTGTCTCATTGGCTTTAAAAAATGCAATACAGCGGAAAGACTCATTGTTGTCGTCATATCCCTCTGTCAAAAATGAATGGTTGTGCTATGGAATCCCTGACTTACTCGTAACTGATAATGGTAAAGAGTTTTTGTCTAAAGCTTTTGATAAAGCATGTGAATCACTGTTGATCAATGTACATCAAAACAGAGTCGAAACGCCCGACAATAAACCGCATGTTGAACGCAACTACGGTACTATCAATACTTCTCTGCTAGACGATTTACCAGGGAAAGCTTTCAGCCAATATCTTCAGAGAGAGGGTTACGATTCAGTGGGCGAAGCTACTCTTACATTGGATGAAATTAAAGAAATTTACTTAATTTGGTTAGTCGATATTTATCATAAAAAATCTAACCAGAGAGGTACTAATTGTCCGAATGTAGCATGGAAAAGGGGCTGTCAAGAATGGGAGCCTGAAGAGTTTACTGGATCTAAAGATGAGTTGGACTTTAAATTCGCTATTGTTGATCACAAACAACTAACCAAAGCTGGTGTAACTGTTTATAAAGAACTGACATACAGTAGTGAACGTTTAGCTGAGTATAGGGGTAAGAAAGGAAATCATAAAGTTCAGTTCAAATATAATCCGGAGTGTATGGCGGTCATTTGGGTGTTAGATGAAGACTTGAACGAGTACTTCATGGTTAACGCGATAGACTACGAAAATGCAAGTAGAGTGTCTCTCTGGCAACATAAATACAATATTAAGTATCAAGCAGAGTTAAATTCAGCAGAATATGATGAAGACAAGGAAATTGATTCAGAGATAAAACTTGAAGAAATTGTTGACCGTTCAATTGTTAAGACTAAGAAAATCAGAGCTCGGAGGCGTGGTGCTAGACATCAAGAGAATAGCGCAAGAGCAAAGTCCATCAGCGATGCCAATCCTGTCCCATCCCAGAAACATGAAGACGAAATTGTAATTGTTGATAATGAAGATTGGGATATTGATTATGTTTGAGAAATCATCAGATGAATGAAACTCGAGAAGCACGCATCTCAAGAGCTAAAAAAGCATTTGTATCAACGCCGAGTGTTACGAAAATCTTATGCTACATGGATAGATGTAGAGATTTATCAGACTTCGATTCTGAGCCTACTTGCATGATGGTCTATGGTGCTTCGGGTGTCGGTAAAACGAGCATTATCAAAAAATATTTAAATCAAAACAGACGCGATTCCGAAGTCGGAGGCGATATAATTCCAGTGTTGCATATAGAGTTGCCTGACAATGCGAAACCGGTAGATGTTGCAAGGGAATTGTTGGTTGAAATGGGGGACCCGCTAGCGCTTTATGAAACAGACTTAGTCAGATTAACAAAAAAACTGATTGATTTAATCCCGGTGGTTGGCGTGAAGTTGATTATTATCGATGAGTTCCAGCATTTAGTAGAAGAAAGGTCAAATCGGGTTCTCACGCAAGTAGGAAACTGGCTAAAAATGATACTCAACAAAACGAAATGTCCAATCGTTCTTTTCGGTATGCCATATTCAAAGGTTGTACTACAAGCTAACTCGCAACTTCATGGACGATTTTCCATTCAGTTCGAACTGAGACCTTTCAGTTACCAGAGCGGCGAAGGTCTATTCAAAACTTTTTTGGAGTACCTTGATAAGGCTTTACCTTTTGAAAAGAAGGCTGGCTTAGCTAACGAAAGTTTGCAGAAAAAATTGTATGCATTTTCTCAAGGAAATATGCGCTCATTGAGAGACCTCATTTATCAAGCATCTATTGAAGCAATTGATAGTCAGCATGCGACGATCACCGAAGAAGATTTTGTTTTTGCATCGAAGTTGACCTCGGGTAATAAACCTATTTCCTGGAAAAATCCTTTTGATGAGGGTGTTAAGGTAACGGAAGCTATGTTGCGGCCGCCACCAAAGGATATTGGGTGGGAGGATTATTATCATAACGTTAAACCCAAAAAACAAAGACGCAAGGATGGTAATATGTTTGAATAAGGTAAAATAAATATATCCTGTGGGTTGGAGGGTATGCCACACTCAAATTCATAAAGTGGAAAACGCCTCAATCACCCGTTCCCTAAAATGTCCCAAAGTAAATGAGCTATACAATGAGAAATTTTCTTGATAGTTCAACTCACCGGAACCCATTGACCATGCTACTTCCCCCTGAACAGTGGAAGCACTTGAAGATGGTATTTCGTTGGTTCTTAGTGGGGGTGAAGGTTCATTTTCACTGAGTTCTCTGGGTTTAACATATAAACAAGACTTCGGAATATCCTGCTCAATTTCTTCGGCGAATTTCACCAAACTTTCTTCTGCGAATGTGTATAACCAAGCTTCTTGATTTCTACTATCAGTTATTCTAAGAATTCGCCCTAAAACCTGGCGAAAGTACAATTCAGTACGTACATTGCTTAAATGACAGCACACTTGCAGTCTGGGTATATCCGTACCTTCGCTGATCATTCCTATGCTAATAATCCATGGGGCGTTTTCATTTTTGAACTTTTCGATGATGCCTTGAGCATTTGGATCTTGATAAGAAACCAAGATACTGGATTGTTGTAATTGTTCACTCAAAATTGTTTGTATTTGTCGAGCATGCGCTATTGATGCTGCAACAACCAAGCCTGCAGCATTTGAATTAATTGTTCGAATTGAATGTAACCTATCTACTGCTAATTTCAAGATATGAGCTAAAGCATCATTATCTTGTAATATACTGGAGTAACTAATTTTTTGTTCTTTGAATAACGCTTGAATTGATGAGTAATATTTGCTCTCATCCACATCTGTAAACTGAAGTCTTTCATTATCTACTAGCACCAGTTTTGGTTTTCTACAGACTTTATCAGTGATAGCTTGCTTTAGAGTATATTGATAGTCACAGATGATTCGTCCTTCTGGGTCACTGTACGAACTTAAGGATATGGGCAAACTATCGGACCGCCAAGGAGTGCCTGTTAGAGCCAAAGTGCACGTAACTGCATTTTGGACCTTTAGAATTATCTGCTCACCCCATGAATTTGCTTCAGCAAGTGTTTCACCTGAACAATGGTGTATTTCGTCAAATATCGCTAGAACACGATATTTTGAGATGGTTTCCCAAAATGAGTCATCTAAGTACTGAATCGCTTGATACGTTAATGACGTTCCTAGTGATCCTAATTTACCATTAAACGAACACTGTAAAACATGTGCAAAAGTTGTCGTAAAGCCATTAGCAACATTTACCGAGGGTGAAAAACAGATGATCAGATCGATCATATCATTATTGATTAGCCGTTTACTTAAGTGAGCCGCCATCATGGTCTTTCCTGCCCCTGGTGTTGCCTGGGTGAGGAAATGCTTATTGCCTGACTGGTATTTTTCTACAGCCTGATTAATACATTCATATTGCCATACGCGAAGCATCATGCCGCCTCCTGTTTAAGGAGCTCTATTGTTTTAGTAATTGCAGTTATCTTTCCTGTGAGAGTGGCGGATTGTTGCGTCGATTCTTCATGTAGTTTCTGTACTTTCGTTTGCGTTTGTGGAAATTGTGTCATTATCGAACGATATTCGTCCATTTCAGCGATAAGTATGGTTAGTTCAGCATTGAGTCTACTTTTTATTTTTACAAGTTCAGATAGGTAAGATTTTCCCTCCGGTATTGTCCTTTCAATAGGCTCAACTCTAGTCTTGTTATCTACAGCGATATTGGTGGCTTTACCCAGCTGTTCATATAATTTAGTTATTCGGAATACTTTCTTACGACGAACTCCACTGCTAAGTAGAAGACCTTGTCTTTCCATATCATTTAGGTGCCTCGATACAAATAAGCGAACAGTGTCTTTACTTTTATTCTGCATTTTGGTCGTTAAAAGTAGGTCACGAATTTGCGATATTTTGAATTCATTCAAATTAAGTTGGGTAAGAACATCAATTATGTCTGGATGAATATTAAAAGGATGCGACACGTCTACACTCTCGGCTATTGATAAGTACATTAAAATTAATTGCGGATTATAATCCGTGGTAATAAATGCATCAAGAACGGATAGTCTTTCTTTTTAATGTACGGTTGAAATGAAAGACTTAGCGAAAAGATTCGGACACAATATTCGATGTATGCGCAAAGATAAGGGTATTTCTCAGGACAAGTTAGCGCTTTCAGCGGATATAGATCGTAGCTATATTGGGCGGATTGAGCGGGGTGAAGTAAACATCACGCTTGAAAAGGCTTATAAAATAGCCGAAGTCCTTGGGTGTGATGTCAGGGAATTACTTCCTTAAAGAAATCTACCTGTTCGGCAGTAAGTGATCTCGAACTCGAGTAAATGTGGTTCGTTTGTAATCAGCTACATTTTCAGTAGTAATGAGGATTATAATCCTCATAGATTAATAAAGTAAATCTCCATTAGGTGGGAATTTACTTTACTACAGTGGATAAGATTTTTAGATAGATTCTACCTATGTGGTAGTACACAAAAAATACAAGAAGCGTTTGAATATCATCCGATAATCAGCTACCTATGCGGTAGTACACTAAATGAAAGTAAAATGGATTTACTTCAGATAATAATCAGCTACCTATGCGGTAGTACACTGTTACTAAAGCAATGTTAGTCCAATAATTACAATTAGTTAAGTTAAAAAATTAATATTACCCTTATTTATTAATACATGTTAAATTTCTATATAAATCAAATAATTAAATATAACTAAAATAGAAAGGTTAAATTAAAGGGACTTGTTGCCAATTATTATCTTTACTAGATAAGCCATAACTGGTGAAAATTGCTGAATTTGATTCAGAGCCAGCGTTTATCATCTGTATGTTTAGACGGAAATTTTGACCTTTTCGTGTGCTTTTACTCTCAATGGAATGGTAGTGTTCAAAAATATGTTCAGATGATATATCCCGTGTTGTTGGATCATAGGTTTCACCTCTTTCTATTGCCCTTTTTTGGCAGCGTCTTTGTATTCTGGCTTGTCCATTTGGGGTTGAATCATCAATTTTTTGATTCCGTCTGAAAGCAACATATTCACACGTTTTTGGGACGAGCTTTGTGGAGGAAATGTGGAAGTAATTTAAGTTTACCATTTCCTTAAAGTACTGTTGAGATAATAAGTAATCCAACTCCATTTTGTTTTGACTGACGAATGTGATTTTTTCACCTATGGTTTCTTGACTCCAAAGAGGAAAAGAAACGCCAATACCCCGGGTATTATAATGGTAATTAAATCCATGAAGTGTCTTGAGGCATTTTGCAACCAAGGCTTCATTGCTGCGATGTTTGGGAAGAAATGTTACTGTTTTATAATACCAATCCATATTTAATTTCCCTTTTGTTGATACAAACCACCTTTAATTAAATTAGCTACTACGAAGTGGAGGTCATTAATGGTTTCCTGAGAGAGATCATCACTACCGGATAGTAACTCAACAAATTCATCCGCTCTCTTAATTAGCGAGAAAAAATCCTTATGGGTATCAGGATGTCGGTAACTTGTTGAATTTTGCCTATCAACGCCATAATGACCTATACGGACTGGTCTTTCTGCACCAGGATACCAATCGTCAATCGTTGTAATAGCCGCTCCCGCTTTGTAGCAGCCAATCATCGGAGATTCTATACCCTCGATTTCAGTTGTTTGATAAGCCCTATTTTTTTCTCCGGAAGTGGCTTCTTTAAATACTTGGCTTGGTTTCAAAGCTGAGTTTGTAGGGAGCTCTATTGATGCTTTTAGCTCTAAAATAAATAATCCATTGGGTTCGGTGACGGCATGGGATGCTTGCTCAACAAGAGCTTGCCAATACTCGAGCCTTTCAAAGGCACTTCTATCACTAAAATTCTTACGAATATCATTAAATATCACAGCGCCATTTTCCCATGGCCATGGAGTCGCTTTGATAGTAGTTGAATAAGCATGACGCGTATTGCCCCATAGCCATTTTCCACTGAAGATATTGACTAGATAACGAGTTAATAACTCATTCCAGCCAATTTTTTGTCCGTATAAATCAACTAATAGGTTCAATGTTTTCCTTACGATCGGATCCGAGCATTTGTATGGTGTTTGAACTTCTGAGGAGAATGAGACTGAGAATTCGCATTGAATTTTTTCTGCGCCATAAGGTACCGAACAATAATCGATCTTGTGAGGGTTTCCTTCGGCAAGAGTATTCGGATTTACTTTAGGCTTTATTTTACCTTTGTCGTCATAAGCAAAAGAAGTACCTTCTTTCATTCCGAGAACAATACGAGTATGAAGCCGTAATGGTTTTTTGGCTCCGTCTGGCCAGATAGAAAAGAATACAACATCTGAGGGCGAGATAGAACGTTGATATGCTAATTGGATTGGTAATTTCATTCTATGCTCCTTGGTATGACTAATGGCCCATTACTTGTGTAACGGTACTGCCAGAACAGTGTTTCCCAGTCAGTAATTTTACTTATGGAAATCGATTTAATTAACCCTAGGATTGTTTCAGCAAAGGCATGTGGATAGCTGCGAAGTGAGTCTGGTTTATCGGATGGCTTCTCGAGTAAATGGTAGCCAACACAGTTAGTCGAAAGTTCGCTGTCAGTCTTGAGCGCGTCAAGGATGCAGTTAATATCATTTAATTCTGTCAATGGCTCGAGTGACAACCATTTTCCTTGTTCTGCTGAGATTGATGTAACCGCTTCTTTAAAATGAGAGTAGCATTTAAAGCCGTCTATTCCATCAATCGTGAATCTCGTGGTTCCTCTAGCAAGTCGTTTGGGCAACATTCTTGCTATATCGGTCTTGGTAACTGAAATCACGTTTTTTAACCGTATGATGAAAGTGATATTTCCATCGAACTGCCAGTCATCTCGGGTTGCAGGGGGATCAATTTTACCATTGGTCTTTAAAGTATGTTCTTTGGTCAAGCCCCTGTTTTCAATATGTCCGCTGTGAACGCAAACTGCAAAACTATCCATTTCAAAAGCTGTGTTGTGCGTTTGCATTTTGCGTTCAAATGCATGGAGAAATCCCCACATGCCCATCATTGATGGTAGTCCGATACTAGCGGGGGTGTTCATTGCGTTAGCACCAGTAACACGTAAGTTTGGTAAAACCAGAAATATTCCTTGTTGATCGTTTTTAATAGAACTTGTCGAAGGTGCTTCTTCTTCGATAAGCTTAAAAAACAGTTGGATAAACGTTTTAGTCAGGTTTGGATTGTAGGCAAATCGACTTGCTGAGGATGTTAAAGCTAAGTCTGCATTAAACTTTTCAGCTAGTTTTTCTGCAGAATTGTCAGGTTGATATTCCTTCTCATTTGTTAACCAGAGTTTCAGCATATTAGTCATTGAGCTTTTTAGACTGTTTTGGAATTTTCTTCTCTGGTTGGAAGGAATTAACCAATCTTTTTGATGCCAGAACTGATCTAAGGCATTTATATACTCTTTTGTTAACCATTGTGTTCTAGTATTCAAATAATGGTGTTTTTGTCTACCAATAAAGGGCATAGATTCTATCAATCTGAATGTGCCACCACAGGACATGGGGAGTAGTCCCATACTGGTTGCACGACTACAATGCATAAGTGCGGTAAACTTATATTTTCCTTCAATAGCTTGATAGCAATGACTTTGTACTGATTGGGAAGAAACAGGAGATAGGGTTATGTAGGAACCTTTTCCATCAGAAACTGAAATTTGTTTTAAGTAGTTTGATGCTAATTTGACATCGATAAGATGGTGAGGAATGGCTTTTAGTTGCTTGATTGCTACCTTTTTCTGTTTTTCATAACATCCCAGCTTTTTTAGTGATGACCATAATGAATGTTCTGGATTTTTCAAAACGTTTGCCAAACAGCAAATATTGTTTTCCCAGATGAATTCACTGGTTAGGAAGATAGCCAAGTTGACGTATTTTGAATCCTGAGAATAGGACCAATTTAATGGTTCGAGCTTACTTGAAGAAAATAGATAACGGGGCAGTTCACCTATTGGTTTTGCTCTAATAATGCCTGATGCCCGAATATCCGGAAATTTAACGTTGTGGCTATGTCGATACTGTGTTGTTTTCAGCGAATATCGCCACCACTTCTCATCCCTTATTTTTTCTTTACAGCGGAGTTGATCGAGAAGGTCTTTCTGTTTTTCAACTTTATCAGTGAGATTGACCAGAACAGTTAACGCTTCGAGTGGCGAATCGGTAATATCAATGTGGGGTGTTAAAGGGCGAAATGCCTTTCTAAGAATGAGAGTCAGTTCATCACTATCTTTATATTCTGCTAATAGATTGCTTAATGTATTCATATCACCACCGCGAAACGTAAAATGAGCGATTGAATTCGTCCGTTTGAAACTCGCTCAACCATAAGCAATACACATCACCTAAATGAAATAAGTAATGGGAATTGTTTAATGGAACACTATTTTTGATATTGTGTTTAGGGAGCAATAGTCGTTGCTCTACCATTGAAGCAATTTCATCTGTGGTGGTATTAAGCAAAATAGCTACGTCAAAAGCATTCATTTTTAGATTGGCAAGAAATCCATTGTCTTCCCATAAGTGAATGTCTAGATAGGAAAATATTTCTTTTAGAATCAGGTTATATCGAAGGTTATGGCTTGGAAGTTTAAATGAATGAAGTAACAGTGATCCCAATAAATCTTTTAGTCGTAATCGTTCGTTGTTAACGATTGTGTATTCAATATTGAACTCGATTGTGTTTTTAATTTTGTCATGAAAGCTATGTGGCCAGTTTTGCCAAAATTTTAAGAATGTATCAGTATCAAAAAGCTCGTTATGAATTTGAGTCCACCAATGTACTAATCCCCAACGATAACTTGCCGGTAAGTCAGGAAGGCCTTCTGAGGATTGACCTGATAACCATTGTGAAACGGATATTCCTGGTCCTATTTTTGAAGACTCGGTGGAACCTAAAATTTCGCCGCATTTCGGACAAACCCCAGCTAACCCATCTTTTCGATAGTCATATTCTCGGCCGCACTGACAGGTATAAACTAACTTTTCTCTGTGAAGGGGGCAGTAATCGATTCCCGAAAAGTGCCATAGATAACTGGCATAACCATTTTCTTGTAAACATTGAGGGCAGCAAGGAACATGTTGAGTGCGAAGAAGTGAACGTGGAAATAACTCGGCTCCTCTAATAACACTGGATGAAGAGGAGTACTTAATTTGTGAACGGTTGATTGCGAGCCCGAGAATATTTTGAGGTTCATTAAACGTTAGTTGACTAAGGTGGTGTAGTGCGTGAGTTCTGGCCGTGGAGTGATTTTTTGATGAATAAGGGTTGATTAAACATACATCAGATGGAAATGTATCAAACTTCCTAGGGTCTTTATCAACAAGGTATCGTTTTACTGCCGACAAAAACTTAGCGATATCGTCATAACCATTCTTATTGGCTACTCGTATGAAAAAACTTTCCAGTGATTCATCTTGATGTGTTTTTGGTCTTTGTAGAAACATTATTCATCCTTGAAGCACTTAACCGTATAAAAAATATCAGGTTAGCTTTCAGGATATTGTGACGTAGCTAGTGAAAGAAGAGTTTGCTAATTTCTGATAGTCATAACATCAAGATTTATTGAATATTTATTATGCATAGCGTGGAGTAAATTTTATTACAAAATCAAAATTTATTTTCATACGTTTCTGAAATGACAACACGGCTAACTGGTTAAGTGTCCCTCTAGTAATTTATACATTTAAATTGTGGATATGCTGATGCGAGTATCAGAGAGGAGCATGTAGAGCGACTCAGAGTTTGGCGGAAAATTTGCTCTCCTTAACCCGCCGTGCCACGAAGCTCATTAAAATGATGCATTGACTGCCCAGTTTTTCTAGATAAATCATATTGCATTTTGCCTTCGAAAATAGATTTTCAATTCGGTTCGATTTTTAAACGATTTAAACATAGATTAAGTAGAAAAGTTATTTCCATGAGTAAAAGTATGGGTACTACGCATCTCACGCTTAGCAACAATACGAGCAAATCATTAGTTGAAGCTATACACGCGACAGATGAACTGAGGTCATTTATCGTTCAAGGTCGTTTGATTATTGACAACAATCTCCTCGACTGTACAACGGCTATCGTTGTAGCAATTCGTATTATTGATTGTGAGATTGAAAGGTGGCGAGAAATTTTGCTCAGATCAACCGCTCAGTGGCACCTGAAATATTCTTTGACGTAGGAAATTAAAAACAGATTCAAGATAGAGAACTCTATGTTCGTTCTGTAGAAGAAATACTTCGAATTCAAGTAGAATACTTGATGGATGAAGCGAAGATTGTGATTACAGAGCGAGCTCCTGTAGCTATTCGAGAACTTCGCGTTTCTATTGCTAAATTACGTATGTCGATCAGTAATATTTCTAACATTCAAAAGCAGGTCAGCCCTTCGATTTTAGTGAACAAGGCATCTTTTGATATGTCAGAAGATACATTATAACTGCTAGAGATCGCAACAGAAAACGCTTATCTTCATTAGGTCTATGTTCAGTGAAACTATGACATAAATGGCTTAAGTCGTTAATCCATAAAAGCCTAGTTGACAAGAGAGAAAAAGCTATAATTCAATAACTCAGAGGTTGAAATTATACTTTTATATTTATATCTTATTGATTATTTTCATAAAATATTCTTGTATAAATGGTATTTCTAACGTTTTTGCTTCAACTAATAATGCATGAGCTTTATATATATTACCATTATTTAAAGCTATTTTTATTGATTTTTTATAGAATTTAATCATATCCTTATCGTGCATATGCCACCAACCAATCTTATTTTTCTATTAGAAAGATGAGAAGTTATTGAAAGTTAATAGTAAATAAAATAAGCATAAATTACCTCATCCTTTATATTTTAATTTATGGATTATACTATAGTATTAGAGGCGTTATGATTGATGTTTATCTTTTGAATATATATTGATAAAAACCATATTTTGCATGCATGTCATATATAGTAGCCATACTACTATGATTAGTTTATAAGGCTTGGTCACTTTAATGTGATTAAATTGTCAGAGAAGATTATCGATAGAATTAGAGTAAATATAAATGCTAAAATCGAAAACTCTATTATTATTTAAACATTTATCGTGTGTCTATTTCTACTGAAATTGAACATTTAAGAGTATATTAAATTTTTTAGTATTGTTTTTCTGTCAGCTTTGCATCATTTTCTATAATGATTTCAAATGTGATCATATTTCAATTGAAGAATTTTATAGATAAAGTACCAGACAATTATACACCATATTCAATGTGGGCTTATTATTTCCTATAGATTAATGAAAATCACTAATTATAACAATCCACTAATCGCATTAGGTCTTCGGCTATTTTTATCGCGTCTTTGCGACTTTCTAGATTGAGTTTTTGGTATAAATTTCTGATGTGAGTCTTTATAGTTGTTCCTGCTACATTTAGTGTTAGTGCTATTTGCTCATTGCTTAATCCGGAGTAAATAAGCCCTAGTACTTGCCATTCCCTCTGTGTCAAAGGGCTTGTTCGCACTAATTGTGGAACCCTAGGGTGATTGATTAACTTATCTATAAATTCTTCATCAAAGTGAGTAGAACGACTTCTTTGTTTGCGTGATATCTCCTTTAAAATATAACTTGCGTGGTGTTTTTCTAGATCTGATAGAACATTTTTTTGTATGACCCTCTCGAGTACTGGTAAGATATATTCACCATCAACTAGAAAATCACCCACCATGCCAGTTTGATTTGTCATAATTAGCGCTTTCTGTAATAATTCTTCTGCTCGTTCATGTTTATTTTTTATATTTTCCAGAAGTGATTCTATAACTAAATTTCTATTAATATCAGTAACAAGATTTAATCGTTTTGCTTCTTTTTGAAGAAATTCCAAACTTTCCTGAGCATTTATTAGCTGGTTAGTATAAATTTGAGCTCTAATGATATTTCGCCATTGCAGTTGTAAGAAGTGATTGGTGGCTTTGGCGGGTTTGTAAGCATTGACTAACCATTCCGAGATGGAAGTGATATCATTACAATTATGCCAGTACAATAAGCGGGAAAAATTAGCGTTGGCTGTCCAATCGATATGATACGTCGATTGATGCAATAGTTTTTCAATCTGGCTGATAAATTTTGCTGATTTATCTTTTTCTCCTCTGCAAATAGAGATTCTGGCCAAGATGGAATAACTATGTAGATGTTTACTTTTGTCAACATTACCAAGGACCTGAATGCCCTTATAGGCTAGCCTTTCGGCTTCTTCCAAAGAATTCCAACACCATAAAATCTGAGCATGTAGTCTTAATAAAAATTCATGAAGTGGTACTTGATGAAGTTTTTGGTCGTCAATCAGTTTGAATGCTGATTCATGCAATTCAAATGCAACCTGAACATACCCTTGGGCATGTAAAATTTCGCTTTGTTGGAGTAGTGACCATAATTCTTGGTGATAGATTTGGTGTTGCCTAGCTAGTCTCTCAGTTTGCTGCATTAACGATAGTGAACGGTCTAGATTTCCCCGAACATGATTGACCTCGCCTACGATAGAAGTAGCAATAATTCTATTTCTAAAATCGGTGTTTTCAAGCTGACTAAGAGCTAACTCTGCTAGTTCAAGTGCTTGATCTGGAGCATTTTTATTAATCGCTACTTGTGCATGAAGCGTATTTATCTCTCCTTGCTCATAGGTATTTATTAATACATTTCTTTGTTTCATTTCAACTTCCGCTACATTTAACATATCCTCTACGACAGTGTAGCGGTGTTGGCTCTGAGCTAGCCAGGCCTGGATGAGAGGAATCTTTGTATGTGAATATAAATGATTTTTGTCCAGCGAGTTGATTATTGATTCTAGTGCGGCGAGGTCACCTTGATTGTACATAGTCCAACCACTGCTCAACAATAGTTGACAAATTAAATCGTTATTTTGGGCTTTTTGAGCGTGTTTTAAGGCCTGGCTGGGTAAATTAAATTTTAGCCATGCTCTTGCTGCCAGGGATTGAAGTTCAGATTCTCTTTCTGGTATCTTTAAGTGGCGTTCATGAATAAGAAATTCTGCAAACAAATGATGGAAACGGTACCAATTGTTTTCACCTTCTAACTGATGTACAAAAAGCCCGTAGCGATTCAACGTCTCTATCAGATTGAATGCATCGTTCCTCTGAGTCAGTTCCGAAACTAGAACTTCATTAAATGTTTCTAAAACAGAACATTCCAGTAGAAATAGCTGGGTATCTTTATCAATATAAGCAAATACTTCTTCAATCAGGTATTCCCAAAGGTGGTCATGATTAAACTGTAATACAGACTGTTTAGACTGAGCTAGAGAACGATTTAAATGCTTTGTTTGTAAAGCTATAAGCTGAAGGACAGCTGGCCATCCTTCAACATAAGTTCTGAGTTCTCGAATGGTTTCCGGGTCCAATTGTTCCGTAATGATCTGACCAAAAAAACGTCTTGTTTCATCTTCATCAAAGGCCAGAATCTCACTATCGATTTCTACAAGTGAACCTCGAATGCGGAGGTTTGCAATACCAAGTGGTGGGGTGGACCGACTGGTGACAACTATCCTGATATTTTGGGGCATATGTCTAATAAAAAACTTAACAGTTTCATGGATTTGTTCTTCATCTATCAAATGATAGTCATCGAGAACTACATAGCAATCTTGTGAAACATCATTTATTTCGTTAAACAGCTCAGAAAATAGAGATGATATAGATGAGTATTGATTACGTTCGGCAAGGGTAACGCTGTTGGGGCACCCATTGTCTGTTGCAATATTAATAGCCTGGATTAGGTAATTGATAAAATGAAAAAAATCATTATCTTCGCTATCAATATTGTACCAACCTACAGATGAAACTGTTTCAAGCCATTGGGAGACCATCGTTGTTTTACCATAACCAGCCGGAGAATGAAATAAAGCCAATTTATAATTAGTATTCGACGTTAATACACTAAGAACCTTAGGCCTAGATATAGCATTATATAAGCGACTCGGGCGAGTTAGTTTAGACGGAATAAGCATCATGAGACTACTATTTTCATATTAATTAATTAATTGTGCTACTTAGTCCCCCTCAATTTCAATGTGATAATTTATAATTTTGTCAGATGTCTCATTAACAGGGTGATTAAATTGTTTATATTTGCATTCTATCTTATAAATTTTTATATGGTATTGACATTTATTGATAAATGTAATAACTAGTGTTTCCCTAAGCCTTATTTCAATTATACTTCCATTTTAATATACTCTACGCCCCATCTGCTCCTACTAACAATTCAATTCAACAGGATGATGTTTCATTGCTTAAAGCTGTGCAGGATAAGCATGGTGAATTAATAAATGGTGAGAAAGTAATGAAAGGATCACAAATTAGTAACTTTGATTCGGAAGCTTTTAAGGAAAAAGTAAAGCTTCACCTGAATTCAACGTATGCAAGTAGTTTAGATATGGCGACACCCAAAGAATGGTACTTATCCATGGTAAGAGCCTTGTCAGATATATCAATTCTTAATTTAGTAAATACTGAGCACGATGATCGTATAAAAAATTCAAAAAGCCTTAATTATTTGTCATTAGAATTTTTGATTGGCCGTTTGACCGGGAATAACCTCATCAATATGGGATTATATTCGCAGGTGAGTCGTGCTATGGATGAGCTTGGACAGAACCTGTCATATCTTCTGGAAGAAGAGCGCGATCCTTCACTTGGTAACGGAGGACTTGGACGACTGGCGGCATGTTTTATGGACTCTTGTGCTGCGCAGGAGTTTCCAACTGTTGGGTATGGTTTACATTACGAATACGGGCTTTTTAGACAATCAATCATTAATATGTGCCAGTTTGAAAGTCCTGACCGATGGAAATGCGAAGAAGGATACCCATGGGAACGACATAGACCTGAGTTCAATCAGACTGTTGGATTCTTCGGGCATGTAGTTTCTAAAAAAACCGAAGGATGCATTAAGCGGGTATGGAAGCCGTCTATGACAGTTAAAGCGGTTGCATGGGATATACCTATCGTTGGCTATAAAAGTGATACGGTTTATGCGCTTCGACTTTGGGAGTGCAAGGCTCCAGAGCCATTTTCTCTAGAAAAATTTAATGATGGCCTCTACGTTGATGCAGAGTTGGATGCGATTGAAGCAAGTCGTCTGACGAAGGTTCTTTATCCCAATGATAATCACGAAAAAGGTAAAGAACTAAGACTAATGCAGCAATATTTCCATAGTGCTGCCTCAGTTGCTGATATTTTACGGCGGCATGAGAGCGCCGGCCATTCCTTGGAATCTTTGCCAGATTATGAAACGATACAGCTAAATGATACTCACCCAACCATTTCTATTCCTGAATTAATGAGAATTTTAATAGATGAGAGAGATATTACTTGGGATAAAGCTTGGTGCATTTGCAGAAAAGTATTTGCTTATACCAATCATACGTTGATGCCTGAAGCTTTGGAAACATGGGGCCAGGCATTGATTGAGAAGTTGCTACCTCGTCACATGGAATTGATTATCGAAATTAACCATCATCTTCTAAAAGAAGTAAATCAGCTTTGGCCAGGAGATAAAGAGAAGCAGAATGCTATGGCGGTTATTTCTTCTGATAATGAGCCGCTTGTCCGAATGGCGAATCTATGTATGGCTGGTACTTACGCCGTTAATGGTGTGGCGGCAATGCATACGGAATTGCTTAAAACCGAGTTGTTTGCTGATTTCAATACACTTTATCCTGGACATATAAAAAATGTCACTAACGGTATCAGTCCCCGTCGGTGGTTAACCTATTGTAATCCCAAACTGGCTAATTTAATTACGGATAAAATTGGCAACACATGGCAGAAAAATTTGGAAAATTTATCTGATTTAGTTCCATTTGCTAATGATATCCGATTCCAGTCTGATTATATGGCGATCAAGAAGACAAATAAATTACGTTTGACTGAGTGGGTAAAGTCGCACTTAGGTCTGCAGATTAACCCGGATGCTATATTTGACGTTCAAATCAAACGGTTGCATGAATACAAAAGGCAGCATCTGAACCTTTTACACATCATCTCTTTGTATTATCGAATACTTAATGACCCAGAATTTGATATGTATCCACGAGTTGTCTTTTTTGCAGCAAAAGCAGCTCCAGGATATAAGTTAGCAAAAGAGATTATTTTTGCAATTAATCAGGTGGCCGATACGATTAATCAGGACCCAAGAGTTAATGATAAACTTAAAGTAGTATTTATTCCGGACTACCGGGTTAGTCTTGCTGAGATCATTATTCCTGCAGCCGATATTTCCGAGCAAATATCTACTGCGGGCAAGGAAGCGTCAGGGACTGGTAATATGAAGCTGGCTCTAAATGGAGCATTAACCATTGGCACAATGGATGGCGCAAATGTTGAAATTAGGGAAGAAGTCGGTGACGAAAATATCTTTATCTTTGGGCTAAATGTCAATGAAGTGAACGCATTATTAAAAACAGATTATCAGCCTGAAAAATACTATCAATCCGATCCATTACTTAAAGCATGTCTGGATTTACTGAATTCGGATACATTCACCCCCGGATACCCAACTCGTTTAAAACCAGTATACGATACATTACTATCTGGTGGAGACCCTTATTTGTGTTTAGCTGATTTTTCATCGTATATTGAGATGCAGCAAAAAGCTGAAGAGCAATATAAAGACAAGGCAGGGTGGGCACAGAAAGCGATTCTTAATACGGCACTCGTTGGTAAATTCAGCTCAGATCGTTCTATCCGGGATTATGTTGAGAACATTTGGCATTTAAAGGCGGTTAACCGCTGATTTAGCCTTTTTCATAGCCGGAACTTTTTCCCGGCTATGAAATGATTGTTTAGTTCTTAGATAGTTAATGCCTTTGGAGCGAAAAATGATAACAAAATCAGTGCTACACCAGGTTGCTGAAAAGGCCGGTATTTTAAACAGCTATGTTGATGCATGGGGAAAAAAACTTTCAGTATCAGATGAAACATTATGTCAGTTATTAACCATCATGGGGCATGATACTACGACCGACTCAGGTCTTATTCATTCAATGACCGACCAATGCGCCCCCGTTTCTGTGGACCCTGTGACAGTCGTGAAAGGAAGCGATAACCCAGTAAATATAAAAATTGCTTTGGGTAAACAATCCCTGATTGATTTTACTTGGCACCTAAATACAGAACAAGGTGATAGGGTCGAAGGTCGTATTATCTCCGATATTTTATATGATAACCGCAGTACGGATGGTACTGTGATCATACGTATTCAAAAATTACCTCATGGATATCATCAGCTCTTCATTTCGGATCGTAACCGTCAAGATGTTTCTTCAGGCATGATTATTGTTACGCCTTTGTCGTGCTATAAGCAACCGGAATTACTCGGCGGTAAAAAATTGTGGGGGATCAGTACTCAGTTATATTCGATTAAGAGCAGAGCAAACTGGGGAATTGGTGATTTCGGTGACTTAAAGCAGTTAGTTGTTGAAGCCGCTGAAAAGGGGGCCGATTATGTGGGCGTTAACCCTATGCATGCTTTATTTCCCTCCAGGCCGGAAAACGCAAGTCCTTACAGCCCTTCTTCCCGCTATTGGCTAAACATATTATACATTGACGTTTTCTCGGTACCTGAGTTTGTATTGAGCCATCAGGCACAGGCACTGGTTGGAGAAATGGAATTTCAGAGTCGGCTGCAAGCTTTGAGAGATTTAAAGTGGGTCGATTATACCGAAGTTCTTTCGACCAAATTGACAGTGTTATCTCTATTATACAAAGAATTTAAATCGCGTCATTTAGAGAATAATACCGACCGGGCTAAAGTGTTTCTTCAATTCGTTGATCAGGGCGGTGAGAGTTTGAGAAACATGGCCTTATTTGATGTATTGTGTGTATCGTTGAAAAAACATGATGCTCTGGGATGGGCTTCTTTTCCTCCGGAGTTTCAGAATTGCCATAGTGATGAAGTGTTCCGGTTTGCCCAAGAGAACGATGATTCCATTCGGTTCAATATGTACTTACAATGGATTGCGGATAACCAATTTCATGAAGTTCAGGAAATGGCCAAAGATAAAGGCATGGCAATTGGTGTTTACTGTGACTTGGCTGTTGGTGTTAGTAAATATGGAGTCGATACCTGGGTTGATGAACAGATTTTGGTCAAGGAAGCCAGTATTGGTGCGCCTCCGGATATATTAGGTCCATTAGGGCAAAATTGGGGGTTACCGCCATTTTCTCCCCAGAAATTAAGAGAAAACAGGTATAAGCCATTTATTGAACTCCTTCGGGCAAATATGAAACATTGTGGAGCATTGAGAATTGATCATGTACTTGGGCTATTGCGTTTATGGTGGATACCGGAAGGTAATAAGGCAAAAGAAGGTGCATATGTAACCTACCGTATTGAGGAATTACTGGGGATACTTGCTTTGGAATCACACAGAAATCAGTGCACTATTATTGGTGAAGATTTGGGAACTGTCCCCGCTGAAATGACGAGCATTTTGGCTGAGTATGGTATTTATTCCTATAAAGTATTCTTTTTTGAAAGAAATAAAAACGGAGTGTATCGCCTGCCGGCAAATTATCCATCACAATCAATGGCGACATTATGCACACACGATATGCCAACATTGAGTGGTTTCTGGGAAGGCTGCGATTTGTATTTGGGCCAAAAGCTCGGGTTGTACCCGGATGCAGGACTTTTTAAGAGATTGCTGAATGATCGTGAGCGAATCAGAAAAGGACTTTTAAACCTGTTGAGAGACAGCGATTCCGAAGCGGTCTTATCGGATACTGATGAGTCTGGTAGTGTGTCTATGTCCCCAAATTTAAGTGAATTTATTCAGACTTATGCAGCGTCATGTAATTCAGAATTTTTTAGTATGCAGATTGAAGATTGGCTAAATATGAGTGATCCGGTAAATGTGCCCGGGACGGTTGATCAATACCCTAACTGGCGAAGAAAATTATGTGCGGATATCGAAGATATTTTCTATATCCCTTCTGTATGTCACCTGACAGAAAGAGTCAATAAAGTTCGAGCAAACCTCAAATTATAATCTTGTTTTCATTTCTAAAAATCATCGTTTGTTAACACAGCGATGATTTTTTATCAGTTGATAGTACCTCAATAGTGTGGTGCTGTGGCCAACCGACTACCATAAAATCAATTCTCAGAGAGAGGCAATGGGGTTAATGGATGGTTGATATCTATCTAGATAATAAAGAGGTTAAAGGTAATCGATACTGGATGGGTAAAAAGCGGGTCAGGGATTAAAATTCAATAATTTGACCCGAATATCGCTAGTGTATTAATTGGTTTTCATTTTAACAAGGAGGGACTCTCGGTTATTCGTATTCAACTGAATCGAAATCAATACCATTTTCCGGATAAAGACGACGACAGGCTTCACCACTGCTGTGAAATAAATGGCACCGGTTAGGTTCTATACCTATTGAGTAATGTTCGCCTGGGTTGACGTCCAGTGTATCCGCAGCCCGGTAGATCACATTCGCATCGGCATTATCCAAAGTAAGGTAAACCTGAGTCTCGTTACCTAATTTTTCTACAATCTGTACTTTTCCCGAAATAGTCACAGATGAGCTGTCAGCACTAATCAGGTGTTCCGGTCTGATACCCAGAGACATTCGGGAACCTTTGGTAATTTTTTCCCCTTTTACTGGGATCCAAAATGCAGATCCGTTAGATAATTGCACCATGACTTTTTCTTCCTCTACTTCTTCAATATGAACAGACATAAAATTCATTTTGGGAGAACCTATAAAGCCAGCAACAAAACGGTTTTTGGGGTAGTGGTAAAGCTCTAGCGGCTGTCCGACCTGAGAAATGGAACCTCCATCGAGAACAACAATTTTGTCTGCCATTGTCATTGCCTCAACTTGATCATGGGTTACATAAATCATTGTGCAGCCCAGTTGCCTTTGCAATTTAGTAATTTCGCTACGCATATTTACTCTTAATGCAGCATCGAGGTTGGATAGGGGCTCATCGAGCAAAAATACGTTAGGTCGTGATACTAACGTCCGTCCTATTGCAACACGTTGTCTTTGGCCACCAGACAGTGCTTTAGGCTGACGTTCCAGTAAATGTCCGAGCTGAAGGATTTCGGCCGCTTCTGTGACTCTTTTATGAATTTCTTTTTTATCTGCTTTTGCCAATTTGAGTCCGAAAGACATATTGTCATAGAGATTTAAATGAGGATATAAAGCGTAAG
Source organism: Vibrio viridaestus (assembly GCF_003856525.1). Lineage (GTDB taxonomy): Bacteria > Pseudomonadota > Gammaproteobacteria > Enterobacterales > Vibrionaceae > Vibrio > Vibrio viridaestus. Next base: position 836,874 of record NZ_RJVQ01000001.1, read on the forward strand.
ACTGGAACACCATTCCCACACCTCTCTTTGATGGTTCGATGTCATTCATCCGCTGTTCTCCAATATAAAGATCACCAGATGTAATATCCTCTAAACCTGCAATGCAACGAAGTAGAGTTGATTTGCCGCATCCTGATGGTCCGACGAAGACAACAAATTCGCCATCTTTGATCTCTAAGTTGATATTTTCAGAAATCATTTGGTCACCGTAAGCTTTACATACATTTTTCAATGTGACATTTGCCATGCAGCAGGTCCTCTATTCTTTAAATTAATTTTTGTGATTTTTATCTTATTCGAATGATTCTTACATTAATATATAAAATGAAATGATAAAATGAATAAATATAAATCAATTTTTCTACGTGGTAAATTTAATAGCAACTGAAAATAAAGAATGTGCCATTTCTTAATAATATGATTATGAAAAGAATGGATGAAATATGCATCCTCCTTTCTGGTTATTTTCTGGGGGGATAGTTAAGTATGAGTACAAATAATGAGAGTAATATCATGGTTATAAATCATTTAATGATGAAATATACAGTGGCATTTTCTGTGATTTTAAATGTTACCTTGTATAAAAAACAATAAGTGAACGGATATACTGACATTAATGTTGATGAATATCACGAAAATGATTTTTTACTGTAGGGGCGTAGATATAAGGATGAGGAGGAAATGGAAATTATTTTCCATTATAGGGGCATGTTGTTTTATGAAGATGCTTTGTTTGCCTAAACCAAGGATGTAAGTTAATTAGTTAAATTCCCCTTCTGAACTGAAAAGCGTTCTCTTTAACAGCATGTCAGATGGATTTCCGATCCGTTTCGGACTAGCCCTAGGTATGTAATTATTTTAAAAATAAGGATACTAAAATGAAGAAACCTTTAAAAACCATCTCGTTATGCACAATGGTTGCTCTTGGCGTAATAAGTGCTGTCAGTTCGGCAAATGCAAAAATTCAAGAAGGTCAGCTCACAATCTGGATTAATGGTGATAAGGGATATAATGGCTTAGCTGAAGTTGGTAAGAAATTTGAAGAAGAAACAGGAGTCCCGGTTACTGTTCTTCATCCGGATGGATTACAGGATAAATTCCCTCAAACGGCATCAACCGGCGATGGTCCGGATATCGTTTTCTGGGCGCATGACCGCTTTGGTGGTTATGCCGAGGCAGGGTTGCTTACTGAGATTCATCCTTCTAAGGCTTTAAAAAGTAAAATGGTTGATTTTGCATGGGATGCTGTCAAATATAAAGGCAAATACATTGGGTATCCGATCGCTGTTGAGTCTCTTTCCTTAATCTACAATAAAGATTTAGTGCCTAATCCACCCAAAAACTGGGAAGATATTGCAAAAATTGACGCCAAACTCAAAAAACAAAATAAAAAAGCCATTATGTGGAATTTGAAAGAACCATATTTTACCTGGCCTCTACTAGCGGCTGATGGGGGATACGCATTCAAATATTCTAAACAGACAGGCTACGATGAAAAAAATATCGGAGTCGATAACTCTGGTGTAAAAAAAGCAGCAACTTTCCTGAAAGGACTGGTAGACAAAGGCGTTATTTCGCCTGATATGGATTATGCCGTATCCGAATCTTCCTTTAATAAGGGTCAGGTTGCTATGACAATCAATGGTCCCTGGAGTTGGGGAAACATTGAAAAGTCAGGAATTCATTATGGCGTAACAGTATTGCCGAAATTTAACGGTCAATCCTCGAAACCGTTTGTTGGTGTCTTATCAGCCGGTATTAGCACTGCATCTCCAAATAAAGATCTGGCTGTTGAATTTATTGAAAACTATTTACTGACAGATCAGGGGTTAAAAGAAGTCAATGATGATAAGCCTCTTGGTGCAGTCGCATTAAAATCTTTCCAAAAACAACTTGCACAAGATCCAAGAATTGCAGCAACAATGGCTAACGCGCTTCATGGTGAAATCATGCCAAATATTCCACAGATGAATGCATTTTGGAGTTCTGTTAAAAATGCAATTATCAATGTGGTTGATGGCCGTCAGTCTGTTGACTCAGCATTCTCAGACGCGAAAAAACAGATTGCTCATTAATTTATAAGAGAATCGTTTCAGGTTGCTTCTTTTTGCTTTTCCAAATGGGTGAAGTGACCTGAAACAAAAAATTGGTATTGATTTTACAAAGATAAATTAGGACTGATATTTTATGCAGTTAGCTCAGAGAATGGACAATAATTCTTTTGGCTCCTTCCTTAAGAATAAAATGAAAGTGATAAAATGGATTGTGCTGATCGCTATCGGCATTCTTAACGGGTATGCATCTATTTTGATGTATTCTCGGGGAGAAATTGCATTTGCACTATTGACTATAGTCATGACCGCTCTTGCATTGTACATTTTCGGAAGTGTGAAAACCTATGTGCATCGCTATATTTATCCAGGTCTGGCAGGGATGATTTTATTTATTCTATTCCCCCTTATGTATACTGTCGGACTTTCTTTTACGAACTATAGCGCTAAGAACCAGTTGACCTTACCAAGAGTCCAGTCGGTATTACTTGAGCAAACATTTCAAAGTGGAAAAGATTATTCCTTTGATCTTTACCAATATCAAAATGGATATCGGATCGTAGTTCGTGATAATGATAACTACCTGTCAACGCCGGTTTTTTTCTTCGATAAAGTTTCAGATACTTTACCTTTATCCAAATTAGATTCTCTGAATGGTATGAAAAAAGAGCCTTTAAAATCGATCATTCTTTACCGCCATGTTCTTGGAAAACTGGATTTAGTTAAGTCGGAGAAAGAAACGATAAGAATGAATGGCTTGAGGAAATTTTCAGCCATTATGCCGCTGTATACGCTTAAAAAAGATGGTGCCACATTAATTAATAATAAATTAAATCAATTACTTAAACCAAACATGAAAACGGGCTTTTACCAACCTGTTAATGCTGATGGTCAGTTTTTCGGCGATCCAGTATCACCGGGATTTATTGTTAAGATCGGAACACGGAATTTTGAACGTGTCTGGAAAGATGATGGAATCAAAGAACCATTTATCAGTATTTTCATATGGACCATCGTGTTTTCTGCTGCCACAGTAGTTTTAACCCTAATCATCGGGCTGGTGCTGGCCAGTGTTGTTCAGTGGGAAGAATTAAGAGGACGTGCTATTTACCGGGTGTTGCTTATCCTGCCGTATGCGGTTCCTGCTTTTATATCAATATTAATCTTTAAGGGGTTATTTAATCAGAGTTTTGGTGAAATCAATATGGTTCTGAGTGCTTTGTTCGGAATTAAACCTGGTTGGTTTTCAGATCCACTGATGGCCCGGATAATGGTTATTACGGTTAATACCTGGCTGGGATTTCCTTATATGATGATTTTATGCATGGGTTTATTAAAAGCCATTCCCAATGACTTATATGAAGCGTCAGCCATTGATGGTGCCGGGCCGTTTTACAACTTTACAAAAATAACTGTGCCACTGATGATTAAACCATTGACGCCATTATTGATTGCTAGTTTTGCTTTTAACTTCAATAATTTTGTCATGATCTATCTGTTAACGTCCGGAGGACCGAATATGATAGGAACCACTGAACCAGCAGGATATACCGATTTACTGGTGAGTTATACCTATCGAATTGCATTTGAAGGCAGTGGAGGCCGTGATTTCGGATTAGCCAGTGCTATCGCGACATTGATTTTCTTATTGGTAGGGGCTCTGGCTCTGATAAACCTTCGCTTTGCCCGTTTAGAACAAGACTGAGGAGAACCACTATGGCTATGGTCCAAGGAAAAAATTTGAAGTATCGCGTGTGGGCGGCTCATCTGGGATTATGGGCATTTTTAACCCTGATTATTTTCCCCCTGTTAATGATTGTTGCGATATCTTTCCGTGAAGGTAATTTCTCAACAGGAAGCCTTATTCCAGAACACCCTTCTCTGGAGCATTGGAAACTAGCATTTGGTTTTCCGGTTGTTAATGCCGATGGTACGGTGACCCCACCTCCATTTCCGGTTCTGACTTGGTTATGGAATTCGATAAAAGTGGCATCGATTGCATCGGTATTGATCGTGGCCTTGTCTACTACATCTGCCTATGCGTTTGCCCGGCTTAAATTCGGTGGGAAAAGCATTATTTTAAAAGCCATGATGATTTTCCAGATGTTTCCGGCAGTACTGGCCTTGGTGGCAATTTATGCATTGTTCGACAAATTAGGGCAATATGTGCCATTTCTCGGACTGAATACACATGGTGGACTTATCTTTTCCTATTTGGGTGGCATTGCATTGCATGTATGGACGATTAAAGGGTATTTCGAAACGATTGATAATTCATTGGAAGAAGCTGCTGCACTCGATGGCGCAACGCCCTGGCAGGCATTTCGTCTGGTATTACTGCCATTATCTGTGCCAATTCTGGCGGTAGTGTTTATATTGTCATTTATTATGGTCGTCGGAGAAGTACCGGTAGCTTCACTTCTTTTATCTGATATTAACAAATACACGCTGGCCGTTGGGATGCAGCAGTATTTGTACCCTCAAAATTACTTATGGGGTGATTTTGCTGCTGCTGCTGTTTTATCTGCCTTGCCAATTACCGTTGTTTTTTTACTGGCCCAGCGCTGGCTTGTCGGAGGGCTGACCGCTGGTGGTGTAAAAGGGTAAACGCGAGTTGGTATTTTTTGTCCGTTTGTTTTTCATTACTTTGCGCTGCATTTAAAGCAGCGTTTTTTTATCTGTTACTGCAGAAATTATCTGGGGGCGTACCTCTGAGGAGGATGCAACCATTCCGATAGTTGAGTATTTTATCTAAAAACTATAATTGATAATAACGTGATTTGCTTATGAAAAAGATACCTTCTTACCTATGTCTTGCATGCTTAGCAACTCAGGTACAGGCAGCAACACTGACGGTGACTGCCGGTGATACACATCAGATGCGAGAGCTGCAAAAACGTGAACCCTTAATTATTCATCTAAAAAAACAAAACTACCAAATTCAAGTTCTTGAGCAGGATGGACAATGCCCTCCACCAACCAGACAGAAATTCGAATTTAACACGCCATTATATGTTGGATGCAATACCCCTGGGTTGTTTCACGCTAAGATCCGTTTTCCCGGGGAGTATGCATTCATCTACGATGAACACAACCACACAATTAAAGTAAAAAGGCAACCTGTCACAACGGATAAAGCCCGTTTTACCCGTCCTTTGCCTGATGTGCAATGCCCGGTATATACCAACAAACCGGTCCGCATTGATTTGGGTAATATGTTTGCCGATGGAACGGTGCTACGCGATGCGTTTAGTCATCAGGTTGTAACAGTTAAAGACAGACACGTTTTGGTTACTCCTTCCCCTGAGAGCCATGGTTTGGTTCTTCTCGAACCTGCCGATCGTGCTGTCGATGAATCTCGAGAGGAGCATCATTCATTGGTTTGGCGAAATGCGAACATTTATTTTGTCTTGATAGACCGGTTCGCTAACGGTGATAAGAGCAACGACCATGCTTATGGACGACATTCTGATGGGAAAGACGAAATAGGAACATTTCATGGCGGAGATCTTCAGGGCGTCATTAACCACCTTGATTATATTAAAAGTCTGGGGACGGATGCGATATGGTTATCATCCATCGTTGAACAAATCCACGGCTTTGTCGGAGGAGGGAAACGAGGTTCATTTCCGTTTTATGGCTACCACGGTTACTGGGCCAGGGACTTTACTAAAATTGATGCGAATTTAGGAACGGAAACAACATTAAAAACAATGGTTGATGAAGTCCATAAACGGGGAATAAAAGTGTTGTTGGATGTAGTTCTGAACCACGCGGGCTATGCCACATTATCGGATTTACAGGAAGAAAAAGTCAGAGTCGTTCCGGATACCTCCCTGTTACCTGAGCGGTGGGGAGACTGGCAACCAAAAAACGGAGAGAATTGGCACACTTTCAATCAACTGATTGATTATAAAAGTAAGAACTGGTCACAGTGGTGGGGCGGAGACTGGGTCAGAGCTAGTTTGCCAGGCTATCCTCAGTCGGGGTCAACGGCTCAAACTCTTTCTTTATCCGGCCTGCCGGATTTTCTCACTGAATCGGAAAAACACGTTACGCCACCTGAGTGGCTTTTACATAATCCCGGAACCAGGGTTGTGACTAAAAAAGGGTATACCGTGTCCGATTATTTAATTGAGTGGCAGAGTGACTGGGTTAAGAGGTTCGGTATAGATGGATTTAGGGTCGATACGGTTAAACATGTCAATGGCGATGTCTGGAAACGGCTGAAATCTGCAGCAACCGTTAAATTACGGCAATTTCATCAGGCCCGTCATGATAACGTAACCCGTCCTTTTTGGATGATGGGCGAAGTCTGGGGGATGGGACCGTCAAAAAGTCCGGATTATAACAATGGCTTCGATGCGTTGCTTAATTTTGATTTTCAGCACAGTGTTGCGAAAGGCGCGGCTTGTCTGAGTTATATGGACGATATTTATCGGTTTTATTCAGATTCGCTTCATGAGAAAAACAAGCTGAATCCGGTGAGTTACATTTCTTCTCATGACACTGAGTTGTTCTTCAGCCGGTATCTGAATTTTGATATGCAGAAAGGAGTAGCAGCAGCGCTTCTGCTGAGTCCGGGTGCCGTTCAGGTGTTTTATGGTGATGAAGTGGCACGAGATATCGGACCTTATCCTAAAGATGATTTCCAACAGGGAACCCGGTCAGATATGGTTTGGAATCTGGACGAAAAAAGACAGTCTCTTTTACACTTTTGGCGCACATTAGGCCAGTTCAGACATCGCCACCCTTCCGTCGGGAGCGGTATTCATCTGAATTTACCCAACAAAGGCGCTTATGTGTTTTCAAGAACATCAGGAAAAGACAAAGTCGTTGTAGCTTACTTTGGCCATTATCAAAAATAATCCATTTTATATTTTATTTTCATTAATTCTCTGAGTTGTTGACAGACGATTCGGAAATTAATGTCAGGTCTGGTTTAAAAAGAGTAATCTTGCCATGAAAATAAAATCAATAAGAACTAAAATAGCACTTACCGCAGGTTTTTGTTTAATTATTACTTCAATCGTTTTGGTTGGATATAATGTATATTCATCCAACATTTCTCAGAAAACAGTATCAAAGCGTTCGTCTGAAATAATTAAGAGAGAAGTCCTAGACAAATTACAATATAAAGCAATCGAGTCAGCAAAGTCGATTAACCTCCAGATTGAAAAAGGGTTAGAATCAGCGAAGTCGGTCTCAACGTCTATTTCAGCGATAAAATCATATTATGCTAATGACTTTTTTCATGTTTTAAACCGGAAGGTAATTAATAATCTCCTGGAAGCAGTCCTAAATAATAACTCACACCTTCATGGTACTTATAGTGGTTGGGAGCCCAATGCATTTGACGGTAATGATGCGGATATCGAATCTGGTCGGAACGATAGCGATAAAAGTGGTCGTTATGTTCCATATATAACCAGAAACCAGAAGGGACACCCTATTATACATCCACTGAACGGATATGACTCTTCTGGAAAATATGTCAATGGGCTGATGAAAAATGCCTGGTATCAGATTCCTCAAAAAACCGGTAAAGAAGTGGTTACTGCCCCGATACCTTATCAGTTTCAGGGTAAACGGTTATGGCTTGCCAGTATGTCTGTGCCTATTTTTGTAAAAGGAAAATTCGTTGGTGTTGCCGGTACGGATTTTAACTTAGATTACGTTCAAAATCTGGCAGTAAAAGCTTCTCAGGGCATTTATAACGGGAAAAGTCATGTGGTTATCTCGACCGATAAAGGTTTGGTGGTTGCTGATAGCCAAAATGCGAAAAATATCGGGCAATCAGTCAGACAGATATACAATGACAAAACGTTTCAAAACCTTTACTCATGGCTGAGTAATGACGCACGTATAGATGATGAAAATTCTCATTTTTACCGGGTATTAGTGCCTATTTCATTTGGTGATTCCGGCGTTCGCTGGTTCATTACGCTGGAAGTCAGTAAAGCGTTGGTTCTGAATAACTTATACCAGTTAAATGAAGAATTGGCCGGGCAGGCCGTTAAGCATATTCTGAACCAGATAGCGATTGGCGTATCGATGACCATCGTTGCCTTACTGGGTATCCTCTATTTCTCGGATAAATTGTCCCGGCCGATATTGTCTTCTGTCAAAATGGCGCAAATGGTTTCCAAAGGCCGGTTTGACTCAAGGTTGGGCCACGTGTCATCGGACGAAATAGGGCAACTATCTGAAGCGTTGGATGAGATGGCTATTTCACTTCAAAAACAGGTTAAAGCAGCCGAAACGGTAGCTCAGGGTGATTTGACGATTGATATTGAGCTGGCATCCGAACAAGATCAACTGGGACTTGCACTGAAGAAAATGGTAGAGAAGCTCAGTGAATTGATACAGCATATTTCAACCCGGTCAGGAGTGATTGCAGAAAATGCTGCCCAAATATCAGGTTTAAGCCAGACTCTGGCCAGTGGCGCGACAACGTCGGCTTCGTCTGTAACTGAAATAAATTCAACGATCAGTCATATTGCTCAACAAATCCGAAGCAGTTCTGAAGATGCCCGTCATGTCAGTCATCTTTCTGGCGTAAGTAATACTTATGCTGTTACCGCAAGCGAGATTATGAATGAACTAAGCGGTGCTATGGTGGAAATTGAGTCTTCAGGTAATGATATTAATACGATTATTAGTTCAATCGAAGGTATTGCAGAGCAGACGAATTTGCTGGCATTGAACGCTGCCATAGAAGCCGCCCGGGCCGGTGAAGCTGGCCGGGGATTTACCGTTGTCGCTGAAGAAGTACGAAATCTTGCGGTACGATGTGCTAATGCTGTTCAGGAAACATCGACACTAATTAAAAACTCTGCCACAAGAACAAAACGGGGCATTGAGCTGACAGACAAAGCAACACAATCACTACAAGATATCGTTAATAACGTTAGTTCAGTTTCGACATTGATGGAAAAAATTGCACAGGCGTCAACGGAGCAGTCGGTTGGTGCGGAGCTGGTATCCCAAGGTATTAACCAGATTGACAGTGTGACTCATGGTAACAGGAGTAATTCGGAGTTATGTGCCAGTGCCGCAGAATTATTGACGAAGGAATCTTCTGAACTGGCCGGTTTAGTGAAAAAATTCCGGTTATAATACATTTGCTTTCAAATTAGAGCCTTGTTTCAAGCGCAGACAAATCTCACTGAATATCGCATCTTCAGGTCGCTTGGGTATAAACGTTTAGTTAGCTAAAAATTCATTAATTTCAGTACCGTACAATTAAATATTATACTCAGATTTCGTAAAGTAATTTGGGTATTATCCTTATTGTGGGGAAATTTTTTTTGGTTATATTTAAATAGTTCAATGCATTATTGAAAGTAACCTCGATGAAACTGTATTTAAAATTTTTTATTGGGACCAAAATTAATTTATTAAAATATGAGGTGAATAACAGTTTTTATTTTTAGTTTGTCCGGATATCTTATTCTCATCCTTAATTTAGTGACAAAGATAACAAAATTATTTTTAGTTCGATTATCTCCTCCTTATCTCTCACCCCTTAATTAATCTTCTGTGGATGAAGTCATTATTAATCATTTTTCTTAAGCTATTTATCGGTGAAACAAAATAAAACAGGGGTTATTCCCTGGCTTACCTCACTCGGCTTATTGTTACTTTTTTCGGTAATTTTAAAGCTAAGAAGTGAAAAATAATAATGAATCGTTTAGGAGTAACGATATGAATAAACTAAGCGTAATTGCTGTGGCAGTTTCTTCTGCTTTGATTTCTGCATCTGCTTTTGCTGATGTCGATTTTCATGGATACATGCGTGCAGGTGTTGGTATGAGTCCTGATGGCGGGGGTCAGATTACTTATAACAAAAACAAAATCGGTCGTCTGGGCAACGAAGGTGATGCTTATGGTGAAGTAGAACTCGGCAAGGAAGTTTATAATGAAAGCGGGAAAACGTTTTATGTCGATACTATGTTTGCAATGAGCTCAAATGGATCTAATGACTGGGAAGGAACCGGCACGAATTGTGGTGTTGCTGCCGGTAACGAGTGTGTTTCGGATGCGGAATTTGCCTTCCGTCAATACAATGTGAAAGCGAAAGGTTTGCTGAATTTTGCACCGGAAGCGACGTTGTGGGCCGGTAAACGTTATTATCAACGTCATGATATACATATTAGTGATATGTATTACTGGAATATTTCAGGTGCCGGAGCCGGTATTGAGGGTATCGAAACCGGTCCAGGTAAATTATCACTGGCCTGGGTACGAAACGACCGTAATGACAATTTCAATAATGGTTCCGGCTCCGGTGATACGCCAGATACCGGTAATGATGGAATGCTGAATGTTAATACTTTTGATGCACGCTATGCTGGCATTCCTCTTTGGTCAAAAGCGAACCTGGAAGTTGGCATTGATTATGCCTATGTTAATCCTACTGATTCTGCGTCTGATGCAGCAAAAGATGCCGAAAATGGGGTGATGTTCACCGCAGAGCTGACTCAGGGTTTGGATAATGGGTTTAACAAAACAGTTCTTCAGTATGGTACTGAAGGGTATTCAAAGAACTTTGCGTTTTATGGTGATGGAAGCTGGTATGGGGCAGAGGCGAAAGACGATGCTTACGGTTACCGTTTAATTAACTGGGGTGTTGCCGGTTTCAGTGACAGTGTTGAAGTCGGTCACCAGCTTGTTTATGGTGTTGGTAAAGAAATGTGGGGCACCATGGATCGTTGGAAAACCATGTCTGCTGTTATCAGACCGGTATATAAATGGGATGAAAACCACAAAAGTATCCTGGAGTTGGGGTACTCTGTGGATGACAACGATGGCGCGAAAACAAAACTGGGTAAGGTAACGGTTGCTCAGGCATGGTGTGCAGGATCCAGTTTCTGGGCCCGTCCTGAGATTCGTTTGTATGCGACATACTTTAAATATGATGATGACAGTAACAGTACGCCTTTTGACAGTGGAAAAGACGACGATACCATGCAATTTGGGGTTCAGGTGGAAGCCTGGTTCTAAGTATTTTCATCGTATCAGCATCGCCAGCATGTCTGGCTATGTGACACCCGGTTAGCCTGTGAATCACCCCCTTCATGTTATCTGGGTGTCATTGTTTAATGTAATACCACCATAGGAATAATGACAATGAATAAGTGGATTACCGCGGTATTGATTCCCTTGCTGATAGCCGGATGTACCGAAACGAAAACTTTATCGCTAGCTTCAGAACAAAGTGACCAGGCAACAGCGAATGTTGCCGACCTGTCTTGGACGAAACTTGATATCCCCGGACAGGTACAGTTTAATATTGATCAATCCAGTCAGTTACTTTTAAATGACCAAAGTTCGGGGCCCGTCGCCGGTTTTGTTCTTCCCGGAGATAAAGGGAGTCTTGATGTTCGTTTAGAAACGTTTGTCAGTAAAGAAATGACGTTCTATGCCCCTGAGGTTTTTGTGCTAAATGCACAAAATCATATTGTTATCAGTAAATCTTTTAAGGATTTTAAATATGTTCCGGCGAAATTTTTTGATGACGATAAATTTATCCTGACATTCACTGTTATACCTGATAGTAACAGACAAAAGCTCAGGTTATTAATTTTTACATCTTCCGAAGATCTGAAAGGGCAGACGCCTATCCTCCATCCGGCGAAAGCTTTTGCCAGAGCAAGGCATACGGTTGAACCGGATATTGATGACCCCTTAGCAAAACATGCCCCTTACGGGTATTTCCGGCTGGCGGTGAATACCAACAAAGTAGCAACTGACCGTGTGATGCAGAGTACCGATAACGTGCCGTCCGGTGCGAATCTTGGTAGTTTCTATAAAAAAGAAATTCGCAAAGCCGTTGAGGCGGGTAATATTGCTAAAGCACTTTCATTGTTAGAGGAAGCCAAAAAATTCAATGTGGAAGGGGCTAAGGAAACCTTTATTGAATCGGTAAACAATAGTAGGTAATTTGTATAGGAGGGCGGTAGCAGCCTACTTGATTTAACTCAGTGTCCAAAACTAATAGGGCGGATCAATTCCGCCCTGAGTAATTGGTTGAAGAGTTCGGGATACAGCGCAATGTTCACGTTGTAGTGCTGCGGTAGGTAAGACAGTTTGATAATAAGAGTACCTTCTTGCGGATACAGCAATTTGTTTTTAAAAGGCGTAGATTGAGCGTAAAAAATCGGATACTGTGGTGTTCACTTTGCCAGTTTGGCACGACGATGGGGGTGTTACCTGAAACAGAACTGCACGTTACGATTCCATGGTCATTAATACTTAAGCTTCTCACATACGGGTCTGAAAACACGATATTGTTATGCTTA
>NZ_RJVQ01000002.1 GCF_003856525.1 Vibrio viridaestus
CAGCTTTCTGAATTAACAAATTTGCTTGGCGACCATAGCGATTTGGACCCACCTGATTCCATGCCGAACTCAGAAGTGAAACGAATTAGCGCCGATGGTAGTGTGGGGTCTCCCCATGTGAGAGTAGGACATCGCCAGGCTTTTATTTCTAAAGAGCCCGTTATATTAACGGGCTTTTTTAATGCATTCTCTATGCTGATATAGCTCAGGTGGTAGAGCGCATCCTTGGTAAGGATGAGGTCCCCAGTTCGAGTCTGGGTATCAGCACCAGTTTTTGCTTAGCGACCATAGCGATTTGGACCCACCTGATTCCATGCCGAACTCAGAAGTGAAACGAATTAGCGCCGATGGTAGTGTGGGGTCTCCCCATGTGAGAGTAGGACATTGCTAGGCTTTTATTCAAAACCCAGTCATTTGACTGGGTTTTCTCGTTTCTGTCATCTGTAATTCTTCAGTCTATTTAGACATAAAAAAGCCCGATTTTGAATCGGGCATTTATTACTAGTTTTTTGTGGTCAAGTGGTTACTTAAGCAAGAAACGCTGGAATGTTAGCTTCATATTCAGCAATTTTTTCTTCATGTTGCAAAGTTAGACCGATGTTATCTAGGCCATTTAGCAGACAATGACGACGAAATTCGTCGATTTCAAAGCCATATTCTTTACCATTCGCAGACACTTTCATTGCTTCTAGATCAACAGTGATTTCAGCACCTTCATTTGACTGAACAAACTGGAATAGTTCATCTACTTCTTGTTCTGTAAGTCTAACTGGGACCATCTGGTTGTTGATAGAGTTACCGTAAAAGATATCCGCAAAGCTTGGCGCAATCATAACTTTGATACCATAGTCAGCCAATGCCCATGGAGCATGTTCTCGAGATGAACCGCAGCCAAAGTTTTCGCGGGCAAGAAGAATGCTGGCACCTTTGTAGCGAGGCGCATTTAAAACGAATTCTGGATTCGCTTGTTGGCCTGCATCGTCAAGGAAGCGCCAATCATGAAATAGGTGCTTACCAAAACCAGTACGAGTGACTTTTTGTAAAAACTGTTTTGGAATGATAGCGTCAGTATCGACGTTCGCTGCATCAAGAGGAACGACTAGACCTGTGTGTTGTTTAAAACCTGCCATGGAAAAATCCTCTCTTACTTGAATGTACGAATGTCAACGAAATGACCTGCTACTGCCGCTGCCGCAGCCATTGCCGGACTTACAAGGTGCGTACGACCGGCTCGACCCTGACGACCTTCGAAGTTACGGTTAGAAGTCGAAGCACAACGCTCTCCAGGCCCCAAGCGGTCGTTGTTCATCGCTAAACACATTGAACATCCAGGTAAACGCCACTCAAACCCAGCTTCTAAGAAAATTTTATCCAGACCTTCGGCCTCGGCTTGCGCTTTTACTTGCTCTGAGCCAGGAACAACCAATGCTTGCACATGTGAAGCCACTTTCTTACCTTTTGCTACTTCAGCGGCTGCACGCATATCTTCAATACGTGAATTAGTACAAGAACCAATAAAGACTTTATCAATCGGGAAGTCGGATAGCGATTTGCCAGCTTCTAGCCCCATATAGGCGAGAGCTTTTTCAGCTGAGGCTTTCTCTACTGGATCAGAGAAACTACCAGGAGAAGGAATGATAGCGTCTACAGCCATAACCTGACCTGGGTTGGTACCCCATGTAACTTGCGGTTTAATGTCGGCCGCATTTAGAGTGACTACTGTGTCAAACTCAGCATCAGCATCTGATTTTAGGGTTTTCCAATATTCAACAGCGGCATCCCAATCAGCACCTGTTGGAGCGAATTTACGGCCTTTAACGTAGTTAAATGTGGTGTCGTCCGGCGCAATAATACCTGCTTTAGCGCCTAGTTCGATTGCCATGTTACAAACGGTCATACGACCTTCCATTGACAAGTCAGTAATAGCTTCACCACAGAACTCAACAACATGCCCTGTACCACCAGCTGATGTTGTCTCTCCAATAATAGCAAGCACGATATCTTTTGCTGTAATACCCGGAGCTACCTTACCTTTAACTTCAATCTTCATTTTTTTAGCACGAGCTTGTTTCAGAGTCTGCGTTGCTAAAACGTGTTCTACTTCTGAAGTACCGATACCAAATGCCAATGCACCAAAAGCACCATGAGTTGCTGTATGTGAGTCTCCACAAACGATAGTCATACCTGGTAGCGTAATACCTAGCTCAGGGCCCATAACGTGAACGATGCCCTGGTATTTGTGGTTTAAGTCATAAAGGGTGACACCAAATTCCTGGCAGTTCTTAGATAGGGTTTCCATCTGGATACGCGCCATTTCACCAGAAGCATTGATGTCTTTGGTGGTAGTTGAAACGTTGTGATCCATTGTCGCAAAGGTTTTGCTTATTTGGCGAACAGGGCGTCCTTTCTCTCTCAGACCATCAAATGCCTGAGGGGATGTAACTTCGTGCACTAAGTGGCGATCGATATATAAAATCGGGTTCTCGCCTTCTGCTGCAACAGCGATGTGTGCATCGTATAATTTTTCGTATAAAGTTTTTGCGTTTGACATTGCTTCTTCCTTGAGCCCGAAATGGGCCATTGGGAGTGCAGGGAAGTACCCTGCACAAACGTTTATGCGTTTTTAATGTATTCCGCGATCTTGTCGCCCATTTCAGATGTCGATAGTGCTGGGTTACCAGCTGAAAGATCGGCAGTTAGCTCGCCATTTGCTAGGGCTTTGCTGACTGCTGCTTCAATATCTTGAGCTGCAGCTTCTTCACTAAGGCTATAACGCAGCATCAGAGCCGCAGACAGAATCTGAGCTACTGGGTTGGCGATATTTTTGCCTGCGATATCAGGTGCAGAGCCACCCGCAGGTTCATATAAACCAAAATTGCTTTCGTTTAAGCTAGCAGAAGGTAGCATACCCATAGAGCCAGTGATCATCGCACATTCGTCAGATAAGATGTCACCGAAGATATTGGAACATAGCATAACATCGAACTGTGCTGGATCTTTGATCAACTGCATGGTTGCGTTATCAATATACATATGGGTTAGTTCAATATCAGGATAGTCTTTTGCTACAGACTCAACGACCTCACGCCACAGAATTGAGCTTTGCAGAACGTTTGCTTTATCAATTGAACACACTTTTTTACGGCGCAGACGAGCTGACTCAAAGGCAATTTTAGCGATACGTTCAATTTCATAGCGGTGGTAGACTTCTGTATCAAAGGCTTTTTCGTTCGCCCCTTCACCTTCACGTCCTTTTGGTTGCCCAAAGTAGATACCGCCAGTCAGCTCACGCACGACAACAATATCAAAACCTTTCGCGCTGATATCGGCTCGTAGTGGAGAGAACGCTTCTAATCCACTGTGGATTTGAGCTGGGCGAAGGTTACAGAATAGCTGGAAATGTTTACGTAAAGGAAGAAGTGCGCCACGCTCAGGCTGCTCATTTGGTGGCAGGTGTACCCATTTAGGTCCACCGACAGAACCGAACAGAACGGCATCAGCCTGTTCACAACCTTTAAGGGTATTATCTGGTAATGGCGTGCCGTGGTTATCTATCGCGATACCACCCACATCATACTCTTCTCGCTCAAAAGTAATGTTGTGTTTGTCTTGAATTGCATCAAGAACTTTGTGTGCCTGTTGCATTACTTCCGGTCCGATACCATCACCAGGTAGGACAGCGATTTTATACGTTTTGTCTGTCATGGGAGTCCTTCACTCTTTTATCTTGGGTCCTGTCAGGTGTCCCGTTTGAGTGGGACACCACTGACTTAGGAAAATTTATACTGTCTGTATTTTTTCTTTATTTTGTTTGATTTCTTCGATCTGATCTGCGCGGTGAATGCTATTGATTACATGCAATAATGCTTCACCAGAGGCTTCAATAATGTCGGTGGAGATACCCGTACCGTGATATTTACGTCCTTTGTAATTGGCGATGATATCTGCTTGGCCCAAACCATCTTCACCTTCGCCTTTAGCGGTAAGGTCAAATTTGTCGAGTACAATATCATAACCTGTAACTCGATAGATACATTGATACAATGCGTCAACAGGGCCATTACCCACAGCCGCTTCAGCTTTTTCTGTATCACCGCACTGCAGTTTGATACTGGTTGTCGCCATTACACTACCTGACTGGACGCTTATATAATTTAGTTTGTAATAATCGTCTTCATCTTTGATGTTAGAAAAGTACATTAAAGACTCAAGATCGTAATCGAACACTTGTCCTTTGCGATCTGCTAGCTTTAAGAAGTCTTGGTATAGAGTATCCAGATTATAATCACTTTCGTTATAACCCATCGATTCCATATGACTCTTCACGGCTGCGCGGCCACTGCGGCTAGTCAAGTTGAGCGCTTGGTTTTTAAGGCCAATTGACTCAGGAGTCATGATCTCGTAGGTATTTTTATTTTTAAGCATTCCATCTTGGTGAATACCTGACGAATGACTAAAGGCGTTAGCACCCACGATGGCTTTGTTGCTTTGGATAGGCATGTTACAAAGCTGACTTACCATTTTACTTGTACGGTAAATCTCTTCGTGTTTCAGGCCTGTATGAACACCTAGTAGCTCTTGACGAGTTTTGATGATCATTGCTACTTCTTCAAGAGCCGTATTTCCCGCTCTCTCACCAATACCGTTGATTGTCCCTTCGACTTGTCGAGCACCAGCCTGAACAGCTGCGATTGAGTTAGCAACAGACATACCCAAATCATCGTGACAATGTACAGAAATCACTGCTTTATCGATGTTAGGAACACGATTAAACAGAGTTTGAATAATACCACCAAACTCTCCGGGTACAGTATAACCGACGGTGTCAGGTATATTCACAGTTGAAGCACCAGCATTGATCGCAGCCTCAACCATACGACATAAGTTATCGATTGGTGTACGGCCTGCGTCTTCGCACGAGAATTCAACATCATCAGTGTATTTTCTTGCGTGTTTTACCGCATTGACACCCATCTCAACAACCTGATCATAGCTGCGGCGTAATTTATCCTGAACATGAACTGTTGATGTTGAAATAAATGTATGGATACGAAATGCTTCAGCCACTTTTAATGCTTCGGCTGCTGCATCGATATCTTTCTCAACAGCGCGAGATAGAGCACAAACACGACTATTTTTAAGGTGACGAGCAATGGTTTGAACCGATTCAAAATCACCAGGAGATGAAACAGGGAAACCTGCCTCGATAACATCAATACCTAAACGCTCGAGAGCAAGAGCAATCTGCAGCTTTTCCTTTACTGTAAGGCTTGCTTGCAATGCTTGTTCACCGTCTCTCAAGGTGGTATCGAAGATAATGACCTGATCGTTCATGTTTGCTCCCTAGACCGCTAAGTTAATCGTTTACTTCCAGATTTTGGCTATAAAAAAACCCGCATTTGAATGCGGGTTTGTGTATTTCTTGTTGTGGTGTTTTTCGTCCACAGCCTACCCGCGCGATTTTTTCACGATAAGGAGGAGGCCCAGCAGGAGAGAAAAACGAGAAGTCATGTTGTTACTTACTTTCCACAATTTTAAAACTAATGAATTAGTACCGTACTTGGCTGTTGACGTCAACCCTAAAGTTGATTTTTTGCTCATATTTATTCAATTCACAGCCATATACTTTAGATTATTGGCCGATGAGTATGAGTTTTCCTGTTTTAGCGTCACGATACACGGTACCTACCGATTCCATTCCATTAGCATCACCTTTCTGCCCATTTATACTTTGGGGTAGGTCTATGAGCTCTTCGCTGTTGTCTACTTCAACTTCAGTTAGATTGAAATGTTGTTGGATATCTTTACTCTGACTGATAAGAGCAACCAATAATCCCAGAGCAAATACCAACATAACATCCATGATATTAGCAAAGCCGGTTAGGGGGTCAGTGTCTTCGTTTTGAAAACGTCCACCATGCATAAGGCGTTTAGTCGTTTTAACTGGCTGTGATTGTTTCATTGTTCACTCTCTCTTCCAGTGCATCTTCCATTGATAACAACAATAACTCGTACCAGCGTCTGCGAACCCTACCTAATATATAGCCAACCAGACCTATCGTCAGGCCCAGCACCGTTGTATCAAAGGCAACCGTCATTGCTGTAGATAATTGACTTAGCTCTCCATTGGAAAGCGCAGCCAATCCGGGACCAAGAGGGATAAGGGTCCCCATTAACCCTAAAATAGGGCCACTTCTAGCGAGAAGATCGACTCTTTCTAGCCGTTTAGCCGCATAACTTTCGACGGTAAGAAGTTCGAGGTGTGACAATTTACTTAGTGCGCCAAATCGTTCGCCAATAAAGAGCCCTAATTCCCAAAGAATCAGAATGATGCATACCGCTAACGCTACTAGCACCGGGTAGAGTAACCAACCAACAATATGGTGAAGAATACCGATCGTCATACCATGAAACATCTATTATTTCCCTTTTAATCGTTGGTGATTAGTCATACTGCGATAAAAACCGAAAGCAACAATGACCAACATTATAAAAGCAAGAGCAAAGAAGAGTATGTTGGGTTCTGTTTGCTGACTTGTTTGTTGCTCCTTACCTTCATTCTCTGCGGGCTTCGCTTGTTGTTTGACCGTAATCTCTTTCGCTGAGTGTACTTCTTGCGTGTGTTCCGGAGTGCGTTTCTCTTGTTCAAGCAATTTGCTGAGATATTGCCAGTCTTCTGCCGACAAGTGCTGCTCTAGCCATGGCATCATTGGATGTTCTGGTGTGGTGTGCCCGCTTCCCGGTAGTCCATTTTTCTTTACCAAATCAACAAATTGCTTTGCAATCTGTTGGGTTGTTGTTTCATCGGCATGCCAGAAGTCTTTATAAATTGCCACTAACATAATCGCAAGCATATTGGCTTTTACATGCGCATTATTGCCTTGTTCAAGAAACTGGTTAAGTTTGAGGTTGTATCGATCGTCAAGATAGACGGATTTAACCTCTTCCCACGCCCAGTCGCCAACTAAAGTTGGATTAGTCACTTGCCAGCCCCAAAGGTATTCTAAAAATTCACTCCCCATGGTTCTTGCGCCTGCGTAGCCGTGCTGCATTAGACCTTTAAGCCACTCTGGGTTAAGGAATCTTCCACGAAGCTCCTGACGTAAAGCTGTACCTAGTTTCTCTGTGGTGACATGATCGGGATTTGAATGATCAATAACATAATTATTTGGAGCTTTGCCCGATAAGGTTTCGACCGCTAAACTCAAGCCTCCCAAATAATCAAAAGCGTCATTGTTGTCGATCAAACCGTACAAGTTACTCGAGCGACCGAAGTAGGTATTATCGACATTAGACAATAAATGGCGAAAAGTATCTTCAGCTGCAACGCCAAATTCGCTTTGTGAATAGCCATGCCCGAGTCGGCGCATGTAAACATCCGCCAGTTCTTTTCTTTGCTGCCAGGCTCCTGAACGCTCAACTAATCTGTTCACACCTGCTCCATAACTACCTGGTGCGTCGCCAAAAATTCTCAGAGTCGAAAGTTGAGCAACCTCATTTATTGGAAAGCCCGATGCTAATTGCTTTCTGGCGTCGGAAACCCAATGAGCGGCAACTAAGTTCTGTTCTAGAGGCTCTTCACCATCTTTTCTCACTTTACCAAGAGGCTTAAGCGACAAGTTCAATAATTCAGTTAACGCTGGATATTGTTGAATGATAGTTTTTGCTGAAGCATCGAGGGCCATCAAAACCGCATTGTCCAGTAAGTGCATTTGCTGACCATAAAGATCTCGGAATAAACCTGACGTCGTGAATAAGAAGTCTCGACGTTTTCTGCCATCAGTCAAAGCTTGCCATTTAAGGCTTTTTACTAGCCCTCGACTGTTCCACTGAGGCTCAAGACCCAGCATATCAAGTGCAAACGCGATCATAACTCCTTCATCCCTAACGACATCAGATGCCCATAGAATCAGAGCTTCACGTTTGTCTGCAGCGATTGGGTTCGCCTGTCTTGATTCTTCAGCCATTTGCTTTCCAAGCTTCCAGGCAATCTGACTAGGAATTAAGCTATTATCAAGAGCGTAAAAATTGCGACCTGTTGGTAAACTTTCTGGACTGCGAATGGGATCATTGCCTTTGCCAGGCGCAATAAAGTGGCCGTTTAATCCATTGAGCAGGGCCTTCATTTCTTGTTCTGGCGAGGAAATCAAGTTGTGTTTTGTTTGGTCTGAGAGCTGTTGCCCTTTGGGCGTCATCGATGACAACATCATATTTATGGCCTTTTCATGCCAAGGCTGACCAAAAATATGCAGCCCATACGGCATAAACTGTTCCTGTAAGTTTGTCAGGTAGTGTCCAATTTCGTGGACCAGCATTGCGTCATCGACTTCGTCAAAACTGATTCCTCTCACTTCTAACTCAGCAGACATAGACTGAGTTAATTCTTCTTTGAGGTTAAGGCTATCTACCTTACTTCTTATTTGAGTGATTAAGCTTTGAGTCAGTGCTTTATTGTTACTGTCATGATTCGCTTCATAACTTTCAACTAATTGTCTGAGCTGCAGAAGATCATCGTACAGCGGGGTACTTTCCAGAGGAGGAGTGAGGTGATCAATCATTACCGCCAATCCGCGTCTTTTCGCTTGAATGCCTTCACCTACACCATCGACGATATAAGGATAAATGCCTGGAACATCGCTCGCTATTATTCGTGAGTAGTCATCGTTTGCCAGTCCGACAGAGCGATGCGGTAAAAATTCATAAGTTGAATGACGACCAAGATGCACAAAAGCATCAGCTTTGAATTCATCGCGTAGAAAATGATAGTAGGCTAGGTACTGATGTGTTGGGGGAAATGCGAGATTTGCGTGCAGCAGTTCTTCATTGATCTCCCAACCTCGTGGCGGTTGCGGGCTAATAAAAACATTACCAAACTGGATTCCGGGAATCAGAATATCCGTATCCATAACCATTACATTGCCAGGTACTTCTCCCCAGCCACCTAACGCTTCAATACCAGTTGTTCTAAGCGATGTGATTATTTTTTCTGCTGTCGTCCAACATGGTAACTGATCGGTTTTATCAATCATGGACTGATAACATTGGCGAAGTCTGCCGAGTAACTCAAGCGCTCTTTTTCTGGCTGGATGATTAACGCCTTCTACCAGATGGAACATTTCCTCCATCGTATTGGATAGTAACTGTTGAGCGTAATGCGTTGAACCGGAGCGGACTGCAGATTTCATTTGTTCATTGAGTCTACCGAATGGGCCTTCAATCATTTCTTTTTGGATGACACTGGGGAGTGTCGAAAAATAATGATTGTAATCATCCTGAGTGACATGGGTAATTTTAGGACTCATTATTTTCAGAGCATGATGGTCGTTAGGTAAGTTGACCGCACGATCCTGAATTTCGTCCAGAAGTGCTTCTTGTGATTCGGGTAATTTACCTACGTTATACCCCTCTTTTTTTAGTCTCTGGAGAATGTTCCAGAGACTAGCGGGGACATCTAAATTATCCGCTCCAATGTTGTGTCTTCCTGGTGGATGATTGTAATAAATCAGTGCAATTTTTTTGTCGCTGTTAGGCTTCGTTTGTAACGTATACCATTTGTTAATACGCTCAACAATCGTGTTAATTCCATCAATATTGTTACTGATCGGTTGGATCTCTAGACCAGATTGGGGATCGATTGTCTTCTTACCAGCGAAAGCCACGATAAGAGGTTGGCTGGCACCTTGCATTTCTGGCATAGCGACTTGGTAGTAAACTTTATCTACTGCGATACCATCAGATGACTGGAGCCATTGTTGATGAGTCCTATCGCGAAGCTTTATTCCTTTTATTATCGGTACATTCAACTCTTCTAGGATATGGGTCGCTTTTTCTCTTCCTTCTCCTCCACCGATAACAAAGTCTTGAAGCATGACTATGGCAGATAAATTCTGTTTAAACTCGCTTAGAGCTGATATTGCTTCCACGCTAGGATCGCCCCATGAAGCAAGTGCAACTAAACACTGGATATTGTTTACTGTGAGCTGCTTACAGAGCTGCTTAAAAACTTGAGAGTCACTGGGTCGGACTGATCCTGAGTGATCAATAAGAGCAACGATTGGCTGAGATGGGTTGAGCTTGGGGAGCGTCTCTGAGTAGTTGTCAGCAAACCACCATTGAAGTCTTGGATTCAGCTCCGGCTGTTGAATCTCAACGTGGTTATTGACTTGATGAGCCATCCACATAAGTAATTTGGCTGTATTTGAAACGCCTCCTGCTTGCCAATAGCTACGTGCATCTATCCATCCCGCTTGTTTAGGGTAGTTGAACAGGAGTTTGGCTTTCCATTTCATTAAATTATCGCTGGGTCTTGTCGCGGCTAAGTGACGCAGAACGTCATCACTCGTAAATAGTTGCGTTCCTGAGGATTGGCTGAGCTGTATCAAACGATGATCACTACTGAATATCATGAGGTGATTTGGCTTTACTGTACGGATGTCGTTGGTCAGTTCGGCAACGATAGCCCCGAAAAGGCCAATACCAATCGTGTAATCAGCGTTCGCTAACAAGCTGTGTCTGTCATTAGCGGATAATGACAACCACTGATTGTCTGTTCTTGCTTGAATAGCGGTATTTTTGTGCTGATTTTTGAACTGTGCTATTGCCTCTGAGACCGTTTCTGCATTCCGTTGAGATATGATCAGTAGCAGATTGGGGGATGACAGTTTTGCATGGACTCCGATACTCCACATTATTACTATCAGCATACAAAAATAACGCATTTAAGATCCTTAAGGGTAACCGCCTCAAGGGAAACGTGACTGAAAACTGACTTCGCAAAATTGAAGAAAAAGGTAGGCGAAACAGCGCCAGGTATTCCCGCCCGGTTTGTAGAATTTGAATATGTGCCGAGTATCTGACTCACGGTATTGTGCCGTTTACAGTTGCGGGTACAGTATCGGAATTTCACCGATTTCCTCGGGAATAACTATTTTATTAACTGAATCGTCAGTTATAGAAGTTTCAATAAAAACAGTCAATGTATAATTATTATGATTTTCATTACTTTCTTATATCGTAAACGCTTCTTTGCTTAATTCGTCTGAATTCATCAACAAGAAAGAAAATAGTCACTTGGCTGTCATGATTCCTGTTTAGCTTCTATTCCAAGATAGAGGAGAAATGAGTATGAGAGTCATGGAACCGATCGTTAGATTTGATCTGGCATTTTCATTGTTTTGTTTGCGGCATCGCTGCTACCAAAAAATTGCAGTAACTAGTAAATGGGTCTCGCGTTCAGGTGATGGTCACATCTATGCTTTATTAGGAGTAAGTGCTTACTTATTCGATGGTTCAAGAGGAATGGAATTCCTCTATTCAGGGCTTGTGGCATTTGCAATTGAATTACCGGCTTATGTACTGCTGAAACGTTCCTTTCAGCGAAGACGGCCCCATGAGTTTTCATCGCTGGTTACCGCTTTTATCACCCCTTCCGATCGCTTTAGTCTGCCATCAGGCCATACGACGGCCGCCTTTTTAATGGCTTCTCTCCTTAGTTTCTATTATCCAACGCTATCTATGTTGTTTTTCTCATGGGCTAGCTGCGTCGGTTTGGCCAGGATTTTATTGGGAGTCCATTTTTTTACTGATGTAGCGATTGGCTGTGCGTTGGGCTTGATCTGTGCTCAGTGTGGTTTATTGCTTGTTGTGGGGTAAAGTGATTGAAAATTTTGTATGGCGTTCAAGGTACAGGTAACGGGCATATAGCCAGGGCTCGGGCGATGAGTTTATCACTCAGATATCATGGAGTTGACGTTGACTTTTTTTTCTCTGGTCGGTCGCCTGAACGCTATTTTTCTATGGAGTGCTTTGGTCAATATCGAGCAAAAAGTGGCTTATCTTTTGTGTCTAGTGGTGGAAAAGTTGATTACGTAAAGACAGCGATGAAGAGTCGCTTTTGTCGTTTTTTACTGGATATTCATCAGCTTGATTTATCGAGTTATGATTTAGTTCTCAATGATTTTGAACCCATCTCGGCATGGGCTGCAAAACGTCAGAAAAAACCATGTATTAGTATTAGCCATCAAAATGCATTTCGATATCAGGTACCCCTGAAAGGGGCGAGTTGGCTAGATCGAAAAATCATTACTAACTATGCGCCAGCAGACCATTATGTTGGGCTTCATTGGTATCACTTTGATCAGATGATTCTTCCTCCAATCGTTCATCATGCTCAGTATCGAAATGAAAATAAAGGGTTTGTTCTTGTTTATCTGCCTTTTGAAAATGTAGACGACATTTATGAGTTGCTCTTTCGCTTTTCAAATTATCAGTTCATTTGCTTCCATCCAGACATTAAGTCGAGTGAAATGCAAAATAATGTCCATTTTTATCCGCCTTGTCATGATGATTTTCAACGGTATCTGTATGCATGTTCTGGCGTTATCGCTAATGGAGGATTTGAACTGCCGTCTGAAGCCATGTCTCTCGGTAAAAAGCTGTTGCTTAAACCGCTTTCTGGTCAATTTGAGCAACAGAGTAATGTTGCGACATTAGAAATGCTAGGGTTAGCGAGTACGATGGATAAGTTAGATCCTTCGGTTGTTCGGCATTGGTTAGACGAGCAATCGGGCGAGAAAGTTTCCTATCCGGATGTTGCAAATGCGATTACTGAATGGGTGTTATCAGGTCATTGGGATAATCATCAGCAACTCTGTGAGTCACTTTGGAAACAAGTCGACTTTCCTAGCTATGTTTCAATCAACTGAATAAATAATATTTAATTGGCATATCTATTGATATTTGATTATTTGATGTGTGAATGTCGTAAGTTGCCACGGTTGATGAAGTATTTGTTGTGTGAATTATTTTCTATTTAAACATAAAATCCAGCTTTTTATATTTTTTTATATTTTATCAATGTATTGATTTTTATGGTTTTATTTTTTAAATTTATAAAAAGTGATGACTTTTTGTCAATCGAGTTGCTTATCACTGACTAATTGAAAGATAGTAGATTTCACTCGGGATATATCAAAGCAGTCAATATATCCCAGTTGAAAATAACTACATTATTCAGATTGTGAATTTAATTTGTAATTCGCATATTCTAGTGAGGAGCATCTCGGATGTTAGACAAAAATGAAGTCGCACAGTCGCTAAATAGTCATCGTATGGAAAGCACACTAAGAAGTGTGGATCTTAACTTATTAACCGTATTTGATGCAGTTATGCAAGAACAGAATATTACTCGTGCAGCACATAACCTGGGTATGTCTCAGCCAGCGGTAAGTAATGCCGTGGCACGTTTAAAAGTTATGTTTAATGATGAACTGTTTATGCGTCAAGGCCGAGGCATTCAACCTACTCAGCGTGCTCGTCAGTTGTTTGGTCCTGTGCGTCAAGCTTTGCAGCTTATACGTAATGAACTACCAAGTTCTATTTTCACTCCTGAGTCATCTACACGAGCGTTCAACTTAGCGATTTGTAGTCCAAATGACTTACGATTTGCACCAAAAATCTTTTCAACACTGCACGAACAGGCTCCTCATGTGAAAATGCATCTAGAAGCCGAATTTGACAGCCATTTGATAGACCGTCTTCGCTATCAAGAAGTCGATTTTGTTATCGACTACGCTAAGTTTGATCAAGAAGGCTTTGCAAGTTCTGAGTTATTTATAGACGAGCTTGTGATTGTGGCTTCTAAAGTGCATCCCCGCATTCAAGGACAAATTACAGCTGAGCAGGTTGTCTCTGAAAGTCATGCTATGCTCTCTCAGACATACGGCATAAGAAGCTTTAGTGAACAGGCTTATAGAGATATCGATTGCCATGCTCACTACGAAGGAACCAGTCTAAGTAATGTATTGTACGTGGTGAGTCAATCTGAACTTATCACAATTGCACCTCGTTGGTTAGTTGAAGGTTCGCCAAATCGTAACTCACTGCAAATCATCGAGTTACCATATAAAAATAACTCTATCTCGGGTTATTTGAACTGGCATCGTTCGAGCGAAAAAGATAAAGGACATTGTTGGTTGAGAGATCAATTATTGACCATCTGTAGCGAGCTCGTTAAATAACGATTCAGACTCATTGTTTAAAGCAGGCTAAGAGCCTGCTTTTTTTGTTTTTAAAACCTTATTTATTTTAATGGTTTATCTTATTTGGAAGAAAAATATAAAAATTTTTAACTTTATTAACTGTCTGTATCGAAATTTAAATCTGATTACTTTTTATTTTATGGAGTTAAGTTTTATTCAATCCAATATTTACGAGATTACAGAGAAAATGTGATAAATGTTGCATTAGATTTATACTTAATATCGAGTTAAAGTCACATCCGAATTCCTTGGATTTACTGCCTTGGAATGCATAGCTGATGAAGTAACAACATTTCATTTAGGCTACGAATAAGCCCTAGACTATGAATCACCAAGCTCACTGGCTAACCATGCTTTTTGGGTATTTGGTAAGGAGACAATATGGCAAAACTATCCGGTGCGGAGATGATTGTTCAATCTCTGATCGAAGAGGGTGTAGAGCAGATCTTTGGTTACCCAGGCGGCTCAGTCCTTGACATTTATGATGCACTTCATGCGAAGAGAGATGAAATCAAACATGTTCTCGTTCGTCATGAGCAAGCAGCAACACACATGGCCGATGGCTATGCCCGAGCTACTGGTAAGCCAGGGGTTGTGACTGTTTGTTCTGGTCCTGGCGCAACTAATACCGTTACTGGTATTGCGACTGCGTACATGGATTCTATTCCAATGATTGTTATTTCGGGTAACGTTCCAACCAACCTGATTGGTAATGATGCTTTTCAGGAATGTGATATCGTTGGTGTATCTCGACCTATCGTTAAGCATAGCTTTCTAGTCAAGAAAGCAGAAGATATCCCTGAAACAATTAAAAAAGCGTTTTACATCGCGAGTACAGGACGACCTGGACCGGTTGTCATTGATGTACCAAAAGACGTGATGAATCCGCAAATCAAGTTTCCTTACGAATATCCTAAATCGATTAAAATGCGTTCTTATAACCCAACAACAACAGGTCATAAAGGACAAATTAAGAAAGCACTGTCAGCGTTATTAGAAGCGAAGAAACCAGTACTTTACATCGGTGGCGGTGCGATTATTTCTGGTGCGGATAAGCAAATTCTCAAGTTATCAGAAACGTTGAATCTACCTGTTGTTAGTACTCTAATGGGACTAGGTGCTTTCCCAGGAACGCACAAGAACGCGCTAGGAATGCTCGGTATGCACGGTGTGTATGAAGCTAATATGGCCATGCATAACGCCGATCTTATTTTTGGTATTGGTGTTCGTTTTGATGATAGAACAACGAACAATATTGAAAAGTACTGCCCAAATGCCAAAGTGATGCATATAGATATCGATCCTTCGTCAATATCGAAAAACGTTCGAGCGGACTTACCTATCGTTGGTTCAGCGGATAAAGTTCTCGATACGATGCTTCGCCTATTGGTGGAGCAAGGTGGAACTAATGACGCAAAAGCGTTGGATTCATGGTGGACGGACATCGAACAATGGCGAGATCGCAACTGTCTTGCTTATGAGCAAGATTCAGAAACAATTAAACCTCAGCAGGTAATCGAAACTTTATACAAACTGACCAATGGTGATGCCTATGTAGCGTCAGATGTTGGTCAGCACCAGATGTTCGCTGCGTTGTATTACCCATTTAATAAGCCTCGTCGTTGGATTAACTCTGGTGGCCTGGGAACGATGGGATTTGGCCTTCCAGCTGGAATGGGTGTGAAGTTTGCCAAGCCTGAAGAAGAAGTGGTTGTCGTGACTGGTGACGGTAGTATTCAAATGAATATTCAAGAATTGTCTACGGCACTTCAGTACAATATCCCAGTAAAAATTATTAATCTCAATAACCGTTTCCTTGGAATGGTTAAACAGTGGCAGGACATTATCTATCAAGGTCGCCACTCAAACTCTTATATGAGTTCTGTACCTGATTTTGCAGCAATAGCTGAAGCTTACGGTCACGTTGGTATCCGTATTAATAAGCCTGAAGAACTTGAAGATGGCTTGAAGAGAGCACTCGAGCAAAAAGATCGTTTGGTGTTTGTGGATATTAATGTTGATGAGACCGAGCATGTCTACCCTATGCAAATTAAAGGCGAGGGTATGGA
Organism: Vibrio viridaestus; assembly: GCF_003856525.1. Taxonomy (GTDB): domain Bacteria; phylum Pseudomonadota; class Gammaproteobacteria; order Enterobacterales; family Vibrionaceae; genus Vibrio; species Vibrio viridaestus. The sequence goes on from NZ_RJVQ01000002.1 coordinate 16,109, forward strand.
TAAAATGTGGCTAAGCAAAACGGAGAGAACCTAATGAGACATATTATTTCACTATTATTAGAAAACCAGCCTGGTGCATTGTCTCGAGTTGTTGGTTTATTTTCTCAGCGTGGTTTCAACATTGAAACACTGAACGTCTCTCCGACAGAAGACTCAACGTTGTCTCGTCTGAATATTACGACTAAGACAGATGAAATGCAGTTAGAGCAGATTCAGAAGCAGTTGCATAAGTTGATTGATGTGCTCAAAGTTCAGGAAGTATCTGAGTTCGATTATATTGAACGAGAATTGATGCTTGTTAAAGTAAAAGCATCTGGTGCATTAAGAGCTGAAGTCCAACGTACGTCTGATATTTTCCGTGGACAGATAGTCGATATAACGGCGAATCAATACACAGTTCAGATGACAGGTGATACTGCTAAGTTAGATGCATTCGTACAGGCAATGTCTGAAATAACCGAAGTTATTGAAGTAGCGAGAAGTGGTATTGTTGGTATTTCTCGTGGTGATCGTGGTTTAAAAGCTTAACGCTTGCGATTGGTTCAACAAATTAAATGTAAATGATGAGGAAGCCAGAATTTGATTCTGGCTTTTTTTATCTAAAGAAACGTAGCATCACCGATATAAAAACCCTCTTCATCAAAGCGTTTCAATTTTCCGTCGTCTACAACAATGGTGATTCTTCTAATATCCGCAAATTGCCAATTACGCCACTGGTAGACAAATTGATTGTTTTCTACCCACCAATAGCCCTCATCTTCGTCATTTGGTCGATCAGATAAGCCGGTCATTTTCCCATCTGGCTGAAATGAAATACGATAGGGAATATTGAAGCAGTCTTTGGTGAGCATTGTTTTATCGGTTAATAGCTCCTTTATTTCGTTACTATCTAGGGCAGGAGCCTGGCATTCTTCCAGCCGTTCAATCGGCATAACTTTTTTAGCCAGACTAGACAGTAAGGCAATTCCCTCTCGGATCTTATCGTTTTTTATCGACTGGAAACTAAGACGAAAGCTACTGCTTTGATTATGTTCATAATAGTACTGAGCTCCACTATTTATAAGGATACCTGCTTGCTCAGCGAGTTGTTCTAACTTTTCTGAATCAAAGCCTTCCTTGTAATTTATCCAGAAAGCCGTACCAGCTAGAGATGGGGTCACACCCGATTGAGGGAAATAATAATTCATCGCTTTTTCGATCGTCAGCCATTTCTCTCGATAGCGCTTAAGCATTTTCTGCATCAAAGCATCGTAATAGCCAAGGCTTAAAAATAGCGCGAGTGTTTGACAGTTATTTTTGGGCGGTAAACTATGAGAACGTAGCTGCATTCGCTTGATTTGCGATATAAGCGGAGGAGAAGCCACAATATAGCCGATACGTAACCCAGGGGCTATTGTTGATGTAAAACTAGATATATAAATGATTCGATCACTTGGGTACTCCCCTCGAAGAGGTGGAGCAGTGTTTTCCATAAAATTCACATCGTGCTCAAAATCGTCCTCAATAATTAATAAGTCATTCTGTTCTGCTGATTCAATTAATCGTTTGCGACGTTCAGATGATAATCTAACTGTGGTTGGAAAATGATTACTTGGGGTCGTGTAAACGATCTGAGCATCTTGAAGTCGATCATCAATGATCATCCCTTTTTGATCGACATCGATAGGCAGTATTTTTGCTTTTCTTGCCTGAAATTGATGATGAGCTTCAGGGTAACCCGGGTTCTCCAGTGCGACAGTCGTTTTTTTATTGATAAGTAATTTGGATAGGTAATAAAGACTGTTTTGACAGCCATGAGTGATCGCTATCTGATCCGAATTGACAAAAATCCCACGTTTCGTCAAAACTCTAGTGCGAATTTGCTCTATGAGATCCTGATAATCCGAATTATTTGATGTCCATAACTGATGGTTAGATCGATTAAGAGATTGAATACTGCATTTTCGCCATTCTATAACTGGGAAAAGATCTTCATCAACCATTCCACCGACAAAGAGGTATTTGTAATGTTTAAGATCCTTTGCTACGTATGCCGATGTCGCGTGTTCTGCATTGAGATAGCGAGACCAATCAAGAGATGTATGGACGTAAGGCTTAGATTGTTCAGCGGCTTTCGGTGCAGATATCTCTAAGTTAGGGTTTACGAAATATCCTTTGCGCTCAACGGATACGAGAATACCATCTTCTGTAAGTTGCTCATACACGCGTAGAATTGTATTGCGTGAAACATTAAGATCCTGTGCGAGTTTACGTGAAGAGACCAGACTGTTTTCTTTCGGAATAAAGCCGTCAAAGATCGCTTTCGCGATACTACTTTTTATTTGATCTTGTAGGGTACGATCATCATTATGATTTATATGGATATAATGGCTTAGCATGTGTATTACTATTCCGGTATTTCAGTCTTATCTAAGCTTACTCATTAAAGAGTGAAAGATATAGGACTAGCGCTACCTCTTTCTCGATTCTTAGATGAGCTAAATGAATACTCGATATTTTATCGAATTCAATTACTGGCTGTAGGTGATTAATTGGTTTACATCAGTTTGATAAAGTGTGTATTTGCTTTTGACTCACTTAGATCCAACATTGTTACTATGAAATATATCAATGAACCATAATGAGGCACCAATTTGGTGCAAGTAACCAATTTGGTGAGGTGATGGTTCTGTACTGGTTTAACATTAACCGCAGAGTATTAGAGAACTGTGCGAATCTTTGTATGAGATTATAGGTAAACTGGATCCATACAAGCAAACATCCTGCCAGCTTTCTTTTAATGGGAAACCAATAACGTCGATAGAAAAATGAGAAAGGTGAAGAGGAATTGGGAAGTATTAATATATTCGAAATAGAACCGGCTCCAAATGATGGAGCCGGTAGTAATTATTACCAACTTATTTGTTAGTAAATTTCTCGATAGCTGCTTCCATGATTGAAAGACCAGCTTCTAGCTGTGCGTCTGTAATAACGAGCGGCGCAAGGAAGCGAACAACGTTACCGTATGTACCTGCGTTTTCGATCATTAGACCGTGAGCAATACATTCCTCAATAAGGTAGTTCACCATTTCTGGGTAAGGTTCTTTAGTTGCTTTGTCTTTAACGAATTCGATACCAATCATTGCACCAAGACCACGAACATCACCAATGTATGGGTTGTTGCTCATCCATTTAGTGTAACGTTCAGTAACAGTAGCACCGATTTCTTGAGCACGTTCTGCTAGGTTATCACGCTCCATTACTTCGATGACTTTAAGTGCAGCAGCACAAGCAAGAGCGTTACCACCGTATGTACCACCAATAGTACCAGCTGGAGATGCTTCAACAATCTCAGTACGTGCAGTGATCGCAGATAGAGGAACACCACCTGCAATTGATTTTGCTGTAGTGATGATATCTGGATAAGCACCAGCTTCTGCCCAATAGTTAGAAGCAAACATGCGACCAGTACGACCGAAACCAGTTTGAACTTCATCAGCGATAAGAAGAATACCTTCTTTATCACATAGTTCTCTTAGCATTTTAACCCAAGCGATAGGTGCTGGAATGAAACCACCTTCACCTTGTAATGGTTCTAATACGATAGCGGCTACTTCATTAGCTGGAGAAGCTTCTTCAAACACTTTTTCAATTTTCTGTTTGTAGTAAGCAAGCATTTCAGCTTCATTCATCTCTTTTTCTGCGCGATATAAATAAGGGTAATCTGCACGGAAAATGCCACCAGGTAGTGGACCTAGACCTCTTGCGTAAGCTTTCTTAGACGTCATAGACATTGTAAGGAAAGTACGACCGTGGAAAGCTCCGGAGAAAACGATAATGTTTGAACGCTTAGTGTAAGAACGAGCAAGTTTGATCGCGTTTTCGTCAGCTTCTGCGCCACTGTTAGCGAAGAACGTTTTCTTTTCTGATCCTTTAACAGGAACGATTTCGTTCAATTTTTCTGCTAAAGCAACATAGCCTTCATGAGATACGATGTTGAACATACCATGGAAATATTTTTCTGATTGTTCTTTTACCGCTTCAACTACTTCTGGATGACAATGGCCGATGTTTAACACACCTACACCGCCAATCCAGTCAAGAAGAAGGTTACCATCCAAATCCTCAATAATAGCGCCTTGAGCTCGTTTCATTGCAATTGGATAGATACAACGAATAGCACTAGGGTTCGCTTTGTTTCTTCTCTCTTTAAGAGCCTGAGTTTTTGGGCCTGGAAGGGCAACATTAACTTGAGGTAATTGATCTTTTAGCATTCCGTTTTCTCCTATGATTTTCATCATATTTTCCCTGTGGGGACTTTGATAGTTAGTACTTTGACTTATTTCGGTTAAAAACCACCAAAGCATAGGTATTTTATGTTGAGGTACTCATCGATACCTTGCTTAGCACCTTCACGGCCAAAGCCTGATTGTTTTACACCACCAAATGGTGCGACTTCGTTTGATATAATGCCTTCGTTGATACCAACCATACCGTATTCCAGTTTTTCGGCTATCGTGAAAGCACGATTCAGAGCACTTGTGTAGAAGTAACTAGCTAGACCATAAATAGTGTCATTCGCTTTTGTTACTAATTCTGCATCGTCTTTGAATCGAATAATTGGGGCGATAGGGCCAAACAGCTCTGTTTGAACAATATCCATGTCTTGCGTTACTTCAGTTAAAATTGTTGGTGATACAAATAAACCACCTAGATCTTCACCGCCCAAAGCGACTTTAGCGCCTTGTGATTTAGCCGTTTCGATATAAGAAAGTACGCTGTCTTTTGCTTTTGCATCAATAAGTGGGCCAATTTCAACACCAGGCTCAATACCGTTACCCACTTTAAGTTTTGCTACTGCAGCTGTGAATTTTTCAACGAATTCATCGTAAACCGATTCTTGTACGTAGAAACGGTTAGCACAAACACACGTTTGTCCTGCATTACGGAATTTCGATGCAACAGCACCTTTAATCGCTGAGTCAATATCAGCATCATCAAATACAATAAATGGCGCGTTGCCACCAAGTTCCATAGAGGTCTTTTTAACTGTCTCAGACGTCTGTTTGATAAGGTAGCTACCCACTTGCGTTGAGCCTGTGAATGACAGCTTTTTGATGTCATCATGACTGCAAAGAATGTCACCAACAGCGACTGACGAGTGGTTGTTAACAACGATAAGAAGCTCTTTTGGTAAGCCAGCTTGGTATGCAAGCTCAGCGACAGCATAAGCTGAAAGAGGTGTTTGATTTGCTGGCTTAACGATAAAGCTACAACCTGCTGCAAGAGCTGGTGCCGCTTTACGAGTAATCATAGCAATAGGGAAGTTCCATGGCGTGATCGCCGCGGCAACACCTACTGGTTGCTTAATTGTCATTAAGCGCTTATTTGATGTCGGTGAAGGAATTGTGTCACCGTACGTTCTTTTTCCTTCCTCGGCAAACCATTGGATGAAAGACGCACCATACATCACTTCGCCTTTCGCTTCAGCCAGCGGTTTTCCTTGCTCTAGCGTCATGATACGAGCTAAATCGTCAGCGTTTTCAACAACAAGATCATACCAGCGTTTTAGAATTGCGCTGCGTTCTGATGCTGAACGTTCTTGCCATACTTTTTGAGCTTGTTTTGATTGCTCAATCAGTCCAACAATTTCCTGTGTTGGTACTGATGGGATATAGGCAAGGACGTCATTTGTTGCCGGATTTAACACTGCGATAGCATCTTCACTCGAATCACACGTCGATTGAAGAAGAGTTTTGTTAACAATTTGGTCCATCTTTGTATCTCTTCTGTTAGCTGATACTGCGATGTTAGATCCAGAACCATTAAATAACTAAGTACCAGATGGGGGAAAGGTGTGGTACCAGTATTAATTACTAACTGGTACCATAGGAATGTTAATATTGGTTCTATCGATTTAACAATTGTTTCTTCATATTGTCGGTGAAACAAATTAGTAACAAACGAGTAACTATACAGGAAGAGAGGATACCTCCATGTTCAGTTTAAAGGGAAAGAAACTCGCTAAAGCAGTGTTAGCAGTGACTTTAGGTGTAAGTGCATTAGCAACATCGGCTTCTAGTTTCGCAGCAGATTTTAACTGGCGTTTTGCTAATTTATACGGTCGTGGTACAGCGTTTGGTCAGGTTTATGAAGACTTGGCAAAGAACATCGAAACGATGTCAAATGGTCGTATTGCAGTACAAGTTCTATATTCTGGTGAAGGTGTTGGTACCAGTGGCATATTCAATGCTGTAAAATCTGGTCTCATCACTATGGGTGCACCATTCCAACCAATGAATGCTGGTGAGTTTCCTGCTGGTGTTGTAGAAGTTGGTTTGCCTGGTGGTACTTCAGATGTGGGTGAACTTATGACTCTATTCCACGAGCGTGGTTGGGGTGATGTGCTGAAAAAAGCATACGGTTCACAAGGCATGGTATGGTTGGAACCATACATCCAGCCACCAGTTTACATCATCACTAAAGAGCCAATTAAATCTATCGAAGATTTCAAAGGCTTAAAAATCCGTGCGCCAGGTGCATACGGTAAATTCCTACGTAACTTAGGTGCATCTCCAGTATCTCTTGCTTGGAGTGAAATCTATACATCTCTTGCAACGGGTGTTATCGACGGTTCTATCGGTTCTAACATGATCGACCACCGCGATGGTAACCACGTTGAAGTTGCTAAATACATGTACTCTCTACCAATCGCAGGTGCACAGGTTCTACCTATCCTCGTTAACCAAAAAGCTTGGGACCAGTTACCAGACGATCTAAAAGCGATTGTTAAAGGTGCAACAGCAGAGCATGCAATTGAGCAGATCACCAAATCTAAACTGTGGGAATCTCAAGCTGTAACAGAAATGGAATCTAAAGGCCTAAAATGGAGCCCAGAACCATCTGAAGCAGACAAAAAAGCATGGAAAGAGGCTGGTCAGTCTCTAGCAAAAGAATATGCAAAAGAAGACCCTTACTCTAAACAACTAGTTGATATTTTAGAGAAGCAGCAATAAGGAAATGGTAAGGTGAGCGCTCGCTCACCTTATCTCGTTGGAGAGTGAGTATGATTCAATCGATATTAAAAGGATATTGCCACCTTATTCGATTCATTGTTAGTTTGATAGGAAAATCAGTCTCTTATCTTCTTCCAGTGTTGGCGGGCATCGTGTGTTTTGAAGTCTTTGCACGGTATGTTCTGGAAAGGCCAACGATCTGGGGTTATGACACCTCATTATTTATTTTCGGATACATAGCAGCACTTGGCGGTGCGTATGCACAGCAAAAAGAAGCGCATATCAACGTCGATATCGTTTATGCAAAAGTATCTGAAAAAACGAAACGTATTTTTGACCTAATTACATGTGCACTGGCTATTTTCTTTCTTTGGGTTATGGCTCATACCTGTTGGGATATGTTCATGCAAGCCCTTAAGTATGGATATAAAACCAAGAGTGAGTGGGCTCCACCTATGCACCACTTCTGGCTAATGATTACGGTATCAGCGGCTATTTTCATCGCTCAGTACACAACCGATTTTATTTGTAATGTTTACTATTTGCTTACTGGAAAAGAGTTGCTAGAAGAGCCTCATCAAGTAAGTGAGTTATCAGATCAGCCATTCAAACTAGATAGCCAGCAGTTAGAAAAGCCTGCATTTGACAAGGAGAGTCCAAATGGGAATTGAGACATTAACCCTGCTTCTTTTGGCTTGTATCCTCACCGCATTCGTTTTGGGAGCGCAGGTAGGCTTGGCACTTGGTGGTATCGCCATGGCTGTCGGCTACCTAGTTTGGGGGGAAGCTCTATTCAATATCGTACCAACTACGGTAGAAAGTACTTTCTTTGACTTTATTTTGCTCGCAATCCCACTGTATATCTACATGGGTCAAATTCTGACGCGGTCCGGAATTGGCGATGCGATGTTTAACGCAAGTCAGCTTGTTATTGGTCGTGTACGCGGTTCTCTTGCAATCAGTGTTATTGGCGTGTGCTCAATGATTGGTGCTATGGTTGGTATCATTGGTGCGGGTATTATGACATCGAGCAGTATCGCCTTAAAGCCAATGCTGGATCGTGGTTACGATAAAAAACTAGCACTGGGCGTTATTATGGCTGGTGGTTCACTAGGTATCCTTATTCCACCAAGTATCCCGATGATTATGTTTGCCTCATCGACTCATAATTCTGTTGGTAAGATGTTTTTAGGCGCGATGGTACCAGCTTTAATTACCATTATTATGCTGATTACTTACGTTATTATCTCTTGTAAGTTAAATCCGGAACGCGCTCCTCTGGATAGCGATTCTGATGATTATGAAATGCCTAAAGGCTACGAGCTGTTTAAAACAATTCGTGATGGTGCTTCATCCCTAGCTCTCATTGTTGTCGTATTAGGCAGTATTATTGCTGGTATTGCTACGCCAACAGAATCTGGTGCACTCGGTGTGCTAGGTGCTATCTTACTCGCCATTTTATTTAAACGTTTCAAACCTGCAATGATCCAAAAAGCAGGCGCTCAGACTGCCATTTTAGTCAGTGTCGCAATGTGGATTATTCTGGGTGCATCGGTGTTCAGTAATTTCCACTTACTGATGGGTATTCAGGGTATGGTGTCTGGCTTTGCAAAAGGTTTAGATCTACCACCAATCGTTATCATCATGATGTTCCAGGTAATCATGCTGTTCCTGGGCTTTATCATTGATGAATTCATTATCGTTTTGATGTGTGCTCCGATTTTTACCCCAGTTGCTGTGTCATTAGGCTACGACCCAATTTGGTTTGGAGTTCTGATGATCCTTAATATTGTTATTGCAGTACAGACACCACCTTATGGATTCGCTCTTTTCTATCTAAAAGGGATTGCACCAAAGGGTGTATCCATGATGGATTTGTATAAAGCCGTACTACCATTCATCACTGTACAGTTTATTGTCTTGGTGATTTGTATGCTTTTCCCTGATTTAGTTACTTGGTTACCTAATCTGGTCATGAATAGTTAGCCTAGCTAAAAACGACATTTGGTCCTTTGAATATTTGCCTCAGTTCTACCCTGAGGCCTTTTTGTCTCTATTTCTAACCAATTATAAGACAATAAAAAGCCACCGTTGAGGTTAACTCCTATCACTTAACGTGCTTGGAACGAACTGAATAGCGAGTCTTACTTATACGAACGGTCCTTGATTTGGGCCGTTTTTTCGTTCTGGCAGAATGTAACGCTTCGCTCGCTCTCGCATAGCCCTCAACTTTTTAGGGATTGAGCCGGGTGAGGCTATCGCACACCACATAAGCTTATCTTGGATGTCGCGAAGTGCCATCATAAAACTTATCCGGAGCGGTGACACTTTTGCTTCTCTGGCTATGCGGCTAATTTCTAAACGAACTAGATTATAAGCGATCAGTATTCCCCATACCTCTTGTTCTATCCCTTCGACAGACTGGCTTCGAAGAAGAAGTTTATCCTCCAGCATGTCGTGTTTTATCTCTCCATAACTGCTCTCAACTTCCCAACGTTAGAAGTAGACATCCAGAAGGGATTGAAGAGCGTATTGGCTATCTATCAGAGAAGTGAGTACCCCTTTTATAGGGTTAGGTTGCTCTGATTCAGGATACAAAGCTAATCTTGCTTGCTATTTCTCTGGACGACTTGGCTCTTGCTTGCGCGCATGTTGTGAAACATCCATCTCGACAATTAAATCACGTTCTTCTTTGTCTAGTTTCCGAATGACTTTATATTGTGTATTCGATTTTATTGGGGTCATCCAGTGGCTCGAGCCATGTTGACGCTGCCAGTTAATCATCAGCTCAGCACTTAAATAGCATCGGTCAAAAATCGTGAGGGAGTTAGGCATCGTTGATGAGATTAACTGTTTGGCATAGCTCACTTCTCCTATTGAGCTGGGACCAAAAGCGACATCATGAAGTAAACGACTACGAAGAGAGCAAAGCGCGCATAGCCGAACAATAGGGTATTCGGTATGATGACTTTTAGTGTACTTTATATACTGATAATGCTGAGCGAGTGCTTGGGTATAATGAGTTCTAAACTGAGTCCCATCAACTGAAAATAATCGTAAACCGAACCATTTGTCCTCACTATCTTCAGACTGGGTCCAGCGCTGTGCTGTCATGGTGAATAGCGTTTTTAGTGGTGGCTCCGCCGTGAGGCGTTTTCTCGCTTGAGGAATGGCACTTGGGGCAATGGATTCACCTAAAGCGTTGGAGAGTTTTAGGTCTAACTTGTCTAACACATCAGTGATCGGTCTATCACGATACAAGCCAATCCCGACGAGCAACCAAACGACTCATTCAGCAGGCAGCTTCCGTCTTCTCATACTGGCTTTATTGGTTTCATCAAGTGCTTTATTTATCCATTCCAATGGCAGCTCCTTTTGAAAAAGCGTGAGTGAATCAGGGGGTGCCAAGTCATCGACATCAACAAGCCAGTGAGCCGACATAAAAAATACCCTCAAACTTAAATGCTTGAGGGTATTTTCAACCAACCACAGGATCGTTCAACTGATCATTTGCTTAACTGATCGGTGTTAACCGTTGAGGTGGCTTTTTATTTTGTCAGTGGTCACTATATGATTAGTGAAGGATACGCGCACGAATGGTGCCTTCGATTCCTTTTAGTTTCTGAAGTGCTTCTTCAGAACGCGCTGTTTCTACGTCAATAACAACATAGCCAATCGTTGGGCTAGTTTGTAGATACTGTGCTGCGATGTTGATGTGTTCTTCCGCAAAGTAGTTATTGATTTTATTCAGGATACCTGGGCGGTTTTCATGAATATGAAGTAAGCGAGAACATTCACGTAGGCCTGGCAACGACACTTCTGGGAAGTTCACGCTTGATAGTGTAGAGCCATTGTCTGAGTACTTCGCAATTTTACTTGCGACTTCGGTACCAATGTTTTCTTGAGCTTCTTGTGTTGAACCACCAACGTGAGGAGTCAATAGAACATTGTCATATTGAAGAAGTGGTGATTCAAACGGGTCTTTATTCGTTTTTGGTTCTGTTGGGAATACATCAACAGCTGCGCCTGAAAGATGGCCAGACTCGATGACTTCACATAGTGCGTCGATATCAACAACAGTACCACGAGCTGCGTTAATGAAAATAGAACCTGGTTTCATTAGTGCAAATTGCTCTTTACCCATCATATTCTTTGTTTCATGAGTTTCTGGAACATGAAGAGAAATAACATCACATTTGTTCAGTAATTCAGCCATTGTTGGGACTTGAATTGCATTACCTAGTGATAGCTTATTTTCGATATCGTAGTAGTAAACACTCATACCTAGGTTTTCAGCTAGGATGCTTAGCTGAGTACCAATGTGGCCGTAACCAATAATGCCAAGATTTTTACCACGAGCTTCGTAGCTGTGATCTGCACTTTTTTTCCAGATACCGCGGTGAGCAAGAGCATTTTTCTCTGGAACGCCACGAAGAAGAAGAATGATCTGACCTAGCACAAGTTCAGCCACACTACGTGTGTTAGAAAACGGCGCGTTAAACACTGGAATACCGCGTTTGGCTGCTGCATCTAGGTCAACTTGGTTGGTACCGATACAGAAACAACCAATACCAACTAATTTTTGAGCGGCATCGATAACTTCTTCAGTCAGATCGGTACGTGAACGGATACCAACGAAGTGAGCGTCTTTGATCGCTTCAATAAGTTCATCACCGCTTAGGGAGCCTTTGTGATACTCAATATTTGTATAGCCAGACGCTTGCAGTGCTTCTACAGCTGACGTATGTACGCCCTCTAGAAGTAAAATTTTTATTTTATCTTTTTCCAGTGATACTTTGGCCATTATTCTCGTCCTTAACAATCGAAAGGTGGGCAAAAACGAGGCGCACAGGTTGCTGTTGTTCAAAATTCAGCATTTTTGCGTTACGCAAACGTTTTCCTTGCGCGTCTTCTGGCCATTAAACTACCAAAAAATGAAGAAGAATGGTAAGAAAATTACGTCATAAGGAATAATTTTATTGTGTAAAAAAAATGAAACGGCGCCTTAAGGCGCCGTTTGTTCAAAATTGGTAGAAAACTCTATGATTATTCCTCGATTTTTGCTCCATTAGGTGTACCTGTGATGATGACATCAGCACCACGATGAGCAAAGAGGCCATTAGTGACGACACCAGGAATATTATTTATCTTAAATTCCATATCTTTAGGATCAGTAATCTTCATATCTTTGACATCGAGGATAATATTACCGTTATCGGTTACAACACCTTCACGATAAACTGGGTTGCCGCCCAGTGAGCGCAATTGACGTGATACCTGTTCTCTTGCCATTGGGATAACTTCAACAGGGAGAGGGAATTTACCCAAAACATCAACAGCTTTAGTTTGATCGACAATACAAACGAATTTCTCTGAAATAGCGGCAACTATTTTTTCACGTGTTAAAGCGGCACCGCCACCTTTGATCATATCGCGAGTCGCATTGATCTCATCAGCACCATCAACATAAACGTCTAACTTTTCGACGTCATTACAGTCAAAGACTTCGATACCTAAACCTTTTAGTTTTTCCGTTGATGCGATTGAACTTGATACGGCACCTTTTATATCGTTTTTCATGGTTCCTAAAGCATCGATAAAGTGATTCACAGTGGAACCCGTACCCACTCCGATGATTCCGCCTTTAGTAACGTATTTTAGAGCAGCCCAACCGGCTTCTTTTTTCATTTCGTCTTGAGTCATGTCCGTCTCCGCGTGACCATAATTTCTTGGCCGCGATTATAGCGATATTCGGAGCCTATTCCCAATTCCATATGTTGGTTGGGGTCACTATTTTGGGTAAAGGTATATCCCAGGACTCGATAGGTAGTTCATCGACGAATTGACAGTCATGAGCCAGGCCAATAGGAATTGCCCCCTGACCGGTATTAAACCAAGGTTCAAGCGTTCTGTCATAATAACCACCTCCCATTCCTAGCCGATGTCCTCGACGATCAAAGCCGACTAGAGGAGTAAAGATAATATCTAGCTGATTAACCGGAATGATATCGTCTTTTTTTAACCGCGGTTCTAATATGCCATAACGATTTGAGACCATCTCAGTGTCTTTTTGATATTTTAAAAACAATAGCTGGCCTTTAGAAAAGGGATGAATAACGGGAAGATAGATAGATTTATTGTTATTCCACATCCATTCGATTAGTGGATGTGTGTCCAATTCGCCATCTGTTGATAGGTACAGAGCAAAATGCTGACCATTTTCAACCTCAGTAAGCTGTGTGCACTGTTGAATCAGATTTCGGCTTGCCAGTAATTGTTCAGAAGCGGAAAGGTCTCTCCGTTGCTTTCTGATATGCTGGCGGAATTCTTGGCGAGTTTGTTGTATTTGCATAGGGTACCCCGGGATGCCGTCGCAGATTTTGACCCTTGAACCAGCTGGTTCAAGGCGGGCCAGCAATGATAACCGTAGGCTTCTCGGTTCGAGCCGAGCTTGCTCAATAGCTACCAAGTACCAACCCTCGTTTTTTGCTTATCGGCTCAGGGACGTAATCCACTGACTAACACCCCAGGGTAAATTCTTGTTTTGCTGAGAGTCTACTGTTGCTGACTTTTGGTCACTTTATTTAGAGCGTGTTCCAACGATACACTAAGTTGCTCTATTCTTTCCAGTAGGCGATGTTCGCTGTGTTCACTCTCTTGTCTGAACTGCTGGAGTTCATAACAGATGTTCAGCGCGGCGATGGTCAGAAGTTTGGTCTCATTGTTAACCTTAGTACGCTCACTCATCTCATGCAAACGGCTGTTCAGCTCATGTGCAGCAGCAATCAACGACTCTTCTTGTCCTTTAGGACAATTAACTCGGGTTGTGTTTCCTAAGATTTTTACTTCTACCGCTTGATTACTCATGATCTATGAACTCATAACGCGCTGATAATAGATGGGACTCTCTGTCACCACCGAGAACGAAACTATAGGTAAACGCCGATTAAGATTCAAGTCTTTCACTCACATCGTAAGTAAATGGACAGTTAAAAACTCATATCTTGGACAATTTGTTTAAATGCTGCGCATATCGACTACACCATTATTTCCGGTATAACGCCGTTAGTGGTAGGATTACTTTTATTTTTAGCTGGGTTTCTTATGAGCCAAACATCACTTCCTGACTACGCAACTTACCAAACCGTATTGTCGTCTGCCTCTCTCTCTGTTTCTGCAGCGGAGACTCATGGCTTGTTGGTCGGCATGTTAGCTGGTGGACTCAATCCAAAAGATAAAAGTTGGCAGCCTCTATTGTTCGATTATTCTAATGATGGCATGGGATGGCCGATCAGCGCACTAAATGAGACTGAATCGCTGCTGACTTTTTCTGCCGGTGAGCTGATGGATAATAAATTCACCTTTTCTTTACTACTTCCTCAAGACGATTCTAATGACGCACTGTTTGAACGAGCTGATGCGGTATGTGAGTGGGTAAATCACTTTATTTCAGGTCTGGGGTTAATCAGTGCGGATGTCAAATCATCTAGCGAAGATACGAAAGAAGCACTCGCTGACCTTGAGGAAATCAGCAAATTAGGCATTGATGAAGATGACGATTTGGATGAGCAGAATCAATTGCTAGATCAAGTGGTTGAGCATATCAAAGCGTGTGTTCTTACAATTCATGCTGAGTTTGGCGTGCGGCAAGAAAAGGCACAGGAAAAGCCCACTCTTCACTAATAAGGACCTATTGTGAAAACGTATGATGTCGTCATTGTCGGTGGGGCTGTTGTTGGTGGCACTCTTGCTCTTTCTCTGAGTAAACTATCAAAGTCAACGTTATCTATAGCTGTCATCGAAGCTCATTCTTTTGATCCTTCTGTTCAAGGGGGATTTGATGGCCGTTCAATCGCCCTGTCGTTAGGAACGCATGATTTATTAAAACGCTTTGGATTATGGTCAGAAATAAAGCCATTTGCCACGCCAATTTCACACATCCATGTTTCAGACCGAGGTCATGCTGGTATGACCGATATTAGCGCTGAAAGTTTGCTCGTACCCGCTCTAGGGTATGTTGTCGAGTTGGCTGATATTGGAAATGTATATCAAAAGCAAATTGGACAAAGTAATAATATCGATTTCTATTGTCCCGAATCTATATCTGAGTTGGTTCAGCGCCAAGATTATGTGTCCGTTACGCTTTCTTCTGGAGTTGAAATAACAAGTAAACTGGTTGTGGCTGCTGATGGTACTGGCTCGCAGTGTTGTCAGCTACTTAAGCTAGAACGTCAGTACTTAGACTATGGACAAACAGCCATTGTTGCTAATGTGACAACGTCTGCTCCTCATCAAGGGAAGGCCTTTGAACGCTTTACCGATGAAGGTCCTGTTGCCTTACTTCCTATGTCAGAAGGGCGCATGTCGTTAGTGTGGTGTGTAAAACCCGAACGGGTTGAGCGTCTTTGCTCTTTGAATGACTCTGATTTCTTGTCTGATTTGCAAGAGCGTTTTGGTTGGCGCTTGGGTAAATTTGAAAAGGTCGGTACTCGACATTGCTATCCATTAGGGTTGAGTGTCAGAGAACATACCGTATCGCACCGTTTCGCTGTTGTTGGTAACGCATCACAGACGCTACATCCTATTGCTGGTCAGGGATTTAACCTTGGTATTCGAGATGTGGCGACATTACTTGAGGAAGTTATTGGGCATGAGGCAGAGATAGATAAAGGATGTTATTCAATTTTAAGCCGATATCAGGAAAGAAGAGCCCCTGATCAGCAAGAGACGATTAGACTGACATCAAGCTTGGTACATCTTTTTTCAAACTCGTTTTTTACAGCGCAATTCGGACGTAACATCGGCCTTATGATTGCAGATAACGTTCCTGGTTTAAAACAGCCATTAATCCGCCGGACTCTCGGCAAGATTCCACGATAAATAGGAGAAATTGCTTCATATGATGCAAAGTTTTGATATCACAATTATTGGTGGAGGTATGGTTGGCCTTTCATTAGCGGCTGCGTTAAAAAATACCGATATGCGTATTGCTATTATTGAAGGGCTGGAGCCTGTTTCTGAAATTAGTGAACTACCTGATAACCGAGTTTCAGCCTTAAGTCGTGCCAGTGAGATCATGTTAAGAAATATTGGTGCATGGGAAGGAATCGAGAAAAGAAGATGTGCGGAATACAACCAAATGCACGTTTGGGAAAAGGACAGTTTTGCTTCTATCAAATTCGATGCTGAGTCTCTATACCAACCCAATTTGGGCCACATTGTTGAAAATCGAATCATTCAGTTGGCATTGCTCGAGAAAGTTCAACTGCAGGAAAATACGACGCTCTTTATGCCATCTCGATGCCAAAATATGACGATTGGTGAGAGTGAAGCTTGGATTACTCTAGAGAGTGGCGAAAGTATCACGACTAAATTAGTTGTTGGAGCTGATGGTGCTAACTCTTGGGTGCGACAACAAACGGATATTCCATTAACACATTGGGATTATGGGCACACAGCGATCGTTACAACGGTAAAAACCGAGTTACCCCATGAGTCGACAGCTCGTCAGATATTTACTCCGGCTGGGCCATTAGCATTCTTACCCCTCAAAGATGAGTACCTATGTTCTATTGTATGGTCGGTAGAGCCAGATAGTGCCAAGCAATTGCAGGGCTTAAGTGACGTCGAGTTTAATAAGTCATTAGTTGCCGAATTCGATAATCGTCTTGGGTTGTGTGAAGTACAAGGAGAGAGAGAAAGTTACCCTTTGAAAATGCGTTATGCCCGAGATTTTGTTCGGGATCGAATTGCTTTGGTTGGAGATGCTGCGCATACTATCCATCCATTAGCCGGACAAGGGGTAAACCTTGGTTTCCTTGATGCAGCCAGTTTAGCCGAAACATTGATTGGGCTGTGGCATGATAATGAAGATATCGGTAAAAAGAAAAACTTACGTGGTTACGAACGTTGGCGTAAAGCTGAAGCCGTAAAAATGATTGCAGTGATGCAAGGGTTCAGAACTCTTTTCTCCGGAGATTTTCCATTGAAAAAGTTGGTCAGGGGAATAGGGATGTCGGTCTTTAACGAGATTGGACCCAAAGACGACATTATGAAGGTGGCTTTAGGGTTAAAGGGCGAATTGCCAAAATTAGCAAAAGAGTCACTAACACAATAAATTAAAAGGGCCTCTTGGGGCCCTTTCTTTCTTTTCATGACGTAAACTTAAATTAAAGCCAACTGACGTATTTTCATTATTTCCTGATTCACTTCTTTGACCGTTTGGAAGTGCCTTTCTTCAGCCTGTTCAGGGAGGATCAGCTTACCTTGATCAAATTCGAACTTACCGACTCCATAAATATAGATTCGGCCTTTAAATAGGCGACTTATGTGTTTAGCGATCATACTTGGAGTGTATAGCTTAAACAGTCTCATTATTATTATGTCCTTTTGTTTCTGACGCTTAGAAAATTATAGCGAGTCAATTACTAAAAATTGTGACCTTTATAGAGGGAAATATAACTAACTCTTTTTTATTTATGTTTTTGTGCTGCCATTTGCGAATTTTACGTATAAACGCCTAAATTGTGTGAGCTGACAGACAAAATATCGTCATAACTCATTGCTGAGTTCGGGCACTATTAAGCCTACGTTATATGACAGTTAGAAGAAGGTAAGATGTCGTTTTTATTGAGATTATGCTGTGCTCTTAATCTCTTTATCGGGTGATAGAGGAGATTGTTGGGGAGACTAGATTGACGAGATCGCTTAAAGTAAGTGCCAGTCCAGCCATTTTAGAACCGGAACTGATCGTTACCTCGGTTTCTAAAAATAGCGCGTCATCAAATACGATAGGTATGTGTTGCGGAATACATAGAGGAGTGACAGTACCAATGTCATAGTCGATGATCTCTTTGACTTGCTCTTTTCCAACACAAGTCATTCGGCGCCAGCCTAATAGCGCTCTGACTTTCTTGGGATCGACTGATTTATCACCAGGAACACAAGCCAGCGCGTAATTATTTCCCATATCTCGCAGCAGAATACACTTAACCATTTGCTCAGTGCGAATACCGCGCTGCTGCGCGGCATCCTCCACACTGATCGCCTCTGTTTGGTGAGGTAGCCAGCGAAACTGGACTCTATTGTTTTGCAGGTGAAGCGTGACTTTAGTTGGGGTCATGAGCGTGATACTATTCAGCTTCTTCCAGTTGATAAGGCATTGGTTCCAATATCCATTCACCTTCTTGATCTTTTGCTCTGAACTTAGTCTCACTGTCTAGATTGTTAGGAAGTACAATTTGACCGATAACTTTACCGCTAGGGTATCGAATAAATGCGATCAGGTTGCCGACACTACGCCAGTTTTCGCCAACAGAACGTTCTATTTCAACGTTTTCTGGACTGGTAGAAAGGTTTCCACTTATTGTGTAGAGAGCCCTCTTATTAATACCTCGGTATTTGGCTCTTGCAACGGTTTCCTGTCCGGTATAACAGCCTTTGGTGAAACTGATTCCATCTATCGCTTGCAAGTTTAGAGCTTGAGGTATGTGGGTGTTTTGCTCCTGAGCATTAAGAACTGGAATACCATGCTTAATTTCCTGCTCCAGCCACAGCAGTTCGCTGACTATTTTATCTGCCAATTGCTCAACAATAGATTGTGCCGCGTCATCATCAACAACGAGTAGCCATCGTTGGTCATTAATTTTTACCGCGGTGCCTCCAGAAATCGAGCGGACATCTCCTTGTTCGGAGCTGAGAGTCTTAACAAACGATTCAGCGTCTGCGCCAAATATTGCCAAAAGGTTATCCTCAGATTCGGTGATTTCTATCTTGGAAAATACGGCGTATTTTTTTAGCTCTTTCAGTTCTGTGTCGATGACTGATTTTGGCTGGACCATCGCGTATCCGTCTTTGTGATGAAACATACGGAAAATAGACCAAACTTTACCCTTTGCATCACAATGTCCCGCAAATGTGACATCATGAGCTGATAAGCTGGCTACATTGCAGGTAATCTGACCTTGCAGGTAGGATTTTTTATCGGCTCCGGTTGCTGTAATTAAGCCCCAAGTCGATAAATATGCGAGAGCTAGATCGGTTTGTGCTGCACTTTCTTGTAGAGTGAGTGACTGAAAACGATTTTTCCAATCCATAATTGATTTCCCATAATGTAGAAACTGTTACCCTATGGTAAAACGGAAATGTCTTTTTGTCAGCTTGAACGGGAGTGTGACCAAAACAGTAGTTGTTGGTTTAGCCCCTTGATACACTGAAGAAAAACAAGGTCTAATAACGAGGAATTTGTGATGTATACAGCCGAAGAAAAAGCAAGAATTAAATGGGCATGCCGTAGAGGTATGTTAGAGCTGGATGTTGTAATTATGCCTTTTTTTGAGGATTGCTTTGAGTCTTTGACTGAAAACGAGCAACAGGAATTTGTTTCTCTTCTTGAGTGTGATGATCCCGATCTTTTTAAATGGATCATGGGGCACGGTCGTAGCGAAAATTTGGCTCATGCATCAATGGTGGACAAAATCGTTGCCTACAACCTTAGTAAAGTCCGTTAATTTTTATTGTCGGTCATCTAGGACTCGGTGGTTATTAGAGCTGGCTATTTGTCAGCTCTTTTTATTAGCATTGACTGTTACATCAACACCGCTGCCGTTAACCTTTTTCCTGATTGGCTATCTATTTCGACAATGGGATAAATGTGCCATTTTCCTTCCACAATTTATTGGTTATGTACACCATGAGTGTAGTGGTGCCTGGAAACAGAATAAAAAAACTGAGGTTGTTGAAGACGTTGATACCACATTCTCGCAATGGTGTTTAATTATTCGCATGGAAAGTGGTGTGAAAATGATACTTTGGCGTGATAGTTGTAGTGACTGGGTTTATCGCTATGTTGTGGTGACTGACAAGCAGAGGCGATATACCTCTGCTTTGTCTTGAGGTGTTATGGCTCAAGTATTGTTGAGCCACTGACATCGAGTTGCTCTGGGTAATCGAGTGTATAGTGAAGTCCACGACTTTCTTTTCGCTGCATGGCACAGCGGACCATCAATTCGGCTACCTGGAGTAAGTTTCTTAATTCGATAAGGTTATTTGATACTCGGAAATTACTATAGTATTCATGAGTCTCTTGTTGTAATAGATGGATTCGTCTCAGCGCTCTCTCCATTCTTTTATCGGTTCGGACAATACCCATGTAGTCCCACATAAATAATCTGAGTTCGTGCCAGTTATGCTGGATCACAACCTCCTCATCAGAGCAAGATACTTGGCTCTCATCCCATGCAGGAAGATCGGTAGCTATCGTTGCAGTGTCCAATTTTTCAAGAATATCAGCTGCTGCAGAGCGAGCATACACGACACACTCAAGCAGAGAGTTGGACGCCATGCGGTTTGCACCATGTAATCCTGTGTAGCTGACTTCTCCTATAGCGTATAAATGGTCAAGATCAGCTTGTCCTTGTTTATTCACCATGACACCACCGCATGTATAGTGCGCGGCAGGAACAATTGGTATCGGCTCCTGAGTCATATCAATATCGAGTTCTTTCAAACGAGAATAGATCGTAGGAAAATGCTTTTCGATAAAATCGGCTGGTTTATGGCTAATATCAAGGTACATGCAGTCTGCACCAAGGCGCTTCATTTCGTAGTCGATTGCCCGGGCAACGACATCTCTCGGTGCTAACTCTGCACGTTCATCAAAGTCAGGCATAAATCGAGAACCATCAGGTCGACGCAGATAAGCACCTTCACCACGGAGTGCTTCGGTTAAGAGAAAATTACGTGCGTCTGGATGATACAAACAGGTAGGATGGAATTGGTTAAATTCAAGGTTAGCGACTCGACAGCCAGCACGCCATGCCATAGCGATCCCATCACCAGAGGAAATATCTGGGTTAGAGGTGTACTGATATACTTTAGATGCGCCACCTGTTGCTAAGACAATGAACTTTGCAGCAATGGTTTCAACATGTTCTATATTTCGGTTCCAGACGTAAGCGCCAATCACCTTTTGTTTGCCATCTGATGCGTTTTCTTCGGTGATGAGATCTAACGCGGTATGACGTTCCAGTACGGTAATGTTAGGATGATTAATCACATTATCTTGCAGAGACATTTGTACGGCCATGCCTGTAGCATCTGCGGCGTGTAAGATACGACGGTGGCTATGACCACCTTCTCTGGTCAAATGGTACTTAGGATGTTTTTCATCGCTATCTTCCTCCAGATCGAAAGGAACGCCACCATCAATAAGCCATTGAACGCTTTTCTTTGCATTTTCTGCAATGAACCGAACCGTATCTTCTTCACAGATACCAGCACCAGCAATTAATGTATCTTGTACATGCGACTCGATACTATCGGTCTCGTCGAATACTGCTGCAATACCACCTTGAGCGTAATAGGTCGAGCCTTCGCTCCATGGTCCTTTACTTAAAACGATAACTTTGCAATGTTGGGCGACTCTCAAAGCAAGAGTCAAACCAGCGGCCCCGCTCCCGACAATTAACACATCACAATGATGTTCTCTTTTCGTACTCATAAGATTTTTTATCCTGAATCTTTTAAAGAGCGATACACTCTTATCCATTTATAAAGCGTGCTCATAAGTTCAGATAACCTCTATAAGTCTCTATAATGAAAAGAGTTCGACCTATAATGATGGTGATCTGTCGGGTACGGGCACAGAGTTGCTTAATGTTCGCTCTAATGACAATGCTTTGTAAATGCTATTGTAATTAGTTTTTTTTCCGCCAAGATAGAAGAAAAGACGCAAATAAAGAGCCATGATCTAAAAATTAAGTAAATTTAATGAAAAAAGTATTGGCGGAGTGGAACTTATCGTTCGTGCATGAGTCTTAGTATAGTGCTCATGTCAGCGGTGGTGTCAATACTACATTTTGCAGTATTAATGCCCATATCTGAGAAGGTAAGGGAGTAAACATAGGAGTATACGCTCGAATGAACGAGCAGTTAACCGACCAAGTATTGATTGAGCGAGTTCAGAACGGAGATAAGCAAGCATTTAACCTTTTGGTTTTAAGGTATCAAAATAAAGTATGTAATCTTATCTCTAGGTATGTGAGCAATTCGGGTGATGTAGCAGATGTCGCTCAAGAAGCGTTCATAAAGGCGTATAGAGCTATTCCTACGTTTCGTGGTGAAAGTGCTTTTTATACTTGGCTATATCGAATTGCGGTTAACACTGCCAAAAACCACATTGTTGCTCAGAGTCGTAGACCTCCAGCCAACGATGTGGATGCTGAAGACGCTGAATATTATGAAAGTGGTAATGTTTTAAAAGAAATATCGAACCCTGAAAACATTACGTTGTCCAAAGAATTGAAACAGGCGGTGTTTGCAGCAATAGATGCACTACCGGAAGATTTAAAAACCGCAATGACTCTTCGTGAACTGGATGGTTTGAGCTATGAAGAGATCGCTGCTGTAATGGAGTGTCCTGTTGGTACAGTACGCTCGCGTATTTTTAGAGCTCGTGAAGCTGTTGAGAATCGGATTAGTTCGCTTCTTTAACATTTTGAGTTGTTTAATGTATGGTGGAAAGAATGGCTGGGAAAGAAAACATTTCAGCACTTATGGACGGAGAGTTAGTCGATAAAGCGCTAGTGCAGGATTTGACTAACGATTCAGCAATGCAGGAAACATGGCGTAATTACCATTTGATTGGTGACATTATGAGAGGCGATGTCTCTGAGACAATGTCATCTACAGAGTGGAACATTGCAGATAAAGTGGCTTTAGCTCTCGAAGATGAACCTGCTCATGGTCAATTTACGAATGTTACGCCAATTGAAGAACAGCCTCAGCCTCAGAAAGCAAAACGTCATTTGCCTAGCTGGCTAACTCATTTTGGTCAGGTCGCTATTGCAGCCTGCGTCTCTTTTGTGGTTGTTTTGGGTGTACAACAATACGGTGGCTCAGATGATACAACTACAGCTAGTGAACAGCAGTTGCCAGTGTTACAGACCATTCCGATGACGGGTTCTGCTCAGCCAGTCAGTTTGACAAGAGATTCTGTTGAAAATCATTCACAGCAGTCAAGAGCTCAGGAACAGCGTCGTGAAGTGAATGCTATGTTGCAAGATTACGAGCTTCAGCTTCGTCTGAACAGTGAGCAGCATCGCGATACTAACAAGTAATAGTCGGTAGTTGAATGAAGAAGTTTCTGGTCAGTGTGCTAGCACTGTTCAGTCTGAATGCCAATACAGCCTTTGCAGATGATCAGTCTGCAGAGGCTGTATTGCTTCAAATGAACCAAGCTAGTCAACAATTAAATTACGAGTTGTCTTATATCCAAGTTCGTAAAAACGGTCTGGAGCCATTGCTATACAGACACGCTCGTGAAAATGACAAAGTATTTGCCCATCTTCTCTATCTGAGTGGTCCGGTTAGAGAAGTGATTCGCAGGGGCAGTGAAGTCAGCTATATCGAACCTGGCGTCGAACCTTTTTCGGTTGATTCTGGTAAAATGGTTGCACCGTTAATTCCTCTTTTAAATAGTAATATTCAAAAGCTCAGCCATTACTATGATTTTGTTAAAATAGGTCGTGGAAGGGAAGCTGGGGCTCCATGCAATGTCATTCGTGTCGTACCTAAAGATGGTATGAGATATTCCTATGTACTTTGGGTTGATGAACAGCACTATTTACCATTACGTGCGGATTTAGTTGATAGAGATGGTGAAATTTTAGAACAATATCGGACGATATCGTTTTCAATAAGTGATAAGCTGGCTGAACTTATGGCAGGCTTAGAAAAAGTGCAGTTACCCGATGTACTTTCAATACCAGAAAGTACCATCAGTAAAACTTATTGGACGGTCGGCTGGGTTCCTACTGGTTTTTCAGCATTGGAGCTAAACCGATATCGTATGGCTGTGACGGAAAGGCTTGTGGAAAGCCAAATGTACTCGGATGGTCTATTTAACTTTTCGGTGTACGTATCGTCTGAAGATAATTCGTCGCTCCGTAATCAGTTGATACGTCAGGGAAGGCGTACACTACACACATTAGTCAAAGGTGACAAAGAAGTTTCCGTGATAGGCGATATTCCACCGGAAACAGCAAAGAAAATTGCACAGTCTGTTGTCTTTGACAAAAGTAAGGAGATTCAACCATGATGACCGCATTGGCTACTGTGACTTCAGTTTGTTCATCCTCGCAAGGGTTTAAAGTTGAGTTAAGTTGTGAGCAGCAGTCGAGCTGTAGTCATTGTTCATCATCAAAGAGTTGCGGTACTGGCGTTGTGTCGAAAGCGATTGGCAATAAGGTCCTAAAATGGACCTTACAGACGACACAAATTGTGAAAGAAGGGCAAATGGTGGAAATTGGATTTCCTGAAAAAAGCCTTCTGCAATCAGCGGCGCTAGTTTATCTGATGCCTTTGATTATGCTGATTATCGGTGCTATCTGTGGGCAGTCACTTGCTGAACATTATTTTAATAATAATGAGCTAGTGGTTATTGCTGTGTCTTGTCTTTTTGCCTGGTCTGGAATTGAAGTGGCTAAACGACTTTCTAAAAAACTGGAGAAACGCTCCGGTGAAGAAGTGGTATTAGTCAGGATTCTGGGCGAGCCTCTCATGCATTCTCTCTAGCTCTCTTTGAGCAATACTTAATTTATGATGCGAAGCTAAGCGAAATTGGGTAGAATCGCCCTACTTGATAGAAATTAATCAGATGTTTCTCGATGAAGACAGTTATCGAGATATTTTTTTCAAATAAATTTAAGAGTTTAGTCATTCCAGATCATGAAGCACATTCGTAACTTTTCGATTATCGCCCATATCGACCATGGTAAGTCGACACTTTCTGACCGTCTTATTCAAGTATGTGGCGGATTAACTGACCGCGAAATGGCGGAACAGGTCTTAGATTCAATGGAATTAGAACGTGAGCGCGGTATCACTATCAAAGCGCAAAGCGTCACTCTTAATTATAAAGCAAATGATGGTGAGACTTATCAGCTCAACTTCATCGATACTCCTGGACACGTCGACTTTTCTTATGAAGTTTCTCGCTCCCTAGCTGCCTGTGAAGGGGCATTGTTGGTGGTTGACGCTGGTCAGGGTGTTGAAGCTCAGACACTAGCCAACTGTTATACCGCGATCGAAATGGATCTTGAGGTTGTGCCGATTTTAAACAAAATCGACCTTCCTGCCGCTGAGCCAGAGCGCGTAGCGGAAGAAATTGAAGATATTGTTGGTATTGATGCTATTGATGCTGTGCGTTGCTCGGCAAAAACCGGTTTGGGCGTTGACGCTGTTCTCGAAAAAATTGTTGAGGCGATACCAGCTCCAGAAGGTGATCCCGATGCACCTCCTCAAGCATTAATTATCGACTCATGGTTTGATAATTACCTTGGCGTTGTATCGTTAGTGCGTATTAAAAATGGCGCTTTGAAAAAGAACGACAAGATCAAAGTGATGAGTACCGGTCAGGTATGGGGTGTTGACCGTATTGGTATTTTCACTCCTAAGCAAGTTGATACCGAGATGCTCAAAACTGGTGAAGTGGGTTGGGTTGTCTGTGGTATTAAAGACATTCTTGGTGCGCCTGTTGGTGATACGTTGACTCTGGCTAAAAATGGCTGTGAGAAAGCGCTACCTGGATTTAAGAAAGTTAAACCTCAGGTTTATGCCGGATTGTTCCCTGTTTCATCGGATGACTATGAAAACTTCCGTGATGCACTGGGTAAGTTGAGCCTTAATGATGCTTCTTTGTTCTATGAACCAGAAACATCTGCTGCATTAGGTTTTGGTTTCCGTTGTGGCTTCCTTGGTATGCTTCACATGGAAATCATCCAAGAGCGATTAGAACGTGAGTATGACCTTGATCTTATTACGACTGCACCAACGGTTGTGTATCAGGTAGAAAAAACTGATAAAGAGATCATACACGTTGATAGTCCAGCTAAGCTGCCTGCGATCAATGACATTGAAGAAATTCGTGAGCCAATTGCTCGTTGTAATATCCTTGTACCTCAGGATTATCTGGGTAACGTAATTACATTATGTGTTGAAAAGCGTGGTACTCAGGTCGATATGGTTTATCACGGTAATCAAGTTGCTCTGACTTATGATATTCCAATGGCTGAAGTTGTTCTCGATTTCTTTGACCGATTGAAATCTACTTCACGTGGATACGCGTCACTAGATTATGGATTCCAACGCTTTGAAGCATCAAACATGGTACGTGTTGATGTACTTTTGAACGGCGATCGAGTTGATGCTCTGGCAATTATTACTCACCATGAGAATTCTCAGTCTCGCGGCCGATTGCTTGTTGAAAAAATGAAAGAATTCATTCCGCGTCAGATGTTTGATATTGCTATCCAGGCTGCGATAGGTAACCACATCATTGCTCGTTCAACAGTAAAACAATTACGTAAAAACGTTATCGCCAAGTGTTATGGTGGTGACGTGAGTCGTAAGAAAAAATTGTTGAAGAAACAGAAAGAAGGTAAGAAACGTATGAAGCAGATTGGTAACGTTGAATTACCACAAGAAGCGTTTCTGGCTATTCTGCATGTTGGTAAAGATTAATTATTCACTCCAAAAATCAATTTGGGGATAATATTGTTAAGTGAAAGGGTTCCGGCCCTTTCACTTTCGTGTTTTTTAGATAAGGGAAGTCAATGGCGAATACATTTTCACTGCTTTTGGTGATTGTTACTCTGGTGACTGGGGTTGTTTGGGCTCTGGAAAAATGGGTTTGGTCGAAGAAGAAAAAGCAAAAACTCGCAGAAGTTCAGGCACAAACAAATGGGTTGGATACCGATACCAAAGCAAAGATAATGCGTCAGCCTTGGTGGGTTGAAAATAGTGTCTCTATTTTCCCAGTCATTGCTGTTGTGCTTATTGTTCGCTCCTTTATTTATGAGCCATTTCAAATTCCTTCAGGGTC
Organism: Vibrio viridaestus; assembly: GCF_003856525.1. Taxonomy (GTDB): domain Bacteria; phylum Pseudomonadota; class Gammaproteobacteria; order Enterobacterales; family Vibrionaceae; genus Vibrio; species Vibrio viridaestus. Next base: position 42,986 of record NZ_RJVQ01000002.1, read on the forward strand.
AATGATGCCGACACTGCTAGTCGGTGATTTTATTTTGGTGGAAAAGTACGCTTATGGTTTGAAAGATCCTGTAATGCATAAACAGATTGTTAATGTTGGTGATCCAGAACGTGGTGATATCGTAGTATTTCGTTACCCACCTAACCCAACGGTTGATTACATCAAGCGCGTGGTTGGTTTGCCTGGAGACACGGTGCGTTACAGCAGTCAAAAGCAGGTGTGTATTCAGCCAAAAGGCGAAAGTACGTGTAACCCCGTGCCGATGACAAATGTGAAAGAAAGTGGATTCTATCAAGGTTCTATCCCACTATTGCAGGTAGATGAAAAATTAGGCAGTGTAAAACACAACATATTAATTGACCCTGTGCGTCATGATCGTGTTGATGCTTATCAGCCTAGACCGGGCGTTAATGAGTGGATTGTTCCTGAAGGACATTATTTCGTAATGGGTGACAATCGTGATAACAGTGCCGATAGTCGGTATTGGGGTTTTGTACCAAAAGAAAACTTAGTGGGTAAAGCAGTTGCTATATGGATCAGTTTTGAATTCGACCGGGATGCTGATAGTGCATTACCTTCTTGGATTCCAACTGGTGTCAGATTCAACCGTATTGGTGGTATTAACTAGTAGGCCCTAAGGGCCATAAGACAATAAGAAACAATGAATTCTCACATCAACAGATTAGAAAAAAAGCTCGGATATGACTTCAGTCAATCTGAGCTGTTGGATTTGGCACTGACTCATCGTAGTGCCAATGGTCAACACAACGAACGTCTTGAATTTCTGGGCGATTCAATTTTAAGTTTTGTCATCGCTGACGATCTTTATCACCGTTTTCCAAAGATAAATGAAGGTGATATGAGCCGTATGAGGGCGACGCTGGTAAGAGGGAATACTCTTGCTGAACTGGGTCGTGAATTCGGTTTGGGAGACTACTTAAAATTAGGTCCAGGTGAGCTCAAAAGCGGTGGATTTAGAAGAGATTCTATTCTCGCAGACGCTGTTGAAGCCATCATCGGAGCTATTTATTTAGATAGTGATATCGAGGTAGTACGTAGAATTATACTGGCTTGGTACCAAGAAAGGCTAGACTCAATTAAACCTGGTATTTCACAGAAAGATCCTAAAACTCGATTACAAGAGTTCTTACAAGGTAGAAGAAAACCACTACCTGTATATTCTGTGACTAAAATTAAAGGTGAAGCGCATAACCAAGAGTTTACCGTTTCTTGTGAAGTTTCAGGCATCGGAGAGCCTGTCATCGGAAAAGGCACCAGTCGCCGCAAGGCAGAGCAAGCGGCAGCGGAGCAAGCATTAGAGCAATTAGCAAATGGCTGATAAAGACGAATTTGACATAGATGCATTTTTTGCATCTGAGCCAAAGAAAGAAAGCTCACCGGAAAATCAGCACTGTGGTTTTATTGCCATTGTGGGGAGACCTAACGTTGGTAAATCGACGTTATTAAATGAGTTATTGGGGCAGAAAATATCGATTACCTCTCGTAAGCCTCAGACAACAAGGCACCGCATAATGGGTGTCGATACCGATGGTGATTATCAGGCGATCTTTGTCGATACTCCTGGACTTCATATCGAAGAGAAACGAGCGATTAACCGTTTGATGAATCGTGCTGCAAGCAGTTCATTAAGCGATGTGAACTTAGTTTTGTTCCTTGTTGATGGTACGCACTGGACAAAAGACGATGAAATGGTCTTGAACAAATTGCGTGATACCAACTTCCCAGTTGTATTGTGTGTCAACAAAGTGGACAACGTAAAAGATCGCAATGATGTGATGCTGCATCTTCTCGAAATGTCGAAGAAAATGGAATTTGTTGATGTTATTCCAATTTCTGCCAAGCATGGCAAAAATATCGATGTTATTCGTAAGCATGTCCGCGAGCACTTACCGAAGGCAGTACATCACTTCCCAGAAGAGTACGTAACTGATCGCTCTCAACGCTTTATGGCATCTGAAATCGTACGTGAAAAGCTAATGCGTTTTACTGGGGATGAGCTTCCTTACTCCGTAACAGTCGAAATTGAACGTTTTGACTATAATCCTGAAACGGATGGTTTTCATATCAATGCCTTGATACTGGTGGAGAGAAATGGCCAGAAGAAAATGGTCATTGGTAAGAAAGGTGAGAAGATCAAAACCATCGGCCGCGAAGCGCGTTTAGATATGGAAGAACTCTTTGGCCGTAAAGTGTATCTAGAGACTTGGGTGAAAGTAAAATCTGGCTGGGCCGATGATGAGAGAGCATTGCGCAGTTTAGGCTATATTGATGACCTCTAATCCAAATCGAGCGTAAAAAGAAAGGTTTCTAGTCAACGAGGAGTATTCTACAATACTCCTCGTTTAGTTTATGGGAACAACTATGTCTGAAGCAGGTTTGCAGCGTTGTTTTGTTCTTCACCGACGACCATACAGCGAATCGAGTTTGATTATTGATGTTTTCAGTGAAGAATATGGCCGATTAACTCTGCTTTCAAAAGGAGCGAGGAGCGCACGTTCACATCTTAAAAGTGTTCTTCAACCTTTTACACCGCTTCTTGTTAAGTGGTCTGGTAAAGGGGAGATGAAGACTCTGCGTCAAGCGGAAGCCATCAGCCTTGGCTTGCCTTTGCATGGTATTAATCTCTATTCTGGTATGTACGTTAACGAACTGCTTGCCCGAGTTATACCGATGGAAGTGGCCTATCCTGGTTTATTTTATGATTATCTTCAGGCATTGACTGAATTAGCTCAAACTGAGAATCCAGAGCCTGCGCTGCGGCGCTTTGAGCTAGCATTACTTTCTTTCCTCGGCTACGGTGTGGATTTTCTACATTGCGCGGGAACCGGGGAGCCAGTTGTTTCCACAATGACATATCGCTATCGCGAACAAAAAGGATTTATTGCCTCCGTCCGGCGAGATAACCTTTCCTTCTCCGGAGAGGAGTTAATCGCCATCAGTGAACGTCGATTTACGACGAAAGAACAGCTGCAGGCGGCAAAGCGTTTTACGCGCATAGCATTGAAACCATTTATTGGTAGTAAACCATTAAAAAGCCGGGAATTATTTATCGCAACGACCGGCCTATCGAGATCACGGAGTATAGGAAAATGAGCTCAATTTTATTAGGTGTCAACATCGATCATATTGCAACATTACGTAATGCGCGTGGCACTAAATACCCAGATCCAGTGCATGCGGCTGAAATTGCTGAACGTGCCGGTGCGGATGGTATTACAGTTCATTTACGTGAAGATAGAAGACATATTAAAGATCGCGATGTGTTCATCCTTAAAGATACCATCCAGACACGTATGAATCTTGAAATGGCAGTGACAGACGAAATGGTTGCTATTGCAGTCGAAGTAAAGCCGGATTTTGTGTGCTTGGTTCCTGAAAAGCGTCAAGAGTTAACGACCGAAGGCGGATTGGATGTTGTTGGTCAGCTTGAGAGAGTAAAAGCGGCTACGGCAAAATTAAGCGCTGAAGGCATTAAGGTCTCTTTATTCATCGATGCAGACCGTGAACAGATAGATGCGGCGAAAGCGTGTGGTGCACCGTATATTGAGCTGCATACCGGTCATTATGCTGATGCGAAAACAGTTGAAGATCAGCAAGATGAGCTTAAAAAAATTGCAGCAGCAGCCAGTTATGCCGCTGATCTAGGCATTATGGTGAACGCAGGTCATGGTCTGACATATCACAATGTTGCCGCTATAGCAGCATTGCCCGAGGTTCATGAATTGAATATTGGCCACTCTATCATTGGTCGTGCTGTTTTTGATGGCTTGGCAACCGCAGTAAAAGATATGAAATTGGCGATGATAGAAGCACGCCGTTAATTTATACACAAGGTGAGTTAGACGTGGCAATCATTGGTCTTGGTACAGATATCGCTGAAATTTCGCGTATTGAGGACTCACTCAAGCGACTAGGTGAACGTTTTGCCAAGCGTATTCTGTGTGAGCCGGAGTTTGAGACATATTCGGCTTGTAAGCAACAACACCGTTTTCTCGCTAAACGATTTTCGGTCAAAGAAGCAGCGGCTAAAGCTCTTGGAACGGGAATTGCGAAGGGCGTAACCTTTCACGATTTCGAAATTCAACATGATGAGTGGGGCAAGCCTCTACTTGTCTTGCATGGAGTTGCAGCTGATATAGCAGAACGGAAAGGTGTAAAATTTCGACACGTATCTATCTCTGACGAGCGCCACTATACGGTGGCGACCGTCATTCTTGAGTCTTAATTACTGAGAAAAAGATGAGACTGTGAAACTACTTTCTCCATCTCATCTTGTAACTCAAACAGTTCTGGCTCCAAGTCATTAAAAGAGCTTCCTGAACGAAGTGCTTGCTCAAGTTGCGCACATATTTTTTTCAGCTTAGGTACACCACTGTAAGAGCAGCTACCATGAAGCTTATGGACGTGATGTATTAACGTTTCTTGATCAATGCTATTTTCCAACGCAGAAGCAACAATACTGTCGACTTCTGGTATGTAATCCACCAGCATTTTTAACATATCTTTGGCGAGGTCTTCTTTATTGGCAGCTTGCTTCAGTGCGGCAGGCCAGTCGATCACATTATCAACAGATTTAGGTTCTGTATTTTGCTGGACGTTTTCGCTTCCCATTAAAGGACTTATTTTCTCGTGCTCATGCTCGTGAGGATGAGGATTCCAGTGAATTAACACTTGTTGAAGAACGTGCTCCTCAATTGGTTTGGTTAAATAGTCATCCATTCCTTCGCTGAGTAATCTATCTCTCTCCCCGGTCATTGCATGTGCTGTTACTGCAATCACAGGGGTCTTAGCATTCATTTCGATATTTTTAATTTTCTGGCAAGCGGTTACGCCATCCATTTGCGGCATCTGGATATCCATCAGAATTATATCGAATTTCTGTGCCTGAGCTTGAGCCACTGCTTCTTTCCCGTTGGTACAGGAAACAACATCTGCCACTCGCTCTTGAAGCAGAGCAGTAATGAGTTTTAGGTTGGCAGGATTGTCGTCCACTGCCATAACTCGCAGTGGCATTTTTTCCGGGATCGCGATAGTGGTTGGTGCAACCTCGATAATATCTTGTGCCGGATGTAAATCGAGAAGAGCCTGCAGTAATTTTCTTTTGGCTAACGGTTTGGTCAGGCACTTCACTGGATAGTGACGCATCAGGTGATCTGAAAGCGCTAATTCAGTACTCGGCGTACCAATTAGTAGCGTTGATGTCATAGACAGCGCTTTTTCAATTTCACGACAGACAGTTTCTTGCTCAGATGGCAACGATGGGGATAAGTTGTAAATGACGTAATCATAATGACTATTATCATTGGGTAATTCACCCATGTAAGACACATCCATTCCAGCTAAGGATAGCGTACGTTGAATGATGGAAGCGGATTGAATATTTTGCTCAACCAACAGAACCGTTTTATCAGTAAGCTCAGTCGAGCTATACCAACCGCCGACTGGAATTTCAGTTCCTTGCAGTTTGATAGTGAACCAAAAGGTTGAACCTTGGTGAAGACGGCTGGTGAGACTGATTTCTCCGCCCATCTGACCAACCAATTTCTGTGTGATAACTAAGCCTAAGCCCGTTCCGCCATAGCGTCGAGATATGCTGGCATCTGCTTGGCTGAACGCTTGGAATAGTTGTGCTTGCTGACGTTCTGAAATACCAATACCTGTATCTCGCACCATAAATTGTAGCTCGACGGATTCATCTTTTGCGGAACGCATTTCGACACTGATATCAATGTTACCCCGTTCAGTAAACTTAATTGAGTTACCCACAAGGTTGGTCAGTATTTGTTGAATACGTAATGGATCGCCAATCACGCCAGCAGGGATCTTTGGATCAACCTTGAGGGTGATTTCTAACCCTTTTTCGTGTGCACTTGTTGCGAGTAGATCGACGACTTCTTCCAAACTTTCCTGGAACTCAAACGGAATATTTTCCAGAGCGAGTTTGCCCGCTTCCAGTTTAGAGAAGTCGAGAATATCGTTAATGATACTCAATAAATTATTCGCTGATTTCTCAATAGTTTGTAAGTAATCACTTTGGCTATTTGTCAGCTTAGTCTTAAGCATCTGTCTCGTAAACCCGATCACACCGTTAAGAGGTGTTCGTAGCTCGTGAGACATGTTAGCCAAAAATTCTGATTTAACCCGAGCGGCTTCCTGCGCTCGTTTTTTCGCGATATCCAGTTCAACGTTCTGAATCTCAAGTTGTTCTAATGTTTCACGTAAGTCTGATGTGGCCTGATCAATACTATGCTGCATTTCCACGTGATACTCGGAGAGGGAAACTGCCATGGCATTAATCCCCATTTTGAGGTCATCGAGTTCTCCATGCATTTTCCCTTCAATCCTCACATCAAGATGACCACGACGAATTCGGTCAACAACATTTTTCATGTGAGTGATAGGGCGGGTAACATCATGCATTAAGCGGAAAGCAAACACTGCAGAGAGTGCAAGTCCAAGGACCAACACTAATATGGCCAAGAAGATTTCCTGATACTGCTGAAGTCTTAAAGGTGATAAGTCGAGTTCAATAGCAATATAGCCGAGCACAGGAATATTTTCTGCATTTGTTCGTCCATCAGATAACTGACTCTCTGCCAATATCGGGGTACGTAGAATCAGCGTATTATTGTCTTTCATCTCGGCACTGCCTAAGGTTGGGATACGCTTATCCTTAGGGTACATAAGAGATTCAAAATTAGGATGGAAGTTTGAGGTAACAAAGAGCTGATGACGATTATCGAATACGGCAATACTGCGAACAAATTTTGAATTTTTTCTGTGTGCGTAGCTAATGATACGTCGTACTTCTTCTCTGCTTTCATTTCTCAGGGCGCCTTCGCTAGCAATTGCCAGAGGTTCGATGATGTTAGAGCCGGCTGTAATAACCTGTGCTTCGAGATCGTGATAGCGGTTATACGAGAAAAAGGCGCTAAGAAGTAGTCCAATTATCAGTGTCGGAGCGAGTGTTAATGTAATAACACGGGCGCGTAAGCCATATCTGGTCATTATTATCTAAACATCATCGTGTGGATATGGGAAAATACCTGAAATATCTGCAGAGCCATCAGGTAACGTCAATACTGGCTAGCTTAATAGAGTCTCTGCTCTTCGACAATCACTCGTTTCAATAATAGTGAGATTCCGGGCAATAACATGCGGTGGTTCCCGCTATAGGCAATAGATAATGGCACGTTTTTTCCAACCAAAGAAAAAAGAACAGATTAACAAAAAGCATCAGTCGATCGATGTGATCCGCATAGATCATCAGGGTAGTGGTATCGCGTATCAGAAGAGTAAGCCTATTTTTATTGATGGTGCGTTGCCGGAAGAGAATGTCTTATTCCAGTTGACTGAAGATAAAAGTAAGTACGCTAGAGGGCAGCTTATTAAGGTTTTAAAAGCGAGTCCTGAACGTGTGGAACCTGTGTGCGAATATTATGACCGTTGCGGTGGATGTCAGATGCAGCACCTAGAGCATTCAGCTCAGGTAAAATATAAACAGCAAACGCTGATGCAGCTTATGACTAAGTTTGCTGGTCAATCTTTATCGCTTTCTCAACCTATATTGAGTAGCGAGCTTGGGTATCGCCGTCGCGCACGTTTTAGTATTAACGGGAACCCTACAAAACAGAAACTAGACATCGGTTTTCGACAAAAACAGAGTCAGGATATCGTCGATATCAAAGCATGTCCGGTTCTCAATGACTCTATTAATACCCAATTGACTCATGTTCGAGATTTGCTTCAATCATTGCCTCGACCCAACATTCTTGGTCACGTTGAACTGATTCAAGCTGACAATACTTTAGTGATACTACTAAGGCACACTAAGCCACTGAATGAAAAAGAGGCTCAGATTTTAATGGCTTCTGTGTCAGAGGGGATCTCCTTCTATACCATGCCTGAATCAGACGTTGTTGATCTGCTTTATGGTGAAAAGCCTTTTTATGATGATGGTGGTGTTGAAATTCCGTTTCAGCCCAACCATTTTATTCAGGTCAATAAAGCGGTAAACCAGAAAATGGTTACTCAGGCAATCGACTGGTTAATGCTTGAAGATAGCGATCGCGTTTTAGACCTGTTCTGTGGCGGTGGCAACTTTAGTCTGCCAATTGCGAAAAAGGTCAATAGTGTTGTTGGCATTGAAGGTGTAGATGCTATGGTTAAACAAGCACAATTCAATGCTCGCTGCGCACAGATAGATAATGTCGAGTTTTATCAGGCGAACCTTGAAGAGGACATGACACTAAGTGAGTGGGGACGTAAAAAATTTGATAAGATATTACTCGATCCTGCTCGAACTGGAGCAAAAGGTATTATTGAACAATGCTCAGCTCTTGGTGCAAAACGTATTGTGTATGTGTCGTGTAATCCAGCGACATTAGCCAGAGATGCTCAGTCGCTGTTAGAGCAAGGATATAAACTTGATAACCTGGCAATGTTGGACATGTTTCCTCATACAAGTCATTTAGAATCAATGGCACTATTTGTGAAATAAATTGCCTTAAGTTAGGTTGTCGATAAATCAGTTGGCTTGTAAAAGTAGATAGAAAAACAAAACTAGGACGAATTATTAATGGTTGCTGTACGAAGCGCACATTTGAATCAAGATGAACTCTTTGAGCTGGATAAGTGGATATCGAGCTTACGTCAGGAGCAAAAAGTTGCCCAGAAGCTCAAAGACGTCTATCAGCAGATGGAAGCGATAGTGGTAAATAACCCTGATGGCCCTTTGCTTTTATGGCGTGGACGGGAAATGGTCGAAATATTGATTACGTTATCAATGGATCGACCTACGCTCGTTGCAGCATTATTATTTCCGATTGCTTCTAGCCGACTCATTGATCGTGAAGAACTGATTGAGTCCTATGGTAAAGAAACACTCAAATTGATCGATGGCGTTGAAGAGATGGCTGCAATCGGTCAGTTAAACGTCACCTTTCAGGGAAGTGAAGCCTCTGCTCAGGTTGATAACGTAAGGCGCATGTTGCTTGCGATGGTGGATGATTTCCGTTGTGTTGTTATTAAGTTAGCGGAACGGATCTGTAACCTTCGAGAAGTGAAAAAACAACCCGATGAAGTACGTCGTATTGCGGCAAAAGAGTGTGCCAATATCTATGCACCTCTTGCAAACCGTTTAGGTATAGGCCAACTGAAATGGGAAATGGAAGATTACGCATTTCGTTATCAGCAACCGGAAACCTACAAACAGATAGCGCAGCAGCTTTCAGAGCGTAGAATTGTTCGCGAACAGTACATTAAAGATTTCGTTGATGATCTTCGTCGTGAAATGCATGAATCTAATATCAATGCAGAAGTGAGTGGTCGCCCAAAACACATTTACAGCATCTGGCGCAAAATGCAGAAGAAAAACTTGGCCTTTGATGAGTTGTTTGATGTTCGCGCCGTAAGAATTATTGCTGATCAGCTGCAGGACTGTTACGCCGCGTTAGGTATTGTTCATACCAAGTACAGTCATCTGCCAAGCGAATTTGATGATTATGTCGCTAACCCAAAGCCAAATGGTTATCAGTCTATTCATACTGTGATTCTTGGGCCTGAAGGGAAAACCATCGAGATACAGATTCGTACTAAGCAAATGCACGAAGACTCTGAACTGGGCGTTGCTGCACACTGGAAATATAAAGAAGGCAGTTCCGCTGGGCGAAGTGGTTACGACGAAAAAATTGCCTGGCTGCGTAAGTTGCTTGATTGGCAAGAAGAGATGTCGGACTCCGGAGAGATGTTGGACGAACTTCGTAGTCAGGTATTTGATGACCGTGTATATGCATTTACACCTCGTGGTGATGTTGTCGACTTGCCAATGGGGGCTACGCCTCTTGATTTTGCTTATCATATCCACTCCGAGGTTGGCCATCGTTGCATTGGTGCCAAAGTCGGTGGGCGCATCGTCCCGTTTACTCACCATTTGCAGATGGGAGATCAGGTAGAGATCATTACGGCTAAAGAGCCGAACCCTTCTCGGGACTGGCTCAACCCATCGTTAGGGTTTGTTCACTCCGGGCGTGCTCGAGCAAAAATTAACGCTTGGTTTAGAAAGCAAAGTCGTGAGAAAAACCTCGAGGCAGGAAGAGAGATTCTTGAAAATGAACTGGCAAAAATAGGTGCGACGCTCAAAGATGCCAGTGAATACGCGCTCAAGCGATTTAATGTCAACACGCCGGATGAACTTTATGTCGGGGTCGGCAGTGGTGATCTGAGAATCAACCAGATCGTCAACCATATCAATGCATTAGTGAATAAGCCCACAGCGGAAGAAGAAGACAAGCTTGCACTAGAAAAACTTCAAGAGGGCGGTACTAAGCCAGCGGCCTATACCACCCCAAGTAAAGATGCCGTTGTCGTTGAAGGCGTTGATAATTTGATGACGCATCTTGCTCGTTGTTGCCGACCAATCCCTGGAGATGACATCAAGGGGTATATCACTCAAGGTCGGGGTATTTCGGTTCACCGTAGTGACTGTGAGCAGTTGGAAGAACTGAGTCATCATGCTCCAGAACGTATTATCGATACCGTATGGGGCGGTGGCATGATCGGCTCTTATATCATTCCCGTTCGTGTTGAGGCGATGGAGAGAAGCGGTTTACTAAAAGATATTACGTCCTTATTGGCGAACGAAAAAATTAAAGTGTCGAGTATGAGAAGCCGTTCTGATCATAATCGACAGATTATCTATATGGACTTTGAATTAGAAGTTCCTAGTGTTGAAGTTTTGACCCGTGTTTCTAAACGTATAGAACAAACAAAAGATGTGTTGTCTGTGAAACGTTTGGGATAGCCAGTCACTAGTCTAATCAGCGAGGCTAATGCCTCGCTTTTTTATTTGTGGAAAGGAGTTAGCAATTATGGCCAGTCCAATCGAAGAGCTACAAACCATAATGGAAAAGCTTCGTGATCCGGAAACTGGGTGTCCGTGGGATAAAAAGCAGTCCTTTGACACGATAGTCCCATGCACAATCGAAGAAACGTACGAAGTTGTCGATGCAATCAATAACCGTGATTGGGCTAATTTGCGTGAAGAATTAGGGGACTTTGTGTTTCAGGCAATTTTCTATTGTCAGTTAGCTAAAGAGCAGTCACTGTTTGATTTCGATGATGTGATATCGGAACTGAATGAAAAATTGGTTCGCCGTCATCCGCATGTTTTCGGCGAAGAGCAGTTTGCAAACGATGACGAGATTCGGGCTAACTGGGATAGAATAAAGCAGCAGGAAAAAGCCAGCAAGTCACAGCCAGAAGACAACAGTATTCTCGATTCGATTCCTCAATCTTTGCCTGGGTTGAGTAAGGCGACAAAAATTCAGAAAAAATGCGCTAAATTTGGCTTTGATTGGCAAAGTCTCGGTCCTGTTGTCGCTAAGGTTCATGAAGAAATCGATGAGGTCATGGAAGAGGCTGTTCAGGTTTCTATCGATCAAGAAAAGTTGGAAGAAGAGGTTGGTGACTTGCTTTTTGCTGTCGTAAATCTCTCTCGCCATCTTAAGTGCGATCCTGAAGTGGCGCTGCAAAAGGCGAATCTTAAGTTTACGCGACGTTTTAAAGGAATAGAGTCTATAGTCTACCAACAAGGTAAAAATCTCGATGATTTTTCTCTTGAACAACTGGATGCTTTTTGGGAACAAGTAAAAGTTCTTGAAAAACAAAAGAGTAAGTAGATATTTCGGTCAAATTGACGGGCCCGTTACTTTTGGGCTACAAGATGTTAATCTCTTCAATTGATTTGACGCAATAAAGAAAAAATTTGAGTGTGATAAGTTTCACGTTGTGGCGGTAAAGGGCTTCTGGTATAGTTTCATCCCGTCCAGAAGAAACCCATTTCCCTCATTCAACCAATTTCAGGTTAAACATGACGACAAAGTATATTTTTGTTACTGGCGGGGTTGTATCCTCTCTAGGTAAAGGTATTGCAGCCGCATCACTTGCAGCGATCTTAGAAGCGCGTGGTCTTAAAGTGACCATGATGAAACTTGATCCATATATTAACGTGGATCCAGGCACAATGAGTCCAATTCAGCACGGTGAAGTATTCGTTACAGAAGACGGCGCGGAAACAGACTTAGATTTAGGCCATTACGAACGTTTTATTCGTACTAAGATGACCAAGCGTAACAACTTTACGGCAGGCCGCGTTTATGCGGATGTTCTGCGTAAAGAGCGTCGCGGTGACTATTTAGGTGCAACCATTCAGGTTATTCCTCATATCACAAATGCGATTAAAGAGCGTATCGTTGCTGGTGCTGAAGGCCAAGACATTGCTATCGTTGAAATTGGTGGAACGGTTGGTGACATTGAGTCTTTGCCATTTATGGAAGCCATTCGTCAACATGCGGTCGAAATCGGTCGTGAAAATGCGATGTTCATGCACCTGACATTGGTTCCTTACCTAGCAGCAGCAGGTGAAGTGAAAACCAAACCAACTCAGCACTCAGTGAAAGAGTTGCTTTCGATTGGTATCCAACCAGATATTCTTGTTTGTCGTAGCGATCGTATGATCCCTGCGAACGAACGTAAGAAAATCGCACTTTTCTGTAACGTAGCAGAGAAAGCGGTTATCTCAATGAAAGATGTGGATTCTATCTATAAGATTCCTCAGTTAATTAAATCTCAAGGTCTTGATGACTTAGTTTGTGCTCGTTTTGGTATTACAGCTCCTGAAGCTGATTTGTCTGAATGGGAACAGGTTATTTATGAAGAAGCTAACCCAACAGGCGAAGTCACTATTGGTATGGTGGGTAAATATACTCAGCTACCTGACGCTTATAAGTCTGTGAATGAAGCATTGAAGCATGCTGGTCTTAAGAACCGTCTTAGTGTAACAATTCAGTACGTTGACTCTGAAGATCTTGAGACAAAAGGTGTTGAGCTTTTAGAAGGTCTTGATGCGATCCTAGTTCCTGGTGGTTTTGGTGACCGTGGTATCGAAGGTAAAATCATCGCAGCCCAATATGCACGTGAAAACAAGATTCCATACCTTGGTATCTGTTTAGGTATGCAAGTCGCGTTAATTGAATTTGCGCGTAATGTTGCTGGTATGGAAGGGGCACATTCAACAGAATTTAACAAAGAAACTAAATTCCCTGTGGTAGGCTTGATTACCGAATGGGTAGATTCTGATGGTCATGTTGAAGAGCGTACTGAAAAATCGGATCTGGGTGGCACAATGCGTCTTGGCTCGCAATTATGTCATTTAGAGAAGGGCACTAAAGCCTACGAATTATACGGTAATGCGCAAATCCATGAGCGTCATCGTCATCGCTACGAAGTAAACAATGTTTTACGCCCACAAATTGAAAAAGCAGGACTGAAAGTTTCAGGTTTGTCGGCGGATAAAAAACTGGTTGAAGTGATTGAGAACCCTAACCACCCATGGTTTGTTGCTGCTCAGTTCCACCCAGAGTTTACTTCAACTCCTCGCGATGGACACCCACTATTCAGCGGCTTTGTAAAAGCGGCTGGCGCAAAAGCGCGTGGAGAATTTGAGTAATTAAAGGACATGGGAAGTCGTTGACTGACTCGGCTTCCCTTTAAATTTGACATTTATATTCAATGAGAGGAAACATTAATGTCTAAGATCGTTAAAGTTCTAGGTCGTGAAATTATCGACTCACGTGGTAACCCTACAGTTGAAGCTGAAGTTCACCTAGAAGGCGGTTTCGTAGGTATGGCTGCTGCTCCATCTGGCGCATCTACTGGTTCTCGTGAAGCTCTTGAGCTACGTGATGGTGATAAATCACGTTTCCTAGGTAAAGGCGTTCTTAAAGCTGTTGCTGCTGTAAACGGCCCAATCGCTGAATCTCTAATCGGTAAAGATGCTAAAGATCAAGCTACAGTTGACCAAATTATGATCGACTTAGATGGTACTGATAACAAAGCTAAATTCGGTGCTAACGCGATCCTAGCTGTATCTCTAGCGAACGCTAAAGCAGCCGCTGCAGCGAAAGGTATGCCTCTATACGAGCACATCGCTGAACTAAATGGCACTCCTGGTGTATTCTCAATGCCTCTACCAATGATGAACATCGTTAACGGTGGTGAGCACGCAGATAACAACGTAGATATCCAAGAATTCATGATTCAGCCTGTTGGCGCTTCAACTCTTAAAGAAGCTCTACGCATTGGTGCTGAAGTATTCCACAACCTAGCAAAAGTACTTAAAGCTAAAGGCCTAAGCACTGCTGTTGGTGACGAAGGTGGTTTCGCTCCTAACCTAGAATCTAACGCTGCTGCGCTTGCTGCAATCAAAGAAGCGGTAGAACAAGCTGGCTACGTTCTAGGTAAAGACGTGACTCTAGCGATGGACTGTGCATCTTCTGAATTCTATGAAAACGGTGTGTACAACATGAAAGGTGAAGGCAAGACTTTCACTTCTCAAGAGTTCTCTGATTACCTAGCTAAACTATGTGAAGAGTACCCAATCGTTTCTATCGAAGACGGTCAAGACGAGTCTGACTGGGATGGTTTCGCATACCAAACTAAAGTTCTTGGTGACAAAATCCAACTTGTTGGTGACGATCTATTCGTAACTAACACTAAAATCCTTAAAGAAGGTATTGAGAAAGGTATCGCTAACTCAATCCTAATCAAGTTCAACCAAATCGGTTCTCTAACTGAGACTCTAGCTGCAATCAAGATGGCTAAAGATGCAGGTTACACTGCAGTTATCTCTCACCGTTCTGGCGAAACTGAAGATGCAACTATCGCTGATCTAGCGGTAGGTACAGCAGCAGGTCAAATCAAAACTGGTTCTATGAGCCGTTCTGACCGTATCGCTAAGTACAACCAACTAATCCGTATTGAGGAAGCTCTAGGTGAGCGCGCTCCTTTCAACGGTCTTAAAGAAGTGAAAGGTCAAGCTTAATTCCTGCTTTGGAAATTAACGCTTAGCTTCATGCTTATAGAAAACGCCTCCCATATGGAGGCGTTTTTTTGTGACGCTGAGGACAAAATATTATTGGTCGGAAAGGTGACGTCAAGGGCGGCGAAGGAAAGTAACCATCTTTAAACTTAAGCTTTGTTTTCCGTAAGCTTACGCTCTACAGCGTCAGAACGGCGAAGTTTGAGCTCATCTCTAATTTCTTTTCCCTGAAATCCATCCTGAATAATATGCTGTGTATTGACGGCCAAGGCTGCTTGATAGGCTATTTCAAAACGTTCTTTTTGTGGATAAGGTTCGTTTTCTAGCCCTAACCGTCCCGAATGATCTGCTTGGCAGCTTATTAAAACCTTGTTCAAACGCTCTGGATTGCGCCATACGTCGAGTTTGTCAAATATCTTAATGAAGGTTGCAGGTCTAAGCTCCATTGCTCTATGAATGTTTGAGTGCTGCTCACACACTGCGAGCGCTAAATCTCGATACTCATTTGGTATTCTCAAACGCTGGCACAGTGATTTGATGAGTTTGACGCCAGTATGGCAGTGCATTTTATGGCTTGGCCATTCGTTTTTTGGGGTGATGCCTTTTCCTAAGTCGTGTACGGCCGCTGCAAACCTTACCGTTAGATCCTCTGATAACTGACTCGCCTGATTGATAACCATTAATGTATGAATGCCTGTATCAATTTCTGGATGCCACTTAGCGGGTTGAGGTACACCAAACAAAACGTCGATTTCTGGTATCAGCTCGGCTAAGGCTAGGTTATCTCTTAGAACTTTTAAGAAAATCTCAGGTGAAGGTGTAGAAAGTGATTTTTGCCACTCTAGCCACACACGTTCTGGAGTCAGTTCACTTAACTCGCCTGATTGAGAGATTTTCTGTATCAGTGATTGAGTTTCCTCAGCAACAGTAAAACCATGCTTATTCAGTTTGGCAGCAAAGCGAGCGACTCTCAGCACTCTCAAAGGATCTTCAGTAAAGGCTTCTGATACATGGCGAAGAATTTTGTCGTTTAAGTCTTGTTGCCCGCCGTAAGGGTCAATAATGTTTCCATTCCAATCCATTGCCATCGCATTAATCGTTAGATCACGTCGTAGTAGATCCTCTTCTAGTGTTACATCATTGGCAAAGTAGCAATTGAAACCTGTGTACCCCTTACCTGACTTACGCTCTGTACGAGCAAGGGCATGTTCTTCCTGTGTCTCAGGATGCAGAAACACAGGGAAGTCTTTTCCTACGGGTTTAAATCCTTTTGCAAGCATTGCTTCAGGCGTAGAACCAACCACCACCCAATCATTATCATAATGTTTCAGACCGAGTAATTTATCTCTTACGGCACCGCCAACAAGATATTTTTTTAGCATGCAACAACCTTTTACGTGATATAAAAAAGGCCATCAATTTGATGGCCTACGATCGGTAATGGGTATCTTACAACCAGTCGCCCTGTGATTTACGGCGCTTAGGAATGATGTGCGGTAGAATTAAACCAAATAAAATACCACCAAGAACCACACCACCACCGTAGATGAAGTATTTCATCAACAAATCTTCTTTCTGAGTATCAAGCTTAGCTCTTAGTTCACGTATTTCAGACTGAGAAGCAGCAAGTTTGCTACTAATATCGGAATAATTCTTTTCTAGCTCAGAGACTTGTTTATTGCGCACATCAAGTGATTCAACCAAACTTTGTTTTTCATTATCGGCATTGGATTGTGCGTTCGCCAGTTTTTCTTTTACATCGGCAAGTTCAGCTTCAAGCTTTGGCATACGCTCGGCCATACTCACTGTGCGAGTAATGAACTCAGTCTTAACCCAACCCCTACGACCGTTGGTATCAACGACTTCACTAAAACCTGTTTGCTTATTTACGTCAACAAGCTGCACTTTTTCTCCGGCATCAACGCTACCGATAATACGGTATTCGTTGCTTGGACCTGAGTGCATGTAGGTAAATAGCTTGTCCGCTATATAACGATCCTGAGCGAAAGTCGGTGCTGCAATCAATGTAAAAAGCACCATGATGAACCATTTTTTCACAGTAAGTCCTTTAAAATCAGTTTGAATTTTTTTGCGAATCCGCAAATATTAAAAATTTTCGGTCTCCGGTGCAACAAAGAAGGGAGGCTTAGCCTCCCTTTATCGCAATTTATGTCAATAATCACATCATATTGACACAATGTTAACTGATCTGGCTAGATAAACAGCTTTTCAAGAATGTAGTAAAACACGACGGCGAGTAATGCGCCTGCTGGAAGCGTTACAATCCAAGATGCAACGATATTTCTTACTACGCCCAAGTTTAGGGCTGCAATGCCACGAGCAAAACCAACACCAAGTACAGCACCGACGAGTGTTTGAGTCGTCGAAATGGGTAAACCTGTACCAGAAGCTAATACAACCGTTGAAGCTGTTGCTAGCTGAGCTGCAAAACCTCGGCTCGGAGTTAACTCTGTAATACCAGTACCGACAGTTGCCATAACTTTGTGACCTAAAGTGGCAAGACCCACGACAATGCCAATACCACCTAGAGGCAAAATCCACCACGCGATTGAGCTTTTCGCTGCTACCTGACCCAAGCTTTCAACTGTTGCTACAACCGCTGATAGTGGGCCAATCGCATTTGCTACGTCATTTGAACCGTGAGCAAAAGCCATTGCACATGCTGTTACAACCATCAGCACGGTAAATATGCTTTCTACACCAGAGAAACTTCCGTCATTTTCACGATTTGAAAAGCGTTTCATGATGTAGATATAACCACCAATCATAACTATAAGGGATACCACTACCGCCCATACCCATGCTTCGCTGTTAGTAAGATGAAGACCAACGTGTTTTAAACCTTTCTTGATGGTAACTAATGCAATAACCATCGTTGTAATAAACATGTATACAGGAACAAAGCGTTTTGCGTTTTCTAGGGGGTTTTCGGTATCAAAGATGAGTCTTTGCGCACTGATAAATATCACGTAAGCGAAGAACCCAGAAATAAGGGGAGTAACAATCCAACTACCAACAATACCTTGTACTGAGTGCCAATCGACCGCATCTGTACCTACAGTTACACAGGCAAAGCCAATAATTGCACCGATAATAGAGTGGGTTGTTGAGACTGGCCAGCCCATGTAAGAGGCTAAAAGTAGCCATGTACCTGCAGCTAAAAGAGCAGACATCATACCGAAGACAAGAATATCTGGCTGACTTGCGAATAGAGAGGTTTCTATTACACCTTTACGTATCGTATCGGTTACTTCACCGCCAGCAAGATACGCACCTGCGAATTCAAACACCATTGCTATTAAAATAGCCTGTTTTACTGTTAGAGCTTTAGAACCAACCGATGTTCCCATAGCATTGGCAACGTCATTTGCACCAATACCGATCGCCATCAAGAAACCAAAAGCAGCTGCTACGATAATCAAGATAGTGCCATAGTTTGCAAGGATATCCATCGTAATACCTAGTTTTTATAACAAGCGGAGCAAAAACGACGTTTTTTACACGCAAAAAAACACTGGCACGAACTGTATGTGCCAAATTGTCGTTTTATTTCGTTAATGCCCTTAGTTATTGAGTTTAAAAATTAACTATTATGAGCGCGAGAGCATTAACTCTAATCGTGCGCCAACACGTTGAGCCTGATCAGCGATCCCACCAACCCACTCAAAAATTTTATACAGAAACATGATATCAATTGGATTGTGTTGATCTTCAATCTTCATCAGCATCTGACGCAATTCAATCTGCATCGTATCTGTATCGTCTTCAATGACATCTAGTTGATGAATCATTTCAGCAACTAATGTGACTTCTCGGCCTTTGAATCCTGCTTCCAGAAGTTCGTCAAATTCACTGATGACGTTTTGTGCCTGAGTCGCGGCATCTAGGCATCGCATTACGTAGTGGATGAATTTGTCTTGAAGTGGTTCTGGAATAATCAACTGACGTCCGTAAACTCGTCCAGCAACATCTTTCGCCAAGTTGGCTAATTTGTCTTGCTGAGTCAGGAGTTCAAGCATATCAGTACGATCGACGGGCAGGAATAACCCTCTTGGAAGTTTGAGGCGGATTTCTCGTTTCAGCACGTCGGCTTCTTTTTCCAAGTGAGAAATCTGAGCTCTAATTTCAGATGCTTTTTCCCAATCTCCTTTGAACGATACTTCAAAAAAGTTAATAAGATGAGAGCAGCATTCATTGACACATACAACGTGTCTTTGCAAAGGCTTAATAGGGGACTTTGCGAATAACCCCATAATTGTATTCATTGGCATGGTTCTTCAACCTAACTATAACCTTAAAAAAACACGTACCTAAGTGGCAATATGTTGAACATGGCTATAAAGGCGCGCATGTTAACCCATTAACTCGTTCATTAAAACCATTTTAGATCATTAATAACGTGATATTTCTTTCTTGCCCCAAGGCCAATATGGCAATATCCTGTCGCTATCTGCTACGAAAGGTATCATTATGGAAACTGAGATAGAACTTAAGTTTTTTGTTTCTCAAGACTATTCGACTATTTTACACACGAAAATCTCTGAGTCTAAAGTTCTTCAACACAGTCGTCGTCAATTAGGTAATACCTATTTTGACACGGAAGACAATTGGTTGCGACAACATGATATCGGTTTGAGAATCCGTCGTTATGATGATGTTTTTGTTCAAACCGTAAAAACAGCAGGCCGTGTTATTGCCGGTTTACACCAAAGACCTGAGTATAATGCCGAGCATACCAGTAATGAGCCAGATCTTTCCCTTCATCCTGAAGATATCTGGCCTTCAGATAGAAGTATAGATCAACTTCAAAATGAATTAACGCCTCTTTTCTCTACTGATTTCATTCGAGAACAATGGCTTATATCCATGTCTGATGGTAGCCAGATTGAAGTCGCGTTTGATTCCGGTGTGGTTGTGGCGGGAGAAAAGGAAGAGCCGATTTGTGAAGTTGAACTAGAACTAAAATCGGGTCAAACAGATGCGCTTTTTACCTTAGCTAGAATACTCAGTGACGGTGGCGGCATTAGACTGGGTAATTTAAGTAAAGCAGCTCGCGGGTATCGATTAGCCAACGGTTATAGTGCCGATCCGGTACTACCATTGTCATTGGTAAAAACCACGAGTGCAGATAGCGTTGAAACGTGCTTTATTAATTCCCTAGAGCATGCATTATCTCACTGGCATTACCATGAACAGATTTATGTCGAAAATGAGAGTATTGATGCGTTGAGAGAGATGAGCTCAGCTATTGCTTTCATTAATCAAACGTTAAGCATCTATGAAGAAATTATTCCGCGCCGAGCCAGTACGATTTTAAGGCAGGAATTAAGATGGATAGAGCAAGAGTTTGCCTGGATAAATTCTTATGATCACATTGATGATCTTCTCAAGGATAAGGGACATATCTTGAGGAAGTTGGATGCCCGTAAGTTTTTGATGGCGGAACTCAAAGCACTGCAAGAAACCTATCCAGAAAGAGAGTCAGTGCTGAAGTTTATTCACTCTTCCCGTTATATGGCGTTGTTGCTGGACTTAAGTCGATGGATTTTAGCCAGAGGTTGGCAGCCTTTTATTGATGACAAGTCTCGTGAAAAATTAAATGAGAGTGTTTATGCATTTGCATGCGAACAACTCAATAAATCCTGGTTTGAACTGAAAGAAGCTTTTCCTATCGAAAAAGTACTTTCTGCTGAGGATTATATCGCGCAGCAGGAATGCTTGGCACGCAACCTATATACAGGAATAGGTTTTGCGAAACTTTATGAAAGAGATGAACGTCGTACCTTCCGTCTCCCTTGGGCTGATTTGCTTCAGGGGATCGATGATCTCTTAACATTGGAGCCACTGGAAAACCTCGTAGAGAAGCTTGAGTTAGGCGAAAGAGAGCAAGTAGAACGCTGGTTACTTCGTCAGGAGAATTCAATTCTTCATGCGATGGAACAAACTCGAGCTATCACATCATCGAACACACCTTACTGGACTGAACAGTAAAATCGGTTCTCCTCTATCGCTTAAAACCGATAGAGGAGACTCCCGAATTTTTGCTCTGCTCCTCAAGTTATCTTTTTTCCGCCGATACGTTATGTGGTTTAGTGGTTCGTCAGGATAAATGTTACTGACAGACTTAACACTTCTTTAATTATTTTTCACACTTTGAATGACTTAACTTTCATTATGGATTAATTCGTATAATGTACGATTAATAATAAAATGATTCTTATTTGTAAGTTAGATAGTAAAAAATAAAAAACATAAACGGGGGAACATCCATGTTAAGGATGGAATTTAAGCCATGGGAACGTCTCATTAGTGACGTGAGGTTAGTTCCTAAAATGGTTCTACTCATGGTATTTAGTACAATATTAATTGTGCTCAAGCAATTATGGGACGCGAGCACTTTTTATCATTCTATTCTCGATGTAACGCAAAATGCGGCGGTCGCTCAGCAACACTACGATAACTACTTGGTGACGATCATTTGGCAGACATTACTGATGATAGTGGTGTTTATCGCGATTCTTCTATTTACAGCCAGAGTTATGCTCAGACAAACTCGCTTTATTTCTCAGGCGATTACTAAGATGTCTAGCGGTGATTTTAGCGAGCAAATTATCATGGACTGCAAAGATGAATATGGGGATGTGGTTCGTGAAATAGAGAGTACACGTTTGCAACTACAAGAGTTGGTTAAGCTTCAACGTGTGAGTTCAGAAGAGTTAACAACGCTCACAGAAGTTATGACTATTAGTATGTCAGAAACGAAAGAATCAGCTCAGGAAGAGTTCAATGAAATTGATAAGCTGGCGACGGCTATGATTCAAATGTCATCTACAGTGAGTACGGTCGCGGACAATGCACAGCAAGCTGCAGAATTAACTAAAAACTCATCTTCTAGTGCAGAACAAGGCCAACATTTCGTACAGAGAACGATAGAAAAAATGCGTGATCTATCTGGAGATATTTCTGAGTCTGCTGGGGCTGTAAATCAGGTTGAAGAGCGTGTTGGAGCGATAAATAGTGTTGTCGATACCATTCAGGGGATATCAGAGCAAACAAATTTACTCGCCCTAAATGCAGCGATTGAAGCGGCTCGGGCTGGTGACTCAGGACGCGGATTTGCGGTCGTAGCTGATGAGGTAAGGAAATTAGCTCAGCACACACAGACGGCAACTGTTGAGATTCAGGATATGATTACTCAGCTTCAGGCAAGCGCTATTTCAGCCGTTGATTTAATGGAGAAAAGTGTCGTAGAGGCTGCCGAGGGGGTTGAACTGATTACTAATGCTGGCGAGGAATTAAGTGGTATCGTCGAGCAGGTTAGAATGATTAATGAAATGAATTTCCAGATTGCCTCTGCAGCAAGCGAACAGCGGACTGTGGCAGAAGATATGGGTAATAATTTAGGAAATGTAAGGGAACTGGTTGAAGCGTCTGTTATCGTGGTGACTGAATTACTTGAGACTTCTGAAGTTATGCAAACTAATGCCCAGGAACTCGATAGCAAAATTAATGCGTTCCGTATTTAATTGGCGTTGAAAACTACGAGATTGCGCTCACTGTTTATCAGTGGGCGTTTTTTATTTTAGATAGTCTGTTATAACTGAATTAGTAACTGAGATTAAATCGAATTCTGTAAAGGATAAATAATGCAATTACCGGCTGAACTGACTGTTGTATCTGAGGCTAATTATCAACGATTACTTGAGCTGTACCCAGATATCAAACGATGGCCGTTTCCACGAATTGAACAATTAAAATACATATTGGGTTTAAGTCAGTTTGTTATGGACTCGTTACTTCGAGATTCTCAACTCGTTGCTGATCTCCCGCAGATGCTTGAGTGCAGCTTAAGATCATCTAGTTACCGATGTGAGTTAAGAGAGCATCTTGATAAATGTCATGATGAGAATTCGGGGTATAAGATACTAAGGCATTACCGTAACAGGGAAATGGTTTATATTGCCTGGCGTGATTTTATTTCTGACTGGAGTATCACTGAAAGTTTTAGCCATCTTTCTCATCTCGCTGAAGCCATGATATTTGAAACCTATGCTTGGCAATATCGCTTATGTTGTCTCGACTACGGGACGCCATGCAACGCCAACGGTGAACCTCAACCGATGCTGATTATTGGCATGGGAAAGTTAGGTGGGGGAGAGCTGAACTTTTCTTCTGATATCGATTTGATTTTCACGTATCCGGAGAACGGAGAGACACAGGGGGCGCGCCGTTCTATTGCTAATCCTGTTTTCTTTACCCGTTTGGGGCAACGTATTATTCGCAGTTTGGAGCAGCATACAGCAGAGGGCTTTTGTTACCGTGTGGATATGCGACTGAGGCCGTTTGGTGATAGTGGTCCCTTGGTTTTGAGCTATGCGGCTCTTGAAGACTATTATCAGGAGCAGGGGCGTGATTGGGAACGCTATGCAATGGTAAAGGCCCGAGTCATGGGGTGCGAGATGTATGACACCTATCAGGAACTGCGTCAGATGCTGCGTCCATTTGTTTTTCGTCGGTATATTGATTTCAGTGCGATTCAATCATTACGTCGAATGAAGGGGATGATTCAGAGTGAAGTGCGCCGACGTGGTTTAGTCAATAATATCAAGCTCGGAGCCGGTGGTATTCGAGAGATCGAATTTATTGTTCAGGTTTTCCAACTTATCCGTGGTGGCAGAGAGCCTGAATTACGTAATCGAGGCCTTCTTGAAACATTGGATTCCATTGAACATCTCGAGTTATTGAATACCCAGGAAGTCTGCCAATTGCGTGGTGCTTATCTGTTTTTACGTAAGATAGAAAATTTACTTCAGGCTCTGGCGGATAAACAAACTCAGACTTTACCTTCTATTCCTCTAGAGCAAACGAAGCTTTATACCGCCGCCGGATTACCCGACTGGTTGACGCTGGAAAATTCGATAAACCAACATATGGCTGCTGTGCACCATATATTCTCCCAATTGATTGGCGAAGAAGATGAGCATCTGGAAGATGATACCCCTCAAACGTATCATGACCTGTGGGATCGAGGCGATTCTCTTGAATGGTTGACCGAGATCCTTGGTGATGATCTCAATTTACCTCATGCCGATTTATCTTCTCAACATCTTGTCCATTTCAAGCAGGAACTCGCGAAGAAGACGCTAGGGCCCAGAGGGCGTGAAGTACTTAATCGAATTATGCCCAAAGTGTTAAGGGTGAGCTTAGAACATCAGGATGCTGAGTTTGGTTTACCTCGTGTTCTGGTGTTAGTGCAAAATATTGTAACTCGAACTGCATACCTTGAATTACTGGATGAAAACCCTCCGGCCTTAATTCAGCTAGTCCGACTTTGTACAGCCAGTCCTATGATCTCCGAGAAGTTAACTCGTTTTCCCATATTGTTAGATGAGCTAATAGATCCTTCCCAGTTGTATAATCCAATTCCCTTGGAATCTTATAAGTCGGAATTGAGAGATTTTCTTGCTCGCATTCCTGAAGATGATATGGAGCAGCAGATGGAAGGGCTGCGGCAGTTTAAACAGATCAGTCTGCTCAAAGTTGCTGCCGCGGATATTGCAGGTGTCTTGCCTATTATGAAGGTCAGTGATCATTTGACCTATCTTGCTGAGGCTATTATTAATGCGGTGCTGAAACAGGCATGGCAACAAGTAACAGAAAAGTATGGTCAGCCTACCCATTTAAAAGAACGAGATGGGAAGGGGTTCGCCGTTGTTGGCTATGGGAAAGTGGGTGGATGGGAGCTGGGATACAATTCGGATCTTGACTTGGTCTTTCTTCATGATTGCCCTGACAATGTGTTTACTGATGGTAAAAAGGAAATAGATGGACGCCAATTTTATCTTCGATTAGTGCAAAGAATTATTCATATATTTTCGGCAAGAACACCGTCTGGGATTTTGTACGAAATTGATACTCGACTGCGTCCTTCAGGTGCCTCTGGTTTATTAGTATCTTCATTAGATGCGTTTGGGTTGTATCAGGAAAATGAAGCCTGGACCTGGGAGCATCAGGCTTTGGTTAGAGCTCGCGTCGTGTGTGGTGAAGAGAGTTTAAAAAGACAGTTTGATCAGATCCGACATCGTATTCTCGTGAGTAAAGATCAAGACACATTGAGGGATGATGTTATCTCGATGAGAAATAAAATGCGTGAGCATTTGAGCGGGAAGAAGCCGGGAAGGTTTATGTTAAAACAAGATCCTGGCGGGATTACCGATATTGAGTTCTTAGCACAATACCTAGTTTTAAAATTTAGTGGTCAATATCCGCTACTTACTCACTGGTCTGATAATATTCGAATTTTTGAATCTTTAACTCAAGAAGGTGTCTTGAAAAAAGAGCAGACTGAAAAATTGATTGCAGCCTATACTTCGATGCGGGATCAAATTCATCGACGGAATTTGCTTGGGCTCGATGCTGATGTCAGTGATGATAAGTTTGTCCATGAGCGAGAAAACGTTATTTCCATCTGGAACGAGTGGTTACAGCAATAGTTTTGGCTACACTGGCTCTGTGTTAATATAATCCCATACATGGGTACGAATTTAAATGTAAGTGGAGAATAAGATGAAGCCCATTCTGCCTGATTACAAACAAGCAGGTGTTTTGATTGTTGGCGATGTAATGTTGGATCGCTATTGGTACGGGCCAACTGGACGTATTTCTCCTGAAGCGCCTGTTCCTGTTGTCAAAGTAGAAAATAACGAAGAAAGACCAGGCGGTGCGGCGAACGTTGCAATGAATATTGCCTCTTTAGGCGGTAATGCTCATATTATTGGTCTGACCGGACAAGATGAGCCAGCTCAGGTTCTAGAACAGCGTCTAACGTCTTTAAATGTAAATTGTGATTTTGTTGCACTTCCTGATTATCCGACGATAACTAAGTTACGAGTTCTGAGTCGGGGTCAGCAGCTCATTCGTCTGGATTTTGAAGATAAGTTTGAGAACACCGATGCTGAGTTAATTCTGTCTCGTATGGATAACACCCTAAAAAATGTCAAAGCAGTGGTGTTGTCTGACTACGCGAAAGGCGCGCTTGAACACGTTCAGCAATTTATTCAACGTGCGAAGCAACAGCATGTTCCGGTCTTTATTGATCCGAAAGGCGCAGACTTCGAACGTTACCGTGGTGCTACTCTTCTTACTCCTAACATGGCAGAGTTTGAACAAGTTGTTGGTAAAGTGAAATCTAATGAAGATCTGGTCGAAAAAGGACTAGCACTTATTGAGAAATTTGATTTTGATGCTCTCCTTGTTACACGCAGTGAGCATGGGATGACATTACTCCGTAAAGGTCTTGAGCCGTTTCACTTACCTACTCAGGCCAAAGAAGTTTACGATGTGACAGGTGCAGGCGATACCGTAATCTCTGTTCTTGCAGCCTCGGTTGCAGCGGGTAAACCTTTAGATGAGGCTTGTGCCCTTGCCAATGCAGCAGCAGGTGTCGTTGTTGGTAAACTGGGTACATCGACTGTCTCGACAATTGAACTAGCTGAAGCTGTTCATGGCAGCCGTGATACCGATTTTGGAGTTATTAGCGAGAAAGAATTGATTGAGGTCGTTAAGAAAGCTCAGGCGAAAGGCGAAAGTGTCGTGATGACGAACGGCTGTTTCGATATTCTGCACGCAGGGCACGTATCGTATCTTAATAACGCAGCTAATCTTGGTGATCGTTTGATTGTCGCGGTTAATACCGATGAATCTGTCAAGCGTTTGAAAGGCCCGGGTAGACCAGTGAATACAACTGAACGTCGTATGGCCGTTTTAGCTGGCTTAGGTGCGGTTGATTGGGTCGTTCCGTTTAGTGAGGATACACCACAACGTTTAATTGCGGCGGTATTGCCTAACCTTCTGGTAAAAGGAGGTGATTACAAGCCAGACGAAATCGCTGGTGGTAAAGAAGTGATTGCAGCCGGTGGTCAGGTTAAAGTACTCAATTTTGAAGATGGTTGTTCTACAACTGAAATCATTGAAGCAATTAAAGGTGGGCGTGGATAAGTCTACTGCATCTATCTTTCGTGATCAAAAATGCCAGCTTAGAGCTGGCATTTTTGCTTTATAAACGAGTCAATCCATTATTTTGTCAGTCCTGAATTGATATCCAGAATATCTTGTTCACTTAATGTACCAACCGCTGACTTGAGATTGAGAACGGCTAAGATGTAATCATAGCGTGCATCAGATAGGCTTTTATTAGCGTCGTATAAACGGCGTGTTGAATCAAGAACATCGACAATGGTACGAGTACCAACTTCGAAGCCAGCTTCGGTCGCGTCAAGCGCTGAACGAGCAGAGACGACTGACTGCTGATAAGCGTTGATAGCACCAATAGATGCGTTGATATTATTGGTATAAGCACGAACATTTTTCACGACACTACGATATGTTGCTTCTAACGTTTGGCTTGCTTCAGTAAACGCATATTCTGCTTGTTTCGTTTGTGAAACGACTTTTCCGCCTTGATATAGCGGCACTGATAATGTCACACCAACATTCACAGAATGGTCTGGATCATAATATCGATATAGTGAATTGTCGTCGTTGTGTTCGTCGTAAAAGTTATAGCCAGCATCTAAGGCTAAGGTTGGTAAATGACCTGAACTTGCAAGACGGATTTTATCGCGAGCAATATCTTGACCGATACGAGCACTCAGGAGAGATAAGTTTTTATCCTGGGCTTCTTTTACCATTTCATCCATATTCTGATCTGGTTTACTGGTCGAGAAACGCTTTGTATCCAGCTCACTAAGGTCTTTATGTCCAATACCAGTTATTTCGCGAATAGCTTCATAGCTATTAGTTACATTGTTTTGTGCTAACACTTCACTTGCCAATACGCTGTCGTATTGCGCTTGAGCATCATGCACATCAGTAATCGCTGACAGACCGACATCAAAACGTTGCTTAGTTTGCTCAAGTTGTCTACCTACGGCAGCTTTTTCTGCACGAACAAACGCTAAGTTATCTTTAGCACGCAGTACTTCAAAGTAGGCTTGAGCAACACGAAGAATCAGATCTTGTTGTGTTGCTGCATATTCAGCATCCACTTGACGAGCAGATTTTTCTGCCGTTTCTAGGTTTACCCAGCTTGCTCGGCTATACAACACTTGTTGAAGAGTGGCACCAGCTGTGGCTCTATTACTATCACCTAACGTGTAGTTATCAAATCGCGTTACATTATAGCCAGCGGATAAGTTGATTTGAGGTAATAGATTACTGCGAGTAGAATTGATAGCTTCAAATGCTGCTTCTTTTTGTGCTTCTGCTTTCAGTAACTGAGGATCGTTTTGCTTCGCTTCATTATAGATTTCGGAAAGCGTATCAGCCCAAGCTTGAGCACACATTGTGCCTAAACTTAAACTGACAAGAATAGGAAGCAGTTTCTTCATTGTAGAAATACCCACTGTATTTTATAAGACTTCGGAACGCGACATTGTACCGAAACTGTATGTGATTTGCTCAAAAGTGTGAACTTTTTTTTTCCAGAATGTCTAGAATACTCAAGTACACTTTGATCGTGTTTAAAAATTTATGTAAAAATTATACGAAAAGTTGAACATAGTCCTTGGCGAGAAGACAATTACATGATTAGATCTTCTGCCCATTAATGGAGGTCTAGTATGCACCAAATGGATGAAAAGACAGATTCTTTTTCTAATCAGGATATAGAAATTATCAGTAAGGAAACACTCTTTTCAGGTTTCTTTAAAATGATTAAGTATCGCTTTAAGCATAGAAAGTTTGCTGGTGGCTGGAGTCAGCCGATTGAGCGAGAAATGTTTGAAAGAACGCGAGCTGCAGCTATGCTTCCATATGATCCTGTAAATGATAAAGTTGTTCTTATCGAACAAATTCGTGTTGGCGCTCTTGAACATGAACAACCATGGCAGTTAGAAATCGTGGCTGGTATCATCGATAAAGATGAGTCTCCAGAAGAAGTCGTTCGTAGGGAAGCAGTAGAAGAAGCTGGCCTGACTGTTGGTCGTTCAGAAAAAGTGACTTCGTATTATCCGTCATCAGGTGGCTGTAATGAGATGTTGGATGTTTTTGTAGGTGAGGTGGACTCTAACCTTGCTGATGGTATCCATGGGTTAGACGAAGAAGGTGAAGACATTAAAGTTCACGTCGTTACCCGCGATTATGCTTATGAGCTAGTAAAAAACGGTACGATAGAAAATGGGGCCTCAATAATTGCGCTGCAATGGCTCGAACTGAACAAACATGAATTAAAGGATAAATGGCAGAAAATATGATACAAAAGCCGTATCACGTTGATCTTCAAGAATTAATGCGTGTATATGAAACGAATTATGCAAAATTAAACGCTTTGTTACCGAGTCAGCCAACGAAAGATGATGTTCGGTGTTACGAAGCGGCGGCTATGTTGTATCAGTTGCAAGTGGAAGAAGTGACCAAATACACAACTTTAGTCACAATCTGTCAAAGTGATGAATTTTCTGTTTTTCCATTGCCTACAATGTCTGTCAGACTATACCATGATGCTCGAGTTGCTGAAGTCTGCAAGGCTGATCAGTTACATCAGGTGCGGGCAAAATACGAATATCCTAATTACAAAATGGCACAAAAAGATGAGAAGGCTCAATTGAACCGATTTTTGGGTGATTGGCTGACCTTTTGTCTGAAGCACGGAATTAGTCGTACTCCGATTAATGTTGGATAGGAATTAGAATTTAGGTCGGTTGATGTCAGACAACAACATATCAATAGATGTAGAAAACGATAACTGCGTCAAGTTACTGCAGATCACTGATACGCATCTCTTTGTTGATGATGATGGTAGCCTCTTAGGGGTCAATACTACCGAAAGCTTCACTGCGGTTGTGGATGCCATTATTCAGGGCGTAACAGATTTCGATGCCATTCTTGCAACCGGTGATATCTCTCAAGACCATACTCCAGAGTCATACCATAAGTTTATCCAAGGTATTTCCCCACTTAAAAAGCCTTGCTTTTGGCTTCCTGGAAACCATGATTATCGCCCTAATATGGCGTCCGTACTGCCTGTACCCCAAGTAAAATGTATTCCTCATTTTATGTTGGGCTCTCATTGGCAGGTTGTTCTACTTGACTCTCAAGTTGAAGGTGTTCCTCATGGTTATCTTTCAGCACAGCAACTTTCTTTGCTAGAGGAAAAACTCACGGCTTATCCCGACAAACATACTCTTATATTACTTCATCATCACCCAGTCTTGGTTGAAAGTGCGTGGCTTGATCAGCACACGTTAAAGGAAAGTGAATCCTTATGGGATGTTATTAGTCGATTTGACAATGTGAAAGCGATTGTGTGTGGGCATGTTCATCAGGATATGGACATATTAAAGCAGGGAGTTCGTGTTATTGCGACACCTTCCACCTGTGTTCAATTCAAGCCACGTAGTAACGAGTTCGCACTCGATCTTTTGTCTCCAGGTTGGCGCGAATTGAATTTATTAGAAGATGGTTCTGTAGAGACTAAGATTGGTCGTTTGGATAATGGGCGTTTCCTGCCTGACTTTTATGCTGGTGGTTATTAGCATGTCTGATGCTCGACCTTCATTATTAGTCTATTTGCATGGCTTCAATAGCTCGCCTCTTTCTCAGAAAGCCCAAATCATGGTCGAATACTGCCAAACTTATCGATCTGATATTGAATTATTAGTCCCTCAACTGCCTTGCTTTCCTCATGATGCCGCTGTAAAAATCGAGACGTTGCTAGAACCTTATTCGAACAGCCATAACATCGGAGTCATAGGAAGTTCATTAGGTGGGTATTTCTCTGTTTGGGTAAACAGTTTATTTAAATGTCGTGCTGTAGTCGTGAATCCAGCCATAAAACCGTATGATTTGCTTCTCGATTTTTTAGGGGAGCAGGAAAATCCGTATACTAAAGAAAAATACGTTTTGCAGAGTAAGCATATTGGTGAGCTCAAGCAGTTGGATATTGATGTGCTAAACGACCCAGAACAGTTTTGGTTATTGCAGCAGGAAGGCGATGAAGTTCTCGATTATCAGCAGGCTGTCGAGAAATTTAGAGATTCCCGCAGTACGATAGAGCCCGGAGGCGATCATAGTTTCGTTGGTTTTGAACGATATGCCGCGGAGATTATTGAGTTTTTAAGACTCTGAACCTCTAGTTTGGTTCTTCAAGCCGAACGACTCTAACAGCCATGAAACTTGACAGAAGGCTGTCTCTCTATAAGTATGTTTCCTTTATGATTTCGCGATCATTAATATAAGATTAAAAATGCGCGACTGTATGTCTTAACTTTCTTAAGACATATTTTTACGGACAATTTTGATCATTGATTGATATAAGTATCCCAAACTATGAGTGAACAATATAACGCTGGGGCCATTGAGGTTCTAAATGGTTTAGAACCTGTGCGCCGTAGACCCGGTATGTATACTGATACGTCCAGACCGAACCATTTGGGTCAGGAGGTTATCGATAACAGTGTCGATGAGGCATTAGCTGGTCATGCTTCTAAAGTGAAGGTTATCCTACACAGCGACCAATCATTAGAGGTTATCGATGATGGCCGAGGAATGCCCGTTGATATCCACCCTGAAGAGAAAGTATCTGGCGTCGAATTGATCCTATGTAAGTTGCATGCTGGCGGTAAGTTTTCAAATAAAAACTATCAGTTCTCTGGTGGTCTGCATGGTGTAGGTATCTCAGTCGTCAACGCTTTGTCTAAACGTGTCGAAGTGACCGTTCGCCGCGACGGTAATGTTTACGATATTGCGTTTGAGCATGGTGATAAGGTATCAGATCTAACGGTTACCGGGACCTGTGGTAAACGAAACCGAGGTACGAGCGTTCATTTTTGGCCAGAGACAAAGTATTTCGACTCAGCGAATTTCTCAGTTACGCGATTAATCAACAACCTTAGAGCCAAGGCTGTTTTATGTCCTGGGCTTGAGATCATTTTTGAAGATAAAGTGAATAATAAAGATTATCGCTGGTTCTACGAAGATGGCCTGAGAGACTACCTAATTGAAGGTGTAAAAGGGTACGCATTATTACCAGAAGAGCCATTTACTGGCGACTTCTCTGGCGATAATAATGCAGCAACCTGGGCTGTGATATGGCAACCTGAGGGTGGGGAACTTCTCACTGAAAGTTACGTGAACTTAATTCCGACGTCCCAAGGCGGAACGCACGTAAACGGTTTAAGACAAGGTCTGCTGGAAGCGATGCGTGAATTCTGTGAATTCCGTAATTTACTCCCTCGTGGTGTTAAGCTGACAGGGGACGATATTTTCGACCGATGCTCCTATATTCTTTCGATCAAAATGCAGGATCCTCAGTTTGCTGGTCAGACTAAAGAACGACTTTCATCTCGTCAAACTGCTGGCTTTGTATCGGGTGTGGTCAAAGATGCGTTTAGTTTGTGGCTAAATGAACGTCCACATTTGGCTGAATCTTTGGCCGAAGTTTGTATTGCGAATGCGCATCGTCGTATGCGAGCGAGCAAGAAAGTGGTTCGAAAAAAAGTGGCTTCTGGACCAGCTTTGCCTGGGAAGTTGACTGACTGTACCGGTCAGGACACGGGACGTACCGAATTATTCCTTGTGGAAGGAGACTCCGCTGGCGGCAGTGCTAAGCAGGCCCGAGATCGTGAATTCCAAGCCATTATGCCTCTACGCGGTAAAATATTGAACACATGGGAAGTCGCTGCAGATCAAGTACTTGCCTCTCAAGAAGTTCATGATATATCCGTTGCTCTTGGTATTGATCCAGATACAGATACACTAGAAAACTTACGTTATGGCAAAGTCTGTATCCTAGCGGATGCAGACTCCGATGGTTTGCATATCGCAACATTATTATGTGCGCTGTTTACTAAGCATTTTCGCAAGCTTGTCGAAGACGGACATGTGTATGTGGCTATGCCTCCGTTATATCGCATCGACTGTGGTAAAGAAGTGCATTACGCACTCGATGATTCAGAAAAAGCAAGTATTCTTGATCGTCTGAGTAAGAAAAAAGCCAAGATTAATGTACAGCGCTTTAAAGGTTTGGGTGAGATGAACCCACTCCAATTGCGTGAAACGACAATGGATCCGAACACACGTCGTCTGGTTCAGCTGACAATTGATGATGCGGAAGCAACTGCAGAAATGATGGATATGCTTTTAGGTAAAAAACGTGCAGATGACAGACGTTCTTGGCTACAAAGTAATGGCGATTTAGCGGACATGGCTGAGGTTTAAGGCATGACAACGGAAATAAATTTTGAGGGCGTAGAACAACTTCCTTTGCGCAAATTTACTGAAGACGCGTATCTTAATTACTCAATGTACGTAATTATGGATCGCGCACTTCCTTATATCGGTGACGGATTAAAGCCTGTTCAGCGTCGCATCATTTTTGCGATGTCAGAACTTGGATTATCGGCTTCAGCTAAGTATAAAAAATCGGCACGTACTGTCGGTGATGTGCTGGGTAAGTATCACCCGCATGGTGATTCAGCCTGTTACGAAGCTATGGTATTGATGGCTCAGCCCTTCTCCTATCGCTATCCGTTGGTTGACGGACAGGGAAACTGGGGGGCTCCAGATGATCCTAAGTCATTTGCGGCAATGCGTTATACCGAAGCTAAGTTATCCAAGTTCTCTGAAGTTCTACTGAGTGAATTAGGGCAGGGAACCGTTGAGTGGCAGCCTAACTTTGATGGCACGATGCAAGAACCGCAAATGTTGCCAGCAAGACTACCGCATATTCTGCTAAATGGTGTGACTGGTATCGCTGTGGGTATGGCAACTGACATACCACCACATAATGTTCGAGAAGTCGCGAATGCAGCCGTTCATTTAATTGATAATCCCAAGGCTACGATTCACGATGTTATGGGATTTGTTCAGGGACCAGACTATCCAACTGAAGCCGAAATCATTTCTCCTCGTTCTGATTTAGAAAAAATTTATCGTAGTGGACGAGGCTCTGTGAAGATGCGTGCTACTTGGCACAAAGAGTCTGGCGATATTGTTATTACAGCGCTGCCTCATCAGGTTTCTGGTGCGAAATTGCTTGAACAGATAGCTAACCAAATGAGAGCGAAGAAGCTTCCAATGGTTGAGGATCTTCGCGATGAATCCGATCATGAAAATCCAACGCGCATTGTGATTGTTCCACGCTCCAATCGAGTCGATTGTGATGTTCTGATGAACCACCTGTTTGCTTCGACAGACTTAGAGAAAAACTACCGCGTTAACCTCAATATGATTGGTTTAGACAATCGACCTCAGGTGAAAGGTCTGGTGGAAATTCTGTCAGAGTGGATCGAATATCGTAAGACAACGGTTCGTCGTCGTTTGCAACACCGCTTAGATAAAGTCCTTGCCAGACTGCATATCTTAGAAGGTTTGTTGGTCGCTTATTTAAATATCGATGAAGTCATCGAGATCATCCGTCACGAAGATGAGCCTAAAGCTGAATTGATGAAGCGCTTCGGACTGACTGAAATTCAGGCTGACGCTATTCTCGATACCAGATTGCGTCACTTAGCAAAACTGGAAGAAATGAAGATCCGAGGCGAGCAGGACGATTTGGAAGCTGAACGTCAGAAACTAGAGCAGCTACTTGGCTCTGAGCGTCGTCTAAATACGATGATCAAAAAGGAAATTCAGGCGGATGCTGAGAAGTATGGTGATGATCGTCGTTCTCCTTTAGTTGAGCGAGAAGAAGCTCGTGCATTAACTGAACGTGACTTGATCCCGAGTGAGCCAATTACTGTTGTTCTTTCTGAAAAGGGATGGATTCGCCATGCGAAAGGGCACGATGTTGATTGTGTTGGGCTGAACTATAAAGCTGGCGATAAATACTTGTCTTCAGCAAGTGGGCGCAGTAATCAACAAGCTGTTTTCTTTGGTAGTGATGGGCGCTGTTATTCTCTGGAGTCACACTCTCTGCCATCAGCACGAAGTCAGGGAGAGCCGATTACAGGCCGCTTGAACATGACCGAAGGCACGCAGATTAAACAAGTCATTATGGGGGAAGATGATCAGCTTTGGCTGGTAGGTTCCGATGCTGGTTATGGCTTTGTCTGTAAAGGGGCTGAATTTATATCCAAGAACCGTAGCGGTAAGGCATTAGTGAATTTACCTGAGAATGCGGAGCTTGTTGAGCCTAAAGCAATTGAGAGTCTTGAATCTGACGAGGTTATGGCCATTACGAGCCAGGGACGTATGCTGCTGTTCCCAGTGAATGACTTACCTCAATTGAGTAAAGGGAAAGGAAATAAGATAATCAATATTCCTTCAGCGAAAGCAAAAGCCAGAGAAGAGGTTCTTACTCATTTGATGGCAGTCCCTAATGGCGCGTCGGTAACGCTTTATGCCGGTAAGCGCAAGCTCAATCTAAAACCTTCGGACCTAGATAATTATCGTGGTGAGCGCGGTCGTCGTGGTGGCTTGTTACCAAGAGGATTACAACGTGTCACCGGAGTTGAAATCGAAACGGTGTCGGGTTTGACTGATATCAGCGATAATGAAGAGTAATCTGACATAAGGGGCCTATCAGGCCCTTTTTTCTTTCCTTAAAACGCAGTAACAATGTGTTAGTCTATCTATACCTACAGTGCCGCTGCCTTTGAGAATTAAAAATAGGCACAATGAGAACCAGGTTAGGTGAGTGGCATAAGCATCAGGATAGACAAATAGCTGAATAGTGGCGGTCATGATGGCAAGAGATAGCGCTGAAAAGCGAGTACACAAGCCGAGCACCAGTAAGACAGGAAAAATATGCTCTGCAATGGTTGCTAAGTAAGCCGCAATTTGAAAAGGAATAATAGGTAAAGCATATTCATTTTCAAATAGAAATAAAGTGGTATCACTAAGCTTTGGCATCCCTAAAAGAAACTCCCCATTAATTATATTAAGCTTAAATCCCTCAATTTTGGTTTGTCCAGATAGCCAAAAGACACTCGCTAAACTTAATCGAGCAAGCAGAAGCGCTAAAGACTCTAACTTAGACGTACTATTGCTTTGATTCATTTTTATTACCTATTTCAATTTTTGTTATTATCGGTTTAGCGATTAAGCTTTGAAAAATAGTGACCCATTGATCTTCATTAATGTGATTTGTTGCTTGAGAAAAAGACAGCCCCTGCTTTAGTTTCTCTATCATTCGCCACTCAGGTTCGGTAATCGCGAAGTATTTTGCTGTTAGCCCGTCTTTACAGAGCAGTAAAAAAGATGACTGAGACCAGTCTATGGAAGGTTCCTGACTGCTCTCTGATATAACAAAGCGATATAGCTCATCTAGAGGGTAATGTGACTGTAGTAATTTCGTGGATGAGCAAATAAGCCAGTTTGATTGGTCTATCTCTTCCCCCATTTTTTCGAGTTGAGCGGCTATTTGATTAATACTGAGAGTGGACTCTTCCTTCTGATGAGTTATCTGCAATAACTGATACTCTAATTCGGCGATATCAGGCAAATAGGGGAAATGACTTAATTCTGATAGAGAACTTAAGAACGATGGAAAGTGAGTGCCATATTGACTCAGTACCGGACTTTCTGGTGGATTCTGACTAATATAGTGATAGCAAACCGCATTAAAACACTCATCACCAACGATTTTCTCAATAGCAGGAAATATTTGATTGAGTGTTTCGGTCAGCGAAAAATACACATTATTGCGGTAAACCGCTAGGCGAGCTTGCTTTTCTGCATCAGTTGCTCCATTAATAGATTGGCTGATTTCATTATTTTGCTTGAGTAAGTAATTTGTTAAATGCTCCTGCATATGAACTCCTTACCTTCCAGAACGTATGATTTGATCGGCCAATTGTGCCTGAGCGATCAGATCCTTTAGAGGAGGAATATCGCTATCCCACTCAATCAATGTTGGAATGTGGGGATTGTTTGATTGAACATCTGAAAATAATTGCCACACTTCGTCGGCTACAGGGGCATTATGAGAGTCTATCTTAAGGGATAAATGCTCTGATTTATCCAATGTGTAACCTGCAAGGTGAATTTGTTTGACTGCAGACATAGGAAACGAATTCAAATATTCAGATGTGCTTCTACCATGGTTAAAACAGGAAACTTCAACGTTGTTGACGTCAAGAAGTAACTGGCACCCCGTTTTTTCAACGACTTTAGCTAAAAATTCAGTTTCACTAAATCGTTGGTCTTTAAACGAAATATAAGTCGAGGGGTTCTCGAGAAGTATTGTTGACTTTAATGCGGTCTGTATCTGGTCGATGTGGGTACATACACTATCAAGTGTCTGTTGGTTGTATGGCAGTGGAAGCAAATCATTTAAAAAGTGTTGATAATGGCTTGACCATGCTAAATGTTCAGAAAAAACTATTGGCTCAACCCATTCGATTAGGTTCTTTACTTTTTGTAAGTGTTGTAGATTTAGTTCATTTTCACCGCCAATTGATAATCCTACGCCATGGACGGTAATGGGATAAATCTCTCTCACTTTTTCTAGAAAGTGCCGTGCCGGCCCTCCCTCAGATAAGTAGTTTTCAGCATGTATTTCAAAGAAGCCAACATCCGGTTTCGTTGCCAAAACTTCTTCGTAATGACAAGGTTTTAGACTGACTCCAGATTTCTCTGGAAAAATACAGGGCACGACATCTGTGCCCTGAAAATTTACGTGAGATTGAGACATCATACTATGTCACTCGATTAAAAGGCTTTGAGTTGACCGTGGCCAGTAGGTGATGTTGGTGATTCCATTTCCATACATTTACCTTTAGGAACAAGTTTCCACGCGTTACCCTGGTAGTCCATTTTCGCTGTACCAGCGCATGATGTTCCTGGTCCAGCTGCACAATCGTTTTGTCCTGCCATGGCGACACCAAAACACTTCTCTTTGTCTGCTGCGTGAGCTGGAAGGGCTGCGGCAGATAGAGCAACAGCAGCGGATAGAGCAAGAGCGATATTAGATGATTTCATTTTGTGTTCCTTACTTATGGTTTATTGTTAATTCATAAGTAAGACGTATGACCTATTGGAATTCTTACACTGATAACTAAAAAATTTTTATTTTTTTTCGTCTAAATTTTCTTTTTTAATATAACGCTTTGATATTTTTCGAATATCTCCCATTTGACTGCCAAATTTCCGGCATGCAGAACACATGGCAATATGCATTTTTAAAGAGATTTTTTCTTTGGTTGATAATTCTCTATCCAGTTTTTCTGATAGTAACCGGGTTGCGTGTTTACAATTCATCATGATTGTACTCCTTGTAAATACCAG
Source organism: Vibrio viridaestus (assembly GCF_003856525.1). GTDB lineage: Bacteria > Pseudomonadota > Gammaproteobacteria > Enterobacterales > Vibrionaceae > Vibrio > Vibrio viridaestus. The sequence goes on from NZ_RJVQ01000002.1 coordinate 81,132, forward strand.
TTATTTTCCAGACATTCTCTAAGCTTTAAGCGAGCTCGGTAAAGTGTGACATTGAGCTGGTTAACAGAGAGTGATTCATTTTGGCAAATTTCATCTGTCTCTAGCTCTAGGAATTCTCGCATCATAAAGTATCGACTATAACGTTCGGGCATATGATTTAAGCAGGCATCAAATATTTTCCAAAAATCATCATTCTCAATATCATCGTCAGGATCTGACCAATGGACTGGGCGTTGCTCTTTATGCCAATGTCCACGTTGATCGAAAAGAAACTCCATCAGTTCGTCGCCTGAGAGTCCTTTTCCTTCCTCAAGATCATGGATAGAAGAATGTCGATTTTCTTTTCTCAGCAAATCGATCAGTTTGTTCTTCAGAATAGAAAAAATCCAGGTTTGCAGAGCCGCTTTGCGCTGAAACTTATCGATATGCTGATAGGCAGAAATAAGGGCTTCTTGCACAGCATCTTCAGCAAGCTGCTCATTTTTTATTTGAATAAGGGCAAACTTAAGCATTTTTTGCCGCAAAGAGTGCATGAACACTTTATCTTGGAAGAGTTCTGAGTGTTCGGGTGTTAGGGCCTGTACAGATGCATTCATTTTGGGTGCACTTGGGTTAGTTTTTCATACTTGGAGTTTAGACGAATACCGAACAGTTTTTATTACACTAAAAATGAAAAAACCGAGCTAGGCTCGGTTTTTTTAGTAGTCGTCTTCGGACCAGCCATCGCTATCCGACATATCGGGCGCTCCGGGAATCGTATTTTCCTCGTTGGCCCAAGTGCCAAAGTCGATCATTTGGCACTTTTTACTACAAAAGGGTCTGAACGGACTCTGATCACTCCATTCTACCGGGTTGCCACATTGAGGGCATTTTACAATCGTTGGTTTTTTCGTCATAACTTAAAGCTTAGCAGCACACTGCAAGATCGAATGTTACGTCTTGAGTACATGCCTGATTGGTTTCAAACTCAATAAATTTTATCGCAAAACGATTTTTATGCCCAGAGATCATTGGGTAAACCCCAAACTCCAGAGGAATAATCAGACGCAGAATATTGGCATCTTCAGCATCGCTTTGGAAAAAACCTGATTTGGCGACTTTAGAACGAAATGCGCCAGTTTCCCGTGTGAGTTTTAGCCATAGTTTTAATGCTTGCGAGAGGGGTTCCAATGTTTCAGTCCAGTTCCTAGCGTGCTGATTTTTCTGATCGGGAGGTAAATGTAACCAGAAGTGAAGTGCAGGAAGATCGAAACAGCAAGAGCCACCAGGCAAATTAAAACGCTGTCTTATTGTTGAAAGAAATCGATCTTCTTTTAATGAAATGCCGAATCTATCTGATGACATTAAGCGGCTATGTACCTGATCAATTTCAGACAATAAAGCGACTAGCATCTTTTCATCAACACCATCTACATTTAACCAGCTTTTATACATAAGGCGTTGTTTTTCTATGTCTTTAGCTAATTCATTCTTTAACTGTATCTGTTCAAATATTTCCAGAAGATCAAACAGAGAACGGAAAAAAAGCTGATGCTGGTACTCATCAGAAAAAGATGAAGCATGCTCTAACTGTTGCAATAAGGCCTCTACTCTTAAGTAGATTCGGGTCTTTTCATTTAGAGGATGTTCAAACTGATGCGTTGTCATTGAGTAAGCCCTGATTTCATTTCTACCTATTTCACCGATTTTTTTGCACAATTGCGAGATACTTTTGATGTAATTGTGCGACTTTGGGCAAAAGTTGTTCGCTGTTACTGTTATTTTCGATTATATCATCTGCGATTGACAGCCTATTCTGACGAGAAGCTTGCGCGGATAGTGCATTTTCAGCCTGTTTACGACTTACATTATCTCTTTTTATCGTGCGTTCTATTTGTGTTTCTTCGTTTACATCGACGACGAGAACTCGATTGCACAAGCTTTGCCATGCATTTTCAACCAGTAATGGAATCACAATAAGACAGTATGGTGAAGTAGTATTATTGAGATCTGACAGGATTTTTTCTTTTATCATGGGATGAAGAAGATTATCGAGCCATTGTTTTTCTTCACGAGAAGAAAAAATCACTTCCCTTAAATAAGCACGGTTTAATTGCTTGGTTTCAGCAATGATAGCGTTTGAGCCAAAATGTGTCTCGATCGCTTTCAAACCTTCAGAATTAGGAGCTACTACCTCTCTGGCTTTAATATCAGCATCGATTACATCAATGCCAAATTGTTGCTGGAAAATGTTAGCTACCGTGGTTTTTCCACTGGCTATTCCGCCAGTCAGTCCTATTACAAATGGCACAATTTATCCTAATAAAAATGACATATACCAACCAAATATTTCACTTTTCCAAACCAAAGTTATCCATCCTGCGATGGCAAGACATGGGCCAAAGGGAAACATATTACCTTGTTGTTCGTGTTGGTTTTTCAAATAAATTAATCCAAAGATGATACCTATAAATGACGAAATTAATATGACTAGTGGTAACGCCTGCCACCCCAGCCAAGCACCTAACGCAGCGAAGAGTTTAAAATCGCCATAACCCATACCTTCCTTTTTGGTGATTAGCTTAAATATCCAGTATACAGACCATAAGGATACGTACCCTGCTATTGTCCCAATAATACTGTCATTGAGTGTAACGGGGCTGATATCGATTAAGGACATTAGGATACCAAGCCACATTAAAGGCAGTGTCAGTGAATCGGGTAAAAGGTGAGTATCAAAATCGATGCCAGCACAACAAATTAAAAAGAAAGTAACGAAGAGAACGGCAAACATATAAAATGAAGCACCAAATTGATAACCAGCAGCGAGACACGCTAAGGTACTGATTAACTCAATAGCCGGATAGCGTATGCTGATTGGTGCGTCACAATATGAACATCGTCCTTTGAGTATTAGCCAACTCAAAAGAGGGATGTTATGCCATGGTTTTAGCTTATGTTGGCAGCTTGGGCAGTGTGAAGCTGGAAGGCTTAAGGTGAGTGATTTATCGGGTAGAGATATTTTATATTCAGGGAAGGTTTCCGAGAATTCTCTTTGCCATGATGACTCCATCATTTTAGGCAGTCGATAGATCACCACATTGAGAAAACTGCCGATGATTAATCCAAAAATCGCGACAAATGCCAGTAATAACCAAGGGTATAAAAAAAAGATTTCCATGAGTGCTCATATCGAGGCTGATCGCAGCCAAACAGCTAAAAAAATAGTATACCAAATAATACTAGCCCATTAGGTTCATTAAGTTAAAGATTGGCAAATACATAGCTACCACAATCCCTCCTACTAATGAACCGATCAACAACACCACAATAGGCTCGATGATTTTTCCCATATTATCGATGGTATTGTTTACTTTGTTTTCATAGTCTCTCGCCAGCCTATCAAAAACGTCTTCGAGCGATCCAGAGCTTTCTCCCACAGCAACCATTTGCTCCAGCATTGGAGGAAAGACATTTTGTCGCGAAATCGCTATTGTCAAAGACAGGCCCGTCTGAAGATCGTTACTGATCTGTTCAAACGCCAATTGTAGCTTGGGTAACTTAGAGGATTGTTGAGCCATATGGAGAGACTCGATAAGAGAGATTCCGGAACGGTAGCAGGTGGATAGTGTCTGTATTGTGCGGGCAAAATCCGCATTAGTCATAATATCACCGATGATAGGTATTTTAATTAGAACAGAGATTGACACATTACGAAGAGAGCGGGATTTCGTATAAATTTGGCTTAATGTGAATATAACCGTCAATATTGTTACCACAACAAGATAACCAGAAGAGCGCAGAAAGTTGGAAGCATCAACCATCGACTGTGTTAGTGCCGGTAGTTTTGCGTTCATTGATTGATATATTTTAATAAATTCTGGAACCACAAAAAGCATCATTAAAAACGTTACCGCGAAGGCGGTCAATAAGACAAAAGTGGGATAAATCGCTGCTTTAATCATTTTACTTTTGAGCTTATTTTTTTGTTCAAGTAGGTTATGTAATTGTGTCAGGCTTTGCGGTAGATTTCCGCTCAGTTCTCCTACTTGTATTACGTCAGAAAGATGACCTTGAAAACATGGATGGCTATATTTTAATGCCGAATAGAAGGTTGTTCCACTCTGTATCTGCTCTTCTATCCTAAGTAAAATTATCTGTAGAGCTAAAGGTTGGTCAGCGGTGTTCATTATGGTCAACGCTTTTAGGATGGCAATGTCGGCGTTAAGTAGAGTTGATAACTGCTGGATAAAATGAAATAGCTGTTTTTGAGAAAGATGTACTCGTTGCAGTTTTGCTTTCCACTTAGGACAGGGAGAAACGGACAGTAAGTGGATTTGTTGTGTTTGTAGCCTTACTTCCAGTTCTTCTGTCGATCTCTCAACGCTAATCCCTCGAATATGTTTTCCAAACTTTATTCCATGCCAGTGAAAATAGAAGAATAACGATAGTTCAGACATCGGTATGCTCCAATACTCTTAATAGCTCGCCATAACTTGTTAGACCATTTCTCAATGCATTTAAACCGGACTGCCATAACGTAATTTCATCAGTTTTACAGGTGAGTGGTTTTTTATCCGTATTAAATGCAAGAAGTTCGAAGACACCCAGTCTTCCTTTAAAACCATTGTGACAATGAGAGCATCCTTGTGGATCATTGGTGAATATACGCACAGATGACTTAGTCGTCATAAGCATCTGCATATTGTCTGGAATCGGTTGGGGGCATTTACAGTGATTACACAGTTTACGAACCAGGCGCTGAGCTATAACGAGGGTAAGACAACTGTTAATGAGATAGTCTTGAATACCCAGCTGACGTAAGCGGGATATACTGTCATGGGCTGAGTTGGCATGTAATGTAGACAGAACAAGATGCCCTGTTTGTGCTGCGCGAAAGGCCATGCTAGCCGTTTCACTATCGCGAATTTCTCCCAGCATGATGACATCAGGATCTTGTCGTAACATGGCTCTTAATATGTCAGAAAAGTGGAGGTCGATCTTCGGGTTGATCTGAATTTGGTTGATTCCTGAAAGTTGGATTTCGATTGGATCTTCGATTGTTGATATATTTTTTGTCTGATGATCCAGTTCAGATAAGGCGGAATACAAACTGAACGTTTTTCCACTGCCAGTCGGTCCTGTGACTAAGATTAATCCTTGTGGCTGATTTAGCGTTTTTTTCCATAATTTAAGCTGTTGCTCATTCATACCGAGTTTGTCACTCTTTAACGACGAAACCTGAGTATTGAGCATACGTAACACTAGCTTCTCACCCCATAAGGTTGGAATAGTTGATACTCGAAGATCAACGGATTGTGATGTGGATAAACGGACTTTGAAACGCCCATCCTGCGGTCTACGTCGTTCTGCAATATTAAGGTTGGCGAGGACCTTGATCTTTGCCGTGAGTTTTCTACTCATATCTTTACTGGGGGAAAATTCCTCTGTAAGAACGCCATCAATTCTGAGTCGAATCTGATAGTGATGTTCAAAGGGCTCAAAATGAATATCTGATGCTTGGTGATAGGATGCTGAAGTAAGAATCTTTAACAGTAATTGGGTAACTGGTGTGGTGTTATCTTCCCAGTCTTTTTCTGCCGTCGCGGTTTCGGATTCATCAGTCAATTCGTCGAGTTGGTACAGCGGCAGTGTATTTTCAGATATCTTGTAGTGATTACCAGTTAAGCTATTAAGAAACTCGTCGTAGCGGATCAGCACACTTTTGATCTTTTTCCCGGATATAAACGAGAGCTCCTGCTCAGCACTCACATCTGTTGGATCCAAAACGCCTAATTCAATTGTGGTTTCGGTTTCTTGTAATGGTAATACGTAATGGCGATGAATTAGCTCCGAATACCTTTCCAACAGCTGGTCTGATTGATAATTTTCTAATGAAATCAGTGGGAGAGAAAAGCGATGCGAGAGAAAACTGAGTATTTCTTCTAGACTAATGAATTCAGACTCCATCAAGGCTTTTATCGCCTTGATGGAATGTTTACTCATATCATCAACGATGTGTTGATACTGCAATTCGTTGAGATACTTCTCTTGTCTGAGCAGATTTAATAAGGGATGAGTCATATTAAATCTTCGCCTTAGTGCAACCCTTGGTTTCAATTCCAGTAGTGTGCGTGCATGCCCAGCTATTTCCTGATTTGGTGTAAACCAGAGTACTACCATTTACAGACGAATCAGAGTCAAATGTAAAAGTGACGTTACCATCGGTTAGGGTTGTTTTGTTCTGGGTGAGGGTTAATTTACCTAAGGAACTCATATCTTCGGTAGCTCCGATTTTACTAAAATCAGTAGGAAATGAGCCGTTGGTCTGAATTTCTAACTCAATATTAGTAATAAGAGAGCTGGTTGTATTCATGGCAACACTGACTTCTGATTTTTTTGTATGCTGACTGTAGGCTGGGATCGCTACTGCTGAGAGAATACCAATAATTGCGACGACAACCATCAGCTCTATTAAGGTAAAACCGCGTTGTTTATTGGATGTGGTTTTCATTTTTTACTCCTATCTCGTTGGGTGAAATCAAGATAGAAAATAAAAATATAACAGAGGAGTGGAAGTGCAGCGGTTAAGAATAAGTATGGGATGATTTGAAACTTACAAGACAATTACTCTCAGAGAAAAATCGATGATGTTAACAAAAACAGAGAGGTAAAAACCTCCCTGCTGTAAGTATATTCATGGGTTATTGTTGAAAACGCATTGAAAGGTCAAGCGCTCTAATATGCTTAGTTAATGCACCCACCGAAATATAATCCACACCTGTCAAAGCGTATTCACGCAACGTCTCCATAGTGACATTACCTGATGTCTCAAGAGCTGCTCTACCAGCATTAATATTGACTGCTTCTACCATCATGTCGCGGGTAAAGTTATCAAGCATGATGATATCGGCACCAGAATCAATCGCTTCCGCGAGCTCTTCAAGCGATTCAGTTTCGACTTCGACTGGTTTTCCTGGGTTAAGCTGCTTTGCGGTTTCTATCGTTTTTCGAATACCACCACAGGCGATGATATGGTTTTCTTTTATCAGATAAGCATCAAAAACACCGACACGATGGTTAAAACCGCCACCGCAAGACACGGCGTATTTTAGTGCGTTGCGCAATCCAGGAATGGTTTTTCTGGTATCGAGCAAACGACATTGAGTTCCTTCCAGCGCTTTAACGTAAGTCGCCACCTGAGTTGCACAACCAGATAATGTCTGAATAAAGTTCATCGCGTTTCGCTCACCCGTTAGGAGCGCTCTAGAAGGGCCTCTTAGTTCGCATAATTTCTGATTAGGCTCAATTGTATCGCCATCGTCCACAAACCAATCAATTGTGACTTCACCGCCTAGTTGATGAAACACTTCCTCGGCCCATTCCTTACCACAGAAAACACCATGTTCGCGAGTAATGAGTGTCGCAATATTTTGCTGTTCTGCTGGAATCAGACTTGCAGTAATGTCAGATGAGGCTTCGAGTGTGCCACCCAAATCTTCTTTTAACGCATCGGAGACGCTTCTTTTTATGTCAATAGGGAGTTGAGTTTTCAGGTAGTCTAAACGAGCCTGGCTATCGTGTTTCTCTTTCATCACAAATTCGGTATTGGTTGGACAGGAGTCAAATGATACGCTTACGCTTACTTAAATTCAGCCACAAAAATCAAATATTAGTGAATCAACGTTGGTTTTTTCACCAAGTAAAGCGAGTAAAAAATGATAGATAAAGATGGTTGGTATGTGCAAGCAAGAAAAGTAGCATCACCTCACTTTGATCAAAGAGAGGCGCAGAATGATATTTCATTGCTGGTGGTGCATAACATTAGTCTACCGCCTGGCCAATTTGGTGGTCCATATATCGAACAGCTGTTTACTGGAAAACTGAATCCTGATGAACACTCGTTTTTTGCTCGGATAGCGCCATTTCGTGTATCTGCCCACTGCTTGATCCGACGTGACGGTGAAATTGTTCAGTTTGTCTCTTTTCAACACCGGGCATGGCATGCAGGCGTTTCAAGTTTTGCTGGAAGAAGCAAGTGTAATGACTACTCTATTGGTATTGAACTGGAAGGGTCTGAATGGATTAGCTATACAGACGCTCAATACCAGTCTTTGTTAAACTTGACGCAAGCGATACAGCATCGCTATCCGTCGATCACTGACGATCGAATCACAGGGCATCAATATATTGCACCTTTGCGTAAAAGTGATCCGGGATTAACGTTTGACTGGGCAAAGTATAGGTCGATGCTTAAATCATCGACCTAGATAACTTATAGAGAGTCGTGATACTCAACCAAAATTTGTTCTACCCAGCTCTCGATGCGCTCATCACTCAGTTCGTATTGTGAGTCTTCATCCAGTGCCAGACCTACAAACTGTGTCCCATTCTCTGTCAGAGCTTTTGATGCTTCAAAGTCATAACCTTCAACCGACCAGTAGCCGATGAAATTGACGCCTGTCGGTTTTAGCTCATCATGAAGCAGGCCCATGGCATCAAGGTACCATTCTCCGTATCCTTCCTGATCACCAAGGCCGAATAAAGCGACGGTTTTACCGGTAAGATTGGGTTTGGATACCTTATCCCAGATAGCGGCCCAGTCCTCCTGAATTTCACCAAAGTCCCAGGTCGAAATCCCAAGAATAAGGAGGTCGTATTCTTCCATTAGGTCGAGCGATGTTTCTTTGACATTGTAGATATCGACAATGTCTTCACCAATAATGCCGCGAATTTTTTCCGCTGCCATCTCGGTATAGCAGGTTGTTGAACCGTAAAAAAGACCAATTTTCATACTGATTTGCATCTGTTCTTGTGTTGAGCGAATTCTACCCTGATAGGAATCGACTCACAAGGAAACGAGAAATACTGTAAATAAAATCAGTATTTCTCTTCACAATGCGTTCTGATTGGTATTAACTTAGGTATCACTGTGTTGATTCGAGAAAAAGTGTGTCGGATAAAGTATTTACAGAACAAGATATAGTGGACGAGTTTTTAGATAACCTATGGTTAGAAAGAGGGTTATCGCAGAATACAATGGACTCGTATCGAAACGACTTATACAAACTTTTAGAGTGGATGGAAGCGAAGAATTATCGTCTCTCGTTTATCAGTCTCTCTGGGCTGCAGGACTACCAAGCTTGGCTAATGGATAAAGACTACAAGCAAACTAGCCGTGCGAGAATGCTATCTGCGATTCGGCGACTATTTCAATACTTACACCGTCAGAAAGTGAGGGCGGATGATCCCAGCGCTCTTCTTATAACGCCAAAGCTACCGAAACGATTACCTAAAGACTTAACCGAAGAGCAGGTTGATGATTTATTAAAGTCGCCTAATATTTCCGATCCGATTGAGCTAAGAGATAAAGCCATGTTGGAGTTGCTTTACGCGACGGGTTTGCGTGTCTCTGAACTTGTGACGTTAACTATGGAAAATATGAGTTTACGTCAGGGATTAGTTAGGGTTGTGGGCAAAGGGGGTAAAGAGCGTTTAGTTCCTATGGGTGAAAATGCGATTGAATGGATCGAGCGCTTTTTGAAACAGGGCCGGCCAACGCTACTGGGGGAGCAAACATCTGATGTTGTGTTCCCGAGTAAACGTGCTCGAGTGATGACCAGACAAACATTTTGGCATCGAATCAAGCATTATGCTGTGATCGCTGGAATTGATGTAGAGTTGCTTTCTCCTCATGTATTAAGGCATGCTTTTGCAACGCATTTGTTGAACCATGGAGCTGATCTGAGGGTCGTACAGATGTTATTAGGTCATAGTGACTTATCGACAACTCAAATTTATACTCATGTAGCAACAGAACGATTAAAACAGATCCACCATGATCATCATCCAAGAGCCTAAAGGTGAATACATGCGTTTATTACGCCAGATACTTACGATTACGTTGTCTATTTTTGCTGTCAGTTTTGCGTCACAAGCGGCTGATTTTAATAAACAAGAACTCACTAAAAAATTTCAAAAACTGGGTGTAACAGTGAATGAAATTAAGCCTTCAGATATTGATGGTTTGTTGGAAGTACAGACGAGTGGTGGCGTTATTTTCTCTACTCCCAAGGGGGACTATTTTATTGCAGGGACGTTGTACCAGTTTAATAGTGACGGAACGTATGATGATGTCATTGCTAAACGACAAGCCCCTCTAAATGCAGATAAAATTAATCAGTTTGCTGATGATATGATCGTCTACAAAGCGAAAGACGAAAAATACATTGTTACCATTTTTACGGATATTACGTGTGGATACTGTTCAAGACTTCACGGCCAGATGCAGCAGTATAATGATTTAGGTATCACGGTACGTTACCTCGCATTTCCTCGTCAGGGAGCTACTGGGCAGGTTGCAGACCAAATGGCGACAATCTGGTGCGCCGATGATAAAGAAGCGGCGTATAACACCGTAGAGAGTGATCGAAAGTTGCCTGCCAAAAACGCAAACTTTGCGAGCTGCCAAAAGAAAGTGGCAGATCAGCATAATTTAGGACGTGAACTGGGTGTTGCTGGTACCCCCGCAATCTTCTTACCTAATGGTATGATGATTGGTGGATACCTTCCACCAGAGCAGCTTCTGAAACGTCTACAAGACATGTAATTATATTTAAATTCTTTAAACCATATCAGTCGTACCATGAGCGGTCCTTTTAATCGGGGGCCGAAACTATATGATAGAAATCACCCGAAGACCCGAAAGCGATATGTCATCGCTACCTACAGATATTCCTGAAATTCTGCGCCGAATATACTCGCACAGAGGTATCACTCAAGTTGAGCAACTTGATAGGGGAGTTCGCTCTCTGCATTCTTATCAGGAGCTTAATGGCATTGAGTTGGCGGTAGAGTTACTGTTTGAATCAGTGCAAAAGCAGAAGCGGATTATCGTCGTTGGGGATTTTGATGCTGATGGTGCGACAAGCTCTGCGCTCTCTGTTTTAGCTTTGAGAATGTTGGGTAGTCATAATGTTGATTACCTGGTGCCAAATCGATTTGAAGACGGATACGGCTTAAGTCCAGAAGTGGTTGATCAAGCGATTACGATGCAGGCAGAAGTCATTATGACCGTAGATAATGGCGTATCTTCTATCGAAGGCGTTCGTTATGCCAAACAAAATGGCATCACTGTTATTGTGACTGATCATCATTTACCAGGAGATATACTACCTGACGCCGATGCGATGGTGAATCCTAATTTGGATGGGTGCCATTTCCCGTCCAAATCGTTAGCTGGTGTTGGTGTCGCATTTTACCTCATGATGGCGTTGTGCGTGTATATGAGAAAAAATGGGTGGTTCAAGCAGCAAGGCATGGCAGAACCAAAACTAATGGAATTAGTCGATTTAGTAGCGCTTGGTACGGTAGCTGATGTTGTGCCATTAGATAAAAATAATCGAATTTTAGTTCATCAGGGATTACAGAGAATCCGTTCTGGCTATGCTAGACCTGGGATTCAGGCACTGATTGAAGTGGCAAAGCGAGACGCAAAAAAGTTGATTGCAGCTGACTTTGGTTTTGCATTGGGACCTAGAATCAATGCAGCTGGACGACTGGATGATATGTCGTTTGGGGTAGAGCTGCTTCTTAGTGACAATATTCATGCTGCTAGGCGTATGGCAAATGAGCTTGATGGATTAAATCAAACGCGCAAAGAGATCGAAGCGGGTATGAAACAGGAAGCAATGGCGTTTTGTGAGCGATTGCAGTTCGGTGAAGGAAAGTCTTTACCTTACGGAATTGTTTTATTTCAACGTGATTGGCACCAGGGCGTTATTGGCATTTTGGCATCGAGAATCAAAGAAAGTTTTCATCGTCCGGTTATTGCGTTTGCAGATGCAGGCGAGGGGATTTTAAAAGGCTCGTGTCGCTCGATTCCAGGGTTCCACATGCGTGATGCATTGGACGTTATTGATACGAAAAGCCCGGGCATCATTCTTAAGTTTGGTGGTCATGCGATGGCTGCTGGTCTTTCAATTGCTGAGGACAGATTCGAGGAGTTTTCGCGCTTGTTTGATCAGCACGTCGAGCGTTCTCTGGATGAAGGAGCTCTGCGCGGTGTTGTTCTATCGGATGGAGAGCTTCAACCCGAAGAGCTTTCTATGAGCACTGCGGAAGTGATTCGTCAGGGTGGGCCCTGGGGACAAGGTTTTCCTGAGCCAATATTTGATGGTGAATTCAAAGTTCTGCACCAAAAACTGGTGGGAGAAAAGCATCTCAAGTTAATGCTTGAGCCACTATTTAAGGGGCATTCAACACATCAGATGGTTGATGCTATCGCATTTAATATTGATGTGCGTCGCTGGCCTGATGCTTCCGTCAATACGGTAAGAATCGCGTATCGACTCGATATTAATGAGTTTCGTGGAAACCAGTCTCTTCAGCTTATGGTTGAACATCTTGAAGCGAAGTAAATGGTAGATAAGATTGCATTTGTGGAATCAATTTTATTTACCATTTGGATATATAGCCCATTTTATATATAACCTTTTGTCATTTATCTTCGCTGTTTTATTAACATTTACCCCCGTTTGTGTGGGGTGAAATGTTAAAATTATGTGCGTTATTCATTAGTTCTATGATTTCGGTCAACTTTTATCTGGACACTAGTCTTGGTCTTATGTTAGTTTCTGCACCAAACTTATAATTGGTATTACCAATTGCCTGTAGAAATAATTACAAGAAGAATCATTATCTATGGCCTATCAAAGGATTAGACAGCCCAAACTTTCTGACGCTATCGAACAGGAGTTAGAAAGGCTGATTCTGGAAGGAACTTTGTCCTCAGGGCAGAAGCTTCTTCCTGAGCGCGAGCTTGCAAAGCAGTTTGATGTATCTCGCCCTTCCGTTAGAGAAGCCATTCAGAGATTGGAAGCCAAAGGATTACTTACACGCCGCCAAGGGGGTGGTACGTATGTAAGTGAACGAATTTGGTCCAGCTTTTCCGATCCTCTGCTAAATTTATTGTCAAGTCACTCAGAGACTCAGCTCGATGTACTTGAGGCTAGACATGCTTTAGAAGGTATTTCTGCTTATTTCGCAGCATTGCGTGGTACAGAAGAAGACTTTGCTCGTATACAAGCGTGTTTAGAGCGTATTGGGGACAAACAAAAAACACATGATGTAGAAGCAGAATCTGCTGAAGTCATGATCTTTTTGATCACACTAGCAGAATCAACTCACAACATGGTTCTCCTGCATATTGTCCGCAGTCTCGCCCCTCTGCTTGAGCAAAATGTTCTTCAAAATTTTCAATTGTTACGTCGCCGCCCTGAAGTGGTGGAGAAAGTAAGCAAGCATAGAGCTAACATCGTGGATGCGATTGTTTCTGGCGAGCCGGAGAAAGCGCGCGAAATGTCACATTCTCATTTAGCTTTCATAGAAGAAACGTTGCTGGATTTGGATCGGGAAGAGACTCGTCGAGAGCGCTCTTTAAGGCGTATTCAGCAGAGTAACAATTAAGTTTTTAATCGTTACTTGTTTGTTTAGATCAAACCAACAAAAGGAAAGATCGCCATGTCTGACATGAAGCATGACGTAGATGCACTGGAAACTCAAGAGTGGTTAGAAGCTCTGGAATCCGTTGTACGTGAAGAAGGTGTAGAACGCGCTCAGTTCTTGCTAGAGCAAGTTTTAGAAAAAGCGAGCCTAGACGGTGTAGATTTACCGACTGGAACGACAACTAACTACATCAACACGATCCCGTCAAACCAAGAGCCAGCTTACCCTGGTGACACGACTTTAGAACGCCGTATTCGTTCTATTATCCGTTGGAATGCTATTATGATTGTTCTTCGTGCATCGAAGAAAGATCTTGAATTGGGTGGCCACATGGCTTCATTCCAGTCTTCTGCAGCATTCTACGAAACTTGCTTCAACCACTTTTTCCGTGCTCCTAACGAAAAAGACGGTGGCGATCTCGTTTACTATCAAGGTCACATCTCACCAGGGATTTATGCGCGTGCATTCGTTGAAGGTCGCTTGACTGAAGCGCAACTTGATAGCTTCCGTCAGGAAGTTGATGGTAAAGGCCTGTCGTCATACCCACACCCTAAATTGATGCCTGAATTCTGGCAATTCCCAACAGTATCTATGGGTCTTGGTCCAATCGCGTCAATTTATCAAGCTCGTTTCCTTAAATATCTGGACGGTCGTGGACTTAAAGATACGTCAGAACAGCGTGTATATGCGTTCCTTGGCGATGGTGAGATGGATGAGCCAGAATCACGTGGTGCTATTTCTTTCGCTGCTCGTGAAAAACTAGACAACCTATGCTTTGTTATCAACTGTAACCTTCAGCGTCTTGATGGACCTGTTATGGGTAACGGTAAGATCATTCAAGAACTTGAAGGTCTATTCAAAGGTGCTGGTTGGAACGTTGTTAAAGTTATTTGGGGTAACAACTGGGATACTCTACTTGCGAAAGACACATCTGGTAAGCTTCTTCAGCTAATGAATGAAACTATCGATGGTGATTACCAAACGTTCAAATCAAAAGATGGCGCATACGTTCGCGAGCACTTCTTTGGTAAATACCCAGAGACTGCAGCTCTTGTTGCAGACATGACTGATGATGAGATTTTTGCCCTTAAGCGTGGTGGTCATGAGACATCTAAGCTTTATGCTGCATTCAAAAATGCTCAAGACACGAAAGGCAAACCAACTGTAATCCTTGCTAAAACAGTTAAAGGATACGGCATGGGTGAAGCTGCCGAAGGCAAGAACATTGCTCACCAGGTTAAGAAAATGGACATGACTCACGTTGTTCATCTACGTGATCGTCTTGGCCTTCAGGACCTAATTTCTGATGAAGCAGTTAACTCTCTGCCTTATCTACAATTGGAAGAAGGCTCTGCTGAGTACGAATACCTACATGCTCGCCGTAAAGCGTTGCATGGTTACACTCCTCAGCGTCTGCCAAACTTTACTGAAGAACTGATTGTTCCTGAACTTGAAGAATTCAAGCCTCTGCTTGAAGCACAGAAACGTGAAATCTCTTCAACAATGGCGTTTGTTCGTACTCTTAATGTACTTCTTAAGAACAAAAACATCGGTAAGAACATTGTTCCTATTATTGCTGATGAAGCGCGTACATTTGGTATGGAAGGTTTGTTCCGTCAAATCGGTATCTATAACCCACATGGTCAAACATACACTCCAGAAGACCGCGGTGTCGTTTCTTATTACAAAGAAGATACATCGGGTCAGGTTCTTCAGGAAGGTATCAACGAACTGGGTGCGATGTCATCATGGGTAGCGGCTGCAACATCATACAGCACAAACGATCTACCAATGATCCCATTCTATATCTACTACTCAATGTTTGGCTTCCAACGTGTAGGTGATATGGCATGGATGGCTGGTGACCAACAAGCTCGTGGCTTCCTTCTAGGTGGTACTGCTGGTCGTACAACACTGAATGGTGAAGGTCTTCAACACGAAGATGGTCATTCTCACATCCAAGCAAATACGATTCCTAACTGTATTTCTTACGATCCAACATTCGCTTATGAAGTTGCAGTTATCGTTCAGGATGGTATCCGTCGTATGTACGGTGAGCAGGAAAATATTTACTACTACTTGACTCTGATGAACGAAAACTACGATATGCCAGCTATGCCAGAAGGCGCAGAAGAAGGCATTCGTAAGGGTATCTATAAGTTAGAAACTCACGCTGGTGATAAAGCAAAAGTTCAGCTAATGAGTTCAGGTACTATCATGAACGAAGTACGCAAAGCGGCAACGATTCTAAGCGAAGAGTACGGTATTGCGTCTGATGTTTACTCAGTGACGTCGTTCAACGAGCTAACTCGTGAAGGTCAGGCGATCGAGCGTGAAAACATGCTAAACCCTGAAGCTGAAGAAAAAGTACCGTACATCACTCAGGTTATGGGTACTGAACCTGCAATCGCAGCGACAGACTACATGAAAAACTACGCAGAACAAGTTCGTGCGTATATCCCTGCTGAGTCATACAAAGTACTTGGTACTGATGGCTTCGGTCGTTCAGATAGTCGTGAAAACCTACGTCGTCACTTTGAAGTGAACGCAGGCTACGTTGTTGTAGCTGCTCTTACTGAGCTAGCTAAACGCGGAGATGTCGAAAAATCTGTAGTAGCAGAAGCAATTAAGAAATTCGACATCGATACACAAAAAACAAACCCACTATACGCTTAATGAGGTAGGAAAGAGCAATGGCAATCGAAATTAATGTACCAGACATCGGTGCGGATGAGGTTGAAGTTACTGAGATTCTTGTAAGCGTTGGTGACAAAGTTGAAGAAGAACAGTCTCTAATTACAGTGGAAGGCGATAAGGCTTCAATGGAAGTTCCTGCGTCTCACGCTGGTGTTGTTAAAGAGATTAAAGTCGTTGAAGGTGACAAAGTTTCAACTGGCTCTCTAATTATGATTTTTGAAGCTGAAGAAGCGGGTGCTGCGGCACCAGCTTCTGCTACAGAAGCGCCAGCTGCAGCTGCACCGGCTGCGGCAGAGCTAAAAGAAGTTCACGTACCGGATATCGGTGGTGACGAAGTTGAAGTTACTGAAATCATGGTAGCGGTTGGCGATTCTATCGAAGAAGAGCAATCTCTAATCACGGTTGAAGGTGACAAAGCTTCAATGGAAGTACCTGCACCATTCGCGGGTACTCTAAAAGAAATTAAAATTGCTGCCGGTGATAAAGTATCGACTGGTTCTTTAATCATGGTATTTGAAGTTGCGGGTTCTGGTGCGGCAGCGCCTGCTCCAGCAGCGGAAGCCGCGCCAGCAGCGCCAGTAGCTGCAGCAGATAAAGAAGTTCATGTACCAGATATTGGTGGTGATGAAGTTGAAGTTACTGAAATCATGGTAGCGGTTGGCGATTCTATCGAAGAAGAGCAATCTCTAATCACGGTTGAAGGTGACAAAGCTTCAATGGAAGTACCTGCACCATTCGCTGGTAAAGTGAAAGAAATCAAGATTGCAGCTGGTGATAAAGTATCGACTGGTTCACTAATCATGGTATTCGAAGTTGCCGGTTCAGCGCCTGCAGCTGCACCAGCAGCAAGTGCTCCAGCTGCGGCTCCAGCAAAAGCGGAAGCGCCAAAGGCAGCTCCTGCAGCAAGTGCTCCAGCTGGTGATTTCCAAGAAAACAACGAATACGCACACGCGTCTCCAGTAGTACGTCGTCTTGCTCGTGAGTTCGGTGTTAACCTAGCAAAAGTGAAAGGCACTGGTCGTAAGAGCCGTATCCAGAAAGAAGATGTACAGAACTACGTGAAAGAAGCTCTGAAACGTCTTGAGTCTGGTGCTGCTTCAGGCAAAGGTGATGGAGCTGGTCTCGGTCTTCTTCCTTGGCCAAAAGTTGATTTCAGCAAATTTGGTGAAACTGAAACTAAGCCATTATCTCGTATTAAGAAGATTTCGGGTGCGAACCTTGCTCGTAACTGGGTAATGATTCCTCACGTGACTCAATGGGATAACGCAGATATCACTGAACTTGAAGCATTCCGTAAAGAACAGAATGCGATTGAAGCGAAGAAAGATACTGGCATGAAGATCACTCCACTTGTGTTCATCATGAAAGCAGCGGCAAAAGCCTTAGAAGCGTTCCCATCATTCAACTCTTCTCTTTCTGAAGATGGTGAAAACCTAATTCTTAAGAAGTACGTGAACATTGGTATCGCTGTTGATACACCAAATGGTCTTGTTGTTCCTGTATTCAAAGATGTGAATAAGAAAGGCATCTACGAATTATCAGAAGAGCTAATGGCTGTATCTAAGAAAGCACGTGCTGGTAAGTTAACTGCATCTGATATGCAGGGTGGTTGTTTCACTATCTCTAGCCTAGGTGGCTTGGGTGGTACAGCATTCACACCTATCGTTAATGCGCCAGAAGTGGCTATTCTGGGTGTATCTAAGTCAGAGATGAAACCTGTATGGAATGGTAAAGATTTCGTTCCTCGTCTACAGCTTCCTCTTTCTCTGTCTTATGACCACCGAGTTATTGACGGTGCAGAAGGTGCGCGCTTCATCACGTACTTGAACGGTTGTCTAAGCGATATCCGTCGTCTAGTACTATAAAATAGAACAAGGCGGCTTTAGCCGCCTTGTTAGTAGATATAAGACCAACTAACGTATTGAAAGTAATGTCAGTTGAATTGTTGGTCGGCTCACAGGCTTAGGGGTTTTTCTTTTCATACCATTAACATCTCTGTAAACTGTTATGGTTTGAATAGTCGTTCCAAAAAACTATAAGCCCTCCCATTCAGCCTGTAAGGGATAATGACTACAAGAGGTCACAATGAGCAAAGAAATCAAAGCCCAAGTTGTTGTACTTGGTGCGGGTCCTGCTGGTTACTCTGCCGCTTTCCGTTGCGCAGATTTAGGTCTAGAAACCGTTCTAATCGAAAAATACAACACGCTAGGTGGTGTATGTCTAAACGTTGGTTGTATTCCATCTAAAGCTTTACTTCACGTTGCTAAAGTCATCGAAGAAGCAAAAGCCTTAGCGCAACACGGTATCGTGTTCGGCGAACCATCAACAGACATTGATAAAATCCGTCTGTGGAAAGAAAAAGTTATTAATCAGCTGACCGGTGGTCTAGCTGGTATGGCAAAAATGCGTAAAGTTACTGTTGTAAATGGTACTGGTAAATTTACTAGCTCAAACTCAATTGAAGTTGAGGGTGATGAAGGTAAAACTGTTGTGAACTTCGACAATGCAATCATTGCTGCGGGTTCTCGTCCTATCAAACTGCCATTTATTCCTCATGAAGATCCTCGTATTTGGGATTCAACAGACGCTCTGGAACTTAAAGAAGTTCCTGGAAAAATGCTGATTATGGGTGGCGGTATCATTGGCCTTGAAATGGGTACTGTATACCATTCTCTAGGTTCACAGATCGACGTAGTAGAAATGTTTGATCAAGTGATTCCTGCTGCAGATAAAGACATCGTTAAAGTGTTTACTAAACGCATCAAAGATAAATTTAACCTGATGCTAGAAACAAAAGTAACGGCTGTTGAAGCAAAAGAAGATGGTATCTATGTTTCAATGGAAGGCAAAAAAGCGCCAGCAGAACCTGAGCGTTACGATGCTGTTCTTGTGGCTATTGGTCGTGTGCCAAATGGTAAACTTTTGGATGCTGAAAAAGCCGGTCTAACAGTAGATGATCGCGGTTTCATCAATGTTGACAAGCAAATGCGTACTAATGTACCTAATATCTTTGCGATTGGTGATATCGTTGGTCAACCAATGTTGGCTCACAAAGGTGTGCATGAAGGCCACGTGGCTGCAGAAGTTATTGCTGGTAAGAAACATTACTTCGATCCTAAAGTGATTCCTTCAATTGCTTACACTGAGCCAGAAGTCGCTTGGGTTGGTAAGACTGAAAAAGAAGCAAAAGCGGAAGGTATTAACTATGAAGTTTCTACATTCCCTTGGGCAGCTTCTGGTCGTGCAATTGCGTCAGATTGTTCTGACGGTATGACAAAGCTTATCTTTGATAAAGATACTCACCGTGTTATCGGTGGTGCCATTGTTGGTACTAACGGTGGTGAACTACTAGGCGAAATTGGTCTAGCGATCGAGATGGGTTGTGATGCGGAAGATATCGCTCTGACGATTCACGCTCACCCAACGTTGCATGAGTCAGTCGGTCTTGCTGCAGAAGTATTTGAAGGTACGATCACTGACCTTCCAAATGCAAAAGCGAAGAAAAAATAAACGTCTCTTTGCTAAGATGTAAAAAAACCGCTTCATTGAAGCGGTTTTTTATTAACTATTTAATGCCGGCCTATAGGCGTTTGTGATTATAAATACACAACATATCTAAGTAGCTGTGCACTAATTCATCGACAGATTTTGAATCATTCGTGCGGTTAGCCTGGACAAATAAGCCATAGAAGAGACCAAGAAACAGCGTGGCAAGATGGTCTGGCTCAAAATGTCCACTCACATCGCCACGCTCAATTGCACGAGTAAACATGTTTTTAATCAGTAGTCGATTAGTATGGTTGCTTGATAAGAATAGTGGCCAAACTTCTTCTCGGGTTGATGTACTCCACTCAAACCAGACTTTCAACCAATGGCAATCTTCGAAGACCAGTTTGGTCATTTCATGAGAGAGATGATAAAGGTTGTCTTTGATATAAGCATCAATATCAATATTGTCTGCCAGAAAGTTTGAGAACTGATGTACGACGTGAGTTAGTACGTCATCGACTAAATCTTCTCGAGTTGGGAAGTAGTTGAATACAGTAGCAACTGAAACCTGAGCGATCTCAGCAATATCAGCGTGTCCGCCTCTACCAATGCCACGTTTTGCGAAAACTTCAAGTGCTATCTCCATTAATTGAAGCTTCCTCTTTTGGGGAGACAGCCGTGTTCTAGGGCGTTTTTCTATTTTTGCGTCCATAATTATTCCTTGCCAATACGTTGAAAAGAACGTTGTTCTAATGATTGTTTTATTAATGTTTTATTATTTATGAGTGTAATGGTGCATATGAAATTGGTCAATTAATAGCAAGCCATTTCATAAAATTTGACTTAATTATGCTATGTATCAGTAAGAATTTCGAATATTATTTGGCAAATGCTCGATAAATGAAGAAAGATTTAACTCTTTTATCACTAATGATACTATACGCTACCGTTTGAAATGGCAGGATAAGCTCCTGCGAGATCACAAAATATTATGAGCTTGGTATGAAACACACTGTAGAAGTCATGATTTCTGAACAAGAGGTTCAGGAACGAGTAGAAGTGCTAGGAAAAGCTATAACAGAACATTATAAAAACAGTGATGATCTTGTCTTAGTTGGTTTGCTGAGAGGATCATTCGTCTTTATGGCTGATTTAGCCCGTGCTATTAAATTGACTCATCAGGTTGATTTTATGACTGCATCCAGTTATGGCAACTCAATGGAAAGTTCCAGAGATGTTCGTATCTTGAAAGACCTGGATGATGATATTAAAGGCAAAGACGTCTTATTAGTTGAAGACATTATCGACACTGGTAATACTCTTAATAAGGTAAAAGAAATACTTTCTCTTCGCGGTCCAAATTCAATAGAAATTTGCACGCTTTTAGATAAGCCATCACGCCGTGAAGTGCATGTGGATGTGAAATGGAAAGGTTTTGAAATTCCTGATGAGTTTGTCGTCGGTGTGGGCATCGATTATGCTCAGAAATACCGTCATTTACCTTTTATCGGTAAAGTTATTCCTCAAGAATAGGCTGAATTTTCCCCCTGCTTAAGTCAGGGGGAAGGCGATTATCGACAGAGTAATGTGTGATTTTTGTTGAGAATTTTATCCATCGCAATGTGGTAGTTTTCTTCTACTGTTTGAGGTGAATTACATCTCACGCCGAGGTACTCGAGACGTCCATCTTCAATACCGTAGACCACACCGTGCAGTTCTACTTTTTGGTTTCTTTCCCAAGCTCCCTGCAGAATGGTCGAATTACCGATATTATAAACTTGCTCTGCAACATTGAGTTCTGCCAGTTTATCGGCTTTATCTTGGCCTTGCATGGCGTCTAGGTAAGAACGATGCTTAAAGTAAATGTCCCTTATGTGTAACAGCCAGTTGTTTATTAAGCCTAACTGTGGGTTTTCAATCGAGGCATTCACGCCGCCACAGCCATAGTGACCACAAACGATAATGTGTTTTACCTTTAAAACATCCACCGCGTACTGTACAACAGAGAGGCAGTTAAGATCCGTATGGACGACTAAATTAGCCACGTTTCGGTGAACGAATAATTCACCAGAGTGAAGTCCGGTTAGGCGTTCTGCTGGTACACGACTGTCAGAGCAGCCAATCCAGAGAAAGTCTGGGTTCTGCCCCTGAGCAAGTTGAGTAAAATATTCTGGTTGCTCATCTTTTATAGATTGAGACCACTTTGAATTATTCTCGAATAATTGTTTTATTTCTGGCATCTTGCATCCCTTGAATGCTATGGTTGCGAAGGTAAATCCATTTCGCGATACAATCTAACGGTCATCAAAGAGTCTTATGATCGTAATTCTGTGTTCTGAATCACTATACACAAACTTGATTTCAGGTTCTTGTGTAAAATGAGATCACACTCATTCTTCCGATAACTTTTTTACAGTCCATATTCATGGCTGAAAAGTAAGATATTTATTGCAATAAATTAGCATCGTCTTAGGCGCATGCTTTGAGCTTTATTGTTGATTTTATTGCTTTTATTAAACTAAAAAATATTATGCCCATTTAGGAAGAGTAATCGGTAACATCACAATTCACAAGGTTTTATTCGGTTGAAAATGACGATTTTAGCCATATATGAAAGATAAGATTTAAAAAAGAGAAATTATAAATGAATGCACTGGAAATAACCGATTTAAGAAAAACATACTCCGGTGGCTTTGAAGCATTAAAAGGTGTCAACCTGAGTGTTAAACAGGGAGACTTTTTTGCTTTATTAGGACCAAATGGAGCGGGAAAATCAACTACGATAGGTATTATTGCATCGTTGGTGAACAAAACATCCGGCGGTGTTTCTGTATTTGGCTACGATATTGATACTCATCTAGAAGAAGCAAAGCAGAATCTCGGCTTGGTACCACAGGAGTTTAACTTTAACCAATTTGAAACTGTAGAGCAGATTGTTACTCAGCAGGCAGGATATTATGGTGTCTCTAGACAAGTTGCCAAAGAGAGAGCACAGAAATATCTAACTAAATTGGATTTATGGGATAAGCGTAAAGAGCGGGCTCGAAACCTCTCTGGTGGCATGAAACGACGCCTGATGATAGTTCGTGCTTTAATGCATGAACCCAAACTACTTATATTAGATGAACCCACAGCTGGGGTTGATATTGAGCTTAGACGCTCAATGTGGGAGTTCCTCAAAGAAATCAATAAAGAGGGAGTCACTATTATTCTCACGACTCACTATCTTGAAGAAGCAGAAATGCTCTGTCGCAACATCGGCATCATTAATCGAGGTGAGCTGATAGAGAATACGACCATGAAAGCGCTTTTGTCGAAGCTAAAGGTTGAAACATTTATTCTTGATATCAGTGACGCTGATTCGATTCCTGTCTTGGATGGCGTTTCAAGACAACAAAATAATGATGGCTCAATAGAAATTGAGGTCGACAAAAATCATGGTTTAAACCATGTATTTTCCCAGTTATCTGAACACGGAATTAAGGTCCTCTCAATGAGAAATAAGGCCAATCGTCTTGAAGAATTATTTGTCAGTATCGTGCGTGGTGGAAAGTGAGGAGTAGTATGTACAGTTTATATTGGACCGCCTTTACGAGTCTTCTGCGCAAAGAGGTCACTCGCTTTGGGCGTATTTGGGTACAGACACTGGTTCCACCAGCCATCACTATGACCCTGTATTTCATTATTTTCGGCAACCTTATCGGGTCGAGAATTGGCCAGATGCACGGTTTTAGTTATATGGAATATATCGTCCCGGGGCTGATCATGATGTCCGTCATTACTAACTCGTATTCTAATGTAGCATCATCGTTTTTCAGTGCGAAAATGCAGAAGAATATTGAAGAGTTACTTGTTGCTCCAGTACCTAATTACGTCATTATTGGTGGCTATGTTATGGGTGGGGTTGCCCGAGGCTTGTGCGTAGGAGCGATGGTTACTGCAGTATCGTTATTCTTTGTTCCGCTACAAATACAACACTGGTTTGTGATTGTGTCTACGGTATTTTTGACTTCTGTTGTCTTCTCTCTCGGTGGATTGATTAACGCTGTCTATGCCAAAACCTTTGATGATATATCTATTGTTCCGACGTTTGTGTTGACACCGCTAACGTATTTGGGTGGCGTATTTTATTCGTTAACACTCTTACCTGAGTTTTGGCAGGGCGTTTCAAAAATCAATCCAATCGTGTATATGGTCAACGCTTTTCGATATGGTTTTTTGGGCGTGTCTGATGTGAATATAACAGTATCATTTTCAGTATTGATTCTGTTTGTTGTATTGCTGTACTCATTAGCACTGTATCTGGTTAAAAAAGGTGTTGGGTTAAGAAGTTAATCACGCATAAAAAAGCCCCTTTGATGAAAGGGGCTTTTTATTGAATTAATTTTCTTGTGTTTCACTCGTAGGACTACTGTCCTTATCAATGTTCACATCAACGACCTGATTATCGATCAACCGAACCTTGCCTAAAAACGCGGCCATTAGAATGACAATTTGCTTCGTTTCTGCTGTCGCCGGTTGAAGCGTAATCGCATCGCGAATTTCAATTTGATCAGGGTGTAGATCGGCTGCCCGAAGTTGATCACTTGCATCTTCGATAATTGAGTCAAAGTCATTACGTCCACCACGAATTGCACTGCTGATCCAACGCATTGTTCTAGCAAGTACGGGAGCTCTTTGGCGTTCATCTAATGTAAGTAAGTTATTACGTGAACTCATAGCTAAGCCATCTAGCTCTCGTATTGTCGGGACACCGATGATCGTAATGCCCATTTCCATATCATCGACCATTTGACGAATGAGCGCGAGTTGCTGATAGTCTTTTTCACCAAAGCAGGCGACATCGGGGCGGACAATATTAAATAACTTTGTTACGACAGTTGATACACCTCGAAAATGCCCTGGTCTCGAAGCCCCTTCTAACATTGAAGAGATACCGGGTACTTCAACAAATGTCTGTTGTTCCATCCCTTTGGGATACATAACATCTGGTGTTGGAGTAAAAACCAAATCAACTCCACGCTCATTGAGTTTGGCTAAGTCATCTTCTAACGTACGGGGATAATTGGCTAGGTCATCGGCTTTGTCGAATTGCATTGGATTAACAAAAATACTGACGACGACCACGTCTGCATGTGCCTGAGCATTTTTAACGAGTGTCAGGTGTCCTTCATGAAGATTTCCCATGGTAGGAACAAAGCCAATGGTTTTGCCTTCACGCTTGAACTTTAAAATCTCCTCTTTGAGAGTCGATATATCAGCAAAAGTCTGCATGAGTTACTCCTTTAAGCAATAATATGCTTCTCATCTGGGAACAGGCCATTTCTTACATCATCCATATATTTCGCAACGGCTCCCTTAATATCACCAGTCTCGGCGAGAAAGTTTTTAGAAAACTTAGGCATGTAGTTAGCTGAAATGCCTAACATATCGTGCATAACCAGAATTTGACCATCGGTATCTTTTCCCGCACCGATACCGATAACAGGTATATCCAGTGCCTGAGTAATACGTTTAGCTAAATTTGCTGGTACACACTCTAAAACCAAAACCTGAGCGCCGGCCTCCTGAAGTGCTAATGCGTCGTTAAGCATTGTTTCAGCCTGCTCTTCATCTTTGCCCTGAATTTTGTAGCCACCAAAAATATTGACTGATTGAGGAGTCAAACCCATATGAGCACATACGGGTACCGCTCTATCAGTTAACATACGAATGGTTTCGACCAGCCAGCGACCACCTTCTATTTTGACCATGTTCGCTCCGGATCGCATTAGAACCGCAGCGTTCTCACAGGCCTTCTCTGGGGTGATTAATGTCATAAATGGCATATCAGCCATTAGCAAGCTATTTGGGCTTCCTGCGCGTACACAGCGTGTGTGGTAGGCAATATCTTCCAGAGTGACGGGCAGAGTATCGCTGTGCCCCTGTAAAACCATACCTAAAGAGTCGCCGACAAGGAGTACGGGCATGTCCTGCGATTCGAAGATTTGAGCAAAACTCGCATCATAAGCTGTGGAAGTTGGAAACTTTTGACCATTCTGTTTCCATTTCATCAGGTCATTTATCGTGATTTTTTTCATTCTCATTCCTTACAAAGGCAAAGGGGCTTAATGCCAAACGTCGAGTCCATTTTTATCGACTTGTTGTAATAATGATGTAAGCGTTGTTCCATCAGGAAATATAAAATTAGGTTCTATTTCTGCGAGGGGATAGAGTACGAACTCCCTTAATTTCATTCCATAATGTGGAATAACGAGACGTTCTGTATCGATAGTCTGATTACCGAATGTCAGAATATCCAGATCGAGAGTTCGCGGCCCCCAGCGTTCTTCTTTGCGCACGCGTCCATGTTCGAGTTCAATTCTCTGCGTATGCTCAAGTAGCGCTAGCGGTGATAGTGATGTTTCTATCTTTACAACTGCGTTTATATAATCTGGTTGATCCTGGGGGCCCATAGGCACACTGCTGTACAGCTGAGATGTTGCAATAAAATGCGAATCGGGCAGTGTCTTAAGAGCATCGATGGCTGCTTTTGCCTGACTAACCGGGTCGGATAGATTGCTACCGACCCCTATAAAAACGGTGTTCATTCTACTTGCTCTTGCTCAGGATGCGTTTTTTTTGCCGCTGGCTTTCTGCGACGACGCTTTTTCGGCTGTGGTGCTGTATTCCCCAAATCGTTGACCATTGCCTGACGCATGGTTCTTCCTGCTGACTGGAATGTGTTCCACCATTGAGCCAGCTCTTGAGTTTCACCTTCCTCAATAAGCCCTCTCATTTCCAGGAAGTCAAACCCAGCACGGAACTTATTGATGTCCAATAAGCGGAAAGCTCGTTTACCATTTCGACGCGGGAAACGAAGCTGAAGTTGCCAAATATCTCTGACCGTTGCGGTGTGACGACGCGGGATAGCGATGGTTTTTACCACGCGATCCAAAATAATATTGCCTGCTTCCATCACACTGTCGTAATAGCTGAAGTTTTTCTCTTCCATCAGTGTCTCCGCTAGGTGGAGCATTGGGTACCAGAGAATAGCCGCAAACATAAAGGCTGGATTGACACGTTTTCCTTCTTCAATTCGAAGATCGGTTGAATCAAACGCCATATCCAGCATTTTTTCAGTCGGTGAGGAGTAGTTGGGTGTAAAGTGATCCGCAATAACAGGAAAAAGTTGCTGGAAAAGTCCATATTGTCGCATCAGGTGATAGGTTTCTAAGCCATGTCCTGATTGAAGCATTTTTAGAGACTCTTCATACAGCCTTGCTGCTGGAATATCACGTAATAGTGGAGCCAGTCGTTCAATCGGTTCCGCTGTATCCTCTTCAATATCAAAGTCTAACTTTACAGCAAAACGTACCGCTCTTAACATTCTAACGGGATCTTCTTTATAACGAGTTTCAGGATCACCGATAAAACGGATTAAGCGATCTTCGAGATCTTCAATACCACGGGCATAATCGTGGATACTGTAATTGCTGATGTTGTAGTACATCGCATTGATGGTGAAATCACGGCGCTCGGCATCCTCGTCTATCGTACCATAGACGTTATCTCTGAGGATGATTCCGGATTCAGCCTGAGATGCAACGGGCGTATTTTGCTCTTGATGGTGACCTCGAAATGTAGCAACTTCGATGATATCACGACCAAACATTACGTGAGCAAGCCTAAAGCGTCTACCAATCAAACGACAGTTACGAAATAATTTTCGAATCTCTTCCGGAGTTGCATTGGTTGCGACGTCGAAGTCTTTTGGGGTTTCACCCAGTAAAAGATCTCTCACTCCGCCACCGACCAGAAAAGCGTCGTAGCCCGCTCCATGAAGACGGTAAAGTACTTTCAGAGCGTTCTCGCTAATCTGTTTACGTGAAATGTTGTGTTCCTGACGAGTAATCACGTTCAATGATAACTCGGGATATACGCGCTGTGTGTGCGTTATCTGTTCATTTTTATTCATGGGCATCAGACAAGAATAGATTTATAGCTATCTTGTTTTCAATGGACAGTTTGTCTTCATGTGGGCCAATTGCGGCTAATAATAGCTTAGACAGAAGCGTTTGAGAATCGCGGAGTGACTTTCAGTTCTCTCGGGATCTGAGAAAGTTGCCAATTTTTTTCTCCCCAACGGATCATTTCTTCCACTTTTGCACCTGAAAAATCGTCGGGTAAATTAAAACCAAGGAACAACATTGCTTCCATTAATAGTGGTTTAGGGTTCTCAATATCAATGGCTTGTGCATGATTTTGTTTGGATAATTTATTCCCATTGCTATCTAAGGCAAGTGGTAAATGTATATAACTGACTGGATTATGATTTAGCAGGTGATAAAGAGAAATTTGTCGGCCCGTTGGTTCAATTAAATCTGCGCCACGAACAATTTCGGTCACACCCTGATAAATATCGTCTAAGACAACTGCGAGGTTATACGCAAAGAGAGCGTCGCGTCTTTTTATGATGAAATCTTCTTCAGCAAGCTGAGGTGAAATAGTAAAATTCCCATGAATTTCATCGACAAAAGAGTGAACAGGATGACTCATCTTGAGGCGAATGGATCTTTGTCCGTTATCAGCTAAACTCTTTCCTCGACAGGTTCCCGGATAAAATCCTCCGGCTAATTTGATTTCTTTACGGGTGCAATCGCAGAAGTAGGCGTCACCAGATTGAAGCCAATCATTAATTTGTTCTTCATAAGCTTCTGTCCGTTGACTTTGGTAAAGTACACTTCTGTCCCAATGTAGCCCGTAAGATTCCAACATTTTTAATATAAGAGATGCTGCACCTGAAATCTCGCGAGGTGGGTCAATATCTTCAATACGAACGAGCCAGACTCCTTGATTCGCTTTGGCTTGAAAATAACTTCCTAGAGCTGCGACAAGAGAGCCAAAATGAAGAGGGCCTGAAGGTGATGGCGCAAAACGGCCTACGTAAGTCATGATTGCATCCGAATTTACTGAAAATAAAAAGGGAGCCAGAGCTCCCTTTTATCATTTTAGGATTTATTAACCCTGCATTTGCTTTTCTTTAATTTCAGCAAGTGTCTTACAGTCGATACATAAATCAGCTGTTGGGCGAGCTTCTAAACGGCGAATACCGATTTCAACACCACAAGATTCGCAGAAGCCAAATTCATCTTCTTCGATCTTGTTCAGAGTCTTCTCAATTTTTTTGATTAGACGGCGTTCTCTGTCACGGTTACGTAATTCTAAGCTAAATTCCTCTTCCTGCGACGCTCTGTCAACTGGATCTGGAAAGTTTGCAGCTTCGTCTTGCATATGGTGCACAGTGCGGTTTACTTCTTCCCTGAGCTGATTACGCCAAGCTTCTAAAATTTTAGTGAAGTGAGCCATTTGCTCTGGTGACATGTATTCTTCACCCGGCTTTTCCTGGTATGGCTCAACACCTGCGATGGCTAGGATGCCTAGCGCTTTCTTTTTGGATTCTGATTCTGGCATACAGCATCTCCTACTAACACCTAGTCAACTGCAAGAGCAGTAATTTAAGGCGGGTATCTATAGCAAAAAGAAGAGAGTGTGGCAAACACTCATTAACAAAAAAGATACTAATTTGTTGTCAGTATCAATTTTTTGTTAATCAGGGGATCCATTCTATGGCTGAGACCAATTTCATCTCTGTGGAGGTGATATCTGCCTTGTAACACAGTACTTCCACGCCAGATTCCTGAGCTTCTTTCAATAATTGTGAATACTTCGCGTCTATATGGAGTGCGGGAGACACTTTTTCAATCCCTGAGTGTAATACAGTGAATAAAAGTACTGCTCGACTTCCATTTCTTACTTCTTGCATCAGTTCTCGAAGATGTTTTTGTCCCCGAGCTGTTACCGCATCCGGAAAATAACCTTGTCCCTTAAGTTTATTTCCTTTTTCCAGAGTTTCTCCGCCTGTTTCATCTAGCAATGTCACACTTTTGACTTCTACATAGCAGGGCGGCTTTGAAGAAGAGCTCAGTAAGATATCAATGCGACTGTTCTCTTGTCCATATTTCACTTCAGTTTTTATTTGTTCATATCCCTGTAATTCAGCGATAACATCATTTGATATGGCTTCGACAGATAATTGATTGGCACGCGAAGTATTAATGCAGATTCTGTGTTGTTGTGGGGTTTCTATTAATTCCCAGCTATACGGGTATTTTCGTTTTGGATTATCGGACACCGAGTACCATATTTTTGCATCGGGAATTGCACATCCGGTCATTGCCCCTGTATTTGCACAGTGAATAGTGCACTGTTCTCCATTCGCCAGGATAACGTCGGCTAGAAAGCGTTTGTATCTTTTAATTAATGTCGCGGGTTGTAATGGTGGGACAAACTGCATTTTTAGACTGTTTTTTAGTAAACTGTTCGTCACATTTAAGCACAAGGATGCACTTTTGTCACAATTACCCATTGTTTCCGTTTTACCTGAGTTATTGAAATTCATCGATGACGGTGCCTCTCAAATTATATTAAAGGCGGCGCCTGGTGCTGGTAAGTCAACTCATTTTCCGCTGAGTTTGCTTAAGCATGGTTTTGACCACGGTCGAATTGTGTTGCTTGAACCAAGACGACTGGCCGCAAAAAATATTGCCAGCTTTATCGCAAAACAGTTGGGCGAAAGTGTCGGTGAAACAGTGGGGTATCGGATTAAAGGTGAAGTGAGAGTCAGTAACCGTACTCGCCTAGAGATAGTCACAGAAGGCATTTTGACTCGAATGATTCAGTCTGACCCAGAGTTGACTGGAATTGGCATGATCATATTTGATGAGTTTCATGAAAGAACTATTCATGCTGATACCGGATTGGCATTTGCTCTCGAAGTACAAGGTTCTCTTCGGGAGGATTTACATATTGTGGTGATGTCAGCGACTTTGGATGAGTCACAATTACGTACACTGCTGCCAAGTGCTGCGTATGTTGAATCTGTAGGGCGTGGCTTTCCTGTTGAGTGTCGATATCACCCTATGAGGTCTAATGATAATCTTCCGCATACAGTTGTAAAACTCATACAAAACATATTGCTGGAGCAGGTTGGTTCTGTGTTGGTTTTCTTGCCTGGAATTGGTCTAATCAAGCAAATTCATTCTCTTTTGGATGAGTTTGAACTTTCAGCCGATATTTATCCCCTTCATGGACAACTTAGTCTAGAACAACAGCAGCAAGCCATTGAACCTGTTACATCAGGCAGACGAAAGGTCGTTCTGACAACTAACATAGCGGAAACATCTCTCACGATTGAGGGAGTTCGAGTTGTCATTGATAGTGGTTTAGAAAAAGTGCCTCAGTTTGATTTAAAAACTGGCATAACCAAGCTTGAACAACAGAGAATTGCTCAATCTTCTGCAGAACAAAGAGCGGGAAGGGCTGGGCGTCTTGAACCGGGGATTTGTATTAGGCTGTTCAGTGAGAGCCAGTTTAAACAGCAAGCCGCTTATCCTGTTGCTGAAATTCTAAGGAGTGACCTTAGTTATCTAGTACTTGAGCTTACCCAGTGGGGTGTTGCAGATAGCAATGAACTGGCGTGGTTAGATCCACCACCAGTCGCAGCGATTTCTCAAGGTTATGATTTACTTAAGTCACTTGGTATTGTAGATACGCAGCGAAGAATGAGTGCTTTGGGGACACAAGTCTACAAACTTGGTACAGAACCTCGTTTAGCAACCTTACTGGCCAAAACGATTAATAAGGACAGACACTGGAAAAATAGTGCTTGTGCTGCGGTTTGTTTAGTCGAGGAACCAGAAAGAGGGCAAAGCGATTTGCTGGCAAGTTTACATCATTGGAAAACGCGAAAACATCGAAATTCGAGTCATTTGTTGATGAGAGCAAAACACTTTGCCAAGCAGCTTGGTGAGCAGTTTGATATGGCTTTAGTCGACGACGATAAAGTGATTAGTTTACTCTGCATCGCATTTCCGGACCGTATTGCTCGATCTCGATCTGGCACTGAACACTATCTCATGGCTAATGGCCATGGAGCACAAATTTTCTCTGGTGACCATTTTAATGAGTTTATTGTTATTCCTTCGTTGATGCGTCATCAGTCTATGAGTAGTCAGATTGAGTTAGCAGCAAATATCGACATTCATTCTTTAAGACAACAATGGCCTGACGTATTTACCAGCATTGAGTGGGTTGATTGGGATGATAAGCAAGGAAAGCTGGTTGCAGAAGAGCGTGTATTGATTGGTGAGTTGATAATAGAAAAACGACCTCTAGCTCAACCCGATAAACAAAAAATGACAGAAGCTTTGCTCAACTATGTTCGTCGTAAAGGGTTAAGTACTTTACACTGGCGCGACGAAGAACGCTCTTATATTGAGCGTGTGAAATGCGCTCAAAAATGGCTACCAGACTATCACTGGCCAGATTTAGACGAAGATTCGTTACTTAAGACCCTATCTGATTGGCTGGAGCCATTCATGAATGGAGTTACCTCAGTGAAAGCATTGCAGAGTTTATCTTTGTTCAATGCTTTAAAGGCGTATGTTGGTTGGGAGAAAAATCAAATTCTAAACCAAGAGTTACCTACTGAGTATCAACTTCCTTCCGGGCGCAGTAAGAATATTATATATGACAGCAATTCTGAGCCGATGCTCTCATTACGTTTGCAAGAAGTATTTGGTATGACTGAATCACCAAGTATCGCTAAAGGAACAAAAAAGCTGGTGTTAGAGTTATTATCACCAGCAATGAGACCGATTCAGATAACACAAGATTTACAGGCTTTCTGGCAAGGTTCGTATAAAGAGGTTCAGAAAGAGATGAAGGGAAGGTATCCCAAACATCCTTGGCCGGATGATCCGGAAAATCACGTTGCAACAACAAAAACCAAGCGACAATTGAGTTCATGACAAATAAAAAATCACCGCAAAAGCCGCCTGCGAAGAAAAAGGCACCAAACAAACAGCAAAACCAATCGGGTAAAAGTATCTGGAAACGTCTGTGGCAGATTGGTTGGAAAGTGGGTATTACCGTTTTTACACTCGTTATTGCGTACGGTTTTTATCTTAATAACGAAGTAAAACAACGATTTGAAGGGCAGTTATTTCAATTGCCCACCGTGGTATATGCTCGTATTTTGGATCTTTCGCCCGGGGACAACATTTCGATAAATGACGTACGAAAAGAGCTTGATGTTCTGAATTACCGCAAGGTTGCTCAACCTCAGTACGAGGGAGAATATTCCGCTTCGTCATCAAAACTTGAGATCATTCGTCGTCCTTTTGAATTTGCTGATGGTCCAGAGCCAGCAAGGCATATCATGTTGTACTTTAATGGCAATGAACTGAGCAGAATTAAGTCGTTAGATCAAAATGCTGATTTAGGTTTTGTTCGTCTTGAACCTAAAATGTTGGGCATGCTGGAGAAAAATAGTTCAGAGCAGCGTTTATTCCTGCGTAGAGAACAATTTCCTGAAGTGATGATTGATGCCTTATTGGTAACAGAAGATCGTAATTTTTATCACCATGATGGTGTTTCTCCACTCGCAATTGCCCGTGCAATGGTCGTAAACCTCAAAGCGGGTAGAACGGTTCAGGGCGGAAGTACGCTGACACAGCAGTTGGCCAAGAATATTTTCTTATCCAACAAGAGAACGATATGGCGTAAGCTTCAAGAAGCGTACATGGCCGTTATTATTGATTATAAATACAGTAAAGACCGTATATTAGAAGCTTATTTAAACGAAGTGTATCTGGGGCAAAATGGCGCTGAGGCTGTCCATGGTTTTGGATTGGCTTCTCGTCTTTATTTCGGTCAGCCGATCCAGGAACTGCGCATTGATCAGCTTGCTCTGCTTGTGGGAATGGTAAAAGGTCCATCGTACTATAATCCTGCGCGATATCCAGAAAGAGCGAAAGTTCGACGTGATTTGGTTCTTAAACTTATGCTGCAGCAGGATATTCTCACCGCGAGTCAATATGCTCAGGCGGTTCAACGGCCTCTTGATGTGCAGAAAAACCCCCATATAGCTCGTCGTCAGCCTGCTTATTTTCAACAATTAGCGAATGAACTTCAGGATAAAGTTGGCGACAAATTTAAATCTGATGTTGGTCTGAAAGTCTTTTCAACTCTTGATCCTGTTTCTCAGGAAGAATTGGAAACGGCTGTATCAAAAACCTTACCTAAGTTCGGTAACTCTCATTTACAGGCTGCTTCTATAGCGGTGGATAGAAGCACTGGGGAAATCCGTGCCATGGTGGGAGGGAAAAATGCTCGCTTTGATGGTTTTAACCGTGTATTGAACGCGAAGCGACAGATTGGATCTCTGGCAAAGCCTGCCGTTTATCTAACCGCCCTATCTCATCCTGATACTTATAATCTGGCGACAACATTGAAAGATACGCCAATTAAACTGAAATCGGATAAAGGGAATATTTGGGAGCCACAGAATTTTGATCGTCAGTTCCGTGGTGATGTACCTTTGTATCTGGGTTTAGCCAAATCCATCAATGTGCCTACCGTTAAATTGGGTATGTCGCTTGGTATTAATCAAGTAAGCAAGACTTTTGTTAAATTGGGTATCGATCCTAGTGAATTACGTCCGGTACCATCGATGTTTCTGGGGGCATTTTCATTAGCGCCAATTCAGGTCGCTCAGATGTTCCAGACGATCACTAACTCTGGACGAAAAGTGCCGTTATCTGCGCTTCGCTCGGTTATC
Organism: Vibrio viridaestus; assembly: GCF_003856525.1. Classification (GTDB taxonomy): domain Bacteria; phylum Pseudomonadota; class Gammaproteobacteria; order Enterobacterales; family Vibrionaceae; genus Vibrio; species Vibrio viridaestus. Next base: position 115,465 of record NZ_RJVQ01000002.1, read on the forward strand.
GATTTGGACGGCAATGTTCTGTACCAATCGGTTCCTAAAGGATCTCAGGCAGTGCAGGAACAAGCTGCTTGGTTAACAACCTATGCGATGAAACGAGGCGTTATGGAAGGAACGGGTCGATATCTAAATAGTCGTTTTGGTTGGGCTGCGCTAGCGGGTAAAACTGGAACCAGTAATGATACGCGTGATAGCTGGTTTGTGGGTGTTGATGGAAGAGAGGTCACAACCACATGGGTTGGGCGTGATGATGATAAATCAACGGGACTGACTGGTGCCTCAGGAGCGTTACGAGTTTATGCTGATTATTTATCGAGAAGGACACCAGAACAGTTATCGCTACCTTGGCCTGCTGAAATTAAGACAGTTGGCTTTGATAAAGAAAGCTCGGGAACACTATCGTTAGAGTGTTCGGACGATGACTTTACTTTGCCTGTTTGGGATAAAGATGGTAGTTGGGCTAAACAGTGTAAAGAACAACAGAAACCGCTGAATTGGATTAAAAGATTATTTAGCTGGTAATCAAGAATGAATAAATGGAGGATATTCCTCCATTTATTGTATTTATTGGTTCCTAAATACAACGTAAAAAAGGAAAGAAACACTAGAACTTTAGTCGTAAGTTGCAGTGTTGGTCAAAGTGAACTCATTTTCATTTCAACATAAGTTTGCTATTCTTTTCACATAGTTTGACCATTATTAAAGGGGGCTATCACACGCTTCTTTTTGTTGATGAGTCAAGTTTCCAAGGATGTTCCCCCAAAATAAAAACGAATGGGTCGAACCGCAATGAGAGGAAAAAGTCGTGCTTGAAGCCTACCGTAAACACGTCGAAGAACGTGCTGCTGAAGGAGTTGTTCCTAAACCCCTAGACGCTGAACAAGTCTCTGGCCTTATCGAATTACTGAAGAATCCCCCTGCTGGAGAAGAAGAGTTTATTCTTGATCTTCTTGAAAATCGTATACCACCGGGTGTGGATGAAGCTGCCTATGTGAAAGCTGGCTTTCTAGCCGCTATTACAAAAGGTGAAGTGAGCTCACCACTTGTCGATTCAGTTAAGGCAGTTAAGTTACTAGGTACTATGCAAGGTGGTTACAACATTGAACCACTTATTTCATGTCTTGATAATGATGCGCTCGCACCAACCGCAGCCGAAGCTTTATCCCATACGCTTCTGATGTTTGACGCTTTTTATGATGTGGAAGAAAAGGCGAAAGCGGGTAATGCGCACGCTCAAAAGATACTCAAGTCATGGGCTGATGCTGAGTGGTTCTTGTCCAAGCCTAAACTGGAAGATAAAATCACAGTGACTGTATTTAAAGTTAGCGGTGAAACAAACACTGATGACTTATCTCCAGCGCCAGATGCTTGGTCTCGTCCTGATATTCCAGTACACGCCCTCGCGATGCTGAAAAATGAAAGAGAAGGTATCACTCCTGATGAGCCAGGAACAATTGGACCAATTAAGCAGATCGAAGCACTGTCTGAAAAAGGTTTTCCTCTCGCTTATGTTGGTGATGTTGTTGGTACTGGTTCTTCTCGTAAGTCTGCGACCAACTCGGTACTTTGGTTTATGGGTGAAGATATCCCGTATGTTCCAAACAAGAAAGCCGGTGGTTTTGTGCTTGGCGGTAAAATTGCTCCAATCTTTTTTAACACGATGGAAGATGCTGGCGCACTGCCTGTTGAAGTCGATGTATCGAAACTCAATATGGGTGATGTCATCGATATCTACCCTTATGAAGGTAAAATTTGTAATCATGAGACAGGTGACGTTCTTGCTGAATTTAAGCTAAAAACGACAGTTATTCTTGATGAGGTTCGTGCTGGTGGTCGTATCCCTCTCATCATCGGGCGTGGATTAACTGATAAAGCGCGTCAATCGCTTGGTTTAGAAACCTCTGACGTGTTTGTTCTTCCTTCTCCTGTAGCTGACAGTGGGAAAGGATTTACTTTGGCTCAGAAAATGGTAGGTAAAGCGTGTGGTGTCGACGGAATTCGTCCAGGTACGTATTGCGAACCAAAAATGACCACGGTTGGCTCTCAAGATACAACAGGCCCAATGACTCGTGATGAACTAAAAGATTTGGCGTGTTTAGGTTTCTCTGCTGATCTTGTTATGCAGTCATTCTGTCATACGTCAGCGTATCCAAAACCAGTGGATGTTCAGACTCACCATACCTTACCAGATTTCATCATGAACCGAGGTGGCGTTTCATTGAGACCTGGAGACGGTATTATTCACTCATGGCTGAACCGAATGCTACTACCAGATACTGTTGGTACAGGTGGTGACTCACATACTCGCTTCCCTCTAGGGATTTCTTTCCCTGCAGGTTCGGGTTTGGTTGCATTCGCTGCTGCAACGGGTGTCATGCCATTAGACATGCCAGAGTCAGTGTTAGTACGTTTTAAAGGCAAGATGCAGCCTGGAATCACTTTACGAGACCTCGTGCATGCGATTCCTTACTATGGTATTCAACAAGGTCTACTGACTGTTGAAAAAGCAGGTAAAATCAACGAATTCTCCGGTCGAATTCTTGAAATTGAAGGTCTTGAGCACTTAACTGTTGAACAAGCTTTTGAATTGTCTGATGCTTCAGCTGAACGTAGTGCCGCTGGCTGTACGGTTAAGCTATCAGAAGAGTCTATTTCTGAGTACTTGAACTCAAATATCGTGATGCTTAAATGGATGATTTCTGAAGGTTATGGAGATCGCCGCACAATCGAACGTCGTATCACTGCGATGGAAGAGTGGCTAGCAAAACCTGAGTTAATGTCAGCGGATAAAGATGCTGAGTATGCTCATGTTATTGAGATTGATTTGGCTGATGTTAAAGAACCTGTTCTTTGTGCGCCAAATGATCCTGATGATGCGCGTCTTCTATCTGATGTTCAAAATACGGCTATTGACGAAGTATTTATCGGCTCGTGTATGACGAACATTGGCCACTTCCGTGCTGCGGGTAAGCTACTTGATAAATTTAAAGGTCAATTAAATACGCGCCTTTGGGTATCACCACCAACGAAGATGGATAAAGACCAGCTAATTGAAGAAGGCTATTACGGCATCTTTGGTAAAGTTGGTGTTCGTATCGAAACTCCTGGATGTTCACTATGTATGGGTAACCAAGCTCGTGTTGCGGATAAAGCTACCGTGATGTCGACTTCAACCCGTAACTTCCCGAACCGATTAGGCACTGGTGCGAATGTTTATCTTGCATCCGCTGAGCTATCTGCAGTTGGTGCGATTCTTGGTCGAATTCCGACTGTGGAAGAGTATCTGGAGTATGCTCGCCAAATTGATGCAACATCAGCTGATACGTATCGTTATCTAAATTTCCATAAGATGGATCAGTATACGCAAAAAGCGGATACCGTTATTTTCCAGGAACCGGCGTAACGAATAAATAAATCTTCTGATTTTTATGAAGGCTTCTCTCTTAGAGAAGCCTTTTTCTTTTATACTAAACGGAAGAAATATTTGATCGAGTATTTGTATGGATTTTGAATTTACAAAAAATATTTTTCTTGGTGGGTATAAAGCGACTTTTCCGATGGAGCATTTACTCATGGGAAGGTTGCTGGAAGATGAACTCGCACAGGATCGCACAAAGATCGAGCAGATCTTGGCTATTGCAGAGCAAGCAAAGTTACAATCTATAGATGAACTCATTTGGCATGGAATAGAATTAACAGTTGTGTTTCAAGATTATGAGGTCCAAGTCACAGAGAATGCGGTATATCAAGAGATTGAAACCGATTTGGGAGAAGATCTTTCGTTATATGATGGTGAAAGTTACGCTTCATGTGGTCTGGAAGACTTCGTAGAGCTGATAACCAAATGGCGCGAATTTATAAAGCAATAGATGAAAACTCTGCACAATGCTGGTGAATAAAAATTCAAACGCATTATATTTGGGAAAAGACTGCACTTAAATGGTGCGGTCTTTTTTTGTTTCTAGTACTTATTTGATGATAGTTTAATAAAATCAATTAGTTAAAAAGTTGGCACGTACCTTGGATTAAGAGAGTCGTAAAAGGACTACTTTTTCGAGAGGACCGCATGAAACTGATTAGCGCAATAATTAAACCCTTCAAATTAGATGATGTGCGTGAAGCATTATCTGATGTTGGTATCGAAGGTATGACAGTATCTGAAGTTAAAGGCTTCGGTCGTCAGAAAGGGCACACAGAGTTATATCGTGGTGCAGAATACCAAGTTGACTTTTTACCTAAGGTAAAAATCGAAATCGCAACTCAAGCTGAAAACGTTGATCGCGTTGTTGAAGCTATTATAAAAGCTGCTCATACTGGCAAAATCGGTGACGGCAAAATTTTTGTTTATAATCTGACTCACGCAGTTCGTATTAGAACTGGTGAAACTGATTCTGAAGCACTTTAAGAGATTCAAAGGACTGGAGACTTATTATGGAATTATCAGTAACAGTAACCGAGTTACGTTACGCGCTTGATACCTTCTTTTTCCTCATTTCTGGCGCACTTGTAATGTGGATGGCTGCTGGCTTTGCGATGCTAGAGTCAGGTTTGGTTCGTTCTAAAAACACAACAGAGATCTTAACTAAGAACTTTGTTCTATATGCTATTGCTTGTACCATGTACTTAGTTATCGGTTATAACATCATGTATGTTGATAACGCAGAAGCGGGTTGGTTACCATCTTTAGGTACTCTAATTGGTTCTCAAGCTGAGGGTGCAGACCACTCTCTAGAATCTGATTTCTTCTTCCAAGTTGTTTTCGTTGCTACTTCTATGTCTGTTGTATCAGGTGCAGTTGCTGAGCGTATGAAACTTTGGTCTTTCTTGATCTTCTCTGTTGTACTAACAGGCGTTATTTATCCTGTTGAAGGTTACTGGACTTGGGGTGGCGGTTTCCTATCTGCTGCTGGATTCAGTGATTTTGCAGGTTCTGGTATCGTACACATGGCTGGTGCAGCTGCAGCTCTTGCTGGTGTAATCTTACTGGGTGCTCGTAAAGGTAAATACGGTAAAAACGGTGAAATCTTCCCAATCCCAGGTTCAAATATGCCTCTAGCAACTTTAGGTACATTTATCCTATGGTTCGGTTGGTTTGGTTTCAACGGCGGTTCTCAGCTAATGATCTCTGATTTCGAAAATGCGACTGCTGTAGGTCAAATTTTCCTAAACACTAATGCTGCCGCTGCTGCTGGTTCAATTGCTGCACTGCTTGTATGTAAAACAACTTGGGGTAAAGCTGATTTAACTATGATCCTTAACGGTGCTCTAGCTGGTCTTGTTGCTATCACTGCGGATCCACTTTCTCCATCTCCAATGACAGCTGTTGCAATTGGTGCGGTTGCTGGTGTTATCGTAGTATTCAGCATCATTGCTCTAGACAAAATCAAGATCGATGATCCAGTGGGTGCGATTTCAGTTCACGGTGTATGTGGTCTGTTTGGTGTACTAGTTGTTCCTGTGAGCAATGCTGATGCATCGTTTGGTTCTCAGCTTCTAGGTGCTGTTGTTATCTTTGCTTGGGTATTCGTAGCGAGCTTGGTTGTTTGGGGTATCCTCAAAGCAACAACAGGTATCCGTGTATCTGAAGAAGAAGAGTTGGAAGGTATGGACATGCACGATTGTGGTGTTGGTGCCTACCCAGAGTTTGTTACTGTTAAATAAGTAAAACTCTAACGATAAAAGTTGTTACAAAATTAGTGCTTAAAAAACCTGCCCGACGGCAGGTTTTTTTTTCATTTATTTGTTTTAACTATAGTCATCCCATAGAATGATTGATATTAACAATGATAATCATTATTTTTAAGGGAATGAGAAATGAGTAAATCTCTTTTAGTATCGTCTATTATTTTGGGTACCATTTCGTTTTCATCTATTGCTCAGGAAGAGGTGAATGTTTACTCCTATCGGCAACCTTTTCTGATTGAACCAATGTTTGAAGAGTTTACGAAAGAAACCGGTATTCGGGTCAATGTACAGTTTTCATCTAAAGGTATTGCAGAAAAACTAGCAAGTGAAGGGGAGTACAGTCCGGCAGATGTGATTCTTACATCCGAGTTTAGTCGTCTGTTTGAACTTGCAGATAAGAAATTGGTTCAGCCCGTACAGAATGATGTAATAAATAAAAATATTCCGGCTAAATTCCGAGATAGTAATGATGAATGGTTTGCCTTAACTAAGCGAGCTAGAAGTGTTTACTCTTCGAAAGAAAGAGTTGGAAAACTGTCAGAAGACTTTCAGTACTTGGATCTAGCCGACGATAAATACAAAGGGAAGATATGTACGCGTAGTGGCAAGCATCCTTATAACATCGCATTAGTCGCCTCGATGATCGCCCATTATGGTGTTAATGATACTAAGTCCTGGCTTGAAGGGGTTAAAGAAAACCTGGCACGCAAACCTCAGGGAAATGATCGTTCCCAAGTAAAAGCAATAAAAGAAGGATTGTGTGATGTATCTTTGGGCAATAGCTACTATCTAGGGAAAATGCTAAATGACCCTCAACAAAAAGCTTGGGCCGAATCTGTTTATATCAATTTTCCTAATCAGACAACACTGGGTGCCCACGTCAATGTGAGTGGTATGGCTATGGCTAAGTATGCGCCAAATCGAGATAATGCGGAAAAATTAATGGAGTTTTTAACTTCTGATACCGCGCAACATATGTATGCTGAAGTCAATTACGAGTATCCTGTTAAAGAAGGTGTTGCTACATCGAAACTGGTCGCCTCTTGGGGTTCGTTCAAAGAAGACAGTTTACCATTGGAAAAAATAGCCGAGAATCATGAAAAAGCGGTTAAACTGATTGATGAAGTGAAATTTGATCTGTAGCTGTACAAGTATTATTTAAAGGGGCTGGTACAGCCCCTTGTTTCTTTGAGTGCTAGATGAAAAAGAATAATTTGGGATGGCTGGGGATTAGTTCTTTACTATCTATATGCCTATTCCTACCGGTTATCGCTATATTTTATACCGCAGTTGGTGAGAATTCAGAGCTCTTTGAGCATTTGATGTCAACTGTCATGTCAACGTATATTTTTAATACCATCAGTATTGCTTTGATTGTGGCAGTCGTGTCATTACTACTTGGATTGCCGACAGCATGGTTTATTACTATGTGTCAGGTGCCAGGTAGTTCATTCTTACAGTGGGCTTTGGTACTGCCGCTTGCCATTCCTGGTTATATTGTTGGTTATATTGCAACTGATTGGCTCGACTTTGCCGGGCCTTTGCAAGTTTTAATACGAGATATTACTGGCTGGAAAGCTGGAGATTACTGGTTCCCCGATATACGCACGGTTTGGGGGGCGGGAATTGTCTTATCGCTCGTGCTTTATCCTTACGTATATTTGATGTGCCGTGCAAGCTTTATGGAGCAAAGTGTCTCTTTGCTCCATTCGGCGCGAATTTTAAAATGTTCACCTTGGCAAAGTTTTTATCGAGTCTCTTTGCCTTTAGCTCGTCCCGCTATTGCCGTTGGTTTATCTCTAGTGATTATGGAGACGGTCGGTGATTTTGGAACGATGAGTTACTTTGCGGTCAACACATTAACGACAGCAATTTACGATACCTGGTTGGGATATTCTAATATCAATGCTGCGGCAAAAATTGCGGCGTACATGCTTGTTATTATCTTTATTTTATTAAGCTTAGAGCGTTTTAGTCGTCGTAAACAAAAGTTATTCCAAAGTCACTTTTCCAGCCATGAAGAGATGCGATATAAAGTCCATGGGATTAGAAAGTGGGGTATTACACTTTGGTGTTGGGGAATATTTACTATTGCCTTTGTTCTGCCGTTAGCTCAGTTGACTATCTATGGAATCAACTATTGGGTAGAGAGTTGGAATGAAGACTTCTATCAATATGCGTTGAATAGTTTTTATGTTTCCATCTGGGCTGCCACTTTTGCCGTAGTCATAGCTATTATTATGAACTTTTATCGTAGGATGAACGATACAAAATACTCTGTAGGCTTAATGAGATTCTCATCTGTCGGGTATGCTATCCCTGGAACTGTCCTTGCCATAGGTATTATGGTGCCGGTTACTTCATTGGACCACTCAATTAATGATCTGGCTAAAATGATGGGGTGGGGAAGGCCGGGATTAGTTTTCTCTGGTACTCTGTTTGCTCTGGTTTTTGGTCTACTGGTACGTTTTACCGCTATTGCCATAGGGAGTGTTGAAAATAGTCTAAATAAAGTTTCACCCTCAATGGATATGGCTGCAAAAACTATGGGGCATAAAACGAGCTCAATGTTACGTAAAGTTCATCTACCGTTAGTACGCCGAGGGTGCTTGGTTGCGGGGCTTTTGGTTTTTATTGAATCAATGAAAGAGCTTAACGCTGCTTTGTTATTACGCCCGTTTAATTTTGAAACGTTAGCTACTTATGTCTATGGATATGCATCTTCTGAGCAGTTAGAGCTAGCATCCCTACCTGCAATATTACTTGTTTTAGTAGGATTAATTCCTCTCGTACTTATCAATCGTTCTCTGGAGAGTGACCACTAATGTCTTCGGCATTAAAAATACATAATTTGAGTTGTAAATATGCGCAGCAAACCGTTCTTAACACATTAAATCTGGATGTTAATAATGGGGAGATTATTTGTCTTCTTGGCGCAAGTGGGTGTGGAAAAACAACTCTTTTAAAAGCGATTGCTGGACTGCTACCTATTTCATCTGGCCAAGTATTTATCAATGGTCGATTAATGGACGATGGAGAGAAGCACTTACCTACTGAGCAAAGAAATATTGGACTCATTTTTCAGGACTATGCTCTTTTTCCTCACTTAACGGTTGCCCAAAATATCCAATTTGGTTTACAGGGAATGACAAAAGAGGAAAAGAGTTCCGTTACGCAACGCATGCTGGAGTTAGTGCACTTGCAAGAACTTGGCAATCGCTATCCTCATCAGCTTTCTGGAGGTCAGCAACAACGTGTCGCTATTGCCCGCTCTCTCGCCTACCAGCCTGATCTTTTATTATTGGATGAGCCCTTTTCTAATATTGATACACAAGTTCGTCATGAGTTAATCAGTGAAATACGTAAGTTATTTAAAGAACAAGGGATTACGGCGATATTTGTAACCCATAGTCGGGAAGAAGCGTTTGCCTTTTCGGATAAAATGGCGGTGATGAACGAAGGGATGATTGAACAATTTGGCACAGCTAGTGAGTTGTACTTTAGTCCAGCCAGCCGATTTGTCGCTGATTTTCTTGGTGGTGGCACGTATATACCAGCGACAAAAGTTTCCCCACGTCACTTCTCAACTGAGTTTGGTGAAGTCGAAACAGCAATTGACGATTCATTGTCCGTTGGACAAAAAGGGCAACTGTTCTTTCGCCCACACCATGTCTCTTTGTGTCATAGTTCATCGAGCTCTTACTACGTCAATGAGCAGCAATTTATGGGCGATCACTGTCGTTACATCGTTAACATCGACGGCATCAAACTAACCGGTATTGCTGAGACTGCAATTTCAGTCGGTCAGGCTGTTGATATCCGTCTACAGGACCGTGTTGCTATCGCATTCAATTAGTGAGTCTTGACCGCTTGATAAATAGAAAACTTATTCGTTTTATCCAGGGTCAGACATTTTCCAAAGGAATTGGTAATGATTGGCGGGTATTTTAAAAAGCTATTTGCCACAATAATTAGTTCACCAGATCCTTTGAGGTGTTTCGGTGCTTGTTCCAATAAGGTTTCTGTCGCGTTATAGCTGGTATCTAAGCCTGAATGAAACGGTGGATTACTGACGATAAAATTAAAATCGGATTCAACATCAGAGTAAACATCCGTAGCAAAGACATGACCAGATAGTCCGTTGGCTTTTAAAGTCTCTTGAGTTGATGTTACGGCAAGCGCGCTCACGTCACAAAGTTGCAGTTCTATTTCTGGGTTCAACGATTTCATTACACAACCTAGTACTCCAGCACCACAGCCAAAATCAAGGACCTTTCCACTCAATTTGGGTAAATTATTTAAGAGCAATTGACTGCCTAAATCGAACTCGCCATGGCTGAACACACCCGGCAAGCTTTTTATGGTTAAGTCCATACTCTGGAATGACACCTGATACTCTTTGAACCAATCATTCAGAATGAATGTATCAGGAGCCGACTCGCACTCGCCCCAGTAAAAAGAGCATCGGCGAGCGGAGTCAAATTTAGTGACTTTCCCAAAGGGAGAAAACATCTTTTCTATACTTTTTACGCCAGATCTGTTTTCGCCGACAACCACGATCTCTGTGCCAATGCCCAACTTACTCAATATCATTGAGAGCAAATACTGTGCTTCCTGTTTTGCTTTTGGCCAATAGAGCAGAATCATATCTGCGGAACATTGCTCAGTTAGCTCACTACCAAAATAACTCGTTACGTCTTTAAACGTTTGGCATTGGCGATAATAGCCATAGTGCGTCGTAAATACCGATACTTGTCTACAGTGGGACGTCAGTGTTTGAGGGAAGTTATCTTCTACTTCTCCAACGACGAGGACATGCTTATCGGAAAAGTACTCAAGTTGACGTTCTGCTATTTGACTTGGTGGTGTAAGTATCGACATGGGCGTAGGTTACCTGAAATAAAAACGGCAAGATTTTCTCATACTCGCCGTTAATCCAAAAGATACATTTAGCTATTATCTTGCTTATCGAGAAAGTTTTTAAACTCTTCTTCATAGATATTAAACAGTACGATAGTAATGGCAAAGATCAATGGGCCGTAGATCAACCCAATAAGGCCAAAGAGTTGGATACCTCCCAGCAATGAAAAGAAAATGAACAAGGTATTCATTCCTGCACTGCCTTTCATTAAAAATGGTCTTAGAAGGTTATCGATAGAACCTACAATGGCAACACTCCATATGACGAGAAAGATTGCCCATGTTGTTTCACCTGTCAGTAATAGATATAGGCTTGCAGGAATCCAAATCAATGCCGTACCCACAACAGGAATGAACGAAGCGAAGCCAATCATTGTGCCCCAGAAGAGTCCTGGGAATCCTGCTATAGCCATACCAATACCGCCAGCAACTCCTTGGGCTATAGCGGTTAAAAACGAACCCATGACTGCAGATTTTGCTACTTTTTCAACTTGGTCGAGTAGTTTATCTTCCTGACTCCGAGACAAAGGGAGAATATGACGCAGACTTGTGATTATCCGCTGGAAGTCTCTAAGGAGAAAAAAGAGAACAAACAGCATCAAGAAAAAGTCGAGGATGAATGCTGTCGCATCACCCAGTATCTTTGCACTCGTACCAACGACTTTTGTGCCCGCTTGGCTGGACGATTCTGCGATCTTTTTGGCAATACCAGCGGCATCGATACTATCAAAAGGTAAGTAGCGATTGGCGAATGCAATGGCATGCTGTATCCAAGGATGATTAAAGATATCTTGTATGCCCCCATGTGATACCCACTTATAGAGGTTCTGTGAGAAAAGCATACCCTGTTGGACAATGGCTGAAATAACAAACAGCAGTGGAATAACAATGATGACAGTAAGAAGAAGACATGAAAGGAATGCAGAAAAATTCCGGCATGACCCCAAATGTCGCTCGACTTTCTTCTCTATCCGGCAGTGGACTGGATAAATAATAAGTGCCAGAATGAATGCTATAACAATTGAGTTTACGTATGGCTCAACCAAATAAAAGCAAGCCAACGCCGATAATAGTAAGGCGGCGACAAGTACCCAGTGGTTTGAAGATATTCTTGAGTTATTTGACACTAGCTCGATGTCCCTTGCGCTGATTTGTGTAAGGTAATAATGGCGACTTATTAACGTGTTATCAATGGGAGATGCATTATGGGATGCTGTAATAATGAGAAATGTTGCTCACCAGATAAAAAACAACCAAGAAGAATTCCATGGTTAGCAGCCATTCTTGTTGGTCTTGGTGTACTGATCGCTGTTAATTGGCATTAAAAAAACAAAAAGGAGGGAAGACCCTCCTTAATACTTGTTTATTGTTTAACGCTTAAAACTCATTAGACATAATTTCAAAGCTTCTATCAACAGCCTCTAACGTGGCATCAATTTCTTTAGAGCCGTGAGCGAGAGAGGTAAAGCTCGCTTCAAATGCGGATGGAGCGAGATACACACCATATTCAAGCATGAGATGGAAGAAGCGCTTGAATTTTTCTACATCGCATTTAGCCACTTCTTCATAACAGGTAACATGTGTCTGGTCAGTAAAGAAGAAGCCGAACATACCGCCTACCTGGTGAACAAGCAGAGGTATACCATGTTTGTCAGCCAATTCTTTAAAACCATCTGCTAGCTGTTTAGTTTTATAGGTTAGGCGTCTTTCGTTACCTTCTTCTTTGAGTATTGTCAGACAGGCATAACCTGCCGCCATAGCTACCGGGTTACCAGATAAAGTCCCTGCTTGATAGACTGGACCTGTAGGCGCAATGTGCTGCATGATCTCTTTTTTACCACCAAACGCACCAACAGGCATGCCACCACCGATAATTTTACCCAATGTAGTGAGGTCAGGGGTGATATTGTAGTAGGCTTGAGCACCACCAAGTGCGACTCGAAAACCAGTCATAACCTCATCGAAGATTAGGAGAGCACCTTCATTGTCACAAATCTCTCTTAGACCTTCATGAAACCCTTCTACAGGAGGAATACAGTTCATATTGCCTGCTACTGGCTCTACGATGATACAGGCAATTTCACCTTTATTTGCTGCAAAGAGTTCTTTTACCGATTCTAGATCATTGAAGCGAGCCGTTAAGGTGTATTTAGCGAAATCAGCAGGAACACCTGGAGAACTCGGTTGACCCAAAGTTAAAGCGCCAGAACCTGCCTTAACAAGTAGTCCGTCTGAATGACCATGATAACACCCTTCAAATTTGATTATTTTATCTCGGCCAGTATAACCACGAGCCAACCGAATAGCGCTCATTGTTGCTTCTGTACCTGAATTCACCATACGAACTTGTTCCATTGATGGCACTAATTCAGAAACCAACTCAGCCATCGTTACTTCAATCTCAGTCGGAGCACCAAAACTTAAACCATGTTGTACTGCATCGATAACAGACTCTCTAACGACAGCATGGTTGTGACCGAGGATCATCGGGCCCCAAGAACCAACATAGTCAATATAGGCTTTTCCATCTACATCAAAAATAAGTGCACCATCGGCTCTATCGATAAAGATAGGTGCACCACCCACACCATTAAATGCTCGAACGGGAGAGTTAACGCCGCCTGGTATTTTTAGCTGGGCTTTTTGATATAAATCTGTGGATTTGGTCATGGTTTATCCTCTAGTTTTGATTCGGACCAATGATGTACGCATTGTACTCTTTGAGTCGCTGAGGAGAACCCTTTTTTGTAATTTGATGCAAATAGGTCACAAATCAACGGGATAAACGGCAAGTTAGGGGATTATTAAGATGTATTCAAACTTAGTTTGCACATCATATGCGGTGAATACTTGAACGTAACACTCAGGTATTAGATAATCATTTAAGTAATAGCGAATGTGTTTTAGTTTGTGCTTTAATAACGATTAAATAGTATATGAGACCACAGGCACAAGAGAGGTCATTGTGAGTGAATTAAATGTTCCTTTAACGTTTTCTGATGCAGCAGCAACCAGAGTTAAAGCGTTGATAGCTGAGGAAGAAAATCCAGACTTAAAATTAAGAGTTTATATTACTGGTGGTGGTTGTAGTGGCTTCCAGTACGGCTTTACGTTTGATGAAAGCGTAAACGAAGGCGATACAACCATCGTTAACTGTGATGTTACATTGGTCGTTGACCCTATGAGTTTGCAATACCTGATTGGTGGGGAAGTTGATTACACGGAAGGCTTGGAAGGCGCTCGCTTCTTCGTGAATAACCCTAATGCAACGACTACATGCGGTTGCGGTGCTTCGTTTAGCGTTTAATTTTGATGAGTAAACTGCACTAAAACTTCAAAGCGAAGCCTTATGGCTTCGCTTTTTTATTCATAAAATTTAGCGCTGAGCGTAGAGTATATTACTGTAATGATCGAGTTGTTCGAGTCGCAGTTTAGCGTTGGCCAAAAAGACTTCTTTTGCATTGCCCGTTAACGACTTTGATTCAGGCAAGGTGACTGTACGCGGATTTTTATGAACCCCATGAACCAAAAACTCATAGTGTAAATGCGGACCCGTTACTCGCCCGGTTCCTCCCAAAAGACCTACCGTTTGACCTTGTTTCACTCGCTGACCTGTTTTCACCATTCTGCGTTTTAGGTGCAGATATTTGGTAATATAGGTATTACTGTGCTTGATGAAAACGTAATTACCGTTAAATTGGTTGTAGCTGGATTTGAGCACAACTCCATCTCCTGCCGCCCATATAGCTGTTCCAACTGGTGCGACGTAGTCAGTTCCCCTGTGCGGTTTTACTTGGCCTGTAACAGGATGAAGTCGGCGAGGATTAAAGTTAGAAGATACCCGTCTAAAATCAAGAGGCGCTCTTAAGAACGCTTTTTTCATCGCTCGGCCAGTATTATCGTAGTAGTTACCCGTATTATCATCGAGGATAGCTTTAAACGTTGTCCCTTGGTTAGTGAACTCCGCTGCGATAATATCACCACGTCCTACTACTTCACCTTCAACAACTTTTTCTTGATAGAGCAACTTAAAGTTGTCGCCTTTGCGAATATCTAAAGCGAAGTCGACATCCCAACCAAAAATGCCAGCTAATTGCATTATTTGATTGGCCGTTAATCCTGCACTTTTGGCTGCATTCCAAAAGTTAGAGGTGATTTCTGCTTCCGCATAATTAAACTGATAATGAACATCTTTTTTATCAATGCTGGTTGTAAAACCATTATCCGTTCTGGTGATTAAGTATGCTTCGTAAGGGTTGATGGTTCTGCGAAGTTGGATCAACTCATTTTCATCGTTAAAACCGAATACCAAATGATCTCCCGGTCTTAGTCGACTTAGTTGCTGTTTTGCATCCATGCTACTCGCTGTAATTTCGTAGAGTAATCTAGATGATAGACCAACTCGTTGGAATAGCAGGGCGGCAGATTCCCCTGATTTTACGGTATGCCTTTCCCAGCGAATCACGGCTGTTGGTGGAATTGTTGATCCAGAAACAATAGCATCCAGGTCAATAGATAGAGGGTACTGTTTGCCTATTTCCAAATGATTTTCTGTCTTGCGCAGTTCAGATGCGTTGGGCAGTAGCATAATTGAAAAGACAAGAACAGCGGCAACAAAACCGATTAGTATTTTATGTGGCCGCGGTAACTGAGCATAAAGAGACAACATATTTAGCTTCGTTTCAATAATTATTCACAAAAAATTTGTATCTGTAGTCTAACTGGTTTCAAAAAGTATCGCTATTCAAGTAAACTGTCCAACTATTATATTTAAGCCAAATCTGTGGGAGTAAACAAAGAATGGCGAACTTAGAAACGGCGCTTGCGGAGATTAAGCGTGGCGTTGATGAACTCATACCAGAAGAAGAACTAATTGAGAAATTAAAAGAAGGGCGTCCTTTACGTATTAAACTCGGAGCAGATCCTACGGCACCAGATATTCATTTAGGTCATACGGTTATCCTAAATAAACTTCGTACGTTCCAAGATCTAGGACACGAAGTCACATTTCTTATCGGTGATTTCACCGGTATGGTTGGTGATCCAACCGGAAAAAATACCACTCGCCCACCACTTACTCGAGAAGATGTATTACGTAATGCTGAAACCTACAAGCAACAGGTATTTAAGATCTTAGATCCAGAAAAAACTAAGATCGCTTTCAACTCTGAGTGGCTATCGGAGCTAGGTGCTGAAGGAATGATTCGTCTTGCTGCTAATCAAACCGTTGCTCGTATGCTTGAACGTGATGATTTTAAAAAGCGCTACAGTAACGGCCAGCCAATTGCGATTCATGAGTTTATGTACCCACTTCTTCAAGGATACGACTCTGTTGCTATGGAGACAGATGTTGAACTTGGTGGTACTGACCAGAAATTCAACTTACTAATGGGTCGTGAGCTGCAGAAAGCGAATGGTCAGAAGCCTCAAACTGTTCTAATGATGCCTCTACTAGTTGGTTTGGACGGCGAAAAGAAAATGTCTAAGTCCGCACACAACTATATTGGTGTTGCTGAAGCACCAAGTGAAATGTTTGGTAAGATCATGTCGATTTCCGATGATCTTATGTGGAGCTACTATGAATTACTCTCTTTCCGCCCTTTGAGTGAAGTTGAGCAATTTAAATCAGACGTTGCATCAGGTACTAACCCACGAGATATTAAAATCTTATTAGCAAAAGAAATCATTGCTCGTTTCCATTCTGAAGCGGATGCCAATGCAGCTGAGCAAGAGTTTATTAATCGTTTTCAGAAAGGCGCAATTCCTGATGAAATGCCTGAATTTACATTCGAAAGTGGTGTTGCTATCTCGAATGTACTCAAAGATGCCGGTTTGGTAAATTCTACCTCAGACGCGATGCGCATGATTCGTCAAGGCGCAGCGAAAGCTGATGGCGATAAAATTGAAGATACTAAGTGGACTCCTGAGAGTGGTACTTATGTTCTTCAGGTTGGTAAGCGTAAGTTTGCACGAGTTACTATCCAATAAATAAAGAGATAGTTTCCGAATCGGAAAATCCCTCAAGATCGCTAGTATCTTGAGGGATTTTTTATTTTTTCCCGATAACTTCTTTGTAAAATGCGGTTTCAAACTTTATCAATGGCATCATCCTTTGCCGTTTTTCTTCTTCATTTGGAAAATAGTCCGTTACGAGCTGCACAAAAATATTTTTAGGTTTTCCATCTTTATCCAGACCATACCCAGCCATGTTATAACTGCCATATAAAGAACCGCTTTTCGCCTTTATTTTTCCAGTGACATCCTGGTTTCGCATACTTGACCGATACTTTAGAGTACCGCTTTGACCTGCAATTGGAAGATGCTGCAGTAATTGTAACTGCGTGTCGTTTTGTTGGATATATTTTAACACAGAGGCTAATTGGCGAGCTGTCAGGCGATTATTTCTTGATAGGCCTGAACCATCAAAGAGCTGGGCTGAATTTAGGTCTATTTGTGCTTTAGAGAACAGGACTTGTTTTATGGCTTCTGTTCCGTTTGTGAATGTTCCCGGCTGGATGAAAAAATGCTTGCCTAATGCTTTGGTAATGTTGTTTGCAATAAGATTGTCTGATTTTTTTAGCATTCTATCGAGCAACTCAGGTAGTTGAGCAGAATGATGCTCAGCTAAGATTACTTCCTTCGTCTTGTATTTCGGTGGTATGCCGGCAATAACCTGGCCTGACAATGAGACATCTAATTTATTTAAAATCTTGTAAACCATTCTAGTGGTATACAAGTCGGGATTTTGGATGGCAAATTTAAGGGGTAGTGGTTCTTTCCTTGCAGTTAGACATCCTTCAAGTAGATAGTGATTTTCATCATTTGACGTTAACTCGAGGTCACAAAGCTCTTGTTTGCGCTCTTGTGAAGATACCGTTTTTGCTTTGGAAGTTACGACAATAGGAAACTGATCTGGCGTGTATACCCGTGTCGCGCCATTTTTTTGAGTGTAAATTGAACCGTATACGCAGTTTCTGTCTAAAGTAATAGCGGACGATGGTGCACTGTAGCAAACACCAAGTATATCCCAAGGCCAACCGACAGCTTTTTGATAGCCACTAAATGAAGAGTTGTCTAACCAGATATTCCCTTTTATTTTTTTACCTTCTTGGGAGATGACGGAGGTTAATAAGGTCTCGAGATCAATATTGGTCAGATTGGGATCTCCGGAAAAATGAATGATGATATCGGATTTATTTTTTGCAACGGTCGTTGTGAACTTAAATTGATCGCCAAGTTCGAGTTTTGCTGCTAGAGCTGTAAGTAACTTAGTGGTGCTGGCTGGAGGAAAAAGCTTATTGGCATTCTCAGCGAAATATTCTTTTCCTGATAGTGATTCGATTAAAAGGCCAGAGCGAGTTGTAGTAGGTAAAAGTCCACTTGGATTGGTTTCTTGCGCTAATGCAGCAGACCAAGAGAAAACGGATATAAAAAGTAAGAGGAAAAGCCTCATATCGAGATGACCTTAATAATGGATACAATCAGTAAGGCAGTATAGCGAGATAAAAAAACACCTGCCAAGAGGGCAGGTGTAAAATTTAAGATGACAGTGAGTCAATTTTCTTAGAAGTCGTAACGTAGACCGATAACAGCTTCATCTTCAGCATCTGCTTTAGAAACTGTAGTTGTAGTGCTAGTTGGGTTAGTTGCTAAGCTTTCTGAGCTATAAGTATCACCAGCGTCAAGCATGTTGATGTTGTAAGATACGAATGCACGGAAGTTTGGCTGGAAGTAGTATGCAGCTTCAAGTGCTAGGTTGTTTACAGCATCATCGCTAGTTTCGCCATAGTTGTATGTAGCGATTAACTTAGTTTTGTCGATTGTGTAAGCTGCAGCTAGTTCGTAACCGTCGTAATCAGTTGCGCCAGTGCGGTCATAGTCGATGTGGCTGTATAGAGCTGCTAGGTATAGAGCATCATGAGTGAACGATGCAGTAGCAATTGTTTGGTAGTTTTCGTTTTGGCTACCGAAACCAGCACCAAGAGCTACGCCTGAATCGCCAATAGTGTAGATACCAGAAACAGCTGCGCCATCTTGATCGTTGTTGTCGTAAGTTTCAACACCAGTGTTAGAAGTTACTTCTGTACGGTCAGCAAAGTGGTAAGTAGCGTTTACATAAAGATCATCGAACTGACCAGTATATTTTAGCAAGTTAGTAGTGCGGTCACCCATTGGGATTTTGTTTACAGATGAATCACCGTGCCAAGTCATAATATCGGTGAAGTCTGACAGAGGAGTGAAAGAACCGTCTTGTTTACCGTAAGTAACTTCACCGTATGTACCACCTAGACCAGCATAAGTATAACGGTCTGTGAAAGTGCTAGTATCGTCTTCGTCAGTAGTCGCTTGATCGCTAGATTCAAATTGACCCTCAAAGTAACCAACACCATATAGACCTTCGTTGATTTCTTGTTTGCCTAGGAAGCTAAGACGAACGTAAGAAGCATCGCTTGCTTCGCCATCTTTAAGAGAAAGAGCACCTACAACACGGCCACCCATAGTTAGAGAAGTGCCGTCTTGGTTATAAAGTTCGCTAGCGTTTGCACCAGTAGCCACTGCAGCACCTGCAACAGCAAGAGCAATCAGAGTTTTTTTCATCTTGTTAATCCTAAATTACTGTCCGTTTGAATTTTTTCTTAGGAGAAAGGACAGTCATGTTTAACATCGTCATGAAAGTCCTTTTATCTCTTCATCAAAATCATTATCGCCAATATGAATTAATTCCCTGCTAACGACAGAAAGCTGACGCTGCGAGCCATCATTTGGCTATTAAGTTACGCAAACTAGTTGTAACCGAGTGGCACACAAGAAAGTTAGTAAAATGATATAAATTAGAAGGTAAAATAGTTCCCACTTCTTTATAAATAAAAATCAAGTTATTGTTTTTATGGTAAAATTTTTATTTTAGTCAAAAAAAAATAAGTTCAATTTTTTAGTGATTTTTTATTTTTTTTAATCTTGATTTATAACTGGGGTTAACTTTAAATGTGATTTTGATCACTTTTTCTGGACGGCATTGCTATGATTTAAAAGAAATTTCCTAAGTTTTATGATGTTCCCCCTTGAATTAGAGTGATAACGCCATTAACTTTGTTTAGACTTACAGTAATACATTCATATTGAAACTACCTGGCCTTCTGGGTTGGGTGGTTTTTGTTTTGTCCAAAGATAACTTTGGCCTAGAGGTA
The DNA here is from genome assembly GCF_003856525.1 of Vibrio viridaestus. Classification (GTDB taxonomy): domain Bacteria; phylum Pseudomonadota; class Gammaproteobacteria; order Enterobacterales; family Vibrionaceae; genus Vibrio; species Vibrio viridaestus. The sequence continues at coordinate 135,255 of NZ_RJVQ01000002.1, forward strand.
TAAAATGGAAAAAGTTCCAATGACAGTGCGCGGTGCAGAGAAACTGCGCGTAGAGCTTGATAGACTCCTAAAACTAAGACCAAAGATTTCCCAAGCCATTGCCGAAGCTCGTGAGCTTGGTGATCTTAAAGAAAATGCTGAATATCATGCAGCTCGCGAAGAGCAGGGTATCTGCGAAGCTCAGATTCGTGATATTGAATACAAGTTGTCCGTGGCTCAGATTATTGATGTTGCTAAGATGGAAAATTCCGGCAAGATCATTTTTGGTACCACAGTCACTCTTATTGATGTTGATACTGATGAAGAGAAGAAATACCAGATTGTTGGAGATGATGAGGCTGATATTAAGTCTGGTCTTATCTCTGTCAGCTCTCCAATTGCGCGAGGCTTAATCGGCAAAATGGAAGGTGATGAAGTGACTATTGTTACTCCAGGTGGTGAGAAAGTTTTCGAAGTCGATAAAGTTGATTACGTGTAAAGCACCATCTACTTGCTAATAGTCAAGTAGATATTAAAAAGGCCACTTTCTAGTGGCCTTTTTTGATTATTTACGTGGTAAGTCGATTTTTTTATCTTCCGTTGGTCGATAAAGTACCAACATCTTACCAATCGTTTGAACTTTTTCTGCTTTAGTTTCTCGAACTATAGCATCGATAATTAGGTTTTTAGTGTCTCTGTCTTCAGACGCCACTTTGACTTTGATAAGTTCATGATGGTCCAAAGCTAACTCAATTTCCGCTAATACAGCCTCTGTCAATCCATTTGCGCCCATCAGCACAACCGGTTTTAGGTTGTGAGCTAGACCTTTTAGGTGCTGTTTTTGTTTCGTACTTAGGTTCATTATGCGGCCAATTTTATTTAATATTAGGGTTGAAAAACGTCATTTTAGCGCCATCTATGATGGAAGACTATATTTTCTACCATACTTTCTGAGTAGAAGTAGTTTGTTTTAGGAAAATCATGAGTAAACAAAAACACTCGGCGAGCTCTGGCCGTTGGTTGAAAGAGCACTTTGATGATAAATACGTGAACGAAGCAAAGAAAAAGGGCTATCGTTCTCGGGCAATATTTAAAATTGAAGAGATACAAAATAAAGATCAACTTCTCAAACCTGGCATGACAGTTGTTGATTTAGGTGCAGCGCCGGGTGGTTGGTCGCAATATGCTGCTAATATTATTGGAGAAAGTGGTCAGGTTATCGCCTGCGACATTCTACCTATGGACTCTATCGCTGGAGTTGCGTTTCTCCAAGGTGATTTTAGAGAAGAAGCCGTACTTGACGCACTGTTAGAGCGAATCCAACCGAATTTGGTTGATGTCGTTATGTCGGATATGGCGCCTAATATGGCGGGGAATCTTTCTGTTGATCAGCCAAGAGCGATGTATTTAGTTGAATTAGCTTTGGATATGTGTCGACAAGTTCTTGCTCCTAATGGTAGTTTTGTGGTTAAAGTATTCCAAGGCGAAGGCTTTGATCAGTATGTAAAAGAGGTTCGCGAGCTCTTTAAAGTCGTGAAAATTAGAAAACCAGACTCATCAAGAGCACGCTCGAGAGAAGTCTACATTGTGGCGACTGGTTACAAAGGGTAACCATTTTGTGGGTATCGGTCACTGTTAACAAAGTAGCTACACGCTAGAATCTGTAGTACCCTACCTTTAATTACAACTAGTTATCGAGAGGCTTACACCTTGAGTGACATGGCAAAAAATTTAATCCTATGGCTAGTTATCGCTGTAGTTTTGATGTCCGTTTTCCAGAGCTTTGGCCCTGGTGATAATAGTGGCAGAGCAGTGGATTACACGACTTTCGTTAAAGAAGTCGGTCAAGGCCAAGTTCAAGAAGCAACGTTCAAAGACAGTGAGATTACATTTACTCGCAGAGGAAACAGTACTCGTTACGTGACCTATATGCCAGTTTATGATCAGAAGCTCCTGGATGATCTAATTAATCAAAATGTTAAAGTTCAGGGTACTCCCCCTGAAGAACAAAGCCTATTAGGTACAATATTTATATCCTGGTTCCCTATGATTCTTCTCATCGGGGTTTGGATTTTCTTCATGCGTCAAATGCAGGGCGGCGGTGGAAAAGGCGCAATGTCTTTTGGCAAAAGCAAAGCTCGCATGATGACGGAAGAGCAGATCAAAACAACATTTGGCGATGTCGCCGGTTGTGATGAAGCCAAAGAAGACGTGAAAGAACTTGTCGATTACTTGCGTGATCCTAGTCGCTTCCAAAAACTCGGTGGTAAAATTCCAACGGGCGTTTTAATGGTGGGTCCTCCTGGTACAGGTAAGACATTGCTCGCAAAAGCTATCGCTGGTGAAGCAAAAGTTCCATTCTTTACTATTTCTGGTTCAGATTTCGTTGAAATGTTCGTTGGTGTTGGTGCTTCTCGTGTACGTGACATGTTCGAACAAGCAAAGAAGGCTGCACCATGTATCATCTTCATCGATGAAATTGATGCCGTAGGCCGTCAGCGTGGCGCGGGTGTTGGCGGTGGTCATGATGAGCGTGAACAAACACTAAACCAAATGCTGGTTGAAATGGATGGTTTCGAAGGTAACGAAGGTATTATTGTTATCGCTGCAACCAACCGTCCTGATGTTCTAGACCCTGCACTATTGCGTCCAGGTCGTTTTGACCGCCAAGTCGTTGTTGGTCTCCCAGATGTTCGTGGTCGTGAACAAATACTTAAAGTACACATGCGCAAAGTACCATTGGCTAATGATGTTGAGCCATCGTTAATTGCACGTGGTACGCCAGGTTTTTCTGGTGCAGACTTAGCAAACTTAGTTAACGAAGCTGCATTGTTTGCTGCTCGTGGTAACAAACGCAATGTGTCTATGGTCGAGTTTGAACTAGCGAAAGACAAAATCATGATGGGTGCTGAACGTCGCTCTATGGTTATGTCTGAAGAAGTCAAAGCATCGACAGCGTATCACGAAGCGGGGCATGCGATCGTTGGTCGCTTAGTTCCTGAGCATGACCCTGTCTATAAGGTGTCTATCATTCCGCGCGGAAGAGCTTTGGGTGTTACGATGTACTTACCAGAGCAAGATCGTATTAGTATGTCTAGACAGAACTTAGAGTCTATGATCTCAAGTCTTTACGGTGGTCGTTTAGCCGAAGAGTTGATTTATGGCTCAGAGAAAGTATCTACTGGTGCATCTAATGACATCGAACGAGCGACTGATATTGCACGTAAAATGGTGACACAATGGGGCTTCTCTGAAAAATTGGGACCATTGTTATATGCAGAAGATGAAGGTGAAGTATTCTTAGGAAGAAGTGTAACTAAATCCAAGCATATGTCCGACGACACAGCAAAATTGATTGATGATGAAGTTCGCAAAATTATTGACCGCAACTATGAGCGGGCGAAGAAAATTTTGTCTGAAAATATGGATATCATGCATGCAATGAAAGATGCATTGATGAAATATGAGACTATTGATGCTGGTCAGATCGATGACTTAATGGATCGTAAAGATGAGATCCGAGAACCTGCTGGCTGGGTAGAGCAGGAACACGCTAGAGAAGAAAAGGCAAAAGCTGCGGCAGAAACTGTTAAAGCAGAGTCTTCTGAACAGTCTAGTCAAGCGGAAGACTCATCAGACTCAGAGGCTGATAGTGCTCAACAGCCTGAGTCAAAGAAAGACGATGATAAAGCCGAATAATCTGGTTTTATGATGTTGTAATAGTGAAACCCCGAGAGAAGTCTGCTCGGGGTTTTTGTTTTATGGTGTAACATGAAAATACAGTACAAAGAGAAAGTTCTTGATCTTACCAGCCCACAGATAATGGGTATCCTTAACACAACACCAGATTCATTCTCTGATGGCGGTAAATATACCGCGATTGATAAAGCGATCGATCATGCAGAACAAATGATCTGTGAAGGTGCGACGATAATCGATATTGGTGGCGAATCGACACGTCCAGGAGCTCCGGAAGTTAGTGTCGAAGATGAACTCTTGAGAGTTATTCCCGTTGTTGAGGCATTGAGAAAAAAATCGGATGTCTGGATTTCAATCGATACCAGTAAAGCTGAAGTCATGAAGGCTTCAATTGAAGCTGGAGCGGATTTAATAAACGATATCCGGGCACTTCAAGAACCCAATACGATAGATGTAGTCGCCGAAGCTCAAGTTCCTGTTTGCATCATGCACATGAAAGGTAAGCCAAGAACGATGCAGCAAGCGCCTCAATATGATTGTTTTATAGATGAAGTTCATACTTTTATTCGTAAGCGAATCGATGCTTGTATTGTAGGTGGAATAAGAAGAGAGAATATTATCCTCGATCCTGGATTTGGCTTTGGTAAGAGCTTAGAGCATAATTACGAGCTATTAGCTAAACTGGAAACTTTTCAACAGTATCAATTACCGATATTGACCGGACTCTCTAGAAAAACGATGCTCCACAAACTTCTTAACAAGAACCCATCTGAATGTGTCACTCCCAGTGTTGTTGGGGCGGTGTTATGCGCGGAGAGAGGTGCTCATATCTTAAGAGTCCATGACGTGAGAGAAACCGCTGAAGCGGTAGCTATGTTCAATGTAATGCACCAGTTTCAACTGTAACTATTTTTGAGAGCCATATATGAGTAATAGACGTTATTTCGGCACTGATGGTGTTCGTGGCAAAGTTGGCGAATATCCAATTACACCTGACTTTGTTTTAAAGCTTGGTTGGGCTGCTGGTCGTGTATTAGCGAAGCAAGGTACAAAGCAGGTTATTATAGGTAAAGATACTCGTATTTCTGGGTACATGCTTGAGTCTGCTCTGGAGGCAGGACTCGCTGCCGCTGGGCTTAAAGCAACGTTTACCGGCCCTATGCCTACGCCGGCGGTCGCTTACCTTACTCAGACATTTCGAGCTGAGGCTGGTATTGTTATTTCCGCGTCGCACAACCCGTATTATGACAATGGTATCAAGTTCTTTTCCTCAGAAGGTACAAAGTTGCCTGATGAAGTCGAGTTGGCAATTGAAGAAGAACTGGGGAAGGACATTGTTTGTGTTCCGTCTGCTGAACTGGGTAAAGCATCACGGTTAGTTGATGCCGCTGGTCGCTACATTGAATTTTGTAAAAGCACGTTCCCGTCAAAACATAACCTTAGTGGTTTAAAAATTGTGGTCGATTGTGCCAACGGTGCGACTTACCACATTGCTCCAAGTGTATTTAAAGAGCTCGGAGCTCAAGTCATTGCTATGGGGGTTTCTCCTGATGGGCTCAATATCAACGACGAAGTTGGTGCGACCGATGTCAGAGCATTACAAAAGCGTGTTATCGAGGAAAAAGCCGATTTAGGCTTAGCTTTTGATGGTGATGGCGACCGTATCATTATGGTTGATGAACACGGAGACAAGATTGACGGTGACCAGATCGCTTATATTATCGCTCGAGATCTCTTACGTAAGGGATTACTGAAGGGAGGAGTGGTTGGTACGTTAATGACGAACCTTGGAATGGAAGTAGGACTGAAACAGCTTGGTATTCCATTCGTTCGGGCTGCGGTTGGCGATCGATATGTGCTTGAAAAATTGTTAGAAAAAGATTGGAAAATAGGCGCAGAAAACTCAGGTCATGTAATTTTACTTGATAAAGTGACTACCGGAGATGCGATTGTTGCTGCGCTTCAAGTTCTAGCCGCTGTTGTAGACAGTGAGATGTCGTTGAGTGAACTAGCAAAAGGCATGACGCTTTATCCGCAGGTTTTAGAAAATGTCAGATTTAGTGGGGATAGTAACCCTCTCGAGTCTGAAAATGTTAAAGCCGCAGTGCTTGAAGTTGAAAAGGCGCTTGATGGTAAAGGGCGTGTTTTATTGAGAAAGTCAGGTACTGAACCTTTGTTGAGAGTAATGGTCGAGGGTGAAGATGAGTCACTAGTGAAGTCGTCTGCACTGCATATAGCTGACGTCGTTCGTTCGAGTTGCTAATACAGCTCACGATCTAGAACTGGTGATGAGTTACTTGATAACAAGTTACTTTTTAACCGATTGAACAGTAATACGAAAAAAATTATTGATAACCACTTGTCAGCGCTGAGAGGTTCCGTTAGTATTGCGTCCACTCCCAGTAGGGGGCGCTAGCCTTGTTCCAGTTACAAGTAAAATGGAGAACGGCGCTGGCTCAACAATTTGGATCATAGGTGGATGTAATGTTTACAGTTCTACTTGTGCTTTACCTGTTGACAGCGATTGCTATCATTGGCTTGGTGTTGATTCAGCAAGGGAAAGGCGCGGATATGGGAGCCTCATTTGGGGCTGGTGCTTCAAACACTGTGTTTGGTTCCGGCGGCTCTGGAAACTTTTTAACCCGAATGACAACGATACTTGCTCTTGTATTCTTGGTGATTAGTTTAGTGTTAGGTAACTTATCTACTCACAAAACCGAGTCTCAGTGGGAAAATCCTGAAGCCCATCAAGAACAGATCCAGAAAAAAGTTGAAGCAAGTACAGTTCCTGTTAAAGAATCTAACAGCAACGATATTCCAGAATAAGTAGTCTAAGAATACTATTTATTCGTTAGCCGAGATGGTGAAATTGGTAGACACACTAGCATGAGGTGCTAGCGCCTTAGGTGTGAGGGTTCGAGTCCCTCTCTCGGCACCATTATTCTTTACAAACTTGTAAATGTAAGTGGCGTAAGTATAATATTGCGCATCATGGACGCGGGGTGGAGCAGCTTGGTAGCTCGTCGGGCTCATAACCCGAAGGTCGTCGGTTCAAATCCGGCCCCCGCAACCAATTACGATGGGTTTACAGGTTTGCAGTGTAATGAACACTGTTATTAAGGGTAATAGTCTACCTTTAATAATTCAGGGTCCAGCAATTAAAAAACCCCGACATTTCGGGGTTTTTTATTATCTGAAATTTCTTATACATCTTGCTGATGTATAAGGGATTTTAGAAATTGCTTGGAATTATGATTGGGCTCTGAGCCCTTTTTTTGTTTCTGGAGTGGTTTATTAATGACTGGTTTAGAAAGACAACTAACAGAGATGCTGGAAGCTCCAGTTGAAGCTTCTGGTTACGAGTTAGTTGGATTGGAGTTTGTTCGCGCCGGTGCGCACTCAACACTTCGTATTTACATTGACCATGAAAATGGCATCACTGTTGACGATTGTGCCGAAGTGAGTCGTCAGGTGAGTGCTGTACTTGACGTAGAAGATCCTATCTCTGTGGCATATAACTTAGAGGTTTCTTCTCCAGGCCTAGAAAGACCACTTTTTAAGGCAGCTCATTATGAGCAGTTTATTGGTCACGAGGTCAGCATCACTTTAAAGATGGCTATGAATAACCGCCGCAAGTGGAAAGGTGTGATTGAATCAGTTGATGGGGAAACCATTGCTGTGACGGCTGATGGTCAGCAAGAACATTTTGCTCTTAGCAACATAGCTAAAGCTAACCTAATCCCTAAATTTTAAGTCTTAACGTAGAGGCTATAAAAAATGAGTAAAGAGATTTTAGCGGTAGTAGAAGCAGTATCGAATGAAAAAGCGGTACCTCGTGAGCGTATTTTCGAAGCATTAGAAATCGCTCTTGCTACGTCAACAAAGAAAAAATATGAAATCGAAATAGACGTACGAGTTGCGATCAATCGAAAAACGGGTGAATTTGAAACGTTCCGCCGCTGGTTAGTGGTTGATGAAGTTCAAAGCCCAACAAAAGAAATTTCTTTTGATGCTGCAAGCTACGATGATGATTCTGTCGAATTAGGTGATTATGTCGAAGAGCAGATTGAATCTGTTACCTTTGACCGTATTACGACGCAAACAGCAAAACAAGTTATTGTACAGAAAGTTCGCGAAGCGGAGCGTGCTCAGATTGTTGAGCAGTTCATCGATAATGAAGGTGAGCTTGTTACTGGCGTTGTGAAAAAAGTGAACCGAGAAGCGGTTGTGCTCGATTTAGGTAACAACGCTGAAGCAGTAATCCTCAGAGATGATCAGTTACCACGTGAAAACTTCCGTAGTGGCGACCGTGTTCGTGGTCTTCTTTATGCAGTTAGACCTGAAGCGCGTGGTTTCCAACTGTTTATTACTCGTTCTAAGCCTGAAATGCTAGAAGAGTTGTTCCGTGTTGAAGTTCCTGAAATTGGTGAAGAGCTAATTGAACTTAAAGGGGCTGCTCGTGATCCAGGTTCTCGTGCTAAAATTGCTGTGAAAACAAATGATAAGCGTATCGACCCTGTCGGTGCTTGTGTGGGTATGCGTGGTGCTCGTGTTCAGGCTGTCTCTGGTGAGTTAGGCGGCGAGCGTATCGATATCGTTCTTTGGGATGATAATCCGGCACAATTTGTTATTAATGCAATGGCTCCTGCAGATGTGGCTTCTATCATTGTTGATGAAGATGCTCATTCAATGGATATCGCAGTTGAAGCCGATAATCTCGCTCAAGCGATCGGACGTAATGGTCAGAACGTACGTTTAGCCTCTCAACTGACTGGTTGGGAACTTAACGTAATGACAGTTGAAGACCTGCAGAAGAAACACCAAGAAGAGTCTCTAGAGTCTATCGAAACATTCATGAAATATCTGGATATCGAACAAGATTTTGCAGAGCTTTTGGTAGAAGAAGGCTTTTCTACTCTAGAAGAGATCGCATACGTTCCTGTTAACGAACTTCTAGAAGTTGATGGTCTTGATGAAGATCTTGTGGAAGAGCTGCGCTCAAGAGCGAAAGACTCTTTAACAACGCTTGCTTTAGCAAAAGAAGAATCATATTCAGGTGTTGAACCAGCAGACGATTTGCTTGGTTTGGACGGATTAGATCGTGACATGGCATTTAAACTTGCTGCCAAAGGTGTTGCGACATTAGAAGACTTAGCTGAACAAGGTATTGATGACCTTGAAGGTGTCGAAGGACTAACAGAAGAGAAAGCTGGTGAATTGATCATGGCTGCTCGTAACATTTGTTGGTTCGGCGACGAAGAATAATTTCAGCAAGGGAGGAAGCGGCATGACACAACTTACAGTAAAAGCACTGAGTGAAGAAATAGGAACGCCTGTTGACCGCTTATTAGAACAACTTGCTGACGCTGGATTGAAAAAGACGAGTTCTGATACAATTTCAGATGAAGAGAAAAATCAATTACTAAGTTCTCTTCGTAAAGGAAATGGCGATGAAGCTAATGACTCATCTCCGACTCGCCTAACACTGCAGCGTAAGACGCGTAGCACATTAAGTGTTAATGCTGGAAGCGGTAAGAGTAAAAATGTACAGGTTGAAGTGCGTAAAAAACGTACGTATGTTAAACGAAGTGCCATAGAAGATGATGCGAAACGTGAAGCGGAAGAACAAGCTAAACGTGAAGCGGAAGAATTAGCTAAGCGCGAAGCTGAAGAGCAAGCAAAACGTGAAGCTGAAGAGCAGGCGAAACGTGAAGCTGCAGAGAAAGCGAAACGTGAAGCTGAAGAGAAAGCGAAACGTGAAGCTGAAGATAAAGCAAAACGTGAAGCTGACGAAAAAGCGAAACGTGAAGCTAACGACAAAGCGACGCGTAACGATTCAGCTCAGAAGTCTAAAACACTTTCTGATGAAGAAAAAACTAAGCAAGAGGCAGCGCTAAAAGAAGCCGAAGCACTGAAACGTCGCCAGGAAGAAGAAGCAAGGCGTAAGGCTGAAGAGGAAAGTCAGCTTCAGCTTGAAAAAGCACGCGAATTGGCTGAAAAAAATAAAGAGCGTTGGTCTGCGGAAGAAGAGAAAAAAGGTGATATGGAACAAGAAAACACAGATTACCATGTGACAACCTCTCGTTATGCGCGAGAAGCGGAAGACGAAGCAGACCGCCGCGACGAAGGTGGTCGTCGCCGTTCTACTAAAGCGAATAAGCGTAAGATGTCTAAGAATGACGATCGTCAAGAACGTGATTCTCATCCTCGCGGTAAGCGCAAAGGTAAAATTGCTAAACCGTCATCAATGCAACATGGTTTTGATAAAAACGCGGTAGTTCAAAAATCTGATGTCGTCATTGGCGAAACAATCAGCGTTTCTGAGCTTGCACAGAAGATGTCAGTCAAAGCGACTGAGGTCATCAAAGTGATGATGAAAATGGGTGCTATGGCAACCATTAACCAAGTTATTGACCAGGAAACAGCTCAGCTTGTTGCTGAGGAAATGGGACATAAAGTCATCATTCGTAAAGAAAACGAACTTGAAGAGCAAGTGTTGTCAGATCGTGATAGTACGTCAGAAGCCGTTCCTCGTGCTCCTGTTGTTACAATCATGGGTCACGTTGACCACGGTAAGACATCGACACTTGACTACATTCGTCGTGCACACGTAGCGTCTGGAGAAGCGGGTGGTATTACACAGCACATTGGTGCATACCACGTTGAAACTGATAACGGTATGATTACGTTCCTTGATACTCCTGGACACGCGGCGTTTACTGCAATGCGTGCTCGTGGTGCTCAGGCAACAGATATCGTTGTTCTTGTTGTTGCAGCAGATGATGGTGTAATGCCACAGACAGTTGAAGCGATTCAGCACTCTAAAGCGGCTGGCGTTCCTCTGATTGTTGCTGTGAACAAGATCGATAAAGAAGGCGCGAACCCTGACAACGTTAAAAATGAACTTGCGCAATATGACATCATCCCTGAAGAGTGGGGCGGTGATAATATGTTTGTTCATATTTCGGCTAAGCAGGGAACCAATATCGATGCACTGTTAGAAGCAATTCTGCTTCAATCTGAAGTTCTAGAACTTACAGCGGTTGCTGACGGTATGGCGTCTGGTGTCGTGGTTGAATCTCGTCTTGATAAAGGTCGTGGTCCTGTGGCAACTATCCTTGTTCAGTCTGGTACTTTGAACAGAGGTGACGTTCTGCTATGTGGTCAAGAATACGGTCGTGTTCGTGCCATGGTTGACGAGTTAGGCAACGAAGTTCAAACTGCTGGTCCTTCAATTCCGGTTGAGGTGCTAGGTCTTTCTGGTGTTCCTGCTGCAGGTGATGAAGCGACAGTGGTTCGTGATGAGCGTAAAGCTCGTGAAGTTGCTAACTATCGTCAAGGCAAGTTCCGTGACGTGAAACTAGCTCGCCAGCAGAAAGCGAAGTTGGAGAATATGTTCTCTAATATGGCTGCAGGTGAAGTTGCTGAATTGAATGTTGTGCTGAAAGCTGATGTTCAAGGTTCGGTTGAAGCGATTTCTGATGCCCTTGTGAAACTATCTACTGATGAAGTTAAAGTTAACATTGTTGGTTCAGGTGTTGGTGGTATCACTGAAACTGATGCAACATTAGCTGCGGCTTCTGATGCGATATTACTTGGTTTCAACGTTCGTGCTGATTCTTCTGCTCGTAAGACAATTGACGCTGAACACTTAGATCTTCGCTACTACTCAATCATCTATCAGTTGATTGATGAAGTTAAACAAGCAATGAGTGGTATGCTTGCGCCTGAATTTAAGCAAGAGATCATTGGTCTGGCTGAAGTTCGTGATGTCTTCAAATCACCAAAACTCGGTGCTATCGCGGGTTGTATGGTAACTGAAGGCTTAATTAAGCGTAATAATCCAATCCGTGTACTTCGCGATAACGTTGTTATTTATGAAGGTGAGCTAGAATCTCTACGCCGCTTCAAAGATGACGTACAAGAAGTTAAGAACGGCTATGAATGTGGTATCGGTGTTAAGAACTACAATGATGTTCGCGTAGGCGACCAGATTGAGGTGTTCGAGACTGTCGAAGTGAAACGTTCAATTGATGGCGAATAATAGACTAGTATTGTCCTAGTGGCAGTATAGGTTGTTGTATGCACCATGGGGGGCTGGTATATCCATCCCCCCATTCTTTCTATAGTGAGAGAAGATATGTCTAAAGAATTTAGTCGTACTCAGCGAGTTGCTCAGCAGCTCCAAAAAGAATTAGCCATGATTTTACAACGTGAAGTGCGTGATTCACGTTTAGGCATGGTTACAATTTCAGAAGTTCAAGTTTCTAGAGATCTTGCTTATGCAAAAGTTTATGTAACATTCTTATGTATTGGCGAGCAAACCCCGCAGAGCTGCTTAAGTGCACTTAAAGAGCATGAACCTCATATACGCATGTTATTAGGTAAACAAATTCGTTTGCGTTTAACGCCTGAAATTCGCTTTGTTTATGATGATACTCTTGTTGAAGGCATGAGAATGTCTAACCTTGTATCGGAAGTCGTAAGTAAAGATAATGAGAAGAAACAAGCATCTGGTCGTGGAGAGGACGAATAATGGCAAGACGTCGTAAAGGACGCCCTGTTGATGGTATTGTTCTTCTTGATAAGCCAACCGGTATTTCATCAAATGATGCGCTTCAAAGAGTGAAGCGCTTCTATTTTGCAGAAAAAGCCGGTCACACTGGAGCTTTGGATCCTTTAGCAACCGGAATGCTGCCAATTTGTTTGGGTGAAGCGACGAAGTTCTCTCAGTTTCTTCTTGATTCCGACAAGCGTTATACCGTGATTGCTAAATTGGGAGAGAGAACCAACACCTCAGATTCTGATGGCGAAATTATTGATACCCGACCTGTCAACGTTGAATATGATGATCTCTTAAGTAAAGTCGCTTCTTTCAAGGGAGAGACCGATCAGATTCCTTCAATGTTTTCTGCGCTTAAATATCAGGGTAGACCTCTTTATGAGTATGCCCGAGAAGGTATCGAGGTTCCTAGAGAATCAAGAAAGATAACCGTCTATGACATCGAATTGGTTCGTTTTGAACATGATGAAATTGAAATGAATGTTCATTGTTCCAAAGGAACCTATATCCGTACAATCGTTGATGACTTGGGTGAAATGCTCGGGTGTGGTGCTCACGTTACGATGCTGCGCCGTACTGCTGTAGCGAATTACCCATATGAAAAAATGGTGACGTTAGAGCAACTTGAATTGTTGCTTAATCAAGCTCACGAGCAAGAGCGTCAACCTAAAGAATTATTAGATCCGTTACTCCTACCCATGGATACAGCAGTAGAGAACTTAGTGGAAGTCAATATCATCCCTGAGTTAGCCGAGATGGTGATGCATGGTCAGCCTGTTCAAGTTATTGGGGCACCAAGTTGCGGACAAGTACGCATTACAACAGGGGAAAGTGAAAACTCACTTTTCTTAGGTGTGGGTGAAATTGATAACGATGGACGAATCGCACCTAAACGTCTTGTTGTAAGGCGTGAAGAAAACAGTTAAGTGACCTTGTATGTTTTAACAAACGCATCTGGACACTGAATGGTGGATACTCTATAATCCGCGTTCCTCGTGTTGGCTGAATCAGAGATTGGCTGACACAAACTTAAACTCAACTCTCAGGAGAGAATTATGTCTCTGAATGCAGAAACTAAAGCAGCAATCGTTGCTGAATACGCACGTGCCGAAGGCGATACTGGTTCACCAGAAGTTCAAGTAGCTCTACTTACTGCTTCTATCAACCACCTTCAAGGTCACTTCCAAGAGCACAAAGGCGATCACCATAGCCGCCGTGGTCTTCTACGTATGGTTTCAAGCCGTCGTAAACTTCTAGACTACCTAAAAGGTAAAGATCTAGATCGTTACCACGACCTAATCAAACGTCTAGGCCTACGTCGCTAAGATCAGTTTGTTAAAAAGGGGCTTAAAGCCCCTTTTTTAGTATCTAAATTTAACAAAAATCCTTCCAAGTAGTTTATACTACCTGCCGTTTGCTCGATTTGAAGCATTCAAAACTCACTGCATTACAGTCACCGAAGTCGGCCAGATGGTCGCGGCTATTAAAAAGAAGTTTGTCGTTTGGAAAATGCTGGTAACAGCGTCCATTATCACGTCAATGTTCTTTAGTTGAAAACTGAGGTTCTTTTTACTAGTCGCGATTCGTAATGCCTTGAGTGTACTAATACACACTATCTGGGGTAACCCGGAAAAAGGAAACTATTTAATGTTTGAAAAACCAGTCGTTAAGAAATTTCAATACGGTAATCATACCGTTACGTTAGAAACTGGCGTTATTGCTCGTCAAGCTACTTCAGCTGTTATGGTCACAATGGACGACACATCTGTGTTTGTTTCTGTTGTCGGTAAAAAAGAAGCCGTTGAAGGTCAGGACTTTTTCCCTCTCACTGTAAACTACCAAGAGCGTACTTATGCTGCAGGTAAAATCCCTGGTGGTTTCTTTAAGCGTGAAGGTCGTCCATCTGAAGGTGAAACACTGACTGCTCGTCTAATCGACCGTCCAATTCGCCCTCTTTTCCCTGAAGGTTTCACTAACGAAGTTCAAATTATTGCGACAGTAATGGCTGTAAACCCAGACGTTCAGCCTGATATTCCAGCTATGATTGGTACATCAGCTGCGCTAGCAATTTCTGGTATTCCATTTAATGGCCCAATCGCAGCCGCTCGCGTTGGTCATATCGAAGGTCAACTCGTTCTGAACCCTAGCCAAACTGAGCTACAATCATCTCGTCTTGATTTGGTTGTTGCGGGTACAGAAAACGCAGTATTAATGGTTGAGTCAGAAGCAGACATCCTAAGTGAAGAAGAAATGCTTGCTGCAGTTGTTTTTGGTCACGACCAACAACAAGCTGCTATCACGGCAATTAACGAATTTGCTGCGGAAGTTGCAACTCCAGCATGGGAGTGGGTTGCTCCAGCTGAAAATACTGTTCTTAAAGAGAAAGTAGCTCAATTAGCAGAAGCTCGCTTAACTGAAGCCTATCAGATCACTGAGAAAATGGCTCGTTATGACCAAGTAGCTGTGATTCGTAATGATGTCGTTGAAGCGCTAGTTGCACAAGATGAAACTGTTGATACTAATGAAGTGAAAGAGATCTTCCACTCATTAGAAAAAACAGTGGTACGTAGCCGTATTATCTCTGGTGCTCCTCGTATCGATGGCCGCGAAAAGGACATGGTTCGTGCTCTTGACGTTCGTACTGGTGTTCTACCTCGTGTTCACGGTTCTGCACTATTCACTCGTGGTGAGACTCAGGCAATCGTAACTGCAACATTGGGTACTCAACGTGATGCTCAAATTATTGATGAGCTAACAGGTGAGAAGAAAGATCACTTCCTACTTCACTATAACTTCCCTCCATACTGTGTTGGTGAAACTGGTTTTGTAGGCTCGCCAAAACGTCGTGAAATTGGTCATGGTCGTTTAGCAAAACGTGGTATCGCTGCGGTAATGCCATCAATCGACGAGTTCCCATACACAGTTCGCGTTGTGTCTGAAATTACTGAGTCAAATGGCTCATCTTCAATGGCATCAGTGTGTGGTTCATCTCTTGCTCTTATGGACGCAGGTGTGCCAATTAAAGCTTCTGTTGCTGGTATCGCAATGGGTCTTGTTAAAGAAGAGAATGACTTCGTTGTTCTTTCTGACATTCTTGGTGATGAAGATCACCTAGGCGACATGGACTTTAAAGTAGCGGGTACATCAACAGGTGTTACTGCACTGCAGATGGATATCAAGATTGAAGGTATCACTAAAGAGATCATGCAGATTGCGTTAAACCAAGCAAAAGGTGCTCGTCTACATATCCTTTCTGTAATGGATGAAGCAATTGGTTCTGCCCGTGAAGACATCTCTCAGTTTGCACCTCGTATTCATACAATGAAAATTAGTGCAGACAAGATCAAAGACGTTATCGGTAAAGGTGGTGCTGTTATCCGTGCTCTAACTGAAGAGACAGGCACAACGATTGAAATCGATGATGACGGTACAATCAAAATTGCAGCTACAGAAGGTACTGCGGCTAAAGAAGCAATTCGCCGTATCGAAGAGATCACTGCGGAAGTCGAAGTAGGTCGTATCTATACTGGTAAAGTTGCTCGACTAGCCGATTTTGGTGCATTTGTTACTATTCTGCCTGGTAAAGACGGTCTGGTACACATTTCTCAAATTGCAGAAGAGCGTGTTGATAAAGTAACTGACTACCTTAAAGAAGGTCAGGAAGTTCAAGTTAAAGTTCTTGAAATTGATCGTCAAAACCGCATTCGTTTAAGCATGAAAGCAGCGGTTGAGAAACCTGCTGAAGAAGTGGTAGCAGAAGAGAAGCCAGAAACTTCAGCAGAATAATTCTGTGTAAGAAGTTTGTAGGTTATTTGCTACACGTTCGCTTTTTATGAAGAAAGCATGTTATAAAGGGAGCCTTGAGCTCCCTTTTTTATGGTAAGGAAATCAACATCGTGAAATGGTTATCTATCATCCTAAGTTCGTTTATTTTATTAGGATGCGCCTCGTCTGGTAGTCGCGAAGCCGCAAATACTCGCTGGTTATATCCGCCAATGGCAAGACCTGTTCAACCAGATTTGGGCAAAGAAGTTAAGATAGCTCAGCTGACTGAATTGCTTGGTCGGGATAATTTACCTGATAAAGTCAAAGCAAAAATGTTTTTCGAACGTGGTAATCTGTACGATGCCGTGGGATTAAAAAACTTGTCTAGATTGGATCTCGAGCGTTCGCTCGATCTTAATCCTGCACAGTCAGAAGTGTTTAACATGTTAGGTGTCTATTTTACGGAAATGGGACAGTTTGACTCGGCATATGAAGCGTTTGATTCGTCATTAGAGCTGGATAAAAATAATGTTTATGCCAAACGAAACCAAGCAATTGCTCTGTACTATGGCGAGCGACCTAAGTTGGCCATTGAACCGTTAGAGAAGATTCATCCTGAGGATGTTGAAGCACCATTCCATGCGTTATGGTTGTATATTATTGAAAATGATTTAGACCCAGTGAAAGCAAAGTCAGATCTTGCTAAAGCCTACGAGCAACATAAGTCAGATGTTTGGGGATGGTCCTTGGTTGCTATGATGCTAAACAAGGTCGATGAAGGTGATGTATTTAAAGCATTACTTAACGGAACCAAAGACAATACGGTTTTAGCTCAACGCCTGACAGAAGCCTATTTCTACCTTGCAAAACGTTATCAATTAGAGCATCAATATGCTGATGCCATTGCACTCTATAAGCTAGCTTTATCTTTCAATGTATATGAGTATATCGAAAATAGATATGCCCTTTTAGAATTAGAGAAAATTTATCATCAGTTGAAAGAACAACAAACTGAAAAAGACGCCTCTTAAAATAAAAGGCAAGCGTGAAAATTAGCTTGCCTTTTATTTCTGCCATCAACGATACTTGTCGCCCTTTTATTAATCGTGATATATCGAATGAAAGAGCACCACGTCAAAAGTTTCTTCCGCTATATGATACTAACCGTTGCAGCGATGCTTGTGAGCGGTTTATATCAGATTATTGATGGTGCTTTTATCGGTCATTATGTTGGCTCGAATGGGCTTGGTGCCATTAATACCGTTTGGTCGATTTTAAGCTTGATTATCGGGATTGGTTTGATGATTGGTGTAGGCACGGGCGCTGTAGCATCTATATTTCGTGGTCAAAAGAATCATTATAAGGCAACGAGTACGTTGGCAAATGGATTCATTCTTATCGGTCTTTTCAGTGTAGTGGGGGCTTTATTACTTCATTTCACTTTCCCTACCTTAGTTTCTCTACAGACATCCGACAAAGATGTTATCAAGCTTAGCCATAAATATTTGAACGTTATTATTTGGTGTTTACCTTTTCTTATCGGCTCAACTGCGATTCCATTTTTTATTCGTAACGATGGCAAGCCAGTGATAGCAACTTTATTAATGTTATTCGGTGCAGCTATCAATATCGTTCTGGATTATCTGCTGATTGGTTACTTTCACATGAATATGCAGGGAGCAGCGATAGCAACCGTCATAGCTCAGTCAGTGACGAGTATTCTTGGTAGCCTCTATTTCTACTCTGATAGAGCCACATTACGTTTGCATTTTAGGGACATTAAATTTTCCCTGACAATCATGCTTCGAATTGTTGCTATTGGACTCTCTAGCTTGTTCATGTATCTGTATTGGGGTGTTATGGTTGGGCTACATAACAGCCAGTTTAGTTGGTATGGCGGAACAACCGCTTTGGGAGCATATGCCGTTCTTGGGTATTTTGTTACGTTTTACTATTTAACAATCGAAGGTGTTGCGAATAGCCTGCAACCTTTAGCCAGCTTTCATTACGGAGAGGAAAAATTAGCCCCCATCAGGGAGTTGTTGAAGATTTCACTTTGTATTGTCATGCTTTTAGGGGGAACACTATATTTATTGTTGTACCTTTTCCCCGGGCCACTTTTGAGTGTATTCACTGGTAGCGATGATAACTTATTCGATGTGGCAAGCCAGGGTGCTAAAATCCATTTATTTGCATTGGCATTTGATGGTTTTTTGGTTGTGTCAGCCGCCTTTTATCAGTCAGTTCACTGTGCCAAAAAGGCGATTGCTATTACGATTGGAAATATTATCGTTCAGCCCCCGCTGCTGTGGTTACTACCAAAATGGTTTGCCCTAGATGGGGTATGGTTGGCTTATCCATTATCCAATATTATGCTCAGCTTATTTGTGGGGGCGTTACTATTAAGAGATATTCCTAAGATCCTAGGTCCGATAGCTCCGCGTTTCT
The DNA here is from genome assembly GCF_003856525.1 of Vibrio viridaestus. Lineage (GTDB taxonomy): Bacteria > Pseudomonadota > Gammaproteobacteria > Enterobacterales > Vibrionaceae > Vibrio > Vibrio viridaestus. The sequence continues at coordinate 153,709 of NZ_RJVQ01000002.1, forward strand.
AAGCCCGGTAACTGATGCCAGTATCCGTTGCATTGTTTGTCAGATAGCGTTTCAGGGTAGAGTCCACCTTCATTCTGTTTGAATTTGTGAATATAGCCACATGTATCGACACTTAAAGGACTTAGACGCACGATATCCACTAAGCCATCCATATCGGGGATATCATTCACCAAGTTATAGCAGTAGCCGGACTGTGTCTGTATCCCATTTAAACGAAACAAAGGTTGCCCCTCTTGACTATCAATTTGGATGCCATTAGGAAAATCAATACAGCACTTTTTACATTGATCTTTGGGTTTATCAAGCGCTCGAGCTGTGAAGCAACGAGCTGAGTAGGCAAGTGGTAAGTAGCCGTAACCTAATACTTCAACCTCAAATTTATCTCTGATTCCCATATCATCACACTGCTGGAGAGTCTTAATTAGCCAATCTCTAGATAGCTCAACAGGCATACACCAGCGTGTCATTCCTTGTTTAAGAAGAAGTCTAACGGCTTGAGCGTTATAAACATTGATGGCGTTTCCAGCAACGAAGGGAACCCGACTTTCATAAGCAAGCTGAATCGCGGCCATATCGTTCGCTTCGACTAAAAAGTCGCCATTATCGACGTAGCGTTTTATTGTATCTATCTCTTTTCCAGATTCTAATAATGCCATTGTTGATAAGATAATTTGCTTACCTGAAGTGGAAAGTGATTTAGCCAGATCTAGCCAGTTCTCAAACTTTAGCTCCCGCCGCTTGGAACAAACTGTTTCTCCAAGATAGATAATATCCGCTTCGCTATTGGCTGCTGACTGATAGAATTTTTCGATATCTAGTTTTGGCCAGAAATAAAGAATCGGACCTAATGAGTATTTCATGTTACTTCCTTACTACTGCCATTTGCGCTGATAAGCACCGAGCGTTGTCTGTGAGCCCTCAGATAGGTTAGCTAAAGACGTATCCCAATCTTTTTGAACTAAAAAGCTCTTACTATTTCGTTTACACGAATCTATGGCTTCTCTCCAAACTTTAGTGACTTGAGCGACATAAGCGGGGCTACGTTGTCTACCTTCTATTTTTACTGAGGCAATACCTGCATCGAATAACGTAGGAAGTAAATCAAGTGTATTGAGGCTAGTTGGCTCTTCTAAAGCATGGTAGTTCTCTTTTTGGGCAGAGCAGAAGCGCCCTTTACACAGTGTCGGATAACCTGCATTTTCGCCTCTTGCATATCTATCTATCAATATATTATTTAGACGAGACTCCAAACCTTGCTCTGTTTCCTGCCAACGAACGAAGCGTGCAGGAGAGCATGCGCCTACCGTATTTGGTGATTCCCCCGTGAGATATGACGAGAGGTAACACCGACCTTCTGACATAATGCATAAGCTACCAAAAGCAAAAACTTCAATTTCAACTTTATCCTTTAATTCTTCAGATAACTGCCGCACTTGTTGAATGGAAAGAACCCGAGGAAGAACGACTCTTTTCACATTGAAGTTCTGAGTATAATACTCAATAGAGGCTCGATTGGTTGCAGAGGCTTGAACCGATAGATGGAGATCTAGAGAAGGGTATTTTGTTGAAGCATAATCGAGAACCGCGATGTCTCCGACAATGAGAGCATTGGCACCGATATCAGCAGCTTGATCAACGGCTGCGCTCCAATGACTAAAGCGTTCTGGATGAGCAAAAGTATTGATGGCGACATTCAGCTTCTTTCTATTCTTCTGAACGTAATTTACCGCATTTTCTAATCGACGCCCGCTGAAGTTAAGTCCAGCAAAGTGACGAGCGTTAGTGTCGTCTTTAAAGCCAATATAAACAGTATCAGCACCATTATCTATTGCAGCTTTGAGCGCGGGTAAACTTCCCGCAGGACAGAGTAGTTCCATAAAACAAAACTATAGTTGGTTTACCAAGACTATGTATTCTAGGTAAAAGCCAGTCTCTATAGTTTGATATCAGGCAGGTTATTCACTAAAATTTCTAGTGTCGGCGCCTTGTTTGTTTGGCGAATAGAATTTCAATTTCATTTTTGGGCTGAGGTCGATAGAAATGAAAACCCTGAATGGAGTTGCAGTTTAAACTTGATAGTAATTGAGCTTGGCTCTGGGTTTCGACGCCTTCGGCAACCACACTTAAACTAAGCGACTTTCCAAGGTTAATGATATTTTCTATTACGGTAACCTGCTTAGGTAATGTATCAACGTCACTAATAAACGCTCTATCTATTTTTAATTCATTTATTGGAAAACGAGCTAAATAAGAAAGGGACGAATAGCCGGTACCAAAGTCATCAATAGATAGCGTAAAACCTAAGTTTTTGATCGCGTTTAGCATTTGCAGAGTGTGAGCACTATCGCTCATTACAGCACTTTCGGTTAACTCGAATGTAATGCAGGCTGGGTCAAGCTTGGTAGACTTTAATAGCTGCTCCATGTAATCAATCAGCTTTGGGTTTCCAAATTGTTCTGGCGATAAGTTAATGGCTACCCGGCCTGGTAGGATTTTTTGTTGTCGCCAGCGTTTTACTGTGGCAAAGACTTCGCGCATAACAACTCTACCTACTTGTTCTATTAGTCCAGCCTTTTCAGCCATAGGAATAAATGCCCCTGGACTTATATATCCTTCCACTGGGTGTTTCCAGCGAACAAGCGCTTCTGCTCCATTGATGCTGTAGTCTTTCGCACTGACTTTGGGTTGATACCAGACTTCTAAGCCATTCTGTTGTAGCGCTTTTTGTAATTCGATTTCTAACCAAAGTTTTGTCCGAGCTTCTTTATTCATTTGCTCATTGAACGCGATCATCCGATTCCGTCCTCTGGCTTTGGCTTCGAACATGGCTGTATCTGCATTTTGTAACAAGCTTCTCCCATCGGTACCATTTTCAGGGAAAGCTACTGTACCAATAGAGCAAGCGAGTCGTTTACTGAAATAATTAAGATTAAAAGGCTGATTGATTAAAGAGATTATTTTCTCAGACAACTGCTCATCCAATTGTGCCATTTCTGGTTCAGGAAGAATAATTGCGAACTCATCGGCTCCAAGATGACCCAGAACCGCATTCGAAGGAACGATTCGTTTTAACCTCGCCGATATTTCTCTAATGACTTTATCACCGATACTATGGCCGAGTGAATCATTAATACTCTTGAAATTATCAATATCTAAATAAAATAAGATCAGTGGTGTCTGATCTTTAATAAATCTATCAAGTCTTTTTATAAAACCGCTGCGGTTATATAAACCAGTTAGCCCATCAATAGTAAGCTCTGATGGTGTATCACTTTTATCAGACGGCCTTTCGATATTTTGTTCAGGTAAATGATCTCGAATCATCACAAAGTCAAGAGAGGTACCAAGCAGTGAAGCCTTGCTATAGCGTATTTCCAGTGTTTTATCCGAACCACACAGCGGACTCGTAATACAGGTTAGTGGGGAGGTTCGTTTGACTAGTTCGATTATATTGCTGGTGAATTTTTGGTTAGTTTTGGGATCTATGAAAAGGGAGTTCAGATTTTCTCCTAGTAATTCCTGAGTCGACTCATGTCCCAACAAATTAGTGGCAGATAGATTCATCGCTAATATAGCGTTGTCATCTGCGAGGATAACGCCGTCAGTTACGGAATGGAGAAGAGAGTTAAACTTCTTCTCTGATTCGATAAGTGCCGACGAGAGAATACTTCTTTCTGAAACATCCACACCCTGAAATACGATGATCTGCTTATTGGATATTGTCGTGGGAAAGCACACACAATACAGTGTTTGTTCAATATCATTCAGTTTGAATGATATTTCTGACTCAACAACCTCTCCACCTAATGCCCTATCGTATAGTGGGGATATTTGGTTATAAAAATTTTGTCCAAACACTTTTATGTCATTTTGACCGATGAGCTCATCCCCGGTTAACCCGGTTACTTGTTCATAACGTTTACTGACGGATACATACTTTAGCTCTTCACTTAATAAAGAGAAGAAAAATGGGCTGTTATCGGTTAAATCAGAAAACCAAGCTTTAAGTTCTTGAGATATTGGCACTAAAAGACATCCTAAACACGACTAAATATCGCAGCACTGACCTAAGGAGCGTTCCATACTATAACTTTGTTTAGTGAGAGAATAAAGTGTGTGTATACCCACTAAATTTGATTTTGAGCACCTAATTCCTTTAGTACTTTGCATAGTATAGCGACTAAAGAACGAAAATATCGGAGAATAGGTGTGATATACAATATACAAAGGTTGATAGTCGAAAATTCAGCGTTATTTTTGAGATCTCCAGTCCAATTTATACCAGAAGTTGTGCAACAGAAGATTGTTATATCCTTGCTTGAATCGGTGTGTCGAGAAGGAATTCAAGAAGGAGATTTTGACTTTCTCGAGGGTAAGTGGCTTAAAGTTGGTATAGATGATCTCAACCTATATAAACTGATTAGTTTTAAACAGGGCAGGCTTGTTGTAGATAGTCTCTCTCCAGACATTACTCCCGATGTTACATTCCGTGGAAATCTCAATGATCTTGTTTTGATTGTTGGCAGAATGGAAGATCCAGATACCCTATTTTTCCAACGACGCCTTATTATTGAAGGTGATACCGAGTTAGGCCTTGAGGTTAAAAATATCCTCGACAACATCGATTTCGAGCATTTACCGAAATATATTCAGTTGCCTATTCGAGAACTGGCAGAGTTCGTGTATAAAGGAATAGAAAATCCATCGAATCGTATATCTAGGAAACAAAATGCTTATCCGTACTGAGGCTCCAGCTGATATTCTGCCTATCGATAATCTCATTAGCCAACATAACTCCGACAGTCAATTCGCATCGTCTTTAATGGAGCTAAGGGAAGGTGGCAAAATTACGTTATCATTAGTGGCTTGTAATGATGATGGCGAGCTTGTCGCTCATGTCGCTTTTCTACCCGTTCTCATTGATGGGTATGAAAATGGATGGCAAATTATGACGCCAATTACGTTAGGAAAGGATTGTGAAGGCGATATTCAGTATGACCTTATCAATGATGGTATTTCCACATTATTCGAGTTAGGTTACAGCGCCTGCTTTATTTCTGGTGATGGTAGTGCATTAGAAAAATACGGTTTTGCAAAATATGGAGACAACCTTTGGGGAACTGATGATGGGTCTAATAGCATTCTCGAAAATCAAGATTGGTTGAAGTGGATAAACGTCAATAGCTTCTGATAAAATCACTAAGAATACGATAAGATCAAAGAGGATTAGGTGGATAAACTTAGTTATCTAACTGAAATGGGTGTTGAATGTTGGCGACTTACTCGCCCCCAAATCATGACTGGACATCTGCAAGACACTATTAAGGTCGAATCTGATTGCAAGCTATTATTTGTGAGTAGTTCTATGCCATCTGAAAATGAGATTGTATTCTTAGAAAAGGTATTGTCCAGTTTTGATGTTACTCTTGCCGAGATAAAACATGTATATCCCGATGATCTTTCGTTAATAAGTATGCTTAGCGATACAACGTGGTTATGGTTCTGTGGATGTTCCAAGCCAGACTCTTTGGCCACGCTTGTAAACCCGATTCTTATTTCCCCTTACCTCTACGAAGTGGATGGTAATACCGCAGCTAAACGCCAACTCTGGCAACAGATTTCTACGCGTAAATCCTGAATGATATGACAAAAATTACTCGACTATTACCTCAACATCTGGCTCAAGTTTGGGGCATTGAAAGTGATGTCCATATGAATCCATGGTCAAAAAAAACAGTGTATGATTTAGATAGTAGAGGTGCATTACATCACGTAATGAGTGACAGTGATGGGCATGTTCTTGGCTACTATTATGCGCAAAATATCGTTGGTGAGATAAGTCTTCTCAATATTGCTATTGCGAAACAGCATCAGGGCAAAGGATATGGAAAGGTTCTGTTGCAACATCTAATTGATGAGGCAAGGAAATGTGGTGCTGAGAGTATTTGGCTGGAAGTGAGGAGCAGTAATAAAACAGCTCAATCACTTTATCATTCCCTTGAGTTTAATGATGTCGACATTCGTTCTGGTTATTATCCCTGCAAAGATGGAGGTAGAGAGGATGCAATCATAATGAGTCTGTACATCGACTAGTTTTGAAATAAAACTACAAACAGGACGAGTTTAGTTTTATTCTTATCTAAAGTTATCAAAGATAATTCGTCATGAGTTTATTGATGTCAGTCTTTTCAATGCGATACTCTATTTCTCAACATTGATATGCGCTAAGTTGAGTTTGTCGTCGTGACATCTATCTGATTTAAGCCAGTAAAATTATGTAATCTCAATTATGTGTATCACATTTGAGACTTGTTCCTTTTAAAAAAAATCCTACCCGACTTGTGATTGAATTGATTCTTAAGTTTAACTCATAATGAGCTAAGTCAATTTTTGTCGCTCGATAAAGCTCTCGTTTTGTAATAAAAAGACAAAAATAGTCAACTATAAAAGCGAAATATGGAAAGATTTATGCCTGTGGGGTGCTGTAAACCTAAGGGCGGTAGCGTAAGGTGGCATATTGCATTTAGAGCTGATTGTTAAGCTGTTTTTTAGTAATAATTATTACTAACATAATCCATGTAAAGTAAAGCTAAACTTGATATTAAACATCCTTTTAATTACAGAGAAATTGATAAATACATGAAAAATACACAAGTATTCTCAAATACAATGATGCTATATGGAAGGCAGATTCTGCTAATTGTCGTTAGTCTATACACTCTAAGGATTGTGTTAGACGAACTAGGTATTCAGGATTATGGTATATATAGTGTAGTGGCAAGTATTGTTGCATTGTGTACTTTTGTTGGCGGAACTATGGCATCAGCAACGCAAAGGTATTTTTCATTTGCATTGGGTAAAAAAGATACAAAATTATTAAAGAAAACATTTAGTGTAAATTTAGTATTGTACTTTTTAATTGGTGGTGTTGCTCTGATCCTGCTAGAAGGTGTGGGAACGTGGTATGTCTCACAATATCTTAATGTACCTTTGGAAAGGAAAGAATCTGCAGTTGTTCTATATCATTACTCAGCTTTGACATTTTTTTTTACGATATTAATAACACCACTAGTATCAATTTTCATAGCTCATGAGGATATGAAGCTATATGCTCTTCTTTCTATATTCGAAGCTCTGCTTAAGTTATTATCTGTATTTGTCTTGCAACTTATTGATTTTGATAAACTAGAATTATACGGCTTACTATTACTGATAGTTTCGGTTATGAATTTCTTATTATTAGTAGTAGTGTGTGTTTACAAGTATGAAGAATGCCAATTTAAAAAAATATATTGGGATTATAGTCTAGCAAAAGATGTACTATCTTTCACCGGGTGGACATTTTTTGGAGCCTTATCAAATGTTGCAAGAAATCAAGCAATAACTGTTATGCTCAATCAGTTCTTTAATCCAACAATAGTTGCAGCAAGAGCTATAGCAGTAAATGTCGCTACTCAAGTTAATATGTTTTCTAATAAATTCAACACTGGTTTATATCCACCTATTATAAAGAGCTATGCAGATTCTGATTTTGAAGAATTGAATAAGCTGATCTACGTTGGTTCAAAGCTAACATTCTTTCTTATGTGGGTTTTTACGTTACCCCTTATATTAGAAATAAAGTTCATACTAACTCTATGGTTAGGTGATTATCCCATTCAGGCGATAAATTTCACTAGATTAGCTTTAATTGAGGCGTTAATTCTTGCAGTTAGCCTACCAATTACGACGGCCGCTAGAGCTCCTGGGCGTGTTAAACTATATGAATTAACACTGGGAACAATACAGTATTTTATTATGGTTGCCTCTTATTTTTCACTCAAAAATGGATTTAGTGCTGAATCTGTTTATGTAGTTGCTATATTTGCAAATTTATTAATGTTTGCCATAAGATTATACTTAGTTAAAGGCTTGGTGGGGGTAAATATAAAAGATTATCTTATCTTTGTTATAAAGCCAGTGCTCGTAATATTCTTTGGTCCTTTGTCTATTGCTTATTTATTAAAGGTTTCGTTAGACGAAAATATTATAAATTCTATTATTATAATAGTTTTTAGTGGGTGTGTTTCGACGATGTTTATGTATTTTTTTGGTTTAGACAGAGAATGGCGTATAAAAATTATTACTTTTTTAAAATCAAAGGTTAATTTATGAGAATTATAAATGTACTGAAAAATTTCCCCAGTAAGATAAAAGGTTTTTTTAAATTTCTCATAACATGTTATCGAGATGGCGGAGTACTTTACGCTAATATCCAGACGGTTAATAAAGGTGAAACGCTAAGTGGAAAACGTGTATTAATTACTGGTGGTGGATCTGGTATTGGTCGCGCAATAGCGATAAAGGCTCTCAGTGAAGGGGCAATAGTAATAATCGCTGGTCGTAGAAAAAACAAACTTGATTCATTGGTACGTGAACTGAATAATCCGAATTTATATACCATTGAATGGGATGTTAGCGATATTTCATTGATTGAAGAAAAATATAATGAAGTGCAAGAAATATTAAATCAGGACGTTGAAATATTAATTAATAGTGCCGGTGTGTTATTGGATCAAAAACTATTCAGAACAACTGAAGATGTATGGGATAAAACTTATGCTGTTAATTCAAAGGCAGTTTATTTCATGTGTCAACATTTATCTAATATTTGGATAAAGAAAAAAATTAAAGGAAAAATAATTAACGTATCCTCTACTAGCGGGTTTTATGGTGCTGTAATACCTTATGGTATGACTAAGTGGGATATTGTAGGTTTGACGGAAGGATTAGGTAAAGAGCTAATATCTAAAGGTATTATAGTTAACGGAATTGCCCCAGGAAGAACTGCGACCGAGATGTTAGGTAGAGATAGTTGTGGAAATATCTATGATAGCTACACGATTGCTAAAAGATTCTGCTTACCCGAAGAAATAGCCGAGTTGGCAAGTTTCTTAATGGGAGACTCGTCGAACTTCATTGTTGGTCAAACTATACTATGCGATGGTGGTTATACACTTTGAATTTTAAATATTGGAAAGCTAGGAAGTAATTATGAATCAAAAATATTCTCCCGAAATCAATGTGCAGGTAGTTGTTTGTCTTCTAAAAAAACATGGGATAAAAAATATAATTGCTTCTCCTGGAGCAACTAATGTAGCGCTATTAGGTACTTTGCAAGGTGATCCATTTTTTAATATATATTCAGCTGTTGATGAAAGATCAGCAGCCTATATGGCCTGCGGTATGGCTCAGGAATCAGGAGAACCGGTAGTTTTAAGTTGTACTGGCGCTACAGCATCAAGAAATTATGTTCCAGGGTTAACAGAAGCTTATTACCGAAAACTACCTGTATTAGCTATAACTTCGTGTCAGGCTATCCCAAGAATAGGACACTTAGTAGCGCAAGTAATTGATAGGGAGACGATTCAAAACGATATAGCCAAATTAGCGGTTACTTTGCCAATCGTAAAAGATGATGAGGAACTGTGGGATTGTCAAATTAAGGTTAACAAGGCATTAATAGGACTAAGCCGAGATGGTGGGGGGCCTGTGCATATTAATTTACCAACTACGTATAAGCTACCATTTATAACTGGAAAGATGCCGGAATATAGATATATACAACGGATAACTAACTTTAAGTCATCGCCAAAATTAAAAAGCAGCGTTGGTATCTTTATAGGTTCAAAGTCCCAATGGAGCCAGTCTGAAACTGAAGCTTTAGATAAATTTTGTGAAGAGAATAATGGCGCAGTTTTCTGTGATCATACCAGTGGTTATAAAGGTAAATACAGATTGTTATTTGGTTTAGTGGGGGGGCAGGTTTTAATGAGAAAGGACGCCTTCAAGCCTGATGTAACAATTCATATAGGAGAAGTATCTGGAGATTATTATAGTCACACTGTAATAGGTCACGAAGTATGGAGGGTTAGTCCAGATGGTGAAGTGCGAGATACGTTCAGAAAGCTTAAATATATCTTTGAAATGAATGAAGAGGATTTTTTTAATCATTACTCGTACAACAACGAAAAAAGAGAGATGAGTTTTTTCCAAAGTTGCAAAGAAGCACTAGATGATATGAGAGATCGCATTCCAGAAATTCCTTTGTCTAATATTTGGGTAGCGTCGCAGTTACATAACAAAATCCCAGACGGAAGTGTCTTACATTTTGGTATTCTTAATAGTTTGAGGTCATGGAATTTCTTCGAGGTAGATAAAACTATCACTACTAATACTAATGTCGGTGGATTTGGTACGGATGGTATTCTGTCGGCAGTCATAGGGGCATCACTTGCATCGCCTAATAGACTTTGTTTTTGTGTTCTAGGGGACTTGGCATTTTTCTATGATATGAACTCACTAGGTAATAGACATGTGGGTAATAATCTACGAATTCTAATTATCAATAATGGTAAAGGAACTGAATTTAGAAACTCTAATCATCAGGCCGCATACTTTAAAGAATCTGCGGATGAATATATAGCTGCTGCCGGTCATTTTGGAAATAAATCTAAATCGCTAGCAAAGAATTTCGTAGAATCATTAGGCTTTGAGTATATTTCAGCAAATAGTAAAGAAGCTTTTAGATTAAGTTACAAAAGGTTTGTTGATGAAAAAGTTAATAAATCTATCGTTTTTGAAGTGTTTACTGATTCTTATGATGAAAGTTTAGCTTTAGAAAAAATGTTAAATATTCAGCAAGATAATGACCTTAAAATGAAGGCTAAAACAAAAAAAATATTAGGGAATAAAGGGTTGAAGACTGTAAAAACGATCTTGAGAAGATAAAAGAGATATAGTGACGCAAATGATGAATAAAAATAAGACTGGTATTATAACATTCAATAAAGCTCATAATTATGGAGCAGTTATGCAAGCGTATGCTTTACAGTATAAATTAAATAGCTTGGGTTACGATGTGAGTTTTATCAATAGTAATAATGAAATTGATAAGAAGTACCGTCTTATACCAGATTATAAAAAATTAGGTGTAAAGAATTTCATAAGATATATAGTTCGATTAATATTGAACTATAATAGAATAACTAAACGTTATATTGGTTTTCATAACTTTATAAAAAAATATCTATCTTCAATTGATATTACTGAAAATAAATTTGAATTCAAGAATGTTGTTCTTGGAAGTGATCAAATATGGAATCCTAATATTACAAAAGGGTATGATCCAATTTACTTCGGTATTCATCCAAATTTAGTGTGTGATAATGTTATTTCCTATGCGGGCAGTATGGGAAATGGTATGGAAGATAAAAATTTCAATAATGAATTTTTATCAAAGTTAAACACATTGAAAGCGATTGGAGTAAGAGAGCCTAGTTTAGCTGAAGCAATAGAAAACCATTTTTCACTTGAGCCTGTTATTAATCTTGATCCCACTCTTTTGTTGAATAAAGAAGAGTGGGCGCAAGTTACGAGTGAAAAATACAATAACGAAAAGTATATATTAGTTTATGAAGTGGAAAAAAATAAACTTACACCAGATGTACTAGATTTATTGAAAAATAGATTCAATTTATCTGTGAAAGTTATATCGTCTAAAATTAGTATGAGTGTACCAAAAGATTACGTTACAACAGCATCTCCTGAAGATTTTCTATCATTATTTTTAAATGCTACTTTTGTAGTTACTTCAAGTTTTCATGGTACAGTATTTTCAATAATTAATAATAAGCCGTTTTATACGATGAAATTTAATAATGGAGTAGACTTGAGATCTGCTGGATTACTAAAATCTGTGGGGTTGAGTGACAGACATATTGATAGCTTAGAACAAGCTACATTAGAAGATATAGATTTTAGTATTGTAGAAACTAAGCTAAATGATCTGAGAGAAAAGTCAGTTGACTATTTGACTAGTTCTTTAGTTTGATAATTATAAGTAGGTTATGAATGAACTTGTGTTTTTTTTCAATCGCTTCAGATTTTAGTACTTTTCATCGTAGAAATGAAATCGAATCTTTTGCTGACCAAAATAGAGACTTAAAAATAGTATATTTTACTTCTATAAGATTTCTATTTTCATATTTTATGAAAAGAATTTTAGGGAAGGAAAGAGCACTAGATAAAGCTACGAAGAATAATATAAAAATTCATAACCTATTTTCGTTACTTCCTTTGAGGTTAGCAACGAAATCAAAAACACTTATGTATATTACTGTTGTCTTACCTATAAAATTACAAGTGTATTTTTCTAAAAGGAAATACGGAATGGATGGTGAGACGTATACTTGGTTTTATAAGCCTGATCAATATATTTATCTGAGTGAATTAGGGCCGTATATATATTTGCACTATGATAATTATAAAGCAGATAAAACGTATAGTTTTTCTCATTCGCCTAATTTCGATCTTATTGTAAAAAAATGTATTGAAGAGAGTGAGATGTCACTAATTTGTAGTGCAAGATTATTTAGAGATTATAAAAGATATACTGCAGATAAAGTAATTTACTACCCAAATGCTATATCAAATACATTGGATTTAAAAAAACAAGATATAAGTAGATTAAGGAACAATAAAGTAATTGGTTTTGTAGGACAAGTTGATAAAACATTCGATAGTGAATTATTGGAAGAAATTGCAGTGAATTTCCCTCAATATGAATTACGTCTTATTGGCGGTGTTAAAAATGATAACGTATTAGAACTATCGAGACAATATAAAAATATAAATCTAATTGGCTACATTGACTATAATGATTTGAGTTCTTATATAGATGAATTTTCAATTGGTATTTGTCCTTACATTATCAATGAATTTAATTCGTACAGAAATCCGCTAAAAATCGTAGAATATTTTTCACGAGGCTTGCCTGTCGTCACCGTACCATGTGATATAAGTGATAGCATTTCTGAGCTTGTAACTCTAGCTGAAGATAAAGCTCATTTTATTAGTGGGATAAAAAATGAGCTAGAGAAAAATGATCAGTATAAAGTTGACCGTCGCCAAGAATTAGCAAGAAAAAATAGATGGGATTCAAGAGTTAAACTGGTTCTTGAAAATATCAACAGATAATTTTTTCTAGTATTCAAGATGAATGTAATTCAGTAAATTATCAATAAGTGAAATAAAATCCTTATGAAAAAATATTTATTAAAAGCTAAGACTTATTTAGAGAAAATAGTAAGAAAAAGGTTTTTTGTTAAATTAGACAATATAGATCTTTTAATAAGAGCAAAAAGTAAATGCGACTACTATGAGATTCGATGCCTTGAAAATGAAAGCTTACTTATTGAAAAAGATAGCAATTCAAATATGGTTGTTAGTTTAACGACTTATTCAAAAAGAATATATCAAGTTCATTTAGTGATTGAATCTCTAGGAAATCAAACCATAAAGCCAAATAGGATTATATTATGGTTGGATGAGAATGAGTTTGATCTTGATAATATCCCTCTCATGTTAAAGAATTTAACTAAAAGAGGTCTTGAAATAAAGTTTGTTCCTAATTTTAAATCTTATAAGAAACTGTTATTTTGCTTAGCCGAGAGTCCCAATTCTAATATTATTACTGTTGATGATGATATTCTCTATCCTTGTTATTTTATTGAAGGTTTTGAAAAGGAACTTAAGAAAAGTCCAGAGACTGTTCTTGCATACAGAGGGCATAAGATTCAATTTGACAAGAATGGAAATGTAGAAAAATATAGCAAATGGGATTTGGATAGTAATGATACACAAGCTTCTAAGCTTATTTTCCCCACTGGTGTTGGAGGTGTATTATATCCTGTAGATTCATTACACCAAGATGTATTGAATTACGAGCTTGCTTCAAAGTTAGCACCACACGGTGATGATATATGGTTCAAGGCCATGTCACTACGTAATAATCGTATGTCTAAATTAATAAGACCAAGGAATGGATATGAGCACGATTTTATTGAAATTCCTATGGGGCAAGATATTTCACTATTTCATCAAAATGTTATGAACGGCGGTAATAATTCACAAATTAAAGATGTGTTTGAACATTTTGATTTATTGAAGTTAATTAAGTGAGATGGTTTTAGATTCATGGGAAAAAAATATTTATTAGTGGGAAATCATAGCTGTTCTAATCGAGGAGATGCAGCAATTACGAGAGGGTTGTTGGAGACCTTAGAAAATTTATATCCCGACAGTAAGTTTGATGTATGTTCCCGTTTTTCCTATGGAGCAAGTCAAATCCTAGAGCGAGAAGTTATTCAAGATTCAACAGATACTGAATCTAATATTATTTATCGCTTAATTAGGAAAGTGAGTAGAAAGATAGGTTTAGACTACATTGTACTGTTAGCTATTTTTACTACTTATTTAAGACCATTGAAGATCTTTTTACCCACGTCGTTTAAAAAGATGGTCAATTTAATGTCTAAATATGATGGAATAATTCATGTAGGGGGATCTTTTTTTGTCGATTTATATGGTTTATCTCAATATCGACTTGTAATGTGTAGCATTTTAGCTAAGAAAAATGTTGTTTTAATTGGTCACAGTATCGGACCTTTCGACCAGGTGATCTATAAAAGATTATCAAATTTTATCCTTAATAAAGCAAAGTTTATATCATTACGAGATACCGATAGTGTTAAGTTGATTCATTCCTCTATCCCAACATTAAAATATGAAATGGGAGCAGACACTGCATTTTTAGTCGATTCTAAAACTCAGTTAAACCAAAAACAAGACAACCTAATTGGTTTTACTTTTAGAAAACTGGCCCCTTTTGACGTAAGGTTAGGCATAAGCCAGAGTCGCTATGAAAATGTTATGGCGAGCGCTTGTGCGACTCTTATTGAAAACGGATATTGCTTGAAGTTTCTGTCAACATGTACAAGTTTTGATCACTATCATAATGATGACAGGATCATTGCCGAACGAATTAAAAGTCTAATTCCTATCAATCTGCAGAAAAACGTTGAAGTCGTGACGGACGAATTGACCGATATGGACCTTGGTCGCGAAATTAGTAAATGTAAATTGCTAGTCGGTACTCGTTTGCATAGTGCAATTATAGCAATGAACTTCGGGACACCTGCGATTTCTATATCTTACGAACATAAGGCGAGTGGCTTGTTCGATTTTATGGACTTATCGGAGCTTTCTTTCTCTCTTTCACAAAGCTTTAATCAAAATCAAATCATTTCAAGAATAGAATCTGTTTTATTAGATTATGAGGCTTGGGCACAGCGTGTTGAAAACTCGACATGCCAACAGAGAAGAATCGCTAAAAATAGTATTGATGATGCTATAAGTACCATAAATGATGATTTTTAGAAGCGCGAGTTGGCATCTTTTAAGCAACATTATAGGAATGCTCATTGGTATCGCACAGATATCCATAGTTAGCCGAGCTTATGATATATCGCTATTTGGGCAGTTGAGTATCGCGTTGGTTATATTAAATATTGTTCAAAGTGTTGCCGATATTGGAATGTCTAATTACTTGGTACATGTGAAAAATGTATCAAAAGAATTAATATCTTCGGTTTTTTGGCTTAGCGTAGCAAGCGGCATTTTTTTCGGTGCTATTACGGCTGGAGCCGCGCCCATAATATCTAGTCTGTATAATTATTCATCTCTAAGTTATTTTCTTATAATTGTAGCGTTATCATTTCCTTTTATTGGTGCTATTGGTACGTTTCAAGCGGGAAGCATCAGAAACTCAGAGTTAGTCAAGTTGGCCAAAGTTGAGTTGTTTTCTAAGGTGATAGGTTTCCTTAGTTTTCTACTAATGATCTATTTAAATTTAGGCGCAGAATGCCTTTTAGTGGCTAACTTGATCGTTTTAGCTACTAAGCTAGTGGTGCTTTATGCTTCATCTAATCATGAATTTAGGCCTTGTTTTAATTTCGGACATTCTGATTTGAAAAAAGCTCTGCGCTATGGTCTGTTTCAGGTTGGCTCTCAGATTATCAACCAAATTCGGTTAAATTTAGATGTGTTAGTTCTGGGGTTTGTAGTTCCAGCGACTACATTAGGTTATTACAGCTTAGCAAAACAATTAGTATCGAAACCAGTAAGTTTGATAAATCCAATTATTGGGCGTATTGGACTAAATCAATTTGCTATGAGTCAAGGTGATATTAGCAAGTTGAAGCAGGGGGTTTTAAATGCGCTAAAGATAAACTCTATTTTGCTTGGACTTATATACTTCTGCTTTATACTCCAATCGGACCAAATTGTTACTCTATTCTTTGGACAGTCAAATATTGAGACTGATTTATATATACTACCACTAGCACTATTTTGGATGGCTAGATACTTGGTTGGTGCCGTAGTTGGTCCTTTAGTACAGGCTATTGGTAGAACAGATAAGGACTTCTTCTGGAACTTACTTACATTTCTCGTATTCCTCTTTATTGTAGTAATTAGCTCTCGCTATGGTGCACTAGTGTTAGCAACATCGCTCTATATTATGCAAATGGTCTTGTCATTTGGTGTTTATCTCTACTTTTATAGAGAGTTGGTTGGCATAAATATGAAAGAATTTATTAGTAGTGTGATGTTTAGTCCAATACTGGCGTTTTTTACATACGCTTTCTTGAAAATCTTGAACGTAAAAAATGTTTTTGAATCAATAATTAGCAGTGTTCTAGTTACATCAGTTATATTTTTACTATTTTATTCGATTTTAATTTATGTTTTTAATCGCTCATATTTTGTCAGAGTGAAATTATGAAGGTAGCAATACATACAAATCAGTTTCCAGTGTTGTCTGAGACTTTTATTATTGACCAAGTCATATCTCTAAAAAAAGCAGGTATTGATGTTGTGGTTTTTACACAAAAGCTGAATAATTCTATTCATCAGGATAAGATGAAAGACATTGATATTAATAATGACATTATAGTCATAGGAAGTTTGAAATTAAAACCCTCTCAAATTCATATATTTATGATTAATATCTTGGTAAACATCGTCTGCTATTGGAAGGCTTTGATTGGCATATTGTTTACTAAAGGTAAGTTTCGAATGAAAACTTGTCTTTTATCTGAGTTGTCAAAAAGTAATTCATATAGAAATATAAATGTTCATATTTCTCATTTTGGGGATGTAGGAATAATGACTGAATGGATGAAATTAGTAGGCAAGATTGAAGGGGATACGCTAGTCTATTTTCACGGGGCAGATATGAGTAATACTAAAGCTCTCGAAAGTTTGGTTCCGTTATATAAAAAGTATCTATTCTCATCAACAAATAAGTTACTTCCTATTAGCGACTATTGGCGCAACAAATTAGTTTCTTGGGGTGCAAATCCTGAAAGAGTAAGTGTTCAGCATATGGGGGTTAATATTAATCTCATACCAGAGAGTACACGAAAGCGTAGAGTATTTGAAGATTGCATTAATATTATACAGGTAGGTCGCTTAATTGAAAAGAAAGCTATTCTTGACTCGATAAAGGCTGTTATCCAGTTTCACCGTTATTTCGACGTAAAGTTCCTTATAGTCGGAGACGGCCCTTTGAGAAAAGAAGCTGAATTCTTAATCGAAGAAAATAATGCGTCAAGTTATATTAAGTTAATAGGTGAAGCATCTCACGAAGCTGTATCTTCAATGCTAAGTTCTAGCGACGTATTTCTTTTACCTAGCGTAACAGCTACAAACGGAGACCAAGAAGGTATCCCCGTAGCGCTAATGGAAGCAATGTTACACGGCTTAGTCGTCGTGTCTACTTACCATTCAGGTATTCCTGAGCTGGTTCAAGATAAAATTAATGGCTTTCTAGTAGATGAGCATTCACTTGATGGTATTACTGAAGCATTGAGTACTATTAAAAACTTATCGGGATGTGAAATAGATATGATAAGAGCTAATGCTATAAACACGATCAAAGAGAAATTCGATAGCGAAGATCTAAGTAGTACATTGATCAAACATTTTTTAACTAAGAAAATTGAAGTAAGTAATTCGGCTGTTTCTTCTCAAAGGGATAATATACATGGGTTCAAATAAACGTATCAAATATTACGGAGAGGAGTCATCTGTTCCTTCAAAGTTGTTTGATCTATTTTGGGTTGCGCTTATTCTAAATCTATTAGCTCAATTTTATACTCAAACTTTTAGCGTACTTTACCAACTAGCTATGTTTTTTGTGTTATTTGTATATTACGTAGTGGCAGAAGTCGCTGGTGTATATAAACCTAATAGATATACATCTTTTACTCAAACATCCATTGGTATACTAACTACTTGGAGCGTATGTGTTGCGACGTCGCTAGCAATAGCATTTTTTGTTAAGGTATCTGAAGAGTATTCAAGAGTTGTGCTTGGCGGATGGTTTGTGGTTACCCCTGTTGTTTTGATTGCTTGGCGGCTCGTATGTCGCAAATTATATCGATTTCTTCGTTCTACAAGATCGAAACGCGAGAAATCTATCATCATAGGTGCGACGAGCAGCGGTCTACAGTTAGCAACTGAACTTAAAGACAAGTACTCAGAAACAGAAATGTTAATTGGTATATATGATGATAGGGGCTTGGATAGGATTGGGAAGATACTGCCAAGTACTCTAAGAGGAAGAATTTCAGATGCACTTTTATTAGCGAAGCATCATAGTGTCGACAATGTATACATCGCTCTACCAATGGAAGCAGCAAAGAGAATTAAAGATATACTTAACGCATTTTCTGACACAAATGCGAAAGTTCATATTGTCCCTGATTTTTTCATTTTCGATTTAATGCAATCAAGAGTTCGTTCCGTAGGTAATATGGTTACTGTTAGTATTTTTGATACACCATTTTACGGATTTACAACTGTGGTTAAACGTCTAGAAGATATTTTCATAGGCTCAATCATATTAGCACTTATCAGTCCAATATTAGTAATAATAGCTATAGGCGTTAAGTTATCTTCTCCGGGCCCAATCATATTTAAGCAGGAAAGATATGGCTTAGATGGTCGACTTATCAAAGTCTGGAAGTTCCGCTCGATGAAGTCAATGGATAATGGCTCGGTGGTAAAACAAGCCACGAAAAACGACCCAAGAGTTACGCCGTTTGGAGCATTTATCCGCAGAACTTCATTAGACGAGCTACCCCAATTTATAAACGTTATTACAGGGCAAATGTCCATTGTTGGACCAAGGCCACACGCGGTAGCCCATAATGAAGAATACAGAGGTTTAATCAATAAATATATGCTTAGACATCATGTTAAACCAGGTATTACCGGTTGGGCACAAGTAAATGGATTTAGGGGTGAAACTGACACACTTGATAAAATGGAAAAAAGAATAGAATACGATCTACTTTATATCCAATCATGGTCATTATGGTTAGATATGAAAATCATATTCTTAACGATTTTTAAGGGATTTATAGGTAAGACAGCCTACTAATCGAATTGGACAATGTTTAAGGTTAAGACACAAGAAATGTATAATATGTTGACTAGGGCGTTAGTACCTTTATTTATGGGATGTTTCCTATGGCTTATCTCACTTAATAGTTGGGCTGGTGAGTATAATTTAGCTGCTGGAGATACGATAAAAATATCTGTTTATGGAGAGGAAGATTTAACCTTCGATGAATACTTAATTGACGGTAGTGAAACAATCGATTATCCGTATTTAGGCAATATAAGTCTGCATGGTAAAACTATACAGAAGTTACAAAATTATATTACTAGTGGTCTAAAAGGGACTTACCTCGTAGATCCAAAGGTCACAGTGAGTATAGTGAAATACAGAAATATTTATGTTAATGGAGTCGTTAATAGGCCCGGAGGTTATGAGTACCAACCTGGTTTGACAGTTCAGAAGGCTATTGCACTTGCGGGTGGTTTTTTAGCTAGGTATCGGAAAACTCGCGGCATATATTTAACGAAAGATAGTGAGATTGAAGGACTTTCGCAACAGCAGATCGAAGCCTTTTTAAAAGATAGACCTCAAGTTGATTTAAATGATCCAGTAGGACCTGGAGATATCATTTACGTCGTAAGCTCATTTTGGTAAGTAGGTAATAGGAATGCAACAAGTATTTACTAAGGCAACATCGCCAGAAGAAGATGCTATTGATATACAGCATTATATAAAGTTGATATATAGTAATTGGTTAAAAATAGCGTCATTTACGGTGTTAATTACTATAATCGCAGTTCTAATTGCTTTACAAATCACACCTAAATATACAGCAACGGCAACCTTACTTATTGAGTCTAAAGAAAAGCAAGCTGTTACCTTCGAAGATGCCTTATCATTAGATTCTAATAAGCAAGAGTATTACAATACTCAATATGAAATTTTAAGGTCATCGACTATTGCTGAAAAGGTAATTAAAAAACTCAATCTAGATCAGCTCAAAGAGTTTAATCCATCTTTAAGCAACGAGGTGGGATTTTGGGATAAGGTTAAAGAATCGCCATTATTTGCTTCGTTATTAAAGAAAGAGGAAGTGAATGAAGAAGATAAAAATGAGTCGGTTCGTCAATCAGTTATTAATGCTGTAAAAAGCAGACTTACTATTTCCCCTATTAGTAGTACACATCTTGTTAATATATCCTTTGAATCTAAGGATAGAAAGCTAGCTGCAAAAATTGCGAATGAGGTTGGTTATGCCTATATAGAAACCAATTTAGAATCCAAATTGTCAGCGACCCAATATGCTTCTAGTTGGATTACAGGTAGGTTAAGTGATTTGCGTGATCAATTGTCTAAGTCAGAACAAGCGCTATCAGACTTTCTGATTAATGAAAAGCTAATAGATGACTCTGGTATACAAACATTAGCAAGCCAAGAACTCGCAAATCTTACTAAACGTTTGGCAGATGTTAGAGATCAACGCATAGAAACTGAATCTGCGTATTCAGCGCTTACATCAGGCCATGTTACTGATGTAGGTAGCTTGTCATCAATACCTGCTATTTCACAACATCCGCAGGTTATTGCGATTCGTCAGGCTGAACTAGCAGCAATCAATCAGGTTAAAGAGCTTAGCAAGCGTTATGGTCCGAAGCATGACAAGATGATTCAGGCACAGGCTAAACTCGACTCTGTGGAAGCGCAAGCGAAAGATGTTACTGAGAAATTGATTGCGGGTATAGGTAAGGAGTTGCAAGCGCAACGCAAGCAAGAGCAGCTACTTGAGAAGGAAATTAACGATAAAAAATCAAATTTTCAGACCCTGACTGTAAAACGTAGTAAATATGAAGCGTTACAGCGTGAAGTTGAAACAAATAGAGAGTTGTTAAATACATTTTTAACTAAACAGAAGGAAACTAGTGCTACAGAGGATTACGATTCAGCAGTAGCTCGTTTTACCGATATGGCAGCTGTTCCTCAGTATCCTAGCAAGCCTAACAAGAAACTAATTGTTGGATTTGCAACGTTTGTTAGTATTTGCTTTTCTATCTTTATTATTCTTGTCAATGACTTATTAAAAAACAGTATTAGCACTGAGAAGGGATTAGAAGATAAATTTGGTTTTCTTCCTTTGGCTTCTGTGCCAAAAATTAAATCAAAACGATTTGCTAAAAAGCCAATAGATAGCAGCATCTTTGGAGAGGATAAAGAAAGTATATTTTCTGAGTCTATTCGTTCGATAAGAACTTCCTTAATGCTATCAAACATTAATAAATCACATAAAACTATAGCAATAACATCTTCACTAGCAGGGGAAGGTAAAACATCAATTGCTGTAAATATGGCACAATCATTTGCTACGATCGAAAAAACGTTGATTATAGATTGTGACCTCAGAAAACCTAACTTAGCTGAGCGTTTTGGGTTTAAATCTTCGCAACAAGGTCTGACTAACCACTTAGCTATGGGGACCGCTATTGAGGACTGTTTATACCAGGATTCCAAAACGGGTCTAACAATCTTGCCGGCAGGTATGTTTAGCGCTAATCCTCAAGAAATTCTATCCTCTGCGAAGTTTAAATTGATGCTAGACAATTTAGCAGACAAGTTTGACCGAGTTATTTTAGATACTCCACCGACTATACCTGTTAGTGATACTTTAATTATAGGCAAAATGGCAGATTCAGTTTTGCTAGTAATAAAAGCTAATGAAACTAAAATTAATACAATCAGAAAAACTATTAATAAGCTTATTAGTCACGATTTAGTGATTGATGGAGTTGTATTAAACCAAGTCAGTGAAAGAAGTTCAGCTGATAAGCACTATGGCTATTATGGATATGGTACTTACGGCAAGAATGCTGAATGATGCTTCAATCTAAAAATTGGCTTTTCTGTAGAAAAGCCAATTTTTTATTTCTGGCGAAAATTGTATAAGGTGTGACTATTAATCTATGAGAATTCTTCATGTTGCAGAAACTGTTGTTGGCGGAATTGCCACTTATCTGAATTTCTTAGAAAAAATTCATGATGATGAACAATCGATCCATAATGTTTATCTACTTCCAGACAGTCAAGCAAAATATATTAGTGGTGAAATTGTTACTTTTAAGCGTGATTCGAGAGGGCTTTCGGCTATTTTACAAATGATGCTGGCCTTTATTAAAACATATAAAAAAGTAAAGCCTGATGTGATTTTTTTACACAGCTCATTTGCTGGGTTAGTTAGATTGATTGCTATCTTTAATCCCGAAATAAAGAGTAAAATAATATATTGCTCTCATGGTTGGTCTTTTGATATGGAAGATAAAAAGCCATTGTATCTTAAGATCTATGCAAAGATAGAACGATTCTTAGCATATTATTGTAGGACAATAATATGTATTTCAAAATACGAAATGGAGAGAGCTAAACAAGTCAATATACGCAACGATAAACTATGTGTTGTATATAATTGTGTCGATGACAATGTCTCCTTATTGGACAATGTAGATAAAGATAAATTTAAACTAGATAAAAATAGAATTTATTGCCTTTTTGTTGGTAGAGATAGCAATCAAAAAGGTTTCGATCTTCTTCCAGCAATATCTGAATTTTTGCCTCAAAACATGACGATTTTAGTTGTTGGGAATTTGAAGGAGTATGAGAGTAACGAAAAAATACAGCATTTTGGGTGGTGTACTAAATCTGATGTAGATTACTTACGTTCTAAGAGTAAATTTTTACTCATACCATCTAGGTGGGAAGGATTCGGCTATGTTGTAGTAGAAGCATTTAGGCAAAATCTACCAGTTATTGGTTCAAATAGAGGCGCACTTCCTGAATTAATTAGAGAGGGAAAAGACGGATTTATATTTGATCTGTCTGATATATCGAGTATAAAGCCTAAAATTGACCTTATATTAGACGATAAGATTCACCAAGAAGTAAAAGTAACTATGGCTGATAGATATAAAGATTTCTCTTTTGATAAATTCAACCTAAATATTTTAGATATCTACAATAAAGTGGCTAAATAATATGATAACAATTAATACATCAATATCTACTTCGGCCGGTGGAATCGAGGCTCTAATTAGAAGTTTTCATGAGATATTCAACGAGAAGGCAACAGAGTATTATTTTACGTCTAATAGTAAGGAGATATTCGAAAGAGTAGATGGAGTATTATATAGCCAAGTAGGTGAAATTAACTCAGGCAAATTTGCGAAAGTAGTATCAAAGATTAGACTATATATCACTCTTTTATTTGGATTCTCTTTTAATCAGAAGATTTTTATATTTCACCCAACAGATCTATTGTATATCCCACTGCCCACCATCTTGTTGAATAAGATTATACTTGTACAAACAAACCGGCTAGATGTGACTTTCACACGTTTAGGTAGACTCGGGATGTTTCTTAAAGGCAGATTTGTCTATAAATATACAGTATATACAGATCTAGATAGAACAGATTATATTAAAGCTTTTCCAGGGCTAAAAAAAGAAAAAATCAATGTAATCCCTAGAGGGTGTAGAATACCTACAGCTACCACTCCTTTAAATATTAGTAGAAAATTGGTTACAATTGCACGAATTAATGAAGATCAAAAACGCTTCGAGCAAATGATAAAAGTTATGGAACACCTTCCGAATGACTATTCACTAACAATATATGGTGAAGGGACTGCAGATGAAGTCACTAGATTAAAAGAAAAAATTGCTAGTTCACAAGCTAATATTACGTACGCTGGTGGTGTATCGGACGTAACCCAAGTGTTGAGATTACACAGTATATTTATTATGACATCTGCGTATGAAGGTTTTGGACAAACACTCATTGAGGCTCGAAGTCAAGGGTTACCCATTGTCGTATATGATACTTTTACTGCTGTGAATTGGGTGGTAAAAAATGGAAAAACTGGATTTATTCATGAGTTTGGTGACTATCAGTCTATGTGTTCAAGTATCGTAACTCTTGCAACAGACGAAAAGCTATATAACGAAATGAGTTCATCTTCTCTTAAGTTAGCTGTTGAGACAGATAACAGCGTTGTTAAAGAGCTATGGAGAAATATTTAATGACTCATGATTTGTCTATTATTATTCCCTGTTTCAATAACCAGAGTGATATTGATAACATAACTTATCGTCTCATGTCCATTAGGGACAACAGTGAACTACAATTTGAAGTTATCATTATTGATGACGGTTCAGAATTACCTATATCAGTTGCTGACGAAGTTGCTAATAAATTAAATCTCAAGTTAGTCCATAAAATTAATGAAGGAGTTTCAAAGGCTCGAAATACCGGACTAGAATTATCAAATGCTGAATTTTGTGTTTTCATTGATTCTGATGATAATGTTGATGATAAATTTTTTAGTATAGTAAATGACGCCATTAAAACGACTGATATCGATCTTGCATATTTTCCTTATCGCATAATTAAAAATGGTCAACCCACTTTAAGAGGTAGCGACGTTGTGGGGTCTAGTATAGGTCATAATTTATTAAAAAGTATTTTTTTAAAGAAAACGTTTTTTCATATTTGCTCTTTTGTATTTAAAGTGGAATTCTTAAGACGTAATAATCTTAAGTTTCACGAAGAAATAAGGCTGAGTGAAGATGTCCTATTCGTTGTTTCATGTTTGAGTAAATCGAAGTATATATTCGCATCAGAGAATGCATATTTCAATTATATAGATAATTCAGTGTCAGTGATCAATACAGATCAAGGTTTAAAAGAACTCAATCATTTAATAGCATTTTCTGAAATCAAATCTTTAGATGTATCAAATCTTAATAAGAGTAAAAACTTTTTTATTTTAACATGCTGTATAAATCTACTTTTTAGAGTTTTACGTAGAAAATCTAGCGATAAAATGATAAAAAAAACGGTTCTTACTGAGCTAGTGAACTTCTCAAAATCAATCGGTCCATCTACAATAAATTTGACAACTTTCCGTGGTGCAGTTGTATTTACTTATATAACTGCATTACGTTGTCATTTAGGGCGATTTATTATTTATATAGGACATTGATGTGAAAATATTATTATTGCTCGTTTCAATATTTTGTTTATTTGAAAATACGTCCTTAATGTCAATTGGTGGAGTTTATACTGCGTCTTTAACATTTTTATTATTTCCTATTATCGTTTTAATTGGTTTCTTTAAGTTTGTATCTGGTAAGACTAATAAACCACAAAAGATACTCGTTATTTCTTTTGCTTTTTTGGTTTTTTATTCTTTAGTTCTAGCCTATTTTTATGTTGGTTCAAACTATTTTTCTTTTTATTTGGATCGAGGGGTTAGATTGATTTTAATAGGATCTAATATAGCAATAGTCTCCTTTTTTCTACTGTCATTCAGTTCTTTTTATATTAGAAAATCTTATTTTTATATAGGGGTGAGTGTCCTAGTAATTTTAATTATTAATGTAGTGGCACCATCTATTGTTAATAATGTTAGCTTTTTACAGGGTACACCTGCTTATTCCCCAGACCGATTGCGTGGATTTACTTTAGAAGCAAGTACATTTGGATTTCAACTATGTGTAGGAATACTAATGCTTAGTTGCTACTTTAGGTTAAGTATCTCTTATGTGATTCCTATTACTATGTCGTTATTAATTCTTACTACATCTAAAGGTGCTCTATCGTCGTTACTTCTTGCTACTGGAATTGCAGTCGTTATTAACTCCCAGAATAAAGTTTTAAAAGTATTCGTTGCAGCTTTGAGTATAGTTGTTGGAATATATATATTCCAAACATTATTACAAAGCCAGTTCACGTCAGATATTCAGAAGTATACGAGCGTAAGCACACGTGGAACTATGATTCTTACAGCTGTCTGGTCATTATTTTATAATCCTCTTGGGGTCGGTTTTTTCGGCTACTTTGACTCAATATATACTAACGGCCCGCGCGTTATCTCCGTTTTATCTCATAATTTTGTAAATCTTTTTAATTTCAAGGAAGTAGCAAGTTACTTTATATGGGGCACTGTGCAATCAGTTTCAACCAAAACATTTTTCTTTGATTGGGTTATTTATTTCGGCCTGTTCACTGTTTTTCTCTATACCAAGTTTATCGCTTTGTTAATTAAACAGGCAAAAAATGAGGGGATTGTCCAATTAGTAATGATTGTTTTTGTATTGTTATCAATTACGTTTTACGTACCTCTTGATGGCCGCTATATTGCTCTTTTCCCTATTATGTACCTGTATGTTAAGTCGCGAGAAACGCGTTCACGGATAGAAACTGATGTCTAATGAAAAGCTTAAAACCTTTTTTATGTATTTTGTAATGCTTGTCAGTATTTTCCTGGTTGTAGTATCCTTCCGATTTGGAATCGCTGATTTGTATAAAGTTGCGTTAGAAAGACAAATAGGTTTTTATAATAAGTATACGATCCTTGGGAAAATTGATAGTCCTGACAGATCTCTTCCGACTATGATGGCTTTGCAAAAAAGCCTATTGGGATGGAACAGCCTAAGTCCAGAGCATAATGTATTATCTGCTAGACTAGAAACAGATTTATTTTTTGATAGTATTAGTTTGTCACCAGAACAGAGACGAGAGCATCTATCATCAGCGCTCAGCTATTACGATAGAGCAATTAAAGCACGTCCACTTTTTCCAGATACATATGTCCGTAAGGCGTATGTCATGCTATACGCGAAAATGGATAAACAAGACATCCTTAGCGAATTAGATTTAGCCCATAAGTATGGCCCCTATGAGATTATTGTCGCTCAATCAACCATTGATATACTATTCCAACTGTGGGATCAGCTTAGTACTTTCGGAAAAAAATCGGCGATCGATGTAATTCTCCATCCAAATAGATACGGTTTTAATAAGTATACTTTTGATGAAGCTGTTGCGTCATCGCCCAGCAAGACTAAAATTTGTCAGCTTGCTAATTTCATGAAGAAGTATATAAAATCATGTCATTAACGTTATTTGTTTTAGTTTTTATTTAGATTGTATCAATTTTAGCTTTTTATTTAGGTAAATTAGTGTGGTTGTTTTTAGCTTAGAGCGATTTTGCTTTTTAATAACAGTAGTGCTTTTATTCTGGTTACCTCTTCCTCTTGGTAGCTTAAGAGCATGGGCTTGGTCTCTTGCTGAATTCGCTATCGCTATTCAAACGATATTAGTCCTTATTTCCTTTAGAAATTGTGTTCCCTTCGAACGACTAAAAGCGGGCATGTGGCTGTTGGCTCCGTTGGCATTGTTCCAAGTATGGGTCTTAATACAGATTATTCCAATACCTGGGAGTCTGCTCTCTCTTGTTTCTCCTAATGCCTATGATGTGTATGCTAATATGCTTGGCGAGCATTCTTATTTTATATCGCTTGATCCCTATTCGACATTTATGGATTTTCTCAAAGGACTTGCGTATTCGCTTTTTGTTTTTAATAACCTGATTCTTATTTCAACGCCGAAGCGAATACGAATTGTTCTATATATTTTGGTCTTTTCTGGCTTTTACCAAGCAGTGTATGCAACTTTAGAGGTATTACTGCATGTTAAGCATACTTGGATTCTAGGTTTGAATCAGGGAGAAAAGGCAAATGGCACATTTGTATACCACAATCATCTAGCCAACTATCTTTTAATGACTTTGTGTATGGGATTTGGGCTAATTGTTACACAGTTATATCAAACTCCATCGGGGAGTTGGTTTGTAAGAATACGTAGATGGACGGAGTCAGCACTTTCTAGAAAGATGTTCATTCGTCTCTGTTTGGTTGTCATGGTTATTGCCCTCGTATTAACAAGATCTCGTATGGGTAATACAGCTTTTTTCCTTTCTAGTATCCTTACCGGAATTACTGCTCTTATTTTTTATAAGCGCATTCCAAGGTCTCTCATTATATTAATTGTTTCAATACTAGCTATAGATACATTTATTATTGGTAGTACATTCGGAATTGACAAAGTAGCTCAAAGAATCGAAGCTTCATCGGCACAGACAGAAACTAGAGATGAAGTTGTTAAGTGGGGACTAACTATCGTTAAGGATTTCCCTTTAACAGGTACTGGATTAGGAAGTTTTTATTCTATCTTTCCTAAGTATACTAAATATAACATTGGCTATTATGACTATGCGCATAACGAATATCTGCAGTTCGCGATTGAATGTGGTTTACCTGCATTATTATTGCTAGCTTTTATCGTACTAATGTCACTGTTTAAGAATGTCCAAACTATATCTAAGCGTAATAGTAAAACTATGAAAGGCACGGCTCTTGGTTGTTTTATGGCTATAGTCGGTATGATGATACACATATCTGTTGACTTTAACTTACGCCCACCTGCTAACGTAATCACTTTTCTTATTATTTTGACGCTATCAGCCGTGTGTGCTCATATTCCAGCCACTAGAAATGAAAAATAAGAAGCAATAAATCTTAATGTTGAGAATGTCTCACTGTTTAAGTCAATATCATTGTGAGATGTTCGATTAAAGCAACTATTTTAATTAAAGTAATGCTCATTCTGGCATCGATTTTTTTCGAACACTGTCATGTCAATAGTCGTATAAAGGACCTGGGTTTTAAACCTGATAATATTTATAACATTACCTCAGAATAATACGGAGAGAGGAAATGAAAAAAAAGCTAATTGCTATAGCTGTGGCTATAGGCGCTAGTAGTGGTACAGCTCAAGCGGCAGAAGTCTACTCAATGAATGGTGTAACGCTCAATTTATATGGTGAAGTTGAAATTCAATACATCAAAATTCAGGATCCAGATTATCAATCTGAGTGGAATTTGGACGAGGCAAATTTTGGTTTTGATTTACAATATGAAATGACCGAAGACCTTACAATGGGTGCCACTCTTGGAATTGATGCCAATAATACTGATTTTGACGGTAGTAGTACGGATAATGATGATGTCACTCGTACGGATACATACGGAAAAATCGTCTATAAAAAGTCTAACACATTCACTTTTGGTACTCAGTCAACCATATTAGACGATGCAGGTATTGGTCGAGATTACGCATTTGGATTTACTTCGTATTACGACAGGATGAATACTAGTGGAGATCAAGTGCTTAAGTATAAATACGACGGTGGGGAAATTTTCTACGGAGGTATTTCCTACATGCAGTATCGTAATACTACTGCAAGCGACCATGATACCGGCGACTATCAGACTGATGGAAGTATAGGCGCGCGTATCGAAGACATAAATCTAAGTGCTTTTGTTGCTGAATCTAAGACACAAGGACTTGATGGACTAACTTACGTATTACAGTCTGAGTATACCTACGGCGATTGGAACTTTGCCGCAACATATGGTAATACCAAAACCGAACAGGGCAGTGGCAATGCTGATACTAACTCGCGTATCTATGGAGCCACTGCGAGCTATTTCGATGGTGGTAGGCTAGAGTACGCTGCTGGTTATTCAAATGTGGATACTACAGGAAGTACGACAGCTACTAACAATAAGGAAACTAACGACTTTTATGTAAACGTGACTTATACTTTAATCGATGAAGTCGCTGTATACGCTGAGCTCGGAGTCTCAGATGATAAAGATGAAACAACAGGTTATGTAATTGGCTTAGACGCTGCGTTTTAATTTATCATTAAGTTTGTTATTAAGTGAGCCGCATTTTTGTGGCTCTAATTTTAGGTGCCTAAAGTAATGAGAAATTCTATAATTTTTATAATTGGTTTTTTACTCACATTAAACGCGAATGCTTCTATGCTTGAAGTATCAAGTAACGTCGATGTTCTTGCTATTAATGGGAAGGCTGTCAAGGAAAAGCGTCAATATGAACTAGAAAATACAAAGAACCAATTGGTTGTACAATACGTAGAGGCGCTTAGAAATGGTTCTACGACAAAGAAATATCAGTCAAAACCATACGTACTAGAAGTATCTTCAGTAAATGGCGATATGAAATTATCCCACAAGTCCTATCTTAATTACTCAGCTGCTGATGCTGCTTTTCGTAATAATATCAATGGTTGGACTTTTCAAAATAAAAATGGCGACTCTATTGAGTTAAATATGAGTGTGCTACCTAATGTATCGAGCATAATGCCATATCAAGATATTGAAAGTACAGTAAAGCAATATAACACTAATAACCAAATATCTGAACTTAATAATGATGCTCAAAGTGTCGAATACACAAATATAAGTATGAAAGATGTAAAAGTATGGTTCCTTAATTCTTCCCAACAAGATAGAAAAGCTATTTTGAAATGGATGATAGAACAGTAATTTTGTATCTATGTTTAATTCTATTTTGGTTTTATGTTCGGGTAATATTTGTCGTTCCCCTTATGCGGAAGAAATGCTGCGAACATATTTAAGTGGTAAAGTTATAAACTCTGCAGGTCTAATCGTTGAACGATCTGGCTTGAGTGGTAAACCGCCTGATGAATCAGCTGTTAAAGTTGCGTTGCAAAAGAAAATTAACTTATCAAATCATCGTGCTCGTCAGGTTACAGAGTCTATGATCAGAAATTCTGATTTGATTTTAGTTATGGGGAATGACCATATAGAGATGATAAATCAACAGTATCCGTTTGCTAGGGAAAAAACCATGTTGCTTGGCCAGTGGATTGGCATAGGTGATATCGAAGACCCGTATCAAAAGGATTTGGTAGATTTTATCAGTTGTTTCAATATCATAGATAGTGCCGTTTTTTCTTGGGTACGAAAATTAACTTAATTTTATGCTTAAATAGTTGGTTAGTTATTATGGATATCAATCGAAGAGAATTAGTCAAGTTCGGCTTAAGCTTTCTTTTTATGCCGACAGTAACAAGTTGTTTAGCTCATAATACATCAAGTAGAGTTAGTCCTAGTGATGATCAACATCTCCAGCATGCAAATATTTTAGGTTTTGGAGTTGAAAGTATTAGTTGGTCTGATGAGCTTTTAGTATGGGAGTGATTTTATAAATTTTTGTTTTTTTGAAAGCTTTCGTTAGAGGAACTTTATGATTGATCTAAAAGAGTTATTAAAAGATAAGATTACATCCCTCTCAGATCTTTCTTTAACGCTTTTAAAGAGCTTTGATAAAGTAAGGTTTGATAATGTTTCTCATATGCTTGAGTTTACTAGACACCGCCTAGGAGATAAATATTTAGTTGGTCGCAGTAACTGGCTTGTAACAACTATTGAAACACCGTTTTCTGTTAATGACAACTTGTACTTAAAGGCTATTGGTGACTTATATGTTGAAGATTTCAACGATGGAAGACTTACCCAGACTCAATACGTAACTAAAGCTAATAATTACTGCCATTCTCCTAACACATCAAATCGTCTAATTTTTGACTCTGATATCACTTACAAGTTTGATCATACAGCTTCATTTGAAATATTTGTTGAATCTGGCGGTTGGTATTCTACTGGGAACTGTAGGCTTGTATGGATGCAGAATCCATCCCAGGGATTCGCCATCAAAATCTTAGGGCGTTATAGTTATACCGATAAGTATTACGATCGTGTTAATGACTCTAATTATTCGCCATTAGAAGGATTTACTATAGGAGAATATGGCAGGCAAAGACTCGGTACTGGTTTACAGATCGGTAGTTCTACTTCAATTGATTCTATGTCATCTGCCAGAATGACAAGTAAATTTGTCATACAAAAAGTTTCTGTTTTTGATTTTGATGATGTTATTACCATGTATCCTGGTTCCTGGGCCTTCGAATTATTGCATGTACATACCATGGGTGGATCATGGAAAACTCCTAAATATTTTAGGGGGTTAGACTTTGGCGAGAATATTAGGCTTAGTCACTGCTTTATCGCTGATAACCATAAACGAATGGTGGATAGAAAATTAGGCCAAGTTCATTTTCGTACAGGTGAATTTGTGATTAATTCTGGTTCGTTTGATAATATGAAAGTTGTCGTGGATGGGGACGCCAGTGTGAAAATGATGTCAGTACACTTTGAAAACCCTTCTTCCACAGCAAAAAATAAAAGGTTTTTAGAGGTTGTTGGCGATAGCGCCTTTTGCTTATTAGAAAGCCCTCAAATTGTTATTAGAAATACGCCAATATATAGTACGTTATTTTATTGTAAATCAGGCAGTAGGCAAAATCGTCATCCTTTTTCTGGCGGTCTTTCCATAGTTAACCCAAGTTATCAATCTGTCAAAAGTTACCGGCCCGACCTTGCTCCAGTTAAGGACTCACGAGTCTCTTACGATAGTGACGGATATTTAGAGTTAGTTGGAGGGGGAGGGAGAGTCTATTATAGTGGAAGTGCTCATATAAACTCTCTATTTTTTAACCATGCTCCAATTCCTATTTCAAGAAGCTTAGTGGGTGCTAGTTTAGCTAACTACTCGTTTGATAAAAAACTATCATCTGGAATGCCGAAATTTTGGACCTTAGACGACAACTCTCACCAAGTAAATAGTGATTTATGCACAGTTACTACTGACGACTCTTGGGTGGGTAAATCTTGTCTTAAAACTACAGTTAATCAAACTAATACTCATAGTTCAGTCTTTCAAGATATTGATTGCTCTAATGGACAACTTTGTTTAGGTACCGTGAAGGTCAAATGGAAAATTAGTTCTTTAGAAGAAGGATATATTAAAGGGAAGATTCAAGTTTTAGTTGAGTTTATTGATTTTAATGGTTCTGTAATTGATGGTGCTGGTCATTCTGCAAATTGGGATGTCAACAATAGAAATTCTATAACTAAATATTTAGATTGGGAACATGCTAAGCTAATTGCTACTGCTCCAGAAGGGACTAAGAAGGTACGTATTCGACTGAATACTTTTTTAATATCGAAGAAAAAAGAACACTTTATTACATCATATTGGGATTGTGCTGTTTTTAACGTGCTGTAAAGTCAGGTAGATATTGATATCTACCTGCTAAACTAATCTTTAATTTGGAGAGACGCTGCTACCTCGAGAGCCTAACGTTCTTCTCGTATTTGTAGGTGCTGCTGTATCTTCCTGACCAGCGGCCGTTGCTGTGTTAGGTATTAACGTCGGGTCAATTCCAGACGCAAGTGCAGATGAGGTCACTTGTTCTACTGGAATGCCAGCGTCAATTGCTGCTTGGGCAATTTGAGTCGCCAAATCAGGGTTAGCTAACATAGCCTCTTCTAGAGCATACCCTACTTGCATCTGATATGCCTTTGCAACTTCTGCTGTTACATCGACTACATTATTTGGGTATTTGGTCGAAAGTCTTCTAACTGTTTCCTGAGCACCGATACCAACGCTTTGCGTAATGATTGAATTTACGTCTTGTGACTGCTCTTCGTTCAATGCTGCTGAAGAACTAAAAGAAGCCATAGATAAAATGAAAGTTGTACCTAGCACAACACCTTTAAAATTCATACTTAATCCTCTGCTAATTTTTACCGAGATTTAACTTCAAAATTTTAAACTCAGTTAATCTAGGCTGTATTATACGATCAGCGTAATAATAATACATCAAATTGATAGCCGCGCTTTCAATTTACTATAAATTTGTTCAATAATGCCTCAGTCTTATTTTAGATACACTTATACATTGAGTGACAATAGTCGCGAAATGGCTATTGGCCCTTGGGGCTCGACTTCATGTCTTTAATATTTCGATTATTCCAGACCACCCAACCTGATAGTCTTAGGAATAGAAATTGTTGAAGTATCTCGATTTTAGCAGAGGCATCAAAAGTGCCTCGTTAGAACGAGGCATGTGTTAATGTTCAATAATGGTTACTAAATTATGCAGAAGCGTAATCTGTATCATCAGTTAGCAAGTGGTATGTTGAACCATCATCCGCAGTCACAGTTAGAGATGAGTAATCACTAGCATTTAAGCCTAATGAGCATAGATAAGCTGTTTCAGCCCACGAAAGATCATCTGTATCTGCTACTGTAACGCTATCATCGAAGCTAACATCGACGTTAGAGAGAACAAGTCCAAAGTAAGAAGAATCATTTGACTCCAGTAATTCGCTATCAATAGTTAGACCTGCATCATCAGAGCCCTTGATTACTTCAAAATTCTCAAATTCTACGGTATCTTGACCACTAAAAATAAGTGTATCTAATCCATCGCCACCATCTGCATATCGAGATGTATCTATAGTCGAATCACTATCAATTGAAGAAACGTCTAATGTATCGCGACCATCTCCAAGGGAAACATCAAAAGATGTATTTTTAGTGTTTAATGTATCCGACATTACCACACTGTCATTACCATCGCCTGTACTAATAGTAAATGTATTATTCCAGTTTATATTATTAGAATAAACTGAAATATTAATATCATCATCACCAGAGCCTGTCTCAATTGTTGCCCTTTTTACATTAATTAGATCTATATCGGTACCAGTACTTGATTCGTTGACTATGTTGATATCAACGATATTATTTACATAGATAGAATCATCATCATTAATGATTTGAACTGATTTATATCCAGACTCGTTCCAAACATCTGATGTGATATATGTAGATGAATAGCCACACCAACCAGTTGAATGGGTAATTGTTACTCCATCTTGAGAAATAGTCCCATCTCCAGATAAAGATACTGTCGCGTTATCTAACGTCAAATATGTCGAGTAAGCCGTACCGGCTATAATAGAGCTATCACTAGAAGTGGAATCAACTGCTTCTTCGTGTACTCCCCATTGGTGATGGTGATTTGGTCCCCAAAAGCTATGCTCTTTAAAATGATGTAATTCATTTTTATGTTCGTGGTTATAGTTTCCATAACCAAACCAATTATTAAATGAAAAATTAAAGAATTGACTAAACATAAACGTATGCTCTCCACTACTGGTATTATTTTAAAACTAATTAATTTTCTCTAAAAGCCTTACTAAGGCTATTTTCAAATGGTTCTACTAAATAGCTGATTGGGCTCTTTTCTTTATTTAAAATATAAACTTCTACAGGCATCCCTGGATAGAGATTAAGTTCCTTATCTCTAGAAAGGGAGGTTGGGTCTAACATGATTTGAACTTTATAACCAGAGTTTTCCTTATCTCCCTCTTTAACCATAGATCTATCTGCATCAACTAAAGTTACAGTTCCTTTTATTAGTGGAGTTGTTCTGAAGTTATAGGCAGTAAAGCGAATTTCAGCGTTTTGCCCCACTTTTACAACATCTATATCTGTAGGTTTGATTAATGTTTGTATTATAAGTTTATCGTTATCTGGAACTATTTCCATGATGGTTTGAGCCGGGTTAATAATCTCTCCTGCAGTATTTATCTGCATATTCATAACTACGCCATCAGAAGGGCTTCTTATTATAGTTCTAGATTGTAAATCATTTTGTGACTGTAGTTGTGAGGATAAATCTACGATTTTATTACGGACCGTAGATAATTGATCTTCAATGTCGGATAGATTTCTATCTGTAACAGCCTTTTTTTGCTTATTTAATTCATTTATAGTCGACTTATTATCTTCAATGTTAGATTGCATTGATATTATATCTGATTGAAGTGATGCTTCTGACCGCTTTAATTCTAAAATCTTTTGTTTGGACGTATATCCTTTATCAATAAGTTTTTCATGCATTTGAATTTCTTGATCTAGATAATTTAAAACTTTTTCCTTCTGCTCAATCATTTGTTTAGTGGAAGTGATAAGGTTTTTTGCTCCAACGAGTCTAGAATCTAATATGCTTATCTCTTTTTGCTGCATGCTTATTCTACTAAAAAAGAGCGATTTTTGATTCTGAATCATGGTAGCAACCTCAGAATTAAGAAGAGGATTACCATCAAAATCAATTTCAGGAGTAAACGATGATTTATTGTTTCTTTCTGCTATTAGCCTCATATACTGAAGCTTGTAACTTATTAGCGTTAGCTTGATTTGGTTAAGTTTACTATTTGATGAAATATCTGACACTTTTAATAAAGGCTGACCTTTGTTTACCCGTTGACCTTCTGTGACGAAAACACTTTCGACAATTCCGCCCTCTAAATGTTGGATATTCTTTTTCTTACTTTCAACAATAACAATACCGGAGGATACTGATGCAGATTCGAGTTTAACTAAGCATCCCCAAGCCAGAAAAACCACAAGAGTAATCACAATAAAGGTAGTTATTTGTTTTATTAAATTATTATTATTTTCAATAATTATATTTCTATATGATATAGATTCAATCATGATTTAACCTAGAATTTTACAGTTGAACTACTTATGTGTCTTACTAAGGAATCTGAATTACTGTTACTCGACTTATTTTCAAAGGCTTTTACTAGTGACCCATCTTTTATTTCGATAATATAATCAGATAGTTTTGACATATCATTGTCTAAACTAGTGAAAATGATTGTCGAACCGCTTTTTTTGAGCTCAATTAATGTATTTAAAAATATTTCTTTTGATTGGTTGTCTAGTGATGTAGTTGGCTCATCTAGTATTATAAGTCTTGGTTTTTTATATAGAGCACCGGCTAAGGCTATTCTTTGTACTTCACTTTCTGAAAAATATTGCTCTCCAGAACCAACGTTTGTTGAAAATCCATTCGAAAGCTTAGAAATAAATGGAATGCAATTTGCAGCTTTACTTGCCCACAATATATCTTCAGAATTTTCGTTTATTGTCTCAAACCCACAAATGTTATCTGCTAGTGTTGTTTTTATTAACTCTGGACGCTGTCCTAAATATGATACTTTATTGGTTAAACTATCTTGTGAGATTTTATTAATAGAGACGCCATTTATTCTTATTCCGCCTTCATCTGGAGTTACACATCCAGCACAAATTTTGAGTAGCGTCGATTTTCCTGACCCAGATAATCCAATTACTTGTAACGCACTTCCTTTTTTTAGGTTAAATCCTAGATTTTTTATTATAGGTTTACCTTCACTGTTATTTAGCGTTACTTTATCAACTAGTATATCTATAGCTTCAATATTAATTTTTAGATTTTCTTCTCGTTTTTTCTCTTTAAGGAAAAGATCTACTTCTTCAAATGCCGATTTGGCTTCAAGCCATGAAAATAAGTGGTTAGTGCCTTGATCAACGGGGGCTAATATTCTTCCCAGTAGGATTGATGAAGCTAGTAATGAGCCAGACATTATTTCGCCTTTTATTACTAAAAATGCACATAGAGCATAGATACCAACCTGGACTAACATTCTAAATGACTTTATTATAAATTGACTTTTGTTCGAAAAGCCTTTTGTTAAATACTCTAAATCTAAAACGCGTTCATTTTTTTGTTTCCATTTTTTAGTGGCTTTCTCGGATATTAAATGTAATTTTGACGAGTTCTTTTTACTTAGAATGCCACTTAATAGAATATTTTGGTTTGTTGCAAACTTTTTAAATACTGAAGATTTTTTATAAGTAATATATAAGGATAGTCCACTAATCAAAGATATGGTTATCAAAGATATTAATGCATAGTATCCAATATATGGATGAAGGATGAACATCACAACTGTAAAAATTAGTGTCCAGGGTAAATCAGCTAAATGCCTGTGAAACGGCGATGAAATATAGGTTTTAGCTAATTGATGTTGTTTTATCAGGTTTTTACTACTAGTAATGCTAGAGTTGAGCATTACTTGGTCAAAAGTTGAATCATATACAAGAGAAAGGTTGTTTAGAATTTGTTGTCTCGCATAATCCATTAAAGATTGGATACAAACAAAAAAAATCACAATCATTACAATATAAATTAAAGTATCGATGCTTTGTGACGTCAGTACTCTTCCATATATTTGTAAGCTATATATGGGCATTACCAAAAGAAGGATGTTGGCAAATATAGAAAATAGCTGAAAATAAAACAAATTTTTCTTGCGATATTTCGTAAATTCAAACCAACTTTCCATATTTCTACTCTTTTATTCTATGAACAAAAGTAGAGCACAATAGTACGTGCTCTACTTATAATTAAATAATTTGGTAATTAGGCGATTATTGAGTAATCGCTATCATCTGTAAGGACAGTATAAGTACCATCATCGCCTGCAACTTCAACTGACACATAATCAGATGAATCGAGCCCGAGGCTTGCTAAGTAACTGGCTTGGTCATCACTTATAACATTCACATCTGAAACACTTACGTCATCAGACAGCTGTAGATCGACCTGATTAAAGACAAGGCCCAATTCGGCACTATCATTATCTTCTAATAGGTCTGATGATAATGTTACTACAGTTGAAAATGCGCTATCGCTGCCTTTAATGACTTCAAAGTTATCGAAGCTTACGCTATCTTCACCACTCAAAGTCAATGTATCAAGTCCATCGCCACCATCTGCAAATCTTGATGCTGAAGAAAATGGATCTAATAGACCTGACACGTCAAGACTGTCATTACCTGATCCAAGTTCTATATGAAATGAAGTATTCTCAGAGTTTGCTGTGTTAGTTAATACAACTGTGTCATCACCTGCGCCAGTATCAATATCAAAGCTATTGCTCCAATGATTATTATTAGAGTAGACGCTGAGATATACTGAATCATCACCATTACCAGTTTCGATAGAGCCGCGTTTTGCGTTAACGACAGTGACATTTGCTCCTGTATCGCTGTCAGCATTAACGCTAACATCGACAAAGTCTTGTACATAAATGTTTGATTTGTCGCTATCTATGCTGACGGATTTCTCACCCTTAGCATTCCAAGAAGAGGCGACGGCCGCTGTTAAGTCTGTGTAATCTACATCTGTCACAGTTGCGTTATTGTTAAGTACTTGATTGCTCACTGTTAAATATTCAGAACTTGCTGTTCCAACTAATACTTCGCTCATACTTCCACCTTATAATATTCTGCTACTTAGCTAACAACTAATTAATAAAAAGAATTAATTTCTTGTCCTAATCCAGCTTACGGCGAGTACTTATTTGTGTACTTCGCTGGCTATGATTCGTAAATCGAAAAAAATTATATATCTAAATGTAAAAAGAAAGACAATAAATTGACGGTTATTTTTCGAGCAATTGACAATTTATCAGTATTGAGAAAATTATGAGTGATATTGCACTTTTTTGCATTTAACAACTAGATGTTCATTCCACAAAGTATCAATTATGAGCTAGATGTTTCATTTGTGAGATTTTTTGTTTGTTTTTGCATCTGGCCAGAGTTATGAAAATCTGCCAAAAAAATGTCGTTACCTTTGCCTTGTTTGGTATAGATATTTCCGAATATTAGGTTAAATAACCGCAATTGTTCTGCTTTTGATTTTATAAAAACTCAGTCCTAAATTAATCGCATGAGCGTAGCAGTATGCGTATTTTTTGAGTTAGTTTGGGGAAACATTGTTTAGACACCTTCTAATAGATAGGTATTGATGTGTAAGCTTGCTAATGTTTTTCTACTTTTATCCAAGTAACGATAAGTGACTCATTACCTAGCTCATTTATGAGCGGATGGGTAGTCATAGAAATGTAGCTTATTCCTAGTTTTTCTTGCCCAAAGCAATAACTACACAACCATCCATTGTTTATATGGTCAAGATCAGCGAAAATAGTCAGCAATTAAGTCTAACGTAACGGGTTTGATTAGTCGGGAACTATAATCAATGAGCTTTCTCAAATCCGAGCACAATCAAAAAGAATCTATACATGGCAATCCAAGATTATCTCAATGAGGTCAATAAGCGTCGTACGTTTGCGATCATTTCTCACCCTGATGCGGGTAAAACTACGATTACAGAAAAAGTACTTCTTTTCGGACGTGCTATTCAGCATGCCGGTACAGTCAAAGGACGTGGAGCAAGTCATCATGCAAAATCAGACTGGATGGATATGGAGAAGGAGCGTGGGATCTCCATTACAACCTCAGTAATGCAATTCCCATATAACGACTGTCTGGTCAATCTACTTGATACTCCTGGACACGAAGACTTCTCTGAAGATACCTATCGCACCCTTACTGCTGTTGATTCCTGTTTGATGGTCATTGATGCAGCAAAAGGTGTCGAAGATCGTACACGTAAATTAATGGAAGTGACTCGTCTTCGTGATACGCCAATTATTACGTTTATGAACAAGTTGGACCGTGATATCCGCGACCCGATGGAAGTCATGGATGAAGTCGAGAATGAGCTTAATATTCTCTGTGCTCCAATCACTTGGCCAATTGGTTGCGGTAAAGAGTTTAAAGGGGTTTATCATATTCATCGTGATGAGACGATCTTATATTCGACTGGTCAAGGACATACGATCCAAGAAGTTCGTATAATCAAAGGTCTTGAAAACCCAGATCTAGATAAGGCGGTGGGTGATGAACTGGCCGCTCAGCTTCGTGATGAGCTAGAGTTGGTTCTAGGTGCATCTAACGATTTTGACAAAGAGCTTTTCCTTCAGGGCGAGTTGACGCCAGTATTCTTTGGTACGGCATTAGGCAACTTTGGTGTTGACCATATGCTAGATGGGTTGACAGAGTGGGCGCCATCACCGCTACCTAGAAAAACGAATGAGCGTGTCGTTGATGCGAAAGAGGAAAAATTCTCTGGTTTTGTGTTCAAAATACAAGCCAATATGGATCCAAAACACCGGGATAGAATTGCCTTCATGCGTGTCGTATCTGGGTCATATACCCAAGGCATGAAAATGAACCATGTTCGTATTGGGAAACAAATCAGTATTTCTGATGCAGTCACATTTATGGCAGGAGATCGTGCACGAGCTGAAGAGGCATTTGCTGGAGATATTATTGGTCTTCACAATCACGGGACGATTCAAATCGGTGATACATTTACTCAGGGTGAAAGCTTAAAGTTCTCTGGCATTCCAAACTTTGCTCCAGAGTTATTCCGCCGAATTCGTCTGAAAGATCCTTTGAAGCAGAAGCAGCTACTAAAAGGCTTGATCCAGTTATCTGAGGAGGGGGCTGTACAGGTATTTCGTCCTCTTCAAAACAATGACTTAATTGTTGGTGCGGTCGGTGTATTGCAGTTTGAAGTGGTTGTGGCTCGTTTGAAGTCTGAATATAACGTTGAAGCGATATACGAAAGCGTAAACGTTGCAACGGCCCGTTGGGTTGAATGTTCAGATAATAAAAAGTTTGAAGAGTTTAAGCGTAAGAACGAATCACACTTGGCACTGGATGGGGGGGATAACCTCGCCTATGTCGCTCCAACTATGGTGAACTTGAACCTTGCTCAAGAACGAGCACCTGATGTTACCTTCCGCGCAACACGGGAACATTAATGCTAAATAAGTTAAGGCTCCGTATGGAGCCTTAATTTTATTCATCTAGCCTATTCCAATAGCTCTATTGCTTTATCCAATGCTTCAAGCAGTTTATCGATATCTTCTTTGTTGTTGTAAACTCCCAAAGAAATACGAATGGTTCCTGATATCCCTAATGCATCCATAAGTGGATGGGCGCAATGGTGGCCAGAGCGTACCGCGACGCCTTGTTGGTCAAGTAATGTCGCGATATCTTGGTGATGGATTCCTTTTACGATAAAGCTGATAATATTAGTATTCTGCTGATATCCAATAATCGAAATTAGCGGTCTTTTAAGCAGTGCTTGATATGTATAATTTTGCAGTTCAATAAGATTATCGTATTTTATTACGGACGAAAGATCGCTGTACCATTCAAGTGCGGCGGATAGTGCAATCACGCCCGCAATATTGGGTGTGCCGGCTTCAAATTTAGCGGGGGAGTTTGAGTAAGTGGTACCTTCAAACGTTACCTTATCAACCATTTTGCCTCCACCTTGCCATGGTGGCATTTCGTCTAACAGTTCCTTCTTCCCATAAAGCACCCCAATACCAGTCGGACCGTATAGTTTATGGCCCGAGAAAACATAAAAGTCTGCATCAAGCTCTTGAATATCGACTTGCTCATGAACGATTCCCTGAGCACCATCGATAACGACTTTTGCTCCAATATCGTGCGCATGCTTAATGACGAATTCGATAGGTTGTCTATAGCCAGTGACATTGGTGATATGCGCAACAGCAACAAGCTTTGTTTTGTTCGAGAGCAACTTTATAAACTGCGCATTATCGAATTCGCCTTCAGCAGTAATAGGAACCTTTACAACCTTAGCGCCTGTGCGATTTGCGATAAGTTGCCATGGAACTATATTCGCGTGATGTTCATTTTCGCATACCAAAATCTCATCACTGGGGCAAAGATTTGTCTGGCCCCATGACTGCGCAATTAAATTTAAACTTTCTGTCGCGCCTTTAGTCCAGATTATCTCATCACAGGATCTAGCATTGATGAATTCGGCAACCGTCTTTCTCGCATGTTCAAAGCTCAATGTTGCCTTAGCCGTAACTGAATGAGTGCCACGATGAACATTGGCATTACCGTACTTATAGTAGTTGGTTAGGGCATCTATCACTACCTTTGGTTTTTGGGTAGTTGCAGCACTGTCGAGATAGACTAACGAGTTCTCATTTTCCTTTATGAAAGGAAATTCTTCCCTTAGCGATCTATTTCCCAACATCATTGAGTATTTCCAAACTGCTGGTAGTTAAGAGTTGGGTTTACCACCATGGGTTCGGCGATTTTCCAAGCAAACTCTTTGCCTGAGAATAAAATGATAATTTCCATAGCAAACTCGAGTGCAGTACCCGGCCCCTGGCTGGTTAATAAATTATCATTTATATCATAGGTGACTCTTTTGCTTCGCCATTTATCCGATGGAATAGCGTCCTGAAAGCCTGGGTGGCAAGTCATAATTGCATTTGGGAATAGATTATGGTGTTGTAAAACGACCGCCGGAGCGGCACAAATTGCTGCGACCAGTCGACCGTCATATTTCTGTTGTTTCACGATTTCAACCAAGAGGTCATTGTCTCTAAACGTTTCTGCACCTTTAACGCCTCCAGGAAGAACAACGGCATCGAATTGTTCATCAGCAATATCAATTAATCTTGTTTGCGCCTTTAGTTCAACGCCTCGCGACGCTGTAATAGATAAATTGCCATCAAAAGCCGCACTTGCAACTGTAACATCATAGTCAGCACGAACTAAGATATCGATGATGGTAACCGCCTCCATTTCTTCGGTTCCGGGAGCGATGGGTACCAAGATTTTCTTTTTCATTTTGCCGCCTTGTTACGTTCAATTTCTATTATCTGATTATATAATTTTTCGTTTTGTGGAACAGCCACATTATGAATTCTCGCCTTATTAATTAGATAACCCGTTATAAAATCAATTTCTGTAGGCCGACGGTAAAAAATATCTCGATTCATGGACGATAAATTTTGAGCGGTAGAATTTATTACCGACATGATCGTGGATGTGAGCGTTTGGCGAGTGTGAGGAATACCTTCTCTGACCATAACTTGATAGGTCTCTTCAATTAACTGTTTTATTATCGGTTGATACTGAGTATTTAGTAGTTCCCCATTCTTACATTGGTGAATAGCACTTAAAGGGTTAATGATGCAATTCACCGCAAGCTTCAGCCAGAGCGAATCGACAATATTATGATCCCATTCTACGGGAGACAGCGCGTGATTGAAGGTGTCTGCTAGAAAATGGCATTGTGTCCCTTGTCCATTCTTCCCACCAAGAACTGTTTTACCCAATCCTGTATGACGAATGTGTCCTACTGATGACTTTAATGCGCCATGACTCGTTGTTGCATACACAATTGGGTGCTCTTTAACTGATTCAGGAAGAACTTCATCTGCGCCCATTCCGTTATGCATAAATACTAAAATAGCATCTTGGTGAATGGATGATAAAAGAGGTATTAGCGCGGTTTCTACCTGCCATGCTTTGACTGTTATAAGCACGAGATCTGCGTGTTTTAGGTTGTCGACATTTTTGTTTTCGAGTAGTACGCTTGGGCTATTATCTATCTTTATTTCTATTCGTGGCTCATGAGAATGTGCCCACACGCTAACCCGATGACCTGCGTGGTTGAGATGATAAGCCCATAACGATCCGATAGCGCCAGGACCAAGTACAACAATATTCATGTCAACTCCAATTGAAAATGTTTTGCTAGGATAATCCGTGAAATTGAAAATGCAATGTTAGCGGGGTGGGTTATGCTTATAAGAGATAGCATCAATAACAATCAAGTAAGAGGAGGACAAAATGGAAGAGGTCATGCTGTTTCCACTTGGATCCATCGTATTGCCTGAAGGAAAAATGAAGCTGAGAATTTTTGAACCCAGATACAAAAGAATGGTAAGCGAGTGTAGCAAACAGAGAAAAGGCTTTGGGATCTGTTTATTTGATAGTAACGCAGGTGAAAATATTAATCCTCTTTCCGCTTACGGGTGTTACGTTAAAATCGTTGATTTTGAGACGCTGAGTGATGGTCTTCTGGGGATTACAGTTAGTGGTATTAAGAGATTTAAGCTTCGTTCCGTTCGTAAAGACTTTGATGAGCTGCGTTTGGCAACTGTTGACTGGTT
This sequence comes from Vibrio viridaestus, assembly GCF_003856525.1. Classification (GTDB taxonomy): domain Bacteria; phylum Pseudomonadota; class Gammaproteobacteria; order Enterobacterales; family Vibrionaceae; genus Vibrio; species Vibrio viridaestus. Next base: position 198,332 of record NZ_RJVQ01000002.1, read on the forward strand.
ACCCAACTGGGATTTTATTGAGCTGAATAGCGGTGAAAAAGAAATGGCAGAAAAGCTGCAGGAAATTTACAAACAATTTCCGGAAATAGGTGAACTCTATCAGCAGCGATTCCTTGACGACTTAAGTTGGGTAACACAGCGCTGGTTAGAGTTACTTCCGTTATCTAATGATCAGTTTGATGAATTGATTAATAACTCCAACTGTTATAAAAGCGTTGGTTTCATTAACAAGGCATTAGATCATATCAATATCTAACTGTCAGTATTCTTCCTCAGCTTTGCTAGCAGGTCTTCGAAGTAGTGCCTCAAGGTGTAGAGCATTATGAGGCTCGGAACGACCATGATAGAGGTTAGGATGAAAAATAATGACCAATCATTGAGGTAATCTGCTAGTTCACCACTATAGACAGACAAACTTGTCCGACCTAAATTTCCCAGTGAAGCTAAAAGCGCATATTGAGTTGCGGAGAAGGCCTGACCGGTTAACAAAGTTAGAAAGGATACAAAAGCGATAGTTGAGAACGCTGTAGTAAAGTTATCAACAAAAATGGTTGCCATGAATAGGTGTTCGTTCGGCCCAACATTAGCGATCCAGGCAAACATCAGGTTACTCGCGGACATAGCAATCCCACCTATCATGAGCCCTTTTACTATTCCAAAGCGAACATTCACTGCGCTTCCTAGGAAGGTAAACAGCATCGTTGTACCCCATCCGAGGAGTTTGGAATAGTAACCGATTTGCTCATTACTAAAGCCCACTTCTTTGTAAAAGGGGATCGACATTCGTCCTAAGAATGCTTCACCAATCTTAAATAGAAAAACAAAAAGAAGCAGGGTTAAGGCAACACGAGTACCATTGCGACGGAAGAAATCGACAAAAGGTTCTATCGTTGTCACCATAATCCAAGTCAGTACTTTGGAATGTACAACATCATCATACCGCTGTTCAGCTTTTTCCTGTAAAGCATCTCGATGTGTTTTCGGTTCTTTTACAAGCAAGGTAAATAGAATCAATACCCCGACGATAACGGCCATGCCGTAGTAAACATTGTTCCATCCGACACTATCTGCCTGTGTGAAAGCAAAATATCCAGGCAAAGAATAACCCGTCCACCAACCAATAACTGCCATAGCAGAGGCTTGGGGCAATTTACTTTCTTCTGATTTAGGAAAAGTATCAATACGATAGGCATCAATCGCGATATCTTGAGTTGCGGACGAGATAGCAATACCGAGAGCTAATAGAGATGTGAGTACAATGCTTTGCGCCGGGTTAAGCTCTGCGATACCAAGAGTACCGACGAGAATAATGCTTTGACATAAAAGAATCCAACTACGTCGCTGTCCTAGCCAAGCAGTCAAAAAGGGTAATTTAACTCGGTCTACTAGAGGTGCCCAAAGAAAGTTGATCGCATAGACAACAAAAATGCTACCGAAATAGCCTATCGCCGATAAGCTAAGGCCTGCATCTTTCAACCAACCCGACATATTGGAGCCGATCAAAACCCAAGGAAAGCCACTTGAGCATCCGAGCATAAACACCCAAGCTAGTCTGATATCGAGATAACTTTTGAAGGTGTTTAGCCACGTATTTCTATTTGTCATAGCTTTCCTTGAACCGAGATAGGCTAATTATCGTTGAGGATTTTTATATCGTTGATCACGATTGGAGTGTCGGGAACATCACGCATCATGCCCTGGCGACCTGTAGATACCGTCGAAATTGCCTTAACGATATCAAATCCCTTAGTGACTTTTCCGAACACTGCATAGCCTGGGGGATTCTGTGCTGCATTGAGAAATTCGTTATCAGCTACGTTAATAAAAAATTGACGTGTTGCTGAGTTGGGATCTTGAGTTCGCGCCATAGCGATGGTGCCCGTATCGTTTTTCAGACCATTACTGGCTTCATTTTTTACAGGAGGATAACTGTCTAGGCGATCTAGGTTAGAAGTAAAACCACCACCTTGCACCATAAAGCCTGGAATCACGCGATGAAAAATTGAGCCTTTATAACTTCCGTCTTTAACGTACTTTAAAAAGTTTGCAACGGTAATGGGAGCTTTCTCTTGATTAAGCTCTACGGTGAAAGCTCCCTCGGAGGTATCAACTTCGATAGTAGGAGCGCTCCATACTGAAGCACTCATAAATGACAGTAATCCTATGACAAGCGCTTTTGACATTTAGAAGCGCTCCCGCATGTAGTTTTGCAGTTCTTTATCATCCGCAATTTTTTTCAATACTTGATCGACGAGTTCATTTAAAACCATTTCCATATCGTCTTTTGATGCGCCAAACATGCCGGTTCTTTTCGCTGTACCATTGTAGGTTTTCACTAATTTGCCTTTTGGCGTTTCTGCTGTAATCGCAATTACAACGCTACCATTCATTTCATTTTCAAGCATAGAGTGTTTGACTGAAACCAATGCTTCCTGAACTTCTGCTGTAACGGTGTTTTCGCTATTTACACTCATATTGAAGCCTTGCGAAGAAAACTGATCAGCAAGGGCATTTTCTATCGCAATTCTTACATTTTGGCGTGCATGAAGCGGTTCGATATTTGAACGGCCACTATCTACTAAAGCAACATATTGAGCTGTACGCACATCTTTACTCATTAGAGTAAATGATTTCCCTTTCACAAGATCACTATTACTGAGGGTTGCTTTGGGCATGAAATTGATCTGTTGTTGCTGTGGAGCCGAACAAGCAGCTAGCAAGGCAAGAGAAGCGGCGATAAACAGTTTTTTCATTACTTGATTCCTTTTATTCCATTAATTTGATGGACATCTCTTATTTGAATCTTTTGGCATAATGTTAAGAACATAATGACTGAAGCTCGTGATGTTTTTATGCTCTCAACAGTATTAAACTTAGCACTAAATCTAACGTTATCATTTAGACGCTTGTAAGATAACAAATTTCTTGTTCTGAGCGATAGTTTTTACATGACTTTTGCCAAAGACTCGAATCAGCTTCGCATGATAGTCGAGATGGCGGTTGCCTATTACATAGAGATGGCCACCAGCTTTTAATACATTTTGGCTATCACAAAACATCTGCCAGGCAATATGATCTGTGATTGTATTTTGTTGGTGGAAAGGCGGATTACACACAATACAATCCGCCGAATTATTTTCTATACCATCTAAGCAGTTGTTTGCCTGTGTATGCAAACGCTGCTTATCCGAAATGTCGTTTGTTTCAAAGTTCATTTTCGTTGACGCAACGGCCATATAACTTTCATCAATAGCGAGAATGTGCGCCTTTTTATTTAGACGTGCTAATTGGATTGATAGCACACCATTGCCACAACCTAGATCGATGATTTTTTCGTAAGAGCTATTGACGGGCAGGTGTTCGAGAAAAAATCTTGCACCGATATCAAGGCTTTCTCCTGAAAAAACATTCGGCAGGTTGGTGAGGGTTATATTTTCACTATCCACCGACCATGTAATCGTAGTGTTCTCGTCTATTTCTAAAGACTTATCCACTTTAGAGAAAATTAAACGGTGCTTTTTCCAGGCAAGTGACGTTGTAGTCGTACCTAAATACGATGAAAACAAATTTAAAGTTGATGTATGAATGTTTTTGACTTTGCCTACAGAAACAACCTCACATTCCTCGTTCGCTAACGCCTGAATTTGACTCAGAATCCACGTGAGGTGGCGATTACTTTTCGGCAGCTGGAAGAGAATAATATCAGCGTCGGATGGAATCGGATCCATCGTTGTTAGTAATGTAATTTCTTTACAGTTGTTAATTTGTAAATTTGATTCAATGGCTTTATGAGCGACAAATGAGTCGCTCATCGTTGTCACTTTATAGTGTTCGCTGAACCAACAGCTTAGTGCGCCAAAATGATCGTTAATAATAACGATATGGGTATTGGCTGGGAGCTGTTTTTCTTCGAGGTAATTGATCAGGTATTCATCGCCAGCGTCCCATGCTTGAAGCGTTTCGTTCTTTCTCTGTGGGTAGCGATGAATATGTAGACTCTTTGAGCCAAGCTCTAAAAGCGTTTTCATAAATTGAGCAATCTATTCAGTTAAATTCGTGTTCATTGTCTCAAATAGGTGCAGTTTAGAAAACAGAAACCTTTATCTATTCCTTCAGCAACGTTAAAATAGTGCTACTGTCGTTGATAGATTCTATCAATGTGCTATTCCTTGACAGAGAGGCAATATGATTAAGGAAATAATAGAGTCCAAATTAACTGAGGCTCTCAATCCCATTCACATGGACGTTATCAATGAAAGTTTCATGCATAATGTTCCTCCAGGCTCTGAGAGTCACTTCAAAGTTATCGTTGTTAGTAACGAATTCGAGAATAAACGTCTTATTGCCAGACACAGACTTGTGAACCAAACTTTAGCAAATGAGCTAGAGAATGGTGTCCATGCTCTTTCTATGCATACTTATACACCGAGCGAATGGCAGGATAGTGCTGTAGTGCCTGAGAGTCCTATGTGCAAAGGCGGGAGTAAGCTGAATCCTTAATCATTTTAAATTTATGTTAATAAATTTGATCAACCACGAAAAAACAACAAAACGTTTATGGGATTATTAACTTTTGTTACTCCCCAAACTTTTTAGTTAATTTGTGCGATGGTTCAAAGTTACGTTTATTTCTCATGCATAAATAGTGAAATGAAAGGAAAATTGGGTGGATTCGATCGTCTCGGGTCATAGCATCACAAAGCTAAAAGCGATAAACTGTCGAACCAGAAAATGTGGCTTATAAACGTCAAAAGTATTTTCTCATAACTTTGTTTTTACTCAGTTATGGGGCGAATGTCGTGTCTAAGGTTTTCTTAGTTACTAAAGTGTTTTTTAGAACGGGTTAACCTTACAATATACACAAATCAAAGAATCTTTTTCCCGATAAAGTAGTGCAAGTGCGTATGATTACAATAAAAAAGGGTTTGGACCTTCCAATCGCGGGAGCGCCTGCCCAGGTGATAAATGATGGTAAATCCATCACAAAAGTCGCCTTGCTTGGCGAAGAGTATGTTGGCATGCGGCCAACAATGTATGTTCGTGAGGGTGATGAGGTGAAGAAAGGCCAGGTTCTTTTTGAAGACAAAAAGAATCTAGGTGTTAAATTCACTGCGCCAGCTAGCGGCAAAGTTATCGAAATCAATCGTGGAGCCAAACGTGTTCTTCAATCTGTCGTGATTGAGGTTGCGGGTGACGAAAGCGTTGCATTTGATAAGTTTGCGGCAAGCGAGTTGGCTAGCCTAGCGTCAGATAAAGTGAGATCTCAACTCGTTGATTCTGGCATGTGGACAGCATTTCGTACTCGTCCGTTTAGCAAGGTTCCAGCAATCGATTCAACTACCAAGGCTATCTTTGTTACCGCTATCGATACCAACCCCTTGGCAGCTGATCCTCAACTGGTGATCAATGAACAACCTGAAGCGTTTACCGCTGGTTTGGACATTTTATCTGTTCTTACTGAAGGTAAAGTTTTCGTTTGTAAGAAAGGAACAAGTTTACCTCGTTCTGGTCAGTCAAACGTTCAGGAGCATGTATTTGATGGTCCTCACCCAGCAGGTCTGGTGGGTACTCATATGCATCATTTGTATCCAGTTAATGCTGCGAACGTAGCATGGAGTATCAACTACCAAGACGTTATTGCTATCGGTCAGTTGTTCCTAACCGGTGAGTTTTACTCAGGTCGTGTGGTTTCTCTTGCTGGTCCTGTCGTTAACAATCCTCGTCTAGTTCGTGTTCCTCTAGGTGCAAGCCTGGATGAGTTAACGAACAACGAAATTATGCCTGGTGAAGTTCGAGTGATTTCTGGCTCGGTCTTAGCTGGTACTCAGGCATCCGGTCCTCACGCGTATTTAGGACGCTATCACTTACAAGTGAGCGTGTTACGTGAAGGTCGTGAAAAAGAATTTATTGGCTGGGCAATGCCTGGTAAAAATAAATTCTCTGTTACTCGCTCTTTCCTCGGTCATTTGTTCAAAGGTCAGTTATATAACATGACGACCACGACCAACGGTAGTGATCGTTCGATGGTTCCAATTGGTAATTATGAAAAAGTAATGCCTCTTGATATTGAACCAACGTTGTTGCTTCGTGATCTCTGTGCTGGAGATACCGAAAGTGCTGAACGTCTTGGTGCATTGGAACTTGACGAAGAAGATTTAGCGTTATGTACCTTTGTGTGTCCAGGTAAGTATGACTATGCATCACTGCTTCGTGAATGCTTGGACAAGATTGAGAAAGAAGGGTAATTTCCATGGGGCTTAAAAAGTTTCTAGAAGACATTGAGCATCATTTTGAACCGGGTGGAAAACATGAAAAATGGTTTGCGTTGTATGAAGCAGCTGCGACAATTTTTTATACTCCAGGCACGGTAACTTCAAAAGGCTCACACGTACGTGACAGTGCGGATCTTAAACGTATCATGATCATGGTATGGCTAGCGGTATTCCCTGCAATGTTTTGGGGTATGTATAACGCTGGTGATCAAGCTATTGCAGCACTTCACCATTTGTATTCAAGTGCACAACTTACCGATGTTATTAACGGTAACTGGCATTATTGGCTGACTACCGGACTGGGTGGTACCTTAGGTACAGACGCAGCTTGGGGTAGTAAAATGCTCTTGGGTGCGACTTATTTCCTACCAATTTACCTAACAGTGTTTATCGTTGGTGGTTTCTGGGAAGTCCTTTTCTGTATGGTGCGCAAGCACGAAGTCAACGAGGGTTTCTTCGTTACTTCCATCCTGTTTGCTTTGATCGTTCCACCAACACTTCCTTTGTGGCAAGCGGCGCTTGGCATCACATTTGGTGTTGTAGTTGCGAAAGAGGTATTCGGTGGTACAGGCCGTAACTTCCTAAACCCAGCTCTTGCAGGTCGTGCATTCCTATTCTTCGCTTATCCAGCTCAAATCTCTGGTGATTTAGTGTGGACTGCTGCAGATGGATTTTCAGGTGCGACAGCATTGAGCCAATGGGCACAGGGTGGTCATGGTGCGCTAATCAATAATGCGACAGGACAAACGATTACTTGGCTTGATGCTTTCTTGGGTCACATCCCTGGATCGATTGGTGAAGTATCGACTCTTGCTCTAATTATTGGCGGTGCATTCATCGTTTATATGGGTATTGCTTCTTGGCGTATTATCGCAGGTGTTTTGATTGGTATGATTGCATTATCAACTCTGTTCAACCTGATTGATTCTCCTTCAAACCCAATGTTCTCAATGCCTTGGCACTGGCATCTAGTTTTAGGTGGCTTTGCATTTGGTATGATCTTTATGGCAACTGATCCAGTTTCTGCTGCATTCACTAATAAAGCGAAGTGGTGGTACGGGATTCTTATCGGTGCAATGTGTGTACTCATTCGTGTAGTTAACCCTGCGTACCCAGAAGGTATGATGTTAGCAATTCTATTCTCGAATCTGTTCGCACCATTGTTTGACCATATCGTGGTTGAGAAAAACGTAAAACGGAGATTAGCGCGCTATGGCAAGTAATAACGATAGCATTAAGAAAACGCTGTTTGTTGTTATCGCGTTGAGCTTAGTGTGCTCAATCATCGTATCAGTAGCAGCGGTTGGTTTGAGATCTAAGCAAGAGCAAAACGCTCTTCTCGATCAACAATCAAAAATTCTTGAAGTATCCGGCGTAGATATGAGCAAAGGTAAAGTTTCAGACCTTTATGCTCAGTACATCGAGCCTAAATTGGTTAACTTCAAGACGGGTGAGTTTGTTGAGAAAACACCTAACGGCGAAACAGCAAAAACTTACGATCAAAAAGCAGCATCGGGTAACGCTTCAACATCAACTAAACTTAGTCCTGATGAAGATGTAGCGGGCATTCGTACTCGTGCGAACTACGGTCTTGTATACTTAGTGAAGGGTGATGAGCAGGTTAACCGCGTGATTGTCCCAATTCACGGTAAAGGCTTGTGGTCAATGATGTATGCGTTCGTAGCTGTTGAGACTGACGGTAACACAGTTGATGGCATTATCTACTACGAGCAGGGTGAAACTCCTGGATTGGGTGGTGAAGTTGAAAACCCAGGCTGGCGTGCTCAGTTTGTTGGTAAGAAACTTTATGATGATAACCATCAGCCAGCAATCAAGATCGTCAAAGGTGGAGCACCTGCAGGCTCTGAACATGGTGTAGATGCGTTATCTGGTGCAACATTGACCAGTAATGGCGTACAGCATCAGTTTGATTTCTGGTTAGGTGATATGGGCTTTGGTCCATTCCTAGCAAAAGTTCGTGACGGAGGTCTGAACTAATGTCTAGTGTAAAAAATCTAAAGGAAAGCTTGTTAGCGCCAGTATTGGATAACAACCCAATCGCGCTTCAGGTTCTGGGTGTTTGTTCTGCTCTAGCAGTAACAACCAAGTTAGAAACTGCGTTTGTTATGACCATTGCTGTAATGTTTGTAACAGCTTTCTCTAACTTCTTTGTATCATTGATTCGTAACCATATTCCAAACAGTGTCCGTATCATTGTTCAGATGGCGATCATTGCTTCGTTGGTAATTGTGGTTGACCAAATTCTGAGAGCGTTTTTGTACGATATTTCAAAACAGCTTTCCGTATTCGTTGGTCTTATCATTACTAACTGTATCGTAATGGGTCGTGCTGAAGCATTCGCAATGAAAGAAGCTCCAATTCCTTCATTTTTGGATGGTATTGCAAACGGTCTTGGTTATGGTTTCGTTCTTATCTCTGTTGGGTTTGTACGTGAGCTATTTGGTTCAGGCAAAATCTTTGGTCTTGAAGTCCTTCCATTGGTGAACAATGGTGGTTGGTACCAGCCAAATGGTTTGATGCTACTAGCACCATCTGCTTTCTTCTTGATCGGTTTCCTAATTTGGATCATCCGTACATTCAAGCCTGAACAAGTAGAAGCGAAGGAGTAGGGTTGTCATGGAACATTACATAAGTTTACTGGTTAGGTCTGTATTCCTCGAGAACATGGCATTAGCCTTCTTCTTGGGTATGTGTACATTCCTTGCTGTATCGAAGAAAGTATCAACAGCCTTCGGCCTTGGTGTCGCAGTTACTGTGGTTCTAACTATCTCTGTTCCCGTTAACAACTTGGTTTATAACCTTGTGTTAAAAGAGAACGCTCTAGTTGATGGTATCGATCTGACCTTCCTAAGTTTCATCACGTTCATCGGTGTTATCGCGGCATTAGTACAGATTCTGGAAATGATTCTGGATCGCTTTTTCCCACCATTGTACAACGCGCTGGGTATATTCCTGCCATTGATCACAGTTAACTGTGCAATCTTTGGTGGCGTGTCGTTCATGGTACAACGTGACTACAACTTCCCTGAATCAATCGTATATGGTTTCGGTTCTGGTCTAGGTTGGATGCTCGCTATCGTTGCACTTGCAGGTATCCGTGAGAAAATGAAGTACTCTGATGTGCCTCCAGGTCTTCGTGGCTTAGGCATTACGTTTATCACTGTTGGTTTGATGGCGTTAGGCTTTATGTCTTTCTCTGGTGTTCAACTGTAAGTCGGGTAAACCGCAACTAAAAGGAATAGTCAATGGACATAATTCTTGGTGTAGTGATGTTTACTCTGATTGTACTCGTCTTAGTATTGGTAATACTATTTGCCAAATCTAAGCTTGTACCAACAGGTGACATTACGATCTCAATTAATGGCGATCCTGAAAAAGCGATCGTTACACAACCAGGTAGCAAGCTACTTGGTGTGCTAGCAGGCAGTGGTATTTTCGTATCTTCTGCTTGTGGCGGTGGTGGCTCATGTGGTCAGTGCCGAGTTAAAGTTAAATCTGGTGGTGGTGATATTCTACCAACAGAGCTAAGCCATATATCAAAAGGTGAAGCTCGTGAAGGGGAACGTCTAGCGTGTCAGGTAGCAGTAAAAGCTGACATGGACATCCAATTACCAGAAGAAATCTTCGGTGTTAAGAAGTGGGAATGTGAAGTTATCTCAAACGATAACAAAGCGACGTTCATAAAAGAGCTTAAGCTGCAGATCCCTGATGGTGAGAGTGTGCCATTCCGTGCGGGTGGTTATATTCAGATTGAAGCGCCTGCTCACCATATTAAATACGCTGATTATGATGTACCTGAAAAGTACCGTGAAGACTGGGATAAGTTCAATCTATTCCGCTATGAGTCTAAAGTGGATGAGCCAATCATCCGTGCTTACTCAATGGCGAACTACCCAGAAGAATTCGGTATTATCATGTTGAACGTGCGTATCGCGACACCGCCACCACGTAATCCTGATGTACCGCCGGGTCAAATGTCGTCTTATATCTGGTCTCTAAAAGAGGGAGATAAGGTGACTATTTCCGGTCCATTCGGTGAGTTCTTCGCTAAGGACACAGATGCTGAAATGGTATTCATCGGTGGTGGTGCTGGTATGGCTCCAATGCGTTCACATATCTTCGACCAGTTAAAACGTCTGAAAACAAAACGTAAGATGACATTCTGGTATGGTGCTCGTTCTTTACGCGAAATGTTCTATGTTGAAGACTTTGATTCTCTGCAAGCAGAGAACGATAACTTCACTTGGCATGTTGCGTTATCTGATGCACTTCCAGAAGATAACTGGAATGGATACACAGGCTTTATCCACAATGTGCTTTATGAAAACTATCTAAAAAATCATGAAGCTCCAGAAGATTGTGAGTATTACATGTGTGGGCCACCAGTAATGAACGCAGCTGTTATCAGCATGCTACATGATCTTGGTGTTGAAGATGAAAACATCCTACTCGATGACTTTGGTGGCTAATCTGAGTTTTTGAGTATGAAAAGATGGCTGGCTTATTGTCAGCCATCTTTTTTAGTAAAGATAAGGGTTTTGATTTTGTGAATGTGAAAGCCTTTATCTTTACTGATATTTTGTTTTGAAGAGGTTCTGGTGAAGATTTCGGTCCTTATCGTGACAATATTCCTTCTCATGGGATGTGAACGTGCTCCTGAGCAAATGTATATAACAGGGTCTACCATGGGAACGACCTACAATATTAAATATATTTCCCCAGAAGGCAATTCCGCTTTAAGTGAAGAGAAAATAAAGATCGACGTAGATAAGGTTCTAGATGAAGTCAACAATCAAATGTCGACGTACAGAAATGATTCTGAACTAAGTTCATTCAATCAATTCAGATCGACTGAGCCTTTTACAGTTTCTCCCGCCTTAGTCACGGTAATGCAAGAAGCCATTCGGTTAAATACAGTAACTGAAGGTGCTTTGGATGTTACTGTTGGACCGCTAGTGAATCTATGGGGATTTGGACCTAATGCTAGGCCGGAAAAAGTACCGACGGACGAGCAACTCGAACTTGCTAAAGAGCGAGTTGGTATTCAGTATCTTAAAGTCGATAGTCGTTCACTTTCTGTAAGTAAAACGGTTCCTGATCTTTACGTTGATCTTTCTACCATTGCAAAAGGTTGGGGTGTTGATCTGGTCGCTGCACTATTAGAAAATAGAGGTATACAAAACTACCTGATAGAAATTGGCGGAGAAATTCGCACGAAAGGGGTAAGTTCTACTGGCTCTATGTGGCGCATAGCAATTGAAAAGCCAGATACTGAACAAAGAGCAGTACAAGAGCTCATACAACCTGGTGATTTGGGAATGGCAACGTCAGGCGATTATAGAAATTACTTTGAGCAAGATGGTGTTCGATATTCACATATTATCGATCCTTCAACAGGTCGTCCGATAGATAATAAAGTTGCCTCTGTCACAGTGTTGCATGCCTCAGCTATGACAGCTGACGGGTTGGCGACAGGTTTGATGGTATTGGGAGAGAAGCGCGCTATGCAAGTGGCAGAAAGACTTAAAATCCCGGTACTAATGATAGTTAAATCTGAGAATGGTTTCGAAGAGGTGTCATCGACGACATTTCAGCCTTTCTTGGTAAGTAAATAGGGTTGGAAGCATGAACACATTTTTAATTACATTTGCTGTCTTTGTTATTTTTATATTAGCAATGGCTGTTGGGTATATTTTCCAAAGAAAGTCAGTCAGTGGTAGCTGTGGCGGTTTAGGGGCAGTCGGAATAGAAAAGGTATGTAATTGTCCTGAGCCATGCGATGCAAGGAAAAAGCGTGAGGCAAAAGCCGCTGCAAGAGCTAAGCTTATGGCTGAGTGGGAAAAAGATCGCATAGTCTAGTTAGATAAGAAAGACGAAGGCTTAATGCCTTCGTCTGTGATTCTATTTGTCCGAAACAATTCTATTTCGTCCTTGTTGCTTCGCTGTGTATAGATGAGCGTCTGCAATTTTGATTTTCTCATCTAACGGCCCGGTCTGATTTGTTGCCCCAATACTGATAGTGACAGATATTTTGTTATCTAGGTAAGGAACTTCGATTGAGCTAATTCTATTACGCATTATATCGAGTACAGACAAAAACTTACTAAAATCACCTTCGTAAAGTACGCAAAACTCTTCGCCGCCAAGACGTGCGACACAAGAAGACTCAAAGTGTATTTTCAGTATACTGGCAACGGTTTGGATGACTTTATCTCCACAGTCATGACCATAGCTATCATTGACCTTCTTAAAAAAGTCGATATCCAACATACTAATAGCAAAAGGTTTACCTTCTTTTTCTTTGCGTTGAGCAAACTTAAAAAAGTAACGCCGATTCCAAAGAGAAGTCAGTTCATCTTGATTGGCTAATTTGTAGAGTTTGTCATTTGCCTCTTTCATACCCAATAAATAGTGAATCCGACAATAAAGCTCTTCTTGATTGAATGGTTTATATAAAAAGTCGTTAGCACCTGCCTTAATAAATTGTGCAGTGAGGGTTCTTTCTTCATTGCCGGATAAGCCTAGGATAGGCAAGACATTTCGATCCTTTTTTTCTCTAATTTTGCGTATAAAAGTCAGCCCATTCATCTCGGGCATATCGTGATCAGTAATTATGAAGCTAATGTCTTTTTGGTCTTCCAATATTGTTAAGGCCTCAATACCATCTTGTGCTACTGATGTTCTGATATACTGATGCTCAAGCAGTTGAGAAAGATAGTTGCGCACCAATTGAGAGTCATCTACAACTAGGGCATGATGATTACGGTTATTAATAAGTCGACGCAAAATAGAAAGTAAATCGTGAGACCATGCGGGACTGTCTTTTAGGATGTAATCTAAGACGCCTTTTTGAATAAAGCGATCGCGAATTTCATCTTTGAAGGTTGCACTGAGTACAACGCTTCGAACTCTATTTTCGATGGCGAGATCAATAACTTCTCCACTGGGAGCGTCTGGCAGACAGTAATCTAAAATCGCACATAAGTAATTGTTCCCCGAATCGAGCTTATCTTTAGCCTCAGCAAATGAAGTTGCTGAGTCCACGATAAAACCAGAGGAGATTAGCTGTTGTGTCAAATGCTTTAAAAAAGTTTGACTGTCTTCAACGACGAGTATTTTTTCAACCAAAGATTTAATCCATTTTGTTTTGTCGTTAGTAATAGTCTAGAAAAGCTAACTATAAAGTACAGAACACAATTATTAAATAGTGAGTTTGTTCCAAGGTGTGTTGAATTTTTAGTCATGAAATCAATGAGAAAGATAATACATATTGATATGGATTGCTTTTATGCTGCGGTCGAAATGCGTGATGAACCTACCTTACGAGGGATTCCCTTGGCTGTAGGGGGCCGCTCTACCCAGCGAGGGGTCATTAGTACGTGCAACTATGAAGCGAGGGCGTTTGGTGTTCGCTCTGCTATGTCGACTGCAAGAGCTTTTAAGCTTTGTCCGCATTTAACGCTCGTCTCGGGACGGATGGAGGTTTATAAGCAGGTATCACAGAAGATAAGAAATATTATGGAAGATTATACTTCTCTGATAGAGCCCTTATCACTCGATGAGGCTTACCTTGATGTGTCTGACTCTCGTGATTGTCATGGCTCTGCGACGTTAATTGCTCAAGATATTCGCCGACGAATATCAGAAGAGTTGAATCTTACCGCCTCTGCGGGGGTCGCACCTCTAAAGTTTTTAGCTAAAGTTGCATCTGATATTAATAAGCCTAATGGGCAGTTTGTGATAACTCCTTCACAAATGCAGGCGTTTATTGATCAATTAGCGTTAGAAAAAATTCCTGGAGTCGGTAAAGTCGCGATAGAAAATTTACACAATCACGGTTTTTATACTGGTCGAGATATCTGTGATGGCGACTATCGTTACCTATTAAAACATTTTGGTCGTCTCGGAAGTTCCTTATGGAAAAAATGTCATGGCCAAGACGATCGTGAGGTCGAAGTCGCACGGGAGAGGAAAAGTGTTGGTGTTGAAAGGACACTGGAGAAAAACATTCGCACATTCGATGAGTGTTGGGACCTGCTAGAAAATAAACTTTATCCAGAGCTTAAATTAAGGCTATCTAAAGGACATGCTCAGCGGCACATCGCCAAGTTAGGTGTTAAACTTAAATTTTCCGACTTTCAGGTTACGACCATAGAGAATCAGAGTCGAGAATTGAAGCTTCCCATGTTTCATCATTTATTGAGTGAGATAGTGGAAAGGCAAGGAAGTCGGGAAATTAGGCTTATTGGAATTAGTGTAACATTTACTCATCTCGACCAGGATAGACAACTGAGCTTTAATGAATTTTAGAAGACGCTTGATTAATGATTGTTTAATGATTAATCTGCGCTAAACCATCAAGATGACCAACCTTATGACTCGATTTTTGCTATTTATCTCAATTATTTTTTCTCCCATTAGTTTCGCAGGGCAGTGCCATGTCCAATTAAAAAGTGAAATTCAACACAATGATGACTCCGTCAATGTGATTATGGAAGATGGTCGAGTTGCTACAATCTATAATGATAGTCGGTTGGTAATTGACGGAAAGGAGCATCCACTAACTTCTGAACAGCACAAGTTTTTAGAAGCCTATCAAAAAGAGCTGGTATCTAGTGTGAATCAGATAGAGAGTTACACAGCTCAGTCTATCAAACAAATCGACTTGATTATCGATGATATTTCATCCAGTTTAGGTGAGTCCGATAGTTTGGAAACATTACGGCAAAGAATGCATACATACTGGCAGCAGGCATCAGAGAGTTTCTACGGTGACGATGGCTTTAGTATCGATAATACCTCGATGAGCACATTGGATGAAGCTATTGAAAAGATGCAATCCCTGTTTGATCACGAATTTATCTCCAGTTTATGGGATGCTGCTTCTGATGGCGTCGATAAACTCAGTGAACTAAGCTTTTCTGAATTCACAGCATTGGTCCAAGAACTCAATAATAAGATCTACGAACATTGGCAACGTTTCTCTCAGGATAAAGAAAAACGACAAAAAGAAGTGTGTGATTCCTTTAATCAGCTTATCGATCAAGAGCAATCATTGCATAAATCGATACCTGAACTAAGAAATTATCAGGTATTTACAATCTAGTTCGGATAATTGAGCGTTTATGAAATTAAGCCATTTTCGCTTGCGATCATTAGTGACTTCTGTTTCTCTCGTTGTCGTAAGTCTGTTTATTATTCTTTATCTGTCGTTTCAGTATTTTTGGGTCTATCAAAAACGAGTAACTGAAGTTCATGAACTTCAGGCTGAAGAAAATACTCGAGTGAGTACGATCCTCGGTATTAAAGGGGCTGAAATGACGGCTAGCCTCGAAGATTACGCAGCCTGGCAAGAAATGATCGAGTTCATTCGCCATCCGAGTGACGAATTTAAAGAAGAAAGCATGAATACTCATGCGTTAACGTCTAATAAGCTTGAAGCGTTTTTCATGTTTACTCCTCAGTTTAAATTGAGCTGGGGTTTACGTTATGATTATGATGCTGAAAAAAATACCAGTTATGAAGAGCTACTCCCGACTATTAAGCAATTTTTGAAACATTATGATGACATAACTCAGAAGGAGGAGGTTGACGCGAGTTACAACTATATCGTTATCAACAAAGTCCCGTATTTGTTAGCTATGTCGAGAGTGTGTGAAAGTGATGGCTTCAATTGCCATTTTGGTTATATGGCATTTCTCAAGAAGCTTCGGAGTCAGTTTTTGCAGGAAATTGAGCAGACGACTGGATTGAAAATTGATGTTTCTGTCATCAGCAACAAACACGAGAAAGCTGATTTACCGAAAGAAAAGAACGTCTCTTATATCATCAAACCTTGTGGTATGACTGGCGGCGTGGTCTTTAAAGTTCACCATAACGTAAAGCTTCCTGAATTCCTTAATTGGGACGATATGATTGCACTGGGGATTTTTTCTTTGGTGATGTTCTCAATCAATATGGTTTTTGTGTCTATGATAGTGAAGCCCGTAGTTGCAGCAAATAAAACCCTTGAAATGTATAAGGAATCAGGTGAGTTACCCAAGTCTGATTCGTTTATTTCTCTAGAGCTTAAGCAATTTGGCCGAACTATTTATCGTTTGGTAAATGATCTTGAACGAAGCCGAGAGCAGTTACAGTGGCAGTCTGAACATGATTCGTTAACTCAATTAGCAAACCGATATCTATTAGAAAAAGAGTTTTTGACGATTCTCGATGATTCTTCCTACAACTCCATTGTTTTATGTCTGGGCGATATCGATCATTTTAAAGCTTATAATGATAATTATGGGCACATTAGTGGTGATAACGTGTTGTATCAAGTATCTAATTGTCTGAATAGCATATACTTTTCATCTGGTGATAGGCGTATCGTTGCGCGTTTTGGCGGAGAGGAATTTTGTGTTGTTGTGGCAAGTAAACAGCAACTCGATGCAACCGCTATTGCAACGTCTATTAATGAATCAATTGCTGATCTTGGTATTGAGCATGCTTTTTCATCAACAAAAAATATTATTACGATGAGTGTAGGCGCTGTTTTAATCCAGTCTCCAAGCCCACAGCATTACCTTAAGTATTATCAAGCCGCGGATCGAAATCTCTATCAAGCAAAGAATGAGGGGAGAAATAGAGTAATTGGCAGTAATTTTGCTGCCTAAATAAACGCATATACTGCGTAAATTTATTATTACACTAGTATTCACTATTATTTTTCTACTTTACCAGTGAAAATATTATTTGATAGTTGCCTTTCTTGGCCGATTCCTTTACTGTACTAGCCAACTAGTTTGTTAGTGTGGTTGTATGACAGATTTAAATAAAAGAGAGCTGTTTGGCTCCAAAATCGGTTTTATATTATCGGCGTCGGGCGCTGCTGTTGGGCTTGGTAATATCTGGGGGTTTCCTACTCAAGCCGCCAGTAATGGTGGTGGTGCCTTCCTTCTTGTCTATTTAATTCTCATCGCTGTTGTTGCCTATCCTATGCTCGTTGTCGAACTTGCTATTGGACGGCATGGACAGTCGAACCCGATCGATAGTATGAGAAAACTAACAGAGAATCGAAAGTTAAAACCGTTAGCATCAAGTGTCGGGTGGTTAGGTCTTTGTGTTCCAACGGCTGTCTTGTCATTTTATAGTATTGTTGGTGGCTGGATTATCTGTTTTTTTCTCGCCGATTTATGTAATTTATTGAATTTGCATGAGGCTGCTATTTGGTTGGAGGCATTCTCTATAGAGCGAAATATTTTTGGTGCAGTCATTTTTTATCTTCTGACGATTTTAATCGTGCAGGGCGGTATTAAAAAAGGCATCGAAAAATGGTCGGTACGATTAATGCCATCTTTGTTTATGCTGTTTTTAGGTTTGTTCATTTATATTATGTTTCAGCCAGGCGCGGTAGACGGACTTAAGATGTATTTGGTTCCGGACTTCAGCAAAATCTGGGACAAAAATTTACTACTTGCGGCAATGGGACAAGGATTTTTCTCTCTAACCATTGGCGGATGCTCCATGCTTATCTATGGCTCTTATCTCAACAAACAGGCCAATCTTCCAAAAATGGCAATGAGCGTTACTTTGGTTGATACATCGGTTGCCTTTATTGCTGGTTTGGTTGTTATGCCGGCGATGTTTGTTGCAATGAATCAGGGAGTGGAGATTTATGCCACTGACGGGAGTTTGTTAAATTCTGACACATTAGTGTTTAGAGTTTTACCCATGATGTTTGATGGTCTGGGATCTTGGGGTAACGTAGTATCGTTAATTTTCTTTTTACTCTTAACGATTGCAGCACTGACGTCCTCTATCTCCATGCTAGAGTGCCCAGTTACCTTAGTGAGTGAGCGCTTTTCGGTATCGAGAACAACCTCGACATGGGGGCTAGGAGTCCTGATAGCGATTTTTAGTATCATTATTATCTGTTCGTTCGGAACTCTATTTGGATTAGTCGCGACAGTGGCGACACAGTATCTTCAACCTATAGCAGCACTGATGTTTTGTCTCTTTGGTGGTTGGGTATGGCAACGAGATAAGAAAATAGCTGAGCTAAAACAAGGTTTCCCTGAATTCGAAAACCGTTTCTTTGGCAAGGTTTGGCCAATCTACGTCAAAGTAGTTTGTCCTGTACTTGTGACTGCTGTTGTCTGGGGAGCGATTGTCTAATCATCTTCTAAAACAAGGTAGCATATTGCTACCTTGTTGCTTGGATTAGGTATTGGGTGTGATATAGCCCGTTGTAATGGTATCGAGTTCATTGTCAGTGACTTCATCAATGAAAGCCTCAACGACTTGTTCAATACTTTCATTTTTATCGCTAACGTGGGCGATATGGAACACGGCATCCCCTTCGTTTACTAACGGTAGAGTTTGTTGTCCAATAACAATTCCAGACTTAGTTGCCGTAATCTCTTTTTCAAAATGACCTAAAGGTGCATTGATATAAGCGAGGGTTTGACCTTTTTCGACTTTATCTCCCAAAGACACTATGGTTCTCAAAATTCCATCGAATTCAGCGCGAACCCACGTGCTTGAGTTTGCTATAAATGAAGTTGGTACCTTTTTACGACTTTTTCGCAGCATTCCCAACGATTGCATTACGCGTTTTATACCCACGATACCTGCATTAATGGCAATGGGGTCAAATTTTAGCGCTTCACCACCTTCATAGGTTAAGACGGTTTTGCCTCTTTTCTCCGCTTCACTTCTCAGAGAACCACTTTTGATCACTGAATTTATAATGACTGGCGCACCAAAGGCTTTTGCTAAGTCTTGGGTTTCTTGTTTAGACAGATCCGCACGAATTTGCGGTAGGTTAGTACGATGAATCGCGCCTGTGTGGATATCAATAATATAACGGCACTGCATTACGACGTCATTAAAAAATGTATCAGCAAGGCGAGATGCGAGAGAGCCTTTTTCACTACCAGGAAAGCAACGGTTTAAATCCCGACGATCGGGTAAGTAGCGAATTTTCTGAATAAATCCGAACACGTTAACAATCGGGACACAAATTAATGTCCCTTTAAGGTCCGCTGAGTTGATGGCGTTAATCATTTGTCTGACGATTTCTACGCCATTTAATTCATCACCATGAATAGCTGCATTGATCATGAGTACGGGACCTTCAGTACGTCCATGGATGACCTCTATCGGAATCGATAATGCAGTATTTGTATACAGTTTTGGCACATCACAGTGCACTACAGTTCGGCTATTTGGGAAAATTTCTTCCCCCAAAAAATGAAAGCTTTTAGTCTGTTTAGCCTTTGCCACGTGTCTTGGTCCTTTTTGCCTGCGCGTTCTTTTCTATGAACTCAATGATCAAACTAGCGATGTCTTTACCCGTCGCAGCTTCAATACCTTCTAATCCCGGAGATGAGTTCACTTCCATGACTAGTGGTCCTCTTTCTGAACGCAGTAAATCAACGCCTGCAACATTTAACCCCATAATTTTGGCTGCTTCGATAGCCGTTTTACGCTCTTGTGGGGTAATTTTGATAAGAGAAGCACTACCGCCGCGGTGTAAATTAGAACGAAATTCACCCTCGACACCTTGGCGTTTCATCGCTGCAATCACTTTGTCTCCAATGACAAAGCAGCGAATGTCAGCACCACCAGCTTCTTTTATGTATTCCTGTACCATAATGTTTGCTTTAAGGCCCATAAATGCTTCTATCACACTTTCTGCGGCCTTACGTGTTTCTGCAAGGACAACACCAATACCTTGAGTTCCTTCCAGTAACTTAATAACAACCGGAGCACCGCCAACCATATCAAGCAGATCTTTGATATCGTCAGGTTTACTGGCAAAGCCGGTAATAGGCATACCAATACCCTTGCGAGATAGCAGCTGCATGGAACGTAGTTTATCTCGTGAACGACTTATCGCTACGGATTCATTAACTGGATAGACGCCCATCATTTCGAATTGCCTTAATACGGCTGTGCCGTAGAAAGTGACTGATGCTCCAATACGAGGAATCACCGCTTCGAAACCAGCTAGTTCTTCACCTTTAAAGTGAATTTCTGGTTTGTCGGAGTTAATGTTCATGTAGCATCGTAAAGCATCGATTACCTTAACTTCATGTCCTCGAAGCTTTGCGGCTTCGATCAGTCTTTTGGTTGAATACAATGATGCATTACGGGATAAAATACCTATTTTCACGATTTCTTCTCAATTAATGGAACCAAAAAAGAAGCACCGGGATCGACGACAATACGTTCGTTCATCGCTGTTCTTCCCAGTAACATCCGAAAACTCATGTTTTCTCTGTTTGTTAACGTTATTTCTATGGGCCAGCTTCTGTTTCCGACCTTGACATCACTTTGGATAACGTAACGATATTCTTCGTGTCCACCGGAGTCACGAACGATTCGTTGATCGATAACCATCGCTTCACACATTAGTTCTTCGCTCAGATCCTTATGCTTAGGATGAATCCAAAACCGGACCCAAGTCTTTTCATCTTTTTCAAAAGTCTCAAGCTGAAAGGCATGCAAACACGAGGTTCGAGCGCCAGTATCTATTTTTGCCTTGATAGTTGATATACCAAGACTTGGTAGGGAGACGATTTCTCTCCAACCAACAGTTACTTTTTGCTTCATGGGCTTTGATATCTCGGTGTTAGACGATCATAAATGAGTATAGCAGCTTGCGAAGTGACTCATTCTTATTCTATGGGAACGTCTACAAATGAAAGGAACTAAAGCGGGAATGTAGCAGTGCAAGATAATAATTGCGAATGTATTATTTGTTCGTAACGACAAATAGGATTTATAAAAGGAATCCGAAGGCAAGCCTTCGGATGTGTCAACGGGTTATTTTTCTGGGATATTTTCCAGAGTTTTTACTAACTGTTGCCAAAATTGATTTACAGTTTCTATTTCTACTTTTTCATCTGGCGAATGAGGATATTTTATCGTTGGACCGAATGAAATCATGTCGAGATCAGGGTAAGGCTTTTTAAATAAGCCGCATTCAAGCCCTGCATGAATAACCATGATATTTGGCTTATGGCCGTATATATCTTCATATAGAGAACGGAATATAGCCATGATGTCTGAGTCTGGGTCGGGTTTCCAGCCTGGATATTCACCGCTCAGTTTTATCTCTGCATTACATAGATGAGCCAGTGAAATTAATCGTCCTTCAAGTTGCTCTTTTCCTGAGTCGATTAATGAGCGGATTAAACTGATAACCGATATATGTGACTCATTGGATGAGATGACGCCGAGGTTCAGAGAGGTTTCCACAACGCCAGAAATGTCATCGCTCATTCTTTCTACCCCGTTAGGGTGGACGTTAATGAGATGAATAAATGTATCTTGCGTCTCAGCAGACCAGCATTGGTTGTATCTCTGCTCACTTTCAACAGCCGCCATATTAATATTAGGCTCTACAACACTGAGTTCGGACTGTATGCAGTGTAAAAAAGTGTTCACTGCTGCATGCAGTTTATCGACATGTGTTGCGGGAATTGCACATTGAACAGATGCCTCCCGTGGGATGGCATTTCGTAATGAGCCACCTTTAAATTCAATGATTTTTAGATTAAGTTCATCTGCATATTGAGCGAGAAATCGGTTAAGAAGCTGATTGGCATTGCCTCTACCAAGATGAATATCGACACCCGAATGTCCACCTCTCAGTCCTTTTAGAAAAATTCGATAGTTGATAAAGGAGGAATCAAGTGATTCTTGGATTAGTGGGAGAGTGATTTCACAGTCTATGCCGCCAGCACAGCCTACATACACCTCTCCCTCTTGTTCGGAATCCGTGTTAAGTAGAATTTCGGCATCTAATAAACCAGGTTCTAAATTTGCCGCACCCGTCATACCTGCTTCTTCATCTATTGTGAACAATACTTCCAGTGGGCCATGAGAAATATCGGTTGAAGCAAGTACAGCAAGACACGCAGATAGTCCCATACCATTATCGGCTCCCAGAGTTGTCCCTCTTGCGGTTACCCATCCACCGTCGATGTAGGCATCAATAGGGTCCTTAGTGAAATCGTGAACCGTGTCCTCATTTTTTTGAGGCACCATATCTAGGTGTGCCTGAAGGGCAACCACTTTGCGATTTTCCATTCCTTCGGTGGCTGGTTTCTTGATGATCACATTACCGATTTTATCTCTAAAAACAGTGAGATCTTGTTTTGTCGCCCATTGGATAATTTCTTGAGCTAGTGCCTCTTCATGTTTTGATGGTCTTGGTATAGAGCATATTTTGGCAAAGAATTGCCAGACAAGGTTTGGCTTTAGCTGACTAATTTCGGATTGTATATCTAACATAGGTAATCCTTTATCTTAAATATCAGAGCAATAGATTAATAAGCAGTAAAGTTAATTTGCTTTTGATCTGAATGTTGGATCTGTTCCAAACAGCATATCACTCGAGACATAAAATCCCACTAAAAATGACAGGGTGGAGATAAAGGAAGTTAACCAAAATAGAAGGATCTTTACTTTGTGAAACATAAATTACGTATAATTGTAATTAAATTACCATTATTTTGGGCTTCAAAATAAAAAAACGGCTTAAATTTTGTTCGTTTTTACTTTTTGTTGTAATAAATTTTCTTTCTGGTATATTAAAGATCATCTCCTGTTGATCTCCCGATCAATCGGAGTGTGTTCGAGATCTAGTTCACCTTTTGGTGAATCGAATCGCTCCTGAATTTATAGAAGCGAAATAAGGTTAGTTGCTCCATTTATGATGTCCCCTTATTTCTCTTTTTACCAGTCTGGTTATTCCAGTGGTTCTAAACTCGAACATTTTGTTCACCCCTATATATTGGAAGTCACAAGATCATCCACCGCCATTTCCTAGTAGCTAGGAAGTGGCGTTTTTTTATCTGTTATTGGATTTCACTATCGATGCTGCAGATAAAACTCTCTTTTTATTAAGTAAACATACAAATACGTACATGATTAATGTGATTTTAAGCGCTTTTTTATTGGCCTTTATTTGACCATGAGGTCAATTTTTATCGTGTTTTGGCTAGAATTTGAGTATCTAACTCTCTATAATCGCCCCCCAATCGATTACGCAACCGTTTACTTTTTATCTTTCGTAGGATTCGAACATGCTCGAAAAACTCTTTAAGCTAAGCCACTATGGCACGGACGTTCGCACTGAGGTGATTGCTGGAATAACTACTTTCCTGACAATGGCTTACATTATCTTTGTTAACCCGTCAATCCTCGCTGCAACAGGTATGGATCAGAACTCTGTGTTTGTCGCAACTTGTCTTGCTGCTGCTGTTGGCTGTTTTATCATGGGGTTATACGCCAATTACCCAATCGCACAAGCGCCAGGAATGGGTTTGAATGCCTTCTTTACTTACACCGTTGTTATGGGAATGGGGTATTCATGGCAAGTCGCGTTGGCTGCTGTATTCTGCTCTGGTGTTTTATTCGTCTTATTGAGCCTTTTCAAAATCCGCGAAATGATCATAAATTCAATACCAATGTCTTTGCGTGTTGGTATTGCTGCAGGTATCGGTCTGTTTCTCGCAATCATTGCGTTGACATCTCAAGGTGTAAACATAGTAGTCGCAAATCCTGCAACCGTTGTTGCGTTAGGCGATATAACGTCTCTTCATTGTTTGCTTGCTGTACTGGGTTTCTTTCTAACAATTGGTCTTGTTCATCATAACGTTAAAGGCGCTGTGATGATTTCTATCTTGGTTATCACGGCCATTGGTATCTTAGTTGGTGACGTTCAATGGAATGGTATTGTGGATGTTCCACCAAGTATTGAACCGACATTTTTAAAACTCGACCTTGAAGGTGTTTTCACGGTTGGTTTGATTCCGGTTATCTTTGCTTTCCTATTCGTCGATCTATTCGATACTGCTGGAACCCTTGTTGGTGTAGCGACAAAAGCGAATCTGATTGGTAAAGATGGTAAGTTGCCACGTTTGAGCAAAGCACTTCTGTCTGATTCAACTGCGACTGTTATTGGTTCTTTGTTCGGAACATCTAACACGACATCATTTGTTGAAAGTACCGCGGGTGTAGCAGCGGGTGGTCGTACAGGTCTAACAGCGGTTGTTGTTGGTATCATGTTTATTCTTGCTCTGTTCTTCGCTCCTTTAGCGCATATGATTCCGCCTTACGCGACAACAGGTGCTTTACTTTATGTTGCTGTATTGATGCTTTCAGGATTAAAGAACGTTGAATGGGATGATCTGACCGAAGCCACACCTGCGGCTGTAACTTGTATCATGATGCCATTTACATATTCTATTTCTCAGGGGATCGCGCTAGGATTTATCTCATATGCGTTGGTTAAGCTGTTGAGTGGTAAAGGCCGTCAAATTTCAATCACAGTGTGGTTAATGGCGATTATCTTTGCACTAGCATATGTATTTCACGTTTTTCACTAACATAACTTTCTAAATTGGGTTTTTGTAATGAGTAAAAAATTTCTAATTACTTGGGATAATATGCAAATGTACTGTCGTCAATTGGCTGAACGTCAAATGCCGGCAGAACAGTGGAAAGGAATTATCGGTGTGAGCCGTGGCGGTCTAGTCCCTGCTGCTATTTTGGCGCGAGAGCTCGGTATTCGTTTTGTTGATACTGTTTGTATTTCAAGTTATGACCACGATCATCAACGTGATATGTCTGTTATCAAAGCGCCAGATCATGATGGTGAAGGATATCTTATTGTTGATGACTTGGTGGATAGTGGTGATACTGCGCGTAAAATTCGTGAAATGTATCCTAAGGCGAAACTTGTGACTGTCTGCGCAAAACCGGCAGGAAAAGAATTGGTCGATGAATACATCGTGGATATTGCGCAAGATACCTGGATTGAGCAACCATGGGATACGACCGTTTCTTTTGTCGAACCAATTAATCGTAAGTTAAAGTAACAATATAACTTTATTTGATAAATGACCCTTTCATGGGTCATTTTTTTTATTACTATAGGCATGTACTACTAGGAGCACGTTACATGTCGATAAAAAATCTCTCCGAGAAACTCTTTGCCAATCACAAGCAAGCGAAAGAAACGTCTGCACTTACTCAATATTTACCGAGTAGCCAAGATGTTATGAATGAAAAAATTAAAGGTAGCTCTCAGGCTTGGTATCGGACATTGCGTCGTATGCAATGGGTGTGGCAAGGTGTTGATCCCGTTGATCAGGAAGAGGTTTTTGCCCGAATCGCATCCTCACAGTCCTCACGGACAGAGGATAAGTGGTTGGATACTGTTATCGGGTATCATAGTGGCAACTGGGCCTATGAGTGGAATAGGTTAGGTATGCGGTATCAGCTCCATGCTCAAAGTCTTGATAGAGAAGATGCGGCAAACAAACTGTTTTCTGCTGCCGTTTGTTACAGTATCGCTGGTTATCCTCATTTAAAAAATGACAGTCTTGCGATTCAATCCCAGTCATTGGCCAATCATGCTTATGAAGAGGCCGCAGAGAAAACACATTACTTCGTCAAAAAACTCAATTTTCCTTACAAGAACAAATCCATCGTTGCTCATTTACACGTAGCTAATACCGATGAACCGAGACCAGTGGTGATTGTGAGCTGTGGCCTTGATAGCTTACAAACGGATATGTGGCGCCTATTTCGAGACTTTTTGGCGAAAAAAAATATTGCCATGCTGACAATCGACATGCCGTCAATTGGTTATAACTCCCACTGGCCTCTCACTGAGGATAGCTCTGTCCTACATCAAGCTGTACTCAACCAACTCAAAGGTGTTCCATGGGTTGACCACAACAGGGTAGGGCTTATCGGCTTCCGATTTGGTGGTAATGCGATGGTGAGATTATCTTTTGTCGAACAAAATAAGATCAAAGCATGCATTGCACTAGGAGCGCCAATTCACGATATTTTGTCCTCACCCGATAAAATCAAATCGATGCCTAAAATGTATTTGGATGTGATGGCCTCGAGAGTCGGGAAATCGGCTATTGACTTAAATAGTTTGGTGGCAAGGCTTAAGGCTTGGTCGCTTAAATCCCAGGGATTTGTCGGTGGACGAAAGACCAAAGTACCTATTTTGGCTCTTGCTTTAGAAAATGATCCTGTATCTCCGTATTCTGATAATCAAGCTGTAGCGCTGTTTAGTTATCGAGGTCGAGCCAAAAAAATAAAATCTAAAACATTATTTGCAGGATATGAACAAGCTTTAGATTTGGTGATTAATTGGTTAGAAGATGAACTAATTAAGTGACAAATAAAGAAAAATTAGATACAAGTAGTATACAAGTTGAATATATCAGCGATATAAATAGTAGACACCAAAGTAGATAAGGAGAGTCTCAATGCCTGGGAGTTTTAAGGAGCCAACGCATAATAGACTGATTGCGGCGTTCAAAGCTGTTGGACCCTATGTTCGAGAGGAGCAATGCAAAGAGGGCTATTATATTTTTGATTGCCTGTCTGTTTGTATTAACGATAAAAAGTCGCCTGAAGAACGTGAATTCTGGGGCTGGTGGATGGAAGTGACAAAAGATGGCGAGTTACTTAAAGGCCAGACTTTTATCGGACGCTATGACTCGGAAGGTAAGTGGGTTAAGGAAAAACCCGCAGCTAAGGCTGTTGATGAAGTAAAGAGAACTCATGGTGTATTCTGCCAGAAAATTGAAGCGGCTTTGAAAGATAAGTTCGATCTCGAAGCAACGCTAGATTCCCTTTAAATAATAAGAATCCGTTCGTTATCTGTAATTTCAATCAAAAAGGCACAAAATAGTGCCTTTTTCTCTTGTACATTCCCTTTTTGATTGCTAAAACGTTGTCTCTGTTTCTTTCTTTTATTTAAGTGATCATGACTACGAATCAAGGTGGAGAGTCCCAACAATCAAAAACAGTTATTGTTAAACTGGGGACAAGTGTTCTTACTGGAGGCACACTCGCACTCGACCGCGCTCATATGGTTGAATTAGCGAGACAATGTGCTGAATTAAAAAAACAAGGTCATTCTGTTGTGTTAGTGTCTTCTGGCGCTATAGCGGCTGGCCGAGAACATTTAAACTACCCTGCACTCCCGCATACAATGGCAAGTAAACAGTTATTAGCAGCTGTTGGACAGAGCCAGTTGATTCAAGTCTGGGAATCACTTTTTGCCATCTACGGTATTACGATTGGTCAAATCCTTCTCACGCGCGCAGATTTAGATGATCGCGAACGTTTTCTAAATGCTCGGGATACGATTAATGCTCTACTTGATAATGATATTGTCCCTATTGTTAACGAAAACGATGCGGTTGCGACTTCTGAAATTAAAGTCGGCGATAATGACAATCTATCCGCGTTAGTTGGTATTCTGTGCAGTGCAGATAAGCTGCTTTTACTGACCGATCAAAAAGGTTTGTTTACCGCAGATCCGCGTAAAGACCCTAGTGCAGAGTTGATTCGCGAAGTTAAGACGATTGATGATACTTTGCGTAAAATAGCCGGGGGGAGTGGTACTACTTTAGGTACAGGTGGTATGGCGACAAAACTTCACGCGGCTGATATTGCTCGTCGTGCGGGTATCGAAGTTATTATTGCGGCCGGGAGAGCACCGAACGTTGTGGTTAATTCTCTCAACGATATTCCCCAAGGCACAAAGTTCCTGCCAATTGAAGAAGCGTTGGAAAATCGCAAGCGTTGGATCTTGGCTGGTCCTCTATCCAATGGCGATATTATTGTTGATGATGGCGCTGTCGAAGCATTAACGCAGAACGGTAGTAGCCTGCTTGCAAAAGGTATCATTAAAATCGATGGACATCTCTTTGCTCGCGGCGATGTGGTGAAAGTCTATGACCGTCATGGTAAGCTTATCGCAAAAGGGATAACCGCGTACTCGCGAGAAGATTTGGAGCTGATTGCTGGTAAACACAGCAAAGATATCGTGGCCGTATTAGGTCATGATTATGGTTCAGAAGTCATTCATCGCGATGATATGGTAATAATTTAAAGAATATTGGGAACGGTACTGTGGATTTAATCAAAATGGGAAAAGCGGCAAAAGATGCGGCTTTTCAATTAGCGACCACTTCGACGGCACAGAAAAACCAGGCGCTCAAGCTTATCGCTGATGAGCTGGAATCTTGCTCGGATATTATTTTAGCCGCCAATGCTAAGGATATTCAGCTAGCGAAAGATGCTGGGTTAAGTGATGCTTTGCTTGACCGTCTGCTCCTAACAGAAGATAGACTTAAAGCCATCGCAAGTGATGTGCGCAATGTGATTAGTTTAAAAGATCCTGTTGGCTCAGAGTTAGATAGCTACGTGCTAGAAAATGGCATGTCATTATGTAAACGACGAGTGCCGCTTGGCGTTGTTGGTGTTATTTATGAAGCCAGACCCAATGTGACTATTGATATCGCAGCGCTTTGCCTAAAAACGGGAAATGCAAGTATTCTACGTGGCGGAAAAGAAACATTCTTTTCTAATATGGAGTTGGTGAAAGTTATTCAAACAGCTCTGCTGAAGGCTGGTTTACCTCAATCGTCAGTACAATATATCGAGCAGCCTGATCGTGAATATGTGGCACAGCTTCTCAAGTTGGATCAGTTTGTTGATATGATCATACCTCGTGGTGGTGCAGGCCTTCATAAAATGTGTCAGGAAAACAGTACCATTCCTGTAATCATCGGTGGTTTTGGTATCAGCCATATATACGTTGATGAGTCGGCTGATATTGTGCGCTCAGTGAAAGTTGTTATTAACTCGAAAACTCAGCGACCATCAGCTTGTAACTCTCTGGATACATTATTGGTTCATCAAAATGTTGCGACTGAATTTTTAGGTAAATTAGCCGATGAATTGGGCGATTCAGTGGAGTTTGTCGTGGATGAGAGTGCAATGGCTGCGCTTTCTACTGCGAAAAAACAGAGACCAGCCGTTGAAGGTGACTTTGATACGGAATGGTTAAGTTATACTCTTGGTGTCGTGGTAGTTAAGGATGTTCAGCAAGCGATCGAGCATATGCGAATTCATAACGCTAGCCATTCGGATGCTATCATGACTAACGACATTGCTAACGCCGAGCTGTTCATTAATTCGGCTGGTTCTGCAGCGGTTTATGTTAATGCCTCAACTCGCTTTACCGATGGTGCTCAATTCGGGTTGGGTGCGGAAGTGGCTGTTTCAACTCAGAAACTTCATGCTCGTGGCCCTATGGGATTAGAAGAGCTTACCAGTTACAAATGGGTTGGACGAGCAGACTACTTAGCTCGTAGTTAGACTACTTTCCTAAAAATTATGAAAAAAGGGGCTGGTTAGCCCCTTTTTCTTTCACTAAACACCTTATTTCCGTTACACTTTCTCCACCAAGTAGCGATACGATTCCTCAACTAATAATGACTTAGTCTACTTGGAACAAACCATAGCTGGGAGGTGGTATGCATTGTCCATTTTGTTCTGCGAATGACACGAAAGTCATCGATTCTCGACTGGTTGCTGATGGCCATCAGGTTCGTCGTAGGCGTCAGTGTTTAGCATGCAGTGAGCGTTTCACTACATTTGAAACGGCTGAATTAGTCATGCCACGAGTTATCAAGTCAAATGGTAACCGTGAACCGTTTGATGAAAATAAAATGGTTAGCGGCATGCACCGTGCTTTGGAAAAACGTCCGGTTAGTGCTGATTCTGTTGAATTAGCCATCAGTGTTATTAAGTCAAAACTGAGAGCAACAGGCGAGAGGGAAGTTCCTAGTGAGATGATTGGTAACTTGGTTATGGAACAGCTTAAAGAACTCGATAAGGTTGCTTATATTCGCTTCGCTTCTGTTTACCGTAGTTTTGAAGATATTCGAGAGTTCGGTGAAGAAATCGCTAAATTGGAAGATTAATAAAGAATAATGGCCGTATTTACCCCTTTTGATTATCAAATGATGGCAAGAGCCATCTCTCTAGCCAAGCAAGGTCGTTTTACAACACACCCTAACCCAAATGTGGGTTGTGTTATCACTTCAGGGGATACTATCGTTGGAGAAGGCTTTCATTTTCGCGCTGGTGAACCTCACGCTGAAGTGCATGCATTACGAATGGCGGGAAATAAGGCAAATGGTTCAACAGCCTATGTGACATTAGAGCCATGCTCTCATTATGGTCGAACACCTCCTTGTGCTAAAGGGCTGATTGATGCAGGGGTAAGTAAAGTCATTTGTGCTATGCAGGACCCCAATCCACAAGTATCTGGTCGTGGGATTCAAATGTTGCGCGATGCAGGTATCGATGTTCAGGTAGGATTACTTGAGCAGGACGCACGCAACCTCAACCATGCCTTTCTCAAAAAAATGGAGAGCGGACGCCCTTGGGTGCAGTTAAAAATGGCAGCAAGTATTGATGGTCAAACAGCATTAAATAATGGGCAGAGCAAATGGATTACAGGTGTTGATGCACGAAAAGATGTTCAGCAGTTTCGTGCCCAGGCCGGCGCTATTTTAAGTACCAGCAAAACTGTCATTGATGATACAGCATCATTAAACGTTCGGTGGAACGACTTAAGTCAATCAATACAGCATACTTACCTCAGTACTGATGTACGCCAACCTACGAGAATTATTCTGGATAGACAGGAACGTTTGACACCGGACATGGCTGTTTATCAAAATGAAGGTACAGTGTTGCGAGTGGCAGAGTCTAATGCCGACATCTGTGTGCCCGTGAACGAAAGAAATCAATTAGATATTGTGCAGTTAGTTGAAGTGTTGGCAAAAGAGCACAATATTAACCATATCTGGGTTGAAGCCGGAGCTACCTTAGCGAGTTCATTAATTCAGTCTAAGATTGTGGATGAATTAATTATTTACATAGCGCCTCAGATTATGGGCAGCGATGGTCGAGGTCTGTTCGGTGCTTTAGGTATAGAACAGATGGATAACGTCGTAAAACTGGAATTCTCTGATGTGCGTCAGGTTGGTAAAGACCTGAGAATTATAGCTAAGCCAATTTTTAGAGAAGATTAAAAGATGTTTACTGGAATTGTTGAAGCGGTAGGTACAATCGCTGCAATTACACCGAAAGGTGAAGACGTTACGATCAAGATAAACGCCGGCAAGCTCGACATGAGTGACGTCAAACTGGGTGACAGTATTGCAACAAATGGTGTTTGTCTTACTGTCATTAGTATGTCAGAAACATCGTATTCTGCGGATCTTTCTATTGAAACGCTTAAAAAAAGTGGTTTCGCTCAGAATAAAGTCGGAGATGCCGTCAATCTGGAAAAGGCAATGTTAGTAACCAGTCGATTTGGTGGTCATATTGTATCAGGGCATGTTGATGGGGTAGGCGAGATTGTTGAACGCAATATCGTGGGGCGAGCAATCGAGTTTTGGGTGCATTACCCACACGAACTTGCGAAGTTTATTGCCGAAAAAGGATCAATTACTGTAGATGGAATCAGTCTTACTGTGAATGACCTACGCAAAGATGCTTTTAAGTTAACCATTGTGCCTCATACCACCTCTGAAACGACTATTGATCTTTTTCAGGTCGGACGAAAAGTGAATTTAGAAGTAGACGTTATGGCTCGTTATATAGAGCGTCTTCTATCGGCAAAAAAAGAAGATGAGCCGTCTTCAGCTATTACGATGGAATTTTTAAAACAGAATGGTTTTGCTTAACTCGAAAACTCTGAGTTACAAAGCAGTTTTACAGGATTAGATGTGATGCCAATTAGTAAACCAGAAGAGATTATTGAAGATATTCGTCAGGGTAAAATGGTTATTCTGATGGATGATGAAGATCGTGAAAATGAAGGTGATATCATTGTTGCTGCAGAAAAGGTAACTCCTGAAATTATTAACTTCATGGCAACTCATGGCAGAGGTTTGATTTGTCTAACAATGACGAAAGAGCGTTGCCATAAATTGGGCTTAGCTCCCATGGTCAAAGACAATAATGCTCAGTTTTCTACGGCTTTTACCGTTTCGATTGAAGCGGCTCAAGGTGTGACAACAGGAATATCTGCGGCAGACCGCGCAACCACCGTCTTAGCTGCTGTTGCTCCGGATGCGAAAGCTGCGGACTTAGTTCAGCCGGGTCATATCTTTCCTCTAACAGCTCAAGATGGTGGCGTCTTAACCCGTGCGGGACATACTGAAGCAGGGTGTGATCTAGCGAGACTGGCTGGCCTTGAAGCGTCTTCCGTTATCGTTGAAATTCTCAAGGAAGATGGAACGATGGCTCGGCGTCCTGATCTTGAAATCTTCTCAGAAAAACACGATATCAAACTGGGTACGATAGCTTCTTTGATCGAATACCGAAATAATACCGAAACGACGATTGAACGTGTTGCTACCTGTGCATTACCAACGAAGTTTGGTCAGTTTGAGCTGGTTACGTATCGAGATACTATCGACAATCAGATCCACTATGCGCTAGTAAATGGTGATGTGGAAAAAAATATCCCGTTTGTTCGTGTGCACTTAATTGACACGTTTACTGATGTTCTTAAGAGTGATCGCAATGCTGACCGTAGTTGGAGTATTGATGATGCAATGGAGAAAATCGGTTCAGAAGGTGGTGTACTTGTATTATTGGGTAATGAAGAATCGTCTGATTTATTAGTTCATCGCGTTAAAATGTTTGAGCTTCAGGATAAAGGTGAAGCTCCTACAACAGCTAAGAAACAGGGAACATCTCGACGGGTTGGTGTAGGGTCTCAAATTCTTGCTGATTTAGGTGTTAAAGACATGAAGCTACTCTCTTCTGCGAATAAAAAATATCATGCATTAGGTGGCTTCGGTTTGAATGTAGTTGAGTATATTGTTCGTTAATGGACAGTCGGAATTAATTTTCATGTGAGTATTTTCGGGTATTAGCCTAATGTTTGAAGGGGAAATATCAATAGATATTCCTTTCCTATTTGTGCTAGAATCCGGCGATTGTCACATATGAACAGTGTTAAAAGGTAAGCTTATGAAAGTAATCGAGGGTGGTTTCCCCGCGCCTAATGCGAAAGTAGCTATCGTTATTTCTCGTTTCAATAGTTTTATTAACGAAAGTTTGCTCTCTGGTGCTATCGATACTTTAAAGCGTCACGGACAGGTTAGCGAAGACAATATTACTGTAGTTCGTTGTCCTGGAGCAGTAGAACTTCCTCTTGTTGCTCAACGTGTAGCTAAAACAGGTAAGTACGATGCTATCGTTTCTCTGGGTTCTGTCATTCGTGGTGGTACACCTCACTTTGATTATGTGTGTAGCGAAATGAATAAAGGTCTTGCTCATGTGTCTTTGGAATTCAGTATTCCTGTGGCATTTGGTGTATTGACTGTAGATACCATCGATCAGGCGATCGAACGCGCAGGTACCAAGGCTGGTAATAAGGGTGCAGAAGCTGCACTAAGCGCACTTGAAATGATAAACGTTCTTTCTGAAATTGATTCCTAATGGGGGCCAGTGTGAAACCAGCCGCACGTCGTAATGCACGTCAGTTTGCTCTACAAGCTATTTATTCTTGGCAGATAACTAAAGAGAATGTAGCCACTATTGAAGCGCAGTTTTTAGCTAACGAAAAGTATGATGATGAAGAACATCGTCCGTCTGAACCATCTTTAGCTGCGCCAGATACTGATGTGGATTATTTTAAAGATCTTCTTGCTGGTGTCGTTACCACTCACCAAGATCTGGATAGTAAACTAAGACCTTTCGTGTCTCGTCCTATGCAGGATTTAGATATGATGGAGCTTGCTTTACTCCGCTTGGCTATGTACGAAATGACTCGTCGTCAGGATGTTCCGTACAAAGTGGTCATCAATGAAGCTATTGAGTTAGCAAAAGTGTTTGCTGCTGAAGATAGTCATAAATTTATCAATGGGGTGCTAGATAAAGCAGCTCCTCATGTGCGTAAAAAATAATTGTGTAAAAGTTATTAAAAGGTCAGCGTTCGCTGACCTTTTTTATTGATATACAATAGCCATACATCGAGACCGCGTAGGAAAAAAATATGCCCGGTGAATTTGACATTATTAAGAACTACTTCAGTCAAAAGCAAACCTCGAGAAAAGACGTTCACTTAGATATTGGTGATGATTGCGCCATTGTTCAGGCTCCTGATAATGCGCGTATTGCCATTACGACAGATACATTAGTAGAAGGGACTCATTTTTTACCCGGAGTCAATCCAGCATGGGTGGCGTATAAAGCGCTGGCATCCAACATTAGCGATCTTGCTGCAATGGGAGCAACACCAGCATGGTGCTCTCTCGCTCTCACTTTGCCATCGATTGATGAAAACTGGATTGAGTCCTTTAGCTCTGCATTTTTCCGTCTTGCTGATTATTACAATATCAAACTTATCGGTGGCGATACGACAAAGGGCTCCTTAAGTATCACGATCACAATCCAAGGCTTTGTACCTAAAGAGCGTGCTATGCTGCGAAGTGGTGCCAACCCTGGGGATTGGATATACGTTACCGGAGAGTTAGGTGACAGCCAGGCAGGTCTCGATATTATTCTTGATCCTCAGTTAAAACAGTCGCCTAATGCAGATGTATTAGAAGAACGCCATTATATCTCAACGCCAAGAATTCTCGCGGGACAAGCGTTAGTCAATGTGGCGTCATCTGCAATTGATATTTCCGATGGGCTCATATCAGATTTGCAACATATTCTCAAAGCGTCCGAGGTTGGTGCCCGGTTAAATTTGGAAAAACTGCCTTATACGGATGAATTGCTCGAGTATTTGAAAAATGATCGGGAAAAGGCCATGCAGTATGCGTTGACTAGTGGAGAAGAGTATGAGCTTTGCTTTACCATACCAGATTACAGTCGAGTGGCGTTAGAAAGTGCTATGGCTCATACAGGAACTCGCTATACCTGTATTGGTCAGATACAAGCTGGTAATAAACTTGCTCTGTATTTAAATAACAATAAAATCGACTGGCAGTTAGCTGGCTATGACCATTTTCAGAGGGGAAAATGAGTACTAAACCTTTAGCATTGATAAAACTAAGCAATCCTTGGCATCTTTTAGCTACAGGCTTTGGTAGCGGTTTGTCACCAGTAATCCCAGGCACGATGGGAACGCTGGCATCGATTCCATTTTATCTTATCTTGGCTCATACCCCAGCATGGTTTTATATCGTTGTTATTTTGATTGCTTCGGTTATTGGGATAAAAATATGTGCTCAAACGTCTCATGATATGAAGGTGCACGATCATGGTGCTATCGTTTGGGATGAATTTGTTGGATTTTGGATCACAATGATTATGATCCCATTGCTCGATATCGATGTGTTTGCTTGGCAGTGGATCGTTCTCGGGTTTGTTTACTTCCGATTTTTCGATATGTTGAAACCTTGGCCAATACGCTGGTTTGATAAAAATATTCATGGTGGTTGGGGAATTATGGTCGATGATATCGTTGCGGGTTTCGTTTCAGCATTGGCTTTATGGATTACCTATATCCTCAATGCCTAACTTATCTACATTTCTATAATGAATGCCCCAATAGCATGTGCTGTCGGGGCATTTTTGTCATTGGGATAGTTTATTTACACTGTGCTCGATCTCAGCGATTTTATCGGCAACGACTTTTTCTAAGTGTTTTAAGTCCTGTAGGATCTTGTTCTTAAGTTCTGTTTCTGACGGGATGTGGGGCTCGGTTATCTGATTAAGCTCGTCCAGAATTAACGTAAGACTTCGGTTGATCTCAGTGACTTCCTTATAGTGATGCGTACCACTATCCACGAGAACGGTTTTAACTTGTCGTGGGTATTTGAATTTAACGCTTTTTGCAAAAAGTTCTCCTTTCTGTTTATGAAAGTAGATCTTTAGAACATCCTTGAGTGCTTCCTGGCGCAGGGTATATTTTTCGATCTGATTGGGGTCGTGAATTCCTAAACTACTAAGATGTGGATACATTGGTAACCTCTCGAGCTTGATATTATCAGCCATACTATTTGTGTTCACTCACCAATAGTATGGCTGATAATTGTCTCTTTACCTGAGAGGTAAGGTGATGTAGACCTTAGTTCTGAAAATTCAATTTAATTTGGTAGCATTCCCTGAACGTTTTCAATGAGTTTTTCTCTCAACTCCTGTTGTTCTTCTTCTGTTAGCTGGCGATTATCGCTAGTTGTAATAATAAATAAATCTTCTGCTCTTTCGCCCATTGTCGTTATTTTTGCACCGTGAAGACGATGTCCTAGCTCAGCAAAGGTTGAACCGACTGTTGCAAGCAATCCAGGCATATCTAAGGCAACAAATTCCATCGGCGTTCGTTTCTTACTTTGAGTTGGAATAAAGTCCACTTGAGTTTTGACGGTGAAATGTTGCAGTTTACTTGGGGTTCTACGAGTTTTATGTAGAGACGGTGTACCTTTCGCTAGTGCGTTACGTATATTGGTTGTAATGCTGTCATGACGTTCTTCCTCGATCGCATCTCCGTTCTGGTCCAGAACGATAAATGTATCGAGAACAAATCCATCTTTACTGGTCATGATTTGAGCGTCATGGACGTTAAATCCACGGCGATCCAGTTCGGCAACGACCGTTGCAAATAAAGCATGTTGGTCCTTACAGTACACAAAAATTTCTGTTCCCCCGCGAGTTGCCTTTTTACTGACGAGAATCATTGGAATATCCGGGCTCTCATTGTGCAATATATTGGTACTGTGCCAAGCGATTTGCTTGTGGGTATGACGCAAGAAATAATCCGCTTTAAAGCGCTGCCATAGCATATCAATTTGCTGAGTTGTAAAGCCGTCTTTACGCAGTAGAGCTGAGGCTAACTGTTTATTGTGGCGTATACGATCTCGTACATCCACTGGATTCTCAAGGCCTCGACGAAGCGCTCTTTGAGTCGAATAAAATAGCTCTGCCAATAGCGTTCTTTTCCAGCTATTCCATAGATCTGGGTTGGTTGCGCAGATGTCTGCAACGGTCAGACAAACCAATGATTCGAGATACTCTTCATCTCGTACAATTTTAGCAAATTCAATGATTACATCGGGATCATAGATATCTCGGCGCTGAGCTGTAACGGACATTAGAAGGTGATTTTGCACCAGCCAGGAAACTTGCTTAGCCTCTGGTTTTGATAATCCGTGTTCAAGACAGAAATCATAGGCATCGATTGCGCCTATTTCTGAGTGGTCTCCTCCACGACCTTTACCAATATCATGAAAGATTGCGGCGAGGATCAACAACTCTCGTTTTTGCATGCGGGGGAAGACTTCACAACAGATAGGGTGCTTCGTTTGATATTCTGGATTCGCAAAACGATTAATGTGTTTTAGCAGGCGAATACTGTGCTCATCAACGGTATACACATGGAATAAATCGAATTGCATCTGACCTACGATATGACTCCATTGAGGGAGGTAGGTTGCTAAGACTCCATGTTGATGCATCAGGCTAAATGCTTTGTTAAGAGAGTTAGGGTGGCGAACCAACTCCATAAACTTATCGCGAGCTTCTGGAATGGTACAAAGAAAGGTGTTTAGCCTCCGTCGTGCCGTTCTCAATTCACGCATTGTTGTCGGAGAAACACCGTCTATCGTGGAATCACTGGCTATATGAAGGTACATATCCAGAATCGCTTCGGGTTTCTCTTGAAACAAATTAGGAACACGAATTTCGATCAAACTCTCTCGTTTCTGAAATTCATCGTTAATAATTTCCGGATCAAACTCTTCACCATCATTAAGAATGGCTTGATCAAATATTTTTAGTAGCATCCGGTTGAGTTCGGCGACACGTCTTAGTGTACGATAAAACTCTTTCATCATGGTCTCAACTGGCAGGTTTCCTTCACCTGTAAAGCCTAAGCGTTGTGCAACTGGCGCCTGATGAGGGAACGTTAAGCGGTTATCATAACGCTTAAGTTCCATATGAAGAGCAAAGCGGACACGCCACAGGAAGTCCTGGCATTCGGATAATTCTCTGTATTCAGCATCAGTCAAAAATCCATTACTGCTCATTTCGAGCAGTGATGTCGCGCCGAAATGACGTCTGGCAACCCAGCCCAAGGTATGAATATCACGCAGTCCACCTGGAGTGGATTTTATGTCAGGCTCCAAATTATATGTTGTGTCGTGATAGCGGGCATGACGTTCTGTCTGTTCTTGAAGTTTTGCTTTGTAGAAAGCTTCTGTAGGCCAAAATGACTCTGACAAAATAACCATTTTTAGCTGAAAAAACAGATCACTACTACCACTTAAGCGGCGAGCTTCCTGCAGGTTGGTTGCAACTGTCAAATCCTCACGACCTATATCAGAGCATTCGCCAACGGTTCTTACGGCATGGCCGACTTCTAGTCGTAAATCCCATAGTAGAGTTATGAACTCACTCACTTTAGTCTGAATATCAGTGGTAATTTTGCTTTTTGATAAAATTAAAATATCGATATCTGAAAGGGGATGGAGTTCTCCCCGCCCATATCCACCGACTGCGACAAGGCACATTTCATCATCATTAAACTGATATTCTTGCCAAAGGCGTTGGAGTAACTCGTCCATATAATGCGAGCGCCCGAAAACGAGCTCACTAATAGGGTGACGTTGAGTAAATAAGCTATTCTGATATTCGGCAAAACTGTCCAGTTGAGCTTTCAAATTAGCAATAGACAATTGCTCACTGGTTAAGGTAGACGGGGACTGAAAAGACATACATGCTTCCGTGCAAACAAAATTTCAAACTAAGGCAAATTTACCAAAGTTTGGCGCAAAAAAATATCCCTGACTTGCAGGGATATTTTTCATAGAAAGGATTTCTAAGCGTTATGGAAGTGCCTTGGTATCGACTCTTCTTCCCGGAGAGTCAAAATTTCACAACCATCAGCGGTCACTAAAAGGGTATGTTCCCATTGAGCCGAGTTTTTACCATCAGCGGTATAAACCGTCCAGTTATCCTCGTCATCAAGACGACAACCAAATTTACCAGCATTAATCATTGGCTCTATTGTAAAAGTCATGCCTTCTTGCAGGATGGTACGATCGTTGTTCTTGTAATGAACGACTTGAGGCTCTTCGTGGAAGCCTGCACCAATTCCATGACCACAGTAATCTTTAACAATAGAAAACTTCATACGTGGATTGTTCTTATTGTTGGTCTTAATATACTTTTCGATTGCAGTGCCTATTTCACCTAGTTGTAAACCAGGTTTCACCAACTTAAGAGCTAGGTATAAGCTTTCCTGAGCTACCATACAAAGACGTTTATTTTCAGGAGAGACATTTCCGACTAAGAACATCTTAGAGCTATCGCCATGGTATCCGTCTTTGATCACAGTAACGTCGATATTCATAATATCGCCATCCTGCAAAACGGCAGGGCGACGAATTTGACCATAGTATGAATCCTCTGAAGCAGGAATACCATGACACACAATGTGGTTGATCGATGTACAGATAGACTTAGGAAAACCGTGATAGTTTAAGGGCGCTGAGATGGCATTTTGTACTTCTTCCGTATATTTGGCACAAATTGCATCTAATTCTGCTGTTGTTACGCCAACCTTGACGTGAGGTGCTATCATTTCGAGTAATTCAGCAGCGAGTTTGCCCGCTACTCGCATTTTTTCAATTTCTTCTGCGGTTTTAATTTTTACAGACATCGGCTTTCTCTACTTGTTACGTGCACAAAAGTGCTAATCAGAACATTGTAACAATGGTAAAGTTAACTGCAAGTTAAGAACCGCTTTAAAGTCACATCTGATCACTGTTAAAGGCTTGTATAAGGAATTTTTACTAGCCATAACTCATCAAAATGTGGTATAAAGCGCGCCGGATAAAGGTTTATATTCTTCTTAATTGGCGGTATGAACTTTTACCATTAACCTAATTGTTTATTTCACACACATTTCGACACATGTTCCGGGGTGCTCTTTGATGAGTCGGTAATATGGGAAATGTGGAGGCCTAACCCCATAGAGGATTTTAAAATGGCAACTGTATCAATGCGCGATATGCTTAAAGCTGGTGTTCACTTCGGTCACCAGACTCGTTACTGGAACCCAAAAATGAAGCCATTCATCTTTGGTGCTCGTAACAAAGTTCATATTATCAACCTAGAAAAAACTGTACCAATGTTCAACGACGCTCTATCTGAACTAGCTAAAGTTGGCGAGAAAAAAGGTAAAGTTCTTTTCGTTGGTACTAAGCGCGCTGCATCTGAAGCTGTTAAAGAAGCTGCTATTGCAAGCAACCAATTCTACGTTAACAACCGCTGGTTAGGCGGTATGCTAACAAACTGGAAAACTGTTCGTCAGTCAATCAAGCGTCTTAAAGAACTTGAAACTCAGTCAACAGACGGCACATTTGATAAACTAACTAAGAAAGAAGCTCTAATGCGTACTCGTGAAATGGAGAAGCTAGAGAAATCTCTTGGTGGTATCAAAGATATGGGCGGTCTACCAGATGCTCTATTCATCATTGACGCTGATCACGAGCACATCGCAGTTAAAGAAGCAAACAACCTTGGTATTCCTGTATACGCTGTTGTTGATACTAACTCTAACCCAGATGGCGTTGACTACGTTATCCCTGGTAACGACGATGCAATCCGTGCAGTTCAGCTATACCTAAACGCAGTAGCAGAAACGATCAACGAAGGTCGTAACAAAGATGTTGCAGCGGTTGCTGAAAAAGACGGTTTCGTAGAAGCTGAATAATTGCGGCTCTAAGCCACTCTTAATTAAGTACGACATTAATCTGAAGTACTATTAAGATATAGTTAGCATTAGGGGCCGAACATCAGGCCCCTAATTTTTACCACACCGAATCAACTGAGGAATAGAGAATGGCTGTTACTGCTGCTCTAGTTAAAGAACTGCGCGAACGTACTGGCGCAGGCATGATGGAATGTAAGAAAGCGCTTGTTGAAACTGACGGCGATATCGAACTAGCAATTGAAAACATGCGTAAAAGCGGTGCTGCTAAAGCTGCTAAAAAAGCGGGTAACGTAGCGGCTGAAGGTACCATCATTATCAAAGAAGCGGACGGCGTTGCTGCACTTGTTGAAGTAAACTGTCAAACTGACTTCGTTGCTAAAGATGGCAGCTTCAATGCTTTCGCAAACAAAGTTGCTGAAGATGCACTTGCAACTAAAGCGACTGCTGAAGAACTTCAAGCTAAATTTGAAGAAGAGCGCGTAGCTCTTGTTGCTAAAATCGGTGAAAACATCTCAATCCGTCGTGTTCAGTATATCCAAGGCACAGCTATTGCTTCTTACCGTCACGGTGAGAAAATCGGTGTTGTTGTAGCGGGTGAAGGCGACGCTGAAACTCTAAAACACATCGCAATGCACGTTGCAGCTTCACGTCCAGAGTTCGTTAACCCTGAAGACGTACCAGCTGACGTAGTTGAGAAAGAAAAAGCGGTTCAAGTTGAAATCGCTATGAATGAAGGTAAACCACAAGAAATCGCTGAGAAGATGGTTATTGGCCGCATGAAGAAATTCACTGGCGAAATCTCTCTTACTGGTCAGCCATTCGTTATGGAACCTAAGAAATCTGTTGGCGAAATCCTTAAAGAAAAAGGCGCT
This sequence comes from Vibrio viridaestus, assembly GCF_003856525.1. Lineage (GTDB taxonomy): Bacteria > Pseudomonadota > Gammaproteobacteria > Enterobacterales > Vibrionaceae > Vibrio > Vibrio viridaestus. The sequence continues at coordinate 240,070 of NZ_RJVQ01000002.1, forward strand.
TCAGTTTCTAGCTTCGTTCGCCTAGAAGTAGGTGAAGGTATCGAGAAGAAAGCTGAAATGAGCTTCGCAGAAGAAGTTGCTGCAGCTCAGAAAGGTTAATCTTTTCTGATCAAACAGTATTAAAGACCGTGGCCAAGGCTGCGGTCTTTTCATGATCAAATTCCAGATTAACCGTGATAAATAAGGTGTTATTGTGTCTCATATTTGAGTCTTTTTACACATAGGCATTCAGAAATAATACGGTAACATCGATAGCTCTTATTTATGACTGTTAATCATACAACTCAGTTTTAGAAGGTAATAACCATGACAACAAATCCTAAACCAGCATATCAACGTGTCTTATTAAAACTCAGTGGCGAAGCGCTTCAGGGCGAAGAAGGTTTTGGTATCGATCCAGCGGTTTTAAACAGAATGGCACAAGAAGTAAAAGAGCTTGTTGAACTTGGCGTTCAGGTCGGTGTTGTTATTGGTGGTGGTAATTTATTCCGCGGTGCAGGTCTTGCTGAAGCCGGTATGAATCGTGTAGTGGGTGACCACATGGGAATGCTAGCAACAGTTATGAACGGTTTGGCAATGCGCGATGCTTTACACCGTGCCTATGTGAATGCTCGTGTTATGTCTGCTATTCCATTAAATGGTGTTTGTGATGATTACAACTGGTCTACAGCGATTAGAGAACTGCGTCAGGGACGTGTTGTGATCTTTTCTGCTGGTACTGGTAATCCTTTCTTCACTACTGACTCTGCTGCATGTCTACGTGGTATCGAGATTGAAGCTGACGTAGTTCTCAAAGCAACAAAAGTTGATGGTGTATATTCTGCAGATCCGGTAGCCAACCCAGATGCTGAACTGTATGATAAGTTAAACTATAGCGAAGTCTTAGATAAAGAGCTTAAAGTGATGGATTTAGCAGCATTTACTTTAGCTCGTGATCATAAGATGCCAATTCGCGTATTCAATATGAATAAACCAGGTGCGCTTCGTCGTGTCGTAATGGGCGAATCTGAGGGCACTCTAATTAACTAGTTCCCGAGGATGCGTTCCTTAAGGTTAAAAAACAATCAAGGTGATGTTTGTGATTAATGAAATCAAAAAAGACGCGCAAGAGCGTATGGATAAGAGCGTAGATGCACTTAAAAACAACCTAAGCAAGATTCGTACAGGACGTGCACACCCAAGTTTGTTAGCTGGTATTTCAGTTGAGTATTATGGCGCACCCACTCCTCTTAATCAGGTGGCGAACGTGGTAGCGGAAGATGCTCGTACTCTGGCTATTACAGTTTTTGATAAAGAACTGACACCTAAAGTTGAAAAAGCAATCATGACCGCTGACTTGGGCTTAAACCCAATGTCTGCTGGTACTGTTATTCGTGTACCACTTCCTCCATTAACGGAAGAGCGTCGTAAAGACCTAGTTAAAATCGTGCGTGGTGAAGCGGAAGGCGGTCGCGTTGCTGTCCGTAATATTCGTCGTGATGCTAACGGTGATCTGAAAGGCTTGTTGAAAGACAAAGAAATTTCAGAAGATGAAGATCGTAAAGCACAAGATGAAATTCAGAAATTGACTGATGCTGCTGTTAAGAAAATCGATGATATTCTTGCAGCAAAAGAAAAAGAACTAATGGAAGTTTAATTCTTTTTTTGTGTATTTTGAGCGCTGAGCCTTTACCGCACAGCGCTTTTTTATTCCTTGCTTTCGATAGTCACAATAACTATATAAATCATGCAAAATTTACCACTTTCGTCAGAAGCTTTACCCAAGCACATTGCTGTAATCATGGATGGCAACGGTAGATGGGCAAAAGAAAAAGGCAGGCCGAGAGTCTTCGGTCACAAAAATGGAGTTAAAGCTGTAAGACGAACGATTTCTACGGCAGCTAAGCTAGGTATTCAGGCTATCACTTTATTTGCTTTCAGCAGCGAAAATTGGCGCCGTCCTCAAGACGAAGTCGGTGTGCTGATGGAACTGTTCTTCTCGGTTCTTACAACCGAAGTCAAAAAACTTCATCGTAACAATCTTCGATTAAGAGTTATCGGTGATGTTTCACGCTTTAGCGAACGCCTGCAAGAGAAAATACATGCGGCGGAGTCTCTAACATCACAAAATACAGGTATGGTTGTAAATATTGCTGCTAATTATGGTGGTAAATGGGATATAACAAACGCTGTTCGTTGTGTCGCTTCCGAGGTGGCTGAAGGACGTCTCAATGCGTCTGACATTACAGAGGAAAGCATAGCTCAGCATCTGACGATGTCAGATTTACCTGATGTGGACCTACTTATCCGGACCAGTGGTGAGTGTCGCATTAGTAACTTTATGTTATGGCAACTTGCTTATGCAGAGCTTTACTTTACGCCTACATACTGGCCTGATTTTAATGATGATAGCTTAGTTGAGGCCGTCACTTGGTTTGTAAACCGAGAAAGACGTTTTGGCTGTACCGGAGAGCAAATAAAAGCACTATTGGATAAATAATAAGGTTCTCAATTTGAAACAAAGAGTTATCACCGCAGCAATATTAGCACCACTGGTTATTCTGGGTATTTTCTTTCTTCCTCTTTTCTGGTTCAGTCTGGCCATTGGTCTGATTACGATGATCGGATTTTGGGAATGGACTCAATTTATTAATATCAAAGCTAGATTCGTTGCTATGATTCCTGCAATTATTGCCCTTGCTGCGAGTTTCTACTTTTTTACCCCGTTGGACTCTCACCCTCATAAAATCGCTCCTCACACCTTTGATCTACTTTCTGTGGCGATGCTATGGTGGTGTGTCGCAAGCTTTTTAGCCATTTCTTATCCAGCAACACGTCATCTGTGGGATCGTTCAAAAACACTATCACACCTTTTTGGCTTTCTGACACTTATTCCTTTTTTCTGGAGTATCGTCGCGCTAAGGTCTGAAATGATGACTCGTGAATTTGAGCATGGAGCCAAACTTGTTCTCTTTGTCTGTTTAATTGTATGGGCTGCTGATAGCGGAGCCTATTTTGCTGGCAGAAAGTTTGGTAAACATAAGATGGCTCCAGCAGTCAGTCCAAATAAAACTTTAGAAGGTTTGGCGGGTGGAATCGTATCGGCCATGATTGTCGGCTATATATTTAGCGACCTATTCGATATAACGTTTAGCTCTACATTATCAATGGTTACAATTATTCTTGTGACGGTAGTATTCTCTGTTTTAGGTGATCTCGTTGAAAGTATGTTTAAACGAGTCTCTGGTATTAAAGATAGTGGTAATATTATCCCTGGGCATGGCGGGATATTAGATCGTATTGATAGTTTAACTGCTGCGTTCCCGGTATTTGCGTTTCTCTATTTTTTATTTTAAAAGAAAGTTGTCACATAACCCGGACTGCGATGCAGTAAGAAGAAGATGGTAATGAATAATTTAACTGTTCTCGGTGCAACTGGTTCTATCGGTGATAGCACATTTAAAGTCATTGAGAGCAATCCTGAACGCTTTAATATCGTTTCTCTCGTTGCAGGCTCAAACGTTGATAAAATGATTCAGCTTTGCCTGAAATGGAAACCTGTATTTGTTGTTATGGGAAACCAAGATGCTGCTCATCAACTTAGTGTTAAGCTTCAAGAGTGTGGCTTAGCTGGCATTAGTGTTGACTATGGTGTTGATGCTATGTGCGAAGCTGCAGCGTTGAATGAAGTAGATACTGTAATGTCTGCTATCGTTGGTGCAGCAGGCTTATTACCGACAATGGCTGCAATTAAGTCGGGTAAACGCGTTCTTTTAGCGAATAAGGAATCTCTGGTTATATCAGGCAAGCTGATGATGGAAGCGGTTCGTCAACATGGCGCACAGTTATTACCAGTAGATAGCGAGCACAACGCTATTTTTCAATGCTTACCTCAGGAAGCTCAGCAAACTCTTGGTTATTGTGAACTTGATAAACTCGGTGTTTCTCACATTCTTCTGACAGGCTCTGGTGGGCCTTTCCGATATAGTCCAATCGAATCTCTAAACTCAGTCACGCCAGAACAGGCTATTGCTCACCCTAACTGGTCTATGGGGCCCAAAATCTCGGTCGACTCAGCGACGATGATGAATAAGGGATTGGAATATATTGAAGCGAAGTACTTATTTAATGCTTCGCGTGAACAACTTAAGGTCCTGATCCATCCCCAATCTGTTATTCATTCTATGGTGCAGTTTAAGGATGGATCAACGATTGCTCAGATGGGAGAGCCTGATATGGCGACCCCGATCTCATTATCGATGGCATACCCCCAGAGAATTCAGGCTGGGGTTAATTCACTCGATTTTAGTCGCCTTAGTGAATTAAGCTTCATGGATGTGGATTATGAACGTTATCCATGTTTAAAACTGGCAATTGATGCTTGCTACGAAGGCCAATACGCGACAACAGTTGTCAATGCCGCTAATGAAATTATGGTTGATGCTTTTCTTAATATGCGAATCGGGTTTACGGATATCGCGATATTAAATGAAAAAGTCCTTGGTTTGATCTGTGCGACGGAAAATCCAGCGAACACCCTGGATTTGGAAAGTTTGATTGAGTTAGATGTTGCTTCAAGAGCCACCGCTCAACAGGTTTTAAAAGAGTATTAAATATGACTGGAATCTTGTGGAATTTTGTTTCTTTTATTGTTGCCCTAGGTGTGCTTGTTGCAGTTCATGAATTTGGACATTTTTGGGTCGCACGTAAGTGTGGCGTTAAGGTAATACGATTTTCCATTGGCTTCGGTAAATCTTTGTGGAAAAGAACGGCGAAAGATGGAACAGAGTACACGCTTTCTCTTATTCCTCTAGGCGGGTATGTGAAAATGCTCGATGGCAGAGTTGAAGATGTTCCGGATTCTCTTCGTTCTCAAGCATTTGACCAACAAGGTTTAGGAAAAAGAGCGGCAATCGTAGCTGCTGGGCCTATTTTCAATTTTCTATTCGCAATTGTCGCCTACTGGGCGGTGTTTATGATGGGGATTCCTGCTGTCAAACCTGTTGTTGGCAGTGTTGAACCTAGTTCTATTGTCGCTCAAGCGGGCTTGCAACCGAATATGCAAATTATGTCCGTTTCTGGTGTCGATACGCCTGATTGGGAAACCGTTAATATGGAGCTTGTTGCTCATATTGGTGATTCCAGCATGACAATGACAGTGGCGACTCCTGACTCAATTGGCAGTAGAGAAAAACTAAATATAGATCTGACAACATGGAACTTTGACCCTGAAAAAGAGTCTGCTATCAAAGCACTTGGATTTACACCGTATACGCCGGAGATAAAAACGGCGATTGCACAAGTAACGGAAGATGGTGCTGCTATGAAAGCGGGTCTAGCGGCTGGTGACGAGATTATTCGTTTGAATGATCAACCGGTAGACAAATGGCAGGCATTGGTTGATACCATCAAACAAAGTGCCAATATCCCACTGACTCTGACAGTACTAAGAAATGGCGAAGAACAGCAATTTACGTTAATTCCTGATGCGAAAACGCTTAAATCAGGTAAAGTGATAGGATTTGCTGGTATTGCTCCTCAGGTGGGTAATTGGCCTGATGGCTATCGCTTCGAAATGCAATATGGTCCGGTTGAGTCGATTGGTAAAGCTATCGACAAAACGGGGCAGCTAATTTCACTTACCGCGAGTATGTTGAAAAAGCTTGTTGTGGGAGATGTTGGTCTTAATAATCTCAGTGGCCCAATTTCTATTGCGAAAGGTGCGGGTACTACTGCGGAATACGGTTTAGTGTATTTCTTGGGGTTTATGGCTTTAATCAGCGTTAACCTAGGAATTATCAATTTAGTCCCTATGCCAATGCTGGATGGTGGACATTTAATGTTTTTTGCTATTGAGGCTGTGATTCGACGTCCTGTCCCAGAGAAAGTGCAAGAAATGGGATACCGCATTGGTGGAGCTATTATTTTTTCGTTGATGGCCATAGCGATATTCAATGATTTTACTCGTCTGTAATAGAATTGCATTCGGCAAATTTAGGTTGTGTTTAGGAATTATTAGAACAGAGATGGCGATAAAGAAGTTTTTTCTTGCAACAATGCTTTTAAGTAGCGTCTCAGCATACGGTGCTGACGGTTTTGTTGTGCGAGATATTAAAGTTGAGGGGCTACAACGAGTCACACTCGGTGCAGCACTATTAAAAATTCCGGTTCGTGTTGGCGATACTGTCGAGAATAAGGATATCTCAGATACCATACGAGCGCTTTACTCATCAGGTAACTTTGAAGATGTCAAAGTACTGCGAGATGGAGATGTATTGGTTGTGCAGGTTAAAGAACGACCAACTATTTCCAGCGTATCTTTTTCGGGTAACAAGGCCATAAAAGATGAGCAGCTCACACAGAACCTAGAGGCTTCTGGCATTAAAGTCGGGGAGGCATTAGACCGTACGACACTTGGTAACATCGAAAAGGGTCTGGAAGACTTTTACTACAGTGTTGGTAAGTATAATGCGACGGTAAAAGCGGTTGTAACTCCGTTACCTCGAAATCGTGCCGATCTTAAGTTCGTCTTTACTGAAGGGGTGTCTGCGAAGATCCAGCAGATCAACTTTATTGGTAATAAAGTGTTCAGTGATGAAGAGCTACTTGCTAAGTTTGATTTGGATGCAAATGTATCCTGGTGGAACTTTTTGACCAGTGACAAATATCAGAAACAAGTTTTAGCAGGCGATCTGGAAAAACTGAAATCATTTTATCTGGACCGCGGTTATCTAAAATTTCAGATTACCTCAACTCAGGTCTCTATATCTCCAGATAAGAAGGGTGTGTATATCACTCTTGGTATCGATGAAGGCAAACCTTATACCGTTAAAGACGTTTCATTCCGTGGGGATTTAATCGGTGAAGATGCTAAGTTTAAGCAACTGAATCCGTTTCATGAAGGGGATATCTATAAAGGTTCTCTTGTTACTGGATTGGAAGATGGCGCGAAAAAGATTCTTGGCGAAGCAGGTTATGCTTACCCTAACGTAAGAACTATTCCAGAATTTGATGATGAGAATCAACAAGTATCATTAGTCGTCAATGTGGACCCTGGCAAGCGAATTTATGTTCATAATATTCGTTTTGAAGGCAACACGGTAACGAAGGATGAAGTTCTTCGTCGTGAAATGCGTCAGATGGAAGGGGCTTGGTTAAACTCCAAAGCGATTGAAACCAGTAAAACACGTCTCAATCGTTTAGGGTTCTTCGAAACGGTTGATGTGAAAACGGTACGCGTTCCGGGATCGGATGATCAGGTTGACCTTGTTTATAATGTCAAAGAGGCAAACTCCGGTAGCATCAACTTTGGTATCGGTTATGGTACGGAATCAGGGTTAAGTTTCCAGGTAGGCTTGCAGCAAGATAACTTTGCCGGCACGGGTAACAGTGTTGGTATATCGACAACCATCAATGACTATTCGAAAAACGTTACGTTAAGTTATACCGACCCATACTGGAACCTTGATGGGGTCAGTTTAGGTGGTAAAGTATTCTATAACATTTACGAAGCGGGTGATGATGGTATTGTTGACTATACCAACGATAGTTATGGTGCGAGTTTGACGTGGGGATTCCCATACGACGAGCTTAACCGATTTGCCCTAGGTGTTGGATATACTCATAACGGTATAGGCAACCTCTCTCCTTATATGCAGATTGAAAAGTTCCTGCGTTCTCAAGGTATCGACTTTAATAGTTCCGAAGTTGACTTCACAACCGATGACTTTGACATCAACCTGACGTGGACTCGAAATAACTTAAACCGTGGATATTTCCCAACAGCGGGTAATTACCAGCGTGCTTACTACAAAATGACAGTACCAGGTTCAGATACTCAGTGGTTTAAGATGCAGTATGATGTGCGTCAATATTACCCATTAACTAAGTCTGAAGATTTCACTGTTCTGTTGCGTGGTCGTTTAGGTTACGGTAACGGTTATGGTAAGACTGGGGATAATGACAACTTGTACCCATTCTACGAAAACTTTTATGCTGGTGGTTTTTCTACATTACGCGGATTTAGTTCTAACACAGCAGGTCCTAAAGCCGTGTATAAGAGTTATGCTGACAGCAACAACGGGACTCTCTATGGCTCAGATGAGTCTGCTGGGGGTAACGCGACTGCATTGGCCAGTATCGAGTTAATTGTACCAACACCATTTGCTTCTGAAGAAACTCAGAGTCAGGTGAGAACCAGTATCTTCTATGATATGGCGAGTGTTTGGGACACTGAGTTTGATTACAACAGTGCAGGTGCAGATTACGGAAATGAATACTACTATGACTATTCTGATCCGACGAACTACCGTTCTTCCGTTGGTGCGGCAGTTCAATGGATGTCTCCTATGGGACCATTGGTATTCGCAATAGCAAAACCAATCAAGAAATACGAAGGCGATGATGAAGAGTTCTTCTCGTTCACGATTGGCCGAACATTCTAAAAATGAGGATATTATGTTAAAGAACCTTGTAAAAGCGGCTGGAGTTAGTCTGGTTATTCTGAGCTCATCTCTATTTGCTCATGCTGCTGAAGCTGCACAGAAAATTGCTTATATCAATACTGCTAAAGTATTTCAGTCGCTTCCTCAAAGAGAAGTTGCATTACAGAAAATGCAAAATGAATTCAAAGATAAAGCGAATGAACTTCAAAGTTTAAAAGAAGAAATTAAAACCAAAGTTGAAAAACTTAAACGCGATAGCTCATTGATGAACAGTGATGAAGTTGAAAAACTTCGCATCGACATCGGTCAGCTAGATAGCAAATATAAAATCAAAGCTCAGGCTTTAGAGAAAGCATCTTCTTCTCGTGAAGCAGAAGAAAAACATAAATTATTTAAAATTATCCAGGATGCGGTTGCTAAAGTAGCCAAGAAAGAAGGTTACGACATGGTTATTGATGTGCAGACCATGCAGTATGGTAACCCAGCTTATGATATTTCAGATCAAGTAATTAAACAGTTAAAATAGAGTTGTTATGACACAAGTTACGTTAGGCCGTTTGGCAGAGATTACAAAAGGTAAAGTGATCGGAGATGAGTCTGTCGTTATTACGTCAGTCGCACCAATGGATAGAGCATCAACCGGTCAAATTACTTTTTTGTCAAATCCGAAATACGCCAAGCATTTGGAATCGTGTCAGGCTTCGGCTGTTATGGTTAAAGAGGCTCAGCAGTCTCTTTGCACCAGTAATGCTTTGGTTGTAGATGATCCATATGTTGCCTTTGCGAGAGTTGCACAGGTTTTAGATACAACACCTAAACCCGCATATGAAATTTCATCATCGGCTGTTATAGCTAATGATGTTAAGTTGGGGAAGAATGTTTGTATTGGTGCAAATGCCGTTATCGAATCGGGGGTTGAACTCGGTGATGAGGTTATTATCGGTGCGGGTTGCTTTGTGGGGAAAAATGCCAAGATTGGTAACAACACGAAGTTATGGGCTAACGTAACAATTTATCATTCCGTTGAAATAGGAGAACATTGCTTAATCCAAGCTGGAACGGTTATTGGTGCTGATGGTTTTGGTTATGCCAATGAGAAAGGTGAGTGGATTAAAATTCCTCAGCTTGGCACTGTTATTATTGGTAACCGGGTCGAGATCGGGGCATGCTCTTGTATTGACCGTGGTGCGCTTGATAATACCGTTATCGAAGACAATGTTATCCTTGACAACCTTCTCCAGATTGCCCACAACGTTCATATTGGTTATGGAACGGCGATGGCTGGAGGAACGATAGTCGCAGGCAGTACATCAATTGGAAAATATTGTATTATTGGCGGCGCATCGGTGATTAATGGACACATCGAAATTGCTGATGGTGTCACGATTACCGGTATGGGAATGGTGATGAGAAGCATAACTGAAAAAGGTATGTATTCTTCAGGCATCCCTCTCCAAACCAACAAGGAGTGGCGTAAAACCGCGACTCGAGTTCATCGTATCGATGAAATGAATAAGCGACTCAAAGCGCTTGAAAAAATGCTAGAGCCAAAAGAGGACGCATAAAAGTCCACTTTTTATGAAAAGCTCGCCAAAAGCGAGCTTTTTTTGATTATAATGCCGCATAATTTTGTATTGAAGATAGGAATATGACTTTGACTACTGAAAAGAAAACGATGGATATTACTGAGATTCAGTCTCTGCTACCACATCGCTACCCATTTCTTTTGATTGATCGCGTGACCGATTATGAAGAAGGTAAATACCTCGTTGGATTGAAAAATGTATCAGTCAATGAGCCTCAGTTTACTGGTCATTTTCCTCAACTTCCTGTCTTTCCTGGTGTTTTAATTCTAGAAGCGATGGCTCAGGCAACGGGTCTTTTAGCGTTTAAAACGTTCGGTGCACCAAAAGAAAATGAACTTTATTACTTTGCCAGTATCGACAATGCTAAATTTAGAAAACCTGTTTCTCCAGGTGATCAGCTTTTTGTTGAAGTTGAATTCTTGAAAGAACGCCGTGGTATTGCTTTATTTAATGGTGTGGCAAAAGTAGACGGCGAAGTTGTCTGCTCTGCTGAATTAAAATGTGCTCGCAGAGAGTTTTAATATGATTCATGAAACCGCCCAAATACATCCAAGTGCGATTGTTGAAGACGGTGCCATTATTGGCGCGAACGTAAAAATCGGTCCATTTTGTCTTGTAGAAAGTAATGTCGAAATTGGCGATGAAACGGAGCTCCTTTCCCACGTTGTTGTGAGAGGACCAACTAAGATTGGTAAACAAAACCGTATCTTTCAATTTGCCTCTATTGGTGAGGCGTGTCAGGACCTGAAATATAAAGGTGAACCGACACAGCTTATCATTGGTGATCGTAATACCATTCGTGAAAGTGTGACTATGCACAGAGGTACGGTACAAGATAGCGGTATTACACAGGTAGGCAGTGATAACCTGTTTATGATCAATGCTCACGTAGCGCATGATTGTGTTATTGGTGATCGTTGTATTTTTGCTAACAACGCGACGCTAGCTGGGCATGTAACTGTTGGTAATCAGGCTATCATTGGTGGCATGTCGGCTATTCACCAGTTTTGTCATATTGGTGATCACTGTATGCTTGGTGGGGGCTCCATTGTTGTTCAAGATGTTCCTCCATTTTTCATGGCTCAGGGTAACCACTGTGCGCCATTTGGCGTCAATATCGAAGGACTTAAGCGTAGAGGCTTTGAAAAAGCGGAGATTCATGCTATTCGCCGAGCGTATAAATCGTTGTACCGCAATGGTCTAACGCTTGAACAGGCTAAAGATGAAATTTCAAAAGAAGCGCAAGAATTCACATCCCTTGCTTTACTGCTGGAATTTTTGAATAAGTCTGAACGTGGTATTATTCGTTAATAGCATCAAAACGTAGAAGTAGATAAAGACCGTTTTAGTCTTTGGCTAACGGTCTTTTTTCATTATTTCGGAACCTTAAGTTCAACCGTAGCGTGTGAAAATGACAGTAAACAATTCAGAGTTAACAATCGGTATCGTCGCTGGTGAAATGTCTGGAGATACTCTCGGCGAGGGGTTGATTAAGTCAATAAAAAGAAACTATCCCAATGCTCGATTTGTTGGAATCGGCGGGCCTAAAATGATAGCGCAAGGCTGTGAAAGTTTATTTGATATTGAAGAACTTGCCGTCATGGGGTTGGTCGAAATACTGGGCAAGATTCCTCGGGGATTCCAAATCAAAGCAGAGCTTGTTACCCACTTTCAAAATAATCGGCCAGATGTATTTATCGGTATCGATTCACCAGAATTCAATCTTCGTTTAGAACACGATCTCAAACACAAGGTAGGAATCAAAACGGTTCATTACGTTAGCCCCTCAGTTTGGGCATGGCGGCAAAAGCGCATCCATAAGATAGCCGCGGCGACCAATCTTGTACTGGCGTTTCTACCTTTTGAGAAGGCTTTCTACGACAAGTTTAATGTTCCTTGTGAATTCATTGGTCATACCTTGGCAGACGCAATACCAATGACGTCGGACAAAATTCAGGCGAGAGAGGAGTTAGGTCTCGACCTTGATAGAAAATGGTTAGCCGTATTACCCGGAAGTCGCGGCAGTGAACTAAAAATGTTGTGTGAGCCATTTATTAAAGCTTGTCAGGTCGTTGCAAAGAACGAGCCCGATATTGGTTTTGCTGTTGCGTTAGTTAATCAAAAGCGGCGAGAGCAGTTTATCGAAGCATGGCAGGCATTGGCACCAGAACTGACCTTTACTTTAATTGACGACACAGCAAGGCATGTTATTGCGGCCGCAGATGCCGTTATGCTTGCTTCAGGAACGGTTGCTCTTGAGTGTATGTTGGTGAATCGGCCCATGGTGGTTGGTTATCGAGTGAATGCGATTACCGCTTGGATAGCGCGCCGGTTAGTGAAGACAAAATATGTTTCTCTGCCAAATATTCTTGCTGATCGTGAGTTGGTTAAGGAATTTTTACTGGAAGAATGTACGGCGGAAAATCTGTCAGGCGAAGTGCTAAAGTTATTAAACGGCGATACTTCAGATATGCAAAAGAGCTTTACCGAGATGCACGCATGGATACGCAAAGATGCAGATACTCAGGCTGCCAGAGCCGTTCTCAATTTAATTGGTAAGTAGTATGAAAAAGGAAAATGTTGAACTCGATAAGTTTATCTATCCAGAAGGGTTCCACCTTTTTGCCGGAATCGATGAAGTAGGTAGAGGTCCTCTCGTTGGGGATGTGGTTACTGCGGCTGTGATCTTGGATCCCAATAACCCGATTGAAGGGCTTACAGATTCTAAAAAGCTATCTGAGAAAAAACGTTTAGCACTCTTTCCTGAAATTCAGCAAAAGGCGCTTGCATGGTCAGTAGGGCGATGTTCTCCAGAGGAAATTGATGAGCTTAATATACTGCATGCAACGATGTTAGCGATGAAAAGAGCGGTAGAGGCGTTACCAATCCAACCTGATTATGTCTTAGTTGATGGCAACAGAGTACCTCCTGAGTTATTGATGCCTGCTTCAGCGATAGTCAAAGGAGACTTGCGCGTTGCGGAAATCAGCGCTGCGTCTATTATCGCGAAAGTTGTCAGAGACAGTGAAATGGAGGCATTAGATAAACAGTATCCTCAGTTTGGTTTTGCCCAGCACAAAGGCTATCCGACCAAAGCTCATCTCGCAGCAATTGAACAACATGGTGTAATAGATGCTTATCGTAAAAGTTTTAAGCCGGTAAAACTGGTACTTGAACGACTTGCAGAAGACAAATAATATTGTCGATTATCTTGACGATTGAATCCGAACTAAAAGAAAGCGATAGGTATCTTTTTAATGTCAGAACCTAAATTTATCCATCTAAAAGTCCATAGTGATTTCTCCATGGTTGATGGACTGTCAAAGGTCCAACCGTTAGTGAAAAAAGTGGCAGAGATGGGCATGCCGGCGATGGCACTTACGGATTTTACTAACCTATGCGGTTTAGTTAAGTTTTATAGTGCCGCACACAATAATGGCGTAAAGCCAATTGTGGGAGCCGATTTTTTGGTTCAATCTGAAGAATTTGGTGACGAGCTTACCAGATTAACCCTGATTGCTGCCAATAATACAGGGTACAAACATCTGACGTTACTGATCTCAGAAGCGTATCTACGAGGTCATGTTCAGCATCAGCCTGTGATTGATAAAGAGTGGTTAATTCAGCATAGCGAAGGATTGATAGCTCTTAGTGGTGCGAAACAAGGTGATGTAGGTCAGGCGCTTCTTAAGGGAAATAATGCCTTAGTTGAAAGCTGTATTGCATTCTATAAGCAGTATTTCTCAGATCGATATTATGTTGAGTTGGTTAGGACGGGGCGTGCAGACGAAGAATCGTATCTTCATTTCGCGGTTGAACTAGCTGAACAATATGACTTGCCTGTAGTGGCTACAAACGACGTTGTTTTTCTCAACAGAGATATGTTTGATGCACATGAAATTCGTGTTGCGATCCATGATGGGTACACGCTGGAAGATCCAAGAAGACCGAAAAATTACAGTCCGCAACAGTATCTTCGCAGCGAAGAGGAAATGTGTGATCTTTTCTCTGATATTCCTGAAGCGTTAATCAATTCAGTTGAGATAGCAAAGCGTTGTAATGTCACTGTTCGCTTGGGGGAATATTTCTTACCTAACTTCCCGACAGAAGGCATGGAAATTGAAGACTTTTTGGTGAAAAAGTCCCAAGAAGGGCTTGAAGAGCGTCTTGAATTTCTGTTTCCTGATCCGCAAGTTAGACAGCAGAAACGACCTGAATACGATGAACGTCTGGAAATCGAACTTGGCGTAATCAACCAGATGGGATTCCCTGGCTACTTCCTTATCGTAATGGAATTTATCCAGTGGTCAAAAGATAACGATATACCGGTAGGGCCGGGACGAGGTTCTGGTGCGGGTTCGCTCGTGGCCTATTCATTAAAAATTACCGACTTAGATCCCCTCGAATACGACTTGCTGTTCGAACGTTTCTTGAACCCTGAACGTGTTTCCATGCCCGATTTCGACGTCGACTTTTGTATGGATAAGCGAGATTTGGTGATCGATCACGTAGCGGACATGTATGGTCGTGATGCTGTATCGCAGATCATTACCTTTGGCACCATGGCTGCAAAAGCGGTTATCCGAGATGTTGGGCGTGTACTGGGACATCCATTTGGATTTGTCGATAGAATTTCTAAACTAGTGCCACCGGATCCCGGTATGACATTAGAGAAGGCGTTTAAGGCTGAACCTGCATTGCAGGAGCTTTACGACAACGACGAAGAAGTTCATGAGCTTATTGATATGTGTCGCATCCTCGAAGGGTGTACACGAAATGCTGGTAAGCACGCTGGTGGGGTTGTTATCTCTCCGACAACGATTACTGACTTTGCCCCAATATACTGTGATGCTGAGGGACGACACCCAGTTACTCAATTTGATAAAAATGATGTTGAGACTGCTGGACTCGTTAAATTTGACTTTTTAGGATTAAGAACATTAACTATCATCGATTGGGCACTAGGTCTGATTAACCCTCGTCGGGAAAAGAACGGCCTAGATCCGGTCAGAATTGAATCGATCGACTTAGCGGATCATTCGTCATTTAAAACATTACAAAACTCAGAAACGACTGCGGTGTTCCAGTTAGAATCCCGCGGTATGAAAGATTTGATTAAGCGACTACAGCCTGACTGTTTCGAAGATATTATCGCGTTAGTGGCTTTGTTTCGTCCTGGTCCTTTGCAATCGGGCATGGTTGATAACTTTATCGACCGTAAGCATGGCCGAGAGCCCGTTTCTTACCCAGATGAAAAATGGCAACACGAGTCGCTTAAAGAAATTCTAGACCCGACTTATGGCATTATCCTGTATCAAGAACAGGTCATGCAGATTGCTCAGGTTCTTGCTGGTTATACTCTTGGTGGCGCAGATATGCTGCGGCGTGCGATGGGTAAGAAAAAGCCAGAAGAAATGGCTAAGCAGCGAGCGGTATTTGAACAGGGCGCTATCGACAATAATGTAGATGGCGAACTGGCAATGAAAATTTTTGACCTAGTAGAGAAATTTGCTGGGTATGGTTTTAACAAGTCGCACTCAGCGGCTTATGCACTCGTTTCCTATCAGACACTGTGGTTAAAAACACATTTCCCTGCTGAATTCATGGCCGCGGTGATGACCGCCGATATGGATAACACCGAAAAGGTTGTTGGTCTGGTTGACGAGTGTTTTCGAATGAAACTAGAGGTGTTACCGCCAGATATCAATGCGGGACTCTATCGGTTTAATGTCGATGATAATGGCGCCATTGTTTATGGTATTGGTGCGATTAAAGGGGTCGGGGAAGGCCCGATTGATGCCATTCTTGAAGCAAGGCAAAGTGGTGGCTACTTTAAAGATCTCTTCGATTTTTGTGCGCGAATTGATTTAAAACGTGTCAATAAGCGTGTAATCGAAAAGCTAATTTATGCAGGAGCATTGGATCGCCTAGGTCCTCATCGTGCCGCGTTAATGGCGTCTCTTGATGATGCTGTGAAAGCTGCGAGTCAGCATAAACAGGCGGAATCATTTGGCCAAACTGATATGTTTGGCGTATTGACTGATGCGCCCGAAGATGTGGAACTTAAGTATCGCCAAGTCCCTGCATGGCCGGAAAAAGTATGGCTAGAAGGTGAACGGGAAACCCTTGGACTATATTTAACTGGGCATCCAATTAATAGTTACATTAAGGAACTAAAGCATTACACCAGCTGTCGATTAAAAGATTTAACCCCAACAAGACGCGATCAATCGCTGACTGTGGCAGGATTAGTCATTGCAGCAAAAGTGATGACAACGAAAAGAGGTTCAAGAATTGGTATTCTTTCACTTGATGATCGTTCAGGACGAGTGGAAGCTATGCTATTCTCTGACGCCTTAGATCAGTATGCAGAATTGCTGGAAAAGGATAAAATTTTAATCGTAACCGGACAGGTCAGCTTTGATGACTTCAACGGTGGGCTTAAAATGACAGTCCGCGAAATCATGGACTTGGATTCAGCTCGAGAGAAAAATGCCAGAAGCTTATCCCTGTCTGTTTATCAGTCTCAGGTTGATGAGCCATTTTTTGAGCGTTTTTGTCAGATTTTAGAGCCGCATAAGGCAGGTAGTGTACCAGTACATGTATACTATCAGCGAGAAAATGCCAGAGCTCGACTCACACTGGGAACCGAATGGCGTGTCACCCCAAGTGATGATTTATTATACGAATTAAAACAGTTACTTGGCCAAGACCAGGTAGAACTCGAATTTAACTAAATTTCAGCCGTTATATTAAAGCTGAGAAAAAAGGATCGGTAAATGAGCCTAAACTTTCTAGAATTTGAAAAACCTATCGCTGAACTCGAAGCAAAGATAGAAGCGCTTCGCGATGTTTCACGTCACGGGGGTGACGCATCAGTTGATTTGGATAAAGAAATTGAACAGCTAGAAAAAAAGAGCATTGAATTAAAAAAGAAAATTTTCAATGATTTAGGTGCATGGCAAGTGGCTCAACTTGCGAGACACCCACTGCGTCCATACACACTAGACTACATCAAGTATGTGTTTACAGACTTTGATGAGTTGGCTGGTGATCGCGCTTATGCTGATGATAAGGCGATCGTCGGTGGTATCGCTCGCTTAGAAGGCCGACCAGTGATGATCATTGGGCATCAGAAAGGGCGTGAAACGAAAGAAAAAGTAAAACGCAATTTTGGTATGCCTAAGCCAGAAGGATACCGTAAAGCTCTTCGTCTAATGAAAATGGCTGAGCGTTTTGGTATGCCGATTATTACGTTCATCGATACTGCTGGAGCATATCCAGGTGTCGGAGCTGAAGAACGTGGTCAATCTGAAGCGATTGCTACAAACCTCAAAGTGATGGCTGGTCTTAACGTTCCTGTCATTTGTAATGTGATTGGTGAAGGCGGTTCTGGTGGTGCACTGGCGATCGGCGTTGGTGACTACGTTAACATGCTCCAGTATTCTACTTACTCGGTAATTTCACCTGAAGGCTGTGCATCGATTCTTTGGCGTGATTCAGAAAAAGCGCCTCAAGCTGCAGAAGCTATGGGATTGACGGCTCCTCGCTTGAAGGAGCTAGAATTGATCGACAGTATTATCGATGAACCGCTAGGCGGAGCTCATTCTGATCATGAGCAAATGGCTGCCAATATGAAAGCGACGCTGTTAAGTCAGTTGTCTGATCTTGAATCGTTGGATACTGAAGCTCTGCGTGATAGACGCTATCAACGATTAATGAGCTACGGCTATTGCTAATACTCATTTTGTAGTGAGAAGGGTTGGGTAATTGCCAACCCTTTTTCTTTTTGTCCTCTGAACGAGATTCAAATCATGGAATATGACTTGTTCACCCAATTTCGCGATGTTATCGAACGCTACAGAAAGCCCTCTAGCCAGATTGTTTTGGCGCTGAGCGGTGGGCTAGATTCTCGGGCTATGTTGCACTTACTTCGACAATATCAAGATAATTGTTATTGCACTATTCAGGTTGTGCATGTTCATCATGGTCTGAGTTCAAACGCAGATTACTGGGCTAAACAGTGTGCAGACTGGTGTCATGAGGTGGGTTTTCCTTTTCATCTGGAAAAAGTAGACCTCGGTAATCTTCAGGGAGAGAGTATTGAACAGGTCGCCCGATCAGCCCGTTATGAAGCATTAAAGCACTATATTGGTTCAGATGATCTTTTACTTACAGCGCAACATGCTGACGATCAGCTAGAGACATTTCTACTCGCACTAAAAAGAGGGAGTGGGCCAAAAGGGTTATCAGGAATGGCTGAATGCATGGGGTTTGGAGCTGGATATTTAGTTCGACCATTTCTGAAGGCTTCTCGACAAAGTATTGAAAAGTATTCGAAATATCATGATCTTAAATGGGTAGAGGACGAGAGCAATGCTGATGAACGGTTTGACCGAAACTATATTCGTCATCAAGTCACGCCTGTTCTTAGCTCTCGATGGCCTCATATTCGTAAGGCGGTTCAGCGTAGTGCAGAGCTCTGCTATCAGCAAGAAGAACTTATTCGTTTACTCTTGGCAGATGAATTGCATCGAGTAATAGAGACGGATTATTCTCTAAATATTGATGGATTACGTCATAAACCCACAGCCGTCATACATCAGTTAATCCGTTATTGGTTAGAAAAACTGGCTGTTTCTATGCCAAGCCAAAGGCATTTAGAGATGATTTGGGATGAGGTCGCGTTAGCCAAAGCTGATGCTAATCCCCAGTTGAAACTCCAGAATAATGAGATTCGCCGCTTTAATCAGCGTTTATATTGTACTGAAATCTATAATGATATTTCATTATGGACTACAGATGTTACACTCAACGTCCCAGTACAATTACCTGATAACCTTGGTGTTTTATCGCTTGTCGAGAAATCTAATAGTGGTTGTTTGAGTAATGTGATTTTGCAGCAGAGACTTCGTGTGATATTTAATCCTGAGGGGCTGAAAGCAACTCCGTTACATAAACACGGTAAGAAGACATTAAAGTTTTGGTTTCAGGAATATGGAGTACCTAGTTGGTTGCGTCGGCGTACGCCTATATTGATGGCTGGTAATGATGTAGTGGCGGTTGGTGATTTGTTCATAAACCAACAATATGCCGGAGATAGTCTCCTGCTGAATTGGCAGCACCAGTAGAGTGTTAAAATAAATAATTGAGATAGATAGCGATGATTGGACGATTTTTTTCTGTGTGTGCATTGTTTCTCTCTTTAGGCGCCATGGCGGCTGATATGTCCGCAATAGCACAAAAAGCGGCCGTTTGTGGTGCATGTCATGGACGGGATGGGGTTGCAACTATCGATGGTTACCCCAATCTTAAAGGGCAGAATGAAAAATATCTGGTAAGTTCACTGAAGGCTTACCGCGATAATAAAAGACTGGGGCCAATGGCAACATTGATGTCAGCTCAGTCTTCTCGTTTAAGTGATGAGGATATCGAAGCACTTGCTGCATACTATGCTAATATGAAATAAAGCATTGATGAGACATATTATTGGTCTGATGTTTGCAAGGTCACTTTGGTGGTATATTGATTGTTTAATATGGCTAGTCAATAATGCTAGCTGTAAATCTAAAGTTTAAGGGATGAACATGAAAAAAATAGAAGCTATTATCAAACCTTTTAAGCTTGATGACGTCCGTGAAGCGCTAGCAGAAGTAGGCATTACAGGTATGACTGTTTCTGAAGTTAAAGGTTTTGGTCGTCAGAAAGGTCATACAGAACTCTACCGTGGTGCGGAGTACATGGTTGATTTTCTTCCAAAAGTGAAACTAGAAATTGTTGTGTCTAGTGACGTGGTTGATAAATGTGTTGAGTCTATTATTGAGACGGCTCAAACAGGTAAGATTGGTGACGGTAAAATATTTATTACTGACGTTGACCGCGTAATTCGTATTCGTACTGGTGAAGAAGACGACGACGCTATTTAATTTCACGTTGTTTGAACATAAGAAGGGGCGATAAGTTTTATTATCGCCCCTTTAGTTTGTTTAGGGGAGAGTATGAAAAAACGCATTATAGCATTTGTGCTTGTCATTCTTGCAATTACCGCTTCTGTCTGGGTCAGTGTTACCTACTATGTACCCAGCAAATTAGTCATTACGTCATCTAGATTATTTGGTAAAGATCCTTATTCAAATCAGTGTGCACAATTTAATAATAAGCATGATTTCATAGATCAGAAAGATGGCTCCTTGAATCTTCTTGTTTGGAATATCTACAAGCAAAACAAAACCAGTGCGCTCTCATCTCTTCACGAATGGTCGGGTAATAAACAATTGTTGATGTTGCAGGAAGTGAAAATGAATAAAGATTTTCAGCATTATCTGCGCACGGAAACATCATGGTTATATCAACACGTTGATGCCTGGGAGTATAACGATGAGAAAAATGGCGTATTAACTGCCGCGACTGTTTCTCCTACTGAAGTATGTGGATTTCGACATTCCGAGCCATGGTTGCGTTTACCTAAGTCTTCTATGTTAGCGTATTACCCAATGAGAGATGGTTCGACTCTTGCAGTTGCGAATATCCATGCGATTAATTTTACATTGGGTGTTTCTGACTACAGAGTACAGGTTAACAATCTTGTATCGCGCCTTAAGTCGCACCAAGGCCCTATTATATTTGCAGGGGACTTTAATAGTTGGAGCGATGAACGCATTAATGTGCTCAATCAGGCGAAAGAAACGCTTGGATTGAAAGAAGTACATTATGAAAATGGAGAAGTTAGGAAGCGTTTCTTATCAGGTATACCACTGGATCATGTTTTCTTTAGAGGGTTAGAGGAAATATCGACGAAAGTGTTGAATACTGATGCTTCTGATCACAGTCCGATCGTTTCTGAGTTTAAAGTAATTAAGCCTCTGTAAAGAGGCCTAATTCACGGGTTGAAGATTCGTGTTAAACACTCACTTTCGTTACATCAACGTAGAGCTTAATTCTCTGCCCCGGGCGCAAATATTTTTTACGTGAAAGGTCATTCCATTTGACGATGTCAGTGACTTGAACTCTAAATTTTGACGCTATTTCACTTAACGTATCACCGCTACGAACCGTGTAGAAAACCGAACGTATAATCGCGCCATCAGAGCTGTTTTTCCAGACAACTAGCTTCTTACCTACTTTAAGTGGATCTCTCGGACTCATACCATTCCATCGAGCTAGGGCTGTATGAGACACTCCTTGTGATTTGGCGATACTCCACAAGCTGTCACCAGAACGAACGACATAGCTAAGGCGATATTTACCACGCGATTGTGATTGTATTTTAGCAAGGCGATTCGCAACACTCAGCTCATATGTTTCTTCATCTCTGACGGAAGTCGGAATCATGAGATATTGACCGACACGAATCAGATTAGAGTGTAAGGCATTGGCCTTTTTAATGACATTTGGCGTTGTTTTATTTTTATGTGCAATGTTGATAAGACTATCACCTTGCTTAACTTGATACCGAACCAGCTTTAACCCATCTCCTTTATGATCTTTTAGTGCGATATTGAATTCTTCAACATTGTCTATTGGAAGCAAAAGGTGGTAAGGACCATTTGGGGCGGTTGACCAACGATTAAACCCTGGGTTGTAGCTTTGCAACTCTCTAACGGAAAGCCCGGCAAATTGAGCGGCTAAGGCAAGGTCAAGTTGCTTCTTAGGATCGACCAGTTTGAGGGCGGGTTCATTCGCTATCTCTGGGATATCTAAGCCATACTTTTCTTTATTTGCAATAACATCTGCAAGAGCGAGTAATTTCGGAACATAGCCACTGGTTTCTTTCGGAAGGTCTAGTGAGAAGAAATCGGTCGGTTTTCCTCTTTTTTCATTGTATTTGATAGCTCGGGCAACACGACCTTCACCGCTGTTATAGGCTGCGATAGCATTGTCCCAATCATCAAATTGATTATGCAGATTGGTCAGATAATCAAGCGCCGCATCTGTTGCTGCATCGACGTCACGTCGACCATCGTACCAGTAGTTTTGTTTTAGCCCGTACAGTTTACCCGTACCCGGAACAAACTGCCAAAGCCCTGCTGCCCGTCCAAATGAGTAGGCGAAGACATCAAACGAACTCTCGACGATAGGCAGTAATGCTAACTCGAGAGGTAAATGGCGCTTTTCTAGTTTTTCCGTTATGAGGTATAAAAAAGGTTCTGCTCTTTTGGCTACGGTTTCTAAGTGGCGGGGATGTTTGATGTACCAGGTTCGATAATAATCGATGGTCTTATTTTCTGGTACTTCAAGAGTAAATTGCATTCGAATACGCTGCCACAAATCGTCTACCTCTGTAGGCGACAACTTCTTTATTGATTCAGTCCGAGTGATGACTGTGTTTCCTGACTGAGAGGATACTTTACCGCTTGTGCTTACTTCTGAGTTTGTAGTGTTCTCTTCTTGAGAATCTGATGAAACATCTCGATTTGATTGGGTAAGCTGACATCCTGCTAAAAGTAGCAGCAACGCCCAACTAAAAGGTTTTTTCATAGATCACAGCCTTTTCTTATCTCGACTGCTGATAATACTTGTGCAATAACACCAGTTTCAAGTATGAATTGTCTAAAATTCATTTTTCCACTCACGTAATGCCGTAAATACTGATAAATCATCAGTCTCAACTGTGCGATTGTTAACACTCTTGATAATCTCTTTTTCTGATGTACGTAAGAAAGGATTAATTTTTTTCTCGAGTGCTATTGAAGTCGGTATTGTGGGTTTCTTATGAGCTCTTAGGTGATTCACATCATCTCGATAGGCTAATAAGTCTGAGTTTTCAGGGTCAACAGCCAAGGCGAAGGCAATATTACTGGCTGTGTATTCGTGGGCACAGTAAACCTGTGTATCATCGGGCAACTGACATATTTTTTGTAGTGATTGGTACATGTCGCTCATTGTTCCTTCGAATACTCGACCGCATCCTGCAGAAAATAGAACGTCGCCACAAAAAAGCATGCCTGAGCCAAAATATCCTATATGACCACTTGTATGACCTTTGATATCAATGACATTAAACGTTTCTCCAAACAATTCGATGCTATCATCATCTTTGACGCTGTGTGTTATCGATGGAATGGCTTCACTTTCGGGACCAACCACGTTAACAGAACCATATTCTCTTAATAATTCCGATATTCCACCAATGTGATCGTTATGGTGGTGAGTAATTAGAATTGCTTTCAAATCGAGTTCATTGGTTCTTAGGTAATCCAATACGGGTTTTGCGTCTCCGGGATCAACGATTGCGCAACTTCCTTCGCGATTTTCGATCACCCAGATGTAATTATCGTTAAATGCAGGTATGCTTTTGATGTTTAACATGAGTTTTCTCCCATCATTTGGTTTTGCGGGGTTATATGGAACCAGCACGCATCAAAAAAAAGTTTGATATTCCTCACTCTTGGGAACAATTAAAAACGGGTCCCTGGGTTAGAGAATCTATTCAAATGCGCCTCGATGAGTGGTGTCCGAAGCTATTTGGCTATCATTTATTAAAACTGGGAGGGCTCAGCTGTGAGCTCATGAGCAAAAATTGCTGCATCCAACATCAGATTCATTTAGATAGTGTAAATCCTCTACATACGATTATTGCTGACCGTTATCACCTGCCATTTATGGAAAAAAGTATTGATGCAGTCATCATGTCTCATCAGCTAGATTACTCGAATGATCCTCATCGATTGTTAAGAGAAGTTGATAGAGTGTTAGTAGATGATGGATATATAATCATTACTGGTTTTAATCCCATAAGTTTGACCGGTATTTCCAGTCTGCTTCCTTGGCGAAAAAAATATTTGCCATGGAGTGGTAGAATGTTCACACCCAATCGCATTAAAGATTGGCTTGGTGTTCTGAACTACGAAGTTATTGAGTGTGATCAGTATGCTTTATTTCCATTTCAAACTTACCGGCCATTCTGGACATGGCTGGAAAATAAAGGGCAATGTTCAAGAGCGATGGGGTGTTTGTACTTTATCGTTGCAAGAAAACGTACTTACCCACTGAAGTTAGTTAAGCCGCACTGGCGACTTAAAAGACCGCTTACGCCTATCAGCGTAAACTACAGAGCTCAGCTAAAACCATTTAAGTATTCTTACGAATAACTAGGCCTGATTTTCATATTCAGTATCATGTTCTGAGGGCGCTTCAGCAGCGCTACGAGCAAGCTCATCACAGATTTCGTTTTCTCTGTGTCCTGCGTGACCTTTAACCCAGTGCCATTCTACTTGGTGGCGTTGAGTTTCTTGGTCCAGTCTCTGCCATAGATCTGCATTTTTAACCGGTTTTTTATCCGCAGTTTTCCAACCTCGTTTCTTCCAGCTGTGAATCCATTGAGTGATGCCCTGTCTAACATATTGACTATCAGACGTTAAAGAGACATGACAGGGTTCTTTCAATGTTTGTAGGGCGACAACTGCCGCTAACATTTCCATTCGGTTATTTGTGGTTAGATGAAAGCCTTTGGACAGATGTTTTTCGTGGCCTTTATAACGAAGAACTATGCCGTATCCTCCTGGACCTGGATTGCCCAGACAGGATCCATCTGTGAAAATTTCCACTTGTTTCGTCATCATTTGATACTATTAACGTTTATTATCTTCTAAATATAGTCTGACACAGATAATCCTATGAATACTAGCAGCAATTCTGAATATCATCGTATTGTGGTCCTCGATACCGAGACAACCGGTATGAACCGTGAGGGTGGTCCGCATTATGAAGGACATCGAATCATTGAAATTGGTGCGGTTGAAATTGTAAACCGCAAGCTTACAGGTCGTCACTTCCATGTCTATCTGAAGCCGGATCGTGAAATTCAGCCCGAAGCTATCGAGGTTCATGGTATTACTGATGAATTTTTGGTTGATAAACCAGAGTATCGAGACGTTCATGACGAGTTTTTAGAGTTTATCAAAGACGCAGAACTTGTTGCGCATAATGCGCCCTTCGACGTCGGCTTTATGGACTATGAGTTTGGTAAGTTAAACGCAGCAATTGGTAAAACAGAGCAGTATTGCAAAGTTACCGATACACTGGCGATGGCGAAGAAAATCTTCCCGGGTAAAAGAAATAACCTCGATATTCTTTGTGACCGTTATGGTATTGATAACTCGCACCGTACATTACACGGGGCTTTACTCGATGCTGAAATTCTAGCCGACGTCTATCTGTTAATGACCGGTGGGCAAACGAGCATTCAGTTTTCCAGCGCTTATCAGTCAAATGGTGATGGAGAAACGATAAAAAGGCTGGCAAGTAACAGAAAACCATTAAAGATTTTACCTGCAACTGCCGATGAACTAGATGCACACGAAGAAAGACTAAACTTAGTCGAGAAAAGCGGCAATTGCCTTTGGCGTATCTAGGAGAAACTATGTTGCAGAGATTTTTACTCTTGTTCGGACTTTTGTTCGCAGTGGAGAGTTATGCTGCAACGACCGAAATGTCGTTATTAGACAATCGGTTTCGTGTTGATCCTACCATCAGTCAAATCACTTTCGTTATTTATCGTAGTAACCCATCTAAGCCTGTCGTTTTGGTGAGACCAGATGGGGTTAAGTATTATGCTTGGCGCCATCCTGATAATGTTCGGTGGTATCAGGAACAAAGCATGGATATCGTTTCTATTGATAAACCTATGCCCGGACCTTGGCAGGCCGTGGGAAAAGTGACGCCCAAGAACAATATTAAGCTCATTTCTAACTTAGAGTTATCTTCGCAAAAACTACCGTTGAGGTTGTATCAGGGGGAGGAGCTTAAATTTAGTGCTCAGCTTACTTCAGATGGTAAACCCCTGACACTCAGAGATTTCTTAGACCGAGTAAACTTACGTGTTACTTTGGTAAAATATTTGGAGAATGCAGACCAACTTGCCCAAGAAGCGTTACCAGAGCCAATTGTCTTAGGTGAATTCTCTGATGATGGTCGGGGTTTCGATGAAGTTCCTGGTGATGGTCAGTTTACCGCTGGTATTACTATTTCGGCTGAACCCGGTAAATATATCGCCCGCATTACCTCTGGCAACGGCGTATTTCTTCGCGCTCAGGAGCAGGAGGTTCTGGTTTATCCCAGCCCAATTACAACAACCTTTATTCAGTCTCGGATTGAGAATAATCCCCATCATATTATTGTCACCGGAGATAACTCGACTATTGCTCCCGGATCTCTTTTGGCGCACATTGATCACAGCGATGCATACGATAGAGTTTATTCAGAAGAGGGAGAAGCCGGTAAAGAAGGTTTTACTGTGAATCTTTCGGTTCCTTATAATGGTGAGCACGGAAACTTTAAATGGGATGGGCGTGTCTACGCAAATGAATTTTCAACCAATCGACCATTGAGGTTTAGCATTCCAGAGCACACCTATAGTGTTGTTGATGAAATTGATTTTGAGAAAACACGCAAAATGCAGGAAGAAGCTGCGGCAGCACAACGTAAGATCGCGGAACAGCAAGCCATCCTTGAACAGCGTGAAGCTCAAAGAACCAAAATGACCACCATCATCATTGTAATAAACCTGCTCGCTATAATTCTTGGTGTGGTCGGCTGGATAGTATTCCAAAAAGTGAAAGCCAAACGCGCGATGAAGCCTGAAATGCAGCTCAACATGCCAGATGATTAGAACGAAGCACCTGAATGTCTCAGGTGCTTTTCGTTAATTTGCTTTAAGCTTTTCAGGAGCAAAATCATCGACGTTAATGACTAAGAGACGAATACGCTCAGCCTCCGTTAGTACCTGAGCCTCCCGATCCGAAATCAATTTTTCTTCTCTTGCCATCACTGCAATAGCATCAAGATTTCTAAATGGATAACGTTTTCCTTTCAGTTGGCAAATTTTTTCAAATATAGGTTCTGCGCCAAGAATAGTATTCAGAGCCTGATAGACCTGGCCCGATGGGTTATTTGACGAGGCTTCCCAGAATTGACCTGTACCTAAGCGATTTCGAGCACTACCTGGCTTTTGAACTAACAAAGCTAAATCATGTTCCAATTCATCTGAAGGTCCTTTTCGCTGCAGTCCATATGGCATGAGCCAAATGCGTAAAAGTTTTGCCATTACCGAGGATGGGAAATTAGAAAATAGTGCGTCCATTGCCTGCTCAAATTGTTTAAAGCCGTCTTCTAACGCCCAGTTAACTAATGGTAAATCTTCGCTATAGCTACCATCATTTTGATAGCGTTTCAGAGTGGCTGTCAGTAAAAAGAGTTGGCTATGCATATCGGCCAATCGAGCCGATAGTCGTTCTTTTCGTTTTAACTGTCCCCCGAGAGAAAGCATCATCACGTCGGCCAAGAATGCAAAACCAGCACTGTAGCGATTGATTCTCTGGTAATGTCTTTTGGTCCTATCGTGAAATGGATAATCAGAAAATAGACCATCAGTTAACGATAGCCATAGGCTTTTAGCTGCATTATGGAACGTATAATTAATGTGTTTGAACAGTGTCTGATCAAACTCTTCTAACACCGATGGATCTGTACTGGACATCAGTTCTATTTCTTTTACGAGATAGGGGTGACAACGAATTGCACCCTGACCAAAAATGATCATAGAGCGAGTGAGAATATTCGCTCCCTCTACGGTGATAGCAATTGGCGCTCCCTGATAGTTTCGGGCTAAGAAGTTATTTGGACCTAGACAGATTCCTTTACCACCGACGATATCCATTGCATCTTTAAGGCACTGTTGGGCTCGGTGTGTACAATTGTATTTTACAATTGCGGAGATAATAGAGGGCTTTTGACCTAGCTCTATACCTGTGACTGTCATTTGGCATGCTGCATCCATCAAGTAGGCATTGGCTGCTATTCTTGCTAGTGGCTCCTCAATTCCTTCCATGTACCCAATGGGCTGTTTAAATTGACGACGAATTCGAGCATAGGCTCCACATGATAGTGCCGCCTGTTTCACTATACCTGTTGAGTTGGATGGAAGAGTGATACCTCTACCCACAGAAAGACATTCGACCAACATGCGCCAGCCTTGCCCTGCCATTTTCGGACCACCGATAATAAAATCCAATGGAACAAAAAGTTCTTTGCCCTGTGTAGGTCCATTTTGAAAAGGGATATTAAGTGGAAAGTGGCGACGACCAATTTTGACACCTTCCATATTGGTCGGTATTAGCGCACAAGTGATCCCTAAGTTTTCTTCTTCACCGATAAGATGGTCAGGATCTTTCAATTTGAATGCTAAGCCTAATACGGTAGCGACTGGAGCTAAGGTAATGTAGCGCTTGTTCCAGGTTAATTTCATTCCCAGAACGTTTTTGCCTTCCCATTGACCGTAACACACTATGCCAAAGTCGGGAATTGAACTGGCATCTGAGCCTGCTTCTGGACTCGTTAATGCAAAGCAAGGAATCTCTTTACCAGAAGCAAGTCTCGGTAAGTAGTGTCGTTTTTGCTCTTCCGTGCCATAGTGTTGCAAAAGCTCTCCAGGTCCAAGGGAGTTGGGGACTCCCACGGTAATTGCCAAAACTGTTGAAACACCCGCAAGCTTTTGCAAAATGACAGATTGAGCATAGGCTGAAAACTGCCTTCCTCCGTATTTTTTCTCAATAATCAGTGCGAAAAAGCCTTGTACTTTTAGGTAGTCCCATATTTCTGGTGGTAGGTCTGCCATTTCATGTGTCACCGTAAAATCATTGACCATACGACAAACGTGATTAACAGGACCATCGATAAAATCCTTTTCCTCTTGAGTCAGTGTTGGTCTAGGGTATTGAGCGAAACTTTTCCAGTTAGGGCGACCTCTGAACAGTTCAGCTTCCCACCAAATCGTACCAGCATCCAATGCCTCTTTTTCTGTCTTAGACATGGTTGGGAGTTGTTTCTTCAGGCGTTTAAGAATGAATGATGAAATCCACTTTTTACGTAGGGATGGAATATTGACTATAACGCTGAACGTTATGACAAGAACCCATACGAAAAATGTTGCAATATCGCAAACGGTAAGAACTATCAGAGATGAATAGATAAAAGCGAGGTGGCGATAGTTATTCAGCCGATGATAGCAACATAACCCGCTAATCAGAATTAAGATAATTAAGGACAAGATCAAGTTCATCGCAACACCCTCGGTCTCGATACGATATCTAAAGACTAGATGGAGTTTGTCGGCTTACCATTATTGGACTGTTAAACTGGTGATGTAGAGCACGAAATACTAGGGTTATAAGGTAAAAACAATGACACGTACTGTGCTCGATAAAAATGGCCACGATTTAGGGGTCGACAGGAAGATTTGATGGGGTAAACTCCCTACACTGTCGAAGTGTTTGAGTTAACTATACTTAAGAGAAAATCCTATGTACCAAGACCTAATCAAGAATGAATTAACCGAAGCTGCTAGCGTACTGGATGCGTTTCTAAATGACGAACAGTGTCTTACTCAAATAGAAGCAGCGGCAAAATTACTGGCAGATTCGTTTAAACAAGGCGGTAAAGTACTGTCATGTGGTAATGGTGGCTCACACTGTGATT
Source organism: Vibrio viridaestus (assembly GCF_003856525.1). GTDB lineage: Bacteria > Pseudomonadota > Gammaproteobacteria > Enterobacterales > Vibrionaceae > Vibrio > Vibrio viridaestus. The sequence continues at coordinate 269,552 of NZ_RJVQ01000002.1, forward strand.
CTATGCATTTCGCAGAAGAATTGACTGGTCGTTATCGTGAGAACAGACCTGGGTATCCCGGTATTGCGATTTCTGATCCTAGCCATCTGTCATGTGTGAGTAATGATTTTGGTTATGACTTTGTGTTTTCCCGTTATGTTGAAGCTGTCGGACAAAAAGGGGACGTATTATTAGGCCTTTCTACCTCTGGGAACTCAGGTAATATTATAAAAGCTATCGAAGCTGCACAGGCGAAAGGCATGAAAACTATTGCTTTGACTGGGAAAGATGGCGGGAAAATGGCTGGTATTGCTGATATAGAAATTCGAGTGCCTCATTTTGGTTATGCGGATCGTATTCAAGAGATTCATATTAAAGTAATCCATATCCTTATCATGCTGATCGAAAAAGAGATGGCGTAACTCGATATTAATAATTTTTGATTAGATTGATTTCGAAGGAGTAAAAACGCAATGTGTGAGTTGCTCGGTATGAGCGCAAATGTACCGACTGATATCTGTTTTAGTTTTACAGGTCTGATGCAGCGCGGTGGCCGTACTGGACCACATAAAGATGGTTGGGGAATCACCTTCTACGAGGGTAAAGGATTTCGTACCTTCAAGGACCCTCAACCAAGTTGCCAGTCAAAAATTGCGGAGTTAGTACAAAATTATCCGATTAAAAGTTGTGCGGTAATAAGTCATATTCGTCAGGCAAATAGGGGCGCGGTAAATCTCGAAAATACCCACCCATTTACTCGTGAATTATGGGGGCAGTTTTGGACGTTCGCGCATAATGGGCAACTGACGGGTTATCAGGATCTCGATACCGGCAATCATAGGCCTGTCGGGGGGACGGATAGTGAGCTAGCGTTTTGTTGGCTCTTAAAGAGAATTGAAGACCGATTCCCAATGCCTCCTGATGACTTTACGTATGTCTTCCCCTTCATCGCTGAGTGTTGCGATGAGCTGAGAAAATTGGGCGTATTCAATATGCTACTCTCAAATGGTGAGTATGTGATGACATACTGTACTAATCATCTGTACTGGATCACGCGGCGTGCACCGTTTGGTATGGCGACGCTGATTGATGAAGATGTCGAGGTCAATTTCCAGGAAGAAACGACACCCAATGATGTTGTTTCTGTTGTTGCTACTCAGCCATTGACAGGGAACGAACAATGGAACCGAATGAAGCCAGGTGAGTACAATCTGTTTTACTTTGGTGAGTGCGTAGAGACCAACTCTGCTGCGTTAAAGGATATTCCTTTTGCTGAGAAAAAGCCTGGTTCTCAAGCTCCTACAGAGCCATTAGTTTGAAATTGATTCAAACAAAAAAAGCTGATGCAGAACATCAGCTTTTTTCGTTTATAGCGATATATTCTTAACGTTTAACAACGCCATTGATACCAAGAGGTTCACCATCAAGATAGGCTTTGCCTTCTTTCATCTCTAGGCGATCTTCAACAAACCATTGAACAACAAGAGGATAGATAACATGCTCTTTCTCTTGAACTTTCTTGGTTAATGAATCAACCGTATCTTCATCAAGAATTGGTACAACTGCTTGTGTAATTACCGGGCCACCATCAAGTTGCTCAGTAACGAAGTGAACACTAGTACCATGTTCTTCATCTCCAGCATGAATTGCACGCTGGTAGGTGTTTAAACCTGGATATTTTGGTAACAATGATGGGTGAATGTTGATCATCCGGCCTAGATAGTGACGGACGAATTCACCGCTTAAAATTCTCATGTAGCCAGCTAACACAATCAGGTCAGGGTTATGCTCGTCAATCTTGTCCATCAATGCTCGATCAAAAGCATCGCGCGTATCAAACGCTTTGGGATCAACAAACTCAGCCGCTGCACCTGCTTTCTTAGCTCTTTCTAAGCCATAAGCAGTTGCTTTGTTTGATAAAACAGCCGTTACTTTACCATCTTTAATGCTTGTATCACAAGCATCTATAATCGCTTGTAAGTTGGTACCATTTCCCGAAACTAAAACAACAATACTCTTCATGAATTATTTTATCTCTACTTGCTCTTCACCTGCTTCTGCATTGGCGATATGACCTATAACCCACGCATTTTCGCCTTCTGCTTTCAGAAGTTCAACTGCCGATTGAGCCTGATCTTTTGGCAGAGCAATAATAAGACCAACGCCACAGTTGAAAGTACGATACATTTCATGAGTGTCAACGTTACCTTTTTCTTGTAACCATTTGAAAATAGCAGGCCATTCCCAGCTTTTCGCATCAATTACTGCTTTCGTTCCTTCAGGAAGTACGCGAGGAATGTTTTCCCAGAAGCCACCGCCAGTGATATGAGAAATTGCGTGGATTGTGTGTTCTGAAATCAGTTTTAAACCTGATTTAATATAAATTTTGGTTGGTTCTAGTAGGTGTTCACCAATCGCTTTTCCTTCAAGCAGTTCATTTTTATCTGCTTTAGAAACTTCAAGAATCTTACGAACAAGTGAATAGCCATTTGAGTGAGGGCCACTAGATCCTACAGCGATAAGAGCATCGCCAGCATCGACTTTTGAACCATCGATAATATCTTCTTTTTCAACTACACCGACACAGAAACCTGCAACGTCGTAATCTTCACCTTCGTACATCCCTGGCATTTCAGCAGTTTCACCACCGATCAGTGCACAGCCAGCTTGTAGACAGCCTTCAGCGATACCTGTAACAACACTGGATGCTGTATCTACGTCTAGTTTGCCAGTTGCATAGTAGTCCAGGAAGAACAATGGTTCTGCGCCCTGAACGATTAGGTCGTTCACACACATTGCAACCAAATCGATACCGATAGTATCGTGTTTGTTCATATCCAAAGCTAGGCGAAGCTTTGTTCCGACACCATCAGTACCAGAAACTAAAACAGGTTGTTTGTATTTGGTTGGTAACTCACAAAGTGCACCAAAGCCGCCAATACCACCCATTACTTCTGGACGACGAGTACGTTTTACTGCACCTTTAATTCGCTCAACAAGCGCATTACCTGCGTCGATATCTACACCAGCGTCTTTATAGCTTAAAGAAGTGTTATTGCCACTCACGGGGAAATCCTCGATTTTTAGTTGGATATGAAAACGGCGCTATTCTACAGGGGAAAAGTTAAAAAGGAAAACGTTTGCGCAGGTTTTTTTCTTGTATTTTGGTTCTGAATATCCTTAGAAAAAGTGTATACTTCGACCGTTTATTAAAAATTACTGTCGGAGATGGAAATGAAAGTTGTTGAAGTTAAACACCCTCTAGTAAAACACAAGATTGGCTTACTCAGAGAGGGCGACATCAGCACAAAACGCTTTCGTGAATTGGCGACCGAAGTGGGAAGTTTGCTGACTTATGAAGCCACTGCCGATTTTGAAACCGAAAAGGTCACTATCGAAGGCTGGAACGGACCGGTTGAGATTGAGCAAATTAAAGGCAAAAAAGTCACTGTGGTTCCTATCCTGAGAGCCGGTCTGGGTATGATGGACGGTGTACTAGAACATATCCCTAGCGCTAGAATCAGTGTGGTCGGTATCTACCGCGATGAAGAAACGTTAGAGCCTGTCCCTTATTTTAATAAGTTAGCTTCAAATATTGATGAACGTATCGCGCTGGTGGTTGACCCTATGTTAGCGACAGGCGGTTCCATGATTTCTACGATCGACTTATTGAAAGAAAGAGGATGTACTCAATTTAAAGTGCTTGTCCTCGTTGCTGCTCCAGAAGGTATTAAGGCACTTGAAGCTGCTCATCCTGATATCGAGCTTTATACTGCTGCTATCGATGATAAGTTAAACTCAAATGGTTACATCGTTCCAGGTTTAGGCGATGCTGGCGATAAAATTTTTGGCACAAAATAGTAATCGATTTCAGTTTAACTTTAGTGAAAAAAGAGAGGCTGTTACCTCTCTTTTTTCATGTATATTAGTCTAATAATAAAAAATTCCCCAAGAAAAACATGTAGTTGGCATAGGTTATTCTCATTACGGTTATGTGTTTAAAAGATAGATACATGGCTGTTTTATAAGTGTATGCAGTAGATAGGCACGGATGCGTAAATGAATAAAAAGAAGTTTAGTTGGATTCTTGTTGGATTAATTTTCCTAGGTTTTTTGGTTACTGGATTCAGTTCGTACAGAATGGCGCATGAAACGTTAGAAAACCAAATTAAGCAAGATTCTCTCCCTTTAACCAGTGACAATATATATTCCGAAATACAGCAAGACCTGATACGTCCCATATTTATATCCTCTCTAATGGCTCAGGATACCTTCGTTAGAGATTGGACGATTGCTGGTGAAGAAAACCCAAATAAGATTATTCAATATCTAAAAGAGATAAAGCAGCAGTACAACACGGTTACGAGTTTTTATGTATCGGATAAAACCAAGAACTACTATCACTACACTGGTGTTTTGAAAAAGGTATCTGAAGACAACCCTCAAGATAAATGGTATTTCCGGGTTAAGGCACTTAATCCCGGAAAAGATTATGAAATTAATATCGATTCAGATACCGCAAATCCGGGCAGAGTTGTGGTCTTTGTTAATTATCGTGTTTACGATTTTAATCATAAATTTATCGGAATTATTGGCGTTGGACTAGGCTCGGATGCTGTCTCACAAATAATCGAAAAATACAAAAAACGTTATGAGCGAGATATTTACTTTATCAATGATTTAGGTGCTGTGACGCTGAAAGGTAAGACTCACGATAATTTTACGTCGATTCAGGAGAGGCCAGGACTGAGCAATTTAACAACGCAAATTCTGACAACACCAAGTATGTCGGGAAGTTACGACAATAATGGTGATACTTATTATATTAGCAGTCGTTGGGTTGATGAATTTCAGTGGTACATTATTGTCGAGCAAAAAGATAAATTTAATGACCAGATACTTAAGAGAGCAATTATCAACAATATAGCGATTAGTCTTGTTGTAGCTTTGGCTGTCATAGTACTGGCACAGTATGTTTTTCGTGGTTATCAAAGTCGTCTAGAAGGAATGGCGACAAGGGACAAGCTTACAGGCACTTATAATCGACAGGTGTTTGATGATCTTGTCAGAACTGCGTTCAGTTCAACTAATCAGAAAGATGCGCCGCTCTCTTTAGCTTTGCTGGATATTGATCACTTTAAAGAAGTTAATGACAACTATGGTCATCAACTTGGGGATCAAGTTTTGCTAAGAGTCGCTGAAACGTGTGCCGAGCATTTAGGCAAAGAAGGACATATTTGTCGGTGGGGTGGTGAAGAGTTTGTGTTAATTCTCCCGTTCAAGTCCGTCAACTCAGCATTCGATCTGCTTGAAGGCATTCGTCTAGATATCCAGAACCAGACTGAAGCTCCTAATGTTACAGTGAGTATTGGTGTGGTGGAGAGGCAGTCAATGGAGCGTGTTCAGTCGATTTTGAGTCGAGCTGATAAGGCCATGTACGAAGCAAAAAACAAAGGTCGTAATACTATTCAGATTGGCTAAACGTAAAAAGCGGCAATAAATATTTGCCGCTTTTTTCTTTTTATTTTTTGAGACTTAATGTCCCAGCTTTTCTGATCTTCGGTTGAGGGGCTGTTTTCCCTCGATCATCAGTTTGTGCGGTATTTGAGCTGTTACGACGTTTGGTCGAGTTTGGCCCATAGCGGAACTCGTCTGCATTTTTGCCTTTAAACGTTTTGTGCTTTTTCTCGGTAATATTTTGCGTTCTGTGGTCATGCAGTTTTGCATCGGTTGCTTTGGGTATATACCCGCCGTCTTTTGAATTCCTTGACGCTTCTTCTGTTCCAATAGAGCTATCACAGAGTGAGAGCAATTGTTCTATTTCGTTATCATCAAGGTAACGCCACTGTCCATTTGGAATACCATCAATTGAGATATTCATAATTCTGACGCGACGTAATTTAAAGACTTCATAATCCAACGCTTCACACATACGACGTATCTGTCGGTTAAGGCCTTGGGTTAACGTAATTCTGAATGAGTAGTTGGTTTCTTTTTCGACTTTACACGGCAGTGTTACGGTGTCCAGAATTGCCACACCCGATGCCATATTTTTTAAGAAGTCGTCAGTAATGGGTTTATTTACACGCACAACATATTCTTTTTCATGCTGATTGCCTGCGCGCAGTATCTTATTAACAATATCACCATCATTCGTTAGAAAAATAAGCCCTTCTGACGGTTTATCTAAGCGACCAATTGGAAAAATACGAGTTTTATGGTTAATAAAATCGATAATATTACTTTCGATGTGGCGTTCTGTTGTGCAAGTAATACCTGCTGGTTTGTTTAGAGCAATATAGATGGTTTTAGCCTTTTCTCTTAGAGGCTTACCATTTATTTGGATGTCATCATCGTCTGATACTTTCATGCCCATTTCAGGGGCCTGACCATTCACTGTTACGACACCTTCAAGAATTAACTTGTCAGCTTCTCTACGTGAACAATATCCGGTTTCACTGATGTACTTATTTAAGCGTTTTGGTTCTGATGACATACGTTCCTCTCAACGTTTCCCAACGGTAGGGTTTAAATAAAAAAGCGCCATTGGCGGCGCTTAGTTTATCATTAATTACTTGTGTTCAGGCAAGGCGTTTTTGATGTCTTTCTCGTGTTTCGAGTTTCTTTTCCTGACTTTTTCTCAGGAGAACATATACCGCTCCTGTTCCACCATGAAATCGTTGTGCACTATGAACACATTGAACATTTGCCATCTGAGGCAACCAGTGGGCAACATAGCTTTTCATTAATGCCGGAGGGTTACTGCGTTCACCTTTACCATGTACAAGGACAACCGTTCGTATATCCATTCTCATACACTTATTTAAGAACAGAACCACTTCATCTCTGGCTTGCTCTAATGTTCTCTTATGCAGATCCAGCCTTGCCTGAATCGGGTATTTACCGAGTCTTAATTTGCGAAAAACACCGTCCTGAACACCATTACGTTTAAACTCAATGACATCCTCAGGTTTAATCATTGGGGCATTGTCGAGAGATAGATATTCAGGCTCTCCTTCATAAAGCGTCTCCGCCGCTGCTCTTTTTGCGAGTTGGGCATCGGTTAACTGATAGGTCTTTTTCAACTCTACAGTATCTTGTTCTATGGGCTTAACATCTCCCATCATCTGTTGGAAAAAATTTAAATCTTCCTGAGACATGAGCAAAATCCTCTATCTAGTTCGATGTGGCATTAAGGAGTATACCAACAGAAAAAAAATTTCGAACCTATTTTGTCGGATGAAATGTAGGACAATGAGACAGATTATTAGAGCGTAAAAACTAAAAAACCGGGGCAGACAAAGAATCTGCTCCGGTGCATAGCGACCCTCTGATTAAACAGGGGCTAAGCGATCTAGTGAGGAGATTTGTCATTCATTACCTTGAGATATAGAAACGACATAAGAACGAAATTAAATTTTAATCAGATGATTCAAACCAAAATTTAATCAACGCCAATGTCTTGTCCAAAGTGAGAAGACAGGATTAACTTTAACTCTGTACTCAATTGTAATATTGATCTAAATCAATGTTAGTAAGTGCTTGTATAACTTGTTGAGAGGGCTGTGCCTGACGTCACAAAACAAGATTGTCTGTTATTTGTTCGAACGCACCGTAAATCACAATTTTTTTTAATTAAGTATTGCTTTAGTTATTAGAATCCGTATTATACGCCTCGTTCCGGTGAATAGCGCAGTTTGGTAGCGCATCTGGTTTGGGACCAGAGGGTCGGGGGTTCGAATCCCTCTTCACCGACCATCATTCAAAAGCCTCGACTTATTGTCGGGGCTTTTTTCGTTTTAAGATCCAAGAAACTGACAGTCAGCGTGTTCGCGTTTTCCTTTCAGTTTGACTGTGAATCCCCGTTGTTTAAGTTGGTCTATCAGATTTTCTGAGCCAATTAGATGAAGTAGTCCTACGGCAATGACATATTTACCATTTTGATCGGGGAGAAAATCGGCACTGGAAAGCTTTTCAGCCCATTGGGTATTGCGGTTTGTCTCTAGAGCGTTACTGAGCTGTTTCGACATTTTTGCTTGTTTGACTAGCTCGGCAAGATTCTTTCTATCTCCAGCTTGCCAACTTTTAATCAGGCAGAGAGTATCATTCTCGTTGTTTTTCCAATTATCTATGGCCGAAACTAAAAGCTCTTTTCCATTATCTTGTTGTTCGGAAAGCATATCTACCTGAGACTGGAGTGTTTCGAGACCCAAAATAGGCAGATTATTATTTTGTGCTTGAGCAATCATATGTCGATCAACGCCATACTCGCCAGTGTAGCCAAGCTGTGAGAGTTGTGTCATCTGTATAGTTAGTGCTGCTGACCAAGGAGGCATATTTTCTAATCGACGAAATGAGACCTCCAGTTGTTGGGCAATTTGACTCAGCTGCTGGAGTTGGCTTTCATTTAATACGTCTTTTACGGATGTGTCTGATGTGGGATAGACAGGCGTTTGTTCCTCGCTAAGGTCGGCTTCAAGTATCAGTGCGCGGCTTTGTCGAAGGAATTTCATGACGTCGTTAGGTAGTGGGTACATACTTTCCTGTCCCACATGAACGGTGCCAATAAGTAAATAGTGTAGATTACCTTTTTCAGCGGTCCAATAAAGGGGAGATGCATGGCCAAAACAGGAAAAAAACAAAATACCAGACGTTAACCAGTTTTTTAAGCTCATAGGCCCCTCATACTTATTATCGAAACATCAGTCTAAGGGGCATATGATTTGTTGTCACGACCTCATTCCTTATCGGCAGAGAATAACCTTAATCGGTTAGCATTTGTCACCACCGTAATCGATGATAATGCCATTGCCGCTCCAGCAATGACTGGGCTTAATAAAAATCCTGTAAATGGGAATAAGACACCTGCCGCAATGGGGATCCCCAATGTGTTGTATATAAAAGCACCAAATAAGTTCTGCTTAATATTTTTGAGAGTTGCCTTCGATAGTGCAATGGTATTGAGCATCAGTTCAGGAGATGAGTTAAGAAAGGCAATTTGAGCACTTTCAATTGCCACATCACTTCCTTCTCCCATTGCGACACCTATGTCAGCTTGAGCTAGAGCTGGGGCATCGTTGATACCATCACCAATCATTGCGACAGTTTTTCCTGCTTGCTGAAGTTGCTTGATATGTTTAGCTTTTTCATCAGGTAGTACCTGAGATATTACGGTTGATATACCCAGCTCCTTGGCAATTGATTGTGCAACAGCACTGTTATCACCGGTTAGCATTACCGTTTCGATACCCATATTGTTGAGTCTTGCTATCGTTTTCTTGGCTGAGCTTTTTACTGAATCTGATACAGCAAATAGAGCTGACAATTGCCCATCTATAGCCAAGCCAATGGGGGTCTGAGCGTTTTCTTCGATACTGGTAATATGACTTTGAGCATTCTCTAAGTTAATACCTTCATTTTTTAAATGATCTATTGATGCCAATAGTAAGGGCATATGATTGAAAGTTGCTCTTAAACCACGACCTCTAAGATTTTCGAATTCACTAATCTTTGCCGCAGAAATCCCTTTTTCATTGATAAACTGGCAAAGAGCTTTAGCTATTGGATGATCGGATCCTTGCTCCAAAGCCAGAGCAACTGAATAAACAAGTTCTTCATTGTCAGAAAGCACGATACTATTTTGGACCAGAGGTTTTCCCTCTGTTAGTGTGCCGGTTTTATCAAAGACAACGGTGTCGATGATGCTGGCTTTTTGCAGAGCATCCGCATCTTTAATTAAAATGCCCATTTCAGCAGCTTTACCGATTCCCACCGTAACGGATAGGGGAGTAGCAAGGCCAAGAGCGCAAGGACAAGCAATGATCAATACTGTTGTTGCGACAACGAGCATATAGCTTATTTTAGGCTCAGGCCCAGCAGCCAGCCATATGAGTGCTGAAAAAATGGCGATCGCTACGACAACGGGAACAAATACCGAGGATATTTTATCTGCAAGTTTCGCGATTTGTGGTTTGCTGCTTTGCGCTGATCTAACCATGCTTATGATTCTTGACAGCATGGTGTCAGAGCCGACACCTGTTGCTTCAATAACAAGGCTACCGTCTTGATTAATGGTACCGGCAGATACTTTATCACCAGAGCTTTTTTCACCTGGAATCGGTTCTCCGGTAAGCATTGATTCGTCGATATAAGACGATCCACTGACAACGATGCCATCGACTGGAACCTGATCTCCTGAACGAATCCTGATATGCATTCCCACGGTAATTTGCTCAATCGCGATTGTTTGTTCTTTATCGTCGATGATTACAGTTGCTGTTTTAGGCTGTAATTTGATAAGAGCTTGCAATGACTGGGTTGTTTTCGCTTTTGCATTTGACTCAATCGCATGACCCAATGAGATTAAACCAATGATCATTGCGCTGGCTTCAAAATAAACGTGCCTTGCTTGATCTGGAAACCAATCAGGGAAGAGAACAACGAGTGTCGAGTATAGCCATGCAACACCCGTCCCTAAAGCTACCAGCGTATCCATTGTTGCACGTTTATGCATCAGCGATTTCCAGGCGCTGCTATAAAAACCGCGTCCCGCTGTACTTAATAATAGTAAACAGATAAGGCTGACGATTCCCCAGGCTATTTGTTGTTGGGAATTCGAAATCATCATTTCACCGCCAAGTACACCCCAAAGCATGATTGGAATACCGACGAGCAAGCCAAATATTGCGTTCTGCTTGTGTTCTTTTAAGACTTGTTTGAGTTGCTGTTGTTGTTTTTCTTGCTGCGTTTCTGGATCGTCAACGATTTCAGCATGATACCCGGCATCATCGACTGACTTTAGTAGAGCTTCTGGGTTTAACTCAGTATTAGAGAACACAATAGCGCTTTGTTCAGCCAGGTTAACTTGAGCCCGGCTTACATGAGCTGTTGCAGTCAGTGCTTTCTCAACAGACGACACACAGCTCGCACAAGTCATGCCTTTAACTAACAAGTGCGTTGTTGTGAGAGCTTGATTAGATTCCGAGCTTATGTTTGAAGAAGCCTCGGATGCCTGAGACTTTTTTATATCATCATTAGCTACCTCTGAAACAGATGGAGCTTCTGATCCAGCTGGGGTTGCCTCAAAACCAACTTCGGTCACCAGCGTTGCTATTTCATCTTTGCTCAGAGAAGTCTCTAGCGACATTTGCTCTTTTTCAACGTGGAGGTTACGTATCTGTGCAGATGTCTCGAGATGTTTCGTCAGTTTGTTTACGCAGTTACCGCAATGCAATCCTGATAATTGAAATGTTTGAGGCGCAACAGAATAACCAGCAGATTCAATGTTTTTTGCTACCTCATCGAAACTTGTATCCACATCCATTTCTATAAAAGTAGGTGAAAGTTCTTTTATATCAACGGTAAATGCTTGCTTTAAGCTTTTTTCTAAATTAGCTGCGCACCCCATACAATGGAGACCGCTGAGGGATAAAGCCATATGAGTCATAATAACCTCCTAAGATTATTGTATTGCTAATGAAGATAAACCTTGACGCAAGGGGAAGGTCAAGCAGGAAGTCTCTGACGTTTTTGGTTTTATGGATAATTAAAATAGGACAGTGATTGTCGTGATTAACTTTCGGGTGCTAGAATACCGCCCAAAAATTGACTTATGCTGTGTTCTCAGCTCAGTTCGAATGAAGGTAAATCATAATGACGGTTAAAACTCGTTTCGCTCCAAGCCCAACAGGCTTCTTACACGTAGGTGGTGCTCGTACCGCTCTTTATTCTTGGTTATACGCTAAAAATCAAGGTGGTGAATTTGTTCTGCGTATCGAAGATACAGACCTTGAGCGTTCGACTCAAGAAGCGGTTGATGCCATTCTTGAAGGAATGAGCTGGCTTGGTTTGGAATGGGACGAAGGCCCGTACTATCAGACAAAACGTTTTGATCGTTATGATGAAGTCGTAGAAAAACTATTGGCTGAAGATAAAGCTTATAAATGTTATGCACCAAAAACCTTACTTGATGAAGTACGTGCAGAGCAAGAAGCCAATAAAGAGAATCCTCGCTATGATGCAAATCATCCAAAAATAAAAGCGGTGAACGATGCAGCAAAAGAGGGTGACCCTTGTTGTGTTCGTTTTCGTAACCCAACCGAAGGTAAAGTCGTTTTTGATGACAAGATTCGCGGCCGAATCGAAATTGCAAACTCTCAGCTAGATGATCTGATCATTCGCCGAACAGATGGTTCGCCAACGTACAACTTCTGCGTTGTTGTTGACGATTGGGATATGGGTATTACACATGTTGTGCGTGGTGAAGATCATATCAATAACACAGCTCGCCAAATCAATATTTATGAAGCGTTAGGTGCTGAAGTTCCTACATTTGCTCATTGTGCGATGATCCTTGGTGACGATGGTGCGAAGCTGTCAAAACGCCATGGAGCCGTTTCAGTAATGCAATACCGAGATGAAGGCTATCTTCCTGAAGCACTTCTTAACTACTTAGTTCGTCTTGGTTGGGGACATGGAGATCAAGAAATTTTCTCTATTGACGAAATGATTCAATACTTCAGTCTTGATGCAATTAGTAAATCAGCATCTGCATTTAACACTGAAAAGTTACTCTGGTTAAACAACCATTACATCAAAACTTCTGAACCTTCTTATGTCGCTAAGCACCTTGAATGGCACTTTAATGACCAGGGTATAAACAAAGAAACAGGCCCTGCACTAGAAGATGTTATAAAGCTTGTTGGTGAGCGCTGTCATACGCTCGTTGAACTTGCACAGCAGTCTCGCTACTTTTACGAAGATTTTTCTGAGTTCGATGCAGCAGCGGCAAAAAAACATCTGCGTGGCGTCGCGAAAGAGCCTTTAGCATTGGCTCTTTCAAAAATTGAGGCTCTATCTGATTGGTCAGCAGAAAGTTTGCATAACGTAATTGAAGATGTTTGTGCAGAACTTGAAGTAGGAATGGGTAAGGTGGGTATGCCTCTTCGTGTTGCTGTCACTGGTGCAGGTCAATCTCCTTCAGTTGATGCCACAATGGCGTTGATTGGTAAAGAGAGAGTTATTAAGCGAATTAATATGGCTCTTGAGTTTATCGCTGAACGTGAAGCGAACGCACAGTAAAGCTAAACCCATTAGTTTTAGTAATATGAAAACCGCGGTTTATATGCCGCGGTTTTTTGATCTCCCTATCTTTTGTAAGGGTGTTCAAAAAAGTAACACTGATTTGACAGAGATTTATTTAAGAATTGTCTCAGATGTCTTACAGTTAACATATGCTATGTGTGCATAAGGTGTGAACTACACCGTTTTATAGTTTCCAAGAATGATAATTTCAGAGGAAGATAACAATGAAAAAAGTTGCAGCAATGGTCTCAGCATCTCTGCTTTTGGCGTCAACAGCATCGATGGCTGAAGTCTATGTCGGTGGTAAAGTTGGTGAATCATGGTTTAATGGTGCCTGTACATCAACAAGTGATTGTGACGATAACAAGGAAGCCGGTGGTGTTTTCCTCGGTTACGATCTTAATGAATATTTAGGCATTGAGGCTGGCTACGACTACCTAGGTAAGGTTAGCGCAGCAGGCATCGATGATGATACTGTTAATGCTTTTACAATCGCGCCAAAATTCAGTTTACCTCTTAGCGATCAGTTTTCAGCATACCTGAAAGCCGGTGGTGCTTATGTCGATTTTGGTAGCAAAGATGATATGTCTTACCTTGGCGCCGCTGGTGTCCAATATATGGCAACGAAAAATCTAGCGGTACGTCTTGAATATCAAAAATTAACTGATATCAACACAGATGTTGTTAAAGCAAATAACAACTTGGCGACTATTGGCGTGAGCTACAAATTTGGCGGCGCTGAAGAAGAGCCTCAACCAGTTGTGCAAGCGGAACCTGTGAAAGCGGAACCAACTCCTGAACCACCAAAACCAGTTACTCACGTGTACAAAAAAGACTTGAGTGCTTCAAGCAGTTTTGCTCTTAATAGCGCACAGCTTACTGAATCAGCAAAATCTGATCTTCAGGAAGTGATCGGTCTATTAACTGAGTACCCTCAAGCTGATGTTGTTATCACAGGACATACAGACTCTACTGGATCAAAACAGTACAACCAAGTTCTGTCTGAACGCCGTGCAAATTCAGTTGCGGATTTCTTGACTGAGAATGGTATCCAGACTTCACGTATCTCAACTAAAGGTATGGGTGAACTACAACCTGTAGCGTCAAACGATACTCGTGAAGGTAGAGAGAAAAACCGCCGCGTTGAAATCGTAGTACCTGAATTTGAATATAAAGTTACTGAACAACCAACAATGTAATTGTTGCTGAGTTTTGTATTGATCGTCACTGCCGAATGAATGATAGGTCGGTAATAACCGACCTACTTAAGATCGATACTATTAAGCCTTCCCATGTAAATTAAGATATCTAGATAATCTTGATGAGCATCCAGGAGGGCTTTTTTAGTTTTTGAGTAGGCGGCAAGTTTACCGTGTTTATTGATTGAACATACCACACTTTTGAAATGACACTTTCCTTTGTCATCATATGTTCGCCATGCTGCAATGTAGCATGCATCTCGATAATCTGGGTTTTCTTTGGTGGGACGAGGTTTATATATTATTTTGGGTTCAAGGCTGTGCGGCAAGCGAGTCATCAGGTAAGGATCTTTCAATAGTAATCGCCAATGTCGACCCCATAGCTCTCTACCAAGTTCATTACGTAGCTTAATCGCTTTCTTGAGTCCTTTTTCTTCACCTATGCGAACAAAACCGACTGAACGATGTAGCACCTTATCATCGGGAGTATGAATATGAATTTTATATGCGGTCTTGGCTTTAGAAATGAAGCGATGGCCGGTATTCGTTTCAAGGTTACTTTTTTTCATTCGCTGAGTATCAACACTTTTATCAATAAATATACTAGACCAAATTTCAATATAGGTGAAGCAAACACTAATAATGCTGAGTAACACTAACAATGCAGTCGCAAGATGAATATTGAAAATAAAAAGGTAGTATGGAAGTACACACCTGACCATTTTCTGGCAAGACGCTCATTTTACTGATGAATATGAATATTATTCAAGTAGTTGATGTCTTAAATTTGAAACTCGTGATGAAAGTATACTTTTTAAACGTATTGGCTGTGATACCGACAAGTCGCTTCATCTTTCAGTTATTTTGGGCAATGACAAACTATAGATTCTTATTTTTGAACCGGTTCAAATCCGTCAAGCCATTGTTTAAATAGAGAGTTTATCGTTTCTTTTTGCTCTTTATTAAGAGAACGAGTCAGTCGATGCTGGGTTTCGACATGCGCCAAGAGCGCCTTTTCTATTAAATCTAAGCCTTTTGGTGTAAGAGAAATTGAAACGCTTCTTCGATCTGATTCACTGTGCTGTCTTTGAATAAGCTCTTTATCTTCTAATCTATCTAGTCTATTTGTCATCGCACCTGATGTTAGCATCACACTATTCATCATTTCAGAGGGCGTTAATGTAAAAGGAGAACCAGAACGTCTTAATGTAGCTAGCACATCAAATTCTCCCAGCTTCAAACCAAATGCCTTATGTGTATTAGCAACCTCTGCTTCCAGATATTTGAATAGCCGCATCATTCTGCCAAGTATACTCATTGGCTCTGTATCTAATTCAGGTTTTTCAGTTGCCCACTGATCAATAATTTTATCGATTGAATCCATTTTCATCATCTGATTTATATGTCTTTACGTTAAGATACTTTACAACAGAGAGAAAAGCATTATTATTATGTTAATTATCTTTACATAAAGATTCTTCTTATGGACTTAATTTTTGCTTTTATCGCTTCTTTTCTATGGGGAACAACGTACTCCGTTACTCAACATTTCCTTTCCGGCTGGCCACCACTGCTACTTGGTACTCTGCGTGCATTACCTGCAGGATTACTATTGCTGGCGTTGAGACCCCAAATTCCTAGAAAAAGAGTGTTATTTAAATTATCGATTATTGGCATTATTAATATTGGTGCCTTCTTTGTGTGTATTTTTATTATGGCGCTCAATTTACCTTCGGCTATTTCAAGTGTGGGCATGATGTCTGTACCCGTTTTCGCAATGGCTATTCAATGGGGGGTTATGAAGCAAACTCCATCTCGAGTGCAAATTCTTTCAGGCATTGGTTTGGTTGTAATCGCAGTGAGTTTGTTTAACCCAGGTTCGATTCAATTAAGCCCACTTGGATTGATGGCAATGGTAGTGGCGGTAATTTGTATCATCATCGGAAGCGTTCTGACAAAAACGCTCAATAAGCAAGTGCATTGGTGGAGTGTGGTGACATGGCAACTGATATCTGGAGGTGTGGTATTACTGGCGTTATGCTGTGTGGATATGTACATTCATCCACACCAATATATTGAGGTTCTTACCTCATTTTCCATTGAGAACACCATTGGCTTAGGATGGATTATTTTAGTTAATACTGCGCTGGCGTACTCTTTGTATGTCTGGGCATTACAGCATTTGAGTATCGTTGAGTTTACTTTTTCAGGCGTCGCGAATCCAATGGCTGGCGTTATGGGCGGATTTATCCTATCAGGTGAGTCCTATACGGGATCTCAGTATCTTCTGATGTTTGCTATGGTAGCGATGTCGTTATTACCCAATATTCTCAAATCTATCAAAACAAAAAATAAGCAATCTTCTGATTCGATTGAAATAAAGATTAAATAATAAAAACAAACGTTTTAAGGGCACTAACACTCATATCGTATGGCTCTATATTGGTTTCTTCTAAGGAATACTTTACGTTGATAAGCATTCGGTTCATCAAGATTTCGAAGGAAAAATTAGAATGATCGAAAAGTGTTTCTCTTTTATCTTTTATGAAACTCAGGTCGCGAATAATATTGAGGTCAGTCGCTGGATGATTCATCAATTCAATTTGCCAATTGTTCTGCCATGTTAGAAATAGATACTGGCCATCATTGCCTTTGTTTGTGCGTATTTTCCATCGTACTACTTGAAGGTATTTGTAAAGTTCCTGCATGTATGTTGAGTTGTACTCAATCGCTGTGAATTTGTGACTGGTGCTCAAATCATAGGCTTTATAGACTAACTTATATAATCCAAGTATCAGGAAATCGTTACGATACTGAATGTTTTCGGGTAAAAAAGCATAGTGTAGATATTCGTTTTCATGGGTTAATTCTTTACCAGCTTGATAAAGATTGATCGTGTTTTTGCCCGTTTCAATCTCTTTGAAGATTTTTTCTCTGAGTTCTGGGTTGTATGAGTAGGGGTTTCGGAGATCCAGTTTACGCTTATATTTCTTTAAATCATCGAGGACTGCGATTTTGTATTTATAGATTTCGCTAGCTGAAGACGTTTGCGCGATTCTGCGTAATTCGTTTTTCTGGTTGGCTGAACATCCCTGAAGAAAGATTAATAGGGAAGCCACAAAGAACAGATACAACGTATTTTTTAGCTTAAGTTTCTTATTCTGAGTCATTGATTCGTTACTGCAGCTATTATGTATTTGGTTGAGTAATTGGTCGTTACTTAGCACGAAAGCTAGCTTAGCAAGCTACTTTTCATTTGCCTATCTTTTCCTGATAATCCGGTAAATTTACCGCGTTCTTAACGTCTTTCAGGACAAACTGGAAGTGTAATTAACCACGAGATAAAATAATTCGAACTTTTTCTATTTACATTCATTTAGCGTTAAATATTGCAAAATGTTTCAGCCTCAACCGAGTTTTCTACAGATTATGCTTCCATTAGATAATTATATTCTGTTATCACAAAGTGCTCATTTATGTTTACAGAATATGGTTTTGTTTGACACGTCGACACACTTTTTTTTGTGAATATTAGCGAGTAGTATCCATGATCCCACTGCTAAACATACCTTTAAATAAGAAGCAATTGCTAGATATAAGCGATGTGATCTTCGACTAACTAATTAGCAGCCGCAAACAACAACATACAATTAAGATACGAGAAAATGAAAACTCAACATAGTCAATCTCAAACGCAAGACTCCGATTATTCGAGGCGGAAGATCAATTCAAACGATGTAAAAACATTAAGCCTTTCCGCGCTTGGTGGTGCATTAGAATTTTATGATTTTGTTATCTTTGTCTATTTCGCAAATGTCGTGGGCGGTCTTTTTTTCCCAACAGACATGCCTGAATGGATGAGACAGGTTCAAACCTACGGTATTTTTGCCGCTGGCTATTTGGCTCGACCACTTGGCGGAATTATTATGGCGCATTTTGGCGATCTACTTGGCAGAAAACGTATGTTTATGCTTAGTATTTTCATGATGGCTGTTCCCACTTTTGCTATTGGTTTAATGCCAACCTATGAAACAATCGGTCTGGCCGCACCATTACTTCTGCTGTTGTGTCGTATTCTACAAGGTGCAGCTATTGGCGGAGAAGCCCCTGGTGCATGGGTATTTGTAACCGAACATGTATCGAAAAAACATATTGGTTTTGCCTGCAGCACATTATCGGCAGGGCTTGTAGCCGGTATTTTAATGGGCTCACTGGTCGCAACAGCAATTCATTCAACGTTTTCTGCAGAAGAAGTTCACCAGTATGGTTGGAGAATTCCCTTTTTATTGGGTGGGATTTTTGGTTTTATAACGATGTATCTTCGTCGTTGGCTCCATGAAACTCCTGTATTTAAAGCTATGCAGGAGCGTAAAACGTTAGCTGAAGAGTTACCTTTAAAAACGGTACTGAAAGATCATCTTCCGTCAGTTATCGTTTCTATGGCCGTAACTTGGGTTTTGACGGCTGCGGTTGTCGTTGCAATTTTAATGACGCCTTCTTTATTGCAGAAAATCATTCATATTGATCCTACTTTATCTCTGGAAGCAAACAGCGTTGCTATCATCTTTGTTTTGATAGGCTCACTTGTCTCTGGCATTTTAGCTGATCGATTTGGTGGCGGTGTAAGTATGACCATTTTCAGTGTTGGTTTAGCGGCAAGCTTTTGGGCGTTTTATTCAACTATGCTCCACGACACCAGCCATCTATTCGAAATGTATGCCGTTGTAGGATTCTTTGTTGGTATCGTTGGTGTAGTACCTGCAATTGCAGTAAAAAGTTTCCCTGCGCCCATCCGATTTTCTGGACTGTCGTTTTCGTATAACGTCTCGTATGCCATTTTTGGTGGCACAACACCAATGTTGGTGAGCGGTATGATTTCAGAAAACGTGATGTTCCCTGTTTATTATGTGGCTGCAGTAAGCGTTGTTGGGTTAATTGCCAGTTTGGCGGTTATTAAATTCAGAACGCGTTTGGATTTAGCCGCTGGCACAGTATAGTCCTATCTGAATAAAGGCGAAGTATTTACTTCGCCTTACTCGTGATTCTGAATGTTCTAAAATATAGTTTGTATGAACGCCACATTAATAAACTAAATAAACTTAATATTATGGGGATAGTTGTAGTGCCTCCACCACTTGATGACGTAGTCACGCTACTGCTAGTAGAGTTACTCGCCAAAATAGGATTAGAGTCAAACGAATATGAGATGGAAAGATTTTCATAGTCATATCCTGATATGCTAGTAAGGCTGCTAGCTGCACTATTCACGAATGATTTGTAGTAATTTATATTGGTATAAGCTCCAAAATATCCAGTGCCATTAAGTCTACAGTTACCATTTTCAGCCGTTACATAGGAAGCGACACCGATTAAACGCACACCATAGTCACTATCGGAACTATTCGATGGGTTTTGCCAAACTAAAGGCCCACCGCTGTCACCACTACAAAACCCATAATCTGTCGTCTGGGAAGGACTTTGGACACAGATAACATCATCACCAGTATCAGAGCTTGATTTTAGACTATTACATGTAGCACTTGGTATTCCTGTTAATAGCACACGCTTTAGGACATCATAGCTATCATTTTCATCTATCCCATAGCCACTTGCTTGTACATTCTCCTCATTGTCCTGACCTTCAGCATAACTGTTGAGAAACTGACTTAACATAGTACTAATTTCTGATGTTGAGGCGATTTTAATTTTCTTTGCATTAGCAAATGTATTTGCTGAATAAAGGACGGCGATATCGCTTGAGTTAGTAACTGAGCCAGTCCAACTAGGATTTATGGTAAAACTACTTACTGAAGCTGATGTTATCGTCGGTGATGATGAATCTGTATAATCTAAATATCGAACAGTAATTGATGAGGTTGTATAGCCTCCGTCATCTTCAACACAGTGGGCTGCTGTTAAAATAAGACTATCGTCGATGATTGAACCGCCACAAAGTACTGATTCTGTTTCAGAGCCTGACGTTCTTAATATAGTAAGCTTCACCTGATACGGGATAACGGAAAGTGATGTTACCGTCCCATTTAGTATTGCATTAATTACAGATGCTTCTGACTTTAGTGGCAGGAAACTAGCCAAAAAAATAAAAAGCAGATATTTATTAATCACTCTCATATAGTACTCATAATTACACTTTTTTAGCGATTTCTTTTAATTGAATCACATTAAGTCTATAGGATAATCGTTCATTTGTAATATGAGAATAATTTTAGTTTTACAAAAGCCTAGAGAAATTGTTTTCTCTGGGCTTTACCTATAAATGTTATTAGAACTCCCTATTTAAGGCTTCAATACCTCAATTTGTTCTCCAAAACTGCTGGTAAAGACAACGACTGATTGTTTTTTTGCTATTCCACTGAGCTCACACTGCGCTTGGTTCAGGCAAGACGCACCTGTAGACCATTCTCCGGTAAGATAACTTCCATTAGAGTCAGCCACGATGGCAGTCCATGTTGAGCCATTATTTATGCTCACTGTACTTAGGCTTGTACTAGACGATCCCGTTGCAACATCAATGGATTGTGTCATTGAGTTGCTAGATCCTAAGTTATCCATCACTGTTAACGTTACTGAGTACATACCTTCTTCACTAAATGTATGTGTTGTTGTGACGCTTTGTTGATTATTACTTCCGTCTCCAAAGTTCCAAATATAACTCGTAATGATCCCATCATTGTCCAATGAATCTGAGGCGTCAAAGTTGCACGATAGCTCTGAACAACTGTAGGTATATGTGGCAACGGGGGGGTTATTAGAACTGGTGGTGCTAACGAGTACCGGAGTAAAGTTTGAAGAGCTGATATCGAGCAGTGGTTCCTGATAGTTATCTCCGGAATCATCAGTCCAGTCAAAGTTTCCTGAGAATGTGAGAAGATTCCAATATAACTGAGCTGGATTGGTGATACTGCTATTATCCTGACTAGCCAGTAATGCTGCCGCCCCAGCAACGTGAGGTGAGGCCATTGATGTTCCACTCAAAATAGCGTACCCACCACCGGGATAGGTTGATGTTATACACACTCCTGGTGCAGCAATGTTGATGACTGGACTGGCAGTGACATTATTCCAGTTACTAAATGAGGCTAATGTATCATCTAAATCGTCATAACAGCTGAATATTCCGGAACCACCGGGATACCCATCGAAATCTGCTAATGCTGAAACAGTTAGGGCAAAAGGCGCATTAGCAGGTGTAAATCCGCTGGCATCCATATTACTATTTCCGGCTGCGACTACGGTCAGGATTCCAGCATCATAAGCGTTTTGAATTGCCTCGTTCATGGCAAGACTGGTGCCTGAACCTCCAAGGCTCATATTTATTATCTCGATTTTGCCCTGATCAACCACCCAATCTATACCGGCAACTATGCCTGCGATGGAGCCCGAGCCAGAAGCATCGAGAATTTTAACTGCCCACAACCTAACCCCAGGAGCAACACCGACAACACCAAAATCATTGTCTAAAGCGCCAATTGAACCTGCTACATGTGTCCCGTGATAATGGTCGTCGTCGCCTCCGGTATTACAAATATAAGTCTGCTTCCAGGGCGCACCTTTTCCTGTTGTGCTAAGACAATTAACATCGCCAACCACATTGAGATCGGGGTGAGCGAGATCGATTCCTGTATCAAGAACGGCCACATCCGCATCGACCCGGAAGTCATCAATAGAATTAATGCTCAACCCGCCGATATTCGGGAAAATTCTTTGTACGCCTGTTGGTATGGTTTGAGCGATAGCGGTTACTTTTATATCTTTCTCGATAAATCGAATTCTTGGGTCATTCGATAATCTTGAAGCTGCATTCGGTGGGATTGAGATTGAAAAGCCGTTAAAAGCAGTTCGATATATATAGTCGATACGTCCGTTGGTACTTTTTGCTATCTCTGATGCGACTTGTGCAGGCATCAAGACATCGCTTTTCAGAGCAACAATATAACGTTCTGTTGGGGTGACTGGTTGGGCTAAAGCAGCAAATGAAAGCATGCTGGCAGCCAGAATCCCAATGAAGTGCATTAGTTTCATGGGGCCTCCTCATCCATTACTCGCGCAACAGATAAGTCAGAGTAAGTGTCAAAAAATATTATTGATAAAAGTGTAGATTGTGAGGTGTGATACATCAATTTTTAATGTGATATTTATTGGTCTCGTGAATGTATTTCAGGATGGAATTATGACTAAATAATTATGGACTCGAATGGAGAAATGAGTGAACGGATCAGATATTAAAAAAGCTTAGTGAGACGTTTCACTAAGCTTTGATATATGGCGCTCCCGACAGGATTTGAACCTGTGACCTGCCCCTTAGGAGGGGGCCGCGCTATCCAGCTGTGCCACGGGAGCGAAGAACCTTATAGTACTGAATTTTCATGATAAGTTCATCTCTATCCGTGAAATTTACATCTGTTTGTGCATTACATCGCCAATTTGGATGCTTTCTGCTAGGGTTGGTTGGTCAACTTTTAGATCTGCATCGTTTTCGTAGACTCTAGTGACGGTTAATGTAATGTCGCTTTGGGTAACTTTGGGTCTGGATATGCCACGCTGATCGATGAATGACCCGGTATGCCACAATTGAAGTTTATCGCCGACTCGTACACCATGAATTCGGCCAAGGTTCATGGTGACGGTTTCACCAAACTTAGCAACGACTTCAGGAAGTGTAATTTTACAGGAAAGCTCTGATTCCATATCGAGCATGATATTTCGGCTAACGCGACGCAGCATGTCACCATAAGCTGATGACCAGAATCTTGCACTGCGTGTATCAACCTGACTGGTTTTAGGGAACGGCCAGGTTGCTACTTCACGATAGTTTTTTTGAATAACCTTATTTCCTGTTTTGCCGTCGTATACAAACATATTGAGAGCAAATTGACGGTTAATAACATCATTACTGTTTATTGTGGCGGATAGGTCAGTGATAGTTCCCCCAACTATATAAGATGCATTGCGATCCTGAGCGATCATCTGAATCCTTGATGAATGGTTTTTATCGATAGCATAGTCAGACGTTCCGACAGAAATAAAGCTTTGTGATGTCTGATCAATCTGCTTATTTAAGATATTTGAAAAATCGGCACCAAGGTCGTAAATCTGTCCCATGACAGCTTGTTGTGGATTCTCAATTTCAATATTGCTGAACAAAAATGTCTTTTTATATTGGTCAACATGGCAACCCTTTGCCGATGGGTAGATGTCAATTTTTGCCTTTACGTACATGGTCCCATTTTCGGTACCAACCTGTTCGACCAAAATATAACGCACTTCATGATTGGTAAATTGAAATTCGTTCTGTTGAGTATTCAGCATCGGATATAAATTGCTGACCGCTCCAATATCGGCACCAGAAAATTGAACGGCTCGATAAATCGCATCTTCTAACGCATTTAACTTGGCTCTATCTTCGGTTGACGCAATCGCAGAGCTGCCAATTACCTCATACCAAGCGGCCATCGCAGGTGATGTTACGCTAAACAAGGCACTTATTCCGAAGAGTGTTGTAAGTAACTTTTTCATGTTTTTTCCAATTGGGTACGATTTTTGCTTTTAAGTCTGAGTAACTGTTGTTGGCAACACTTCTCACGCCGTCTGTGAGATAAAAGCAAAGAGTGTTCCA
The DNA here is from genome assembly GCF_003856525.1 of Vibrio viridaestus. Classification (GTDB taxonomy): domain Bacteria; phylum Pseudomonadota; class Gammaproteobacteria; order Enterobacterales; family Vibrionaceae; genus Vibrio; species Vibrio viridaestus. The sequence goes on from NZ_RJVQ01000002.1 coordinate 293,450, forward strand.
TCTTTTACTGTCAAATTTTGGACACTGCCGTTGCCGGACACAATTTGGAGAACGAACAATGAAACAATGGCTTATTTTTGTGCCTGCTTTACTGATGGCTGGGTGTATGGCTCCCATCTATAACGGTAAGGAAGAATATAAAGGTGCTCAGTTTATGCTGCAGAGAAGTCCTCAACATACGATGGATTATTTCGTGAAAAGTATGACTGAGGATCTGATCGAGTCGAATACCAGTGTGACAGCGAGAACACCTATAGCCGTCACATCGTTCGTCGATCTACAGAATATGGATACGACGAACTGGTTGGGTAACTCTGTATCTGAAGGGTTTATTCATCAATTTCAGGAGCGTGGATTTAAGGTCGTTGACTTCAAAACAACGGGTTCAATTCAGGTGACTCAACAAGGCGATTTTGCTTTTAGCCGTAATTGGACGGATTTGGCTGAGAAACAGGACATTCAGTATGTCCTGACCGGAACGATGTTACGACAAGAAGGTGGCGTTCTATTTAATGCAAGAGTCGTCGGTATGCAGAGTAGGATTGTGGTGGCGACAGCTCAGGGCTTTTTACCAGCCGATCGTATAGGTCGAGATCTGGATACATTAAATGCGATGCGTACTCAGGACGGTGTTCTTATCCGCTCTGACCCAACTATGCGTCAGCCATATACCGTTATTCTGCGTCCATAAGGAGGATATCTCATGAGAGTTTTACTACTGGTTTTAGTCGCGGTTCTTATGATGGGATGTCAACCGTTACAGACTATGGAAAAACAAGAATTTCTGACCTCAGTTGGCTACGCGTCTATCGGTGACCAAAAAGGTCGCAATGATGCCGAAAAGCAAGTGAGAGCTATGAGAGCTTCAAAAATTGATGCTTATCGAGAATTGGCGGAGCAGGTTTATGGAATGCGAGTCAGTGGACGAGCAGACCTGATGGATCAAAGATTAGGTACCGAAGCCACTTCTGGATCGGTTGATGGCATCATCCGTGGAGCGGAAGTTGTACGCAGTTATAAAGTCGGTGATAGTTACGTGACTGAATTACGTCTGGACATTAAGCGTATGAATGAAATGCGTAATTATGGCGAAGTGATACAGGTACCAGACAGAAGACAGACAACCATTTTCTAAATTAAGTTTTTCGTTACGTTCTCCAAAAGAAAAAGCGGCAATTTTGCCGCTTTTGTCATTTTCAGTTGCCACTTATTTATGCTTTAAGATTGGTTCCCAACGTCGAGATGTTTTTGGTTTTTCCATCTGAACTGTAGGTCATGCCCACTTTGCCTTGGCTCTGTTGCATCAGGTTTTTCAACTTGTGAAAGCTAATCTGGGCTCTCTCAAGTGCTTGCCCATTAATCTCATTCGCTCGTTGGCATTCGGCTATGATTTGTTGAATTGTACTCACAATCTTCGAACTTTCTTCATCCTCAGTCAGGCTCTTAACGTTCGGGTGCTTAGCAATTCGTTGATCAGTTGAATTCAACTGCTCCACCAATTTTACTTTCTGGTGGGCTAGGGATTCTATGTCTGCAGATACTCGTTTAGTTATGGCCACCTTTTCTTCGTCTAAAAGTGCTAGAAGTTCTTGAGCACTTTTTAGTTGAAAGTCGAGTAAATCCTGTAGTGCAGCCATAGTACTGTTCCTATTTTATGAGCGATGAAAAGGTATAGGAGGATTAGCTTAATCCACCCAACTCTTTTTCATATTTGATCATATTTTCTGCTAGTTTGTCAGGATCAACTACATAGGAGCCATTTGCAATGGCTTCTTTGATTGCCTGAACTTTCGCGCTATCAAAGGCGGGAGAAGAGGCCATCTGGTTATGCATATTCCCGATCTCCTTGCTTTGTGAGCTGATTGAGACCGCATCTTTGCCCGAAGATGAGCTTCTCTCTGCTCCCTGAGTCTTCGAGTCCGACGAGTTGTTATCAGCACGTTGACTGCTCCGACTCGTATTCGTTAACGAGTGTCCGGAGCGTATGTTATCAATACCTGCCATAATGAGCCCTTAGGTTGATTGTACATTTCGTATCGTCGTTATCGACCGATGGTTACGATACTTTAGCATTTAATATCTGAAAATGGTCTTTTTTTCACCGATGTTTAAAACCGAACGGTAACTTCACTAATTCCTGATACCCTCGCATCAATGATCCTATTAGATTTGTCATTTTTCACGCGGATTTGTTCCCCCCAGGAACCATCAGTTAGCGCGGTCCCTTGTGTGGTGATAGCGAGACCATTTTTGATTGCTTTAATCGTAACACTTTCATTACGACAAACAACGCAAATATCATTGCCATCTATGATATCGGCAACAGCAATATTTCTTTTAGTCTTAGATCCGACCACTTGTTGAATTGATGAAAAACCTTGCTGACGGAAGCGAAGCAAGTCTACCATAGAGAGGCTAACATCTTGTTGAGTAATAATTTGTCCGCGTGAAAGTGGCAGAGTAGCAACGACGGCTGGAACGGTGACTTTGAGCCTAACAGGCACATAAACCTTCCAATTTTCGCTTTTACACTCAATTAGAACAGTGACATTGCTTGCAGATCCATTCTTTGAAGAGGAAAAAGCAGATAGCCCGGTTGGACAATCGCTAACTTGTAGCCGATTATCTAAGGTAGCCGCATTAGCCGATATGGTACCTCCACTTGGAGGCGTGAAATTTTCAACGACATAACTTTCGGCTAGTTTTTGAATTTGTTCAAGTTGCTGGTCTGTTGCTGATTGTGCATTCAGACTAAAGAAAAATAATAAAAGGGCGATAAAGCTGTATAAAAGTTTACAGAAGGCTCTACACTTAGTAATAGAAAATGAAGTCAGACTTTGTTTAGAAAACATAACTTTGTTTCTCTGTTCGGTAATTGCTAACTAGTAGACTAACACTTTTTAGTGCAAATGTTTGAGATGGAGATGAGCTTATGACGGGTGTTCTTGATTCGGTGAATCAGCGTACACAACTTGTCGGTCAGAACCGATTGGAATTATTGACGTTTCGGTTAAACGGTCTGCAGCGCTACGGCATAAACGTTTTTAAAGTAAAAGAAGTACTACAGTGTCCTAAACTCACCATGATGCCGAATTTGCATCGTCTTGTTAAAGGCGTAGCTCATATCCGTGGTCAGACAGTATCAGTGATTGATCTGAGCTTGGCTATTGGTGGGCGCCCAACGACTGATATCGAAAAAAGCTTCGTTGTTATCGCGGAATTTAACCGTAGCATTCAGGCCTTCCTTGTCAGCTCGGTTGAGCGTATTATCAACATGCGTTGGGAAGAAATCTTACCACCACCTGAAGGTGCCGGTAAGGGTAACTATTTGACTGCTGTAACCAATATTGATGGTGAGTTAGTTGAGATTCTTGACGTAGAAAAGATTCTGGCAGAAATCGCGCCTGTTGATGAAACAATGGATTCAAGTATTGGCGAATCCATTAATGACGCAACAAGTGGTCGAGAGTTTGTTAAGCGTATTTTGATTGCGGACGACTCCACTGTGGCACGTAAGCAGGTTCAAAGAGCAATCGAATCGATTGGTTTCGAAGTCGTTGCAGTCAAAGATGGTAAAGAAGCTTATGATAAGCTTTGTGAGATGGCTGACGATGGTGATATTTTCGATCACATCTCTCTCGTAATTTCTGATATTGAGATGCCAGAAATGGATGGGTATACCCTGACAGCAGAAATTCGCCGACATCCTAAATTGAAAGACCTTTATGTTATTCTTCACTCATCGTTAAGTGGTGTTTTCAATCAGGCAATGGTAGAACGTGTTGGTGCAAACTCGTTTATTGCTAAATTTAACCCGGATGAATTGGGTAATGCGGTGAAATCTGCTCTAGTAGTGGAATAAGAGATATCAATGACAGCAATTACAATAAATGACCAAGAATATAAAGAATTTTGCCGTTTTCTAGAATCCCAGTGTGGGATTGTTTTAGGCGATAGCAAACAATACTTGGTCAGGAGTCGTTTAAGTCCTCTAGTAAATAAATACAAGGTTGAGTCATTGTCTACGTTGATGAAAGACGTGATAACAGGGCGCAACCGAGATATGCGTATTGCCGCTATTGACGCGATGACCACTAATGAGACGTTATGGTTTAGGGATACTTATCCCTTTGCCGTGTTGTCGGAAAAAATCTTGCCCGAAATAGCGGCAAAGAAAAAGCCGATAAAAATATGGTCGGCGGCCAGCTCTTCCGGTCAGGAGCCATATTCTATGGCGATGACGGTGTTGGAGACACAGCAGAAGAAACCAGGCATGCTGCCAAACGTGTCGATTACTGCAACCGATATATCAACGGTAATGCTCGATATGTGCCGGGCTGGTATCTACGATAATCTTGCTCTGGGGCGTGGACTGTCTGCAGAAAGGCGCCGAGCTTTTTTTGAAGAAGTCGGCGACGGACGCATGCGAGTGAAAGACAACGTCAAGAGATTAGTGAATTTCAGACCACAGAATTTAATGGAGAGTTACAGTTTGCTCGGCAAGTTCGATATTATTTTTTGCCGCAACGTGCTTATCTATTTCTCATCTGAAATGAAATCTAAGGTTCTTAATCAGATGGCGAGTAGTTTGAACCCGGGAGGATATCTATTGCTTGGTGCTTCAGAATCGCTTACCGGATTAACTGATAAATTTGAGATGGTTCGATGTAACCCTGGAATTATATATAAACTCAAATAGTTAGAATAAGTTATGAATAGCCCAGCCTAATGCTGGGCTTTTTTATCTTTGTCAGAACGTTATGATTGGTACAATCTTTGCTCAATATATTTTGACAAAAGACAAAGCGGCAAATAAGTTGGTACGCTAATTGCTTTTAATTATACAGACCAATCAATAACCGGATTTGGAGAGGCTCATGGCAATATCATTTAACAATGCATTAGGCGTTCATCAGTACACTGTCGGTGTGCGTGAGCGTAATGCTGAGGTGATTTCCAGTAATATCGCCCAAGCCAATACTCCAGGTTATAAGGCCAAGGGTCTTGATTTCCAGAAAGCGTTGAATGCGGCAAGCTCGGGGGCAAGTATTAGTCTTGCTCGTACTGATGGTCGGCATATTCCTGCCTCTATGGCAGTTGTAGGGGAAACGCTTTACCGTGTTCCAACTCAACCAGATACTGGTGATGGCAACACTGTTGATTTAGATTTAGAGCGTAATCTGTTCATGCAAAACCAGATTCGTCATCAAGCTTCGTTAGACTTTTTAGGCGGTAAGTTTAAAGGGTTAACTAAAGCGATTAAAGGGGAGTAATTTTAGATGAGTTTATTCAATGTATTCAATGTGACTGGTTCAGCGATGAGTGCTGAGTCAATTCGTCTAAATACGACTTCCAGTAATTTGGCGAACGCAGACAGTATAGCCAGTTCAGCGAAAGATACGTATAAGGCAAGACATCCCGTGTTTGCCGCTGAGCTTAACAATGCGCGAAGCAAAAATGACTACACAGTGCCGGTCAAAGTGATGGGCGTTGTTGAAAGTGATAAACCGTTAGTTGCCGAATATAATCCGGAGCATCCACTGGCAAATGCCGATGGTTATATCTATAAACCGAATGTGAATGTGATGGAAGAAATGGCAAATATGATTTCTGCTTCAAGGGCGTATCAGACCAATGTTCAGGTTGCTGATGCTAGTAAGCAAATGTTATTAAGAACATTGCAGATGGGCCAGTGAGGAGTTAGGAGATAGCATATGGCCGGAGTAAATAATGTTGGTGGTCAAAGTGGCTTATCTTATATGGATCAGCTTAAGGATCTTCAAGATAAAAATAAGAAAACAGAGGTCACTGGTAAGCAGGATCTTAAACAAGAAGATTTCTTATCACTTTTGACAAAACAGCTTTCCCAGCAGGATCCATTTAAGCCTGTGGGAAATGATCAGATGATTGCTCAAATGGCATCGTTTGCCACCGTTGATGGTATCGGCAAAATGAATGGTCAATTTGAGAGCTTGAATTCATCTTTAACTTCCAACCAAGCGTTACAAGCATCTTCGTTGGTCGGTAGAGATGTCTTAATTAAAAGTCCGAATGGTTTGAAAAAGGACGATGGTCAAATGGCAGCAATGGTTAAGCTTCCTAATGCTATCGATAACCTTTACGTTCGGGTTGAGAACCAAGCTGGACAATTAGTCAGAACTATTGATCTCGGTGCAAAACCTGCGGGTGATAGCCGTATCGAATGGGATGGCAAAGATGAACAAGGCAATCCTATGCCGGCAGGCACTTATAAGATAAAAGCTGCAGGTATGATGGATGGCAAAAATACAGAATTTGATGTTTCGACTTATGCGAACGTCAACAGCGTTCTACTTGGTAAAGGTAATGGTAACGTACTACTGAATCTGGCTGGCTATGATTCGCCAGTTCGACTTGCTGAAGTACTAGAGGTTGGCAAAGCGTAACGACGCTAGCTAGATAGGAGAATCTACGATGTCATATATATCTTTGAGTGGTTTGTCTGCCGCGCAGCTCGATTTGAACACCACCAGTAATAACATAGCTAACGCCAATACATTTGGTTTCAAAGAGTCTCGTGCTGAATTCGGTGATGTTTATTCAAATTCACTGTTTACCAATGCGAAAACAACTCCGGGATCAGGTGTTCAGGCAAACAAAGTGGCGCAGCAATTCCACGAAGGTTCCAGCATCTATACAAATAATCCAATGGATTTACGTGTATCGGGCACTGGTTACTTTGCGGTAGCGAAAGAACGTTTGCTGCCACAACAGAACGAAATGACGCGAAACGGCGCTTTTCACCTGAACAAAGATAACTATATGGTGACATCAAATGATGAGTTTCTATTAGGTTATCAGGTTAATAAGGATACGGGGGAGGTTGCTTCTTACGAACCAACACCGATTAATATCCCTGCGGAATTTGGTAAGCCAAAACAAACTGCGAATATCGAAGTTGGCGTCAACTTACCAGCAAACGGTGCGCTAAAGGATCCGGCAATATTTGACTACACTGACCCGGAAACCTATAACCGTTCAACATCGTCGACTATTTATGACTCGATGGGTCAATCTTATAAATTAACCAGTTATTATCTGAAAGATCAGAACCAGGCCAATACATGGCAGGTTTATTATACGGTTACAGATAAACAAGGCGAAAAACCAATCAATATTTTGGGTGGTGATGCCGCGGCAGGATCTGGCCAGACAGGGCATACGCTGAAGTTCAATAATGATGGTACTTTGGCAAGCATCAATAACGGTCAGAATGTGGTCTCAGAACCGCTAGGCTCTGGTGCTAACCCTGTAGAAATGAATGGAGCTGATATTAACCAGGCTCTTTCTTTCAAACTCGATTCGGCTACTCAATTTGCCGCTCCGTTTGAACTGACTAAGTTTGATGAAGATGGCGCAACAACCGGGTTTTTAACCAAAGTCGATTTCGATGAAAATGGTAGCGTGCTTGGAACCTATTCGAATGGTGAAAACGTAACGCTGGGTCGTGTCGCATTGGTTCGTGTTGCTAATGAACAGGGTCTGGATAAAAAAGGCGCAACCCAATGGGATGCGACACAAGATTCAGGTGATAAGATTTGGGGTGAGTCAAACAAAGGCTCATACGGTACCATCACCAGTGGTACGCTTGAGCAGTCAAATATTGATATGACTCAGGAACTCGTTGACCTAATCTCAGCGCAGCGTAACTTCCAGGCTAACTCACGTGCCCTTGAAGTTGACAACCAACTGCAACAAAACATCCTTCAAATCCGTTAATATCTCAAGCGGTAAACTGGCGGCAATGCCGGTTTACCGCTTTGCCGTATTTCCTTCTGCCTCCCCTCTCTTAATTCTTTCATTACTGATTCTAATTTATTGAAATATAAACAATTAAAAACTTGGCATATAGATTGCTATATCTAGTTTGTATAACGAATTAGGAGCGGAAAATGGATCGTGCATTATTCCTCGCAATGAGCGGTGCAAAGCAAAACATGCAAGCGATGCAACTTCGAGCGAACAATCTGGCCAACGTGAGTACTACAGGATTTCGAGCTGATTTAGAACAGGCGAGATCAATGCAGGCTTACGGGGAAGGATTGCCAACTCGTGTATTTAGCATGAGTGAGCGCCCAGGAAATAATTTCGCTCAGGGAAGTGTGATAACCACGGGTCGAAATATGGATGTCACTATCGAAGGTGATGGCTGGATCTCTGTATTAGACGCGACTGGACAAGAAGGGTTGACTCGCAGCGGCAACTTGAAAATTGATCAAAATGGCATGGTATATAACGGTAGTGGTCATTTAGTCCTAGGGGACAACGATGCGCCAATTAACCTACCGATTCCACTTAGTAAAATTGAAATTGGTAACGATGGGACCATTTCTGTTTTGCCTCAAGGCGCTCCTGCTGATGCGATGGAAATTGCTGGTCGTATTAAGCTAGTAAAACCTGATAACCGTTCGTTATACAAAGATAGTAATGGTCTGTTTCGCTCAAAAGACCCCAATCAGCAATTCGTTGCCGATGCTGGTGTGAAAGTGCTTACTGGCGCATTGGAAGGAAGTAACGTGAATGCGGTCGGTGAGATGACCAGTTTAATTGACCTGCAAAGACAGTTTGAAATGCAGGTGAAAATGATGAGCACAGCTGAAGAGATGGATAAGACATCTGACAGCTTGCTTCGTACAAGTTAATTCAGGTTTAGGAGACGATTATGCAGCCTGCATTATGGGTGAGTAAAACAGGGCTTGATGCTCAGCAAACAAATATCGCCACCATTTCGAATAACTTGGCGAACGCATCAACAGTCGGTTTCAAAAAGAGCAGAGCGGTATTTGAGGATCTGTTCTATCAAAACATTAACCAACCTGGTGGTCAGTCTTCACAGAATACTGAACTACCAAGTGGCTTGATGTTGGGGGCGGGTTCTAAAGTGGTGGCAACTCAGAAGGTTCATACCCACGGAAACGTTCAAACCACATCAAACAGTCTCGACATGATGATTGAAGGGGATGGTTTTTTCCAAGTATTGATGCCTGATGGAAATATTGGTTATTCACGTAATGGTCAATTTACCCTGAACTCTGAAGGCACAATCGTGACATCTGGATCGGGTTATCCATTGCAGCCTGAGATTGTGGTTCCAGAAAACGCTATCTCTATCACTATTGGTACTGATGGTGAAGTATCGGCGCGTATTCGTGGTCAACAAAATAATCAGGTACTCGGTCAGATTACCACTGTTGATTTTATCAACCCAGGTGGTTTAGAGCCTGTCGGTCAGAACTTGTATCTTCCTACAGGAGCAAGTGGTGATCCACAAGAAGGTGTCCCTGGATTGGATGGCCTAGGTGAAATTCGTCAGTCTATGCTGGAAAGCTCCAACGTGAATGTGACAGAAGAGCTGGTCAACCTAATTGAAGCTCAGCGTGTGTATGAAATGAACTCAAAAGTGATTTCGGCCGTCGATAAAATGATGAGCTATGTGAATCAGCAGTTGTAATTTGCTAGAAAGAGGTTAGTCATGGTTCGTATTACTGTTTGCCTATTAACTTTATTGCTTCTATCCGGTTGTGAATTGCTTCCAGATACTAGCGATGAGCAAGTCACTGATTCCGGCGCCTCTTTAGTTGACGCTGTTGAGGGAGACAAAGCCGCTGATAACAATGATAGTGGTGGTCTTCTCGATAATCTTCGTACGAGGACAGATCCTGTTGCTGATGACCCTGCGTGGGCTCCAGTCAATCCTCGTAAAGAAAGAGAACCATACGCTGCAGAAACGGGTTCGTTGTTTAATACCACGAGTAATAACAGCTTATACGATGATTCTAAACCTCGCGGGATTGGTGACATTATTACCGTATCTTTAGATGAAAACACGAAGGCGGCAAAAAGTGCTGATGCCGATTTATCGAAAAATAACGATGCTTCGATGGATCCTTTGGAACTTGGCGGTCAGGAAATGAAATTAGGTGATTACAATTTGTCCTATGCGCTCAAGAATGGGAATAAATTTTCCGGCAGTTCAGCGGCAAATCAGAGTAACAGCATCTCTGGAACAATCACTGTTCAGGTTATTGACGTATTAGCGAATGGCAATCTGGTCATCCGTGGGGAAAAATGGCTCACTTTAAATACGGGTGATGAATATGTTCGTCTCAGTGGAACCATTCGTCCTCAGGACATAAGTTACGATAATACAATAGCTTCTAATCGAATTGCGAATGCCCGAATTCAGTACTCAGGCACAGGAACGAATCAAGATATGCAAGAGCCAGGATTCTTGGCACGATTTTTTAATGTCGCTCTATAGTGAATGTTGCTAGACGGAGTTTTGACAGGGCTTATTGCCAAGTTATTCCGTCTGGATAATACCGTTAGATAGAGTGTCGGAGTAGGTTACATGAAAAATTGGGTTATCAGCTTATTAAGCGTTGTGCTGGTTTCTTGGCATGCTGACGCAGCGAGAATTAAAGATGTTGCGCAAATTGCCGGCGTTCGTAGTAACCAACTCGTAGGCTACGGTTTGGTAACTGGACTTCCGGGTACTGGTGAATCCACACCATTTACCGATCAGAGCTTCAATGCCATGTTACAAAACTTCGGCATTCAATTGCCGGAAGGCACGAGTCCAAAAACAAAAAACGTTGCCGCTGTTATTGTGACGGCTAAATTACCTGCGTTTACCAAGCAAGGACAAACCATTGATGTAACGGTTTCGTCAATTGGTACGGCGAAAAGTTTACGTGGCGGTACTTTGATGCAAACGATGCTCAAAGGACTTGATGGTAATGTCTACGCCGTTGCCCAAGGAAACTTGGTCGTTAGTGGTTTCAGCGCTGATGGAGCCGATGGTTCTAGTATTGTTGGAAACAACCCAGCAGTCGGTATGATATCTAGTGGCGCGATTGTTGAACGTGAAGTTCCAACCCCATTTAGTCGCGGAGATTATATTACCTTCAATCTTCTTGATTCAGACTTCACTACTGCTCAGCGTATGGCCGACGCCGTTAATAATTTCCTTGGTCCAGGCATGGCATCACCAGTTGATGCGACTTCAGTAAAAGTACGTGCACCGAGAGATGCGAGTCAGCGAGTGGCATTCTTGTCGGCTATTGAGAATCTTGAATTCAATACGGCAGAAGGCGCAGCAAAAATTATTGTTAACTCACGTACCGGTACCATCGTAGTTGGTCAACATGTGAAGTTAAAACCTGCGGCTGTAACTCATGGTGGCATGACTGTTGCCATAAAAGAAAACTTAAATGTAAGCCAACCTAATGCGCTTGCTAATGGTGATACCGCCATTGTTCCTGACTCTGATATTGATGTGACAGAGAAAAAAGGCAAAATGTTTAATTTTCAACCTGGCGTGACACTTGATGATCTCGTTCGGGCTGTAAATGAAGTCGGAGCGGCACCATCAGACTTAATGGCAATCCTTCAGGCGCTGAAACAAGCTGGCGCAATCGAAGGCCAACTGATCATTATCTAAGGAGTAAACATGGCTGATAGTGTAAATGATATAGGTTTTACTCAGGACCTAAGTCAGTTGGACCGTCTGCGTCAGGCTGCTGTTAATGGTGATAAAAGCAGTGAGAAACATGCTTTAGAATCTGCAGCGAAACAGTTTGAATCCATTTTTACTAATATGCTGTTTAAGTCGATGAGAGATGCCAACAGTGAATTTAAATCTGATCTGTTTGATAGTCAGACTGAAGATTTTTATCGAAAAATGTTGGATGAGCAACGGGCCAGTGAATTAAGTAAATCGGGTAGTCTTGGTCTTGCAGATATGATTGTGAAACAGTTGTCTGCAGGTATTCAAGGTACCGACTCTGCTAGTGTGACAGGCGATGATGGTTTACAAAAAGCGCTTGCGCGAATTCGTCAGGCTAAAGAAGCAGCTGCAAATCCGTCGAATATGATTCCAGCTGAAGCAAGCTCGGCAATTCGACAATCATCCGATGCCAGCTTCAATGGTCCTCAAGATTTTGTTAATAAGTTAAAACCTTATGCAGATAGGGCAGCAAAAGCTCTAGGTGTTGATCCTTCATTGCTACTCGCACAAGCGGCTCTTGAAACGGGTTGGGGAGATAATGTTATTAAGAATTCTCTTGGTAGCAGTAATAACCTATTTAATATCAAGGCCGATAAGAGTTGGGCTGGAAATAAAGTGGCGACACAGACGCTTGAATATGAAGGTGCGACTCCAGTTCTTGAGCAGGCGTCATTCAGAGCTTATAACAACTTCCAAGATAGCTTTAACGATTATGTTCGCTTCCTTAATTCGAATCCTCGTTATGCAAATGCGTTACATAACAGTAAAGACAGCAATGACTTCATTCGTGGTATCCACGATGCGGGTTACGCAACTGACCCTGATTACGCAGATAAAGTGTTACGTGTTAAAAATCAAATTGAACAGATGAATCCATCTCTTTAACTTATTTCGTCCCTGTACTGTCCCTTTTGCGCCAGCTTTGCTGGCGCTTTCTTTATCTTTCCAAGAAATGGCATACAAATTGCTTTTACTAGTTATCTCTTTCATTTTGGCAAAGATTTAACGAGGTCTTATGTCGTCTGATTTATTAGGTGTAGGTACCCAGAGTGTTTTAACAGCACAACGGCAACTGAATACCACCGGTCATAACATTTCGAATGTTAATACCGAGGGTTACAGTCGTCAGTCTGTTATTCAGGGTACAAACATGCCCAGACAATATGGCGGCCAAACATACGGCATGGGGGTCCATGTGGAAAATGTTCGCCGTTCATGGGATCAGTTTGCCGTTAAAGAACTAAATCTTGCCACAACTGATTATTCGAAAAAGCGTGATACCGAAGAAAACCTGAACATGTTGTCAGGACTCCTTTCTTCAGTCGCTTCGAAAAAAATTCCAGAAAACTTAAATGAATGGTTCGATGCCGTTAAGACGTTAGCAGACACGCCCAACGACGTTGGTGCTCGTAAAGTGGTACTAGAAAAGGCCAACTTAATTGCGCAGAACTTGAATGATTTTCATGAAACGGTTCGTCGTCAATACGAAGTCACCAATAAAGGTCTTGAAGTCGGTGTGAAACGCATCAACCAATTGGCTATCGAGTTACGTGACTTACAACGCCTCATGATGAGAACGCCAGGTCCACATAATGATTTGATGGATAAGCATGAGAAGCTAGTAAAAGAATTAGCGGAATACACCAAAGTAACGGTAACACCCCGTAAAAATGCGGAAGGCTTTAATATCCATATCGGTAATGGGCATACACTGGTATCTGGAACCGAAGCAAGCCAACTCAAACTAGTGGCGGGTGACCCCGATACTCATCAACTGCGCCTCGCGATGGTTGAGGGTAAGGGTATTAAGCCTATTACGCATAAAGATATCGATGGAAAACTTGGCGCATTATTCGATATGCGTGACGAGCAAATACCGCATTTGCTGGATGAAGTTGGCCGTATGACGACCGCTTTTTCTCATGAAGTGAATGAGCTTCAGGGACAGGGGTTAGACATGCGTGGAGATATCGGTCAGGAACTGTTTACTGATGTGAATTCAGAGCAAATTGCTAAATCCCGAGTCGTAACATCCAGTACCTCTGAGGCCGATATGGCAGCTTATATCGATGATGTATCTCAATTGAAAGCGGGCGAGTATTCGATGCTTTACGATGGTAGTGACTACATCGTGACACAACCTAACGGTGAGCAGACGGTTCTATCGCCATCTGGTGGAGAAATCAGTATTGATGGTATTCGTATCGAGATTAACAACGCGCCGGAGGAAGGAGAACGTGTTCTGATTCGTCCTACTCGAAATGCGGCACGGCAGATACATACCATGATTAATGATCCGACAAAGATTGCCGCTCAGAGCTATGAGGCCTCTACTACGTTTGCACTGGGTACCGCTGAATTTAACATTCTAGCTGCTGGCGATCTGAAAGAGTTTGAAGTCGATGTCTCTGCGACAGGTGATACTTTTAGCGTTAAAGATAAGAATGGCAATGTGGTATTAAAAGATCAGGCTTATCCACCTTCTGGTCCGGTCACTGTCATGGGAACCAGTTTTGAACTCACAACGGGGGCTCTAGCCAGAGACAAGTTTACCGCCAACCTTGTTCCTTCCGAAGGGGACAACGGCAACTTGCGTAAAATGCAGGATCTGCAAACGGCTAAAAGCGTCAATGACAATGAATCGACATTGATCGATTTATATCAGGATTTGAATACCAATGTGGGTCTTAGAATGTCTACGGCATCTCGTTTGACCGATGTTGCTCGTTTAGAGAAAGAGTCTGCTGAAGAGCGTATTGCTTCTGTATCTGGGGTGAACTTAGATGAAGAAGCGGCCAATATGATGAAATTCCAACAAGCGTACATGGCATCGTCTCGCATCATGCAGGCGGCCAATGATACCTTCAACACCATTTTGCAATTGAGATAGGGGAGAGAGTAAATGTTTAATCGTATTGCTAGCTTCCATAACTATCAGGCTGTACAAAATGATATCCGCCGCCAGGAAGCCAAAGTACACCACAATCAGGCTCAATTAGCATCGGGTAAGAAATTATTGCAGCCAGCGGATAATCCTCTGGCCACTCACTATATCCAGAACGTCGATCAGCAGGAAGAGCAACTCAAGCAATATCTTGATGCCATTGTACTGGTTAGAAACCGTTTAGAACATCAAGAAGTGATTGTATCCAACGCAGAAGATTTTACCGATGGTGCTAAGCGTACCGTAATGGAAATGATCAATGGCTCGTTATCTGATGATGACCGCTTGGCTCGTCAACGAGAGCTAGAGGAGATGAGTGATAACTTACTCAATCTTGCGAACGTTCAGGATGAATCTGGCAACTACATCTTTGCCGGGACTAAACCAAGAACTCAACCATTCTTCCGTGACAAGGACGGAACCGTAACGTATTCCGGCGATGATTATCAACGTAAAATGCGCATTTCGAACAGCTTAGAGATGCCATTTAATAATCCTGGTAGCAGTGTTTTTATGAACATTGATAATCCATTTGGTAATTATGAGCCAGATTACACGTTGACCGAAGGTTCTGAACTGCTGCTTGAAAAAGCAACGAACACGGATCCCGATGATGATTCCTCTTATAAAGTTACGTTTGTTGATATGGGTGACAACAGCTTTGGCTATCAGTTAGAGCAAGATGGTAGTGTTGTTCAAACCGGCGAATTTGATCCCAAAACTGGCATTAAATACGAAGGTCTGAACATTCACTTGAAAGGCCAGATATCCAAAGGGGATTCAATCGAATTAACGCGTCGCGATACGTTCAATGTCTTTGATTCGTTTCGTGGTGCGATTGAAGCGGCAAAAGGCTCTGTTTCTGATGCGTCTAATACCGGCAAACTCCATCAATATACAGCAGAACTGAATGCCGCATTTACTCACTTAGGCAAAGTGAGAACGGATTTAGGTGCAAAATTAAGTACGTTAGATATTCAGGAAGAGCAGCACCAGGATTTTAAAATTAGTCTGGCAAAATCTAAGAGTAATTTTGAAGATCTCGATTATGCGGAAGCCGTAATCGATTTTAATGAAAACACCCGAGCTTTACAGGCATCGCAACAAGCCTTTGGTAAAACCAAAGACTTAACTCTATTCAATTACATCTAACTTTCATTGCCTTAAGAGCAACCGCCTTAAGTGCGAAAGGAGATGTTGAAACAGTGTGATGATGTAAATATTCGGAGGCAATGCGGCAATTTAGCGGCAAAAAAATAACCAGCTATCAATTTTAAATTTTGCTAAGGCAATTTAATAGTCGATTTTTAAAGTTGGTTTTTATCTTAAGTTTTTGAATTTTAATGATTTAAAAATAAAATAAAAAGTTGGCACACTAGATGCATTATTTAAAACAAGGCTGCTGGGCGGAAGGTCCGCACAACAGCGCTGCAGGTGTGGCAAGTTATTTACGGTCAGTGCTTCCCAATGAGAGTAAAGCTGACCGCTTCGCAAAAGCTTGCGAACTCAATAGGAGAGCAGGATATGACCATTACAGTAAATACTAACGTTTCGGCGATGACCGCACAGCGTTACTTAAACAAGGCATCCAACGAGTTAAATACTTCGATGGAAAGACTATCATCTGGTAATCGCATTAACAGTGCGAAAGATGATGCGGCAGGCCTACAAATTTCTAACCGTTTGAACTCTCAGTCTCGCGGTCTAGATGTAGCAATGCGTAACGCGAATGATGGTATCTCGATTGCACAGACAGCAGAAGGTGCAATGAACGAATCGACCAGTATTCTACAACGTATGCGTGATTTGGCTTTACAATCAGCGAACGGTACCAACTCGATCTCTGAGAGAAAGGCACTGAATGAAGAATCGACAGCGCTTCAGGATGAGTTAAACCGTATAGCGGAAACCACGTCTTTTGGTGGACGGAAACTGCTAAACGGAACATTTGGCGAGGCCTCTTTCCAAATCGGTGCTAGCTCTGGTGAAGCCATTATTATGGGCCTTACCAATAT
The DNA here is from genome assembly GCF_003856525.1 of Vibrio viridaestus. GTDB lineage: Bacteria > Pseudomonadota > Gammaproteobacteria > Enterobacterales > Vibrionaceae > Vibrio > Vibrio viridaestus. Next base: position 309,957 of record NZ_RJVQ01000002.1, read on the forward strand.
GAGAGCGGATGATTTCCGGATGGGTGGTCAGACGTTTGTCTCAGAGCAAGGTAAGAATAAAGATTGGGGAGTACCACCAAACGCCAGTGATCTGAAGTTTGAATATACCAATGGTGCTGGTGAGCAGAAAACCATCGATATATTGGCTAAGCCTGGTGACGATATCGAAGAGGTTGCGACTTATATTAACGGTCAAAATGATGATATTAAGGCGTCTGTTGATGATGATGGTAAGTTGCAGTTGTTCGTTGCTCAGCCGAATATACAGGGTAATCTATCCATATCAGGTGGGCTAGCTTCAGAGTTGGGATTAAACGGTGGCCCTGGAATGAAATCGACAGTACAAGACATTGATATTACCTCTGTCGGTGGTTCGCAAAATGCCGTAGGTATCTTGGATGCTGCGCTGAAATATGTGGATTCTCAGCGAGCAGATCTTGGTGCGAAACAGAACCGTTTAAGTCATAGTATTAATAACTTAGCTAATATTCAGGAAAACGTTGAAGCGTCGAAAAGTCGTATTAAAGATACCGACTTTGCGAAAGAAACGACTGAAATGACAAAAGCACAAATATTACAGCAGGCAGGTACCTCAATACTTGCTCAAGCTAAACAGTTGCCAAACGCTGCAATGCAATTATTGCAGTAGTAAAAGGTACTTCATTACTGAATACAGACGTGGATTTAGTATGAAGTCACTTTGGCAAAGTGTGATAAAAGGTTGGAGTTGGGCTCTCTCAAGTTTTACCCTGCTCATATCCATACCTTAATCATGCGCCCAGGTACGCCAGAATGTGAACATTTCTCTTGATCTCCACATGGCTATGGCTACCACAATAGCCCCGGTTCTCTCAAAGGAAAAGGGGCTTTTTCTTTTCTATTAATATCCTATTTATATAAAACCCAATACTATCCAATCAGAGAAGTTAACTAAATTATTGTATTTATTGGCTTTTTAACGTGGATGATAATTGGTTTTCTACAAAAAAATACCAAAATGTTTGGTTGAAAATCAGCCTTAAAAGTACGTTTATAATAATAATTAACAGTGGTTAATAATGAGTGTCGCCATTTTGTCGCCATTCTTTTGCGCGGTTTTCTAATGGGTTTAGGTAGACAGCCTGAATTAAATGGTCTGGTGAAAAGTGGGCATAAACCATGGTTTGTTCTATTTTTTGATGACCTAAAATACGCTGCAATATAAGAATGTCGCCGCCATTGATCATGAAATGAGTGGCAAAGGTATGCCGCAAAATGTGAGTGGCCTGTCCGTCTGGAACATAAGGAGGTAAAGAACGCTTTATGTGACGATGAGCAGAACCATAATTGGTACTAAACACGTCATGGCCGCTGACTGCATTATCAAGTATTTCATTGTAAAGAGATTCAGAAATAGGAACGGAACGAACACGCTTACCTTTTGTGTTAGAAAATGTCAGTTTGTATTTGGAAACTTGAGAACATTTTAATGTCAAAGCCTCTTCTATTCTTGACCCGGTTGCTAAACAAATCTTTGCAATTAAGACGATCTGGGAAATTGATACAGAACGAGCAACTATACTTCCAAGTTCCTCCAGAAAAACGGGAATGTCTTCTTCGTGAAGATAGGCTAACTCTCTTTGTTGTGTTCTGATCGGTTCAATTTCAGCAAGAGGGTTAGGAAAGTTCCATTGCTTATACTTTATCAGTCGATTAAATAAACCACCTAACAAAGCCAGTTGATTGTTTTGAGTTGCGGGGGAAAGTTCTAATGTGTCAGATTTTCTTAATTGATTTAATCTGTGAGCTCTGAAATCAAGATATTGTCTAGCTGAAAATGTAGAGGCAATAGGGTCACCTAAATCACCTATAATTTGGGAAATCTTGCCATACATCTTTTTTCCTGAAGCAAGGGTATGACCATGAGTATTCCACCAAACTTCTAGCAGCTCGCTCATTCTGCGGTGATCGGGCTTGTCTCCCATCCACGGCTTATCATTGACCTCGCGCATGATGAATTTTTCATAAGCAGCCGCTTCGCCTTTAGTGGCGAAGCGTTTACGAACTCGTTTACCAGATCGACCAGATGGATAACATTCACAAAGCCAAGGTTTTTTACTGTTGTCTTTGAGATTACGAACTGACATAAAACTATTTATCTAATTTCTGATACCAAGTAACTTCATACTGACTACCAGTATCTTTTTCGCCGCTAGTCCCTTTTCTGTCTGGGGCATAATCAAGTGTTAAAGGCTGTTCATGGTCAGTTTCTGAAGTAAAGACAATGACTGATACAAACTGAACACGGTTTTTTTGTTGTAACTGTCTAGCTGCACTTGCCGCTGTAGCAAGTAATTGATCGTTAGTAGTTGCTGTTGTGGTGTATATTTTTGCTTGGAGGCGCGAGCGCGATGCAAAGCTAATATCGTCTGTATAAAAAACGGTTGCAGGCTGGGGGGCGTCGCTATGTAATAAATTATCAATAGATTTGTCGAAATCAGACAATTGGGTCATTTGTGACTGTGTTTTCGTATTATTAGTACTTTGGTTATCAGAGCAGGCATAAAATCCAAACCCAATAATCAGACTAAGAATAATAAAACTAAAACATCCTTGAGCAGTTGTAATTGTCGGGTTCTTTACCCCACAGTGTGGACAGGTCTTGGCATTTTTCTCTACAGTTTCTTTACAAGATTTACATTTATATATTTTTTTTTCTTTAGACATCTTTCATACCCTAGCATTTTTTTAATTATTAATATTTTCTATAACTTCGTCAGCTTTAGGTTGCGACAAAAGCACACTATTAACCCAATCATCAAAGTGTTTTTTCTTATGTCCTTCAGTGGCTAGCATCGTATCAATGTACTTAGTGTTGAAAGTGATCTCTTTATCTTTAGAATCGAGAAATTTTAGTTTTTGGACACCAGTAAGTTTACCTTTGTATAAACCAATGGGCTTTACAGTTTCTCTTTTACGTTCACCACCATATTCAATTCGCGAAAAAGTTGTAGGAGCTAATTGACCTTCCCACATTACTGAGTAATCTCGTTCGCATGTTTCATATTCCGGATAGGCTCGATGAAAGCTCCAAGGAAAATTAGGATTGATGATTCTCATCCATTCCCAAAATGAACGGCGATTATGTCCTTTAACCTGAATCTGACTTGAAATGCTAAGTGTTGGGATTATTTTGGTATTATCTTCGTTAATATCAGCCACAAAAATAGCCATGTCTTTTACTAAAACATGGTTTGGTGTCATGGTGATTTTTTCTTTTCGATTGACTGAGAACGTTGATTCAGGAGATGTACCTTTCCAAACTACATAATAACGTTCGTTATTGATTGTTAGTTTTTCCCTATCATCATATGGAATAGGTGATATTTCTTCGTAGTCTTGGTCTATATTGTCAATATCATCTGAGATTGAGGACGATAATGAAGTAGTCATTGAGACTGTAAAGTCTGAAGTAGAAGAGGAGTTTTTTTGCTTTGATGTTTTAATTGCCATGTAAATACCAAACACGGCAAAGCACAAAAGAATAAAAACTATTTCCATATAAAAACTCCTAGCCAAATTATAAAAGTCAATCTTTCTTCAAAGTAACCGCCACGCGGCCAATCACTTGAATATCATCATCTGAAATTTCAACAGTTGAATCACCAATTACCACAGCAAGCTTTTTGCCAGGTAAACGCTGAATATGGTTTATGGACAAGTTGCCATCGATATCGATCAGAAACTTTCCTGAAACAGCATTTGTTATGCTTCTATCTACGAGGTAGATAGCCTCGTTAGTTTCAATTTCTTCAACCAGTTCAGCTTCTAACCCAAAACTATTCATCCGTCTAACAGCATAAGGAACGACGCCAGTGTCAATCAGCCGCCCGTTAGTCAGACATTTACTGGTTAGTAAAACTGTTTGCTTTTGATTTTCGTTGCCTTCTGTAGCTAATGAATAAGCAGCTGCATATTTTGAGTGAAAAATAGGTGCGCATTCTTGTATTTGATGGGGTTGTTCTATTTTTCTGTCTTCTGGCTTTAATGCCAGTTCTTCAATGGGAATGCCCAAAGCCAAATGAAGTCGAACCATAATCTCATGTGACGTTCTGTCATGAGCATTCCAAGTGGCAAATGTAGATTTTGGAACGTCTAAAATCGCCCCCAACTCTTCAAGATTTCTACAGTTAAGAACTCTTTTGAGGTTTTCAGTAAATTCTTTCCCCTTTTGGTACTCGAATGGCATTATTTTTTTATCTCTATTCATGGATAAATAAGACTCTAAGCGTTAAAAATCCCTAACAAGTTACAAAAAACTCAAATAAGTTATTGCAAGTATGTCAAATGGGATCAATAATCTTGTTGTGTTCAGGTAATCGCGCCAACCAAAGCTAGCGAAAACCAACCAAGACGAATATAAACAAGAGGATACCACGATGCTAAGTTATTCGGTACCACCCAGAAGCCCATACGTGACTTGTGAAGAGTATTCACGTCTGTCAGGACTTGCGTTATCAACCATCCGTTTCTATATCACGGAAGGTAAAATTATCATCAAACCTAAAGAACGAACCCGAGATAAACCATTAATCAACATGGTCGCTATGCACGAAATTGCCGCCCGTGAAGCGTTATCTGTTCTGGGGTAATCCATGAATATCTCCTTAATCCCAACTCAAACACACTGCCCGCTATGGCTTCACTTAGTCGCCTGGGCAGTCATTTGCATTCCACCTTTGTTATAAGGATTGTCGAATATGGACGGTCAGATAGCTATGTGCGAATTACGTGACGTCAAACAGCGAGCATATGAATCTGTTTGTTGCGATTTCGCGCTCAATCACAATATGGAAGGAATTGCGAAACGCATTGGAATGAGTGGAACCATGCTCCGCAATAAGCTCAATCCCGCACAGCCACACAAAATGGACCCAGTTGATTTGGCATTGCTATCAAAAGAGTCCGGTGACTTCACCATTCTCAACACACTGTTTGCTGATATGGGAGTGGTAACAGTTGCAATTCCAAAAGAGAGCGATGCCAAAAACTTCATAGAACGCACACTGATGAACAACGCGTTATCGGGTGAGCTTTCTAGTGATGCAATGAGCATGTGCAGCACAGAGCGTTTACCCAGAAGTAAGAAACGCAAAACACTCGCCAAAGCGCAGGCCGCACTCGGCAATCTCGCGCTCATGATTTCCGATTTAGAAAATAGAACGACTGGTATGTCCCCATTGCTCAGCATGGGAACCGATTTTCTAGTGAATGGAATGCCTCTTCCTGGACTGTCATAGGAGAACGTTGAAATGAGTCAGTTAGCAAGACAGAAACAATCTGAAAACACGGTTGCACCATCAGCCGACGATAGTATTGCAGCATGTAAATCTCTATTTAACGGTGCATCTACTCGCAAGCAGTTGAAGACCGTATTTAATGAACTGCCAGACAAAAGTCGTGGTTTAGTGTTAATCGCTGGCGGGTTACCTCCAAGAGATTACCAACGTAAGTTTGAATCATTCGATGATTTGGAACTGCAGAAAATTCGCGTCGGAATGCAGTACCTCAAAGACATGGTTGTCGGATTCGATAATCGACTGGGTGACGTTCGTCGTCTCAAGCATTACCAATTCAGTAGTACCTATTAATTTTAATCCTAGCCTTTGCCTCTTTCGGGGGGGCTTTTTTTTCGTTTCAGCGTAGGAGCTAAGCATGAGCATCATCTCTGTATTTCGCAAAGACCTCGAATATGGCCTACGTGCCGAGGGTTTTACTACACGCAAAATTGAACAGTTTGTTCGTGTTTTTAATGAAGTCGAAACCAGTCAAGACGTTCTTTTAGAACTTGATTCAACTCGTGCCATGTTAATTAACGTGAACGGCCGGGAACAAGGACTGTGTCTTGAAGATTTCATCACCGCATGGTGGGTGTTCTGGGTTGTCGTATTTAACCAGTCAAATGATACCGCTATGCATCACCAGTCTATCGGCGCCATTCGTGCACTTTTCTATATCTCTGCTTGTACCAAAAGCGCAAGTCAGCACGCAACCATGCAAATGTGGTGGCGTGACTGTTCGCCACTACATGGTTACCCAACTTTGGAGGCAGAATAATGCAATACGCAGCAGTAATGATTTGCCCTAACGGTGGCGTTGTTCGTCATGACGACACTCAAGAGGTTGCCAATGTATTAGTTGGCGATTTTGACTCGCTGTTGGATGCCGTTAATCAGGCTTGTCGTGACTTGGATTGTGTTGTTATGCATCCAATCAAAAGAGGGCTTATTAGTAAAGGTCGAGGCAAGGGTGGTTTTATGTTGGTGACAACTCAGGAGCTGGATGCGATATGAAATCAATAATCTGCCCACATTGTCCAAGTGTGCTTCAACCTAGTTATATGGTTTGCCCTGAGTGCGGTATCGCTTTTGATGGCCAGCCAAAACAATTATTAGATGGTGAACTTAGAGTCAGCAAGCCATGGAGGACTGAGGTTTGCCTAACATTCGTTAAGACGGAAAACTTTGGTAACGGTTATGGCGTTTCCAAGACATTCAAGAAGAAGGAAATAACGAAATCGAGTATCGATTTATTCCTTAATCATGCAAGAACGTTGCTGTAATGTTTAATCAAACTGAACCACCTGAAATTGACCTCTACGATTTAGACCTCGACAAATACGGGTTTAATCCTGAAGAAAAACATGCAGCTTCTCTGGCTTGTCAAAGTTGGGGAGGTTTGCATGTATTCCCACAAAAGCCAGTTTCACTTAGTGATGCTTGTTTTGGTTACAGACGATATGAAGATATTGTTGAACCGGAAGACCTGACTGTATTTGAACGCAAAGTATTCGACGCGAATCCATCTGATTTCAAGTGGGTACAAGAAAGAATAAAAGGTCTTCCCGACTATCTGACGAAATACTTTGTCATTCGCTACATTTCAACGTATGAAAAGAAAGGCCGTAAAACAGCTAATATCTTTTTACGTGATCGCCTTGGTCCATCTGCTGAACGTGCGCTGATGGTCCTACGTAAATATAAACACCTACCAACCACTCAAAAGGTGGCTTTGCTCAGTGAAGCATATGACGATATTGAGCAAAGTGACTTTACTCAGCCAGGTCAAATCAAGTTTGATTTTGAACAGGCAGAAAAGAACCGTAAACCAGTAAAAAGCCGATTACTGGCAGAGCTCGAACCATCAGAAATAAAAGAGATGGCATTCAAGATTAGTCAGATTGTTCAGGCGAAATTCCCTCTAATCGCTCAGAAAGTGGCAAGACAAGAACTAACAGAAGACGATATTCCAGAAGTCATGGGTTATGACGAACTGGCCGAGTTCGTGACTCAATTCGGTATCAAACCACCTCGTAAAAGGAAAAAACAAACTGATTTAACTGCATTGAGCGATATTTCAAGAATGTTAGATCAGAAATGGTGGTATGGCCGGTTAAACAAAATCCGCAAAATCATGCGTGAACATTTGGCTATTGCTATGGGTCAGGTATCAAGCAAGGCTTCACCTTACGCATCATGGGACTGTGTTCGTGAACATCAGGAGCAGCAAAAAGCCAATTACAACTACATCAAACAGCATCAACTGATCGACGAAGAAACAGGTGAAGAAGTTGATATGTGGGATATGGTCAAAGGAAGTGTGGCTAATCCTGCTATTCGTCGTCATGAATTAATGGTTCGTTGCCGTGGCTGCGAAGACATCGGCAATGAGCTGGGCCTGCAAGGTCTTTTTCTTACTCTGACCACACCATCCAAATATCACAACAGTTATAAAAAGGGTGGTTTCATTGAGCACTGGGAAGGTACCAGTCCAAGAGATGCGCAATCTTATCTGAATAATATCTGGCAGCGTATCCGGGCAAAACTAGGTCGTGAAGAAATCCGTTGGTTTGGTGTCCGTGTTGCCGAACCGCATCATGACGGCACACCGCACTGGCATCTATTAATTTGGGTTCGTCCTGAAGAAGTAGCCGATGTTCGCAAAATCTTTATTTCTTATGCCGTCGCAGAAGACAAAAACGAACTGTATCCAAGTTTTGACCGAAATGAAAAACGAGCCGCCAGAAAACAAACCATTCAAGGGCCAATAAATTACAAGCCTCGTTGTGACTTTGGGTACATAGACCCTGAAAAAGGTACGGCGACCGGCTACATCGCGAAATACATTTCAAAAAACATCGATGGTTATGCCATGGATGATTCAGTATCTGACGAAACAGGCAAACCAGTAAAAGACATGGCGAAGAACGTCAGTGCCTGGAAAAGTCGTTGGAATATCCGCCAATTTCAGTTCTTTGGTGGTGCGCCGGTTACGACATATAGAGAACTACGTCGTTTTGCCAATCAGAATAAAAACGCGTTTATGCAATATCTCTTTATGCAGGAACGTGTTGACCTACTCACTATCTATTCAATGCTGCAGCGTGATTTAGTTGGCCCAATTAAACCTAGCAGGCTGATTTCGAATGAAGAATTACGACAGGTTATTGGCGATAGTTATGAAGCCCGCTCTAAAGATGAAAACGCAACCATAACCGAAACTCTAAGAGCTGCGGACAAAGGTAATTGGCAGGGATACATCATGGGGCAGGGGGGACCATTTGTTAAACGTGCCGATTTAATGATTACCAATGTTTATGAAGAACTTCCTTTTGCATCACCACACGGCGAAGCTGTTCGTAAAATCGAAGGGTTTCAAACTCCAGAGTCTGTCGTTAAAACTCGTATGAAAGTCTGGACGATTAAGAAGAAAGATGAAGTTAGCGAGGAAGCTGAAGCGATCACCCAAGGGAGCGCAGCGACCGCAATTAGCCGCGCAGCGGCTTCTCGGAGTTCTGTCAATAACTGTACGGAGCCTGCGAAAGAACAGGTCAACACTCAGTTAACCCGTTTACTGCAACCTGATCGCCTAAAAGGATCATCTAATGATCAGGTTGTCGATAATTCAGCCGTTTCCGCCCTCTTAAAAGGCAGCAGTTTACGCCTTGATGATGAAACCAGTCTCCAAATCCGCCCAGCGGAGGTCGATGCACAGGGTAAAACCGTCCGACCTGCCCAGCTTGTCGAGGTGAAACGTCATATTGAAGATGATTCGTGGGTTCATTTCCAAGGATGGGACAAGCTATTTGAACAAAAACCAAAAGATGAACATCAACAACCAGACCTGTCGTTCTTCGCAGAACGGGACGACTGGCCGTTAATTTAGGAGAAATTTAATCAATGAAAAACAAACGAGTAAAACAAATGATTTGTGACTGTATTGAATCAAATTATGGCAATCGGGTTGCTGAATGGAGTCATGGGCAATTGAAGCAATCTGGTTGGTATCGACCATTCAATCAAGGAGTGTTTCATTGGTTTGGTTCAATCAAAGATATCAAGTGAGGAAGTAATTATGTCTCAGAAAGAATTCGTTCTAAAAATGATTATTGCTTACACATCTCATTACGGCTATGCACCGAGTAAAGGGGTTATCCGTGATTGGTTAGAAATGTATCGAGATATTTAAGGAGTGTAGCAATGGATATGCCAACACCTTGCCAGAACTGTGGCGAATTACACGATTTAAGCGACTTACAAGAAACAGTCGAGCGCAACCTAATGGTGTGTGATGACTGCTTTGAAGAATTAACCGACAAATGTGATGAATGTGGTGAAGTCATAAAGCATCACTATGACCGAAACAAAGTAGATGATGGAACACCAGAAGGAAAAACACTTTGCTTCGATTGCTTTTGTGATTTAGGTGATGAGGATGAAGAAGAATGATACTACCAGGTGAAATCGTTGTAGATAACTTTGCAGGTGGCGGTGGGGCCAGTACCGGAATGGAATTAGGACTAAACCGCCATGTTGATATTGCAATAAATCATGATCCTGCTGCGATTGATATGCATAAGTTGAATCACCCAGAAACAAAACACTATTGTGAATCTGTCTGGGATGTTGACCCGAAAGAAGCGTGTGCCGGTCGTCCTGTCGGTTTGGCCTGGTTTAGTCCGGACTGTAAACATTTTTCAAAGGCTAAAGGTAATCGACCTGTAGATAAAAATATTCGTGGTTTAGCGTGGGTGGCTGTTCGGTGGGCTGCAGAAGTCCCGGTTCGTGTGTTTATGCTTGAAAATGTCGAAGAGTTTATGAAATGGGGACCGATTATTGAAATAGAACCAGGTAAATACAGACCAGACCCTGAAAAGGCAGGTGAAACATTCGACGCTTTTGTTAAATGCTTAACTACGGGATTAGAAGAAAATCATCCTGCATGGCCTGAAATTATTGAAGCTCTTGGTAATAGCTTTCCTTATGAAAAGTTGATTAACGGGCTTGGATATAAGGTTGAATTCAAAACACTATCAGCCTGTGATTATGGTGCTCCGACTATAAGAAAACGCTTCTTTATGGTTGCCCGAAATGACGGTAAGCCAATTGAGTGGCCGGCTAAAACTCATGGTCCCGATGGAAGTGGTTTAAAACCTTATGCTTCTGCTGCAGATATTATTGATTGGTCTATCCCTGTAAAGTCTATTTTTAACCGCAAACGCCCATTAGCGGAAAAGACAATGGAGCGAATAGCCAAAGGGTTAGACAAATTTGTGCTTTCCTCAGATGCCCCTTTTATTGTTCCTGAAAATTGCGTCACTCCATTTGTAACCGAATGCGCTAACGCATCGAGTCAAAGAAACATGCCAGCAAACGAACCCTTACGAACTATATGTGCTCAAGTTAAAGGTGGTCATTTTGCTTTGGTCACAGCTTTCATGACGAAGTTCCGAGCGGGTAGTATTGGATACGAATTAGATAGCCCTGTTCATACCATAACATCTGGTGGTGAGCAAAAACGACCAGGTACAGCAAACACCCAAGCGGTCGTGACAAGCCATATGGTTAAAACCCAACAAATACCGACTTACGAAGAATGGATTGATAAAACTGGTGAGCATGGTGGCTCAATAGAAGAGTATGAACGTTTAACCCAAGACGATGCTCTTTTTACTAGTCATATGGTAAAGATGCGAGGTACCAATATAGGTCATGGTACCAATGAGCCAGTGCATACCATATCTGCAGGTGGTTTTCATATCGGAGAGGTAAGAGCATTTCTACTCAAGTACTACGGAACAAGTTATGGCGAAGCGGTGGATGGTCCGATTGGTACGGTTACTACGAAAGACCGATTTGGTTTAGTCACAGTGAAGGGTGAAGAGTATCAAATCGTCGATATCGGTATGCGTATGCTCGAGCCACATGAATTGTTTGCAGCACAAGGTTTTCCTGAAAACTATAAAATTGCATATAACAGTGAGGGGAAGAAATTGTCTAAAGCAAGTCAAGTCGCTAGATGTGGTAATGCGGTTTGTCCCCCTGTTGCCCAGGCGTTAGTCGAAGCGAATATTAGTGCTAGGTTAGAACAGGTAGCAGCGTGACAAATAATGTGATAGATGTCTCTTTTAAACAAATTAATATGAAAAATTAGGCATTAATCGGTAACTCCTTGTTTTTATAGAACCACGAATGACAATTGATTACAGCCACAAATTTAAACAGTGTTTAAGAGCCGTTTAAACACTGTTTAAAAATTTAAGCGTGTTTTATCAACTAAATACCTGTCATATACGTCTATTGACAGCCAATCTGTAAACCGCAATTATAAATACACCCTCCTTCCCCAACCCTCCACTCAAATTGATTTTTAAGCACAACTGCGCCCTAACATAAACCGAAATATTTCACCTCGTGAAATGTGATTAGATTAGAGAATTTTCCCAATTCCAGAAAATGTAATCAGACCAAGACGGTTCAAAACGGTCGTTGTTATGCTTCAGCTCGAAAGATTAAACAAATCGAAACAAAGTGGAGAACTCAATGAACGCACACATTAACGATGATCAGCATCTCGAAAAACCATACCTATCAAACAATAACGATAGAATGCTGTATGGATATACAGTATTATTTCCAAGTAAAGTAGGTAAGGGCTTAGATATGTATGACGAAAAGAAAATGTTTAAAACGATGTTAGACGTCGTAATCGATGGAGTATCACTAAGCACTGTGGGGAACGAACGAGGGACCGCGGGAAAAGAAATTCTGGATTGTCTCATGCTTAAATATCCACATCTAATTGATAAGGACACTATCAAGCAGATTCAATCCATTATTGAAGCAGCAGATGAAGTCGATAATTCAGCGTTTCGCCTATAACATCGAAAGTTGTTGTCTAAGCTCTTGCCGCTGTTCGGGCGGCAATGCTTTCACCAAGCTAAGAGCCAGTTGACTGGTTGTTTTAGCCGATGGACTTAGTGTATGGCTGTAAGAAAGATTCATAACAAAAGAGTGACCACATTCTGGGTCACTACAAGAACAATAGAGATCGGTCACTGAATTAGTGAGTCGGTTCGATTTCTGTATCCGGGCCTTGCAGCCGCACTCTGGGCAAAGAACTCTCATAATAAAAACCTAGCTGTTGACTGACGTCTTAATAATACGTTAATCGGCTGTGTTTTTATACAGTTGAGTTGCTTGGTGATAACCATCCGTTAGTGTAAATGTAAGCCTTTAATGCGACTGCAGTATCAAACTCAATCCCGACTCCATATCCCATCCCGGAAATGAACCCGCTCTCACCAAGCGTATCCCATATAATCGTATAGTTATCAGGAAGAGATATAGTCCCAAGTTCAGCTTTGGTAGCCACAGTATATCCTTTACTTAACATTATGAGATCTCCGTTAATACCTGGTCTTCAGTGAAATTATAATAAGTTGCATCCCCGTTATTATTGGAATCCTTGGCTGTTGGATATTCAGACCAAGACTCATTGAGTGCAAAAAGGTGTTCGCCAATAACTAGATTGTTCGACACGCCGTTAAAATACTGAATGCCAGAATTTGGAAATTTATTACCAAAACCGTTAATCGTATAGTCGGCACCATTGTCACTATAGCTAGCGACAGCAGTTTGATTGTTTTCGATGTAGTAGCTAACAACGCCCGATACACGCTTGCATTTAATCGTGTGAACACCACCGTCTATAAAGCTATCATCTGTGACGTTTGCCCCATATGTAGTGCTGTATGAAGAATCGTTCGAGCTAAAAAACCTCCAAGAGTTGTCAGAAGAGCTAAAGTACAAAACGAACCGTCCACCCGTATTAACTGTGCTTGAGAATAAGTAACCAATACCAAGGGTAGCATCGCACTGCACATCAGCTGACCATTCAAAATCACCAGTGAGAGTGACCGCATCAAAACCAATATAATTATTAATGCCATCGAAATAGGGATAGTAAATGCTTATTTGACTTATTCTTGATTCATCATATGGGAAGGGTCTCATGCCTGGTAAAGTCGAAACGTCAAACAATAATTCTTCATCTGGATATTGTCGCATCAATAACGCTCCACTATCACTTTTACACTATCACAGCCAGATATGGCACTATCAACAATCACAACAAGTGAGTCAGCCAAACCGCCCCACCGAGGTTTTTCATACGATGGTGGTATACACTGAGATAAATCGACGGTTCCATCTGGAATATCCTCTTCAACCCCTGCCAGATCTACCGTCATTTTGATAGAACCTATTGCGTTAACAGGTAAACCATCCGTCAACGGAATCACAAACACTCGTCCGTTGCTACCAAAAGAACAGGCAATCTTTTGTTGAGAACTGAGGTCTTCAACACTAAACACTCGCTCAAAAGAACGAGAAGATCCCAGGTCAAGATTATGTTGAATTGCGTCTCGACTATTTTTAAGGTCAGCCATTTAATTGCTCTCCAGAGAAGTATCTAAATCAAAGGTTAATTTCAGAGAATTAGGAATTTCAGGGTCACTATTCACTGCATCCGCAATGCGCTTGCATACCGGAATTACCTCGTATTTGTCGTAAATAGTGCTCACTTTTACCGGGTCGGGAAGGTTCGCCCCAACCTGCGGAATCATGCCGCCCATACCTGCCGGGAATCGATGCCCGACAAACACGTCCTGAGCGGTAATATTCTTAATTCGTTCAAATTCATCTTTCGTGGCAATGTCACCAACAGGAATCAGTTGGATACCTTTTTCCTTACCGTTGGGAATATTCACAAACATACTGCGAAAGTTACCCACGCCCTTCGAGCTGGCAATTTTCTGCTTTAAGGCCTCTTCATCGTCAGCGCTCAGGTTCGGGTCAGTGGCATAAAAGATAAAACCCATATGCGCGCCATTCAGGTAATAACGACGACGAAATAACGTTGCATCCGTATTTAACAAACTGCTTTGAATACTTCCGAGATAATCAGGCAGGCCATAAACCTGTTGTTGTGGGTCATACTGAGGAATAAAGATCACATCATTTTTGCGGAAGTTCTTTTGCTCGTAGTTCTCAAGCAACTGAGCAAAGTCACCGTTTCGACGTTTACGCATATACACCATCGGCAACGGCTCCAGAGAAACTACCTGTTTCAGATAATTTCGAATCTTCACAAACGCACACATACCCAGACCGAAATAATCCCAAGAGGCATTATTCATCTTATACATAGACATATTGCCGCCACGGATAAAACGCCCAGCCACATAGTTCGCCCGCGCTTTTAATAACGAACCGTGATAACCATTAGCATTGGCAATGCTCGCCAGTCCCTGCAATGAAATAGGCGGTTCCCAAAAGTCGTCACCATCGTTGTAAACCAGTTCACAATAACGGGTCATCCAGTTCTGGGTATCAATCGGCTCAGGATGGGGGTCAAAGCTGTAAACAGACTTCGCATCATTTTGTGGTTCAGTATCTTGTATTAATTGTTCTGTCATGCTGCTAACTGCCATGTGGATTTACGTATAGTGTTGTGATCTAACGGTTCATTGATTAGTGCATGAGAAAGTGCCCAGAAGTCATCCGCATGACCGACTAATTCACTGCGGTCTGCTTTAAACGTCATCATATTGCCGCTATTGGTCGAAACCCGCTTAATCGCCATAAATGCCATTGCGGTTTCTTTCATATTGGAATCAAACTGCAGCCGGTCCCCGTCAATCACATCAATCATTTTCATGACAAGACGGTTTTTATTCTCATTCGAATAGTGAATTGCGACGGTTTCGCGAGGGTGCTTGTTTTGGAGTAAGTCATAAACCCCAGCACCGATACCGGTGATATCAATGCCAAGGTAGGTAACATTGAAGCGTTCAAAGACTTTGCTGATTTCACTGGCTTGATGCTGAAAACTCAGACCACGCCAGGTATGTTTTTCCAAAATGCGGAATTTCTCTGCAGCCACAATCGGTGGGGCAACCACCATTAGTACGGCATTATCCCGGGTTCGGGACGGGTCATAACCGAGCCAAACCTCACGACTGCCAAACGGGCGAACCGCCAATGCATTAAAGTCTTGCCAAATGGAGGCATCAACCATGCATTTCTGAATCTTGTTGAATTCAAAGATGGAGCTGGCGCCATCAACGAACACGCACATAAACAGGTTATTGAAATCATTTTCACTGTATTCTTCGCGCAGTTCGTCAATATCAAATAAATCACAACCACCTTTAGCCGCATCTTCAATCGTAACAACGTACCGCCACTGTTTATCAGGGCATAACCGCCCACCGTCACGAAGTTCTTCAAAAGAAGGGAATTCAATATTCTTACGGGTAGATTTATCACCACGCCATTTATCACCTGTCCAGAACGGATAGGCCGGGTGCATTTTTGATGAGGGAGTCGAAAAGTAAGTTTTGCGCCACTTCTTATGAGTCGCCATTGCTGAAGCGACTTTGTTCAGCTCGTCAAACTTACCAATCCAGAAATATTCATCGACATACACGTGGCCGTGATAACTCTGTGCAGTTTTCCCGTTCGTTGATAAGAAATGCAGTTCGGCTCCGTTAGATAACGTCATCGGGTTACCGGAAAGCTCCAAATCTAAAAACTCTTTGGCTAATGCGACAATATAACGACGGAAAACTTCCGCCTGAGCTCGGGAGGCGGAAAGGAATATCTGATTATCCCCGGTAAGAATCGCCTGCTCTAACGCTTCACCTGCAAAGTAATAAGTAGCACCAATCTGACGAGATTTAAGAATATTACGAATACGCTTATCCAGGTTATTACGCATCGTATGCTGATATGCAAACAGCGAGTCATGCCAGAGTTTGAAATTGTCTTCAGTGAGTTCACTGACATCATTCTTCGTCTTCTTACCGCGCTTTTTACCGCCGTTCTTTGATGATGAAGCGGAAGATTGACCATTATCGGCACTTTCTTCACCAGAAGAGGCTTTGCCCGAACGAGCCGGTTGTTTACCAGTTGGCTCAGACTGTTGTTCTTCTGGCCTATTAATGGCTCGGTATTTGGTGATTTTAACGTGATGGTTAATCAGCCGATCAAGCATATCCAACTGCGGTTTACTTGGATTTTCAATCTCAAGCAAAGTCTGGATACGATTCGAGATAGCTTCATCGATCGTTTGTTCACGCAACATATCACGCCAGCCGAATCTATCAGCCCAGTAATAAATAATCCGGTCACTGTTCAGATTCAGCTCGTCTGCAATTTCGCGTGGCGTCCATGCCTTTAAATAAAGCGCACGGGCGGCTTGTCGTATTTCGGGAGAGTATGCCATGTCTGCATGTTAAGCGGATATAAGCACTGATTCCCTTAGAAAAATTCCGCAAAATTCCGTTTTTTGCCATATCCGAATTGACCCGAACAAAACAGGCTGAAAGGGGAAAATTAAGCGGGTATGGTTGGCGAATATCGACAGAAACCGTTTTATTAAGAGTGTTCAACCATGCCAAAAACCAGTGATTGGGTCATCGTAGCTACAGCAGGTAATACTGTCGATGGTCGCAAAATTACCAAAACGTGGATTAACGATATGGCCGCGTTGTATTCCAAAGAAGAATACACAGCATTGATCTGGCCGGAACACTATCGCAGTGTATGGACATCATTCGAAGGTAAAAACTGGGGCATAGTTGAAGAACTAAAAGCCGAAGAAAAAGACGGCAAACTCCGTTTATATGCCAAATTAACAGCAAACCAATTGCTGTTAGATGCTAACAAAGAAATGCAGAAATTGTTTACTTCCATTGAACCAAACCCGGATTATAAAGGTGAAGGTAAGTGTTACCTGATGGGCCTCGCTGTGACTGACTCCCCAGCATCAACAGGTACCACTCAATTGAAGTTTTCCCGCCGCGATGGTGAAGAAACAACAATCGAATCTGATGCATTAGAAGAAATTGATTTTTCCCAGTGCTTCACCCGTTCCGACCGATTCTTTTCCGTATGCAAGGCATTCTTTTCATCTGGCGAACAGCCAGAACACACCGATGATTCTCAGCCAGAGGACGAAGAACCCATGAACCAAGAGCAGTTCAAACAAGTGATGGACGGTATTTCCGCTATCAGCACCAAACAAGGTGCGCTGGAAGAGCAATTTAATACTTTCTCTACCCAGCAAAAACCAGAAGTAGAAGGCGAAGAAACGCCGAAAAATGACACCTCTGGCGAGAAAACCTCAGGTTTAACGTCAGAACAATTCAGCCAGTTAACAGAACAGTTAAAAGGTATTTCTGACAAACAAGGTGAGCTTGAAAACAAGTTTACTAAATTGACTCAGGAAGCACCGGACCAACGCCCTGCTGAAACTGGCGCATCTGATAAATTCTCAAGCAAGGAGCTCTTTTAATGTTAAATGCAGTTTCAACTCGCTATTTGATGGAATTTAGTCTTGCAACGCTAGAAGCAGCAGGTGCGGGACAAGGTCAAACAATGTTTGCCATTACTGCACCAATGGAGACAAAACTACGTCAGGCGATCATGCAGTCGGATGCATTCCTTGGCATGATTTCCATGCTGCCTGTTCAACAAATTAAAGGTCAGGTGGTCGATGTTGGTGACGACGGTCTTTCTACTGGTCGCGCTGCTGAGCGTTTCAGTGTCCCTGTTGGCCAAAGTGGTAACACCTACGAGCTAACAAAAACAGATTCTGGTGCTCATATAACCTGGGAAATGATGACTCAGTGGGCTAATTCGGGTGGCAAAGGTGAATGGCTGAAGATGATGCAAAGTGCCATTTCACGTCGGTTTGCACTGGATATTCTTCGTATTGGTTTCAATGGTACATCCATTGCAACTACAACTGACCCAGCGACTTACCCATTAGGTCAGGATGTTAACAAAGGTTGGTTGACCATTGTTAAAGAGAAAAAAGCCGCTCAGGTATTGGCTACTGCAACGCTTGATTCAACGGGCGCAACTGAAGGTTCATACAAGAACCTGGACTCATTAACCCAAGACCTGATTAATACCACGATTGCACCTGAGCATCGTAATGATCCGGATTTGATTGTACTGGTTGGTTCCAATCTGGTCGCAGCAGAACAACACCGCTTGCTGGAAGCTGCAACAGTGCCAACAGAACACAAAGCAGCACAGTCACTGGCGAAAACCATTGCAGGCAAACAAGCATATATACCGCCGTTTTTCCCAGCTAATCAGCTTTGGGTCACCAATGCGAAAAACCTGCAGGTACTAACACAGCAAGGAACTCAGTGGCGTCGTCAGAAAAATAATGAAGACACACTGCGTTTCGAAAACAACCACATCCGAATGGAAGGTTATGCCGTCGGTAACATGAACAAGTTCGCAGCAATTGAAGCGGTCGCTATCGCTGAACCTGCCGCAGCGTAATCAGTAGGAGACAATCATGGTTAGCCCTTTACAAAGACAACGACAAAAGCTGCTAAAACAGCAACAAAGCCAGTCAGTGGAACACCAGGTCATTGTCAGCTCAGACAGCTTACACATTCAGTTGATTGAGTTTGAAAACGACAAAAAAGCCCTGAAAGACTTGGTTCAGATTGCGGAAAAAATTAATCACAAACGTGACGTATTAATTCCAAAATATCGCCCTGTCGTTGAAAAGTACCTCGAAGAAGGTAAGGGCTACCAGAATCCTATCTTCACCGACATGGTGATCTGGTTGTTCGATATCGACGAACTAGACGTGGCAATTGACTGGTGCTTAAAAGCGATTGAATTCGATTTGCCAACACCGGAAAGCTTCAAACGTAACTGGCCGACATTCTGCGCTGACATGGTACTGGAATGGTCCGAACGTCAGCAGGTAAACGGCCAGTCTGTTGAGCCGTATTTCTCGAAAGTATTCAAGCTGATTGATGGCCCGTGGGTACTGCCGGAAAAACTGGAAGCCAAATGGTACAAGTTCGCGGGGTATCGCCTGCTTATGAATGAAAAAGGCGACCCGCAACCAAGTCAGGTCGGTGATCTTGAAAAGCTACAGAACGCGGAAGCCTTGCTATTAACCGCGCATGAAAAGAACTCAAAAGTGGGCGTGAAAACCCAGATTGACCGGGTTCGCATGAGAATAAACGCCTTAACCGAAGGCAAAAATTTATAAGACTCCTACGCCGCCGCGCTCGGCTGGCGAGGTTGCAATAACCTGCGTGGTTCATTGTAAACCGTCGACCCAGTGGCTAGAGCGCACTTATCAAAGAGGACTGCAGGATGTTTACCGGAGCCAGTGACGGATATCAAAGCACACTAATCACCAATGACGGATTTTGGCCGGACATTGATGCCGGAGTATTCGAACGCCGTCGCGGAACGCCTGCCGCCCAAGATGACGACCGCATCGCCTATGCCGTTTCCAATGCGATGGCATCGGTCAACTTAGAGCTGGAGCTGCTAAAAACAGCCTATTTGTCAGAAGGCACACTAAAAGCGGCAGATGCTGACGTATATCCAAAAGTCGGTGAAAAGAACCGTCTGGTGATTCAGTACGAATCAGCCGTATTCGCCAGAGCCAAAGCCGATTTACTGCCAGACTTTGCCACAGTCAGCCAACGCAAAGAAGGTGATCACCTGGCAGAGCGCAGCCTCGAATTGAAAAACGAACTACTGGCCGAAAGTAGCAGAATCATTCGCCACATGTTAGGCAAACAACGAGCGAGTGTAGACCTGATATGACAACCCAATACGAAGCCGGATACAAACTCAGAGACCTGAAATCTTTCATCGATAAATGTGTTGGTGAACAGATAGCCAAACACATGCAATGCGAAATGAGTGATATCTCACTATCACTGAACAGCCGCCATATGGGGCAGGGTATGGACCTGCTTTTGATGCGTTATCAGGCCGAGTTTTACTTTGACCGTTTCCCGTTTCGTGATTACAGCCCGGCAGTTCTGTTTTGCAATGTTGGTGCCTGGTTAATGGACAACGACACAGAACGCGATGATGGCGCACCATTATCGGATCCAGAAGTGGACGTGGTCATGGAAGATGAACGCAGTGCAGAAGTGATCATCACTGTTGATTTTGAAGAACCGGTTCGTGTCATTGCCGACGAAAACGGCCCTATTTACTGGCGTGGTCAGCAATGGAGCATTGAAGGATATGAAATCTGGGTAGCTGAAAAACTGCGTGATGTGGTTAGAAAATGATAGCGATAACTGCTGATGATAATAGCCTGCTGAGAGTCAGGGAAACATTAGATTTATTGAAATTAAATACTCAGCAGAGAAAGCGGATTCTGACCTCTATAGGTAAATATCAAACAAAGAAGACAAAGCGAGATATACGGGCTCAACAGACCCCAGAAGGTAAACACTGGAAAAGACGTAAGCGCGGCAAAGCCAAGATGATGAAAGGCTTGCAGCGAAAAGTTAAATACAAACAACAAAATAACAATCGTGAAATTGTTGTCGGTTGGTTGGGTTTTTCAAGCTTTGTTGCTTACCGCCATCACTACGGAGTCAAACAGCAAAGCAGTGTAAGAGCCAAATTAATAGAAAACAAAAAAAAGAAAAAAGACGGCACAGCACATAACAAAAATGATCCGGCAACACGAATACAAGCCAAATTACTCCGTGAACTTGGTTATCGAATGCCTCCGGAGAAAGGTAGCAAAAAAGGTAAAAGAGGTAAGAAGCCGACAATTAAGTGGATTACCCAAAATCTCACAATGGGTAAGGCAAGTTATCAAATTCGTAAATTAAGAGAACGAGATCCTGCTGAGCGCTGGGATATAGAAGTTCCTGAACGACGGTTGATAGGCATTAGTCCAAAACGAACGGCAATGATTATCAAACGTGAACTAAAACGAAACAGGAGTAAATAACATGGCATGGCCAACCGTTATTATAAAAATACAAAACCTGATGAACGGTCCTATCGCGGGCGTGGAATACCACTTCCTGTTCGTTGGTTACGGAACCGTTGAAGGCACAACCCGCAATCTGATTGTCGTTGACTCGTCGAGTGATTTAGATGATGCGCTAGAAGATGCAGGCGAATCATTGCTTACAACCGTGACAGCAGCGCAGCTAAACGGTGGTAGTGAATGGACTGCAGGGGTCATGATCTTAGACGAAGCCGATAACTGGCAGGATGCAGTCATGTTGGCCAATGAGACATCCAGCTTTGAAGCTACCGTTCTCGACTTCCCTGCAACTGATAAAACCTTACTGGAAAACGCAATTACCGTAAGAACCGAGCTGAAAAACAAATTAGCCCGTGAAACCTTCGTAATTTGCTGCTTGCCAGAAATCGACAACAACGCCGATACAGGCAAAACTTGGGCCGAATGGTTAGCCGCGACTGTCGCAATCCCGAAAGATGTCGCAAGCGAATACATCACCGTTGTTCCCCGTGTTCATGCTGATGGTTCGACACTAGGTAAATACTGTGGTCGACTTGCAAATCAGGTTGATGCTTCCATTGCCGATTCTCCAGCACGAGTGAAAACAGGCAGTGTGGTAGGCAGTACTGATTTTCTGACGGATAAAGACGGTAAATCGCTGCAACTAGCCACATTAAAAACACTGGAATCAAACCGTATCGCTTGCCCGATGTGGTACCCAGATTATGCAGGTCAATACTGGACTACCGGACGCACGCTAGATGTGGCAGGCGGCGATTTCCAAGACATTCGTCATATCCGTGTCGCCATGAAAGCAGCGCGTAAAGTGCGGATTCGTGCCCTTGCCCGTATTGCTGATCGAACGCTGAACTCAACCCCACAAAGTGAAGCCAGAGCAAAACTTTATTTCACGAAAGACCTGCGCACTATGGCAAGAACGGGCATCCCTGGTGAAATCTACCCACCGGAAGATGACGACATCCAAATTAAATGGGTTACCAGTGAAGAAGTGGAAATTTATCTGGCGGTTCAGCCGTATGAATGCCCGGTCAAAATCACTATCGCCATCTACATCAAACAAGGAGAAGAATAATGACAGCACGTTTTTCTGGTCGCAGCTTTGATACGACCCTGTTTGGTGAATATGTCCATGTAAAAAGTGCCACCGCGACCATCAACGATGAATCAGAAGCCGCCTTTACCCGTGGTGTCACCGATGGTTACACCGATGGAAAAGTGAGTTGTGATGTAGAGCTGGAACTCGACTTAAAACAGTTTCAGAAAGTTCACGCTGCTGCCAAAAGTGCCGGAAGTTATCGCGGTATTGAACCAGATGACATCATGTTCTACGCCAACAATGGCGAAGACGAAGACAAAATCCAGTTGTTTGGTGTCAAGCTGCTGATTTCTGACTTACTCAGTGTTGACCCTGAAAGTGCAGATAAAAGCACCCGCAAACTGAAAGGGTTCGTCACCAGTCCTTTGTTCGTCAATATCAATGGCGTGCCGTATCTGTCTACCGACGATACCCGCGGCCTGATTAACGCATAAGGAACTGCATGGACATTATTGATGATGCAAATGCAACGGAGGCCAAATTCCAGAAAATGGCACTGGAACGACAACAATCAAGGGTTCGTTCCAACCGTCCCAGCGAAAAACATTGTCTGGAATGTGGTGATGAAATCCCGCAGGCGCGGCGCGAAGCTGCGCCGGGCTGCCAGTATTGTGTCACCTGTCAGAGTGAAAGAGAGTAATTATGCATGAGCTATCTGAAAAATTTACTAACTATCTGGCTTACGTGATCTCAGCCGTAGGGATGTTATTCGGTACTTTTAGCCTTGAGCAATGGTATTTCATCTCATCCATGGCGCTGGGACTTATCACTGTACTGATCAACTTATGGCACAAAAGAAAGATGCAGAGCATCGCCAAAGAGCAAGGAGTCTTTCGTAATGAAAATCCGTAATAAGGTTATTTGTTCGGTCATTGCCGTGATCGGTATCGTGACTGGAGGTGTTGCCTCTCTGGATTCATCTGTCGGTCAGGTCGTGATTGACGGCCAAACCATCACAGAACTCAGAGTCAGTGAACAGGCGCTTGAAATGATCGGCAACGCAGAAGGGTGTCGCCGTTCCCCATATACCTGCCCGGCAGGAAAGCCCACCAATGGGATTGGGAATACCCACGATGTGCCTGACGAACCCGTTCCATTAGAGCAAATAGCAAAAGATTGGGCTGTGAATATTCATCACGCTGAATTGTGTGTTGAAGATGCCGAACAAGCATCAGGTAAAACCATGACACAAGGCCAGTTCGATGCGCTCACGTCATTTGTATTTAACACCGGATGCGCCAGATTCAGGCGCAATCCCAATCACAGTATGACGCAGATATATAGGCTCACTATTGCCGGAGATTATCCCAAAGCCTGCGCAGAGCTTCCCCGTTGGGTGTATGGCGGTGGAAAGAAATTACCCGGACTGATCGAACGGCGGGGGAAAGAATATGATCGCTGCATGGAAGTGGATTAAGTGGGCTGGACTAGCCGGATTAGTCGTTGTGATTGTTGTGTTGTGGCTAAGTCTGGATATCAGTAAAACCAAACGGTTATCACTGCAAGACGATTTACAACAGGCTCAGGCAGATAACCAAAGCAACTTAATCACCATCGAAACGTTGAAAAGTGATGCACAGGCAAACAATGAACTGTTGGTGAAACGGCAGCGGGAGCAGATAGAACATGAACAAACGCTTAATACTGAAATTGACGAACTCAAAGCGAGGTTATCAACGATTCAGTGCGTTATTCCTGGTGATGTTACTCAGCGCCTGCGCGAGCCGTACTGATACCACTGCAACGCAGGTGATCACCCTGTTACCACCTGCCGGATTATTAGTGCCGTGCCACAAACCGCAAATAGTAGGAACGTGGCCGGAAGTCGTCAGCAATGACATACCGAAATTAAAACACGCACTCACCGAGTGCAATCAACAAATTGAAGATTATCTAAATTGGCGTGCAGAGCGCGAACAACCAGAGAGAGAAAAGTAATGACGAAAGCAGCATTCACATCCAAACCAGTAGTTGTTTCCATCGGTGAAACGGATTTTTCCTTCACGCCAACGGTGAACGATTACAACAACTACACCAATGACCTGATGCCAGATAACAAAATCGAACCAGCGCGAACCTATTTAAACCGCACGGTTGAACCAGAACAAAAACAGGCATTGAATGAGCTGATGAATACCGTACCTGGCTTGATCATGGATGTGTTTGGTGAAGTAACTAAAGCCTCAAAAGGCGGGATTAAAGTTACGCTAAAAAACTAAATACGCGGGTTGAACGCATTGAATCCAACGGACTGGAACAAGCGTTAACCCTGCGCCGTCATTATTTCCCATATGAAGACGATGACCCGCAGAACTTAGCTCGAGCAATCTGGCTCGATAAGCACGAAAAGGAACGTATGGAAATCGCCGTTAAATCCGCCATAGCAGGATTGTTTAGTAAATGAATGAAAAGCTATTAATGCAGATCGGCCTGATAGACCAGGTGACTAAACCGCTAAGAGGCATCACCCAACAGCTTGATCAAACCATGCAAAACTCTAAACAGGGTATGCGTGATATGGTTACAGGTGGTGCCGGACTAGTGGCGACTGGTTTTGCTATCCAAAACGCATTAATGCCGGCTATTGAGATGGACCGCAAATTGGGTGAGGTGAAATCACTCGGTGTAACGGATGATGCATTAAAGACCCTGTCTCAAACCGCATTAGAGTTTTCTTCAGAATACGGTAAATCTGCCACTGACTTTGTGGCAGCATCTTACGATATACAGTCAGCAATCGCAGGTCTTAACGGCGACGAACTATCACAGTTCACCAAAGCATCAGGTGTACTCGCTGCCGCCACCAAAGCCGATACCACGACAATTACCAGTTACATGGGCACCATGTACGGGATTTTTGAAAACGATGCTCAAAAAATGGGAAAAGCAGAGTGGGTTGAAAGAATCACGGGGATGACTGCAACTGCCGTGCAAATGTTTAAAACTGATGGTTCAAAGATGTCTCAGGCATTCAGTACCCTTGGATCATCTGCTACGGCAATGGGTGCCGATGTATCTGAGCAAATGGCAGTTTTAGGCACACTACAGGCAACAATGGGTGGAAGTGAAGCAGCAACAAAATATACCGCATTTTTAGGTGGAGCCGTGACAGCTCAGAAAAAGCTAGGTTTAAGCTTTACTGATAGTGAAGGTCGGCTACTTCCTATGGTCGATATCTTAACTAAGTTAGACGGTAAAATCGGGAACTTAGGCGAGGCGAAGCAATACGCGGTATTAAAAGACGCTTTTGGCTCTGAAGAAGCTGTAAAACTAATTCAGAACCTGTTACCAAAAACGGCCCAGTTAACTAAAAACATTGATGAGTTAGCCAAAGTTCAGGATATGTCAAAAGCCGAACAAATGGCCTCAGCCATGACCGACCAATGGGAACGCCTCGAAGCGAGTTGGTTTGCTATTCGTGCCGCCGCGTTCGGTGCCATTCTTCCAGCCATTAATTCCGTTGTCGGTTCTATCGCCGATGGTATGACATGGCTAACAGAAATGACGGATCAGTTTCCCCTTCTTACTCAAGTCATGAGTGGACTGGTTATTGTTGCTGTTTCTCTTGGTGGAGTAGTTGCGTCGCTATCTTTAATTATGGGGATGGCTCGAATGATGTCGGCTGGATGGTCTGTAACATTAACCATATTAAAAGGGGTTTTGACTGCGGTTAAAGTTGTCACGTTAGGCTTAACCAAAGGCTTTTTGAAACTTGGGTTGGCTTTACTAACGAATCCTATTGGTTGGGTGTTTCTTGCTCTTGGTGCAGGAATCGCTCTCGCAATCAATTACTGGGACGAACTAAAAGCCTCTTTCGGTGATTTGGCCGTGTTTAAAATGTTGAGCAAAACCATCGATTGGGTTATCGACAAACTTAATATGATCCCCGGTGTTGATATCGAATGGCGTGCCGGTGATATGCCTGGCATGCCAGAAACCAACGCGGCCAAAACGGCCACAACAGGGGCAAATCTTCCGGCCGGAATTAGAAACGTCGCTCAAATTCCATCACAGGTAAGTGAAGACACATCTGTAATTGGATACAAGCAAGCAGGGACACAACCACAATTAGCACCAAATATCGTAAATAACATGACTCGTTCTCAGTCTCAGAGCTCGCACAAAGTCAGTCAGTTCGGTGATGTGTATATCACCACTAAAAACGGATTCACGCCTGACCAATTAACAGAGTGGGAAGATCTCAATGCCGGATAAACAATACATAGACATCAAAGTAGTCGATGGTGCATGGGACATCGACGCAGGCCAACAACCAACAACCTGCAGTGATGCTTATAGCATTGCTCAGGATATTAAACACGCGATCATGGAATCCGGCTATGCACGAGCGTTATCTGCAGAACGTAACCCAATCACCCGAGCCGACATTTTGATTCAGATTGAACAAATCGCAGAGCAGGACAGCCGAATTATTCCGGGAACAGCCAGCGCAGAAGAACTCAGTGCAGGACAAGTTCAGTTAACCGCAGAAGCCTATGAATACAGTGATATTAGCGTTGAGGTAACCGCATGAGCAAACGACCAACCGCCGACTTTCTTTCCATTCTGTCAGATTCTGGCGTGCCGGTTACCGCTGATGAAATGGAAACCGAACTAAAAACCAGTGTATCTGATTCCGGCAGTACCTTATCAAACGATTCATCTATGTCCCCGTTCTGGCGCTGGGTGAAAGCCGCCGTGATTACTCCGGTAATCTGGTTAATTCGCACATTACTCGCAGGTTCTGTGTTGCCAAATATGTTCGTCGCCACAGCAGAACGCTGGGCGTTAGAACTAAAAGCATGGGAACTAAACGTTGAAGTGAAAGGGGCAGTGAACACCGAAGGAGTGATCGCATTCACCAAAACCAACATTGATGATGAAGTGACTATTGCGGAAGGAACGGTCATTCAGACTCTGCCGATTGATGATGTAATTTATAAAGTGTTGGTATCTGCAGAAACGGTCATTCCATCCGGTATCGAAACGATGGATGTTCCCGTAGTTGCTGAGGAAGCCGGGGCTGCTTATAACCTGCCGTCAGGCTATTTCAATATTTTGCCCGAAGCCGTTTCAGGAATTGCCAGTGTGGTAAACCAACCGGATTGGATAACCACGTCAGGAGCCAATGAAGAAACAGACGAAGAACTGGCGCTCAGACTGCAAAACGCATTCACCAGTTCAGGCGAATGGCATATTGATGATGCCTATCGTTCAATTATCGCCAGTGTGGCAGGTATTCGCAGTGACAATATCTTTTTTGAAAACACCGGACACATAACACCAGGAACGGCCAACGCATACATTCTGATGGAAGTCGGGGCCACGCCGCAAAGTGTTATCGACAGTCTGAATACCTACATTATGGACGACGGCCATCACGGCCATGGCGACGTTCTTACCTGCCTTGCGATTCCTGATAGCTTGCAAACCGTTGCCGCACAGGTGGTGTTGACGTCTAACTTGACCGATGAACAAAAAACCAGTGCATTGACTGAAGTGGAAGACCGCATTAGAGCAGCGTTTCGCGAAACAGAAGCCTATTCAGAAATGACCAGAGCGAAACCAAACAGCCGATTCAGCTTGTCCCAAATGGCAACAGAAATTCATACCAATATGGATTCAGTCGAATCGCTCAAATTTACGGTCGATGGAGTAATTCAACAGGACATAGTCAGCGCATTAGAACAACCACGTTTGGACAGTTTGACGGTGGAGGAACTGACCGATGAGTGATATTCCAGAGGTTGAACAAACCGAGACGCCATGGTGGCAGGATGGTAAAACCACCTCGGAAGAAATAAAAGAGCCGTATTTTGTCTCGACTGGCGTCTTCGCATTCATGCAGAAAGTGCGTAACTGGCTACTTTTCCCAATCAACCAGATGGATGCCCTGACCTGTAGTGAATCTGTTCTAAAGCTATTGGCATGGGACCGGGATATTGAACGTTTCGACGGTGAACCATTAAGCCTGTTTCGTAAGCGGGTGAAATATGCCGCCGTCAATGCCAAAGATGCAGGCAGTGTGATCGGCTTTAAACGCATTTTTGAACGTCTTGGCGTTGGCATTGTCGCGTTTAAAGAACGTGAAAGTGCCATTGAGTGGGATGTTTGTACCATTGAACTAACCGATGGAGAACTGTCCAACAATTCCAAGCTGATCCAGACCCTGATTGAACAGTACGGGCTGACCTGTCGTCGCTATCGTTTTCAAGTGTCTTATCCTAGTGAACTGAATCTGTATCACGGTGAATTTAGTCATAATTTCATGATGTTCAGAGCGAAATCCGTAGAAGAAGTAGAAATAAAAAATACAGCGAATCCGTTTGAACATCAGCAACAACTCTTTATTGCCACATTAGGGGGTAACTCATGAGCCTGACGGCCATTCCAATAGAATTTGAGAAGTACCTGCAGAATAAAATCAGTGTCGGACAGGCTCCGGAAATGAATGAAATGATTTTCGCTTATCTGCCGGATTTGGATTTAGCAACAGACATCGACCGCAATAGTGGTTTACCTGATGTCACCCACTGGGTTCATCAGCAGGATATTGATCAGGTCGGCAAGCTGGGCGATAACGCTTTAGTCTATTCCGTGGTAATTCCGGGCAGTGTGGCAGAGTTTACATTCAACGCCATTTATCTGCGTGATAAAAACACCGCCAATTCCTGCGGTATGGTCGTGTATAAAGCCGACGAAACCAAAGAAGCCGGAATGGCAAGCACCAAATCACTGGTGCAGCAATACACCGGAGCCGCACAAATCGCAGGTATTACCGTAGATGCAGCCACCTGGCAGATAGATTATCAGGCCCGACTTTTAGGTATTGAAGAAGATATTCGTCTAGCATGGTTGGATTATTACGGTCATACCGCATTTATCAGTGGTTATGATGTGATTCAACAAGCCGACCCAACCAAATTCAAAATAACGGCAGGTATCGCCTATGTCGGTGGATTACGTGCAGTGCTTGAAAACGATGTGATTCAAACCTTATCAACTTTGCCGACATCACTTTATCTCGACGTCGTTCGCGAAGGTACCGTGTTATCAGTGTGGTCGAATCTGGTTTCAGTGGTTACATCCGAAACCGCTCTTTCAGACTACGTTGATGAAAGCAACCAACAGCACTATGTGGCGAAAATTGCTGATATTTCGGCTGATGGGACAGTGACTGATGTGAGAGTCAAAGGTGGTTTGGATGCTCACATTGCAGATGACAATCCTCATCCTCAGTACGCACTTTTACAAAATATGGTTGGTTGGATTCTACCCTTTCATATGGAAGGGAGCGTTGACGGTTTTCTTGATCTTAAAGGCGGCGAATATTCCAGAACGACGGACGCTATTCTATGGGCTTATGCGCAATCAACAGAGCTAACCATAGATCAAGCAACGAAGGACGCAGACCCTGAGACTTACGCTATGTACTTTGGTGAAGGTGATGGCTCAACAACGTTTACACTACCCAACTTTCATTTAGGTCATTATATCCATGGTACAGGTCCTGGTGATATTCACGGTTCGACGTTAGGTGATGCGATTCGAAACATTACTGGTTCTACTAGTGGTTTCCATTCACCTTACAATTCCTCCGCCGAATCTGGTTCAGGAGTTATGGGACAATCAATTGAAAGTCAATTATTGAATGATATTTTGGGGCAAGAAACCGGCAGTAATGATGTGGTTCTGAGTGTTAATATAGATGCTTCTCGTACCGTGCCGGTTGCTGATGTAAACCGTCCGATGACAGGTAATCTTTCTTATAAAATTCACAGAGGATGGAAATAATGAAAATAGCCTACCATTATTCCTTTAAGACATGTTTATTCACTGGTACGAGTAAAGTCTTCCCTGACCAAGGGTATCAAGACTGCGTTCTTCCTCAGTTTGCTACTTGGACGGCATTACCAGAATACAATTCTGATATTCAACAGTGCCGTTATGATAAAGAAAATGATTCATGGTTAATTGAGGTAATTCCTGTCCCCGTAACTGCCTACAATAAAGAAACGTTAGAATCAAAAGAATTTGATGATGCATCTGTCGTTGGTGATGAATATACACTAAATAAGCCATCTACTCAGTTTGATGAATGGGTTAATGGAACAGGTTGGGTAACCAATGTAACAACCCAATATGAATACAACTACAGCGTTATTGACGCTAAAAGACGCGCAGCCTACGTAAAAACAGTCAGCCCTCTACTAGAAGAGGCTCAAATAAAAAGATTGATTGGAACTAGTGAATCGATTTCAGAAGCAGAGTCTTTAGAAGCTCAGGCGATAGAGGCAAGAGAGCTGGTTCAGTCTGATAATCCTTGGCCAATTAAGGTTTAATTATGTGGTCACAAGCATCACTTAACTGGCCTGATTCAGCTCAATCACTAGAAACCCAATCAGCTACAGTCCTGAACTCTGTCAGTTCAACAATGAATTCAGCCAGTAATACGCTGGCTGAATTGTCCGGTTACGCTGGATATAGCCAACATCCACTAAGCAGTGAAGCTGCTGGGTTATTATCGTTACGTTCTGAGTTAACTAGTCTGCTGTCATCGGGTACGGTTATGACAGTTTCACCATATCAATTTGAAGTGGGGACCAAGACCAAAGCGGGTAATTATTTGGATGCTAAAACCGCGATCGACAAACTGGTGCAAAAGCTCAGAGATAAAGCCGACAAATATCGCCCTGTCACATCACAATATTGTATTGCGATAATGCTCAGTGCATCCAAAATCGAAGACTTCGCAACGAACCTAAACCAATTAACGCAAGTGTTCACATTGCCAGATTGGTGCATGGCTGCGAGATATTCAACATCCTTAGCCGGAATAGAAACCACAAAACGCTATCAACCTGCATCAATAAAACAACCTCGCTTTAAACCGGGTAGTGATTTGAATTTCAATCCGTTAGGTGAATATCTTCAATGGCAGGGTGCGCAGATTGCCACACTCGAATCACTCGCCAGTGATCAGCAAAACGTGATCAGCAAATTAGGCGCATTAGCCAGCAAGCGCGGCCAATATGTGACAACGACAACTCAGCAGATTGCAGCACTGAAAAACCTGCATGGGGCGGTTTGGTCAATGTCGTTAAATGGTAATGCGGAAAGTTTAGCAACCACACTTAGCAAAAGCAGTGCGCCAACATCTCACCCGTTTACCATTGCCAGCCTGATATTGAGTGAATCACCACTGACGTTCTGGGAGGAATTACTATGTTCGCCCTAAATGGACAAACATTCTCAATTAAAAATTTGGTTGTGAACTTTGAAAGAGAGTTCAAAACTCAGGACATGTCCGGCCAAACATCCAATACCGACGATGCCGAACAGGGGGAAAAAGCCTCTGTTCTTTCAGTATCCGGTTTGATTTCGTTTAAGGATATCAGCCAACTTGCTGATCTTGAAAAGATGAGTTCGGCCAAGGACGAAAACGGGGACCGGACTATTTATCGTGTTGTGAATGAAATGGCTAATGCGTTTAAAATTCGCCAGGTGAAATTCTCAGGCCGATTTTCTGCAGAGCAACAAACAAACATCATGGCGTGGATGGTGACATTCAGACTCAAAGAACACCACAGTGTTGCTGAACAGAAAGAAACCCGTAAAAACGAACAAACCAAAGCGGAGCAAACACAAAACACTAGATTAAAAGCAGCACTTCAAGCCAATCAGGAGGCGACTCAATGAAATTGACCAAACGCCTTTATATCAGCAATGAAGAAGTTCATCTTTCAAGTGCCATGCTAAGCCTGAAACTATCATTAGGTGGAAAGGCCATTTTTGTAATTGAAGCGAATGAAGAACCGCAACGACTGGATTTAGTTCGTTTAGATATTGGCTATGAACCCGATTTGTATATCTATTTCGAAGGGTATATCGATAAGGTTCAGCCTGCGCAAAATGGGTTCTATAAAATCACCGTCAAAGAGAATTCAGGAATATTGAGCCAGAGCTGGCCGATCAGTATTGAACATCCGACCGCTATCGAAATTCTCAATCAGCTTGAAACATTAACCGGATTAGAATTCTATTATCCGGATAAAGCCTATATGCAGACGGCTATTCCGAATTTTGTTCATCATGGCAACGGATACCAGTGTTTGGATAAACTGGCGAAAGCATTTCAAATTAATGACGCTATCTGGTTTCAGGCCGATGACCAACGGGTCTTTATTGGTGCATTTGAAGATTCGATGTTCTATCAAAAGCCAATGACAATTGCCGATGAATTCACATCACGACAAACAGCCAATAGTGTTTCTTTCGTGCCGTTCCCGATGCTTAGGCCTGGGCGAGAATTAAACGGTCACCGAATTACCCGCGTTGATTTAATCAATGAAGAAATGACCGCGTACTGGAAACCGACAAGTAGTGAGACAGAAGCAAAGAAACAGGAAATATATCGGTATTTTCCTGAACTGACCGCCGGTTATCACTTACCTATGTTTGGTCGCGTGGAAGCCGTTCGCGATTGCGCCAGTGTGGGAGATAAAAACGAACCATTTCGCCCACGTTATGCAGTTGATGTTCAGATACTAAATGAAAATTTAGAACCAAATACGTCAATCCCGGTTTATCGTTCAATTCCGTTACCAGTGAATGTAAGTGGTCATGAAGCCGGAAATATGGCGTATCCACTGGAAGGAACAATGGTAGAAATCGCATTCGCATACGGTCGAAGTGACAGGCCGGTTATCCGTGGTATTTATGGCCGTGAATATCCGCTCCCATCAATTGAGCCAGGCGAACTTCTGCAACAGCAACGTGAAGAAGTGAGTCATCGAATCGATGCAGCGGGAAACATCACAGAACAAACCGACCAGACTCATACGCTTAAATCGTTTAAACGCAGTGATGAAGCTTATCAGTACCAGGGGAGTTTCGGTTCTCATCAGCTTGATATCATGGAGCATAGCATTGAGAACATCGTAGGCAAAAAGCTCATTGAAGCATTAGGAGCGATTGAGCTGCTTGCCGGTGATAATATAGAACTAGGTAGTTTGGGTAATATGCACATAGCCACAGCTGGGGAAATGATTGAGGTTATTGGCAAACATCGCCGCAGCATCACCGGAGACTTTCAGTGGTTGCAAGCACCTGAAACATGGCTGGGGTCTTATCAGGAGAATGTACTCATTCTACTTTCCGAACTGATGAGAGTGGTAAAAGAACTATCTGATACATTAGCTGCCCATACACATACCAGCCCAGAGACTGGAGCGTTAACATCTGCACCAAATCAATCAGGAACAATCACTGGTCATGGCGAAGATAGCTGGTCATTGAAAGAAAGGTTAGACCCAATAACGAAGACATAACAATCATAATTAAGCCACTCAGCGCAGCCATATGGCCGCGCTTTATTTTTGTTATCAAACTCTGCCCTAATTCATTTCTTTACCCTCACGCTACAAAGCAGAAATCCTGCGCCACGTTATCGAGTCATTCACCCACGTAATCCGCGCTCCTCTACACCCGCCTGCGAGGTTTTTGGATCGTTTTTTTCGCAATTTTGTTGTCGTGAAATTCTGGACGGCTGATTTAAGCCCAAGCCTTGCAGTATAAGGGGCTTAGAGAATAGATTTTGTCAGAAATCGGACTTTTTAAAATTTCGAAAATTGAAATTTTTTTCAGTTATTTGAAAAAATAAAGATCATAAAAGATCGCGTGATTACAGCTAAGTGATTGATAAGCAGTGATGTTAATATTTTACGTGAGGAATTAGAAAGATCTGACGAGTAATTTAATGATCAGTAATGAACAGTACAGAGCCTTACACAGCAAGGCTTCAAAGGTATTTTGCAACCAAAACCATTTTTTCAATTTGTTTCATCAGCTAAGATAAGAAAATACAGGTAAAAAGGGTAAAACAGTCATAACAAAAAACGCGATTATGTCTCATCGAATATTGAGGAATGGAAGGAGTATGAACTGCGACGAATAGTGCTATTCATCAGGCTTAACAATGCAGTAGTTAACCTATTCAACCAGATTAAAAATGCATGTAATGTAAAATGATTTGTCGCCACTTTATCGCCATTTTCCTAATTTAATTATCATAAGTTATTGTATTTTTAAGGTGTTATTTGATTGATTAGGAAAAGGGGCTTTTTCTTTTTCTCCATCTCCTAATTATCCGAATCATCTCGACTGAATAGAAACAATCTTTAATTATTTCTGACGAATTTGGTTTCTCAAGCACTTTTTTCTCTTTTATTCATCGATTCAATAAATATTTCGCATAATTCTCTAAAGGAAATCTATGCTGCGTCGCTAAAGGATCGAACTTTGAGAGAACTAATGGTTTTCCGAGACGTCGGAAGCCGATCGGAATTTCCGAAATAACGGAAAATCAATAGGAGAAACCACTATGGCGGTTAATGTTAATACTAACGTTTCGGCGATGACAGCACAGCGCTATTTAAACAGCGCAACCAATGCAATGAATTCATCAATGGAACGTCTATCATCAGGCTACAAAATTAATAGTGCTAAGGACGACGCAGCGGGTCTGCAAATATCCAACCGCTTGAATGTCCAAAGCCGAGGTCTTGATGTTGCTGTTCGTAACGCTAATGATGGTATCTCGATCGCTCAGACTGCTGAAGGTGCAATGAATGAAACCACCAGTATTCTGCAACGCATGCGAGATCTATCACTACAATCAGCGAACGGTTCCAACTCAAAATCTGAACGCGTGGCGATTCAGGAAGAAGTAAACGCACTTAATGACGAACTCAACCGAGTAGCCGAAACTACCTCTTTTGGTGGTAACAAACTACTTAACGGTACGTTCTCTACGAAATCATTCCAGATCGGGGCAGATAGCGGCGAAGCTGTCATGCTTAATCTGAAAGATATGCGCAGTGACAACCGTATGATGGGTGGCACTAGCTATGTTTCGGAAAACGGCAAAGATAAGGATTGGACGGTTCAGGAAGGTGCAAACGACTTTACCATTTCTCTAACTGATAAATTTGGTCAAGAGCGAAATATTGCTATCAACGCGAAAGCGGGAGATGATATTGAAGAGCTTGCGACTTATATAAACGGTCAGACTGATATGGTAAAAGCTTCCGTTGACCAAGACGGTAAACTGCAGCTTTTCACTGATAACAATAAAGTTGATGGTCCTGCAACATTTGGCGGTAGCCTTGCTGGTGAACTTGGTATCAGTGCTGGTAATGCTGAGACGGTTGACGATATGGACGTGACCACAGTGGGTGGTGCACAGCAAGCGGTAGCAGTTGTTGACTCCGCATTGAAGTATGTAGACAGTCATCGTGCAGAATTAGGTGCATTCCAAAACCGTTTCAATCATGCGATCAATAACCTTGATAACATCAATGAAAACGTTAACGCATCTAAGAGCCGTATCAAAGATACCGACTTTGCGAAGGAAACCACCGCGCTTACCAAAGCCCAGATCCTTTCCCAGGCATCAAGTTCTGTATTGGCTCAGGCAAAACAGGCACCAAATGCAGCTTTGGGTCTACTTGGGTAGAAACAAGACTGAACGAAAAATCCGGCTTAGGCCGGATTTTTTTGTGTTTGAATTTGCCGTATCTAATCGTAGTCAATTCGCTACGGTATTAAATGAGAAAACCCAGCCTAAGCTGGGTTTTTAATATGGTGCGGAAGGAGAGACTTGAACTCTCACACCTTGCGGCGCCAGAACCTAAATCTGGTGCGTCTACCAATTTCGCCACTTCCGCATTTGTAGTTAACAGAATCGAATTCTATCAACGTTGTATAATGGTGGCTACGACGGGATTTGAACCTGTGACCCCATCATTATGAGTGATGTGCTCTAACCAGCTGAGCTACGTAGCCAATCTGATGTTCAGAAATAATGGTGCGGAAGGAGAGACTTGAACTCTCACACCTTGCGGCGCCAGAACCTAAATCTGGTGCGTCTACCAATTTCGCCACTTCCGCATCGTAGTTATTCGAATCTTATCCGATAACGTTGTAAAACTGTCTGATAATTATTGCTACCAGAAAACAATGAATTTGGCAGGGCTACCTGGATTCGAACCAGGGATGACGGAATCAGAATCCGTTGCCTTACCGCTTGGCGATAGCCCTGCAATAGTATTCGCATGACTACCTTAATAGTATGGTGCGGAAGGAGAGACTTGAACTCTCACACCTTGCGGCGCCAGAACCTAAATCTGGTGCGTCTACCAATTTCGCCACTTCCGCATCGTAGTTATTAAAAGCGCATGCTTAAATAACGTTGTACTCTTTAAAATAAAGAATGGCAGGTCTACCTGGATTCGAACCAGGGAATGGCGGCATCAAAAGCCGCTGCCTTACCGCTTGGCGATAGACCTGCAGTGATAGTGTGAACTATCTAAATAATGGTGCGGAAGGAGAGACTTGAACTCTCACACCTTGCGGCGCCAGAACCTAAATCTGGTGCGTCTACCAATTTCGCCACTTCCGCATCGTAGTTATCCGAATCTTATCCGATAACGTTGTAAAATGGCAGGTCTACCTGGATTCGAACCAGGGAATGGCGGCATCAAAAGCCGCTGCCTTACCGCTTGGCGATAGACCTGCAGTGATAGTATTAACTATCTAAATAATGGTGCGGAAGGAGAGACTTGAACTCTCACACCTTGCGGCGCCAGAACCTAAATCTGGTGCGTCTACCAATTTCGCCACTTCCGCATCGTAGTTATTAGCATTTACTAATAACGTTGTATAAATTCTAGTATTTATTGCTACTAGAGGGCAAGAATAATGGCAGGTCTACCTGGATTCGAACCAGGGAATGGCGGCATCAAAAGCCGCTGCCTTACCGCTTGGCGATAGACCTACGGTGATAGCTAATGCTATCTAAATATGGTGCGGAAGGAGAGACTTGAACTCTCACACCTTGCGGCGCCAGAACCTAAATCTGGTGCGTCTACCAATTTCGCCACTTCCGCATTCGTAGTTAACAGAACCGTATTCTATCAACGTTGTATAATGGTGGCTACGACGGGATTCGAACCTGTGACCCCATCATTATGAGTGATGTGCTCTAACCAGCTGAGCTACGTAGCCTCATTTTTCGAGCGAGATAATATAGCCAATCTCAACTCTGGTTTCAACGCTTTTCGCTAAAACATCAAAAAAATGGCAGGTCTACCTGGATTCGAACCAGGGAATGGCGGCATCAAAAGCCGCTGCCTTACCGCTTGGCGATAGACCTACGGTGATAGCCAATGCTATCTAAATATGGTGCGGAAGGAGAGACTTGAACTCTCACACCTTGCGGCGCCAGAACCTAAATCTGGTGCGTCTACCAATTTCGCCACTTCCGCTTAAAGCAAATACATTTATCTGCTTTTAAATTGTCTGTCATCACGTTATTTCAACGCAATAACTAAATAAATGGTGGCTACGACGGGATTCGAACCTGTGACCCCATCATTATGAGTGATGTGCTCTAACCAGCTGAGCTACGTAGCCACTCTACACGATATCTAAATCGTGAGAACGGAGCGCATTATGCGGATCTGACTGTTGAGCGTCAACAGTTTTTTTGAATAAATTCCGATAAACCGACTGTTCGACTTTTTTTTATACAAAGAGGTGTGTTTATGATCAAAAACCAGTATGAAATCAAGCCTGTGTGGGCATAGACTAAGTATAAAATGTAAAAAAGGCCAACCAGTTAGGTTGACCTTTTAATCTTCGTTAGAGCGTCTTACACGTTGAAACGGAAATGAACAACATCACCATCTTTGACGATGTAATCTTTTCCTTCCAATCGCCATTTACCGGCTTCTTTTGCGCCTTGTTCGCCGTTGAACTGAATAAAGTCTTCATAGCCAACAACTTCAGCACGAATAAATCCACGCTCAAAGTCCGTATGAATTTTACCTGCAGCTTGTGGTGCTGTAGCTCCAATAGGAATAGTCCAAGCACGGACTTCTTTTACACCCGCTGTGAAATACGTATGCAGCGTTAAAAGATCGTAACCTGAGCGAATCACTCGGTTCAGACCTGGTTCTTCGATGCCAAGATCTGCTAAGAACTCGTCTCTCTCATCGTCTTCAAGTTCAGACATTTCTGATTCTATTGCTGCGCATACTGCAACGACAACGTTATTTTCTTTTTCTGCATAGTCACGTACTGCGTCTAAAAACGGATTATCTTCGAAGCCGTCTTCATTTACGTTTGCGATATACATCGTTGGTTTCAATGTTAAGAAGTTCAGATAATTGATTGCTGCTTTTTCTTCTTTGCTCAATTCAATTGAACGAACAGAACCACCCTCAGTTAATACAGGGAGTAACTTTTCAAGTACGGTAAGCTCAAATTTTGCAACTTTATCACCACCTTTGGCTTTTTTCGCCTGGCGTTGAATAGCGCGTTCACATGAATCCAAGTCGGCCAGAGCAAGTTCTAGATTGATAACTTCGATATCTTCAATCGGTGATACTTTCCCTGCAACGTGGACGATATTTTCGTTTTCGAAACAACGAACAACGTGACCAATGGCATCGGTTTCTCTGATATTAGCCAGGAATTTGTTTCCTAGACCTTCACCTTTAGAAGCCCCCGCGACTAAGCCAGCGATGTCAACAAACTCCATTGTCGTAGGTAAAACACGTTCCGGGTTTACGATCGCAGCAAGCTTGTCCAAACGAGTGTCTGGTACTGGAACGATCCCTGTATTTGGTTCAATCGTACAAAAAGGGAAGTTCGCTGCTTCGATCCCTGCTTTAGTAAGTGCATTAAATAGAGTTGATTTACCAACGTTTGGTAAACCTACGATGCCACATTTAAAACCCATGTCTGTAAACCTTATTCAACTTTAAAAGTGTGTAAGCGATTTTGTGCTTTAGTCAGCCCATCTTTTAACAATATATCTAAACAGCGGACTGACTCGTCCACTGCAGCATCTAAACGCTCTTGCTCTGAGGTTGGTGCTTTGCCCAGTACGTAACCTGCTACCTTGTCTTTATGACCAGGATGACCGATTCCGATTCTTAAGCGGTAGAATTCTTTATTGTTGCTCAGTTTGCTGATGGTATCTTTGAGGCCATTATGACCACCATGACCACCACCTTTCTTAAATTTAGCGATCCCAGGAGGCAAATCAAGTTCATCATGAGCAACCATGATTTCCTCTGGATTTATCTGGTAAAATTTTGCCATAGCGGCAATCGCTTTACCGGATAAATTCATAAAGGTTGTCGGTATTAGTAATCGGATATCTTGCCCATCTTTTACTAAACGTCCGGTAATGCCAAAGAACTTAGGTTCATTTTTCAGTATGACATTATTTGTGCGAGCTAACTCTTCTATCACCCATGCACCCGCATTATGCCGAGTTCTGGCATATTCAGGGCCGGGGTTTGCTAGCCCAACAAGCAGTTTAATTTGTTGACTCACGGTCAGGCTCTCTCTGGAATCTAAAAGCGCCGTATAATAGCACAGAATATTTTCAATGGGGGCACAGTTTGTTTTGCAAAATAAAAAAGGCACGCATTTCAGCGTGCCTTTAAATATTTAGACGATAGAACCTTATTGGTTAAACATCGCCGAAATAGATTCTTCGTTGCTGATGCGACGGATGGCTTCAGCCAGCATAGTAGACAGTGTTAATACTGTGACTTTACCTGTTTCTTCCATTTCTTTTGGCAAAGTGATTGAGTCGGTAATAATCACTTGGTCTAGAACAGAGTTTTTGATGTTACTTTGCGCGTTACCTGAGAAAACGGCGTGAGTAGCGTAAGCAAATACGCGTTTTGCACCACGATTTTTCAATGCTTCCGCTGCTTTACATAGTGTACCGCCAGTATCGATCATGTCATCAACGATAACGCAATCGCGGCCTTCAACATCACCGATTAGGTTCATTACTTCAGCTACATTGGCGCGAGGGCGACGTTTGTCGATGATCGCAATATCGATATCTCCTAGCGCTTTAGCCGTTGCACGCGCACGTACAACACCACCCAAATCAGGAGAGACAACCACTGGATCTTCCAAACCTCGCTCAACCATATCTTCAAGAAGCACTGGTGTACCGAAGATGTTATCTACTGGTACATCGAAGAATCCTTGAATCTGTTCAGCGTGAAGGTCAATCGTAAGGACACGGTCAACACCAACGTTAGAAAGAAAATCAGCGACAACTTTGGCTGTAATTGGCACACGAGCAGAACGTACACGACGATCTTGACGGGCATAACCAAAGTAAGGGATAACTGCTGTAATACGACCCGCAGAGGCACGACGCATTGCATCAATCATTACAACCAGTTCCATTAGGTTGTCATTTGTTGGAGCACAAGTAGATTGAATAATAAAAACATCACTACCACGTACATTTTCGTTGATTTGTACAGCAACTTCTCCATCGGAGAAACGTGATACAGTTGCATCACCAAGGGAAATATACAGACGGTCAGCAATACGTTGGGCTAGTTCAGGTGTGGCGTTACCAGCAAAGAGCTTCATATCAGGCACGGTGGAAACCTCAGGTTTGCGTCCAGTATTAAATGGTTTGGGTCTGGGTAGACTGACGTGCTGTTAATGCTTCTTTTAGTGGAGAAATATTGCGCCCTTGAGCTACAAAGGCAGAAACATTATCAGGCAACATAGTATAGGCTTCTTGGGCTTTTTTTGCGCTAGAAAATTCAGCGAAAACACAAGAACCTGTACCGGTCAATCTTGACGGCGCGTATTGTAGCAGCCATGAAAGTTGCTTATCAACCTCTGGATAAAGTAAACGGACAATTTTTTCGCAATCGTTTCCGTACTTTTGATCTAATAGGGTATTTAGACTTCTTTTTGGCGTATTTCTCGTTAGGGCTGAATGGGAAAAAATCTCCGCTGTTGAAATGCTTACGTCTGGCCGGACGACTAAATACCAATTTTCCTTTGGTTCCACTTGCGTGAGTTTTTCTCCGACACCTTCGGCAAACGCGGCAAAACCTCGAACAAAAACGGGCACATCAGCCCCTAACTCCAAGCCTATTTCTGCCAGCTCGTCATCAGTACAACCGGTCTCCCAAAGATAATTTAGGGCAACTAATGTTGTTGCTGCATTAGATGAACCACCACCAATACCGCCGCCCATTGGGAGACGTTTAACGAGTTCAATCTTGGCTCCGTAGGTGCAACGAGTATATTCTTTTAGGGCCACTGCGGCTTTATAGATAAGGTTGCTTTCTAAAGGTACGCCTTCTATTGGAGGAGTCAGCGTAATAACGTCTTGCTCGTGTGCCTGAATACTTAATTCGTCGCCAAAATCAAGAAACTGAAACAGTGTTTGTAAGTCATGGTAACCATTCTCTCTCTGCCCTGTTATATAAAGAAACAGGTTCAGTTTTGCTGGCGAAGGCCAATGGGTACATTCTCCTATCATGATTCAATTTTCCATTTAGATAAAACTAGGTGAAGCTTGGTTTTTGCATGAGTTAGGGTGAGCTTGTAGGGTAATGGAACCATGCCGCCCTGATATTCAACGTTTTGATACACACGGTATTCAACATCCCATACAGGCTTTTGAGCCTGATTAGTAATCGTGCTTAACGTATGATTCTCATTAAATGTAAATTCATCAGTAGGATTGGGGAGGCCAATAAGCCAATTTTCCAGTTCTCGGATGGGGATATCTAACCCCGTTAGTTGCTCAATAAGAACGTTGGGGTTCTTGGCTTCGTAATGCAGTCCATCGTAAGAATCCAATTGCGATATTTGTGGTGTGATGGTCATCTTCATGACCGTTTGACCTAAAAATGTCGACAGACGCAGTTCACTTATCCCATCTTTTTTTGTGATCTGTAGATTTAGAGAACGCCTTTCAATAGGGGTGATGTATCCAAGTTGCCCGGATAAGGTGTAACTTTTTATTTGTTCCAGATTTTGCTTATGTTGTTGCCATTGAACAGGAGTATCTGCTGTTTGAATTGAGGAACAGCCGAATAATACCATGGATGAGAGGAGTAGAATGGAAAAAAACTTAAACCGCATATGCCACTATAAACCTTGGATTATCTACAAATGTGAAGCGACACTATAGCATTGTTGAGAGTCTCAAAGTAAAACAAATACGTTCAACTCTTTTATTCTGTGGGGGCATACAGTAAAATTTCTCTTCCATATGTTTCAAAGCTGTCAGAGTTGTCCTAGTTAATGTCCCTACTTGCCATTGGTATTAACCATAATACTGCGTCGTTAGAGTTACGCGAAAAGGTCGCGTTTGGTCCGGAAAAACTTCCGGAGGCTTTGACGCAGCTTAGGCAAAAAGTAGAGGTTGAAGGCAGTGTCATTGTATCTACTTGTAATCGCACTGAAATATATTGCGATGCTCGCAAAACCAATAAGGCTCAGGTGATTGACTGGCTGTCGACGTTTCATGATGTGGAAGCCAAAGATTTAAAACCCAGCCTCTATATTCACGAAGATCAAGCTGCTATTCGGCATTTAATGAGAGTTTCCTGTGGTTTGGATTCTCTTGTTCTAGGTGAGCCACAGATTCTAGGGCAGGTTAAACAAGCGTATTCTGACTCACGAGATCAGGAAGCGGTTGACCCAGTATTGGATCGACTTTTTCAAAAAGTATTTTCTGTTGCGAAGCGAGTTCGCACCGAAACGGATATTGGCGGTCATGCTGTTTCGGTTGCCTATGCCGCTTG
Source organism: Vibrio viridaestus (assembly GCF_003856525.1). Classification (GTDB taxonomy): domain Bacteria; phylum Pseudomonadota; class Gammaproteobacteria; order Enterobacterales; family Vibrionaceae; genus Vibrio; species Vibrio viridaestus. The sequence continues at coordinate 352,893 of NZ_RJVQ01000002.1, forward strand.
TACGTTAGCAAAACATATCTTTGAATCTTTGCATTCTTCAACAGTGCTGCTAGTTGGTGCTGGAGAAACGATAGAGTTGGTCGCAAAGCATCTGGCGTCGAATGGGTGTCAGAGAATGATCGTGGCAAATCGTACTCGAGAGAGAGCTATGGGCCTGGCGCGAGAGTTCGGTGCTGAAGTTATCAGTCTTCAGGAGATCCCTGAACACTTGGCTAAGGCGGATATTGTGATCAGTTCGACAGCAAGTCCGTTGCCTATCATTGGTAAGGGTATGGTGGAAAGTGCGATAAAAGCCCGCCGTTACCAACCGATGTTATTTGTCGATATTGCCGTGCCCCGTGATATTGAAGCTCAGGTAGGTGATATAAACGACGTCTATCTGTACAGCGTTGATGATTTACAGTCTATAGTTGATAACAACATAGAGCAGCGAAAAGTCGAAGCTATCCAGGCTGAGGCGATAGTCAGTGAAGAAAGCGCTGCATTTATGAGTAAAATGCGAGCTCTTCAGGCTGTTGATAGCATTCGTGAGTATCGTGAGAGTGCTAATGCAATCCGAGAAGATTTGCTGACAAAAGCGTTGAACTCGATATCTACTGGCGTATCTCCTGAAAAGGCGTTGCAGGAACTCAGTTATAAATTAACAAATAAACTCATTCATGCCCCAACACGAGCTTTGCAAAGTGCTGCCGAGCAAGGGGAACCGGCGAAATTAGCCATCATTAGGCAAAGTTTAGGTTTAGACGACCTATCCTAATTCCATTATTTTTTTAAGAAGAGACTATGAAAGCGTCTATTTTAGCGAAACTTGAGTCGCTCGTTGAGCGTTATGAGGAAGTTCAGCATTTGCTGGGGGATCCTGGTGTTATTGGTGACCAAAACAAATTTAGAGCTCTTTCAAAAGAGTATTCTCAGCTCGAAGAAGTGACTAAGTGCTTTCAGGCGTATCAGCAGGCACAAGAAGATCTTGTTGCTGCTGAAGAAATGGCCAAAGAAGATGATCCTGAAATGCGCGAAATGGCTCAGGAAGAGATCGGTGATGCAAAAGCGAAAATAGAATCATTGAACGAAGAACTGCAAGTTCTCTTACTGCCTAAAGATCCAAATGATGAGCGCAACTGTTTCCTTGAAATTCGTGCCGGAGCAGGCGGTGATGAAGCGGGTATCTTTGCGGGAGATTTATTCCGCATGTACAGCCGATATGCTGAACGAAAAGGTTGGCGTATCGAAGTTATGTCATCAAATGAAGCTGAGCATGGTGGCTTCAAAGAAATGATCGCTAAGGTGACGGGGGATGGCGTATACGGTTCCCTCAAGTTTGAATCCGGTGGTCACCGAGTTCAGCGTGTTCCGGCAACTGAGTCTCAAGGTCGAGTCCATACCTCCGCCTGTACTGTTGCTATTATGCACGAAATTCCTGAGTCTGAAGCGCCAGATATTAAAGCGTCAGATCTGAAAATTGATACTTTCCGTTCATCTGGTGCTGGTGGTCAGCACGTTAACACCACCGACTCAGCCATTCGTATTACCCACTTACCAACGGGTACCGTGGTTGAATGTCAGGATGAACGTTCACAACATAAGAACAAAGCAAAAGCGATGGCTGTATTGGCAGCTCGTATTGCTCAGGCAGAAGAAGCGAAGCGTGCGGCTGAAGTTTCTGATACTCGCCGTAACCTTCTAGGTTCGGGTGATCGGAGTGACCGTATTCGTACTTACAACTATCCTCAGGGGCGTGTTTCTGATCATCGCATCAACCTGACGCTGTATCGTCTTTCTGAAATTATGGAAGGGGATCTTGATGCTTTAATTGAACCTGTTATTCAAGAGCATCAGGCGGATCTGTTAGCGGCTCTGGCGGAGCAAAACTAAGGTTTTATGTTCCCCTATAATCAACAAACTTTATCTGACGCCCTCAAACTCGCCACTGATATGTTAAGTGTCAGTGGCAGTGACTCTCCTTCGGTTGATGCGACTGTCCTTCTTTGCCATGTTCTCGGAAAATCACGAACGTACTTACTTACATGGCCAGAAAAAGAACTTGAGCTGACTCATTATGAACAGCTCAAGCTGTTATTGGAGCGACGGATTAAGGGAGAGCCAGTTGCCTATATAACCGGAGAGAGAGAGTTTTGGTCTTTAAACTTATCAGTATCGCCTTATACTCTCATACCGCGTCCAGACACTGAGAGATTGGTTGAGGTTGCGTTAGACAAGTATCAAGCGGGGTCAGGAGCGATTCTTGATCTTGGTACCGGTACTGGTGCTATCGCTCTTGCCCTAGCAAGTGAGTTACCTTCGTCATCAGTGTTTGGTATTGACCTAAGAGAAGAAGCGGCAACACTTGCGCGGCAAAATAGTGCCAAATTAGGTATTGAAAACACGATTTTCTGGCATGGAAGTTGGTTTATCCCTGTTCCTTCAGGTATGAAATTTGCTTTAATTGTATCTAACCCCCCTTATATTGACGAAAATGATCCCCATTTAAAAGAAGGGGATGTGCGTTTTGAGCCAAGCTCTGCACTTGTTGCGAGCGAGAATGGCTTAGCGGATATTCGGACGATATCCATTCAAGCAGTCCATTTTTTGCAAGAGGGTGGCTGGCTCATGTTTGAACATGGTTATCAACAAGCAGAGTCAGTGCGGGAAATATTACAGGCGCTGGGTTATCATGACGTGATTACCGAGCAAGACTATTCAGGGAATGACCGAGTAACGATAGGTCGCTACTTGGGCTAAATAGAGAAAAAGAATGTATTTATTTGTGAAACACCTCCACGTACTAACCGTGGTTCTGAGTGTCATGTTACTGACACTTCGTTTCTGGTTGTCATTTACCAGTTCCAGACTTAATCAAAATCGTTTTCTAAAGGTATTTCCGCACATCAATGACACGATATTGTTGTTATCCGGCGTTTATCTTATTTTCCTTACTCATTTTATTCCGTTTACCCCGGCTGCTCCGTGGTTAACGCAGAAACTTTTTTGTGTCGTCGCCTATATCCTCCTTGGTGTCTTTGCGTTGAAGCTGGCTAAGAATAAATTTTTGAAAGTCTTAGCGTTCTTAGGTGCGATAGGCTGGTTTGCAATGGCTGGTCATATGGCAGTAAGTAAACTGCCAATCTTTATGTAAGAAGGATGCGTGTAGAATTATGCTGGATTTATGCGATGAAGACTTTGATGAAATGGAGCTTGTTGAGGGCGCTCTCGCTTTAAATAAGGCCATTGATGCATCGACTAATGTTGAATGGGCAAAGTTAGAATTAAAACGTTTATTGGATGAAGCTGAATTACACTTAATCAGAGAGACCAATGAAGAGCAACGTCTCGATTCCTTTTTACGCTTGTTTTATACCGAATGGGGCTTCCATGGCGATCAGGAAGCGTATTTCCATTCTAGTAATGCTTTTATCGATCAGGTATTAGAAAAGCGTAAGGGGATCCCACTGAGCCTGGGAACCTTGCTGCTTTATTTTGGCAACCATCTTGGTTTTTCCTTTATGCCAGTGACGTTTCCAACTCAGTTTTTAATTCAAGTGAGTAGCCACGATCATCCAGTTCGCTATATAAATCCGTTTTCTGGTGAGTTTGTTTCTCAGCATATTTTAAAAGCATGGTTAATCGGACAACAAGGTTCATACGCCAGATTAAAGCCTGAACACTTAAAAGTATCAGATCATCCTACGATTATTGGTCGTTGGTTAGCTCTGTTGAAAGGTGCGTTAATGCGTGAAGAGCATTACGCTCTTGCGCTGAAATGTACCAATATTGCTTTGGGTTTTGTCCCAGATGATCCTTATGAAATTCGTGATCGTGGTTTTATATATCAGCAGTTAGAATGTCCTCAGGTCGCTGCAATCGATTATCAGTATTTCATTGAGCAGTGTCCTGACGATCCTGCGGCCGAATTGCTTAAAAGTCAGGTCTCTGCGTTAGAAAGTACTCGTGTAACACTTCATTAATTTTAAAACGAGAAAAACGATATGGAACAAAAAACAATTAAAGTAGGCAACATTGATGTCGCAAACGATAAGCCGTTTGTGTTGTTTGCTGGTATGAACGTATTAGAGTCTCGTGATCTTGCTATGCAGATATGCGAGCACTACGTCAAAGTAACGGAAAAGCTTGGGATCCCGTACGTTTTTAAAGCCTCGTTTGATAAAGCAAATCGCAGTTCTGTTCATTCTTACCGTGGACCAGGCCTGGAAGAAGGCATGCGAATTTTTGAAGAGTTGAAAAGTACCTTTGGTGTAAAAGTCATTACCGATGTTCATACCGAAGCTCAGGCTCAGCCTGTTGCGGATGTTGTCGACGTTATTCAGTTGCCAGCTTTTCTCGCTCGTCAAACGGACCTTGTGGAAGCAATGGCAAAAACGGGTGCGGTTATTAACGTGAAAAAGCCGCAGTTTATGAGTCCTGGTCAAGTTGGAAATATCGTAGAAAAGTTTGCTGAATGTGGTAACGAAAATATCATTCTTTGCGAACGTGGTTCATGTCACGGTTACGATAACCTTGTGGTAGATATGCTTGGCTTTGGCGTAATGAAAAAATCGTCTAAGGGTAGTCCAATCATTTTTGATGTGACTCATTCTCTGCAAATGCGTGACCCATCTGGGGCGGCATCTGGTGGACGACGCGAACAGACAGTTGAACTGGCTAAAGCGGGTCTTGCTACTGGCATTGCTGGACTGTTTATTGAAGCGCACCCTAATCCAGCGCAGGCCAGATGTGATGGACCTTCTGCACTTCCACTTGATAAGTTAGAACCTTTTCTTGCTCAAATGAAAGCCTTGGATGATCTTATCAAGAGCTTTAGCCATATTGATATTGAATAGGTTTTTTCCTGAATCCGTATAAACCTCTGGTTATTGCTAACCAGAGGTTTTTTTATGAGTAAATTGTTCAAAATTTTCCAAGGACTTTATCGAATCTCGCCGCTTTCTATTTCGATTCAATATCGATACTCTCAATCTTTACTCTAACCAGAAACTAATACTATTTGATGGTATGGATAGCCCATCTTAGTAAATGTGAGGAAAGACTATGACGTCACAATATGTACCACCTAAGATCTGGGTGAATGAGTCTGCTGGAGCCAACAAATGGGCCAATATTAATAGTCCGGAATCGGGTGCTCGGTATGAAAAGTCGCTTCCTGTTGGTCAACATGATCTTCAGTTGTATTCACTTGGGACACCCAATGGACAAAAAGTCACAATTTTACTCGAAGAACTTTTGCTCTTAGGTGTTAAAGAAGCCGAGTATGATGCTTTCCTTATCAACATTGGCGATTCAGAGCAATTTTCTTCAGGGTTTGTCGCTGTGAATCCTAACTCTAAAATTCCAGCTCTGGTTGATAAAAGTCAGAGTGAGGAAGTGAATGTTTTCGAATCGGCTTCTATTCTGGTCCACCTAGCGGAGAAATTTGGGTATTTTCTTCCTTCAAATGGTATCGCACGGACTCAAGTATTTAATTGGTTATTTTGGGCCCAGGGGGCAGCACCTTTCGTCGGTGGTGGGTTTGGACACTTTTATGCTTATGCGGACGAAAAACAGGAATACCCAATTAATCGCTACACAATGGAAACGAAACGCCAGTTGGATGTTCTGGATAAACAATTATCTCAGCATACGTATATCACTGGTGAAGAATATACAATTGCCGACATGGCTATTTGGCCGTGGTATGGAAATCTGGTTTTAGGCAATCTATATGATGCGGCAGAATTTCTACAGGTCAACGGTTATACCAACGTTCTTCGATGGGCGAGGTTGTTGGAAGCTCGCACTGGAGTACAACGAGGCCGTATTGTTAACCGATCGTGGGGGGAGCCTTGGGAGCAACTACCAGAACGTCATTCATCAGTCGATATTGATCAGGTCCTTAGCTTAAAGCCCTAAAGTTTACTTAGGCAGCGATATTCGGCTCTGTTTGTCATTCTGAGTCGAATTTCAATTTTCTACCTTCGTTCCGCTAGCAATACTTCTCATTGAATTTATAGAGTGATACCCCTATAAATTGACTATTTATTTGGCATTTGGAAATAAAACATATGCAACTGAAATAAAAAGAGTTTGTTGGTTGCAATTATTTTTATGAAACCGGTATTTTTTAAGATTTATTTTGATCTACATTCGTATTTCACGTGCTTCTACAGTGATATTGTTCACCCATCGGTTGAAACACATTTTATGGTGGGAATCATATGAATATATTTGAACAAACAGATCCTTCTCGCAGACGTTACGGCTTGGCTGCATTTATTGGTTTAATTGCTGGTATTGTATCTGCATTTGTAAAATGGGGAGCTGAGCATCCACTTCCTCCTCGTAGTCCTGGTGATATTTTTAATGCCGCTTGTGCTCCAGAGTCATTGATCCGCGCCGCTGACCAAATTGACTGTTCACGCAACTTCCTTAACCCTCCCTATGTTTTCCTACGTGATTGGTTAGGAGTTGTCGATCCAAATGCAGCAGTCTATGAATTTGCGGGACATGTATTTAACTGGGTAGGTGTTACTCACATCATTTTCTCAATTGTGTTTGCTGTTGGTTACTGTGTTGTAGCAGAGCAATTTCCAAAAATTAAGCTTTGGCAAGGTCTTCTAGCTGGTGCTTTGGCTCAATTGTTTGTGCACATGATTACATTCCCTCTAATGGGATTAACACCACCACTATTTACTCTTCCATGGTATGAGCACGTATCAGAGATTGTGGGTCACCTAATTTGGTTCTGGTCGATTGAAATTATTCGCCGTGATTTACGTAACCGTATTACAAACGAGCCTGATCCTGAATATGCAATTGGCGGAAAGATTCGTTAATTAGCAAATTGATAAGAGTTGTAAAGGTCGCTTAGGCGGCCTTTTTTTATATAGTTTAATCAGATAGCCATATCAGAAGTGATAGTGAAACAAACGTATTCTTATATATTGGATTAATATGACAATTTGGACTTTTCACTATGATAAACAAAGGTGTTCATATAGTTTATGGCGATGCTTTGTTATTACATAATGAGAGGTTGAATATGGCTGGTGTTATGTCCTATTGCCGTATCCAAAATATGGAAGTTAGTTCTAAAATGAAAGGCTATTTAGACAGGATTCACTCCAAAGTGGAATTAGGCAATTATCTAGCTATTGCTATCTCTAGTGTGCCTTTAATCCAATTGTTTAGTGAAAGAGTTAGACCTCATAAGTTGATCAAAAATATTGGTGAGTACGATTGGGAAGAGTTTGGCCAAGCTATGAGAAGTGTCCATGAAATCACTCGAGTTGAAGTCAATACGATTGCTGATGAAGCAAGATTATTCAGCAACAGTAAAGAATCAAAATTCTGGAAATGTGTTTATGAAGCTACTAGGTAAGGTCATTGTTACTCTTGGTGTTTTTCCATTGTTTGCAAATGCGGATGCAGAAACCCTAAGTCAATCATTTAATGCGCTAAATACACAGACCAGTCTATGTATGGAGTATAAGAAAAGAACGGTTAATACCGACGATCAGTGGTTGCTGGACTTAACTGAAAATCAGCTTAAGGTTGCTCTTTTAGAGTTAAATGCAAAAGCAATGGAAAAATGCACATTAAAGCAGCGTGAGAGTTATTCCTATCAGCTTGTTATCGATGCAGCCGAGTCGGGAGATCTAACCAAGCTTCATCAATGGGTAAAATTAAATTCCCCTCAAAAAAATGATGATTACAACTCAATATTCAAAGATGTTCCATCTAAACAGTTATCGCGAGTTTCTCATTTGCCTGAATTCAAATACCCATTCGACACGTTAAAATCGTTACAAGCGATTCAAGCGAAGTAGTGATCTAATCTGTCTTTGTTATTTGTCTGCTTCTGAGTCTTACAGCGTGATGGGTATTTGCGTCTGTCATATATCATTACGCTATTTATCTCGTGATTCGCTTAATCTGCATTTATCCTTTATCTTTTCTAGAAACGATCAGAAGAGTCACTATGAAGCTTGTTTATACTCATGAAAGTAAAATTCTCGTTGATTCGGTACGTCTGTTACTTGAGGAAAACGGTATTTCGACCACGCTTAGAAATGAGTTTTCCAGTAGCGCTGTTGGGGAATTATCGCCGATTGATACTTGGCCTGAAGTATGGGTCGATGAACATAGTTACCTTCGTGCAACTAAAGTTATTGATGCGATGAACTCACAGATCGAAGAGCGTGCATGGCGGTGTTCAGGTTGTGGTGAAGAAAATGAAGCCACGTTTGAGATCTGCTGGAACTGCCTGAAAGAGAGAGTCGAGTAAGATTCCGAAGTGGCAGAGTAGGGCGATTTATTATATAACTGACTAGTTGTTCAGGTTATTGTTCATTATGAAAGCGTTTCAAGCATGAATGATAATAAAAACGCAAACTTATAACTCATTGTCGATGCTTATCGGCACATCGTTCAGTAGTGGCTACAGGATCAAGGAAAGATTATGGCATTGCATATAATCAAGAAAGTCATCATAACATCGTTATTCGTCACTAGCCTTATAGGGTGTAGTGCTTCTCAGCCAGAACATTGGCAACAAGACAAAACCTACCACCTTACAATATTACATACTAATGACCACCATGGCCGATTCTGGACTAACAGTTATGGTGAATATGGTATGGCAGCACGTAAGACTCTCATTGATAGCATTCGTAAGGAAGTCACTGAAGACGGTGGAAATGTCCTTCTTTTCTCTGGTGGTGATATCAATACGGGGGTTCCTGAGTCCGATCTACAGGATGCAGAACCTGATTTTAAAGGGATGAGTCGGATTGGCTATGATGCGATGGCTTTGGGGAACCATGAGTTCGATAACCCTTTAAGCGTGCTCAAAAGGCAGGAAGGATGGGCTAACTTCCCACTACTGTCTGCCAATATCTATGACAAGAAAACAGGTAAGCGCTTATTTCCTGCCTATAAGATGTTTAATGAACAGGGGATTCGAATTGCTGTTATTGGTCTGACGACCGAAGATACGGCGAAGATTGGTAACCCGGAATATATTAGTGGTATAGAGTTCAGAGATCCCAAAGCTGAAGCCAAGAAAGTCATAGCGGAATTACGCAAGACAGAGAAACCTGATTTGATTTTCGCCATCACGCACATGGGGCACTATCAGAACGCTCAACATGGGATTAACGCACCTGGTGATGTTGCCTTAGCTCGATACTTACAAACGGGCAGTCTCGATATGATTGTTGGCGGACACTCGCAAGATCCCGTGTGTATGGAAGGACCTAATGTCATCAATAAAAGGTTTCAGCCAGGAGATGACTGTAAGCCCGATTTCCAAAACGGCACTTATATCGTACAGGCTCATGAATGGGGTAAATACGTCGGTCGTGCTGATTTCGATTTTCGCAATGGTAAGCTAACAATGGTGCATTACGCTCTTGTACCAGTGAATCTTAAGAAAAAAATTGAAGTCAATGGTGAGAGTCAGCGAGTCTTTGTTACCAAAGAGATCCCGCAAGACCAAGATATGTACAACTTCCTGAAACCATATCAGGATAAAGGACAGTCATCGTTAACGGCTAAAATTGGTAGTACTAACGCGCGTTTAGAAGGTGATCGTAATGTGGTGCGCTTTAGCCAAACGAATCTTGGACGTCTCATCGCAACTGCGCAAATGGAAAGGGTCAATGCAGATTTCGGTATTATGAATTCAGGTGGTGTTCGTGATTCGATTGATGAAGGTGATATCACTTATAAGGATGTGTTAAAAGTTCAGCCGTTTGCTAATCAGATCACTTATGTTGATATGAGCGGTGCTCAAATTCTGGATTATTTGAATCAGGTTGCAACAAAACCAGTCGATTCTGGAGCCTATGCTCAGTTTGCTGGTATTTCTATGACGGTTGCGCCTGGTGGCGTGTCTAACGTTATGATTCAACGTCAGCCAATCGATATCAATAAAACCTACCGTTTTTCTATCCCAAGCTATAATGCTGCTGGTGGCGATGGCTATCCAAAGTTAACTGGTCATAGTGGTTACGTGAATACCGGTTACGTGGATGCTGAAGTGCTCAAAGATTATATTGAGAACCATTCACCGGTCAATCCTGCATCGTATGAACCGAAAGGCGAGATCGTATACGAGTAATTGATTCGTAAGCCATTTAGCGTTAGTTTAAGGCGACCGTTTGGTCGCCTTTTTGATCAAGTCCTTTTATTCTCGTTCTGGGTGATGTTATGACTCCAGCCATTAATTTAGTAAAAAAGAAAAAGATTTCCCATCAAGTTCATCAGTATGAACACGATCCTAATAGTGCCAGCTATGGCCTAGAAGCAGCAGAGTTACTTGGTCAAGATCCCAAGACAGTGTTTAAAACCTTATTGTTTTCTTTGAATGGCGAAGCTAAAAATCTTGCCGTTGCTATTATACCGGTTGATCACAAATTGAATCTTAAGTTAGCTGCGAAAGCGGCTGGCGGAAAGAAAGCTGAGATGGCTAATCCTGATATAGCTGAAAAAACGACAGGATACATCGTTGGTGGAATCAGTCCTCTTGGACAGAAGAAGAGCTTACCCACATTCATTCATCATAGTGCTGAGACATTGGAATCCATGTGTGTTAGTGGTGGTCGAAGAGGGTTAGAAATCGAATTAGCTCCTAAGGATTTAGCGCTATTAACCCGAGCAAAATTTGTTGATCTGTTCTTGGAATAATCGTTTCCCCGGCGTCATACCGGGGAACGAAAAGATTTAATTAATCTTCAATTTGTGCATTATCGACGACGTGAGTTTCGCCAATATCTTTCGGTAAGACAAGATTGAGAAGGATAGCAACAATACCGCACAAGCTCACGCCTTGTAGACTGAACTCCCCGATACCAAATGCCATACCACCTATACCGAATACCAGTGTAACGGCAACAATCACTAGGTTACGTGATTTATGCAGATCAACATTGTTTTTGATTAGCGTATTCAGGCCAACAGAAGCGATTGAACCAAATAGCAGAATCATAATTCCGCCCATGACTGGCACAGGGATCGTCTGCAAAATAGCGCCTAGTTTTCCAACTAACGCCAGTACGATTGCAGTAACGGCTGCCCAAGTCATAATCACAGGGTTGAATGCTTTTGTTAGCATTACAGCGCCAGTTACTTCACTGTAGGTTGTATTTGGTGGCGCGCCAACGAAAGCTGCTGCCATTGTTGCAATTCCGTCACCCGTAATAGTGCGGTGCAAACCTGGCTTTTTCAGATAATCTTTACCAGTTACGTTGGAAATCGATAAAATATCGCCTACATGCTCAACCGCCGGCGCGATAGCAACCGGAATCATAAATAATACCGCGTTAATATTGAACTCAGGAAAGGTAAAGTTTGGTAGCGCAAACCATGCTGCGTCATGTACTGCTTTGAAGCTCACGACACCAAAATACAAGCTTAATAAGTAGCCGACGATGATCCCTGCAAAAATAGGGAGTAACTTGAACATGCCTTTTGCAAAGACGCTGACAAAGATGGTTGTTAGCAAGCTGGCACACGAAATCCACAGAGCTGCTTGGCCATCAACTAACTGAATTGAGCCATCACCACTTTTGCCCAGAGCCATATTTACTGCTGCTGGAGCGAGTCCAAGACCAATGACCATGATGATTGGGCCCACAACGACAGGAGGAAGAAGCTTATGAATGATCTCTACGCCTTTTACTTTAATGACGGCGCCAAGCACGACATACACTGCGCCTGCAGCAAGCAGTCCACCCATTGTTGAGGCGATACCCCAAGATTGAACACCATACATAATTGGAGCGATAAAAGCGAAGGATGAAGCGAGGAAAATTGGAACTGAGCGACGGGTAATAAGTTGGAAAAGAAGGGTTCCGACACCGGCTCCAAATAGAGCAACGTTCGGGTCCAGTCCTGTTAGGAGCGGGACCAATACAAGCGCACCAAATGCAACAAACAACATCTGAACGCCTAAAATGGCATTTTTCATTACGATTTCCCTATGTTAAAAAACAAATTCTGTGGATTCTATCACCTATTTAATCGTTTGCCATTAACTCACAATAATTTTATTGACCGTTTGGATAGGTCTGCTGTCAAAGATAGAACAACACAATTTATGTCGTAGTTTGAGTGATAATCGTATTTATTGCCTTTAGTTTTGTTCGTTTTCTTGCCGTGAACCGAAGAGTTGCTTATGATCGGCAAATCTATTTTTAGGTCTTATTGAGTTATGCGTTATTTAATTGTTTTTCTCTTAGGGCTATTTTCTCTCGGCACCAACGCTGCAGTTAAAGTAGACCTTTATCATACTGAAGTCGTGCTTGACCAAGGACAGTCAGACAGTGATGCTGAAATCCAAGGTATGGAAAATGTCATCGTCAAAGTGAGTGGTAACAAAACGGCTCTAAATAATCCTGTGATTAAAAAAGCGTTATCTAATACCAGTCAGTATTTGACAGAGTTAGGCCGGAGTAAGACCAGTGATAATCAAAGTGTCCTTAAGCTGGGATTTAATCCAAGACAAATGAGAGAATTAATTACACAGGCTCAGGTTGCTTATTGGCCGGATACCAGAACGAATGTATTGGTTTGGTATGTTGAAGATGATGGATACCAGAGAACGATTTCTTGGGAGAACGTCGGTGGGGAAAGTGTCGACGCGATTAAGAAGGAAGCGGATCTACGTGGTTTACCTGTGACGATTCCGGTTGGTGATTTCGACGATGTCACCAATATTGAACCATCGGATCTTTGGGGTAGTTTTCTCAAGCCTATCAGTGAAGCCAGCTCTCGATATCAGCCCGATGCCGTTTTAGTCGTTCGAGCACAAAGCGATGGCTTACGTTGGGCTCTTTATGATCAGCCAGCAGAGCAAATTGCACAGGATATTCAGTCGCCAATGATCGGTTCAGCAAGTCAGGGTGGCTCCGAAGCGATTTATTCAATGATTGATGAAGTCGCTCAATATTACGCGAAAAAGAACAGTGTCATCATGTCACAAAACAGCACATCGTCATCATCAGTCAAAGTTCAAATCAGTGGTTTGGGCAATGCCATGGACTTTTTTGCTGTCGAAAACTCGTTGAAAGGCCTACCGTCGGTTGCTTCTTTAGATGTCAGTAAAGCTGAGTCAGATTCTGTTGTTTATACCGTTCATCTGCTTTCCGACGAAAATACGTTTGAGCAAGAGCTTAACCGGGTCGGTCGATTAGTCAAAGAAGAACAGGATTATCAATCAGATTCTATTGGTGCTGATACTGATGACACTCAGAATGTGAGTAATGATACGTCGAATAGTGAAGTCTCCGATGCGAGTAATGCAGAGATGTCTTCAGCGCAGCCTGACGTCCAAACGCCTGATTCAGTAACTCATAACACTCAGGCCATCGCTGGGACAGATTCCGTTTTAGATGTCGAGAAACCGTCTATTTTGTATTATCGCTGGCAATAATTTTTGCATACGGCTTTAAATAGATCATAAAGGCTTAACCAATGGTTAAGCCTTTAATTTTTTTGCTATTGATGCGAGCCGCTGACCAAGCTTTTTAGCGAGATCTTGCTCATCGCTTGATAGTTTTGATGAGTTATCCGCGAGATGAGACGCTCCGTAAGGAGAGCCTCCTGTTTGCGTTTTATGCAGAAGAGGTTCGCTATAGGGGATACCGACTAAGATCATTCCGTGGTGTAAAAGTGGCAAGTGCATTGATTGCAGAGTACTTTCCTGTCCACCATGTAATGATGATGAAGAGGTAAATACACAAGCCGGTTTATCGATCAGTGCTCCTTTAACCCACAGTGTTGTCGTTGAATCCCAGAAATGTTTCATTGCTCCCGGCATATTGCCGAACCAGCATGGACTACCAAAGGCAAGTGCATCGGCAGATTCTAACTCTTGTAACGTTGCGTAGGGATAATCCGAAGGCTCTGACTGTTCCCAGTCTGGCACGGTCCTTAGTATGGCTTCACATCCCACTACTGACTCTATTCCTCTGGCTATATGTCTCGCAAGATTCAGAGTCGAACCATGCCGACTGTAATAAAGAACGAGAACTTGTATCGACATTATAAGATATCTAATACCTGTTCTGGTGGACGTCCATGGCGGGCTTTACCATTGGACACAACAATAGGTCGTTCGATCAGTTTTGGGCATTTCACCATAGCATCAAATAATTGCTCATCGGTGACAGATTTGTCGCCAAGGTTCATCTCTTTATACTCGGTTTCTTTTTTTCTCATCATGTCTCTGACAGATGTTAACTCAAGCTGCTTGTAGAGGGTCTTTAACTGCTCTTTGGTTAAAGGTTCATCCAGATATTGTACAACTTCTGGTTCAACACCATTGGTTTGTAGTAGCACCAAAGTCTCACGACTTTTTGAACATCTTGGATTGTGATAAATAACGACCGACATACTGTCTCCTTGAATTATTGTTTTAGTGCCATAAACTGGTCACGCTTAGCAATAAGCTGATCAATCCTGGCGTCGTATCTAGCTTGCTCCAGACTTCCTAGTTTTGCGAGTTGACTTGCCTGAGTATAGAGCTGAATCGCCTGATCCCAATCTGCCTTCAGTGCATAAAGTTCAGCTCGTGAGGCCAACTCTTCGGCTTGATCTCCGTCTTGAGCATCTGCTTGTGACAATAAAGACCAACCGACAGTATCTTCCGGATGATCATGAGTATAGCGTTGTAATATCTTAATTGCCTTATCGTTTTGCTTTGCTTCTAAAAGAGCATTCGCATAGTTGACTGTGATCACTCTGTTATTGGGTGCTTGCTGCAAAGCTTGCGCCATCAACTCAACCGATTTCTCCGGTTTTTTCGCATCGATATTAAGGTCTGATGCAACATCGAGATAAAATAAATTCTGTGGGTCCTGAGCAAGTAGCTTATCAATGATCGGTTTCGCTTTATCGAGCTTCTTATTGTCGAGATAGACAATAGCTCTGCCGTATTCCATTGCTGTGTGGATTATCGGGCTGTCAGTCTTGTCATGTCTTCGTAACCAATCAAGTGCCGCTTCTTCATCTAAACCACTATAGCGTGAAACGATTCGAGATCTGGCCAATTGGAACGCCAAAGAAGGTGCCAATTTTACATGGGAGTAGTGGCTGGCCCTTTCCCGGCTATCGGTAATACGCGATTGAGGCAATGGGTGAGTCAGAAGCATTTCTGGTGGGGTACTTGCGTAGCGATATTCATCTGCCAGTTTTCCGAAGAAATTGGGCATAGCATAAGGATCGAATCCAGCACGAGCCAAAGTGGCAATACCGAAACGGTCGGCTTCTTTTTCGTTAGATCGGGTGTAGTTGATTTGGCCTTGGACACTGCCAGCTGTGGTTGCTGATAGTGCCGCCACTCCAGCTTGCGGTGCTGCGATAGCCAGTAACAAAGAACCCGCAAGAGCCGCTATGGTCGCTGGTGTTCGTTGCGCTTCCGCTTCCATACTACGAGCTAAATGTCGCTGGGTTACGTGAGATATTTCGTGCGCTAAGACTGACGCGAGTTCACTTTCTGATTTGGTGTGAAGAAATATCCCGGAATGCACAGCAACATGCCCACCAAAAAATGCAAATGCGTTGATTTCTCGGTTGCGGATAATGAAGAAATAGAACGGTGTTTTTACGTTCTCAGCATTTGCCACCAGACGATGACCTAGATCGTTAATGTAGTCATTCAAAACGGGATCATTAATGATGGGTTGGCTGCTACGCATCGTTCTCATATACGCATCACCATAAATATTCTCTTGATCGACCGTCAATGTCGAGCTCGCAACCGTACCAATATCGGGTAAATCGATGTCTTTACTGCTCGCTACCGGAGTGAAGCAAATCGAAGCAGATATGCTTAAACTCAGCGCTTTTTTGACAAATTTATCTAACTTCATATGGGGTCAGTCTTCCTGTTTTCGTCATTACTTGGACATTGAGCAGAGAAGAAGGTTTCTAAGCCTGGTAATTATTCATATCATTAGACCTATCGCTTTGTACTAACTGTGGCAACTCATATAAAAGTCTATACAATGGGTCTGGCTACTTAAGATAATGAAACCTAATATACCTGAGCTCGCTCAAGATGCAATTAAGTATAATATTGATTTATGTAGCATAATTTAAATTTCGACGACATTTAGACGCTAACTCGCTCAGAGTAGTGGAAAATCAAGTTAGTATAAAAAGGGCTGTAATATATGTTCGAGATGATAAGTCGTTGGTATAAGAGACGCTTTTCCGATCCTCACGCCGTCAGCTTAATTGCGATTCTGCTTTTTGGTTTTATTGTTATCTACTTTTTTGGTCACCTTATTGCTCCTCTTCTGGTGGCTATTGTTCTTGCTTATTTACTAGAATGGCCTGTCGCAAAGCTTGCGAAATTTGGCATGCCCCGAACGCCAGCCGTTATTTTTGTCATTCTTTTGTTTATTGGCTTTATGTTGCTTGCTTTGTTTGGGCTGGTTCCAACCATTTGGAAGCAGGTAGGAAATCTTATTAATGATATTCCTAATATGTACAATAAATTGCAGGTGTCCATTGCCCACTTGCCAGAACGCTACCCTGAGTTAGCAAATCTTGAAATCGTGGAGTCAATCATGGACAACGCGAAAAATCAGGCATTGTCGATGGGTGAAAAAGTCGTGAAAGGATCACTCTCGTCGTTAGTCAGTATTGCGACTTTAGCTATTTATCTGATTCTTGTTCCGTTACTGATTTTCTTTTTGCTTAAAGACAAAAGTGAAATGATGTCGACAGTTAAAAATCTAATGCCCAAGAATAGGGAGTTAGCCAACCAGGTTTGGGTTGAGATGAACCAACAGATTTCCAATTACATTAACGGCAAGGTTCTCGAAATTATTATTGTCG
The DNA here is from genome assembly GCF_003856525.1 of Vibrio viridaestus. Taxonomy (GTDB): domain Bacteria; phylum Pseudomonadota; class Gammaproteobacteria; order Enterobacterales; family Vibrionaceae; genus Vibrio; species Vibrio viridaestus. The sequence goes on from NZ_RJVQ01000002.1 coordinate 369,729, forward strand.
GTGGGGTAAGTTATGTGACTTTTGCGTTGCTTGATTTGCGTTATGCCGTGTTGTTATCTGTGGCTGTCGGCTTTTCGGTCTTGATTCCCTATATTGGAGCAGCTGCTGTCACGGTTCCTGTTGCCATTGTTGGACTTTTCCAGTGGGGACTGACGTCTGATTTTTATTGGTTGCTGTTAGCGTATGGCATCATTCAGGCATTGGACGGTAACGTATTGGTTCCTATCTTGTTTTCTGAAGCCGTGAACCTTCACCCTGTTGCTATCATTGTCTCCGTTTTAGTCTTTGGTGGTCTTTGGGGCTTCTGGGGCGTCTTTTTTGCGATTCCATTAGCGACCCTAGTCAAAGCGGTTTGGCGGGCCTTGCCTAGTATTGATGACGATGCTGCTGCGACGTAAGAATAGTCGCTTGTTATCGAATGGTTAATATTTTGTCACAATTTTTACCCTTATAAATGATAAAACGCTAATTAAAGTTTTTCTGCAAACAGCCGATTACTGCATATAATTACTGCAGTTTTTTGTTTGGAGTCGAAGGTTGTGATGAAATTTAGCTATAAGGTTGTAGCGGCTTCTTCTGCGTTGTTACTTGCAACGGTTGGTTTGTTGAGCTTACACCAATTGAGTACGGTGAAACAGGAAGTCACCGGTCTAGTAAGTAATAGTTTGCAGGAGATCGTTGTTGGCGTTGAAAACACGATTACGTCTCAGATGGAAGGCACACGCAGACTTGCATCTGCAGTGACACAAGCTGTTGAGGTTGACCCGGAAAATACCGATTACGTAAAATCATTGATTGAGAAGCCCGCAATAAAATCGAGTGTTGCCGGGGTGGGGATTGGCTACGAAAAAGACGGTAAAGTTGTTGAGAATATTGATGGCTGGACCCCCAATAGTGACTATGATCCTCGAGTCAGACCGTGGTATACCGAAACAAAAGCGATAAAAAAAATCTACGTGACTAAGCCCTATCTTGATATGGCGACCAACACGATGATCATATCTATCGGAACACCGGTTCAAAAAGCGGGACGTTATATTGGTACCATGTTCTATGATGTGAACCTTTCTGGTCTTGCTGATTTAGTCAATACTGCCAAGTTATTCGATGCTGGGTATCTGTTTATCGCGACGGACGATGGGATTACCATCGCACACCCGAATGCTGAGTTTAACGGTAAAAATGTGAGTGAATTTTTACCCGATATAAAGCTTAAAGATGGCCTGCAAGATATTGAGCTGAACAACAAAGAGTTCATTGTCGATTTCGAGCGTTTACCTGGAGAAAACTGGTACGTTGGTGCTGTTGTCGATAAAGAGAAGGCGTTCCAGGCTATTACTAAGGTACGTAATAGCTCGATTATTTATACCGTTATCGGTGTTGTAATCAGTCTTCTGATACTAACCTACCTACTGAAAGTTCTTATGCGTCCTCTTGGTGCTCTGAATGAAGCCATTAAAGACGTTGCTTCGGGGAAAGGCGATTTGACCAAGCGTCTGGATGAAAACACCGATCCTGAATTTGCCCAGCTTGCGGTAGGTTTTAACCAATTTATCGCGTCACTTCAAAATCAGATGAAGCTGTCTAAATCAATTAGCAGTGATATATATTCCGGTATTGAAACCACACTAGGAAATGCGAAAAAGTCATCTGATGCTATGCAGAGTCAAATGAAAGAGCTGGAGCAATTGGCAACCGCAATGAATGAGATGGCTGCAAGTGCTTCAGAAGTGGCTTCCAATGCTCAGGGAGCGGCAGCAGCAGCTCAGGAAGCCGATAACGCGACTCAGGAAGGCTCTGCTGTAGTTAGTGAGACGACAGCATCAATTGATCAATTGGCTTCCCGAATTGATCAGGCGGTAGAAGAGGTTGAAGGGCTTGAGTCGGCGACCGCCAATATCGAAACCATCTTAAAAGTCATCAACGATATTGCTGACCAAACTAATCTACTGGCACTTAACGCGGCAATTGAAGCTGCTCGTGCTGGAGAGTCTGGTCGCGGCTTTGCCGTCGTTGCAGATGAAGTCCGTACACTTGCTCAAAGAACACAACAGTCAACCACTGAGATTCGTACAATGATTGAGCAATTGCAGTCTGGTGCGACTGCAGTATCCAACGCGATGAAAGAAAGTAAAAATACGACTGTTGCAGCGGTTGAAAAGTCACAGTTTGCGAATGAAGCACTTGTGAAAATAAGAGGCGCAATTCAACAGATAAATGACATGAATATGCAGATTGCATCAGCCGCTGAACAACAAAGTTTGGTGGCAGAAGAAATCAATAACAATACGTTTAAGATTAAAGATCTGAGTAGCCAAGTCGCTGAATCTGCGGAGATCTCTAATAAGCAGACTCAGGAGCAGGCGAGCAAAGTAAGAGAACAGGATAACTTGCTGAATAAGTTTGTTGTCTGATAAAAATTAGAAATGAAGTAGATAGAATAAAAATGCCAGCAATTGCTGGCATTTTCTTTGGAATTTATTGATTGAGATAATCAAGAATAACCTGATGGTGGTCTTTTGTTTTAAATTTATTAAAGACGTGCTCGATGACACCATTTTCATCAATTAAAAAGCTGATACGATGCAGTCCATCGTATATTTTACCCATAAATTTCTTCTCTCCCCAGACTCCATAAGCATCCGCGGTTTGATGATCTTCGTCGGATAGCAGCGTGAAATTCAGTTCATCACGAGCAGTAAATTTTTCAAGGCGTGGTACAGCGTCGATACTAACACCCAGAACAACAACGTTCAGGTCATCTAACTGTGTTTTTATATCGCGCAAACCTTGTGCCTGAACAGTACATCCCGGGGTCATTGCTTTCGGGTAGAAATAGAGCAGGACTTTTTTACCTTTTAAGTCAGAAAGCGTAACAGTTTCGCCATTTTGATTTTGTAATGAGAAATCAGGAGCCGTTATACCTGCTTGTAATGTGTTCATTGTTTATCCTTTTTCGAGCTTTACGTTAACTTGATATCAATTTAGCGATTTTATCGGATTTATTTGCCTAAGACATGGTAGCATAAAATCATTCAGTGTATTGTTTGGTCTGTTGTTTCGCTCTGGGGTTACTGATCTCCAGAGCAACCCTCCGTTTTAGAGAGTGTTGCCTACCGGAAATTCGGCTCCTGCCGATAAGAGTGACCCAATAATTAGAACCAGATCAATCAATAATAAATATTCACCAAATTAGCAAAAATAAGCGCAACGAATCACTTGTGTTTATTCATCGCATTACAGTACCATGCAGGTAGTATCAACCTAGGGAGAAAGACATGTTTTCTGGAAGTATTGTCGCATTAATTACACCTTTTAGACCCGATGGCGAAGTGGATTACATCAGTCTTAAGAAGCTGGTTGATTTCCATGTAGAATCAGGCACTGACGCTATCGTTTCTGTAGGTACTACAGGCGAATCTGCGACTCTTAGTATTGAAGAGCATGTCAAAGTTGTTGAAAGAACAGTTGAATATGCTCAAGGACGTATCCCTGTCATTGCGGGTACAGGTGCGAATGCAACGCACGAAGCATTAACGTTTGCTCGTTTATTGAATAATACAGGTATTGCGGCGTGCCTAAGTGTTACTCCGTACTACAACAAGCCAACTCAAGAAGGTATGTACCTTCACTACAAAGCTATTTCTGAAGAAACGGATACTCCACAGATACTTTATAACGTACCTGGACGTACCGGTGTTGACCTTCAACCAGAAACTGTTGGTCGCTTGTCAGAACTTAAAACCGTTGTTGGTATTAAAGACGCAACTGGTGATGTTAGTCGAGTTAAAAAACATCGTGAACTTTGCGGCGATGATTTTGTCCTACTCAGTGGTGATGACGGTACCGGCTTTGAATTTATCAAGCTAGGTGGTAACGGTGTTATCTCTGTAACGAATAACATAGCGGCGGCAGATATGGCTAAAATGGTTCATTTGGCGCTGGAAGGACGATTTGAAGAAGCTCAGACCATTAATAATCGATTAATGGGATTGCATAAAAAACTGTTTATCGAATCAAGTCCAATTCCGGCTAAATGGGCTGCAGAAAAGATTGGAATCATCGAGTGTGGACATCTTCGTTTACCAATGACTCCACTTTCTGAGTCGGCAATCCCTGCTGTTGAGCAGGCGATGAAAGATGCTGGCCTTCTATAACAAATAGATAGCAGTATGAAAAATGTTTGCCGAGGTAACAAGTGCCTCGGCTTTCTATAGGAGTTTCAATGAAGTTTTCTTGTCAGCTGGTGAGTAGTACACTAGCTGTTTTAGTTTTATCAGCTTGTTCAAATAATGCGGTTGAGCGTAAGCAGGCCGACGATGATTTTGCTTACCTAAATGCTCAGTCACTCCAGGATTGGAAATACCCACGCAACGCTTTACCTGAGTCCAGCTCTTTATATCAGATACCTCAAGGACAGTATAAAGGGTCTATAGGAACGGACGTTGATATTCGACCTCCCCAAGAAATTTTGACACTTCTATCTGGTGTTAGAGTCGATCAGCGTAGTAACACTGCTGAGCTATGGATGGTAAAAAATGGTACCGCAGACAAAATTTGGCGTGAGATTACTCAGTGGCTAAATGCATCTGGTGCCTCTTTTACTGAACAGAGCAGTAGTGTCATTCAGACTGGTTGGGTAACTTGGTCTCCAGAGGATGAGCCTAATCCGGTGTTAGGTCGCTATCAGTTTGAAAAACTGCAGAAGACGGGACAGGATGGAATTCAGGTTAAGCTTTTGGAACTGAAGCAAGGCAGCCAGTCGCTTAGTCAAAATGAGTCAATGGTAGATCGTTATACAGCTGTGATGGCCAATAATATCGTGACCCACTATGACGATAAGCAGCGAGCAGATGAAGCAAATCGTATACGTAGTCAAATGAATAACATTGCTGTTCAGATGGGGTCTGACCGAAGTGGGCTTCCTGTTATCATTGCTCGCGCACCGTACAATGTTTTATGGGAACGCTTGCCTGATGCTATTATCAGAATCAATATGGCAATACAGGATAGAACTCAATCACAAGGTAGTATCAAAGTCGACTATACGACACCTGATGACGATGTTTGGGCATCCTTCCGTGTTGAACCTCTCCCGTTGAAGAAAGGTTCTTATACATTGCTGCTTGGTGATTTGGGTAACCGTACTTCAATTAACCTAACGGACTCAAAAGGCAAACCGGTATCGGAAGATACATTAAAATCTTTTGCTGATATTCTTTCTAAACTTCTTGAAAGATAATGGTTAAAAAGGCGCTTATTCAGCGCCTTTTTTGTCATTCTTTTCCTTTAATTCTTGCTGATGTTTTTTATCTAATGCAATGAGTCTGTCTAAATCCTGATCTTTCTTTTTATACGCATCTAGATTTTTGGGTGTCATATATTTGAAGGCAACCATATTACCGATAAGAACAATCATAATTAACGGTATTATGACCCAGGGAGACGTCAAGATATCCATTGTTATCACCTACACAGACAGGTTACTAATATACCTAGTGTAGAGGGATTCAAGCTGAGGTAAAACGATATTTTTGCCAAGAAGCGGTTCATCTCGCAATTGTTGAGCAAGAAGTTCGGGCGTTAACTGAGTGAGAAAGGCTTGAGTTGCCACTTGATGACTGATGTGCCAGGGTTCTGGAGCAACCCCCCCTTTATCTTCACGATAAGGATAATAAAATCCGTACTTTTCTACGTTGATTTGCATCCACTCGAAAAACTTAGCTTGATGACCAGTTAAGTATTCCCAGGGTTCGAGTTGTAGTGACGTTGCTTGAGGGAGAGATAGTTGATCGTAAACATCAAAGTCTGTTCCCCAATGATGTCGGCTGGCTCCCGGTAGCGCCGACCAGCGCATAATAGCATGAACTTTTGCATCGTCCGAAAGCAGGGAAGTATCAAGTGGTTGGCTCTCTGTATCTAATACCGTTCTGGCACCTGAAAACTTCCCATTCCATATAGAGAGTTGTCTATCAAAACTCCTGAACCCACTTGCGATATGGAGGTTGAAACCAGCCTCATTTGCCGCTTTAATCAGTGCTTTGATATCTGATATCACAAGTGTGTGAATATCAAATTCCTTTTGCCCTAATAATAGCGGTTTTAGGTGGCTGGTTACTTTCCCAGTCAGTTGTTCAGGAGTCATGATCATGCTAGTGCATGCTCCAGAACTTTTTCGTACATATCCGTTAGTTTTTCAAGATCAGCGATACTAACGCACTCGTTCACTTTGTGTATAGTCGCATTGACTGGACCAAGCTCAATGACTTGAGCTCCCATCTGCGCGATGAAACGTCCATCAGAAGTGCCACCAGTGGTTAATAATTCAGGAGCTTTGTGGTTGACCTCGGTAACAGCGTTGACGACCGAGTCCAATAAAGTACCTTTATCAGTTAAAAATGGTAATCCGTTAAGGGTCCAATTTAGCTCGTACTCTAATCCGTGAGCATCTAACGTTGAGTGTACTCGACCTTTGATCTCATCAGCGGTGAGCTCGGTACTAAAGCGGAAGTTAAACTGCACGTTAAATTCACCAGGTATGACGTTTGACGCGCCAGTACCAGCATGCACGTTTGGAATCTGGAAGCTGGTTGGTGGGAAATAGTCGTTGCCGTTATCCCACTTAGTTTCCGCTAATTCAGCTATAGCGCGGAGAGACTGATGTACTGGGTTACGTGCTAAATGAGGATACGCCACGTGTCCTTGAATTCCTTTTACCGTGAGGTCGCCTGTCAATGAACCACGTCGACCGTTTTTCACTACATCGCCCACAGAAGTGGTACTCGACGGTTCTCCAACAATACACATATCAATGATTTCATTTCTATCGCGAAGTGTATCGACAACACGAGTGGTTCCATTGATAAATGGACCTTCTTCATCAGATGTGATTAAAAAGCTAATTGATCCTTTGTGGTTCGGGTTATTGGCGACAAAGCGTTCAACAGCAACCACCATACATGCCAGAGAGCCTTTCATATCTGCCGCACCGCGACCATGTAGGTGACCATCGATTATGGTTGGCTCAAAAGGAGGGGTATGCCATTGCTCTACCGGGCCAGATGGAACAACATCTGTATGGCCAGCAAAAGTGAATAATGGTGCTTCTGTACCTTTACGTGCCCAGAAGTTAGTTGTGTCTTCAAACACCATGACTTCAATTTCAAAACCAAGTGCTTTCAGACGCTCAATCATCACGTCCTGACAGCCGGCATCTTCTGGTGTAACAGATTTACGGCTAATGAGATCTTTGGTCAGTGCCAATACTGGACTGTCTGTCATCCTTGGTATCCTTTATTTTGAAAATAGGTTCGCATACTGTTCTGGTTTAAAACCAATGTGTAGGTTTCCGTCAATAGAAAGAACAGGGCGCTTAATCATGGCTGGGTATTCTACTAGAAGTTGTATCGCGGAATCGCTATTTATTTCGTCTTTTTGCTCTTGAGTTAATTGGCGATACGTTGTTCCGCGTTTATTAAGGACGGTCTCCCATCCAAGCTGTTCACAAAAGCCAGATACCATCTCTTGATCGACTCCTTGCTTACGAAAGTCGTGAAACGTAAATTCGATATCATTGCTTTCTAACCATTTTTTGGCTTTTTTGATGGTATCGCAGTTTGGGATACCATACATGACCACAGACATACTCTCTCCTCAACATATCGCGGTTTTTCTTATTTTGCCAAATCCTAGCAGGAAGTGACTGAATTCACAAAATATGCGATTAAGTATTCAGACTGATAATGAATATTGCAAACCAGTTGCATGACTGAAAGATCTATTGATCGAGCGCAACACACGCCGTACGAAAACAGAAATAATGGTGTAGCACAATAATAGGAGGTTTCGATGGAGTTGAGTCCTGTTTTTGCACGGAGATTGTACTTAGCGTATCTTGTTGAAAATACAGAAAGACCGAATGTTCCAAAATTAATTGAACAGACTGGTTGGCCACGTCGTACAATTCAGGACGTGCTAAAAGCGTTGCCTGGTATCGGTATTGAGTTGATGTTTATTCAAGATGGTCGTCGTCATAATGATGGTTATTACAAACTGTCTGACTGGGGGCCATTTGATAGTCAATGGATTTTAGACCGTCAAACGGATATCGAATCGAGCATCGCCCGGTGATCAAAAAGCCAGAAGCAATCTGGCTTTTTTCTTTTATCCTGCGTATATCCCTTTTAATTTCTCGAATAACCACTCATAAGCAACACTAAATTCCCTACCTTGTCGGAAAACAAGATCTACTGGTACCGACCAAGGCTTATGGTCAAATGTCACATTTATTTTGGCGAGTTCACCCGATTTAAGGTATGTGTCCGCTAAGAAGCTAGGAAGGTAGGCCCAACCTATTCTCTCTCTGACCATATCGAGTATGCTGTAATGGCTGGTGCACCACCAAACATTCGGTGACATACTCACTAGCGATTGTGATTCTTGCTTAGAACGCCCACGAATGGCCAATTGTCGATAGGGGACTAAATCTGAAGCAGATAGGTTTTTTAGGTTGGCTAAAGGGAACTGAGCGTGACATACCGGAATAAAGTCTACACTGCCGATATAACAGAAATCGACACGCTTAATTGCTTCTACCTCTGAAAACATAATACCGAGGTCGATATCTCCACTTGCGACCTCAGCGATGATATCTGGGGATGCTATCGTCATGAGTTCTAATCTGATATAGGGAAACTTCTCTGAAAACTGGTGGAGTAATTGATTCAATGCTGAGGTTCTCAGTCCATCATCAAACCCAACTTTTAGCGAGCCTTCTTCCTTTCGGTTAATAGCGCCAGCAATTCTCTCCAACTCATCGGATTGTGCCAGAAGGGCTTTTGCACTGCGCAGTAATCGTTCGCCTTCTGCGGTTAAACGTGGGTTACGCGAACTTCTGTCAAACAGTTCAACTCCTAAATCGATTTCAAGAGAATTAATACCATGACTTACCGCCGACTGAACTTTACCTAACTTACGGGCACAAGCTGAGAAGGAACCCAATTCCGCGGCCAGAACCACCATTTTTATTTGTTCAAGACTCAACATATGAATTTTTTCGATAGTTATTAACTTTAACTAATCATAATTATTGATACGATAGGTTGCAAATTCACCAAGTAAATAGGGGGCGGTTATGAGTTGGTTCTACTTAATTATGGCGGGATTAACTGAAATAGGTTGGCCGATAGGTTTAAAAATCGCTCAAAGTGGGCAGTCAAAACTTGTCGGTATCTCAATGGCTGTTGGGTTTATGGTTATTAGCGGAAGCTTTTTATTCATGGCTCAGAAGACGATTCCGATGGGCACAGCCTATGCCGTCTGGACTGGGATAGGAGCGACGGGGACTTTTTTGGTCGGTGTTTTCCTCTATGGTGACGCAACCTCGATTATGCGTTACGTCGGCGTTTTGCTCATTATTTCCGGTGTTTTGGCGCTTAAGTTTGCTCACTAGTTTCATTACCGACAGGCAAAATAGATTGCCTGTCGGCTTATTCTCTCGCACCCATCATCACTTCCAAAATGGTTTATTTATCTCTTGTTTGGCATCTTGTCGACTCACACCGATATCATCCAAAAGATAATCAGGCAGGTCTTCTAAGTGGTGCCTAGTTTTAGCATTTCGGTACCATTTTATTAAAGTGGATAAGAATTTCTTATGTCTATTTGACGTAGATATCTTTGGAGTAGTCATTCTTGTTTGAGCATTAGTATACATGTATGTCACCATTTCTATTAAATTGTGCTATTAATAATGGCTATGCATCCTGATTTGAACAAACGATTAAATTTAACTTTGAGTTAAGGAAAACTTAAGTGAAAGATAGGTTACCTCCCTTGCAGGGAATGTATTACTTCCATATCGCAGCGGAACGAAAGAGTTTTAAATTGGCTTCAGAGCAGCTATTTGTTACGGCTGCCGCTATTAGTCAGCAAATTCGTCTTTTGGAACAGCATCTTGAGTGTGAGCTTTTTGAACGACAGCACCGACAGGTATGTTTAACTCAGGAAGGGGAAATCCTGTTTCGCTCAACTCAAAAAGCATTTGCAGAACTGCATCACGGTCTTTCAATGCTGCAGCAAGACCCGACTCCTGATCGTTTAGCTATATCCACGCATCCTACCTTTGCGCAACATTGGTTAATACCGCGGATTACCCGATTTAGAGAGCGGCACAGTGAGTTGGCATTACTGATCGATCCAAAGAATGAACTTGTTGATTTTAAGCAAGGAGCAATCGATCTCTGTATTCGTTATGGAAGAGGAGTCTATGAGGATGTTCAAGTTCATTGGTTAATGGATGAAGTGCTATATCCTGTTTGTCATCCTGATTTTCAGGAGAAATATCAAGTTTATCAATTGGATGATTTGAAGCGAGTTGATCTGATAGAAGATGTTTGGCCTGATATGGATTGGCAGAGTTTCTTTTCATGTATGAAGCTTGGGGATGCTCAGGTATCCCTCAAATACGATGGTTCCCAATATGTAACTGAAGGCGCGCTTGCCGCGCAGGGTGTTGCTTTGGTCAAGCACAGTTTGGCCTATCGATACTTGCAGGAAAAAAGCTTAGTACGCATTGGGAACAAAGCGGTAAAGTCGAATTATAGTTACTACCTATGCGCACCTAAGGCCCATTTCCAAAGAGAAAAAATCAATCAGTTTATTGCATGGATTAATAAAGAAGTGGCAGATTTTCAGACACTTCCAAACAGTCAATTCAATCTTCTCTCTCTAGAAACCGATGAAAATGGTGTCGTACTGGTTTAGCGAGACGCACCCGATGTTATGGCTAACGTACTTCCAAGAGAGATAAATATTGCTCCCACAACGCGATTAAATCGGCGCATATTTTTATGGTTAAACAGCCAGCGGCTGCATTTGTTTCCTATAACGGAATACATAAACATAAAGGAGCAATCGAGAATAAACCAAGTAAGGGCGAGAATGACATACTGCTCTACGTGAGGAGAGCTTGTATCAATAAATCCTGGAAAGAGGGCGATAAAAAACAGCAGATCTTTAGGGTTACTGATGCCCACCATAAACCCTTTTTTGAATAGTGTCAGCCAAGCAATATCGATTTGTTCTGTTGGTTGCTCAGCCCTAAACTGCGCTATCGATCCCGTATGACGCCAAGATTGCAAACCAATATAGATCAGGTATACCGCCCCTAAATTTTTGAGGATAAAAAAGAGCTTCTCTGACGCTACTAGAATAACTCCAAGGCCTGCGGCAGAGATGGACATCAGGATCATGGCAGCAGTAGCACCACCTAGTACAGTTGCGACTGAACGTTTCTTTCCGTATTTTAATCCGTCAGAAATACACAACAGCGCAGAGGGACCAGGAGTGAAAATTAATATACTGGTTACACTGACGTAAATCAGCCAAGTGGTGAGATCCATAGTTGCTCTATATGCTCGCTGTTGATGAGAGAGGTTACATTACAGTGATTCATTTTCTGCCGCAATGTATTGTATTAATTTGAATATAATGAGCGAGGTATTACATGGTAAAGCGTATCGCTAAGTCTCACTTGCCAACAAAAGTGTGTGTGGTTTGCGGGCGATCATTCACCTGACGGAAAAAGTGGCAAACATGCTGGGATGAGGTTAAATATTGTTCGGAAAAGTGTCGTCGTAATAGAAATATCGCGTCAGTTAAATCGTAGCCATATACTCTTTAGCGCTTAAGCCAAATCGCTCTCGAAAACGTTGTAGGAATCGTTGTTCAGATAAATATCCACATTCCAGAGCAATAACATTAGTATCTCTATTTCCTGCTTGCAGTAGCCCTATTGCATGGTTCATTCTCACATTGAGTAACACCTCTCGATAAGAGGTATTTTCCTGTCGTAAATGCCGAATCAGGGTTGAGCGGCTCATTCCTAACTGTTGGCTATCTTTTTCAATCGAAAAATCGTCTGCGGGAGACTGAGCAAAGTGTTCACTTAGTTTCTCTGTTAATGAAAGGTATGTGTAACTAAATAGCTTATGCAATAGACCGTGTTCTGCAAGGTAATGGTAGAACCCATCTAGCCAGCAACGCTGAACAGTCTCACTCAACTCGATTTCCGACATATTTTTAATTATTTCAAGCATACTCAGCAGGTTGTGACTTAAGGGAACAATGCGACTATGTTGAATGTCATTGTCGATGCTTAGTGCAAGTAAACTTTGGTCAGGGGAGTGGTGAAAACTAATCTGACATGAGCGAAATGGGATGTCACTCGGCTGATTTTCGAACGTGAGCCGCTCTCCACTGCGGATAAACAATAAGTTCTGGGTATCGACATTGTCTATATCTTGATCAGAGAGTAAACGTTTGTAGCCTGCACGAACCCAAATAATACAGGGAGATAAAATCGCCACATTGGTTAACTTATGCGGACGCGATCCGGAAATATAATTAAACTTGATTAAGGATTTCATCTCTCTGTACCTAAATAGTTCTTATCTGGAATACGTTGCGGTGATTCGAGCCATTCCGAGTGTATCCTGATTTAACATATAGCCAACCAAAGCAGCCTGAGGATTCTCCGGTAAGCTCATTTTTTCATACGGCAATGCCCAAACGGTGAATTGGTAGCGATGCATGCCGTGACCTTTAGGTGGACATGCCCCTCCAAACGCCTTAGTACCAAAGTCATTGGTGATGGCTGTTGCTTTTAGCGATTCAGTTGATTGCCCTTGTTTAATATTGGTTGTGCTAGCCGGTATATCGACAATATTCCAATGCCACCAACCACTAACTGAAGGGGCGTCTGGGTCATAAACGGTAACTGCAAAGCTTTTTGTCCCTTTTGGCGCATTCGACCAACTTAACTGAGGTGAGTGATTTTCACCACTACAGCCAAATCCGTTAAAGACAAAAGCGGAAGACAGTTGCTGTCCTTCCTGAATGTCATTACTTGTGAGTTCAAATGCCTGAAGAAAGGGGGTAAAGGCAATGGCTCCCGATACAAAGATACGTTGAACTAGCGACATAATTATCTCCTTATTGATGAGATATTAAGCATAGCTAAGTTGTAACATAAATATCTGACAGAAAGTGTCATATTTACTAATAAAAATACCAATTATGACACTTTTAGTTTTTACTCAGCTAGCCATTGAGCGAGTTCTTTTGAGTAGTAGGTGACAATGACACTGGCTCCGGCACGTTTAAAGCCAATCATTGATTCAATAACAGCTCGTTTTTCATCAATCAGTCCTGCTTGAGCCGCGTTTTTCAGAATGGCATACTCACCGCTTACGTGGTAAGCCGCCAACGGTAAATTTGTATTATCTCTTAATGAACGCAGTACATCGAGATAGGGCGTCCCCGGTTTTACCATTAAAATATCAGCGCCTTCTTCTTCATCAAGAGTGGCTTCGATTAGAACTTGACGACCATTATGGTAGTCTGCTTGATAGGCGTCACGAGTCCCATCTAAGCTGCACTCAACCGCTGAACGAAACGGGCCGTAAAATGCAGATGCGAACTTAATGGAATGTGCCATGATTCCGACATTTGGGTACCCTGCGGCATCAAGTCCCTGACGTATCGCTCTTATTTGTCCATCCATCATTGATGATGGTGCTAACATATCCGCCCCAGCTTTCGCTGCTGCTACAGATTGTTTAACTAAGTTCACAACCGTTTGATCGTTGTCGACATAACCGTCATGAACGACACCACAGTGACCGTGCGTAGTGTATTCACAAAAGCAAATATCTGGGATAACAATCATATCGGGGCAGGCGGCTTTAATCGCTTTGGTCATTCGACTTACGAGACCATCTTCATTCCAGGTATCAGAACCACAGGCATCTTTGTGCTTTGAAATACCAAAAGGCATGACATAACGAATTCCAAGGTTATAAATTTCAGTAATTTCTTTTTCGATATGAGACTCGGGAATGCGATACACCCCAGGAAGCGTATCAATTTGTACAGGCTCAGAAATACCTTCTTCAACAAAAATGGGCTGGATAAGATCGGACAGTGAAAGTTGAGTTTCCTGAACCATTTTCAGAACGTTTGAATTGGTTCTTAATCTTCTGGGTCTTTTTAAGATATTAAGAGTATTTTGACTTTGCATTAGTGGCTCCCTAAAGAGTGGGAGTGAGCTATTTCATTATGAGCTCACCTGACTTTATGTTCAGATTGTTATCGTTTGAAGCGTAATGATGTCTCGAATGTCGGCTAAATAACAGCTTTATACTGAATTTGAATATGGCGTGATTTTGTTATTTTTACTGTTTATTTAAGGCGGTATTTAAAGAGGGGTTCTTACGAGAATTATGTTTGTGAACTCAGTAATAGTTTTTGACTATTTTTCTCTCCCTATACGAATAATTCACTTAAAATATCACAAAATGTAACCGGTTTCATTATGGTGTTTTTAACGGGTATTTATTGAGTATTTATTCGCAATAGAGAGTAATTAGGAGAGTGAATTGTGAATGTATTTTCAACTGAGTTAATTGGTATGGTAGCGGGCATCATGACCACGTCAGCATTTTTACCGCAGGTATACCAGATAATAAAGACAAGAAATGTGACAAGTATTTCTTTGGTTATGTACGTTATCTTTACTACTGGAGCGGCTCTCTGGACAGTATATGGGCTGATTAATTTGCAATTGCCTGTTATTTTAGCCAACGGAATTACAGCATCGTTAGCGCTGATTATTCTAATTTTGAAGGTTAAGTGGGGACGGTTATCCTTATCTGACCAGTCTTCAACGATTGTGAGTTAATAAAAAAGCGGCTTAAAAAAGCCGCTTATTACTTATTCATATGAGATTAGCCATCCTGACGAATCAGGTAATCAAAGGCTGATAAGCTCGCTTTAGCTCCTTCACCCATCGCGATGATGATCTGTTTGTAAGGAACCGTGGTCGCATCACCTGCCGCAAATACACCGTTCATGCTGGTTTCACCTCGGGCATTCACTTCGATTTCTCCACGAGGAGATAGTGTCACTTCTGAGTCTTTCAACCATTCGGTGTTCGGGACCAAACCGATTTGGACAAAGATACCAGACAACTCGATTTCTTTAATTTCATCGGTATTACGGTCTTTGTATTGAAGACTGGTCACTCGTTTACCGTCACCAATAACCTCTGTGGTTTGCGCCATCGTGATAATATCTACGTTGGGCAAAGAATTCGCCTTATTGATTAATACTTGATCCGCACGAAGCGTACCAGCGAATTCGAGTACTGTAACGTGTTCCACGATACCAGCCAAATCGATAGCTGCTTCAATACCAGAGTTACCACCGCCGATAACCGCTGTTTTCTTGCCTTTGAATAGTGGACCGTCGCAGTGAGGACAATAAGCTACACCTTTGTTGCGATATTCTTGTTCCCCTGGAACGTTCATTTCTCTCCAGCGAGCTCCTGGGCTTAAAATTAAACTCTTACTTTTGAGCGTCGCACCGCTTTCTAAATTAACCTGAATATAGCCATCAGAGGTGTTTTCTGCGCCCATAATACGATCAACCTGCTGATCGGTAATAATATCAACACCGTATTCTTTTAGGTGTTCACCTAGATCTGCAGCAAGTTTCGGGCCTTCTGTTCTTTTTACTGAAATGAAGTTTTCGATCGCCATGGTATCCATGACCTGACCGCCGAAGCGTTTCGCTACGACGCCCGTACGGATACCTTTACGCGCAGAATAAATTGCGGCTGCTCCGCCAGCAGGACCACCACCAACAACAAGTACATCGAATGGGTCTTTTTCATTGATACTTGCCGCGGCTTTTTCTGCTGCGCTGTCGTCTACTTTGGTTAAAATCTCTGCCAATGACATTCGTCCCTGACCAAAGACTTGGCCATTCACGTACACGGTAGGAACTGCCATGATATCGCGCTGCTTAACTTCATCCTGGAACAATGCGCCATCGATCATGGTAACGCGTACGCCTGGATTGATTGCTGCCATCATGTTGAATGCCTGAACGACATCTGGACAATTCTGACAAGATAGAGAAATAAAGATCTCTACATCCAGTTTTTTATCCAACTGAGCGATTTGCTCGATGACATCCGCTTCAAGCTTCATCGGGTGACCGCCAGAATGCAGAAGTGCCAGTATCAATGACGTAAATTCGTGTCCCATTGGCACGCCAGCAAAACGCAGTTGCGTTTGTTTCGCAGGGTTGGAAACCGTCATCACCGGTTTACGCTCACTCGCTGAATCGTCACGAACAACCGATACGAGCGGGCTTAGTTCGCTGATTTCATTTGCTAAAGATTCAAGTTCGTTTGCTGCCTTGCTTTCATCTAGACTGACCACTAAGCGGACATCTTCTTTTAGATTGGCAAGGTACTGTTGTAGTTGTTGTTTAATCGCTTGGTCTAACATGATTGATTACACCTTATAGAGTCAAAAAAGTGCTCACTCTGGATGAATTCGCAGAAGGAGAGCAAACCAGGTACCTAGGTCGTTTGGTACGGTACCCGGAATGCTCTGATGCAGTGGATTAACGGATAACGTTAGTTATCAATTAATGTGTAATTAGATTTTACCTACTAGGTCTAGTGAAGGAGCTAGCGTCGCTTCGCCTTCTTTCCATTTAGCAGGACATACTTCACCAGGGTGAGAAGCAACGTATTGAGCCGCTTTGATCTTACGAACAAGATCTTCTGCATCACGACCGATACCTTCTGCAGTGATTTCCATTGCTTGGATAACACCTTCAGGGTCGATAACGAACGTTGCACGGTCTGCTAGGCCTTGACCTTCACGCATTACACCAAAGTTGTTAGTGATATTGCCTGTTTGGTCACCAACCATGAAGTAGTTGATTTTGCCAATAGTTTCAGAGCTATCGTGCCAAGCTTTGTGAGTGAAGTGAGTGTCAGTTGATACTGAGTACACTTCAACGCCCATTTTCTGAAGCTGTTCGTAGTGATCTGCAAGGTCACCAAGTTCAGTTGGACATACGAAAGTGAAGTCTGCTGGGTAGAAGAAGAAGACAGCCCATTTGCCTTCTACGTCTTTTTCAGTGATTTCTACAAATTGACCTTGTTTGAATGCTGTAGCGCTAAACGGCTTGATTTTTGAGTTAATCATACTTTTACTTTCCTTTAAGTTATTGGCGATGTTCTTTGCAATCTCTTGCTTTCGGAAAGTATATTCCCATCATGGGGTCTCAAACGGAAATTGCTTGTCTCTATTAAATTGATAGGTGAAATCGATGTGAGTAGTGAATGGGATAGTGTTGGTCGATTAACAAAACTGATTAATCCATTTTAGAGAAGAGATTTCGATAGGAATGGATGAGAGCCAAAATTTAGATATGAAGATGGTTTATCTCGGCATTCAACATGAGAAAAGCCACCCATTGTTTTGGGTGGCTTTATCTGATTTAGTTACAGTTTTTCACCGTTAGAGGCGATAACATCTTTAAACCAGAAGAAAGATTCTTTACGTTTACGATCTAATGTTCCGATACCATTGTTATCTTTATCGACATAGATAAAGCCGTAACGTTTTTCCATTTCACCCGTCGATGCGCTAACCAGGTCGATACAACCCCAAGGCGTGTATCCCCATAATTCAACGCCATCTTTAACGGCTTCACCCATCTGTTCAATGTGAGAACGCAAATAATCAATACGGTAGCTATCGTTAATTGAACCATCTTTTTCCACGGTATCGAAAGCACCTAAACCATTTTCAACCACCATCAGTGGCACTTCGTAACGTGCGTAAATTTCATTCAATGTATAACGAAGACCAATGGGGTCAATTTGCCATCCCCAGTCAGAGGCCTCAAGGTAAGGATTCTTAATTCCCCCCATTAGATTGCCTGAACCGGTTTCATTGTCAGGGTTAGCAGAGACACAGTTCGACATGTAATAACTGAATGTATAGTAATCGACAGTTCCTTCTGCCAATATTTCAGCATCACCATCTTCCATTTTGACTTCGATATTATTTTCTTCGAAGTAGCGTTTCGCATAGTAAGGGTATTTACCGCGAACCTGAATGTCTCCGCAGAAATAGTTGTGCATCTTGACGTGCTCTTGAGCCAAGATGATATCTTCTGGGTTGCAGGTATAAGGATAGGTGGTCATAAATGCTATCATACAGCCAATTTTGAAATCTGGATTGATTTCATGGCCCATTTTTACCGCCTTAGCGCTGGCGATAAATTGGTGATGTAAAGCCTGGAAACGTAATTGCGGCACGTCGACCTGATTCATAAAATCTTCGGTACCATCGTTGAGAATACCTAGACCCAGGTAGTTACCTACGGGAATTGTACCAACGTTGATTTCATTGAAGGTTAGCCAATACTTAACTTTCCCATTAAAACGCTGGAACAGAACTTCTGCGTAGCGAGTAAAGCAGTCGATAACTTCTCTTCCCGCCCAGCCGTTGTACTCCTGAGTGAGCGCGAAGGGTAATTCGTAGTGAGAGATAGTGACTAAAGGTTCAATATCGTATTTTTTTAGCTCATCAATCACATCTTCATAGAACTTAAGACCTGCTTCATTAGGCTCTTTTTCCATTCCGGTTGGAAAAATTCGAGTCCAGTTAATTGAGAAGCGAAACGTCTTAAATCCCATCTCTGCAAATAATGCGATGTCTTCTCTGAAACGATGATAGAAATCGATGGCCTCATGGGAAGGGTAGTGCACGCCTTCTTCGATAGTTCGGGTAATGCGACGAGATACTGCATGTGTACCACCGCTGAACATATCACTGGTACTAGGACCCTTTCCATCAACGTTCCACGCGCCTTCGAATTGATTAGCAGCCGTAGCACCACCCCACAGAAAACCGTCAGGAAAAACCGTATTACTCATTACCTTCCTCCGATGAATAACATATTGAATACTAATGGATAAATGCAAGTCTCTGGCTGTTTTTATACAGATTCTTCAACCAAGCTCTAATTACAAAATACACGAATAGCGTCTAAATGTAACCGGTTTCTTTTTTTTATGTGATGTCAGTAGCATTTACTATATTTCAGTTATTTTCGAGTTTCTACTTTAACGTTTTATATGTCCTTGCAGGTAAAAAATGAGATCTAAAACTCTTTTTAGACATGATTTTTCGAATTTGATGTGAGCTTTATCTTCATTATTTCTTTTTCATATTGAATGAAAAATATTTTCTATTGTAAATTTGTAACCGGTTTCAGAAAGCGGTTACAAATACTATTTTTTATGTCGGGAGGGCTACTTATGGCCGTAGTTAGAGATTATGCGCAGCTTGCAAAAGATATTCTTGCTGAGGTCGGAGGTCAGGAGAACCTGAGTACATATTCTCGGTGTGCAACCAGACTTAGACTGGTTTTAAAAGACACACCAGAACAGGCAGCAAATAAAATTAAGAAAATGCCTGGCGTTATAACAGTGATGATTAGTGGTGGTCAGTTTCAAGTAGTACTTGGTACACACGTTGCCGATGTGTATGCGGCCATGTCATCACTAGTTGATTCGTCATTACTCTCTGATGATAAGCAAAAAGTGCGCATTTTAGATGCGATAATTAGTTCCATGTCAGCTATTTTTGCGCCAATCGTTTTTATCTTAGCGGCATCAGGTATCTTGCAGGGTGGTTTGATTTTCGCTAACTACTTATTTCCTTCGGTGTCATCAACAGGAACATTCGCAGTTCTGAACTTTATGTCTTGGACTCCGTTTGTATTCCTGCCGGTATTTATAGGTATTACGGCTTCAAAACATTTTAACTGTAATCCTTTTATAGCTGTTTTATGTTGTTGTGCACTGATTAACCCCTCGTGGGGAGAAATTGCCGGGAGAATTGCACAAGGCGAAGTCATTACGTTCTTGTCTATCCCTCTTTCTAAAACGGTTTATACGGCCTCTGTTTTACCTCCAATATTTATGATTTGGGCATTAAGCTACGTTGAAAAATTTGTTAGACGCAGTCTACCAGATGTGATCAAAGAGCTTTGTACCCCTCTGATTTGTATGCTGATCATGGTTCCAGCTACACTATTAATTATTGGTCCGGCAACCAGTTTTGCTGCCAGTTTAGTTGCCTCTGGCTATAACGCACTTTATGACTTTGCTCCACCACTAGCGGCTGCCATTCTTGGTGCTGTGTGGCAGCTCATTGTGGTCTTCGGTGTTCACTGGGGAATGATGCCTATCGTAATGGCAAACTATGAACACTTTGGTTACGACTCGATTCAGGCATTCTGTGCATTTGCTGTTGTTGCTCAAATGGCAGCTGCGTTTGCCGTTGGTTTTAAGTCACGTAATTCTATGTTGAAAAAAGCGGGTATTTCTGCAGGTATTACGGGGATATTTGGTATTACAGAACCTGCGATTTACGGTGTAACGCTACGCTTGAAAAAGCCTTTCGTATGCGGCTGCATTGGCGGTGCTATCGCTGCTGGTGTTGCGAGCTTCTTCCATACAAGCTATTACGTCTTTGCTGGTTTGGCGGGCTCTCTTACGGTTGTAAATGCGATTAGTCCGGATAATCCATCGTCTTTCATTGGGGCTCTAATCGGCACTGGTATTGCCGCAGTCGTTTCATTTGCTTTGGTTTATGTCGTCGGGTTTGATGATCCTATTGATGATGAGGATGTTGCGGCAGAGAAAAGCACGTCAAATGAAGCCGATGCGAAAATACCAACAACATTGGTGAGTCCAATTAAGGGGAAGATCGTTGCTCTTGAAACAGTAAATGATGAAAGTTTTTCTCAAAAACTACTTGGTGATGGCGTCGCAATTAAGCCAACTGAAGGTCTTGTGCGAGCACCATGTGATGCGACTATTTCATCTTTAATCGATAGCAAGCACGCTGTAGGTATGACGAGTGTGAATGGTGCCGAAGTATTAATACATGTCGGATTAGATACAGTAAAACTAAAAGGACAGTATTTTGAGTACTTGGTCGAATTAGAACAGCAAGTTAAAGCAGGCGATCCGTTGATTCGTTTTGACTTAGAGGCTATTTCTGCTGCGGGCTATGATACGACTACTCCATTTATTGTCATGAACTGTGATGATTATGATTTTACAATTATCCAATCAGAGGAAGAGAAGCCAGAAATTGAAATAGGTCAACCTGTCATCCAGATGGCTTAATTTCTATTATAGCCTTAGACATATTGCTCCAAGCCCCAAGAAAAGAGTGCATTTTTGGCACTCTTTTCCTTTTATCAATAGTGATCTGTTAGGTTACTGGTAGAATAGCATGCATTGTTTTTTATTTGATATTTGACATGTCTTCAGCCTCTTCTCAAATAGTCAGTTCTTCGCGTATGACACAGAATAGTCAGGTTATTATCTTGGCTATTGCTGGCTTTATCTTCAATACCACCGAGTTTGTTCCTGTTGGACTTTTGACAGACATGGCAAATGATCTCAACTTACCATTATCCCAACTTGGATGGATGCTAACCATTTATGCGTGGGTTGTTGCATCAATATCTTTACCTCTTATTATCGTGACCCGTAAATTAGAAAGGAAACGCTTAATGTGCGGTGTTTTCTCCTTGTTTATTCTCAGTCATATCATGACGTTTTTTGCCTGGTCATTCTCATCATTGCTGATTAGTCGCATGGGCGTGGCTATTTCGCATGCTTTATTTTGGTCAATGGCGGCTAACTTAGCTGTTCGGCTCGTACCGGTAGAAAGAAAGCCTTTCGCTTTAAGTATGATGGTATCGGGGACGTCATTAGCTATGATAATGGGAGTACCGTTAGGGAGGGTTATTGGTCAGGCTTTCGGTTGGCGCGTGGCATTTCTAGTCATTGCTATACTGGCTTGTATCGCCGTTATCTTGCTGATGCGATTACTGCCTTCGATGCCGAGTATTTTTAAGGGCTCCATAAAGCAAATATCACAACTATTTAAAAACCGATTTTTATTGATATTGTACGGTTTTACCTTTCTTATGTTCGTCAGTCACTTTACTACTTACAGCTATATCGAGCCGTTTCTTGCCCGTGTCGGAAAGTACAATGATAATGAAGTTACGTTTTACTTATTGCTGTTTGGCTTGGCCGCATTAATTGGCAGCTTTTCATTTAGCCAACTGTGCCGCTTTTTATCAATCAAATTGCGGTTTGTGCTTTTCTCCTGCTGCGTCATCCTGTCTATGTTGCTATTTCCGACGTTGGTATCTCATGCTGACGGTTTAATTGCGGCAATATTGGTTTGGGGAGCCACGAGAATCATGATGATGTTAACGCTGCAATCGACAGTGCTTTCCACCAATGAGCATGGTGGTGATTTTGTCATGGCGGTGTACTCAAGCATAATCAACATAGGGATAGGTGGAGGTGCACTCATCGGCGGAAAGGTTATCAGCGAGATGGGACTGGTTAATTTACCCTACGTCAGTACGGCGATTAGTGCCATGGCGCTGATAGTATTGTGGAAGATTCTCCAGGAATTACGCGTGAGTCAGAGTTAAAAGTGATTCGGTAATTTTAATTTCAGTTGGTCTGCTATTTCAGCAGAAGAAGGTAGGCAGCAAACGCGACCCAACTGATCACTAAAAGTGACCAAGGTAGAATACTACTACTAGTCGATGGAGAGGATGTTGTGACGATTTCACTATCCTGACTAACTTCTTCTTTTGAGCTCTCTTTCTGCTTTTGAACTTTTTTTCGTTCTTTATCAGCGCTGCGCTGCCGTTCTTTTTGCTGTTTTTTATAAAGTGCGATGCCTTTTTCGATACCCTGGGCAATGAGTTTAGTCTGTTCTTTGCTCTGTCCAGGTCTTTGTGTTGCGTTGGCGACTTTGAGTGCTTCCTGTTTGGTTTCTGGGGAAGGCGTGATGTTTTTACTCATATTAGAACTGCTTACAACTAAGTACGTAATGTTTCTACCGTACTAAATATCTTTATATGACTCAATTCTTGTTGTGTTTTTTCACTTCAATTTGTGGTGTAACAATTTATTCTCACTCAAGCAGCGTATATTATAGTTTCGCTGTGTATGTGAGCGAGAAGATAAAAAAGGAAAACATTATGTCTCAATGCCAAAGTGCCATCTTGCCCGAAGCAGGGCCATTTGCTCTGTATGCTTTGTTTAAGGTGACCAAAGAGGCTCAAGCGGTATTGGAAGCGCTAAAGTCTCTGCCAATGATGGTTGAAGAATTAAATAGCCAACAGCCAGGGGCTAACCTGACGTCTTCAATCTCTTTTAGCAAAAAGTTCTGGTCTCAACTCAATCAACCTATGCCTGAAGAGTTGGACGATTTTCGTGAGTTAGGTAAGGGTAATGTCGTAGCGCCTGCGACTGAGTGCGATTTCCTGATTCACTGCCATTCAACGAGACATGATCTCTTGTTTTATTTGCTGCGTCAGTTTGTTTCAGGTGTATCTGATGATGTTGAGCTGATTGATGAAACCTATGGTTTTCGATATTTAGATGCTCGAGATATGACAGGATTTATCGACGGTACTGAAAACCCTAAAGCGGAAAGACGTAAAGAAGTTGCGATTATCGCGGACGGTGAATTTGCTGGTGGGAGTTATGTACTAACCCAGCGTTTTGTACACAACTTACCAGCATGGAATCGACTTAATATTTCTGCTCAAGAAAAAGTGATAGGCCGTACTAAGGCTGATTCTGTTGAATTGGATGATGTCCCTGCTGCATCGCACGTTGGTCGTGTCGATATTAAGGAAAATGGTGCAGGGCTTAAAATTCTTCGTCACAGCCTACCATATGGTAGCGTTAGTGGTGATCATGGTCTTCTCTTCATCGCCTATTGTCATACTCTGCATAACATTAAAGTGATGATGAACAGCATGTATGGTGAGACCGATGGCAAAACCGACCAGATGTTGCGTTTTACTACGGCTAAAACAGGTGCTTATTTGTTTGCCCCATCTGAAGATATGTTAGCAATGCTATCATTAGGTTAATCACTCCCCATTATTTGAGTCAGTGACTTTGGTTGCTGACTTTCTTCTCAAGCTTCTCTCTATCTTGCCGACAAAACGTTAGGTCAATACAGGTTTTGTTTTATGGCAATTACTATCAACACCAATGTTCCTGCTTTGGTTGCACAGCGATATTTAACGCGAGCAACAGATCAGGCTCAGCACTCTTTTGAAAGGCTTTCTTCAGGAAAGAGGATAAATAGTGCGCGTGATGATGCTGCTGGACTACAAATCTCGAATAGATTTGTTACGCAAATGCGAGGACTGGATGTGGCGGTTAGAAACGCGAATGATGGTGTTTCTATTATGCAGACGGCTGAGGGCGCGATGCAGGAAAGTACGTCTCTGATGCAGAGAATGCGAGACCTGGCGCTACAATCCACGAATGGTGTTAACTCAATTCAAGAGAGAGAGGCCCTTAATCAGGAATTTAAATCACTCAACGATGAGTTAAACCGGATTGCTGAAACGACCTCATTTGGTGGAAAAAAATTATTAAATGGCTCATTTGGGCAATCTTCTTTTCAAATAGGATCATCCTCTGGTGAAGCTGTAGCCCTGCATTTGAAGAATATGCGTTCCGATACACTCGATATGGGAGGGTTCACTTATCGATCGCAATTTAAAGCGGATAAGGACTGGCATGTCACAGAAGATAGCAACCAACTTGCGATGAGCTATCTTGATGCATCAGGTCAACAGAAGTCGATTTCTATCCAGGCGAAAAATGGCGATGACATTGAAGAGTTGGCGACGTATATCAACGGACAGACTGATGCCATTCATGCTTCGGTGAATGAGCATGGTCAATTACAGCTTTATATGCCCGGAAAGGAGACATCTGGTACAGTCTCTTTTCAAGGTTCTCTAGCAAATCATTTAGGTATTCAGACGATTGGTTTCGAGACGCTAGATTCGGCAGACATTAATAGTGTGGGCAGTGCGCAAAGAGCTATCTCTATTTTAGATACATCTATGGGGTTTGTTGATAGTCATCGTTCAGAGTTAGGCGCGCTGCAGAATCGCTTTAATCATACGATCAACAATCTCGATAATATTCACGAAAATGTAGCAGCCTCTAATAGTCGAATTCTGGATACCGACTTTGCTAAAGAGACAACGTCTTTAGTGAAACAACAAATATTGCAACAAGTGAGTACCTCGATTCTCGCTCAGGCTAAGCAGCAACCCAATATCATTTTATCGTTACTCAAATAAACCGCACTGTATCGTACCGTTGAAAGGAAACTTTAGGGGAAAATAGGACTAAAAAGGCCTTTTTTTGCACTTTGCTGATAATTTCATCCGAAAGGCATTTTTTTTAAAAAAATCGAAAAAATTTTCTCAAGGATTTATTCCTCGAGCCGTTATTAAAAGTAACTTTGAGAGAACTACTTGGTTTTCCGAGACGTCGGAAACCGGAAACAATCGGAAAATCAATTGGAGAAATCATCATGGCAGTAAATGTAAACACTAACGTATCAGCAATGACAGCTCAACGTTACTTAAATGCAGCAACTAAAGCTCAAAATACGTCAATGGAGCGTCTATCTTCTGGTTTTAAAATCAATAGCGCAAAAGACGATGCGGCAGGTTTGCAAATATCAAACCGTTTGAATGTACAGAGCCGCGGTTTAGATGTTGCTGTTCGTAACGCAAACGATGGTATCTCTATCGCTCAGACAGCTGAAGGTGCGATGGATGAAACCACCAGTATCTTGCAACGTATGAGAGACCTTTCTCTACAATCGGCTAACGGCTCAAACTCCAAATCAGAGCGTGTTGCGATTCAGGAAGAGGTTACTGCGCTGAACGACGAATTAAACCGTGTTGCTGAAACAACATCGTTTGGTGGGAATAAGCTACTTAACGGTACCTTTGGTACTAAATCGTTCCAAATCGGCGCTGATAACGGTGAAGCGGTAATGCTTAACCTTAATGACATGCGCAGTGACAATATTGGCATGGGCGGTATGAGTTATAAAGCCGAAAATGGCAAAGATAAAAACTGGACTGTCCAGGCCGGCTCAAATGACTTACAGATTGATCTAACTGACACAAATGGTGAGCCACAGACAATCAATATCTCAGCAAAAGAAGGTGATGATATTGAAGAGCTAGCAACATATATCAATGGTCAGACAGATATGGTTAAAGCCTCTGTTGACGAAGACGGTAAGTTACAGGTCTTTGCGGGTACCAATAAAGTGTCAGGTCCTGTCTCTTTCAGTGGTGGTCTGGCAGGTGAGCTAAATATCGGCCCTGGGAAAGCGGATACCGTTGATACGATTGACGTGACAACTGTTGGTGGTGCTCAACAATCTGTGGGTATCATTGACTCAGCATTGAAGTATGTGGATAGCCACCGTGCAGAGCTTGGTGCTTTCCAAAACCGATTCAATCATGCTATCAACAACTTGGATAACATTAACGAAAACGTTAATGCATCTAAGAGCCGAATCAAAGATACAGATTTTGCGAAAGAGACAACCGCTCTTACCAAATCGCAAATTCTGTCTCAAGCTTCAAGCTCTGTTCTTGCTCAGGCAAAACAGGCACCAAACGCAGCACTCAACCTGCTTGGCTAAGCTTGAAAACTCATTATCCAGTCTTAAAAATCCAGCTACGGCTGGATTTTTTATGCCATATCATTTTTGAAAATAGTCTTCTTTTGTAATGACTTATATATCCTTGTTAATTTTTTGCTAATTTTTTAACCAAAAATCGAAAGTTTTTCCTAAAGCTTTATTTATCTCCGCCGTTAAAGAGACCGAGAGAAATGAATGTACCAATGCGAGGTGAGAGACGCGGCGGTGCATTAACTTGTCCGTGTAGGAGATCAATATGGCAATAAATGTGAACACCAATGTTTCAGCGATGACGGCTCAGCGTTACCTGAACAGTGCTGCTGATGGAGCCCAACGTTCTATGGAACGATTGTCCTCTGGTTATAAGATCAACAGCGCAAAAGACGATGCTGCGGGTTTGCAGATATCTAACCGTTTAACATCGCAAAGTCGTGGTCTTGACGTTGCGGTAAGAAACGCGAACGATGGTATCTCAATCGCTCAAACTGCTGAAGGGGCGATGAATGAAACAACCTCTATTCTTCAACGTATGCGCGACTTGTCGCTACAATCATCGAACGGCTCTAACTCATCTTCTGAGCGTAAAGCTATTCAGGAAGAAGTCTCTGCACTTAATGATGAATTAAACCGAGTTGCAGAAACAACCTCTTTCGGTGGTAATAAACTTCTTAATGGTTCGTTCGGTAATAAGTCATTCCAGATCGGTGCTGACTCAGGGGAAGCTGTACAGCTTACTATGGGAAATATGCGTTCTGATACAATGGATATGGGCGGAAAGTCATACATTGCTGAGACAGGTAAATCTCCGGATTGGACTGTAGGCACGGCGAATGATCTCACCTTGAGTTATACTACTAAATCAGGTGAACAAAAAGATCTTACCATTAATGCTAAACAGGGTGATGATCTTGAAGAAGTGGCAACGTACATTAATGGTCAATCTGAAGATGTCAAAGCGTCAGTTGGTGATGATGGCAAGTTACAGCTGTTTGCTTCAACTCAGAAAGTGACTGGTGATGTTACCATCGGTGGTGGACTGGGTTCAGAGATTGGCTTTGGTGCTGCTCAGGATGTCACAGTGAAAGACATTGACGTATCGACAATTGGGGGTTCACAACTTGCTGTATCGGTCATTGATGGCGCTTTGAAGTCGGTTGATAGTCAACGAGCTTCTCTGGGTGCATTCCAAAACCGTTTTGGGCACGCAATTAGCAACTTGGATAACATCAACGAGAACGTTAACGCATCACGTAGTCGTATTAAAGATACTGATTACGCGAAAGAGACGACTCAAATGACCAAGTCTCAGATCTTGCAACAAGCGAGTACGTCTGTTTTGGCTCAGGCTAAACAGTCACCATCTGCAGCTCTAAGTCTGCTAGGTTAGCAGGTCTTAACGAGCTTTTGAGTCATATTGGCTATGCCAGTGTAACTCAATAGAGGTGGAAGGGAGATTGTTATGGAAATATCATCCTACACATCGAACATCCAGCCTTACGGCTCACAAAGTGGCACTAAACTTGCTTCGGAAAGTGATAGTACAAGAAGCATTTCGGCGCCACGGGAGACTGATCGCTCAGATAAACTCTCAGAACAAATTTCTGAGCAGGTGAAAGAACGGCAAGCTGAGTCAATTGAAGCAGCGAAAAAACTTGCGAAAGAAAGAGAGCGTATTAGCGAGGAACAACGGTCAAAGATAATGGAACAGATGCAAGAATTTGTCTCTTCCATTAACAAAGGACTTTCGTTCCGTGTGGATCAGGAAACAGGTAGAGACATCGTAACCATTTACGAAGCCGATACTGGTGACGTGATACGTCAGATTCCCGAAGAAGAGATGCTAGAAGTACTACGACGCCTTGCACGTGATGATGACCATCGTTCTGGTCTTCTTGCAACTAAGGCGTAACTGTTACTTTTGAGGTGATTGAATGAGTTTAGGCCCCGTAGGGATGAACATTGGTGGTATGGATTTAAACTCCATGGTCAGCAAAATTGTCGATGCCGAGCGTACGCCAAAGCAGCAAGGTCTCGATAATAAGCGTGCCCAGAATAGCGCCAGTATCAGTGCTTACGGTCAGCTCAGACAGTCGTTGGATACGATGAAGGATCTCATGACGAATTTTCGTCAGGAGAAAGCGTTTGCTCAGCGTAAAGTGGATACTACTGATGAAAATGTAGTATCCGCAACAGCGACAACAGATGCCATAGCAGGAAAGTATGCTATCGATGTGTTGCAGCTTGCTCAGAGTCATAAAATTGCATCAAATGTTTTTTCTGATGATGAAAAATTTGGCCCTGGTAAGCTGCATATTTCATTAGGTAATTCCAAATTTACCGTTGATGTTTCAGGGAATTCAAGTCTTCGAGATGTTATCAATGGTATCAACTACTCCAAACAAAACCCGGGTATTCGTGCTTCAATAATCAATGATGAGGAAGGACCGAGATTGATTCTTGCGTCTAACCGGTCAGGTAAAGATAACGCTATTCAAATTGGTGTTGATGCAGGATTAGGTAACTCACTTAATAAACTCGAATATAAAACGCTTGAGCAGCGAGTCAAAGCAATTGAATCGGCTCGCTCTCAGGCGCAGCAAATCATTAACCCTCTCACGCCCAAAGAGCAAAAAATTGCCGCTCAGGTTGCCGAAAAGATTGAAAATGCGGCAAGGACTGTCGATCAGTCTGTGGCTGATGAGATTCAAAAAGCGGCAGAATCGGCTAATCCGGATGTCTCTGCTATTGATAGCAATGCGGCTGGTGGTGACTCTGGTCAGGTGAGTGCTTCTGATCAGGTAAATCAGTACGTAAAACCGGAAGACCGTATTCCAGGTTGGACAGAAACTGCGTCTGGTACTTTGCTCGATTCTTATCGTGAACCTCAACCTGAGCTCGATTCGGCAGCGTCTGAGAAGTCAAAAGATGTGCCTGGATGGTCGAATACTGCGTCAGGAACGCTGTATGATTCTTACGTGACACCAGAGGAAGCGCAAGCAAAACTAAAACAACAGATTGATGAACAAAACGCAAAAATCGATAAAGCGATAGCCTCTGGAGCAATGACTCCAGAGCAGGCAAAGCAAGCTGTTCGTGATGAGATGACCCCTGAAGAGCGTCAATACCTGGATCGTGTTGAGGCGGTTTATCAGCAGCTTGATGACGCGCAGTCTGATTTCTCAGCCTATCAGGGTATGAGACAAGTTCAGGCGGCTCAGGATTCAGAGGTGTTACTTGATGGTGTGGCGAAGCTTTCCAGTGATAATAATATTATCGAAGACGCGATTGATGGCGTTAACCTGACACTCAAAGGAAAGACTCAGCCTAATCAGGCACCATCGGAAATTGGGATTGAGTACGATCGAGACAGTGTCCGTGACGATATACAGCAGTTTGTCTCAGCCTATAACCAGTTTTACAGTATGTCTAAGCAGCTTGCTTCTGTGGACCCCAACACAGGTGAAGCAGGTCCACTCGCGGGTGACAGTGTTGTACGTAGTGCTGACTCACGTTTAAAACGAGTCTTTTCTACAGAAGTTAAGGACGCCCCTGAAAATTTAAAAACACTCACTGAATTTGGCATTACGACAACGCGTCAGGGAACATTAGAAATCAATCAAGACATGCTCAATCGCCAGCTTAATAATAACTTCGATAAGCTGGGAGAGTTTTTTGGTGGTAGAAATGGTTTTGCTATGAAGGTTGAAGAAGCTATTCAAGGATTGACTGGCGTTACTGGTGCGATCCGAACCCGCGAGAATAGCTTGCGTGATAATAATCACCGTCTTGATGATCAACAAGCCGATCTCAATAGAAGAATGGATAGTCTTGAAAAACGAACGCATGCGAAATTTAGCGCTATGCAAGATGCAACCAGTAAAATGCATAGTCAGTTGGCCGGTATGATGAATGCGTTAGGCGGTCAGGCTGGTGGATAATAGATTAAAAATACTGTGTGATATAGATCACGAAATTGATGGATTGCTCAATGCTGTCGATATTAATAGTGAAGAAATTAATGCACTAGTCGATAAAAGGGATCAGATATTGCACGAAATACTGGATGGTTACTCTCAAGGCTCTTCTATGCTAGATACTGAAGAGTGGCGACAAGCCATCATTAATACACAAAGACTTGTGGAGCGGATGGATCAGAAAACTAATGACTTAAGTGAGGATTTGAAGCGTTTTCGTCATGGTAATAAGTCCGTTCAACAATACAAAAAGTTTTTATAAAGAGGAAAGCTATGCGTGGTTCTTTACAGGCTTACAAAAAAGTATCAGTCGATAGCCAGCTGAGTTCGGCTTCGCCGCATAAGGTTGTTCAAATGCTTATGTCTGGTGCTATTGAACGCCTAGTGCAGGGAAAAGCTGCCATGATTCAAGGCAATATCCCTGTGAAAGGCGAACGTTTAGGAAAAGCTCTGGATATTATTATCAGTCTCAGAGGTTGTCTTTCAATGGAAGATGGTGGCGATATCGCGCGCAATCTCGACCAACTTTACGATTTTATGATCAATCAGATAACGAATGCTAATCAGGCCAATAATCCTCAACCTATTGATGATGTTATCGACATTATCCGTGAAATAAAATCGGCGTGGGACCAGATCCCTCCTGAATTTCACAATCTAACTGCTACGGATGTAGGTGCATAAGCAACATCCTGATTTTTAAACCAGTATCACACTCGGATACTGGTTGGTTGCCTTATTTTTTTTATCACATAGAATAGAACCCACTGATTAATCAGTAAGTTTGTGTTGCTGAACGCCAAAAATTGACTAATGTTATTCATATAGGGATAAAAATATTCGTTAATGGCTTGGTGTCTTGTCTAGCAATAATAATTTTACTTAAGGCGATCATACTTTTTACATGCAAGGTTTAGCAAAGCTGCTTGTCATCGAGGATGACTCAAGCATACGCCAACAACTGCAGATTATTCTGGAGTTTATCGGTGAATCCTGTGAAGTTATCGACTCTACTGACGTCGACTCTATAAACTGGTCTGAGAGCCGGACTGGTTGCATTTTAGGCAGTGTAAAGAGCGGAACGTTAACAGGAACTCTAGAGCAGAATTTACATAAGGCAAGCCATGTCCCGCTTCTTTGCCTGAGCGATCAGCCGTATTCGCTTGATTGCTTTACTAATTACGTTGGAGAACTGGACTTCCCACTCAATTATCCTCAAGTAACGGACGCTCTTAGTCATTGTCGTGCCTTTTTGGGACGACGCAACGGAACTTTATTCAATTCTGGTCGCAAAAATACTCTTTTCCGTAGTTTAGTCGGTCAAAGCACTGGTATTCAGGAAGTCCGACACTTAATTGAACAGGTCTCTGGTAGTGATGCGAATGTTCTCGTGCTCGGTGAATCAGGTACGGGTAAAGAGGTCGTTGCACGTAATATTCACTATCATTCGACTCGTCGAGGCGGTCCGTTTGTCCCAATCAATTGTGGCGCGATACCGGCAGAGCTTCTTGAAAGCGAACTCTTTGGTCACGAAAAGGGCGCATTTACCGGCGCTCTTAATGCACGAAAAGGCCGTTTTGAATTAGCGGATGGCGGCACACTGTTTCTTGATGAAATTGGTGATATGCCAATGACAATGCAGGTCAAACTGTTGCGTGTGCTACAAGAGAGAACGTTTGAACGTGTCGGGGGCAATAATACGATTAAGGTTAATGTTCGCGTGGTTGCTGCGACACACCGTAACCTTGAGTCCATGATTGAAGATGGCGGTTTTAGAGAAGATTTATTTTACCGTTTAAACGTATTTCCTATCGAAATGCCTGCACTCAAAGAACGAGTGGAGGACATTCCGTTGTTGATTCAGGAATTACTGACTCGTATGCAGGCTGAAGGTGCACCGAAAATCGGGTTTACACCGAGGGCGATAAATTCGCTGATGGAACATTCGTGGCCGGGTAACGTGCGTGAATTGGCGAATTTAGTTGAGCGAATGATTATTCTGTTTCCAAACAGTCTGGTCGACGTTAACCATCTGCCGACGAAGTATCGATACAGTGATATTCCTGAATTTCATCCGGAAAACAACAGTGCTATTCCGATTGAAGAGCAGGAGAGGGA
This sequence comes from Vibrio viridaestus, assembly GCF_003856525.1. GTDB lineage: Bacteria > Pseudomonadota > Gammaproteobacteria > Enterobacterales > Vibrionaceae > Vibrio > Vibrio viridaestus. The sequence goes on from NZ_RJVQ01000002.1 coordinate 402,295, forward strand.
ATTACTCGCTGGTATTTTTTCCGATGAGTTTGATGTTGATGGTGTAACTAATCTTGATGATGTTGTCGAGAATAGCAATACACCGCAGTCACTACCGCCTGAGGGTGTCAATCTAAAAGAGCTACTTGCAGAGCTGGAAGTTAACTTGATTAACCAAGCGCTGGATGCACAAGGCGGCGTTGTCGCTCGTGCTGCAGATATGCTTGGTATGAGAAGGACAACACTCGTCGAAAAAATGCGAAAATACAATATGCAGCGTTAATCGTCGGAGTCAATATATTGTCATTGATATAAATTGATTTTAACTGTCTGATTATTAAATAAATAAAAGGCTTGGAACGCTTCTTGCTTCTAAGCCTTTGTTGTAATTATTAGGCAGATATTCGACATGCAAGAATCGCAATTACAAGAGCAGCATTCACATCTGGATTCATTAGATGATCAGGTTGCACGTTATAAGCAGGTATTGGACGTTATGCCTGCGGGCGTGATTTTGCTTGATACTCAGGGTGTCGTCAGAGAGGCCAACCCAGAGGCTCACCGATTGCTTGAAGTGACATTGGTCGGAGAGCGATGGTATTCCATTATTCAAAGCGCTTTTTCTCCCAAAGAAGATGATGGCCATGAAATCTCTCTCCGTAATGGACGCAAAGTTCATTTGGCCATATCTGCCTCTAATACCGGACAATTAATTCTCATTACCGATTTAACCGAGACACGTCTATTACAGTCACGTATAAGTGATTTACAGAGGTTATCTTCGTTGGGACGAATGGTGGCATCTCTTGCTCATCAGGTACGGACGCCGCTGTCTAGCGCCATGTTGTACGCTTCAAATTTAGGAACATCTAACCTGCCTACACAAACACGCGAGAGATTTCAGACCAAACTCATGGATCGTCTCCATGATTTGGATAAACAGGTCAATGATATGTTGCTGTTCGCGAAAGGAGGCGATAACAAAGTTGTTAAACCGTTTACTGTGCGCGAACTGTTAGATGAGTTCCAACCTATGGTTGAGACTGCTCTCCATGCCAACCAGATTGACTATGCTTTAGAGACGGAAAGCGAAGCAGATATTCTGATGGGGAATTCAAATGCCATTGCTTCTGCTCTAAGTAATTTGGTGATGAATGCGATTCAAAACTCAGGTAAAGGCTCGCAAATCGATGTATTTGTTAGGGCCGTTGGCGATACTTTGAAAATATCAATTCAAGATAATGGCCCGGGTGTACCCAAACACTTGCAAAACAAAATAATGGAACCCTTTTACACTACCCGATCTCAAGGAACGGGATTAGGTTTAGCTGTGGTGCAGATGGTTTGCCGTGCACACAATGGATCTCTGGAATTGATTTCCGAAGAAGGTGATGGTGCCTGCTTTACGGTAAATCTGCCGCTAACAAACTCTGCTCCAATGATTGAAGAGAAAGGAGAAAAGTAATGACTCAAAGTAAAGTGTTAATCGTTGAAGATGATGAAGGTTTGCGTGAGGCACTGGTCGATACTCTTGCTCTTGCTGGCTATGACTGGGTAGAAGCGGATTGTGCCGAAGACGCTCTGATTAAATTGAAAACCGACACCATCGATATCGTTGTTTCTGATGTTCAAATGGCGGGAATGGGTGGATTAGCGCTCCTACGTAACATTAAGCAGCAATGGCCAAACCTACCAGTGCTTTTAATGACGGCGTACGCGAATATTGAAGATGCCGTTGCGGCAATGAAAGAAGGTGCAATTGATTATATGGCGAAGCCATTCGCACCTGAAGTTCTGCTCAATATGGTCAGCCGTTACGCTCCTGTTAAAAGTGATGATAACGGTGACGCGGTTGTTGCTGATGAAAAAAGCCTTAAGTTACTCGCCCTTGCGGAAAAAGTCGCGAAAACTGATGCCAGTGTCATGATCATGGGACCTAGTGGTTCCGGTAAAGAGGTCATGTCGAGATACATCCATAATGCATCGCCTAGAAAAGATGGGCCGTTCGTTGCTATTAACTGTGCTGCGATCCCAGAAAATATGCTTGAAGCGACGTTGTTCGGCTATGAGAAAGGCGCCTTTACTGGTGCAGTTCAAGCCTGTCCTGGCAAATTTGAACAGGCGCAAGGTGGTACGATTTTACTTGATGAAATCAGTGAGATGGATTTGAGTCTGCAAGCTAAGCTGCTGCGTGTTTTACAGGAGCGTGAAGTAGAAAGGTTGGGAAGTCGCAAAAGTATCAAACTGGATGTCCGTGTTTTAGCGACCAGTAACCGCGATCTTAAGCGTTATGTTCAAGAGGGGAACTTCAGAGAAGATTTGTATTATCGTCTGAACGTTTTTCCAATTACTTGGCCTGCACTTTGTGATCGTCAGGGAGATATTCAACCTTTGGCGGAGCACTTGCTTGAGCGTCACTGTAAAAAACTGGGTTTGCCTGTTCCAACCCTTGAAGCTAGTGCGGTGAGTAAATTGCTGGCTTATCGTTGGCCGGGAAATGTACGCGAGCTGGATAACGTTGTTCAGCGGGCACTGATTCTGAGTGAAGACCAGAAAGTGACGTCTGGGCATATTCTACTCGAAGGTGTTGATTGGGAAGATTCTAGTGGTCTGCAGCAGCTTGTTTCTGGAGAGACTACTGTCATCCCTCCGTCTCTTCGTCCGGTTGCAGAAACGGACAGTCCATTTATTGACTCTCGCTCTCCAGTTAATTCTGGGCTTGGGGGGGAATTACGTGACCAAGAATTTTCTATCATTCTCGATACATTAAAAGAGTGTCAGGGACGAAGAAAAGAAATGGCTGAAAAGCTGGGTATTAGTCCAAGAACCTTGCGCTATAAGCTTGCCAAAATGCGTGATGCAGGGATTGATATACCGAACTAAGCCTGAATGGATTGGTGGCACGCTAATTGCTCTTTAACTATTAGAGTGTCAAAACAAAGTCAATTCTTTGGCGTGGGGCGGAAAATGAGACTAGATGGTTTACAAAACGAAATGCAGACGATGATGATTGAAGCAGGTAATCGTCAACCAGTAGCGACAAGTCAAACTGTCGGTGCAGATTTTGGTGACATGCTGTCTCAGGCCATCAATAACGTAAATGGACTACAAAAAACTTCCGGTGATATGCAGACTCGTTTTGACCGCGGTGATGCTGACGTTTCGTTATCAGACGTCATGATAGCCCGCAACAAAGCAAGCGTTGCCTTTGAAGCAACGATTCAGGTTCGTAATAAACTGGTCGAAGCTTATAAAGAGCTTATGAACATGCCGGTATAGTTTGACGTAGGTAATCATCGTGGCTGAACAAAACCAATCAACTGATCTTGCATTGACTGATGGCGCAGAAAGTACAGCTTTAATGGCTGGCGATCATGCGGAACATCAGAACCCTGATGTCGAAGAGAAGAGTTCATCTTCACGCTTTGATTTCGGTGCGGGTGATCTAGACCTAGTTCGTCAGGTTATTCTGGTTCTTTCCATATCGATCTGTGTGGCACTAATTCTTATGTTATTTTTTTGGGTTCGCGAACCTGAAATGAGACCTCTTGGTGCCTATGAAACGGAAGAGCTTATTCCTGTTCTTGATTACCTAGATCAGCAGAAGCAAGATTATAAGTTGGATGGTAATACGATTCTTGTGCCATCAAATGATTACAACAACTTAAAGCTAAATTTAGTCCGAGCTGGGCTTAACCAACAGCAGCAAGCTGGCGACGATATCCTGATGCAGGATATGGGATTTGGTGTCTCTCAACGTTTAGAGATTGAGAGATTAAAACTGAGCCGTGAACGTCAGTTAGCTAAAGCAATTGAAGAAATGACGCAGGTTCGCAAAGCCAAAGTGTTACTTGCGATGCCGAAGCAGAGTGTTTTTGTTCGTCAGAACCAGGAAGCGTCAGCGTCAGTGTTTCTAACCCTCAAGACGGGCGCCAACCTTAAACAAAATGAAGTTGACGCGATTGTTGATATGGTCGCCAGTGCCGTACCGGGAATGAGTACCAACAAGGTAACCGTAACCGATCAACATGGACGTTTACTTAATTCTGGTTCTGAGGATCCTGTTTCTGCAGCACGTCGTAAAGAGCAAGAGCTTGAGAGAAAGCAGGAAGAAACATTACGTGACAAGATTGATTCGGTACTGATCCCGATTCTTGGACTGGGTAACTATACCGCTCAAGTTGATGTGGCTCTTGATTTCAATGCTGTTGAACAGACTCGTAAACAATTTGATCCAGCAAAACCGGCAACCAGAAGTGAGTATACGATTGAAGATTACAACAACAGTAATCAGGTTGCGGGTGTACCAGGTGCGCTGAGTAATCAGCCTCCGGCTGATTCTTCCATACCTGAAGATGTCGCACAGTTGAAAGACGGTTCGTTGACTGGACAGGGCTCTGTTCATAAAGAAGCAACGCGTAACTACGAAATTGATACTACGATCAGTCATGAGCGTAAACAAACTGGCGTAATTGCAAGACAAACGGTTGCTGTGGCGGTGAAAGAGCGTCAGATAGTTAACCCTGAAACAGGCGAAGTGACCTATCAACCAATCACAGATGCACAGTTGCAGTCCATTCGCCAAGTCTTGATTGGGGCTGTCGGTTTTGATGAAGCTCGCGGTGATTTACTGAACGTATTAAGCATGCAGTTTGCGCCACCTGAAGTAGCTGCAGATCTTGATGTTCCTATTTGGGAAAATCCAAACTTTGGTGATTGGGTTAGATGGTTAGCAAGTGCACTGGTTATTATTGTCATTGTTCTGGTTCTCGTTAGACCAGCAATGAAAAAACTCATCAATCCTGTATCGGATGACGATGACCAATTGTACGGTCCGGATGGATTGCCAATTGGTGCAGATGGTGAGACTAGCTTGATTGGTGGTGATATTGATAGTACTGACCTATTTGAATTTGGGTCCTCTATTGATTTACCAAATTTACACAAAGACGAAGATGTGCTGAAAGCAGTGCGTGCTCTTGTAGCCAATGAACCTGAGTTAGCAGCACAAGTAGTGAAAAACTGGATGACCGATGGCTGATGAAGACAAACAAGAAGGTGGGAACGTCGTTCCTACCTTCGATATCTCCACGATGACCGGTGATGAAAAGGCCGCAATATTGCTTTTAAGTCTCAATGAAGAGGATGCTGCTGGCATTATTCGTCATTTAGAGCCTAAGCAGGTACAACGTGTAGGTAGTGCAATGGCAAGAGCCGCTGACCTCAGTCAAGACAAGGTTAGTGCTGTTCACCGAGCTTTTCTTGAAGACATTCAGAAATACACCAACATTGGTATGGGAAGTGAGGACTTCCTGCGTAGTGCATTAGTTGCTGCCTTAGGTGCGGACAAAGCCAATAACTTGGTCGATCAGATTCTATTGGGAACAGGGTCTAAAGGCCTTGATTCACTTAAATGGATGGACCCCCGCCAAGTTGCATCGATTATTATCAACGAGCACCCGCAGATTCAGACCATTGTCTTGTCGTATCTCGAACCTGATCAGTCGGCTGAAATCTTGGCCCAGTTTGCAGAGCGTGACCGTCTTGATTTGATGATGCGTATCGCCAACCTTGAAGAAGTTCAACCTTCAGCATTGGCTGAGTTGAACGAAATCATGGAGAAGCAATTTGCTGGTCAGGCTGGTGCTCAGGCTGCGAAAATTGGTGGTCTTAAAGCCGCGGCTGACATTATGAACTACTTTGACAATAACGTTGAAAGTGCGTTGATTGAGCAGATGCGTGAACAGGATGAAGATTTGGCAACATCCATTGAAGATCTGATGTTTGTCTTTGAAAATCTGGCTGAGGTGGATGACCAGGGTATTCAGAAACTTCTGCGTGATATTCCTCAGGACGTATTGCAGAAAGCACTAAAAGGCGCCGACGATGCGCTACAAGATAAAATCTTTAAAAATATGTCGAAGCGTGCTGCTGAGATGATGAAAGATGATCTTGAAGCTATGGCACCAATTAAAGTTTCTGATGTAGAAGCGGCACAAAAAGAAATTCTCGCTATTGCCCGTAAGATGGCCGATAACGGCGAAATTATGCTATCGGGTGGTGCTGACGAATTCTTGTAATGTTGAATTAAGGTTGGGTATAGAAAGATGACAGTGGAAAGAAAGCGTGGATTTTTGCGTCCGGGACAAGACCTCGATCAGAAAGATGCTCAGAAATGGGGTTTGCCTGATTACGCCGAAAAAAATCGCAAAGCTAAACCCAGTGCGTTTAACTATGACCCAAGCTGGATGCCCTCATTTGAAGAACCAGAAGAAGCTGAACCCGAAGTACTGACGGAAGAGCAGCTAGAGCTTATTCGTCAGGAAGCCTATCAGCAGGGCCTACATCAAGGGCAGGAAGCTGGTTTTAAACAAGGTTATGAAAAGGGCAAAGAAGAAGGTTATCAAGCGGGCTTTGAGCAAGGTCAACAAGAGGGAAATCAGCAAGGAATGACTGATGCCCAGCAAGTCATTGAGCAACATATTGCTGTGTTTACTCAACTGGCAGATCAATTTGCTCAGCCCCTTAATTTGATGAACAGTCAGGTCGAGAAACAGTTAGTCGATATGGTATTAGCGTTAGCCAAAGAAGTGATTCATGTCGAGCTAGAGATGAATCCACAAATTATTCTTGATACGGTCAAAGCTTCCGTTGAATCTCTACCTATCGCAGGACATACCATTACAATTAAATTAAATCCTGAAGATTCTGAAATGGTCCGTCAAAGTTATGGCGAAGAAGGCTTGGCTGCTCGCCAATGGACGCTTGTGGCAGAACCGTCTCTTGAACGAGGGGATGTGCAAATCGAAGCGGGTGAGTCGAGTGTCCATTACCGAATGGATGAACGTGTAAAAACGGTCTTACATAATTTCTGTGGTGCGAACCGCCATACAAAGGGTGAGTAGTTATGTTGGCTCTAGCGGACAGACTGTCTCAATATAAAGTAAAAGGCCTTTCCACGAGGCCTGTCGCATCCGGTCATCTGGTCCGAGTAATTGGTCTGACGCTCGAAGCCACAGGGTGCCGTGCCCCTATTGGCAGTTTGTGCCAAGTCGAGACAATGTCTGGTTCCATGGAGGCTGAAGTCGTTGGCTTTTCTGGCGAGCGACTTTTTCTTATGCCAAGTGAGCAAATTACTGGGGTACTACCCGGAGCAAAAGTGACTCCGTTAACAGAAGCTGCGCAGTTACCTGTTGGGATGGAGCTGCTCGGTCGTGTGATTGATGGTGTGGGTAATCCGTTAGATGGCTTAGGCCCTATATACACCGATCAAAAAGCATCATTTAATGTTCCTCCAATCAATCCGTTGGCAAGAAAACCCATTTCTGAACCTCTTGATGTTGGCATTAAAGCCATCAACGGCTTATTGACCGTCGGTAAAGGTCAACGCATTGGCTTATTTGCAGGTTCAGGCGTTGGTAAATCAGTCACCCTTGGTATGATGACTCGTGGCACGACGGCTCAAGTTGTGGTTGTCGGATTAATTGGTGAGAGGGGACGTGAGGTTAAAGAGTTTATCGAAGAAATCCTGGGCTTCGATGGACGTCAACGTTCTGTTGTCGTTGCAGCGCCAGCGGATGCATCGCCGCTGATGCGTTTAAAAGGCTGTCAAACCGCACTCACGATAGCGGAGTATTTCCGAGATCAGGGATTAGATGTCCTGCTTCTTATGGATTCTTTGACTCGTTTCGCTCAGGCGCAACGTGAAATTGCTCTGTCCGTTGGTGAACCTCCTGCAACAAAAGGGTACCCACCTTCGGTCTTTGCTAAGCTGCCTGCGTTGGTTGAACGTGCTGGGAATGGAGCGGATGGTCAGGGCTCAATTACAGCTTTCTTTACGGTTCTTACCGAAGGGGATGATTTGCAAGACCCAATTGCGGATGCCTCCCGGGCGATATTAGATGGTCATATTGTCCTTTCTCGTGAACTTGCTGACAGCGGCCATTATCCGGCTATTGACGTTGAGAAATCCGTCAGTCGTGTGATGCCTCAGATAACAACAGATGAGCATGTTCTGATGTCTAAAGCCGTACGTCAGGTTCTTTCGGTATGTCGTAAGAATCAGGACTTGGTCTCAATTGGCGCTTATAAACCTGGCGCGGACCCTGCTATTGATAGTGCATTTACTATTAAGCCTCGTATTGATGGGTATCTCCAGCAGATGATGAAGGAGTCCGTACCTTATGATATGTGTATTAGTATGCTGAAAAGCATCTTACAGATAGAGTAAGTGTATGGAAAACGCACTCGAATTTTTGCTCGAACAGGCGAAAGAGAAAGAAGAAAAAGCCGTCCTTTCTCTGGGAAAAGCGCGTCAGGAGCTGAGTAACTATTATGAGCAGCTTAAGCAGATTGAACAGTATCGGTTGGATTACTGTAATCAGTTAGTGGAGCGTGGTCAAAACGGGTTAACGGCCAGTCAGTATTGGCATCTAAATCGATTCTTAACTCAGTTGGACGAAACGCTGGCGAAGCAGCGAAAAGCCGAAGGACATTTTCAACAACAAGTGACCAATTGTGAAGAGCACTGGTTGACCGTTCGCAAACAGACCCGTTCCTATGAGTGGTTAATTGACAAGCGCCGTAGCGAAAGGGAAAAACTCGAGCAGAAAAAAGAACAAAAGTTTCTGGATGAATTTGCGACACTTCAATTCAACCGACAACAGACCTTGCGAAAGCAAAATCTGGATTAATGGCTCGCTAATTGCATTACTCCAAATTATTAAAGGGAGAATTTCCATTGAAGCTATCCCATCTGTATGGATTTCGTGACAGCGAGTGCGGCATATGAAGATTAATCTAGGCACAACATCTGACGTTTCAAATGTTAAAACAACGCCGAAAGTGGATGGAAAAAGCGATAAGTCAGAAGATGATAGCTTTTTCGGTAAGCTTGCTGCGCTTTTTTCTGGTGGTGACAGCAAGGAATCTCAGGTTAAGACCGCTGTGGGAAAAGGCGATTCGTCTACTCAAGGTAAGCTAGAAGCGAAAACGGATGCTGAAGCGGCTAAGCTCGGTGACGATGAAGCTGTTGGTGAAAAACTCAAGTCTTTAACGGCTGACGGTGATATCGACACGGCTAAACAATCCAAGGTTTCTGGGGAATCCTCTGCGGAGCTAACTCCAGATTCACAAGCGTTAAAAACCAGTGATCCTGGCGAGAAAACAGATAAATTGGCTCAATCGGCCATGCCTCAATTGGAAGAGAGTGAATCCGAAGGTGACGTAAGTTCGGTAATGGACGAAGGCAAAACAGTTCTGAATCGTCTTAAAGAGGCAAATGGAACTTTGGTCTCCGGCAAAGCGTTGCCTCAGGACAGTCGTTTGGATACTGAATCGGTTAAGAACACCGAAATCGATGGGCAAGAGACAATTGATGTAACCCAGTTGAAGGGTGTCAAAGAAGTAAAAATTCCATCTAAAACCAGCCATAACCAGCAAGTTACTCCTTCTCAGGATAATAATGGTGTTAATAGGGGACCTCAATTTGATTTTGTTACCGATTCACAGCATGTTTCTTTAGAGCAACCTGTTGATATCGATACTCTTCCCATCCCAAATGATATTAAAAAAATGCTAGCGGAACTGCCGCCGGAAGAGGCTCAGGAAGTCGTGAGTCAATATTTAGTCTCTCAAGATAAAGAAATATCACCGGAAATGACGGATGGTATTCAGGGGAGCTTACCGAGCAATGCCGTTCAACCACTAGAGCAGAATGCAGCCGAATCTATGCCCGAAGAGCCTATTAGAACACGCGATTCGCTTTTATCGGCTCAGCATAAGATGAGTGAGGGTGACAATATTCCAACACAGGAGCAATTGGCCTATTTTTCGCCAAACTTAAATATGGCGGCATCAGGTCAGCAACAACAATCGGAAGCATTGGTTGTCATGGGGGATGACGGGCAATTTATTAATCTAGATTCCCTTAGTAAAGCCGAGATCGAAAAGCTGGCTCATAAGCAAGGCAAGACCATTGATCAGTTACTTGCTAGTGCTGTACAGATGAATACGGTTCAGCATCAGTCTCAGTTTGCTGCGATTCAGCAGGCCGACAAACAGGCTCTCAATTCAGTCGCTATACCGACGGCTAACGATGCATCCGCTCCCCTTAATTCTGTTGCTGCCACAGATGTCGCTGCACAAATGGCTAAAAATATGAATCGCTCTTTGGATCCTCGGTTCGGATTGGATTCCGACAATCGAAAGCTGGATATTAGAGAGCTTGAAGGGGATAAAATAAGTAAAGATGGGCATATGTCTCAGTCTTTTTCGGCTATCCATAATCAGGCAACACAGTCATTGACTCAGCTTTCTAAATTAGACGCAGCTCAAGCTCAGCCACCAGTACACATCAATAAGGAAATGGCATCCGATCAACTCGCTGAAAGGGTGCAGATGATGTTATCGAAAAACCTGAAAAATATTGATATTCGTTTGGATCCGCCGGAATTGGGTAAAGTCCATATACGAATGCATATGAATGGTGATGCGACATCGGTTCAATTTACAGTAGCGAATCATCATGCTCGTGATGCGTTAGAAAATAGTTTGCCGCGTTTACGGGAAATGCTTTCCCAGCAAGGCGTTCAAGTTGGTGACACTGCGGTTCAGCAGCAGTCCAGCCAGCAACAAAATGGCTACGCTGCATCCGGACGAGAGCAATCTCAAGGTGGAAACTCTGGGGTAGATTCAGGTTTTGGGGCAGAAAATACTGAGTCAGATGTTACACTTACAATGAATGTTAAAAATCCGCGTGATGGCATAAGCTATTACGCATAGTCAAAATTCAAACGAACAATTAAAGAGTTTATATGGCTGACGAAGAACTACAAGAAGCGCCTAAAGGCAAAAGTAAGCTATTAATCATAATCATCGCTGCGGTTGTTTTACTTGCTGGTGGTGGCGGTGCCGCATTTTTCTTACTGGGATCTGATGATGGCGATACCAGTGCCAAGGAAACCAAAAAAGAAGCGGTTGTTCCGGCTGAACCCGTTGTTTATGTCAGTTTGCCTCAGCCCTTCGTGTTTAACGTTGCGGGAGATAAGCGTGACCGAATGGTTCAAATAAAAGTTCAACTGATGGTGCGGGGATCTGAAAACGAAAACGATGCCCGTTATCACTCTCCATTGGTAGAGAGTACATTGCTTTCCACCTTTGCTGCTGCAACGGTTGAGCAATTACGCAGTCCAACGGGAAGAACAGATTTACGTAACAAGGCAACTGATGATGTAAGAACGGCTCTGGGTCGAGCCGTTGGCAGACCTGTTATTGAAAAAGTATTATTTACTGACTTTGTCATGCAATAAAGGTGATTAGGTGACTGATTTATTAAGTCAAGACGAGATCGATGCGCTACTTCACGGAGTAGATGACGTTGATGATGAAGAAGACGAAGGCGGTGGTGGCGAGAATACCAGTGCGGTTAACTTTGACTTCTCATCTCAAGACCGAATTGTTCGTGGGCGAATGCCGACGCTTGAGCTTATTAATGAACGTTTCGCTCGGCACATGCGAATCAGTTTATTTAATATGCTGCGTAAGACAGCGGAAGTATCGATCAATGGTGTTCAGATGATGAAATTCGGTGAATACCAAAACACGCTTTATGTACCGACAAGTTTGAATATGGTGCGTTTTCGGCCTTTAAAAGGGACAGCGCTTATTACGATGGAAGCTCGCCTAGTTTTTATTATGGTGGAAAACTTCTTTGGTGGTGATGGCCGTTTTCACGCTCGAATCGAAGGCCGCGAGTTTACACCAACCGAACGTCGTGTCATTCAGTTAATTCTGAAGTTAGTGTTTGCCGATTATAAAGAAGCTTGGGCACCGGTGATGGGTGTCGAGTTCGAATATCTCGACTCGGAAGTGAACCCGAGCATGGCTAATATCGTGAGCCCAACAGAAGTGATCGTCGTGAGCTCATTTCATATTGAAGTTGATGGCGGGGGCGGTGACTTCCACGTGGTTATGCCATATTCCATGGTTGAGCCTATTCGAGAGTTACTCGATGCTGGTGTACAGTCAGACAAAATGGAAACGGATGTACGTTGGAGTTCTGCCCTAAAAGAAGAAATCATGGATGTGCCTGTTAATTTTAGAGTTAATTTGTTGGAGCGAGATTTATCGCTTAGAGATTTAATGGAGCTACGTCCCGGCGATATTATTCCGATAGAAATGCCGTCACATGCATTGATGTTTGTAGAAGAGTTACCGACTTTCCGAGTAAAAATGGGGCGTTCAGGCGATAAAATTGCCGTTCAGGTTTCAGAAAAAATTAAACGTCCCGACGTTGTTAAAACGGATTTGGCCTTCCTCAGTGAGAATATAATTTCTGAACTTGAAGAAGAAGATGATATTGAACAAAAAGTGAAAAAAGACGAATAGGTGAATCATGTCTGAGTCTGATGATCAAAAACTAGCCGATGAATGGGCTGCTGCTCTGGGCGAAGATCCGAGCGCACCTGATATTGATGTTGATGAAGTGTTAGCGGCTCCTCTTGAAGAATTAAAAGATACGTCGAAGCCACTATCTGATGATGAGCGTCGAAAACTCGACACAATCATGGATATCCCCGTGACCATCTCTATGGAAGTCGGTCGCTCGCAGATCAGTATTCGAAACTTGCTTCAGTTGAATCAGGGGTCGGTTGTTGAGCTTGATCGGATTGCAGGGGAGTCTCTCGACGTTCTTGTTAATGGAACCCTGATTGCTCACGGTGAAGTCGTTGTCGTCAACGACAAATTTGGTATTCGTTTGACTGATGTAATTAGCCAAACCGAGCGCATTAAAAAGCTGAAGTAGTCATCGTTATGAGAACAACCAGATCAATACTGCTTGCGTTAACTTTCGGCTCTTGTCCTGTTCTGGCTGCTACAGAAAGTAGTAGCCAGTTTGATCTGCTGGCTACCTTTGGTTCATTGCTGTTTGTCATTGCACTGATTCTTGGGCTTGCCTGGATTATGAAACGTATGAGGATTCCCGCCTTAGGACGAGAAAAGGATTTTGCTGTTATTCGGCAAATTCCGTTGGGAGCGAGAGAAAGACTAATGGTTGTTAAAGCTGGAGATGAGCAGTTTGTTATTGGCTCAACACCGCATTCGATTCAACTTATTTCGAAGCTAGATACACCATTAAAAGATCATAGTGATAATTCGTCAACGACCTCAGTTTCTGCGTCGTTTGCTAAGCAACTCAATCAGTTAATGAAGAAGAATGAAAAAAATTAATGTCTCATATGGTTGGCTAGTACCGTGGCGTTGGATAGCAATGTGCTTATTGTTAATCGCGACAGTGTTTCCTGCATTAGCTCAGGAAGAGGAAGCTCCGGCTGCAGCAAATTCTGTCGTCACTCAGAGTGTGACGTCCAATGGAATTAGCTCTAGTTCGACCATCGGGCAATTTACAAATGGTGGTATTCCTGCCATCACAATGACATCGAATCCCGATGGCAGTGAAGATTATTCCATCAATCTGCAGATTCTGGCTCTGATGACTATGCTGGGTTTTTTGCCCGCCATCGTCATACTCATGACCTCATTTACGCGCATTGTTGTCGTTATGTCTATATTGCGACAGGCGATGGGCTTGCAACAAACCCCATCCAATCAGGTCATCATCGGTATTTCTCTTTTTCTAACCTTTTTTATTATGTCTCCTGTGTTCGATAAGATAAATCAACAGGCTGTGCAACCGTATCTTAATGAGCAGATTACGGCCCGCCAAGCTTTTGATAATGCTCAGCAGCCGATGAGAGAGTTTATGCTCAAACAAACTCGGATTAAGGATCTGGAGACGTTCGTCAATTTGTCGGGTTCCGATGCAAAAGATCCGCAAGATGTTGCGATGTCGGTATTGATACCAGCGTTTATCACATCTGAACTCAAAACAGCGTTTCAAATCGGCTTTATGTTGTTCCTTCCGTTTCTCATTATTGACTTAGTGGTTGCCTCTGTTTTGATGGCGATGGGTATGATGATGTTATCGCCTATGATTGTATCGTTACCCTTTAAGTTGATGTTATTCGTCTTAGTAGATGGTTGGAACCTTATTTTGTCAACGTTAGCCGGCAGTTTCTCTGTCTAGGAGAATGTAATGACACCAGAACTCTTTGTTGAAATATTTCGTGATGCTCTTTGGATTGTGTTGATCATGGTCTCAGCGATTATCATTCCTAGTTTATTAATTGGTTTGGTTGTCGCCGTGTTTCAGGCCGCGACATCGATCAACGAACAGACACTCAGCTTTTTACCTCGTCTTATCGTCACGTTGCTGGCACTTATGTTATTTGGTCACTGGATGACTCGAATTCTGATGGATTTTTTCCAGACGATGATTGAACGGATTCCTCAGGTATTGTATTAAATGAATGGAATTGAGTATCCAACTACTCTTGTTCTGGAATGGATAGCCAATTACTTTTGGCCTTTTGTTCGTATTTCTTCTATGTTGATGGTCATGAGTGTAACGGGAGCTCGTTTTGTTCCTTCCAGAGTTAGGCTCTACCTCTCTTTAGCTGTCACTGTGGCGGCAATGCCTGCCATTCCGGCTGTTGATTCTTCTATTGTTCTTTTTTCCTTACCCGGATTTCTCGTTACGTTTAATCAGATTGTTATTGGTGTGGCGATGGGAATGATTACCCAGTTTATGGTGCAAACCTTCGTTATGCTTGGGCAGATCATTGGTATGCAGGCGAGCTTGGGTTTTGCATCGATGGTTGATCCGGCAAATGGGCAAAATACACCGCTACTTGGTCAGTTATTCATGTTTCTGGCAACGTTGTTTTTTCTCAGCAGCGATGGGCATCTAAAACTCATTCAATTGGTGGTCTATAGTTTTAAGACATTACCTATTGGTTCTGGTGGGCTTGAGGTAGGAGAGTTTCGTGAGATGGCTACGTGGTTGTCCATGATTTTCAAAGTTGCATTGAACATGTCTTTATCTGGGATCATTGCTTTGCTAACAGTGAATCTCTCTTTTGGGGTTATGACGCGTGCGGCTCCTCAGCTTAATATTTTCTCGTTGGGCTTTGCCTTTGCTTTATTGGTTGGCCTGTTGATTTGTTGGTATTTGATATCCGGACTCTATACCCATTATGACCAATATTGGGAGTATGGTGAGCAAGCGTTATGCCGGATGATCAAACTGAATTGTTAGGAGAGTCGAATGGCAGAGTCTGACGGTCAGGAACGTACCGAAGAGGCCACCCCCCGAAGGCGACAACAAGCCAGAGAGAAAGGGCAGGTGGCTCGTTCAAAAGAGCTAGCATCCGTCTCAGTACTTGTCGCTGGCTCGGTTGCGCTAATGTGGTTTGGGCAGTCGTTAGCAAAAGATATTTATAGAATGATGTCGCGCTTGTTTAATCTTAGTCGAGAGGAAGTTTTCGATATGAACAAGCTGTTTGATATTGCCTCCGGTGCGGTTATTTCTATCGTTCTGCCTTTAGCTCTGATTCTAATTATGCTCTTTATCGCGGCCCTAATTGGTGCTGCGGGTGTGGGTGGTGTCCAATTCTCGGCTGAAGCGGCTAGGCCAAAGCTTAATAAACTTAACCCTCTCAGTGGGCTAAAGCGAATGTTTGGTATGCAGAGCTGGGTTGAATTGATCAAGTCTATTTTAAAAGTGTCTTTAGTCGCAGGTGTCGCGTTTGGGCTGATTACCAGTTACCAGCAAGACCTTTTCCAGCTCAGTCTCGATATATTTCCACAAAATATTTTTCATGCTCTCGATATATTGCTCAATTTTGTACTGTTAATCAGTTGTTCCTTACTCGTCGTAGTGGCAATTGATATCCCTTTTCAGATCTGGCAGCACTCTAATCAGTTAAAAATGACCAAACAGGAAGTTAAAGATGAGTACAAAGAAACTGAGGGAAAGCCAGAAGTAAAAGGTCGTATCCGTATGTTGCAAAGAGAAGCCGCTCAAAGACGGATGATGGCAGATGTTCCACAGGCGGATGTGATTGTCACAAACCCAGAGCATTTTTCTGTTGCCCTTCGCTATAAGCAGGGAACCGATAAAGCACCGGTCGTTGTTGCCAAGGGGGTCGATCATATCGCAATGAAAATTAGGGAAGTCGCCCGAGAACATGATATTTTTATTGTGCCAGCACCGCCTCTTGCCCGAGCTTTGTATCATACGACAGAACTGGAACAGGAAATACCGGATGGATTATTTGTCGCGGTTGCGCAGGTTTTGGCGTATGTATTCCAGCTAAAACAGTACCGTAGAAAAGGTGGAAAACGCCCTTCACTGAATAAAGATGCGATGAATATACCACCCGATATGTACTACTAACGTTATTTTTCGGGAATTGAAAGCAGAACCATTAGAGCACCATCACCACCAAATTCGAGAGGTGTCTGATGAAAGGCCATGACGTCTGGATGTTGTGCCAGCCAAAGCGGTACTTTTTGTTTAAGAATGTGCTTGCCGATTCCATGCTGCACGCAAGCACAGTGTACGGACTCCTTTACGCAATACGCTATCATGGCTCCCAATTCTCGTTTTGCTTCTTTCTGGGTCATGCCATGCATATCCAAAAATACATCGGGCACATAGACACCACGGCGTAATTTTTTGAGCTCATATTTAGAAACATCCGTTCTGGCATAACGAGTTGGCCCTTCGTTGTTGAGAAGCGGAACAAACTCATCTGAGAAGTAAAAACCACTATTATTTGCTTCCCTCGATTCACGACGAACTTCTTTTTGTTTAGCGTTTCTGTTTGGTTGCTGGAGTATGGTATCCTGTCGCAACTTTTTTACGCCCTTTACTTCCTCGCGAAATAAAGCGAAGTCATCATCAGAATGAATATCTTTGTCTGTCATTGGCTCGTTTTATGTCATATTTAATGAGAGGACGTATTGTAGCGCTTTTTGGAGGCAAATTTGGATAAGATTTTTGTAGAAGAAGCTGTTTCTGAGCTTCATACGCTTCAGGACATGATTCGTTGGACGGTCAGCCGTTTCAACGCAGCAAACCTTTTTTACGGTCATGGGACTGATAATGCTTGGGATGAAGCGGTACAACTGATTTTACCTACACTGTATCTTCCGATTGATGTGCCTTCACACGTATTAAATTCGCGTTTAACCAGTAGTGAGAGAACTCGAGTGGTTGAACGAGTGATTCAGCGTATCAATGAGAGAAAACCAGTTGCTTATATCACCAATAAAGCCTGGTTCTGTGGTTTAGAGTTCTTCGTTGATGAACGAGTACTCGTGCCACGCTCACCAATTGGTGAGCTAATTCAGCAGCAGTTCGAACCATGGCTAGCGGGAGAACCGACTCGTATCATGGACCTGTGTACCGGAAGCGGTTGTATTGCTATTGCTTGTGCTCATGCTTTTCCTGATGCTGAAGTTGATGCCGTCGATATATCGACAGACGCTCTCAATGTTGCAGAGCAAAATATTCAGGATCATGGACTGGAGCAGCAGGTTTTCCCTATTCGTTCCGATCTATTCCGTGATCTGCCTAAAGAGCAGTACGATATTATTGTTACTAATCCTCCCTATGTTGATGAAGAGGACATGGGAAGCTTACCGAATGAATTCAAGCATGAACCTGAGTTAGGGCTTGCTGCAGGGTCTGATGGACTTAAGCTAGCGCGCCGCATTTTAGCTAATGCGCCTAACTATCTGGCTGATAATGGTATTCTGATCTGTGAAGTCGGTAACTCAATGGTTCATATGATGGATCAGTATCCTCATATTCCGTTCACCTGGATTGAATTTGAGAATGGCGGTCACGGCGTATTTCTGCTAACAAAAGAGCAATTAGTCGAACATAAAGACGAGTTTGCACTCTATATAGACTGAATCAGATAAGATTAACCCGATAAATTGCGCCTAACAGTCTTTACATCCATTGGGTTTAAAGCGACTATGAGGCGCATTAAGAATTGAGAATATTTCGCAGCGTATAAAGAAATGCGTTGCAATAGGATTAGAGGAACACATGGCAGGAAATAGCATAGGACAACATTTCCGTGTGACGACGTTTGGAGAGAGTCACGGTATTGCATTAGGTTGTATCGTGGACGGTTGCCCTCCAGGATTGGAAATATCAGAAGCTGACTTACAGCAGGATTTAGATCGCCGTAAACCCGGTACATCTCGCTACACAACTCAACGTCGTGAAGCGGATGAAGTCAAGATTCTATCTGGTGTATTTGAAGGTCAGACAACCGGTACGTCGATTGGGTTATTGATTGAAAATACGGATCAACGCTCAAAAGATTACTCTGAGATTAAGGATAAGTTCCGTCCAGGGCACGCTGATTACACATACCATCAAAAATATGGCGTGCGTGATTATCGTGGTGGTGGTCGTTCTTCTGCGCGTGAAACCGCAATGCGTGTAGCTGCTGGTGCTATTGCGAAAAAATATCTTAAGCAAAAATTTGGCGTTGAGATTAGAGCTTATCTATCACAAATGGGTGATGTTTCGATTGATAAAGTCGATTGGAATGAGATTGAAAATAACGCCTTCTTCTGTCCTGATGTCGATAAAGTCGATGCTTTTGACCAATTGATTCGTGATCTCAAAAAAGACGGAGATTCGATTGGTGCAAAAATTCAGGTCGTGGCAACTCAAGTCCCTGTTGGGTTAGGTGAGCCAGTATTCGATCGTCTTGATGCTGATATCGCCCATGCTTTAATGAGTATCAATGCGGTTAAAGGTGTGGAGGTTGGTGACGGTTTTGATGTCGTAAATCAACGAGGTAGCCAGCATCGCGATACTCTATCTCCTAATGGTTTTGGCAGCAATCATGCTGGTGGTATCCTTGGTGGTATTTCTACTGGCCAAGATATTGTGGCGAATATTGCATTGAAACCCACATCCAGTATTACCGTTCCTGGGGATACAATCACGAAAACGGGTGAAGCGACTCAGTTAATCACAAAAGGCCGTCATGATCCTTGTGTGGGTATTCGCGCTGTGCCGATTGCTGAGGCTATGTTGGCCATTGTATTGATGGATCATCTGTTACGTCATCGTGGTCAGAATCAGGATGTAGTCACTGAGACGCCTAAGATTTAGCGACAAGCTCGGCATGTTTTATGTTGAAAGCCCTCGATGAGGGCTTTTTTGCCTTTATGACTTTACCTCGAACTGCAAAACAAGCAGAATGCTTCGCGCATTTGTATTCCTTTTGACGATAAAAAATGAACCATCAATATCAAGATTTGATCGATATTTTTAATCGAACGTTTTATGGCAGCTATAACACTAAGCTAGAACTTGGTGGGGATGAGCCTATTTATCTCCCAGCTGATGAATCAGCGTCCTATCATCGTATCATTTTTGCTCGCGGTTTTTATGCTTCAGCGTTACATGAAATTGCTCACTGGTGTGTTGCTGGACCAGAACGTCGATTAAAAGAAGATTTTGGTTATTGGTATGAACCTGATGGTCGAACCGAAGATGTTCAAAAGGCATTCGAAAAAGTTGAAATCCGTCCTCAGTCCTATGAATGGATTTTATCAATGAGCGCTGGTTTTCCTTTTACGGTCAGTTGTGACAATTTAAACGGAAGTTTTGAACCAGACAGATTAGCGTTTATGCATCAGGTTTATAATGAAGTAATGACCATTCTCCAACAGGGTTTACCGAAACGAGTTGCCATGTTATCTGAAGCATTACGAGATTTTTATCAAGTACCGCCGCTTAAGGCGGAACTGTTTTTAGTTAAATAAGTGAACGAGTTATGATTATTGAATACGAAGAAAAGCTGTTAGAACTTATCGATGCGCGAATTGAATCGGCATCAGACGATGAATTGTTCGCGGGTGGGTATTTAAGAGGTCATATTTCTCTATCAGCAGCGGCTTGTGAGGATGAAGGCATAAATGATATCGATATTCTGAATCAGCGAATCGAAGCGAGCCTTAATGATGCTCGTTCTGAGTTGACGCCAGCAGATAGAGTTGTGGTTGCTGAGTTATGGCAGGAATTACAGCAGCAAGCGTAGTGTACGTTCTAAATATTTGAATGAGATTAACCAATTATTCAGATTGTTGCTTACGTTAGGATGGATTATTCTTATTTCATCAAATAACGAGAGGAACAAAACATGAAAGTTATCGCATTTGGAGCAAGTACCAGTTCTACGTCAATTAACAAATTTTTAGCAACTTATGTAGCAAAATTAGTCCCCAACGCAGAAGTTGAAGTTCTGGACATCACTAAGTATGACGTCCCAATGTTCAGTGAAGACAAAGAAAAAGAAATTGGTCAGGCTGAAGGCGCAAAAGCATTTTTAGCAGACCTTGCTACAGCGGATGCTTTGGTCATTTCGTTTGCTGAGCATAACGGACACTATCCTGCTGCTTACAAAAACTTGTTTGACTGGTCTACCCGTATTAACCAGAAAGTGTATCAAGATATTCCAGCAGTCTATCTTGCAACTTCCCCAGGTCCTGGTGGCGCTCAGTCAGTATTGGCGGCTGCAAACGCTTCTGCTGGCTACTTCGGCGGTAATGTGAAAGGCTCGCTATCTGTTGCAAGTTTCTATGACAAGGCTGATTTAGCAGCGGGCACTATTACTGATTCAGCATTGCAAGTTGAGCTCAAAGAGTTAGCTGCAAAATTAGTATAATATAACGGCCTGCTACTCAGGCCATTATCGAGAAGGTATGGCGACTTATGATTCGACAGGCTTACCTTTTCTCAGTTTTCTCACCCACATTCTAGCTGGGTGAAGCCTCTCGGTGAGATCCACTGCTAACGGTAGAGGATCTCCGGCTATTAACGAGGCCAAGTACTCACCTAAAAACGGAGCTGTGCTTAACCCTCTAGAGCCCAATCCTAAAAAGGCGTATAAGTTGGGTTCGCAACTCAAAGTTTGTGCACTCTCTAAATCTTCTTTTACTAAGTTCTTATACTGCTGCTTAACACTGTCTAATTGAGCTATATTGCCGACGAACGGTAGATGATCCCTGCTGACACAGCGGACACCTTGTCTTGATTGATTATCTGAGATATCGACTTCTTCTGGCCATGACTGGTTTGGTAGGCAATTAATGAGTCGCTGTTTATTCTCTTCTTGAGCTGCCGCATCAAAAATGGTGTCGATATGCTGCTTGTCGTAACTCGCTCCTATACAATGGCTTTGATGTTGCTCATCGCATGGCGTCATGTAGCCATCGTAGCAAAGCACGGATTGCATTTTACTCAATTCAGGATTGGTTGGAATGTAGCTTACCTGACCTTTTACCTGTCCAAGGGGGAGCTGATTCGCAAATGATAACTGACCAAACTGATGTCCATTGGCGACAACGACACTTTGATGTTGAAATTGCAGCCCGTCATTGGTAGATAGAACCCAGTAGCTACCCTCATGCGCAATATCGGTAATTTCACATGAGTAGTGCGTCGTTAAATTCGATTGTTCTTCTAATTGGCGCAGAGTCTGCTCGGTAAATTGTGCAGGGTATAGCCAGCCACCCAGTGGATAGAACAGACTTTCCATCTCAGTCTTCAAACCAAGAGTTTCGTTTGTTTCTTCTCCTGTTTGTCTATATACAAGATCGCGATGATAGTCACCATCAAGAATATTATTGAGCTTTTTGGACGATTTATCATCCCACATCAGCTGCGTTACGCCACACCACTGATGAGCGAAATCAAATTGTTCCGCTGCCTGGTTGATAAATTGACGAGTATAAAAGAAAGCATTTGAAAAAATACGTGATATTTCATTGTTTTCTTTCGTCAGTAATGGATAAATGGCTCCCTGACGATTTCCAGAAGCGCCTTCTGCGGGTTTTGCATCTTTACAATAAAGGGTGACCGATAAACCTCTTCGACAAAGAGCTTTCGCGAGACTTGCACTCGCAATCCCCCCCCCGATAATAGCGATATCGGTGACGTTGTTCGTTTCATATAGTCGAAACCAAGGAGCCATATTTGACATGCTTGTACGCTGCTGTAGAGAGCCGGCCAGCATATCCCGTTTGGTACCGAAGCCCTTGACTTTCTTCATATCGAAGCCAGCTTCTATCAGCCCACGACGAACAAACCCCGCAGCAGTAAACGTTGCACAAGAGCACTGTTCACGGCTTAGTTTCGCCATATTATTAAATAAAGTTTGATTCCACATCTCAGGGTTTTTGCTTGGTGCAAAACCATCTAAGAACCAGCAATCGATAATACCATCATCTGCAAAGGGGACCTGTGGCATGCAGTCTTTGATATCTCCAAACCATAAATCAAGCGTGATCATTCCATCAGCTAAAACAATACGATGACAGCCGGCAACGGCAGGAGGATAATATTTGTGTAGCTCTGCTGCGTATTTTTTTAATTCGGGCCACGATTCATGTGCTTTAATTAAGTCATGAAGTTGAATAGGGTACTTTTCAAATGTGATGAAGTGTAATTCTTTTGTCTCACACTCTGGATATTGTTGACGAAACTCAGCAAATCGTTGCCAGACAGCGAGAAAGTTTAATCCAGTACCAAAACCCGTTTCACCGATCACAAAGCGCCGTTTTGTTGTTGAATGCCAACGTTCTGGCAGGCCATTTTGGTGTAAAAAGACATATCGGGTTTCTTCTAAACCGTTTACGTTAGAGAAGTAGACGTCGTCAAACTGGTCTGAAACAGGGGTTCCAGCTTCATTCCAGTCGAGGTTTGCGTTGGTAATGGAAGACATATTTGAAGAAATTCACTTTATCTAAGACAATATTTGTAATGAATTGTACGAATTTCTTGGAAAGCTGACCACTTTTGTTATGCTTGTCCGTTATTATTTAGCTGTATTTATATTTATAGGAATGACAAATGAAACGAGTCGTAATCACCGGTATGGGTATTGTTTCAAGTATCGGTAACAACGTCGAGGAAGTTCTTTCATCTCTTAAAGCAGGTAAGTCAGGTATCACTGCCTCTGAACAGTTTAAGGAACAAGGACTTCGCTCTCAGGTTTGGGGTGATCTGAAGATCAATCCAGCTGAGCACATTGACCGCAAACAAATGCGTTTTATGGGCGACGCGGCCGCGTATGCATACCTATCTCTAGAACAAGCAATTGCTGATGCAGGCCTGGCTCCAGAGCAAGTATCAAATGAACGTACTGGTATCGTCGCAGGTTCTGGCGGAGCTTCTTCTCTAAACCAAGCTGCGGCTGTTGATATTCAACGTGAGAAGGGCGTTAAACGTGTTGGACCTTATATGGTTCCTCGTACCATGTCTTCTACTGTTTCTGCATGTTTGGCAACACCGTTTAAAATCCGTGGTGTTAACTACAGTATGAGTTCTGCTTGTGCGACATCTGCACACTGTATCGGTCATGCGATGGAACTTATCCAGCTTGGAAAACAAGACATTGTCTTTGCTGGCGGTGGTGAAGAACTAGACTGGACTATGACGATGATGTTTGATGCCATGGGTGCATTATCAACTAAATATAATGACACACCAGAATTGGCTTCTCGTACATACGATTCTGCTCGTGATGGTTTCGTTATCTCTGGTGGCGGCGGTATGTTAGTTGTCGAAGAGCTTGAGCATGCTTTGGCTCGTGGAGCAAAAATCTACGGTGAGATCGTTGGTTACGGCGCAACATCTGATGGTTACGATATGGTTGCACCATCTGGCGAAGGCGCTGTGCGTTGTATGAAGATGGCAATGGAACACGTCGATGGCGTTGACTATGTCAATACACACGGTACATCTACTCCTGTAGGTGACGTAAAAGAGTTAGGCGCGATTCAGGAAGTGTTTGGTGGTAATAGCCCTGCAATCTCTGCAACTAAAGCAATGACAGGCCATGCGTTAGGCGCTGCAGGTGTTCATGAAGCTATCTATTCAACATTGATGCTGACTCACAGCTTTATCGCTCCAAGTATCAACATTGAAAATCTTGATGAAGCGGCTGAAGGTCTGGATATCGTGACTGAAGCTCGTGAGCAAGAGCTGACAACGGTTATGTCAAATAGCTTCGGTTTTGGTGGTACTAACGCAACGTTGGTGATCAAAAAGTACCAAGCGTAAGCGACGATTAGTCTCTTTTAAAAATACCCGCCATTCATCTGGCGGGTATTTTTTCTTTCATCCCTCGACACAGTCTCTTCGTTGAGTACAATCCCAGTACCAAAATTAATTGAATTATTACAAATGAAAATCCTGATAGATGAAAATATGCCCTATGCCGAAGGGTTATTCAGCCAACTCGGTGATGTTGTTTTAAAAGCTGGACGTCAAATGACTGCTGATGATCTTGTCGGTGTCGATGCTTTAATGATTCGCTCAGTTACGAAAGTAAACGCTTCATTATTGGCAAAAGCAGATAAGCTTAAGTTTGTCGGTACTGCGACAGCTGGCATGGATCATGTTGACCAGGCACTATTGAAAGAGAAAGGCATATATTTCACTGCAGCTCCAGGATGTAATAAGGTTGGCGTTGCTGAGTATGTACTAAGTTCATTAATGGTTCTTGGACAGCAACAAGGCTTTTCTATTTTTGATAAGACGATAGGTATTATTGGTGCAGGTCAAGTTGGGAGCTACCTTTCACAAGCTCTCGCTGGAATTGGTATCAAGGTACTCATTAACGATCCTCCTAAACAAGCTCAAGGTGATCTGCGTTGCTTTACACCCATTGATGAGCTTATTGAACAGTCGGATGTCATTACTGTTCATACGCCATTAACTAAGGATGGTGATTGTCCAACGCATCACTTATTCGATCAGGCTCGCTTAGAGTTATTACGCGCAAACCAAATATTAATCAATGCAGCTCGTGGGCCTATTGTTGATAACAATGCGTTGAAAGCACGTCTGGAAAAAGGTGACGGT
Source organism: Vibrio viridaestus (assembly GCF_003856525.1). Lineage (GTDB taxonomy): Bacteria > Pseudomonadota > Gammaproteobacteria > Enterobacterales > Vibrionaceae > Vibrio > Vibrio viridaestus. Next base: position 427,082 of record NZ_RJVQ01000002.1, read on the forward strand.
TTTACGGCGGTTTTGGATGTATTTGAGCATGAGCCTATTGTTGATCATGACCTATTGCCTTTGCTGGCGTTTGCGACTCCGCACGTTGCTGGCTATGGTCTTGAAGGTAAAGCTCGTGGTACGACCATGATATTTAATAGCTACTGTGAGTTTCTTGGCAATGGCTTAAGTGCTGATCCCACAGAACTACTACCAACAGCGCCAATTCCTAATGTGACATTGTCAAAAAAATGGGATGAATCAGATTTAAATAGTTTGATCCAATTAGTCTATGATGTGCGTAAGGACGACGCGATTTTTCGTCGTAATATCGGGCCTGAAGGTGCATTTGATAAAATGCGTAAAGACTATTGGGACCGTCGAGAGTACAGCGCAATTACCGTAAAAGGTAACAATGATTTCGATTTGGAATCACTAAATAAATTAGGTTTTAAAGTAGAGGTATAGAATGAGCCAAATGTTTAATGTCGCGATTTTAGGCGCAACTGGCACCGTTGGTGAAACCATGCTCGAGGTATTAGAGCAGCGTGAATTCCCAGTTGATAACCTTTACTTGCTAGCCACAGAAAAAAGTGAAGGCAAAACATACCGTTTTAACGGTAAGACCGTGCGCGTGCAAAATGTGGAAGAGTTTGATTGGTCTCAGGTTCATATTGCTTTGTTTTCTGCTGGTGCGTCAGTGTCTGAACGTTGGGCTCCAGTAGCTGCTGATGAGGGTGTGATAGTCATTGATAACACATCACAATTTCGCTACGAATACGATGTTCCCCTCGTTATTCCAGAAATCAACCCCGAGGCTATAGCTGAGTTTCGTAACCGCAATATTATCGCTAACCCAAATTGTTCTACTATTCAGATGTTGGTTGCGTTAAAGCCAGTCTACGATGCGGCAGGTATCGATAGAATTAATGTGACGACCTATCAGTCTGTTTCTGGAGCTGGTAAAGCTGGAATTGATGAGCTTGCCGGGCAGACAGCAAAACTACTGAATGGTTTGCCAGCAGAACCATCTGAATTTTCTCAGCAGATCGCTTTTAACTGTATCCCTCAAATTGATGAATTTCTTGATAATGGTTATACCAAAGAAGAGATGAAGATGGTTTGGGAAACACAAAAGATATTTAACGATCCGAACTTAATGGTGAACCCTACCTGTGTACGTGTACCCGTATTTTATGGACATGCTGAAGCTTTACATGTGGAAACCAGTTCTCCTATCGATGCTGAGCAAGTTGTTCAGTTACTTGAGCAAGCGGATGGGATAGAGGTCTTTACTGGAGCTGAGTTTCCAACTCAGGTTAGAGATTCGAATGGTAAAGATACCGTTTTAGTTGGTCGTATCCGTGGTGATATTAGTCATCATAGCGGCATTAACATGTGGGTTGTGGCAGATAATGTTAGAAAAGGCGCGGCAACTAACGCAGTTCAGATAGCTGAAGTTCTGATTCGAGATTATATCTAATAATAAAAAAACCACCGCATGCGGTGGTTTTTTTTAATTCTTAAAATGACTTACATTTTGCGCTTATGAGCATTAGGGTCATTTTTACAAGCACCATCGGTACATCGACCATACAGATATAAGCTATGGTTCGTTAGTTTTACGTTGTACATTGATGCAATCTCTTGTTGGCGTTTTTCGATAACGTCGTCAGAGAACTCAATCACTTCGCCACAGTCTAGACAGACTAGATGATCATGGTGATGCTGAGTTGATAATTCAAATACAGATTTACCGCCCTCAAAATGGTGACGAGTAACAATACCAGCGTCATCAAATTGGTTAAGAACTCGATATACAGTTGCTAGTCCGATCTCTTCACCTAAATCGATTAACTTTTTATATAAATCCTCAGCGCTGATATGCTGACATTCTGGTTGTTGAAGTACTTCCAGGATCTTTAGTCTTGGCAGCGTTACTTTTAATCCAGCATCTTTAAGCGCTTGGTTGTTATCAGACATATACTTTCCTGTTGATAATCTGCATCAATTACAGAATTTGTTTATTTGGAATATTATAGGCGACTCAGTAATAACAATAAACCATGAAATTCACAAGGTTTTCGTTGGTCTTAACAATAATAAGAATAATACTAGGTGAGAATAGGAATTAATAAATAAAGGGAGGGATAAAATAGGGTTAATACGTGAAGTAGCCCTGATTTGTCAGAGCTACCTCTAAAATCTGGAAATTAATCTTCCAATTCTGCAAGATACATTTCTTCGTAGATTTGTTTAACCCAAGTAGTGACACGCTCTTCTGTCAATTCGGGTTGACGATCTTCATCAATACAAAGGCCAAGGAAATGACTGTCATCCACTAGGGCCTTTGATGCCTCAAACTCATAGCCTTCTGTTGGCCAGTAACCAATAATAGTCGCGCCTTTAGGTTCTATGATGTCACGTAGAGTACCCATTGCATCGCAGAAGTACTCAGCATAATCTTCCTGGTCACCACAACCAAATAGAGCAACTAGCTTAGTAGAAAAGTCGATGTCTTCAAGCTCTGGGAAGAAGTCGTCCCAATCACATTGAGCTTCACCGTAATACCAGGTAGGGATACCTAATAACAGAAGGTCGAAGTTCTCGATGTCTTCTTTGCTGCTCTTTGCAATGTCTTGAACGTGTACAAGTTTTTCTCCGAGTTGCTTTTGAATCATTTTAGCAACGGCTTCAGTATTACCAGTATCACTACCAAAGAAGATACCTACACTTGCCATAGATTATTACCTTTCTCTAACTTTAAATTGATTAGGATAAAGCAAGACGCCGCTTTATAAGCATTAATCGCTTGAAAGTCTGTTATCCCAGAATAATCCGCGAACTATACCATTGTTATTAGGACTTGTTAACGATGTTTTCTGATTATAGCAATGAGAATGAGATTAATTCCTGTCATAGAATTTATAGATTGCCCGGAGTACTTCTTGAGGTTTCTCTGCATGTAACCAGTGACCTGTATTGGCGATGATATGCGCCTTAGCATTAGGAAACTGCTGGACGATTTGTGATTGATAGTCGGAGATGATGTACTCCGAATCACCACCTTTAACGAATAAGGTCGGAGTAGCGACGGGTTCAATGGGGTCCCAGCCAAGAATATTAGGGTAATTCAGTTTCAAAGAAGAAGCATTAAAACGCCATTGCATAATACCGTGAGCATCTTTATACAGTGATTTCCCCAAAAATTGACGCACACCCTCAATTTTTACTCGTTGGGCTAAAGTTTCCAAAGCCTCTTTTCTCGACGTAACACGCTGAGCATCAACAAGCTCTATACCCGCAAACACATCATCGTGACGGTTTTTAGTATAGTGAATTGGTGCCATATCGAGTACGACTAATGATGTAACGCGTTTGCTATCCAAGGAGGCCAATTTCATGGCCGTTTTTCCACCCATGGAATGACCAATGATAGATACCTTGTCCAATTTTAGGTGATCCAGCAATGCGATCACATCTTCCGCCATGTTCTGGTAGTTATGTTCATCAGAATGGAACGACAGTCCGTGGTTACGCAGATCAATACTGATGATCTGATAATGCTGACGAAGATCACGTGCAAGTATTCCCAAGTTATCCAAACTGCCGAATAAGCCATGGATAAGGATGATGGGAAGACCTTCTCCCTCTATTTTATAATGAATTAAGCCTGACATTTTCTCTTAATAGTGTTGGGTTTAACGTAGAGTATCCGCAAAGATCTCGTTATAATCCCTGAGAGTTTAAACATAGAGATTGTGAAAAGCGAATGAAAACAATTGAGGTTGATGAGGAATTATACCGTTACATTGCTAGCCAAACCCGTCATATCGGAGAAAGTGCTTCTGATATTTTACGCCGACTTTTAGGTGTCGATGGAACAGATTCGGGTTTAGTTAAAGCGGTAACAGAGGATGTAACACAACAAGTTGCTGAAGAAGTGGCTCCAGTTGTTCAACCAGAAGGACTCGTTGTCAGTAAAGATGCAGGTAAGCTTAATTCTCACGATGCCGTTAAAGCGATGAGAGAGTTATTGATTTCGGATGCCTTTGCTGAACGTAAAAAAGTTATCGATCGCTTTATGTTAGTTCTTTCGACATTGTATGGTATTGATTCTGAGAGTTTCTCTGCAGCAATGTCAGTGAAAGGGCGTAAACGTGTTTATTTTGCCGATAATGAAAGCACGCTTCTCGAACATGGCAATACAACCAAACCAAAAGCAATTCCAGATACTCCTTTTTGGGTTATTACCAACACAAATACTAGTCGTAAACAGCAAATGGTAGAGCAGGTGATGACTCGTATGAATTTTCCAATGGATATTATTGAGAAAGTTTCTAATGCTATTTAAATAGACTCTTAGTCTGTGTGTATCTAATTTGAGACTGAATGTGCATTTATCACGTAGTATTATAATTTTTGTTTCCAATAAATTTTTAATAACAAAGGATGTCATATGGCTAATCACCCTCGAGCAGGACAGAAAGCACTCCAAGAAGATCTGCAGAATATCCCTGCACTAGTGGCCAATTATTACTTGCGTCAGCCTGATGCAAGTAATGCTGCACATAAAGTGGAGTTTGGTACATCTGGCCACAGAGGTACTGCGAATAAAACAACGTTTAACGAAAATCATATTTTAGCTATTGCTCAGGCTATCGCAGAAGTGAGAGTTGAGAAGGGAACTCAAGGTCCGATGTTTGTTGGAAAAGATACACATGCGTTATCTGAGCCTGCATACTCAAGCGTTGTTGAAGTTCTTATTGCTAATGGTATCGAGGTGATTGGTCAAATTGATAATGGGTATACTCCAACACCAGGCGTTTCTCATGCGATTCTGACTTACAACAAAGTTAGTGATAAGAAGGCTGATGGTATTGTTATCACTCCGTCTCATAACCCACCTCAAGATGGCGGCATCAAGTACAACCCAATCCATGGTGGCCCAGCTGAGGCTGAACTAACTCAAGCTATTCAGGACCGTGCAAATGACATCATTGCAGATGGCTTGAAAGCGGTAAAACGTGTTGATATTGAAACGGCAAAATCTTCTGATTTATATAACGAAGTTGATCTTATTACTCCCTACGTAAATGATTTGGTGAATGTCATTGATATCGAAGCGATTCAAAAAGCCAACCTAAAGATAGGGGTTGACCCTCTTGGTGGTAGCGGCATTGAATATTGGCGTTCAATTGCAAAAACGTATGAGCTTAATCTAACACTAGTTAATGAAGCGATTGATCCAACCTTCCAGTTTATGTCATTGGATAAAGATGGCGTGATTCGCATGGATTGTTCATCACCATATGCGATGGCGGGTTTGCTAGCATGGAAAGACGAGTATGATTTAGCGTTTGGTAACGACCCAGACTACGATCGTCATGGTATTGTCACGCCAAAAGGATTAATGAATCCAAACCATTTCTTAGCTGTGTGTATTGATTACCTATATCGTCACCGTTCATCTTGGAAAGCTGACGTTGCTGTTGGTAAGACTCTCGTTTCCAGCGCGCTTATTGACCGCGTCGTAGCTGACTTGGGCCGTGAACTGTGTGAAGTGCCTGTAGGCTTCAAATGGTTTGTTGATGGTTTATATTCAGGTGAGTTTGGTTTTGGTGGCGAAGAGAGTGCGGGAGCGTCATTCTTGCGTAAAGATGGTACGCCTTGGTCAACAGATAAAGATGGCATCATCTTATGCCTTCTTGCTGCTGAGATTACCGCAGTAACGGGTAAAAACCCTCAAGAATATTATGAAGAACTCGCCGCTAAACATGGTGAGTCTAAGTACAATCGTATTCAAGCTGTGGCAAATGGTGCACAAAAAGATATTTTGAAGAAATTATCTCCCGAGATGGTTTCTGCAGAAACGCTTGCTGGCGATCCTATTACAGCGCGTTTAACCCATGCTCCTGGTAACGGTGCTGCTATTGGTGGGTTGAAAGTAACGACTGAGTTTGGTTGGTTTGCGGCTCGCCCTTCTGGTACTGAAGATATTTACAAAATTTACTGTGAGAGCTTTAAAGGCGAAGAGCATTTAAAACTGATTGAAGATGAAGCGCAGAAAATTGTAAATCAGGTATTCGCTGACGCGGGGTTGTGATCCCATACTTCAATGAAGTAATAAATAGGCGCTTTGGCGCCTATTTTTTTGTCTTTTTCGGCCATTCATCCGGTACCACAAACCAGAATGTTCCATCTTTTGTTTGAGCGTGAACGAATCGATCACCGATATTTCCTAAGGGTTCGTGATAATCACTTGCTCCCGTTATCCACTGCCATTTCTGTAGTGGGTAAAGCGAATCTGCAATTTTATCGACTTCACTTTTAAAACACCAAAATCCTTTTACTCGTTCAAGATTAATTGGAATATCCAGGCATTGCTCCGGAATTAGTTCGGGTCGAAAGGGATTGATGTAAAGACGTCCCTGCATGAGCAGCTTTGGAACCACAGGATTCCAGTCAGGATAAGTCTCTTGGAATAGAGAGGTTTGGCACATTGTTAACTGATGATTAAGCATTCTCTCCAGTTTCTTATCCAACCTATCTTGCGAATTTGGCCCGTACCATAAACTGTTATGCAGAAGATAGAACTTAACTGCAACTTCCCATTGTTCAATATGTCGCGTTGCTTGATTATCTACAATAAAGTCAATCGCACCGAGCGTCTGTTTGTGCTCATTGTTTAACTGAATTTCCTCAGCAAGTAACTGATATTGAGCCGAAGATGCAAAAAGCTGGCTACAGACGTGCTGATAGATAAAACCAAGTCGATGATTACCCTGATACTCTTTATTGAGATTATCACCATCATATAAGGTATCGGGAAACTCAGGAGCAATAACGTCAGTTCCGTCGAGTAAAGAAGGGCTTTGTCGGATCCAGTTGGCTATCTGATTGAGATCCATATTTCACCTTTGTTGAACTATTATAGCGGACATTGTAGCCTGAAAGGGACGAGCTAACGAACTGTTCACAGGAATTATAATGAATAACATAGAGCTGGAATCATTACTAAATAAAACGCTTAATCCTGAATTGATAAAAGATTATTGCCCCAATGGTCTTCAGGTAGAAGGGCGTCGGGAAGTGAAGCGTATACTGACAGGTGTGACGGCATCATTGGCATTGATTGAGAAAGCTATTGAATTAAACGTTGATGCACTCTTAGTCCACCATGGCTATTTTTGGAAAGGCGAGTCAGAATCTATTCGCGGTATGAAGGGCAAGCGTATTAAAAAGCTGATGCAGAATGATATTAATCTTTATGCTTATCACCTTCCTTTAGATATTCATCCGACGTTGGGAAATAATGCTCAATTAGCCAAACTTCTCGATATTACGGTAGAAGGTGGATTAGAGGGTCATCCGCAATCGGTTTCAATGTATGGATCTTTTGCTGAGCCGATCAAAAGTTCACAATTAAAAGAACGAATTTCCCGTGTTCTAAATAGGACTCCTCTTCATATAGCGTCTGATTCAGATAAAGAAATACGGTCTATTGCCTGGTGTACTGGTGGTGGGCAGGACTTTATTGACCTTGCTGCCGCAAAAGGAATTGATGCTTATATATCCGGGGAAGTCTCTGAGCGAACCACATACAGCGCGAGAGAACAGGGTATTGATTATTTTGCTGCAGGTCATCATGCAACAGAGCGTTATGGCGTAAAAGCTTTGGGAGAGTGGTTAAATGAAAACCATGGATTTGATGTTACCTTTGTTGATATCGATAATCCGGTTTAATGATAAAAAAAGAGCGAGTCTACACTCGCTCTTTTTTGTTATATGCAAACAAATCTGGAATTATTCACGTTCAAACTGAGGTTTGAAATCACGTAGTTTTTCGCCAGTATAAAGCTGTCTTGGACGTCCAATACGGCTTTCTGGGTTACTGTGCATCTCATTCCAGTGAGCAATCCAGCCAATGGTACGAGACATCGCGAATATCACTGTGAACATTGAAACAGGAATACCAATCGCTTTAAGAATGATACCTGAATAGAAGTCCACATTCGGATATAGTTTTTTATCAACAAAGTATTCATCAGAAAGAGCAATTCTTTCCAGTTCCATCGCAACATCTAATAATGGATCATTGATATCGAGTTCTTTCAATACTTCGTGGCATGCTTCACGCATTACTGTTGCGCGAGGGTCATAGTTTTTATAGACACGGTGACCGAAGCCCATCAAACGGAATGGGTCATCTTTGTCTTTGGCGCGAGTAATGAACTCTGGAATACGCTCAACGCTTCCAATCTCTTCTAGCATACGAAGACAAGCTTCGTTAGCTCCACCGTGCGCAGGGCCCCATAGAGAAGCGATACCCGCGGCAATACATGCGAATGGGTTAGCGCCAGAGGATCCTGCTAGACGTACTGTTGAAGTCGATGCGTTTTGTTCGTGGTCTGCGTGAAGAGTAAAAATCTTATCCATTGCACGAGCAACGATTGGGTTCACTTCGTAATCTTCACAAGGTGTAGCGAACATCATATGAAGGAAGTTTTCCGCATAAGTTAGGTCATTGCGTGGATAAATGAATGGCTGACCAATCGAATATTTATAACACATCGCTGCCAAGGTTGGCATTTTTGATAGTAAACGGAAAGCCGCGATCTCACGGTGGCTGTCATTATTTATATCAAGAGAATCGTGGTAGAACGCAGCTAGTGCACCTACAACACCCACCATAATTGCCATTGGGTGTGCGTCACGACGGAAACCATGGAAGAAGCTCGCGATTTGCTCATGAACCATGGTATGACGAGAAATCGTATGGGTAAATTCCTCGTATTGCTTCCTGCTCGGAGCCTCGCCGTATAGAAGGATGTAACAAACTTCTAGATAATCGGCGTTATTGGCTAGTTGATCGATCGGATATCCACGATGCAATAAAACACCTTTATTACCATCGATATACGTGATCTGAGATTCACAAGATGCAGTGGCAAGAAAACCGGGGTCAAAAGTAAAATAACCATTAGCTCCCAGTTGACGAACATCGATTACTTGAGGTCCCATTGCACCATCAATAATCGGCAGTTCGATTGGCGCTCTACCTTCGATGTGAAGGGTCGCTTTTATATCTGCCATAACAATCTCCTATGTTTATTATTTAATCCGTCCAGGATTGTTTGCGAGCCAAATTCTTACCTTGTAACGGGATAAAGTCAATTTTTCTGATTCGTTGTGTGCACTAAACTCGATTTTTGAACTTTGCGAAGTTAAAAATATGTTCTCTGTAACAAAATTTGTTAAACATTTTGTAGTAGAATGTTGCACGCCTTATATTGGCTGAGAATAATTCAGTATATACCACGCTTTGACTGCAAAATGAGTATAAATGCTATTTCATATTTATGCTCATTTTTAATGAGTTAACTTGCATATTAACGCTCAACAACAATACTAGTAAGTGACTTTATTGTTAAAGTTGGTTAATCACTGATTTTTTTCGTTTATAACTATAAATAGCTCTAATGAGCTGAGTGAGCACGCCCGTGAAAGAAAGTAAGTCAAGACCTGTAAATCTCGATCTACAGACCATCCGCTTTCCAATCACAGCAATCGCCTCCATTCTTCACCGAGTTTCGGGGGTTATCACATTTGTTTCGATTGGGATTCTGCTCTGGTTGTTATCGATCTCGCTATCATCACCACAAGGCTTTGAGACCGCCCACGACATCGTCGATGGTTTCTTTGTCAAGTTCATCCTGTGGGGAATACTAACTGCTCTGTCGTATCACATCGTTGGTGGTATTCGACACCTGATAATGGATCTTGGATATTTTGAAGAGCTAGAGTCAGGCGCTTATACAGCAAAAGTGAGCTTCGGCATCACTGTCCTTCTATCTGTTTTAGCTGGAGTGTTGGTATGGTAAAAAGCATTTCATCCGTCGGTAGAAATGGTGTCCATGATTTCATTTTGATTAGAGCTACTGCTATCATCATGACACTATTCACTCTGTATATGGTTAGTTTTGTGGCCTTTACAGATAATATCGATTATCAAATCTGGTCCTCTTTCTTTGGTAGTACATTCACTAAAGTCTTCACAATGATTACGTTAGTTTGCATTCTGATTCATGGTTGGATCGGCTTATGGCAAGTACTAACAGACTACGTCAAATGTGCCAAGTTACGTGCCGGTTTACAATTAGTCGTCATCGCCGCTTTGCTTGCGTACTTTTTTACTGGCTTATTCGTATTGTGGGGTGCTTAAGTGACTATTCCAGTTAGAGAATTCGACGCCGTTGTCATCGGCGCTGGTGGTGCAGGCATGCGCGCAGCACTACAAATTTCAGAACAAGGCTTAACATGTGCTTTGTTATCAAAAGTGTTTCCTACTCGTTCTCATACTGTGTCTGCTCAAGGGGGCATCACAGTTGCATTGGGAAACTCTCATAAAGACAATTGGCAATGGCATATGTACGATACGGTTAAGGGTTCCGATTATATCGGTGACCAGAATGCTATAGAGTACATGTGTAAAACAGGCCCAGAGTCTGTTATCGAGCTAGAAAAAATGGGTCTTCCATTTTCGCGCTTTGATAATGGCTCAATCTATCAGCGACCTTTCGGTGGCCAATCGAAAGAGTTCGGTGGAGAGCAGGCAGCACGCACAGCTGCTGCAGCTGACCGTACTGGTCATGCACTTCTGCATACGCTTTATCAGCAGAATATCAAACATAAAACCACCATATTTTCTGAATGGTACGCTTTAGATTTGGTGAAAAACCAAGATGGAGCTGTACTGGGTTGTACCGCTGTTTGTATTGAGAGTGGTGAAATTTGCTACTTCAAATCGAAAGCGACCGTTCTCGCGACAGGTGGTGCTGGTCGAATCTATGCATCTACAACAAATGCTCATATCAATACTGGTGATGGTGTAGGCATGGCTCTGCGTGCTGGCGTACCAATGCAAGACATGGAAATGTGGCAATTCCACCCAACTGGTATTGCTGGTGCGGGTGTGCTAGTGACAGAAGGTTGTCGTGGTGAAGGTGGCTATCTTCTCAATAAAGATGGTGAACGTTTCATGGAACGTTACGCACCCAATGCGAAAGATCTTGCTGGTCGCGATGTGGTTGCTCGCTCAATGATGATTGAAATTCGCGAAGGTCGTGGTTGTGATGGTCCTTGGGGTAAACATATCAAGCTTAAACTAGACCACCTCGGCCGAGATGTATTGGAATCTCGTCTGCCTGGTATTTGCGAGTTGTCACGTACTTTCGCCCACGTCGATCCGGTAAAAGAACCTATTCCAGTTATCCCAACCTGTCACTACATGATGGGTGGCATCCCAACTCAGGTTTCCGGTCAAGCCCTTAAGCAAGGTGCCGACGGTAAAGATATCGATATCCAAGGCTTATTTGCTTGCGGTGAAATCGCATCTGTATCCGTTCATGGTGCTAACCGTTTAGGCGGTAATTCACTGCTAGACTTAGTCGTCTTCGGACGTGCGACGGGTCTACATCTTGGTGAAACGCTTTCAGCTCAAGTTGAAGGTCGAGATGCATCTGAGTCTGATATTGAAGCATCCCTTGCTCGCTACATGCGTTGGGAAAATAGCACTGGTGGTGAAGACCCTGCACAGATTCGTAAAGATTTACAGAACTGTATGCAACATAGCTTCTCGGTGTTCCGTGAAGGTGATGCTATGGCTGAAGGTCTTAAAGAGCTACGAGAAATTAAAGAGCGTCTGCAAAATGCTCATTTGGCAGATAAATCAAGTGAGTTTAATACTCAGCGTATTGAATGTTTAGAACTGGATAACTTGATGGAAACGGCATTCTCTACAGCTGTTGCTGCAAACTATCGTACCGAGAGTCGTGGAGCTCATGCTCGTTTTGACTATCCAGATCGTGATGATCAGAATTGGCTATGCCACTCGATATACAACCCGGAAACAGAGCAGATGAGCAAGCGCGATGTCAATATGACGCCTGTTTATCGTGAAGCTTTCCCACCTAAAATTCGTACTTACTAAGAGGAGACCATGATGAAACTTAACTTCTCTTTGTACCGTTATAATCCAGATGTAGATAACAAACCCTACATGAAGGATTACACCCTCGAATTACCGGATGGTAAAGACATGATGTTACTGGATGCGTTGATCTTGCTTAAAGAGCAGGATCCAACGATTGCATTCCGTCGTTCATGTCGTGAAGGTGTATGTGGTTCTGACGGTCTGAATATGAACGGGAAAAATGGTTTAGCCTGTATTACACCGCTCTCCGCTTTGTCTGGAAACGGTAAGGTTGTTATCCGTCCATTACCTGGATTGCCTGTGATTCGTGATTTAATTGTCGATATGCAGCAATTTTATGACAACTACGCCAAAGTTAAGCCATACTTAATTTCTGACGGTAACTTACCGCCATCACGGGAAAATTTGCAATCTCCTGAAGAACGTGCACACTTAGATGGACTATATGAGTGTATTATGTGTGCGTGCTGTACCACATCATGCCCTTCGTTCTGGTGGAACCCTGATAAGTTTATTGGTCCTGCTGGGTTACTTGCGGCATACCGCTGGTTAATCGACAGTCGTGATACAGCAACCGATGAACGTTTGTCCGATCTGGATGATGCGTTCAGCGTTTTCCGTTGTCATGGTATTATGAATTGCGTAAGTGTTTGTCCTAAAGGATTAAATCCTACAAAAGCAATTGGTCATATCAAGTCAATGTTGATTAAGCGCTCAGTATAAAATGATTTGCAGGTCTTCGGACCTGCATTCTTATAGCGCCGAGTGAAAACGGCGCAGCAAATGACAAAATGACTAGTAAAGGGAAAATATGCAAAACGGCGTGATGAAGGCATGGCTCGAGTCTTCACACTTGGCTGGCGCCAATGCAACGTATGTAGAAGAACTCTACGAACTCTATCTAAGTGATCCCGATCTGGTAAGTGAGGAATGGAAACGTGTGTTTGAAGACTTACCCGTCTCAAATGCAAATGTGGTTGAACAACCACACTCTCGTGTCCGTGATTACTTCCGTCGACTCGCTCAAGAGACAAAGCATTACAATGTCCAAGTTAGTGATCCCGATGTCGATGCAAAACAAGTTAAAGTTCTACAATTAATTAACGCGTACCGCTTTCGCGGTCATGAAGCTGCTCAATTAGACCCGTTAGGTTTATGGCAACGTCCACCTGTTGCTGAGCTGAATCCTACTTTCCACAATCTTACTGATGACGATATGCAAGAGACGTTCAACGTCGGTTCGTTTGCTATCGGTCAAGAAACCATGATGTTGAAAGACATCTATGAGTCTCTCAATAAAATCTACTGCGGCTCTATTGGTGCAGAATACATGCACATGACGGACACTGAACAGAAACGCTGGATTCAGCAGCGTCTCGAATCGGTTGTTGGCCAGCCATCTTTTTCTCAACAAGAAAAGATTACATTTCTTGAAGAGTTAACTGCCGCAGAAGGTCTCGAACGTTACCTCGGCGCAAAATTCCCAGGCGCAAAACGCTTCTCTCTGGAAGGCGGTGATGCGTTAATCCCAATGATGAAGGAATTAATTCGTCATGCGGGTAAACAGGGAATGCGTGAAGTTGTTATTGGTATGGCTCACCGTGGCCGACTCAATATGTTGGTTAACGTTTTAGGTAAACGCCCACAAGACTTATTCGATGAATTTGCCGGAAAACACGATGAAACTTGGGGTACTGGCGACGTTAAATATCACCAGGGCTTCTCCGCTGATTTTGAAACGGAAACTGGGCCACTTCATCTTGCTTTAGCATTTAACCCTTCTCACTTGGAAATCGTTAATCCAGTGGTTATGGGTTCCGTAAGAGCAAGACAAGATCGTTTAGGCGACCGAGATGGTTCTCGTGTATTGCCTATTTCTATCCATGGCGACTCTGCTGTTGCCGGACAGGGGGTTGTTGCCGAAACATTTAATATGTCACAGGCACGTGGATTCCAGGTTGGCGGAACGATTCGAATCGTTATCAACAACCAAGTTGGGTTTACTACATCTAACCCAAGAGATACACGTTCAACGATGTACTGTACTGATATCGCTAAGATGGTACAGGCACCTATATTCCACGTAAATTCAGATGATCCTGAAGCAGTGGCTTTTGTGACTCAAATAGCGTTGGATTATCGTAATACGTTCAAAAAAGACGTTGTCATTGATCTGGTTTGTTATCGTCGTCATGGGCATAACGAAGCCGATGAGCCAAATGCGACGCAGCCTTTGATGTACCAAAAAATCAAAAAACATCCAACTCCGCGTAAGCTCTATGCCGATTCCCTGATGGAAAGAAGTGTCTGTGATATTGATTTAGCGACTCAGCTCGTTAATGAATATCGTGATGCTCTCGATCATGGGGAAGTTGTTGTTAAAGAGTGGCGTCCAATGACGATGCATTCTGTCGATTGGTCTCCTTATCTAGCTCATGACTGGGATGAAGAGTGGGATAGTAAGATTGAACAAAAACGTTTTTACGATTTAGGTTCACAGATATGCAAATATCCGGAAAGTCATAAATTACAAAGTCGTGTAGAAAAAATTTATAACGATCGTGTATCAATGATGAACGGTGAAAAACCCGTCGACTGGGGGATGGCAGAAACACTCGCTTATGCAACGTTAGTCGATAATGGCAGTCGTATCCGTATTTCAGGTCAAGATTCTGGTCGTGGTACGTTCTTCCACCGTCATTCAGTGTTACATAATCAGAACGATGCAAGTGTCTACGTTCCATTGAAAAATATCCATTCTAGTCAGGGGCCATTCCAAGTTATTGATTCGGTTCTATCTGAAGAAGCGGTACTGGCGTTTGAGTATGGTTATGCAACCGCTGAGCCTCACGGCTTGACGATTTGGGAGGCTCAATTTGGTGACTTCGCAAATGGTGCTCAAGTGGTAATCGACCAGTTTATTTCATCTGGTGAGCAGAAATGGGCTAGATTATGTGGTTTAACCATGTTGTTGCCTCACGGCTATGAAGGTCAGGGCCCTGAGCACTCTTCAGCGCGTCTTGAACGTTACCTACAGTTGTGTGCAGAACAGAATATGCAGGTCGTTGTTCCTTCTACTCCTGCACAGGTGTATCACATGATCCGTCGTCAGGTTGTTCGACCAATGAGACGTCCTTTGATTGTCATGTCTCCTAAGTCACTCCTGAGACATCCACAATGTACTTCAACTCTCGAAGAGCTTTATGACGGAACGTTCCAACCCGCTATTGCTGAAGTGGACGAGCTGGATCCTAAGAAGGTAAAACGCGTCGTCTTTTGTTCGGGTAAAGTGTATTACGACTTACTTGACCAACGCCGCAATAATCAACAAGACGATGTGGCGATTATTCGTATCGAACAACTATATCCTTTCCCTGTTGATCATGTTCGTGCTGTTATTTCTGAGTATACCAACGTTGTTGATTATGTTTGGTGTCAGGAAGAGCCACAGAACCAAGGTGCTTGGTACTCAAGTCAGCATAATTTCAGGATTGCTATCCCTGATGGTGCAATCTTGAAGTACGCAGGTCGACCAGCGTCAGCTTCACCAGCTGTTGGATATATGTCGGTTCACTTGAAACAACAGAAAGCGTTGGTTGAAGACGCATTAACTCTTGATTAAGAACTAGAAGTAAAAGGAAAAACAAGATATGACAATTGAAATTCTGGTTCCAGATTTACCTGAATCAGTCGCAGACGCTACGGTTGCTACATGGCATAAGAAGCCTGGTGATGCGGTAGAGCGTGATGAAGTCTTAGTGGATATTGAGACGGATAAAGTTGTCTTAGAAGTACCGGCGCCAGAGTCTGGTGTACTTGAGGCGATTATTGAGGAAGAAGGTGCGACAGTGCTTTCTAAACAGCTTCTCGCTAAGATTAAGCCGGGTGTCGTCGCTGGTGATACCACAACGGATACGGCTGAATCTTCACAGCCATCTCCAGATAAACGCCACACAGCATCTCTAGATGAAGAAACTAATGATTGGTTAAGTCCAACTGCACGTCGTCTTCTTGCTGAGCATGGTCTAGAGCCTAGTGATGTGAAAGGTACTGGTGTGGGTGGTCGTATTACTCGCGAAGATGTGGATGCCCACCTTGCGAAGCTGAAGGAAAAACCTCAAGCTCCTGCTGAACCTGCCCCAGTTTCAGGTGCTAGTGCGCCAAGAAGCGAAAAACGAGTGCCAATGACTCGCTTGCGTAAGCGTATTGCTGAGCGTTTGTTAGAAGCGAAAAATAATACGGCAATGTTGACGACCTTTAACGAAGTTAACATGAAGCCGATTATGGATTTGCGTTCTCAATACAAAGATGTTTTCGAAAAACGTCATGGTATCCGTTTGGGCTTTATGTCGTTTTACGTAAAAGCGGTAACGGAAGCTTTAAAACGTTTCCCTGAAGTGAATGCATCGCTGGATGGCGATGATATCGTTTATCACAATTTCTTTGATATTAGCATCGCAGTATCAACACCAAGAGGTCTTGTCACTCCTGTATTGAGAAACAGCGATCTCTTGAGCGTAGCTGAAATCGAAAAAGGCATTAAAGATCTTGCAATTAAAGGTCGCGACGGCAAATTGACAGTAGACGAATTAACTGGCGGTAATTTCACAATTACCAACGGTGGTGTATTTGGTTCGCTGATGTCTACGCCAATAATCAATCCACCTCAAGCTGCTATTTTGGGTATGCATAAAATCCAAGATCGTCCAATGGCTGTGGATGGAAAAGTGGAAATTCTACCAATGATGTACTTAGCTCTATCTTATGACCATCGTCTCATAGATGGCAAAGAGTCTGTGGGCTTCTTAGTAACAATCAAAGAGCTATTAGAAGATCCAGCGCGTCTATTGCTAGATGTTTAATAAAAGATACGTATAGAAATCTAGACGTCTATACGTATTCAGGCTAGACTAGCTCAACGTCTAGCCTATTGAGCCAACTGGCAATTTAGGTCAGTTGGTGAATTTATAAGTATCCTACAGACGTTTTACCTGTGTATCCGATACAGGTGAATGGAATAATAATATACAACGGAATAACACAATGAATTTGCATGAATATCAAGCCAAACAGCTATTTGCAGAGTTCGGATTACCAGTTCCGGATGGCTTTGCATGTAGTACACCTCAGGAAGCTGCTGAAGCGGCAAGTAAAATTGGCGGCTCCAAGTGGGTTGTAAAATGTCAGGTTCACGCTGGTGGCCGCGGTAAGGCTGGCGGTGTTGAACTGCATGATTCGAAAGATGGTATCCGTGACTTTGCGCAAAAGTGGCTAGGTAAAAACTTGGTGACTTATCAAACTGACGCTAATGGTCAGCCAGTATCAAAAATTCTTGTAGAAGCTGCATCAGATATTGCTAATGAGCTTTACCTTGGTGCCGTCGTTGACCGCTCAACTCGTCGTGTTGTCTTCATGGCATCAACTGAAGGTGGCGTTGAAATCGAAAAAGTTGCTGAGGAAACTCCCGAACTTATTCATAAAGCGGCTATTGATCCTCTTGTTGGTCCTCAGCCATACCAAGGTCGTGAACTTGCATTCAAACTGGGCCTTAAAGGCGAACAAATTAAACAGTTTACGAAGATTTTCCTTGGACTTGGAAATATGTTCAGCAAATACGATCTCGCACTACTTGAGATTAACCCTCTGGTTATTACTGGTGCTGGCGATCTACTTTGTCTGGATGGCAAAATCAATATTGATTCAAACGCATTGTATCGCCAGCCAAAACTTCGAGAAATGCACGATGCTACCCAAGAAGATGAACGCGAAGCACACGCTGCTCAGTGGGAACTAAACTACGTAGCTCTAGATGGTACAATCGGTTGTATGGTCAACGGTGCGGGTTTAGCAATGGGTACGATGGATATCGTTAACCTTCATGGCGGTAAGCCTGCTAACTTCCTCGACGTAGGTGGTGGTGCAACAAAAGAACGCGTCACTGAAGCGTTTAAAATTATTCTTTCCGACAGTAAAGTAAAAGCAGTTCTGGTTAATATCTTTGGCGGTATCGTACGCTGTGACCTAATTGCTGATGGTATTATTGGTGCCGTTGAAGAAGTTGGTGTGACAGTACCTGTTGTCGTTCGCTTAGAAGGCAATAATGCTGAGCTAGGTGCGAATAAGCTAGCTGAAAGTGGATTAAATATTATTGCTGCTACCTCTCTAAAAGAAGCGGCAGAGAAAGTTGTTGCTGCTGCGGAGGGTAAATAATGTCTATTTTGATCAATAAAGATACTAAAGTAATCTGCCAAGGATTTACTGGTGGTCAAGGTACCTTTCACTCAGAGCAGGCAGCAGCATACGGTACTCAAATGGTTGGCGGTGTTTCTCCTGGTAAAGGCGGTCAAACTCACTTGGGCCTACCTGTTTTTGATACTGTGCGTGAAGCCGTTGAAGCGACAGGTGCAACTGCATCGGTTATCTATGTTCCAGCGCCTTTCTGTAAAGATGCGATTCTGGAAGCGATCGATGCTGGTATTGAGCTTATCGTAACTATTACCGAAGGTATTCCTACTCTGGATATGTTGGATGTAAAAGTTCGTCTGGATGAAGCTGGCGTTCGCATGATCGGTCCAAACTGCCCAGGAATTATCACGCCTGATGAATGTAAAATCGGCATCATGCCGGGACACATTCATAAGAAAGGTAAGGTTGGTATTGTTTCTCGTTCAGGAACATTAACCTATGA
This sequence comes from Vibrio viridaestus, assembly GCF_003856525.1. Classification (GTDB taxonomy): domain Bacteria; phylum Pseudomonadota; class Gammaproteobacteria; order Enterobacterales; family Vibrionaceae; genus Vibrio; species Vibrio viridaestus. The sequence goes on from NZ_RJVQ01000002.1 coordinate 445,744, forward strand.
AGCGGTAAAACAGACTACAGATGAAGGCTTTGGTCAGTCTACATGTGTTGGTATTGGTGGTGACCCAATTCCTGGTTCTAACTTTATCGATATTCTCAAGCTGTTCCAAGAAGATCCTGAAACTGAAGCGATTGTTATGATCGGTGAAATTGGTGGCACTGCTGAAGAGGAAGCTGCAGCGTTTATTAAAGATAACGTTACTAAACCCGTTGTATCTTATATTGCAGGTGTTACAGCTCCTCCAGGAAAACGTATGGGACACGCTGGCGCTATTATTTCTGGTGGTAAAGGAACTGCGGCAGAAAAATTTGCTGCATTGGAAGCTGCCGGCGTAACAACGGTTAAAAGCCTCGCTGATATAGGCCAGGCACTGCGTAGTTCGATGTAATCGATAGATTTAAACGCATAGATAAAAGCCTCCAGATGGAGGCTTTTTTATTGGGAATTAAACAGCAAACCTCAATCTTGATTTCGGCTGAATTGAGACAACAGGAAAAACAAGCTACAGCAAACGACGACTGAAGGTCCGGCAGGTGTATCAAATTGCCAAGAAGCAAATAGGCCTAGTAGGACTGAAATAATGCCGATTGCCGAAGCAAAGATTGCCATTTGTTCTGGTGTTTTTGCCAGCTTTCTTGCTCCAGCCGCTGGAATGATAAGGAGTGACGTCATAATAAGTGCTCCAACAAACTTCATTCCAATTGCAATAACAATCCCAATCATCACCATCAGAATCAGCCGCATTAATCCCGTGTTGATACCGTCTATTTCAGCTAACTCTTCATTAATGCTCATCGATAATAAAGGACGCCACAAGAAGAATAGAAGTAATGAAACTACAACAACACCTATCCAGATAAAAATGAGGTCACTAGGCGTAACAGCGAGAAGGTCGCCAAATAAATAGCTCATTAAGTCAACACGGATATTATCGAGAAATGATAGGGATATTAGACCTATAGAAAGTGAACTGTGAGCCAGAATACCAAGGAGAGTATCCGTTGCTACAAGTTTCTGCTTTTGCAAACTCACGAGCAGCACTGCTAGGGCAATACAACAAACCAGTAATGCGAGATTTAAATTCACATCAAGTAAAAAGCCGAGAGAAAGTCCCATTAGAGAGGCATGGGCTAGCGTATCACCAAAGTACGCCATCTTTCGCCAAACAACAAAAGAACCTAGCGGTCCTGCAATAAGCGCAATACCAATACCGGCAAAAATGGAAGGGAGTAAAAATTCAATCATGGTGATGGTGACCGTGAGTATGATGTTGACAACTTGTCGCCTCGCCAGACACAGGCTGCCCAGCAAGATCATGATGGTGCTGATGGTGATGCTCATAAAACGCCAGCGTTTCTCTGCTGCGATCGCCAAACATAGCAATATAGTTAGGATGTTTTCTTATATCTGCCGGAGCGCCAGAACAGCAAATATGATGTTGTAAACAGATAACGTCATCTGTTTTCGCCATAACCAGATGAAGGTCATGTGAAACCATAAAGACAGCACAGCCGAACCGAACCCTTACGGTATTGATTAAGTCGTAAAGGTCGATCTGCCCTTGAACATCAACACCTTGTGCAGGCTCATCCAAAACAAGAAGTTCAGGTCGTTGTAGCAATGCTCGTGCGAGAAGAATGCGTTGAGTTTCGCCTCCGGAGAGGTTATGCATGCTCGAGTGAAGTAAATGCTCAGCTCCGACCAGAGTAATTGCTTCGAGAATTTCCTGACGACTAAAGCGTCCCGCTAATGACAGGAAGCGATTGACGGATAAGGGTAATGTATCGTTTAACTTTAATTTTTGAGGGACATAGCCAACTTTAATTTTTTTTGCTTTCTTTATCTGCCCTTGAGTTGGGGCTTGAAGTCCAAGCAATACTTTGACCAAGGTCGATTTACCCGCCCCGTTAGGGCCGATTAATGTCGTGATTTTACCTGAATAAAGCGTCAGGTTGATGTTTTCTAATACACGACGATGATTAAAATCGACACAAATATCGTGTAGCTCGACTAATTCAGTCATTAACGAAACTCATTTGCAATTTGGTGATGTTATAATATAACATTCTGGGTAATTTGATTCTACCATGTCTGAGAGAGGCATTATGCTTTTTCGTAGTATGTTCGTCATTGCATTTGTTGTGCTAGCAAAGTCTGCATTCGCTTTAAATGTGTTGACAACAATAAAACCTATACAAATGATAACTTACGAGCTAACTCAGGGCGTCACCGTTCCTGAAGTATTGCTTTCATCCACAGCATCACCTCATGACTACGCACTAAAACCTTCTGATATCAAAAAAATAAATCAGGCAGATTTAATTGTGTGGTTTGGCGAGGGGCTTGAACCTTTTCTAAAGCAAATTGTAGCCAAACAAGATGGCTCTGAAGTCATCACTTTAAGCCAATTGCCGAACGTTAATTTTCATCAGTTCGGTGAAGAGCATCATGATGACGGACATCACCATGGCACTGTAAACCCTCATTTCTGGTTGGGGCCTGATGTTACACAACAAGTTGCCGTAGCGCTAGTTGAGAAACTAAAAGAAGTTGATCCGGAACATTCAGCGCAATACGACAATAATTTGTCTCAATTTGTTGAAAAACTGAATAGTGTCGATAAGAGTATCGAGACAAGATTAAAACCGGTAGCGAATAAGCCATATTTTGTATTCCATGATGCTTATGGGTACTTTGAAGAACATTATGGATTAGACAGTCTAGGGCACTTTACTGTTAGCCCGGAAAGAAAGCCTGGTGCAAAAACATTGGTACATATTCGCTCTACTTTGAATCAATACCATAATGTGTGTATTTTTGCTGAACCTCAATTTACTCCAGCTATTATCGAGAGTGTGACTCGAGGCACTGATGCGAAAATAGGTCACCTTGATCCATTGGGTACAGACATTGAAGTTAAAGCAGGAAGTTATTTTAGTTTCTTAAATGAAATAGCGACTCAGTTTGAACAGTGTTTAAAATAATAGAAGAAAATTTACGTGGTATAGCGGGGGATGCTATACCACGGACGCAAACCGTCAGTGTATTTTATGATTTAGGGGTACCTATATCTTAAATACGTACTGAAAAATAAATTCAGTGAAATGTAAGTAGATAGGCTAATCTCAACTAGGGAGTGCCCAAGAGCACTCTAAGATAAGCGATAAGAATACTATCACCATGTGAGCAGAATGTTTGTTTCAATATTGAGATAAATGATAGTTCTAAAGATGAATAATATACCCACCTTATTTTTCCCCTCTTAATTAATCAAAATCCATTTGGATTAAATATTTCATTTTCTGTTTATGCCAAAAAAAGTTGATTTAACTCAACGTAAGGAGCATAGTTTGACACTAATATGGATATGCTAATAAAAATTCTTCTCATTACGAATTAAAAAGGTATCGCTTATGAAGTTATCTCATCTAAAGAATGGACAGTCTGGATTGATAGTGGCATTCGATAGTCTTTCTAATGATGTTCGTAAGCGATTAATGGTCATGGGTATTTTACCTAATACTGAGATCACCGTTATACGCCGTGCCCCTATGGGCGATCCTTTGCAAGTGGATGTGAGAGGCGTATCGATTGCCGTCAGGGAAAGTATTGCAGCATCTATCGAAGTGGAGGTAACCGAATGAAGTATAATGTGTTAACGGTTGGTAACCCGAACAGTGGTAAGACAACACTATTTAATGGTCTTACTGGCTCAAAGCAACAGGTCGGTAACTGGGCTGGTGTAACGGTTGAGAAAAAGACCGGGACGTACATCCATTCTGGTGACCAGTTTTCCGTTACGGATTTACCGGGTATTTATGCTTTAGATAGTGGTAATGATAGCAATAGTATTGATGAGTCAATAGCAGCGCGTTCTGTGCTTACTTATCCTACTGACTTGATTATTAACGTAGTTGATGCAACCTGCCTCGAACGAAGCCTCTACATGACCTTACAGCTTAGAGAGCTTGGCCGTCCAATGGTTGTTATACTTAACAAAATCGATGCGCTGAAACGAGAGCGTTTAACCATCAATGCTCGCGGACTTGAAGGTATTCTTGGTTGTCCGGTTTTTGAAATTAGTGCAAACAGTCATCATCAAGTTAAGCAGCTAAAAGATCAGTTACATAAACTGATAGTGCAGGGAGTAGCCACTCGAGAGTTTACTCTAACGTATGACCAACAATTTGAAGAGGCCATTAACGAGCTAAAATCGTCTTTCGATGGTAATTTAGCATCAAGTCGTGCTCTAGCTATTCGTGCGTTAGAAAACGATAAAATGGTGATCAATGGACTGCCTGAGCATGAGCGGCAAAAAGTCTATCAGTTACAAAATCAGTGTCATGTTGATGTTGACCTACACGTTGCTGACACCAAATATACGTTTCTCCATGAGCAGTGTAAACGCATTCGTCGCTCAGAAGGTAAGTTAAGTCGTACATTCACTGAAAAAGCGGACAGATTCATTTTGAACAAGTGGATCGGTATCCCATTCTTCTTTGCCGTCATGTACGTGATGTTTATGTTCTCTATTAATATCGGTAGCGCATTTATTGATTTTTTTGATATCAGTGTCGGCGCTTTACTGGTTGATGGTGGGCATTATCTTCTGGATGATCATCTTCCTGTTTGGCTTGTTACCGTGCTCGCTGACGGTATTGGTGGTGGGATTCAGGTCGTCGCGACGTTTATTCCTGTTATCGCCTGTCTTTACATGTTTCTAGCGGTACTTGAAAGCTCTGGTTATATGTCTCGCGCCGCATTTGTTCTTGATAAAGTAATGCAGCGAATAGGTCTTCCGGGAAAAGCATTTGTTCCTATGGTGTTGGGCTTCGGTTGTAATGTGCCTGCGATTATGGCGACTCGTACTCTTGATCAAGAAAGGGAACGTAAATTGTCTGCAGCCATGGTGCCATTTATGTCCTGTGGTGCTCGTCTTCCTGTTTACGCTTTGTTTGCAGCAGCTTTCTTTCCCAATAGTGGACAGAACATTGTCTTTGTCCTCTATCTTCTGGGGATTGCGGCGGCCGTGTTTACTGGATTGATCCTTAAGAAAACGCTTTTCCCCGGTTCTAGTGATAGTCTCATCATGGAAATGCCTGACTACGAAATTCCCACGTTCCGTAATGTTGTTATTAAAACTTGGCAAAAGCTTAAGCGTTTCGTTTTAGGTGCTGGAAAAACTATTGTTATCGTTGTTGCTGTGTTGAGCTTCCTGAATTCAGTCGGTACCGATGGGACATTTGGGCATGAAGATTCATCCAGCTCTGTTTTATCCAAAGCTGCACAAGTTGTTACTCCTGTATTTGAGCCTATTGGAGTGAATCATGATAACTGGCAAGCAACGGTTGGCATTATCACAGGTATTTTTGCTAAAGAAGCGGTTGTCGGTACATTAAATAATTTGTACTCAACAATTGAGGCAGATCAAACAGACTACGACTTGTTAGGCAGCTTGGAAGAAGCTGTGATGTCTATCCCTGAAAACTTAGCGGCACTAAGCTTTACTGATCCCCTAGGACTTGAAGTCGGTGACGTACAAGATCAAAGTGTTGCAGCGGAAGAGCAGGGTGTCGACTCAACGATATTTGGCAATATTCAAAGCAACTTTGTCTCAAGTGGGGCCGCCTTCGCCTATCTGATTTTTATATTGCTCTACACACCTTGTGTTGCTGCGATGGGCGCATATGTAAGGGAGTTTGGAGCAAGATTCGCAAAATTTATTGCGGTCTGGACTTTTGGCCTCGCTTATATATCGGCTACGTTATTTTATCAGGTCACGAATGTGATACGTCAGCCGGTAGTCAGCATAGTGGTAATTGTGGCTATTCTGGCAGTTTGTTTGGGTATTTATAAATGGTTATCCATGAGGGGACAAAGGCTTCAGTCTGCTGAAGTGGGAGCCCTATGATTTTACATGAATTAAGAAACTATATTGCAGAAAAAGGAATGGTCACACGTAATGAACTCGCAAAACGCTTTGCTTTAAGTGAGGATGGCGTGGATGCAATGTTAGAAGTGTGGTTGAAAAAAGGTGTGATATGTCGTTATGCCGACACCAATTTAAAAAATCACGTCTCTCGGGTTCGTTATAGTATTAACGAACGAGAAAGCATTCCGATGAATGTCATATTATAAAAAATGCCGCAGACGCGGCATTTTTTATTTTAGATCGGGCAATTAATTACTGTGCTTGAAAATCTGCAAATTGTTCTAGTGATTTGGTTATACGGTGCTGTAATTCTAACTGCTCATCTTCGGCTCGAAAGTCTCCGGGTGTGTTGCCCCAAACGGGACCTGGCCAAGCAATGTCAGTTTTATAGCGGGCAATGTGGTGATAGTGCAGTTGAGGGACTAGGTTTCCTAATGCACCAAGATTAATTTTATCTGCATGAAATTCATTCTCAAGTAACTCTGAAATCACTTGAGATTCCCTGAGGAACTGATGTTGCTCTTCTATTGATAAATGATGAAACTCGAGCAGATCTTGTTTCTTGGGCACTAAAATAATCCACGGAACTGCGCTATCTCGATGCAGTAAAACCAGCGATAGCGGGAACTCGCCAATAATTGAGGTATCAGCTGCCAGCCTAGGGTGTAATTGAAATGGCATTATATTCTCCTCGAGCAGATAGAAAAAAGGTTGGCAAAGCCAACCTTTTTTCTTTTTTGATTACATTCTTTCCAGAGTATTGATGCCTAGTAGAGCTAAACCCTGTTTTATTGTACGTGCTGTTAACGCTGCAAGTTTTAGACGGCTTTGCTTAAGCTCTTCTTTTTCTGCCACAAGAATAGGGCAGGCTTCATAAAAGCTTGAAAACTGGCCAGCGAGCTCGAATAAATAGCTACACATTAGGTGAGGCTGTCCTTCACGAGCAACGGATTGAACAGCTTCTTCAAATTGAAGTAGTTTTGCGATGAGAGCTTTTTCTTTTTCATCACTAATGATGATAGCTCCAGTGAGTTCATTCATCGCAATACCCGCTTTGGAGAATATTGAAGCGACACGAGTATAGGCATATTGCATATAAGGTGCAGTATTACCTTCAAACGCCAACATATTGTCCCAGTCAAACACGTAGTCTGTAGTTCTGTGTTTGGAAAGATCTGAGTATTTAACTGCTGCCATCGCTACAGTTTTAGCTATATTGGCTTTCTCTTCTGAACTTAGGTCCGTATTCTTTTGCTCAATAAGAGTTGTTGCGCGTTCTTCTGCTTCATCTAACAGATCGGCAAGGCGTACTGTACCACCAGCGCGTGTCTTGAATGGTTTTCCATCTTTGCCTAGCATCATTCCAAAAGCGTGATGCTCTAGGGATACATCTTCTGGAATATATCCTGCTTTACGTACGATAGTCCAAGCTTGCATCAAATGTTGGTGTTGACGTGAGTCGATAAAATATAAAACGCGATTCGCGCCAAGCTGCTCGTAGCGATATTTGGCACAAGCGATATCTGTCGTTGTGTAGAGGAATCCACCGTCGCGTTTTTGGATGATTACACCCATCGCTTCGCCATCTTTATTCTTAAATTCGTCTAGAAAGACGACTTGGGCGCCATCATCTTCCTGAGCAAGACCTTTCTCTTTTAGATCGGCAACAATTCCAGGAAGCATGTCGTTATACATACTCTCACCCATAACGTCGTCACGAGTTAGGGATACGTTGAGGCGGTCATAGTTACGTTGGTTTTGTTCCATCGTAATATCAACGAGCTTTTTCCACATCTGCCCGCAGAACTCATCACCACTTTGTAATTTCACCACGTAACTACGTGCTTTAACGGCAAAATCTTCATCTTCATCGTACAGTTTTTTGGACTCACGATAAAAGGCTTCTAGGTCTGCCAGTTCCATGGAAACGGCATTAGAGGATTCTTGTTGAACACGTTCCAGATTGGCAATGAGCATACCGAACTGTGTTCCCCAGTCGCCAATGTGGTTAGCGCGAATAACGTTGTGACCAAGAAATTCAAGAGTGCGAACAACTGCATCACCAATAATCGTTGAGCGCAAATGTCCTACGTGCATTTCTTTTGCAACGTTTGGTGCTGAATAATCTGCAACGATTGTCTGTTGTGCTTCTTTTTTTACACCCAGACGGTCATCTGATAAAGCGCTCTCTGCTTGTTGAGCTAGGAATTCTTCACTCAAAAATATATTGATAAAACCTGGGCCGGCTATCTCGGTCTTGCTTGCAATACCATCAAGTTCTAATACATCTAAGACTTTTTGCGCGAATTCGCGAGGGTTGGTGCCAAGTTTTTTTGCCACACCCATGACACCGTTAGCCTGGTAGTCACCAAATTGAGGTTTGGCTGATTGGCGTACTGCCGCAGGACTACCTGCTGGTGCTCCCGCTTTCTCTAAAGCTTGAGAAACTTTTTCATTTATCAGTGCTTGGATATTCACTCGCTTTTCCTTCAATTCATAGAATTGTTTGGTCGTGCATCGGATATTGTTTGTTTAGTGATGCACTTCTCGATCTTGTTCAAAAATTGGCGCACATGATATCAATTTTATCTGATCTCTTATAGATAAATAGGCGATTTTTATTTTATTTGCACTTCAGATTCGGTGATTTATAGTATCTGCTTTTACTCAAACATCGGTGAATCATTGATGACGATACCAGTACAAGAATTCGATGGGATGACGCCACAACAACTGATTTCCGATATAGACGGTTTTATGGTGGCTATCGAAAGAATGCTGAGCGAGCTTTCTTTAGACTTATCTGAGTTTGAATTGGACCATATTGCCTTGCGTATAAATGAACCATCTTTGGCACATATGCTCCTACCAGAATGGCAGTCTATATCGACAGTGCTATCTGATGCAGAGATCAATGGACGCCCAATCTATATTTTCAAACTGAATCAACCGCTAAAATTGTCACACTGGTGTACTGCCTGTGTGGAATACCCATTTCCTAAAAATGGAAAGCCATATCCATTTCAAGGTTGGGAGCATGTTGAGTTTGTTGTGCCGTCTCAGGCTACAAATGCTCAAGATTATCTGCTTGAGCTTTATCAGCGCTTCCCTGACATGGAGTCGAGGGTCGAGAATTTGTCCAAGGAAGGTCTCACCGTCAAATTATCTCAACCTAAAGGTGAAAAAGAGCGTTTACCCAATCCAACCGTTGCATTTAAATGGAAGGATGTGTGCGTAAAACTTCATCCCAATAGTATTGAACAAATTATATTATCGGAATCTATCTAATCTTTGGGCATCAATTGGAATTCTTTGATAGAACCAATGGCGATTCCCAAGTCAAGCTGTTCAAAATCTTGGTGTGCCAAACCCTGCGAGTGCATCACCAAACGATTTGCTGTTCTCGGTTTAAGCTCATTAACAACAAAGCGAATCATATCGGCTCGTGATAATGAGCGCAGTGAGTCGAGAACTTTTTCTCGTTGATTAAATTCACCATCTTTATTCCCAATAGCAACCCAAAGGCGCTGTGCTTTACTGCGTAGTGTTGGGTCGGGGGTGGCGATTTGGTTCCATAGCCCTCGTTTACTGCTATGCCATTCATATTCAGTTAATTCAAGCAGGACTAAGTAAAATGCGTTTAAAAACTCATCAATAGCTTCCATCAGATGTGACGGTGCCGCATTAGGAGACTGCACGTACAACACCATGCCTGGATGACGATTAAGAGGGAGATTCCCCGTACCCACCATGTAGCCTAATTGTTGCTTGGTACGAATCTCGTTAAAAAATGTGGCTGACATTAAGTGGTTTGCCAAAGAGTACAAGGCAATTTTTTCCACGCTGCTCTCATCACTTTGGTAGTAAACGACAACCGCAGAATCGTCTTGTTCGCAATGCACTTCATGATGAAACGTACCGTGTTTTCCGAGCATTACCAGAGGACGCAAAGACTCTTCATAAGTTTGACCATGGAAACTTAAGGCTTTTTGTAGAGTATTCCCGATTTCCAGCGCATCAGAGCGGTGCCAATCACCGTAGACAAACATCTCTATATGTAGATGATTCATCATGTCTTTGACAAATTGGCTCAATTCGTCAACACGAATGGTCTCAAGCGACTTCAATAAAGCATCGTATGGCGGATTATTAGGCTGGAGCAATCCTGTCATCGCATTAAAAAGCTGAGAAATGGGACGATCTTTTGACGCATTAGACCAGCTACGATAAAGCTGTGTTTTGATGGATTCAAAGCGTTTAGAACTAAACTCTCTGTTGGCAAACTTGTGTAATATCATCTCTAGAAGCTGAGGTTGTTTTTCGCTGAATCCTGAGATCGATAGAGTTACGCCACCTTGATGCGTATACATGTTGTAGTTGATACCCGCTATTTCGGCTGGATAGGTTTGTTTAGCTAAAGTATCGAGAAACATTTCTACACACAGTCTGGTTATAACGATGTTGCGAGTGCTAGCAACAGCGTACGGACTGTCAATGGCGACATAGATAACCCCTTTGGGTACTCTGTATTCGGTGTCTTGCAGATGCCAGAGACGAAACCCATCCTGTTCGCTAATAATTTGTGGCTTATCCGTTTCCGGGCTTTCAACTGATTTCGGTATGAGATCCCGACAGATAAAAGGGTTGACCGGAGGTAGCGTCATTACATCCGAAAACTCACTTTTTTCTTTAAAATAATTCTGTTGTTGAGCGGTGATTTTTTCTACGGAATAAGGCGTGTAATACCATTTTGCTTCTAATGGATAGCTATCGCCTTTTGCTAAGAGTGTGACCCGAATTTTTTCCGGTGTGAGGTTAGCAAGAATACCGGACATCACGTCGATTTCTAACCCGTTCATCATATAGTCACCGTAGACTGTGTCTTCAGCATCGTAATGTTGCATGTTGATCACTAGGTGACTGACGATATCGAGGGGACGGGCACTTTCCTGAAATTGAAACGCCGATTCCGTTACTGCACGTTTCTCTTCATAACGCCAATCCTGAAATCCTTCCATTTCAATCTTTGATAGATAGCTGAATACCGCCTGAATTATATCGTCAGTGTGCGACAGACCGTCATCGGTCAATTGCATGCTGATATTGAATTCTCGATAGTTGCTACCACTTGCCCCACCTCCAGCAGAAAGTGTATTAATCCAACCCCGATCTTTAAGGGCTAGCATCAAGCTTCCTTGACCTTCATAGCCTAAAAGATGAGCAAAGTACGACAGAGGTTTTGAGTGGTAGTACTTTTGCATTTCTGGCAATGGAAAACTGAGAATCAATTTTTTGATGTCTTTAAGCGGACTGACTTTAATGAAAAGACCGCTCTCTTTATCTGTCACATAAGGAATATCAACACATTTTCCCTGTAGAGATTGGTTTTGAACATCAGAAAATAGCTCTCGACTCCACTGTTCCAAACTGTCGAGATCTTGAGGACCGATAATGGCCAATGTCATCAAATCGGCCGAATAATTGTCTCGATAGAAATCAATGATTTCCTGACGAATAGTATGACCATTTCGATCTGCTAAAGTGAAACTATTCCCTACAGAGAACTTGGAAAATGGGTGTTCTGGGTTTACGGTTTCTTTATGAACTTGATATAAACGACGTGTTTCATCATTGAGTTTAAGGCGATATTCTGATTCTATAGCTTGTCTTTCTTTGTCTAATGCTTCTTCATTAAATAGAGGAGCAACAAAGAATTGAGAAAAGCGCTCGAGCCCTTCATAAAAGGCTTTAGGCGAAATATCGAAAAAGAAACAACTGTGCTCGGTACCGGTCCACGCATTGTGTGTTCCACCAAATTGGTTAATAAAATTTTGAAACTCACCAATTTTAGGGTATTTTTCGGTGCCAAGAAATAACATATGCTCAAGGTAATGAGCAAGTCCCTCACGATCACTTGGATCATCGAAGTGACCGACGTTGACAGCTAAAGCTGCAGCAGATTTAGAGGCACTTTCGTCGTTAATCAACAGCAAACGTAATTGGTTACTTAGAGTTAAGTATCGATAGCTTTTTGAATCGTTTGGGCTGATACGCACGGTCGGTGACCTCCTGAGGGTGTTTGTCCTTTAAGTATGTCTTTGATTTTCATCGAAGCAACTAAAGTAGACAAAATTTTATGAGAAACACGTCATTTTAATGGTTTGGCTTTGAATATGATAGACGAAGACAGAAAAAGTCTTCGTTATACAAATTATAAACCAGCAAAATCCTCTTTGGACGATTTGTTGGTGAACAGGTAAAAGCGTATGAAGATTTTTATTATGCGTCATGGCGAAGCAGCCCAAATGGCGAATAGTGATGCGGAACGCCAACTGACCATACGTGGACGATTAGAATCTCTATCGGTTGTCAAAGAAGCTTTTGAGCAAGAGCTTAGTGTGGATAAGGTGCTGGTGAGTCCTTACATTCGGGCGCAGCAAACATGGGAAGAGATTTCGTCTCATATCCATTGCAAGGATGTTGAGTCATGTGAAGACATTACACCTTATGGACAGGCTGAACGAGTCTACCACTATGTTATGGCGCTGATTGAAAGCGAGAACCTTGATTCGGTATTTATTGTTTCTCATTTACCTCTCGTTGGGTATATGACCAGCGAATTTATCCCCGATCTGGCTCCTCCGATGTTCCCTACATCAGGATTGGTGTGTATTGAATTTGACGCTGAAAAAGGCGTTGGAGAATTTGCCTGGAAGCACTATCCAGGTTGATTTAACAGTCAAAAATGGGTGTTAGCCAGAATTTTGACTTATCTATGGTGCGTTTATTGCATGGTCGCTGCATTATTTGTGTCTCTCATTTAGGGCAGCGATTATTCAATGAAGTTTTCTTTGCCATTTGCGAATAAGTTACCGTCTATACCGCAAAAGAGCATTCCTGCTATCGGTGCGCCAATCATGGTATTGGCAACACTCGCGATGGTGGTTTTGCCGATTCCCGCATTTTTACTCGACTTATTTTTTACCTTCAATATAGCGTTGGCGATGGTCGTGCTGCTCGTGACCGTTTATACACGTCGTCCTCTAGATTTTGCTGCTTTCCCAACGGTTCTGCTCATTGCAACTTTACTGCGACTTGCCCTGAACGTGGCGTCAACTCGGGTTGTTTTACTTTATGGGCATGAAGGGGAAGGGGCTGCCGGTAATGTGATTGAAGCATTTGGTAACGTCGTTATTGGTGGTAATTATGCTGTCGGTTTGGTGGTGTTCTTAATCCTGATGATCATTAACTTTATGGTTGTCACTAAAGGTGCGGGACGTATTTCAGAAGTTAGCGCGCGTTTTACGTTAGATGCCTTACCTGGTAAGCAAATGGCCATTGATGCCGATTTAAATGCCGGGTTGATCGATCAGGAGCAGGCAAGAACCCGACGTTTTGAAGTGACTAAAGAAGCCGATTTCTATGGTTCCATGGACGGTGCATCAAAATTTGTAAAAGGGGATGCGATAGCCGGTATCCTGATTCTCTTTATTAACATTATCGGTGGTTTAACCATCGGTATGATTCAATATGACTTGGCTTTCTCTGATGCCATTCAAATCTATACACTCCTGACTATTGGTGATGGCCTAGTGGCTCAGATCCCATCGTTGATTCTATCTATTGGCGCGGCCATTATGGTTACGCGTCAAAATACGGATGAAGACATGGGGCAACAGGTTATCTTTCAGTTGTTTGATAACCCTAAAGCGCTGACTATAACAGCTTCTATTCTTGGCATTATGGGCCTGGTTCCGGGAATGCCTCATTTCGCTTTTTTATTACTTGCACTATTAGCTGGTGGCGCAGCGTATCTACTTTATCGTAAACAGAAAAAGGCCAAAGAGAATCCTGAGTTACCGGATAAGCCTGACACTGACACACCGGTACACAAAGAACTGTCCTGGGATGATGTACAACCAGTCGACATTATCGGACTTGAAGTTGGGTATCGATTGATCCCTCTGGTCGATAAAGATCAGGGAGGCGAGTTGCTAGACCGAGTGAAAGGTGTCCGTAAAAAGCTATCACAGGATTTCGGGTTTTTAATTCCACCAGTTCACATACGGGACAACTTAGAACTGACGCCCAATAGCTATCGCATCACATTGATGGGGGTGGCGGTCGGTGAGGCTGAAATTCGTTCCGATAAAGAACTCGCTATTAATCCGGGACAAGTTTATGGCGGCATCGAAGGTGAATCGACTTACGATCCCGCTTTTGGGCTTGAAGCTGTGTGGATTCGTGATGAACAGCGCGAGCACGCACAGGCTTTGGGGTATACCGTTGTCGATGCTTCAACCGTTCTTGCTACACATCTAAGTCAACTTCTAACGAATAATGCAGCACAACTAATTGGTCATGAAGAAGTGCAGAATTTACTGGATATGCTATCCCGATCTGCACCTAAATTGGTTGAAAACTTTGTACCAGAGCAGTTACAGCTTGGTGTCGTTGTAAAAGTTCTGCAGAACTTACTTCACGAAGCGATTCCAATTCGTGATATCAGAACAATAGTGCAAACACTTTCAGAGTACTCAAGTAAGAGTCAAGAACCCGACGTATTAACCGCGGCCGTTCGAATCGCTTTGAAACGATTAATTGTTCAAGAAATCAATGGTATAGAACCAGAGCTCCCTGTAATTACCCTTGTGCCTGAGTTGGAACAAATATTGCATCAAACCATGCAGGCGTCGGGTGGAGAATCTGCTGGTATCGAACCTGGTTTGGCTGAGCGACTACAGTATGCGTTGAGTCAGGCAACTCAGGAGCAAGAATTAAAAGGGGAACCAGCGGTCTTACTAACATCCGGAGTGCTTCGCTCAACACTGGCTAAATTTGTTAAAAATACCATCCCTAACTTAAGGGTGCTCTCTTATCAGGAAATCCCTGATGAGAAACAAATTCGCATAGTGCAGGCTGTTGGGAATTAATGCTCAGATAGATTTAACGACGGTGGATTGCGGCTTTGAAGATTAAACGATTTTTTGCCAAAGACATGAAAACAGCATTGCTTCAGGTTAAAGATGAACTTGGGGTCGATGCGGTTATTATGTCTAATAAGAAAGTCGCAGGTGGCGTCGAAATTGTGGCTGCGGTCGACAATGCCGAGTCGCCAGCTTCTGCGTCTTCTGCGAGATACGATTCTAAGCCTCGCCATCAACAGGCCGCAGCGAATTCTACTTATTCAGCACCAAAAGCTCAGGCTCAGAATTACAGAAGAGAGCTTGCAGAGGATCGAGTACAACTCAGTGCGGCCAATAATACCGATGCTCCTACCCAGCAGGCCTCGATGTCAAAACGATTCGCTAACTTGTTAAAGCAGTACAACAAAGGAGCGATGGAAGATGATGAAGAAGAACAGCAAGATTCCTTAAGTTCTTTACTCAAGCGTCAAGCAAATGTTGGTTCTCAGGCTCAGCAGCGTGGCAATAAACTTCTCACTAATGATCGTTGGCGAGAGGCGGAAGGAGACGCTCCTGCTGCACCAAAAACCAATAAAAAGCCGCTATTTGGCAATAGCAGTAATAGAGAAACTGAAGAGCTACCAAATGAAGAACTGGAGTTACTCAGAGAAGATGTCAACTCTATTCGTCGTTTGCTTGAACACCAAGTATCGGGGTTGATGTGGCAAGAAGTCGAGCGTCGAGAGCCTTTGCGTGCCATGCTAATCAAGCGTTTATCTCGTATGGGGTTATCATTAGATTTAGCTGACCAGCTTGCTTGTTATATACCAGAAGATACCCCTCCACCTAAAGCGTGGAAAGCATTACTGCGATTGGTCTCGGATCAAATTCCAATTGTTAAACAAGATTTACTTAAGCGTGGTGGCATCGTTGCGCTGTTAGGTCCTACTGGTGTTGGTAAAACGACAACAGTTGCTAAATTGGCAGCGAGAGCTGCAATGGAATACGGTTCAGACAACGTCGCCCTTGTGACAACTGATACTTTTCGTATCGGTGCTCATGAGCAATTGGCGATATATGGAAGAATTATGGGTTGTCCTGTAAAAGTTGCTAAAGATTCTAGTGAGTTAGCCGATGTTATATATCAGCTACGTAATCGTCGCTTAATTTTAGTCGATACCGCTGGAATGGGACAACGCGATGTTAGGTTATCAGAACAGCTAGATACCTTGATGTCGGATAGCGGAGAAATGATTCACAGTTATCTGGTACTACCGGCAACGGCACAGAGAAAAGTACTTCAAGAGACCATCGATCATTTCCGAAGGATTCCTCTTTCCGGGTGTATTATGACGAAGTTAGATGAATCTCTGAGCTTAGGAGAGTTTGTTAGTGTGGTTGTACAGAATGCGCTGCCTGTCGCTTATATCGCGAATGGACAACGAGTTCCGGAAGACATTGTGCTGGCACAACCTAAGTACATGGTAGCGAAGGCGAATGAGCTGTTAGAAAAATCAGCAGACAATGAGCCTCACTATTGGTCCAGTGACTCTGACAGACTCTAGGCGGCGAGAATTATGGCGAACAAAATGATATATAGTGACCAGGCAAGCGGTTTGCGCCGATTAAATCAGCCATCTGTCACCAAAGTAATATCTGTTACTGGTGGTAAGGGTGGTGTTGGTAAATCTAATGTGACCTTAGGTATGGCTATATGTATGGCTATGCAAGGCAAGAAAGTGATGGTTCTGGACGCCGATTTAGGTCTTGCTAACGTGGATGTCATGCTTGGTATTCGTCCTAAACGAAACTTAGGACATGTACTTGCTGGTGAGTGTGAGCTGAGAGATGCGATTGTTGAAGGTCCCCATGGAATTAAAATTATTCCGGCGACCTCTGGTGCTCAATCAATGGTTGAATTGAGTCATGCTCAACACGTAGGTTTAATCAGAGCTTTTGGTTCTCTTGAAGACGAGATGGATGTATTGCTGATCGATACCGCTGCAGGTATATCCGATATGGTAGTCAGTTTTTCAAGAGCCGCTCAAGATGTCGTTGTCGTTGTTTGTGATGAGCCTACGTCAATTACAGATGCTTACGCGTTGATAAAATTGTTGAGTCGAGAGCATCAGGTTCAACGATTTAAAATTGTTGCTAATATGGTACGGAGTTATCGAGAGGGGCGAGAATTGTTCGCTAAGTTGACGTTAGTCACAGAGCGGTTTTTAAATGTGAGTATTGAACTCGTAGCCTGTATTCCTTTGGACGATAATGTAAGACAGTCGGTGAAAAAACAGAAAATTGTTGTGGATGCTTACCCGCGTTCTCCGGCGTCTTTAGCGATTAGTTCGTTGGCAAGTAAAGCATTAACTTGGCCAATACCTAAAACTCCTAGTGGACATTTGGAGTTTTTTGTAGAACGCTTATTAAATCGCTCTGAAATAGCAGAGGAGCCATTTAGTGAATAAAGCGCTTACTTACGATCAACATGGAAATGTTAACAGCCAGCAAGCATTTTTGGAGAAGTACTCCGTATTAGTGAAAAGAATCGCTCATCATTTAATTGGCCGCTTGCCACCAAGTGTTCAGGTAGATGACTTGATTCAGGCTGGGATGATTGGCCTGCTAGAAGCGCAGAAAAACTATGATGGGCGCAAAGGTGCTAGCTTCGAAACCTATGCTGGGATTCGAATACGCGGTGCAATGCTGGATGATATTCGTCGTGGCGATTGGGTGCCAAGATCGGTACACAAACATAATAGAGAGATCAGCCATGCAATTTCGATTTTGGAAGGGCAATTAAATCGTGACCCAACCGATTCTGAAGTTGCGAAGTTTCTTGAAATGACGCTAGATCAGTATCATAGCGTTTTAACTGACATAAATTGTTCTAGAATAGTAGGTATTGACGATTTAGGTGTGTCTGAAGACGTGATTTCACCAACAGATTCGCTTGATGAAAATACGCCTTTCAAAGGTGTGGCTGATGAATCCTTTAGAAAAGCATTGGTTGAGTCAATAAAATCGCTACCAGAACGTGAAGCTTTGGTACTTTCACTCTATTATGATGAGGAATTGAATTTAAAAGAAATTGGCGAGGTGATTGGCGTAAGCGAGTCGCGTGTTAGCCAGATCCTTAGCCAGACAATGCAACGTCTTAGAACGAAGCTTCGTTCCTGGACACAGAATGACTAACTATCACTGACCTCATACTCAGTGGAGGCAATTTTGAATAAAAATATGAAAATCTTGATTGTTGATGACTTTTCAACAATGCGTCGAATCGTAAAAAATCTACTTCGCGACTTAGGTTTTAATAACACCCAAGAAGCGGATGATGGTTTAACAGCATTGCCTATGCTTAAGAAAGGGGATTTTGATTTCGTCGTAACTGACTGGAATATGCCTGGAATGCAGGGTATCGATTTGTTGAAAAACATTCGTGCCGATGCAGAGCTTAAGCATCTTCCTGTGCTAATGATTACTGCAGAAGCTAAGCGGGAGCAAATTATTGAAGCGGCTCAGGCTGGCGTAAATGGCTACATAGTAAAACCATTTACAGCAGCTACTCTTAAAGAAAAACTCGATAAAATTTTCGAGCGTCTCTAATTTCTCGAAAAAAAATTTAAAGGTTTTTCAAATTTATCCGATTCATAACGCGTGGAAGGCTACTTCAGGATGATTACATTAGAACAAGCCGAAAAACTCGTCGAGCTTCTCAAACAAGAGCAGCAACAAGATGCAAACGAGCTGTTGATCGATATTTGTCGACGCTCATCTAGTCACCCTATGTTTGAACAGATTGGGGTACTAACTAGAGAGTTACATGACGCTTTGAAGGAATTTCAGTCCAGTGACCGAATGCAGGCTATTGCGACAGACGAGATTCCCGATGCGAGAGACCGACTCGAATATGTTATTTCTAAAACGGAAGTAGCAGCTAACAAAACGATGGACTCTGTGGATCGCTGTATGCCAATTGCGGATAGCTTACACGAGTCACTGCTCAAGGTTCGCCCGAAATGGAACGAGCTGATGCATGGTCGAATTGAATTAAGCGAATTTAAGTCACTGTGTCACGGTATCGATGGGTTGCTCAGTCAGATCGAGGGGGACAGTTCTGAACTGAGAGGGCAACTTACTGAGATATTGATGGCTCAAGACTTTCAAGATTTAACCGGACAGATTATTCGTCGGGTTATAAACCTTGTAACTGAAGTAGAACAAAGGTTGGTCGAAATACTAACAATATTTGGCGCACAGCAATTAGAAGAAAGCGCTAGCGAAAATTCAACAAGAGATAAGCAAGTATCACCAAGTGAAGCTGAAGGTCCAATTATCAACCCTCACGAACGAAATGATGCTGTCTCTTCTCAAGACGAAGTTGACGACCTGTTGTCGAGTCTTGGTTTTTAGGGGTACCTTATGAGCTATGAGTTAGATGAAGATATTCTACAAGACTTCTTAGTTGAGGCTGGAGAAATCTTAGAGTTGCTTTCAGAACAATTGGTTGAGCTTGAAAACAACCCTGATGATAAAGACCTTCTTAATGCAATATTCCGTGGTTTCCACACAGTAAAAGGGGGCGCGGGCTTCCTTGCTCTGAATGAACTTGTTACGACCTGCCATGGTGCAGAAAACGTGTTCGACATTTTGAGAAATGGGCAGAGAACTGTGACTTCACGTTTGATGGACACAATGTTGCGCGCACTCGATACCATTAATGAACAGTTTAGTGCCGTACAAGAACGTGAGCCGTTAGAAGCTGCAGATCCTGCGTTGCTGGAGGAATTACATCGTTTATCTCACCCAGCGAGTGCTGATGAAGATGAAGACGAAGTTTCTATCAGTGATGAAGTTGAATCAGACGACATTGAAGATATTGTGGAAGATGACATTGTTGAAGAAGAACCTGAGGTAGAAGCCCCAGTTCAGGCTGAGACGAAAGTCGATGTTGGTTCAATAGATGAAATCTCTCAAGACGAATTCGATAAACTTCTTGATGAATTGCATGGCAAGGGTCAGGCACCAAGTAAACCAGTTGAAAGTGCTGCTGCACCTCAAGCACCTAAGGCTTCAACGTCTAACGATGATGGCGACATTACCGACGATGAATTTGAAAAGTTATTAGATGAACTTCACGGTTCAGGTAAAGGTCCTTCGCTTCATAGTCATGACGCTCCTGCACCAGCGGCTCCTGCTGCAAAAGCGGCTGCTCCATCAATGCCTGGCGCAGCAGACAGCGATTTGATGACAGATGCTGAATTTGAAAAACTGCTCGATGAACTTCATGGTTCAGGTAAAGGCCCAACACTAGATGAGCTAGAAGCTGCAACAAAACCCGTTGCTGCTGAAGCGGCTGAGCCCGTTGCGAAGAAAGAGCCTGCTAAACCCGCGGCGAAGCCTGCTGCCAAACCTGTAGCTAAACCGGCCGTAGCTAAGCCAGTTCCAGCAGCTGGTGGGGCAGGTGTTCCTGATAAACCCGCAGCGCCTGCTGATGACAAGAAAGATGCCGCTAAGAAACCGGCCACTCAAGCAGAAGCAACCGTTCGTGTTGATACATCGACGCTCGATACTATTATGAATATGGTCGGTGAATTGGTTTTGGTTCGCAACCGTTTAATCAGTTTAGGTTTAAACAGTAACGACGAAGAAATGTCCAAGGCGGTTGCCAACTTGGATGTTGTTACGGCTGACCTGCAGGGCGCAGTGATGAAAACGCGCATGCAGCCGATTAAAAAGGTATTTGGACGATTCCCAAGGGTGGTTCGAGATCTGGCACGTAATCTGAAGAAAGACATAGTGCTCGAAATGCGTGGAGAGGAAACCGATCTAGATAAGAATCTGGTTGAAGCACTCGCAGATCCACTAATCCACTTGGTGCGTAACTCCGTCGACCACGGTATTGAAATGCCGGATGACCGAGCTAAATCGGGTAAATCGAGAACGGGTAAAGTAATTCTTTCTGCTTCCCAGGAGGGCGATCATATCGAGTTATGTATTATCGATGATGGTGCAGGTATGAATCCCGATAAGCTCCGCTCGATCGCAGTCAAAAAGGGACTGATGGACGAAGACGCAGCCGATCGTTTGACCAATAAAGAATGTTTTAACTTAATTTTTATGCCTGGCTTCTCTAGTAAAGAGCAGATTTCGGATATTTCCGGACGTGGCGTGGGGATGGACGTAGTTAAAACGGCAATTAATACGCTAAATGGTTCTATCGATATAGATTCTGAGATCGGTAAGGGTACGAAGATATCAATCAAAGTACCACTGACTCTCGCTATCTTACCAACGCTAATGGTTGGTGTCGGTGGTAATCCATTTGCTTTACCGTTAGCAAGCGTTAATGAGATTTTCCACCTTGATCTTAGTCGTACCAACGTTGTTGATGGACAGTTAACTATTATCGTTCGTAAAAAGTCGATACCACTATTTTACTTGCAAAACTGGTTAGCTCCGCAGAAAGGTATTCTTGAAGCACGAAAAGGGCATGGACACGTCGTTATTGTCCAGATTGGTAGCCAACGAGTTGGTTTCGTTGTCGATACCTTAATAGGACAAGAAGAAGTGGTTATTAAGCCTCTTGATCAAATGCTTCAGGGTACTCCAGGTATGGCTGGTGCAACCATTACCAGTGATGGTCACATTGCATTGATACTTGATATTCCAGGGCTGTTGAAAAACTACGCAGCAGCTTCGAGAATCTAAGGTATAGGAAACGATAAGGAAAACTATGGCGATTAGAGTTTTAGTTGTTGACGACTCAAGTTTCTTTAGACGTCGTGTTAGTGAAATCATCAATTCTGAATCACGTTTAGAAGTGATAGATGTTGCTACCAACGGAAAAGAGGCTGTCGAAAAAGCTAAGAGCCTGAAGCCTGACGTAATCACTATGGACGTTGAGATGCCGGTGTTAGACGGCATCTCTGCAGTTCGTATGATTATGGAAGAAAATCCAACCCCAATTCTGATGTTTTCATCTCTGACTCACGATGGAGCAAAGGCGACACTTGACGCTCTTGATGCGGGGGCTATGGACTTTTTGCCTAAGAAATTCGAGGATATCGCGAGAAATCGAGATGAGGCTGTTGCGTTACTTCAGCAACGCGTTTTGGAGATATCCAGACGAAGAGCATTCATGCGTAGGACATCTCCCTCTGCTTTATCATCGACGGATACAGTGGCCCCAAGTTCTCCAACCAGAAGAGAGCCTCTGTCACGATCTTTAGATTCGATCAGACAAAGAACCTCGCAACCTGCGACAACAACTCCGGTTACCCCTATTTCAGCTAAGTTTAGGCCAACGGGCAAGAAGTATCAGTTGACAGCCATAGGTACGTCAACAGGTGGTCCTGTTGCATTGCAGAAAGTGTTGACTAAATTACCGGCTAACTATCCGCATCCTATTTTGTTAATTCAACATATGCCGGCAACATTTACGGCAGCGTTTGCGAGTCGTTTGGATTCGTTGTGCAAAATATCAGTTAAAGAAGCTGAGAATGGAGATGTTTTGCGTCCCGGAGTGGCGTATCTGGCTCCTGGTGGCTTACAAATGATGTTGGAAGGGCGTCCTGGTTCAACAAAAATTCGGATTCTTGATGGCGGAGAGAAAATGAATTACAAACCGTGTGTTGATGTGACATTCGGTTCTGCTGCTAAGATCTATGCAGATAAAGTGCTTTCAATTGTTTTGACTGGTATGGGAGCTGATGGACGAGAAGGTGCAAGAATGCTTAAAGCTGCTGGCGCCACCATCTGGGCTCAAGACGAAGCCAGTTGCGTTGTTTATGGGATGCCTCAGGCGGTTGCTAAAGCAGGTATTTCAACAGAGAGTCTACCACTTGACCGTATTGCTGAGCGTATGTTGGTCGAAGTCGGTCTGGCTTAAGGGTATGACATGATCGTTTGGAGTATTGCAAACCAAAAAGGTGGTGTCGGAAAAACCACAACAACTATTACTCTAGCTGGACTCTTATGTCAGCAGGGGAAAAGAGTGTTGTTGGTTGATACAGACCCTCACGCATCCCTAACTACCTACCTCGGATATGACTCCGACAGCATGGATAAAAACTTATTCGATTTATTTCAACTCGAAAAAATTACCAAGGATACGGTACAGCCTCTTATCGTTGACACTGAAATCGATGGTATCGATCTTATTTCCGCTCATATGTCGCTCGCGACGTTAGATAGAGTGATGGGTAACCGTAGTGGAATGGGCTTGATCCTTAAGAAGGCATTGCTTGAGTTACGTAATGTTTATGATTACGTCTTAATAGACTGTCCTCCTATCCTTGGTGTGATGATGGTGAACGCTTTAGCGGCGAGCGACCGTATTTTAATCCCGGTTCAAACCGAGTTCTTGGCGATGAAGGGATTAGAGCGCATGATTCGAACGCTTGCGATTATGCAACGTTCTAGAAGCCGTCAGTTCAAAGTAACTATTGTTCCAACTATGTACGATAAGCGCACTCGAGCCTCTTTGCAAACGCTGACACAGCTCAAAAAGGATTACCCAGATAAAGTCTGGAACTCAGCGGTACCCATTGATACGAAATTTAGAGATGCAAGTCTTAAGCGATTACCTGCTTCACATTTCGCAAGTGGTAGCCGAGGAGTATTTGCCTACAAACAGTTACTAATTTATTTAGAGAGGCTGGCAATCGATGAGTCGTGATTCTGTATTGTCTGGTGAACAGGCTCTCACTGATTATTTTGCTGCTTTACTCGATGAGTCGGAAGAGTTAGAGCTGGCTCAAGAAATTAACGCACAAGTCATTGCGGAAGTTTCTCATGATTCACAATTTGTACCACAATTAAAACCGGTTGTATCTGAAGAAAAAATTCTGGAGGTAAGTGGTCCGGATTTTTTGCCTATACCCAACCTTGATGATGTAGAGCGGCTTTTGAAGCAGCTTGAGTCTTCAAACCCAGTTGCTGAAATCGAGCATGTTGAAGATATCATTGAAGAGAACACCCGCAAGGTGGTTGAGGAGCTTCACCACCAAGAAGATTTAGAGCAGCAGGCAACGACACATAAAATTGTTGTCGAAGATGAAGTTCAGGGTTGGGACGTTGATACGCTCGATACAACTGCAGACGAAGTGCATGTTGCTGAAGAGATTAAAGAAATAGCCGAACCTGTCGATACAGAGACAGTTGAACAGGTATCTGAAGTCGCTCAGAGTGGCGGAGGTGGAAGTGAATTTGGTCATTGGGAGGGAGTGCAGCGCACTTCAAACTTTCAAGTACTTTATTTTGAAGTAAATGGTGTGACGTTCGCCGTTCCATTGGATGAACTTGGTGGAATCCACCGGATAACGGAACTAAATCACCTCATTGGTAGGCCCAAATGGTATTTGGGGCTACAAACCAATCGAGATGCTCAGTTAGATGTTGTTGATACCGCAAGATGGGTTATGGCGGATAAGCTATCTGGTGATGAGCATAAAGAGAGTTACGAATACATTGTTATGCTTGGTGAAAGTACTTGGGGCCTGGCTTGCGGGCAGTTAAAAGGCACTGAGTTACTTGACTGTGATAAAGTTCGATGGCGCGAACATGTAGGAAAAAGGCCCTGGCTTGCTGGGATGGTAAAAGAAAAAATGTGTGCTTTGATTCATGTTGAGGCTTTGGTCGCTATGCTTAAAGCTGGCCTTGATGTTAAAGCACTCGATAAATAATGCATTGATGTCGGATACGACTTTAGAGAGGATAAGGTATGTCTCAATCTAGCGAAGTAGAAGTAAAAAAGGACCAATCCAAAGATGAAGTGCTTCAATGGGTTACGTTCCAGTTAGAGGAAGAAACGTACGGCATTAATGTAATGCAGGTGCGCGAAGTCTTACGTTACACTGAAATTGCACCCGTGCCGGGAGCACCAGATTACGTATTAGGTATTATTAACTTGCGTGGTAACGTGGTCACTGTTATCGATACCCGCTCACGTTTTGGCTTAGTTGAAGGCGAAGTAACGGATAATACTCGTATTATTGTTATTGAGTCTGAACGCCAGGTTATCGGTATTCTTGTTGATAGCGTTGCGGAAGTTGTGTACTTACGTTCTTCCGAAATCGATACAACACCAAGTGTAGGTACGGAAGAAAGCTCTAAGTTCATTCAAGGTGTAAGTAATCGAGACGGTAAGCTACTCATTTTAGTGGATCTTAATAAGCTTCTATCAGACGAAGAATGGGATGAAATGGCTCATCTATAATGCTTGATGACATTCTGAATAATCCCCATCTATTGGCTGGATTCGGCACCACACTGTTTGTTTTGTTGGTGCTGATATTTTGTCTGTTACGGATGAGCAAAAACTATCGAGCACGATTTGATCAGCTTCGTCAGGAAAACCGAACGCTTGCGAAAGACTTGCAAAAGTCTGGAAAGCAGATTGTTGAATTACGATCCATTGCTGTCGGTCTTGGGCAAAGTTTTTCAGAGCAACAAGATGTGATGCGTTTACTAGCAGAGCGAATCAGTGAACTAGAGCAAGAAGATAAAGATGGTCGTCTTTATAGTCGTGCGACAAAGATGGTCAAGTTAGGCGCTGATATTGATGAGCTAATCGAAGAGTGTGAGTTGCCAAAAGCTGAAGCTGAGTTAATGTTGTCACTGCAGAAAAAACTAGCGGGACATGAGAAAATACCTCCGCTTGAGCAAAACCCTAGTGAGAGGCAGGTTACTTCGAGTAAGAGAAGTACAAAGCCAAGCAGATAGTTTTTAATCTTCAAAGGAAGCCTTGGCTTCCTTTTTTATTTTCAGCTTTTCCCTTGTTTATAGATAATGCACCTGTGTTACTATACGAGGATATTATTCTAATAAGCAGAAAACATGCTGGAAGTAAAAAGCCTCGAGTGTAAAAAATCAAATCAGAGTCTATTTCATCCCTTATCTTTTCAAGTCGCTCCTTCAGAGATCGTGCAAATAGTCGGTGAAAACGGATCAGGAAAAACGACGTTATTACGAGCATTAGTAGGACTTTCTGACATTGAAGAGGGTTCTGTAACATGGTCTGGTCACTCTATTCAGACGGAAGAATTTAGAGGTAATTTACTCTATATTGGCCATCTGGTTGGCGTCAAAAAGGAGCTTACTGCGATTGAGAATCTGCGTTTTTATCAGCAATTGACTGGTAATCGTTATGATGATGAATCGCTGTTTAATGCTTTAGAAATTGTCGGGCTCGTCGGTCGTGAAGATATTCCTGTTGGGTCACTTTCGTTTGGTCAGCAAAGACGTGTTGCACTAGCTCGTTTATGGTTGAGTGATCAACCTATATGGGTGCTGGATGAACCCTTTACTGGCATCGATAAACGGGGTGTGAAAGCACTAGAGCAACGATTTATTGAGCATGCGAATGCTGGTGGATTAATTATTTTCACCGCACATATTGATGTGCTACATGAGCTTTTTTCAGTGAAGAAAATTGAACTTCAAGATATGGGTATGTTCTAATGTCGATGCTGATGTTAATAGTTCGTCGAGAATTGAAACTAGGTTTTCGGAAGCGCTCTGAGGTTTTTAATCCGGTTTATTTCTTCCTTTTAATCATTGTTCTTTTCCCTTTGGGAATCGGTTCTGATCCTAGTTTATTAAGTAAAGTATCTCCAGGGCTTATCTGGATAGCGGCGCTACTTAGTACACTACTGTCTTTAGACCGTTTATTCCGTGACGATTTTATAGATGGTTCGCTTGAGCAATTGATGGTTAGCTCTGCGAACATATATCCTATTATTCTTGGAAAAGTGTTTTCTCACTGGATACTAACGGGTGTGCCATTAATTCTAGTCAGTCCGCTATTTGCGCTGTTTTTATCGATTGATATAAACACCTGGACTGCATCGGTTTTAACTCTGTTGATTGGTTCACCGGTCCTAAGCTTTATCGGGGCCATTGGTGTAGCATTGACCTTAAACCTTAAAAAGCCGGGTATTGTGCTTAGTTTGCTAGTCATTCCACTTTACTTACCAGTACTTATCTTTGCGACAGCAGCAATCAACTCGGCGTCATTAGGTTTACCGTATTCTGGTCAGCTTGCAATTCTGGGTGCGATGTTTGTTGGCAGTGTAATGCTGTCACCCTTCGTGATTCGATTTGCCTTAAAAATATCAATGAATTAGTAAATTTGGAAAGATTATGTGGAAATGGTTACATCCTTTAGCTAAGCCTGAGACTGCATTTAGCTTTTGTAAAGCGTTAGGGTTTTGGCTAAGCATCCTGTCTGTGCTGACTTTAGCGATTGGTTGGTTTCTGGGGTTTGCATATGCACCAGCCGATTATCAGCAAGGTGATAGCTTCAGAATTATGTATATTCATGTACCAGCAGCTATAGGTTCTATGGCTGGTTATCTGTTAATGGCAATCGTCGCATTCATAGGACTAGTCTGGCAGGTGAAACTGGCTAAGTGGGCGGTAATGGCGATTGCACCTATCGGAGCCATCTACACATTGATAGCGCTTATTACCGGCTCTATCTGGGGAAAACCAATGTGGGGAACCTGGTGGGTATGGGATGCACGATTAACATCTGAACTCATTTTACTTTTTCTTTATTTAGGCGTTATTGCGTTGTACCAAGCATTCGAAGAGCAGTCTTCCGCAATAAAAGCAGCTAGCCTCTTGTCTATTGTCGGTGTTGTTAACCTTCCTATCATTCATTATTCAGTTGTATGGTGGAATACCTTACATCAGGGAGCTTCAGTTACCGCGTTCTCTGGTTCCTCCATATCAACGGTTATGTTGATTCCATTATTAATTTCATTATTCGGATTTGCGTTCCTGTTTTTCGCTATCCTTTGTGTTCGATTGCAAAATGAAATACTGCTCAATGAGAAGCATCGTCCCTGGGTTCTAAAACTTACGGAGCAAAATTAGTATGTACTTTTCATCATTTCACGATTTTTTCAATATGGGTGGATACGCCAGTTATGTATGGAGCTCCGTTGCTATCTCTCTAGTGCTTATTATCAGTTTATTTATATCGGCAAAGTGGAAGCAAAAGAGCATCTTAGCATCCGTTAAGAAAGAAGCTGATAGTAAGGCGCGCATAGCAAAATCGAAACAAAAAGGGGCATCATTTTGAGTCCAAGACGTAAAAAAAGACTGATTATTTTCTCATCAATTCTCATAGGCTTTGCCATCATAGTTGGATTGATTTTATATGCCTTGAATCAGAATATGAATCTTTTCTATACTCCGTCCGAAATTGTTCAGGGCAGAGATAATGGAGAGAAGCCTCAGGTGGGACAAAGGCTAAGAGTCGGTGGCTTAGTTGTGAATGGTTCAGTGAAAAGAGACCCTAAAACGTTAGATGTGACGTTCGATGTTACTGATATTGGTGATTCGGTCACGATTCATTATAAAGGCATTTTGCCTGATTTATTTCGTGAAGGGCAGGGGATTGTTGCTCAAGGTGTACTGACTGATCCAAAGCATATTGAAGCGTTTGAGGTTCTCGCCAAGCATGATGAGAACTATATGCCGCCAGAGATTACCGATGCGATGAAAAAGAATCATGTTGCAGTAAAAATGCCAAAAGAGTAAGGAAAACGTTGTGATAATTGAATTAGGGCACTTTAGTGTCACACTGGCTCTGGCATTGGCAATGCTACTCTTTGTTTTGCCGCTGTGGGGCGCGCAAACTGGCTCTTATCGACTGGTAGCGACAGCAAAGCCTTTAACTATCGGGGTCTTCATTTTTATTTTGCTGGGTTTTGCTTCACTGTTGTGGGCCTTTTATACCAATGACTTTACAGTGACGTACGTAGCAAGTAATTCAAACAGTCACTTACCTTGGTACTATCGTTTGACAGCGATTTGGGGAGGACATGAAGGTTCTCTCATGCTATGGGTTCTTATTCAGTCTGTCTGGGCGCTGGGGGTGGCTGTTTTTAGCCGGAAAATGCCAATCGAATCCGTTGGCCGTGTTCTTGCTATACTCGGTGCTGTGATGGCTGGGTTCTTGCTGTTCATACTTCTGACATCGAATCCATTTTTACGAACATTACCTATTTTCCCTGTCGACGGGCGGGATCTCAATCCACTCCTTCAAGATCCTGGGTTAATTATTCACCCGCCGATGCTGTATATGGGTTATGTTGGCTTCTCTGTTGCGTTTGCTTTTGCCATTGCATCTTTGATTTCTGGTCAGTTAGATTCTGCGTGGGCACGTTGGTCAAGGCCATGGACTGCAGCTGCTTGGCTGTTCCTAACATTTGGTATCACCCTCGGTTCTTGGTGGGCATATTATGAGCTCGGCTGGGGTGGCTGGTGGTTTTGGGATCCGGTTGAAAATGCGTCACTCATGCCTTGGTTATCTGGAACGGCACTATTACATTCATTGGCGGTAACAGAAAAACGTTCAACATTTAAAGTCTGGACGGTGCTTTTGGCTATAACAACCTTTTCGTTGAGTTTGCTTGGTACCTTCCTTGTCCGGTCAGGCGTATTGGTTTCAGTGCATGCCTTTGCCTCTGATCCCAAACGTGGGCTATTTATTCTTATTTTCCTAGCTGTTGTCATCGGTAGTTCTCTTTTACTCTATGCCTTTAGAGCATCGTCCATTCGCTCTAAAACTCGCTATGAACTTATATCAAGAGAGAACTCTTTGCTGCTGAATAACGTCGTACTAATGGCTGCGCTTGTTGTTGTGTTCACCGGAACATTGTTACCGTTAGTGCACAAGCAACTTGGACTTGGATCTATCTCTATCGGAGCGCCATTCTTCAATATGTTATTTATGTGGCTTGCTATCCCATTTGCTGTTGTTCTTGGGGTTGCTCCGTTAATTAAATGGCGTCGAGATAACCTTAAGGCGTATTGGAAGCCCATTATTACGACTGCGGTTCTTAGTGCCGTTTTACTGGTTTTGTGCTTGCAACTCTCTGATTTATCTTTTGTATGGTATGCGCAACTTGGTTGGTGGTTAGCGCTGTGGATCGTAGGGCTACACGCTTATGAAACCTACTTGCGTGCAACATACCGAGAGCGGCCTCTCTTGGCGGGTTTACGTGCGCTTTCTAAAAGTCATTGGGCAATGGTATTAGCCCATATTGGTTTTGCAGTGACATTAATTGGTATATCAATGGTGCAAAACTACTCGGTTGAAAAAGACGTCAGACTAGAACCAGGGCAACATTATAACGTTGCAGGATACGACTTTCTCTTCAAAGGCGTACGGAATGGCATTGGACCGAATTACCAGGCATTTATTGGTGAGTTTGAGGTAAAAAGAGATGGCAAACTGATTAGCTATCTGTCGCCAGAAAAACGTTATTATCCAGTCGCACGCTCAATGATGACTGAAACTGCAATCGATAAAGGGATTTTTCGCGATCTGTACGTCGCTATGGGAGAGCAGTTGGATAACTCTGATGCTTGGGCGGTTCGAGTCTATTACAAACCATTTATTCGATGGATATGGTTTGGGGGATTGCTGATGGTTTTCGGTGGGATTTTATCGATAAGTGACAAGCGATACCGTTTCTTTAATAAGGTTTTGGCCAAATAATGAATAAGATTAATAAGTTACTCTTCATCCCATTCATTTTATTTATCGCATTGGTTTGTGTGTTTGTCTTTCAACTTGAAGACAATCGCCAAGGGGATGATCCGACTAAATTAGAATCCGTATTAATTGGTAAAAAAGTGCCCGTGTTTAAGTTAGAAGATCTTGCGGAACCAGGTAGACTTTATGACCAATCTTTGTTTCGTGGGGAGCCCTTGTTGCTGAATGTGTGGGCAACATGGTGTCCTACGTGCCTCGCAGAACACCACTTTCTCAATTCTTTGGCTCAAAAAGGCGTAAAAATTATAGGCCTCAATTATAAAGATGATAGACAAAAGGCAGTCACATGGCTTTACGAAAAAGGTAATCCCTATTTAGTGAGTCTTTATGATGGTGATGGCATGCTGGGGTTAGATTTAGGTGTGTATGGTGCGCCAGAAACATTCATTATTGATGCTCAGGGCGTTATTCGTTATCGACACGTTGGTGATGTCAATCAACAAAACTGGCAACAAACGCTGCAGCCAATCTATGAGAAACTTGTGAAAAAGGTACCGTCAGATGAATAAGTTCAGATGGTTAATTGCTTTAGCTTCGTTATTGGTGACTCTGACTTGCTGGTCGGCGATTGAGGTATACCATTTTGACTCGCCAGAGCAGGAAAAGACGTTCAAATCAATCAGCAATGAGCTGCGATGTCCTAAATGTCAGAATAACACGATCGCTGACTCCAATGCTCAGCTTGCTCATGATATTCGAAATAAAGTGTATGTCATGTTGCAAGACGGTAAATCTCAAGACGATATCATTGACTATATGAAAGCCCGTTACGGTAATTTTATCGTCTATTCTCCACCTTTTAACTGGACAACAGCAATACTTTGGATTGCACCCATTATGGTTGTACTTTTTGGCGCTATAGCGGTTTATTCTCGTTCAAGTAAAACTTCCCATTCATCAACTCATCACCGTGAGAGTTATGAGCAACTGACGAAAGAAGAACAAGCTCGTCTGGATAAGATTTTAGCAGACGATCCAAATGACAATCAAAGGGGAGCCTAATGCTATTTTGGGGAATGACCATTGTTTTGGTGTTGGTCGCAGCCGTATTTGTTTTTTACCCTTTGATATCGCGTAAAGATAAAGAGAGTTATGCGCATAAAGAACTGAATAAAGTTCTCTATCAAGAGCGAATTGACGAAGTGAGCCATGAGGATCTCGAAGGACTTCATTTTACTAAAAGTGAGATAGAGCTGGATCTGAAACGGGCGTTACTTGAGGATATTCCTGAATCTCGACTGACTACAACTTCATCAGCAAAGTCTAGGCGAACGCTTCCGATATTGAGTTTGGCCGTTATTGCGATTATTGGTGTGGCCTACGGGGTCTATAGTCAGACTGGCGGGATTAAACAAGTAGATGAATGGCATGCTGTGATTAACAATATGCCAGAGCTAACTCAGAAACTGCTGCAACAGGAAACACAGCCGTTGACAAGAGAAGAAGTTCAATCGCTTATGTTGGGCTTAAGAACAAAATTGTATTCTCATCCAGATGATGCCGTAGGTTGGATGTTACTTGGTAAGGTTGCTCTATCTCAAGGCCAGGCTGAAGTTGCTATTGATGCTTTGCGCAAAGCGTATCAACTCAACCCTGAACGCGATGATATTGTTGTGACCTACGCACAGGCTCTTTTATCGGCTCCTGAGGAAGGAAATCAAAATCATGGCGTGGACTTATTAAAGAACCTGGTTGCTCAAGGACGTAATCAGGAAATGGCCTATACTTTCCTTTTTGCACAGTCATATCAGAAAGGTGATTTACCCGCTGCTCAGGATTATTTACAGCATGTTTATGACTTATTGGACAAAAGTAGTCCTAAAGCTCAATATATAAAACAGCAAATTGCGCAAATTAATAGTAAGATTGAAGAGTCTGCTGTCAACAATAAGAAATTTGTGGTAACCGTTTCTGTTGATGTAGACAAACATTTGGTACTACCAAAGCAGGGAGCTTTGATTGTTTCAGTGCATCAGGATGAGAATAGCCGAATGCCGATTGCAGCAAAAAGAGTATCTTTGCCTGATAAGTTTCCCGTGAATTTGTCGTTGTCTGATCAAAATGATTTAATAGCGGCTCTTAAACTAAGTGATCTGAAAAGCTTTGTTATTCGTGCAAGAATTGATATCGATGGCAATGTGACCACAAATAAAGGGGATTTAGTCGGTGAAAGTGGCACTGCGTCTCCTGGGAATCAGGTCAACATAATCATTAATAAGCAGTATTAGACTGAATCAGTAAAGTTTATAGAGATAAAAATAAATGATAGGTCAGATGTCAAAACAGGTTAAAACGATTTTTGTTGGTGTCATATTTTTGCTCATGCTCGGATGCAGTAGTACTAATGATACTGAAGATAAAGAGATTAAATCGACGGCGAATATTCAAAGTATGCCGGCTGATGAATCAGAAATAAAACACTCATCTGAGGTGTATGATCCTATTGAGGGACTAAACCGAAAAACGTGGTCTCTCAACTATGATGTTTTAGATCCATATATATTTAGGCCTGTCTCATTGGCTTATGTGGATTATGTCCCTCACCCAGTACGACTTGCGATTTCCAATGTGTTTTCGAACTTGGACGAGCCTGCGAGTATGATCAATAACCTACTCATGGGAAATGGTCGGGAAGCACTAAACCATTTCAACCGCTTTTGGATTAACAGTACATTTGGTTTATTTGGTTTAATCGATATCGCGTCTGCGGCTGGAATTAAAAAGGAAGAACAAAAAGGATTTGGTGATGCTTTAGGCCACTATGGTGTCGGCAATGGTCCTTATCTAATGGTACCAGCCGTGGGCTCATACTCGCCCAGAGAAGCAACCGACCTTGTTGATACGACGTACCTCCCCCTTTCTTATCTCAATATTTGGGCGTCAATTGGCAAATTCGTATTTGAGGGAATGGAAACGCGTGCCGCTTTGGTCAATCAGGAAGCGATGCTAAAAAATTCTCCAGATCCATATTCTTTGGTTCGTGACGTCTATTACCAACGACAGGATTATAAAGCAGAAATCGACACTGACGATTATGACCCTGAACAGGAAGAGTTGATTAACAGCTACCTTGATCAGTTGGATGAATAATCTATTTCAAGTGCACTAAGCAGACATTGTCCTTCCACTGAAGTATTCATTTTCAACAATGTATTCTGTATTTCGAATCACATCATCTAGGAGCTCATTCATGGGCTCCTCTTCATTTGAGGCATTCGGTAATATTCCGCCAACGCGAATGTTAAAGGGAGTTAGCTCCTTAGCCCAACTTTGAGTGAACCCTGATACCATTGAAGCAGTATGGTCCATTCCTTTGCGATTATGCGGCTCTGTACTGGCGATAATATTAACGACAACACCACCTTTAGATTCATTCCTCATGCGTTGGGCACAAAGCTGTACAAAAGAAAATAGTGTTGTAGCAATCGACGAGATATTCGAAGAGAAAGCTTCTATTGGTTGTTCATCTATAATTGAGGGGATATCGGGCTTAGGCCACAGATTTATCAGAACATCTGGTGAGTGTTGAAACTTATTATCGATATGAGTAAAAACGGCTTCAATAGATGCAGTGGAATAATCGTGCATCAGCATACATTCGACCTGACCTGAATAGATTTCACAGCGCTGACAAGTGTTCTTTAGGCCAATAGGGCATTGATCTACCAGAATCAATTTTGCTCCAAGTTCGCAAAAACGTTCTGCGAGCGCTCCCCCAAGTAAGGAGCCCGCCGATGTTATTAGTATTATCGAATTTGTTATATGCATAGTAAGGCTACCTAGTTGAGCTTTATGGCGATACTTATCTTAGAATGAACCAGTAACTATTTTGTTGGTGTGAAAGGTTTCGCATTATTCGCGAGGCTAAAAAAGCAAAGTGTCGAACTTTGTAGAGATTCACAGAAAAAGATCGGATCTCGACAAATATTTACAGAATTGATGTATTACGCATGCACCGCTAATTGATCTTTTACTCTGGCATCAACGAGCTGATGATAAAGGTTCATATCTAAATTTTGCCGGGAGGTTTGATGTTTCATTTGGCGAATGACATGACCTGAGAGGTTATGATACAAGTCTTCAGGAAGTCCCAATGTGTTTTCAGGTTGGTAACACAAAGGCTCTGGGGTGAGATAATGCTTAAGTTTAGCACTGCTTATTCCTGCTTCATGAAATTGCTGAGCAATATTTGCAGAGTTGGAATAAGAGTCTTGACTCGAAGTCAGTGGCTGACGATCACGAATACCAAATTGTTTGGCTAAAACGGCATCATTTGTTTCAGTTTGAGTAACAACTTCAACAGGAGTCGATTCTCGGGCATCCGATGAAAGCATGGCCAAAAGGAGCGCAAAATCAGCACGGCGATTCGACGAAATCGCTTGATTCACATTTGAACCGCACTGAATTTCGTTAATTAGATTAGCACTGATTAAATCGATTTCTTTCATAACTCGCCCCGTTTAGTAATTAAGGTAGCGACATTTCGATAGAAACCTTTAATACAAAAGAAAAAAAGCCCGCATAGCGGGCTTTGAACCTATGAAGATAAACGTAATTTACGCTTATTTTGCAAAGTTTTCAGCAACGAATTCCCAGTTTACTAGTGCCCAGAAAGCAGCCATGTAGTCAGGACGAACGTTACGATAGTCGATGTAGTATGCGTGCTCCCATACGTCTACTGTTAGTAGAGGAGTTACGCCAGCTTCAGTCAGTGGAGTCGCTGCGTTTGAAGTGTTTGAAATTGCAACTGAGCCGTCAGCTTTTTTAACAAGCCAAGTCCAGCCTGAACCGAAGTTATTAACAGCAGATTCAGTAAATTTAGTTTTGAATTCTTCGAATGAACCGAATGCAGCTTTGATTGCGTCAGCAACTGCGCCAGTTGGTTCGCCGCCACCATTTGGTGATAGGCAGTGCCAGTAGAACGTGTGGTTCCATACTTGAGCAGCGTTATTGAAGATACCACCAGTTGAAGTTTTGATGATGTCTTCTAGTGATTTACCTTCAAATTCAGTTCCTGGAACTAGACCGTTTAGTTTTACAACGTAAGTGTTGTGGTGTTTACCGTAGTGAAAGTCTAGAGTTTCAGAAGAGATATGAGGTTCTAACGCATCTTTTGCGTAAGGAAGTGCTGGTAGTTCAAATGCCATTGCTGGATTCTCCTTTGTGTCGAAAGAATAACTTCTTTCTATGCTTCCAATGTAATAATTGTCGTTATGAGTCAATACTGCTGACTTGAACGTTATTTTAGCAAGTTTTTACTTTATTTAAAGGGGATATTTAAAAAATATCGAACTGTGTTCATAATCATTTTGTCTAAATTAGTTCATTTAGTTAGGCGTAATTCTAGGACAATTATCGGCACTTTATATGACATGCAGGATACGATTTGATTAACCTCAGAGTAAAACCCATAATTAGAATGTGCTTTTTATTCTCCGCCAATCATTTAGAATGATGGTTATAGTGAAAAAGTCCTTAACGAGGAAGCAATGGAAACGATTGATAAAATTAAAAAGCAGATTGAGGAAAACGCAATTCTGCTTTACATGAAAGGCTCACCTAAGCTACCAAGCTGTGGTTTCTCTTCACAAGCATCACAAGCTTTGATGGCATGTGGTGAAAAGTTTGCGTATGTAGATATTCTGCAGAATCCTGATATTCGTGCTGAACTACCAACGTATGCTCAATGGCCAACATTCCCACAGCTTTGGGTTGAAGGTGAATTGATCGGCGGTTGCGATATTATTGTTGAAATGTTCCAGAAAGGTGAACTTCAGCCTCTGATTAAAGAAGCGGCAGCAAGAGCAAACGCGGATCAAGACAGCGAGTAAGTCTGTACATATTTACAGTATTTCTGTTAAATTAAAGCCACGATTGTTCGTGGCTTTTTTATTATGCCCAAGTTATTTATTGCTGAAAAACCGAGTTTGGGCAGGGCGATTGCTGATGCTCTACCCAAACCACATAAGAGAGAAGATGGTGCTATTCGCTGTGGGAACGGCGACGTAGTGACTTGGTGTATTGGTCACCTTCTAGAACAGGCACAGCCTGATGAATACGATGATAAGTATAAAAAATGGTCGCTCGATACCTTACCTATTTCGCCAGAAAAATGGATTCTAAAGCCGCGAAAGTCTGCTGCAAAACAATTATCTGTGGTGAAAAAGTTACTCAAACAATCATTTGATATTGTTCACGCAGGTGATCCAGACCGCGAAGGTCAGTTGCTTGTGGATGAGGTAATCGACTATTGCCGTGTACCACAAGATAAAAAAGTGGCTACTCAACGCCTGCTTATTAATGATTTAAACTTATCTGCTGTCAAAAAGTCGCTGCAGAAAATGCAAGCGAACAGTGACTTTATTCCATTATCAGTTTCCGCGTTAGCGCGTTCTAGAGCCGATTGGCTCTATGGGATGAATATGTCTCGAGCATATACACTGCTGGGTCAAAAAGTAGGCTACCGAGGTGTGCTCTCTGTAGGAAGAGTTCAAACACCTGTGTTAGGGTTGGTGGTTCGTAGAGACGAAGAAATCGAAAATTTCGTAGCACAAGACTACTTTACGTTACATGCGCTTATTCCCTATTCAGATCAGTATCACTCAGGAGATATTCGAGCCAGGTGGAAGCCGAGTGAAGCTTGTGGCCCCTGGCTGGATGAAGATGGTCGAGTTCTTAATCTTAAATTGGTTGAAAATGTCGCGAGTAGAATCAAAGCTAAACCAGCAAAAGTAATGAAAAGCGAGCATAAAAAAACAAAGCAAAATGCGCCCTTACCATACTCATTGTCAGCTTTGCAGATAGATGCATCAAAGAGATTCAACTTAAATGCGCAGCAAACGCTAGATGCTTGCCAGTCTTTGTATGAAAAGCATAAGTTAATTACGTATCCTCGTTCTGATTGTCGGTATCTTCCCAATGGACATTTTCACGAGTCACGAGCCATTACAACTGCGATAGCTAAGTTGGAAAACCGTTTACAAGATGCCGTTGGCGGGGTTGATCTGCAGATTCGCTCCAAAGCTTGGAATGACAGTAAAGTTGAAGCTCACCATGCCATTATTCCGACCGATAAAGGCAATGTTAGTGGAAGCCTGACAGACAAAGAAAAAAATGTTTATTACTTGATTGCCCGTCAATACTTACTTCAGTTCTATCCCGCTGCTGAATATGCAGAAAGTCGTTTAGAGTTTGATATCGAAGGGGGATTATTCATTGCATCAGGAAAAACACTTCTCTTCCCCGGTTGGAAAGTCGTTACTGGATTCAACCAAGAACAAGATGAACCCAATGCGTTGGTTCCAGAGTTATCTGTTGGCGAGACTTTAGTTTGTCGCGAAGGAGAGATTGGATTCAAGAAAACGGAGCCTCCGGCTTATTTTACTGAGGCGACATTACTTAAAGCGATGACCGGGATTGCAAGGTTTGTCAGTGACAAAGGATTAAAAGCCATATTACGTGAAACAGATGGATTAGGAACAGAAGCGACACGTGCGGGCATTATCGATACTTTGGTTAAGCGTCAGCTCATAGAAAGACAGGGGAAACAAATCCGTAGTTCTCTTGCAGGTCGAGGCTTGGTGCACGCGTTACCGGATAGCGCAACCTATCCTGATATGACGGCTCATTGGGAGCGTCAATTGCAAGACATGGCAGAGAAAGGGCAGGCGTATACACCATTTATGACAGAACTGCAGCAGCAGATAGCGACTATGATTGAAAACGTGCGTTATCAACCTGTTCCAGAATCACTCAATGGTCTCTCTAATGTTGGTGCGAGCATAAGTAAATCGGGTAGGCGCAGCTACTCAGGACGCAGAAAAAAATCTCAGCCAAGAGGTCGAACAAAAGCGTGAATACCATTCCATTGATATACCACGATATATACTCACAGTTATCTTTACCAGAGAATCACCGCTATCCAATCAATAAGTACCGGTTTCTTTACGAGTATCTTTGGGAACATCAAAAAATGAATCAATGGTCATGGAATACGCCAAAACCTATCGAGATCCAGTCCGTTACTCGTGTTCATAATGAGCAATATGTACATGATTTATGTTCGGGTGTATTACCGCTAGCTAAAATGCGACGTATTGGGTTCCCATGGAGCGAAAGCCTCATTCAGAGAACGTTGACTTCTGCTGGTGGCACTTTAAAGACGATGCAAATGGCACTAGAGCATAACGTGGCTATTCATTTGAGTGGTGGTTATCATCATGCTCATTTCGATTTTGGTAGCGGGTTCTGTTTGTTCAACGATTTAGTGATTGCGGCTAGAGAGTTATTGTCCAGTAATGCAGTTGAACGTATTTTGATAATCGACAGCGATGTCCACCATGGTGATGGAACGGCCGCGCTGAGTCATGATATCGAGGGTTTATATACACTATCATTTCATTGTGAAAAGAATTTTCCTTCACGCAAACCTGACTCTACGATGGATGTTCCGTTTTCAGTAGGAGCTGAGGACGATGCGTTTCTAGAGACTTTCATGTCAATGGCTTTTCTGGCTGTTCATCGCTATCAACCAGATTTGATTATTTATGATGCGGGTGTCGATATCCATATTGACGATGAATTAGGGTATTTGAATGTCTCAACTGATGCTTTATACCAAAGAGATCATTATTTACTGAGTTTGGCAAAGCAGCAAAAAGTTCCTGTGGGATGTGTTATTGGTGGGGGGTATCGTCGAGATCATCGCTCTTTAGTTCCGTTACACTTCCAACTGTTTCGTTCAGCTCAAGCGGTATTTGCTTATTAGGCCAAATGCGCTTTAAAAATGCGTTACTATCGTGTTCTTCGAGTAGAGTAACTAACGTTTCCCAGACGACGGGTTTTTGTAAATAAAACCCCTGAGCTTGAGTGCAACCAAGGTTTGAAACATATTTAAATTGTTCTGCTGATTCAATACCTTCCGCTACGGTATCGAGTTCGTACAAAGAGGCGAGCTCGATAATGATATCAACCAAGGGGCGATGTTCTTGTTGTTGCTCGGAGAATGTATCGATGAGATTAACAAAAGAACGATCGATTTTCAGGCTATCGACCGGATAGTCCTGAAGTTGCGAAAATGCGGTAAATCCGGTGCCGAAGTCGTCTAGGGAAAGATTTACACCTGTCTCTTTTAGTTGGTTCAATCGCTCGATCACCTTATGACTATTTGAGATTAAACAAGTCTCTGTGATCTCCATATCGATCTTTGACGTTGGAACGGATGTCTCTTGTAGAATCGTCTTAATTGCAGGTACAAAATTATCATCTTTTAGCTGATAAGATGAGAAGT
The DNA here is from genome assembly GCF_003856525.1 of Vibrio viridaestus. GTDB lineage: Bacteria > Pseudomonadota > Gammaproteobacteria > Enterobacterales > Vibrionaceae > Vibrio > Vibrio viridaestus. The sequence goes on from NZ_RJVQ01000002.1 coordinate 485,448, forward strand.
TGACTGAAATATTCCCGGCATAGGAATGAGTATTTATAAGCTCTTCGAAAGCGGATATCGCAGTTTTGAAAACCCACAGGTCAATCTCTTTTATGAGGCCACAGTGCTCTGCAATAGGGATATATTCATCAGGACCCGATTGTTGCAAGTAATCATTATTCGAGCGTATTAGGCACTCTATGTTTTCGATTTCGCCACTCTGGCAGCCGTAGATAGGCATAAAATGAAGATAAAACTCGTCGTTTTTCAACGCGACTTTTAAGGCCTTTTCAATTTCGCTGCTTCGCTTTTGTTCAGCCTCTAATTCTTCAGAATAGAAATGGAAACCATTCTTCGATGTATGTTTGACCTGATACATTGCTGTATCCGCACACTTCATTAACGCATCGGGATCATTGGCATCATGCGGCGATACTGCAATACCTATACTGGTGTGAACATCATAATGGATACCATCAAGTTCTAGTCCGTTTTCACAGATATTGACTATGCGTTGGGCGATATGACTGATAATGTCTACGCTTGGAGCATGAGGTAATACGATTGCAAATTCATCTCCAGCAAGACGAGCTATATCACTATAAAGGCTTGGTTTAACGATAATGTCTTCATTACGAAAAACACTGGTTAGCTGTTTAGAAAACTCAACCAGAACCTTATCTCCAGTGTGGTGGCCAAACTGGTCATTCACAGATTTAAAATTATCTAGGTCGATATAAAAAAGTGCGCACCGCGTTGAATGCTGTATCGCCTCTTCAATTGACCGCATTAATGCGCTACCAAATACGTTTCGGTTTGCTAATCCCGTCAAAGAATCCCTGCGGGCCAGTGTATTGAGGTCATCTAATAATTTTATGTAACTGTTATTGAGTGAGGAGACCTCGTCCTGCTTGTCGATAAGTTGTAGTGCTTTCTCATCACCATTAATCGCTTTTTGAACCTTCTCGTTAAGGCTTTCGATCGGTACAATTATCTGCCTGTTAATCAAGCGCTTAAGCAGTAAAAAACAAACCAGAGTGACGTTTAGAACTAAGCTAATAATCGAAATGACATAGGGGAACAGGAGATCGTTTATGTAACCGGAATCGACCGATATGATGGTATCGATAACAGGGCTACGTGCATAGCCATCGTGATAGAGACCATCATATTGAAATTGGATAGGCAGAGGGCCGTTTGGTGCATAAAGCGTTTCATGAGACAAAACATGTAGCGTTGTTTGTGCTGAGAATGCTGTTTGTACTATCGGTAGAATACTTTTATCAACATTAATAATCGTCGAAATCCTCGCTGTATAAAGGCGCGAATTGACAGTAAACATATTATCGTAAATAGATTGTTCGGGAGAGAATGTCCGATAAACATTCAACTGAAATTTATTGTCGGCGAGCGTTATCACGTCGTATTGTGTCGTTATTAAACTGACGGAATGCTCTGGGGATAAACTCTGAGTTGTATCCGTGATGTGTTTGATTAACCCCTTTGGTGCAACAGCCTTAGCGAATGGGTTCTCGCTGTTGTAACTGAATATGGCGTCGTGCTGCATGTCGTAAAATTCTATTGCTATCGGTATGCCACTGCTTTCAGCAATATTGGATATAAAACGGATAAGCTGATTTTCTGTCGAATATACAGCGTAAGAGCTCTCTTCATCGTTTAAATATTGAGTAACTTGTAAACTATTGAGTAGCTGTTTAATTAGGCTATCAAGTTCCACTAATTGTGTTTCAAACACATTAATCACAGAGGTTGATTGGTGGTCTAACTTGCCCTGCAATGCCTCAAAAACAGAATCTTTCTGAGACATATAGGCAATAATTCCTGCCAAAGTGAAAATGATTGACAGTACTGGCAGAATAATAAAATTAATGCGTTTTGATAGTTTCAATTCAGTTTCCGCTTATTCGCTTTCACGCTGAATAATGCTAATTATTCGAGTACGCAATTTAAGCCCAGGTAGGCTAATTTCTCTGTAAGGATAGCTGTTGGCTAATGCAGTTTTATCTGGGAAAATTTCACTATCATTTTTATACTCATCACTGACAAAGTCCATGGCACTCTGATTGGATGTTGCATACCATATATATTCTGCATTTTTTGCTGCAATTTTGGGGTCGCCGATAAAGTTTAAAAATTGCTTTGTCGCCTTTTTATTAGGTGAGTCTTTCAACTGAGCAAAACATTCGTGCCAAATTAAAGTGCCTTCTTGAGGAATAGTATAAACCCAGTCTTCGTTTCCTGTGTATTGGTTAAGCAAGTAGGTTTCACCAGAGAATGCGACAACGAGATCAAGTTGTGATTTATCCTGCATATCTCGAGTATAGGTGACCGCATTCAGGAAAGACTTTATTTTGCTTTTGCTTTCTTTTAACAAATCAAAAGCGTCCATTAGAGGCTTTTCTTCACTGGTAAAAGGGTCATGTTTGAGCGCCAACAATGCCATGCCAGTAGTATCAATTTCATCAACGGGGATAGTAATTCGGCCATAATGATCTTTGCTAGGTTGCAAAGCGGCCATCCAACTATCGACACCATCAGGATAGAGTGAAGAGCGATAAGCGATCCCCATCGTTCCCCACATATAAGGAACGCCTGTATTTCCACAAAGCTTTCTTGATTCCGGTGTGAAATTATTCAAAGTTGGCAGATCAGATTCTGATTCTGTCCTCAATAGGCCACGTTCGGTCATCATTTGCAGCGTTAAGGAATCAAGAATGACTAAGTCGTACGTTGAGGCTCGACCCGTATTGATCACTTCGTCTCTCAATGTTTCTGTATCGAAATAAATTAGGCTGACTTTATTTCCGGTTTCTTGCTCAAATTGCTCTACCACTTCAGGGCTCAGATAATCTTCCCACATGTAAATCTTTACTGTCTCTGCATGGGATGATGAAACGAAAAAAGTCAGTGTAGAGATAAATCCTGTGGTTAAGAGATGTCGTAGCCGCATAGAATTCGAAACCTTTACAAGTCATTAGAACTTAAATTTTAGTCGATAAAATCAACTGACTATGAAAAAAGGCAGTCTGAATTTACCCAGAGACTAGAGAATAATATTCGCTCTTAACGTTTAAGTGATAAATTATGAGCGACTATTCTATAGGTCATTGAAAATAAATGAATCTTTGATGATGTATTTTCAATCAATATGTGATTCTAGTGCAATAATTAGTTTTATCAATAATAAAAGCCAACTCTTTCACAATCAATGGCGTTTAATTGGAAAGGAGTCAGCCATTCTTTACTGTTGGATAAACTGCGCGAACCATTTCATTACTAATGATGAGTGAGGTGTAAGAGACAGGCTTTCGAGTGCATGTTCATATTGGGCTGGTGTTAATAATGGCTTTTTCCGTTCGACGAGCACACGGTCAAATTCAACCGAAAACTCTGGGTGTCCTTGAACGGTTAAAATATGGTTGTCTTTGGATAACATGTAAAATGGACAAAATTCACTGGATGCGACGATATCCATTGAGCTTGGAATACTCATGACTTGATCTTGATGACTTACCAGTAAATGAAGTTGTTCAGGCTTATCAGACATCCAGCTTGGGTGCTGTTTGATATCATTAACACTCATGCCAATTCCCCAGCCTTTCTCTGATTTTCTGACACTACCACCTAACGCAAGACTGATAATTTGATGACCAAAGCAAATCCCAATGAGACGTTTTTCTTGCTTATCACACATCCTTATCCAATCTGCCAGTTTGTTTATCCATGGTAAGTCCGCATAGGAATCGTGTGTACTGCCTGTAATGATGTAGGCATCATAGGTATCGTCTTGCGAGGGAAGTTGTTGTTCGACCGCGTTAAAAAGTTGAAATTCAAAGTGACCGTAGGGTTTGATGGTCGCCATAATCATATCTGCATATTCACCAAAATCTTTTGATAACTCTGGTGCAACAGTGTCACAAACAATAATACCGATTTTCATGACTCAGACCTTTCCTTGTATCTGATTGTGGAAGCAGTCAGTGTCCTGCTTCAATCTTGATGTGGTTACTAGAATGATCTAGTATACTTAACAATATCGTAAATATTTTTGCCTTTTTGGTAAACAAAAATTAAAAATATTTAACATCTAACTCAGGTATGGTGCGTTGATTTACCTAATTCGCTCAAAGGAATGTTGAATGAATTGTGGTGGAGTGAATCTGGTACCAGTTTAAATCAAACGAGCAGAACAAGGAATATTATGGACAATCAATCTTGGCACGCTCTTGCTGAGCAAGTTTCATATTCAACTCAGGCATTTATTGACGGCAAGCTAGTCGACGCTCAAAGTTCGAAAACATTTCAAAATATTAATCCGGCAACAGGTGAGGCTCTGGGAAATATTGCCCAATGTGACAAAGCAGATGTTGACCTCGCGGTGAAGGTGGCGAGAAACACCTTTGAAAGTGGTTGTTGGTCTGGCTTGGAGCCTTCGGCACGTAAAAAAGTATTATTGAATTTTGCCCAGCTTATCGAAAAAAATATTGAAAAACTCGCTTTATTAGAATCACTTGATGCAGGAAAACCGATATCCAATACTACAGGTTACGATGCGCCTGCCACAGCCCGTTGTATTGCGTGGAATGCCGAAGCGATAGATAAGATTTATGACGAAGTAGCCCCGGTTACACAAGATGCCCTTGCGCTTGTGACTCGTGAGGCATTAGGCGTTGTGGCTGCGATTGTGCCATGGAACTTCCCTTCGGTTATGGCCTCATGGAAGTTAGGCCCAGCTTTGGCTGCTGGAAACTGCGTTATTGTTAAACCATCAGAGAAAAGCCCACTGTCAGCCATTTTTCTTGCCGAATTAGCATTTGAAGCCGGAATTCCAGCAGGCGTTTTTCAGGTTCTTCCAGGGTTTGGTCATGAAGCTGGTCAGGCTCTTGCGCTCCATAATGATGTCGATTGTATTACGTTTACCGGTTCGACGGCGGTAGGTAAAAAGTTACTGACATTTGCCGGGGAGTCGAATCTCAAAAGAACCTTTATGGAGTGTGGTGGTAAAAGTCCCCATATTATTTTCTCTGATGTTAAAGATTTGGACAAAGCGGTTGCAACAGCAGCAGCAGCAATTTGTTATAACCAAGGTGAAGTCTGTACAGCAGGATCGCGCCTCTTAGTTGATAGCTCTCTGTATTCTACAGTGATTGCCAAGCTCAAAGAGAGTGTTAAGAATTGGCAACCCGGTAATCCTCTATCAACTGATACGGCGATGGGAGCAATCATCGATGAGCAGCAGATGCAAAAAATTCTTGGTTACATTGATATTGGTTTGAAAGAGGGAGCTACGCTCGCGTGTGGTGGTAAGCAAATTCTTAAAGAAACAGGCGGCTTTTATGTTGAGCCGACAGTGTTCGCTGATGTAACACCTCATATGCGCATTGCACGAGAAGAGATATTTGGCCCAGTGTTGTCTGTTATTCCTTTCGACTCTGTCGAGGAAGCGATTTCGATTGCTAACGACAGTGAATATGGCTTGGCCGCTGGTCTTTGGACCAGTGATGTTTCTAAGGCAGTAAGGTGCTCACGAGCATTACGTGCTGGCACGGTTTTCGTAAATAACTGGGATGGTGGTGATATGACAATGCCATTTGGTGGCTACAAGCAAAGTGGTAATGGTCGAGACAAGTCCCTGCATGCGATAGAAAAATACACAGAACTCAAATCTACCTGGATTGAGTTGGATTAACGTATAAATATGAAAAGGAGCTTCTAAAGCTCCTTTTTCATTTGGTCTCAATTCAAAATATCGTCATCAGAAAGTGTTTGGTGTAGCGGCGCTAATGAGCTCACATTCCACTTTTCCTTTATTGCGAAATCGATGTGGTTTGCGAGTATCGAAGTAGTAGGAATCGCCAGCTTTTAATAAACGACTTTGACTGCCAATAATGATTTCAATTTCACCTTTCAAAACGATACCACCTTCTTCACCATCATGTTTCATGAAATCAGTCCCAGTATCTGCCCCTGGAGGATAAATTTCTCTCATCATTGTAAGTTTACGGTTCGCTCTTTGGCTTCCGACCAACATCATATGCACGGTGCCATCGCCTAAATCGACCATCTCTTCTGGTGTATAAAATATTTTTTCTTCCGCTTCTATATCCATGGTAAAAAATTCACCCATAGAAACGTCCATAGCATCCAAGATCTTTTTCAGTGAACCCACGGAAGGATTCACCTGATTTTTTTCTATTTGAGAGATCATGGAGTTGGTAACCCCACTAAGTTTCGCTAGTTCTCTCTGCGAAACACCTTTCATTGTACGAATGGCTTTTAATTGGTTACCCACATCCATAAGTTTCTCCAAACTGGTTAGGTAATAGAACGCATTTCTCTCCGTCGTTTTTTCTCTGATCTGGCCATGAGCCACCAAGCTAAGAAGGTCGCACACGATACAATTAGGATCATGAGTGTAGCCAGAGCATTAATTTTAGGACTGACTCCCAAGCGAACACTTGAGAATACGACGATTGGTAATGTTGTTGAGCTAGGGCCTGAAACAAAACTGGATATGACAAGATCGTCAAGAGAAAGCGTAAAGGCTAACAACCATCCTGCAAAAAGGGCAGGAACAATAGTTGGTATTGTGATCTGAAAGAAAACTTTCCATGGTGGCGCTCCAAGGTCCATAGCGGCTTCTTCTATTGATTGATCAAGCTCTTGCAAGCGTGAACTAACAACAACAGTAACATAGGCTGTACAGAAGGTCACATGGGCTATCCAGATCGTCATCATTCCTCGGTGAGCGAAGAGATCGAAATACTGACCTAAAGAAATAAACAGCAACAGCAGTGATAATCCAGTAATGACATCAGGCATAACTAACGGTGCCGTGATCATAAATGCAAAGCTGGTCTCTCCGCGGAATTTACCAAATCTCTGCAATACGAACGCAGCAATTGTGCCTAATACGACTGCGGCTGATGCAGCCATGATACCAATCATCAAGCTAAGTTTAAGACCGCCGATTAGCTGATCATCTTGGAATAGTTCACCATACCATTTTGTTGAAAAACCTGCCCAGACAGTCACCAATCTGCTTTCATTAAATGAGTAGGCGATGAGAATTAAAATGGGTATATAGAGAAATGACATCACCAATCCGAGTATTAGCCATTTCCATTTTGAGTTGTAAACAGGGATTGCATTCATTATGAGTTCTCCAATTCGCGTTTCTGATAGCGATGGAACCACAGGATTGGAATCATCAGGATGAGTAACATAACAATGGCAACTGCAGAAGCAACTGGCCAGTCTCGGTTGTTAAAGAATTCTTGCCAGAGAACGCGCCCAATAAGAATCGAATTAGGACCGCCGAGTAACTCTGGAATAACAAATTCGCCCACTGCGGGAATAAATACCAACATGGAGCCTGCGATAATGCCGGATTTAGTTAGTGGTAATAAAACTTGAAATAATACCTTAAATGGTCTGGCTCCAAGGTCAAATGCGGCTTCTACGAATGAATAATCGACCTTCATCAGTGCGGTATAGATTGGCAGCACCATAAAAGGTAAATAGGTATAAACAATACCGATATACACAGCTAAATCAGTATGCAAAATTCTCAAAGGCTGATCGATCAAACCAATCGACATGAGAAAGTTATTCAATAAGCCATTATTTTTAAGAAGTCCAATTAACGCGTAGACACGAATAAGGAAACTCGTCCAAGAAGGGAGAATGATCAGCATAAGAAGTACATTTCGAGTTGCTGGTTTCGAATGCACAATTGCCCATGCGGTTGGAAAGCCGATAAGTAAACAGAGAAACGTTGATATAAAGGCTATCTTTAGTGATAAGAGGTACGAGGATATGTACAAATCATCCTGAATCAGATACAGGTAATTTCCCAGATTGAGAAAAACTTGTAGCTGCTCATGAGCAAAATTAAGCAGTTCTGAATAAGGAGGGATGGATAATTGTGCCTCTGCAAAACTGATCTTAAAAACAAAAATAAATGGCAGTAAAAAGAACAATAAAAGCCAGGTATAAGGAATCCCCATCACCGCTAAACGCGCATAGGGAACGGATTTTATGCGGTTTATTATTTTCATATTGTTAACACCACTCCGCTGTCCATTTCCCAATAGAGACTGATAGGATCATTCCAGGTTGGCATTTTAGTATTGACCCGGCTAACGTTTTGCACTGACGCGATAACCAGTTTTCCGCTAGGTAAGCGCACATGATAAATTGACTGACTACCGAGGTATGCGATGTCTTCAACGATGCCCGAGCAAGTATTTCCTTGGCTTAACGTTTCATGGCACAAGAACATTTTTTCTGGGCGAACCGCCACCATTAGTTCGGTTCCCGGAGTAGCAGAGATACCATGATTAAGGATGATTGGCTTACTTATATCGCGGCAGGCGATTTCAGCTCGGTCGCTGCGTGACGTTTCAAGCACACCTTCAAAAATATTGACTGAGCCAATGAACTGAGCACTAAAACGTGAGTTTGGTGACTCGTAAATTGATTCAGGAGCACCTATCTGCACGAATTGACCTTTATTCATAATGGCAATACGGTGAGCCATTGTCATCGCTTCTTCCTGATCATGAGTCACCATAACACAGGTCACGCCAACGCGTTCGAGAATGTCCACAATCTCAAGTTGCATCCGTTCACGGAGGTTTTTGTCCAATGCGCCCATTGGTTCATCAAGAAGCAACAGTTTTGGTTTTTTTGCCAAACTACGGGCAAGAGCAACACGCTGTCGTTGTCCTCCGGATAACTGGTGTGGTTTTCGATTGGCATATTCTGTCATATGAACGAGTTTCAAAAGCTCTTCAACGGTCTTTTGAATCTCTTTCTTGGAGATACCATCTTGCTTTAATCCGAACGCAATGTTGTTGAAGACAGTCATATGAGGGAACAATGCGTACGATTGAAACATCATATTGACAGGGCGTTTATATGGCGGAATTTTCGAGAGGTCTTGTCCATCAAGGATGATCTGCCCCTGAGTTGGCGACTCAAAACCAGCCAGCATTCGTAATAACGTTGATTTACCACATCCAGATGCGCCCAACAAAGCAAAAATTTCACCCTGATTGATGGTGAGATCAATCTTGTCTACGGCAGCCTGACCTTCAAACTCTTTAGTCAGCCCTTTAATTTGTAATAGTGGCTTTTTTTCTTTTGGGGCGAGGTCTAGTGACACATCCGATTCTATAGGTTCTGACTCAACGGATAACACAGTCATAACGACTCCTTGTCTACAAAATCCATTTGTCCCCAGCAAGCGCTGGGGACAATTTCCTTGATTAGTTCTTAACGAAATCAGTCCAGGTACGAGTGAGGACTCGTGTCGTTTTCATCGGTAGCATTTTTGCTGTGTACAGTTTTGCTTGTACTTCAGGCGTTGGGAAAATGCTTGGATCGTTTAAGATATCTTTCTCGACAAATTCACGTGAAGGAATGTTTGGATTTGAGTACCAGACATAGTTCGTAATGTCGGCAATAACTTTAGGCTGTAAGATAAAGTTAATAAATTTAAGCGCGTTTTCTGGATGTTTAGCATCTTTTGGTATCGCTAGCATGTCAAACCAAGCCAAGGCACCTTGTTTTGGAATTGAATACGCTATTTCTACGCCATTCTTGGCTTCTGATGCACGGTCCGCAGCTTGCATTACATCACCAGACCACCCAATAACCGCACAGATATCACCATTAGCTAAGTCATTGATATATTGAGATGAATGGAAGTAAGTGATGTAAGGACGAATTTTCTCTAGCATGGCTAGGGCGTCTTTATAATCTTGTGGATTCGTCGAGTTTGGATCTTTGCCTAGGTAGTTTAATGCTGTTGACATGATTTCTGTTGGCGCATTCAGGAATGCAACACCACAGGTACCAAGTTTTTCCATATACTTCGGTTGGAAAACCAGATCCCAGCTGTTGACTGGTGCATCATCACCAAGAAGCTCTTTGACTTTTTTAACGTTGTAGCCGATACCCGTTGTCCCCCATAAATAAGGCACGCCATACTTGTTACCCGGGTCAACAGAATCAGACAGCATCTTCATTAGCTGTTTGTCGAGATTTGCATAATTTGGTAATTTTTCTTTGTCGAGCGGCATAAATGCGCCCGCTTTTGCCTGACGTCCAAGAAAGTCATTAGAAGGAACAACGACGTCAAATCCTGTATTACCTGATAATATTTTGGCTTCTAACACTTCGTTAGAGTCAAATACATCATAAACGACCTTGATGCCGGTTTCTTTTTCAAATTCGGCAATTGTATCTTCGGCAATATAGTCAGACCAGTTATAAACGTTGAGGACTTTTTCTTCTTCAGCATGGGCAACAGCCGTTAGTGACGCTGCCATCAGCCCCACTAAAGCTGTCTTTTTAATATTACTTAACATATGGTTCTCCAATCCCTGGGGGTTACTATGTTTGACAAGAACTACAAACCAGCAAGTGTCTTGTCGAGTGCTAATATTGCTCTCTCAACGAGCAAGTCGATTTCTTCTTTAGTAATGATAAGTGGTGGTGAAACGATCATTGTGTCGCCTACCGCACGCATAACTAAACCACTAGCAATACAGTTTTCACGACACTGTGTACCAACTTCTAATTTTTTGTCGTAGCGCTCTTTGGTCGATTTATTGCGGACTAATTCGATAGCGCCAACCATGCCTTTACTGCGCGCCTGGCCGACAAGAGGATGCTGTTCGAGTTCTTTCCATTTGTCTGCGAAGTAAGGCACGATCGTTTCTTTCAACGTCGGAACGATATTTCTCTTCTGCATCTCTTCAATATTTGCGATAGCGACAGCACAGGCGGCTGGGTGACCAGAGTAGGTAAATCCGTGAGCGAATTCTGAGTTGGCGGCTTTGAGCACATCGGCAACATTGTCTCTTACCATGACGCCACCTAAAGGCAGATAACCAGACGTAATGCCTTTAGCCATACACATAAGGTCGGGACGAATGTTATATGTTTCACTGGCGAACCATTCTCCGGTACGGCCAAAACCACAAATGACTTCATCTGCAACGAGGAGAATTTCATACTTATCACAGATACGTTGAATCTCCGGCCAGTAGCTTTCTGGTGGAATGATGACGCCACCAGCACCCTGAATAGGTTCCGCTATAAATGCTGCAACATTCTCTTCACCTAGCTCGAGAATTTTAGCTTCTAACTGACGAGCTCTTTCCAGACCAAAGGCTTCGATATCGTCGCCATCGTATTCGCCGAACGCATAGGGTTGATCGATATGAACGATATCAGGTACTAGGCATCCGGTTTGTTTGTGCATGAATTCCATACCACCCAAGCTTGCGCCAGCAATGGTACTGCCGTGATAGGCATTCTTACGGCCGATAATGACTTTCTTACTGGTCTTACCCAAATTATTCCAGTAGTAACGCACCATACGTACAACCGTATCGTTACATTCTGAGCCTGAACCGGTAAAGAAAACGTGATTCATACCCTCAGGGGTAATTTCCGCAAGTAATTTTGCCAGTTTGGCCGCTGGTGGATGAGATGTTTGGAAGAATAGGTTGTAATACGGTAGCGTACTAAGTTGCTTGGTAGCTGCCTCTATCAAAGGCTGGCAGTTGTATCCTAAGTTGACACACCACAGACCAGACATTCCATCAAGTATTTGATGACCAGTTTCGTCATAGATATAAATACCTTCAGCTCGCTCAATCATACGAGAGCCTTTGGTATTTAAATCATGGTAATTACTAAAAGGATGGAAGCAGTGCTCAGCATCGTATTGGACTAATTCAGACATCTTGAAATCCTTTTCTTTTCTAGCTGATTAAACGTTAAGTAATAGGAACTCTCGTTCCCACGAGCTGATGACCTGAAAGAAAGTTTGATATTCTTTGCGTTTGATGGCGATATAAGCGGCTATAAATCGCTCTCCCAAAATTTCTTTCAATTCATCACAATTCTCAAGCAACAGTAGGGCTTCTTCTAACGTGTGAGGAAGCGTATATGGATTTTGGCTTGTATCATCAGTTGAGATGGACGTTGGTGTAATTTTCTTTTTCATCCCTAAGTAACCACATGCGAGGCTGACTGCCATGGCCAGATAGGGGTTAGCATCCGCGCCAACATAGCGGTTTTCTATACGTCGTGAGGAACGACCTGAAATCGGAATTCGTAATCCCACAGTTCGGTTGTCTTCACCCCATTCAAGGTTTGTTGGAGCGCAGTCGCCGAAGATTAATCGGCGATATGAATTCACGTTAGGAGCATAAAATGCAATCGCGGCTGGAGTATATCGTTGCATTCCTCCGATATAATTCATAAACAGTTCGCTATTGGAGCCATCTTCATTACTGAAAAGGTTATTTCCCTGTGCATCAATAATATTTTGATGGATGTGCATGGCACTGCCAGGCTCACGTTCCATTGGTTTGGCCATGAATGTTGCATAAACATTGTGTCGCATTGCGGCTTCACGAACAGTGCGCTTAAACAGGAATACTTGGTCAGCACTCTCCAGAGCATCTCCATGGTCGAAGTTAATCTCCATTTGCGCTGCGCCAGATTCATGAATCAGAGTATCGACGTCCAGCTTCTGAATATCACAAAAGTCGTACATTTCTTCGAATAGGGGATCGAATTCGTTCACGGCATCGATGCTAAATGATTGTCTGGCTGTTTCGGGGCGACCATTACGTCCAATAGGGGGTTGTAGCGGATAATCCCAGTCGAGATTCTGTTTTACTAAGAAAAATTCCAGCTCAGGAGCAACGACGGGCGTCCATCCTTCATTTTCATATAGCTTGAGCACTTTTCTTAGTACGCTACGTGGAGAAATTTCTGCTGGCTCACCATTAAACTGGAAGCAGTCGTGAATAATCTGTGCGGTCGGTTCTCTTGCCCATGGAACAAAGCGAATGGTATTCAGATCCGGTTCGAGATGCATGTCTCGCTCGGTCAGGTCTATCATGCTGTCGTCGTCTGGCCAGTCGCCAGTCACGGTTTGGAAGAACAAACTTTCAGGCAGTCTCATGCCTTGGTCAAGAATGTATTTGTGCGCAGGGATAATTTTACCGCGAGCATTTCCCGTAATATCCGGGACCAGACACTCAACTTCTGTTATCCGATTTTCGGTGAACCATTTATTAATGATATCCATATCAGCCTCTGTCCATGTTTAGCTGTGTAAAGTTTATTGAAACATTTATGTAACAACATGAAATCTAGAATTGCCGAGAAATTGGTCATTTGTCAAACGCTTTGTTAACTATTTTTATAAGAAATAAGTTTTTCAGCGATATTGTGAATGAAGTGTTGCAATATAATTAACATTGTGGTTATTTTAAAATCAGTCTGTTTTTTGAGCTGCATGGTAAGGATATCGAAAATGGGGCAAGGAAGAAAAAAATGGATGACGGCAGAAGATCTTTCTGAAGCTGAAAGATTTGTAGAACAGAATCCTGATATTAACAGTGTTGATTTGATTTTGTTCGATATGAATGGAATGGAGAGAGGAAAACGCATTCCTATCTCTATGCTGCCTAAAGTCATCGAAAATGGCATATGTATGCCAGCATCTGTATTTGCACTGGATATTACTGGTGAAACTGTCGAAGAAACTGGGCTTGGTTTTGATCGTGGTGACGGTGATCGAATCTGTCGAATTATCCCTGATACATTGAAAGTTATTCCTTGGAAAGAAGGCGTCGCTCAAGCTGTAATTACAATGTCGAATCGGGATCAGACTCAGGGATTTTTTGCGGATCCTCGACAGGTGTTGAGAAGACAACTTCAAGCGATGGCGGATTATCAACTTTATCCTTGTGTGGCTGTCGAGTTTGAATTTTATTTGCAAGATATTGAATTGGATAGTGAAGGCAGTCCACAACCGCCATTGATGCCTATCAGTGGTAAACGGATGACGCAAACTCAAGTGTATTCGCTAGAAGAGTTAGATGAATTCAAAGGGTTCATCGACGAAGTCATTAGTGTTTGTGAAATCCAGGGTATACCAGCATCGAATATTATTGCTGAGTATGCTCCCGGTCAGTTTGAAGTGAATCTGAATCACAATAAAGACGTTCTTCAGGCATGTGATCAGGCCATGTTGATGAAACGTGCGATTAAAGCGGTGGCAAGAAAGCATGGCTTTGAAGCGAACTTTATGGCAAAACCCTATACTGAACACGCGGGTAATGGATGTCACATCCATATCAGCTTATTGGACTCAATAGGCGATAATATCTTTTGCAAACAAACCTCTACTTTTGAGAACGCGATTGGTGGAATCTTGAAGTTTATGCCTGAGACAATGGCAATCTTGGCACCTAACGCGAATTCATTTCGTCGTTTCCAGCCCAACATGTTCGTGTCTTTATGGCCAAACTGGGGGTGGGATAATCGCACCGTAGCGCTTCGTATCCCTTCTGGCAACCTTGAGGACACCCGCGTAGAACATCGTGTTCCCGGTGCAGACTGTAACCCGTATCTTGTGGTGTCAGTTATTTTGGCCACGATGCTCGAAGGTATCGACTCTCATATTCAACCTCCTGAAGCTATCGAAGGCAATGCTTATGAGTTGGAAGGCGATAACTTTTTACCCCTATCTTGGCCTCAGGCATTAGAGAGGTTTAACGAAAGTGAGGTTCTCGCGAAACGTTTAACATCCCAGTTCTGCCATGTTTACCATGAAAGCAAACACAGCGAACAGGTGCATTTCTTTTCCCAAGTATCGCCACTGGAATATCAGTGGTACATGTAATTAGGGAGCTGATTAAAGGATTAAATTAGTAAGTTAAGGATAACAAACGATGAAACAACCGCATACGAGTTCGTATTACGCTGCGAGTGCTAATCAAAGCTTCGATTTTCCGGAGTTAACTGGTGAGCACAAAGCGGATGTATGTGTTATTGGCTCTGGTATTACTGGTACGGTGACTGCTTTAGAGCTTGCGAAGAAGGGATATAAAGTCATTGTTCTTGAAGCGGAACGAGTTGGCTGGGGGGCTTCTGGTCGAAGTGGCGGACAAGCCATTTTCGGTTGGGCGAGCGAGCAGGGGACACTCGAAAAATTGGTGGGTGAGAGTGATGCTAAATCGTTGTGGCAACTTTCTGTTGAGGCATTGTCTACCACCAAGTCCTATATCAGCGAATATGATATTGATTGTGACTGGCGTGATGGCATGGCTCATCTTGGCGTTAAGGCGAGACACGATAGAGAGCTTAAAGAGTGGTACGACAGTCTTACTGGGAAGTACGAGTATGATTCTCTTGAGTTGTGGGATCAGAACGAAGTTCGTCAACATATAGATAGTGGAAGATATACCTTTGGTATGTATGACCGAAATAGTGGTCACTTGCATCCCCTGAATTACACACTGGGTTTGGTGAAAGCAGCTCGCGACCTAGGGGTGGAGTTTTACGAAGGAAGTAAAGTTAACAAAATCACGCATGGTGCGCCTGTTAAACTGGAAACAGAAAATGGTCACGTTATTGCTGACTACTCTGTTCTCGCTTGTAATGCTTACATGAGCGGTCTTGATTTCAAACTAGAAAGCCGGGTGATGCCTGTTGGGACTTATATCTGTGCATCAGAGCCATTGGGTAAAGATGTTGCTTTAGGTTTGATGAAAGATCATATAGCAGCGTGTGATATCAACTTTGTTCTGGACTATTTCCGTTGTTCTGCTGACTACCGTATGTTGTTTGGCGGACGTTGTAGCTATTCTGGTATCGATCCGAGAAGCATTGAAGGTACGATGAGAAAACGCATGATTGATGTATTTCCTCAATTGAGCCAAACGAAAATCGATTACGCATGGGGAGGTTATGTTGGTATCACAATGAATCGTGCTCCCTATTTTGGTCGTGTTGCTAAAAATGTATTCTATGCTCAGGGCTTCTCTGGACATGGTATTGCAGCAACAGGAATTGCGGGTAAGCTGATGGCTGAGGCTGTATCAGGTACGGCTGAACGTTTGGATGTCTTTGAGCGTATTCCTCACTATCCCTTCCCTGGTGGACGATTATTAAGAACACCCGCTTTGGTACTTGCGATGAGTTATTATCGAATCCGCGATTTACTCTAATCCTTTTTTGTTTCAAATTAGAGGGCGACAAAGTGCCCTCTATCAAGAGTTCTCTGTCTCAATATAGTTCGCCCAGATCCTCGGCAATGACCGCCAGTGTATCCCCAATTTCAACTTTCGCAGGGTGCCTGCGAGCGGCGAGTATCCCGCTTCTTAATGCTTGGTATTGAATTGGAGGTTGTCCGGTTCGCTCTAGTGAATATATGTTTGCTAGTGTGTCACCTTGCTGAACATAGTCACCCAGCTTATATTTATATTCAGCAATTCCTTTGTGCTCACTTTTTATATAACAAGTTTGGTCAGGCATATTGATCAGCCTGCTTTTTTGTTCGCAACGTTCGTAGTCGCCAGATAGCTGCCCCGTAAATCTTAGAAAATTACGAATTCCCCTATCTGCGTAGGCAATTGTATCCGGAGAGGTTGTACCTCCACCTCGCAGTTCTGTGGTGACAAAGATTTTTCCCTGTTGTTCGACTGCCGTGTCGTATAACTGAGTGGCATCCATTTCGAGCATGATCATGGTGAAGGGTGCGCCAAACAATTTGGCGCCTAAAATACAGGATTCTTCCTGAACGGCATTGTTCAGTCTGTGTGCTGCCGCAAACGGCAGGATATCGAGAGTTTTCCCGCCAGAATGTATGTCCAACGCATAATCGCACAGAGGAATTAGATAGCGATTGAAATAATCGGCGATTTTTTCCGTGATCGTACCGGTTGGATTACCCGGAAATGAACGGTTCATATTACCCCGATCGATTGGTGAGGTTCTGCTGCCATGGACAACCGCGGGATGATTCATCATGGGAATAATGATCACTCGACCTGAAATATCCCTTGGTTTCAATGACTGGGTTAACTTGAGTAAACTGGTAATGCCTTCGTATTCATCACCATGATTACCTCCGGTTAAAAGGGATGTAGGACCATCCCCGTTTTTAATTACTGTAATTGGAATCATGATCGAGCCCCAAGCGGATTCGTCATGTGAATAGGGGAGGCTGAGGAAACCGTGTTGAATGCCATCCTTTTCGTAGTCTACTGTTGGGCTAATCGATGTATTCTGCATAAAGTGCTACCTACTGTTTAACAAGTAATTCTCGGGGATAATGGCAAAGCGTTTCCGCTCCTTTACTTGTTATGACAATACTTTCTGTGGTTTCTAGCCCCCAGTCGTCGAACCACATACCGGGCATGAAATGAAATGTCATGCCTTCTTGTAATACCGTGTGGTCATTTTCTCTCAGGCTCATTGTTCGTTCTCCCCAGTCTGGCGGATAACTGATGCCTATAGGGTATCCACAGCGAGCACCAGAGCGTGAGATATTGGCTTTCTCGAGCACGTTTTGTAGGGCGTTTGCTATATCCGCGCAGGTATTACCAGGCTTAGCAGCTGCAAGTCCAGCTTCGATCCCCATTCTTAATGCTTCATCGGCATGCTTGAATTTATCACTCGGTTCGCCGAGAAATATGGTTCGGGATAACGGACAATGATAACGGCGGTATACGCCTGCAATTTCAAAAAATGTGCCTTCACCACGCTTGAACGGTTTGTCATTCCAGGTCAAATGAGGCGCAGCAGCATCACTGCCTGAAGGGAGTAAAGGAACGATCGCTGCGTAATCCCCATAATCTGTATCATGGCCAAGAATCGACTGACGGTTTAACTCGGCAACAAGGTGATGTTTAGGGAGACCGGGTTCGATCAGTTCCATGGCAACGCGATGAATGTTTTCAGCAATTCGTGCCGCTTTTGACATGAAGATAAGTTCTTGCGGTGATTTAATAGCGCGACACCAGTTGACCAAGCCAGTTGCATCGGTGAGTTGCGCTTTGGGCAAATGCGTAACCAGAGCTTCATATGCAGTAGCACTGAAATAGTAGTTGTCCTTCTCTACCCCTATACGCCCTTTATCCCAAGAGCGTTGCGGAAGAACTGAATCAGCCAAAAATTCCATTGGATGAATGGGTGGGTTCATGATGTAGTATTCTGGATAGGAGGTGACGTGTTCGTCATCCATATAGACTGTTCTCAAGGCTCCATTTGCATCTTGTTGTCGGCCGAACCAAATCGGATCACCTTCAAGGCTAAGAACGACGCATTGAGGAACGTAGAATGTCCAACCATCGTAGCCTGTTAGCCAAGACATATTCGATGGGTCATGTACGATAAGTATATCGATATGCTGTGCCACCATCTGCTGGCGCACTTTACTCAATCGTGTTTGGTATTCTTCTAAAGTGAAGTTAAGCGCAACGTCTCTCATATCCCTTTCTCCTTATGACTATTCCGATGTCCTGATAAGCACGTCGGAGACGCTGAATACCTGAGTTGGCAATGGTTCAAAATATATTAAAGCCTGTCGTCAACTCATTGTCTTTTGGTCGATTCTCCCCCTCAAATGAATGAAATAGTGTGGGTTTAATTAACCCATTACAATCATGACAATATTAACAATCTCACGTGACCAGCCTCTCAAATTAGAGTGATTGTTTCGCTTTTGTGTTAATAAAACTTTAAATTTGTGAATTTTAAGGATCAACGAAAACATTGTGTCATGACAATTTATTTGAACCCGATCATAAAAAATGGCCAGGCGAAGTATCTTTCTATTGGTGACTACCTCCTCGACTCTGTTCGAAGTGGATTACTTTCTCCTGGGACGCGCTTACCCACTCACAGAGAATTTGCCGAGCAACTTGGCGTGAGTGTTCAGACGGTAAGTAAGGCGTACAGCTATGCAGAAAAGAAAGGGGCAATTGAGTCCTGGACTGGAAATGGAACCTTTGTTAAGCCAGGCTTTACGGATAATAATACCGACAGTGAATTTATGCTGACGAGCGACTTACGTACCGCTCCAGAAGAAGTTGACCTTTCGATTGCCCATGCTGTTGTTACCGAAGAAATGGTTACTCTATTTAATCAGGCACTGATTGATATTGCCCATCAACAAGATAATCGCTATTTATTGGGTAAAGCGAAACCCGTTGCCGGACAACCTCATCATTTGGAGTCAGGTGCAATATACTTAAAAAGTCAGGGACTGAATATTGATAGTGAACAACTACTTCTGATTAATGGTGCGTGCCATGGACTGACCATAGCTCTCAGTACAGTTTTGGAATTTGGTGATCATATAGCTTGTGGGACATTGGTTGATCATGGACTGATCTCTCGCGCAAGGATGTTGGGACTGCACTTAGTACCTCTTGAAATGGATGAGTATGGGATTACTCCAGATGCACTTGATTGGGCTTGCCGAAATAAATCAATCAAAGCTGTGAGCTGCACCAGTAGTATGTCTAATCCATCAAGTGCTCATATGGACCTGAGTCGCCGCGAACAAATAGCGGAATTGGCGTTAAAGCATGATATCTATGTGATTGAAGACGATGTTTATGGTGCTTTGGAGCTGAATCGTTTACCACCCATTACGTCGTTTATACCGCAGCAGGCGTTTTATGTAACCAGCTTTACAAAAACCGTAGCACCAGGACTTCGCGCTGGTTATTTATCGGTTCCTCGGCACTTTCTACAACATGCTAGTGGACGACTGGCTGCAACGAGTTGGGCTGCTACTCCATTACCTTTTGAAATTATTCACAAGTGGATTTGTGACGGTCAATTGCACTCTTTAATGGCTTTTCAGACTGAAGAATTTTCCAAAAGACAGATCATAGCTGCGAGTATCTTTAAGCGTCATCGCTATTTTTCACACCCGAATGGTCAGCACATATGGCTTAAATTACCTGAAGGTTGGACGAGTGACGGGCTTGTTACAGCGGCGAAAAGTGCAGGCGTTTTAATGACTTCTTACAAACCTTTTGTCATTGACCCAAATGTACCGATTCCATTTGTTCGAATGAGTCTGGGATCGGAAACAAACAGAGAGTACGTAAAATACGGTCTGTCCGTAGTGAATGAGATATTATCGACGAATCCACCTATGTCGGATTTTATTGTCTAGATCGGTTCTAAATTTCCAATTGGAAGCTCAAACCCCGCTTTTATGCGATCCATTACTACCATCGTTTTGAAGCTCTTGATATTGGGGTTATCGTAGAAAAAGTGCTGCGTAAACTGTTCGTATTCTTCCATGCTCTTTGCTGTCACAATAAGCATAAAATCGGCTTCACCCGTAATGTAGTATCCCATCATTACCTCTGGTGTCGATTTTACCGAGCGTTTAAAGCTATCAATGATATCATTCCTTTCCCTTTCTAGCGTGACGAGAACGAGCA
Source organism: Vibrio viridaestus (assembly GCF_003856525.1). GTDB lineage: Bacteria > Pseudomonadota > Gammaproteobacteria > Enterobacterales > Vibrionaceae > Vibrio > Vibrio viridaestus. Next base: position 505,736 of record NZ_RJVQ01000002.1, read on the forward strand.
TCGAAATATCTCGACCTATCGCTTTAGGATCAATTATCGCGACCTCAGACTGAATAATATTTTTCTCTCTTAATCGTTTAATCCTTCTTTGGCAGGCTGATGGCGATAGATTGACTATCTGTCCCAACTCTTCGGAAGTGAGCCGGGCATTACGTTGTAGCTGAGATAAAATGGCTTCATCGATCCTGTCTAAATTTTCCATGCCTGTTTCCCGCGTTATTTATCCTTAAAAAGCGTTTTTTCATACTAAAACAGTCAATAAACGCGGTCAAATGTTGTCCTTTTTCGTTTAACTTTACTGTGTAGGCAATGACTATCTCACTAATTCGTTTAAATAAACGGACGATCTGAGCAAAAAAGGAGTGCAATATGTCTGAGCAACAAGGAAAGAGCCGCAACAACACATTGGCAGTTTGGGCTGGGGAGAGTCATTTATACGCTGATGGCGCAATTAATGTACCCGTGCATCAATCAGTCGCATTCGGCTATGAAGGCATGGATGAGTGGTTTGATGTCGCCACAGGAAAAAAAGAGGGACATATATACTCGCGTAATACCAATCCAACCGTATCTGTTCTTGAAGAAAAAATGAAAATTCTCGATGGGGGAGAAGCGGCGACCAGTTTTTCCACTGGTATGGCTGCAATTAGTAATACGCTTTTTTCTTTACTCGCCCCGGGCGAAAAAGTGGTTGCGATAAAAGATACTTATGGTGGCTCCAATAAAATATTTATAGATTTTCTACCGAGACAAAATGTTGATGTGTGTCTTTGCGATACGAATGATACTGTTGCCATAGAAAATGAGATACGTAAGGGATGCAAACTGGTTTATCTCGAATCTCCTACCAACCCAACATTAAAAGTCGTCGATATAAAGAGGATTGCTACTCTGGCACATGAGCATGGAGCAATCGTCGTGGTAGATAATACGTTTGCCACACCTATCAACCAGAAGCCGATCACGCTCGGAGCGGACGTTGTTGTCTACAGCGCGACAAAGTATCTTAATGGCCACTCCGATGTTATGGGCGGCATCGCGGTTGGCAAAGCGGAGTTGATTGATCTGATTTTCCACTATCGCGAAATTACAGGGGCAACGCTGCATGCTCAATCGGCGTATCTGATTCTGCGTGGGCTCAAAACACTGTCCTTAAGAGTTGAAAAGCACAATGAAAATGGACTCAAAGTCGCACAATTTTTGGCGCATCATCCAAAAGTAGAAAACGTCTATTATCCGGGGTTAGAGAGTCATCCTGGGTACGATATTGCTTGTCAGCAAATGACAGGTTTCGGGGGGATGATGAGTTTCTCTCTTAAAGGCGGATTTGAAAATGTTGTTACTGTGTTGGAGAGCTTACAGTTTGCGCACAAAGCGGCTAGCTTGGGTTCAGTTGGGACGCTAGTCGGGCCGCCAAAGACAACGAGTCATGTTGAGTTATCACCCAAAGAGCGAGAGGCGGCAGGCATACCTGAAAGTTTAATCCGATATTCTGCGGGGATTGAGGACGCAGACGATTTAATCGAGGATTTGCAGTTTGCATTAGATAAGATTTGAATGATATAGAAACAAAAAAGCTGTTGAAAATCAACAGCTTTTTTGTGAAAGTGGCGGAGAGATAGGGATTTGAACCCTAGATACGCTATTAACGTATGCCGGTTTTCAAGACCGGTGCTTTCAACCACTCAGCCATCTCTCCGCAGTGGCAAGAATAGTAACGATATCTTATTAATAAGTAAAGTATTTGAAGTGCTAACTGGTTTATTTATAGGCAGTTAAGACGAAAAACATGACTAGCGGCCATTTTTAGAGCTTTTAAAACGGAAAAAAGGAGACTTTTAACAAGTCTCCTTTTAGGTGTATGGTCGGACTGAGAGGATTTGAACCTCCGACCCCCGACACCCCATGACGGTGCGCTACCAAGCTGCGCTACAGTCCGATGGCAAACAATCTAATCGCTTTGCCATGATTAGTCAAGATGATGCAATGACTAAAGTTATGATTTAATTATCCTTTGCATAAAAACGCTGCAGTTCGGTTAAACCTTGCATTAATACAGGGAGTGTTGGGTTTTCATCTGGCTCTCTGTGGTAGTTTTTATCAAACACTTTGAAGTTGCCAAATTTATCAATCACTGTCGTTTCGTCTTTGGTTATCAGAGCCAACTCGCGTGCATCGCCAGCTAGAATCCAACGACGAGGTTTTTCGTTGAATAGATTGCGCCCACTGCTGAAGTCCGATGGATTAGAGGACACACCTAGCATGTCTTGCAGCAAAGTCACTGAAAGGTCCAGATGACTCGTACGATGTGCATAAACATTTGCCACTTTTCCTGGCCAGTGAATAACGAGCGGGACTTTTAGCTGATATTGACTGTAGTTAGTGTTGGCACCCCAAGAATTTGTCTTTGTTTCGTTAAATTCGGTTCCGTGATTCGACGTGATAACCACGACCGTTGAATCCATTAAGCCGTTTTCGTTGAGCTTTTTAAACAGGTGGCTGAGCTCGATATCTGCAGTTTGAACTGACAGATTATAGTTATTAATCAGGTTTTGTTCTGATGTTGCTTTGTCATCTGCTTTTTGATTAATTGCGCCAAAGTCTTTTACTGTGACCAGTTCAAGGTAACTAAACCATGGTGATTTAGCAGTACTTGCCCAGCTTGACCATTGTTCTATGGTCTGTTCGTCTTTAGAACGGCTATCGCTACTGTCAAAGTTTACATGCTGTAGCGGCAGATCTTTAAACACTGTGTTTGAATAGAGTGAATCATCAAAATTATCACCGCTAAACAGTCCAAAGTGATAACCCTGATCTTTCATCGTATCGATAATAACGGGCAACGTTCCTTGCATTGTTATGCTGCTAGCATAGCTGCTAGGTAAGCCATAAAATAAACCAAAGATGCCAAACATGTCATTACTTGAACTGTAATGATTGACGAAGTTTTGGTTCATACTCGCAAAGGCTGATGCATGTGGCATGTCCTTTGGATTCAGTCGATCTGAGCGTAGATTATTTACGCTAACAACCAACACATTTAAATCGTTAGGGCGTCTGTTGAATGTTAGTCGCTCCAAAGGATAAGAAACGAGATCAACATTTTGCTTCTGTTTTTCTTCTAACTTTTTACGGTACTCGTCTCTATCCAATAAACCGTGTCGTTCCATAAACGACTTAGCCGTCATTGGATAGGAGAGCGGAAAGTTAGAGCGCTGGCTTGTCACTGGTGAGTATAATGATGCATCAGACCAGACATAAATTAGATGGCTGCTGATAAAGGCGATAAAAAATATGGCAGCGAGTGGTCGACCGATATGCTTATGCGAGAGTCTGCGTTGCTTACGCCAAACCCATTCAGCCAATCCGAGTTCCACAGCAAAAATGAGTGGTAAAAGGATAAATAGATGCTGCAAATCTGCTGATATAGCACTGTTTTCTTCACTGAAGATGAGTTCCCAAACAACAGGCGTTAAATGGAAATTAAATGATTGATACGTTTGTGTATCAATCAGTAATACCGTCAGCCCAAACGTGGCAAAGCATACAGCAACAAAGCGGAATACTCGGCTCGTGGGAAGAATAAAGGTCAGAGGAAACAGTATTAAGAGGTAAAGAGCAAAGACCAGAAATCCAAAGTGGCCAACCCACGATACTGCAAGATATAACTGTCCTAAGAAGGTATCAGGCCAAGGTGATTGGCTGATGTAGCGAGTCCCGATAAGCATTGCTGCAATAATGTTGAAAAAGGCAAACCAATGTCCCCAGCCAACGAGTCGAGATACGCGTTCTCCGTAGGTATTTCCGCTATCTACCATCTTGTTTTCTTATCCGCTTATAGTGTTCATTAACTTAGTGAACAGAACCTTCGATTGACGACATTAACGCCTGAGAAAATTTCTCTGCGATCAATACGCGCTGTTCTTTTGAAATCTTCTGGTTGATGACGTTAGTTGCAATATTACCAGCAATCATCAACACCAAGTCAGATGATGCATTGTGTTTGTCAAAAACAGCGGCAACTTCTGCAAGTATGGTTTCGATTTTTTGGTCACTGTATTTAGATTGTATAGGCATATGGACTCTAATGGTGATAGAAAAACGCCTTATGATAACCTACTATAGCTTCCAACTGAAACCAGAAGACATATAAAATCTCATGAGCCTAGACCTATTTAACGTTATTTTGCATCAACTGAGCAAAAATGACTCAGAAGAACTTGTTGTTAACTTCCGTTCTCAAGCATTAGAGAATACACCATCAACCAATAATTTAGTCGCTGAATTACATCGAGTTTTTAATTCGAAAGCAGCAAAAGGCTTTGGTATCTTCAGCTCAGACAGCGAAATGAAGCACTGGTTGCAACAATTAAAGAAAAATGAATTAAATTTTTACGATTTTTCACAGAGTTGTGCAAAAAAGCTGAAAGATGAAATTTCCAAATATCCCTTTGCTGATGAAGGAATTCTCGTACTGGCGGAATACCAGTCTCTTGCGACGCATTATTTGTTTATTGCACTACTGCCAACCAGTCAAAGCCTGAAAGTCACAGAAGGTCTAGACATCAGTGCGACCGATTATCTAGATATCAATCACATGGATATCGCAGCACGAATTGATCTCTCTATGTATGAATCGGATCCTGAATCGAATCGTTATTTGAGTTTTATTAAAGGAAGAGTAGGACGCAAAGTGGCTGACTTCTTCCTTGATTTTCTCCAGGCCGATGTGGGTTTAGATACGAAACAACAAAACTTGGTTCTAATGCAGGCAGTAGAAGATTACTGTACTGATTCTAAACTAGATAAAAACGAATCTCGCGAGTACAAAAAACAGGTCTATGATTATTGTAACGACCAGATAAAAAGTGGCGATGAAGTGAGTGTAAAAGAGCTTTCTGGTGAGTTATCCTCAGGCCCAGAAGGCAATAGCTTTTATGATTACACCAAGGATAACGGTTATGAGTTAGAAGAGACGTTTCCGGGTGATCGTTCTACTGTGAAAAAGTTAACGAAGTTTGTTGGTGCTGGTGGTGGTTTGAACATCAGTTTTGACAGTCTTCTTTTAGGGGAAAGAGTCTTTTATGACCCAGAAACAGACACGTTAACAATTAAAGGAACACCGCCAAATCTTAAGCATCAACTGACAAAATCCTAGTTTTCCCGAGGAATTTACGAATGAAATGGTACCAATCAAAAGTGATATACCTATGTTTTGGCTTTTGGTTGGTACTTTCTAGTCTGGTTGTGGCGTTACTCGTTTCTGATGTCGTCAATCAAGATCGTCTCAACGTCATTAAAGAGCATCTCAATAGCGCAAAACAATTGGTAATTGAGGGCCGGTTTCAGAGGCAAAATGTCGCGTCTCAGGTTCAGAATGAATTGGGTTTAGTGACAACTGAGCTGAAACTCCTCGTATCCGAATCCGTGTGGAATGGCTCCTTTAACGACACCATGTATTTCAAAAGTATTGTGAATGATCGTACTGCACAGCTTCAGTATGCTGTCGTGACTATGGACGAAATACAGACTCTTGCGGAATTCATCCAAGATTTTAATTCTGCAGATGATTATTCAATGCGAGCAAAAAACCTGATTCAACAGGCAAAGTCACATATCTTCTATGCTCTTTTTTCTAGTCAACACCAAGATCCGGTTGTTTATCGCAAGTTAGACCAATTATTTTTGGCTGGATCAGACTTATCAGAGCCGGACAAAGAGGCTGTTGATGTAGTGTTATCGTTCGCGAATCGACTGCTAGAGAAAGAAGCTCTTATTTCTCATACCTTCAAACAGTTGCATTCTGTTGAACTGGATAGAGAATACGATTATTTGCATCACCTACTGCATCAAAGAATTAAAAAGTACGTACTCATTTATGTGGTTGTTAGCTTTGTGTTCTTCATGTTTCTTTATTTCAAAAGAAGAAGTGCTGGGACAAAGAATATTCAATATGTGGACTTTTCACCAGAATCAGTACCTCAAGATGTGTCTTTAGAGCCTGCCATTAACTTTGATAAGTTACGGCAATCATTTAATGATGATGAAGAATCGATTCGTTTATTGCTGACTGTTTTTATTGAAGACCACGATGGGGATTTAAATAAAATTAAAGAAGCTTTTAACGCAAATCAGATAAAAGAGCTCAAAAGTATTTCTCACGCCCTAAAAGGTGCTTCAGGAAGTATTGCTGCTGAGAGTCTACGCCAAGCTTGTGCCGAAATTGAAACTACCGCCAAAAGCGGACAACGACCGACTCAGGCTCAGATTCAAAATCTTGAGTTTGCGTTTGTATCGACAAGTTCGCTTATTAAAGAGCGATTGGGTGTATAGGTGAGAAAAAATAATATAAATACCTGTTATTTTCGAATGCTGTACGTTATTTTTCTGTATAAGCTCTAATTTGTCATAAAGTCAAAAAAAACAATACAAATATGTTAAATTGAGCTTGAGATTTGCCCCAAAACCACTTATAGATGTGGGGGTTTTAGTTTAACGAGAATACACGGAGAGTTTGTACATGAGAGTAGGTTTAGTTGGATGGCGTGGCATGGTCGGTTCGGTACTTATGCAGCGCATGGTCGAAGAAGGTGATTTTGACCTTATCGAGCCAGTTTTCTACAGTACATCACAGATTGGTATTGCAGCACCAAACTTTGGTAAAGATGCTGGATTACTACAAGACGCTTTCGACATTGAAAGCTTAAAGACGTTAGATGCGGTAATTACGTGCCAAGGCGGCAGCTACACAGAAAAAGTTTACCCAGAACTGCAAAAGGCAGGCTGGAAAGGCTATTGGATTGACGCAGCGTCAACCCTACGTATGGCTGATAATTCAATCATCACTTTAGATCCTGTGAACCTAAAACAAATCCAAGAAGGTATTCACGGTGGTACTAAGACATTTGTTGGCGGTAACTGTACCGTTAGTTTAATGTTGATGGCTCTGGGTGGCCTATTTGAAAAAGGCTTGGTTGAATGGATGAGTCCTATGACTTATCAAGCCGCTTCTGGTGCTGGTGCAAAAAATATGCGTGAGCTAATTGCACAAATGGGCGTTGTTAACGACAGTGTGAGTAGCGAGCTAGCTAACCCTGCAAGTTCTATTCTAGAAATTGACCGTAAAGTCGCTGAAACGCTTCGTTCTGACTCCTTCCCTACGGCTGAATTCGGCGCACCTCTAGCGGGTTCATTGATCCCTTGGATTGATGTTAAGCGTGATAATGGACAGAGCAAAGAAGAGTGGAAAGCGGGTGTTGAGGCGAACAAGATTCTTGGCCTGCAAAACTCACCGATTCCAATCGATGGTACATGTGTTCGTATCGGTGCAATGCGTTGTCACTCGCAAGCAATTACTATCAAACTGACGCAGAAAGCGCCACTAGATGAAATTGAAGAAATGATCGCATCTCATAACGATTGGGTTAAAGTGATTCCTAACGAACGTGACATCACTGCGAAAGAACTTTCGCCAGCGAAAGTAACGGGTACCTTATCAGTGCCAGTTGGTCGTCTGCGTAAGTTGGCTATGGGTGATGATTACCTCAATGCATTCACTGTTGGTGACCAGCTTTTATGGGGTGCTGCAGAACCTTTAAGAAGAACACTACGCATCATTCTTGCTGAAAAGTAAGTATACAAACTCTCCAGTAATGAAAGGCGCTGAATAAGCGCCTTTTTTGTATTAGATACTTTCAATACAGTGTGGGTGAAGATCAACATAGAAAGAGTTTGGTTTGTAACTATTTATAGTGCTTGAACCGCTAACGCATTGAATGATCTTATCCAGAAACTCCGATTCAGAAATAACCATGGATATATCAGTCAGACCAAAATCTAAAATATCACGATTACTTGTCATCGCATTGGTGATAATCAGTGGATCTTTGGGCAGTTTGCTATCCATATTATCCGTTTCTCTACATTTGCCAGATATAAAATAAAGAGCATCTAGATTATAAAGCGAGTGATCTTGTGTCAGGTCACTGAATGCTAGTGTGTCTGTATTGATTTCGGTAATTTCAGCCTGAATATTCTTTTCTCTTAAAAAGCTACGAAATCCTATTTCTTGTTCAGTAAAAAAATTTAAATCGTCGTGCTCATAGAGTAAACCGATTTTAGGTTTTTCATCACAGAAGTTCGCAATATACCAAGCAGCTGTTCTACCTGATTTGAAGCTTTCAATGGTGATATGCCCTTTTAGATAAGATGATGAAATAGAATAGAACAAGCTAAACACTGGAATTTTTCGGCGTTGAAAATACTTGATTGTCTGCTGAGTCTCTTTACTGTTACATGCGATTAAACCAATGGCATCATCTTCTGTATCATATAAGTCCTCTGCATTGAGTCGAGAGCCAATTGTTTTCACCGTTATCTGATATTGTCTTCCTTGGATAAGGTGTTCTCCCGAAATATTATCAAGCAAATTTTTGCAAGAGCCAGGAATGTCTTGTTGAATGTAGATGCCGATGTAATAAGTGGATGATTTAGTTCGGCGTCGCCAATTCTTGCTGGGTATGTGTGTAAGGTTTGGTTGAGTCGTATTGGTAAAGTTATCCATTTTACCCATCCTATTCAAAGCTTGGAGAGTCAAATATAGTGAAAAAGATGGGAAGAAGTGCCTCTTCCCATCGGTGGCGTTTCTTATTTAAATGTGAACGCTGTCTTCCACTTCCTGGTCTTTCTTATAGCCATACTGTTGTTGTTTTTCGATAAAGCACTGTTCCATTTCTTCCAAAGGAATTCCTTTGGTTTCTGGTACATACCTGCGCACAAAAAGATAGGCAAGAATCATACATACAGCGAACACCCACATAGGGAATGCGCCTTTAAAGTGGGTATTGAGGTAGACACTGTCATTCATTACTGGGAATGCAAGACCAATAATGAAGTTACTTACCCATACAGCACCGATTGCCATACCCATACCAACTGAGCGCATACGGTTTGGGAACATCTCTGATACAACCAACCAAGCACCTAATGCCCAAGATAGAGAGAAGCAAATCATAAAGACAGCCATTCCGCCGAGTGTCCAGTAGCCCATGTTGATGGCTGCTTCACCAGTCAGTCCATGTGATTGGTATAGGAAATAAGAGGTCAGCAATAAACCCGCCGCGCTACCTAGAGAACCGAATTTTAGCAACGGTACGCGTCCAACTTTGTCCATTAAGAAAGCACTGGTCGTGGTACCAATTAATTGAGTAATACCGATGAAGATCGTGAGGAAGAGTGCTGTGTCATTACTACCAGTAACTCTTTCTAAAATTACCGGAGCGTAATAGAGGAATACGTTCACGCCACTCGCCTGACCGAAGATCGACACGCCACAAGCAATAATCACAATCATCCAGAACAATTTTTCTTTATAAAGTGAACGTTTCTGTTCGGCAACGGATTTTGACTCGCACTCTTTGTTGCTGGCATCAATCTGTTGCATCAAAGTCGCTGCATGTCCTTCATCACGAAAGATCTTGATTAAAACCTGTTTGGCTTCTTCTTTACGATTCATCATCATTAACCAACGAGGTGATTCAGGGATAAGAAGAGAAAAGATCATGAATAAGATACAAGGAATAGTTTCAGAGCCAATCATAATTCTCCAGCCAACATCGTTTAGCCAATCAGCAGACATCCCTCTGGCAATGGAGAAGTTCACGATAAAAATAACAACTTGACCACCTACGATAGCGAAGTTTTGCATACCAACAGCTCGTCCACGGATTTGCTTTGGTGACACTTCAGACATGTACATTGGTGATACAGATGACGCGATACCAACGGCCAAACCACCAATCATGCGAAAAATAACAAACCAAAAGAAGGAAGTTGCAAGGGCGGATCCTGCTGCTGATATAGTGTACAGAAGCGCTGAAAAGATGAGTGATTTTTTACGACCGTATTTTCTAGATAGAGGGCCGGACCAGAAAGCACCAATGATACAACCGATGGCGACATTGGATACTGCCCAGCCAACACCGATTGAGCTGAGTTGAAAGTGATCTCTGATTGGATTAATCGCACCAGATATCACAGCGGTATCGTAACCAAGTAGTAGGCCACCTAGTGCTGCGACACCACAAATAAAGAGTATATATTTAACACTATAGTTAGTGTCCCCTTGTCTCGTGTTTATTACGTTATTGGACATAAATCCTCCGATGCAGATTTATTTATAAGCTGTAGGGTAAGATGATGTATCAGTATTCATTCGGTTAGGGTTGTTATGTTCGAATGAACTTCAACGTCGTTTACGTAATGCTTTCAACTTGGTTGCACACTGATCGACACGTTAAATGTTTCTTGTAAGAGATTTCAGTTTCCATAATTATTTCCACCCTTGATTCAATTTAAATTCCTTTGTGCTCTCGGGAGCATTATGTTGCTTTTATGAATTTATTTTCGGACTTAATTCACGTATTTCCTGATTGCCTTTCTCCCGGGAGCAGAGATTTCTAAATTAATCTGCTAGATCACGTATTTATGATTATTTGCTATGTATTAACTCTAATAAGAAAATATATAGTGATAAATATCACAAAATATCGCTAATTAAGTTTAATGATCTGGTTGATATGTAGACAAGATAGCGCTCTAAAAGGGGTTTTAAAAAGGGAAGTGTTGGGTTTTATGCAAGTGGTCACAAATATTTAAGACGATAATGCTCTCGGGTGCAATTGGTGGGCATTGTCGTTTACACTTGTTTTGTATAGAGTGTGAGCAGTGGATTAAGAGATAACAATATGAATAAAAGCGATTCATTAGTAAGACGTAACAAAGCCACAGCGCGAGATGTTGCGGTAAAAGCTGGGGTTTCCAAATGGACTGTAAATCGTGCATTCACTGAAGGTGCCCCGATTTCTGTTGATACAAGAGAAAAGGTTTTAAAAGCTGCAGATGAATTGGGATATCGACCTAACTTGCTGGCGCGTAGCCTGTCCAAAAAGAGAACAAACATTATTGGAATCGTTGTCGATCAGTTAAACAACCCTCATATCGCACCTGTTCTTGATGAAATTACCACACAGTTACAGAATCGTGGATTTATGTCCCTGCTTCTAAATATATCTGAGGAATCAAGCTATAAATCTGTACTTCAATTGGCTGATCAGCTTCAAGTTGATGGATTGTTGTTCACGGGAACGGTATTGTCTGACGATATTCTTACTCTGGCGAAAAACGACCACGATATTAATCTTGTGCAGATGTTTCGAAATAGTGTGAACTCAGAAATTCAAATTGTCACAACCAATGGCTACATGGGCGGTCAGGAGTTGGGGCGACTATTATTTTCGCAAGGTTATACTCGATTCGGCTATATGCAGGGACCCGGAAACTATTCTTGGGAATTGTTACGCTTGGATGGGTATCGAGATTTCCTTAGTTCTCAGGAGGTTGAGCTTCATACGATGCTACATGCTGATCAATTTGACTATGCATCGAGTTATCGTTCAATGAAAGAGTATTTACAAAACACCGATCCTAAAGATTATATTGATGCTTTGTTTTGCGAAAACGATATTTTGGCGATGGCTTCTATGGATGCACTTAAAGATTTCGGTCAGGGTCACCATATTGGCATTGTTGGCTTTGATGGTATCAATCTTAGTGAAGCGACTTCCTATAACCTTACAACGTATCTACAACCGGTATCCGACATAATCGATAAATCGATAGCGAGACTACTTAATCCGGACTGGAATAAAAATAAAGAGTTGTTACCCGGTAAGTTGATCTGCCGTACTTCGCACCTGAGAAGAGGCTAAGCCTATTCTTTTTGTACTGGCACAACTCTCTTATCCGGATCAGCAAGTTCACTACCACAGTATTTGCAGTATAAAGCATCGGATTCATGTCCTGTTGATGAGCAATTGGGACATTTCACAAGTTCTCTGTGGGCGTTCATTTCATTATTTAGTTCCGCAGTGATAATTCCTGTTGGAACCGCAATAATTGAATAACCTAACAGCATAGTGAGCGAGGCCACGGTTTTTCCCAATGCTGTTTGAGGAATCAAATCTCCATAACCTACTGTCGTAATGGTCACAATGGCCCAATAAATACTTTGGGGAATGCTGGTAAATCCATTCTCTGGCCCCTCGATTACAAAAATTAATGCACCAAATATAGTGACCAATACCGTCACCATACTAAAGAAGACAAAAATTTTGCGTCTAGCCATAAGCAGAGAGCGCATCAGTATATTCGAATCCTGCAAATAGCGTACAAGTTTAAGGATTCGAAATATTCTCATGACCCGAAGTAGTCGTATGACAACAACATAGGTTGCTGCAGGGAAGATAAATGCTAGGTAAGTAGGGATGATGGCCAGAAGATCAATTATGCCATAAAAGGATTTAGCATAAGCCACGGGGCGTGGAGAGCAGTAAAGACGGGCTATATATTCTAGAGTGAATAGTCCGGTGAAACAATATTCCAGTACTTTAAGCTCAATTTTCCAGTGCGCATGAATATCTGGTACTGAGTCAAGGATAAGTACTGCCAATGAAGTCAGAATCGATATGATAAGGCAGATGTCAAACCATCTGCCTGCTGGGGTATGCGTTCCGAATATGATGACGTAGAGACGTTGCTTGAAAGATTGCTGGGTCATGACACTTATACAATTTTAGGAATAAATTCTCTTTATGATAATAATTATCTGAGTTCTATGCTAATCCAGGAAAGAGATTTCTTAAGCCATTCGCAATAAATTCAATGCCTAGTGCTCCCAATACCAATCCCATGATACGCGTTATGACGTTGATACCTGTTTGTCCGAGCCACTGCACGATATAAGGGGCAACGCGGAATAGAAGCCACGAAGCTATCGCAAAGATAACGACTGTTAATACGATTCCAAGTGTATCTAATGTTCCCGGATAACGCGAACCATAGACAATTGTTGAGCTTATAGCACCAGGACCAGCCATTAGTGGCATCGCGAGAGGTACCACGGCAACTTGCTCTTTGCTGACGTATTCAGATTTTTCCTGCTTATTCTGTTTATCTTCTCCTATCTTTCCGCTCATCATTGAAAATGCGATTGACATCAATAGCAAACCACCTGCGACACGGAAGGAGTCGAGAGAAATACTAAACATATCCAGTAATACCTGACCCGCCAACAAAGAGATAATTAAAATTGCTGCGACAGCAATATTGGCTGTCAGTGCAGTTTTATTTTTTTCCTCTGGAGTCATGTGGCTAGTTAAGGATATATATACGGGCATGATACCAATAGGGTTGACTGCCGCTATTAGGCCAAGGAAAAACTGTAAAAAAATTGCAAATTCAGCTAGTTGCATTTTAAGTTCTCGATTGAGATTAAATAGAATAAGTGATTAAAAAGTGGCGCTAATGTAGGACAAAATATCAGCTGAGACGAATGAAATTAATTAGGGGTTTATGAGGTGGCACCCCTAAAAAAACTAATGAATCCATGACTCAGTAAAGGGATAAATTACAAATGTTGTATTACTACAGAGAATGAAAATACTAAATGATATTAGTAATAATTTTGTAAAGAAAACGTTGTTGAATTCACCTGTTTTTAGGCAGTAATATACTACTAGTAGCACGAACATCGCGATTAACATGCATTTTAAAAAAATGGTGATGTAAATTTGTTACATTTTGATACAAACGTTCTATTATTTTGAATGCTGAAAAAAATTATCTTCTAGGTTTGAATCCCATTTTTATCTTATATAAACAATGCTTTACGTTGTTTTTTTAAAGTTAATGAAATGTAGTCTTTGAATTAATTTTTCATAACTGATCTGAGTCAATGTTTTCGGTTTGTGAACGTCTATACTGCACCCATGAAAGCTTTTTAATAAGTATGTAGAAAATAAGATTTAAGTTTTCAGCCTTATCTTCCTTCAGCAGCCTTAATAAAGAGTTTTTAATAATTTTTTAATTTTAGGAGATTCATTATGCCTGTAACTAATTTGGCGGAACTTGATGCTCTCGTTGCTCGTGTTAAAGCGGCTCAAGCAGAATTTGCTACTTACTCTCAAGAGCAAGTAGACAAAATATTCCGTGCAGCATCTCTTGCTGCAAACCAAGCTCGTATTCCTCTAGCACAACAAGCTGTTGCGGAATCTGGCATGGGTATTGTGGAAGATAAGGTAATCAAAAACCACTTCGCATCTGAGTACATCTACAACAAATACAAAGATGAGAAAACATGTGGGATTCTTGAAGAAGATGACAACATGGGAACTATGACTATTGCTGAGCCTGTAGGTATTATCTGTGGTATTGTTCCAACAACTAACCCTACTTCAACTGCGATCTTTAAGTCATTAATCTCACTTAAAACTCGTAACGGTATTATTTTCTCGCCACACCCACGTGCGAAAAACTCTACAAATGATGCTGCTAAACTGGTTTTAGAAGCTGCTATTGCAGCGGGTGCTCCAAAAGACATTATTGGTTGGATTGATCAACCTTCAGTTGAACTATCAAATGCCTTAATGAAACATGACGATATCGCTCTTATCCTTGCTACTGGTGGCCCAGGCATGGTTAAAGCTGCATACTCATCAGGTAAGCCAGCTATTGGTGTTGGTGCGGGTAACGTACCTGTTGTGATTGATGAAACTGCAGACGTAAAACGTGCAGTAGCATCAGTTCTTATGTCTAAAACATTTGATAACGGTGTTGTATGTGCTTCAGAGCAGGCTGTTATCGTTGTTAAAGATGTTTACCAAGAAGTAAAAGAACGTTTCGCTTCACACAAAGGCTATGTTCTAAGCAAAGCTGAAGCAGATAAAGTACGCAAAGTTCTATTGATTGATGGCGCTCTAAACGCAAAAATCGTTGGTCAACCTGCAGTTGCTATTGCAGAAATGGCAGGCGTTACTGTTCCTGCAGACACTAAAGTTCTAATTGGTGAAGGTCTAAACGGAAAAGTTCACACTGACGATGCTTTCGCTCACGAAAAACTTTCTCCAACTTTAGGTATGTTCTGTGCAGATGATTTTGAAGATGCAGTAGAGCAGGCTGTTCACATGGTTGAGATCGGTGGTATCGGTCATACTTCAGGTCTATACACTAACCAAGATGTGAATGCAGATCGTATTCGCTACTTTGGTGACAAACTAAAAACAGCTCGTATTCTAATCAATATCCCAACAACTCACGGTGGTATTGGTGACCTATATAACTTCAACGTTGCACCTTCTCTAACATTAGGTTGTGGCTCTTGGGGTGGTAACTCAATTTCTGAGAACGTAGGACCTAAACACCTAATCAACAAGAAAATTGTTGCTAAGAGAGCTGAGAACATGTTGTGGCATAAACTTCCAAAATCAATCTACTTCCGCCGTGGTAGCTTGCCAGTTGCTCTAGGCGATTTAGCTGGTAAAAAACGTGCATTCCTAGTGACTGACCGTTTCCTATTTAACAATGGTTATGCAGAAGATATTGAACGCTTGCTTAAAGAGCAGGGTATCGAAGTTCAGACTTTCTTCGAAGTAGAAGCTGACCCAACATTATCAATCGTTAAACGTGGTGCAGCTCAAATGCAAGCATTCCAGCCTGATGTTATCCTTGCTCTAGGTGGTGGTTCACCAATGGATGCAGCGAAAATCATGTGGGTAATGTACGAGCACCCAGAAACTCACTTTGAAGAACTAGCAATGCGCTTTATGGATATCCGTAAACGTATTTACAAGTTCCCTAAAATGGGTGAAAAAGCAGAATTAGTATGTATTACTACTACTTCTGGTACTGGTTCTGAAGTGACTCCATTCGCGGTTGTGACTGATGACGAAACTGGTGCGAAATATCCTCTAGCGGATTACGAGCTAACTCCAAATATGGCTATCATCGATGCTAACCTAGTGATGAATATGCCTAAGTCTCTAACTGCGTTCGGTGGTTATGATGCGGTTACTCACGCTGTAGAAGCTTATGTGTCAGTTCTAGCGAACGAATACTCAGATGGTCAAGCTTTACAAGCGCTTAAAATTCTAAAAGCGTACTTACCATCAAGCTATGTAAATGGTGCTAAAGACCCAATCGCTCGTGAAAAAGTTCACAATGCTGCGACTATCGCTGGTATTGCGTTTGCGAACTCTTTCTTGGGTGTATGTCACTCAATCGCACACAAAATCGGTAATGCTTTCCACATTCCTCACGGTTTAGCGAATGCTCTATTACTGACTAATGTTATCCGCTATAACGCGAATGATAACCCAACTAAACAAACTGCATTCTCTCAGTATGACCGTCCTCAAGCTCGTCGTCGTTATGCTGAAATTGCAGAATCACTAGGACTAGCAAAACCAACTGACCGTACATCTCAAAAAATTGAGAATCTGTTGAACTGGTTGGAAGCGCTAAAAGTTGAGTTAGATATTCCTCTATCAATTCGTGATGCAGGCGTAGCTGAAGCTGACTTCCTAGCGAAGATTGACCAAATTGCAGTAGATGCGTTTGATGACCAATGTACTGGTGCAAACCCACGTTACCCACTAATCAGCGAAATAAAAGAAGTTCTGTTAGCTTCTTACTACGGTAAACCTTTCGTTGAAGGTGAAAACGTTGAAGGTACAACTGTTATCAAGAAAAAAGCGGATCAGGAAGCGGATAAAGTCGTTACTCCTAAAGCAAAAAAAGCAAAAGCTGATGCTTAATTTGACTCCATTAAGTTAATGCTTAGTGATAAGCCCCAACGAAAGTTGGGGCTTTTTTATTTCTTTTAATTCGAGTTAGGTTTAATCTGGTTTAACATTAGGTTATCCATAACTTATTGATTTTGTTTTATTGTCATCTTGATGTCGGGGTGGTGTCGTGTTCTCTGGTGGTGTTTTTAAGTAAGTTTGAACAATACACAGTAAAAAGGAGTGGTTGTGATGATAAGAAAATTTAGACTGCAAAGAGGTTGGTCTCAGGAACAGTTAGCGGAGTTTTCCGGACTGAGTATTCGGACAATCCAACGATTGGAAAGAGGACAAACTGCGAGTCTTGAATCTTTGAAATCGCTTGCCGCTGCATTTGATGTTCAACTATCAGACTTACAGGGTACAGAAACTATGAACGTGAATGAAAAAGAGCTAGCACAAGAAAACGCAGCCATCGAAAAGGTGAGAGAAATAAAAAGCTTTTATACCAACCTACTAACGTATGTTGTAGTTATCGCAATGCTGTTTATTATCAACATAGCGACTGATCCTGATTATTTATGGGCCTTTTGGCCAGCACTAGGTTGGGGCATTGGTATTATTTCGCATGCGTTAAGTACGTTTGAGGTTTTCAATTTGTTTAGTGCCAATTGGGAACGAAAACAGGTAGAAAAACGCTTAGGAAGAAAGCTATAAAAAAAGCCGCCAGAGCGGCTTTTTCATAGACATAGATTGATAATTTAGCCTGCTAAGGCATCGGTTGCGACTTTATAAATAGGATCTTCGTCTGCATTCACTTCTATCAAGCTGCCAGCTTTCTTGAGTAAGGCATGGCAGTCTGTACTTAGATGGCGTAAGTGTAACGTTTTGCCTAGCGCAGCATAGCGCTCAGCCAACGTTTCAATCGCATCAATTGCTGAGTGATCAGCCACTCGTGATAGCCCAAAGTCGATAATGACATCATTTGGATCGTTTTCGGCATCAAACAACTCCAAAAAGTGACTGGTTGAGCCAAAGAAAACAGGACCACGAACTAGATAGACCTTCTGACCATTTTCTGTGGTTTCGGTTTTTGCTGAAATATGCTTAGCATGATCCCACGCAAACATAAGCGCTGAAGCAATAACGCCAACAAACACGGCAATCGCCAAATCAGTAAAGACGGTAACGATAGTAACCAACAGAATGACAAAGAAGTCTTTACGAGGTACTTTTCTTGCGAGTTTGAACGTCGCCCATTCGAATGTTCCTATTACCACCATAAACATAACGCCGACTAGGGCTGCTAAAGGAATCATCTCAATCAAGGAGGACGTGAATAGTATGAATACCAACAGCATCACAGCAGCTACAACGCCAGACAAACGTCCTCTACCGCCTGAGTTTACATTAATCATCGATTGGCCAATCATGGCACAGCCGCCCATAGCTCCAAACATAGAACATGTGATATTGGCAAGGCCCTGACCCATACACTCTCGGTTTGATTGACCACGAGAGTTAGTCATTTCGTCAAGAACGGTCAATGTTAATAGTGACTCGATAAGACCAATTGCGGCAAGAATGACTGCGTAAGGCAGGATTATTTTTAATGTTTCTAGGTTAAAAGGCACGCTAGGAATAGAGAATGTAGGTAAATCACCCGCGAGTGTCGCGGAATCGTTGCCTGCCATTGTACGTAGGAAGTCTACAACTGTGCGTGTATCTAGATTGAATACTTGGACAATTAGGGTAACAGTTACTATCGCCGCAAGAGAAGAGGGAACAGCTTTAGTAAACTTAGGTAGAAAGTGGATAATTGCCATCGTCAGGGCGACTAAGCCAAGCATTAAGAACATTTCGCCCTTTGGTAACCAGGCAAGCGTACCTTCAAGTGTTGGCGCTTTAAACTGCCCCAACTGAGCAAGGAAGATAACGATAGCTAAGCCATTCACAAACCCAATCATTACAGGGTGCGGAACCATACGGATAAATTTACCTAGCTTGAACACACCTGCTAATATCTGAAAAATACCGGCAAAGAAGATCGTTGCAAACAGGTATTCAACACCATGAGTAGCAACAAGACTGACCATTACAACGGCCATTGCGCCAGTTGCGCCGGATATCATCCCTGGTCGACCACCAAATAGAGAAGTGATTAAACCAACGATAAAGGCTGCGTATAGGCCCACCATGGGATCTACACCAGCTACGAAGGCAAAGGCGACCGCTTCCGGAACCAGTGCTAAGGCAACAGTGAGTCCTGATAGGACATCATTCTTCACAGACATTTTTGAGTTTTCGATCATGACTATAATAAGCTCAAGTATTGGGGATTAATTTGAATTGAAAGCAGAACAATACTGGCTACAGGCAAAAATGGTTTAAGTAAAAGGTGTAGTGTATTGGTCGATTTTCAGTCAGAAACGCGAATGCTACCGAATTCCGTGATGAAGTTCAACTAAACAAAAAAATAGCCCCTATTTTAGGGGCTATTAAATTTAGGCTAACTAATTGAATTAAAACAAGCTTGGTTTAGTCATTTGAGCCTGAGCTTGACTTGTGGCTGCTTGCCCTCCCGCACTACGACCTTCATATCGAACGTCTTTCTGTGGTGCGGCGTTGATAATAATCTCTTTGACTTCATCAACAGCAGGTGCTTTCGTCATTGGTGAGGTAGCATGGCCTTTAGCAGTAATAGGTGTTTCAGCGTCTTTGCTATCTAATGGTGCTGTGCTGTCCATCTGATCTGCTTCGTCAGTAACGACAACAGCTTCTTCCACAACAGGAGTTGTTGGTACGGCCTCTATTGCTTCTTCAACTTTTGGCTGTTCTTTTGGAGCATTTGCTACTTCTACTGTAGTCTCAACTACAACTGCTTGACTAGGGATAATTATTTTACCCATTGCCATCTCAGGGCGTGAAACACCACCAACTGCAGGAGATAGTGATACTACCTCAGTCGCATTGACCTCAGGTTTAATCTCAGGCTTAGGCTGCTCGTTGTACTTTTTAGGTAAATCATAACGAGGCATTACTTTACCCATAGCCATCTCAGGAGAAGCTACCCCTCCTTTTCTTAAACGGAATGGGTTAGGTCTACGATCACGTCCACGTCTACGTCTTTGTCCATTGGCTCTCAAGTGGCGTGGTGAGCGGCGAGAACGACGTTGTTGAGGCTTATCTTCAGAAGCCTTATCATCCTGCTCATTACCACTTTCAACGTTTACTTGAGCCGGAGATGGATTATCAACTGACTGAGACGGAGTGATAACGTTTTGTTTAAAATCGTTATTCTCAGTAATATTCTCTTCCGCAACTGAGTCGGTTTCAAGTGCATCATCGTGATTCACTCGAACCTGCTTAGTTAGCTTTCTACGCTCGCGACGTTGCTTAACAGTCTTAGTACGTTGATTTGTTTCTGTAGACTGTTCTGTTGCTGACGATTGCTCTTCTCTTGCTTCTGTCGCTAACTTCTGTCCTTGTTCTGCAAGCTCATTGTTACGAGGGTTATCATTTTTATTACGACGGTCCTGTCTATTGTTCTTGCGTTGTTTAGGTTTACGCTCTTCCTGAGATTTATTTGCTGTATTAGCGTTATTAAGCTCTTTGTCGGAAGGTGCAGGGGCTTTCTCGGCAGGCTTAGTGTTACGACGGTTACTATTTTCGCCTGGTTTCCGCTTACGCTGATCTGGCTTTCCTTGACGACGTTTGTTATTACGCTGATTTGAGCGATTATCGTCTTGTTGTTTATTTTCTGTTTCCTGCTCTTTAGGCGCTTTGCTTGTATCGTCTGAAGAATCCGAGAAAATACTGCCTAGTGCTTTGAAGAAGCGAGAAACTAAACTAGGTTTGCTCTCTTCAACAGACTCAACTTTTTCCGCTTTTACTGGCGCTGGTTGAGGCGCTGATGTTGGTGATGAGAAGCCCTTAAGAACGGGTTCTTCAAGTCGACGAGGTTTGTAGTCTGCTTCTTTTTCTTCCAGCTCAGCTTCGCGCATTGCTTCTAGCTTTTTAGGAATCAAGTAAGACAACAAATCTTGCTCTTCACCTTCACGAATACGGATAACGTCGAAATGCGGAGTTTCCATATCTGAGTTTGGTACGATAGTGATCTTCACTTCCTGAATACGTTCAATATGATTAATTGAGCGTCTTTTTTCATTCAGTAGATAAGATGCTATTGGCACAGGTACAACTGCAAGGACTTGCGATGTGTTATCTTTTAATGCTTCTTCTTCAACTAGACGAAGAACAGACAATGCCAGAGATTCATTATCACGAACCACACCAGTACCAGAACAGCGTGGACAAATATGATGGCTTGCTTCTGCAAGAGATGGACTCAGACGTTGTCTGGACATCTCTAAAAGACCAAAGCGAGAAATACGGCCAATTTGTACTCGAGCTCTGTCAACACGAACGGCTTCACGAAGACGATTTTCCACTTCTCTCTGGTGACGCACAGGAGTCATATCGATGAAGTCGATAACAACCAAACCACCCAAGTCACGTAAACGCAATTGTCGGGCAATTTCATCGGCCGCTTCGAGGTTGGTGTTGAGTGCTGTTTCTTCTATATCTCCGCCTTTTGTTGCACGGGCAGAGTTAATATCAATTGAGGTTAGCGCTTCAGTAGGGTCTATAACAATAGAACCGCCTGATGGTAGTCTAACTTCACGTTGAAATGCTGACTCGATCTGACTTTCGATCTGATAGTGGCTAAACAGAGGAACTTCGCCATCGTATTTTTTGACACGAGAAACAAAGTCAGGACGAACAAGTTTGATGTGCTCTAAAGCACGTTCGTAGATAGTATTACTATCGATAAGAATTTCGCCAATATCGCGGCGTAGATAGTCACGAATGGCACGTACGATGACGTTACTTTCCTGGTGGATCAAGAAAGGTGCTGGGTTTGAATCAGAAGCTTGCTTGATAGCGCTCCAGTGGTTCAAAAGAACATTTAAGTCCCACTCAAGCTCTTCAGCACTTTTACCAACACCAGCTGTACGTACAATCAGTCCCATTCCCTGAGGGAGGACTAATGTACTCAAAGCCTCCTTTAATTCGGTTCTTTCATCACCTTCGATTCGGCGAGAAATACCGCCAGCACGAGGATTGTTTGGCATTAAAACAAGATAGCTTCCTGCCAATGAAATAAACGTTGTTAAAGCGGCACCTTTGCTGCCACGCTCTTCTTTTTCAACTTGGACAATAACCTCTTGACCTTCACTAAGAACTTCCTTGATGCTTGGACGTCCCTGATAAGTGTATCCGTCTGGAAAGTACTCTTTTGCTACTTCCTTTAGAGGTAGAAAACCATGTCTTTCTGCGCCGTAATCAACAAATGCTGCTTCCAAGCTTGGCTCAACTCTTGTGATTCGACCTTTATAAATATTGGCTTTCTTCGATTCATGCCCGGGGCTTTCGATATCTAGATCGAAAAGACGCTGGCCGTCGACCAACGCAACACGCATCTCTTCTTTTTGAGTTGCGTTTATTAACATTCTTTTCATTTAAAAGTCTCGTTATAGTTCTTTGCTTTTGTTTATTTTTCTTGTCGCTTATATTTTCATGGTGCCTGATCCCATGGCTTTATTTATGCAGCCTCCCGGCTGGAAGGGATGCTCTGAGGGCACGACAGTATTCACAGGTAGACTACAACCTGTGATCCGCTCTTAACGCGGTAATTACTCAACATGAAAGCATGAGTAGAGCAACAAGAAGGTGTGTGTCACTGTTATGTCTTACGCCATTTGCTGCATAACAATACGCCGTTCTACTCACAATTTGCTCAAAAACACAGCGGCTAAGATTAAATCGCCACCAATGCTATTACTGCAGATATGAACTATAGCAGTGGTGCTCAAATTCAGCAATCTGCTTTGCAAAAATATAGTGTTCATTGTCGTTGAATTGGAGGGATATTAACACCTAATTAATTGTTTTATTATCATTCATCGATTCCTTAGTTAAGTGCCAACTATAAAATATCAGCGAATATCTATCATTCAGTGACGGACAATGCGAAAATAGTGTTTTTAGTCAGTTGAACGATGTCTGATTTTTGACGTGTTAACGTGACAAACGTAATTCTTCCTAATTTATGTACACAATACCTCATGAGTGAAATAAAAACCCAAGTTCAGTTTGTTGAAATAGATGACGATATGGCCGGCCAGCGCATTGATAATTTTTTGCGTAATCGCCTGAAGTCGATTCCCAAAAGCGTTGTCTATCGTATCCTTCGTAAAGGTGAGGTACGAGTGAATAAAAAGAGGGTTAAAGCTGAATATAAAATAGCAGCCGGAGATGTCGTTCGTATTCCTCCAGTGACAATCGCAGAGTCTTCACAAAATGAGTCAGCCCCTGTAAGCGCTAAGCTTGCAAAGGTCGCAGAGTTACAGGACTGTATCCTGTTTGAAGATGATCATATGTTGGTGCTGAATAAGCCTTCAGGAACGGCGGTTCATGGCGGTAGCGGTCTTAAATTCGGTGCAATTGAAGGGTTAAGAGCGCTAAGACCGGAAGCGCGTTTCCTTGAATTAGTACATCGAATTGATAGAGACACATCCGGTATTCTTTTGATTGCAAAAAAGCGTTCTGCGTTACGCCATTTACAGGCTCAGTTTCGCGAAAAAACCGTACAGAAATACTACTTTGCGTTAGTGATGGGGAGCTGGAAGAAAAGTTGTGTCAAGATAAATGCGCCTCTGCAGAAAAACGAAGTGAACAGCATTGTTAGAGTGAACCCAAATGGAAAACCCTCTGAAACTCGTTTTAAAATAATGGAAGCGTTTGCTGATGCCACATTGATCCAAGCAAGTCCTATTACGGGTAGAACTCACCAAATACGGGTACATACCCAGTATGCTGGTCATCCAATCGCATGGGATGATCGCTATGGCGATCGACGGTTTGATGCCTACACTGCAAAGTTTGGCTTAAACAGACTTTTTCTTCACGCTGCACACATTCGATTCACCCATCCAGGCAGCGAAGAGTGGATGGAAATAGAAGCGCCAATGGATGATATCCTCGAATCAACGCTTCGAGGAATGAGAAAGTCCAAATCTTAATGTTTAAGATAAAACCTGAATACCCTCGTTGGCCAAAAAGTCGATTAATTTAATTAACGGCAATCCTATAAGGGTATTTGGGTCATCGCCTTCCATTCTCTTAAATAGCGAAACTCCCAGCCCTTCGCTTTTAAAACTTCCAGCACAAGAGAAAGGTTGTTCTTTATCGACGTAGGCTTCTATTTGTTGGGCTGAGAGAAGCCGAAAGTGGACAGTGTATGATTCTACCGAACTTTGGATATTACCTGTAACACTGTTATACAAAGCGAGTCCTGTAAGAAAAGTAATAGAACGACCATTCTGAGCATTGAGTTGCTCTATTGCCTTGTCGCGCGAGTGCGGTTTGCCTATGATTTTGCTATCGACCACACACACTTGATCCGATCCGATAATCAAACTTGGTGTATCGCTGTGACAGGATTTCGCTTTCGTGATCGCTAGGCGTTCAACCAGCGCGAGTGGCGATTCATTTGCTAAAGGTGTCTCATCACAATTCGGTGCTTCAGTAATAAAAGCGATGGAGAGCTTTTCCAATATCTCTCGGCGAAAAGGGGAGGTTGACGCGAGAACAAGTTGAGGATTTTTCATTTTTTCTTGAATAGTTGTAGCTAATTCCATTTAGGTTATACGATAATATTGTCAGCTTCATAGTTTTTAAGCCATGAAAGGAAAAAAGTTTAACTTTTTGTCCTTTTTCTTTGACTAAATTTGATTTGGAAGATAATATTCGCGCCCTATGCAAAAGGTAAAAATACCGCGGACGGTTGATCCGTTAAAAGCCGCTCAGAAAAAACTAGATTATGATGGTATCATCCAAATCAGTCTTTTTAAGCGTTTAATGGAATCAGTCGCAGGCGTTAAACGCGACGCAGAAGTCTCATTGTCATTTGAGATTGATGAACAAAAACTCATTGTTATCTCTGGTAAAGCTAACATTGAAGTGGATTTAGTCTGTCAGCGTTGTAATGAGGTGTTTGCACATACGTGTGAAGTTGACTTCACTTATACTCCTGTGGTGGGAAGTAATAGTGAAGAACAGATCCCAGAAGAGTACGATTTGGTAGATCGGAATGAGTATGGAGAAATCGACCTTATTCAACTTGTTGAAGATGAGTTCATCATAAACTTGCCTCAAGTAGCAATGCACGATGATGCGGATTGTAGCGTTAATTCGGATAATATGGTGTTTGGTGACCTTCCCGACGAAGTCGAGGAGACAAAGCCAAATCCATTTGATGTTTTAAAGAGCCTAAAGAATCAGTCAGATTCTTAAGCATTAACACATAAATAGGAGTAGGGTCCATGGCCGTACAACAAAACCGTAAAACACGTTCTAAGCGTGGTATGCGTCGTTCACATGATGCGCTAACAACTGCAGCTCTTTCTGTAGATGCGACTTCAGGTGAAACTCATCTACGTCACAACGTGACTGCTGACGGTTATTACCGTGGCAAAAAGGTTATCAACAAGTAAGGTTGACCTTTGCATAATTTAACCGTTGCACTTGATGCAATGGGCGGGGATTTTGGTCCTCGCGTCACAGTGCCTGCCGCCGTGCAGGCACTGTCGCATTTCCCAGAGCTTAAAGTGATTATCACCGGTGATCGGAACGATATCACCCAACAGTTGTCTTTATTAGGTTACTCTGACGATACTCGGTTGAGGATCGAACATAGTGATCAAGTTATCTCTAACTCCGAGAAACCCTCTTTGGCTATTCGTCATCGACTCAAGAGTTCGATGGGGATTGCGATTGATATGGTTGCAAGTGGAGAGGCCCAAGCTTGTGTTAGTGGGGGAAATACCGGTGCTTTAATGGCGTTGTCTTGTTTTCGTCTAAAATTATTACCAGGAATTGATCGCCCAGCGTTAGTCACTGCGTTGCCAACAATGTCTGGTCAGAAAACATGGATGCTTGACTTAGGTGCGAATGTTTCAAGTAATGCAGACTCATTGTTTCAGTTCGCCGTAATGGGTAGTGCTTTAGCGGAACAGCATATTGACCGCCAGCCTCGCATTGCCATACTTAATATTGGTGAAGAAGAAATTAAGGGTAACGATCAGGTAAAACGTTGCGCTGAGATGCTAAAACAGACATCATCGATTGATTTTATTGGAAATGTTGAAGGAAATCAGCTACTAAATGATGTGGCGGATGTCATTGTCTGCGATGGTTTTGTTGGCAATGTGTGTCTGAAGTCTTGCGAAGGGACCGCTCAGCTTTTTATTGATAAGCTAAAAGGAAAAATGTTTGGCTCATCACTAAAAGGTTGGATTGCAAAAAAACTATTTGCTGATCTGTTTACGGAATTAAAAACACTGAACCCCGACCAGTATAATGGCGCAAGTTTGTTAGGATTGCGCGGTATTGTTGTAAAAAGCCATGGAAGAGCTGATGTATCTGCTGTCGTCAATGCGATTGGAGAAGCGGTACATGAAATAAATAGACAAGTACCTAGTCGTATCAGCGATCGGTTAGAAGCGGTTTTACTCGAGAGGCATTATTAGTCTTCATGTTTAGCAAAATTTTAGGAACAGGCAGCTACCTGCCATCTCATGTGCGTACCAACGCTGATTTAGAGAAAATGGTAGAGACGAGTGATGAGTGGATTGTCACGAGGACTGGTATAAAAGAACGACGCATTGCTGCTGATGACGAGTCAGTTGCGACGATGGCATTCTATGCGGCTGAAAAAGCGCTCGAGATGTCTGGTATTGATGCATCTGATATCGACATGATTATTGTTGCTACCACTAGCGGTAGCCATACCTTCCCATCATCAGCTTGTCAGGTTCAGGCCAAGCTTGGTATCAAAGGGTGCCCTGCGTTTGATGTGGCAGCGGCATGTTCTGGATTTATGTTCGGTCTCTCTATTGCTGACCAGCATATCAAATCTGGCATGTGTAAAAATATCTTAGTTATCGGAGCGGATGCCCTGTCTCGGACCTGCGATCCTGAGGACCGTTCTACGATTATCCTATTTGGTGACGGCGCTGGCGCCGTAGTTGTGGGCGCAAGTGAAGAGCCTGGTATCCTGTCGACTCATATATACTCTGATGGCGAACATGGCCCACTACTTAGTTTGGAAGTACCTGAGAACGGTGACGCACCAGATAAGTGGCTTCATATGGCTGGAAATGAAGTATTCAAAGTTGCTGTCACCCAGTTAGCTCGCTTGGTAAAAGATACGCTTGCTGCGAATAATATGGATAAATCGGAGCTAGACTGGCTTGTGCCACATCAGGCAAACCTGCGCATTATATCCGCGACCGCAAAGAAGCTGTCTATGCCAATGGATCAAGTCGTGGTTACACTCGATCGTCACGGTAATACATCTGCTGCGTCAGTTCCAAGTGCACTAGACGAAGCGGTACGTGATGGCCGAGTTCAAAGAGGGCAGACTTTGCTACTTGAAGCGTTCGGTGGTGGATTCACTTGGGGTTCTGCTCTTATCAAATTTTAAAAACTAATTATATTGGCAGGGTGATTAGATAGGTTTACCTTGCATAGTTAATTTCTAAACTAGGAAAATTTATAATGAGCAAATTTGCTATTGTATTTCCAGGGCAAGGTTCTCAATCAGTGGGGATGCTTGCAGAACTGGGTGAACAGTTTAATACAGTAAAAGACACATTTGCAGAGGCATCAAGTGTCCTTGGCTATGATTTGTGGAACTTAGTTCAAAATGGTCCTGTTGAAGATTTGAATGAAACATTCCGTACTCAACCGGCCCTTTTGGCTGCTTCTGTCGCTATTTGGCGAGTATGGCAGGAACAAGGACTAGAACAACCTGCGGTTCTTGCGGGACACAGTCTGGGTGAATATTCAGCATTGGTTTGTGCTGGTGTTATTGATTTTAAACAGGCGATTAAACTCGTTGAGTTGCGTGGTCAGTTAATGCAAAAGGCAGTACCTGCAGGTACTGGTGCGATGTATGCAATTATCGGTCTGGATGATGCAGCTATTGCGGCCGCTTGTGAGCAAGCGGCTGAAGGTCAGGTTGTATCACCGGTAAACTTTAACTCTCCAGGACAAGTTGTGATTGCGGGAAACAAAGAGGCAGTTGAAAGAGCTGGTGCTTTGTGTAAAGAAGCGGGTGCTAAACGTGCGCTTCCATTACCTGTATCGGTACCTTCTCACTGTGCTCTCATGAAGCCAGCTGCAGATAAGTTAGCTGAAGCACTAAAAGAGATTGAATTCAATTCCCCAGCGATTCCCGTTATCAATAACGTAGATGTTATCGCTGAGACATCGCCTGAAAATATTAAAAATGCACTCGTTCGTCAGCTATATAGCCCAGTGCGTTGGACCGAAGGCGTGCAGAAAATGCATGAACAAGGCGTAGAAAAACTTATTGAAGTTGGACCAGGTAAAGTACTCACTGGCCTAGCAAAACGTATCGTAAAAGCACTTGATGCTGCTGCCGTAAATGATTCGGCATCATTTGAAGTAGTCAAGTCATAACAGGAAAGGGAAACATGAGTAATTTCATGAATCTAGAAGGTAAAGTTGCTTTAGTGACTGGCGCGAGTCGTGGTATTGGTCGAGCTATCGCTGAACTCTTGGTTGAGCGTGGTGCGAAAGTTATTGGTACTGCGACAAGTGAAAGTGGTGCTACTGCTATCAGTGAATATTTAGGCTCAAACGGTAAAGGTTTAGCGTTAAATGTCACTGATGTTGAATCTATTGATGCTGTACTTAAGTCAATTAATGACGAATTTGGTGCCATAGATATTTTGGTCAATAATGCTGGGATCACTCGTGATAACCTGCTAATGCGCATGAAAGACGATGAGTGGCTGGATATTCTAGATACTAATTTAACATCGATTTTCCGCCTATCTAAGGCCGTTCTGCGTGGTATGATGAAAAAACGTGCTGGTCGTATCATCAACATTGGTTCTGTTGTTGGTACTATGGGCAATGCAGGACAAGCAAATTACTCAGCAGCTAAGGCTGGAGTAATTGGTTTCACAAAATCAATGGCTCGTGAAGTTGCTTCACGCGGTGTCACAGTAAATACTGTTGCGCCTGGATTTATTGAAACTGATATGACAAAAGCACTGAATGATGACCAAAGAGCTGCTACACTTGCACAAGTTCCAGCTGGTCGCTTGGGTGATCCTCGCGAAATTGCATCAGCAGTCGCATTTTTAGCTTCTCCGGAAGCTGCATATATTACTGGTGAAACGTTACACGTCAACGGTGGTATGTACATGGTATAGTGTTTTTTTGAAAAGATTAAAAAATTTATGTTTTTAACCTTTTCGCTAAAAAAATCACTGAGTGCGCAACTTTTGTGCATGATTTAAGTCAATTATGGTCAGAATTTCGGTTAAAATCGTCAATTTTGTGGTTTGACCAGCGATGACCCTCTTGCAACTTTCCCTAGTTCTAATAAACTACGGAAACATCGCATAGAGCGAAATCTGTAAAGGAAAAGAAAAAATGAGCAACATCGAAGAACGCGTAAAGAAAATCATTGTTGAACAGCTAGGTGTAGACGAAGCTGAAGTTAAAAACGAAGCTTCTTTCGTTGAAGACCTAGGTGCTGATTCTCTAGACACTGTAGAGCTAGTTATGGCTCTTGAAGAAGAATTCGACACTGAGATTCCTGATGAAGAAGCAGAGAAGATCACTACTGTTCAAGCTGCGATCGACTACGTAAATAGCGCTCAGTAATCTATCTCTCCAGGCGGTCTTCTGACCGCCTGAGTTTTTACTTAATCATCATCTACCCCTCTCATAAGAATTGTACAATTCCGGAGAAATGATTGTGTCCAAGCGTCGTGTCGTTGTCACTGGCATGGGAATGTTGTCACCAGTTGGCAACACAGTAGAATCTTCGTGGAAAGCCCTGCTAGAAGGTCAAAGTGGTATCTGTAATATCGAACACTTTGATACCAGTAATTTTTCAACTCGTTTCGCAGGTTTAGTCAAAGACTTTAATTGCGAAGAGTACATGTCAAAAAAAGATGCTCGTAAAATGGATTTGTTTATCCAGTACGGTATCGCAGCTGGCATTCAAGCCCTAGATGATTCTGGTCTTGAGATTACAGAAGAAAATGCACCCCGAGTTGGTGTTGCAATAGGTTCTGGTATTGGTGGTCTGGATCTCATCGAGAAAGGTCATCAAGCATTAGTTGAGAAGGGTCCTCGCAAAGTTAGCCCATTCTTCGTTCCTTCAACTATCGTAAATATGGTTGCGGGTAACTTATCTATTATGCGTGGACTTCGTGGACCAAACATTGCTATTTCAACAGCGTGTACAACTGGTCTGCATAACATTGGTCATGCTGCGCGTATGATCGCCTATGGTGATGCCGATGCAATGGTTGCAGGTGGTGCAGAAAAAGCATCAACTCCATTGGGTATTGCTGGATTCGGTGCTGCCAAAGCGCTGTCGACTCGTAATGATGAACCTCAAAAAGCTTCTCGTCCTTGGGATAAAGACCGTGATGGTTTCGTTCTAGGTGATGGTGCAGGTGTGATCGTTCTTGAAGAGTACGAACATGCAAAAGCGCGTGGCGCAAAAATTTATGCTGAGCTTGTTGGTTTTGGAATGTCTGGCGATGCTTATCACATGACATCTCCAAGTGAAGATGGTTCTGGTGGCGCTCTAGCAATGGAAGCGGCTATGCGTGATGCTAAGGTTGAGGGTACTCAAATTGGCTATGTAAACGCTCACGGAACATCGACTCCAGCAGGTGATATCGCTGAACTAAAAGGTATTAAACGTGCCCTTGGTGAAGCTGGAGCGAAGCAAGTTCTGGTATCTTCGACTAAATCAATGACTGGTCACCTTCTTGGTGCTGCTGGTTCTGTTGAGGCGATTATCACGATAATGTCTTTGGTTGATCAAATGGTTCCACCAACGATAAACCTTGATAATCCTGAAGATGACATCGATGTTGATCTTGTTCCTCATACTGCACGTAAAGTGGAAGGTATGGAATATGCCATCTGTAACTCATTTGGGTTCGGTGGTACAAATGGTTCACTGATCTTCAAGAAAATATAGTTATCTGACAGAGTTGAGACTTGTCTATAAACGGCTTAGTGCGTAGCATTAAGCCGTTTCTTTTTACAGGTATACTGATATGTTTTGGATTAACGGACAATTAGCAGAATCTGTATCGACTTCAGATCGCTCTTTTCAATACGGTGATGGTTGTTTTTCGACAATCTTGACACGTAATGGATATCCGCAATTGTGGGATTACCACCTTAAGCGTTTACAGTCCTCATTAACTCGTTTAGCCATTACGCCACCAGACTGGAAGCAAGTCCTGACATGGATCAGCGATATTGCACTACCTGATGACAAGGCAGGAGTTAAACTGCATATCAGTCGGGGCAAAGGTGGCAGAGGCTACAGCCCTAAAGGTATATCGCAACCCTCAGTTACTCTAAGTCGTTTTCTCTATCCGGAACACTATGGAGATTGGCAGCAGAACGGCATTGATTTGATCGTCTGTGATACCCGTCTCGGTATTAACCCATTACTTGCCGGCATGAAACATAATAATCGCCTCGAGCAGGTTTTGATTAAAAATGAGTTAGAACAAAAGCAGGCGACAGATGGTGTTGTTTTGGATATCTCCGGTCATGTCATAGAAGCGTCTATGGCGAATATTTTCTGGGTCAGCGATGACACTCTTTATACCCCTCAATTACATCAGTCCGGTGTGGCTGGTGTTATGAGGCATAAAATTCTTGAGCTCTCGTCTCAGCATTCTTTACGTGTGGTTGAAAGCAGCTACGTTCTAGATGACTTATTCGCGGCGAAAGAAGTGTTTATCTGTAACGCCCTCCTTGGTATTGCACCTGTTAAAGCAATTGAAAATCAAAAGTTTACCATTGGTAAAACTACAAAATACTTACAAAAACGGGTTTTAACGTGATAAAGAAGTTATTTATTGTAGCATTCGTCGCTGTTGTCATCTTGGTGAGTGCTGGTAAAGCATTTTTAGATTCATCTGTAGAGCAGTTTGTAGGTCAGCCTCTAAAGATTAAAGAGAATCAATTAATCGATGTCAAAAGGGGCTCATCAATGCAGTCGGTGCTTTCCCAGTTAGAGAGTCACCAGTGGATAGAATCGTCATGGGTTGCGCGTTTTCTCCATCACGTTGAGCCATCATTATCCAGAATTAAAGCGGGTACTTATCAATTAGCCGCTGGGGAGTCACTTAAAGCGGCCCTCATCAAGATGGTCGATGGCCAGGAATATCAGTTTTCGATTACTTTTGTCGAAGGAAGTCGATTCTCTGAATGGCGTAAAGCTTTGTCTGACACCTCTGGAATTAAGCACACTCTCGGTAATATGAGTGAGGATGATATCGCCTCAGCTCTTGGAATAGAGCATAAAAAATTGGAAGGGCTGTTTTTAGCTGAAACTTACAATTTTACCTCTGGAACTAAAGATATTGATATTTTACGCAGAGCACATAAAAAGCTCGAGATCATATTAAATAAGGCTTGGGAGAACAGGCAGGAAGGACTCCCTTTGAAAACACCTTATGAAGCATTAACTCTTGCTTCTATCATTGAAAAAGAAACCGCGATAGAGAGTGAGAGAAGGCAGGTCGCCTCCGTTTTTGTTAATCGGTTGAAACGAGGGATGCGATTACAGACTGACCCTACCGTTATTTACGGCATGGGAGATAAATACGATGGCAATATAAGGAAGCGAGATTTATCGACAAGAACGCCTTACAATACTTATGTCATTAATGGCTTGCCACCCACGCCTATTGCAATGCCAGGAACAAAATCTATAGAGGCAGCTCTACAGCCGGATGATACGAAATACCTTTATTTTGTTGCGAGTGGTAAAGGGGGGCATGTGTTTTCGAAAACATTAGTAGAACACAATCGTGCAGTGCGGCGTTATCTTAAACAACTAAAACAGAATTGATACGTAATGAAAGCAAAATTTATTGTCGTTGAAGGACTTGAGGGAGCAGGAAAAAGCACTGCTATTCAGACCGTTGTAAATGTGCTCAAACAGCATGGCATAAAAGACTTAGAGCAGACTAGGGAACCTGGTGGAACGGTACTTGCGGAAAAAATGCGAGAGTTGGTTAAACATGAGCATGAAGGCGAGATTCTTCAGGACACAACAGAGTTACTTCTTATGTATGCTGCTAGAGTACAGTTAGTTGAGACCATAATCAAACCTGCTTTGCAAAATGGCCACTGGGTTGTCGGAGATAGACATGATATGTCATCACAGGCTTACCAAGGTGGTGGTCGAGGTATTGATGCTCATGTAATGCATGCACTGCGAGATATTACACTAAAGGGATTTAAACCTGATTTTACGTTGTACATGGATATTGATCCTAAAATCGGTTTAGAACGAGCAAGAGGCCGTGGAGAATTAGATCGTATTGAAAAGATGGACTTAAGTTTTTTCGAGAGGACAAGAGATGCTTATCTTGCTATCGCCAAGAAAGATGAAAGTGTTGCGATTATCAATGCACAACAACCATTAGAGAACGTAACGAGAGATATCATAGCGGCTCTGACTCACTGGTTGAGCAATCAGCCATAAGGAATACGTCAATGTTACCTTGGTTATTACCTGCGTGGAATCAGTGGCTTAATACGCTAAACAATGATCATCTGTCCTCTTCAACCCTGCTAGTGACTGATAAAGGCTGTGGCGCAGATGTGTTAGTTGAACAAATGGCAAAGGGTCTACTGTGTAAAAATGGCCATGAAGCTTGTGGGTTTTGTCATAGCTGTCAGTTATTTGATGCACAATCGCATCCTGATTATCATGTCATAAAGCCAGAAAAAGTCGGTAAATTGATTACTGTCGATCAGATCAGGGCGGCGAATAAAGTTGCAGTTGAATCATCGCAGCTTGGCGGATTACGTGTCATTTTAGTTTCTCTTGCTGAGCAGCTGAATGAGTCAGCCGCAAACGCTTTATTAAAAACATTGGAAGAGCCAGCGGAAAAATGCTGTTTTATCCTAGTCAGTGAGCAATCGAATCGTGTATTACCGACTATTCGCAGTCGATGTCGCAAAGTCACGGTTACAAATCCTGTTAGAGAAGCCTCTTTAATTTGGTTGTCTGAGAAAGGCTATCCTGATATGCCAGGCTACGTCATAAAAATCAATAATTACTCACCTTTGGACGCTTTGGCGTTTATGCAGCAGGATGAATTGGGTTCTTTTACTTCTCTTGAACAGAGTTTTTGTTCGTTTATTAGCCAGCCAGTTGCTCAGTTATTACCGCTAGTAAACACGATTAAATCTGACGCTATCAAACACTTAACTTGGCTATGGTATTGCTTGAGTGATTCATTAAAAATCCACCAGAACGTGAATATGCCTGACTATACTCCCAGTAGTCAGGAAATTGCCGATAAAGTGTCTTATGCTTTAGTGCATAAACAACTAAAGGCGTTAGTTGAGCTCATTAATCAGCTAACAACGCAGTCCGGATTAAACGATGAATTATTAGTTACCAATTGGTTATTAGATTTTATTGAGGATCCATGTTTATAGACTCCCATTGTCATCTAGACAAATTAGATTATACAGAATTACACAACAGCGTTGCTGATGTAATTCAAAAAGCACGAGACGTGAATGTCGAGCATATTCTATCTGTTGGCGTCACCTTAGATGCTTTTCCTTCAATGATGAAGTTGATTGAACCTTTCGACAATGTTTCTGCTTCATGTGGTATCCATCCACTTGATGTTGAGAGCGCTTTTGCTCTTGATACGTTTCGCCAATATTGTAACTTGCCCAAGGTAGTCGCTGTTGGTGAGACCGGACTTGATTACCATTATCAACCAGAAACCGCTGAATTACAGAGACTACGCTTTGATCAGCAGGTTTCAGTCGCAGTCGATGTTGATAAGCCACTTATCATTCATACCAGAAATGCTCGACAAGACACTCTCGATATCCTGCGTAATGGCCACGCAGAAAAGTGTGGGGGCGTTATCCACTGTTTTACGGAGGATATGACGTTTGCTGAAGCTGCAATGGATTTAGGATTTTATATATCGATCTCTGGAATAGTCACATTTAAACAGGCAACTGAGTTAAAAGAAGTCGTTAAGCAACTGCCGTTAGATAGATTACTGATCGAGACGGATTCACCTTATCTTGCTCCAGTCCCTCACAGAGGCAAACAGAACCAACCGGGATACGTTGTCGAAGTTGCTGCATATATTGCGCAGTTGAAAGGCATCTCTATTCAGCAAGTTGCAGAACAAACAACTAAAAATTTCCGTAAGCTTTTTTTAAAAGAAAAAATATGATCTCTTTTCCTGACATGGATTTTACGTAAGTAAGTTTGTTTGCAAGAGAATGTATTTTGTTAATTTTCTTTTATTTCAATTGGTTATTGGATGAAAGTGGTCTTTGTTAACAAAAATAAAAAAAATATTACATTACTAACATACCTTGGGTTTTATTTTTAAAGAAAAATTAGATTTGTTTTGGGAAAATAAAATAAAAATCAGAGTGTTATGTTTTGTTTGGGCGCTTTTTATCCCCTTTTTCTACTGTGATCTAGATTTAATTTTAGAACTAAAATTTTAATCGCTATAGAAATCTTGAGGGGGGTCAATATATATTTAGAGCCGAAAAATATAATGCCACTTATGGTATTAACCATTTCACGCTAAGTATGACGCTGTGGGGGTGAGCTACTTAGTGCATATAAATAGTAATAATAAAACTTAATCAGGAGCATATAATGAAAGGCTTTTTTAGTAAGCTATCTCAATCAATTATGTTACCTATAGCATTGCTACCTGCTGCAGGTATCATGCTAGGGATCGGCGGTAGTTTTACCAACCCGACAATGGTAACGGCATACGATATTGGTATTCTACAAGACGGCACAGTTCTCAACAGTTTCCTACAAATTATGACTGCTGCAGGTGGTATTGTATTTGCTAACTTGCCAGTTATGTTCGCACTAGCTGTTGCAGTTGGTTTCGCTCGTACTGAAAAAGGTGCAGCGGCTCTAGCAGCTCTTATCTCATTCCTTGTAATGAACGTAGCTATCGCAAAGACGCTACAGGTTGCAGGTATGATTGATGGCGGTACAGTTGTGCTGATGGGCGAACACTACAACGGTGTTTTAGCGAATACTCTAGGTATTACTAATACATTAAGTATGGGTGTGTTTGGTGGTCTCATTGCTGGTGCATTCACTGTAATTCTGCACAACAAATACCATGATGCGAAACTACCTGACTACCTTGGTTTCTTCGGTGGTGCTCGTTTTGTGCCTATCATCAGTGCATTTGCTGCGTTGTTCTACGGTATTGTATTAACCTTTATCTGGCCTTTCTTTGGTGCAGGCTTCGGTGCTATCGGTCACGCTCTTGGTGAATTGACTGCAAGCGGCCACGGTTATGTTGCTTCATTCCTATTTGGTATTATTGAACGTTCACTAATCCCTGTAGGTCTACACCACGTATTCTACCTACCATTGTGGCAGACAGAAATTGGTGGAACGGCAACTATCGCTGGTGAAGTCGTTAAAGGTACACAGAACATCTTCTTTGCTTCTCTAGCAAGCGGTGATTTCTCACACTTTACTTCAACTAACTTCATGACTGGTAAGTTCTCATTCATGATGTTCGGTCTACCTGCTGCTGCGTACGCTATGTACACTCTTGCAGACAAAGAAAATAAAGCGGCTGCTGGTGGTCTGTTATTCTCTGTTGCTCTAACTGCGTTCTTGACAGGTATTACTGAGCCAATTGAATTTACATTCCTATTCCTAGCTCCAGCTCTTTACTACTTCATTCACGTTCCATTGGCTGGTATCTGTTTCATGCTAATGGATATGTTGGGTGTTAAAGTTGGTATGACTTTCTCTGGTGGCTTCATCGATTACTCTCTATTCGGTATTTTGCCGGGTGTGACTGGCGTTGATAACCATTGGTATTACATCATTGCTGTAGGTGTGGTATACGCATTCCTATACTTCTTCCTATTCCGTTGGTACATCGTTAAGTTCGACATTAAAACTCCAGGCCGTAAAGGTAGTGACGTTGCTGTTGTAACTAAGAAAGATTACCATGCAGCAAAAGCAGCTGGCGCAGCTGGTGACAATGCTATTGTTGACCAAATGATTGAAGCACTTGGTGGTGCAGATAACTTGGTGGACGTTGATGCATGTATCACTCGTCTACGTATTACTGTTAAAGATGGTGCCTTGGTTAAAGACAATAACTACTGGACTCAACAACTTGGCGCTAAAGGTCTGGTTAAAGTTGGTGATACTGGTATCCAGGCTATCTACGGTGCACAAGCTGCAACTTACAAAGCACAGATTAACTCACGTCTGGGCCGATAATGGACTTTAAGTTCAAATACCGACGCGCGGGGACATTTATTATTGACCTCGCTGTTGTAAAGATCTTTGCCGAACTCGGCTCAGGTCTTTACCTCGGAGTCATTGCTTATCTTGGCAAGGGCTCCGGAGTTTCTGTATCACTAACGGATTCAGTAGCGTTACCCGTGTTACTGGCTATCTATGTCATGTTACTTTTGGTTTTCATCGGGGTCTATCTCGGTTATCACTGGTTGTGCTTAAAGTTATTAGGTACATCGTTATCCAGATATTTGCTGGGTGTGAAAGTCGTGTCTGATAAAGGAGCGCCTTTATCTCATTCGGCTTACCTAAAAAGGGAATTTGATAAAGTAGTGTGGTGTATTGCGACATTGGGTATATACGCGCTTTACAGTGCGGCTCAATATATGACGTTTTCTCATCCACCGTTACATGATAAGAAAAACCATACTCAGGTAGTTGAATCTTAGACGAATTAGAAACGACAAAATCCCTTCCTTAAGAAGGGATTTTTTGTATCTATATGTCAATTCTTTATTAATATTTCTGTTGATATATTTGAATTAGCTTAACTCCTCACTGACATCCCTGACAGTCCTCTCCCTTAATCTAATCCGCAGAAAGTAAATAAAAACTAGGGAGTGCAAATCCATGAAAATAATTAAAATGGCAGCAGTGGGTGCATGTCTATTATCTGCTTCAGTATTCGCTGAGTCTTCAAATAATATTGATCTCGCAGGTAATAAAGTTGCGGTAGGTATTGGTGCAGACCAAGGTTTAAGTGCAGTTTTTGAATTGAATGACCAATACCGAGTAACGGCAGGTAATGATGGACTTGCGTTTGATTATCTATTTCAGCGTGGCACGTTCAGTAACCCTGATATCCCTGTTGACTGGTATGTAGGTGCTGGTGGTTGGACTGAATGGGATAACGATGACTATGGTGCTCGTTTACCTGTCGGTATCAATTGGAATTACCAGAAGATAAACGTGTATGGTCAGGTTTCACCTCAGTTTGATTTTGGTGATGATGACGAGCTTGAGATCGGTGCTGCTGTTGGTGTCACCTACAGCTTCTAATCCTTATGATTACTGTCCGTAATCGCAAAAAGGCCCGCATGTTGCGGGCCTTTTTGCTAGTTATAAGTTGGTCTACTTCTTGTTCATTGCTATTTTCATACAGACAATAGCACCACCCCAAGTAATACCAAGACCCAAAACCATCATAATAATTGAGCTTGTATCCATATTATGCCTCTTTACGTGTTCTTAGGTTAATGACGATACCGTTAATAAGAAGTAGTGCAATCAGAACCCATCCAAGAGTCAGATCATAGCCACCGTAACCTTCAGTTAGCAGGGTATGTACTTTTGTCGCCAGGATAATGGCGAGAATGACTGGAGTAACAAAGCGCAGGCAAATGTCGAACCATACACCAACAGAAAAGTCAGAAATACTATTCACATACTTACGTACATCCGAAATTTTAAATAACCATGTCATCAATACAATTTCGATGAAACAGCCGCTCATAATACCAATGTTGTTCGTAAAGTGGTCCACGAGATCAAGTAATAACAGTCCACCGTTGGTTGCGAATGCCATTGAAATGATGAATCCCAAGCCTAATACGATATTCGCTGTCTTCTTACGACTCCATTTCAACTTATCCATAACCGCAGATACAACGGCTTCTAAAATTGAAATGAGTGAGCTTAACCCTGCAACAACAAGAGCAAAGAATAAGATTGGGCCAAGAATATAAGGTGCAGGAAGTAAATTGATGGCTTCTGGCAGAGTAACGAAAGCAAGTCCGACACCAGCAGAAACAACATCAGTGATCGCTTTATCTTGAGTTTGAGCCATATAACCCAAAACCGAGAATATCATGATACCTGCTAATATAGAGAAACCACAGTTAATCAGCACTGTCATGAACGCATTATTCGTGATATCTGACTTTTCAGGTAGGTAGCTTGAATAAGCGAGCATAATGGCGAAACCAATACTTAACGTAAAGAAGATCTGCCCATAAGCTGCTGCCCAAACTTTTACATCCCAGATCTTGCTAAAGTCTGGTTTGAACATATAGCTCACACCATCCAGAGCACCAGGTAGCACAATCATGCGACCAATCAGGATTAGGACCATAACGAATAGTACTGGCATCATGATTTTAGATGCACGTTCGATACCCGCTTTTACACCACCTACAATTGCCGCGTAAGTAATGACCCAAGCGATAGCGATAGTCAGTGCGATATGCCACTGGATGCCGCCAAGGTTAGTCGGTGAGTTATCGCCTAAGCCAAGATAATCACTAAAGAAGAACGTATTGGTCTCTGTTCCCCAGCTTTGGCTGAAAGACATGCCGAAGTAGGATATTGCCCAGCCAATAACTGCAACATAGTAAACGCCAATTGTCGCAGCAACACCAACTTGGAACCAACCTAGCCATTCAAATTTTTTGTGAATCTTTGCCAATGTTTTAGGCGCCGATCCACGGTATTTCTGCCCCATACTGAATTCTAAAATCATGAATGGGATACCGGCAGTGATCATGGCAAAAAGGTAAGGGATGAAAAATGCGCCGCCGCCATTTTCGTATGCCATATAAGGGAAACGCCAAATGTTTCCAAGGCCAATTGCGGAACCTACAGCAGCCAGTATAAAACCAGCTCGAGATCCCCATTGTTCTCGCTTCATGTGTTACTCCTTCGATAAAACTGAGCAATGCTTGTCCTGAATTAGTCAAATGTATGTACTACAATTAATAAGCTTTAGAGAGCGCCTGCGCTTACTTAGCTCACTATGAGTTTTTTTAGTTTTCTATACTGCTAAATCAGACAAAGCTCAGAATATTGTTCTTTGTGTTTTGATGTGTGTTTGCGCTAGCTGATAGGTTCGCCTGCGCTTAGGGTCCGAGACTACATATTTCTCATTTGAAAGGCAATAGATTGTAAACTTTACTGTTGATAGTTATATTGGTTTAATTGTCTAAATTTAATTTAATTTTTGGTGTTATAAATTATATTTTCCTTTTAATATTGCTTTATGACCTAATTTTTGTCTTTTAATGTAGTTATATATTTTGTCCATATGGTTAGATTTAATCTCTGCATTAATGATTTCGATTAGTATTTCTGTTGGTTTGGTAATATGACTTTGATTGATTAAAAATCGATATAAATAGGAATAAGTCAGTTAGCAGATTATGCTGATAATACTTTTATTCTACAGAGTAAGTTAAGTCCATATCCTTACTGTGATCAAGTATTCATATTTGTTTTATGTCTTATCTATTTTATTGCGCATCTAAGTTTTTGCCATGTATGTTGTTAGTAACTATTAGACGTGAGGATAGTACTATGGAACTTGATCTAAAACTGGCTATATCCATTACTGTTATTGTTTTCGCCGTGCTGATTGCCTGTGGAGTGATAGCAATAGCTTCATAGAAACCGTGGATGCGAGCGTTTGATGATTATTAATCGTGGTATCGTTGATAACCTCGCAGTGACGCTTAACTTAAACAAATTATCTAAATTTGTTGGCGGAAAAAATGCGCTTGTTGTTCAAGGTGGTGGGCAAAGAGGTATTTTTACCGCTGGCGTCTTGGATGCGTTCATCTTATCCAATATCGACCCCTTTGATGCTTTTTATGGGACATCAGCAGGTGCGTTGAACCTATGTCCCTTTGTTTGTCGCCAGCCTCTTTTGGGGAAAGCATTCATCAGTGAATTAACGACCGATCCTCGTTTCTTTAGTCTATTTCGCTATATTCGACACAATGAGCCGCTAAACGTTTCCTGGGCCTTGGATAAGATTTGCAGTTACCCATATCATCTTGATATTGATTTGGGGAAGAAAGTACTCGGGCAGCGTCAGTGCATGGCTGCAGTTACACGAGCAGGTACATTGCAGGATGAGTATCTACCCATTTTTTCTAAGCAATGGAAAGAGATATTAAGGGGGAGCTGCGCGATTCCACAGTTGTGTGGGGATAGTGTCGCTATCGGAGAACAGCGTTACTTTGATGGTGGGATTTCAGCCTCAGTCCCTGCCCAAGAGGCGTGGCGAAATGGGGCAAGGTTGATTGTTGTTATTAGAACTGAGGTTGCCAGTGAGTTGCCAGTATTAGCTTCTGCACTGCCTGTCAATGCGATTCCAGTGACAACCGAAGACCCGGGACAATGGGGACAAACGATAGAAAAATGGTTCCGGGACTTGAATGTGTTCTCTCGTTACAAAAATGATAAAGCCGATCGTAAGGAACAAGCCAAAGACCTGCTTAATGGTGGTCGCTGGTTATTTGGAACGGATTATATTTATCGTATTGCTTATTTACTCGGAACCCAGTTTGACTCTACATTAAAAGATATGCTTCTCAGGCATTATCAATCCTATGCTGAAACGATGAAATTCCTCGCTCAGCCTCCAGACGACTGTTTTATTGTTGAAATCGCACCAGCTCAGCCGTTACGTTCGAATTCGCTAATGACTAAGAAAGAGGTTTTACTGGAAGATTATCAAATAGGATTGGACGCTGGGTATCACTTTGTTGAGTTGTTGCGTGAGGTTGACCGCAGAACAGGCCAACCTTTTATTTATTCCAAGTATGGGCATCAGCGTTAGTATACAGGAATGATTCTCAGGCAATTTGTCGAGCCTTCTACGTTGAGAATATCTCCTTGTGTAATGATAACGATATCGCCAAAATCTAAGAAATGTTGCTCTTTTAGGCTTTCCAATGCCTCAAGTGCCATATCATATCCAGACGTCTCTTTGCTGTGAAAATACACCGGGATGACACCTCGGTATAACGCACACCGATTCAGCGTTCTTTCATTGTCAGATAAAGCGAATATAGGGAGTTCAGAATTTAGCCTGGATGTCATCTGGGCGGTTCGTCCTCCCTGAGTTAAACAGACCATTGCTTTTATGCCTTCCATATTGTTCGCGGCAAATATGGTAGAGAGCGCGATGGTCTCCTGTGCGGTTATACACAGCTTATCGAATCGATAAGTTTGCTGGCGCACTTCGGACATCTTTTCTGCACCAATACAAACTTCTGCCATGGCTTTGACTGTTTCGACCGGATATTTACCCGCAGCAGTTTCACCGGATAACATAACGGCGTCAGTGCCATCAATAACCGCGTTGGCCACGTCCATCACTTCAGCACGAGTGGGCATTGGACTTTCAATCATTGATTCCATCATCTGAGTGGCGGTGATGACGACACGGTTAAGTTCTCTGGAGCGTTTAATCAGTTTTTTCTGCACACCGACTAACTCAGGATCACCGATCTCAACACCGAGGTCGCCGCGAGCAACCATAATGACATCGGATGCCATGATAATATCGTCGATATTTTTGTCATCCAAGACTGTTTCTGCACGCTCAACCTTTGCCACTAGCTTCGTTTCCAGTCCCGCATCTCGGGCTAACTGGCGAGCATATTTAATGTCCTCTCCAGTTCTTGGGAAGGACACGGCCAGATAATCTACTTTTATTTCCGCTGCAAGTAAGATGTCTTGTTTGTCTTTTTCGGTAAGGGCCTGAGCCGATAGGCCACCTCCTTTTTTATTGATGCCTTTATTGTTGGATAGTTTTCCACCTACAGTGACACGGGTATGAATTTTACTACCGTCAACCATAATTACCTGAAGCTGAATTCTGCCATCATCGAGTAGCAGTACATCGTTTGTTTTTACATCGTTTGGCAGTGCTTTGTAGTCTATTCCAACACTTTCCTGATTGCCTTCGCCAGGAGATAGTTGGGCATCAAGCGTAAACTTATCACCTACATTAAGAAAAATGTGTCCATCTCTGAAAGTGGACACTCGTATTTTGGGTCCCTGTAAATCGCCTAATATTGCAACCTGGCGACCTTGCAGTGCTGCAATTTCTCGAACTTTTCTTGCGCGTATCTTATGGTCATCTGCGCTGCCATGGGAGAAGTTGAGTCGTACAACATTAGCTCCGGCTTGAATGATCTGTGATAGGTTATCACCGATGTCGGTTGATGGTCCTAATGTGGTAACGATTTTGGTTCGACGTTTTGTTAGTACCATTATCCATCCCCAATAGTGGTTTTATGAATCGATATCTGGTAAGTATATGCAATATCTCTGGAACTGCTTATTTTCAATAGAGGATGAGTGCTTTTTCATCAGAGGCTTAGCTGGAAAAAGGACCGAAATACAGTAACTTTTGATAAGGGACGCAATTAATCCAATTTGTGCGTGATGTTTGTCACGCTCATTCACTAAAGCGCTTCACAATTTCTTTGCAAAGTAAAAAAATTAC
The DNA here is from genome assembly GCF_003856525.1 of Vibrio viridaestus. Lineage (GTDB taxonomy): Bacteria > Pseudomonadota > Gammaproteobacteria > Enterobacterales > Vibrionaceae > Vibrio > Vibrio viridaestus. The sequence goes on from NZ_RJVQ01000002.1 coordinate 549,093, forward strand.
AGAGTTGCAGTTTTGAGGAGAAAAAGATGTATACGGCTCATCCGGGCCACGTTGACCATATTAAGCAGGTTAACGCTGGGCGGGTTTATCAATTGATCGATCAGTATGGACCGATATCCAGAATCGATTTATCTAAGTTGAGTGACTTAGCTCCTGCTAGTATCACCAAGATTACCCGCGAACTCATTGCTGCTCACCTTATTCACGAAACCACTGTTCAAGAAGCGCTCAGTCGTGGTCGTCCTGCCGTTGGTCTGCAAACCCGTAATGAAGGATGGCAATTTTTATCTATTCGTTTGGGACGAGGGTATATGGCTCTCGCACTACATGAATTGGGTGGTGATGTTCTTATTGATTCGAAAATTGAAATTCATGAGATTGATCAGGAGGACTTAATTGCCCGTATCCTCCATGAAATCAATGAGTTTTTTCTTACCTATGCTAATCATCTCGAAAGACTAACCAGTATTGCTGTCACTTTGCCTGGCTCGGTCAACAGTGAAAGTGGTGTTGTGATGAAAATGCCATTTTATCAGGTTAAAGATCTCGCTATTGGCGCCGAAATATATAAAGCGACCGGTGTTCCTGTGTTTGTTGCAAACGATACTCGTGCCTGGGCACTGTCAGAAAAGTTATTTGGACATGCTCAGAATAGTGATAATTCCGTTCTGGTTTCTATCCATAATGGCTTATCCGCCGGTGTGATGGTGAGCGGCAAAGTTCTACAGGGCCGGTTTGGTAATATTGGCGATATGGGACACATTCAGGTTGAGCCAAATGGTAAAACCTGTGTCTGCGGTAAGAAAGGGTGTTTTGACACAGTAGCTAGCTCTCAGGCTGTTAGGGACGAGGTTAAATCCCGTATTGCAACCGGTGAGGTTTCTGTTCTGTCGGATATGGAAGACATTACGCTAGAAGCGATTTGTCATGCTGCAGCACAAGGCGATGTGTTGTGCTGTGATGTGATGAAAAAACTGGGTGTCTATCTGGGCAAGGCGATTTCAATACTGATTAATATGTTCCATCCAGACAAAATACTCATTGGTGGTGTTATTAATCAGGCCAAAGAGTCTTTCTACCCGGGAATGATGCAGTGTATTTCTGAGTTATGTCTGGAAGATGATATATGTTCTCTTGATATTGTCGAGTCGCGTTTTTACAAGCAATCAACTATGCCGGGAGCTGCATTAATTAAACAAGCTCTATATGACGGCTCGTTATTGATGAAAGTGACCGAAGGTTAATCAGTTACATTGTAAAAGAGTGATGAAAGTTTCTGTCTTCGCCTAGATTTATCGTGGGAAATGGTCCAAAGTTTAGTAGATAGCCTCTCTTATAAAGATTATAGAAGTGAGAAATGTCTTTTAGATCAATACTTAATTGGTTTTTATTGATAAACTAAACGTTAAGTCAATGAATAAATATGGGTAACCGATTTTGTATAGGTTACAGGTTGTTTAGTCTTCAAGCCCATGGAAGAATCTATGTCCAGTGTATTAAATACGGTTGACCAGCGTACCAACTTAGTCGGTGAGAATCGTCTTGAACTGTTAATGTTTAGTCTTAACAGTCGACAGATTTTTGCCATAAATGTGTTTAAAGTAAAAGAAGTTATTAAGGTGCCTGTACTCACTAAATTACCGGGCTCTCATCACCATATTATCGGTGTTGCTTCTTTACGTGGTGAATCCGTTCCTGTCATCGATCTTAGAGCCGCTATCGGCTTCCCACATTCGGAATATGGCAATACTGAACAAAACCTAATTGTGACTGAATACAATCGTTCTATTCAGGGATTTCTAGTCGGTCAAGTTAAGCATATTGTTAATACTACATGGACTGAAATTCAGCCACCGCCTCGTACAGCAGGTCGTTCTAACTATCTTACAGCTATTACTCAGATCAAGGAGCAGGGGCAACAACATATCGTTGAAATTATCGACGTTGAAAAAGTGTTGGCAGAAATTATCGATTACGATGTCACAATTTCCGAAGAGGTATTGGATAATGAGCTCGTACCTGAAATGAATGGTCGGAGAGTGCTTATTGTTGATGACTCTTCAACGGCGAGAAATCAGGTTCGTGACACACTTTCTCAGCTTGGATTAGAAATCATTGAATGTCGTGACGGCAAAGAAGCATTGGACTTATTGAAAGGGTGGTGTGATGCCGGTAAGACAGTCACTGATGAGATTCTTCTGATGATCACCGATGCGGAAATGCCAGAAATGGATGGCTATCGTCTTACTTATGAGGTTCGTCAGGATGAAAGGATGAAAGATCTTTTCATCACTCTAAATACTTCTTTAAGTGGTAGTTTCAACGAATCCATGGTGAAAAAAGTAGGTTGTGATCGGTTTATTTCTAAGTTCCAGCCTGATTTATTGGTTGAAGTTGCTCAGGATCGTTTGAGAGAAGTACTCGGAACCGATTAATGAAAGTCTCTTGAATGTGTGACAAGTTGGTCGAGTTTATTGGTGAGATCAATAAGCCGACCAGCTACAACGTGAATTACATCCCCCTCTCTCTCCATAATCCCTTTCACCATGAGTATCTTTGCTGTTAAAAAAGCATTCTTTTGCGCCCGAGCGGTCGCTTGCCAGACAACGACATTCGTATTACCACTATCATCTTCGAGAGTCAGAAAGGTTACGCCTGCAGCCGTACCGGGTGACTGACGTCCAGTAACGACTCCGACAACCGTAACTAAGGAACGGTCTGATTTTTGTGTCAGAGCGCTAGCCCGGATAAATTTTCCTAAGTGTCCGGCTTTCTCCAGTAACGTTATAGGGTGATGATCCAGAGAAAGCCCTATAGCGGAATAGTCCTCGATTAGTGAGTCAATATCATTTGGCGCGGTTATTGGCGAATAGTCTGTGGCTTGCTCTTCAGCAAATAGTGGTGTCTCGGTGATGGTATCCATTAGTTCCCAACGAGTTTGGTAGCGGTTTTGTGTCAAGCTAGCCATAGTATTGGCTGACGCTAGTGCCTGCATATCACTGCTGGTTAACTTGATGGCCTTGATTTGGTTGATTGAAGTAAAGCCGTTAAGGGGGCGTGAATAGAGTAATTGTTCAATTCCTTTGACACTTAAATTACGAACTAACCTGAGTCCGAGACGAATCGCCAGATGGCGACCATGTGTCACGACTTGATGATCATAAATAGAGGCATTGATACAAACAGGTAAAATGGTGATGTTATGTCTTCTGGCATCCTGAATGATTTGTGACGGACTATAAAAGCCCATCGGAAGACTATTGAGCAAAGCACTATAGAAGCATTCAGGATAGTAGTATTTTAGCCATGCAGAACAATAAGCTAAGACAGCAAACGACGCTGAGTGACTTTCAGGAAAACCGTATCCAGCAAAGCCACAGATTTGTTCGAAGAGTGTTTCTGCAAAGTTGTGTGAATAGCCATTCTTTTGCATACCACCGATCAATTGTGCTTTGAACTTCATTAACTGACCATTTTTTTTCCATGATGCCATTGCTCTGCGCAGTTGATCGGCTTGGCCTCCAGAAAACCCCGCTGCAACCATGGCTAATTTAATGACTTGCTCCTGAAATATGGGTACACCCATGGTACGTTCTAGTACTTCTTTGACTTCATCTGATGGGTATTCAACTGACTCGATCCCATTACGGCGTTTTAGAAAGGGATGAACCATATCGCCCTGAATCGGACCAGGACGCACAATCGCAATCTGAATGACTAAGTCATAGTAACAGCGAGGCTTTAAGCGAGGAAGCATATTCATTTGCGCGCGTGATTCAATTTGGAATACACCAATCGTATCCGCATTTTGAATCATCTCGTAAACGTTGGCATCGTCCCGTCGCCGGGTGATATCGGCTATTGTGAGTGTCTGGCGATAGTGTGTTTGAATTAATGTAAAGCATTTACGAATGGCAGAAAGCATGCCTAGTGCCAGAACATCCACTTTTAATAATCCTAAACTTTCCAAGTCGTCTTTATCCCACTGGATCACCGTTCGTTCTGCCATGGCGGCATTTTCCACAGGAACCATTTCGTATAGTGGTCCTGACGAAATAACGAAGCCTCCCACATGCTGGGATAGATGACGAGGAAAGCCAATCATCTCCTGAACTAAAGAGATAAATTGCTGACCTTTCAAAGATTCGGGTTTTAAGCCCAGTTGGATCAACTGAGCTTCCCATCCTTGTTCTTTATCTCTACGGTTGACGTTTTTGATAAAATAATCAAGCTGATTTTCTTCTAATCCGAGTGCTTTACCCACATCTCGAATAGCACTTTTGAAGCGATAAGAAATCACAGTAGCCGCTAAGGCAGCTCTTTCGCGACCATATTTCTGATATAAGTACTGGATCACTTCTTCTCGCCGTTCATGCTCGAAGTCGACGTCGATATCTGGTGGCTCATCTCGTTCTTTACTGATAAAACGTTCAAATAGTACTGATATCTGTGTTGGGTCGACAGCCGTAATTTCTAAGCAGTAGCATACGATGGAATTTGCTGCTGATCCGCGTCCTTGATAGAGAATACCGCGGTGTTTAGCGAACATAACCAGATCGTGAATGGTCAGGAAATAGTAGGAGTAGTCGAGTTCTTCAATGAGTACCAACTCTTTTTCTATTGTCTGTTCGATTATTGGCGAAAGACTACCACTAGGGAAGCGTATTGCTTTTCCTTTTTCAACCAGTTGACGTAAATACTGAATTGGTGTCAGACTCTGAGGGACAAGCTCTGTGGGATATTCATAACGTAGTGAAGCCAAGTTGAACTCACATAAAGCGGCAATTACGATACTTTCATCAAGCCATTCACGTTTAAATAATTTGCCTAGTTTTTGAAGCTGTCTCAGGCTACGCTCTGTATTCATTAGTAAGTGGGCGCTGACTTTTTCTACTGCACTATTTAACCTGATAGCGGTGAGTATATGTTGGAGATTAAGTCGTTCAGGAATATGCATAAGAACCCCGCCACAGGCTGTAATAGGGATCTTCAGTTCTACTGCCAGTGACTCAATGTATTGCTGTTGTTCCTGATCATCCGCCATCAGATGGCGTTGTATGCCAATCCAAAGACGATGCTGATGATATTGACGAAGCCAATATCCTATCTCGGTTGTCTGTCCGCTATGTTTAGGAAGCCAGATAACAAGACATTCCTTGACTGACATTAGGTCCCATTCAGAGAGTAAATACTTACCTTTTTCACAGCGTCGACGAGCGTTAGTGATAATTCGGCATAACTCAGCATAGGCTTTACGATTTGGACAAAGGAGCACCAACTGTGTCCCCTGATACTGAAAATAACTGCCTACAATAAGCTTTATCTCTAACTGATGCTGTTTTATGACTGAGTAAGCGCGTACTACCCCAGCTACAGAGCACTCGTCTGTGATGGCTAGGGCCTGATAGCCAAGAGCACATGCTTGAGCAATAAGCTCCTCAGGGTGTGAGGCGCCAGTTAAGAAGGTAAAGTTACTTTGGCAGAAAAGTTCTGCATACTGAAGACGACTCATTAACTAAACCGTCCATGAACAAACCAGTTTTGATGGTTATCGCGGAATACCCATAGCCATTCGCCCTCAACACTATGAGCAATAAAGTAATCGCGAACGATTGGGTTACCATCCCACCAGCCAGTGGCTATTCTCTCTGGCCCTTTTATTAACGAGACTTTTTGTGTTAATGGTCGTGGTTCTAAGTGCAAAAAGCTTGGCCGAATCAGGGCTTTTCTGATTGTTTTTTCTGGTTTGTGGAGCGTCGGCGTATACAGTGAAGAGAGTTCTGGTCTTGGATCATCCGTTAATTGTATTGTACGAACCGCCTCTGTACCTAACTTCGCCTCTAACATGGAGACTAGCTCAAGTGGGGCTAACTGGCCTTGCTCACCTGAAAAAAGATCCTTGGTGTTGTCCTGTCGCGACTCACTACGAACCGCTAATAAACTGAATTGCTGTATGGGGCCTAATAGCTCAAGAGACTCTAAGCGTAATTGAATTAAGTTAAACCATTTCGATGCCAGATATTCACCATGAGCCGCTAATACAGACAATGAGGTATAGTGATAATCACTGTTCTGATTAAACAACTTCTGCTTGAGGACCAGCTGTATTTCAAAAATGGTTTGATTTCTTAACAAGGCAAAGTGTTCTAATCGTTTTAATTGTTGTAATAATGGTTTCTCTAGCCAGCCAATATTATTAATTTCATATAACAGTTCCGTTTCCGTTTGGAATTGCTCTTTAGGAGTAAAGAATGAAAGAGGGTGCTTAAATTGCCCTAGCAACCGACCGACGTAGTTGACGAGCTCGATATTAAAACGTCGGGCTAATTCCGACATAGGTAAGCTAAGTAAATCAGCCAGTGTTTTAATCCCAACGCGATTCAGCATTTCAACCTGACGATGAGCTAAGTCAGTGTGATGTAGTGCAATCGGTTTGATCTCTGCAAGTAGGCGCTCTTTCTCTGCTTCTAATCCATTATGACTTTGACGAGCGAGCAGGCGAGCACTTAATGGTGAAAAGCCTGTGGAGTATGTAAAGCGAACTTTCCACATCGTCATATGATTGTTGAGTACCTGCCAGTAGTTGGAAATATCATGATACAGTCTTAGCATGTTGCTAATTTTTATCAGAATTCCATTTGGTGGGAACAGTACAATATCTGAGCAGATAAGGTATAACCACTGGGCTATTTCATTGAGTATTTTCGTTTCTGATTCTAATTGGTATGGAACTACCGTGAGTTTGTGACTCATTGCTGAAGCACTACTCAAATTCATTCCAATTTTTATTCCTTGAGAGTTTGCCGCTAGGTTGGTCTGTACAATGCGACTTTTCGCACTATCAACAATAGCAGCAGGCTCCGAGTCATCACTAATGTATTGACTGTCTATTTGTAGACAGGGAAAGTGTAAATATAACCACAGCATCCTATTATCCCTGTTGGCGTACCGGGAAAGGAATAATATGCTCATCACGATAATGCGATATTTCTGTAAGATGAGGCCAGCGGGCTGACAAATCCAGACGAAATGGATTGGAATCCCAGCCTCCTTTCTTCTTAATAATCTGAACGATTAAACCAGCTTTAGTCGGTTTGATCTGAAGAGAAACGGAAACGGGTAACGAAAATTGGGTCTGCTTGTCCTGGCGGAATAAAATATTACGACAGCTACCTGTATGACTGGCAACTTCTAAACGTCGAGCATAAGACACCTCTAAGGTATTACACCACAGGAAAACATCACGGCAAGCGCCACTTTTCAGACATTGTTCTGCTGCCCACAAGGCTTGTTTGTCATTGTCAGGCTGAATAATCAGAACTTGTCTCAGATCGATTCCTTCAGTAACTAAAAATTGAGCATGAACTTGCCCTGGTGGCTGAATAAAAACGATGAGACGTGATTGTTCATAGCCTTCTTCCTGTTGCGTGAGCATAGGTATCCACATTCTTAGCTCGCCAATACCGTCACGAGTGCATTTCACTTCAATCGTGCCGTTTATGGGTAACCCACCTTCTAGCATTTTATCAAAGTTTGTAAATCCAGTCGGCCAAGTGTGGGCAAATTCGTACGAATGTATGCCTTGCCAAAGCCACTCTTTTTGCTTGAGGTCATCAATCAGGCTATTCATAACACGTCCAAAATATACTGTACATAAATACAGTATATTTTGGACGTGACGGGATGCAAGAAAAATTTAGATTGTCGGTAGAAACAAAAAGCCCCCGATTTGATGTAGGTGTCAAAACGAGGGGACAAAAAGAAAAGGGGAATAATGGTAACTTATTGTTGTGTCGAAATAATATGAGCAATACCTTCTGCGGTTAAGGCATGATCTTCATGAGAAGGCAGACCAGAAACAACAACGGCTCCGATGATACCACTATTTTTTAGTGTAATAGGGAAGGCACCACCATGGTCGCAAAACTCCATCTCATCAATCTGAGGTTGTGCATTAAAATCAATACCATCAAGTGCATTTTTTACTGATAAGTAATGAGTACTATGACCAAAACGTAAAACACTTTTCCGTTTACGGCGGATCCAGATAAGATTTTCTTCTGTACTACCAGGTAGGGCACATGTAAATAGAACCTGGCTGAAGGCATATACCTCAATTGCAATAGGCAGTTTTCTGTCTTTAGATAACTGGACTAGATACGAACCAAGAGCCCATGCGGTATCAAAGTTAAAATAGGAAAATTGCAGTTCCTGTTCCTGGCTTAGGATATGATCCAATTCATTTGTCATTGATGTATTCTCCCTGTTTTGGATAGTGCGCTGCTCCCGGGAGCAGCGCGTTAGAGTCAAAGAGTAGAATACTTTTAAAATATTTAAACTGACCAATACGTCACTTTGATTGTTTTATTTTATTTATGGGTGTTTGGTCTCAAACACCCATTCTATCTGTGATTGAATGGCATCAAATCATTAGCCTATTTAAGCTTAAATTGACCCACAATAGAGGTAAGTTTTTCGTTTATAAGAGAGATATCGTTGGCTTGTTCCGAGACTAAATTGCCATTTTTGCTCAGCTTTGCAACGATGTCGTTAATCGCAGACATATTGTGGTTTACTTCTTCAGTCACACTACTTTGCTCTTCTGCAGCGGTTGCAATTTGGATACTAAGGTCTTTAATATTGTTCACCTGATGGATAAGTTCGTTCAGAGTCGTATTGACTTCCTCCGTTCCATCAAACGTTTCCTGACTGGTTTTTTGTGTGCTTTCCATTAATGTAATGACATTGGCATTACCTGAGAGAAGCCGCCCGATGGCTTGCTCAATTTCTTCCGTGCTTGATTGTGTTCTACTGGCTAATGCCCTTACCTCATCGGCTACGACAGCAAATCCACGACCTTGATCTCCTGCACGAGCCGCTTCTATTGCTGCGTTAAGTGCTAGGAGGTTTGTTTGTTCGGCGATATCACCAATGACTTTGAGTATATTACTGATATTGGATGTTTCTTCGCTCATCTTCTGCATACTGTGAGATGTATTTCCGACATCAGAGACCAGTCGCGAAACTTTCTGCTTCGCACTATTTAAAACATTGATAGAGGTTCCACCTATTTCTGAAACGTCTTGCGTCGCTCTGGATGAATCACTAGCGTTTTGAGCGACAGAATTAGCTGTTGCGCTCATTTCTTCAATAGCGGTAACAATCTGCTCAGTTTCTTGTTGATGTCGATTCAATACCTGAGCATTTTCTTTCGATGTCTGTTTAAGGTTGGAAACATTACTTTTTAGAACAATGGCGACATCATCGACTTGTAACATCAGTTTTTGTAACTGTTCTATAAAGCGGTTTACGCCTTCGGAGATCTGACCTAAGTCATCATTGCTTTGAACATCAAGCCGTTGAGTTAAGTCGCCATTACCACCGGAGAGACCTGAGATGGTTTTTTTCAATGCGAGGATAGGGCGATATAAAATATTTAAAATAATAATTGTAATCACTGCGCTGAGAACCACATAAACGATAGTTAGAATAATGGTCTGATTTTTTATCTCATCCAGAGCTTTGAATACGATACTTTTATCCAGTCCAACGAGTAGATACCAATTTCGGTCACCGTATTTGATTTGTTCAGAAAACATCACTTTATCTGTGTTAGCGAGGTGGTAATCAGTGATAGCCGATTCATGCATTTTTATCTTTTGAGTCAAGGTATTTAAAGCAGGTATTGAGGTCAGTTTTGTGCCGACCTTAACTGTGGTAGACGTGCTGGCAAGTACGGTATCGTCTTGATTCATAATCACCGCCACCGCGCCATCAAGATCAAATGATTGCACGGCTTTTTTTAAGATAGTCAAAGGAATATCAGCCAAAACCACACCATTACTATCCACTTTCTGACCAATACTCACCATGAGCTCTTTTGTCGTAGCATCTTCGTAAGGCTCGGTATATATGAGGCCACTAGTCGCTATAGCTTGTGAGTACCATGGACGCTTAGTTGGGTCATAACTAGGTGGGTTCTTGTGATTTTCCCATCCGGGGAGGTCTGCAGAGCAGTAGGCATCACCATTGGAAAAACCAATTGTCAGATTAGCAATATCACCGGCATTTGCAGCGATTCTCATTCGCTCTGCGTGATGTTCTGTATAACCATATTTTTGATAGTCTTGAGCGACTTTACTGACAGCTTGAGACTTTGTATTAATAAAGTTTACGAGTCTATCGGATTCGAGTTGTACCCTATCTTGCATACCTTGATAAAGAGTTTGTTTAAAAACGGTGCTGATAGCCTGATAGTTGAAGTAGCTGGATGTCCCGACAGAAAGGGCGGTGATACACACCATTGAGAAAAGGAGTGTTTTCTTAAAGCCGAATTGTTTCATGAATACCCTCAGTTTACCTGATTAGCCAACGTATTATTTGTATTATTAGAGAGTAGACATAAACGTGTTGTTTTACGTAATTACATTCATATTAAATTCGAAGAGTAGTAAAGAAGAAATGACATAAATATGCCATTTCTGATTGTGATTGGATTACCGTTTAGGTTGGGCATCAATACATTGCCCATGGGTTTCTTTTCCTTCAGGTGCCATGAGGTAGAGATACAGTGGCATAATATCGAGCGGTGTTTTTAATGTTTCAGGGGCTTCTGCCGGAAATGCTTGAGCTCTCATCCCTGTGCGTGTCGCACCAGGATTGATGGCATTCACTCGAATCTGGGTATCTTTAAGCTCATCAGCCAGAACCTGCATCATCCCTTCGGTAGCGAACTTGGATATAGAATAACTGCCCCACAATGCTCGCCCAATATGACCTACAGTTGATGAAGTAAAGACGACTCGGGCATCCTGAGATGCTTTCAATAACGGTAAAATAGCTTGAGTTAGCATAAGTTGTGAGCGGACATTAACCTGCATTACATCATCAAAAACGTCAATATCAATATGCTCTAACGGCGTCAGTGTTCCTAGTAGTCCGGCGTTATGTAATACACCATCTAGGCGACCAAACTGTTCGCGAATAACATTCGCCATATCCTGATAATGGGTTGCTTTGGCCCCAATCATATCGAGTGGGATTATGGCCGGTTGTGGTCCTCCTTGAGCTTCAATGAGATCATATGTTTGTTCGAGCTTCGCAACGGTTCTGCCTAACAAAATGACAGTCGCCCCGTATTGCGCGTAACTCAGCGCGGCTTGTCTACCAATCCCATCGCCTGCGCCAGTGACAAGAATCACTTTATTTTTAAGTGCTTCTTTATCAATCGAATAGTCCACAGATAATCTCCTTCTGTTATGATTTGCGTAATAACACAGGTACAATACACCAAATCACAAATAAGAGGATTAATGCATTGGAATTTTTATCGGAATATGGCTTGTTTTTAGCCAAAATCGTGACATTTATAGCTGCGATAATTGCATTGCTTGTGATTGTAAAAGCGGTGAACAGCAAAGGTCCAAAAGGCGAACTAGAAGTTACAGACCTTACTGAAAAACATAAAGAAACCGTAAAGCATCTAGAAGCTCACATTCATGATGATGCTTATATTAAAGCTCAGCACAAGTTAGAAAAGAAACAGGCAAAAGCGAAAGCCAAATCGACCGAAAAGGCAGCTAAAAAAGCGGCAAAAGCGGGTACGTTAGAAGCCAAACGGGAACCGCATCTGTTTGTGATTGAATTCCACGGCAGTATTGATGCAAAAGAAGTCAGCTCTTTACGAGAAGAAGTCACAGCGATTCTTGCTGTAGCTAAAGACGGCGATGAAGTATTACTAAAGCTTGAGACTGGTGGCGGCATGGTTCACGGTTATGGTTTGGCTGCGTCTCAGTTAGATAGAATTAAATCTGCGGGGCTACCTCTGACGATTTCCGTAGACAAAGTGGCGGCAAGTGGCGGTTATATGATGGCTTGTATCGCGGATAAAATAGTGTCTGCGCCTTTTGCTATCGTTGGATCAATTGGTGTTATTGCTCAGCTACCTAACTTTAATAAGTTATTGAAAAAATGCGATATTGAGTATGAACAATTAACGGCGGGTGAGTTTAAACGTACCTTAACCGTTTTTGGTGAAAATACCGATAAAGCACGAGAAAAATTCAAGCAAGAACTGGAAGAGACGCACGGTTTATTTAAAGATTTTATTCGTGACCATCGTCCTGATCTTGATGTGGATAGTGTGGCGACTGGTGAACATTGGTTTGGTACACAGGCAAAAGACTTAGGATTGGTTGATGAAATTAAAACCTCCGATGATCTTATTGTTGAGGCCTGCAAAAGCAAAACTGTTTTGGCCATTCAGTATGTTCAGAAGAAAAAATTAACGGATAAACTGGCTGGTGTTGCTGGTGAAGCGGCAGAGAACATCTTTATGCGCCTGCTGAGTAAAGGCCAACGTCCATTTATGTGATAATTTTAGTGTCAGAAGAACACGTTATTTCTTCTGACACTTAATTACGCATCAGCATATTTCCCTCAAAAGATATGTAGCACAAGTATTTCCCACTTATTTTGTATTTCATTCAAATTTTAGATTAAATTTTATTCATTATCAGGCGCTAAACTACTGTGGAGAATTTAATTTAACAGGATGTTATATGAATAAGTTAAGTCTAAAACAGATATTATTGATTTCTGTTTTATCTTTAGTTGGTATTTCCGTTGCGATTTCCAGCTATCTTTCTTACCTCAAACAAGAGCAGAATCTTGCTCAAGCCATCTCTAGCTCCAGTGCTGAATTAGCAATGAATCATGCGAAAGCATTAGAACAGTTCATTAGCGAAAAAGTCGATGGATTAAAAAGCATTGGTCAGCTGTATAAAGATCATCCTCTACCCGGAAATAGTGATCAAGACTACATTGAGCTAGCAAAAGTCTTTGCTAATAGTATGAATACGGGCAGTTCGTTTATTGGTTTTGAAAAAAATGGCGATGCTTTCTGGAGCCTTGAAACAGCAACATGGCCAAATCATAAATTTAACGGGGATGTACGGACAAAAAGTTACTATAAAGATGGTCGTAAAGCTGAAGTACCATCCATGACAGAGCCTTATCCCGATTCATCAGATGCGAGTATTTACTGGATAAGTATGGTACAGAAAATCCAGCAGGGGATGATTGGTGTCGACATGAAATTAGGTTTCCTTAACAGTCTCGTTAAGGATGCGGCAGGGACACAGGGTAACGTTGCACTTATCCTCAACAAAGACACCACAGTATTAGCCTCTTCAGATGTAGATAATATTAAAGTAAGCATTAAAGCGAACAGTCTTGATTGGTTTAAAGCCGTTGCTGAGAATGTGGTGAATCAGGCTTCCCTGACACAGGAATACCAGCATGGGCAAAAGAAAATTGCGTTCTCACACCAAATTAAGGTTGCGGACAAAACGTGGTATTTTGTACTTATTCTAGATAAGGCAGAGGCTTTTCATGCTCTTGCTGAGGCAAGGAATGCATCAATTATTACGACGATCATCGTGACGCTAATCAGTTTAATTATCGCTTATTTTGTTATTCAGTTGGCTTACAGACCTATTCTATCGTTAAAGGCAATGATCAGCAGTTTGGCTAGTGGGGAAGGCGATCTTACGCAACGTCTTGAAGTTAAATCCAAAGATGACCTTGGTCAGATAGCTGATAACGTGAATAAATTTATTAGTAATCTGCAAGAGATGATGGTTGAGATTAAGAGCTCATCGGTTGTCCTTCACGATAATATTAGCCAAATGAAAGTCTTTTCTGAAAATAATGCCAAAATTCTTGATAACCATGTGATTGAAACTGAGCAGGTTGTAACGGCAATAGAAGAGATGAATGCGACGTCTTCCTCAATGGCGACAGACATAGCCAATGCCGCCAGCCTTGCACAGCAAACGAACGATAAAAGTGATATTTCGCGTAACATTGTGGCTAAGTCAAAACAGAATATTAGCGAGTTAATTGAAGGGGTTGAGGTTTCCGCTAAACATGTTCAGAACATGAGTTCTGAGACGGAAAATATTAATACCATATTGAGTGTGATTGGTGACATTGCCGAGCAGACAAATTTACTAGCTTTGAATGCTGCGATAGAGGCCGCTCGTGCAGGAGATCAAGGTCGGGGGTTTGCTGTTGTTGCTGATGAAGTGCGTAACTTAGCGACAAGAACCAAGACGAGTACGGAGCAGATAGAAGAAGCATTAACCCGATTACTGAAAGGGAGTCAGGAAATCGTTTCTGCGATGGAAGATACCAAGGCGAAATGTTGGGAAACATCCAGTGAGTCCGACAATGTGGTTGAAAGTCTTAGTGAGATTACCAACGCTATCATTCAGATTAATGAACTCAGCACTCAGATTGCAACTGCAGCAGAAGAACAAAGCAGTGTTACTCATGATGTGAGCCGAAATATGAACTCATTGAGTGAGATTGTGAATGACCTTGCTGAAAACGGTGAACAGTCATTATCACGTATGACGGACATTACTCAGGTTGATCATCAGTTAAGCCAGATCGTGGGACGTTTTAAACTGTAACCTGTCATTGATATTGGAGCGTATCAATATGAATGATGCGCTCTATTTTTATAGGATGAATAGAGCCAAACAATAAAGGAAAATACCAGACCACTTATCAGTCCCGCTAGATGAGCTTGAATCGCGACACGCGCGCCAATCAGTTCCTGAGTGTAGGCCGAAGGTCCAAATGTTTGTTCCCATACGACTTTTCCAATCACACCAATAACCAATAACCAACTTCCCTTTCGACCATTAAGAGCCTCATTAAACGCAAAGTAAGCAAATATCCCGTGTAATGCACCTGATAGTCCGACATAGTTATCTAACGAACTGCAGAGCAGGCTTAATCCTACTGTAAAGCTGGTTAATAGAGTGACTTTCAGATAGAGAGAACCTCTGGGGCGAAAAATATAGGCGATAATCCAAAGGGCAAGAATATTCATCGCGAAATGATCAAAGTTGGTATGGGCAAAATTTCCTGATAGGATTCGCCACCATTGAAAATGTTCGATCGCATATCGATTCCAGCTAAACAATCGTGCCACTGGCTCGAATAGTGCGGCAATACTCGGTATGCTTAATAAAATTAGAGAGAAATAAAGGTTCACATGGCTTCTCGTTATTGTTCTCGATGTGGTAAGGCATTAAAAGCCTGTATTTGTCAGCATATCACAGCACTGCATTCTGATGTGGAACTGATCATATTACAACATCCATCCGAGGAACATCGCCCGATGGGGACGGCCAGAATTTTAAGTTTGTCTCTCAATCGTTGTCACCATATTATCGGTGAAGACTTTTCCAATAATGAAGAACTTAATCAGTTGCTTAGCGACACTGAGTATCAGCATTACGTTCTTTATCCCTGCGATGAGGCAATCGAGGTGAGTCAAATACCAAGTGCCACTCATTCGAGTAAAAAAATTCGGGTTATCCTACTTGATGGCACGTGGAAAAAAGCCTTTAAAATCTGGCAACTATCGACAAACCTATCATCTCTCCCTGTTCTGGCGCTACCTGATGATCTGATCGGTAATTACCGTATTCGAAAAGCGCCAAGTGAGAACAGTTTATCGACCGTGGAAGCGGGTTTTCATATACTGACAATACTGCAACCCGAGCAGGACTTTTCACCATTATTAAATACGTTTAATGAGATGATCGAGTTTCAGATTCGTCAGATGCCTGCGGGCGTTTATGAACGTAACTATAAATCTTAATAGTTATGTGCGGAGAATAACTCCTGATGAAGACGCTGAGCATAGGCATCCGTCATTGCGGCAATGTAGTCACAGATGACCCTCATCCCCTGATGAGAATGCGCTTCTGCCTGACGCCATTTTTCCTGTGTGGATTCTGGTAGTAAGCGTTCTGGATCTGCACTCAACGCCTCAAATAAGTCCATAATAATTTGCTGCCCTTTGTATTCAAAGCGTTGGACTTTCGGTATATGAATCACAAATTGACTGACAAATTTCTTCAAAACTTCCAGTGTTTGCGTCATTGGAACCGTTAAGTAGGCATTATGTGCCAGTATAGGATTGGTAAAATGACCATCGACTGGCTGAATTTGAATACTGGTCAATAGTGCGTTAACCAGGCTACCTATCGCATCTTTACGCAGATAGTGCTTACCTGAGAAGAGCTTGTCAGTAATGAGGTTGATATTCTCGCTTAGCCATTCATCACCACAGCGACTGAGTTGTGGGTAGGCAGCCTGCATCCACTGTTCTCTGTTTACCATGCCCAGCACGATGGCATCTTCCAAATCATGAACACCATAAGCAATATCATCGGCCAGTTCCATAATGGAGGCATCGAGTGATTTGTATTTCGTTCTGGCGTGGCTATATTGAGATAAAATAGTATCTCTGTGCGTTTCTAGCTCTTGTTTATCATCATCGGATAGCGGAGATAAAACCCAGTCAAATACCTGACTGTCACAATCGTATATTCCTTTTGCAGGTGCCCATTCGCTGGCTTTTAGCTGGCGCTGATGTATCACTGGTTCGGGATCTTTTTCCGAGTGTAATTGGCTCAGCAGACTGGGATATTTGAGCAAGCCAAGTAATGTGCGGCGAGCCAGATTCATCCCATGATGTTCAGTATAGGGTTCCAGGCAGGTGACAATACGAAAGGTCTGCGCATTACCTTCAAATCCACCATGCTCACGCATCATATAGTTCAAGGCAATTTCTCCACCATGACCAAAAGGTGGATGACCAATATCATGAGCCAAACACAGTGCGTCTATCAAACTTTCGCATGGAAGAAGAGATTGATAATCGGGTTGCTTGATGCCTATCTGAGCAACAATTCCGGTTCCAATTTGCGATGCTTCGAGAGAGTGAGTAAGGCGCGTGCGGTGAAAGTCATTCAGATTAGTACCATGGACTTGAGTTTTCGCTTGAAGACGACGGAAGGCAGCCGAATGGAGAATACGTGCACGATCGCGCTGAAAAGGGCTACGATGGTCATTACGTCTGACTTTATTCTCATCATTAAACCGTTCTTGCCAACTCATATTGATCTGCATTTTAGTCACTCCCGTTACTTAGCTAATGTCATCTAACGTTAGTTCAAAACTCGGGGCGAACGTATCAATGAAATACAGCATTTCCGGTGATTCTCTTTCTTTTAGCGTAACCTCTAGCCGGCGTTTTGCCCGAGAATATTCGTGATTTCCGGCACTTAATTCCTCAAGGCATTTTAAATACGCACAGATACAATCAGCTTGTTTAACGATACTGGCATCTTCAGCGTGAGCAGCATCAGAAAGCAGGTAAGGCGCGAAGTCTTCATGAAACTCTTCGGGCAGCATAGACAGTAATTTCTTTTCCGCTGACGCCTCAATCTTTTTGTACTCTTTCGCAATATCGGGGTTGTAGTATTTTACGGGAGTTGGGAGATCTCCGGTCAGAACTTCACTACTGTCATGGTACATCGCCTTAATGGCAATTCTCTCTGGATTCACATTCCCGCCAAACTTTTTGTTCTTAATCACCGCAAGAGCATGGGCGACGAAAGCAACCTGCAGGCTGTGTTCAGAAATGTTTTCTGTTGAGACGGAGCGCATCAATGGCCAGCGCTGAATGAGCTTCATTCGGGCCAGATGGGCGAAAAAGTGACTTTGTTCCATACTTATAACCTTTTTTACTGCTTAAAAAACAATAGGCTCATTTCCAGTGTACAGAAGTGAGCCTATTGTGCATACCGAAACAGTAATAAATTACTTCTGTTTGTAGGTACTTAAGAAGCGTTCAAAGCGACTGATGGCTACCTCGAGTTCATCGACATAAGGTAGAGTAACAATACGAACGTGGTCGGGTTTTGGCCAGTTAAAGCCTGATCCCTGAACTAACAGTACTTTTTCCTGAATCAGGAAGTCGAGCACCATTTGCTGATCGTCTTTAATATTGTATTTCTTCGTGTCAATTTTAGGGAACAAGTACATCGCCCCTTTAGGTTTAACACAAGAAACGCCCGGGATCTGGTTAATCATCTCCCAAGCTTTATCGCGTTGCTCAAGCAGACGACCACCTGGCAGAATCAGTTCATTGATACTTTGATATCCGCCCAGCGCGGTTTGAATCGCGTGCTGCATTGGCACATTGGCACATAAACGCATTGACGCGAGAATATCGAGACCCGCGACGTAGCCGTCAGCAATGTGTTTCGGACCTGTGATAAACATCCAGCCGCCACGAAAGCCACAAACACGGTACGCTTTTGACAAACCGTTAAAGGTTACCATAAGAACGTCGTCAGCCAGTGTCGCAATTGAAGTATGCGTTGCACCGTCAAACAGAATCTTATCGTATATTTCATCAGCAAAGATGATCAGCTTATGTTTGCGGGCTATCTCAACCACTTCCAATAGGAAATCGCGAGAGTAAACCGCGCCCGTTGGGTTGTTCGGGTTAATAAGAACAATACCACGGGTTTTTGGGGTTATTTTCTTTTTAATATCGTCAAGATCAGGAAACCAATCTGATTCTTCGTCACACAGGTAATGAACTGCTTTACCACCGGAGAGTGCAACAGAGGCTGTCCAAAGAGGGTAGTCTGGTGCTGGCACTAACATCTCATCGCCATTATTAAGTAGAGCTTGCATCGACATAACAATCAGCTCAGAAGCGCCATTTCCGATATAAACATCTTCAACACTGAGGTTTCTCAGGCCTTTGCGTTGATAATATTGAACTACGGCTTTACGAGCTGAATAGATGCCTTTTGAATCACAATACCCTTGAGAGGTAGGTAAGTTACGAATAACGTCGACAAGAATCTCGTCCGGGGCGTCAAAACCAAATGGGGCTGGGTTACCGATATTTAGCTTCAGTATTTTATTGCCTTCTTCTTCCATGCGCTTAGCATGTTTAAGTACAGGCCCCCTAATGTCATAGCAGACATTATCGAGTTTGGACGACATCCCGATATTTTGCATTGTGAGATTCCTAGATATAGTTGAGTTTCTTTATTAAGTTACACTAAATTGATGTTTAAAAGAATATAAATCTAGGAACTGACCAATTTTAAACTAGAGGTTTCTCACCATGTGATTTAAAATCCACACTGTTAACCTTGATTTGCGATAATTCTCTCAATAGAGTAGCCAATTATTGCTTACAAAACCTTTAAACCTGAGGTTGCTTTGTCTGATTTTTATCACGCGATACATACACTAATTCAATCGGTTGAATTGGCTGAATCTGGGGTTACCCGTTGTACCCTCACTTTAGAAAATGCTCCTCATTTTGGATTGATTGACTGGCTTGATGCACAGCCCGTTTTCCCAAAGTTTTATTGGCAATCAAGAGATATGAGAGAAGAGGTAGTTGCTCTTGGACAACTGCATGCCTTTCTTGATCCTGCTCCTGCTTATCACATTTTGTCTGAAGGACAACGAGTGTGGGGCGGGCGTTCTTTTGATGGCAAAACAGAAAAAAATCCCCGTTGTATGTCATCGTTCTTTTTCTTGCCGCAAGTCGAGCTGATTAGACAACAGGATTCATGGTGTTTAGCTGCAAATATTACCAGTGATAAAACTCGCACCTTAAATGGCCTTAAAGCATTAAAAGCATCGGTTCAGTCATTGATGGGAATTGAGTCACATATCCGCTCATTACATCACTGTCCGCAAGAACAGGGGTGGGATACGCTCATTCAGCAAGCACTGCATGAGATAGAAACGACGCAAGTTAAAAAAATTGTTCTGGCACGTGAAACAACACTGACACTAGAAGAGCCAATTAAGCCAGCACAATTACTCAAGGTCAGTGCTGAGAATAATCACAATAGCTACCATTTTATGCTGGTGCTGGATAACAAACACAGCTTTCTGGGCTCAACCCCAGAACGTCTGTATCAGCGAGTGGGTAAAACTCTGATCACCGAAGCACTCGCGGGTACTATAGGGCGGGGTGATACTGCGGGTGAAGATATGGAGTTGGCGAACTGGCTGAAAAGCGATGCTAAGAATCTGCGCGAAAACCAGTATGTTGTTGACGATATTATTGAACGCCTGGAATCCTGTGCGGACGATATTCATGTTGAACGTGACGTTCAGGTAGTGAAGTTACGTAAGGTTCAGCACCTACGGCGAATTATTCAGGCTGAGTTGAAATCGGGTATCAATGGTGTTCAGTTATTAGGAGCATTGCAGCCTACCGCCGCGGTATCGGGATTACCGCGTAAAGAAGCCAAAGAGTTTATTGAACTGCATGAGCCTTTCGCTCGTGGTTGGTATGCCGGTTCTATTGGCTTTATTAGCCATGAAAAGGCAGAATTTTGTGTCGCTATTCGCAGCGCCTTAGTTCAGGATAATATCGTTAAACTTTATGCCGGTGCAGGTATTTTACCTGGCTCTGAGTCTGCCCCTGAATGGGCTGAATTAGATAGAAAAGTATCGACGTTATTGAGTCTTATCACTGATAAGTTTCCATTGGGAGTTGCATCGTGACTGAAGATAGAGCGGTGGTAAACCGACTATGGAGCCGGGTCATTCTTGAAGAGTTGAGTAGACTTGGTGTGGAGCAGGTTTGTGTTGCACCGGGCTCTCGTTCGACTCCGCTGATAGTGGAAGCCAGTGAAAATTCAAAACTGACACTGCATTCCCATTTTGATGAACGTGGTTTGGGTTTCCTAGCATTAGGTATGGCCAAGGCGAGTAAAAAACCGGTTGCTGTGATAGTAACATCGGGTACGGCTGTCGCTAATCTATTGCCAGCTATTGCTGAGTCTAGGTTAACCGGAGAAAAGCTGGTTGTGCTAACCGCCGACCGTCCTGTTGAACTGGTCGGTTGTGGAGCGAATCAAGCTATTGATCAGTTGGGTATCTTTTCCCACCATGTCACCCAGGCAATTAATTTACCTTCACCGACCACGGATATTCCTCTTAGCTGGTTATTAACAACAATTGATGATGCCATGTTTAAGCAAGACCAACTTGGTGGCACTATTCATATTAATTGTCCTTATCCAGAGCCGCTATATACCAATTATGTCCCTTGGAATGATCTTGGCTACTGTCAGACGTTGAAATATTGGCAACATTCTCAGCAGCCTTACAATACCAAGTTTCAAGCGAAAGCACACAGCTCCAGTGAACTCATCGATTTTATGGATGAGAAGGGTGTCATTATTATCGGTTCAGTCAGTCTCGCTGAAGCAAAAGAAGCGAAACGACTGGGTGATAAGCTTGGCTGGCCAGTGTTGAGTGATCCGCAATCAGGGATCAGTAGCGACTGGGCACATTTTGATATTTGGATGCAGAACGCCAAACTAGCTTCTGTCTTAAATGAATGCGAAGTCATTCTTCAGTTTGGTGGGCGTATTGTCTCTAAGAGGTTGAATGCTTGGTTGACCCAGCATATTCAAAAAACATCATGCCCTTATTTGTATCTTTCTGCATCCTGGTCACGCGACAATCAAAACCATCTGGCGCAGTTCCATTTTGTGACAGACATGATCGAATGGATAGAAGCCCAATCGCAAAAGTTACCTCATCACGGTAGCCGACACGCTGGGTGGGCAAATCAAATCAAAGATAGTTTGGTTACTCTGAATTCAACGGTTGAGACACTCTTAAAAGCTCAGCCGTTACTCACTGAACTGGCAATCGCAACTACGCTGAACGAAGTAGGTCATGGTTGTGATATTTTTGTCGGTAATAGTTTGATCGTACGCTTATTTGATATGTTCGCTCGCATTAATGCGCGCAATGTCTACTCAAATCGAGGCGCTTCAGGAATTGATGGTATTGTTGCAACGGCTGCGGGCGTACAAGCTGTTACTCAGCAGCCGATGATTCTATTTATGGGTGATACCTCACTCTTATACGATCTCAACTCACTGGCGTTATTGAAAAAAGTTAATCATCCTTTCGTTTTAGTCGTCACGAATAATGATGGTGGTGCGATTTTCGATTTATTGCCGGTACCAAAAGAGCAGAAGCAAAGTCTTTATCAAATGCCACATGGTTTTGATTTTCGATATGCTGCAATGCAGTTTGGTTTGGCGTATCAAAATCCAACCAGTGTCGATGAATACCGTCAGCTTATTAATTACCATATTGAATCTGGTTCTGGTGGATTGGTCGTTGAAGTGACGACAGACAATGGTCAGGCGGCGCAGCACATCAAATCTATAGTGGAGTCAATCAATGCTTTATAGTCATTATCAACCCGCAAAAACAGCAGGTTCCGATAAACCAACATTAGTTTTTTTACATGGGTTATTGGGTAGCGGGAATGACTGGAATGAAGTGATTGAGCATCTTGGTGATTACCCAACTTTAACGATTGATCTGTGTGGTCATGGTCGAAGCCGCTACAAACAGTGTCAGGGATTTGAGCATGTTAGTCGTTTAATCGAAGCATCAATAGCCGAAAGAGTGGGTACACAGACACCTGTTGTCTTGGTTGCATATTCACTCGGTGCTAGAATTGCGATGTATGCTATAGCTCGAAAAATATGGGCTACTATCAATGTTGCAGGTGTAATTATTGAGGGTGGCAATTTTGGTTTGCAAACCGATAAAGAAAAAACATCGCGATGGATACATGATGTGAGTTGGGCAAAACGATTCTGCTCAGAGCATATTGAACAAGTATTAGACGATTGGTATCACCAACCTGTATTTTCTTCGTTAAACCATGAGCAAAGACAAATCATGGTAGAGCTTCGAAGTGCTAATCTAGGCGTCACAGTAGCGGATATGTTACTCGCTACATCGCTTGCAAAGCAACCTTACCTGCTGGAAGAACTCAAGTCGAAATCGACACCTATGATCTATTTCTGTGGGGAAAAGGACTCGAAGTTCCGGACAATAGCATCAAACAGTGGTTTACACATTCAATTGATCGATGGCGCGGGGCATAACGCGCACAAGGAACAATCACAGCGCTTTGCAGAAAATATTGATAAATTTATTTGTAACACTTTAAAAGTGAACAGTTCGCAATAGGAACACGCATGACAATTACCGTAGGAATCACCGAAGAAGAACTATACGCACCGGTTGAATGGCAAGATTGTACTGGTGAATACGAAGATATCTATTTTCATAAATCGGCTGATGGTATTGCAAAAATTACCATTGCCCGCCCACAGGTCCGCAACGCATTTCGTCCTCAGACAGTGAAAGAGATGATTCAGGCTCTTGCTGACGCTCGATACGACTCTAACGTTGGCGTGATCATCCTTACCGGCCTTGGGGAAGATGCATTTTGCTCTGGTGGTGATCAAAAAATTCGTGGCGATTACGGCGGTTACAAAGATGAAGAAGGTACTCACCACCTGAACGTCTTGGACTTCCAGCGCCAGATTCGTACTTGTCCTAAGCCAGTTATTGCGTCTGTTGCGGGTTGGGCTGTTGGTGGTGGTCATGTATTACACATGATGTGTGACCTAACTATTGCGGCTGAAAATGCAAAATTTGGTCAGACTGGACCTAAAGTCGGGTCATTTGATGGGGGATGGGGTGCATCCTACATGGCTCGTATTGTTGGTCAGAAGAAAGCTCGCGAAATCTGGTTCCTATGCCGTTTCTACGATGCGCAGGAAGCGCTGGATATGGGATTGGTAAATACGGTTGTACCACTTGCGGAACTGGAGAAAGAAACCGTTCGCTGGTGTCGCGAAGTATTACAACACAGCCCGATGGCTTTACGTTGTCTTAAAGCGGCTCTAAATGCTGACTGTGATGGTCAGGCAGGTCTACAAGAACTGGCCGGTAACGCAACGATGCTTTTCTATATGACGGATGAAGGTCAAGAAGGGCGCAATGCATTTAACGAAAAACGCAGACCTGATTTCAATAAATATCCAAGAAACCCATAGATCTCTCCCTCGTAGGAGGCATTCTGGGATAGAATACCGATCATTCGCGTGGTTCCCACACTTGGTGGGCAGCACGCAATGATGTATGCCGATATAACGGCATAAAACAAACAAGAGGTTATCATTGCTATGCGCAGTGCAAAACTATATCGCTATCGCTTACCTATGGATAGTGGCGTTATCTTGCGTGAAGAAAAACTTTTCGAACGTGAAGGTTTTATTATCGAGATACGCGAAGGTGGTAGTGTAGGGCATGGTGAAGTCGCACCATTACCTGGGTTTAATCTAGAATCTGTTCAGGATGCAGGCGTGCAGATTCAGGAGCAATTAGCGCTCTGGATTCGAGGCGAAGAAATTGATTATAACGCATTGCATCCTTCTGTCGCGTTTGGAATTTCAGCTGCTGAATACGAATTAAAAGGATTAATTCCACAGGAAGGCAGCTATTTCGCAGCACCGTTATGCTCCGGTGATCCTGATTCTCTCGTCGAAAAGTTACAGCTTTTGCCTGGTAAAAAAGTCGCTAAAATCAAAGTAGGATTATACGAAGTAGTCCGTGATGGACTGATGGTTAGCTTCTTTTTAGAAACCATCCCGGATCTCTCTTTGCGCCTCGACGCAAATAGAGCGTGGAATCTTGAAAAGGCTAAGAAGTTTGCCAGTAAAATTTCTCCATCGTTACGTCAGCGCATCGCCTATATTGAAGAACCGTGTAAATCACCAAGTGATAGTATTACGTTCGCCATCGATACAGGTATAGCGGTTGGTTGGGATGAAACATTACAACAGTCATTACGTGATCCGGACTTCAAGCTGGAAGAGTTAACTGGGGTAAAAGCAATCATCATCAAACCAACAGTGATTGGGTCGATCCAACGCTGTGAGTATCTTATTGAAAAAGCGAAAAAACTGGGAATACAACCTGTTATCAGTTCTGCTCTGGAATCGAGTTTTGGTTTATGTCAGCTTGCTCGCTTATCAAAATGGCTGTTACCAGATGAAGTCCCTGGATTGGATACGATCAATTTATTCAAACAGCAATTAGAAGTCTCTTGGCCTGATTGTGATTTACCTGTTGTTGCTCTTGCTGATCAGGAAGTGATTTGGCAGTCATAGACACAGGGGTTTACTCTAAGTTGTGGCAGCATTGGAATAACGTATTGCCTTCCGATGCTGTTGCGCTTATCACACCAACACATCAATACACTTGGTCCTCTTTGACCAAGCAAATCGATAATTATGCCTCGTGTTTGAGCAGGCAAGGTGTCGTCAGCCGTAATACCATTACAGTCGTTGGTAAGAACTCGTCAGAGTCGGTCTTTATTTTTCTCGCAGCCCTTTCTCTCGGAGCCAGAGTGGCCTTTGTTGCACCTCAGCCCATTTCTCAGCTTTGCTTAAAACTCAATACGTTATATTCAGCAGATGAAACGAGTTTTCTTATTTCACTTATCGATACGATTGATAGCGATGAACTAGAAGCAATTGCCCCCAATGTACAACTTGTGGCTTTGGATTTTTCCCTGTCACAGTCGCGACCTGAGTTTCGTTATCAGCCCGATGAGATTGCGTCCTTTATCTTTACGTCTGGTTCCACAGGAACACCAAAGGCTGTCGCACATACATCATCACAGCATTTGTCATCTGCTGCTGGACTCCTTGACGTTTTTACCTATGTAGGTTCGGATTGCTGGCTACTGAGCCTGCCTGTATACCATGTCTCGGGACTGTCGATTCTTTATCGCTGGCTACTCTCTGGTGCAACGCTAAAAGTGGGAAGGGGAGATCTCGATACAGATATCGAGGGGGTAACACACGCATCACTGGTGGCGACTCAGCTCCAGCGTTTACTTGATTCGGGAAAGCCATTGAATTTAACGCATGTCTTACTTGGCGGGAGCGATATTCCGCACAAATTATCCGATGCAGCGGCAGCTCTGGGCATTGAGACCTGGGTTGGTTATGGTATGACGGAAGCTGCTTCTACAGTGACAGCTAAGCGTGTCGATGGACTGCAGGGAGTCGGAAGCGTATTAGCAAATAGAAAACTAACCATTGAAAACGGGCGGATTTTTATTGGTGGTGACACTCTAGGTTGTGGCTATTTTCGCCAGGGTGAGTTATTTGCGTTTACCAATGAACAGGGCTGGTTTGATAGTAAAGATCTTGGTGAGATAAAAAACGAACAGCTCGTGATATGTGGGCGTGTCGATAATCAATTTATCTCCGGAGGTGAAAATATCCATTGTGAAGAAATTGAAGCTGCACTCTTAAAGCATCCGTGCGTGCAGCAAGTGGTTGTCATTCCGGTTGTCGATAACGTCTTCGGTGCTCGCTCCGTTGCAGTGATCAAAACGAGCAAAGACTTAAGTTTGGAAGATTATCAGCAATGGCTCGTCGATAAACTCGAAAAGTTCAAATGGCCAATTGATTACCTACCACTTCCGCAACAGGCGTTGGGTTCTGGCATTAAAATATCACGCCCCGTCATCAAAGCTTGGTTAACAGAAGCGTATCCGCATTACACAGTAAAGTTATGAGTTAGTGCAAAAGGGAATTTCAATTTTTTATATCTAATATTCATAATGCTCTACATTACATAAGTATTGAGGTATATGAATATGATTAAGACATCGTTGTTCTTAGTTGTCGTTTTGCTTCAGTTGGTCATTGCTTTGACCACGACAGACATCACGCGCTCCCTAGCTGAATTATCTGCCTTTTTACTGATTGTTGCCGTTGTTTGGAATAAATCGTCTCACAATGGTTCAACCAACAACCACTCTAGTGCTGCATAATCCAGGTTAGTGACCCCACAGAAATCAATACCCACAACCCGATACCGAAAAATAATGGTTTTGGCCCAGCCGATTTTAGTTTGTTAAATGATAATCCACATCCAATAAGAAACAGACAGACAACTAATGCCTTTTTGGCAATTTGGAAAATGAGTTGATACCAATCCTGAAACTGAGGCAGTTGATCATGAACCAGAATGGCAAGGCAATAGAAGAAGATAAAATAGGGAATCACAATTTTCTTCGACTCATTTCTGAATAGCAGTGCGCTAATAAATGCAACCGGAATAATCCACAAAGCACGAGCCAGTTTGAGTGTTGTAGCCGTTTTGAGTGCTTCGACTCCGTAAGCTGAGGATGCACCAACAACCGATGATGTATCATGAATCGCGATGGCAGCCCATGTGCCAAATTGATATTGAGTCATATGCAATACATGGCCAATGAGAGGGAAGATGAATAGCGCCAAAGAGTTGAGTAGAAATACGGTCCCAAGAGCCAGTGCCATTTGGTCATCGTCTGCTTTGATTGCTGGTCCTACCGCAGCAATAGCACTCCCACCGCAAATCGCCGTTCCCGATGCAATTAAGTAGCCAGTTTTCTTCGTTAAACCAAGCCGTTCACTGATATAAAAGCCGATCAACAAAGTGCAGAGGATAGACGTTACGATAAGACCGAGGCCATGTGTGGTAACACTTAATGCTTCCTGCAGAGGAATACCAAATCCTAGACCGATAATTGAATAGGAAAGGAGCTTTTTAGTCATTTTTGAAATGGGCAAGCTTGAGGGAACCATGCCTAAGCTTGCAAGTAGAAAGCCGATAATAAGCGCTGTGGGAGAATTAACCCAAGGTGTGCAGCAAAAGAGTAACCCAATGATAAAAAAAGCGTACCGAAGACGATTCATAACAATTCACGCCCCTGTGATATCGAACAATGGGATGATTGTATCTGAATTCTAACGGTCAATAAGTCTTAATGTTTTAAACAAACGTTCAGTAAAACTGAACACAGTGTTACAGTGTTTTCTCGGCCAGTAATTCAGCCACTTTTTCTTTTAATATTTTGCGATCGGCCTGTTCGCTTGGCACAGCTTCACCAACATTAATGAACAGTGGATGTCGCTTGAATCGGGGGAGACCTTTGCATGCTTTCCCGTTTGAACGGCTAAAGTAGCATCCCCAAACTCCAAGTAATCCAACTGGAATAACAGGAACGGGGTTTTTCCTAAGGATGATATCCACACCGCGAAGAAAGGGCTGTAAGCTACCGTCCGGTGTCAGTTTCCCTTCTGGAAAGATGCAAACCAGATCGCCTTTTTCCAACGCTTTACCAACCTCACTAAAGGCATGCTTCACCATCTTGGCATCGTCAGCACAAATGGGGATCACCCCAGCACTGCGCATCAAGCGACGAATCAGAACAAAGTTCGCATAGTCAGCTTCCATGACAAAGCGAATTAATCTTGGTGATGCGATATTGAGGAGTAAAGCATCCAGGTAGCTCACATGGTTGCACACGATAAGAGCGGGGCCTGATTCCGGAATGTTAACAGTACCCTTAAAACGGATACGATACATAATGCGTAGCAGCAGATTGAGAACGACACGAAGTGTGTATACCGGCGTTTTTCGCATCAGATAAATAAACACAATGAGATTCAGTATCGCAAGGAGTTGAAATAACTCCGGAATGCTCATTTCCAATACACTCAGGCAGACAATACCAAGAATCGCGCTACCAACCATAAAGAGAGAGTTATAAATATTGAGAGCCGCTATAACCTGAGCCCTTTGAGCAGGTTTAGCGCGCTTTTGCAGTAATGTGTATAGAGGAACGATAAATAAACCTCCACACACACCAATCATTAAAATATAAGAAAAGAGCGGCCAAAGAGTCGAATTAGAAATGAAACTTATAAAGCCTGTATTTGGTGTTACATCTTGAGGGATACTCTCAATCAACAGATATCCAAACAGTGACAGGCCCAAAGAACTCAGCGTGACAACACCGATTTCAATTCGTCCGAAAGAGATTCGGTCACAAAGAAGCGAACCAACAGCGATACCAACAGAGAATAATGCTAATAACCAGGATACTGCAGCCTCATTGCCCAGTAGACTTATCTTGGTGAAATTGGGGAACTGCGTGAGATAAGTGGCCCCGAGAAACCAAAACCAACTGATGATAAACAACGTTGTTTGGATAACCTTATCCTGTTTACTGATGGAAAGGGTTTGGCGAGTTTGCTTCCATGGCTGAAAGCGGAACGTTATATTAGGATCACCCGCTTCGGCGTGAGGGATCGACCGACTGCTCACATAGCCAGCTAGCGCGAAGACGATAACGCAACCGGCGGCAATGATCCTTGAATGCTCAGCTGAGGCGATAAATCCGGCTGTGAGGGTACCCAGTAAGATGGCGATGAACGTACCCATCTCGACCAATGCGTTTCCTGCAACCAGTTCTTTGCTTTTTAAGTGTTGCGGTAACAACGCATACTTAACCGGGCCAAAAAATGCGGATTGCGTACCCATTAAAAATAGCAGGATCAGAAGAATGACGTAGCTGTTGGTTAAGAAGCCCACCGCGCCGCAAATCATAATCACAATTTCGAGCAGCTTAATTTTTCGTATCAGAGCACTTTTTTCGAGTTTATCGGCTAGCACACCTGCAGTGGCAGAAAACAAGAAAAATGGCAGAATAAACAATCCAGCTGCAAGATTAATGAACAAACTACTGGAAATAGCCAGTTCATCTGTTTGTGCAAACGCGACGAATAACAGCAGTGTATTTTTGAAAATATTGTCGTTGAAAGCCCCAAAAAACTGTGTCGAAAAGTAAGGTAAAAAACGACGCTTTTTAAGAAGAGAGTTTATGGAGCGGGACATAAAATTACCTAGTTACGCCAAGTCTTAAGGTATTGTCTGATGAGATTATCGATAAGTGCCTTCCCATCAACATTGGCACCAGCAAAGAATTTATCATCAACACTGAGTAACGTAATGCCGTGAACACCAGCCCAGAGAACACGACTCGCCGTTAATACTTCTTCTTCAGTATGATCGGGCCCCAGTAGCTTAAGAAGCGTTTCTAGCATACCAGTCATAGTGCTTATCCGCTCGGTTTGCCATGACGGGAGGTCTTCACCATTCATATTGTGTTCAAAAATGAGTTGCCAGCGGTACGGATGTCTGAGAGCGAAGTTATGGTAGCAATGTGCGAGTTGAATGAGCGCGTCTTCCGATGATTCGCTAGGGCAAACGACTGACTTAGCTTCGAGAGCAAGTTCATCAAGAGTCTGGGCAACGGCATGGAGTAAAAGTAGATTGTAACTACCGAAAATATTCACCAGAGTGCTCGGAACATAGCCAATCATGTTGGCGATTTTACGCAGGCTTAACTCGTGATAGGAGTGGTCTGCCAAAAATTCTTGAACCTTAGTTAACGTTAAATTAATTAACTCTTCTCTAGTGTGATCGTTTCTACGAGCCATTTCACCGTGCCATTATCGAACAATGTTCAATATGATAGAAAAGCGTCATTCTATCGTCAATGTCTTATTCTGCAATATTCTGATACATGTTTAATGTGCTGACTAGATTGAATGTCGAAAACAAATCGCTATGATGATAGTGTCATTTTCGATCTAATTAAGGAAAAGAATGAAAAGGTTGTTTTCTTATTTTGTTGTACTAATGCTTTCATTCTCCGTTGTTTCAGTTGCGAACGCGAAGAAGTTAGGCGGCGGTAAGTCTTTTGGCTCTGTTTTTAAAACAGCTCCGGCTCCGAAACAAACGGCAACAAACAACACGACGCTAAACAATAAAGCGACAACTAACAACACTTCAAGCCGTAAAGGTTTGATGGGCGGCTTATTAGGCGGTCTTCTTGCTGGTGGTTTGCTCGCGGCTTTCTTTGGCGGTGCTTTTGAAGGTATCCAGTTTATGGATATCCTGATTCTTGGCTTGATTGCTTTCTTTATCTTCAAGCTAATGAGAGGCGTACTTGGTGCGAAACAAGCCAGTATGAATCAGCGAGAGCCTGCGTTTGGCGGCATGAACAGAGAGCCACACTCTCAGCCAAACATGCATAATTTCGAGCAGCCTGCTGCCTCTGGTGGCTTCGGTACGCATGCCCAAAGCGATGTGCCTCATAACTACCCACCGGGATTTGATAGAGCTGCGTTTACTGAGGGTGCGCGTGAACACTATCGTACTCTTCAAGGCGCATGGAACTATAACGAACTTGAAACGATTCGTGAGTACGTGTCAGAAAGTTTATTTGAAGATTTGAAAGCGGAACGAGCAAAACTCGAAGGCGAACAGCATACGGATGTGATGTATGTTGATGCAGAAATCGTTCGAGCGGACTATGATCAAAACCGAGCGCAATTAAGTCTTCAGTTCAGCGGTCGCTACCGTGATGCTGTCGAAGGTGTCGAGGAAGACATCGAAGATATCTGGCATCTAGAACGTGATTTAACAGTACCAAATGCACCTTGGTTGGTTATTGGTATCCAAGGCTAATAAAATAGAAAGTAAGTAGATAATGTAATCATGCCTGAGCCCCAAAGCTCAGGCTTTTTTATTCAATCTTGAGGTTCTCAAGAATATAGTCAATGAGTAATCTCACTCTGAGAGGCATGTTGACGCGATCTTTATACATCATAAATAGTCGTCTAGGCTTACTTTTCCAATCGGGTAAAACACGTTTCATTACACCTGCATCGCATTGTTGCTGGACATAGTAATCAGGAATATAGCCAATACCAAAACCTCTGCTAATAGCATTCGATATAATTTGGATATCATTACTTTCTATTCGAATCTCTGAAGATGGCTGAAAGTCACAGACGTCGCCACTTGCTTCGTTGACCAATTCCCAAATTGCCATCGGGCGGCTAATGCAACAT
This sequence comes from Vibrio viridaestus, assembly GCF_003856525.1. Classification (GTDB taxonomy): domain Bacteria; phylum Pseudomonadota; class Gammaproteobacteria; order Enterobacterales; family Vibrionaceae; genus Vibrio; species Vibrio viridaestus. Next base: position 580,604 of record NZ_RJVQ01000002.1, read on the forward strand.
GGATATTGATGTAAATCTTCTGGAGTGCGGATATTTTGGGTATCTAAATCAGGTGAGCTACACAGTACAAAATGGATATCGAGTAATGGCCGCGAGATCCAGTTCGTCAGGATAGGTCTACCAACGCGAAAGGCGATATCAATACCCTCGGATTCGATATCAATCAATTCACTGGAGATCTGAATATCAATCTGGATATCAGGATAGAGCTCCATAAAATCGAACAACATTTCTCTTAAGTATTGGTGACTTGCATTTAAAGGCGCCGTGACTCGTATTTTCCCTCTTGGTGTATGTTTTTCACCATGTAAGTCTTCATTGATGATAGTGAATTCGTCGAAAAGCTCTTTGTAGCGTTGAAAGTAACGTTCCCCTGTATGAGTTAGTGTTACTCGGTGTGAGTCTCGATTAAGTAATCGAATCTGCATATCATTTTCTAATTTGTGTATACGGCGGCTCAAAGTCGATAAAGGTATACCCAGTTGCTTCGAAGCGAGCTTAAAGCTACTGAGCTGAGCGACAGTACAGAAATAGTAAAGATCGTCGATGGAATAGTTAGATTTCATTTTTGGGATTTACAGTCTTATTCTTGCTAGTTTATCTATATTTTGAAATCAATACACTGACTCGAATAAATAATCAAGATTTTAGGAGTCAGTATGACATCTGCATCAAATACAAAAGCTGTGATGCTATTGATACTATGCGCTTTTTTTTGGGGAAGTTGCTTTCCTGTTGGAAAGGATGTTCTAGGTCAGGTTCACGCTTACACATTGGTTTTCTGGCGCTTTGTCATCGCCGCAATTTGTTTAATGTTATACATCCGTATTAAGAACATTCAATTTGGCGAGATCAGCACGAATCGATGGGGATGGGTAATCTTGGTCAGTATTGTTGGTGTTGGTGGATTGAATTTAGGTCTTTTTACTGGCTTAACATTAACCAGTTCAACAAATGGCGCACTCATAATGGCACTAAGTCCTCTAGTGACATCTCTGATTGCGTGCTTTTTTCAATTAAGACTCCCCTCGACATCGCAGGTTTTTAGTATCGTAGTTAGCTTAATAGGGGTTGGCTTAGTCATTACGAATGGTCAGATTGACATGTTGGCGAGTCTAAAAATTAATCACGGTGATAAGCTAATCTTTTGTGGGATGCTTGCCTGGAGTGCATATACCTATTGTAGCCAAAGCATTAGCCGTTGGATGCCAGTGATTCCTTACACGTTGATTGGTATGTTAAGTGGAGCCGTTGTGATAGGAGGGCTTTGTCTCTTTGAGCCTGATGTTCACCCATTATCAGAGCTACTAACGACGAGTCGTACGGGTATAAGCGAGGTTATCTATATAGGCGTGTTCGGGACTGTTGCTGGTTACCTCTTGTGGCTAAATGGCGTTCAGGCGTTGGGCGCACCAGTGGCATCGCTGTTCTTTAATTTTGTCCCCGTCTTTTCTGTTCTTACCTCCGTTTTAATGGGACAAACGGTAACGACAGTACAAATTCTCGGCATTTCCGTGGTTATCATTGGTCTTCTTATTCCCCGAATGCCTGCTTTGGCTGGTCAGTTAACAAAAAGGGTAGCCTGATTGGAGAAAATCGTCCTCTTTACTCTAGAGAAAAGAGGACGAAAATATTATTCGAGACCACTTCCTGTGGTATCAAACGTCATCAGTCTATCTAACGTTGAGGAAATATCGCCGATAGTCGTATTGACCCAGTTGTCGTTATAATACGTATCGAGATAACGTTCTCCACTGTCGCATAGCAAAGTAACAATTGAGCCTGTTTTATGTTGGCGTTGCATCTCTTGGGCGATTAATAACGATGCGTAAACATTGGTTCCTGTTGATGCACCGACTTTCTTACCAAGTTTTGATTCCAACCAGCGAATAGTTGCAATGCTTTCCACATCCGCAATTTTCTTAATACTGTCGATTACGCCAGGCATAAAGCTGGGCTCAACGCGTGGGCGGCCAATACCCTCAATGCGGCTTCCGGCAGTATCAGTCAGAGTCGTATTACCTGTCATATAGGCATCATAAAAAACAGAATTTTCGCAGTCAGCAACACACAGCTGCGTAGCGTAGCCTTTATAACGAACATAGCGTCCAATAGTTGCGGATGTGCCACCTGTACCAGCACTCATCACAATCCAATCTGGTTCAGGATGAGGCTCATAGCGCATTTGATGGAAAATACTTTCAGCAATATTACTGTTTCCGCGCCAGTCGGTCGCGCGCTCAGCGTAGGTAAACTGATCCATGTAATGGCCGTTAAGCTGTTTTGCTAACTCCTGAGAAGCGTCATAAATTTCACACGAGCGATCTACAAAATGTGGAATTCCACCGAAGAACTTGATTTGTTCTATTTTCTTTTTCGCCGTAGAACGAGGCATGACTGCATAAAAAGGGAGACCAAGAAGCTGTGCAAAGTAAGCTTCAGAAATGGCGGTGCTACCAGAAGAGGCTTCGATAACCGGAGTTTCAGGACCAATCCAACCATTGCTAATACCATAAAGAAAAAGTGAGCGCGCAAGACGGTGCTTCAAAGAACCGGTGGGATGTGTACTTTCATCCTTTAAGTATATATCGATTCCGCGTAATGCAGGTATGCGCAGTTTGATAAGATGAGTATCCGCTGAGCGTTGCTGATCGGCTTCTAGTATGCCTATGGCGTCCTTGATCCATAAGTGGTCATATTTCATCGAGTTTCTCTCCTGATTTGATTGTATTTAGCTTACGGTGAGAGAAAGAGAAAAACTTTGCCATTATTTCTATAAATACACTATATTGGAGAAAATATTTCTATAAAAGTAAGTTTATGAATATTGATAATGTAGATAAGCAGATATTGCGATTGATTCAACGTGATGGAAACATCTCTCTCAGCGAACTGGCTGAGGCGGTAAATTTAACAACAACCCCCTGTTGGAAGCGTCTCAAAAAATTGGAAGATGAAGGCGTCATCAAGAAGAGGGTAGCACTGCTCGAACCGGATTCGATTGGCTTATCTTTTACGGCGTTTGTGATGTTAAAAACCAGTGACCACTCGCATCAGTGGTATCAACATTTTGTTGATACGGTTGCTGATTACCCGGAGGTGATGGAGTTCTATCGCATGGCTGGCGAATACGATTACATGTTGAGAGTGTTGGTGAAAGACATGAAAAGCTTTGACCAGTTTTATAAAAAATTGGTCAATAGCGTAAAAGGGCTCAGCGATGTAACGTCAACATTCGCAATGGAATCATTGAAGTACACGACTGAACTCCCTTTGTAAGTATTAGCCGAAAATAAAAGCAACAGCGAATATAACCACCATGAAAATCGCGACTAATTTAAGCAGCGGGCCGATTTCATTGGTGCCCCCTTTAGGTGGTTGATTGCAACATCCCATATGTCCTCCTCGCTTGGTTTGGGTGACATGATAGACTGTAAACCTTTACCCTAGGGGAAAGTAAACCCCTGGGTGGTTAATTTTTGTACCGCATTACACCTTCTTGCACTGCGCTCGCTACAAGGACGCCTTGTTGATTGTAGATTTCACCGCGAACTAAACCACGGGTGTTGCTTGCCGTAGGGCTTTCAATGGCAAACAGCAACCACTCATCCATTTTAAACGGGCGGTGAAACCAGATTGAGTGATCGATCGTTGCGACCTGAAAATTAGGGGTCATGAGGGAAACACCATGTGGATGCAGTGCCGTGGTTAAAAATCCCCAGTCTGATGCATAACCAAGAAGATATTGATGTATCAATTGGTTGTCAGGAAGCTCTCCGGTCGCTTTAATCCAAAGATATTGCTTGGCTTCTGTTTTCTCAGGTTTAATCGGATTGACAACGTTAACCGGCCGTACTTCGATGGCCTTTTCCTGAGTAAAGCTTTCAGCAAATTTTTTCGGCAAAAGGTGAGCTACGCTTTCGATCAATTCTCTCTCTGAACTGTAGTTTTCAGGTCCTGGAATATTAGGCATCGTGTTCTGATGCTCAAATCCTGGCGTATCACCGTGGTAAGACGCGGTTAAATAAAAGATCGGACGCCCATTTTGAATTGCTTTCACCCGACGAGTACTAAAACTGCGGCCATCTCTGAGTTTATCGACATCATAGATGATCGGTTTTTCTGGATCGCCGGGATACAGAAAGTAGCAGTGCATGGAATGAACGGTTCTATCCTCTGGAACGGTGTAGCGTGATGCAGACAACGCCTGACCAATGACTTGACCACCAAAGACCTGAGGAAGTCCGATATGTTCGCTGTTACCTCGAAATAAGTTCTCTTCTAATTTCTCTAGGGTTAACAGCTCAAGTAAATTATTGAGTGCCTGACTCATAGTGCCTCTCTTTTTTGCTGAAGAGCGCAAATAACAATCCCTCTATCAAACTGCTGCTACCAATAAAAATCAAGTATAAAAGAGGAATTTGGCATTTAATTGTCGAACTGTTGAGCGACTAGGGTTCCCATCGATACTGACGTAAAGAGACTTTACCCGACGATGAAACAGCAATGCCGTCGTTAATAAGTTCTTGATATTGTCTCTGGTAATCAGAACCTTGTAGAGAAATTTTACCCTGGCTGTTGATGACTCTAAACCAAGGAAGCTTAGAATCTGTCGGCAGCCCACTGAGTGCCTTTCCTACGTGACGAGCATAGCCCGGATAACCCGCAATTCTAGCGACATCACCATAGGTCGATACCTTACCTGAGGGGATCGCGTAAACGACGGTAAAAACCGACTCTAAGAATTTCTGTTTTAAAAGCGCTTTTGTTGTACTTTGCATAGATATTTAAAATTAAAAAATTAGAAACATAATATTGTTAGAATTATGAGTTGTTATGCAACATTCATCAGCTGAAACTTGGACACTTGGTCAAATAGTAGTGTATTATTGTCCGAATTTATTAATAAAAATAATATAATCTCAACGTCATGATAAAAGCCATCCTGGCTGTAGTAGGGTATTTATGGCTTACGCTCTTTTGTACTGTAGTGCATGCGAGTGAAGATACCTCTGCACCAAAGACTTATTCTGTGGCAATTGAAGCGGACGACGTAACAACGCGTGTGCTATTTAATGCTGCTGCTTATCATTTTGACTTCAATGTCAAATATGTAACTTATCCGAGTTTTGATGCTATTTTAAAAGCAATCGAAACTGGAAAAGCCGATTTTGCTGCAAATGTGACTTTTACTGAAAGTCGTGCTGAGCGGTTTGAATTCTCACGCCCAACAAATATTGAGTACACCTACCTTTTTAGCAAAAAAGTAACTCGCTTAAATGAAATTCATACCGTTGGAATTCCTGAAGGTACCATTTATGGCTCATTGATTCATGACCATTATCCAGATCTAAAGCAAGTAACATATCTCGGTCATGATGAAGCGGTACACCTACTTAAAACGGGGCAGGTAGATGGTGTTGTGGATGCCATTAACCAGCTTAAACCTATGCTTTTAAAAGGCTTTGAAGCTGAAATACTGAATGACCAAATTCCAATAAAACCCGTTTCTATTATTGCGCCAACAGGTAAACATTCGCAAATCCTAAAACAGATCCAAAACTACGCTTTCAGTGCCGATGTACAAAAGTTGTTGAGTACGTCTATCAAAAAATATCAGTTTGATATCCGTCAGCAAGCACTTCGATTGGCTGTGCGCGAAAGTGGATTGGATATGCAGAAAGTCTATAAAGTAAAACTTGAAAACCTCAGTGAATATACGACTTACCATGAAAATGGTGAAGTGGATGGAATTAGCGCAGATGTCGTTTTTCAGGCTTGTAAAATACTCCTGATTAAATGTGAACTCGTAAGCTCTCCAAGCGAGACTTGGGAAAGTATGTATTCAGATTTATTAAATCAGCGTATTGATATTTTATCTCCCACTATTATTTCGCAGTCACGTAAAACGAAAATGTATTTCAGCGATCCGTATTACCATCCTGAAGTAGTTTTAGTTAAGCGTGAAGGGTACAAAGATAAAGTCTATGGCAATGTCTCGGAATTAATTACTGAAAGAATCGGTGTAATTAAAGACGATTTCTATGACACGTTGTTAGGACGAATGCTACCGAATAAAGTGCTATTTCGTTATTCAACGCAGGCACAGCAAATTCAAGCGTTACTCGATAATCAGGTGGATTATATTGTCCTTAGCAGAGTAAATTATAATCACCTACTCAGAGAATCAGATCAGGTTCAGCCACTTGAAGAAGATACGCTCATTGGTAACTTTTATTCATCTGAGGTTTCCGTCGCCTTTCCTAAAAACCGAGTAGGGGCAGAACTAGCGCCACTATTTTCTCAGGCAATTCAAATGTTAGATTTGCCAAAGATTATTAACACCTACAATGTGTTACCAGACTGGCGAGCGACGCTTATCGCAGAGAAAAAATTTAGCCGACAAAGCCTGTGGTTCCTGTTCTTATTACTCTTATTGGTTGTCGGGGTTGCGTATTATTTGCATGTACAGTCGGTTACAGACAACTTAACTAAGCTAAAAAATCGTCGAGCGTTATACCGCAAATACTCTCGTGGTATATCGTCTAAACATACGGTTGTTTATCTTGATGTGAATCGATTCAAACCGATTAACGATACGTTTGGTCACGATATCGGAGATAAGGTTCTTAAAACCTTAGCAGATAAGATTCTACTGAATTGGAAAGGTACTGCTTATCGTATCGGCGGTGATGAGTTCATTCTCGTCGGAGAAGCTAAAGACGAGGCCTTAAAACGCTCTCTATCTGCATTTGAGCGATTTGTGTTTATCGATTCAGAGCGTAATTTGAGCTTTACTGTGACCGTTGCTGTTGGGGTGTCTAATAACCGAAAAGAATACATGGAAATAGAGGACGTGTTACATCATACCGATATTGAAATGTACCGGGCTAAGTACAAGTCTCGTGAGTTTAAGTCTTCTGTTGTTCGAACGGAGAGTGCAGAAAAAAAGCCAGTGGCTGAAATAGCAAATGACTAAAGTGGTTAATCAATGGTCATTTAGTTCGCCAATAGGGTTTTTTCTGGGATTATGACTTGCAATGAGTGGTTCGATGTTTAATAATCACACCGCTTTTGACGAGAGTCGAAAAAAAGAATCAATGGGGGCTCTGGTCCTCCCGCAACACTAGTTTGTTAACCTGGTCAGGTCCGGAAGGAAGCAGCCACAGCAGATGACGTGTGTGCCGGGATGTGGCTGGGGCCTCCGCCCATTTGACCTTTGCAATATATGTTCGCATAAATTGCAAAGGTCTTCTCATATTTGCAGAATAAGTCAGCATAGACTACATTTTGTTGTAGGTTTACAACAAAGTTATAACGCTATGTATGACCAAACCCAAAAATCTTCCCATCTACACAACATCAGCAAGTTTATGAGCTTGAAGAATGATGCTGTCGTTCGAACAATGTCCGTTCTTGAATTCGACTTTTGTTTCCACCTCGACTCGAATACAACCCTGATGTTCAGAGTTTTTCATCTCAACCAATTAATTTAGCTTATTGTTTTAATGGAAGAAGTTGCCGCTATACCCCAGATTTTTTGGTTACTAGTACTTCAAAACAGGATTTGTTGGTTGAAGTAAAACATTCTAGCCAGATCTCGAAGCCAGATTTTAGAGCCCGATTTACTGAAAAGAAAAGAGTTGCTAAGGCTGATTACGGATATGAGTTACGGCTAATTACTGAGAAACAAATCCGGATAAATCCAATACTCAACAATTTAAAGCTGTTACATCGTTACTCAGGTCTACATACAGTGACAGAGGCTGAAAAATATGTTCTTAAATATATTCAGCGAAAACAAAAAGTACAGCTTTATGATATTTCAGAAGCTTTAGGTTTGACTGAACATGAAACGCTGATAAGTGCATTGTGTTGGTTATCGTCAGGGAAAATAAAAACAGATCTAACCAAAGAAAGCTTTGGGTTAAGTAATTATGTCTAGTGTTGATGAACCTCTGGATAGCGATAGTAGCTTATTCGGTTTTGTTTATGAATTTATTGAAGAAAATGTAGATGCCCCTTCTCAAAACGTTACCAAATTCTTTAATTCTATAGATATGTAGTGGCATAGTGAATTTGGTCACTTAGTTAGAGGTGATATCATCACCTCATAAGTTAACAGGTGACATTATGAAAAAACGTACAAGACGACTATTTAGCGCAGAATTTAAGTTAGAAGCAGCGCAGTTAGTCCTAGACCAAAATTATTCAGTAATTGAAGCAGCTCAAGCTATGAATGTCGGCAAATCTACGATGGATAAATGGGTTCGACAGCTCAGAGAAGAACGCCAAGGAAAAACACCGAAAGCTTCACCGATGACCCCTGAGCAAGTTGAAATTCGAGAATTGAAAAAGAAGCTGGCTTGCCTCGAAGAGCATAATGAAATACTAAAAAAGGCCACGGCTCTGTTGATGTCGGACTCACTGAACAATTCTTGATAATCAAGAAACTCAAGCAGAGCTACAGCGTAAAAACATTATGCGAAGTATTCAATGTTCATCGAAGTAGTTATCACTATTGGCTTAAACGCCCAACGGCAATCAATCCTGAAGCAGTCAAACTTCGTAGCTTGGTTAGCGAGGCTCACGCCACAAGTAATGGCTCTGCAGGAGCAAGAACCATTGCCGATATAGTCACAAATCAGGGCGTCAAGTTGAGTCGATACCGAGCAACAAAACTAATGAAAGCCCTTGGTCTAGTGAGCTGCCAAGAGCCAAAGCACCGTTACAGAAAGCCTTCACAAGAACATATTGAAGTTCCCAATCATTTAGGTCGCCAGTTTGCTGTTACCGAGCCAAATGAGGTTTGGGCTGGCGATGTTACGTATATTTGGACAGGTAATCGGTGGATGTATTTAGCGGTTGTTATCGATCTTTTTGCCCGCAAAGTGATTGGTTGGTCGATGTCTCTATCACCTGATTCTAGGCTGACGGGCAAAGCTCTTTCGATGGCCTATGAGTCTCGTGGTAAGCCTAAAGGTGTTATGTTCCATAGCGATCAAGGCAGCCATTATACGAGCCGTAAATACCGTCAATTGCTGTGGCGTTTTCAAATAAAACAGAGTTTATCTCGTCGAGGAAATTGTTGGGATAATGCGCCGATGGAGCGCTTCTTTCGAAGTCTGAAAACGGAATGGGTGCCCACGGTGGGCTATCGTAGCTTCGCTGAAGCACAACAAGAGATCACCCGCTACATCATCGGATATTACTGCCAACTCAGACCACATCAGTATAACGGTGGTCTAACTCCCAATGAGTCAGAACGATTATATTGGGAAAACTCTAAAACCGTGGCCAATTTTAGTTGACCACTACAATAAGAAAGATGGAACGTCTTATCTCCTCGAAGTAAAACCACTATCAAAAACATTTAGCTCCGAATTCCAAGATATGTTTCGCCAAAAACAAATTATGGCAAGTGAATTTGGGGTACCACTATTACTCGTTACAGACCGCCAAATTCGGAATGATGTGCACCTTAATAATTTAAAACTTGTACATCGTTATAGCGGTTGCATTGAAAATTCTAGCCATTTGGAAAGTGTTTGGTCAGTCGTTACTCAATCCTCATCAATCTGTATTAAGGCGTTATCAGAAATACTGAACTTAACTATTGGTGAAGTCTTTGCGTCAGTGCTACGTCTTATTTGTTTAGGAAAAGCCAAGACAAAACTGGATGTTTTACCGGATGAAAACTCTTTAATTTCGATGGCTTAATATGTCTTTTGGGCCATTTGAAGATGAGTTCGATTCAATAAAAAATGATATTCAGCAACAATATGAGGCAAGCCCTGAAGCTAAGTTATCTCGCCTGAAGTATTCACCTATTGAAACCACCACGGTCATTGAACGAGATCTATCTTCCTTTCCTGAAGAACAAAAACTAAAAGCGCTGGAGCGTTATAAATTAATCTCGTTGATTGCTAAGGAGATAAATGGTGGTTGGACACCTAGAAATCTTATCCCATTGATAGATAAGCATATAGAAGCACTTAATATACCGAAGCCAAGTGATCGTACAGTAAAGCGTTGGTATAAAGCTTTTTGTGAAAGTGATGGTGATATTAAGAGTTTGGTTGATAGTCATCACTTTGAATCGACGGTCTCTGTGGCAATACACGTCGATAATCTGTGTCGATTCATCGACTTTAACAGAGTGAATTTTCTGTCCTTGAATACTGACAAGCTGGGAAAGTAGTTGAGTCAAAATATCTTTCTACCATAGTGATTAAAAAGAATTTATTAATCACTATGGTAGAAGGATTGAATATGGACATTAGGCTCAACAAAGCGGAGAAGATCCGTTTCTTTTATATGAATAACAATTTGTACGCTCATGACTATTTTTATATAACCTATTGATTTTAATGGTTATAGGATTGCTATCGAGAAACAAACTAGGAATAAGAGATTTTACTGTTCCATTGGGTTAGTTGATGCTGATAGCTCAAACAGCTTCTCAATCCTTATTGACTCGTCTTATCTATATGCATAACAAGTTAAATTTTTAATATTTGCATCATTTATGAGCATTATTTTTATTTTTTGCATTAAAATACAGCATTATTGTCATTTTGTTTGTTAACTATATGAATTATAATGGTTTAATTTTTGGCGTATCTTTTGCTGGGTAACCCTTAAAATATTAAGGGGGATTTATGAAAAAAGTAGAGGTCTCAAAGCGTGTTCTTACCGGATTGAGTAATGAAGATTGCTCAAAGTCTAAACCTTCTAAGCTTCATCAAGAAGGTTCCCGCTGTTTTCATATGAAGGGTATTGATTTATTTTATTTAGATGTAAGACCATCTAAACTAGAATATGATTTTGGTGAGAATGTTGTTAACTTATTCTTAATAAATGAAGGAGGCGGTTATTTTGAGAATAAGCAACGAGTCAATATTTTTTCAAAGAATGATCTAGTTGTTTTCAAACCTAGTGAAAATTTAAATGTTTATTTTGATAAGTCATCAAAGGTTTTTGTTTATAGCTTTTGTATGAGCTATTTTAATAATTTGGAAAGTGTTGAATTTTATAAATGTAGCAATGAGGAATTTGAAAGTGATATTTTTAATAAAATTTTAACTTCAATTTCAAATGTGTTATTTAATGAATTTTGTGATCTCGATGAATTTAAAGTTAAAATGTTATTTGAACATTTTTTATCTTATTTGAAAAGCACAATAATGTACTCTAGTAATAATATTAATAAATTTGATTGTTTGGATAAGATTAAAAGTGAAATTTACTCAAAGATAGAAGATCAAGATTTAAATATTGAAAAGATATGTTCTATGTGCAACATCTCACCGAAGACATTAAATAGGTTGTTTTCGTTAGAATCTATGACAGTTATGAAGTGGGTTATTACAAAACGATTAGAGAAAAGTTATGATTTAATATTGAGTGATATATATACTCCTATTTCTACAGTGGCATTTTTATGTGGTTTTAAGGATTCATCACACTTTTCTCGAGCATTTAAGAAGCAATATGGTCAACCGCCTATGGAAATCAGGAATTCACTAAAAAATAGTCTCTTAGAGTCATATAAATGACATTTTGCGTCATTCTATATTTTTATTTATTACGGTTTAATAATTCAGGTATCAACCGCTTAAATAATAAGGGACAATTATGAGCGAAACTATATCTGATAAATCAGGCTTAGGAATGGAACCTTCTAGCTTTGAAGTGGAATCTAAATCGTATGAATATATACCTAAAGAAGAGAGATATGGAAATATACCAGACCAGCAAAAGTTTTGGTTTATGGCAAACGCAACTTTATTAACACTTTTTGGAGGGGCGGTAGGAGCACTATTTGGTTTAGGACTTTACTGGACTTTAATCGCAATAGTTGTCGGAAGTATTGTGGGAACAATATTCCAAGCATTGCATGCTGCTCAAGGTCCAATTCTCGGTTTGCCGCAAATGATTCAATCAAGAGTTCAATTTGGACACAAAGGGGCTTTAATCCCTCTTTTTGCTGCAATAGTAGTTTTATGTGGTTTTCCCTTATTTGGTCTTCTTTCAGGAGCTGAAGCAATCAAGGAAGTTACGAGTTTAAACGTAAGTAATGCATTTATATTGATTACAGTGTTGGCAATTATATCTGCTATATATGGATATAAGCTTCTAATTAAAGCAGAAAAAATAGTTGCGTATATCGTTTTTACGAACTTTATTCTTCTGACTTTTGCTGTTTTAACGTTAACTCCCTGGGAAGTTGTTTCATCAAGTGGATGGAGCTTCGTTGGAGTCGGATTTCTAGCACAACTTGGCGCTTCAGCAATGCTTCAGCTCGGTGTTGCGCCTTTAGTGTCTGACTATACGAGATACCTTCCAGAGAAAACAAGTGGATATAAGATTACACAAGCTGTTTTTGGTGGAACTTTAGTTTCGGCTATTTGGTTATCTTGTTTGGGAGCAGTTTTAGCTGCATTTACCGAAGGTGATTTAATATCTTCAATTCGAGAGTTAGGTGACAATTTTGGTTTTAATTTAGGGTTAGTGACAATGGTTGTTGCTATTCCGGCGTCTTTGTTTACTGCATCTACGGGAATTTATAGTTGTAGTGTATGTATTCTATCTGGATTAGAAAGTTTTATTAAATTTAAAACCACAAAATATATTAGAATGTTTCTTCTTATTTTTATGGGAATGATTATTTCCCTTCTTGGCCTATCATTACCTGAATCACTAGTTCAGTCATTCGGTAACTTCTTAGCGATACTTGGATATTTCTTAATACCATGGACATCAGTAAATTTAGTAGATTTTTATCTTGTCAGAAAAGGTAAGTATTCTATTAGTGAGATTTTATCAAATGAAAATGGAGTTTATAAAGAATGGGATATGCCAGGATTAGTGAGTTATTGCTTAGGATTTATATTTATGATCCCATTTTTTAGTACTTCAATCTACACCGGATTTGCTGCTAAATATTTAGATGGAGCTGACATTTCATTTGCGATTGGTCTTTCTGTTTCAGCTATTTCATATTTAATAATAATGAAGAATTTTGATTACAATAATTATGAAAAGCAAATCAAAGAAACATTGTTACACACTGTTTAAATTAAAGAGAGGAATATATGTCAAATATTAGTGTACTTGAGAATTTTATTGTTCAACCGGGCGAATTCGCTTCAGGTGTATTATTAAAAGGTCAAAAAATAAGAGTGATTGATCTTGAAGGGAAACAGGTTTGTGATTTTGTTGCCTATAATAAGGATAATTTGAAAGAAGTCAGTGACATGGTAACTACTTGTTTAGAGCAAGATAGTTGGCAAATATCAACAGGTGGATATATTTATTCTGATTATGTGAATAAAATGCTTGTGATAACTGATGATAAAACTGGGATCCATGGCTATACCGGTGGCGCTTGTACTCATGAAATAAATAAGGCAGCAGGGGTAGACCAACCGGGATGTACTGAAGCTATGTGTAATGGTTTTAAAAAAATTGGTTTTCCTCAGCTTGGGGCACCAAGAATGGCGGCATTAAACATTTTTCAACCACCGTTAACTCAACCTGATGGAAGTTTTCATCCTCATGAACCTGTGACCCAGCCGGGGGATTATTTGGAAATGCAAGCAGAGATGGATATTGTGTGGTCTTTATCTTGTTGCCCATACCCAGGGACGATTAATGGGAATGGTCCTACACCAGTTGAGGTTCAAGTGATTTCCTAACAATAAAATTAAATTTTTGTATATTAAAAGTGTTTTCTATGTGCTTTTTAATATACTGCCAAGTTTTTATTGGAAATATAGATATGCTGACCTCGGGAAAAGGTTAACCATTGGGTAAAGTTTCTTCATGCTTTTCCTAATCCGACGTTGTTACCAACAAGGAGAGTGTGTTACGTAACTCTCCTTTGCCCGTGCGACCTGAAGTCGTATGAAGCGTTGTTCACCGCTTTGTGAGTGAACCATCTGTATCACCATATGAACCTAGGAGCCTGAATAAAGCAGCGGCTCTGACAATGTAACGAAGAGTAATTTGACATTACCCGGGATTCGAATCGTGAGAAGAAGATCCTCCTGATAACCACATAAATCGGGTGAGTGCTAGCTAGTCAGTATGATGAACGAATGTGAATCCATCTAAGGTGCGTTAGGTGATGAAGCAGCGGAAGTGGTTAATACGCTGTGGCCAAAATGGCAGTGGGAGTCGGAAAGGGATTGGGCAATGCCCTTTCGTGATCGATATGCTCCCCGCACTAGAGTGGGCATCTAAGTTGACATTTTACGCAACATACGGAACAGGGTAAGCCTGTATATCTCCCTATGGGAAAGCAGCCTGTGAAGGTTGCCGATAGGTATGCAGGTAAAGGAGGTTAGAGAAAGCGAATGCTACTTTGTAATGAAGTAGATACAGGTTTATATCTGGCGCGAAAGCGAGCTGACTTCTAACTGGTCTCCCGTTGCGAGATAGCTTGAAGAACTTTATTAAAGAAGAAAAGCAAATGATGATTTCGAATGAAATTAGTGCGTCTTCTGACAACGAACCGTGGTTTCTTATTCACAGAGCGACCACTGGTGCAGTTTTAAAGCTTTAAGTGTGTATTGCAAAGGTAATTTAGTTACTGCGTGCTTAACGGTGCCTTTGTGGAGGCTTGAGCCGTATGCAGTGAAAGTTGCACGTACGGTTCTGAGGAGCGAGGCACCTGGCAACAGGTGCCGCCTATCCGACAAAAGTGAGTTGCAGATGATTGTGATGTTTAAAGCTAATAGAGTCAGAGTGAATCGCCGAGTATGCATGATTTATTTCGAGCTTAACATGTAGGAAAGTTTCTGACGCTGCATTTGGATTAAAGTAAAAATTTGCTAACTTATGCTGCAATGTTATGCTGTTATATATTGCAATCTTGACTATAACTCATTGATCATACGTGCGCGGTTATGCTGACTTATGTTGCACGTATCACCATTAAAAAGGCCGCTAATTTAGCGGCCTTTTTGCTACATGTGGTTAAGATTATCTGCTTCTATACATAGACTGCTCCAAGTTTTGATATCGCCAGCTCACACGACCTATAAGTTATTTCTGCCTTGAAGATAGCTCAGTTAATCGTATTCAATGAGCCTTAGAACTTACCTTATTTAATGCCGTTTAATCATTACTCTTTGGGTTTGAGGCGTTCGCGCTTTTCGACTGAAAATCTACTAACAGGATGATTTTTTTAGGTATATGTACCCTAGGGGAGATAGATAAATAATTCCCTAGAAATGAGTTACGTCAGGTTGCAAAAACTTAAGCTAGTCTTCTTTCATCGTTCAGTTAAATCAATTTAAGAACCAAAGCCACAGCGCACTAGTAAGCAGGTGCGTCTATAACATTAAAGCCTATCCTCGAATATCAGTCGCTCATTTAGAGAACTAAAGTGAGGTAAATCGATTCGATGGGGAGAGGCTCAAACAGCCGATATTTCCTTGTGGGTACTGTATCCATCACGTCGATTACTTAATGCCAGAGTCAAGGTATTTTTAGAGCATGTGAAAGCGGCATTTCCATTGGGGCAGCCAGAAGAACTCGTTGCCTACCTTGATTAGGATGTCCAAGGGAGGAGTATGTTCCCCAAGTCGAATTTAGACAAATTTAAACTTCAATTTACAGACTGAATTGGAGGTTTCCTCGTGGTGATTCACTGATAAAAATAATACTGATTATTCCCGATAAAGATTTTATTGAGGATAATTTTTCAAATTCTCTTGAATAGGAAACGATCATTTCCTATTATAAGTTAAATTCGAGTTCAGGACGCCATTGATGACAGCATTACCAGGAAGACCAAGAACGTTTGATACTGACGTTGCGTTAGCGAATGCAATTAATGTATTCAGCACTAAAGGTTACAACGGGACATCTATCAAAGATTTGAGTGAGTCACTCGATTTGACCGCTGGGAGTATTTATAAAGCGTTTAAAGATAAACGAACTCTGTTTCTGAAAGCGTTAGATTACTATAAAGATCAGCGATATAAGTTAAGTCAGGTTCGAATTGCTCAAGCATACTCTGGCAGGGATAAAATTCTTAGTTTATTGAATGGCTATGCACAAGATAGTTTGGGTGAATCAGGTCAAATCGGCTGTATGGTGGTTGCCACAGCGGTTGAATTATCTAGCGAAGACAGTGAAATAAAGCAGAAAGTGAATAGATTGTTTGACTCGGGGATAAAAACGATTCGTGAACTTATCATCCTTGGTCAACAAGATGGGTCGATTTCGACGGCGATTGATCCAGGTAAAATGGCTCAAACAATCCACAGTATTACTCAAGGCATGCGGGTGATTGGAAAAGTGAATGTAGACAAAAGTCATTTAGAAAACATTGTTTCCACATCAATGAGCCTACTTGATTAATAAGTAGTGCGTTCACGTAAATAACTTTCAATTTTTCAATTGGCTATCCAATTTATTGTGTAGCCATAATTTTTACTTAATTAGGAAATGAACGTTTCCATAATGAGGTGTTATATGCAAAATATTAAATTTGACGAGAAACTGTTTTGGCAACAATTTTCTCATGGGGTGGTAAGAACACAAATGGGACGGCTGCACTATGTATCAGGAGGACAAGGCCCCACGGTATTACTGTTACCAGGATGGCCTCAAAGTTGGTACGCGTGGCGTTATCTGATGCCGGCACTGGCTAACTCAGGTAAACGAGTGGTTGCCCTTGATCTTCCGGGGATGGGTGACTCTGATCATCCAACAGAAGGCTATGATTCAACCACTATTGCTCTAACATTACGCTCACTGATTCAGAGTCTCGCTTTAGAAGAAAAAGATGGTATCGAAATCATTGCTCATGATGTCGGTGCGTGGATGGGCTATGCACTTGCTTCAGACCACCCTGACTGTATCAAAAAACTGGTATTAATAGATGCAGCAATACCAGGGATTAGCGCACTACCCAGTGGTGAACTGACAGATGAACAAGTCATGCGTACTTGGCATTTTGCTTTTAACCGGTTAAGTGATCTTCCAGAAATTTTACTTAAAGACCGCGAAGAACCTTTTTTAAGGTGGTTGTTTTCAACCAAAGCTGAATTTGGTTGGATGATAGATGAAAAGGCGCTGGCGGAATATGTCCGTGTTAATCGTCTTCCTGGAGCGCTACGCAGTGCGCTAAGTTACTATAAAAATGCGTTCTCCAAGCAGGATATAGCCATAAATAAATTACGCTCAGAGAAGCAATTGTTAATGCCTGTATTCGCAATTGGTGCACGATATGGTGTCGCTGATTTGCTTTATAATACATTATCTCCAATATGCGCCGATATTCATGGTGAAGTCATTGAAGGCGCCGGTCATTATTTGCCAGAGGAAAGCCCTCAGCAACTCGTGGCTGTGTTAAAGGAGTTCCTGTCATGAACGTAATCAGTGTTGTACTTGCACTTTTCGCAGGGCTGATGTTACCAGTCCAATCGTTGATGAACGCTCAGTTAGCGAAAG
The DNA here is from genome assembly GCF_003856525.1 of Vibrio viridaestus. GTDB lineage: Bacteria > Pseudomonadota > Gammaproteobacteria > Enterobacterales > Vibrionaceae > Vibrio > Vibrio viridaestus. The sequence continues at coordinate 598,073 of NZ_RJVQ01000002.1, forward strand.
GTTTGCACTCTAGTCTATGGGCAACCGCGTTTTCTGGTGGAATATTAACTATCATCCTTTCGTTGGTTGCTTTCATGACTGCGGGGGGCTTACCGATGATGAAAGGAACAATAGAGCAGCCTTGGTGGGTGTGGCTTGGTGGTCTTTGTGGATGTGTTGTTTTATCCGTATCCGCGATCGTTGTACCACAACTTGGTGCCGCGAAGATGGTAGCCTTTATAATGGTTGGGCAAATTTTCAGTTCTTTGCTGATTGATCGATTTGGTATGTTCGGAGCGAATATTGTTGAAATTGAGCCTACTCGAGTAGCCGCACTCATTTTTCTTATGATTGGAGCAAGTCTATTAGCGTGAGAAAGATATTCTTCAAGTATATTTCGTCATTGCTCCTGATCCGTTTACTGAATTTAACGGTTTAGGATCGATAGCTATGGTGCGATTATCGAAACGCCTAAATATTGTGATAGATGAAGTTATCCGACTTTATCTAATTTAGAAAAAATCACCACCACGAAATTATCCAAAAAGTGAATTGCAGATGATGTTTGTAATGTCTGAAGCTAACAGCGTCAGAATCTGCTGCTGAGGGTTAGTGATTTATTTTGACTGCAACTAATTGATTGTACGTGCGTGGTTTGCTGACTTATGCTACACGTATCAACTTTCTAGGCTTTGAAATCATATCAATAACAGGATAAGTTGTCCTTTTAAAAGGTATTATGTGTCCTAAGCTTAATCCGGTTATTTTTTACTATGTCAAGGGATAGGTTTTGTAGGTTCGAGATTTTTGCAACCTATTCAGAAAACGAAAATGATCTAAATTTAATCAGGCGATAGTTCGCACCAAGACTAATTTTCTACATTAACATTTCCTGCTAGCTCATTCATAGTGATCGGTGTAAACGATACGGCCCGTTGTTCTTGGGTATCTAAGCCCAGTTAACTTTGAACAGCAAAATAAGGATTAATGAAGAGTCCAGTTTTACTGGAGCTGATCAACGAAAAAGCGTCGCTATTTGGAATTCCTTTAGAAATTGTATATTCAAATTTATAACGTCTTTTAGTATTTGATTCGCACTTTTTTAGTTTAAACCATATCTTCTTTCTGCCATTACTTCTCAAAGTAATTCCTCCAACACAATACCAGCTTCGCCATTGATAATTCGTTGAAGAAGACTATTAATTTCTACTTTTTTATTGATTGATGTTTCTTTATTTTTAATGGCTTTATTTTTATTAATACTATTTTTATTATTATCGATTTGATTAGACATATTATGCCCCTTATATATATTTAAATTAAGGTGCACTGAGCATAGGTATTATTTTAGGATAGAGAGTTAAGGGAGATTACAGAGAGAAACTTGCTAAGGATGACGCTGGAAAACATTCTTTATCTTTTATCTTGAAAAACAACTCTTTGCCAGAGCACTACCTTGCCACATAAATGCCAAGGTAGTTAAAATTCAACTGTAAGACTAAATGGTTGTTACACTCTCAGCTTGAAGACCTTTTGGCCCTTTTCCTACTGTAAAAGAAACCTTATCACCTTCAACAAGTTTTTTAAAACCATCGCCTAAAATGTTTCGGAAATGAACAAATAAGTCATCGCCATTTTCTTGAGAAATAAAACCGAAACCTTTAGTTTCGTTAAACCATTTTACTGTACCAGTTACTTGATTAGACATATTATGCCCCTTATAAAATTAAAATTAAGGTGCACTGAGCATAGGTATTATTTTAGGATATCGAATTAAGGGAGATTACAGAGAGAAACTTGCTAGGAATGACGCTGGAAGACTTTCTTTATACTTTATCTTGGAACAACTCTTTGCCAGAGCAAGACCCACTATACAGACTTATTTAATTAAAGATACCTTTATTTTAATTTAGTTAATCCTTGTAAGTTTCAAATTGCTGTAACAATTTAGTTCAGAATCCGTGGGTGGAGGAGTTGTATCCTATTCCATCTATCTAAAGTACTACAGTAAGTGAAGACTAATTGCGTTTTTCAATACTAAAAATTAAGTTATCCGAAAGCTAAAGCGCTACTGGAACGCTAAAACATTTATGTCCATCTCCTAGTTACGGAGCTGACCGTCAAACTCAAAAATGCCCCATTTAAATTTATACTCATTACCCTAGACGGGCATTTCTTTTTTATAATACACACAACCTAGATAGCAAACATCGATGAATCGTTGTCAGTTAGACATCCAAAGAAACAAAGTATCAAACTCAAAGACCAACCATCACTGAAAAACCTCTTTGCGGTCAGGAACGGACTGGTGACTATTAAAGTAATTACTCGCCCATAGCTAGCAAAAGCTCATGTAGTAACTCAGAAAATTCGATATACCCATCATCGCCCAGAAAGTGTCCTGCTGATGCAACTTGAATATACTTTCCATCAAGTTTCTCATTGAGCGAGCTTGTCATCTCCATTGGGACAAGTGGGTCGTCAGTAGAAGCAAAAGCTACGGTCCGTCCAATGTTCAGCCTTACCTTCTCTGTTACGATAGTTTCTTCTATAAACTTATCAAGTTGAGGCAATGCTGGAAGTAACGAGTTAAAGCCTGAAACTAAAAACAAGCCGCCAAGTTCAAATTCTGATTGATTATAAAGATATTTCAACACTGAGATACAACCTAGACTGTGTGCCACAATGAATGTCTGCTTATCAAGTCGATCAATCTTTTTCGTTAAAGTCTCTTGCCACGCTTTCGATTCAGGACTATCAGAATCAGGCATTGCGAGTATTTTAGAATTTATATTTCTCTTTTTTAACTCGGCACTGAGCCAGCTAAACCAATGGTCCGATGTTTTTGCCATGTAGCCGTGGATAATAAAAACTTGTTTGCTATTCATTGGTGCTTCCCTTGTAATCGATTTAGCGATTGAAATAAATGTATGGTTAACGATACTAAAGTTAATAACGTCACTGTCATGCGCATATTGACAAGTGTTGAAGCCATAAATTTACGGTTTTGATATTTTGGATACATCTATCCTAAACCTTTACAGTACTGTCAAAGTCAAGAGAAATTGGTGCAATAATGAAAATCGGAGAGCTTTCTAAGCGAACTGGTGTTAGCCAGCGGATGCTTAGGTATTACGAAGAATTTGGCCTGTTCAGAACTGAGCGAGCAGCCAATGGATATAGAATCTATGATTCCAGCTTAATCAACCTAGTGACGCATATTAAGTCATTAAGTTCGGCAGGCATGAAACTCGATACAATAAAAGTACTTCTGCCCTGTTTGAGAGGTGAAGGCAGCGAACTCAAATTTGTGGGTTGCAATGAAGTAAAGGCAAACCTGAAAGCTGAGCTAGACGCTGTGAATTTACAACTTGAAGAGCTTTCGGAAAGCAGAAATAAAGTTGCTAAATATTTAGGAGAACTATTGCCTATAGAATTCAATTAATGCTCAGAAGCAGTGGTGAGGTTTGGGGTCTTATACGCATGGAAAGACGGTTATAACAAACGGCTAAGGCCTCAACATACTTTCCCTAATCAGACAGAAACTCTATAGAGCATGAGTTATAAAACGTTTATGCCCCTTTCCGCGTTTGCGCAATAAAACCGCGAATAATGTAATCTGAGAATTGCCTAACTTTTCCTAATAGTTGTAGTATCTATTGATTCGCAACAACAGTGGAATCAACGCAGTGAGAGCACCATTTCAGGTTCTGATATTTCCATATAAATTTAAATTTTCAGAACCTATCTTCTTGATTGCTTGCCGAACAGACAATGGTGAATGGCAGGCAATTTCTGGTGGTGGAGAAGATCAAGAGTCTTTGTTCGATGCCGCAAAAAGAGAATTGTATGAAGAGACGTCGTTAACAGGTAGTGACTGGGTTCAACTTGATTCTATGTGCATGTTACCTAGAGTGTTTTATTCTGGTCATGAAAAATGGAGCGATCACCCTTATGTGATACCAGAATACTCATTCTCAGTGCAGGTTTCGGGGGAGCCACAGTTATCTTCGGAACTCACTGAATTCCGTTGGTGTAACGCAACTGAGGCGAGCGAACTTCTCAAGTATGATTCAAATCGAATAGCTTTATGGGAGTTAAGCGAACGACTTAAAGCCCATCAAATGAAGAATTAAAATCGAAGCTGCCCCGAAGCTTGCTAACTGCACGTTATTTCCAATTGTTGGCAAGCTGGTTTTGCTATACTAGAGTTAATCCAAGTATCGTATTGTTGTGTATGCTATGAACGAGAAAAGCTGAAATATGTGGCGTCCGGTTAAACGGAGCCGATGTCCGGAATTACCGGGATGCGCAGTCTATTCAGTCATGTAGATTCTGAGCTGTTCAATTTATTGGTTGTACTGCTCTCAATATCATTTATTTTATCATCATGCCTAGGTAGCATTTATGTGGACGTTTGCTAATTGTCTTCACTTATCACCGTGACCATTCATAACGATCTCGCCCGTTTTCCTTTGCTAAATATAGGGCTTTATCTGCTCTTTTCATCGCACTATGAGTTGATTCTTGTTGCTGCTTAATGGCGATTCCAGCGCTTACAGTTAAGTATTGATCTTTGTATATTTGTATTGAGCGGCTACTTTCTAGCAGTAAGGAAATATATTTTTCTAAAGTTGTTCTATTTGAGTATCTATAAACACGGCAAATTCTTCACCACCAAGGCGAGCAGCCATTGAGTTAGGTAGATTTATATCAGCTAAAAGCTGACCAAATTTTTGAAGCACCGTATCACCTTTATCGTGTCCATAAACATCATTTATTTTTTTTAAAGAAATCTAAGTCGAGTATGATAATCGTTAGAATATGATCTTCATAATTAGATAAAACACTTTTGAAACATCGGCGATTCGGGAGCTCTGTTAATTCATCATAGATTGCTAATTTCTTTATATCACTTATGTGTCGCTTTATACTCTTGACTAACCTACCCATGCCTATAACACATATTGTCATGCAAATAGAGCGCAAGAGATCTTCACCCCAAACAGATAACCACAGAGGTTGACTAAACAACTCATCCATAAAATCAATTGTTGCAGACCAGATCCAAAAAATCATTCCTACAGTGACGATTAGGTAGTTTTTTTTGCCTAATGGTGAAATTTGAATGATAGAGAATATTACGATGAGCAATAATAGAACCATAAGTTCAAAAATATAGCCATAGTTTTCTTTGTCTATATTTGTCACATTAGGTAAGAATGCTATGTTAATGACAATAATCATTAATATTGAAATAATTAACAAACATATTATCGTTAATTTTAACAGAAGAAATTTTGGTGATTTTTCACTGCTAAAAAATTTTTTTCCATGAGGATCCTTGCTAATTAACCGATTCATAATAGCTTACATTTTTATTATAGATAATGAAATGCTATCGATGAACACTTTCTATCCTAGAGCATACAGAATTCTATTCTCGCTAATTCAAATATCTTAAGACATCATCCAAGCGACCTTAAAATTGAATTGCAATCTAAAACAACTCTTTATTGCATATTTCGGAGATGTAAAACACTAATTCTGGTCGAACATGAGCAACTGATGTCTCAGAGTATTACCTGTTGTCGTTTTAAACTAAAGTGTTCATCTTCCATCAAGAACTCTGTTGTTTTCTCATTGAACAATGATCAATTTGATTTATTATTTTAATCCCTTTAGTAGATCATTAATAATATCTTATTTCGAGAGTAGACCGTTATAGCGTTTATCTGAAACTAACACTATAGGAAGCGTAACGTTACCTTTTTTCAAAATACTCGCTTCTCTTACCGTTTCATGTTCAGTCCCCATAGCAGGTGTCACAAATTCTGATCTACTCCTGCGAGACTGAGCAGTATGTCGGAGAGAAAAGAGGGAGCATACCTTTTTAGCTTAGTTTCTCCCTCGAAATTTTTCTCAGTGGTTATATTACTGTTTAGTGGATCTACTTATCCGAACTTTTATGTACAAGGAAAGCATTTAGTCGTTGAGAATTTCTGCCTGTAAGAGTTTTCCATGTCTGGTTTACGTCTTTGGTTGTTATCTGATCAATAATGTTTTGTGGATGAGCATAAGCATTTATATCGTAGCCTTCCGAAATATATGATGTAAGTAGCGATAACTGCTTTGAGACATCATGTTGCTCGCGTTTAATTTCTGTCAACAGTTGAGTTTTAGCTGTGGCCAGTTCCTCTGAAGTTATTCCATTGTTCAAATCAGAAATTAGTGTGTTTACAGCCTTTTCAGCTTTATTTTTATCATCTGGATTTATTGTCAAACTAAAGAACAAAGAGGTAATGCCTGATGCCTTTGAACTTCCGAATCCGAGATATGGAGAGTAGTCTAATCCTTCCTTTTCTCGTAGTTGTGCTGTCATTCTGGTATCAACGATTTTTTTCAGCAGCGTTATAGAAAATAGCTCTTTACTAGTCTGTAGAGGATGTTCCGATGAAAAATCAGTAAAGTAGACAGTTGAATCTTCATTTGATTTCTGTACAACCAGCTTTTCATGAATCTGTTTAAGGGAAACAGTGCGAGGCGATAATTTTCCTGAAATATAGCTGATATTGGCCACATAACGTTTTAAATAAGATGCGATAACTTTTGGATCAATATCTGCCACAATAACCAATTTAAAATCATCTTTATGCCTAAATAATAGTTGATATACCTTATCAATTTGATCTGCGGTAACATCTTGTAATGCTTGGGTTGAAGACAACTGATAAAGCGTATTTTTTCCGTAGATAGCTGTATTTACTTCTGCTCTGAATTGACCTGCAGGGCTATTAAGATAAGCTTCCCGTTCTTTTGCTAGATTACTTTTTACTGCATTGAATTGAGTTCTATCTAATTTTGCATTAATTGCAGCCTGATGCAAAAGTGAAAAAGCGGTATCCAAATGTTTTTGGATAGTTGTGAGATAAAGACCTCGTTGATCATAACCAAGTTGTGGGTATAACGTGGTGTCATTTCTGGTTAAAAAGTCATTTAGTTGAATCGCATTCAGGCCACAAAGTCCACTGCGCATAAATGCGTCGTAACTCATTTCCATTGCGGGTATCAGGTCTTTCGGTAATAGCAATTCACTTCCTTGGGCAAAATATGAAAGGTACATATTGTTTGCTGCCTTAGGTTCTCTTTTGAGCCACACCTCAATGCCATTTTCCAGTTTCCATCGATATAAGTGGTTCTTTTTATCCTCGTTAGCGGTTACTATTTTTCCGGGAGCCTCCAGTGTTACTAGGCTATCAACAATTTTCTTATCCTTAAGCTGTTGTCCTGACTGAGCCATGGTGAATACGAACTCTTTGTTGTTATTTTTTAGCCATGTAGCTCGGTCGATTTTTTTTGCTTTTTCGGCCGGAAGAGCAAAGACATTTAAATGTTGCTGACTACTTAACTGCTGGTGAAGCCTCTGGTTTAGATGTTTAATATCTACTTTTTTAAGGAATAGATTAAGATTTTCCCTGTAACTGTTCTTGGACTGATAAGCTTCATTGGTTGCTAGAGCGTATTCCTGGTCTTCGATTATTTCTTGCGACGTTTTTTTCTTCCATTGAGCATCAATATTTTTCAGTTTGGATCGGTAAGGAGCAAGGGCGGTATCAAGTTCAGTCTGTGAAACACCGTAGTCTCTCAGATTTGCCAACTCTGTAGCTAAAAAGTGTTGTATTTCACTACGTTTTTTCTCAGAAAAATCGATATCAATATAGTTGTACTGAATATTTTCGATATTAATGGTATCAGCATCAATGCGTGAATACTCAATTTTTTTCTCAATAGCTCGATTTTGTAAACGGTTCGTTATCAGGTTATTTATCAGTGTATTCTGCATTCCTTGTCGTTGATCTGTTAATGTTTTGTAATATGACACTCCAGCTGGAAAAGTCAGGCTAATTAGAGATGGGCTGCCTTGTGGAAGTACAAACATTTTGGCCGGGAAATGCTGGAGATGAGAAATTTCAGACAGATTTCTATGATCTATAGGTCTTGATTTCCAGTCTGAAAATTTAGTGGTCACCAGTTTATCTGCTCGAGAAAGATCAAAATCTCCGGTTATTAACAGTTCTGAATTATTGGGTATATACCATTTACGATAAAATTTGGTTAGCTGTTCAGGATCGAGCTGTTTGATACTTTTTTCCGAACCAAGGACATCGTGTTTATCCAAAATGGTATCTTTGATGACAAAATGGTACATCTGTTCACCAAATGGTTCTTCTTTTGGCCTGGAAACTCTCATTTCACCAAGTACAACGCCTTTTTCTGCCTCAATTTGAGCCTTATCTAAACTTAAGCCGTCACCAATATCCCTGAACCAAGTTAGGGCTTTGTCCATGTGTGCATCATCAGGCAGAGAAAGTTTATAGCTAGTGAGATCATAGGTTGTAAATGCATTCATGTCTGGCCCAAATTCTAAGCCGGTTTTTTCTAGCTCAGAAACAATAGCATTTCCTTTGTAGTGTTTACTTCCGTTAAAAGCCATATGTTCCAGAAAGTGAGCGTAACCCGATTGTTTTTCTGTTTCCTGAATGCTTCCCGTATGGACTAAAAGGCGTATTTCGACAGGTTCATTTTTCTTGTAGTAAAAATGGTATTTCATACCATTAGGTAATGAATGATGTTTCCAATTGTTATCAATAGTGATTTCGTCGGTTGAAACACCATCACATGCAGTTAGAAATAGCAGACTGGCCAGTAGAAAAAAAATAGAATACTTGGACATAAATGTTCCTTGGTAAACATGAAATATGAGCGGAAACATAGAACAATAATGATAAATTCATTATTAATCATTATGTTATGGTTGGCATGGTGCTCTTTAGATATGCATCAAGTCAAGTATCGAAAATAAGAATAGAAAGAGAAGTGTAGCTATTTAGCCAGAGGTTATTGAAAGCCCCCTGTTAACTTGAGCGACTATTCGCCTTGAGTGATCCTGCTGTATAACATTCTAGAGTTATTAATAAGGCAACATTTACCTCCAGCTCCTGACTTTGATTCACCAGAGGAAGCCAAAGAAATGATCTGCACCATTAATATTGGATAAACCATTAAGCAACTTTGCCATACCGATAGTAATTTATGAATTGCTAAATTAGTAAAAACACTATCACGAAACTGTCCATCTTCGTTTCAGCCAAGACTGGCTGAAACATATTTGCCCCATTTTTGTTTACGAAATATCAGTTCACACAATTCCTTTTATCAATATCCAAACTTAGCAATGACTATGTTCTCGTATAGTTGCATAATGATCAACAATGTCGTCTTTTTAGCTGTTAACCAAGACATTGTCGGCATTTTGTTACGACGAATTTTCGAAAATGATTTTTCCATAAAAAAAATCATGGAGTTGAAGGTTGGTTGAAAAACTGAAACTGAGATTAGGCGGACAATGTCACATGGACACTTTCCACCTAAGAACTGTTAGCCCCTAGGGAAGAAATTTGAGTACTCAGAAACCTTTTTGCCCAATATGCAGCCTATTTAGGGAGTTGCCTCTACATCTTCATGAACTAGCAATATATTGCGAGCTATTGAATGATGAGAAATCTGTATATAAGTTGAATGGGAAAGAAGTCGAAAATTGCGGTACTGCAAAAACAACAAGTATTTCAAAGTGGCTTAGACTAGCTAGTCAGCTTGTATCAGTAGAAATGGATACTTTTAGTTATGAAGTAGCGCATAACTACTGCGAACCTGTAGCAGATGAACTTAGTTCAAATGCAAAGCATGACTCTTCTTTAGCTACTCAAATTACTCGCTTTATGTTCATTTCAAATGCTCTAGAAGAAGCTTACAGACTAACAAGTCACCTTTATGAAAAAGAATATTCAAACTTATTAAGCTCGTCGAAAAAACCAAAACGGCAACGAAATTATTCAGCTCAGTCGGCTTGGCTGTTAGATGAAAAATTCACCTCATTAGATTTTCCTGAACATTATTTTCATAAAGTTGACGGATTGATAGATATTTCAAAATATTACAAAGATATTTTTAAAGTAAGTTTTGATATGGACCTTACCGATAAAAAAACAGCCTCTAGAGGGTTTTCAGCTGTTAGAATCATCAGAAATCATATAGCTCACGCGGTTTTTCCAATTGTGGAAAACCCAGAGTACACCTGGGAATTTGATGACCCTAGAAACAAAAAATTAATATTAACGTTGCTCTTAAGAGCATCACGTTTAGCGGCGATGAATATTCAGGTTATTCTCGGCTTTTCATTTAAGGAATTTAAATCGGAACGCTACGGATACTTTTCAGAAGACCCTGATACTGGAGAAGAGTTTCAAGAAGCTTTTAAACGTGGTGAATATTTAAACCACTTACATATAGATCAAGATTTTGGTTTGAATGAGAGCTCACACTGGGCATGGCGAGACAATGTACTTGAAGGCTAACAAACGCATGTTGCCGGACAGGCTTTCCGCTGCGCTCCAAACCAGCCGAAAATGCGGGCGTTATACCTATTTCGGCAAAGGAGCTAACAATGAGTTATGATCAGTTTGAGTTAGACGAAGACAGTCTTTACTTGAATGGAAAGGTTATAATTGATGGCAGTTTTGATAATTCACTTGAGTGGCTAGTATCACACTTTTCGGAAACAAAGACTTGCCCTATTTGCAAAAGCCACTTGCTTGATTTTTGGTCTCAAAATGAGGAAATTACAGATAGAGTAAGTTTTGACTCAGAGTTTATTAATTTGAAGCTATGTCGCTATTGCAATTACTGGCAGTGGCTACACGAGAATCCATATAAAATCAATACTTACGGTTGTCTTGATCATTATACTCACTCTGGAATATCAAAAATCAGGACTTATGACGAGCTACCTTATTCTTGCCATCATGAACTAGCGGTGGCATTTAGAAGAAATCCTAAGCTTTGGCATACTATAAATCCAACCGAGTTTGAAAAACTCGTTGCTTCTATCTTCAGGGCAAATTACGCCGAATGTGAGGTTATCCACGTAGGTAAACCAGATGACGGAGGCGTTGATGTTATTTTTATCGATTCAGGTGAAAAACAGTGTCTAATTCAGGTAAAACGTCGTGAGTCTGAAAATTCGTCAGAAGGTATTTCAACTATAAGAAATTTGCTCGGTACAATGGTACTAAAGAACTCAGCTTATGGAATAGTAGCCTCGACTGCTGACCACTTTACACACAGAGCAAATGAGGCTGTAGGGCTCGCCCGTAATAAAGGAATGCACTTAGAGCTTATGGACCGTGGTGTTCTAGACCGAATGATTGGTAAACTTCTACCATCAAACCCAGTAGCAGGATTTATATCTGAAAACTACTCATCAAAGGTATCATCTATTTTTTTGTCGAAAATGGCGGGTATCTATGAGGGAGAGTAGGTATAACAAACGTGCAAGTAATCAACATACTTTTCTAATCCGACTATTCGCTATAGAGCATTAGGTCTAAAACGTTAATGTCCAAAATTTTGTTGTGGATGTCTCGATAAGTCATCTGTGGTTTAACTACTAGATCGTTTGCTCCTACCCTGAAATTGCTTGATGCTTTTTTTATTATTTATTCTGCGATTTGCTTGCTTATCCCTTGGAGCTCGCTTGTTTTCTCCAGTAGAAGGTTTGTCTGTCACAGGGAAACCTTCCAGTTCATTTAATGGCAGTTTACGTTGGGTCGTTTGTCTGATTGCGGCCAGATACTCAGCTTCGCCATGGCAAACCAATGACAACGCGATACCTTTTTGTCCCGCCCTTGCGGTACGCCCGATTCGATGTACATAGACTTCTGCGTTTGATGGAAGCTCAAAGTTTATTACAACTGGTAAATTTTCCACATGCACACCGCGAGCTAGTAAATCTGTTGCGATAAGAACATTCACTTTTTGATCTTTAAATCGATTGAGAGTGGCTTCTCTTTCAGTCTGTTCCTTGTTTCCATGTAATGCGGCAGCGGAAATTCCTGCCTTGTTCAATTTCTTACATAGCGTATCAGCGTTCTCTTTGGTTCCGGTGAATACCAAAATCTGATTCCAGTTATTTTGTTGTATTTGGTCAATGAGAGCTTTGGTTTTACTTCCTTTATTGACTAAGTACAATTCTTCTTTGATCGTTTCTGTACTGCTGAGCGTTTCACTCACTTCAATGAACAAAGGTGAATGAAGTAAGGTTTTAGCCTTACTTTGGAGCTGTTCTGGAAAGGTAGCTGAAAACATAAGGGTCTGACGTTGTACCGGCATTATATCAATGATGTGCTGAACGTCTGTCCAAAACCCCATATCCAGCATTCTATCGGCTTCATCGAGAACTACCGTGCTTATATTTTTCGCATCGAATGCATTTTCACTTAATAGCTCAAGAAGTCGACCGGGTGTCGCGACAATGATAGCCGGACTAAGAGCCAGTTCGGCTTTTTGTTGCTCTTTATCAACGCCACCACAAATACATACAGACTTTACATTGATGTTTTTAGAAACTGAACAAAGCGATTCATGAACCTGAGCCGCAAGCTCGCGAGTGGGCACGAGGATGAGTGTTTGGAGATGAGAAGGCTTCTGTATTACTTGTTCCAAGAGAGGCAATCCATAAGCCAATGTTTTACCGCTTCCTGTCTGAGCTATTGCAAGTACATCCTGTTGATTGAGTATCGCAGGAATAGTGAGTGTCTGAATCTCTGTTGGTACGCTAAACGTAGCGGGCAGGGCATCAATCAATTGCTGACTTAGTGATAGCTTAGAAAACGGCATAGTTTATGTCTTATTCTCTCTTATTTAATCTTCAGGATTACTCTGCGTGATTATCTTCTGGGCGCAGCTGCAGTTGAATGCCCATTAGAAAGTTGCGTAGAACCTGGTCCCCACATTCGCGGTAATGTTTATTATCAGGCTTGCGGAAAAATGCACTCAGTTCATGCTTACTCAATTTAAAATCAGCCACTTTTAGTGTTTCAAGAATATCTTCTGCTTTCATATTGAGCGCAATACGAAGCTTGTTAAAGATCATATTGTTGGTTAGGCGGCTTTCTGGTACTGGCTGTTCACCCTCCCGCTTACCACGTTTAGTGTTAATCAAACCATTCAGGAACATGGCCAAATCAGTATCTGTCGCCTCACAATAATCGGTGTCTTCATCCTTTTTCAACCAGTTAGTGATTTGAGCTTTCGCTACTGTGTTATCTGCTGCTGCAAAAATCTCAACCATGTCTGATTCTTTAAAATCGAAGGTGTAGCGGATGCGGCGAAAAATATCGTTATTCGTCATAAGACTTCCTAAGTAAAAGTGCGAACTGCCGGGTTAGGTCTTGGACCGAACAGTTGATGGAACGCACTTTACCACAGCGCGATTAAAAAGCTGCATATCTTTCAGTTTCAACCCTATTTCTTTAAATCCTGCTGGATTGCCTAATTGTTCGTATTATTTTTAATATATGAGACATTTTCATCAATTATATACTTGCCCATTAGACAGATATAACCAATTATTACTAATGCTATCTATCACTTAGAATATTGATCGTTAGCGTTTTATTGAATGGCATTGTTAAGCAGAGTTTCGGGTAAGTTTCGTAATACGCATAATGATAGCCATCTATGTCAGTTTAACTAAATGAAGATTGAGAATATGAGTAAAGGTATAGTTAAGTGGTTTAACGGCGATAAAGGGTTTGGTTTTATTACTCCGGACGATGGGAGTAAAGATCTATTTGTTCATCATTCGGAAATTAAGATGGACGGTTATAAATCTCTTAAGGATGGTCAAAAAGTTGAATTTGAAGTCGGTCAAGGGCAGAAAGGCCCATGTGCGATTAACGTTAAGCCACTCTAAATTAACTTGCCTAACATCGATTGAGTGATGTATTGCAAATAGGGGAGCAAACACTCCCCTATATCTTAATCAGTTGTCTGTTGTAAGCGGTTCTCTATTATCTGATTTATCAGTCACACCAGAGATGATGGCTAAGACTAGCGCGCCTGCAGAGAGTAAACCGCCAGCCCAATTCGGCGATTGAAGGCCAAAGCCAGCAGCAATCACCCAGCCTCCGAACCAAGCACCCACCGCATTCCCCAGATTAAACACGCCGATATTAACAGCGGACGCTAATGTCGATGCTCCAGCAGCCTTGGCTTTATCCATGACCAGTTTCTGAATGGGTGAAACAGTAGCGAAACCGAAAGCGGCCATAAGGAATATACATATTATCGATAAGATTTGGCTTTGTACTGCGTAATTAAAGACAAAAAGAACGATGGCTTGGGCACCGAGCGTAATATAGAGCATCGGCATTAGTGCCTTATCCGCATACTTACCGCCAAAGTGATTCCCAACAAAAAGTCCAAAACCAAATACAAGCATTAGCCATGTAATACTGGAGCTACTAAAGCCAGCGATATCCGTCATCATAGGAGCGATATACGTTATTGCAGTAAAAAATGCACCAGGACCCAATACCGTGATACCCATTGCCAGAAGTACATTAGGATCACTGAACGCTTTAAATTCGTTGATGAATTTCTGGTCTTTAGGTCTTGGTTGATGAGGGATTAGCTTCCACACACTTAAAACCGTTATTAGCCCAATGATGGATACGAGCCCAAAGGTCAGGCGCCAAGATATGTATTCACTGATCCAGGTTCCTGCGGGCACTCCAATAAGATTTGCTACGGTTAATCCCATAAACATAAATGCGATGGCTTGAACGCGTTTTGTTGGCGCAACCATATCTGCTGCAATGATAGAACCCAGACCAAAAAATACACCGTGTGCCAGAGAGGTAACAACTCTTCCGAGGATAGCAACACTAAGGTCTGTAGCAAAAGCCGTGATAAGGTTACCTGCAGTAAACAGAATCATCACGAATATCAACATTGCCTTTCGTGGAACTTTAGAGCCGAAGATAATCAGGGTAGGGGCACCAAAAAACACGCCGAGCGCATAGGAAGTCGCCAGATAGCCTGCAATAGGAATGGTAATTTGAAATTCGTTGGCTATCGCAGGTAGTAGACCCGCGACAATAAACTCGGTGGTGCCGATACCAAAGGCGCCAATAGCAAGTGCCCAAAGAGCAACAGGCATAGTATCTCCTCAATGAAAGCGAATTAATTATTATTTAGTGGGTTATATTAATCGCAATGCGTGAAGCGATAAACAGGCGCTCAGTATTATCAATGTAGATATAATTTCTACTTATTAAAAAGAGCTAGTGAAAATATCTCCATCTAAATAGGAACGTTTAATGAGTCTTAAGTCCTCTCTTATGTTTGGATTATATAAATACTACCAAATTCAACACTAAAAAAACCGCCATACTGCTTACTGTTGTCAGTAGGACATTCTTCGTTTTCCAAGCCAGAATTGCTGCTAATAAGGCTGACCAAAGAAAAGGATTGTTTGGTGCTAGCCATAATGCTTTTTGATGAGTAAACACAATGGGTGCCCAAATTGAGGTCAGTACGGCAGGTCCCGAATAACTGAGCAAACGTTGTATCGCAGGGCTGAGTTTTAACGGAAGTCTTGGTTCGAGAAATACATATCGACTGAAGAAGACTAACGCCGTCATTAATAGGATCATTAGCAGTATCATATCTGTTCTCCCTTAAGTTTCTCGGTTACATAGCCGGCTAACATTGCTCCTATGCTTGCGACAATGAGACTACCGCCAAACTGAATTACGGTCAGGCCAACAGATAAAACGATGGCAGTTAAGACTGCAGCCACAACTGATAAGCTTTTGATATTGGGAATGACGATTGAGATAAACGTCGCAGCGACAGCGAATTCAAGTCCTAACTGGTTCAGTTGAGGGATGAGGCTGCCAGCAACGATACCGATTAGGGTAGCCAAGTTCCAAGCCAAATAGAAACTGAGTCCAGCGCCCAGCACATACCAACTATTGAACTGCTTATCATTTTGTTGGCCGCATATGGCGAATAGTTCATCGGTTAATAAAAAGCCCAACAATAAACGCCATCGTATAGGTAAAGGACTGATTTTATCGCGCATCGATATGCTGTAGAGAAAGTGGCGTGACGTTATGAACAGTATCGTAACGAGCATGGTCACTAAACCCGCACCGGCTTTCATCATTCCGATTGCAACCAGTTGTGCTGAGCCAGCGAATAAAATTGCAGACAGAGCCTGGCTCTCAAATGGGTTTAATCCTGCATCAAGCGCGAATGAGCCAGCCAGTAGTCCCCAGGGTAAAACTGCTACACTCAGTGGGAACATAGCGAGGGTTCCTTGCCAAAAGAGTCGGGCTTTCGATTCGGTGTAAGTGTGTTGAGACAACAAGGTACTGCTCATAGTAATTATCCTGACGCTAAATGTTCGTTTTTAAGATGTATCGGTAGTCGTTATCGACTGACACCATGACATCACAATCAGGGTTGTAAGACTTGTACAAAGTTGCTGGGTGAAACCTTAACCGAATTTATGCTGAATATACTGCTTTGGAGTGATTCCCATCGCCTTTTTGAAATGGCGGTGAAGGTGACTCTGATCGTGAAAACCAGATTCCTGAGCCGTATCAGAAATTGAATGTCCTGCTTTTAAGAGCTTGCGGGCGTAGCGGAGTCTTGACTGAATTTGGTAGGCATGAGGCGGAAATCCAAACTGCTTTTGAAATGCTCTCACCAAATGAAATGGGCTTATACCCGCTAATTTTGCCAGTTCTTCTAACGATACATCTGACTGCGGAAAATCGTCGAGAAACTCTTTTACCTGAGTTAGCTGTCGTTGGGCGTTAGAGGTTTCAACGGGCTTTGGTGGTGTTTTACCATGGCGAGCCATGAGTTTAACTAGACTGGCGTAAACCAGAGTTTCTCTTAGTAGTCGATTGTCCGATTTTTCTAGGGTATCAAAGACTAAACGGAATTGATTTGCGAGTTCTGCATCATGAACGACGGCTTCCGGAAAGTAGGGGGCGCCATAACCAGGGTTGCCAAGCTCTTGAGTGATAGTTTGAAATTGCTCCGGCAATGGATACATTGCTTTATACGCCCATCCACCCTCAACTGCAGAATGACCCGTATGCATTTCGTCAGCATTCACAAGAATAATACTGTCTTGTGGCGCAACGTGGTCACCACCGGTCCGATAAAAGCGTTGCGCCCCGCGCTCAATAACACCAACCGTATAACCTTCATGACTGTGACGGGAAAAATTTTGAGTTTCATATTGGGCATCAAGCAGCTCAATTCCTCCAAGTTCTTCGGCCACTTGAAACTTAGCACTTTCCTTAGATTTAGAAGGTTGTTGCTTATCCATAATTTACTCTTAGTACGACGGCACTACAGTCTACTGCAAAGCTTACTGCATTTTTTGTACAAAATTGCTTTAATAAAGCAATGTAAGATATGAATTGAGCTATTTGTTGTATTTAAATTGAAGAAAGCCTTCCAATCATCAATTTGCCTCTGTTATTCCTATCCTGTATAACCATCAGCGTTTTAATATCAATTGGCTGGTGGACTCTATGAAAAAAACGGATAAGAAACTCGAGAATCAACTTCGTCTGGTGCTAACCGAAGTCTGTGAAGTAGCTAAGGAATGCTTTGAAGGGTTCGACTGGTTAACTCATAGCGTAAACTACAATAACTTTCCCCATTCACTCATGATTACTTGTGTTTTCAGTACCAACCATCACCTTGAATTAGCGGATAAGGCAGAGTGTTACTCTCTGATAAAACGTAAATTGAGCTCAATAAGTATCAATTTGAAATCCATTGAAAAGCACGTTCGTTTTGATACAGAGGAAAATTGTTCCCGTGAGCATGATGGTAAATGGAATAAACGTTTAGCGTCTTAATGGGTTTTCTCTAATAAGCTCTGATCCTCTAACTAGTTACGACCCTATTTCTACCTTGTTCTTTTGCTTGATAGAGCGCTGTATCAGCACGAGTGATAAGGGCTTCCTTATTCTTATCACCTTCTCTGAACTGAGTAACGCCAAAGCAACTGGTGAGATGCCCTACGGTGGGGAAGGAATATTCCTCTATGATTGTCCGTAGTTTTTCCGCCAGCATACTTGCTGACTCCAAATTCGTATTTGGGCAGATGACAATGAATTCTTCTCCTCCCCATCGACCAACGCAGTCGGTTCGTCGAGTGTTTTTATTTAAAATATTCGCCAGTTCAACGAGTACTTCGTCGCCAACGAGGTGTCCATAGGTATCGTTTACGCGCTTGAAATGATCCAGATCCATCATCATAAAAGACAGGTTATTTCCGTAGCGAGTCTCTCTTTCTATTTCACTATTGGCGACTTCATCAATGTGGAGGCGGTTATAAAGACCTGTCAGTTGATCGTGTATTGAAAGCTCTTCAGCTCGTTTTTTATCGGTAATTTCCTGACTGACTTCTGAGTAACCAATTTTTTCACCAAACTCATCATAAACGGGAGCATAGGTCGATTTTAACCAGTAATCCTCACCAGACTTATTTCGATTTTTAATCTCATGTTTCCAAATCTGATTTGTCTTTAACGCTTCCCATAACTCTTTATAGTAAGAGTCTGGAGTGTCGGGATGGCGGATTAAATTATGCCTTTTTCCGATAAGCTCTTGTTTTTTAAATCCAGACACTTTACTAAAGGCTTGAGATACTTCAGTAATGACGCCATTGAGGTCCGTCTTTGATGTGATAATGTTTTTATCAATGAGTTTTAAGTGCTGTTCTTTTTCTAATTCACCGCGGCGGCGATCAGTAATATCCTGATTGGTACCAACCAGTAAGGCTACATTACCTTCAGAATCTAATAGTGGGTTTGCTGATGCTTGTATTGTTCGTCGTGACCCGTCAGAAACCGTAATCGAGTAGACAGAACGAAATGCTGTTTTATTTTCGATTGCCGATACGAGGTCGTTGACTGCCTGTTCGCGATCACTCTTACGTACCACTTTTTTCCACTGAGCAAAGTTGAGTGGATGGTCGACATCAAATATTTTATACATTTGGTCATCCCAAAGCATTTCTTCTGTTTTGGGGTTCCATTGCCATATTCCTAGATTAGCTGATTGGGCTGCGGCCTTTAATTTCAGTGAGTCGATTTCGTGATGGCGTTTAATTTCATTCAGAGAAGTAACATCTTTGACGGAGGCATAGATAAACCTATCACCTTCAATATCAATCAGTCGACAGCTTACTAGTGCATCGTAAACTGACCCATCTTGGCGTTTATGTTTGCTTTCGAATAAGGTGATTTTGTCGGTTGAAAGAGAATTAATGATTGTCTGAATCTGCTCGGAAGCAAGCTCTGTATCCCAATCAAATATTGTAAGCTTTGGCATAGATTGGTAACTATAGCCAAGCATTTCTGCTGATCTATCGCTGTACATTTCTACTTTACCTTCCAGTGATAGAATCATAGAACCGTCAGGAGAATACTTCACCAATCGCTCAAACTTCTCTTTGGTTTTTATTATCTGAGCTTCGCTGGTTCGAATCTTTCGAAACGTGGGTATGAAAATAAAGAGATATTCAATCAAAAGGGTTATTAGCGAGCCTAACAGAATGAATTGTTCTTTTTTACGTAAGGACTGCGTGATCTTTTCGGATTCTTTTTGGTAGGCACTAACGGCAAAGTCAAGCTTTGGTAGTAGTAAAGACGATTGATTAATTATGCTATCAACATAACTTCTTGTCATGACATGGGAGGATTTGCTGTTCAGTTCAATGTAATCACGGACTTTTTTGTTCAGTTCGTAAGGTGTTGAAAAGTAGATTTTATGAATATCAGCAGACGGGATATGAGTCACCAGGTATTCGTGGTCCATGACCATTTGTGCAATCAGCTTACTTTTTTCTGCGATTAATTGCTGATTATTCTCTTGTGAGATGCGCATGGTTAGCAGTGCCGTTCTTTGTGATAGCATTCGCTGCTTGCCACTTTTATTGATGAGCTCTGCGTAGATATTTTGCTTTGCAATCTGTTCACCCATAGTGAAATAGGCAAAGAGAATCCATCCTGCTAAAGATAAAAATATTAGAATGTAAAAATTTCTTATACCAATCAATGAATTGTCCTTATTCATAGCTTGTTTTAATCAATATACCTTAAATATCATACCGATAATGTACAATTTTGTAATGTGACAAAGATTCATGTTTGAGTTGTGAGATGTTGGCAATTTTTGGGCGTAAGTATTCGATATATGTCGAATTAGAAATCTCGAAGATACGTACTTGAGGACGGATTTCAAATATAAAGCAGGATAAGATTGAAAACGTATAACCTCTGTTCTAATCTGGGATCCACCCCTTTAACAAAAAGGCTCAGCGTTCATGACTCATCATACTTCGGTAAAATTAGGTATTGAATGTGGAAATTGTCAGTCACGACCGAAGCTTGAGTTTGATTTCTCAATGGCTTTTCAGCCGATTGTTAACTGCCGAACAAAGGAAATATTCGGGTATGAGGCTCTCGTAAGAGGGGTTAATGGTGAATCAGCCTATTCTATCATTCAAAAAGTCAACGCATCTAATCGTTATTGGTTCGATCAACAATGTCGTGTTAAAGCGATACAGCTTGCCGCTAAGTTGAAAATCCCATCCCTGCTTAGTATTAATTTTTTACCGAACGCTATCTACAAGCCAGAGCGATGCATTCGCACAACGTTGGAAGCGGCGAAAAACTTTGGTTTTCCCGCAGAGCGTATAATGTTTGAATTTACCGAAGTAGAAAAGATTGACGATAGTCAACATATCCAACGAATTATTAATTGTTATCGTGAATTAGGATTCAAAACTGCGATTGATGATTTTGGTTCCGGTTACTCGGGCCTAAGCTTGTTGACTGGATTTAAAACTGACTTAATCAAAATTGATATGGAGTTAATCCGTGCTATTGACTCAGACAAGACGCGGCAATCTATTGTTGCCCACTCTTTAGCCATTTTTAATGATTTAGGAATAACGCCCATTGCAGAGGGAATTGAAACTGAAGCTGAATATTTATGGTTAAAAAGCGCTGGAATTGATTTGATGCAAGGGTACTTGATTGCAAAGCCGGGCTTTGAATGTTTACCCGATGTCTATTTTCCTCAATCTTAAGTCTCGTCAGTGATAGTGAAATTGGCCCTCGTCCTCGCCTTAGCCCATAAGAGCGTTTATGATGTCTGTTTGATCAAAATAGTGAAGAGCTAAATTATGTCTTTCCCTGCGTGCCCCAATTGTTCGTCTGAATATGTTTATCAAGATCAGTCTCATTTGATCTGTCCCGAATGTGCTTACGAATGGAATCCTGATGAGATAGAAGAGACACTTGAGTTCAAAGATGCGAACGGCACGGTGCTAGCTGAAGGCGATAAGATTACTCTCGCCAAGGATCTTAAAGTAAAAGGGAGTTCTCAGGTGCTGAAAATTGGCACGAAAGCGGTGATTAAGCGGATTGTTGATGGTAAAGATCACCAACTGGACTGCAAAATTGATGGTGCTGGTGAAATGTGGGTCACAGCCAAATTTGTAAAAAAGGCCTAGATAGTTATGAGTATTTCCTCTCTCTCGGAAGATGATATCGTCGCAATTGCTGACCCCATCATGGATCGGCTCATGGTGGCTTCAACAGCAATCGATTATGAGCAGCATATTGCTGATTTCACACCACGTTTGAAGAGGGTGCTATCAGCCGATCGTTTTGAGTCTATTTGCAAAGAATATCAGCAGGAGAAAGGTGTTTTTGCTGAGCGTGAATTGGTTGCTATTTTTAAGCGTACTGATTCGGTTGCTATCGTCTGGCGGCAGAAATTTACTTTAGCGCAAGGTGATTATGTTGCCGAGATGGTACTCGTGGAAGGTGACGACGGACGGTACTTATGTGACCACGTCATGGTGTTCTAACGAAATGAAAATCCACGCAGTAGCTCCTGACCCCCTAATTTGTCCTATCTGCGACAAAGCTAACCAGTGTATCAATTTAGGTTCAGCAGATATCGAAAAAACTTGTTGGTGTAATGATCCAAACATTACTTTCCCTGAAGCATTACTGTCAAAAATCCCACCAGATAAGAGACGCAAGGCCTGTGTTTGTAAAGCATGTGCGCTAGAATACCAAAAGTCGAATAAATGTGATTCTAAAAAGAGTGAGAGCCAATAAATCATGAATCAACCACAGCCAAATAATCCATTACACGGTCTTACTTTAGAGAAAATTTTGACTCGCCTTGTCGAGCATTATGGATGGGATGGACTTTATGCTGAAATTAATGTGAACTGCTTCTATAACCAGCCTTCTATCAAATCATCATTAAAATTTTTGCGTCGTACTCAGTGGGCGAGAGACAGAGTAGAAGCGTTATATATTCAAACTTTTGTGTAAGGAAGGCTCTTGATTCTAGAAGGTATTCACCACGTTGCTATAATTTGTTCAGACTACGATAAATCCAAGGAGTTTTATACTAAAACGCTTGGGTTAAAAATTCTTGCTGAACATTACCGTGAAATGAGACGCTCGTATAAATTGGATTTGGAGTTACCAAATGGTAATCAGATTGAGCTTTTTTCATTTCCCAATCCGCCTAAACGGGTTTCTAATCCTGAAGCCCGAGGACTGAGACACTTAGCGTTTATTGTCGAGTCGGTAGAGAAATATACGAGCTACTTGATTTCTAAAGGAATCACAGTTGAGCCAATTAGAGTCGATGAGTTTACGGGTAAGCGTTTTACTTTTTTTCAAGATCCAGACGGCCTACCTCTTGAGCTTTACGAGAAATAGCTAAAACGGAGAGAAAATGGAGAACCTTTCATGTTACGTACTATCGTTACAACATCCGGTTTCTGATCTGAAATTGATTAATCTGGAAACAGAAAATACCCGCTATTTCGATGATGGTGTGTGGATTGAATCTTCCAGCGAACTTGCTACGTTTTCTAATGGGGTTGTTCTACGTAAGCAACAGGAAATTGATCACGAAGATAATCCGGAAGTGGTTTGTGATGAATGCTGGATATGTTATGAGGTGATTTCTGCTCCTGATCAGTTGAATATTACACCGAAGAAAAAGGTATTTACCAATCGTTGTCAGGAATCTTTCTGGCTCAAAATGACACAACAACAGTTATCTGAATAACGTGCTGCATAACAGGGAAAGCTATGCCGAAAGTAATTTTACAAGGGTACATTCTCGTACCGAAAAATGATCTCGCCGCTGTACACAGAGAATTGCCTAATCATAAGCTGCTCACAAAGGCTGAGCCAGGATGTCTTACATTTGATGTCACGCCAGATAGCTCCAACTTTTTACGTTTTAATGTTTACGAAGAGTTTACCGATCGTGAAGCGTTTGAGCATCACCAACGTAGAGTGAAAGCCTCTGTTTGGGGTGAGGTAACAAGTAATGTAGAGCGTTTTTATAAGGTGTCATAGCCAGATTAAATCGCCTTTTGTTATGTTCATTGTATGAATAGCAGTCAATTAATCATTCGTTGTTTAAATGTAATTGATAATCACTCTCATCGTGATAGGTAAAAACGATTAGATTTTGAGCATGGATTTAACCGAAGATAAGGATATTAACCAAGGTTAACTTATGTGAGGGCGGTTAAATGCTGCAATCAATTTCGAATCGTTCTATCCAAGGGCGAGCTGCAAGTATTCTTCGCGGTGATGCTAAGGGATTTAGCTGGCTGGTCATGTTTGGTCCGGCGTTAATTGCCGCCGTTGCTTATGTCGATCCCGGTAATTTTGCCACCAATATAGAAGCCGGCGCGAGGTACGGATATGCATTATTATGGGTAGTCTTAGCGGCAAACCTAATGGCGATGCTGATTCAAGGACTGTCGGCTCGCTTGGGTGTGGCTACGGGTAAAAACTTAGCTGAAGTCATAAGAGACCGATACCCAAGACCAGTCGTCTGGTTTTACTGGATTCAGGCAGAAGTCGTTGCTATTGCCACGGACTTAGCTGAATTCCTTGGGGCGGCACTTGCTTTCAATCTTCTGTTTGGTATTCCCATGATCTACGGGGCCGTTCTGACGGGTATTATTACTTATATTGCTTTGCTGAGTCAGCGTTTTGGTTTTCGTTTAATGGAAATCATCATTGGAGCGGTCATTATGGCGATCGCCAGCGGTTTTGCGGTTGAGTTATTCCTAAGTCGACCGGATATGGCTGATCTAGCACACGGTTTATTTGTTCCAAGTTTCCCTGATAGCTATGCCATTTATTTAGCCGCTGGCATTTTAGGGGCGACCATAATGCCGCACGTGATTTATCTTCACTCTTCTTTGGCCAAAGATCGGGTTCAGGTTAACAATGATGATGACAAAAAGGCCGTTGCACGATTTTATCGTTGGGACGTCATCCTTGGTATGGCGTTAGCTGGAATTGTTAATATGGCGTTGTTGGCTTTGGCTGCATCCACCTTTCATGCCCATGGACATGAAAATGTTGCCACCATTACAGAGAGTTATAAATTACTTTCACCGTTAATGGGCGGACAAGCCGCTAGCGTAATTTTCGGCCTGGGGCTTTTATTAGCAGGACTCTCTTCTTCCATCGTTGGAACGATGTCGGGTCAGGTATTAATGCAAGGGTTTGTGCATTTTACGATTCCCATTGGTGTAAGAAGACTGATCACTATGATTCCTGCACTAGCGGTCATCATGCTTGGTGTCGATGAGCAGAAAGCGCTGGTTGCTAGTCAGGTTATCTTGAGTTTTGGGATTCCTTTTGCTCTTGTACCATTGCTTATTTTTACTGCTCGACGATCTATCATGGGCAATATGGTCAATAACTCAAAAACGACTATCCTCGGCGGCTTGATTTGTGCGTTAATTATCGGATTAAATATCTATGTTATCTACTACACTATTGCCGCCTAATATTATGTCAAACTCAAAGCAAAGTTCGTATTTTACCAAGGTTAAAGAGGATCACCAGGCTGAGCTGGTTGAAGACTATGTTGAAGAAATCGCAGATTTGTATGCCACTTATGGTGAAGTAAGAAGTGCTGATCTAGCTAAGCGATTTGGTGTCAGCGCAGCAGCGGTTTCAAAGTACATTGCTCGACTAAAACTTCAGGGATTGGTCGAGTCCGCGCCATACCGTGGGATTTTTCTAACCGAACAAGGAAAGGCATTAGCCACTAAAGTTGCAGAAAGACATGACGTTGTGTTTCGAACATTAGTCAAACTCGGTGTGCCGGAAGCAAATGCAAGAGCCGATGCTGAGGGAATAGAACATCACTGCAGTGAAGAAACTGTTGCGGCTATGAAACAGTTCTTGAGTTAAATTTTTAAAGCGTAGGTAAGTTTCTATTTCAGATGTTGAAAGATACCGATCTTCCTCAAATTTAAGTTAATTGGTTTCTAGTAGACTTTTTTACGCATTAATTTGACTTAATTTTTTTGCAGTATTTAATGTTGCACCTACTATTTGGTGTTTTTTCTGCATGTCACGTAATACTTTTTTGAGAGTTTTCTCTTATCCCCCTTTAGACATGCAGTGTGACAAAGGAGAAGTCTATGTCTTCACATGCGGGAGAAGTGTCTGCATTTAAGGCCTTTTTAATTAAGAAAAACGTAGAATTGTCGTGGCGGCAATATGCGATTGATGCATTGGGCGCAATGGCTCATGGTCTGTTTGCATCGCTGCTTATTGGCACGATAATGAAAACGATCGGCGCAAAGTTGGATATTCCTCTATTGGTCTCTATGGGGGGATACGCAGCGGCGGCAACAGGTGCGGCTATGGCGGTTGCGATTGGATATGCCTTGAAAGCACCGCCATTGGTGCTCTTTTCATTAGTCGCAGTCGGTGGGGCAGCCAATGCACTAGGTGGTGCTGGTGGTCCATTAGCTGTATTGATCATCACGATAGGTGCGGCAGAGATTGGTAAGTTAATCTCGAAGGAAACTAAGGTCGATATTATCGTCACTCCGTTTGTTACCATCTTCGTGGGCTCATTATTGGCTCTATTGTTGGCTCCTTCGATTGGTCAGGCTGCAAGTTCTGTTGGTCAGTTGATCATGTGGGCAACAGAGTTACGCCCTATCGTCATGGGGATCATCGTTGCGGTTATCATCGGGATTGCGCTTACTCTTCCTATCAGCAGTGCAGCAATATGCGCCGCTCTAGGGATTACAGGGTTAGCTGGTGGAGCCGCACTGGCCGGATGTTGTGCACAGATGATTGGTTTTGCCGTGATTAGTTTTCGAGAAAACCGTTGGGGTGGCTTGCTCTCGCAAGGTGTTGGGACTTCTATGCTTCAAATGCCTAACATTGTGAAGAATCCACGTATATGGATTGCTCCAATACTGACGTCCGCCATTACCGGACCTTTAGCGACAACATTGTTTGCACTAAAAATGAATGGTCCCGCTGTTGCTTCTGGAATGGGGACATGCGGTTTAGTGGGTCCTATTGGTGTTTATACTGGTTGGCTTAATGATATCGCATCGGGCGAAAAGTTAGCGATTACGAGTATGGATTGGTTAGCATTGGGCCTGATTTGTTTTGCACTTCCTGCCGTCATCGCGCCTGTTATTCATCATTTCGTCAAAAAAGCCGGTTGGGTGAAAGAAGGGGATATGGTTCTGAGTTAAGGTTCGCTATCACTCAAAGCCGAATCAAGCTAGAATGCGCCCATCAATTCGATGGGCGCATTTAATTTTTTATGAACAGAAAAAAGAAAATCAACGAGACACTCAAGAAAAAACTCAAAAAGCGGAATGCAAAACTGCATCAAAGTAACAAGCCTAAGTATATCTCCAAGGCAGAGAGAGCAAGATTAGCTGAGTTGGACAATGCAGACTCCAAACCAGAAACGGCAGATGAGGTCGTGGGCGAGTAACAGCCCAACATTCACTTTTACAGCATATGTGATACAATTGAGTATTCTTTGAGCTCAATGGATCTATCATGGAACTGCATTCACTTCTTCTGTTCGTCATCGCTTGCTTATCAATTAACTTAATACCCGGTCCGGATGTGATTTATATCGTGTCAAATACGATGAAAGGTCAACGTTCGAGTGGGATGCGAGCAGCATTTGGATTGGGTACGGGATATTTTGTCCATACACTGGCGGCTTGCTTCGGACTCTCCGCCATTATCATGAGTTCCGCGTTACTGTTTAGTATTATCAAATGGGCTGGGGCGCTCTATCTTCTCTATCTTGGAATCATGTCTCTACGAGCCATGTATCGTGGTTCTTCAACCATAAGTAACATTCAGAATACGAATCTATCTTCACACGGTGTTTTTAAACAAGGTGTTGTAGTGAGTCTACTTAACCCAAAAGTGGCTCTTTTTTTCCTATCTTTTCTACCGCAGTTTATCGAGGTTTCATCAGGCTCTGTTACTCTTCAGCTGTTTTCTCTGGGTCTGGTATTTAGTCTTTTGGCCACACTTTGTAATGTAATTTATGCCGTTGTAGGACAGTGGTTACTGAAAGGCGAAAAAGCCAAACGTTACTCTAGAATACTAGAAGGGGTATCGGGTGTTCTTTTGATCGGATTAGCCGGAAAGATAGCGTTTAGTCAGCGTTAATATAGATAATTAAGGGAATTTCAGTGTGAGAGCTACAGTCGATTATTAGCTTCATAGTTGAAATAGAAAAATTAAAATCCGTTGAACGTAAGACCAAACCTATCGGTTTAGATCGGTATGAAAACTCCGCAGAGCACAGCTGGCATGTCTGCCTCAGTGCTCTAATGCTGAAAGATTATGCGAACGAGCCTATCAATATAGATCGTGTTATCAAATGCTGCTTATTCACGATCTGGGTGAGATTGATGCAGGTGAGTCACCCGATGCAATTTTTGCAAAGGCCATCGATCGTATTCCACCTCTGTTACATAATATTCATGGTGACGGGCATAGCTGGCAAAAGCATAAGGTCACTAAAGATAAGGTGCTTACTTTTAATGGGCAGCGGATTTCTCAAGGAAGCCAACCCCTATGGAACGAACTCGAAGCACTCATTATAGATGCAGCCGATCGTGGTTTGCTTAAATCGGATTATGATTAAATTTTTTAAACACTGTTTCGAGCCAATTAATGAATGCAGAGACTTTTTTCGGCATGTATTGGCGTGATTCATAGACGACAGAAACGGGCATAGGGGTGCAGCGATAGTCGTTTAGTACTTCGATTAGAGCTCCAGACTCCAGGTAGGTTTCCATACCCACTTTAGGTACTTGAATGATACCAAGACCTCTCAAGCAGGAGGCGGTGTATGCCTCTGTTGTGCTTACTGTTACTCGGTACGGCATTTGACTATGGTGAATCTTCTCGTTTAACACGTATTCAAACCCATTAGCCTGGTGATTGCTCCCGGAGGAGTAACCGATCAGATAATGATTCTTGAGGTCCTCCAGACTCCTTGGAATCCCAAATCGATCGCGATATTCAGCACTGACGCAATTAATGATCTCCATGGTACCGATACGCCTTGCGATCAGAGTACTGTCTTCTAATTCCCCTACACGAACTACAAAATCGACTCTCTCCTTTATCGGATTAATACGATAGTCCGCGCCCAATAGTTTTACGTGGGTTTTTGGATGCATCGCGAACCAGTTCTCTATCTTTGGCAAAACAACCTTGGTATAAAAACTTCCCGGCATATCCACATAGATTGTACCGCGTAACTCATCTGTTTGTTGCTGGAAGTGATGTTCAAATTCATCCAGTTCGCTGAGAAACTTTTCGCATCGTGGTTGATATTCTTGTCCGGCTTCTGTCAAGGTCACGTTTCTGGTACTGCGATGGAGTAAACGTACTTTGAGGTGATCCTCTAACTTACTTACCGAGGTTGAAATGGCAGATTTGGGGACACCCAGTACATCGGCTGCTAAAGTAAAGCTGCCGGAATGTGCAACCGCTAAAAAGCGTTTCATTGCTTCAATTCTATCCATGATTATTCTTCAACTGTTCATTTTATATGAACAGTGTTATTGGATTTAGCCAATTTATCAATAGTAATTTCTTGCCTAAACTAAAACCCAGTTATCGAAGTCAGCAACCATTGAAAGGATATTTATGAATAAGTTAATACTCATTACTGGTGGAAGTCGTGGTCTGGGGAAAAGTGGCGCTTTGGCATTAGCAGAGCGCGGAGTGGATGTGATTTTTACCTACCACGCCAATAAAGCTGCGGCCGACGAGGTTGTTTCCTTGATTAAGGAAAAAGGGGGAAAAGCATCAGCAATGCAATGTGATACCAGAGATGTCCACTCTTTCGATTCATTTGTAGCGCAATTAAAGCAAATTCTTAGACAGGAGTTTGGTCGGGATACGATAGATTATCTGCTCAATAATGCTGGAACGGGAAGCCATTCTCCAATTCTCGAAACATCAATCGATGAGCTCGATGATATGTTGGCGATTCACGTGAAAGGGCCGTTTTTTCTTACACAGAAATTGATTCCGCTGATTACTGATGGTGGTCACGTCGTTAATGTATCCTCAGGGTTAGCAAGATTCTCTCTACCTGGTTCAGGCCCATATGCAATGGCTAAGGGAGCAGTCGAAGTAATGACACGCTACATGGCTAAAGAGTTTGCCAGTCGTAATATCAGAGTCAATACACTTGCACCTGGGGCTATTGCGACTGATTTTCGTGACGGAGCGATACGTGGTAGTGAACAGGCTCAGCAGATGGTGTCATCTATTACTGCTTTAGGTCGAGTAGGTGAAGCCGAAGATATCGGAAAAATTATTGCCGTCATGTTCAGCGAAGGTTTTGATTGGGTAACGGGGCAAAGAATAGAAGCATCCGGTGGTATGTTCCTATAATTTATTTGAATTGTTAATTAATTAATAATTTTATTAAATGATAATAGTGGTCGTACCTTACTGTTTTATGTCGGCATAAGCTGTAAAAAATGAATATAGTTAGTCGAAGATGACATAAAGTTCATATATCAGTGATTGTTAATGCAACATATTGAAAGCTATGCTGTATGTATAGTTATTTTCTTTCACAAATAAAGTGGATATATTTATTGATAATAATACTAATGCTTCAAAGGATCGTTGGCATGGGTTTTACCAATATCTATATTCACAAGGGTTGTGATAAGTCACTAGTTAATAAAGCGATCAAAAGTAACGGTGCGGGCCGCATTAAGTTCAAAGCGAAAGGAGTCGAGCAACAAGGTTTTATTCTTCAGGCAATTGAAGGTATTTCTGATGAGACTGTTTTACTCATTGGGTTCGGCGTCGGACCTCATTGGTCACAACATACTCTTGATGTAGAAACGTTGGAACTGCTTCAAAAGCAAAATACCACCCAAATTCAAAAGCTCCTTGAAATCGTAGAGAAAAACCGACTCAATATTATTTGCGTCAATCCGATGAAAAATAAAGAGCCGGTCAAATCGTTGGAAGATATCGTTCCTTTTGGTTGCACATCGTTGCTTCGGGCAGGTGATAAAACCTTTTGTATTGGAAAAGAAGCGAAGCAATTAATCCGAAATAACCCAGCCTAAATCGATATCGGAGTTATATTGGATAGCTCTAATCCTTTCGGCTCCGAGTCATCTATCTGACACCTCTAAGCAAATCATTCAGATTGTTTACGTTGCGTATTACTGCCATCAAATCGATCAAGTTTGGTGGCAACAGGTCGCTATCTCTAATCAGAAAGATATTACGCTATGAATCTGGTTTTATGCTATACGTTTTATAGAGTAATCATTAAAAAATAATAAAAAGTTAGACACAAGTGACCACGAAGGTCTGTTAGATATATGGAGTTGGTATGTGGCGTAGAAAGTCTTCTGATTCATCAAATCAGCTTGTACAGCAGGCTGAACAAGCAAAAAGCCTTCGTCTCGATTTTGATGCGATTAAAGCGCACACGGCGTATATAACCTTTTTACCGGATGGCACAATCACTGATGTAAATGACAATTTTTTAGCTGTCGTTGGGTATCTGAAAGAGGAAGTTATTGGGCAGCACCACCGTATGTTCTGTGAGCGAGAGTACACCCAGTCTCAAGAGTATGTTGAGTTCTGGAAAAACTTATCACGCGGTATCGGAACCAGCGGAACGTTCCTGCGCAAAGATAAAGATGGAGATATTATTTATCTTGAAGCGAATTATTTTCCGGTGACTGATGACAGTGGGAAAGTGGTGAAAGTGATCAAGATTGCCAGTGACGTCACCGAGCAAACCATTCAACAAATATCCCAAAAGGCCATATTAACTGCGTTAAATCGATCTCTGGCTGTGATCGAGTTTGACCCTGAAGGTAATATCGAGTGTGCTAACGATAATTTTTTGCATACGGTGGGATATTCATTGGCGGACGTCAAAGGCAAACATCACAGCATGTTTTGCTTTCCTGAGTTTTATAAAGAGAACCCAAACTTTTGGGCCACTTTACGTAACGGTGAGTTCTTTACTGGGCGGTTTAAACGAAAAAATGCGCATGGTGACGTATTATGGCTAGAGGCCACCTATAATCCAATCATGGATGAGAAAGGACGTGTCTATAAGGTCATCAAGTTTGCTACGGATATTACTGCCCGTATGAATACCGCTTTGCAGGCGGTTGATATGGCAGCATCGACATCCGAAGAAACGTCACAAATTACCTCGATTGCGACGAAGGTTTTAAATGAAGCTGTTGAAACATCGCAAAAGATAACCTCTCAAGTAACCAAGGCCTCTGGAATAGGTTCAAAGTTAATTGAACAGTCGAAAAGTATCGATCAGATCGTGACAACCATACGTTCAATCGCAGAGCAAACCAATTTATTAGCACTCAATGCTGCCATTGAAGCCGCTCGAGCTGGAGATTCTGGCCGAGGATTTGCTGTTGTGGCCGATGAAGTGCGTACCTTGGCTTCTCGTACCTCTGTGGCAACGGAAGAGATCACTAAAGTTGTTGGGAACAATACCGGATTAATAGAAGATATGGAAAAAATCCTCGGTTCCGTTTCTGGTGTCGCGGTTCATGGTCAAGATAGCATTAATAATGTGGCAGCCGGATTAGAAGACGTAGGCCGAGGGGTAGCGCGATTCGTTGAAATGGTTGAGAATATGAAGCCTTAACTTTTTACGCGCGTATATATGGATAAGACGAATCGTATTGCCACGGACGCTGAAAACGGATTGCTTTCAATTC
Source organism: Vibrio viridaestus (assembly GCF_003856525.1). Lineage (GTDB taxonomy): Bacteria > Pseudomonadota > Gammaproteobacteria > Enterobacterales > Vibrionaceae > Vibrio > Vibrio viridaestus. Next base: position 630,111 of record NZ_RJVQ01000002.1, read on the forward strand.
AACAACAGACTAATAACATTTGGCGTTTGGCATTGGCTCAGGCTTTGTCAGGAGCCAACGCGATTGTCATTTATGCAACCGGAGCTGTCGTTGGTAACAGCCTTGCGCCATCTCCGATTCTTGCTACGTTACCCATTACGATATTCGTTATTGGCATGGCCGTTTGTGTTTTTCCTGCCGGAGAGCTTGCTCGTCTTTATGGAAGAAAGTTCGTCTTTTTGGTTGGTACTGGCGCAGGCACTCTGGCAGGTATCGTTGCTACTTATGCCGTGTATTACGACCAGTTCTGGCTTTTCTGCAGTTCTACTTTTCTTGGTGGAGCCTATGCTGCTGTTGTTTTGTCATTTCGCTTTGCTGTTACGGACGGCGTACCTGAAAGCCGAAAGCCTCAGGCACTATCACTAGTGATGGCTGGTGGTATCTTGGCAGGTGTCATAGGTCCACAGCTTGTGACGTGGACAATGGACTTATGGGCTGACTACCATTTTGCTGCTACCTTTATTGCTCAGGCAATCGTCGCCGCGATGTCTGCCTTTATCCTAATTGGTGTACGAATACAAAAGGAAATCGCCCCAGCAACAGCACAAGGCAAAGGACGAGATTTTAAGGTTATTGTTACACAACCCCTGTTTGTATGCGCTGTTATCAGCGGTGCCTCTGCCTACATGATCATGAACTTTTTAATGACAGCAGCACCACTGGCGATGCATGTGGAAGGACATTCTCAAGCGTCTTCCAATCTTGCCATACAATGGCATGTCATCGCTATGTACGGTCCGAGCTTTTTTACCGGCAAGATTATTAGTCGTTTTGGAGCAAGTACCATTGCCTTCTCTGGTATTATCTTAACCGGATTATCGGCTATTGTTGGCTTAGATGGTACTTCTGTCAGTCATTTCTGGGCTATGCTCATTCTTTTGGGTATTGGGTGGAATTTTGGCTTTCTTGGCGCGTCGGCAAAATGATACTCAAATGTCACCTTCCTGAAGAGAAACACCGGGTTCAGTCACTCAACGATTTTATCATTTTCGGCATCATGGCATTAGGATCATTTTCATCGGGAGGCATTTTATCTGTATACGGTTGGAATGCTGTTTTGTGGTTATCTCTTGTTCCTTTATTACTAGCTATGATTACCCTTTTCTTAGCCAGTAGAAAGCCAGAAAACGTAAGTTCAGTCTAAACCTATCTGATCTATCATAGATTAAGAGCTGGCTAATTAAGAAATTACTTTTCTAAACTTAACTCTTTTGTCAATATAGGGAAGGAGCTTGCTTATCCCCAAGTAAAGCGGGTGTATTATTTCGACGGATAGGCGATTGAATGGATTTAGAAAAGCGATATTTTACCGTACTTGATGCACTGCCAGATCATGTGTTTATTTTTTCTGAGTCTGGAAAATATGTCGATGTGTACGGTGGTGAAGAAAACGCTACGGGTTTTGACTGTAAGCCATTTATTGGTCAGATGATGCACGATGTCATGCCGCCTGAAATGGCCGACGAATTCCTTTCTTATATCCAACTGGCGATCACTTCGAATCAAACTCAAACCATTCAATATAAGTTTGATGAAAAAACGATGATCGAATTACCCGCAGAAATACCAACTCCGCAAGAAATTTGGTTTGAAGGAACGATAAAACCTTTACCTCTGGAAGAAAACGGAGAAAGAACCGTTCTCTGGATGGCAAAAAATATCACGATCAGGCACTATCTAGAACAAAGACTTAAGGCGTTTTCTGAAACGGATGAACTAACAGGGATACTAAACCGTCGAGCGTTCTCGAAAAATCTTAAAGAAGCGATGACGGAATATCAGTTGTTTGGGCGTATGTTTTCGATTCTAATGTTTGATATTGACCGTTTCAAACGCATCAATGACTCTCTAGGGCATCCCATCGGTGATGATGTGATACGACACGTTGTCAGTAATTTTCGTGCACAATTGAGAGAGTCCGATGTGTTCGGGCGTATTGGTGGTGAAGAATTTGCTGTTATCCTTAGAGACGCCTCGATTGATAACGCGACCGATGTTGCGGAGAAATTACGCGCGAAGCTCGAAGGACAGTGTTGCGACGTCGGTAACTATGAAGTTCGGGTAACAGTGAGCATAGGCATTACGTCAATGCTTGATAGTGACACGGATATCAAAACAATTATGGCTCGTGCTGATAAAGCCATGTATCAGGCGAAGCGTAATGGACGCAATTCAATAGCGGTGTATTCACATGATATGGATGTAATCGATTCCAAGCTGGAAGAGCAAGGATGGATTACCAGTAAGTTAAAGTGACAGAATACTTTTCATACACGATCTGGTAATGTCGGTTTCACTGAGGTGTCAGGAAGAGATCACAATGAAAATACGTGCTGTACAGTCAGATGACATTGATTCGTTAACACAAATTTATAATCGATACATTGAAGAAACGACGATCACGTTTGAAGAGGCGCCGGTTAACGCAGAGATTATGGCTGAACGAGTGACCAAAACGCTGGATTCAGGTATGCCTTGGGTCGTTGCTGAAGCGGATGGCAACGTTATTGGTTATGCATACGCCCATTTCTGGCATGAGCGCAGCGCATATCGTTTTACGGTGGAACCGTCTATTTATCTCTCTCAAGAGTGCACAGGTAAAGGCGTTGGTCGGGCTATTTACACAGATCTGCTTAATCGGTTAAGAGAAAAGGGTATTAAGCAGGTGCTTGGTGTGATTGCTTTACCCAACCCAGCAAGTATCGGTTTGCACGAGTCACTCGGTTTTAAGAAAACCGGCGAGCTGGAAAATGTCGGTTATAAGTTTGATTGTTGGCTTTCGATTGGTTTTTGGCAGTTGGAACTATGAATCAATATATACCATCATCGAAGAATCAGATAAGACGTATTCAGCAACAGTTTTGGGCATCTCAAACCTTACCGTATTTAAAAATCAGAACGACGGTGAATAGCTGTGTTGCCTACAAAGCTCATTATCACGAAGAATTATCGTTAGGGATTCTCTTTGAAGGGCAAACATGTCTTAGTACTGGCAGAATAGATAAAGTGCTTAAAGCGGGACAATCTATCTTCATTGCACCTAATCAAGTTCATGCCTGCAATCCAATTAATGGTGGCTCGCGTAGTTACCATATGCTCTATATTGACAAATCATGGTGCTTAGATGTTTTAGACTGTGAACAACCAGAATACGAACTCATTATAAAACCCAATGCCAGCGATGTTTTTGATCGTACCAGATTATTGAACCTAATCGATTCCATTATCAATGATGGTTCAGCAGGCAGTATTAATAGGCTTGATAACTATCTAAAAAAACTGGTCTTTAAGTCGATTTCGGTAAATAAGCCATTATTAGCTAGTTCTCAACTTGCATTGAACGTTCGGCAGTTATTACTTAGTGACATCGTCACACCGCCCTCTGTCGAGGCGTTAGCTCATCATATTGGTAGACCCGTCGAATCCGTCATTCGCAGTTTTAAGCGAGAATATGGAATGACACCAAAAGCATTTTTGAACAATGTTCGTGTTGAGCAGGCAAAGCACTTGCTCAGGGATGGAGGTACTATCGTCGATGTTGCCTTAGATGTTGGATTTTCAGACCAAAGTCAGTTTCACAAAGCGTTTGTTCATTACACTGCATCTACGCCGGGCCAACATAAGACCAGTACGTCAATTTTCGACAATAACGCATAAGTAGATACGTTTATAGTGCACGCCAATTTAATTTTCATTGGAGTGCATGGTGTTCACTGATCCCTTTTTCCCCTCGGCATTTTTAACATTGGCATTGGCTCATTTTGTTGCTTTGCTCAGCCCTGGGCAGGACTTTTTCCTAATCGTTGCTCATTCGGTGCGTAATGGACTAAAAGGAAGCCGCTATATCTGTTTAGGTATCGCTTCGGGCAATGCCTTTTATATAGTTGTAGTGTTACTGTGTTGGCAGGCGATAAATAACCACCCGGAGTTGCTTAATATCATTGCCGGGATCGGCGCGCTTTATTTAATCTGGTTAGGCTGGCAATTGATGAAAAGCTGTAACAGAGAAAGAAATAGTTCCACAGACAACACGACATCAATCTTCTCTGCAGGGCGACAATTCGTTATCGGTTTTGGTTCTGCGTTACTTAACCCTAAAAATGCTCTTTTCTATATGAGTTTAATGGCGGTAATTCTGGGTGATGATGTTAGTTTGCAACAACAAATTTTTGCTGGGATCTGGATGTCATTAGTGGTGTTACTGTGGGACCTATTGATTGCCTTTACGGTCGGTTATAGGGGAATCCAAACTCTCTTTCACCGTCATTTAGTCATGATAGAAAGAGGAGCGGGATTGGTCTTATTTGCCATTGGCGTTTCACTATTACTCAGTTTTTAAAAGTCAGGTTCAACGTTAAATGACATTGGCTCTTGCGTATATGGATGCACGAAATGAAGTGACTCGGCATGCAAGTGTAAGCGATCAGACTTAGTTCCATATAGATCATCACCGATTATTGGGGCATTTAGTCCTTCTTTGTGCGCGCAGTGCACTCTAAGTTGATGAGTCCGGCCAGTTTTTGGGTAGAGGTAAAGTCGGGTTTTACCTTGTTGCAAGTCAATCGTTTCCCAGTGTGTTTCTGCCACCTTACCGTTTTCAGAACAGACAATTTGCCTTGGGCGATCGTTCAAATCAGGAGCTAGCGGAAGATGGATATCGCCCTGTGAACTCGATAAGCAACCTTCGATATCGGCGATATAGCGTTTGCTCACACCTCTTGATATAAACTGCTTTTGCAGATGTCTATTAGCCCGTTTGGTAAGAGCAAAAACCAGTAAACCCGACGTTGATTGATCCAATCGATGTAGGACAAATGGTCCCTCTTCCCGTTTACCTAGGCGTTGTTTTAGGCGAGTAAACGCTGAGTCCATGATATGAACACCCGGTACGGAAAGCATTTCAGCTGGTTTATTGATTACAACAATTGCCTCATCCTGAAAGAGGATTTCAATGTCTTTGTCGATACTGGGCGCAGTGAGCAGTGGATTATCCTCAACATCTAAGCCTTGTAGCATGTGCGTTAATATTGGGAGACATTTGCTTTGACAGGCAGGATAAAACTTTTTGTGCTGCCGAATAGCGGATTTTGGCGAGTGTCCCCACCAGAATTCCGCCATTGCAATTGGCTTAAATTGGTTCTCATACGCATAGTGCAGTAGTTTGGGCGCGGCACACTCTCCGGAACCTGCTGGTGGAATAGGGTTGATAGCGTTTTTGAATAAATCAATTAATATCGCTTTTTCTTGTTTAGCATTTAAAAAGCAATAGTTTGAAAATAACTCATGCTGTAGTTGATGGGAGCGCTGTTTACGCTCTTCTTTCAGAGTCTCTATTTGTTTGAGAATGGAGGCTAGCTGAGACTCTGTCTTTTCAATCTTTTTCTTCCATTGTTCTTTCAAATTGGAAAGAACTCTCTTTTCCTCAATACTCTGTTTAGCCAGTGACTCAAGCAACGCAGCTCGATCAGCCTCAGGTATGTGTGGGTCGATTTCTTTTCTGGCTTTTTTTCGCATTTGGCGATTCTTCGCCATGGTCTCCTGCTGAGCGGTGATCTCCAGTTTGGCTTGAGTTTGTTCAGTGTCCAGACGAGATTCTAACTTACTTTTGTCACCACATTCCATTAGGTCATTCAACGCATGGTTGATTTGATTAATGGCTAACGATTCTTCAACAAACACATTTTCGTGATGAAGAATGTCGTAGACAGGAGGAACAAAACCAGGATAGTGATTTGTTCCCGCGAGCTTACCCGAAAATGCAGCCAGATAGCCTAACTCTCCCTGCTGATTTTCAACGACTAAAATACCGAACATCTTGCCACATGGCTCTTCCTGGTTGAGATAATGTTGCTCTATCAATGAGGAAACGGTTAAGCGGTTTTGTAGCGCATTCGTGGCAATAAGACTGAGGGGATGAGGTTCGTAGCAAAAAGGAAACGTAAACTGTTTTGGGCGTTCACGGTTCTGGTCTTTATCATCAAAACGGTGAAAAAGATCGATATTGCTCACTGGTACTCTCACTATGCTTGGTTTGGAAAATCGGGCTCATGATAGCGTCAAGCTGTCTGGATGTCTTATTTTTCTTCGCAGCATTGCTTTACTATGCAGACCAGTTTTTCTAACTCGCTTTCTATTTTATCGTTAAATAGATAGCCCATGTTGATACGAATACAATTCTGATAACGGTCTGACTCGGTAAAAATATCGCCTGTTCGGATATCTAAGTTATTTCTCTCAGTCGCTTGACGTACCCGATCGATATTTAATCCCGGGATCTGTATCCACAGAACTAAACCACCATCCGGTTGTGTTATCGCACTGCCTTGAGGAAGTCTGTGCCCCAAGTATTTGATATACCGGTTTTTATTGGCACTTAATTGAAACCGTGCTTGCTTTAAGTGTTTTATGTAACTCCCTGAATCAATGAAATCGGCCAGAGCATGTTGAATCAGTGTCGGAACACCGAGTAAATGCTTTAGGTAAGCTTCAAAATAGCGACCAGGACGGCACCAACCAACTCGATAAGCTGGCGATAAAGACTTTGAAAATGAACCGCACCATAGTACATAGCCATTCTCATCATAATAAGCCGCTGGCAAGGGATGTTGATTGGTATGTGATAGCTCGAAATACACATCGTCTTCGATCACTGGGATTTGGTAATGATTTGCGAGATCACTGAGACGTTTCTTTTGCGCCATGGTCATCGTGATACCTTGGGGGTTCATGTGAGTTGTGCAGAATAGCCCTGCTTTAACTTTTGCGTTTTGAAAGAGCGTCTCTAATTGGTCTAACTCGATGCCATCTGAGTGGGACGGGACTTCAATAATATGTAAGCCAAGTTGAGATATGAGGTCGAGCAAACCGTTATAACAAGGGGAGCTAATTGCGATGGTATCACCGGGATTGGTACATACAGTTAATGCTATTTTTACTGAATCCAGACAGCCATGGGAAATCAACAATTCCTGACTATTTATCGCATAACCAAGACGACTAAAGTGGGTTGCCAACGCCTGCCTCAACGGTTTTTCGCCCCTATTGTCAGGGTAGAGCATCAGTTGCGTATTTGTTCGATTCATGACGCGTTTAACGCTTCTCTCAAGTGACTTACTTGTTGTTTCTGATAGTTCTAACCGTGATGTTCCCAATGGTCCATCATTCACATTCGGCTTTTCAATCTGCCTTTTTGCGAGTGTTGATTGACTAACAAAAGATTCCCAAACAGGGCTCGGTATGGGCGACGATTTAGAAGAAATAAAAAAACCCGACTGAGGTCTCGCTTGGATCCATCCCTGAGCTACTAACTCTTCATAACAACTCACCGCAGTGGAGACACTCACTTCATGTTGGTGAGCAAATCGACGTAGTGATGGCATCTTTTCACCATCAGTCAGTTTATTTGACTGAATATCGGTCACGACTTTTTGTGCGAGTTGCTTATAGCGAATCATAGTAACTGTACTGGTTAATTTTTTAATTATTGTATCTGTACTGATTTTTGCTCTCAAGTAGTATCGGTATTCAGTTCAGTCGAGAGATAAAGGAGTACGATGAGTATGAAAGGCAAAGATATTTTGTTGGTCACGTTAGTGATGATCATTTGGGGAGTCAATTTTTCCGCAATAAAATTAGGAGTCACTCAACTAGACCCGTTGATTGTTGCCGCAGCTAGATTCTTTTTTGCCACTTTCCCGATTATATTTTTTGTTCGTCGGCCTCCCGTTGCTTGGAAATACCTGCTTGCTTACGGTTTCATCTTTGGAACTGGCATCTGGGGTATGGCGTCATGCGCAATTACCTTTGGTCTTTCTTCGGGTATGGCGTCGGTACTACTGCAGATGGACGTCATTACTTCCGTCCTGATTGGTGTCTGGTTGTACAAAGAAAAAGTCTCACTGCAGATGGGGTTAGGCATCACAATCGCGCTAGCTGGAGTGATTATTTCCGTTATGTATACCAATGGTAATGTGACTTTGTTAGGCGTTATATTTATCTTTATTTCAGCGATTTGTTGGCCTTTAGCTGGAGTTGTAATCAGAGCCTCCGGTACGAAAGCGGCGTTTTCTTTTAATATCTGGGGAATGCTCTTTGCACCAGTACCATTGGTTTTTCTGAGCCTAGTGATCAACGGTTTTGATGGGCTAATGACGACCATTGAGAACTGGAATGGACAAGTTTGGTTTTCTATTTTGTTCCAAGCTTATCCAACAACCGTACTTGGGTATTGGGTCTGGAATAAAATGGTCCTCAAATACCCTATGTCAAAGCTGGCTCCAATGACTTTACTTACGTCAGTCTTTGCCCTACTCAGTGGTTTTATGATTTATAGAGAGCAACTCTCTACGATTCAGTGGATTTCTTGTAGTGCATTTCTCCTAGGTATCCTCATGGTGTTGTCTCCAACCGCGAGTTTTATTAAATCTTCTTCCATCAAGGGTGCGTCAGCTCAAGAATAAAATTAATAGATCTGCGAGCCTCTGCTGATTTTCAATTTATATGCTATATCTTTATAAGCAACTCGTTTTTTAAAGAATAGCTTCCCGTCATTAAAATTATTTTAGGGAGCAGTATTGAAACGTCAGTGAGATTTATATGCCTTCATTTTCGCCAACTAAGGAGCAACTGGCTACCTCATTTTTTACACCACTAAAGGTCGCTATTGCTGTCTTTCTCATCGGGTTAAGCCTCACTAGTTATGTGGTGAGGTATGCTGCAGAGACTAACCGGGAGGCGATAAAAGAGGCCGTACAGGATAGAGCTAATCCTATATTTGAAGCGATATCTGAACGTTTCAAACTCTATATTTACGGTCTAATGGAAGCTCGGACCGCCGTCTTAGCCGGGGGTGAACAAAATATTTCGAAGGAAACGTTTAATCGTTACGGTAACCTGATTGATATCACCAGTCGATTCATTGGCGTCAAAGGGTTCGGTTTTGTCGCTAAAGTTGAAGAAAATAGTGAAGAACGTTTTTTGACCTTAGCGAAACAGGAGAATCGCGATTTCAAAATATCTGAACTTGAACCTCATGAAGGGGACTTGTTCGTTATTAAATATCTCGAGCCTGAGTTTTATAGCAATAATCGTGAGTTAATTGGTCTAGATATTGGCTCAGAAGCGTTTCGTAGGAGCACCGCCATTGAGGCGTTAAAATCTGGCAAAGCTGTTATAACATCTCCTAGCTTATTAGCTGACCCCAACCCCTTATTTAAAAATACGATGTTGCTTTTTTTACCTCTGTATCGTGGAGGGCTCACTCCTTATAACGAACTGGCAAGGTTTGATCGCGGCTACGGCTGGATTATTGCACCGATTAACCTTGATGAGGCTTTATCTGGGTTTACTCCTGATCCTGATAAGTTTGTGTTTAGCATCACCGACATTTCAAGTGACGCGTTACCTATTACATTTTACCGAAGTGCGGCTCCAAATGGGCCAATATTGAAGCAGTTTGCTCATCAAAAAATTGAGCGCTTGTTGGGGCGCTATTGGAATTTAAAGATCGACGTAACCCAAGGTTTTATTGATTCGCTTCATCTAGTCTCAGTAGAGATAATCGCGGCATTTGGTTTAATTCTATCCCTCTTATTTTCGTCTATTGGCTACCTATTCGTTAATCAGAAGAACCAACAATCCCGGTTAGTTCAAGAGCAAACCAAGCTGAACGCCATTGTCGAGTGTTCGTCCGATGGTATTATTGGTAAAACGCTTAAAGGCGTTGTGGTTAGCTGGAATAGCGGCGCTGAGAAAATCTTTGGCTTTAGTCGCGAGGAGGCGATTGGAAAGACATTAAAAGAACTTATTATTCCAGAGCGTTTGGCTTATGAAGAGGATGAGATTCTTGGCAAAATAACGCAAGGGGAAGGTGTTTATGCAATGGAGACTCTGCGAGCGACGAAAGATGGTAGAGAGCTGCCTGTTTCGACGAGTGTCTCGCCAATTTATTCTTCTACTGGAGCAGTTATAGGTGCAGCTAAGATCGTACGAGATATCTCAAAGCAGAAATCCGCAGAAGCTCGAATTCGAGAATTAAACACGAACTTAGAGAAAGAAGTTGCTGAACGGACAGCCGAGCTTGCCGAGCTAAACATACAGTTCAGCGCGGTGCTGAGCTCCGCTTCTGAATTTAGTATTATTGCCACGGATATAAACGGCATTATTCGTCTGTTTAATAACGGTGCGGAACTGATGAGTGGTTACAAAGCTGATGATGTTATTGGGAAGCTAACACCTGCCATTCTTTACGATGCCGGTGAGATAGAGCAGAAAGGGAAAGCTTTATCAGAAGAGTTCGGTGAAAAAATAGAGGGCTTTGATGTCTTTGTCTACAAAGCCAAGAAAAACATCACCGAGTACCAGTATTGGGAATTTGTGACGCGAGATGGTACCCGTTTTCCCGTTCGATTGGTGGTGACCGCGATGTGTAACGACCACGGCGAGATTGAGGGTTATTTGGGTATCGCCAGTAATATATCGGACCAGAAACGCGCAGAAGAAGAGTTAAGAGATGCTAAAATCGCAGCTGATCAGGCAAATGAAGCCAAGTCTTTATTCTTAGCTAATATGAGCCATGAAATCCGCACGCCGATGAATGCTGTGCTGGGTATGCTCAAACTTTTACTGAAAACTGAACTCAAACCCAAACAGAAAGATTTTGCATTCAAAGCCAAAGTGGCCGCGACGTCACTATTAACGCTTTTGAACGACATTCTCGACTATTCCAAAATTGAATCAGGCAAACTGGAACTTGATCTGCATCCATTTGATTTAGACTCGCTAATGCAACATATGGCGGTCGTTATGACAGGAAATCTGCGTGATAAACGTCTGGAAATGCTGTTCAATTTCGACGAGCGAATTCCTACCAAGTTGATAGGCGATGACCTAAGACTTCAGCAAATATTACTTAACCTTATCAGTAATGCGATTAAATTTACTGAGCAAGGAGAAGTCGTGATTCAGACCAAGCTTGTAGAACTCAGCCAAAATCATGTCGTGCTCACCATTTCGGTCAAAGATAGCGGTATAGGAATAAGTAAAGAGCAACAAGAACGCATTTTTGACGGATTCACTCAGGCTGAGGCCTCAATTACCCGTCGCTTTGGCGGAACAGGTTTAGGTTTGGTAATAAGTAAAAACCTTATCGAGATGATGGGAGGTGAGCTTTCTGTCGATAGTGAATTGGGTAAAGGAAGTGAATTTAAATTTACGCTAACGCTCGATTTGAACCAAGAGACAGAGTGGCATCAACCGGTAATACCGAATCATCCTAATATCCTTGTCGTTGACGATAGTAAATTGGCTCGTACATTAGCCGTTGAAGCTCTCTGTAGACTTGAAGCGAATGTCAAAGCGGTTAGTAATGGAAAAGACGCGTTAGAAGTGATTCTTTCGGCAGATGAATCGGATCATCCTTATCAATGTGTGCTATTGGATTGGTTAATGCCAGAAATGGATGGTGTTGAAGTGGCTGAGGCGCTGGCTGATGACTACCAGTTAAAACATCCACCTAAAATCATACTGATTAGTGCTGCAAACCATGAAGAGTTGCCACTTGTATCATCTGGGATGCCTATTGATTGGGTTTTATCAAAACCTGTAACGCCGGCGCAACTCGCTAATACAGTGACCAGTGTTCTAGAGGGTACATTGATTACAGAAGACGAAGAGTGGGTGGAAGACGACCGTAAACGGCTTACCGGATTGCACATTCTGTTGGTTGAAGATAATGCATTCAATCAGGAAGTCGCTATGAGTTTGCTCAAAGCAGAAGGCGCAACCGTTGTTCTGGCCGTAGATGGAGAAGAGAGCGTTGAGTTTGTTAAATCTCGACAGCACTTTGACCTAGTGTTGATGGATATGCAAATGCCAAGGATGGATGGGCTAACAGCAACGAGGTTAATTAGGGAAGATACTCAGTTTGATCATCTGCCAATCATTTCCATGACCGCCAATGTCAGCAAAGAGGATGAGGCTGCGTGCTTTAATGCTGGTATGAATGGCCATATCGCTAAGCCACTCGATTTTGAGCAGGTTATTGATACGATTCTGCGTGTGACCTCCCGCATACTTGAAGAAAAAGAGAGAAAAGAAAAACCGACGTTGCTTCCTCACGAAGAAGCGCTTCAGCGGTTTGGTGGTAATGAGGTGTTGTACAGAAAGCTATTCGAAAACTTTTGGGACGACTATCAGTATTTGATTTCGTCTTTGAATGACGCTGTAGAAAATCGTCGCTGGCAAGATATTTACAATGTTCTGCATACGCTGAAAGGAACATCAGGCACCGTTGATCTGAAAGAGTTACATGAGCTTGTTGCACACAAAGAGCAGACCTTAAAGCAAGCAAGCGAGAATGACAAATTTAATCTTGTCACTAATCTTGCTGAACTGATCGATGAGCAAGCCAGAAAAGAGTACGAAATAATACGCAAGGCATTGTCTGGTGAGAGTGAAGAAGAGATAGTTCAGTTTAAGGCCGAAGTGTCACAAGAAGAATTAAAACAGAAATTGGATGAACTTGAAGAACTACTTCAGAAAGGAAGTCTGAAATCACTGGGAGTCGCAGAAGATGTCGTGAATTCTCTTGAAAATACAGCGGCAGAAAGTGGTAAAGAGCTACTAAACTCGGTAGAGCAACTCGACTTTGAGAAAGCAAAATTGGTATTAGGTAAGTTAAGGGAGCGCTTATGAGTCGTGGCAATACTCTGAAGCAGTTATCGGCCAATCGTCGCAAGCCTGTGTTACTGTTAGTCGATGACCAGCGTGTGAATATATTTGCTTTAAATGCGTTGTTTGAAGACGACTACGATGTGTTGATGGCAACCGATGGCGAAGCGGCAATCAAGCTTGTAAGAGATCAAATGCCGGATGCAGTATTACTGGATATTAATATGCCTGGAATGGATGGTTATGAGGTTTGTCGTATTTTGACCAGTGATAAGCTTACAGAAGATATTCCAATTATCTTTGTAACGGGTGAAACGGATTCTGATGTTGAGGCGCATGGCTTCGAGATTGGGGCGTCTGATTTTATCACCAAGCCATTTAATCCAACAATCGTTCGAGCCAGAGTTCTTACCCATGTTTTATTAAAGCTACAAAGGGATGTGATGAAAGATATGGCGATGATCGATGTACTTACTGGATTATCGAATCGCCGTAAGTTTGACGATGCCTTGGAAATTAACTGGAAGCTCTGTTTACGGGAAAAACGCCCATTGACGCTATTAATGCTCGATGTGGATTATTTCAAAAAATACAATGATCATTATGGTCATATCGAAGGCGATAAGTGCTTGCAACTAATAGGCAAAGCGTTATCGAATGGATTGCGCCGTCCTGCTGATGTATGTAGTCGTTATGGAGGGGAAGAGTTCGCCTGTTTATTGCCATTTACAGATGAAACAGGCGCTTCGCTAGTTGCTGAGTCTATTCTTAAAAATATTCATGACACTAATATCCCTCATGTAGCATCTGATATTGCGACAACAGTCACCGCGAGTATTGGTATCTGTACACTCATACCTCAGACCAGTGATCATACTGAAATACTGCTTAAAGCGGATGAAGCGCTCTATCTTAGTAAGCAGAGAGGGCGGAATCGCTACTCCTTTCCAGAGTAAAACAAATAAAAAGAACGTGCACTTTGATGTAGAGTACACGTTGTAAGTTTTAGCAGTGATTGAAATATTTACACAGTGAACGGAAGTTACTAGCGGCGTGCGATAACCCATACCGCATGAATAATACCAGGGATGTAACCCAATATCGTCAGCAGTATGTTGAGCCAGAAGGCCCCGCCAATACCCACTTGAAGGAATACGCCCAAAGGTGGTAGCAGAATCGCAAATAAAATTCTAATTAAATCCATTGTGTTCTCCTTATAAAAGCTGATATAGCTAACAAAGCAAAGATCGTTCCTAAGTGATAAAAACACCGTTGTTTTAACCTTAATTAACACTTTTCGGGTATTTATTTGACGCTCAAGCATTTTTGACCAATAGTAAAGTTAATGTGAGTCTAGTTGACTATAAGTGGTTGGGAATAATAAAAAAATGCATCCTCCGGATTCGGCTTTTAAAAATAGCGTTCGTTTACCAATGAAGATTGCGTTTCTGTTGGGATGCTTGTCTGTGGGTGGCATTCTTTGGTCTGTTTCTCGTACGGATTTCGTTCTGTTTCACACTCTAATCGAATCACTCACTATTTTTATGACTATCGCTGTCGCTTTGGCTGGTTGGAAAGAATATCAGCAAACGCAGACCAGCTATTTTGGCGCTCTTGCTGTTTTGTTTTTATGCGTCAGTTTAATTGATTTTACACATACCATTACTTATCAAGGCTTCGCATCCAGAAATGATTTAGGTCCCAACCCACCGACTCAATTTTGGATTCTAGGACGGTATATAGAGTCATTCGGTTTACTCATTATTTTTACCCTACCACTCAGTAGTAAAAGACGCCGTAATATTTTCTTTTTTGCTGTATCAGCTGTGTCGATTATGGGTGTTTTAGCTATTTACCCGCTTCATTTTTTTCCAACGGCATTTATTGAAGGTCAAGGTCTCACTCTTTTTAAAATACAATCTGAGTTCTTGGTAATACTCGCTCTACTTGGCGCTATTTGGGGATTAATACAGTGTGGTGAAAGGCTGTATATTCGACAGAGAAAATATTTTATCTACGCATTGTTAAGTACCATATTGGCGGAGTTGTGTTTCACACAATATGTTTCTGTGTATGGAGGGGCCAATGCGGCGGGACATATGATGAGATTGATTGCTCATTACTACTTATTTAGAGCCCTATTACTTAATCGTAGATTAGTGTCCCAAAGACTGCTCTCCAGCATTAATTTGGTCGCCATTATCTTTGCAGTGATGGTGAGCTTTTTATTCAGTATTTCGGCATACACATTGAGAAGTTACGAACAATCAATGTTTGAGCATGAGAATACCGTTATCCATACTCGTCAACTCAAGGAGATGACGGCTGCATTGCAATCGCTCTTGGATGAAAAAATACGCTTGCTTAACAGCGTCAGCGCTTTTGTTTCTGCTCATCCCTATTTTACGTCTGATGAATTTGCAACTTACGCCGGAATGTTGTCGCAAAGTATTCCTGCTATCAAAAGTGTACAGTTAGCACCTAAGGGAATACTGACTTATGTAACTCATCGAGAACGACACGGCGGTGCTATCGGACATGACTTGCTGGCGGATTCCAAAAGAAAACTCGCCGCGTTTAAAGCGATCCAGGAAAAACGTATTGTTGTCGATGGGCCTGTCGATCTTATCCAAGGAGGGCGCGCACTGATAGCTCGACAGCCGATATTCCTAAATGAAACAAAAGCGGCTGGAGCAGATTTTTGGGGATTTTCTATTATCCTTATTGATTTACCGACGCTAATGAACAATTCCGCGTTTAGCAGTTTCTATCACGACTTTGATATTACGATAAAACGAGAACGTCCAAATGGCGAGATGACGACTATTTACGGAAGTGGTGATGAGCACACTGAATCTAACTTGTATCAGACGCTACATTTCGCAAATCAGGTTTGGTCCGTTCATGCTTATACTCGTCACAACCATTTAGCGCAAGAATCCCGTTTTTTGTTATCCCCTTGGTATTGGCCGGTGATCTCACTTATTACTTTGATTATCTTTATTGCAGCTTACAAAATATTTAACTTTAAATTCGAATTACAAAGAGAAGTTTTATTGGCGACTAACGAGCTCCAGCAAGAAGTGAAACGGCGTGAGATCTCTGAGGCCAATGAAAGACATCTGGCTACGCATGACACATTAACTGACTTGCCTAACCGGCGCTTGTTTATCGAACTAACCGAGCAAGAGCTAAATCGTTGTAAAAGAGATGGCTCGGCGATGAGTATTCTTTTTATGGATTTGGATGGCTTTAAAGTGGCCAATGATAAATTTGGTCATTCCTTGGGGGACGAACTACTCAAACATGTCGCCAGTCGAATCCATTCGTGTCTAGGAGCAGAAGATATAGCCGCTCGAATAGGGGGCGATGAGTTTGTTGTTGCGCTGCTGGGTGACATGGAACGGAGTATTGCTGTAGCAGAGCATATTTTGGATAAAATTTCTAAGCCTTTTTCTGTTGATGAGAAGAAACATTTACTCGGTATTAGTATAGGGGTTGCGGTGTATCCCTATGATGGTATTACTGTCGATAGCCTCCTGGCTGTGAGTGATAAAGCAATGTATGAGGCGAAACAGAAAGGCAAAAACCGCATTGAGATCTCTCGAGATCAAAGACGTTTCAGACATTTGACTCAGTCTTAATCGATTTCAATTCATAGCTATTTTTATATAACTAATACAAAAAAATTCATTGTGAAAATTATTTTTCCAAGTAGCATGTCGTTTTAGATGTCTATACGGCTATTTGGAGAGGTTTCATGAAGGATTTAAAAAAAGTGGGTCAATGGGCTGTTGGCCTATTATTAGTTTTGGGTTTGACCGCCTGTGGGCAGCAGGAAGACAAAATCATTAAAATTGGTGCAACAGTAGGGCCTCATGCTCAGGTCGCAGATGCAGTAGCAAAAGAAGCAGAAAAACAAGGAATTAAAGTCAAAGTGGTTGAATTTTCCGATTATATTACACCGGATGCCGCCCTGGCTGATGGCAGTATTGATCTGAATAGTTATCAACATCTGCCATTTTTGACTAATTACAATAGCAATAACAGCACTGATCTTGTTTCAATGGGGAAATCTATTCTAATGAGAATGGGTATCTACTCCCGTAAATATAAGACCTTAGCTGATTTACCAGAAAATGCTCGAGTTGCGATTCCAAATGATCCGACTAACGAAGGACGTGGTCTGCTACTACTTGAATCTGCGGGTTTAATTACTCTTAAAGAAGGTGTTGGTTACAAGGCAACACTGAAGGATGTCGCGACTAATCCTAAAAACCTAGAATTATTAGAGATCGATGCGGCACAGCTTCCACGCAGCCTTGACGATATTGATGCGGCAGCGATAACGATGAACTATGTTATGTCAGCAGGGCTAAACCCTGCCGAGCTCGGTTTGTATCTAGAACCTAAAGATGCGCCTTTGGCTGTTATGATCGTAGCAGCACGTAAGGAAGATCAAGACAACGAAAACTACAAAAAAGTCGTGAACATTTTCCAGTCAGAGGCTGTGCACGAATTTATTCAGAAAACATTTAATGGCACGATAGAGCCAGCTCTGTAAACTATTAAGCTTAAGTTACAGAAAATAAAACAGTTGTATAGCTATACAACTGTTTTTTTTAACTGAAGAATCCGTGTATTGTAGAGGAATAGCAGAGTCTTAAATTTCAAGAGGATTGAAATTACATGGAGAATACCCAACAGCTAACCTGGCTACAGACCGCTCGTCACCATTCATCAAAGCATCCATACATTTCATGGGGATTGTTCGGTTCTTTTATTTTGATTGTCTTACTGGTTGTCTTGGCATTGACCGGTGAACATCAGCTTTACAGTCGCTATGCTCTTCTGGGTGGAGGTGCGGGATTTGCCGCGACGGCTATCGGAACATTGCCGGCTTTATTCCTAAAGAACATTCCTCAGCGGCTCTCTGATCTGATGCTCGGCTTTGCTGCGGGCATGATGTTGGCAGCATCGGCATTTTCGCTTCTCCTTCCGGGAATTGATGCCGCTATTAACTATACCAACAGCAACTTTATTGGTGGAATGATCGTCGTCTTTGGTATGGCGCTTGGTGTAGCTCTAATGCTGGGGCTGGATCAATTTACTCCTCATGAACACAAAGCCGGTCCATGCGGTCCTGGACACGAGCGATGCGGTCGGGCGTGGCTATTTGTATTTGCGATTGCCTTGCACAATTTTCCTGAAGGCATGGCAATTGGTGTCGGGTATGCTCAGGGTGATTTGTCGGTTGGTCTGCCACTGACTACGGCGATAGCATTACAAGATATACCTGAGGGATTAGCGGTCGCGTTAACCCTAAGAGCTGCCGGATTCAAACCTTTATTTTCAGTATTATTAGCCATTGCTACGGGACTACTTGAACCCATGGGTTCTATGTTAGGCGTTAGTCTAGCTGGTGGCTATATGCTTGCCTATCCGATTGGTTTGGGCTTAGCTGGTGGGGCAATGTTGTTTGTCGTATCACATGAAGTTATTCCTGAAACGCATCGCAGCGGGCATGAGACGCTGGCAACGTTAGGACTTATGATTGGCTTTGCCCTCATGATGATACTCGATACAACCCTCGGTTAACGTTTTCCTCCTAAGAGGCAATGCTTGTATCCTGAGCGGTAAATCATTGCCTTTTCGATCCCCCAGTTTTTATGAATATCAGTAAATGTAAGTTTATTGATAACTGAAATATCAATAATTTTATTTAATTATGGAATAAATGAAGCGAATTATTACGTAAGTCAGCGTTATAAATAGCCCATTCATTATTGGTCTGCTTTTTGCTCTATACCTAAAAGAATTGCCTCGTTAATGAGGCGAAATAATAAATAATGCTTTTAAGTGTATGGAGATAGGTTGCCTGTGAACCAATATTATCAACGTTATTCGCTTTGCAAAATAAAAACCATTTTGTTAGCAGCAGGCGCATTGCTTTGCACTCAAGCTCATGCATATAACAAAGACCTGGAAGAGGTAGGGGATGTACTGCAATGGGGGATCCCTGTCACTGCCGGTCTTATTTCTGCGTACAAGCTTGATGGTGAAGGCTTAGTTCAGTTAGGTGAAGGTGCATTGTGGACATCACTATCAACGCACTTTCTTAAGATAGGTATCAACGCTCGGCGTCCAAATGGGCATGATTATAGTATGCCTTCTGCTCATGCTTCTGGCGCAGCGCAGGGAGCTGCTTACCTTCAGTTTCGTTATGGCTGGGAGTATGGTGTTCCTGCTTATATGCTGACTGGATTAGTTGCTTATTCTCGTGTGGAAAACCGTTATCACTACTGGCGGGATGTTATTGCTGGAGCCGCATTAGCGACTGCGATACAGTATACCGTGACATTGGGCGGATTTAGCGTGACGAACCTAGCAGTGGCGCCTTACTTCGATGGGGATGCTATTGGTGTTTATGCATCCATGAATTTTTAAAAAAATTAAAAGAGAAGAAATATGAAAAAGACACTTTTAATTCCAATGTTAGCTTTGTTTGCGTCATCGACAACATTTGCTAATTCACTTGTTTATGGTGGAGCATCTGCAGGATCTTCAGAATACCTTAACGACAAATCAGTTTCTTATAGCCTTTACGTTGGTACCGGTGTGATCCCTTTTCTTGGTATTGAAGGCGGCTATACCGACTTTGGCAAGTTTGATGCTGCTGGTGGTGATATCCAGGCTGAAGCTGCCTATGGTGCGTTAAGACCAAACGTGACGTTTGGACCATTACAAATATACGCGAAACTTGGTGTCAACTCTTGGGTATTGGAAGGTGATGCTGGTGTGAATATTGAAGACGATGATGGTGTCGACGAAATGTGGGCGGTCGGTGCCGACTATGCCATGTTTGGGCCGATGGCATTGGGTATCGAATACTCCAACTATTCATTTGGCAACAAAGACGTCAAGAGCATCAATGCGACGGCCACGTTTTACTTCTTCTAAGCGAAATTATAAGACGCCAGTAAGTATAACGCTGGCGTTTCCTTTCATAACTCTTTTCAAGTGGCACAAACTTGCTGCCTTACGGAATCATTTGACTTAGAATCAGTCTTATCAGTAGATGTGTTAAATTGGTAAGAAAAATGAGTTCGTCTCCTAAAGGACTAAAGTGGGTTTCTGTATTAGAAGCATCAAAGGGTGTTATTGCTTTGGTGTTGGGATTATTTTTGTATAAATTTGCTGATATTGACGTTGTCGCCTTAATAGAAAGACAAGTTTCGTATTGGAAGCGTTGGTTACCAGCTGAATGGACCCATCGCATTATTGAAAATGCGCATAGAATAACGCCGGATAATATTTATTTCGTGGTTGCTCTATGTGTGTTGTATTCACTTATCCGTTTCGTTGAGTCATTTGGTTTATGGCATGCTTATAGTTGGACCGAATGGTTTGCCTTAGTTAGTGGTGCTATTTATCTCCCCTTTGAGTTGTACGAAGTTATTACTAAATTTGGTTTTATTAGTGTAACCGTATTATTGATTAATCTTGTTGTTGTGGGTTATTTATATTGGATTATTCGTGAATCCAAAGAAGCGAAACAACAGACTGTAATCAATACTGACGGGTAGGTTTTAATTACTTACATAAATTTAACCTGTGAATTTTAAGGTTCGTTAGACTGGTATAAATTCATCGAAAGATAGGAGAAAGGTACGATGCATTTAGAAAATATCGAAAGCTTTCAAGTAACCGGTCGAATGATTACCACGTGTAATGCTGATGAATTACAGCCTGATAAAGCTCAAATAGGTGGATTGTGGCAAGGCTTCTATGCGGAAGTTGCTCCCAAAACGGCAGTAGATAGTAAGTTATATGGTGTTTATACCAATTACGAGTCGGATCACAACGGGTTATATGACCTATGGGCCGCCACCGATGGCAAATTAACCGATATCGAAGGTAACCTAGAAGTGTTTACTGTCCCAGCGGGTAAGTATTTAGTTTTTAGTGCTGCAGGCAGCATGCCGCAAACGGTTATCGAACTTTGGCAGGAAATCTGGTCTTTCTTTGGGCAGACTACGGTTGAATATAAGAGAATATTCAAAACCGATTTTGAATATTACAAGGGTAATGAAGAGGTCGACATCTATATTTCTGTCGAGTAACTCGCAACACTATATTAGCGAATATGTGTTTCAAAGTTCAGTTCGGAAACGAGCTGAACTTCTTTGTATTTTATTTCTATATCAGAAATAACAGTCTGTAATAGTTCTATCGAAACTGGCGCAGAAAAATAATGTCCTTGCATGGTTATGTTGCCTTTATTTATCACATAACGAACATGTTCCGGACTTTCTATTCCCTCACAACAGCAGTGTAAATTGAGTTTGCTGGCCAGTTCTAAAATCGTGCTCAATATGGCATCGTCTTTCTTGCTGGTTAACGCATTCGATATAAACTGACGATCAATTTTTAAGGTGTCAATTTCGATTTGTGTTAGGTAGCTCAGTGATGAATAGCCAGTTCCAAAATCATCAAGTGCGATTGAACCTCCGCGACGACGGATGCTAGCAAAAAAACGATTCGCGAATTCAACCTCTTGCAAATAGCTTGACTCAGTGATTTCGAGCTGCAGCGAACCGATTGTTTGATGGTTATTCTCTAGCTCATTCAAAATGTGATCGTGCATTTCTGCATTGACTAAGTCTTTGGAAGACAAATTGATCGAGACTACAACGTTGTCACCACAAATTTGTTTTAGTCTTTGAAGATCAGCACAAACGCGGGATACAACCCACTGGGTGATAATATTAATCTTTCCGCCATGCTCGGCTATGGGAATAAAGTAACTAGGAGGAACAATTCCCAGCACCGGACTGTGCCAACGTAACAGAGCTTCAAGTCCCTCAACCAGACCTTCGTGAGACACTTTTGGCTGATAAACAATATCAAATTCTTCCTTCTCAATAGCTGAAGGTATGAGGCTCACAATCTGGTCATGCTGTTCTCTTTGGCGTAGCATCGAATCAACAAAGACTCGGTATTGTCCGCGCCCACTATTTTTCGCGTAATACATTGCCACATCGGAATTCGAAATAAGGGTATCGAGATTGTATTTCGCTTGGCTGGCGAGAGAGATGCCAATACTAATTGTTGTCGAAATATTCCATTGGTGAATCGAAACTGGTTGACTGAATGCCGTTACTATTTTTTCGGCAATATCTGACGCCTCTTCGATGGTTTTGCTGTCCTTCAATAGAATTAAGAACTCATCACCTGCTAATCGAGCCAGGACATCCCGAGGACCTAAATATTCAGAGACTCGGTTGCTGACAACACGCAGAAGATTATCGCCAAATTCGTGGCCCATTTTATCGTTAAAGCTTTTGAAGCTATCTATATCAAAATAGAGAACAGCAAAATCATCGTCGTTTTCACGTGATTTTTTTAGCAAAAGCAGCAATGCATTCATGATATTTCGGCGGTTAGGCAGACCCGTTAGTTGGTCGTAGTTGGCTAATTTATTAAGGGCAGCTTGTTGAGTGATTAACGCTTGTTTCTGAATTTCATTCAGCTGGTTTTCCTCGTTGATCGTCTCAAGCATCGAGTTGACCTGATGACTCAGTGCAGCGACTTCGTCCTTTCCTGCAATGTGAACGCGTAAACTGTAGTCACCCGAGCGCTCTACATCTTGTGTAAATTGTGAAAGTGATAACAGTGGCTCTAACAGTCTTTTGAACAATACCCAAGTTAACCCTATTGTCATTAACAAAAGTACTAGGACAATCGGCGAGGCGACTTTGAGCAACTGGGTTTTACTTTGGGAAATAGGTCCGCTGAAATCGTGGATAACCAACAGATATCCCTGAGGCATTGAAGCTTCACCTATGGGCTTAAGATTGACCAAAACATCCTTCAGTTGGAGCGTTTTGTAATCCATCTTCTTAATATCCGGTAATTCCCCTAATATCGTGTTCAGGCGAGGTTTACTAATACTATGCAGGTTGACGTACTGGTCAATCTGATTCCACTGTGCGTCGTAGACATTCGCGAGCAGAATGTGATCGTACTTTTGGAAAATGAGCAGTTGGTTTTTGATGTTGAAAGATGCGTCTCTTTCACCAATATAAAAAAGCAACTCGTCGGAGACATTAGAAGTAAGAGCTTCGAGATTACTTTCAACAGTATCTAAGTAAATAATCTGATGTTGACGGACTGAAACAGCAAACACGGCAAGCGCGCACAGTACTACTGAAAGTGTACTGATAAAGATAAATTTAGTGCGAATTCCCATTAACATAAAAGGATCTGCCTTTGCCCACTGCTGTTACTTCTCGTAAACTACCACGAGGCCGTTTGGTATTGCATAATCTGCTGGTAAATAACCTACCACGTTACTATTTGCTAATAGATAGTCGACTGCTGCACTTGTTGAGTCGAATGCTTTAGGTGGCTGACTACGACCAGTAAATAGAAGTTGTGCCCAATATGCTCTCACGCGTCCTTCGGTCAGACCAAGTACTTTTGTGTTAAAAAGTGTACGTGTTTTATTATCCGTAGCTAGACTAATTGGCTCGTATTTTCTGCTGAGTGTTCCACCAAGAAAGATTTGCCTAATTTCGTTCCTCGATAACTGTTTGAGCTCAGAAGACTTATTGGTTACGATTATTATATCTGATGCATAGGTTGTCACTGACATACTAACCAAAAGACAAATCGTCATACAACTTGCTTTTATGAGTGAGATGAAAGTCTGACGTAAACTTTGCATTAGAAAACCCACTCCATACTGATTTTGTATAAAGTGGCGTCTCTATCAAACCCATCTTCAATCGAATCAAAGAAAGAGTTCTTTCCTGAGTATCCATCGATTAAACAGACCTCTGCTTTTAGCGCGACTTTGGGAATGACATCCCATCGAGCTCCAATAGACCATGTCCGAACTGAATCATCACTTAGGTAGGAGGTTATGGGTTCGAAAAGCGCATTATTACGTATCGACTCGATTTGCGAATTATATTCGACCAGACTGTGTGAATACGTGGCGTAAAAGGTCCATGGGAAAATGGTGTAGCCTGCGGATAGGTAATAACTCTCGATTCGTGGTGAAAAACTCATTGAAGAGGTTATTTTCATCCATTCGGCACGACTGAAAAAATTCAGGTTGTCATAGAATAAGGATATCTGGTCTACGTCGACATAACCTTTTGTACTGTTCGCACTGCTGTTTAGGCTATTAGCGAGAGCAATCAATTGAGAGGGATCACCTCCCGCTAAGTAAGTTTGCTCAATGGCAGTAGTGAGGTTACTTGCAACGCCAGCGATCTGCGATGTTAGGTCAACATCGACCTCACCTCGGTGGTGAGAGACACGAAACTCGACATTGTTAAAATACAGTTTAGCGATCAAACCGCCGAATACGTCCACGTCAATATCTGTATAGTGGTCACTGAGATCGATTTGACCCTTGTATGTCCCTATGTATCCTTCAAATGTTGCATCAAATTGATTGAAGTTCTTACCCCAAGAGACATCAAGTCCATCGTAGTTGGGGAAAAGCCATCCACTGTAGGTTTTCTGCGGAGAGGTAATCCATGGATAACTGTAACCGACATCGATAATGTCACTTAATGCGAAGAAAGCTGTTCTCATTCTTCCTAACTTAAACGTCAGGTTGTCATCTGGGGTCCATGTTAGATAGGCCCAGTTGAGAATATCGTCGTTATCTTTTTCATCTGCTTTGAGAGTGCCTTGCAATGTCGCACTGAGATTATTATCAAATGTGAAGGTGGCCTGCAGACCCACAAGACTTTCCGGTTCTACCGAAACGTTATTCGAGTATCCAAGGAAGTTAGCCTGATTCGTGTCGAGATAGCCAGCGGTGATATTACCAAAACCAGAAATAGACCACGGGGAGTCACTTTCCTCTGCGTACGCAGTCATGCTGACAGCAATGGTCGATATACAAAATAATTGGACAAATGAGATAAAACACCGAACCATGCGATACATTATTATAAATGATGAGATAAGGTTTGATGATAATTTACGCAACGATAAAACGTCAATTTCTTATCATCATACAATTTAATAAAGATCAATAATCAGCACAGATTGTTGAATATATAAGCGTCGTGATGGGATTGGTGCGGTTTATCTAGCTTGCCGAAGTATCATAAACTTCGAACAGGCTAGTAGAGGTATATCTATTTGATTTGTGCAGAAGCCCTATTGCTTCTGGAGTGTTCTTTTGTATCTATTACTGATGGGTTATTTCTTGGATGAAATTTTTTCTTTGTTTAGTTGATACCAATGACGTTGGCGTCCTGTTCTTTTAGACATAACATTCTCCTTATTATCTTAAGTAACAAGTTGAGTATAAGAGCAAATTATTAAATTTATGTGAAGCGAAGTTGAAAATTTGAAGACAAAGTTGGTGCGACAGGGCTGCCGCACCAGAAACTGTGAGGAATTACAGTGTAGTAACCTCAGTTGCTTGTGGGCCTTTTTTGCCTTGTTCAATACCAAAGCTTACTTTTTGACCTTCTTTAAGCGTTTTAAAACCATCAGAAATGATAGATTTAAAGTGAACGAATACATCGCTCTCACCGCTGTCTTGAGAAATAAAACCAAAGCCTTTTGTCTCGTTAAACCATTTAACAGAGCCAGTAAATTTATTCGCCATAAATACCTCGTAATGAGTGAAACTTAAAGTATATGGTCTCAATATGAACATTCGAATCGTCTATCTAGGTAAATTCGACACAGGCGTCTGTCGTAGGGTTACGAGAACTATCTGGCGTGGTGTTACACTATCGGTGACTAACAACTCTTCATCTGAGCCGGAAATGAATATAAGGCCAGCGTGTTATTGGTACTAGATATCTTTCTCATATAATGAGAATTTTGGATAAATAATTTTGGCTCAATAGTTGATAAATTAATTGGCCTTTTTTACGAGAGACATTACATGGTGAATATACTTATAAGTGCTTGTCTTGACGGTAATTCTGTACGGTATGATGACTCATCAGTTTCAGTAATAAATCCTGATTTTTTATGGATTAAGCAGCACTGTCGAATTTTCACATTTTGCCCAGAAATTTCTGCGGGTCTTCCCATTCCTCGGGCACCCGCCGAAATTGAGAATGATGACGGTCTGGCTGTGTTGAATGGTACTGCAGCTGTTATTGATAAAGAGGGTAATAATGTTGCGTATGAATTTATATCTGGTGCCCTCAACACACTCGAATTTTGTCAGGAGCGGAGTATTCGCTACGCCATTTTGACTGAGTCGAGTCCCTCATGTGGCAGTACTATGATTTATGATGGTTCTTTTCAAGGAGTGAGAAAAAGAGGGCAAGGTGTAACAGCGGTGCTTTTGCGTCATCATGGTATTCATGTTTATTCTCAAAACGACATCACGCTGCTACGCCAGATAATCGAAAAAGAGCGTTGAGTAACGCCATCATACGTTTAGGTGCCCTTTAGGAATATATTGTTGCGGTGTTAAGAATGCCTGATAGAAATAGTCTCTGACGGCGTTCATGGCAGGCGTAAAATATTTTTCTTCCTTCCAGGCTAACCCCACACTCATTGGGTGAACGATATCATCCAGCGTCCGGGTTTCGATGCGTTTACCCTCTAATGACCAAGGGCGATATACTAGGTCAGATAGAATGGAAACACCCGAACCATTCGCCACCATACTTCGAACAGATTCGACGGAAGAAGTACGTAAAATAACCTTAGGTTTTAGAGACTTATTACTCCAATATCGCATTGCACTTGGCTCTGCCTCATCCACAGTCAGCATGATAAAAGGCTCGTTAGTTAAATCGTCTAGTTTGAGATTTTTCTTTTGGCCAAGAGGGTGATTGCTAGGTAACCATAACCGACGCTCTGAGCCAAATAGCTTTTCAGACACAATATCGGTTCGAGTCAGGTTGTCCGTGAGAACGATCGCCAAATCAATCTCTTCTTCGAAAAGCTTGTTCTCTATCTCCATCCTTTCGTATTCAACCAGCTCAATCGTAATATTGGGATACCAGGCGTGTAAACGCTGAAGATGGTAGGGTAAAAAATACCCCAGAACCGTATAACTTGCAGCGATCTTCACAGTTCCCGACGTTTGATCATAACTGTGAGGGAGATTTAAGGCCTCATCGACACTGCGTAAAACCTGATACGCATTGTTAAGAAATTGTTTCCCGCGTTCTGTAAGTGTTACGCCTTTTGTGTTGCGATCAAAGAGGTCCACACCGAGTAAAGATTCCAATTCTCGAATAGCAGTAGTAACCGCTGACTGAGATATATTGAGATGGATTGCGGCTTGCGAAATTTGTCCCAGCTCAGCGGCCGCAACAAAATAACGAATCTGGCGAATCGTAAGTGACATAATCTTTCCAATCCTTGAAATATTAGGTATCTGATTTTTAGATATTACACTATCAAAAAATAAATCTTTTTAAATATCATTTTTTATTTTTATATAGATATACACAAGGTCAATTAAGGGAAGTATTGATGAAACGAGTCGATTTAAACTCGGATATGGGAGAAGGCTTTGGGCCATGGACGATTGGTGATGGTGTCGATTCCGATATTATGCCGATGATCAGTTCGGCCAATATTGCAACTGGCTTTCATGCGGGGGACCCATCAACTATGGCGACCACGCTGCGTTTAGCTAAGCAACACAACGTCTCTGTCGGTGCACATCCTGGGTTCCGAGATCTCGTTGGATTTGGCCGTCGTCATATCCATTCTTCACCCGAAGAACTGGTTAATGATGTGATATATCAGGTTGGCGCACTACGTGAGCTTGCCAAAATGTATGATCTTTCTCTTCAGCACGTAAAACCTCACGGTGCGTTGTATATGCACATATCTAATGATGAAATGTTGGCAACGCTGTTTGTCGATAAGTTAAAGCAGGTTTCTCCAGACACGTATCTCTATGCAATGAGCGGCTCCAAAGTCCATCATCTGGCTCGTGATGCAGGTATTAAAGTGATTGGTGAGTTTTACGCTGACCGAGATTACGATAACAGCGGTTCGATTGTCTTCACGCGCAAAGTGGGTCGTATGGATCCTGACGCGATTGCACAGAAAGTGCTTAAAGCGTGTACTGAAGGCACAGTGACGACCGTTGAAGGTATGGATATCCCCATTGACTTTGAGTCGGTATGTATCCACAGCGATACCCCGGGAGCGCTTGATTTAGTTAAGGCAACGTACGCAAAGCTGAAAGAAGCGGGGATTTCGATAACGTCTCCCTCCGCTCAGTAACATACAGAATAAATAGAACAGGTAAAGGAATACACTATGGCTACTATTGAAATTATCTCTCCTCTTCCAGGCGTTTTTTACCGTCGTCCCGCACCGGATGCTGATGTATTTATTGAACCCGGACAACCTGTTGAAGCAGCGACGACGATTGGACTTATTGAGGTCATGAAGCAATTTTCTGAGCTGCCCGCAGATGTGGTTGGGACGTTAAAGGAATTTTGTGTTGATGATAATGGTCCTGTTGAACCCGGTCAGGTTGTTGCATTGGTTGAAGTGGAGGACTAGCAATGGAGAGCGAGCATAAGCTTCTGGTGGCAAACCGAGGTGAAATAGCGGTACGAATTATCAGAGCAGCACAAGCATTAGGAATCAAAACTCTGGCGGTCTTTAGTGAAGCAGACGAGGATTCTATGGCGGTTAAAATTGCTGATGAGTACGTTTGTATTGGACCGGCTCAGGCAGCACGTAGTTATCTGCTTGCAGACAAAATCCTTGAAGTTGCAAAAGAATACCAAGTGACTGCGATTCATCCTGGCTACGGGTTTTTATCTGAAAACGCCGAGTTCGCGGAGAAGGTAGTTGAGGCGGGAATGATTTTTGTCGGACCTTCCGGCGACACGATCCGCAAAATGGGTGACAAGGCGACAGCGATTGCAACAGCCAAGGCGGCGGGCGTACCTGTGGTACCGGGTTCTAACGGCGAACTTGCATCAGTAGATGAAGCCAAATTAGTCGCCCAAGAAGTGGGATTCCCATTGCTGATTAAAGCCTCTGCCGGTGGTGGTGGTCGTGGTATACGTATCGCCACTAACATGGATGAGTTAGTTAAAGAATTTTCCATTGCTCAGAGCGAGGCAAAAGCAGCCTTTGGTTCTGGAGCTGTCTACCTTGAACGTTTCATCTCCAGTGCGAGACATATTGAAGTCCAGGTTTTGGGTGACGGTGAACATGCTGTACATCTGTTTGAACGTGAATGTTCATTACAGCGTCGCCGACAGAAAGTATTTGAAGAAGCACCATCTCCAGCGCTCACACCGACCATTCGAGAGAGTCTCTGTGCTGTCGCGGCTAAGCTGACAAATGAGCTCAATTATAAAGGCGCTGGGACGCTCGAGTTCCTTTATGACGATAATACTGATGAGTTCTTTTTCATCGAAATGAATACGCGCATTCAGGTCGAGCATCCGGTTACCGAAATGATTACGGGCGTGGATTTAGTTCAGTGGATGATTCGAATTGCATTGGGTGAACCATTAACGCTAACCCAGCAGGATATTACCATGCAAGGTTGGGCAATTGAGATGCGTATTAATGCAGAAGACCCGGCCAAAGGTTTCTTTCCATCGCCAGGTATTGTCAGCCACCTATCTTGGCCTGAAGGAGATGGGGTCAGAATCGATTCTCACTTGTTTGAAGGTTACAAAATACCGCCATACTATGATTCGCTGTTAGCGAAAGTCATAGTGCATGGCAAGGACCGTTCAGATGCAATGACTAAAGGCAAAGAGGTTCTCGATAATTTTGAATTGGAAGGTATGAAAACAACCGTTGGTCTGCATAAGTTGCTGCTGGACGATGCGGAAATACAAGCAGCACAGTTCAATACAGGTTATCTTGAGCCTTGGCTCGAACGAAACCAGTCACTGTTAGTTCAAGGAGGAACGCACAATGTCTAAAGAAGAAATACGTTTTAGTTTTGGTGGAGATGAGCATTTATTTGCTGAAGTCTCTGAGGCCATGTCACTGAATTCGTTTTTCCGCGGGCTGGAAATTACTCAGGCTCTTGAGGCAGAGAATATCGAGGGAATTCTGGATATCTGTCTGGCGAATGCGTCATTTCAGGTGAGATTTAATCCCGATCTTGTTGAACCTCTAAAGCTATTAGAAAAAGTAAAACAGATTGCCGTAACCGCAACCGGTGACACTGGTGTATTGGATACACGTATTGTCGAGATACCAGTTCTGTATAACGATCCGTGGACACATGAGACGTTGATGCGCTTTCGCGATCGCCATCAGGATCCAAGCGGGTCTGACCTTGATTATGCAGCGAGAATTAACGGTTATCACGACAAAGACGAATTTATCGCCGCGCACAGTGAATCGCCTTGGTTTGTTTCTATGGTGGGGTTTGTTGCGGGTCTCCCATTTATGTTTCAAATGGTCGAGCAACAAAAGCAACTGGAAGTCCCAAAATATCTTAGTCCACGAACGGACACGCCCAAGCAAACACTCGGACATGGAGGATGCTTCGGCTGTATTTATTCTGTGAGAGGTGCTGGCGGTTATCAGATGTTTGGTATCACGCCAATGCCAATCTACGACCCGGCGCAAAAAATGAGTTATCTCGATGAATCGATGGTGTTCTTCCGTACCGGCGATATCGTGAAATTCAAACCAATTGACCGCGCCGAATATGACGACATTCTTAAGCAGGTAGAAGAGGGTAATTATCGTCCTACCATCAAGCCAGCTAGCTTTGACCTAACAGAGTTTTTGGCGAATCCGGAAACCTATAAACATCAGATGATGGAGGCGCTTTATGTCGATTAATGTAATCAAGCCAGGTCTGGCAACCACCGTTCAGGATTTAGGGCGTGAAGGACATTATCATCTTGGGATCCCACCAAGTGGTGCAATGGACCAGTTCTCTGCTCGCGTAGCAAATATGCTGGTGGGTAACAGTGAAGAATGCGCCGTTCTCGAAGGGGCTCTAATCGCTCCCGAGCTTCAATTTACCTCAGACACCATTGTTGCCATATGTGGTGCTCGTATGACGCCTTTTGTTGATGGTGTTGAGATGCCTCTCGACACTTCGTTTACAGTTAAAGCCGGACAGACGCTCAAATTCAGTTATCCCAAATTGGGCGCGCGCGTGTACATCGCCTTTGCAGGGGGAATTCAACTACCTGATATGCTCGGCAGTTTATCGACGTACGCCTTGGGAGCATTAGGTGGCTATGAAGGTCGCAAGTTGGAAGCGGGCGATGTTATTGACCTTGGTAAGCCAAGCCCGCTAGCAAAAGAGGGAGTAACCGTGCCAGCCGAGTTACTCCTGCCGATAGAAAAAGAAAGTCAATTACGAGTCGTACCCGGCCTCTACAATCACCGTCTGACCGAAGAAAGTGAACAACGCTTTTACAGCGAAACTTGGACCGTTGCCAGTGAAGCGGACCGTATTGGCTACCGCTTTAAAGGCGGACACCCATTGGAGTTCAAGTCTCGAGAGCAGCCTTTTGGTGCCGGTTCGGATCCGTCCAATATTGTCGATGCGTGCTATCCGATTGGCTCCATTCAGGTGCCTGCGGGTAAAGAGCCTATTGTTTTACATCGAGATGCGGTTTCCGGTGGCGGCTATCTGACCATAGGGACGGTCATCAGTGTCGATCTCGATTTGATCGGCCAAATGCAACCCAACTACAAGACGAAGTTCGTGCCGGTTACGTTGGAAGAAGCGTTATTGGCTCGAAAAGAGCGTCAGGCGGTACTTGAATCAATACGTAAGTTACTGACTCAATAGTAAAAATTCATATTAACGATAAGCGTTAGGGCTGAAATGGAGCATTCAGCCCTAGGATTCGCTCGGCTCAAAAAACCTAAGTTCATGGGATAATGATTAGGAGTAATCGACATGGCAAGTTTAAGCAATGAAAATCAAGGACAAGATTTAACCAATACCCGTGTGCCAGATAGCGCCAAGATGGGACGTTTTTCTCTCACTATGGCATGGTGGGCTGTGTGTAGTGCCGTATTTTACATCGTAGTTGGTGCTTCACTGGCTCTGTCATACGGAGCAAAGAATGCCATCATCGGTATGGTGTTATCGGTTGTATCGTATGGCATTGTAAACGCGGTTCTGAGTAAATACGCGATTAAAGAGGGGCTATCCGTCGCCTTGTTCTCGCGTAGGTTGTTCGGCAGTGTGGGTGCTTCGCTCGCAACACTGATCTTCTTTTCAACCGCAATTTATTATGCCGTTTTTGAGGGTTCGGTAATCGCTGTCGCTTTTAATCATCTTTTCCCATCGGTTGATTATCACTGGGCTGCACTTATTGTTGTGCTGTACAGCGTACCGTTGATCTTTGGTAGTGTTCAAAACTGGCTGGATAAATTTAATGGCGTACTATTGCCGTTCTATATTATTGGCTTAATTGCAGCAGTAGGTTTATCTGTCTCGACTTATGGATACCAAAGCGACTGGCTGAGCTTCGGAGCAGAAAATGCGACATCATCAGGTTGGTGGAACTGCTTTACCTACTATATGGGTGTGTGGGTACTCATGTTGTACACTTTTGACTATGCGCGTTTTGGCAAAAGTGAGGACACGACTTATCACACAACCATTAACTTTGGCATGCCATTTTATCTGCTGACATTTTTGATTAATGGTGTTGTTGGTATTTATCTCGCAGCGAGTTTGCACAACGATGAAGCCATCAGCGAAGTGAGCGTTGTCTTAGCGATTTTAAAACTGCTTGGATTCTGGGGGCTGCTCTTTATCTGGGTAACTCAGACTCGAATCAATACTGCAAATTACTATTTAGCCAGCGTCAATATGCAGTCATTCTTTGAAAACACATTGGGAATCAAAGCGACCAAAGTCGTCTGGTCGATTGTTGTTGGTGTGGTGGTGTACGTTCTCATGTTGGCTGATGTATTCACCTACATTCTTCAAGCGTTAGCTTATCAAGGCGTCTTTGTCGTTGCTTGGGTGGGGGTTGCAATGGCTCATATACTGGGTAAATCCTATTCAAATGGCGAGGGTAATAAATTCAGTATGCCGGGCTTGGCAGCATGGTTTATCAGTACCATCGTTGGGATTGTACTGATGCAGGTCGGAGGCTCATTAGCCTCGTTCTCCGCGCCGTTTACGTTTGTGATTTCCTACGCTGCGTATTCGATCCTTTCACCTCTGGGACGTACGTCGTTGGCATCAAATTAATATTTCTTTTCCTACCTGTATATTACTCGGACTCTCAGATGAAGAGGGAAAGAGGTTTCGATCACTCTTGATCACACAGCGAGCGTAAGCTCGCTCTTTTCCTTTCTATCAATATGCAACCTATCTGATTTATCTCAATGAGTTCATATTTCAATCCGCGTAAAATTTGGCCGAATATTTAATACAATTATAAGGTTAGGTAAAAATGCGGTGGTGGGTATTAGGATTGTTGCCTTTGGCCGGGATGTCGATGGCAACACAAACAAATTGCGTTAACAAGCAAACAGAAACCGATCAGTTGATCTGTTCGACGCCTTCTTTGAATACGATGGAGGACGTAGTTGAGAGCTTATATAATAGGGCTTTAGAAGGGCCAGACAGTTTAAGGCTATTAGACGAGCAGCAGGTATGGGTTGATTCACAAAAGGAGCATTGCCACGATAAATCGTCTTGCGAGCAGTTTTTTATTACTCGAATTAACCAATTATTGAATCAAATTACGCAGCATCCGGTCATGAGCCTAGAGACCAATATGACGTTACCTGATGTCGACCAGCTCGATTCCTATTCTAAAGACGGACTAGTTTTGGTAGGCGCAGAGCACTACCAACCCTGGAAAAGGCGCTCACTTTTGTCCAAAGAGTTTGTGGCGAGTCGCCCAATAGCAAAAGTGATTGGTGAGGATGTGTATGTTTTTTATAAAGTAACGACCGACAATTATCGCGACGCCATCTATGAATTGAATTTAAAATCACTGTATAAACATGTCGTGGTTCAGGGAAAAAATTATAACATCGCTCTAAGCGGGGATAACTTAGTTATCGAGGTGGAGCCTTCGGGCCAGAACGCGACGGAGATTCTCAAATATCGCATTGGCTCTGGAACTGCCCCTGTCGCTGATGCCACTATGACAGAATTTAATGACGAACTAACCAAAGGACGAACGAGTTTATACCGGCGCTGGGCATTGTCTCATGATGGTAAAAAGATAGCGTTAACCATTTCCGACCTTCAGACATTAATTCATGACACAACACTGAGCGAAACGGTTAAGAAATACCTGACCGCGATTGTAGATAAGTTAGATAAAGACACCTTGCAGTTTTCACGTACCATCGTTGTCTATGATAGTCAGGCTGAGAGTGTGCATATCATGCCCGATATTCTCGATGGGTCTGAAACGCGAGAGTGGTGGAAAATTTACGATATTGCTTGGTCTGAAGACGACAGAACCCTCTATTTTGATAATGAAGGTCAGCGATTTGCCTGTATCTGGACCTTCGACATGACCGAGAATCAAGTCACAAAAATCGTCCCAGAACATACGGCAATATCCGCGTTTCCTTTTATGTATCAGGGGAAATCTCACATCGTTTACATCCTTGGCAATGGCAGCGATGCTGGGCAATTGATGTTAGCAGCACCCGCAGATTAAGTGGTATTGATGCAAGCGCAGGTCGTTTTAGCCTGTGCTTATATCGACCAATCCATACTTGTTATTGCTTGCTTATCCCAATTTTAGCTCTTACACTCGCTGAATAATTGAATGGGTCAATACAGACCGAAGATTGGTCTATACTTCCCGCAAACGTAGATAATTCAAGCGACAGAGATAGTCGTGCTACGATTTTCCGATACGTCTTTTCATCACTTTCACGTTACTGGCTATCACACGTAAATTTTTGGTGGTAAAGCATGTTTTTTAATTTGTTAAAATCTTCAAAATCAACAGCCGACAAAGAAAATCTAGAACACGAGTTGGTCGACACGATAAAGTCTATCCGCGAACACGTCGCTTATATTTCATTTAGTCCAGATGGAACGATTCTCGATGCAAACCGAATATTTGTCGCTGCAATGGGTTATAACGAGAAAGCCGAGATTATTGGTCAGCATCATAAGATTTTTTGCGATCCTAACTACGTTGCGAGTGGCGCTTATGCCTTATTCTGGCGCGATCTGGCTCAAGGAAAAGCACAGCAGGGGCAGTTTCATCGGTTGAAAAAAAATGGTGATGACATTTGGATTGAAGCGACCTATATACCGATTCGCGATTTGAAGAACAACGTCAAACAGGTTATTAAAATAGCCAATGATGTGACGGAAGAACGTGAGGCGCTGGAGTCTCAGCTTGCGATATCTGCGGCACTACAGAAATCACAGGCAGTCATCGAATTCAAACCTGATGGAACAATCGTGAGCGCCAATGATAATTTCTGTCACACAGTAGGTTATTCATTAAAAGAGATCGTCGGTCAACATCACAAGATGTTCTGTCCACAAAAGTTTTACGATGATAATCCAGACTTCTGGCGCTCTTTAGCTCGTGGTGAATTTAAGTCGGGTTTATTTGAGCGTGTGCATCGCAATGGAAATGCCATCTGGATTGAAGCAACCTATAACCCGATTCGCGATACCGATGGTCACGTTGTCAAAATCATCAAGTTTGCCAGTGATATTACACAACGCGTTTTAGCGGCTAGAGCTACCGCAGAAACGTCTAAATTTGCGCATTCGACCGCCTTAGAAACGGTCAATCTGACTGAAAGTGGTCAACGTTCACTGGTTCGAGCGAATGAGCTATCGTCATCTATCTTGACCTCCGTCGCTGATGCAAATGATGTGATTCGCCAACTATCGGAGCAATCTCAACAGATTACTAATATCGTGACGACAATTACTAAAATTGCTGAACAGACCAATCTGCTCGCGTTGAATGCAGCAATTGAAGCGGCACGTGCCGGCGAATCTGGGCGTGGCTTTGCGGTTGTTGCTGATGAAGTACGTAATCTTGCTTCCAATACGGCAAAAGCGACAGCCGAAATTTCAGACATTGTCTCCCGTAATAGTCAACTGGCGCATCGTTCAGAAGACAACATGGCTGAAATTCAAGAGCGAATCGCGACCTGTAACACAGAGCTTGAAACGGCTAAGCAGCTGATAGAAGAGATTAGAAGCGCGGCCAATCATGTTGCGGATTCGGTTAGTGAATTAGGCCATTAATTCGCTGAAAAGATACGGTCGAACTGATTGAGTTCGACCACTTTTGTATTGGCTTTTCTTTGCCATTTTGCCTGATTGGCAACCAGCCACTTCTGTTGGGCATTGTTGAGGATCGCCTGACTCACAGATGCTTCTCGCAGTTCATACTCCATCGCAAATTCGACAAAATTGTCCTGATGTTTACTATTAACTCCCAGTGAAGACAAGCGACTGACGGCTGCGCAGCCGATGATGCCGATATCGGCTGAAAAACGGCTGAAAAACTGACTGACATTTTCACCAACAATATCTCGATCGTTACTACGAATACGCCCCTCGGGGAGCCAAATTTCAGCTTGTTCATGCTGTGAGAGGATATGAGCTGCTTCGAAGTTATTGGTGACGACCCGCAGTTCGCTGTGGTGAACTAAACGTTCAGCGATGAAAGCGATGGTCGTGCCAATCCCGAGAAAGATCGTACTGCCATTGGGGATCTGACTTGCTACCTGATCCGCGATGTGTTGTTTCTCAGATTGATTTGTTGTTTGTCGGGACAGGTAACTCCGGTTCGAAAGCGTGGCAGGCAAGCCGACACCACCATGATGTCTTCTTGCTAACCCTAAAGAGCAAAGTTCGTTGATATCGCGCCTAATTGTCTGAGTTGTGACGGAAAAGTGCTGCGATAATGCTTCAATCGAGCAATATTCTTCACGCTGAACACAATCTAAAATTTGTTCTTGGCGAACCGATAAATTATCCATCAATCTTCTAGCTGCTTAGTGTGCGTAGCGGTGAGGTTTATCCGTGATCATCATATCCACTCCCCATTGCCAGAATGCCTGTACGTCCATGGGGTTATTGGGTGTATAGCAATATAATGCGTAGCCCCGATTTTTAATTTCCAATGCCTGCTTTTCACTGAGATGACGATAATCGCAGTGCACACTGAATGCTTCTAATTTGCTCAGAATATCAAAGGCGCTATCCGGCATTTCTTCCCAAAGTAAGCCACGACGAATTGTCGGTAGCGCTTTCTTGATTTGCTCGAGTGCACTAACGCTAAAGCTCGAAAAAATAATCTGGTTATCGCTGATGTCTACCGCGTGTATTGCGTCTGCTACTTTCTCGCACAGCAGAGCTTCGTCATCACCAGGGTAAGGTTTTAGCTCGATATTCAAACCAATATTATGCGTTTTTGCTAAGCGTAAAGTGTCTTCCAAAGTAGGAATGGTTTCATTACTGAAAGCCTGATTGAACCAATCCCCCGCTGAGTATTGCTGTAATTCCGCTAACGTCATCTCTGCGACTTTCCCTGCACCGTTAGTGCAGCGCTCCAGCGTCTGGTCGTGAATCACAACAGGGATGTGATCGGCGGTGAGTTGAACATCCAGTTCGATCCACTGGCAGCCAAACTCAATCGCCTTTTTGAATGCAGCTAACGTATTTTCTGGCGCCTGACTTGAAAACCCACGGTGTGCCATGACTCGCATAATGCTTACTCCACTGACGTTGTTGAAGGAAGAATTCCAAATAAATGTGACAGTTATATTGCGATCTTATGAAGAATTACTCTGTTCAAATAAGTTCATTTACTTGTCATTTTAGCGTCATTTTTCTTCCGTAGCGTTCATATGAACATAAATGGAGTGAATTTTCGCCGTAAGTGAATGTTCGCTTGAATCTGAAATGAGAATGTTAGGGAAATTAGCATGACGCTTAAAAAACTCGTTGGTTTGGCTATCGCAGCAACATTGGTGAGCTCACCAGTCTTTGCCAAAACAGAAATAGAATGGTGGCACGCAATGGGCGGTGCTTTGGGTAAGAAAGTAGACCAAATCGCAGCGGATTTTAACGC
The DNA here is from genome assembly GCF_003856525.1 of Vibrio viridaestus. GTDB lineage: Bacteria > Pseudomonadota > Gammaproteobacteria > Enterobacterales > Vibrionaceae > Vibrio > Vibrio viridaestus. The sequence continues at coordinate 667,847 of NZ_RJVQ01000002.1, forward strand.
CAGTCACGATGAGTACGAAGTCAAACCTGTCTACAAAGGCACGTATGCAGAGACAATGACCAGTGCGATTGCGGCGTTTCGTGCCAAAGAGCAGCCAGCGATTGTTCAGGTCTTTGAAGTCGGTACTGCGACAATGATGGGCGCAAAAAAGGCGATTTATCCTGTTTATAAACTGATGGAAGATACCAAAGAACCTTTTAATCCCAATGATTATCTTTCTGCAGTGACCGGTTACTACACCACCAACGATGGCAAAATGCTATCGATGCCATTCAATAGCTCAACGCCTGTTCTGTATTACAACAAAGACATGTTCAAAAAAGCCGGCGTCACTGAGCCGCCAAAAACATGGGATGAGATGGGTGAGGTTTCTCAGAAACTGCTGAAGTCTGGCGCGAAGTGTGGTTTCACTACAACGTGGCAATCCTGGACACAAATCGAGAACTTTGGTGCTCGTAATAACGTTCCTGTTGCGACGGAAAATAATGGTTTTGGCGGACTGGACACCAAGTTTGAATTCAATGCAAAACCTTATGTAGACCATATCAATCAAATGGCGCAATGGGCAAAAGACGGCGTATTTAAATACGGTGGCCGTCAGTCTGATGGCATGCCGTTGTTCTATACCCAAGAGTGCGCAATGAGCATGGGGTCTTCTGCGGGTCTGGCTGGTATCAAAGAAAACATGAAAGGCATTGATGTGGGCGTTGCGCAGTTGCCGTATGACTCTCATGTCATTAAAGAGCCTCAGAACACAATCATTGGTGGTGCGTCACTTTGGGTGCTAAGTGGTCATTCAAAAGAGGAATACCAAGGTGTTGCGAAATTCTTTAAATACCTATCGAGCGCGAAAGTACAGGCAGACTGGCATCAGTTTACCGGTTATCTGCCAATTACCAAGCAAGCGTATGAGTTAACCAAGCAACAAGGTTTCTATGAGAAAAATCCAGGTGCTGAAGTAGCCGTTATTCAAATGACGTCGAAAACGCCTACGGCAAACTCAAAAGGCATTCGCTTCGGTAACTTCCTACAAACGCGTGACATCATTAACGAAGAGTTAGAGTCAGTTTGGGCGGGTAAAGAGTCAGCGAAAACTGCTCTAAACAACGCTGTTGAACGCGGTGATGAACAATTACGCCGCTTTGAACGTACACAAAAATAATATGTATCACGAAAGCGGATCCTCGGGTCCGCTTTAACCTGAAATAAGTCTACTGATTATGATGTCATCTCAAGTGGTGTTTAAGCATCGTTGGCTTCCGTTGATGCTTATGGCACCTCAGCTTCTTATCACGTTTGTTTTCTTTCTCTGGCCAGCAGGACAAGCGATTGTCCAATCGACTCAGCTAGAGGATGCGTTTGGTATGTCGACAGAATTTGTCGGCATGGAAAACTTCCTGCGTTTATTTTCTGATAGTAATTATCTCGAATCTTTGGCGACGACCTTTGTCTTTAGCGCCGCGGTAGCTTGTTTGGCACTGGTTAGTGCATTGATATTGGCAGGAGTGGCGGAGAATATTGTTCGTGGCGCATTGGCGTATCGCACTTTGCTTATCTGGCCCTACGCGGTGGCTCCTGTTGTAGCGGGTTCGTTGTGGCTGTTTTTATTTGACCCGACCATTGGCATCGTCAGTGACTGGATTCGCTTTCTGGGTGTGGACTGGAACCCAAAGCTGAACGGGACGCAAGCACTGATCATGGTGGTGATTGCCTCGACGTGGAAACAGGTCAGCTATAACTTTCTTTTCTTCCTTGCGGCGCTGCAGTCGGTACCCAAGTCTCTCCATGAAGCGGCAGCAATTGATGGCAGCGGTCCGGTAAGACGTTTTCTCACGATCAGTTTTCCGCTGATCACACCAACCAGCTTCTTCTTGCTGGTCGTCAATTTTGTGTACGCTTTCTTTGATACCTTCGCCGTTATCCATGCGATGACTCAGGGCGGCCCAAGCAACAGTACGTCGACGCTGGTGTATAAAGTCTATAACGATGGCTTTATTGGATTGGATATGGGTTCATCAGCGGCGCAGTCGGTCATCCTGATGATTATCGTCGGGCTGCTTACGGTGATTCAGTTTAAATACGTTGAGAAGAAGGTGACTTACTGATGGTAGAGAAAAGACCGTTATTCAAATTATTTTGTCATCTGACTTTGATTCTCGGCATTGTATCGGTCGCGTTTCCCGTCTGGCTGGCGATTGTGGCGACGACCCATAGCAACAACGAGTTTGCGACTGGCACACCGCTTTGGTTTGGCCATTTAGGTCTCGATGTGTTTAAAGATCTGTTCAATTCGCAAGACAAAGTGAATAACTCAGAGTTTCCGTTAGCGCTCATGTTAACCAATTCATTGATCATGGCGCTGTGTATCACTGTAGGCAAATTGGTGATTTCGATTCTTTCAGCGTATGCGGTGGTGTTCTTTCGCTTTCCGGGAAGAATGCTGGCGTTCTGGGTGATCTTTTTCACGCTTATGTTGCCAGTAGAAGTGCGCATCATGCCGACGTTCGAAGTGATCACCAACTTACACATGCTCAATTCGTTTTACGGTTTAACGATTCCACTTATCGCCAGTGCGACAGCAACGTTTTTATTTCGTCAGTTCTTTATGACGGTTCCCAATGAACTGGTTGAAGCCGCACGTATTGATGGCGCGGGCCCGTGGCGGTTCTTTTTCGATATCTTGTTGCCACTATCGCGCACCAACATCGCAGCACTATTCGTTATTACCTTTATCTACGGCTGGAACCAGTATTTGTGGCCGTTACTAATAACCACAGACATCAAATACTACACCATCGTGATGGGCATTAAGCAGCTACTTAACGTCAACGATGGCATCGTGGAATGGAACAAAATTATGGCTATCACCCTTATCGCTATGCTGCCACCTGTACTGGTGGTGATTGGTATGCAAAAAGCGTTTGTGAAGGGACTGGTCGACTCGGAGAAATAAATTATGGCGACATTAACGTTAACAGACATTAAAAAGTCCTACTCAAATGGCTTTCAGGCGATACATGGTGTTGGTCTGGATATCGATGATGGTGAGATGGTGGTACTCGTAGGCCCTAGTGGGTGTGGTAAATCAACATTGCTAAGAATGATTGCAGGGCTTGAAGAGATAAGCTCCGGTGAGCTGATGATTGACCAACAGCCAGTTAATGACCTCGAACCGGGTCAACGTGATATTGCGATGGTATTCCAGAATTACGCGTTGTATCCGCATATGTCGGTATTCGACAACATGGCGTATGGACTGAAAAACCGCAAAGTACCTAAAGACCAAATTCGCGAAATGGTGGAAGAAACCGCCACCATGCTAGAGCTTGATCATCTGTTGGATCGTAAACCAAAACAATTGTCCGGCGGTCAGCGTCAGCGCGTTGCAATGGGACGAGCAATTGTCCGTTCTCCTAAAGTCTTTTTGTTTGATGAACCTCTGTCTAACTTAGATGCAAAACTGCGTGTACAAATGCGTCTGGAAATTAAAAAGCTGCAGCGCCGATTGAGAACAACATCGGTGTATGTGACGCATGATCAGGTCGAAGCGATGACCCTTGGCGATAAACTGGTGGTGCTGAATAAAGGTAATATCGAACAGGTGGGAACACCGATGGAGATCTACCAAAAGCCAGCGTCCTTGTTTGTTGCGACATTCATCGGTGCACCTGCGATGAATATCTTAACCGGTTTGGTCACAGCCGATGGACTGCAGCTTGGTGACTACGAATTCAAGATGGGCACGGAGTGGTGGAGTCTGGGTAAAGTCAAACTTGGGATGCGTCCGGAACACATTCAGATCGTTGACGATAACCCAATGTTTGAAGCGCAAATTGACATGATGGAAGCCCTTGGTGCCGACTTATTACTCTATTGCCATATTCGTGATTGTGATGATCAGAAACTGATTATTCGCGTACACGGTGAGAGACAATTTACAACGGGAGAAATGCTCGGTCTCGCCATTGATGTCGATAATATCCACTTATTTGATGCGCCGACTGGGCAACGTCTGCCATCACCGTCATCGGTTGGAATGCAGAGTGAGATTGTGAATGGCTAGAGCGATACAGCAGTTAAGTGCTGACAGTGCGAAAAAGATTCAGTGGCTACTTACGGATGTGGACGACACTCTGACCTGGAGAGGCAGATTGCCACCAGAAACGCTCGCGTCACTGGACCGTTTACATCGCTCTGGGATTAAAGTGGTCGCGGTAACCGGTGCCTGTGCAGGATGGTGTGACCATATAGCGAAGCTTTGGCCTTTGCATGGCGTGATCGGTGAGAATGGCGCGTTCTGGATGGTGAAAAATCGCGATGGATTTAAGACCCATTATGCCCAACCGCTGGAAACCATGAGTCTGCATCAATATCAGTTACGTGAGAGAGTTCAGGAGATTCTGGATGACTATCCGGGCGTCGATTTTGCGGCCGACCAAAGTTACCGCGTCTGCGATGTGGCGATTAACTTGAGCCAAGACCGAGAGCCAGTGGACAAAGTGGTTGCTCAGGCAATAGCAGAACGCATTCGTGGCTTAACCATTGATGGTGCGCCAGTAAACGCGATGCTCAGTTCGATTCACATCAACGCTTGGGTTGGTGAGCATAGCAAGCAGCTCAGCGGCGAATCGTTTCTACGGATAATGGCGCAGCAGGATAACCTTGATTTAGAAACGGTAACCTATGTCGGTGACTCCCACAATGACGAGAGCATGTTTGCTTGGCTGCCGCTGACCTTCGGTGTGAACAACATTCTGGCAGTGATGGACGATTTAACTCATCGGCCTGATTTTATTACCGATCGTAACGGCGGATATGGGTTTTCTGAATTAGCGGAAAGGCTATTGGATTTACGTCGAGCATAGTAAAAGTGGAGTCTGTCAGACTCCACACATCATTAACTCATCGCGATACCAATAAAGATCAATACCATTCCCGTAGCCTGAAACCAGTGCAAACTCTCGCCAAGAAATAGCATCGATAAAATAACGCCAAATACTGGCAGCAAGTGAATCGACAGTCCGGCCTTACTCGGACCCATGCGTTCGACTGCAGTGGTGTAGAGTAGGTAGGCCAGAACCGAAGGTACCACGCCAATGTAGGCGAGACTTAGAATCGAGTGGGTATTCCAAACTGGCACTTCGCCAAGGCTGACTTCCGTCCAGTAAAATGGGATTAAAATCAGCATTCCAATCGCCATCTGCACGGAAGTGAGACCAAGACGATTGACGTTCTTTGGCAGATGCTTTAATCCAAGGGTATAGATTGCCCAACAAACCATGGCGACAAAGATAATCAGGTCGCCGTGGTTAAAACTCATATTGTAGATGGTGGCAAGTTGACCATGAGAGACAATAGTGATGACACCGGTGAACGAAATCCCCATTCCTATCCAGCTCTTTATGCCCAGTTTTTGATGGAAAACGACCCAGCAAATCAGAGAAATCAGTAACGGGATAAAGGAGTTAAGAATGATACCGTTGTTGGCTGACGTAAACTGTAAACCATAATAGATCAATGAGTTAAATGCACTGATGCCGGTGACAGAGGTCAGCAGAATCAGCCAACGATTTTCCCAGTAGACTGGTGCATCACGACGAATTGAACGATAGGCGAACGGCAGCAGAATCACCAAGGCAATGATCCAACGATAAAACGATAATGTCAGTGGTGGAATTTCACCCCGAACAGAGCGTCCGATAATAAAATTACCCGCCCAGAATAATGGCGGCAGTGTGAGCAGAAAAAACAGAATTGCCCGCTCTTTGAACGGCGGTGTCTGCGGCGTTGATATCATCATTATTATGCTGTCCCTGTCTTATCGATGTTATCGGTTTACATTAAGGGGGACAGCATAACAGCTATTCAATAAGGTGGATATTGATCTTGGCGTGAATTCAGTCTTTCTCTTCGAGCAACTGATAGAACAGATCCGCGAGATGTTTTATGTCCATATCAATACGATTGATATCTGCGTTTCCAAAGCCTAAAACGGCACCTTGCCAGTCTCGGTTTGGGGCATGACTTTCATACGCCGATATCGCCCGTACTTTCAACTGGTGTGTTTTAGCCAGATCCGATAAGCGATTTTCACACACTTTACTATGCCAGATGATGGTAATGTGTAATCCTGCTGCCTGACTGATAATCTCGATATCACCGTTAAAATGAGCCTCGATAGCCGCCACCATTGCCTGATGCTTATCCTGATAAATACGGCGCATTTTACGAATATGACGCTGCAAATGCCCTTCATTCAGAAACTGAGCGAGTGCGAGTTGAGAGGCCGCTGCAAGTTCACCACCCAAGGTTTGTTTGATATTACAGCACTTTTCGACCATGGATGGTGGCACGACCATATAACCAAGGCGCATACTGTTAAACATCACTTTACTCAGCGAGCCGATATAAATCACATTATCGGAATAACCAAATTCATGGGCCAAACCCTGCAAACTTGGATAGGGTTGATGGGCAAACTGAAATTCACTGTCGTAGTCATCTTCGATAATCACGCTCTGATTCAATGCCGCCCATTCTAGTAATTCAAGTCGCTCCGCTACGGGCATAGATAAACCAAGTGGGTATTGGTTACTGGGGGTGACATACACGGTTTTTGCCGTCGCGTTTTTTAAGGACGAAAAATCCCAGCCGCTCTGTTTGTCGATAGGAAAGGGGATATTGTTCATATTGAACAGGTCCAGTACCGCGCGCACATTGCCGTAACCGGGCTCTTCAAATATGACATCGCCGCCAAAGTTAGCCGTCGCAAGCAGCGCAATAGAAATCGCCTGCTGCGCGCCATGCGTAATGATGACCTGCTCAGGTGAGCAATAAACCGTACGACTGGAAGAGACATAGTGCGCAATCGCGTCGCGCAGAACTCGCAAACCCTGAAGATCGTTATACCCGAGATAAGCACGGCGCTGACCTTGTTGGTGAATCATTTGCGACCAGCGTTTAATCGGGAAAACCTCCAGATCCGGAACTCCGGGAGAAAAGGACCGCAGTGAATGCTCATTCGTGTCTTCAACCGAGTTGGTTAGCTCAACGCTTTCACCCACATAAAACTGTTCAGGCAGGCTGACCGCAACAAAGAAGCCTGAGCCAACATGACTTTTGAGATAGCCTTCTGCGACCAACTGCTCGTATGTGGCAACTACGGTATTGCGACCGAGTCCCATTCTGGCGGCGAGCTCGCGTGTTGAAGGCAGCTTGGCGTTGCTGTGCCAAAGACCAGAAACGATCTTGGCTCGAATGGCATTAAACAGTTTTTCTTGCTTGGTCTGTCCCTGTTCCGTCAGGGCTAAATCACCGATATCAATGATCAAAATTGGTTCCACTAAATATTTAAAAACGGCACTTAATAAGAGTACCAATTTTGGTTTTAATAGGACAACAATTTCTTATGAGGATTTTACAATGCTTTCTTCTACGGACAGAACCAAACTCAAAAAAGCGCCGCGCAGAGCGGGGACCGATATTACTCAGCTTTATCAGATTATCGATGAATCAAAACTGGGCCACGTTGCGATCAGTGATCAGAACGGCCCCGTAGTCATTCCGATGTTGTTCTGGCGAGATGAGCATGCCATTTATCTGCATGGCGCCAATAATAGCCGCTTAATGCGTGCCTTGGCGAATGGTCAGGCGACGTGTGTCACGTTCACTTTGCTGGATGGTTGGGTGTTGGCGCGTTCGGCATTTCACCATAGTGCGCATTATCGTTCAGCGGTCGTGTTTGGTGTGTGTGAAAAAGTAGAAGAAAGGGCAGAGAAGAATCGTTTACTCAATCACTTTATCGAGCAGATAGCTCCAGGAAGAACAGCAGAAGTTCGACCATCGAGCGATAGAGAATTAGATGGTACGACCGTACTAAAGCTGAGCTTGGACGAGGCATCGGTTAAAATCAATAACGGTGGTGTGAACGATGATCAATCCGATCTAGACCGAGAGGTCTGGGCGGGTGTGATTCCATTTCAGACCATAGCGGGACCGCTGATTGACGATGTTAATCTCTCTTCGGAGATAAAAAAGCCCGACTATAGTCAGGCTTATGGAGAACGTTGGAATCGAAATTAACGATAACGACTGACTATCAGTGAGGCGTTAACGCCGCCAAAACCAAAGCCATTGCACAGAGCGTGTTCGGTTTGATGCTCTTTGGCGGTATTTGGCACTACGTCTAACCCGTGGACGGATTCGTCAGGGTCGGTCTGATTCAACGTTGGTGGTACGCGGTTATTAATGACGGCCATAGCAGTGAAGATGGACTCAATACCGCCCGCCGCGCCGAGCAGGTGTCCGGTCGCAGATTTAGTGGCGGAGATCGGTACCTGAGATAGATGTTCACCAAACACGCTTTTCAGGCTGGCGATTTCAGCGTTATCGCCAACCGGTGTTGATGTCGCATGAGCATTAACGTGAGCGATATCGGTTGCGGCCAATCCGGATTGTTTCAGGGCGCGTTTAATTGAAAGCGCGGCACCAGAACCATCTTCCGGGCCTGATGTAATGTGGTGTGCATCGGCACTGGTTCCGTAGCCACTTAGGATGGCCAGCGGTGTCGCACCGCGTTTAAGGGCATGTTCCAGTGTTTCGATGACCATTAGTCCTGCGCCTTCACCCATTACAAAACCGGATCGATTCTGGTCAAATGGGCGAGAGGCCGCGGTTGGTTCTGTGCTGGTGGAGAGCGCTTTAAGCGCGTTAAAGCCAGCCAGAGACAAAGGATCGACGCACGCTTCTGCGCCGCCGACCAAAGCCACTTCGGCTTCACCATTACGAATCATACGCATGCCATCACCAATGGCCTGAATACCAGCAGCGCAAGCGGTGACCGGACAACCCAATGGGCCTTTGAATCCGTACTTAATTGACACGTTACCTGAGGCAAGATTGGCCAAAAACGCTGGGACCGTAAAAGGCGAAATACGTTTGTAGCCTTTACTGTCGAGTGTTTTTTGCGCTTGAGTGATTGTCGTAAAACCACCGATACCTGAGGCAATGATGGTCGCGGTATTTTCTTTATCTTGTTCGTTTTGCGGAAACCAGTTGGCCTGAGTGAGCGCTTCCTCAGCCGCAGCAAGAGCGTAGCAGGTGAAGCGATCGAGTTTTTTCAGCTCTTTGGCTGGAGCCACATCGGCAAAATCAAAACCGGCTTCGGCATCGTTTTCTTTATTTGGAACCAAACCAGCGATTTTTACCGGGAATTCTTCTGTATCAAATCTGTCTATAAATTGGATGCCCGACTGTCCGGCAGTCAGTCGCTGCCAAACAGTGTCGACACCGCAACCGAGTGGGCTGACAATGCCCATACCTGTGATGACTATCGGTGAATTCATATCCGTCTCCATAAATGTTACAGTACGAGGGAGACGGTATCACTGCACTAAATATGATCAAGATAATATATAGCGAGCGAGGTAAGTGTCGTTATGCCATATGACAAGTCACATAAAGAGAAGTCGCGAGTTCGTATCGTACAGGCGGCAACGGATCTGTTCAGCCGCTTTGGCTTCGATAAGGTGTCCATCGGTCAGGTGATGAAAGAAGCACATATGACCCATGGTGCGTTTTACTCTCATTTTGAATCCAAAGAAGCGCTTTACGCGGAGTGTTTTTCTGAGTTATTAAAAGAGAGCAGCCGTGCCAGATTAGTCAAATCTCCCTTGACAATGAATAAGTTACTGGCTTTAACGGCGAACTATTGGGGACTTCATCAGTCGAAAAAGATGCAACCGGGCCCAGAGAGTGTCTTATTTAATGAACCAGGTAGCGATAACGATAAAATTAAGCAACTGTTTCAACAGTCTTATGATAACGTGCGCATAATGCTTGAAAAACGTATTGTCGCATTATGTCGAATTCGCAAAATTGAGCTATCTAGTGAATGTATAAGCGATCAAGCGCGCGCTATTATGGCGTCGCTCGTTGGGGCGGTAACGATTGCTAAGATGATCTCCAACGAAGATGAACGACAAAAATTATTAAAAACAGCTCAGGCTCAGATTTTATCCATGCTGGGTGAGGGCAAAATACTGACTTAACTTTTTGGATGCGACTAGCGAGAGTCTTTTACCGGGTCGCTCCGTTACACTAAGGAATATACATGTTGACGATCAGAGAGATGGAAATTTCAGACTACGAGTCTGTTATCGGTTTGTGGCGGCAGACAGAAAGTCTTTCTTTACGCGATGCGGATTCAAAAGAAAATATTGGTGCCTATCTGATTAAAAACCCCGGACTCAGCTTTGTGGCTTTGATGGACGATAACATCGTCGGTGCAGTACTGTCAGGAACAGACGGACGTCGCGGTTATCTGCAGCATCTGGCGGTATCATCCGATTATCGTAAGCAGGGAATCGGTCAGGCGTTAGTGGGCGAAACCATTCAGGCACTTGGTCTGCTTGGTATTGCGAAAACGCACCTGTTTGTGCTCAGTGATAACCTTGGCGCGCAGGGTTTTTATCAAAGCCTTGGCTGGTATCCTCGTGATGAAGTTCGTATGTTTTCATTTAACAGTTCCGTTAACGACAATATTTAGTTAAAGTCACTGAAACCAATAAAGAAAACAAGAAGGCCCAGAAGCCCGGAGTAGAATTATGAGTTCAGATTTCAGTGTAAAAGCGTTAGTCGCGGTATTGTGTGAGCTGGAAAAAGACGGTGTTGATGTCGAAGCGTTTGCACAGAGAGTGAAAACCGGCATCATGGGTGAAGAGGCTTATGCCCCATCTGGTGTAGCGAAAAAACTTCAGGTCGCTGATGTGATCGATCAGGCGCTGGAATACGCTGAGAAATACACCAATAAAGCCTAATACTGGCGCTTATCTATAAAAATTTCGTATACAGCAAATAGTTAAGGCACCCCGAGAGGTGCCTTATTTTATTATTCCTAGCCAGACCTAGCCGATCATTCTCGCTGTTACGGCTTCTTCGTTCAGTACCACTGTTTGGGCACGTTTAAAGAAGTTAAAGTCTGTCGCCGTTGCACTGGTGTAAGCACCCATCATACGGCCAATCACCAAGTCACCATTTTCTAGTTTTGGCAACATGATGCCTTCTGCAATCACGTCGATACTGTCACAAGTTGGGCCAGACAGTACGCTTGGTACACGTTCGCCATCTTGTTTGATAGTGACCAATGGATACTGTGCGTCATCAAACATCAGACCGCTGAATGAACCGTAGATACCGTCATCCAGGTAGTACCAGATTTGACCTTCACGCTCTGCCATACCCATAACAGAAGCAACACTCATCACTGCAGGCGCAACGATAAAGCGTCCTGGTTCGGCAAGTACCTGTACTGTTTCAGGTAGTTGATTTAGCGCTTCGTTAATTGGCACACAGAACTGGTCAATCGGCATCACCTGTTTTGAGTAAGTCACAGGGAAACCACCACCAATATCCAGAGTGCTCAACGCAGGCAAACCACGTTCAACCACTTCTTCCATCAGCACTTTACAAGTATTAATCGCGTCCACATATTTTTGTGGGTGACTTGTTTGAGAGCCAACATGGAAAGACAAACCTTTAATGTGTATACCCAGTTCTTTGGCTTTTTCGATAATCACGATAGCCTGTTCTGGGTTGCAGCCGAACTTTTTAGACAAGTCAGCAAATGCTTCTGAGTTTCTGAAGCTCAAACGCACTAACAATTCCACATCTTGACGGTACTTTTCAAACTTCGCCAACTCGTTCAGGTTGTCTACCACAAACACATTGCAACCAAACTCTAGCGCTTCACGAATGTCGGAATCGCGTTTGATTGGGTGAGTGTGAATGGTTTTCTCAGCAGGAACACCCTGACTTGCCACTAATTCCACTTCGCCAGTTGTCGCTAGGTCAAAACTTGCACCTTCACTGAGCAGAGTTCTTACTACTGCTGGGTGAGGTAGTGGTTTTAACGCGAAGTGCAGAGTCACGTTTGGCAGCGCATTTTTTAGTGCACGGTATTGCTGACGTACAGCATTGCAGTCAAGAAGCAATAGTGGCGCACCGAACTGAGCAACAGAAGACTCAATCAACTGAACTTCGTCAGCAGTTAGTGTTTGAGAAGAGAAAGATTGAAAATCAACAATAGATTTAGTGTTAGCCATCGCAAGCCTCCAATGTTAGTGGTGCACTTTTCATGTATGCGTTGTAATGAAAAGTGGAGCGTCAATAAGAGCGCGTTATCGCGCCGTCAAAGTCACTCTTGGATAGTTGCTCTATCGCCTTGCCACAAACAACCTGTGATGTACTCGGATTGGCTATCATCAAGAAGCAGCGCGATAGTAAGACCATATGAGGGTGGGTGCAATAAAAAATGTCCCTCTGACGGTAGAAATTTTTTGTCGATAAAATTGGTTTTGTTTATCGATTCCACAATCGCCCAAAACAAGGGCTTACATCAAGAAATGTCAGGGAAATGTCAATTTATAGTGGAGCTGAATTCAAGAATATGAAATTATATGAATTCAATACGATTCAGTCAGTTAATCACATGCTTCACTACCACCGAGGCAGGCGGTAGCGTGGATGGCTCTTGTTTCTTAGCAAGCAGCATACTACTTCAACACTATGAAAATAATTATGCACGACACTGTCTTTATTTTCTGGTGGTATGACTATTTGATTTGTGTGTTTAAGCGTGAAGAATCAGGTGATTAGCGGACAAGTTTCAAAATGGTCAATAGGAATTATATGGACATTGTCATGTGGACAATGTCCATATAATAACTGTTAGCTCACCGAGTCACACACAATACAGAATGGAAATTATGGAAGAACCAAAAGTTTTTATTTCATATAGCTGGACAAATCAATCACACCAGGAGTTGGTAAAACATTGGGCTGATAGGCTCGTTGCTGATGGTGTTGATGTCATATTGGATATCTATGACCTAAAAGAAGGTGATGATAAGTATGCTTTTATGGAGACAATGGTAACTGATCCTGATGTTACACATGTATTGGTAATATGTGATAGTTCGTATGCTGAAAAAGCTAACGCTCGAAAAGCTGGTGTGGGTACAGAGTCACAGATCATTTCTGGCGAAGTATATGAAAAAGTAAAACAGTCAAAATTTATACCAATCGTATGTGAATTTGGTAATGATGGTGAACCCATTCTACCTGCATTTATGAAATCGAGAATGTGGATAAACTTCTCTAGCTCAGAAGCAGAAAATGAGAACTGGGAGCAATTAGTACGCCTTCTTTATGGCAAGCCTCAACATGTAAAGCCTAAAAAAGGAAAGGCACCAACATTCATTACAAGTGACACCCCAATACCTACTAGTGAAGCATACGCTAAATTTAACTCACTGAAGCAAGCTATATTGCAAGACAAAAAAGGTTTAAAGCATTATCGACGTGACTTTGTTGAAGCCTGCATTTCATACGCAGATGACCTAAGAGTGCGAGAGCGGCCTGAAGTTGAATCAATGGGAGAAAAAATCCTAGAAGATTGTGGCAAACTCAAGGCTGTAAGAAATCATCTTTGTGATTGGGTGCTATTGGAGAGCGAAATAAGTGATGAGAATGAATTTTCAGAGTCACTTATCGATGTATTAGAAAAGTTAAGAGAGCTAAAGTCTAGGCCAGCGGAAATCAATCAGTGGAGTGACTCTTGGTTTGAGGCTCACTCAGTATTCGTCTATGAAACATTTTTATACATTGTTGCTGCATTACTGAAGTCTGGGGCTTACAAGACTCTAAATGAAGTGTTCAGATCACATTATCTTATACCTAGATCAGACAGTTATGGTCAGACAAACTTCGAACGGTTTGATTGCTTTTACGGTTACTCAGAGGCTCTTCAGTCAGTATTAGCCCCTGAAAATCAAAGACTTTATGCTCCTGCTGCCGAGTTAATTAAAAGACAGGCAGACCGTGAGGACATACCATTCTCAGAAATCAGACAAGCAGAGCTTTTAGTTCTACTAATGGCTTTTATCACGCCAGATACATGTTGGTACCCAGCAACCCTGCATTATTCATCTTACGGTAATGGCTATCCTTTTTTTGTGCGGGCAGCCCAGCATAAAAACTTTAGTAAATTAGCTCTAATTACAGGGATTAGCGATGCGAATGAGCTAAGAAAAAAGGTTAAGGAAGGGCATGAAAGATTAGATACTGAACGTTGGTATAACTTTCACTATGAAAGAAACTTTTGGTCTTCCATGAATATGGATGAGCTAGATAGCATAAAGTGAGCTAACAAGGCCATTAAATCGGACAAAAAATGTTGGCTTTTGTTCGTGCCTCACAAATTTTAGCCGCCATTTTTTGCCGTTTATGGCGGCGTTAAGTGTGCGGTAACAATCTGCGGATAGTGAGGAAAAAATGATAGAAAATGATTATCCCAACGAGGTCTACTCAAAAAGAGATTGGCTAAAGAATCTCTTGAATAGGTCCGAGCAACAGTTATTAGGTCTATATGGAATCAAGGAAAAAGAAAAGTTTAAAACCATGTTTTCCTTGGTTTTTCTGATCCTTTCTTTTTCGTTGCTACTACTAACGTTATTTGTATTAATTCACCCAAATGGATCTATCTTAGTTAACCCTGAAATTCATCAATTTCTAGGTCCTATTTGTGTATTTCTTGGTTACTTTCTTTTTAAATCCTCATCAAGTTTCTATGAGCATAGAGCAATCCTAAGGCAGGTAAGTGAATATATTTACCAACAACGGAAGGCAGTAGATAGAGCCGCAGAGGCACTACATTATTCAGAGGAGAGACTCAATGAAAAAAGATATTGAGTCTTCAATTTCTGACCTTGAGAACATCACGAGCAACACAGATAAAGCCCTAGATAAATTAATACAAGCATCGGAAAAAGCAGATGCCAGTAGTTCGTCCACGCTGTTTGGTGCCGCGGGAGGAATTGTTGGAGCACTGGCAGGCACTTTGATTGCACCGCACATTGCTCTATCCGCGCTATTACTTTCAACTCCGCTTACAGCTCTCGGCATTATCGGAGGAATTCTTGTATATAGAGGGCGAAATGGAATAAAGCTAGAAAAAATGATTGCTCAGAATCGAATTGCATGTAATGAAGTCTTGGATCGTATAAACAGCTTGCCAGACAATGCCCCTCAAGACGTAGTTGATGGTCTATGGGAAAATTACAATATACTAAATGGTGCATACCGAAATCAGTCAGCTATTGCTTTATCACCAAAAGAAAAAAGTAAGCAAGGCTTGATGCTTCCAGGAAGCTCAAAGAAAACACTTAACAAGTCAATGCAACCGACCGCTAACGCGTCGGCTGATTGAAGCGTTATGTGCCTTGGAGGAATTAATGAACTATCGACAGCTTATTGAGCTAAAAAGGCGGAGAACAAGAAAACTCAAACGATATTGGCATAGAAGAGATGAAATCGAAGCTTTCAAAACCCGTTTGGAAGAGGTGCTGAACGATTATCTTATAAAACGTAAGGCAATGGTACGTAAGCACGCTGACTTTTTTGAAACGCCAAATAAAACCACTAAAGAGCTTTTAGTTACTCAACATCTCTTTCAAATGTTAGAAGTAGATACTAACGAGCATTTAGTTAATATGTTTCTTGCACAAGATCCGCCTGATGTGGCTGTTGTCACTAGTTCAGGAAAGAAAGTGGGGGTAGAGGTTAAATGAAAAGGCTATTGGTTACGACATCAAGGGTGAGCGCTTAAAATATCTTAAAGAAATTCTATCGTGGAATGCGGATAGTATTGCTAAGAAACTACAGAATATCGTCACAACTAAAGCTCAAAAGTGTCACAAACTACCCGAAGAATTCGATGAACTAGTCTTATTAATTTTTACTGATGAGCCTCGATTAGACGCATCTATCATAGAAAATTCTATCAAAGACGTAAAATTTTCAGACATTGAAGCTTTTCAAAGTGTGTATATATTGACAAATCGTGACCCTAAGAAACAAGGGAAAGGCTTGTTGAAAATCGGCACATAACAAATTGTTAAAGAGGGACTTGCAACGCGTGGCATTTTTAGTTTGCAGCGAGTTTTGTGTTTAAGTGTTTTGCAGACAGTCATTTATTACGTTGCTGCGCCCCTTAACAAAGCGTTATGTAATATTTTCGGTACCAAATACTCTAATATTCATTTGATATACTTTATTTACTGTCTCATGAACCTGATTTGCTTGATATGAGTCGCCATACCATACTTCAATTGCAAAGTGAGGTGAATATAAGTCAGATATTTCTGAATCAATCAATGCTTGAGAATCTGTAGTTCTTAATGGATCTGCATCTTCTGTTGTTAATAGGAGCATGGGTTTCAGGAATGGCATAAACGAAAGTAATGTAGTGACATATAGCTTTCTGATTGTCTCAGGTAATGCGGAAAGGGCCGCTCTATCATAAATGGCGTCAATTTTACCTATGTCTGTACTTTTTAAGACAAAAATATCGCCGCAGAAAATACGAATATGTCCATGTCGCCATACAGTGAAATTCCCGCAGCGAGTTTTTTTGGGTTTTAGATTGTTTTCTTCGAAAAATGCTCTTACCGCGATCGAACTGAGCTCAATACCAATAACCTCGTAGCCGCGTCTCGCCAGCCAAATTAAATCTTTACTCTTTCCACATAATGGTACTAAGACTCTTCCCATTGTGGGAATGTTAAGTTGATGCCAATAATCTTGTAATTGTTGATTAACTGATGTCTGATGAAAGTCAGTATGTCCGTTTTTCCACATGGAAAGCCATAAACTGTTGTCTTCTGATATCAAGGTACTCGGTTCCTATTGTCGTAAACAGTACAATGTCCGCTTGTCAACACTTCGATTGATGTTAGGTGAATTGCCAAATTAACTCGAAAGGCCACCTATTGGCTGCATTTAGGGTTGGTAGGTACGGTTTTGCTTCGACTAATGAAGAAGCGAATGTTATTAAAGCATCAAGAATCATGCCGCTTGTGGCATATTCAATTCCCGAAGTTACCTATAGCTAAATAATTCAGGCGTTTTTCGCGGCTAAAGCAGTAATAGATATGGTAATGTGTCTCAGGATTAATCAGGGATAAGGAGTTGGGGGAAGGAGAACAACAGAAATTTTGTTTCTCAAAATGCAAGGAATCCGGGAAATAAAGGTTGTTAGCTGTAAATTACGGTATACTGCGCAATTGATCTAACTATAGTTATTTATGCTTATACCAACGAATACGCCCTCTTCTCCAAATATATCTTGTTCAAACTGCAAAGCTTGCTGCTGTCGTCTTGAAGTTCTTATTATTTCGGACACTGGTGTGCCAGAAGAATTCATCGAACGAGACCAATACGGCGGTGAAACCATGAGACGATTAAATGATGGTTGGTGCTCAGCTTTAGATAGAGACACTTTAATGTGCACAATTTATGAAAATCGTCCTTGGATATGTCGTGAATTTGAAATGGGCTCTGGTGAGTGTCTTGATGAACGTAGTAAGTTTTTATAAAACTGTTAGTTTGCATATCTTTCCTGGGCTGGTTTAGAAAAAAGCGGAGGAGGTAATAATTCTATTCCGCTTTTTTGATATTCTGGTCAGGACTTACGCCAAGTCAGTAATTGCGTTGGTATATATTAAACTCTTATCTCACGTACATTACAGACTCAGTTATCGTCTATTTCAAAATCCTCTCGACCTTGCTAAATTACCCATCAATCCCAATTTTCAACGCAAAGAACCTCATGGTAAAACGAATTATCACCCTAAGTATGCTTGCACTTACTGGCTGTGTATCGGTACCAACCGACACACCACCAAAATGGCACGAAAACAGTGACCAGTATGTAATAAAAGGCAGACAAGGGTGGATGCCGGGGCATCACCTGACTTTTGGACCTTATCAAGTCGACGTAGATAAAAGCGCGAACTTAAATCTAATTGATGATGTGCTGCTGAAGGTAAAACACCAAAGTGTCACGATGACGCTTTCCAGTAATGATAGTGAGCAGGCGCAATTTCATTACGAGCAGCGCTGTGATGGTGGTCATGGATCACTTGTTATCATTGAGCCGAATAAATATGCTGCGCAAATTGATGCTCAGGGTAAGAAGGCAAGCTTTACCGACCCGTATAACTTCAGCTTCAACGATCAGCAGTATCATTTAGCATTCGGTGATACTGACCATCCTCAGGTTATTACTATCATGCAAAACAAGAAGGCGTTGGCAGAGCTGCACCTAGGCGTATTTAACGGGTCATTGAGCGCTCAGGATAAAGTGTGGTTAATGAAAGAGGACTCGCAACCAGACACGGCGATCGGTGCGCTATTGGTAGGGTATGCCGCCACTTACGAGCCAAGCTATTGTGATGACGACGAATAAACCCAACGGGCGACAAAGTTAGCCCAACAGAAAAGAAGGATCAGGACAATTCGCGTAAAACTTGGCCTTATCCTTCTCACTGGTCGCCCCGTAGAAATCGCCTTTTTGTCCGAACATATCATGCATCACTTGCAAGTGAAGATGAGGCGGCCAACCGCCGTTAACGTCGCTATCGCCAACCTGAGCAAACCTCTCGCCACGTGAAATAACTTGCCCTTCTTGCAGACCCTCTAATGAGCTCAGAGATAAGTGACCATACAGAGCATAGAAAACACGTCTATTTTCCTCATGTTGTAAAATAATCGTTGGCCCGTAATCAAAGGGTAAATCATTATTTTGAAAGCTATGTACGGTGCCATCGAGCGGGGCATAAACGGGTGCGCCTGCCTCAATCCATAAATCGATTCCAAGATGCAGATCCCGAACTTCTTCAGCGGGCATATCCGAAAAATGCGCTGCTTGTCGGTAAGTGGCTCGTTTTTCTTGATAACCGCCAATCGCGACTGTTCGGGTGGTTTTAAGCTGAGATGCGACGAAAGAAGCCAGATAAACCGGGTCGCTTGTTTGCCAATACTCAAGATCCGGATTGGACTCAGACAAATCAATCAACACCCAATTCTCCTTCGGGTAATCCTTACCAAAAATAGGAAAGTACGGTGTGTTGGTCATAGTTATCCTTAACATTTTGATTCGTTCTATATCACCCAGTTCTACCATCTATTCACTCACTTAGAAACCCCTTAATTCACCTCATCGTGATCGTTCAAATTACTTTAGCGCTCAGTTAACCTTTGGTTAATTCTGATTTTCCGCGTTGATATTCCAACCTCGTCTACTAAGTTAGTTTTGAATATGGATTTTTCTGCTAACTGAAAAGGAGAGATGAATGCGTTTAATTAGCGTGATAGTGTTAATGTTACTGAGCTTTGCCACCCTCCCAACTCAAGCGGCTGAACAACACAGCTACGTGATTGAGAAAATGAAAGACAACGTTTACCGCTTTACTGCAGGGCATTATCGTTCTGTTTTTATGGTCACCGACAAGGGTATTTTGGTCACGGACCCGATTAATCCGGATGCCGCTGCTTGGTTAAAAGCTGAGTTAAAGAAGCGCTTTAAACAGCCTATTCGTTATCTGGTCTACAGCCATAACCATGTTGACCATTCTCTTGGTGGTGAGAAGCTGGTAGAACCCAATACCACTGTCGTTGCTCAGGAACTCGCCGCAGAGGATATGGTGAATACCCGACTCCCGACAGCGTACCCCAACGTCACCTTTGGCGACCATCTGACCATCAATCTTGGTAAGAGTCAGGTACATCTACAATATTACGGTGTTAATAACGGAAGAGGGAATGTAAGCATGCGCTTTATGCCTGCCAATGTGTTGTTTGTGGTTGATTGGATAGTCTTGGGACGGATGCCTTACAAAGATCTGGCTGGATACGATATTCAAGGCATGATTCATTCTACAGAAGCCGTATTGAACGAGCCTCCCTTTGATCTCTTTATCGGTGGACACGCTGACGCAGGCAGTCGCGAAGATGTGAAACACTATCTTGGCTACATCAAGTCGCTTTACGCCAAAGTGCGCGACGGCATATTAGCAGGCGACGATCTTCCTACGTTACAGAAAGAAATCACGTTACCTGAGTATTCTAATCTCAAAATGTACGATGAATGGCTAAAAGAGAACATCGCCGGTGTCCACCGTATGTTACTCGACCAATCGTACTTCAACTTCCGACCCGATGTGAAAGAAGCGCAGCAAGATTCTATGTGATAAGAAGAAAACAGCGACACGCTATTTTATGGCGTGCCGCTGAGCTTAATTGAATTGATATCAACGCGCGTTATATAACGAATTGCTCACTGAGTTTTTTGAGTTGCTGCATCGACTGCGCGAGCTGCTTCATACTATTGTCTTGGACAGTCACTTTTTGCGCGATGATTTGCGTGGACTCGTTTACCTGATCCATATTCTGGTTTACCTCATCAAGAGCGGCATTTTGCTGTGTAACCGAGGTCGAAATTTGATGTATCTGCGAGGTGATATTCGAAACGTTGTTGCTTGAACGGCTAATTGCTTGCTGGATATGTCCGACTTCCTCGACCAGTTTCGAGGAGTTCTTATTCACTGCGGTCATACTGTCTGTCGATACTTTCGCATTACTATCGAGAGCTTGTAATGTACGACTGATTTCACTCACGCTAGTGTTGGTTCGCAGAGATAATGCCCTAACTTCGTCCGCTACTACCGCAAAGCCGCGACCCGCTTCACCGGCACGTGCAGCTTCAATCGAGGCATTAAGAGCCAAAAGATTCGTTTGCTCGGAGATATCCTGAATATTACGCAATATCGTATGCACGTTCTTAATTTCATTCACGATGTTATTGATATTCGCGCTTGTTTCATTGAGATGTGAACCTAACGCCGTTACGGAGCCTGAACATTGTTGGGTACCTGTCTCAATTTCAACATTGCTGTCATGGGTTTGTTGGATATTATCGTGGCACACATGCGCATTTTGGTCCACTTCGCGGAATGAGACGCCTAGTTGCTGCATGGCGGTAGTGACTTGTTCTGTCCTCATCGAGTTTTCTTGAACTTCATGAGTAATTATTCTTGTTGCGGCAACAACGGCTGCTGACACTTCGCTTAGTTCACTGATCGTTCTGTTATTGCTATTAATGAGTTCTTTGAGCTTGCCAATGACATGATTAAACTTACTACAGAAAGGATCGTTGGATTCCAGCTCAAGTTTAAGATTGAGCTTGTCACCATCCACCATCTGATTAATTTTTTCCTCAACGTAAGACATGCGTTTTGCGCTGATATTAGCGGTGAACGCACCATACATTGATACACTTGCCTGTAAGATTGCATAAAGACAATGTTCAATAGGCAGCCAGATGCTAGGGTTACCCGGAAAAATATATACGCCGTAACCAGCCGTTTGCAGGTAAAAGAATAAAAAGTGGTGGACCGCTGCTGCGACAAGGTTATTCAGAACGACTAACCAGTCGCCATAAATCAGTAATAATCCTAGTAGAATAAACACCTCGAAGTGAAGCATTGTCATACCACTGGACTGATGAATATGTAGGGCGACGAAACCATAGAATAAATAGGAGATCACATAACGAAATCGTGGCTGATTAAGTAAGAGAATAGCGGCAGTTAACGCAATATTGATAATTAAGGCGGCTGTTGAATAACCATATTGAACCATATAGACAAAAGTCAGCAGGGACAACGGTGTCAACAGTATCCAGGTTTTTTGCTGAAAGGTTAATTCTTTATCTAAGCGCATAGCTTACTCCCCTCAAGATTAAATTATTTTCTTATAAGTTATCTGAAGGAGCGTAGTTCAATATGCGAAGGTGGTGAAATCAAAGCCTGTTTGTTACCTGAGAACGAGAGGAAAATGAGAACACCATTTAGGAATCGAACGTCTGTTGCTTAGTGAACTGTTAATAAGAGTGAGTAAGATCATACAGAGCTTGTGTCGAATTCTTCGAGCCAGTCGCAAGTTTAACCTCGGATTGCAGGTGTATCTTGGTATACACTGACTCGCGATATAAAGAAATGACAAAAAGGGAGTTCAGCAGGCGATATGCAAACGGCGGTAGAGCAAACACTCAGACAGTATTTCCACTTTGATTCATTGCGTCCGGGTCAGACCGATGTGATTACTCATATCATGCAGGGGCACTCGGCGGCGGCTATTTTTCCGACCGGATCGGGGAAATCGCTCTGTTACCAGTTACCCGCACTAATGCTACCGCATCTTACTCTGGTTATTTCTCCATTATTGGCGTTAATCAAAGACCAGGTTGATTTTCTGCACAGCAAAGGTATTTCGGCAGCGAGTATTGATTCTAATCAGACCAAAGAAGAGACGCAGCTAACCATGCAGCGCATCCGTAGTGGCGAGATTAAAATACTGATGATCTCCGTAGAACGCCTTAAGAACGAGCGTTTTCGCCAGTTTATCTCGCAGATCCCGATTTCAATGATGGTAGTGGATGAAGCGCACTGTATTTCGGAGTGGGGCCACAACTTTCGTCCGGACTACCTCAAGTTGCCGCAATACCGCCACGAATTATCGATACCTCAAGTTCTGCTCCTGACCGCCACGGCCACGACAGCCGTTATTGATGATATGCAGCGCAAGTTTGATATTCAGCGTGAGCATGTCACGACAACGGGATTCTATCGTCCTAATCTGACGCTCGACATTGAAGCGTGCCCAACCGAAGAAAAACTCGAACGGCTCTTGGCTCGAATTCGTCCTGCACCTGAAGCGCCAACGATTGTGTACGTGACTCTACAGAAAACCGCTGAATGGGTCGCCGAACACCTAATTGAAGCGGGTGTATTTGCTGTGGCTTATCACGCCGGCTTAAAGAGTGAACAAAGGGAAGCGATACAGCAAGCCTTTATGACCGGACAGCAAAATTGCATTGTTGCGACGATTGCTTTTGGAATGGGGATTGATAAGGCCAATATACGCCGTGTTATCCATTTTGATTTACCCAAATCGATAGAGAACTACTCACAAGAAATTGGTCGGGCAGGGCGTGATGGGCTGCAATCTGAGTGCATTACGTTGGCCAATAAAGAAAACGTTAATGTGCTGGAAAACTTTGTTTATGGCGATACGCCTGATTTATCGGCGATCGAATATGTGATTCGCGAAATCTACGCCAGCGGTGAGCGTTGGGAAGTGATGCTAAATCGTCTGTCGCAAGAGAGTACGATACGCCAACTACCGCTCAAAACTCTGTTGGTCTACCTCGAACTGCACCACGTGATTGAATCAAAATTTAGCTATTACGCCAGCTATCGATTTAAGTATCTTGCTGCTGAACAGGAAATTATTCAGCGCTTTCCCGGAGAAAAACGCGCGTTTATTGAAGCGATTTTACGTTGTTCAGTGAAAGCCAAAACATGGAATACGGTCGACTTTGACGCCATTTGGCACTCCTATCACGGTAGTCGCGAACGTGTCGTTTTGGCTCTCGATTATCTGAATGAGAAGGGCTTGATTGAGCTGGAAAGCAAACAAATTACTGATGTTTATCAGGTCTTGGATACGACTAAACCGTTAGCAGAACTCGCTCAGCAGCTTTATCAGCTATTTGAACACAAAGAAAATAGCGAAATCGGACGAATTCAAACTATGCTCGACTTCTTCCAGAGCGATCATTGTTTAAGTCACTTCTTAGCTGACTACTTTGCAGATAACAATGCGCCTGAGAAATGCGGTCACTGCTCTGTGTGCATGGGAAAAACAGCGGTGATGCCAAAGACAGAACTGCCTGCCATCGATAGCAAACAGCTTTCGCTTTGGGTTGCTGGTTTTGTTGATACGGTTGGAGACGCTGCGAGTGTGAAAGCAATAGCTCGTTTTCTTTGCGGTATTCCAAATCCACTCAGCACGAAAACCAAAGCCAATAAATTACCGGGATTTGGGCAAATGGAACGCTATCCATTTGCGGACATTATTGACGCTGTCGAGCAGGTCAAATAAGGGACTAGACCTGTTGATCGACGATAGGATTGATGAAGCATTTCGTACCGTTGATACTCGCTTGAATCAGTTTATCGAACATTTGCGGGTCTTTGAATTCAGCTTTGATACCTTCAGACAAAACAATGTCTTTTAGCTCGAAGTTAATCCAGTCCAGATCATCGCGGAATGACTCAGCATAGCCTGTAGCGGTTTCATGCACTCTGACGGAATGCAGTTCGACATTTTTCTCGCCATTATTAAATTCGGTCGCTTTGATCATTTCATCAAGCACTTTGAAGAACATGAGTGAATACGCTTCCGCACTAGGAGATACCGGCATTTCGATCCAACGGTCGGAATGGTTTTTCATGAAAGTCTGAAATTCATCTGATTCTTTATTCCACATGGAATAAGCGTGATCGAACCCGTCGATAAAGTCTTTCATGTTGTCTTTCATCAGACCAAAATCCATGACCATCATACCGTTATCAAACCCTTGCGATTTAACAAAAATTTCAACGGTATAGCTGTGTCCATGAATCGATTTTTTGCATCGTTCTGATGAACAGTTTCTGACGATATGAGCACCCTCAAATTTGAATAACTTACGAATGATCATATAACCCCTTGTGTACTCTACTTGGTAATGGCATATATTAAGAATCTGCAAATAAAGCCGATTTGTAATTATAAAATTGAATCAGCAGCATTTATTTTCATCCAACAAAAGCAATGGAATAACGTATCACTTTTACGGTTTTCCCACTTTTAGTTGGGTAAAGCGGCGCATTATATCACTGTTTTCTCTAATTGAAATATAAGAATACCGAAGGTATTGCATACATGTATATGCTTGAAATTATTAAGTTTAATGCATGTTTTTAGTGTGGTTTTATCGTTAAAACAAGCGGTTACGATTAAAGACAGTGATAGATGTGAAATTGAAGGAAATCGCATGACAAACGTATTTACCGATATCCCTGAGACATTACCGCAAGAGATATTTCAGGACATCATCACCACTGGATTAGTGCGTATCGAGCGCATTCTGTCCCAAGGACA
Source organism: Vibrio viridaestus (assembly GCF_003856525.1). GTDB lineage: Bacteria > Pseudomonadota > Gammaproteobacteria > Enterobacterales > Vibrionaceae > Vibrio > Vibrio viridaestus. Next base: position 692,732 of record NZ_RJVQ01000002.1, read on the forward strand.
CGTATCACCTGAGAATGGATGGTATGACCAAGTTGAACATGAGTGGGTTATCGTGCTAAAAGGGAAAGGCATTATCGAGTTTGAGGATGGTCGCCAGGTGGCGTTAGCTCAGGGTGACTATTTCAATATCCAAGCTCATGAAAAGCATCGTGTTATCTATACCTCGGATAGTGAAACCACGATTTGGCTGGCGGTTTTTTATCAATAAACTTATTGCTTTCGCACCTAAGGAAATGACCTATATGGATATCGCAATACTGACCTTCGACGGTTTTAATGAATTGGATTCGTTCATCGCGCAGGGTATTTTGAATCGGATGAAATCGAAAGGATGGAATGTTCAGATCACTTGTCCGAGCGAACGCGTGACATCAATGAATGGCGTGACCATTAAAGCACAGCAACCACTGGAATTTGCAAATAATGCCGATGTGGTTTTATTTGGCAGTGGTGTACTTACCCGAGATATTGCTAAAGACGACGCCATTTTATCGCGTTTAGAACTCGATCCCGAAAGACAACTGATCGGCGCGCAATGCTCGGGGACCTTACTAATGTCGGTACTGGGATTATTAAACCAAATTCCTGCCTGTACGGATCTCACCACGAAACCTTGGGTAATCGAATCAGGTGTCGATGTCGTTGAGCAACCGTTCTACGCTAAAGGTAATATCGCGACCGCGGGTGGTTGTCTCGCCTCTCAATACCTCGCGACTTGGGTCATTGCTAAATTGGCTGGGCAAGAGGAAGCAGAGTCTGCGATTTATTATGTTGCACCAGTGGCAGAAAAAGATGACACGGTTGAGCGTTGTCTAAGCGCGATACGGGATTTTATTTAGATCGAATCTTGAGCCCATTTTATGAGGGCTCAAGTATTTACGAATAACATTGCGCGTCACTACATGGCTTCTTTTACACCCATTCGAATCAACAAATAGTTGACGGGAAATGCGGTAACTAATCCACAGAGCATGGCTATTTGCATCATCAGCCAAAAGGCAGCGCTGTTAACAACCAATTCGGTACCAAACAGAGATGGGAACAGCCAGAAGTGTGCAATGGCCATAAATCCATACATACCGATCTGCCATGCCGTGAGCGACAAAAAGTCCGCTTTTAGCGCTGCAACAATCGCTTCTCCACGAGACATATTTCCCATTGGCTTGATTGCAAAATACTGAAAGACAATTCCTAAGCCAAACGCCAAAATGAAATCCAATATCCAGATAGCAAATATTTTGTCATCAAACAACGATTGGTAGCCAAACAGAAGTGGAATACTGGGGAGCAGAAACGCAAGAGATTCAGCAATAATATCACCCAATGTACAACCGCTACCGCAGTGCAATGCGCCTTTTAGAACGCTGCCTGCTGACGGAGACTGACTATGTTGCATTTGATGGTGATGATCATGATGTTCGTGATGAGAATGATGAGTCTCAGGTTGGGAACGACCAACAGAGAGATAAATCCATACGACAAGTAAATGTCCGAACAAGCCGCAAAGAGGCCAAACCCAATGCATGATTGCCATATGTTGAGGCCGACGGTTGATATCTAACCACATCCAAAATGCAGAGATGAAGCCTAGGATAATGGAAATCCAGGCGATGATACTTATCCAGTTAGGAATCACGCGTTATCTCCTTTTTGTTTTGTTGTACCTCTCAAAAAAAAATCAATATATTACGTAATCATTACAACACTAATCATCTTCGATCACAAATTCTGGCGTTTTTATGGCAGGAGTACTCCAAGTTTTTCTTATTTTTAATTCGCTTTGTGTTTATCATAAGTAACCCTAAGTTAGGCAAATAAGAAGGTTTGATGTCGCCCGTTAAACATATTCTCCATGAGGATTATCTGGTATTAATTCCCGAGAGCCGTTGTCGTTTATTGGGCTCTGCGGTACTCAATGGCGGGATATCAGAGGCGTGTTCCTTTCTCAATTTACGAGTGGATAAAGCGGCACCACCGCCTTGGCTTCCACCGCAAGAAACACTGTCCATAAAAGCGAATCAACTGGATCTGCCTCAGCCCACGACGGCAATGATGACTGCGGCATCGATGCGCTCCTTGGGTTATAGCCAACAACAGCGACAGAATTTAGTTGTGCAATGTTGGGTGACTGCAGGGCTGAGTAATACACGTCGTGTGGGTGACCCAGCCGACGAAAAACCGCGAGCTGGGACGATCAATATTTGGCTCTATATAAACCAGCGGTTGACAGATGCGGCTCTTGCAGAGGCGTTGATTATGCTGACGGAGGGTAAAGTTACAGCCATTCGAGATGCAGACATTACCAGCCCCATTTCAGGATTACCTGCCAGTGGCACCGGCACTGACAGCCATGTCGTTTTTTGCCCCGTTGATGGAGAAGCCCAAGAATATTGTGGGAAACACACTTTAATAGGCGAGCTAATAGGACTGGCTGTTCTTAGTGCTTGTCGTGACAGTCTGGATAAGTGTTTAAGTAAAATCGAAGAACGTTAGTTTTTATTCTGGCGATACTCCTGACATAGCTTGATCCAGGCATCAGCAGTTTTCGATATATAGCGTTCTGAATGCCAAATGACGCCCAGTTTCCAGTCAATCGAAGGGGCTATCGGTTTTACCAAGACGCCTTCGCCGCGGATTCGACGACATAAAGGCTCAGGCAGGAACGCTACGCCGACACCGCTTTTGACCAGAGCGACTAAAAAGTCCCATTGACTGCTACGAGCGGAGATTTGCGGTTTAAATCCGGCTTGTTGACAGTGATAACGTATGTAATCGCTGAGGGTAAATTCTTCGGTGTAGATATAGAAAGGCTCTTCTTTTATATCATCCCAAGATATGGAATCTTGAGCTTGCCACTTGTCATTATCTGGAAGGACCGCATGCACAGGGTAGGCATCTAATGCGAGACTGGCGAGGCAGTGATCGTTATTCGGTGTGAGCATGGTCATCGCGACATCAAGGTCGCCATTAATTAAAGCCTGCTCAATTTTTCGGCCGCCATACTCCACAATTGTCAGTTCAATATTTGGATAAAGCTGTTTGTAACGCCGGATTAAGCCTGCATAAAGGTGTCCCACCATTGGTGGAATCCCCAGCCTTAGATGTCCTCGTTCTAATTCATTCAAGTCGACAATTTCTGCTTTCAACTGCGCAGCTACCTGCAGAATTTGCTGAGCCCTTGCATAAACGACTTCACCGGCATCCGTTAACCAAAATCGTCTCCCTTCCCGATGAATGAGTGGTTGGTTCAATGACTGCTCCAGATTCCGTATCATTTTCGATATGGTAGGTTGGGTTACGAACAGTTTTTCTGAAGCACGCGTAAAGCTCTGCTGATCAACCAGTTCGACGAAGTAACGTAGCGCTTTAATATCCATTTGTGGCCCATAAAAGCAGTAAATTCTAGTATGCCATTTTGGCATGATTTAGATAAAAAAAATTCATTTTATGATGGTTTATCTTGTGCATATACTGTGATTAGCCTCACAAAAGGAAACAAATAATAATGAAAAAAGTCGAAAATGGATTCCTGATCCTATTTCAGGTAGTCATTCTGTCAGTGATTTGGTTTGCTGCCGACTACTTAGTAACGCTGTTCCACTTGCCGATCCCGGCTAACCTAACGGGGATGTTGATCCTGTTAGCGTTGGTTTTCTGTAAGGTGGTTAACGTTAACTGGTTGCGTCGCGGTGCTACCTGGTTACTGGCTGAAATGTTGTTGTTCTTTATTCCAGCAGTTGTTGCTGTCGTTAACCACAAAGAGTTGATGGAGCAGGAAGGGCTTAGAATTCTGGCTGTGCTTGTTATCAGTACAATTATCGTTATTGCAGTGACAAGTCTGGTCGTTGAAAGAGTCTACTTGCTAGAGCTAAAACTGGCTCGCCGCAAAAGTAATCGTCATAGCCACATGCTGGCTAAGAATATGGAGCATTAAGAGATGTTCTGGTCAAATTATGGGTTAAGCTTTTTCTGCCTGTTTATGACATTGGCTTTTTACTACGCGAGTAAAGCTCTGTATCGTCGTAAAAAGAATATTCTACTGATGCCTTTGCTGTTTGCTCCGCTGCTGTTGGTTGTGATTGTGATGTTTTTTCAGATTCCATACCAATCGTATATGGCGGATTCACATTGGTTATTATGGATGTTAGGTCCTGCAACCGTTGCTTTTGCGATTCCAGTTTATGATAACCGCCATTTAATCCAACGTCACTGGTTGTCACTTTCAATCGGCGTATCGGTATCGGTTGTTGTAGCGGTAGGCAGTACCGTTTTATTGGCTCGGTTGTTTAACTTGCCTGAACTCCTACAGCGTAGCTTGGCAATGCGTTCAATTACCACCCCATTTGCAGTTGAAGCAACAAAATCAGTAGGTGGCGAAGCTGATTTAACCGCCTTGTTTGTTGTTATGACGGGTGTTATAGGTATGGCTGTGGGTGAGATTATTCTTACTGTTTTGTCGATTCGTTCTAGGTTAGGACGTGGAGCGAGCTTAGGTGCCTCAGCGCATGGAGCCGGTACCGCAAAAGCCTATCAAATGGGCGCCTCCGAAGGGGTTGTGTCGAGTGCGGTAATGATGATTGCTGGTATGGTAACCGTGCTTGTGGCTCCGTTTATCGGACATATTCTTTGGTAAATTACGATTCCCTGCTTCGGCGGGGAATCTCGTTTTTATCTCTTGTAGCCTTTTTCTTTCTCTTCTCTACAATTATTTGCAGAATTGCACCAAAAAATATGCGACAGTATGACGCATCATTTCTTTCCAGAATTCGGATTCTTTTGAATGAACTTAGCGCTGTTTGACTTTGATGGCACCATCACGAGTGAAGACACGTACAGTAAGTTTATTTTCTACTCGACATCTAAATGGCGTCTTGGTTTTGGCTATCTTTTCGCTTGGCCTATCGTAACCTCCTACTGGCTCGGCTGGGTAAAACCGAGTGTCACCCGTCCGATCGTTTCACGGATCGCCTTTGCTGGTCGTCGTGTCAAGGTAATCGAAGATATTGCGCATAAGTATGTCGCAGAGTATCTACCGAGCGTTATTCGTCCCGAAATGCACGCGAAAATAGCCTGGCATCAGGAGCAGGGCGACGATATTTTTGTTGTATCAGCATCGGTTGATATCTACCTTCGACTATGGTGTGAACAACAGGGCATAGGGCTTGTATGCAGCGAACTTAAAACCTGTGGAGCCTATTTTACTGGCGGTTACGTTCAAGGAGATTGCAGCCTGGAACGCAAGGTTGCATTTTTACAGCCTCATATCAATTTATCCAATTACCAAACCGTTTACGCTTATGGCGACAGTGATGAAGACAAACCGTTACTCGATATCGCTGACGTAAAATATTATCAGGGAAAGCGGATTTAAGCTTTCTAGCACACGCAAAGGAGCAGCAGGTGTTTGCAGTGATTTTTAAGGCGAAGACAGGGCAGCAAGACTCACACTATTCTGAAACGGTCAAAATCATGCGCGATTTAGCATTTGGTACCTACGAATGTCAGGACTTCATAGCAGTAACTGAAGGTGATCAAGAAATCGCTATCTCTTATTGGCTATCAGAAGACGATATTCAGAAGTGGCATCAGGACACTCAGCATGCGGTCGCGCAACAGTTGGGTAGGGAAAAGTGGTATCGCTCGTATACCGTCGAAGTTGTCGAAATCAAGCGTCAGTACAGTTTTGGAGAATAGAATACAGACAAAGGAGAGGTCATGAAAAATTACTTTGATACGGTTGCACATGAGTGGGACAACAGTCCAAGCAAAGTAGAAAGAGCAGAAAAAACCGTAGAGCAGATTAAGCAAGTTCATTTTCCAAGTACAGCCAGTTGTGTTGATTTTGGCAGTGGTACTGGATTACTTGGCGTTCAGTTACGGGGGCTATTCGATACGGTTCACCTCGTCGATGAGTCATCCGAGATGTTAAACGTTGCCCAGCAGAAATTATCCGCTGCGAATATCGACAGTATTCAGACGCATTGTATCAGTTCTCTTAGTCAACTCACGGGAACACACTCTGCCATCGTTACCTTAATGGCACTTCATCATATCGTCGATACGGCGACATTTTTTCGAGAAGCGAATAGCGCCCTTGAGCCTGAGGGAATACTTATTGTTGCCGATTTATATCAGGAAGACGGTTCTTTTCATCACCATAATCCTAACTTTAATGGGCACAACGGATTCACGGAACAGTTATTAAGAGAGCACGCTTTGGATACAGGCTTCACTGTGGAAAAAATGGCGTCATACTATGAGATAGAAAAACAAAACTCGTACGGTGAATTGGTTCGTTATCCTCTGTTTTTCTTTGTTGCCCGCAAAGCAAGTTAGGAGACAGCATGTTAACGATAATGGCTACTCTGAAAGTTAAGCCGGAGTATCTAAGTGAATATCTACTATTAGCTAAGGAGCTGACCAGAGAAACGTTTGGTAAGCGAAAAGGCTGTCTTGCATATTCTTTTCTTCAGCAGCGTGATAATCCGACCCAATTTGTTTTGTATGAGCAATGGGACTCACAGGACACTTTAAACCATCATATTCAGTGGCTTATTGAAAAGCTAGGTCCAGCAAAACCGGATGGTTTTCTACCGCAAAAGCTAATGGATATGTATCAGGATGGGCACGTTAATTATTATCGAGTGATGGAATAGTGGCTGAGCTAACATTCAAAGCCTAATTGATTTTACATTGGCGCACTTCAATCTATTCTTAAATAAGGAAAATTTTGCTGGAAGTTGAGAATGGAAACCACGCAGTCATCTGAGCTTTTACCGTTATCTGAACTGATACTCTCACTCACAACTGCTCTTGATATGACAGAAGGTCAACCACTGGAACACTGTATTCGCTGCTGTTGGATAGGAATGCACATCGGTGAACGTTATGGTTTGAAAGACCAAGAGCTCTATGATCTTTTCTTCACCTTGCTACTTAAAGATGCTGGATGCAGTAGCAATGCGGCACGTATTTGCGAACTGTATCTGACTGACGACCGCGAGTTTAAAAACGAGTTCAAAAAAGTCAACGGCAGTTTATCCAGCGTATTGAACTTTGTTTTTCATCAGGCCGGCAAGGGTCAAAGCTGGACTAAAAGAATCAGTACTACTATCGATATTCTGAAAAATGGTAGCGATTATGCACAAGATTTAATTCAAACCCGCTGTTCTAGAGGGGCTGATATAGCAAAAGAGCTTGGTTTTAGTGATGCGACTGCACAAGGGGTGCATAGCCTCGATGAACACTGGGATGGCAGTGGTCGACCGGATCAATTAAGTGGTGAAGCCATTTCTCTATTTTCTCGTATCGCTTTGATTTCCCAAGTTGTCGACGTTTTTCAGTTTGAGCAAGATATCGATTCTGCCGTCAAGGAAGCGACGCAACGGTCTGGTGAATGGTTCGATCCTGAGTTGGTTAAGATCGTGGAGCTTTTGGCACAGGATGACGAATTCATCACTGGACTGAGTAATGCAAATATCAAGCACAAGGTGATGGAGCTGGCTCCTGCACAAGCCAATATCCGTGTTGACGATGAATACTTTGATAGTATCGTCACCGCATTCGGCAAAATCATTGACTCGAAAAGCCCATATACAGCAGGGCACAGTGAGCGAGTTGCTGTTTTTACTGATCTGATCGCGGAAGAGCTAAATATACAAGAGGAAGATAGAATTTGGCTGCGCAGAGCCGCACTGCTTCATGATGTGGGTAAACTGGGTGTGAGTAATACGATTCTAGATAAGCCTGGCAAACTTGACCCGCATGAGTGGGAGGCAGTGAAAGCACATGCGGCATTTACCGAAGAGATTTTAGATAAAATTTCACCTTTCAAGTCTCTTGCCCGTATGGCTGGTGCGCACCACGAGAAACTCGACGGAACAGGCTATCCGAGAGGTGTATCCGCTAACGATATTAGCTTGATGACGCGGATTATTACCACGGCAGATATTTTTGACGCTATTACCGCTGAGCGTCCCTACCGAGCCGCAATGCCTGTAGCAAAAGCGTTGAGTATTATGCAAGAAAATCTGGAAACGGCAATCGATCGACGCTGTTTTGATGCACTTAAACTCTCGCTCGATAAACTGCCAGTGGGATTTACAGAGCGGTTGAGCGATTAGCGATTACGAACTGTTCTCTCAGCCATTGATGAGCCGGATCTCGATGACTACGCTCATGCCATAACATAACCAGTTCAAACCCCGGTATGTCAATCGGCGGCTCAATAACAGTAAGATTGGATTGGCCGATGAGTAGTCTTTCTGGCAGCAGGGCAACAATATCGGAATTTGTCACTGCGGACATTAGAAAATGGAAATGAGGTACCGATAAGACAACCTGTCTGGATAGGTTATGCTGAGCGAGAATATCGTCTGTGATGCCTTTAAAACCTCCGCCATCACTTGAAACCAAACCATATTTTAACTGGCAAAAAGTGTCTAGATTGAGGTTATGGTTGAGACTTGGATGACCTTTTCTTCCGACCAATTTATAGCGTTCGGTGAATAATGTTTTGCTGCGTAAATTGGCCAGTTTTTCGTCTCTCAGATGAAACGCTAAATCGATTTCCCCCCGTTCTAATTGTTTGCTTATCCGGCTTGGTATCATATGGGTGATGGACAGTTGGCTGTGAGGCGCCTTTTCATACAGAGAGTTTAATGCGGCTTTGATTGCTGTAAATTCGCCATAGTCAGCCGCGGCAAGCCGCCATGTATTTGTTGCGCTAGCAGGGTCAAAGATTAGACCAGTATTGACCGCCGAGCCCAAAACATCCATTGCGTCTGCCAACGGTTTTCTCAATTGCTCGGCCAGTGCTGTGGGCCGCATTCCTTTCGATTCAGGAATTAAAAGCTGATCATTGAATATATGTCTAAGTTTGGAGAGGTGAACACTGACAGAGGGTTGAGATAAATGAAGTTTCTCTGCGGTTCTAGAAACACTGTGTTCAACGAGTAGAATATTTAAGGTACGCAATAGATTGAGATCGATATGATTGAAATTAACCACGCTAATACCTCGTATAAATGAAATTAATTACAACTATATCAAAGTCCTTTCTATGATGAATCAAGACTTTTATCCAAGAGAGGAAAAATAATGAACGTACTTGTTGTCTATGCGCACCCTGAACCTACTTCGCTCAATGGTGCCATTAAATTGGAAATCGTGAAGCATCTACAGTCGCTTAGACACGATGTGAAAGTATCCGATTTGTATGCCATGAACTGGAAAGCTGTTCTCAATGAGCAGGACAGGACAGACAAAGATCCCAGCACTCCTTTTCATCCATCAGAGGATTCCCGTGAAGCCTTTGTCAATGGCACTCAATCAGCAGACATAACGCAAGAACAGGAAAAACTGCTTTGGGCTGACTTGGTTATTTTCCAGTTTCCGCTCTGGTGGTTTTCTATGCCAGCTATCATGAAAGGATGGTTTGAGCGAGTTTATGCTTTTGGATTTGCTTATGGCTACGGTGAACACTCAGATACACATTGGGGCGATCGATATGGCGAGGGTAAGTTATCCGGTAAAAAGGCAATGCTAGTGATCACTGCTGGAGGATGGGAGTCGCACTATAGTGGCAGAGGTATTAATGGTCCAATAGAAGATTTGCTGTTTCCAATCCACCATGGGATGCTGTTTTATCCCGGAATGGAAGTATTACCTCCGGTCGTTGTGTACAAAACGCATAAGATGGACGATGACGGTTTTAGTCATCTGAGCGATGAATTACTCCACCGACTTCGTCAAGTAGACACGGTGGACCCCATACCATTTCGCCGTCAAAATTTGGGTGATTATTCTATCCCAGAGCTAACACTCAAATCTGACATAACGCCTGAAACCGTTGGGTTTTCAGCGCATTTACAGGATTAATCATCAACGTGGTTGCGATAATCAGAAGCCGATCATCGTGACCTTGCCTTGGGCTAAGCCCTCAACCTGACAGGAAAAATCAATTCGCCTGCCGTCTGCGGCATTAAACAATGCCTCAAGCTTTTCAAAGCTATCATGAAAAACGTTTAGTGATTTAAGCTTGAGGCTTTTGCGCGAGTGCTGATCGAGAAAGGCCAGTGAAGTATTAACCAGGACTTTTTTGCACGTCGCCAACACTTCGTCTTCGACGTTTTTTTCCAGCATCATCGATTTAAGTCTTTGCTCGTTAAGATCGGGGTTTCTGGATGAAAAGACGCAAATGGCATAGATATCAAGTAACGCCACCGCGCGAGTTTTGTGGGTTTCTTCATCAATGTAAATCGCTGCCAAGCAAGGTAATTTCGAATTATCAAACGCTTGTGGATGAATTTTATTGATCCGGACAGAGGAACCAATCACCTTTTTTAATAACTTTTCTAATTGAGGCAGCTTGGGTAACGCGATTCCTTCGGAGTATCCACCGGAATCATGATCTGGAATAATTTGTGCGTCTTCGGTTTCTTGAACCACCCTAAGCAGGTGTCGATGCAATTCGGCGTCATCAAATGGCTTGGCAAGAACAAAACTTGCGCCCGCTTTTTTTGCCTGACGAACCATTAATTCATCATCTACCGTGGTAATCATGCCCACTTTAATGGCTAGATCTAATTTCATAACAGCCTGAATAAACTCGAGGCCAGACATTTCCGGCATGTGCCAGTCGGTAAGAATAATATCTGGCTGCCAGCTTTTCAGCAAAGAAAGCGCCTCTAACGGATTATCGAGTTTCTTTATTTCTAAACGTCGGTAATCAAATTTCATTAGCGCCCGACGCACAATCTCAAGGGTCGCTTTGCTGTCATCAACTACAAGAATATTCACAGATGCACATGTTTATTTGTTAAAACATTTCGTTAGTATATGTATAAATTGTTATTACAACTACAATTAGTGCCAAAACTATTAAAAAATGTGAGAGATATAATGACTGACTGGGTGCCAGACAATGTGCTAATGATACTTGCGGTAAATCTTGGACTACTGATTTTGCTGGTTTGGTTTATCATTTTACTGCTTATTATCCGAGAGTTTCGTAAGTTTGCTCGCCAGGTTGGTGGTAATTCACCTCAACAAGATAAAACATTGTCTCTCTGTCAGGAGTCCGTTGATAACGCAATAAATTATACCAGCGCAAATGCGGAAACTATCAATCAGCTGATGGCTATTCAGCAGGCTCTTGAAGCGCAAATCAATCATTTTTCTCAGACCACGAATCAGAATATTTCAGATGAAGACAGAAAGACTATCGAGAGCCTAAATCAACAGCTCGATCAATCTTATAAATTGATCAAGCGTCTCAAGGCGAATCTGGATAGGAGCGTTAAAGGACTCAAAGTGACACGCGGCAAGCTGTACTCTCAGTATGAGACAGTGGATGAGCTTAAAGCAGAGAAAGAAGAGATAGAAAAGAACTTTGCTCAGCTAGAACAAGAATACATTCGTATAGCTCAATCCGTTGAGCAGCAGAAGCAAGCAGCCGCAGGAGCTGGGGGAGAGGACTCGACTGCTCAGTCAAAGCAAGTCCAGGCGATGCGCCAGGAACTTGAGTCGATGCAGGCTAAATTACAGCATGTTGAAAAAGAGAAGAACTTTATCGAAAAGCGCTATCTAGATATGATGAACGAAGTTGAAGGAAAAGATTAAATATTTAAATCTTCCGTAATTGTGTGATAAAGGTATGATGTAACGAATATTTTAACTTTTTTCGTGCTACATCTTACCTGTTATGCAAATTGTTCCTGTCAATCAATCGAATCAACACATTTATCTTAATTTGGCGCAGGCATACGAAGCTGAATTTTCGCAAATAATGCAGAAAGCACCTGACACAAATGGTATTTTTCCTCTTGATACAGAATTGGGCGGTCAGGTACAGGGTTTCCTGTTGTACGTTAATGATACTCCAGCGGGACATACTGCAATCGAATTTGGCGAAGACACTCATTTCGAGGTTTGCGATTTCTATGTTGCACCTTTCTTTCGTCGCAACGGATATGCCCGTTATTTTATAAAAACCTTGTTTGCTCAGCTTGGCGGTTCATGGACGATCAAACAGGTCGCTGGCGCCGAACATGCGGTCTCGTTTTGGCGTTCTGTTCTCAATGACTATACCAATAGCCACTATACTGAAGATCAGTTTCACGACGAAAAGTGGGGCGTGGTTACCCGCCAACGTTTTATTCATAGCGAACTGGTCGATGCCTGATTTTGCTATTAAATCATTCACTTATAGGTCTATATATGAAAGTATATTTTTATACCGCTGGTGTGCTGTGTTGCTGCTTTAGTGTTGCGTCTCAAGCACAGGAAGTTGAAGGGGGGATCGATTTAATCACATCTCACTTCCGCTATGAGGAACCAAATTTCATGGAGATGAAAGGCAGTATGATCGGGATTGGTGGTGATATTGCGGTGCGAAATAATGGACTAATGTTAGGGCTCCAAGGATCTTACATTGAGGGTGACATTGACTACACAAGCAATGGTAGCGGCTCTGACGATGGCGTGCCAAATTCTATTTGGGAAGTTCGTGGTTTGGTGGGCACGGATATGGCAGGTCAAATGAACACTCGTGTAACACCCTATACCGGGTTAGGCTTTCGCCGCTTGTTTGATGATCATGGTGGAAGGCAAACGACGACAGGAGCTAACGCTTATGACCGGATTCAAGACTATCTCTACCTGCCTATTGGTATCGCGGTTCAAACAGAGTCAACAGGCTGGCAGGTACGTGGCGAACTTGAATATGATTACCTGATTCGTGGTGAGAATCAGACTAATTTGAGTGATGCTGGTAATTATCCAGATCTTAAATTTACGCAAAAGAATGGGTATGGGCTTAGAGCCTCTCTAACTCTTTCTACAGCCGTTAATTTAGGTGTGATTTCTAGTCTCGGTATTACACCGTACTTTAAATATTGGAATATCGATCGTTCAAACGTAAACAGCGGTTACTTAGAACCAAGTAACAATTCAACAGAATTAGGCCTTAAAGCCCGATTGGGTTTTTAAATTGAGTGGACGGTACTTGCTAGGTACCGCCCTTTATCATTAAGCGTATTTCTTACGTAATGCATTGATATGCGAGCCAAATACGTTGATCAACGCACCTGAAACGATCAGCACCCCACCTAGATAGGTCCATACGGATGGGATCTCATTAAACACCCAAACCCCGATTAAACCGGAAAAAATAATTTGCACATAAGAGTATGCCGATGCTTTACCCGCAGTTTGTGTCTGCATTGCCTTGGTAAGCCCATATTGTCCAACTTGCGTGCAAACTCCAATTAACACCATCATCAAAGTCTGGTGTAAATCAGGCATAACAAAATCGTCTCCGATTAATAAAGCAGAAACCGGTAGAGCGACCAAGGGGAAGTAAAAAATAATCACTGAGCTGTCTTCAGTATTACTCAGTTTTCTGACGATAACGTAGGCAATAGAGCTTCCCAATGCGCCAATCAGAGCTATCCCGACACTAAAAAGAGGCAAATGGTAGTCAATGTTGTCTTCCATACTTGGAAAAACCATGACAGATAAACCAAATAGGCACAGAACGATACAAATCATGGTTGGGACCTGAATCCGCTCTTTCAGGAAAAAAACGGCCAGTATGGCGGTAAAAACCGGATGAACATATTGTAATATTGTTGCTGCGGCGAGAGGTAGGGTGGTTACCGAGTAGTATACGCAGATTAGAGCGAACGTCCCAAACGTTCCCCGAGCGAATAACAGTTTCTTGTTATTTCCCCAGATAGAAATTCCTTTTCTCTTAACGTCCGCATAACTAATGATGAGCGAGACAAGTGCTCTTGCAGCAACAATTTCAAATAAAGGGATGCCATAGGTACCGACAAGCTTGACGGTCGCTGACATGAAAGCGAATCCTAGGGCCGAGAGCAGCATGAAGCGCACGCCCAATGGGAGATAGTTGTCTAATCGACTGGACATATGTGAGTGTTTTGACGACAGTGAGGTTAGTCACTATTTTATCACACTATGAAGCAAATTGAAGATGAGAAAAAGAGTCTTTCTCAACAGAAATAACGTGTTTTTTCATAAGAAACAGTATTTTTTAGGGAATACTCATTCATAGAAGAAGAGACTCTCCAAATCTGGAGAGCCTCTTTTGTTACACTTTAAACTGACTAATCAGCGTTTGCAGTTCTTTTACTGATGTTATCTATGACTGGGCCTGACGGGATGAAGGAGCTTCAGAAGTACAGTCATCAGCAACATCATTTATTCTGATTAAAAGATAACTTAACTTATTTAACGAACAATTCATCTAATGACGAGAGAGTATTGATGGACGAATTAACTAAAATGCGTACAGGTGAGCTCTACAATCCCTATGTTGAGCAACTCATCAACATTAGAGTAAAGACAAAAGAGCTGTTGCATCAATTCAACACTCTCAAACCGGGTAAAGACTCAAAGCCTATTCTTTATGAGCTTTTTGGCCGTTCTGGACGAGATATATCGATCAGTCCAAGTTTTCGCTGTGATTATGGCATCAATATTTATGTTGGTAACAATTTCTACGCAAACTATGACTGCGTAATATTGGATTGTGCTGAAGTTCATATTGGCAATAACTGTTTGTTGGGACCTCAAGTAGGTATTTATACCGCGTGTCATCCCATCGATCCGAAGGAGCGTGCTTCGGGTCTTGAATTCGCAAAACCAATTGTGATTGGTAACAATTGTTGGATCGGTGGTCATGCGACAATCAATCCTGGGGTGACATTGGGCAATAACGTGGTAGTTGCGTCAGGTAGCGTTGTCACTAAGGACTTTCCCTCCAATGTCGTCATCGGAGGGAATCCTGCACGGATTATTCGTTCATTAGATAGTGAGAATTAACTGATACATAAAATGACGATTCGCGTCTTTCTATCTCTCTAGTTTCAGGGTTGCATCGTGGTCAACATGAAACTTACACCTTCGTCACTGTTTATATTTTAATCGGTTGTTTTACCGTATAAGAGCACTTATTCTCGATGCGTGTGCAGTATTGAGATAGAGAAAGGTGACAACTATGGTAACTAAGCACTCTGGCTCCTGTTTATGCGGTACAGTCCATTTTGAAATAGAGGGAGATTTCGACTCTTTCTATCTTTGTCATTGTAAGCACTGTCAGAAAGATACTGGCTCCGATCATGGCGCCAATTTATTTTCTCAGTCAGCAAAACTGACCTGGCTTCAGGGGCACGAAGCCGTTAAGACGTATCAATTGCCTAACACCCGCCACGCGAAAGCGTTCTGCTCGAATTGTGGCTCTGCATTACCCAATAGTGAAAAGCCATTTGGTTTCTTAGTTGTTCCGGCAGGTTGTTTGGATAGCGCTTTGCATCAAACTCCGAACGCTCATTTGTATGCGGGAAGCCGGGCTCCCTGGTCACAACACTTAGAAGCGATCCCTAGTTTTTGGACAGTGCCTAACGCTGAAGACTGAGATTGAACAAGAAAGTGATTGGAAAATAGACAACCCGCTCTCGTTAGCGGGTTTCTTTTTATCTTTTTAGTATGAATTATTTGAAGTAAGTATAGAAAATTTTTATTCCATTCTCAGTGGAAATAAGGAATGTTTTGGTTCTATTTTGGTGCAATTGCCTCATTGTGATGCAACAAAGCGATAGTTACTAGCGGTTAATAACACTGAATTCGGTCGAGATACTCTCGTTGTTTGACGCGATTTTGGTACTCTAATGGTGTGGCGCTAACGAGCTTCTTAAATTCCCGCAGAAAATGAGACTGGTCACTGAAACCTAGGTCGAATGCGAGGTCGGTGAAGGTAACACCATTTCCATGATTAATGTCATAAATTGCTGATTGACAACGAATTGCTCGACTAAAACCTTTCGGAGTTAAACCAATATCATTTTTGAACTGGCGCTGAAGAGTTCGCGCGGTATAGCCTGAATAGCGTTCGAGATCCTGAATCTGAATATTCCCCTTATGCTCACATATTTTGGCAACGATCTGAGCAGTCAGGTTGGAAGGTCTGCGAGCTTGCTTCTTTTGTAAAAACAGCTTAACGGTTAAGACCTGTTCTTCAAATGATTGGGTTGCAGCGATCTGTTCTACGAGCTGATCTGCTCCTTTAAGAACATTTCTCAAATCACATTGTTTATCAATCACTTCACTGGCAGTAGTGTCCAAAAAGTCTGGAAACGTTCCTGGATTAAATCGGACACCAAAGTAGCGGCGATTATAATTAAACTGCACCGAACGTGCTTCTAAAGTGGTGCCACAGACCATCGCAGAGGGTGATTCGGCATCACAATCGAATAATAGATCAATACAGCCATCAGGCACAGCAATTGTTGGGTCGCTTTTCGGGCCAGACTTGAAGCTGTAGTAATGTGAAACAGACGGATTATCGGTTTTTAAATGGGTAAAAAACTGCTGTGCACTCATAACAAACCAAGGCTGCTTTGAGTGGATTCCAGCTACTTTACAAACGGTCGCTAAATTGTCCATACGCCGATACCCTTTTCCAAAATCGTTAATGTTTACCCGTTGGATATTGCAAAGTGAGTGCCAGCTTTTCTGGAGGAAAGCAGCTCTCAGTAATGTCGTAAAAGTTCAATACGCGCATAAATTCTCACCATAGTATCGATAACGAAAAGGCTACCAGACGTGATGGTAACCACTGGATACAATGTAAAAGGATGTAGGTGAGAGTATGTCGGATACTACTAAAATAGATTTTATCTATCTGTCTGAACAAGACATGATCAAAGCGGGTGTAACAGATATGCCTGCATGTGTGGATACGATGGAAGAGATGTTCACGCTACTTTATAAAGGCGATTATCGCATGGCGGGTCCAAACAGTGACTCACACGGTGCGATGATTACATTTCCCGACGAATCTCCTTTCCCTAGTATGCCAAAACCAACGGCTGATCGTCGCTTGATGGCTATGCCTGCTTATCTTGGTGGCAGTTTTCAGACCTGTGGTGTGAAATGGTATGGCTCGAATATCGCAAACCGCGAAAAAGGTCTGCCACGTTCTATCCTTATGTTCATTCTGAATGATATTGAAACTGGTGCACCACTCGCGTACATGTCTGCAAATCTACTTTCTGCTTACCGTACCGGTGCTGTACCTGGCGTCGGCGCGCGTCATTTGGCTCGTAAAGATTCTAAAGTGATTGGTCTACTTGGTCCGGGTGTGATGGGCAGAACTGCCGTTGCTGCGTTCATCGCGGCATGTCCCGAGATTGATACGGTCAAAGTTAAAGGTCGTGGACAAAAGAGTTTGGATGATTTCATTACCTGGCTCAATGTTAATTATCCTCAGGTTACGAATATCAAAGTCGTCGATACGCTTGAAGACGTTGTGCGTGACTCCGATATCGTCACTTACTGTAATTCAGGCGAAGCAGGTGATCCTTCTACTTATCCAATTGTGAAACGGGAGTGGGTTAAACCTGGAACATTTTTGGCGATGCCAGCGTACTGCAGTCTTGATGATGATATGGAAAAAAATGATGTTCGTAAGGTTCTGGATAACACTGGTTTGTACCAAGCTTGGTATGAAGAAGTGCCTAAGCCAGCCCACAACTATATCCCTCTGCCAGGCGTACGATTCATGGACATGATCGCTGAAGGCAAACTTACTCTAGAACAGCTAGAAGACATCGGCAAAATTACCGCAGGTGATGCCCCTGGACGCAAAAATGATGAAGAGATCATCATTATGTCTGTCGGTGGTATGCCGGTTGAAGACGTTGCTTGGGGAACTCGTATTTATCGAAACGCTGTGGAAAAAGGCATTGGCATCAAACTCAATCTTTGGGATGAGCCAGCGCTCCGTTAATTCATTACAACAATAAAAAACCTGTTTAGGAATAGTCCAAATGACTCGTATCGTAAAAGTAAAATCAGGCTCAAAACTGGAAGATGTCGCGAGCTACTCACGCGTAGTCTCCGTCGATAATTGGATCTTCGTTTCCAATACTGCCGGTCGTAACCCAGAAACAAATGAAATGCCAACAGATGTATTTGAACAAACCGATCAGGTGTTTAAAAACATCGAGCGCGCATTAGCTTCTGTAGATTCGTCTTTAGCCGATGTGGTGACATCAAAAGTGTTCATCCAAGACCCTAAAGATGTGCCAGCAGTAATGGAATATATCGGTGGAAAATTTAAAGGGATTGACCCGGCTACAACAGTCACTTGCCCGCCATTAGGTTCCACTATCTATAAAGTAGAACTTGAAGTCACTGCATTTCGTGGTGCGGCACAAAGTGATGTTGAGAAAGTTAGGTTGAAGTAAACAAGGTCGTTTGGCTGGCATCTTGGTGATGTCAGCTTACTTAGGAATATCGCTATGATCAAAACATTAGAGTATGTCGAAACCCCAAATGAACTGCCGAAATCGACCAGTGTGGTCATTATCGGTGGTGGTATTGTTGGTATAAGTGCTGCACTGACACTGGCTGAACGCAACATTCCAGTCGTCGTCCTAGAAAAGGGATTTGTTGGCGCGGAGCAGTCAGCCCGAAACTTGGGTTGGATCCGTAAAACCAACCGCCATGCGGAAGATATACCTTTGGCACTTGCTGCCGATCGTTTGTGGGCAGATATGCCTAATCGTATTGGGCGTGACGTTGATTACCAACGTAGCGGAATAATGTTCCTTTCTCCTAATGAACAACAAACAGCAGTGCAGGAAGCGTGGCTTAAGTCGGTTGAACACCTCAACATTGACTCAAAAATGCTGAGTAAAAAAGAGATTGACGCTATGGTTCCCGGTGGCGTTGGGCAGTGGAATGGTGGGTTATACACAGAATCTGACGGTAGAGCTGAGCCTTCTATCGCGACCAGTGCCATGGCAAAGGCGGCGATTCAGAAAGGGGCGATAGTTGTTCAAAACTGCGCAGTACGCGGCCTGTCTCGTTCCGCTGGAAAAGTTAGTGGTGTCATCACGGAAAAAGGCGAAATTCAATGTGAGCAAGTACTCTTGGCAGGAGGTGCTTGGTCAAGACGTTTCTTAGGCAATCACGGTGTTTCGTTACCGTCTCTTCATCTGATTTGTTCTGTATTGAGAACAAAACCAATGGAAGGACCGACAGATATTGCTGTTGCTGCTCCTAACTTCTCTTTCCGTAAGCATCTTGATGGTGGCTTTGTCATCATGCAGCGTGGCGCAATCGAAGCTCCATTAACGTTAGATCATCTCTTAATTGGTCACCGTTATTTACATCAACTCAAAGAGCAGGGAAGCGCACTGCGTATTTCTCTGGGCAAACATTTTCTTAAAGATTTAAAAATTCCAAGACGCTGGTCAATCGAAACACCAACGTTCTTCGAAAACATTCGCACTATGGACCCGATTCATAACCCAAGTTTGAATCAGGAAGCATTGACTAATCTTCGCAAAGCTTGGCCGCAGTTTAAGCAGGCGGATATTGCTGAAGAATGGGCCGGAATGATCGATGTAACGCCGGATTCAAAACCCGTCATTGACCAAATTAGTGCAATACCTGGCTTAACGATAGCGACCGGATTCTCTGGTCATGGCTTTGGCACAGGACCTGCAGCAGGTCATTTAGCCGCAGATCTTGTCAGTGGGGTAGAACCTATTGTTGATCCGAAGCCCTATCAGTTTAGTCGTCTATAAATAATGGATTTGATTTTAGTGACATAAGGAAGAGCAAAATGAGCGAACTAGCACAGTCGACTAAATTGAGGACCGCTGAAGGATCAGCAACTAATAATCAAAAAGCGAAAATGGGTTTACCGACCATGATGGGTATTTGCATCGGGTTGGTGATTGTTCAAGGTGCCATGATATCGGCAACTCAAGGTATCGGCTTAGGCGGAATGTCTTTTGTCGCCGCAATGATTTGTGCTTTTGTTTTGGCACAATGTAATGCCATGAGTTTTGCTGAGTTATCGCTAATGTTTCCTGAGGAAGGAACACTCGCGACTTATACTCGAAAAGCGATGGGACATTTCCCTGCTATCGTCTCGGTATTTGCCGGATATGTCGTTGTAGCTGTATTAGCGTTACCCGTCGAAATGTTTTTGGTGGAAACAATGTTAGGGCAGCTTTTCCCTGGCGCGGCGTCAGATAAGCTGATACCTATCGTTATTCTGGCACTCCTTACTGTGACCAACCTTGTGGGTACGGATATTTTTGCCAAAGTTCAGAATTTATTGGCATTTATTCTGGTTGCTGCCTTAGTGATTGTGGGCTTTTGCGCAGTAACGGGTGTGAGTGAACCTCATCCTGAATTGACTGGTACGACGGTCGATTGGAGCTTCAATGGCGTAATGGATGGTAGTTTTGTTGGTTTGATTGCGTTAGCTATGTGGCTGATGGTAGGTGTGGAATTCATCTGTCCGATGGTCAACGACGTGAAAAATCCAATGAAGAATATTCCACGCGCTATGCATCTCTCTCTTGTCATGATCTTTTGTATCTTTTTGGCATTTGCGTACGGAGCCAGTCTGTATCTGAATGTGGATACATTAGTTAATGCACCGATACCATACCTTGATTATATCAACGCAGTATTTGGTAAAAGCGGTTTGATTATCGCCACCGTTATGGCTTTAGCTGCGACTTGCAGCACGATTAATACTATCTTGGCATCGGTCCCGCGCATGTTGCATGGTATGGCTATGGAAGGTCAGGTGTTCCCAATGCTTAAAGCACAAAATAAATTCGGTGCACCTTGGGTTGGTATTCTAATGATTGCTGTGTGCACGACGATACCGTATCTGTTGGTCGATGTGGACTCGCTAATCATTCTGGTTATCGCTGCAACAACCAGTTGGTTACTAGCATATATCGTGGCGCACATTGACGTTATCGTGTTACGTAAGCGCCTTCCACAAGCGAAGCGTCCTTATAAAACACCATTTTATCCTGTGCCACAGATCGTTGGTATCGTTGCAATGATTTATGTGGCCTTGAATAACTCACCCTCTCCGGAGATGACCACGATGGTATACAGCATCACTGGCGGAATTCTAGCCTTGGTTGCTCTAATCACGGTCGTTTGGGTGAAGTTCTTTATGAAGAAAGGGTTATTTACACCTGATATGGATTAGTGTTTGCCCTAATGTCTTTCAGTCGTGTTTGGAGCTGGATGGTCCGATTCAGCTCCTTTTTTATTTTCGCAAGGTTTTGGCATACAGCATTGTCTGGTAAAAGGGCACAATCAGAATTAAAGGGGCGAGCTCTGAGAAAAAGGTTGTCGTAGTGCCAAATGTTGGCAAAAACAAAGTAGCAACCCCAAAAGCAATGACGTAATAAGACCAACTAATGAGTTTTTTGGCACCGAATTCATTAATTAAAAACCAATTATCAGTTGAATGGAAAGAGGCCTTATGTCGAATACCGTACCAAGGATTCATGCGAATTTTTCTACGTAGCAGTGGAATGGAAATAACGACGATTATCAACCCTAAGAATATATTTTCACTGCCGATCAAACTGTTATGCATATCGGTTCCCTCCGATTTCCTCTGACCTTCTATGTTGTATCAAAATACCGCTCGTGTTTCTAAGAGCAATATCTGAAAAACAATTTTACGCCTTTTTTACGCGCTTAACTTTCAAGGTGGTGTTAAAGTCTTTTGTACTCTCAATTCCAAGTATATTTGTTATCTTCATGAAAAGTTGGCGTATTAACGATTTTCTATTTTCGCTTATTGTATTGATATGCGGATTAACCAGCAGTTTGTTAATCGATGAGACTTTTCACTCGACGATTTCAGTATTGTCTATATTGCAATTAGCCGTTGTCGTGATTGCGTTGAAGTGTAATTCTAAATTGGCCTATATTTCCGCTTTTATTGAGGCCGTTAGCTACAATCTGCTATTCACATCACCACGTTACTCCTTACAAATGTTTCATACAGAAGATGTTCTGAATCTTGTGTTCTTTCTGATTGTTGCGTTGCTGACCAGTCAACTGGCAGGCCATTATCGACGCCAGCAAGATGCATTGAAGCAGGAACAATTGCGCAGTAGCATTTTGTTGTCTGTATCGCATGACTTAAGAACGCCACTTGCGGCAATTATCGGTACTCTGACAACGTTAAAAGAGTATATGGATAAGCTCGATACTGAGCAGAAACATGAGTTGCTCGACAGTGCAACGATGGAAAGTCATCGTCTGCATCAGTACATTGAAAATCTGTTACAGGCCACTAAGCTGCAACACGGTGCTTTAAAAGTAAAACGGACAGATGAGTCATTAATTGATGTCGTGCGCCAGGCAATATTGCGCTTCAATGAGAAACAAAAGCGGATTAATCTTGATTGCCACGGGGAGTTATCGAATACCAAGATTAGTGCGTCTCTTATTGAACAAGCGGTGTTTAATGTTCTTGATAACGCGCTGTTCTATTCGCCCGACGATGACATCATTGACGTAATAATCTATCAGCAAGACACATTTCTAGTGATTGATATTCAAGATCGCGGCATTGGCATTACGGCTGAACAAGCAGAGCAAATGTTCGATCTCTTTTATCGAAACGCAACAGGGAAAAAGAGTGAAGGTGGCGTAGGGCTTGGTTTGGCAGTAGCTAAGGGGATAATTGAAGCCCATCAGGGGCGTATTGAAGCAATACCTATGGAGCAGGGATGCCTGATCCGTTCTATGATCCCAATTATTCACGATACGTACTAGGGGAACTATGTTAATTCGCATAAAACCCCATGATTTCAAGACAAGTTCCCGCTTCAATACTGTTTTTCACATCTGCAGTTTTTTGGTCGTGATCTACAGTTTGACGATGCTTGTTCCTGTTGCTGTATCCTGGTACTACCGCGATGGCTATGTTTCTCCCTTTCTGGTGACCTTTTCCGTGTCCCTGAGTATTGGTCTGTTTGGCTGGAAAATTACTCAACATCAGAACCACCATTTGCAAAAGCGCGATGGGTTTATGGTAGCGTGCCTCTTTTGGCTCATCTTCTCCTTGATGAGTGCACTCCCTTTCTATATCGATACACGTTTAAACTTAAGCCTCAGTGACGCCATGTTTGAAGGGGTTTCGGGCATCACAACGACAGGAGCCTCTATATTTTCGGATATCGATAATTTACCAAAGTCTGTGTTGTTCTATCGGGCACAGTTAAACTTTTTAGGTGGGCTAGGAATTATTGTTTTGGCTGTCGCAGTTATGCCGTTTCTCGGTATCGGTGGGGCGAGGTTATATCAAGCCGAAATGCCTGGACCAATGAAAGAGGAGAAGTTGACTCCTCGGCTGGCTGATACTGCAAGAAGCTTGTGGGGGTTATACGCTGCACTTGCGGTCGCGGGAACAGTCAGTTTTCACTTCGCTGGTATGGATTGGTTCGATGCGATTTGTCATAGCCTTTCGACGGTGTCTCTTGGAGGTTTCTCGACACACGGTGATAGCATCGGTTATTACCACAGTGTTCCGATTGAAATCGTAGCCGGTGTCTTTTCGATACTCGCTGCGGTGAATTTCTCGTTGTATTACATCGCTATCGTAAGACGTACGCTAAAACCTATCTGGTCGAATGCTGAGTTTCAATTTTTCGCGCTGATCCTTTCGATTGTTGTTGGTATTAGTGTGGTGGAGCTGTCCAGAAGCGGTACATTTTCAGTCAGTGATTCGGTGGTGCATGGATTCTTTCAGGCGGTTTCAGTGATGACGGATAATGGACTCGGTTCAGCAGGTTACCCCAACTGGCCCACTCAAGTCGTGATATTACTAATCGGGATGAGTTTTTTTGGTGGCTGTTTCGGTTCAACTTGCGGTGGAATAAAAGCTATGCGTTTCTTTTTACTCTATCGGCAGGCTAACCAAGAGGTACAACAGCTTATCCGTACTAACGCGGTTTACACGACAAAAGTCAGTGGGCAACCCGTTTCTGAGCGAGTAATGCGCTCAGTGTGGGGACTGTTTTTCCTCTATATCTTCTTTAGCTGCGCCTTTATGTGGGGATTGGTCGTATTAGGCCACGATTTTGAAACGGCATTTGGTACTGTCGCTGCTTGTATTAACAATATGGGGATAGGATGGGGTGCGACCTCATCCGGATTTGAACCGTTGAGTTCTGGTGGCAAATGGTTAATGTGTGTTGCGATGCTCTTTGGAAGGTTAGAAATCTTCCCGATTTTAATTATCTGTTCACGATCATTCTGGCAATTTTAATTGGTTATATGTGAAAGGAGTCAATGGTGACCCAGACTATTCTCGTGGTTGAAGATGAACCTCAAATTCAGACGTTTATTCGTATTTCACTTGAGGCTGAGGGGTACCGATATGCAGGTGCTAAAACACTGCATTCTGCACATGAACAATTCATTTCGGTTGAGCCTGATGTGGTGATTCTCGATTTAGGACTACCAGATGGGGATGGGATCGAATTGTTAAGACGTATCCGGACAAATAGTGCTGTTCCTGTCCTCATTTTGACCGCGCGAGACCAGGAAGACGAAAAAATTCGACTCCTTGAATCCGGAGCGAATGACTATTTAAGTAAGCCTTTTGGCATAAGAGAGTTAATGGTAAGGATAAAGGTATTAGTGCGGGATTTAGTCACCCCACAAAAGCTGGATGATCGGCTAATTGCTGGAAGACTTGCTTTACAACGTAGCACTCACCAGGTTTGGCTTGATGAATGTGAAATAGCCTTAACCAAAAAAGAGTTCGCTTTTCTGGAATACCTGATACTTGATGCCGGGAAGTTGGTGTTGCAGGAAAAACTCCTTGAGAATATTTGGGGAACTTCTCATACCGAAGATACACATTATCTGCGTATTCTTGTCAGCCAGCTACGGAAAAAACTGGCTGACAGTGCTGAACAACAAGAATTGATCAAAACTGAGGCTGGATTAGGTTACCGCCTGATAATCTAATCAGGCAGGTCATAACCGTGTGCCTGAATGATCTTTTGGCCTTCCTCGCTGGTTAGAAAACTGAGTAGCTGCGTGGCTTGGGGGTTATTTTCTGCCTGTTTAAGAGCCACAGCCTGCTCTATCATTGGTGGATAAAAGGTTTGCGGTATAATCCAGTACGAACCTCGGATTTTCTTATGCTGGTGATAGATCAATGAGTAACTGATAAAGCCTAATTCGGCTACACCAGTATCGACGTATTCGAATGTTTGCAAAGCGTTTTTACCTTCCACCAGACGTGTTTTAACTTCCTCATAGATACCCATATTCTTCATTGCCTCAAGCGCAGTGCGACCATGAACGCCAACTTTAGGATTAGGAATGGCGAGATGCTGATAACGACTCGTTGTGAGAACGTGCCCTTGCGAGTCAATCAGCGTTGAGTCTGCTGACCATAACACCAATTTACTGATACTGTGGCTAATGCGACTTCCCGGAAGCGCCAGTCCAGCTTCTTCGAGGCGTTTTGGGGTATTCGTATCAGCACTTATGAACACATCGAATGGCGCTCCATGCTGTATTTGAGCAAACAGGGCACCCACTGATGCATATGAGGTTTTTAAGGTTATCCCCGTTTTTTGTGTAAATGCTTTTTCAATATCAATCATCGCAGGTCTAAAACCACCCGCTACTGCCACGTTGAGTGACGATGAAGCATGGGATAAGGTTGAAATGATGAATAGAGTCAATAGGGTGATGATATGACGCATAGCTTCCTCCCTGAAGTTACGCTTTGATTTTGTTAGTCTTCAAAGACCACTTTGATATCTTTGGGTTTCGCATAGTATGGCGCAGAGGTGACAATCAGATCTGCACCCGCTTCAGCATACTGAGCTACGTTACCTGGATTAACGCCACCCGCGATAGCTAAACGTGTTGTGCTATAGATGTTCTGACAATGGATCTTGCATTCTGTGACTTGGTCAATGGAAAACTTGTCGAGTTGCAGGACTTCGACGCCTGCTTCAATCCACATTTTTGCATCCTCAACACTGTGAACTTCAAGTACTACTTTGTGCTCCGGAGATGACTTATGAAGATAGTCGAGCATGTCTTTGGGGTTTTTATAATTAATAAATTGCCTATGCTCAGCAAAGACGAGAATCGTTTCTGAAAGGCCTAAGCGGTGCATAACCGCGCCACCGGATCGTATGGCTTTAACTGATAACGCTTTGGTGAAAGGCGTCTGCTTTCGAGTACAGGCTACAGGAGTATCACCGGCAGATAACACCATAGAGTTGGCCGAACTGGCAACGCCACTCATCCACTCCATCAGTATTTGGGTGGCTTTCCATACGATGAACAGTTGGGAAGAATGCCCCTTTGCACTGAGGATATGTTGGCCTTGACTGAGTTTGTCTCCAGACTGGCAAAAGCCTTTTACGTCAAGATTTTTCAGGCGCATCATTTGAATGGCTTCTTCTACACCACTGACGATCATGTCTTCTCTTGCGTAGAAATGAATATTGAGTTCAGGCTTATCAACGAGCAGCGACGTAGTAAGATCGCCGAAAGGCGCATCGTCAATCAGCAGTTGCATCGCTTCACCGTCGCTTAATACGGATTCCATATCTTTTCTCCCTTCCATGGGTTGATTAAGAAATGATATTCATAATGCGCTTTTTGAGTAAGGGTGTAACGGGCTAATTGATGTTTTTATGTCATGAATCAATAAATATAAACGAGAGGGAAAATGATAGGGCTAGAAACAACAACAGCCAGTAATAACTGGCTGATAGGACGGATAGCTGACGATTGATTAATTCGTATTTAGAATTTTATCAGCTGCTTGTTTATAGCTATTGCTAGCTGCACGCAGTTTTTGCGCTGTTATAACCAAGTTTGAATGAATATGCTCCAGCGCTTCACGAGCTGCTTGTTGAGCGAATTGTTGGTCAGACATAGCTACTAATCTCCTAACGATAATAAAATAATTTCGTTAGCCAGACAGTCGTTGTGTTTTCCTCTGAGAGAGGTTCTTATTATATCAAGAGTATTCCCCTTAATTCCTGACTAATATACTAGGTTATTATGTGCATATCAATAGATTATTTATTGACCGGATTCTATTGAGCCAAGATCTTTTCGCACAGCATTTTCAATGTCAGTAATTCATCCAAACTCAGATTAAATCGACAGGCGATAGAGCCGGGTACAGACTGTGCTTGTTTTCTTAGCTCGATTCCCTCTTTGGTGAGCTGTAAAACACGAACTCTTTCATCAGTTACACTTCGTTTTCTTTCGACCAGTGCTTTGCTTTCCAATCTTTTTAGTAGAGGGGTGAGAGTACCGGAATCGAGATGTAGCTTATCGCCGAGAGTTTTAACACTAATTCCCGATTCCTCCCAAAGCACTATCATCACTAAATATTGCAGATAGGTGAGATCAATTTTCTCAAGAATAGGGCGGTATGCTCTAACAATTGCATTTGCTGCGCTGTAAAGAGGAAAGCAAACCTGACTTTCCAACGTAAGCGGAACGTCAGACTCATTGAGACAGGTATTGTCACTGTTTGAGGTTTTGTTCATGGTGGAAACCTGCATTTAATAAATTGTGCACAATATACTTGCATTCCTCAGTTATTTCGATATAACATTGCAAGCAATTAGATTGTACACAATATAAATGAGAGGTAAATCATGAAAGCACTATACACAACAAAAGCGACTGCACTTGCTGGACGTAATGGCCAGGTCGCAACTGATGACGGTCTGTTATCACTAGGATTAGCCTATCCAAAAGAAATGGGTGGCTCTGGCCAGGCGACTAATCCAGAGCAACTATTTGCTGCGGGTTATGCGGCTTGTTTTTCTAACGCAATCCTTCATGTTGCAAGAGAGGCTAAAGTCACTCTAAAAGAGGCACCTGTATCGGCACATGTTTCTATTGGTCAAAATGCCGAAGGTGGATTTGAATTGGCGGTTAAATTAGAAGCGACCCTTGAACTGGACAATGCTCAAGCGCTTGAGCTTGTGGCGACAGCTCATAAAGTGTGCCCATATTCAAATGCAACACGCGGAAATATCGATGTCAATGTCATCGCAAATGGGCAAAACATCGCTTAATTCGTTCTATGAATAAGAGTGATAATCAGGGTGATAATATTCACCCTGAAATTTATTTTTATAATATATATTTATTTTAATTATAATGTTAAATAATTAAGAAAAATTTAATAAATAAGTATTGTAGTGATGTTTTGTTCATCTATTATGGAATAATAGTATTGGTTCATCTTTTTACGATTTTTTCATTTTATGAAACGACATTATTTTATATTTTTAGTTATA
Organism: Vibrio viridaestus; assembly: GCF_003856525.1. Lineage (GTDB taxonomy): Bacteria > Pseudomonadota > Gammaproteobacteria > Enterobacterales > Vibrionaceae > Vibrio > Vibrio viridaestus. The sequence goes on from NZ_RJVQ01000002.1 coordinate 720,910, forward strand.
TCCTGTGTGCTAACTGGATGTTATTTTGATCAGGGCAAATCTCGATTAGAAGCTCTTCTGGCAAAAACAATCGAAGTGAGTAAAGAAGGCTGGAAAATAGATGCGATTAAAGAGCAAGCCAGTCGCTATATGGTTATTGTGACCATGGGGGATACAGCAACATCACTCTACGATTTAAAAACCAGAATCGTAAAAAAAGAGTCAGACAGTGCAAAATCGTTGTCTCGAAATATCAACGCAATAAATGAAGAGTTTAAAGTAAGCTTGGAATATATGTGTGAGTCTGTAATACACTCATCGAGTGAAAGAGGAACACATAAAGAAATAAAACCTTTCGAATTGGTTCTTCGCAAAGAAAAAGGGGATAAAAGGCTAACAAGTTACCTATGCGAGCCCATGTCCTTTTGATATTCGCTGTTGAGTAACTATACTTTCTATATCTATTTTCTTGGTACACATGATGAAAATAATTAGGGAAAAGAATCGAGAAAAGTTAATCCCGAATCCCTGCATTCGAAACTGCTGTCTCGATGACGATGATATTTGCTTGGGTTGTAGGCGCAAGCTCAGTGAAATCCTTGAGTGGCATGATGCGTCAGTCGAACGCAAGCAGCAAATTTTGGACGATAGTCGCCAGCGAAAGTCTCATCATTCGAACCAATAGGGTGGTCAAATCTTCACCACATCATACTGATTGGAATATATTATAAAGAATAATATATTGCTAATTTTGTTTAACTCTTCGATTATTCACGCCTCCTGTAGCTAATAATATTGAATTCGGCTGCAGTCATTACAAATTATAACGATGTGGATGTATCAAAATGACTTCTAAACAGATTAAACACCGTCTGGCAAAATTGGTCTTAGCGGCTAGTTCTGCTCTGGCACTTATTTCTTCGGGGACCGTTGCTGCTCAAGAAAGCGCACTGTCTGAAATTTTAAAGTCTGGAGAGCTCAAGTTCTGTTTTGAAGCCGGATACATTCCTTTTGAAATGACAAGTAAAGATGGTCGCTATGTTGGTTTTGACATCGATATTGCCAAACAGATGGCTCGGTCGATTAACGTTAAATTTGTACCAGTAAATACGGCTTGGGATGGTATTGTACCTGCTCTTAAAACAGGTAAATGCGATTTTATTGGCGGTATGACGATTACACCTGAGCGTAATCTAAGCGTCAACTTTGCTAACCCTTATATTCAGGTTGGACAAACTGTACTGATTTCGCCAAAACTGGCAGACAAAGTTAAAACATACCGCGACCTAAATAACTCTCAGTATACGATCGCGACTCAAATGGGTACCACTGGTGCAGAGGCTGCCAAGAAATACTTATCTCGTGCCAAGGTTGACCTATATGACACATCTGCTGACGCCGTCTTGCAAGTGAGCAACGGACAGGCAGATGCGTTTGTTTATGATTTACCTTATAACGCTATGTATGAAGCTCAACACAAAGGACAAGTGATTCATCTAGATCAATCGTTTACTTTTGAACCTCTTGGGTGGGCAGTACGTCAAGGCGATCCTGATTTTCTTAACTTTTTGAATAACTTCCTTCAGCAGATTAAAGGCGACGGGACGTATCAACGAATTTATGACAAATGGTTTAAGTCAGATAAATGGACGACGACTATTCAATAATATCTTTTCTTTTAGAGAATATTACTCCGCAGTGTGGAGTAATATTCTCGCTCCACCAAAATCCTTTCTGAAATTTGTATCTTTAATACGTCATTATTTTATCTAATTACGCCTGTGATGTTTTTTTAACCTATTGACTTTGCTAGGGTAGGGAATCAAGTCGTGTAGTAACACGAGAGTTGTCCCGCAAGACAAGGAGTCAAAGTGATTAATATATTAAACAAAAAATTACGGTTATATTCGCTCAGAATCAGCGCGTTGATTATTATTTCTTTTGCTGTTAACAATGTCGCTTCAGCGGCTATTCCTAATCCGGCGATTATTGCCCATCGGGGTGATTCATATAATGCTCCGGAATCGACACTTCCTGCTTATCAGCTAGCATGTAAACTGAATGCTGATTATCTAGAACTTGATTTGCAACGGACAAAAGATGGTCAGTTAATCGCGCTTCATGACAACAATTTACAACGCACCACGAACATTAAGGATGTGTATCCAGAAAGAGCAAGTGAGCCAGTCAGTTCATTTACTCTGGCCGAACTGGAAAAATTAGATGCTGGGAGTTGGTTTAACAACACGTATCCTGAAAGAGCACGGAAGAGCTTTGCTGGCTTGAAGGTGGTTACTCTCAAGCAAGTAAGTGATATTGCTAAATCATGTCCTGGTCACCCCGGTCTTTATATTGAAACCAAAGTTCCCAAATTGTTTCCTGATATTGAAAAAGATCTACATCAATTTCTTGAGAGTAACGGCTGGTTAGAACATCCAGAGGATGGGAAAATAATTCTGCAAACCTTTGAAAAGCCAAGTTTAGTAGAACTACAAAAGGTAATGCCGAATGTGCCCAAAATATTGTTACTCTGGACTGGCGATGGTTATATCGACGAGAAGCCGGGAACAAAAAAGGCGGATTCGGAAAGTTATGCTGATTACTATGCTCGCGTGGATGTTGCCTCTAAAAAGGCGTTTGAAGAATGGTTAGATTTTGCTAAAGAAAATGGCGCGATTGGTGTTGGTCCATCAACGATACAAGACGATCATGCAGGTACATTTTCGAGTCAGTTCTCATACATGGATTTAGCGAAACCTTGGATGGTAAAGATGAGTCATGATAAAGGCTTGTTAGTACACGCTTATACGGTGGATCAGATATCTGATTTCAGTACGCTTAGAGAGCGAGGAGTGGATGGATTCTTTACTAATCGTCCTGATTTAGCGGCTAAATTTTTCAAACGATCGGTGAGTAGATCTCCAGAACAAATGTTGGATGAATTAAATTATTCGAAGTAAATTTATAAAAAGGGGTCCTGTGACCCCATTTATTTTATTTTTTAAGGTAAGACAGAATAAATATAAGGTGAATTGGAGATAACTTGGAGTATTTGTTTGGTTAAAAACTCATCATTTATTGGATTTTAGAATAATCCCATTTATTTATTATATCTGTATTTAATTGGTTGAGTTTTGTTCATTAATCTTTAGTATAAAAATTAACGAGACAGAAGTCTCACCCACACGGATCAATGATAGCAGGAGGCGCACATGAATACTTTTCGTATCGAACTACGTTTTGCGCCTCAAACTCATTCGAATTCTATGCTTCTTTCTTCGATGATAACACGTACTGATCTACCCCGAGTACATTCTAATATCGTCATTAAAGATGCAGCGAAACGTCGAGCTTAAGTTGATCCGTATGCTCATGTTAGGCTGCGGAAAAGGCAGCTTAACTAGACGACCCATCTAAATTACCTGCCTCTTCTCCCAGTTTAACAACTCGTTTGACTAAGGAGAGTAACATGAAACATTCACTATATATCACATTGGCAACTTGGCTTATCCGTGCAGATATTCGTCACGAAGAACGTCGTTGGAAAAGAAAAATCAATCGAACTGCCCGCGATATTCCTTGGGATAATCCTCATTTGCTGCGCGATATCGGTCTCAGCCCTGATGGAAGCCGAGTGAATGAAGAACGCATGGATTCAACAGCCAAAGCGACAAGTAAAGTGATGAAAATTCGTCAGTGGCTAAGTACGAGAATACCAACATGATATAACCGGCCCTTATTGCAAGGGCCGGTATTTAATACTCGCTTATTTTGGTCTTTTCAAAAATGTACCAATGCTGACTAAGAATACGATACACGAAATAGTAACTAGGGCGGTTGTGATTGCTGGAAGAAACCCGTGGGGGGAGATAACCGAGTATATAGAGCCAGTGAGCGCAGTTCCTAACGCAAAAAAACCTTGTTGAACGGTGATCAAAGCGCTGCTTGCTTCACTAGCATGTTGTTTTTCTACATTCGATAGGGTAATTCTAAAGGCTGACGAGAGCATAAAAGAGTTACCAGCTCCAACAAAACCTGTCGCAAAGAGTAGCTGCCATACCTGAACTTTATCTCTAAATGCCCACAATAGGCCCAATGTAATAAGAAATCCTACAATGGTTAGTGCCGAACCGAGCGTAAATGTAAGGTAATCTCCGATTCGTTGACTAGTGGATTTACTCACTAACGAGCCAACAAAAAACATGAGTCCCAGACCCATAAACGTATTTCCAGATTGAAATGGAGTAAAGTGGGCCGCTTGTTGAAGGGTGAGTGCCGTGACAAATAAATACCCAGCGTATGTCGATGTGACGCCTATTTCTGCAAATAAGCCAGCCTTAGCTGTCGATGTATTAAATACTGCTGGTGGAATCAAAGGGTTATTCCCTTCCAACTCTTTTTTAGTTTCTACTTTTATTAGCAGTACGGCTAAAGGAATTACACCGAACAATAACCAAAAAAGCTGAGGCCAGTGTTCCCCCATTGCTACAGGAATTAATAAACACAACATGAGGCTGGCAAATAAAAGGATCCCCTGAACATCCATTTTTGGTTTTTTTTCTGCCTGGGTTTCTGGAATAATAAAATAACCAATAATAAGGATTAGAATGCATATTGGTATATTGATATAAAAAGCAACTCTCCAGCCAAGATCAAATAGATTTGCTGAAACTAGCCAGCCTCCCAGAATTTGTCCAAGTGCAACGGAAAGTCCTGCAACGGAAGTATAAATACTGACAGCCCGACTATGACGCTCTCCATCCAAAGTCGCATGAATCGTACTTAAAATTTGTGGCATCAGTAGGGCAGCACATAGACCCTGAAGAAATCGACCGACTAACATAACGTATATGCTCTGCGACATACCGCATAAAGCTGACGCAACACCAAAACCAAATACACCGATGAGAAAAAGTTTTTTACGTCCATATCGGTCACCGAGTCGGGCACCAGATGCGATCAGTGTTGCGAAGCATAGTGCGTAAACAGCGACGATCAAAACGAGTCCTGTTTCATTCGTTTTTAAACTTTTACCTAAAACATCTAAAGCAACGTTTACGATAGAAAAATCAATTTGGGGAAGAAGTTGTCCGGCAACAAGAAGAAGTAATCCAAAAAGAGACAGAGACTTATGAGTACTTGTCATTAATTTATTTCCTTGAATGCTTGGGGATGATATTGGAAGGGTAAGAATAATTAGCCTACTAAACTCTACTTTAAAATCAAATATATGAATATTGAGTAAATAGAAATAGTCAATTGTCATTCGCGATAGAATGATACTTTGATAAAAAAAACGTATTTTTTTGGACAAAGGATATTAATTGCGAATTTAATAATTTCAGATAATATCGTTATACCCTCACTTCTGCCGCAGGTATTTGTGCCTCGTTTTACAATAAATTTACATCCCCTGTAATTGATGGTGTTAATTTCACCTTTGCTTGTTATGGTTTTTACAAACAACTGTTAACGTAATAACTCGTATAACAGATGTCAGGAGCAATTATGCGTAAAACAATTTCAGTCGTAGTACCCTGTTTTAATGAAAGTGAGGTCATCGATTTTACCGTTGAAGAGCTCCTTTCTGTGACTAATGGAATAACTCAATATCAGTTCGAACTTATCTTCGTTAATGATGGAAGCTCTGATAACACAGAAGAGAAGCTGCGTGGACACAGTCGTGCTCACAGTAATATAAGAACGATTTCGTTTTCGAGAAACTTCGGGCACCAACAAGCAGTAAGTGCGGGTTTAGATGTCAGTACCGGTGATGCCGTTGTTCTGATTGATGCTGACCTACAAGATCCTCCAGAAGTCATTAAAGATATGATTGCCAAGTGGGAAGATGGGTACGATGTCGTTTACGGTACTCGTTTAAGCCGCGATGGCGAATCAGCGTTTAAGAAGCTGACCGCAAAAATGTTTTATCGTGTTCTAAATGGGTTGTCTGAAGTGCCAATGCCATTGGATACGGGAGATTTTCGCTTAATGGACCGTCAGGTTGTTGATCAACTCGTTGCTATGCCGGAGAAATCACGTTTTATCCGTGGAATGGTGAGCTGGATTGGTTTTAATCAGACGTCGGTAACCTATGAGCGATCGCCTCGTTTTGCTGGTGAATCTAAATATCCATTGAGAAAAATGCTTAAGTTTGCATTAGATGGCATCCTGTCATTTTCAGTCAAACCTCTAAAGCTTTCTATTATGATGGGCTTTCTATCGTCTGCAATCGCATTTTGTATCCTCATGTATTCTTTCTACGTGCGTTTAATGACAGATCAATGGACATCAGGTTGGACGTCATTGCTGGTCTCGATTCTCTTTATCGGTGGTGTGCAGTTAATTTCGATTGGTATCCTCGGCGAGTATATAGCCAGAATTTACAACGAGTCGAAAGGTCGTCCGCTATATATAGTGAAAAAAGAAAGAGAAGAGAGAAAGAGTGCAGAACATAATAAAGCCGCTTAATCGGTTGTTAAGTCCTGAATTACTGCAAAAGCTCAGATTTGCTTTAGTTGGCGTGGTCAATACGGCCACTGCCTATCTGGCTTTTGTCATCTTATTTCATATTTTAGATAACTATATTGCTGCATCAGTTCTTTCGTATATTGTCGGAATGCTGGTCAGTTTTGTTCTTAACCGCGGGTTTGTATTTAAGAGCAGCGAAAAGAAAGGGCAATTTCTCTCTTTCTGCGTTGTAAACTTATTTTCGCTTGGCTGCAGTACCGGTACTCTCTACTTATTAGTTGATACATTGGGTGTTTACGTTTATCTAGCTCAAGCCCTTTCAGTCTGTGTATCTATGGTAGTGAACTATTTGGGTTACCGAGCCATATTTACTTATGGAGTCACCATGAATAAAGCACCAGCTGTCCCTAAAAGCAGTGATCTGTCACTGAATCCGGCCGGTATCGCTAAGTTTTTCATGATGTTGTTGTTCTTGGCGGTCACAATTTACAACATGCATATTGCTCTTCTCGAGACAGTCGCTCACGACGCACTGCCTTTTATGGAGTCGTATGTTGAGAAGTTTACATCCGAAGGTCGTTGGATTAACTTCGCATTTTTTGAAGGATTAAGAGAACTCCCTCAATGGGTAGCCTTTCCTTTATGTAATCTGTTTGTATTTATTTTTGGCTACCAAGTTGCTAACTCATTGGTTAAAGAAAAATGGATTGCTTTCTGTTTTGCTTTAACTTTGGTTAATATTCCTTACTTTACCATGCTGTTTAAATGGCCAATGACGCTTGTCGCTGGCATGGGATTACTGGCGCTGTTTTCCTACATCAAGGATCGCGTATCGGTAACTGCAATGTTGCTAATCTCTGGTATTGCCTTGTTTGCCACGTATCCAGCATTCTATTTCTTAATGCCTTTGCTATTTATTAGCCAGTTAAGAAACGAATCATTTACTGGGTTATTCAAATTTCTACTGATTTGGATCGCAGGTTATGCTTTAGGGTATGGTGTCGCACAGCTTTCGGTGTTTGTGTATACGTTTTTAGCTGAAGGCCACGGACACTTTATTGAGTTTGCAGGATGGCGAAAATCCACACCGATGACTGGATTGGAATCGTTGTTAAGCAACATAGAGAAGAGTGCCGGCAACTTTGAACGTAATGCCTTGTACATTTCAGAATTAAGCCCACTATTTTTTATTCCAGTTGCTTTAGTTTTACTGTGGTCTTTGAAAGCGCAATTAAAATATACCCTCGTTGTTTTATTGGTGGTGTTCTCTATTTACGCTAGTGTGATTGCATTGGGTGTTAACGTACCACTACGCTCAGGTATAACGTTACCTATTGGTATGGCGATGATCGCTCTACTGGTTCGTTCATCTTGGGGTAAAGGTCTTTTACTGGCTACGTTGTTTATTCCGTTTGCCTATAAAACATACACATACAACCATGCCTATCATGAGAAGCGCGTAATATTACGCAGCATTATTGAACCTGCGGATCCTCAAGGATTAATGAAACAGCCTCAACGTTTTGGTCAGGTAATAGTGACGGTTGATGAGAAGAAAATGAGCGAATATTTTCATAAAGAAACAGGTTCTGATGCGTTCAAAAACTTAACGAATCTACGTGAGCACTATATCAAGCCGTACTTCTACAATCATGGCTGGAAAGAGGACAGCATTAAAGTTGTCGATACGCCAGAAAAAGAAGTAACAGGTAAAGCGGAAATAGAAACAAAAGGTGATACGCTGTATCTAAATATGGATTAGAACGCTTTTATTTCTGTCGCAAGAAAAACGGGAGTGAAATACTCCCGTTTTTTAATTCTCGGTATCTTAAGATAGGTTGTAGTCGGCGTTTGCTGCCTTGCTTCGAATGGTACGCCAACGGATAATATCAATAACTAATAAAAGTAACAGACTGCATCCCATGACTGGAAGTGCTAAGCCGAGTCCTACAGCCACTATAATGCTTAAACATTTATTCAGTGGCGATAGGTTAAGCCATATGTAACTGACGGTATCTTTCGCCGAAGGGACTGGTGGTCTGCGGGTCCACCACATTTTGTAACCCCAGATAATCATGAGACAAAGAGTGATGCCAAATGCAGCCAGGATGAGTTGATTTGGTAGACCAAATAAGACCCCCATGTGAGCATCTATTCCCCAGCGAATTAATTTTGCAATCAAAGGGTAGTCACTAAACCTTGCTTCACTGGTAATTGCCATTGTTTGAGCATTCACGGAAATAGCATCGACTTGAGTTGGCCATGATCTATCAATCTCTCTTATCATCCATGCTCGAGAATTCGAATAGCTAGGTCGAAGCTCAATCTTACGTGCTGTGAGGCCAGAATCTCGTGCAATTGCCAGCATCGAATCAAACTGAGCATCTACTTGCTCTGAACTTATTGTATCCGTTGAATTACTGGTTAATGCTGTAGTGACCGATGGTGTTACCCAGCCAATCGATTTTCTCCATTCAGCAATATTGCCTCCCGCCCATTTAGACCAGGTTAAGCCTGTTGCCGAGAAAAATATCATTCCAAGAAGAATAATGAGACCTGCTTTTTGATGCCTACTTTTGTTACTTATATAAGCATTTCTGGTGGAGCGGCGATTTTGTCTTCGTGTGCTATACCAGAGAACGACGCCACCAACAGCCGCGAACCACATCCAAGATGCCGCTAACTCACTATAAATCCGTCCAGTTTCGCCAAGTAGTAAACTCCTGTGTAAAAAATCGAGTTGAGTCATAAATGGCAGCACGCCACTGGTGCCATAGGTGGGCAGAGTATCCCTTATATCTAAGGTGATTGGGTCGACAAACACCGTTAATAATTGAAGGTTATAGTCTGGATCTGAAAAGAGAATTCGAGAAGTATAACCATCGCCTATAGAAGGGCGTACTGCCTGTAGAGTTAATGGTCTATCAAGTGATTGTCGCGCTACTTTAATTTGTTCTTCAAGCGAATGTGGTGAACCATTTTTCTCGCCTGTGAGTGCATGATGATATAAGGACGCCTCTATTTGGGGCGCCAGAACGTAGAGCGTCCCTGTTAACGCGGCAGTAAATATAAATGGCCCAATAAATAGTCCGATATAAAAGTGGAGGCGTTTTAAAAGCGCAAGAATTCCGAGATACGAATCCCTGGATTGCTGGTTTTGCATAATTACTTTCTCTTAATTGATTTAATGTTAGTTTTAATTTTTTAGTGAGAAAGCTTGGGGTGGTGCCCTAGGGATTATATGACTGAGCATCCATCGTTTGAATACAACGGAATACGAAGCCAATACAGAGGATGAGTTTTTTAAGTCTGGAGCGTCGAATTGATGAATTGAAGTCGAGTGCCAACTTAAATGGGCAAGCAGTTTACAGTATTCACACCAACTGTGCTCAAGGTCGGAATCGGCGTTGTCCTGATGATGACTATCATGAGTCATCATTGTGCTGTGATGAGTCGGAGGCGCTAATGATTGAGAGATGAGTGGTGCAACATAGACAAGAGCAACGGACAACAAAGCTAGCCATAAGAATAGCTTAGATAATAATGTCTGTTGTTTATCGAATTGAAACACAGCTTAAGAATGACTCAGGAAGCGAAGGTGGGGAACTATAGCACAAATGAGAATTAGTTACAGTGAAGAAAAGGGAAAGCCTCAGTAAGGATGGGTGGTCACATCCTTACTGACAATGAAGCGATGATTAATCGATGTATTTTGACATATTGTCAAAGCACTCTTTAGCTACTTTGAAATGGTCTTGTTCCCAGTATTTAGGACTAAGCAACTCGGGTGACCAAACTCCATCAAATCCTGTCGATTTTACTGCGTCGGTGTAAGCCTGAATATCGACTTCTCCCTCACCGGGGAAGAACGCTCTTTGTACAGTTTCATCCCATTCTTCGCCCACATATGGTCTTCGTCCATCACAGAAATGAACACCAAAGATTGTTGATTTATCCAGTTTGGCAATATCTGATGGTGTAGTCTGACCTGACGCATGCAAGTGCCAGAAATCGACTACGACACCAATGTTCGAGCTACCGACAGAGTCAATAACCTGCAGGGCTTGATTTAATGTGTTGAATTGGGTTGGTGCCATCACTTCGATTTGATATCGGATACCGTACTTCTCACCGATTTTGGATATTTCACCAATACTTTCGGTCATCACTGTCATGATTTCATCAGGGGAAAGATGATCAATCATATTACTGCCCATGATTTGTACAGTAGGGCATTCAAGGTCGGCAGCGGCTTGCGTGAGTCTTTCCGCTTCTTTTAACATGATGCCGCGTAGTGCTTTATCGTAATATCTATCGATGCCTTTTTGAGCATTGATACAACCCGCTTTTAGGCCATATTTATCCAGTTCCGCTTTTAGTTGTTTCGCGGTGCCGCCGTGATCTAAATAGCGTAAGAGCTTATTAAAAATAAACTCTACTGCGTCATAGCCGGTTTCATGCGCAAGACGGACCTCTGTTATTGCATTGCAATACCAAGTAGAAACTCCATGTAATGTTTTCAGCATTTTTTAACTCCTGACGAGCTCACTTTTGAACAACTTTCCGAAAATAATATAATTAGGTATTTTTAAATCAATTCATTAATTCAATTGAATCTATTTTGTGATTTATTGATCACGTTGTTTTAGATGTTTATGATGCTTAAACATCAAGAATCCACTGGTTACTGTATCTTCTGTTTACTCTTGGCTTTGATTTTCTACCAAGAATTGGTGATTTTTATGGTGGTTGTGTTGCAAATGTGATAAAAATATAAATAACATTTCTGACCAGGTGGTTAGTGCTTTACAAACTTGAGGTTTTGTGAAAATTGTCTGCTGTTGAAGTAACCATCCTTTCTATTATCATCTCAGTTATCGTTTGTTCGGTAATTAGTTGCTTTTTTCTATATCAAGTGAGTACTAATCTAGCTGGTAATAAGAAAAAGTCGGCAAGAAGTTTCTTTTTTGCGTTCCTATTTCTGAGTTTAGCTTTTGTAACAATGGCTTCAAGGAACTGGTTTTCGCTGACATTCTCTGTGTTCGTTAATAACGCGCTATATATTACTGCATCCCATCTGCTTTTATGTGGTGTAGCCCATTGGTACCGATATAAGATCAGTAGAATAGCGCTACTTGTAAGCGGTTTCCATATTGCTCTAGTGAGTATGACGCAAATTGGGTTGTATCTGTTCGTTGAAAACTCTTTTAACACTCGGGTCTACTTTGGAGGTATTAATAACGCGATTGTTTATTGGTTTGCTGCCTCCCTTTGCTATCGTCAACGCTTAAGCAATAAAAAAGGAGAAACCTATCTTGGTTTAGCGTTATCTATTACCGCGATTGGTGCGCTACTTCCTTCTATAGCTATGGTAGTCTCCCATTCCGCATTCGCCTATCAACTTACGATGGTTGTGACGCAAAACATAGGCGTCTACTTTGTTTTTGGTGCATTACTATCGCTGTTTCTATTTGATGAAGCACACTTACATTATCTGCGTTCCATTCGTGATGAATTGACGGGTATCTATAATCGACGATATTTTCGAGAAGAAATTAATAAATTAGCTCAAGTTAGTAGCGGTAAAGCAACAGTAGCAATTATTGACATTGACTATTTTAAGCGCGTCAATGACAACTATGGGCATCATATTGGTGATAAAGCGATCAAAAGTGTCGCGAAATTTATCGATAAGCAATTAAATGATGACTGTATTCTTGCCCGATATGGGGGAGAAGAGTTCATTATATACGCGCCCTGGACAAGCAGCGAAGTTGCTCAAATTCACTTGGATCGTATTCGCTCGGATATTGAGATGAATTTTAAAGAAATGGATGAGTTACCGTTGAACATAACGGTCAGTATTGGCTATGTAATGCTGGAATCTACCGAACGTATTAATGAGTTTTTTAATTGTGCAGATCAAGCTCTGTATCGTGCAAAAGATAGTGGTCGCAATTGCGTAAATGAAATGCTAGCTAACCACGTGTAGGGCAGGCTAAACCCTTTATGTCTGTCTTGGCAGCATTGATGTCCAAACTAAGCGAGAATTAGTGCTTCTGAGTGATTAATCTTGTGGTTCGTTACCACTAGAAGAAGCGTAAAGTCATGCAAACTCACCGTAAATACGTACCTGCAGAAATTATCGAGTTCCCTCAAAGGATCTGGCCTGGAAAGCGGATACATCAGGCGCCAAGATGGTGTTCCACTGATTTAAGAGATGGCAATCAAGCTCTCGCAACACCAATGACTAACAACGATAAGCTGCGTTTTTTCAATCATTTGATTCATATTGGTTTTAAGGAAATAGAGGTTGCGTTTCCTTCTGCATCCGAATCGGATTATCAGCTCGACAGGTCTCGAGAATTTTTAAAGATACCTTGGGAACGAGTTTTGGTGAATGGCTGAGAAATTATCGAATATCTGAAGCGATGATTCTCATTGCACAGGGAATGAGCATTTTAGAAGCCTCATTAGATGTCGGCTATGACAGTCAGACGGCGTTTGGCAAAGTCTTTAAACGCCGTGTTGGAATTACGCCGGTACATTACGCGGCTCAATTTCGTAAACTGACTGCCAGTTCTAGACAGTCAGATTAACCATAGAGTGATCCCCATACATTAAGCTGTGTATGACATCTTCTATTTTCAGTCTTTTTATTAGATCTCCTGTGGACATATCACTGAGTGAAATATACGTTTGTCCATTGGTATTACTCAATTCCGCTTGCATAGCAAGGCCATGAAATTCGAGTAATTTGTTCAAATAAGATACTGTACTTTGTTGTAATACCGGGTCATTAGTATCGACACTATCTTCATGAATCGGATGATCACGATGTAACGATTCAGGTCTGTTTGGTACACCTGAACCCGTGCCTGAGTTATTTGACGACCGATTAGTAAAAGGAACATTAGTTCCGATTACTTGCTGCAATTGCGATACATTCACAATTTCGCCCTCATTTTTGTTGCTCAATTATTAATCGGCTAAATCGCCAATTGCTTGACTAATTTTTGAGCATTTATCGTCAATTTATTTGATCCCATCGATGATGTGAAGAAGGCTTTGCTTAATCAATAGGTTGTAATCTCGTTATTTGGCCGATGATATTTTCCAACACAAACTGGAACCAGGTATGTGATAGTGTTTTACTCATGGCTAGATAGCCGTCCTGACTCATTTCTGAAGTATAGTAAAAGCGTTTCTGTAGAATTTGTGTATTGTCTTTAGACCAAATACTCCAATAGCCAGACACCGTGACCTGACCAACTTGACTCGCATAAAATTTCTCAACATTAATCGTCATATAGTCTGAAGAAACCTGATATTGCGATGGTGCTAACCAGTCAATTGTTGGGAGCCGAGTCGCCAAATAAGTTAAGGTCATTTGTTCGAGCTGATGCTCTAAAGATTCAGCCCATAAGTGATTGACTGCCTGATAAACTTGTCCATCATCGTTGACTAGAACAATATTTTGCTTTTGCAAATAGTTCGGGACTGAAATTGACTTGAGGCGAATCGTTTTAACGTCAGTACTTTGTTGACTTGCCTCCACCTTCGCTGGATAAGGGAGTAAATATTGTGGCGTTGTTACTTGTTCGTTACTAGAACATGCAGACAAAAGAACGATACACAATAACGCTGAGATTTGTTTGATTAGATTTGTCATATCGTCCTGCCTATTTCGCTGCCTTTGGCTCTTCGTCGGAAATAATGGGTTTACCAAAGATAAGAGAATTGGGTTTCTGTTTTAGCTGTTGGATAACTGGCTGTAAATCCTCCAAATCTTGTCTTAGAATCATTAGGCTCTGGTTTAGGTTCTGACCCACTTCGCCTTGAGCCTGATAGGTTTGCAGAGTTTTGTTCAATGAATCTAGAGATTGTTGCAGTTGTGCTGGAAGTGCCTGCGTTTCTTTTTGCGCCAGCAGTTTATCAACTTTGTCACTAATATCCGTCAAAGAGCCCATTGCTTTTGACGCATTGGCCAACGTGTTGTTGAGTTCACTGACTGATTTATCTAAAGGCAGACTTGAGAGCATATCGAGCATATCTTCGACTTTATGCTGCATCGACGCCAGTGTATCGTTGGTTGTTGGGAACACTGGATAATTATCGTAATACTGCATCTTATAATCTTTTTCTGGCTTTATAAAACTTAAGGTAATCATTTTAGAGCCAGTTAGTAGGTTGCTACTTGAGAGGGTTGCTCTTACGCCAGCTTTAAACCCTTCAATCATCCTTTTATTCCACTGGCTTTTAGTTAATTCGGCTGTTTTAAAACGAGTACTAAAGCGTTGTGGTTCTAGGTTAATCAGAACCGGAATATGTGGTGTTGTTGAATTTGATAACGAGTCTAACGTCATTCCGCTAAAAGGCACTTCTGCAACGGTACCAATGCGAATACCGTTGAATTCAACAGGTGCTCCCGGATCGAGACCAGCGATACTGCCTTTAAACAGTGCGATGTAACTAATGTGTTCATCATAGCGGTGGTTTATAGCGTCCTCTTCCGTGTTGAAAAGCTGAAACTCAGTAAGATCATCGACTTTTTTCGGAATAGCATTTGTGTCGGTAGAACCGAAGCTGATACCACCGGAGACGAAGGTTTCTAGAGAGTCCATTTTAACCTCGAGCCCTTTAGCCGAGCCTTTAATCGAAAGTCCAGGCGTCATCCAAAACTGGATGGTATTATTGACCAGTGAGTCGTACGGTGCCTTAATAAAAAGACGGTAGGTAATCGCACTGCGTTTGATATCAAAGCCGACTTTTTCTACATAACCGACTTCGTAGCCTCGGAAATGAACGGGACTTCCTACTTCCATTTTTGAATTGTCAGTGGAGAAAAGGCGAATACGAATACCTTTATCATCTGTAGTGGATAGAGGTGGCTGATCCAGCATCTTGAAATGTTCTTTTTCTTTACCGCTATTACTTGGCTGCATGTTGATGTATGAACCAGACAATAGGGTTCCTAAACCACTGATACCTTCCTTACCAACTCGCGGCTTTACTACCCAAAACTTGGTATTTTCAGTTAAAAGCTTATTCGCTTCTTTCTGCATTCTTACGGTGATAACAGCGTTTGAATAGTCATCGCTTAGACGAATGCTTGTGACTTCGCCAAGGTCGATATTGCGTGCTTTGATCTTAGTTTTTCCCGCTTCTAATCCATCAGCATCATGGGCGACAATGGTAATCTCTACTCCACGTTCTGACCAGTCAGAATAGAGCATCCAAGCCGCCACGATGACGGCAATGATCGGAACAAACCAAATTGAATTGAAATGAAAACGTTTGGTTGATTCTAGATTACTTTTCTGGGGCATCATTATTCTCCTGAGTGTCCCAAATTAAACGGGGGTCAAAGCTAAATGCTGCAAGCATGGTTAATATTACTACCAATGAAAATGAGAGCGCTGCCTTGCCTGGGATAATATTCATTAATGTTCCTAGCTGAACTAGAGCGGCTAGTATCGCCACGACAAATACATCAACCATCGACCACTTACCGACGAATTCAGTAATGTGATAAACCGTTTGCTTTCGTTCGGGCGTAATATCCGTTTGAAATTTGGTATTCCAGCATAACCATAGCAATGACAATATCTTAGCTAATGGCACAATAATACTCGCGGCTAAAATAATCAACGCGACTGGGTAGGAGTGCATACCCCATAGCATCACAATACCTCCAATAATTGTTGAAGGTTCAGATTGCCCTAAAAATGTCGTTATCATGATTGGGTAGGCGTTCGCTGGGATATAAAGTACACACGCCGCCAATAATAGGGCGACGGTTCTTGTCAGACTGTTATTTTTACGCACATGAAGGACATGGTTACATCGCGGACAACTGTGAGCATCGCCTTTAACCAGTGCACCGCAGTAATGACAACCAATGAGATCCTGCTCTTGTGCTGTACCTTCGTGTGTGACTATGTAATCGCTTTTACCTTCCAATTGATTCCAGAACCAACGCTTATCGACCAGTGAAACGACTCTTATCAACAAGATAGCAAAGAGACAAAATGCCCAAAATGAATAGCCGAGCTCAATTTGAGCCAGACTCTTTAGCTTGATGAGAGCAACGAGGCCGCCTAAAAGAAACACATCCGCCATTAACCAGGGCTTGAGATTCTCTAACCAGTGCACCAAACGCTTAAAACGTTGTGGTACATGTTGGTGTGTTTTAATCAGAAAAAGTAGGGCGATGACAAAAGCTAGGTACAAAAAAGGGAAAACCAGCAATGGGAGCGTAACAATAATGCCAAGAACGGGATGATGTTCAACGGATAAGTTAACAATACATTCGATCAATGAAATTTCTCTCGATGCACCGTTAGCGGAGAAACCAAGAAAATTAAAACAGAATGAGAGGAAAAACATGAGTAATGCACAACCACTATTGAGCCATAGCTGGAGTGATAATTGGGCGTAATGAGTATAGATAACGTGCCCACATCGTTCACACTTTAGGCGAACACCCGTTTCCATCTCGGATATTTCATTGACCCAATCACACATTTCACAGGCAGTGCTATTTTCTTCAAAATGATCACCTTGCTCGTGTTTACACACTGTTATTAGTCCCTATTACGAACAAACATGCTGTACTGAAATTACAGTATACCTCCGGTGGTAATGATGAGGTTAATTCTTTGAAAAACTTTTCATTCCCATTCTTCTCGAGTGATTTTGTAGTGCATATGACAAAAGAAATGATCCATATTTGTGCGATTACTTCCATTTGTTACAAAGTCGACAAAGAAAATATTGAATAAAACATTAATTTTTGTATGGGTAATTAATGCCTGTTTCATCGCTAAGCTATTTATATATCTATTAATTTTTCTTATCAAAATTTAAACCGAATTAATTTCCAAGACTTAAATTTATACTTAAAAACCATGGAACTAAGTATGCATTTCACTTTTGAGTAAGGGAATAATTAGATAACTATTATTTATTAATTACGAGGCTTATAGTGATGAATGTAATAATTAAAAGGATATTAATTGGCAGTGCATTATGCTGGCCAGTGCTAAGTTTCGCTGATGATCCGATCACAGCGGATGCTGTACAAACCAACCTCAATTTTGTTTGGACATTAGTGGCTGCATTTCTAGTGTTTTTGATGCAAGCAGGGTTTGCTATGGTGGAAACAGGGTTAACCCGTGCGAAAAATGCTGCAAACATAATGATGAAAAACATGATGGACTTTTGTATCGGTTCTCTTGCTTTTTGGGCGGTTGGGTTTGGATTAATGTTCGGCGTGTCCAATGGACTCTTTGGTACCTCAGATTTCTTCTTTAGCGGTGCAACAGGCGATGATCAGGCTTGGAATTATGCATTTTGGATGTTCCAGGTAGTCTTCTGTGCAACTGCTGCCACTATTATCTCTGGTGCCGTTGCCGAACGCACTAAATTTGGTGCTTACCTGATTTACTCAGTATTTGTTTCTGCGATTATTTACCCTGTATTCGGTAGTTGGGCATGGGGAAGTCTATACCACGGACAAGGCTGGTTAGAAAATCTTGGTTTTATCGATTTTGCTGGTTCAACTGTCGTTCACTCAATGGGTGGCTGGTTAGCTTTGGCTGGCGCAATTGTCGTAGGTCCGAGATTGGGTAAATACGATGCGAAAGGCAAAAGCAAAGCGATTCCTGGTCATAATATTCCACTAGCAGCATTAGGTGTCTTTCTACTATGGTTCGGCTGGTATGGATTTAACCCTGGTTCAACTACCACGGGTGATAGCTCGATTGCGTCAATTGCTGTGACTACAACGTTAGCGGCAGCGTCTGGTTCTATTTCGGCTATGTTTTATACATGGATTCGCTTTGGTAAAAGTGATGTTGGGATGACACTCAATGGTGCGTTAGCCGGTTTGGTTGGTATTACTGCTGGCTGTGCAAACGTTTCTCCAATTTCAGCCGTTATAATTGGTATTGTCGCTGGTATTCTGGTTGTCGTATCGGTACTGACTCTCGATAAAATGAAAATAGATGATCCTGTTGGCGCCGTGTCTGCACATGGTGTGTGTGGCGCATGGGGAACTCTGGCTGCGGGTATCTTCGACCAAGGTGGCTTCTCTCTTTCAGTCGTAGGTGTTCAGCTTATCGGTATAGTCGCCTGCTTTATCTGGGCATTTGGTACTGGCATGATTTTGTTTAAAGCCATCGATGCCATTGTTGGTATGAGAGTGTCTCGCAGTGAAGAATTAGCAGGTTTGGATCTTTCTGAGCATGGCGCGAACTCATATCCTGATTTTCATACTGTTAGCGAGATCGGTGAATACCCTTCGGATACCACACAAAATGGTAAAAAAGCGGCAGACGGAGCATCAGTAGCTGCGAAAGGATCCGCAGCGCATATTTAGTTTCTATACTAATTGGAAAAGCCAGAGTGTTTTGCTCTGGCTTTTCTAATTCAAGCTAAAGTTGATTCACAATGGCTCTTATGGCTGCTAGAACATCTTGGCCGAAAGCAACGCTTCTTTCTGGAGACCAACCATAAAATTCATCTGGATGAAGAAGATGGTCTTTAAACGGCATTTCTATCGTATAAGAAAGACACTTAAATTGCTCTGCAACCCACTTTGAACCCACGGTTAAATTTGCAGTACCTGGCGCATTTTGGGGATAACCCATTTCATCCTGAAATTCTGGTGTAATAGTAAGGAGAGCCGATTTAAACAATTCTTCCAAGTTCGCTATGCGAGCGTTATAAGAGGGTACGCCTTCAGCGCCAGCGACAAAGTTGTACGGAATGGCCTCATCACCATGGATATCTAGAAACATATCAACTCCAGTAGCGAGCATACGTTCCCGAACATAAAATACCTCTGGGCTTTTATCTAACGAAGGTGTCTGCCACTCTCGATTCAAATTAACCCCAATTGCGTTTGTCCTTAGGTGACCACGAATACTGCCGTCAGGATTCATATTGGGAACAATATGAAAACAGGCGTGATCGAGTATGGCATGAGACACAGTATCTGTATCATCGAGCAGTCGCTGCAGTAAACCTTCAACAAACCACTCTGCCATCGTTTCTCCGGGGTGTTGGCGTGCTGTTATCCAGATGTTTTTTTTCGCGCTATCAGGCTCGCCAATCGTTAGGAGACTCATGTCATTGCCATCCAGCGTTTGACCGAGTGTCTCAAGTTTACAGAGGTGATTCATCTGAGCTTGATGAAGCAAGTCTAGATGTCGATCATAGCTGTAAGGTGCAAAGTAAGCGAAATAGATCGAACTGTATTCAGGTATTACATTGAAACTCAGTGTATCACCATCAAATTCGGCCGGAATACGAAACCATTCTTCGCGATCATAAGAGGCGACAACATCATATCCTTTCCAACCATCGGGATAAGCCGACTTAGACAGATTAAGAATCCTGATGGCGTGGGGTAGTTGTGCGGTTGATTCGAGACGAAAATGAAACCATTGGGCAAAGTCCGATTGGTTATCAGCAGGGATTGTGAGTTCGATATTGTCGGGCGAATCCGCTCTAACGACGTTGATATTACCGCTTTCAAAGTTACTGAATATTTTCATGATATTGTGTCGCTATAAAAGTTTTATAACGACACATTAACAATAAACTATCAAATTTTAAAGATGGTTTCTCTGAGCTTTAGCATCAAAGGAATACTTTCCTGCACCTAAGAATAAAAGGGCAATAGCGGCAAATAAATACACGCCAATACCTTCTGCTGTCCACGCTCCTAACTTATTTAAAGTGAACAGGTTCTCCGAGTGCATTAGCCAGATAACAACAAGACCAGTGCCAATCCAAATGATTGAGGCCAAACGAGTAAATAGGCCAATGATAATAAGTATAGGAACGATAACTTCGCCTAGATAAACACCATAGGCGAAAAATCCGGGTAAGCCTTTCTGGACAAATAGTCCCTGAATGAAGGCTGTGCCACCATAAATTTTGTGTATCCCATGCAGTAGGAACATCACACCGAAACTAATACGTAATATGGCTTTACCCAAATCATCGTGACTAAAAATGTTATCAGTAAATCGAATTAATGCTCTCATATGGATTCTCACTATCTATGCAACTTGATGTAAAAATACCAAGCAAAATGAAGTGAGTGAATGATAGATAGCTGTCTATCATCAACAGATTTTTCGAACAAGTTGATTGATACAGGTCATTGAGAATGGCCTGTACTTTTTGTATGAATAGTTTTTAACGAATCGCTATACTGCAGCTTGAAATTGGCGCAGGAAAACGACTGTCCAGTAGCGTCATTTCTTCTTCGGTGAGTTCGATTAATGAGGCATCAAGGTTTTCTTTAACGCGCACATTGTGGCTTGATTTTGGAATCGCTATGACGCCTTTCTGTGCCATCAGCCAAGCAAGACAAATTTGTGCCTGAGTCGCCTTATGATTACGAGCAATATCAATTATTTCTGGGTCTTTCGCCAAAGAGCCTTGATCGAGAGGGCAATAAGCCATCATCGAAATATTGCGTCGATCGCAATAAGGCTTTAACGCCCATTCGGGCTCTCGATGAGCTAGGTTATATAATACTTGATTGGTTGCACAGTCACCACGTACATCAACCTGACAAAAATGTTTGAATTCATCCGTGTCTAGATTGCTGACACCGTAATCTTTAATCTTACCCTCGTCCTGTAGTTGATAAAGGGCTTCCAAGGTTTCTTCAAAAGGGACAGTGCTCATCCAGTGCAATAGATAGAGATCAATACAATCAGTGTTAAGGCGTTTCAAACTTCGTTCACAGGCTTTTATCACATCGTTTTTACCTGCGTGATAAGGATAAAACTTACTTACCAGATATACTTGGTCTCGATATCCTTTCATTGCCTCAGCAACAATTTTCTCGGCTTCTCCTTCACCGTACATTTCCGCGGTATCGATTAAACGAGCACCGTATTCAATGCCATAACGCAAAGCGGCTACTTCCTGTTTTCTCGAGCTTCGGCTTTCTCCCATATACCAAGTTCCCAAACCTATATTGGGAATCGTTCTTCCTGATGGAAGTAAAATGTCCATATTTTTAAACCTCAATAGGGTGAGTTACACAGCGTCTATTGTATTCGTTTTAATGCATACATTATCAGATATGGCTTCTTATGCGAAATTGAAAACGACGGAATAAAAGACGATAGAGACGTCTCTGTGTTGATTAAAAAGATTGTGAAAGAGGAAGGCAACGCCTTTACTGAACGTTTTGCTGTATCTGAATAACGGCGTAAGGCAGAGTCTCAATTGGCTCTGCCTAGGCATTTCGAATCGTTAATTCTAGTCAGCAATGTTGATAGTTTCTAATTTAAACGATTTGTGGAACTGCTCATGAAAAGCAATGAACTCTTTAGTATAACCCTGCTCGCAATGCCATTCGTGCGCTTCTTTTGTTTTCCATGTTTCAATAAAGACGAGCTTGTCTGGGTCATCAGTACAGGTAAAGAAGTCATAAGAAATACATCCGTCTTCTGCACGAGTGTTTGCTTGAGCTTCAGGTGCTTTTGCTAGGATTTTTTCAAGAGTATTGGGTTGAAGTTGAATTGTAATAACAAATTTATACATTGTGGAGACCTCATTCATCATTGGAATGGAAATTACTATAAATCTGATATGTACATGGAAACAATCAACTTTTCGTCAATAGACTCTTTCCGTACGCCGTATCTATGCTCTGAGCGCGCCTTTGTGACCTAAATCAACCAATACATCGACGACATGTCGGACTTTAGGTCTTAGGTGAGCTGTCTGAGGCCAAACAGCGTATACATTGACAGGATCGCAACAGTATTCCTCTAATACAGAAATAAGTTCACCACGCTCAATGTGGGGTTTTAGTATGGTTTCTGGCATCTGACATAAGCCGAGTCCAGAGAGCGTGGTTTGTATAATCGCATCACCGTCGCCAAGTTGGTAAGTTGCTGGTGGTGAAATACGACTGTTCTCACCGTTCTGATTAACTTTCCATGTCAGAGGCTGATTACGTCTGTAGCCGACAATACATTTGTGCTGGCTGAGCTCTCCAAGGTTTTTGGGTTTGTCATGCTGACTGAAATAGGTTGGCGAACCGCAAATCAACCATCGTTCGCTGTATATTTTTTTCGCTACAAGTCCAGATGTAGAGCCCAAATCACCCAAGCGGATAGCTAAATCAACACCTTCATCAATCGGATCTATCAAGTGATCAGTGAAGGTGACTGTATATTCAAGATCGGGATAATCCTGAGCAATATCGATAAGAATAGGTAGTATTACACGTTTGCCATACGCTACCGGCATATCGATTCTTAGTCTCCCTGACGGATTGAGAGACGAAGAACCCAGACTACTCTCAGCGGAAGATATCTCATTTAGTGCATTAGAGCAGGCAAGAAAGTAGGCTTCACCATCTGCAGTAAGAGATATTTTACGAGTTGTTCGATGAAAAAGCTTCACATCTAGGCGAGCTTCAAGTCGGGCAATCGCTTTGCCCACAGCGGATTTTGATATGCCAAGAATTTCGGATGCTTCTGTAAAGCTCGCGCATCTTGCCGCAGTAACAAACGTAATAACACCATTGAGTGATTCAGACTGTAGATTTGCCATGCTAGAGGCCATTTCAATATAATTGAAGAATTTATGTCTACAAACTATAGATAAAATGCCTGTTTATCAATCCTTTTTTCCACTATAGAATGTCGGAAATAGTATCTAATTATCGCAAGCAAGGAGAGATTGATATGGCGTCTTTATTTGACCCGTTTAAGCTTAAATCTGTAACGTTAAAAAACAGAATCGCTGTTCCACCAATGTGCCAATATAGCGCGGAAGAGGGTATGGCAAATCAGTGGCATGATGTGCACTACACTGGTTTGGCCCGCGGTGGCGCAGGTCTTGTTATTGTTGAAGCGACAGCGGTTTCTCCTGAGGGGCGAATCAGTCCTAAATGTTTAGGCATTTGGAATGATGAGCAAGCCACCGCGTTATCGAATATTGCTAAAAGTATTAAAGAAAATGGCAGTATCGCAGGGATCCAAATTGGCCATGCGGGAAGAAAAGCCAGTGCCAATATTCCTTGGGAAGGCGACGATCACATTCCTGAAGGCGAACCAAACGGATGGCCAACGCTATCGCCGTCAGCTGTCGCATTTGGAGCAAACTTACCGAAAGTTCCTAAAGAGCTGACAGTTGATGAAATCCATCGTATCCAAAAGGATTTTGTCGATGGAGCCATCCGTGCACGTGATGCTGGCTTCGAATGGTTAGAACTGCATTTTGCTCACGGTTACTTAGCGCAAAGCTTTTTGTCAGTGCATGCCAACAAACGTACTGATGAATATGGAGGCGATCTCAAAGGACGCAGCCGTTTTCTACTTGAAACTGTTAAAGCCGTGAGAGCCGTTTGGCCAGAAGATTTACCATTGACCGCACGATTAGGTGTGATCGAGTTTGATGGTCGTGATGAAGAAACGATGCAAGAAGCCATCACAACTATCAATGAAATGAAAGCACTTGGACTGGAATTCTTAAGTGTTAGTTTAGGTTTTTCAACTCCTGATGCGAACGTACCTTGGGGTCCTGCATTTATGGCACCAATCGCAGAGCGGGTACGCAAGGAAACGGGCTTACCAGTGACAACCGCGTGGGGGATGGATGATCCGCAAAATGCAGCGAAAGCTGTGGCTGAAGGTCAAATGGATCTTGTTATGATGGGGCATGCTCACCTGGCCGATCCGCATTATGCTTACAAGCTGGCTAAGGAGCTCAATGTAGATGATGCTGCATGGAAAACATTGCCAGCACCTTATGCTCATTGGCTGGCTCACTATAAAGCGTGATAGCTTTAGCTTTTTTAAAAATCCGGGTATTACCCGGATTTTTTATTTTTAAACAAACATAATGGGTTACGTAATATCAAATTCATGTAAGAACTTGATACTTGGGGTGCGACTGGAAGAACTGAGTGCTAGAGTGGGGGAGGGGAACTGTATAAATACAGATTGCTTTGATTCAGTGGTTAATTAAGTAGAGAAAATAAAATGATAAAACGTCTTACGAGCAGCAGAGGATTACGCCTATCTTTTCTGACTATTTCTGTCCTCTATGCTGCTAATACGTTGGCCAATGGTTCTATTGGTGCAGGAATCGGCTTCGGTCAATCTGAGTATAAAGATTATGATGGTGATGCGATTGCATTACCCGTTATCAACTATGAAGATGATCTGCTCTATTTCCATGGCGTCTCCGGTGGCGTATTCCTACTAAAGGGAGATTATAGCGCTGTCACTTTGGGTGTTTCCTATTTCCCCAAAGACTTTGATGCTAGTGACTCCGATGATATTCAGTTACAGCAATTGGATGATCGTGATAGTACCGGGATGGTCGATGTTGGCTACCGTTATACTGACCCATTTCTTGGTAGTATTTCTGCTACTCTTTCTGCCGATTTTCTTGATAAAACAGATGGAGGTTGGAAAGCCGATCTTGGTTATCAAAAACGATTCCAACTATCGCAGCGAATTACGATAACTCCCGGTTTTGGTGTGAATTGGTTTAATGAAGATTTAAATAACCATTATTACGGCATTAATGCAGGAGAAGCAGCACGTTCTGGTCTGAATCAATATCATCCGGATGGTTCTGCAATTACTTATGCTGAATTAGGTGCGAACGTGTTTCTCACTAAAAACGTAAGTTTGTTCGTCAATGGTCGTTACAATTGGTTAGATAGTGAAGTGACTGATAGCCCAATGGTCGATACCGATCATTTCTTTGGTGCTATGATTGGCATGAACTTTATTTTTTAAAAGCAGAAGGCGCGCTCATTCGCGCCACTGCTATAAGTCCCAGACTGGTTTTTTCTTAGTGTTGGCGGCTAAGAAAACGTTTTGTTTCGGTAACGCTACCGTCTGGCTGTTGAACTGAAAAAGTATATGAGCGAGCGTTATCGTCAAAATTAGTGATTACCACGTCGCCTTGCTCGGATGTTTTGAGTATCTGGGCATTTACGCCACTAACGGTGACTGGTATGCCTGATGCAGGTTGGCCATCTTCTGTAACGACGATTTGAGCTTGATTTCCTTGAGTATAAATACTCATATGGAGTGGAGCCGCCATCACTTGTGATGCCAAACCTAATGCAGATACTGCCACGATTGTTGCTAAAGTTTTCATAATGATACTCCTAGAATTCTTGTTTGCTTATTCTTTTAAATTGTTGTTTATTTAATTAGTGTTGACGGCTTAGGAAGCGTTTTGTTTCGATAACAGAGCCATCCTGCTGTTCAACAGAAAATGTGTATGTGCGCGCATTGTCGTCAAAGTTACTTACTATGACATTACCGTGTTCTGAGGTTTTTAGAACTTGGGTATTTAGCCCCTCAACCGTTACTGGCACGCCTGCTGCTGGTTGACCATCTTCAGTAACGATGACTTCCGCTTGATTTCCTTGAGTGTAAATACTCATATGAAGTGGAGCGGCCATAACTTGAGATGCTAAACCTAGAGCTGAAATAGCTGCGATTGTTGTAATAGTTTTCATGATAATTCTCCGGAATTCTTGTTATTTAAATTTATTTATTTTGTTTAAATCTTATTTACTTAGTGCTGGCGACTTAGGAAGCGTTTTGCTTCTGTTACTGTTCCGTCAGGTTGTTGCACTGAGAAAGTATAAGTGCGTGCGTTGTCATCAAAATTAGTAACGACGATACTGCCCTGATCTGATGTTTTAAGCAGTTGAGTGTTAAGGCCGTTAACTGTTACCGGAACGTTTGCAGCTGGTGCACCATTTTCAGTTACTTTGATTTGCGCTTGGTTGCTTTGAGTAAATACGTTTACATCTAGTGGCGCGGCATTAATTTGAGCTGCAAGGGCAAATGCGGATACTGCTGCAACTGTTGCTAAAGTTTTCATATTCATATCTCCTAAAATTTGATTTTGTAGCGAGACGTTGTTTCGCTATGGGTTCATATTACGGCGATGAATCTAACGGATCGAGCGCAAAAATTAGCACTGAATGTTCGAAAAATTTGAATATGAATATTTTTGAAAAATATTAACCTAATTTGAAGGTGTCACTAATCTAACGCAAAAGTAGGCGCTATATAGGCTAAAAATATAAAAAATTTACTGATGCTCATTGAGGGGTATTACTTTTAGCTAAAATTGAAACTTTTTATTTTTTTTAATGTTCAATAATTATGATTGAGTTTTTAAGAGATTGGTTGCACTTTAAAAACGATAGTAATAAAGTGTTTTCAACGCATATTTAACTAGCGTTAATCGACTTCGGGGCAGGGTGCAATTCCCTACCGGCGGTGATTTAGAAATGTTTATAAAACGATATTTTTAACAGCCCGCGAGCGCCTGATAGCCTTAGCTAGCAGGGTCAGCAGATCTGGTGATATTCCAGAGCCGACGGTGATAGTCCGGATGAAAGAAGATCGAACGAAAACCTCACAACTCACGTGTTGTGAGCATATACGTGTGATATTTCAATCATCGCCCTGTTCATCTTTTTACACGGAGAAATCAAGATGACAGGTACATTCTTTATTATGGTAGCGTGCTTTACCTGGGCACTGGATACGTTGATTCGATATCCATTATTGAATCAAGGCTACTCAACTCTAGAAATTGTTCTGTATGAACATTTGACTTTGATATTTTTAACCGCACCTTTGCTATGGAAGTATCGGAGCAATTTTCGCCATATGAATTCAATGAGCGTTGTAAGCTTGTTTTTTATTGGTGGAATAGGATCTGCTGTTGGCACATTGGCGTTTACACAAGCCTTTCACTATCTGAATCCAACTGTGGTTATCCTGCTACAGAAATTACAGCCAATTGTAGCTATTCTTGGCGCAGCCTGGTTTTTGAAGGAGAGAATTCGAGCGTACTTTCTCTATTGGTCTGTGCTCATAATCGGTGGTAGCTTGGTGATGATGTGGCCGGACATAAGTGCTCTTTCTCTACACAATCTTCACTACAGTAATAACAGCACTGATACTTTATCTGGCTATGGTTACACATTATTAGCCGTATTTTCTTGGGGAATGGCGACTGTGTGTGGACGGTATCTATCTGATCAGAAGATGCCAGCTAATGCGATTATGTCTGGACGGTTTGCATTCGGGTTTTTAGTGTTGCTTACTTTTTCACTATTTCAGCCTGAGCAGGTACACGTTGTCTCATATAGTGTTGGTGGCTCCATCGCGCTGATGGCGGTAATTAGCGGTCTTCTAGGTATGGGTTTTTACTATTTAGGATTAAAAGATACGCCTGCGCATATGGCAACTTTAGCTGAAATGACGTTCCCAGTATTTGCTGCCATTATCAACTGGAGCATACTCGGTATCGAATTAAATAGTTATCAGATTATTGGTGGTTTCATACTAGTCCTGGGTAATGTCGGTTTAAGGTTGCGTTCAATCTCAAAACCAGCGACCTCTCAACTTCAGCAGGCATGATCATATCACCTGGGTATGTGGGTGCGCACGCGTGCTCCTTACCCGGGAGATACTCAACTTTCCTCTCCTTTTCCTATCATATCCTTTCATCGATAATTCAAATTCAATGTTTTGTTCATACGTTATAAAAATAATAATGATTCTCATCTTTATTTGTATATAATCTCCATGAGATCTTACTCAACGATTGTTCAAAATTATGAATGAGAAACAATAATGAAAATAAAAATAATACAAAGGTTGTCAGCACTTTTACTTGGTTTATCTCCATTACTAAGTCATGCAGAAATAAAAACTATTCACGATGTTCTTGATCGTGATATCAGTATTGATGTCCCCGCCCAAAGAGTGGTTCTTGGCTTTTACGCTGAAGATTATATGGCCATAGGTGGTCAGGAGTCGTTTGAACACGTTGTTGGTATTTCACGTGCAACGTGGGAGCAGTGGCGCCCAGCTAGCTGGACCTTATACACGAACAACAACCCAAAACTAAAAGAAATCCCTGACGTTGGGGAAGTTGAAGCACAAACGTTTTCCATCGAAAAAGTGATTAGTTTAGTTCCTGACGTTTTAGTTCTTGCCGATTGGCAGTATCAAGGATTGGGAAGTGATATACAAAGGTTAGAGAGTGCTGGTATTAAAATCATCGTAGTTGATTATAATGCCCAGACGTTACGTCGTCACTTAGCCAGCACCAGAATTATAGGAAAAATTACCGGACAAGAAGAGCGTGCCCAACAAATCGCTCACGAATACGAAGCTGCCATTTCTTTAATACAACAACGTTTAGCGAATATTGAAACGAAACCAAAGGCTTATATTGAATTCGGTAATAAAGGACCAGCTGAATACAGTTTTACCTACGGGAAAAATATGTGGGGAGCCATGCTTGAAATGGCCGGTGCAGAGAACATCGCTGCGCCATATGTGGAATGGTGGGGACCGATCAATCCGGAACAAGTCATTGCTTCAAAACCTGATGTGGTCTTTATCGCAGGTACGGAATCCAGTTCTGCTGCTGGAGCGATGTTAATGGGTGAAAATATTTCCCCTCAAGTCGCCAGAGAGCGATTGGCGGGGTTTGTTCAACGCCCTGGCTGGTCTGAACTACCTGCAGTTAAAACTCACCGTATCTACGGTATCTATCAGGGCGCCTCGCGATCTATCTTAGATGCAAGTATGATTCAGTACTTAGCAAAAGCGCTTTATCCCGACACGTTTACAGATTTAAACCCTGAAGAGTCCTATTTGGCATTTTATAAAAAGTATCTGCCAGTTGAGCCACAAGGGACCTTTGCTATCAAGCTTGAAGAATAAATATCGGTCAGTAATTATATGAACTCAGAAGCTATCGCACTCGCGATCGAAAATCAGCGCAAAAGTGAGAAGAAGAGAGCCAAGGTTTTAGTTTTAATCGGCTTGTTCTTAATGTTGTCCTTTGTCCTCGATGTCGCGATTGGACCATCAATGCTTAATGTGAGCAAAGTCATCTATGCGATTTTGAATTTTATTGGTTTAGACACACCAGTAGATACAACGACACAGGTGATTGTGACTAATTTACGCTTACCTATTGCGCTAATGGCAATTGTTGTAGGCGGTGCGTTGGGTGTTGGTGGCGCAGAAATGCAGACGCTATTGAATAACTCAATGGCGAGTCCATACACATTGGGTATGGCGGCAGCGGCTGGTTTCGGTGCTGCGCTGGTTTTGTATCTGGGTTCCTTAGGTATTGACTCAAACTATGCGGTACCGTTGGGGGCATTTGTGTGCTGTATGCTGTCGGCATGCTTTCTCTTTGCTATGGCGATGATGAGGCATATTACGTCAGGACAACTTATCCTTGCTGGTATCGCTCTGTTGTTTTTATTTCAGTCATTACTTTCACTGGTGCAATTCATTGCCTCTCCTGAATTGAGTCAGCAAATCCTCTTTTGGTTGTTCGGCAGTCTTTCAAAGGCCACTTGGGTAAACTTAAGTATCACTGCACTGGTTACAACGGTGAGTATCCTCTTTTTGTTGAAGGATTCTTGGAAGTTGACAGCGCTACGCCTTGGTGAAGAAAGGGCAAAGAGTTTAGGTGTTAATGTGACAGCACTTAGATTACGAGTGCTGTTCATTGTTGCGATACTTACCGCGACAGTAACCAGTTTCGTTGGAATAATAGGCTTTGTTGGTATCGTTGCTCCCAATATCGCCAGAATGCTGGTGGGAGAAGATCAACGTTTCTTCCTGCCCCTTTCGTTCCTGATTGGCTCGTTTTTGTTGTCAAGCGCATCTGTGATGTCAAAAGTGATTGTTCCTGGGGCTCTATTTCCTATTGGGATAGTTACTGCAATCATTGGTGTTCCGTTTTTTTTCTGGCTTATCATTTTAGGGAAACGCTAATATGCTGACTGTGAGCGATCTTTATGTGCAATTAGATAAGTTGGTTCTTGCAGATAATATGAGCTTTCGCCTCAATAAGGGGGAGATTAATGTCATCATCGGTCCCAATGGTACGGGGAAAAGCACATTACTCAAAACCCTATTCGGTGATATAAGAGCTCAAGGTGGAACGATTCAATTTGACCAGAACTTTCTTGAACACAAGAAACTGGATCTCTGGCGGAGAGATATTGGTTATATGCCGCAAGATATTCGGCTTGATGTCGGCCTAACCGCGCTTGAAGTGGTATTGCTCGGACGCCTTGATGCATTATCGTATCGTATTGACGAATCACTTATGTATGAAGCAATTAATGCCTTAAGTGAGCTGGGTCTGGAGCACCTTGCTAGTCAGGATGTAAGGACGCTTAGTGGTGGCCAATGTCAAATGATACTATTTGCTCAAGCACTAATGAAAAAACCGGCATTCCTAATGCTCGACGAGCCAGTCAGTGCTCTGGATTTACACTTTCAACAGGTTTTGCTCAGTCACTTAGTTAAGAATACCGCTCATTACCAATGGATCGCTTTGATGGTGTTGCATGATTTGAATCTAGCAGCTCAGTATGCAGATAATTTGATTGTGTTGAAAGAGGGAAAAGTCGTTGCGTGTGGGAAGCCCGTCGATGTGTTGACGAAAGAGCTGATTGAGGATGTATATGGTGTTCAGGCCCAAGTATCTTATGATGCAGAAGGCATACCTTTTGTCAGAACACTAAGAGCGGCTTAAAAATTACGGCACATCTAAAGCAGTGCCGTAATTTAATTAATTGATTGAAATATGATGGTGTTCCTCTGCGTGCCCACGTTGCTTGGGTACAAAGACGGCTAAAACACCATCGTGATATTTCGCGTATATCTCGCGAGTATCTATATTATTTCCTAACGAAATAATACGTTTCATGTCTCCATGAACGCGTTCCTGATGAAGAAATTTATCATTTGCTTGAGTTTCGAGTTCGCGAGAGACTTTAGCTTTAATAGTTAAAACCCCATCGTTACAATCAACAGAAATATTTTCTCTGGCAACTCCTGGCAGGTCGGCGATGATTTCATAAGCGGTTTCTTTTTCAACTACGTCGATACGTGGTTCAAGAAAGGAATCGTTGGCAAAATTATGTCGATGTGTCGGACATGCTTGATCAAACAAACGATAAACATCCGATAGTGAGTCTTCTGGTAAGATACTCATAACTGATCTCCTGTTTATCTTGCATTATCTCCCCTTAATTGTAGCAATTGGTCATAACTTGAACAGGAATATAATTTTTTACTTTACACTTTTTTCCTTTGAATTAACTGGTTATTTTTAAGCTGAATGATTTGTATTTTTTGCATATAAAAAATGGTTGTTTTGTGATGATAAATTTTGAACTAGAAACTCCAAGATTGCGGATTAGGCAATGGAGAGAGGAAGATAAGTTTTCCTTAGCCAAGATGAATTCCGATCCTAATGTTATGCAATTTTTCCCGTCGATAATGACCGAACAACAAAGTGATGCTTTGTACCAACGTATGTTTAGGTTGATTGAAAGAGGTGAACTGGGTTTTTATGCGGTTGAACTTAAAGCATCAAATCGGCTTATCGGCATGGTTGGATTACTTGAGCACGGTGAGGAAAGTGATTTACCTTTTGCTCCAGGAGTGGAAATTGGTTGGCGTTTGGCCCAAGAGTTTTGGGGCAATGGTTATGCTACAGAGGCCGCATTAGCCACTCTACAATACGCTTTTCAAACACTCGAATTTGATACGGTGTACTCTCTTACAGCTATACAAAATGCGCCTTCGAGACGAGTTATGGAGAAAATTGGCATGAGAGATTGTCATAATAACTTTGCTCATCCATCTTTGCCATTAAGTCACGCCCTGTCCGTACATTGCTTATATATAGTAAAAAAGGACGAGTTTATTTATTTCTAACTACCTCACGATCTCTTAACTCATTTTGTATTTTTTCTTATGTAAGTTGGTGAAATGCCGCTAATACTTTATAGGTAAAAATGATTGATTAATGGATTTAAATATGGGCCAGTTGTTCTCTAAACTATTTAACTCTAACGATATGACCGCACAGGCGTATCGAGAAATTTTGCTCAAAGCATTGGATGCTGTTGTAAGTATCGATAAAAATAACTGCATTACCTTTTATAATACAGCGGCGGAAGAACTTTGGGGTTATTCACAGCAGGAAGTGTTGGGGAAGAATGTAAAGATGTTAGTCCCCAAAGTATTTCAGGCAAACCACGATAACTTCGTGAATGCTAATAGACAGGGTGGAGCAAATAAAATAGTTGGCTCGAGTCGCGACGTCGAGATAGAAACCAAAAGTGGCGATATTGTATGGGGGCGGTTGTCGCTTACCAAGGTAAAAGTCGGTGGAGACTATGTTTATACGGCGATGATAGCGGACATTACGGCGGAGAAAGAAGCGCAGGAAAGAATTAACCAAACCCTTGAACAAGCTTTGGACGCTGTGGTCACAATTGATGAAAACAACATGGTAACGTTTTTCAATCGCGCGGCAGAGAAGCTATGGGGTTATCAACGAAGTGAAGTCCTGGGCAAAAACGTCAAGATGCTTGTGCCACATCAAATTCAATCAAACCATGATCATTATGTGAATAGCAACCGTGAAACGGGTGTGGATAAAATCGTTGGTACCAGTCGAGAAGTTGAGATTACCCGTAAAAATGGGTCGCACGTTTGGGGGAGTTTGTCGCTTTCCAAAGTGAACGTGGGGAAAACGATTATTTATACGGCCTTTGTTAAGGACGTGACTGTAGAACGTGAATCTCGCGAAATTATTAATCAAACACTCGAACAGGCACTGGATGCAGTGGTTACAATCGACGAAAATAATTTAGTGACGTTTTTCAATTCTGCAGCAGAAAACATGTGGGGTTATCACCGATCTGAGGTAGTTGGCCAAAATGTTAAGATGCTTGTACCAAGAATGTTTCAAAATAACCACGATGAATACGTAAATAGTAACCGTAGAACGGGACATGATAAGATCGTTGGTACTAGCCGAGAAGTGGAAATTGAGCGAAAAGATGGCTCGATTATCTGGGGTAGTCTTTCTCTCTCGAAAGTAGAACTAGCGAATAAGATAATCTATACCGCCTTTGTAAAAGACATTTCTGTAGAGCGTAGAAGCCGAGAATCGATTAACCAAACGCTAGAACAAGCATTAAACGCCGTTGTTACAATTGATCCTCATAACTTAGTGACATTCTTTAATCGGGCCGCTGAAGAGTTGTGGGGATACTCGCGAGAAGAGGTAATAGGAAAAAACGTTAAGATGCTTGTCCCTCATGCGATTCAGCCACAACACGATGACCTTGTGAATAGTAATAGAAGGACAGGTCAGGATAAGATCGTTGGTACCCGACGTGAGGTTAAGATCGAACGAAAAGATGGTAAAACCCTCTGGGGTAGCTTGTCCTTGTCCAAAATAGAAATCGACGGTCAAATAGGCTACACCGCTTTTGTCAGAAATGTGACTGCTGAAAAGACGGCCCGCGACACAACTAACGAAGCCATGCAGGCATTAACCGAATCGAGTAACCAGATCGCTGATATTGTCTCAACCATCAATGGTATAGCCGAGCAGACTAACCTTTTATCTCTCAATGCTGCTATTGAGGCTGCCCGGGCAGGGGATCAAGGACGAGGTTTCGCCGTAGTTGCTGATGAAGTACGTAAGCTCGCGTTTCGCTCTTCTGAGTCGGCGGGAGAAATTGGGGAGCTCGTACAAAAAACGACATCCAGAATCCAGCAACTGGAAACGGCGCTTAAGAATCTTTCTCGTTAGTTTCGTTTTCTTCTAGTGTCTCTTCATCCGGTAGGCGCAAGCCTACCGTCTTAACGTTCCAGTCTACACTATCCGCAATTATCCAGCTTAAACCTTGCCATTCAAACATGTCGCCTAATACTGGTGATGTCCCTAACTGCTCATCAACGAGCTGTTTAAGTGTCATATCATCGGGGTTATCACCTAAATCCAGACCATAGTAAAGCGATATATCGGAAATTTTGGTATTCACATCAATGAAGAAATCACCAAAGAATCGACGAATAGATTGTTGCTGAGGTGATTCTGTAAAGAGTTTACTCAGCTCATCCATGGCATTTTCTTCTGCAATGACGCAGACGATATCATCAGCCTCTAATTTGGTACTGCCTGAAGGGTGCAATAAGGTTTGCCCACGATAGATAGCTGCGATGCGTGTATTTTCGGGCATAATAAGGTTACGTAGCGGTGCTCCGATATACCAACGCCCACTTTTCAGTTGGTAAACCAGCATTTCCCAGGCACTACCCGGATACAATTCCAGACCGGTGCGTAAAATAGGATGTGGTTTAGGTGGAAGCTCTACTTTGGCAATTTTGAGAGCTTTTGGTAACGTCCCTCCCTGCACGATAAGAGAGACCAGAACGACGAAGAACGCAATATTAAAAAACAAACGGGCATGTTCAAGACCGGCCATCATCGGAAATACGGCTAAGATAATGGGCACGGCTCCTCTTAAACCTACCCAAGAGATAAACCATTTCTCACGCGCTTTGAAGCTTTTAAAAGGCGTTAAGCAAAGCCACACGGCGATTGGACGAGCAATGACAATCATAAATGCTGCGAGCATAATGGCGGGTAAGGCAATGGGTATCAGGTCCGATGGTGTAGCAAGAAGCCCCAGAACGATAAACATGATTATCTGACTTAACCAAGTCATTCCGTCAAGAACGTTAAGTATGGAATGCTTAGAACGGGTCGGTTTATTGCCGAGAATCAAACCCACAACGTAGATTGATAAAATACCACTTCCGCCTAAGGTATTACTCAGGGAGAAAATACTTAGCCCGCCACTGACAGCCAAAATAGAGTACAAGCCTTCCGGCAATGTCGCTTTGTTGATGATATTGCGCAATATAAAACCGCCACCGATTCCAAGAATACCACCGACACCAAACTGTTGTATAAATTGAATACTCAGATCTTTTCCGTCTAATTCGATGGATTGAGATGCCAGTATTGCGATCAAGGTGACCGTGAGAAATACGGCCATCGGGTCATTTGTGCCTGATTCAATTTCTAATGTTGAACCGACACGTTGGTTTATCTGTTTTCCTTTTAATAAAGAAAATACAGCGGATGCATCGGTAGAGCCGACTATCGCACCAATCAGTAGTCCTTCTAGCCAAGAGAGATGAAATAAATAGGAAGCCATCATCCCAGTTAGTGCTGTTGTAACCGCCACACCAATAGTGGCAAGTGAAAGCGATGGCCAGAGCGCAATTTTAAAACTGCTCATCTTGGTTCGCATACCACCGTCTATAAGGATAACGGCGAGAGCGAGGTTACTCACTATGTAAGCAACGGTATAATCATCAAAAAAAATTTTTCCTGGTCCATCTTCACCTGCCATCATGCCGACGCCAAGAAAAACGACCAAAATAGGAACTCCGAGACGCGATGATAACGGACTTATGACAATACTGGTCAAAATCAGGAGAGCACCAACTAAGAATAATCCGTTAATAAAATCGACTGTCATTGCTCCTCCGTGCTTACTGATGCATATGTTCTTATTCTGCATCAATTAAGCGACGGAGTAAGACATATTTTGTTAGTAAGTTTTACTTATTGTTTTTATAGGATTCTATTAGAACAGAAGTATCCATTCTTCCCAAACCTTTTTGTTGTAAAGATTTATAGCGGTTATCGACACTTTCTGTAAGAGGCAGGTCAAGTCCATGTTGTTTGGCTTCGTCTAAACAAATGCCAAGATCTTTACGCATCCAATCAATAGCAAAACCGAAATCAAACTTCTCTTGAGCCATTGTGACAGCGCGGTTTTGCATCTGCCAAGAACCTGCCGCACCATGTTGGAGGACGTCTACAACTTGGGCGATATCCAGATTTGCTTTTTGAGCCAGCA
Source organism: Vibrio viridaestus (assembly GCF_003856525.1). GTDB lineage: Bacteria > Pseudomonadota > Gammaproteobacteria > Enterobacterales > Vibrionaceae > Vibrio > Vibrio viridaestus. The sequence goes on from NZ_RJVQ01000002.1 coordinate 757,184, forward strand.
ATACTGCTTCGCTCAAACCGTTGAGAATACCAGCAATGCAGATTTGGTTGACCATTTTACACCGTTGACCCTGACCAACTTTGCCCATAAGTGTGGCTTGTTTTCCATAGCTGGCGATCACTGGTTGAATGGTCGCAAATACGGCCTTGTCACCACCACACATAATGGTCAATGCGCCATTTTCGGCTCCAGCTTGACCGCCGGATACGGGAGCATCAACAAACTGGATGCCTTTCGCTTCACATGCATGGCTTAACTCTAGCGCTAACGATGCAGAGGTTGTTGTGTGGTCAACCAGAATAGACCCAGGTTCTAAACCTTCCAGGATTCCGTTATCACCATAAACTACGCTCCGCACATCGTCATCATTACCGACACACATGAAGACAATCTGACTTCCAGATGCTGCCTCTAGGGGAGTCTTAAACCAATGACCTCCGTGTTCTTCAGCCCATTTTTGTGCCTTAGATTCTGTGCGGTTATAAACCGATGTTTCCCATCCATTATGCTGTAAATGACCTGCCATCGGATAACCCATTACGCCTAATCCAATAAACGAAACTTGATTAATCTTCATTCTTCTCTCCTTGATGTAAGTTAACTATTATTTAAGTCTTATTGTTCCTATATTAATGCACCAATATTAACATATGTCAATGTCGTTTTAAGCATTTGTCCTCTCGTTGGCTAACGTAAGTTTAACTGATATTATTACTGTACTTATGTGACGTTGTTTAAAAGGTGAATTGTGAGCGAAAGTAAATTTGAAAAGATAGCGTCGGTAATAGAAAAGAGAATTACCAACGGTGATTACCCACCTAATTTCAAGTTACCTACTCACAAAGAGCTAGCGGAAGATCTTGATACTACGCCTGCTACAGTTTCTAAGGCATATAAGCTTCTAATTGACCGGAAAAAGATAGAGTCTTTTGTCGGTAGAGGTACATTTGTTTGTGGCCATTCCTCTCTTAGTCAAGCCATACATCCCAATGATAATAGCCGAGAGATAAACTTATCGATTCTTCAGCCATGCATGAATGAAAACGCTATTGCTCTTTCGGCTGCAATGCAGGCATGTGCCAATTCTCTCACACCGGAATTAATGGGATATGCAGAAAATTCTGGTCACGAAGTTCATCGTAATGCCGGCGTTCTTTGGGCGAAAAATTATGGTCTTGAGGGTGGTAGTGCCGAAAATACTTTACTTGTTGATGGTGCACAAAATGCTCTAGCTCTTGCGATTATAGCCTTGTCAAAGCCTGGTGATGTCATCGCTGTAGAGGCGTTGACCTATCCTGGAATTCTTGCTGCGGCAAGTCTGTATCGGCGTACCATTATCCCGGTTGCGATGGACGATGATGGAATGAGACCGGATGAATTAGAAAAAGTGATTCGGGATTCTAACCCTGCAATGGTTGTTGTCGTTCCTTCTCATCAGAATCCAACCGCCGTAACCATGTCTGAAGAGCGAAGAGCAAAAATAGCGGCAGTGATAAAAAATTCACAGTGCTTGCTTATCGAAGATGATATCTACGCATTTCTTAATGAGACGCCCTTACCCGCTATAAGTAATTGGGTTGATGATAGGGCTGTGCATATTTCGAGCTTATCAAAAGCTATCAGTCCAGCCCTACGGTGTGGCTTTGTAAAAGCGCCCGATCCCTTGTTAGCAACCCTAAAATCGCACATAAGGACAAACATATGGTTATCTTCACCTTTTAATTACGCGGTCGCAAATGAGCTTATCTCGAGTGGTGAAGCGTTTAATATGGCGAAGACACAAAGAAAGATCGCAATAGAGCGTCAGGAAATCGTCAGAAAATACTTTCCCTATATCACTGGTGGAAAGAGCAGCTTTCATTGCTGGTTGATGTTACCTGAGAATTGGACTTCAGAGCGATTTAGTCTGGTGGCGAAAGATCGTAACGTAGTTGTCAGTAGTGGTACTTACTTTAATAGTGTTGGGGTTGATACCAAGAGTGTAAGGGTATCTCTAATGTCGGCAAGCACCAATGAGCAACTGGAAACAGGCTTAAAAGTTCTTCATGAGCTTGTGCACTCAGACGTTAATACACTATTCCCGTTTTAATATTAACGCCTGATGCATGAGTCAGAGTACGAGGATGTGTATTCTAGTGACAATGATCGCTATGACATCCGCAACTCGTACCCTTTTTCGCGAATAAGCGAGCTGCTATTTTATTCCACACGTCTTTTATTACTACAATAGCTAGAAAGATGGCTGCAATCCAGGCTACTGAAGTTGGCATTAGATTATCGCTGCTTGCTAACTCACTGCTGATATTAATATTCCATACATCAACTAGATAGTTTGTTAGGTAGCCAAATCCAATAGCGACCGCAATAACACCAACCAAGTAACTCACTAAAGCATGCCAGCCTAACTCTTTTTTTACTATGCCAAGGGTGGCGATATTGGTTGCTGGTCCTGCAAGCAGAAATACCAGAATTGCCCCCGGAGATACTCCAGCAAGCATTAGGCCTGCGGCGAGAGGAGTCGATGCTGAAGCGCATATGTACATGGGTACGCCTATTAACGCCATAATGATCATTGCTCCTGGTCCTCGGCTTATGTCTGCCAGAGCATCGTAAGGAACTAATGCTACGACAATAGCTGAAATTACCAAGCCAACGATTAGCCAAACTGACAAATCTTCTAATAGTTCAGTGAATGCATATTTTTGCCCTTGCCATAATCGAGATGCAAACGATCCTTCGGGTTGTGCAAGATGATTATGCTCGTGCTCGTGTTTTTGAGACGAATGACACCCGCAGGATGAAGTGCACGTTGTTGAAGTAGATGATGTAGTGGACGCGGTTGAATCTTTCTCTGTTTTTTCACCGAGCAAAACCAAAGCCGCAGCGGCTATAGCCGAGCAAATGGCAGCGATTGGACGAATCACCGTCATAAATGGACCGAGTAGAGCATAAGAAACAGCGATTGAATCAACACCGGTTTCGGGCGTTGAGATTAAAAAAGCTGTGGTGGCACTTTTTGATGCACCGGCGCGTCGTAACCCTACCGCTGCTGGTATAACACCACAGGAACAAAGTGGTAAAGGCGTACCTAAAATTGCTGCCTTGATTGCTGGCCAGATTCCGCTTCCCTGTAAGTGACGTCCGATATTCTCGCTATTAATGAAGGAATTGAGTAATCCAGCGATAATCAGACCAAAGACTAACCAAAAAGCTGCATCCAGCCACAACTCAAGAAATGCGTGACCAATTGCGATGAGTGTATCCATTAGACCCCCCACATTCGAGAATGAAAATAAATATCATTGAATATGGGGTAAGTATAAACCTTAAAGTTAACTACAAGGTCAAGCGGTTTTTACGACATCACATGAGAGTGTTTTTTCTGGTAAACAGCAACCCATTGATAAAGTACGACAAATAAAATACACAATGCTAAAGCGATTCGAGTTGCTCCAAGGACTCCATGCCATCCCCAACGTAGATAAAAAGGTTCAAGGAAGAATACACCCAGACTAGCGCCTGAGTAGTAAAAGAGGCTGTACAGTGCTTGGGCACTGCCTTTAGCCTTTGTTACGCTACGACCAATAAGTGTGCTTGCCTGCGCATGGCAAAAGAAAAATCCGATAGAAATCAGCACCATGCCTAGAATCATAGTATAAATGTTGGCCCAGCTCATCATGAAATTAGCAATGAGCATCATCGAAATACCCAGGATGACGCCAGCTATCTGACTGTGTTTTTTGGCGAATTTACCTGCGAGTGATGAACTTGTGGTTCCGCCGAGCAGAGTCAAAAACATTAAGCTTCGAATATCACTGGGTAAGTTATACGGGTAGTCTCCAAGAACTATCATCAGATAATTCGATAAGTTAACGAACGTGCCAAACGCGAGTCCTATTAGGAGATAAAGTAGTAACAGCTGTGGTTTTTTAAGGTGATATCCATAGGCTTTCAGGCATGCTGTCACTTTTAACGGTGCAGGCTTAAAATGTTTCTGTTTGGGTAACAAATAGTACACACCGACAAACAATATGGTCGTTATTAGCGCAATTAAAATACCGGCATTCTGCCAGCCTCCTAAATGCTCCGCGCTGACGCCGCCCATTAAACGGCTGCTAATACCGCCGATAGTATTTGACGCAACATAAAAGCCAACTGCTCCAGGAAGCCAACTTTTTCTGAGCTCCTCGCCCAGAAGTGGTACTGCTAGAGCAGGGCATACTGCCAGAAACATTCCTTGTAAAAAGCGTAACGAGAGGAAAAAGGAATAATTCTCTACGAATGGTAATACGAGTGAAACTAACAATCCGGCAGCGGTACCGCCTAAAAGGATTTTACAGCGGCCGATCGAGTCAGACCAACTGGCAAATATTAACAATCCTAATCCCATACCCAGTAAAGGCGCAGACATTGCCAAGTTAGCTGAGAGTGAAGTGATTTGGAACTCTTTCTGTAAAACAGGTAAAAGCGGTTGTAGCCAGTATATGTTGGAAAAAGTAACGATAGAACAAAGGCAAATCGATATTACGAAACGACTGTAAGACGGTATTGTTTTCACTGCTCTCAACTTAGTATGTAATTGAATTGTTAATATGAATGTGTTTACACATTTAGAATACCGATCGAGCAAGGATAAATAAAATATGTTGTATTTATCTATTCCATAGATAAAATTTATACCCATAGATTATTTGTTGACATGAACAAAAAATAAGCTTAACGGATCTGGAGCATATGGAATTACGTCAGTTAAAGCACTTTGTAGCCGTGGTGGAACAGGGCTCCATCTCGGGTGCAGCTCGTTTTGTTAATTTGGCCCAACCAGCGATTAGTAGCAGTATTAAAAAGTTGGAACAGGAGTTAAGAATGCCATTGTTCAATCGTCGAGAGCGCGGCATTGAATTAACAAAAGCGGGGCATGAGTTTGTCTCTCATGCGCGCCAGATCTTAATGCAGGCTCAAGATGCTAAATTGGCAATGCAAGCAATGGAAGGCTTGGATCAAGGGCAAGTTGAAATTGGCGTACCAAGTATGTTGGGTTCTTATTATTTTCCACCTTTGTTAATGGGATTTAAGCACCAATATCCCAATCTCGAATTAAATATTATCGATACTGGTACACGTAATATCAGGCGAATGCTACTCGAAGGAGAGTTAGAGCTTGGGGTTGTCGCAGATAAAGATCTTACTCAAGAACTGGATAGTGGAAGTTTGATTCGAGAAGAAATGGTTGTGTGTATGGCCCACGATCATCCGCTTGCAGAGAAAGAAGTTATTGATTATGAAGACTTTTTATCACATGAATTAGTGTTATTCAGAAAAGGCTATTACCACCACACATTGCTCGAAAAGATAAGTCGTGAAGTCAATATCAAACCCAAAGTCGCGTTTACCAGTAACCTTTTGCCCTTAATTAAAACGGTAATACGTCGGGGATATGCGATCTCGCCAATGTGGCAGGTGGCGATTCAAGACGACGATGAAATAGTGACGCGCCCATTTGCGGAAACATTTGAAATAGATTTGAGTTTAGCGTGGCGTAAAGACAGCTACCTATCTCGTGCAAACCAAGCTTTTAGAGACTTTGTTTTGAATGAGGTCGGTAGTGTCTAAAACTTGACGATTATTCCGTAACAGAATGAAGCGTTAAGTTTTCTCCCACAACATCGAGTAGAGCACCATCAACGGTAGTATCTGGTTCAACGACTTGTTGTTCGGTATATTGTTTCGAGAATAGATTATGGTGAAAACTGGTAAGCGTATCGAGTACACCAGCACCGCCTAAACCGAATTTCAAGACAACCGTTATAGCAATTATTGAGACAGCCAACGTTGCATAAACGACAGGTAATCGCTTTTTAGCTGCTCGATAAAGCTTGTTTATTTTTGTTATTGGCTTAACCACCACTTACCTCCATTGGTATGAATAGCGGTAAAAACTTTATCGGTGCGCTAGTATACCATTGGTTTGTAAATTATGGCCGAATTTCAGTTATTTATTTATACATATTTAAATTATGTATAACTATGAATAACTTAAAGCATCTTGTATACCCGACGGGGACGACCGCCAGTGTTGTAGTCAAGTTCGAGCTTCAACGTTCCCTCTGATTCTAGGTATTCAAGATAGCGCCGAGCTGTAATACGGCTGAAATCCATGATCTGACCAACTTCCTCTGCGGAGAACTCTGTCAACCTAAGTTCATTAATACGATCACGCAGTCTTTCTAGGGTCGCTGTATCGATTCCTTTTGGAGTTCGTCGAGTCTGTGTTGTTGGATTTTTGCCCAATAGAGAATCAATACCTGCCTGATCGACAGTGGCATTATTCCTAAAGGTTTCAATGGATTTAAGATAATCATCTAATGCCTGATTGACCCTAGACATGCGAATCGGTTTTACCAAGTAGTCAATCACACCCAACTGAACCGCTTTCTCAACCACGGTCGTTTCTCTAACCGCAGTAGTCATAATAAAATGACATGAATCACTCAGTTCACGCAGTTTTTTTATCACATTTAAACCGTTACCGTCCGGAAGAGTAATGTCGACAAAAACGAGATCGGGTGTATACAGCTTAAATTGTTCGATAGCTTCTGCGCACGTTTCGCTTACGGCAACAACTTGAAATTTTCCATGATGATTGACGGTTGATTCTAGAGTGTAACTTGCGCGAACGTCGTCTTCCAAAATCATGACTCTGGTTTTATTTTTCATCTGTGGCCACTTTTTTTTCCAGGTATACACTAAATAAGGTTGAGTTATCTTCTGTTCTTTCCCAGTCGATACTGCCATTCATGTAATCGACCAGTTGTTTCACTAAATAAAGTCCCACGCCATTTTGGTCGTCGGTATTTTTAGAAGTAACTCCAAATTCTAAAATATTATCTTCTATGTCGCTTGGAACACCCACACCATTATCTTCGACTTCGATCATCATGTGTTTACTACGATCACTTATATAGATCGATACAAATGGGTTTGTCTGTTGGTGGCGGTTTTCCCACGCGGCTAATAGGGCATTATCAATTAAATTTCCCAGAATAGTGACAACTTTTTCGGAAATATCTTTCTCATATGCAGAGAAGCTACTATCACTATCAAGTTTAAATTGGACGCCCATTCTAGAGGCTTTGTTGAATTTTGCCAGCAATAATCCAGCTATCGCTGAATTGGCAATACTACGGACAATTTGATTAATAATAGACTGATATCCATCCGCTTCCTGTTGAATAAATTCAATACATTCATCGTATTTCCCAATTTGCAACATGCCTGATAATACATTGAGTTTATTGGAATATTCATGAGTTTTACTACGGAGTAATTCAGAATAATTTTTCAGATAGGTAAGTTCATTTTCCATGTCATTTGCTGTTGATTTAACAAAAAATACGATGACATGTCCGCGTAAACCTTTAGCCGTGATGATAGGATAGATATCGGCTTGATAAGTTTGATGGCCTAGGGAAAATTCCCCTTGCTGGAATTTCTCAGGATTCTGCAATATCAGATGGCTGAGTGATACGCTATATCGTGATAATAATTGATCGATAAAATCAGCTCTATCTAAGATACCCATCGATAACATTTTCATGGCGCGGTCGTTAATCAGAGTAACTTTCATATCCTGATCGGTTGCAATAATTGCATCACGAATACTATCAAAGACCATTTCATGTTCGCGGAACTTATTGGCAATATATTCGGGTTCAAAATCAAAGAACGTTCGCTTTATTTTGGTCAAAAATGCAACCGTAACGCAAAGACCAACTAAATAAACACCAGCGATTAGCACGATTATTTGGATAAACTGCTTTTGTAAAATATCCGAGATTTGTTCGGATAAATATCCGATACAGACGGCACCTATAACTTTTCCATTCATTACGACTGGAACAAAATTACGAATTGCCTTACCAAGTGATCCCGTATCGATCGTGCTGTATTGCTCTCCTTGACTAAGAGCTCGGTGAATATCATTTCCAACGAACTTCTTGCCGACTTTGAGAGCGTCAGGATGACTTAAGCGAATTGCATTTTTATCGACAACTACGATGAATGATGCATCGGTACGACTGCGAATACTTTCGATATAATGTTGAAGAACATATTGTGGCATCCCTTCATTTTTATCACGGACTGAATTAATGACTATGGGGTCATGAGCGATAACTGCCCCCAATTCCAATCCACGGGCTTTAAGCCCTTCGTGATAAGAGTGTTGCAAAAGATACAGAAGTGCTACCGTTACAATGATAACGATAGAAGAAGTTGCCGCAACAGTACTTAACGTTAAGTAATTCTTTAATTTCATTTCGCTTCACGAATCTTAAAAAACGCTCAATATCATATAATGGTAGTTTTGAATCTAGAGTATTGATATCAGCGACATAGTATTAATGAATTATTACATATTTTTAACGTATATTCGCTGACCCCAAGTAAGAAAAAAGGCTGATTGGATTGAACCGATCAGCCTAAACCTATTCTACGCCGTGTGGAGTCTGCACGCGGAACAGAGTTTTCTTTTTATATCCGTCATTAATTGAATGTCATTGATATAAAGTAACCGATGATAGTCGCGGAACTTACGGCAATGAATCCTGGAATAATGAAGCTATGATTCAGTACATATTTACCGATTCTGGTGGTTCCTGTTCTGTCGAAAGTGATTGCTGCAAGGTCACTTGGATAGAATGGGAAGAAGAAATAGGCATAACATGCTGGTAGCACACCGATGAGAACTTTTGGCGGAATACCAAGCGAGAAGCCAAGTGGCAGCATGATAGTTAGCACCGCTGCCTGACTCTTCAGGAACACAGACACTGCGAACATAGCGAAGGCAAATGCCCAAGGATGTGCCTCAACAATACCGCTGATCATACCGATAAGATAGGTTTCGTGGTGAGTAATAATAGTCTCACTCATCCAGGCAATACCAAAGATGATGACCACGGCCGTCATACCCGCAATGAACACGTTACTGTGAACGATTTTTTTCGGTTGAATCTTAGTGGTTAGTAGAATTACCGCGCCAACAGCAAGCATTAAGAACTGAATAGCAACAGACATCTTAACGCCGTCAGGCAGAAGACCAAGAGTTTTACCAAATAGGGCAACAAAAACCACGACCGCGATACCACCAAGGAAGATACCAAGACCTTTACCTGCAGTGTGTTCAATGTCTTGTGCTTCATTTGGCGTTTCGTTGTCAGTCAGTTCAGCAACAAACTCTGGATCTTTTAAGCGTTCTTGGAATTCTGGATCTTTATCCAGGTCCTTACCACGTTTCAAGCTCCATGTACAAGCTAACATCAGGCCACAGAATGTCGCTGGAATAGTCACTTTCAGAACATCAATCAGACCGATATCGAGATTATTATCTGTTGCTGTTGCCATGACAACGGCTGCTGCTGCTGCGATAGGACTTGCTGTGATGCCAAGTTGAGATGCAACTGAGGCAATTGACATTGGACGCTCGGGACGAATGCCTTTTTTATAAGCGATATCGTAAATAACAGGAAGTAGTGGGTAAACTGAGTGACCAGTACCGACTAATACTGTTAGCGTATAGGTACACATTGGACCGAGGAAGACAATCTGGTTAGGGTGTTTACGCATCAGTTTTTCTGCGTATTTTACTAAAAGTTTGAGACCACCAGTTGCTTCCAATGTCGCTGATGCAGCCACGACAGATAGGATAATTAGCATAACTGCAACAGGAGGTTTTCCTGGCGCGACATCAAATACGAAGGCAAGGATTGTGACACCGAGACCACCGAGTAGGCCAAAGGCAACACCACCGAACCGTATACCTGTAAAGATAACTGCCAGTAACAGTAACATGTGTATATAGAACATCTTTTGTTTCCTTCAAAGTGGGGCGGTTTCACTGATGATCAGATCACCGCCTCTAATTTAGTGAACTTTTAAGCCATAAAAATAAACACAACAGCGAGTACTGTGATGGTAAATGCCACCGCATAACACAGGAACTTCACTATTGGTCCAGCATGGATCTTAAGGTCATGCATGCCGTGGTGAAGACGGTGCATTGCATGCCACATCGGCAGTGCTAAGGTACAAATTACGAATAGCGCGCCAATAATATTTTTTACGAAGGGCAGGACGTTGTCGTAGCTTAGAACGTCAGGGTTTAAAATACCCAAAGGACCCAATATACCCAGTACTAAAATGGTCACTGGTGAAATCATGGCAAACCAAGTACCACCGGCACCAAACAGACCCCACCATACCGGTTCGTCAGAACGTTTTGGATGTTGATTAATCATGAAGGCCTCCCTAAACCAGCAGTAGTACGATGATGGAAATCACGGCAACCGCT
>NZ_RJVQ01000011.1 GCF_003856525.1 Vibrio viridaestus
AATGTTGAATTGACTGTGCCAAATAATCTTTCTTAAAAAGAAATCTTATTCGATTTGGTCACTCGTATCATTGATAAAATCTTTTGGATGTTTATCCGACGAGTGCCCACACAGATTGATAGGTTTATATTGTTAAAGAGCTTCTCTTCGTTGTCTTTACTCAGAAGAGGACGTGCATTTTAACGAGATAATTGCCAGTGTCAAACACTTTTTTCTCTGCACTTTGAACTGCGAGCATTGCCCCGTTCAGTGAGGCGGCATTATATAGAGTTACTTAACTCTGGCAAGCATAAAAATCGCTTTTTTTATCTAAAATGAATCGTTTGGATAAACTTCAACCAGAGTTAGTTTTATTCATATTTTAAAGGCAGGATAAACACATGTTATGCACATTTTCCTGTGCATAACTAATCATCGCTATCGATAAAGTAGGAGATCCTTGATCTTGGATTCAGATACTCGCGAATCTTATCTGGTAGTTTATTTGGCAAGATAGCGCTCACGATCGACAAATCCCTATCAGCTAAATCGATAATCGGCGCTTGGGTTCTGGGAACTGAAGGATCGTAAATAAGAACATTTGGATAAAGTAGACTGGCATTGTTAATCGAGATAACCAATCCAACCATTTCATTAGAAAGTTGCACAACGGTACCCGGAGGGAATACACCCATAAATTTAACCAGAATACCAAGGTTCTCTTCATCATATTGATGCTTGCAGTTCTTAAATAGATGTGACAACGCGATATAGGGTATTTTTTGATCCTTTGGATTGGCCGGGTGACATAGATTGTCAAAGGCATTTGCTACGGCAATTATTTTCGCCAAATCATCAATTTCATCCCCTTTAAGTCCATCAGGATATCCAGAGCCATCAATCAACTCATGATGTTGAGCAATAACAACTTTGGTACTCTCAGGAAATGCCTCTATGTTACCCGCGATATCCAGACCATACTTAGTATGTTGCTTAAGATAGTTATTTTCAGGTTCGGTTAACGGAGTTTGCTTTCTTAATATCGCTTTAGGAATTTTAATTTTTCCCATATCATGGAATAGCGCGGCGAATGACAGTTCTTTTATCTTAGCTGCATCATACTTTTTTACTTTCGCAATCATCATCGCGATGATAGCTACGTTAAGCGAGTGAAAATAGATATCCTCAAACTCACTTTTGTTGTTCATCAAGTGTAATGTAACGCTACTTTCACTTAATAATGTATCAACGATATCGGAGATAAGCTGTTCAGCTTCTTCCACTGCATCTTGAGGTCGATTCCTGATCTTATTCATAACCGCTCTCATGCGCGATAAAGAACGCTCAAACTCTTTTTCACATTTTACAACTTTACGCCGATATGCATTAAGTTTTTCAATGCGGTTTTGTTTTTCCTGCCAAAGTTTTTCTGCTTCTTCATCAAGCTTTTGATTTTGATCTTCATTCGCTTCTTTTGCGTTCAGCGTATCTTCATTCGCAGGCAGCGGTTTGGTATCACTTTGATTGGGGTTAAGGTAAACATGCTGTATTCCGAGATGCTTAATGATCTCGATCTGTTCCTGATTCTTTATCTTAAAGCTGTTTAACAGAAATGGGTGATCATTCCATTTAACTGGAAGTCTGATATGGAGTCCTGGCTGAAGCCTATCTACTGTAATTTTTATACTCGCCACAATGAAAATAAACTCTTAAAAAATGAAAGACATAATTAACAGACTCAAAGACTGTTCACTAGAGTATGGACTAGTGATAAAAATATATAAAAAGATTTTGCTAAGAAAGAGTGTGTGAAGTGAAAAATATTTGATGGGCATCATAACGTGAAAAGGCCTAACGATTAGTTAGGCCTTTTCACAAGATTAATGGTACCGATGGGCGGACTTGAACCGCCACTCCCGAAGGAAACGGATTTTGAATCCGTCGTGTCTACCAATTTCACCACATCGGCACAAAGCGTGTACGCTTTTGATGCTGTGCATTATACGTAAGAAATAATGCGGCGCAATAACAAAAATACAGTTTTCAACTGTTTGCCGATAATTTAGCCACCAGCAAACATAATTCAAACCTGAGTAAAAGGTTACCTACAATTTCCGGCGCAGTAGTAATACAGCAACGGTTAGAAACACGATACTCGGAGCGACCGCACCAATCACTGGAGGGAAACCATAAACCAAGCTCATGGGACCAAAGAACTCACTGGAAATATAGAACGTAAAACCAGCGACAACCCCAGTTAGAATACGAGCCCCCATGGTGACACTACGCAGTGGTCCAAATATAAAAGATAGTGCCATTAACATCATGACCGCGATAGAAAAAGGTTGTGTTATCTTTCGCCAAAAAGCCAACTCATAACGAGTAGCATCTTGTTCAGACTCTTTTAAATAATGGACATAACTATAAAGCCCTGTCAGCGATAGTTCTTCAGGCTTCACCGTCACAACAGCTAGCTTATCCGGAGCCAAAGACGTTTTCCACTCGTAGCTGGGTAACTCTTCTTTACTGATCTGTACGTCATTTTCCATATGAGTAATATGGACTTTTTTCAATTTCCATACATTGTCACCCTCATAATCGGCGCGTTCGGCAAACACAACTTCCTCAAGTTTTTTGTCCGCATTAAATCGCCACATATTCATGCCATAAATTTTATCATCATTGACTTTACCCAGGAAAATAAAATCATTGGCATCTCTTGCCCAAACACCGGTACGCACAGATAAAAGGTTACCACCAGATAGAGAAAGTGTTCTTAAATCACGCGCCATTTTTTGCGCTTGAGGTGCGCCCCATTCACCTAGTAATGTCACCAAGATCATTAATGGCACAGCCGTTTTTAGAACTGATCCACCGATTTTAAGCTTAGAGAAACCAGCAGCCTGCATCACAACCAATTCAGAACTGGCCGCTAAGGTGCCGAGACCAATCAAAGCGCCTAACAATGCTGCCATTGGAAAAAACATTTCAATGTCTCGAGGAATACTCAGAACAACGAATAAGAGCGCCTTAAGTAAGTCATAGCTCCCCTGCCCAACCTTACGCAGCTGCTCAACATATTTGATAATGCCAGAAAGTCCAACGAAGGTAATAAGAACAATTGAACTCGTTGCAACGATGGTTCGTCCTATATATAAATCGAAAATCTTAAACACGACTTAAGCCACCTTTCTCTTTCTGAATTTATCTTTCAAACGCCTTACAGCAACACTATCAAGACTATTCACCACTAACGCAGCGATCAGTAACGCCGCATTGATTGGCCATAACCCGACGGCTCCAGGAATCGACCCTTCTTCTATTGCTGATTTAGTTGCACTTATGGCCATAAAATAGGTTAAGTAAATTAGGATAGCGGGACCCATTTTGGCAAATCGTCCTTGTCTCGGGTTTACTGCTGATAGAGGAACCACCAACATCGTTAGCAATGGGATACAAACGACCAATGAAATGCGCCATTGTAATTCAGCTTTTGCGCTTCGATTAGGATTTTTTGCTAACTCGATTGTCGGAATGGCTTCCCAATCACGACCTTTGTTCTCAACTTTTCGTTGCCCGATAAGGCCTTCGTATTGATCAAACTTAGTGATCATATAATTAACTTGTGTGGGAACACCCTCGTAACGGGTGCCATCGTGAAGCGCGATGATTTGTCGGCCATCACTGAGTTCTTTCACGTCACCATTATCGGAGAACATCACACTCGGTAATACGGAATCACGAGGCGTCGTCTGAGCAATAAATACATTTTTAAGCTTTTTATTTTCTATGTCATCAATGAAAACGACAGAAGAACCATCGGGCGTACTCTGGAAATGCCCTTTTTGCAGGAGATCAACGCTATTCTCAGCGGCCAATTGCTCCATTAACTGAGCTTCTTTGTCCTGACTCCATGGTGAGAGCCAAAATGCGTTAAAGGCAGCAATCCCTGATGTAATAATGGCAAGGTACAATGCAGCCCGCACCAGAAATTTGTTACCGATCCCCGTCGCGTTCATCACGGTAATTTCACTTTCGGCATAAAGACGCCCAAAGGTAATCAAAATACCAATGTACAAACTGAGAGGCAGCATCAAAAGCCCCATTGCTGGCATATTCAAACCGACAATTGATAAAATCATTCTTGCTGGTATTTCTCCATCAGATGCATCCGCCAAAACCCGAATAAATCTTTGGCTTAAAAAAACAAGAAAGAGGACGAAAAAGATCGCCAATTGACTCTTTAATGTCTCGCGAATCAGATACCTTACGATAATCACTCTCAATTTACCTATGCAAAACTTGTATTTTTAGTTGAATCGCTATAATTTCTCGTTGAACCGTTTATTTTATGAAATTTTGATGCGACTTATAGGCGCTGTCATTTCTAATCTATATACTAAGGTTCAACTCATTAAGAGTGCATTATCTACGATTTAGTTCTATTTGTCTTCACGATGTAGGAGTACGCATGGAGTTCAGTGTAAAAAGTGGGAGTCCGGAAAAGCAACGAAGCGCGTGTATCGTTGTCGGAGTCTTTGAACCACGTCGACTTTCTCCAGTAGCTGAACAGCTGGATAAAATCAGCGATGGCTATATTAGCTCATTATTACGACGCGGTGATCTAGAAGGGAAGCCGGGGCAAGTGCTGCTTCTGCATCAAGTACCTGGAGTACTGTCTGAGCGAGTTCTTTTGGTTGGTTGTGGTAAAGAACGTGAGCTAGGTGAACGTCAGTACAAAGAAATTATCCAAAAAACCATCAGCACATTAAACGAAACAGGCTCAATGGAAGCGGTATGCTTTTTAACTGAGTTGCATGTAAAAGGTAGAGATACCTATTGGAAAGTTCGTCAAGCTGTTGAAGCAACAGAAGATGGTCTGTACACATTCGATCAGTTCAAAAGTGTAAAGCCAGAGACTCGTCGTCCTCTGAGAAAACTGGTGTTTAACGTTCCAACTCGACGAGAACTAAGTCTTGGCGAAAAAGCGATTGCTCATGGTCTGGCAATTGCGTCTGGTGTGAAAGCATGTAAAGACTTAGGCAATATGCCACCTAATATTGCTAACCCAGCGTATTTGGCCTCTCAAGCCCGTCGCCTTGCTGACGACTACGAAACCATTTCGACCAAAATTATTGGTGAAGAAGAAATGGAAAAGCTTGGTATGAGTTCATATCTTGCGGTAGGTCGCGGTTCTCGCAACGAATCAATGATGTCAGTGATCGAATATAAAGGTCACGCGGATCCAGAAGCAAAACCCATTGTTTTAGTGGGCAAAGGATTGACGTTTGATTCCGGTGGTATCTCGTTGAAACCAGGCGCAGGCATGGATGAAATGAAATACGATATGTGTGGTGCCGCATCTGTTTTTGGTACCATGAAAGCAATAGCGAAGCTAAATGTTCCATTGAACGTCATCGGTATTCTTGCCGGATGTGAGAATATGCCAGGCGGACACGCGTATCGTCCGGGCGATATTCTGACGACAATGTCAGGTCAGACGGTAGAAGTCCTCAACACGGATGCTGAAGGTCGTTTGGTACTATGTGATGCTCTTACATACGTTGAACGATTTGAACCAGAATGCGTTGTTGATATCGCAACGTTAACTGGCGCATGTATTATTGCTCTAGGTCACCAAACCAGTGGAATTATGTCGAATCATAACCCATTGGCTCATGAGTTGGTTGGTGCGTCAGAACTTGCAAGTGACCGTGCTTGGCGCTTACCCATTACGGATGAATATCAGGAGCAACTGAAAAGTCCGTTCGCTGATATGGCTAATATCGGTGGCCGCCCTGCAGGTACTATCACTGCGGCATGCTTCCTATCTCGCTTTGCTAAGCGTTATAACTGGGCTCACTTAGATATTGCAGGGACCGCTTGGCGTTCTGGCAGCAATAAAGGCTCAACCGGCCGACCAGTGCCATTATTGGTTCAGTTCTTATTGAACCGTGGTGGGTTAATTAGCGAAGAATAATCGCTTGTACCGGTTAGGTATATTTAATTAATAAGAGGGCGTTAGCCCTCTTAATCGTTTGTGAAAAGATGAAAAATGCCACTTTTTATATAATTGGAGAAAGCAGTCCCGAATCAAAACGATCCGGACTCCTCAAATACGTGGTCTTTCTTGTCCAACATTTTGCGAAACAAGGAGCTAAGATTTACATCAATGGTCAAAATAAAGCTGAAGCAGAGCAAATTGCAGAGCTCTTGTGGCAAGTACCTGTTGATGACTTCATTGCACACAACTTAGTCGGAGAAGGGCCTAAGTATTCAACTCCGGTTGAAATTGGTTACTCGGCAGTCAAACCGAATCTAAATCGGCAGATTGTCATTAATTTATCTGATTGTAATTCAACCTTTGCGCAACGCTTCTCAGAGGTGGTAGACTTCGTCCCTTGCGAAGAAAAAACTAAACAACTCGCGAGAGAACGTTATAAACTTTATCGTCAGGCAGGCTTTAATCTGCAGACATTGAATGCTGAATATCCACGATAAACACTATAGTTAAGGCTTCTCCAAAAGAGACCTCACTTATAATGTTTTAACAATCAATTACCAGACAGTATCCGTAAAAGAGCACTATGGAAAAGACATATAACCCAACATCAATCGAACAGGCACTTTATCAGGCCTGGGAAGAAAAAGGCTACTTTAAGCCAAACGGTGATACATCAAAAGAATCATACAGCATCATGATCCCACCACCGAACGTTACGGGTAGCCTGCATATGGGTCATGCATTCCAAGATACCATTATGGATACGCTGATTCGCTGCCAACGTATGAAAGGGAAAAACACCCTATGGCAGGTTGGTACTGATCACGCAGGTATCGCGACTCAGATGGTTGTTGAACGCAAGATCGCTGCAGAAGAAGGCAAAACCAAACAAGATTACGGTCGAGAAGCATTTATCGACAAAATCTGGGAGTGGAAAGGCGAATCCGGCGGTAACATCACCAGACAGCTACGTCGATTAGGCGCATCTGTTGACTGGGATCGTGAACGCTTCACTATGGACGATGGCTTTTACAAAGCGGTTCAAGAAGTCTTTATCAATCTGTACAACGACGATTTAATCTATCGTGGTAAACGTCTGGTTAACTGGGATCCAAAACTTCACACCGCAATTTCTGACCTTGAAGTTGAAAATAAAGATAAAAAAGGTCATATGTGGCACTTCCGTTATCCATTAGCTGATGGTGCAAAAACGGCTGAAGGAAAAGATTATATTATCGTTGCCACAACACGTCCTGAAACCATGTTGGGCGATACTGGTGTCGCTGTTAACCCAGAAGATCCTCGCTACAAAGATCTGATTGGTAAAGATGTTCTGCTTCCTATCGTTAATCGTCGTATTCCAATTGTTGCTGATGAGCACGCGGATATGGAAAAAGGCACGGGTTGTGTGAAAATAACTCCAGCACACGATTTTAACGACTATGAAGTTGGTAAGCGTCACAACCTGCCAATGATTAATATTTTCACGTTCGATGCCAACATCCGTGATGCAGCGGAAGTATTCACCACTAAAGGTGAAGCAAGTGATGTTTATTCATCTGAAATTCCAGAAAAATATTGTGGAATGGAACGCTTTGCTGCTCGTAAAGCCATTGTTGCTGACTTTGACGAACTGGGTCTTTTAGAAGAAGTAAAAGATCACGATCTTACTATTCCTTACGGTGACCGCGGTGGTGTGGTTATCGAACCGATGCTGACTGACCAATGGTACGTTCGCACTGCACCACTGGCTGAAGTTGCAACAAAAGCCGTTGAAGATGGCGATATACAGTTTGTGCCAAAACAATATGAGAATATGTACTTCTCATGGATGCGTGATATTCAAGACTGGTGTATTTCTCGCCAGCTTTGGTGGGGTCACCGCATTCCAGCTTGGTATGATGAACAAGGCAAGGTCTACGTTGGCCATAACGAAGCTGAAATTCGCGAGAAGAATGGGTTAGCTGCAGACGTCACATTAACTCAGGATGAAGACGTTCTCGATACGTGGTTCTCATCAGGTCTTTGGACTTTTGGAACACTCGGCTGGCCAGAAAAAACACCTGAACTGGACATGTACCACCCATCAGATGTATTGGTAACGGGTTTTGATATTATCTTCTTCTGGGTTGCTCGCATGATCATGATGACCATGCACTTCATGAAAGATGAAAACGGCAAACCACAAGTTCCATTCAAAACGGTTTACGTAACGGGACTTATCCGTGACGAAAACGGCGATAAAATGTCAAAATCGAAAGGTAACGTACTCGATCCTATCGATATGATTGACGGTATTGACCTTGAGTCATTGGTTGCTAAACGTACTGGTAACATGATGCAGCCAAAACTGGCAGCAAAAATAGAAAAAGATACACGCAAGACGTTCGAAAATGGTATTGAACCATACGGGACAGATGCTCTACGTTTCACTCTTGCTGCAATGGCATCTACTGGTCGTGATATCAACTGGGATATGAAGCGTCTGGAAGGTTACCGTAACTTCTGTAATAAATTATGGAATGCTAGCCGTTATGTTCTGATGAATACTGAAGAACAAGATTGTGGTTTCGCTGCTGGTACGGAGCTTGAGTATTCTCTAGCTGACAAATGGATTGAATCTCAGTTCGAATTAGCTGCAAAAGCCTTCAATGAACACATTGATAACTTCCGCTTGGATATGGCAGCAAACACACTCTACGAATTCATCTGGAACCAATTCTGTGACTGGTACCTAGAACTGACTAAACCTATTCTATGGAAAGGTACAGAAGCACAGCAGCGCGCTACTCGTCGTACTTTGATTACAGTACTAGAGAAAACGTTGCGTCTGGCTCACCCAGTAATTCCTTACATCACGGAAACGATTTGGAAGAGCATCAAGCCACTTGTTGATGGTGTTGAAGGCGACACTATCATGCTTCAGGCACTACCTCAGTATGATGAAGCGAACTTCCACCAAGAAGCTCTGGATGATATTGAGTGGGTTAAGTCGTTCATCACCAGCATCCGTAACCTGCGCGCTGAGTACGATATCAACCCAGGTAAACCTCTGGAAGTGATGCTAAAAGCAGCTTCAGATACTGATGCTCAACGCTTGGCAACAAATGAGCAGGTGCTTGTGTCTTTGGCGAAACTGGAAAGCGTGCGAGTTCTTGGTACAGATGAAGCAACACCTGCTTGTGCAACTGCGCTGGTTGGAAAATCTGAATTAATGATTCCAATGGCAGGACTGATTGATAAAGATGCAGAACTTGATCGTCTGGCAAAAGAAATCACCAAGATCCAAGGCGAAATCAAACGTATCGACGGTAAACTAGGTAACGAAGGTTTCGTTGCTAAAGCACCTGAAGCCGTTGTTGCGAAAGAACGCGAAAAACTAGAAGGCTATAAAGAAACACTAGTGAAGCTTGAAGAGCAAAAAGTTACGATTGCGAACTTATAGCAGAGTAATCACTTAAGGAAAAGGGGCGTTTAAAACGTCCCTTTTTTTCATCTATACCACTCTATTTTGCTGATTACCTTGGATAAACTGTTCGATATTACTAAATAAGATAGACACTAATTTTGTAATCGCAGAATCACTCCCCCAAGCGACATGAGGTGTTAACAGCAAATTCGGCATAGCCATATTAGCAATAAGCGGATTGGATTTATCAGCCGGTTCCTGAGTAAAAACATCTACACCGGCACCAGCAATCGCGCTTTGTTTTAGAGCCTCGACCAAAGCAACTTCATCGACCAATCCCCCACGCCCCGTGTTAATCAATATTGCACTCGATTTCATCGCTATTAATTCTGACTTAGAAATCAGATTTCTCGTTTCATCATTCAAAGGACAATGTAAGGTGACGATATCCGCTTCGCGAATGGCTTGTTCAAATGGAACATATCCATCTCGACATGTCGTTGCATTTTTTCTCTCTGCGAAAACAACCTTCATCCCCACTGCCTGGGCTAATATCGCCACGGCCTGACCAAGTGCTCCACCACCAATAATGGCAAGAGTACTATCAGCAACATCTCCAATAGGATGAGTAAAAAAACAGAATTGATTATCCTTTTGCCAAACACCATCAGCAATATCTTGATGGTAGCCGAGTAAATTTCGCTTCAGAGCATAAATCATTCCCAGAACATGCTCCGGAACCGAGCGGGTTGAATACCCCTGAACATTAGTCACCGCAATGTTACGCTCTTTGCACGTTGAAATATCAACGTTATTGACCCCAGTTGCCGCAACCGCTATTAATTTTAGTTTAGGCAATCGCGCCAATAAACTTCGATCAAAAACAACTTTATTGGTAATGACAATATCCGCATCTACAACGCGCTCATAGGTCTGCTCTGGTTGAGTATAATCATACTCAACCCAATCATGTTCAAAGCCAAGCTCTGGAAAAACGATCTGTTCTGGAATGGTGGCTCGATCAACAAAGACTACTTTAGGTAATGGCATTTAGGATTCTCCCTTTCCCTAACACCTTCCGCTACCACTAAATTATGGCCTAGGAAGTTTTTTATAATCGGGAAGTTTTCGTTCTGGATCAAAATGTTCAAAGATGACAGGTTCAAGTCCTGCATAAAAATCACATGGTACAAAAAGGCGCTTTAACCATTGAGTTCTTGGATGGTAAAAACTCAGCTCTGCAGCGTGTAACTGAAGTCGTTCAGAAAAGGTATTCGGCTCCCCTGTAGCATAAAAGTCATCGCCAACAATCGGATGTCCTATTGCTAGCATATGTACACGTAATTGGTGCGAGCGACCAGTTACCGGAAAAAGACGAACTAGTGTCGTTTTCTCTTCTCTTTCCACAACTTCGTACAATGTTTTAGATGGCTTTCCTGTTTCATGGCAGACTTTCTGTCTTGGTCGGTTAGGCCAGTCACAAATTAAAGGTAAATCCACTTCCCCTTCATCTTGCTCAACATGCCCCCAGACGCGAGCATAATAGACTTTATGAGTAAGACGATATTGAAACTGCTTTTTTAGCGCACTTTCAACATGCTTATCCTTAGCAAACAGCATCAAACCAGACGTTGACATATCGAGTCGGTGAACCACCTGAATGGATGAATTCATTTCCACCAAGCGGCTCGACATACTGTCATGATGCTGAGGTTCTCTGCCAGGTACCGATAAAAGCCCAGATGGCTTGTTTGTCGCAATGACATAATCGTCTTCAAATATAATATCCACCCAAGGATCAACAGGTGGCGTATAAACAGTCATTACCATGTGAAAAAATCTCAATTTATAGTGGAGCTAATTATACACAAATGTCCAAAAATTGTGGGATTGCTCTTACTTTACTTTTCAATAAAAAAATCGCTAATAAAGCCCTTCATAAGTGATTCATGAATACTTTCATAAGCCTATATGAAACCTACCGCAAGCTTTTATTTCCACACCTGTAAATAATGTTTGACAGATAAATTAAATATGATATTCATACCCATTCTTGACAAAAATAAAACCATAAAAGCTTTGCTTTATGTGGGAGAAACACAACATAACATCGCATCGAAAGATGTAAGGAATAATAATGGAAAATGCCGCCTCCTATCCTTCGGAGAAAGGATCGCCCTTATCCAATTTAGTGAAATCATTAGGTCCCGGAATCATGATGGCAGCGGCAGCTGTTGGTGGATCTCACCTAGTGGCTTCGACAAAAGCTGGTGCTATCTATGGATGGCAGTTAGCAATATTGATTTTGCTGGTTAACTTCTTTAAGTACCCTTTTTTCCTGGCCGGCGTTCAATACACAATGGGAACAGGCCAATCTCTGGTTGAGGGATACAGCCGATTGGGTCGTCCTTATTTATGGATTTTTACTATCCTCTCAGCCGTTTCAGGCGTCATAAATACCGCTGCACTGACTCTATTTAGTGCCAGTCTGTTGGGGTATTTTTTACCAGTAGAACTTTCAGGAACCGCTCTATCAGCAATAGTGCTTTGTACCTGTTTGCTCATTCTATTTGCTGGTCAATATAAGGCTTTGGACTCCCTGTCAAAAATCATAATGGCAGTATTAACTATCGCGACACTTCTAGCTGTTTCGATCGCCTTCGCAAATCCTGCTGAGACAATCCCGAACGCACCAGAGCCATCACCATGGACGTTAGCTGCAATTGGATTCCTTGTTATCACTATGGGATGGATGCCAGCACCAATCGAAATTTCTAGTTTGACATCAGTGTGGCTGAAAAGTCAGTGTAAACAGCAACGAGTCACACCGAAATCTGCGTTATTCGATTTTAATGTAGGTTATATAGGAACGGCAATTCTGGCTATCGTATTCCTTTCCCTTGGAGCGCTAGTTTTGCACGGTACAGGCGTTGAACTATCACAATCTGGTGTTGGTTTTTCTCATCAGCTCGTTGGTTTGTACGCATCGACTATTGGAGAATGGTCACGTTACCTTATCGCTATCATTGCATTCTTCTGTATATTCGGTAGTACGATTACAGTAATCGATGGCTATTCGCGTGTTGTTGCTGAATCACAGCGTCTACTGCAAAGAAAAGAAGAAGATAAAAAAGCGACGCTTAATGTTTGGATGATCATTACAACAGGCTGTGCAATGGCCATTCTGGTGTTCTTTAAGTCAGCTTTGATCCCTATGCTCAATTTCGCTATGGTCATGGCCTTTATGACAACTCCGGTTTTCGCGCTGTTAAATTTCGTTCTAGTGAGTAAAACCGCACTACCTAAAGAATTGTCTGTTGGACCAAAACTAAAAGCCCTATCGATTGTTGGCTTGGTTTATCTGTTTGGCTTCCTCGCGCTATTTATATGGTGGAAGTGGTTCATGTAATGACAAAAAGCCTCGCATATGCGAGGCTTTTTACTTTATTGGTTGAACAACTAATTATGAGAGACGACTATCAGTCTCAATGAGTCAAGCTGATACTGAGCCTGACTGATGTAACCATCCAAGGCCGATATCTGCTGCTCTAACGCAACAAGCTCATCTTCACGAATATTAGGGTTTACAGCCTTAAGCGCCTGTAATCGCTCCAGCTCACCGTTCAAAATACGATACATATCTTGTTTTGCTTCATCTCGAATAAGTTGAACCTGCTCAATCGCAAATTCCTCACTTTTCTCTATTAGATGGTGTACATCTTTCTGTACCGATGTCACCAACTTACTCGCAAGATGACGGTTTATAGGGCTGAGCTGACGGTTAAACCCTTCAAATTCAACCTGAGATGATAAATTGTTACCGCGAGAATCCAACATTAAACGAATCGGAGTCTTAGGTAGAAAACGACCTATACCACTGCTTTTCGGTGCCTGAGCATCCACAACATAAACCAGTTCAACCAGTAACGTTCCCGCAGGTAACGCTTTGTTCTTTAGAATAGATACCGCATTAGTACCTACCCCTTCGCTCATCAAAAGATCAATACCACCTTGGATCATCGGGTGTTCCCAGCTGATAAAGTGGATATCTTCTCTTGATAATGCGGTCTCTCGTTCAAACGTAACCGTCGCACCTTCATAAGGGAGTCCTGGATAGCTAGGAACCATCATGTGTTCAGACGGCGTGACAATAATCGAGTTTTCACCCTTGTCTTCCTGATGTAAACCAATCGTATCAAAGAGACTTAAAGCGAAGGAGACTAGGTTCGTATCACCATCAGTGGCCGCAATACTTTCTGCTATCGCCGTTGCTTTATCCCCACCATTAGAGTGAATCTCTAAGAGTCGGTCGCGACCTTTTTCTAACTCTAATTTTAGGGAGCTATTTAACTTATGTGAGCTTTCGATTAACTCATCTAAGCCATCGAATGAAACTTGAGCCAGCATTTCGACTAATTCATCAACACACTGATCAAATACCGTTCTACCTGTTGGACAGGTTTCACCAAATGCGTTCAATCCCTCGTGATACCAACGAGCCAGAATCTCCTGAGAAGTTCCCTGCAGATATGGGACGTGAATATCAATATCGCGTAATTGTCCTATGCGATCCAGACGACCGATACGCTGCTCTAAAAGGTCAGGGTTCATTGGTAAATCAAACATGACAAGCTGACTAGCAAATTGGAAATTGCGTCCTTCTGAACCAATCTCACTACAGATTAATACCTGAGCACCACCTTCTTCCTGAGCAAAGTAGGCCGCTGCTTTGTCTCGTTCGATAATTGACATACCTTCATGGAAAACCGTTGCTCTGATACCTTCTCTTTCACGCAGTGCCTGTTCCAGTTGTAGCGCCGTACTCGCACGAGCCGCAATAACCAGGATTTTTTCGCTGCGCTTTTCTTTCGTTTTCTCGATCAACCAGTTAACTCGGGGATCAAACTGCCACCATGAGGTATCCTCACCCTCAAATTCCTGAAAGATCTCTTCCGGATAAAGATTTTTAACAGCGCGTGCTTCTGGTGCGATCTTGCCACCCAGCATGCCTGCAACTTTCATTGAGGTCGCGTATTGAGAGGGGACTTCCATAGGTAACAAATTGGCGTTGCGCTCTGGAAAACCTTTAATAGCAGAACGAGTATTACGAAACAGTACACGCCCCGTTCCATGCCTATCTGTAAGATGATCAATCAGCTCTTGACGTGCCTGACTTTTTTCATCATCACTAGCCGAACTTTCTAGGACTTTAAACGCAGGTTCACTATCTTGTTCAGAGAGCAGTTCCGTAATACTGTTTTTAGCGTCATTCGTGAGTGGTTTGTCTTCCAATAACTGTGATACAGCATCCGCAACGGGTGCGTATGATTTTTCTTCTTCAACAAAAGCGCTGTAATCATAGAAACGATCTGAGTCGAGCAGACGAAGGCGGGCAAAATGACTTTCTCGACCCAATTGTTCAGGTGTCGCGGTCAGTAACAGGACTCCCGCAGTTTGCTCAGCCAAGGCTTCAACGATTTGATAATTGCGGCTTGGTGCTTCTTCACTCCATTCGAGATGATGAGCTTCATCAACCACCATAAGGTCCCATTCAGCTTCGAGAGCCTGTTCAAAACGGCGACGACTTTTGCGTAAGAAATCGAGAGAACATAAAACTAACTGCTGCGTATCAAACGGGTTATCGGCTTCAGCAAAAGCTTCAACACAACGCTCTTCGTCGAAAATTGAAAAGTGCAAATTGAAACGACGCATCATTTCAACCAGCCATTGATGCTGCAACGTTTCCGGTACGATAATTAACACACGTTCTGCGCGCCCGGAAATCAGTTGCTGATGGATGATCATCCCCGCTTCAATCGTTTTGCCCAGACCAACCTCATCGGCTAATAGAACCCGAGGTGCGTGTCGGCGACCAACTTCATGAGCAATATATAACTGATGAGGGATCAGTCCTGCACGCATCCCACACAGACCACGCACAGGACTCTTATGCTGTTGATGTTGATTCTGTAGCGCTCTGTATCGCAACACAAAATGATCCATGCGATCAATTTGTCCGGCAAATAATTTGTCTTGTGGCTTATTAAAGCGAATTTGGTTACTAAGAAATATTTCACGTAACTCAACATCACTCTCTTCAGTATCGAGACGTGTGCCAACGTAAGTGATTAACTCATTGTCTTCCCTTACCGATTCCACTTTTAACGACCAACCTTCCTGACAGTCGACGACGTCACCTTCATTAAACATAACTCTTGTGACCGGGGCATCATTACGTGAATAGACTCGATTTTCTTCTGATGCAGCGAACATCAGGGTTATTGTGCGCGCTTCAACTGCGACCACTGTTCCTAAACCAAGATCATTTTCTGTGTCGCTAATCCAGCGTTGCCCCACTGCAAATGTCATGAATTGACCACCTCATTGCTCTATTTTTGAATTAGAAAGCCTGTTCAACAGACTACTCTTTTTGAAACGGAATTGAACCCAGTTAAGATTTTATTCTGTCATAAGAAAAGGTCGCTAATATTACTCGATGGTGTGATGCAGGTCACGTGCAATTGAATCAATATTTCCAGAAATAGGATCAGAAATAAAAACGTAAAAAATTCGTGTCATTGCTATAGAAACTAATTGCTATACTTGTATTGAACCAGAGCGTATTTATGTGACGTTTTGGCATAAAGAATGCTAGGTTTATCGAGTATCATACGGGTTTGCAGTACGTCGAAGAGGAGCTTCACGACCAAACTTACAGGTCTGAACTCTACATTTGACCTCTGATGCAAACAATGATTCCTATCAAGCCATTGAAGGCAAGGAGACGCTTATGGGCGAAACCGAACGGAAACTGTTTGTACTGGACACTAATATCCTATTGCATGAACCTCACGCAATATTCTCCTTCCAAGAACACGACGTCGTCATTCCCAT
Organism: Vibrio viridaestus; assembly: GCF_003856525.1. Lineage (GTDB taxonomy): Bacteria > Pseudomonadota > Gammaproteobacteria > Enterobacterales > Vibrionaceae > Vibrio > Vibrio viridaestus. The sequence continues at coordinate 16,287 of NZ_RJVQ01000011.1, forward strand.
GACGGTCCTCGAAGAACTCGACCGAATCAAAGACAGTAAACGAGATGTAGCGCGCGATGCACGTGTTGCTATTCGTGCTCTTGAAGATATGTTCCACGATGCCACACCTGAACAGATATCAGAGGGCATACCAATTTCTAAAGAAGAAAGTTCTAAAGGAACGATATCCATTCTTGCCGATTTTGAGTTACAGGAGACCGTAAAGGCATTCGCCGATAAAGCTGGAGATAACCGCATTTTAAATGCAGTGCTCTTCCTACAAAAGAAAAAAGCCCCCCGCTCTGTTGTGTTAGTGACGAAAGACATTAACATGCGCTTGCGCGCAAAAGGTGCAGGCGTGCTCTATGTTGAGGATTATCGAACGGACCAGCTCATCGATGATGTTCAATATTTAACCAAGGGCTTTCAGCAACGTCCTGGTGATTTTTGGAGCACAGTCTCAGAAGTCGAAAGTCATAGCCTCAATGGAAAAACCTACCACACCCTCAACCGAGAGCCTTTTGAACCTACCTACATCAATCAATATGTGATTGATGAAGAAAGTGACTTTGCAGCAAGAGTCGCAGCTATCGATGCAGAAACAATTACGCTTAAAGATATGAGCCGTGAACGAATGATGCACCGAAGAGCTTGGGACATCACGCCTAAAAACATGTATCAGGCAATGGCAATGGATGCACTGCTGGATCCTGATATTGATTTGGTCATTCTCACTGGTGCAGCAGGTAGTGGTAAGACACTCCTTGCAATGGCAGCAGCACTTGAACAAACCGTAGAGCGTAAGATGTTCGATAAAATCATAGTTACACGTAATACGCCCGACATAGGAGAATCAATCGGTTTCTTACCTGGTACTGAGGAAGAGAAAATGATGCCTTGGCTTGCAGCAGTAACCGACACACTTGAGGCACTGCATAAAAATGATCACTGTGCTGAAGGATCGATGCGATATATTTGCGATAAGGCCAACATTCAGTTCAAGTCGATTAACTTTATGCGTGGGCGATCAATTCAGGATGCGTTTGTTCTCTTGGATGAATGTCAGAACCTGACCGCCTCACAGATAAAAACCATCATTACACGTTGTGGTGAGGGAACCAAAATTGTTTGCTCAGGTAACCTTGCGCAGATCGACTCTCATTACTTAACACCAGTAACATCAGGCCTAACGTATATGGTCGAACGTTTCAAAAACTTTGAGGGCAGTGCCAATATCCACTTAAATGGTGTTGTGCGCAGTCGATTGGCCGAGTTTGCGGAGGAAAACTTATAAGTCAATGTGAATATATCATCATTTTTATAAAATAATTATTCACATCCACCATCATTATATGTTTAACTAGCCATATCTGAGATGTTTGTTTAGGACTGAGATATGGCTTTCAACTTACGTAACCGTAATTTTCTCAAATTACTGGATTTCACTACCACTGAAATCCAGTTTTTACTTGATCTCGCAGCAGATCTTAAAAAAGCAAAATATACTGGCACAGAGCAAAAGCGTCTGGCAGGTAAGAATGTTGCGTTAATTTTTGAGAAGTCATCTACTCGAACTCGTTGTGCTTTTGAAGTTGCCGCTTTCGATCAAGGTGCTCAAGTGACGTATATCGGACCATCTGGTTCACAGATTGGCCATAAAGAATCAATGAAAGATACTGCCCGTGTGCTTGGTCGTATGTACGATGGCATTCAGTACCGTGGTTATGGTCAGGATATTGTTGAAGAGCTTGGGGCTTATGCCGGCGTTCCTGTATGGAACGGCCTGACTGATGAGTTCCACCCAACCCAGATCTTAGCCGACTTTTTAACCATGCAAGAGCACAGTCGCGGCAAGCACCTTCACCAAATTAAATTTGCTTACCTAGGTGATGCTCGTAACAACATGGGTAACTCTTTAATGGTTGGCGCCGCTAAAATGGGAATGGATATTCGTCTGGTTGCTCCTAAAGCCTACTGGCCAGAAGAACAATTGGTGCAGGATTGTCTGGCTATAGCAGATAGCACTGGTGCAAGAATTACGTTAACCGAAAGTGTTGCTGATGGCGTAAAAGGCTGTGATTTTCTTTACACCGACGTTTGGGTTTCTATGGGTGAACCAGCAGAAGCTTGGGACGAAAGAGTGGCTGTAATGAAGCCCTATCAGATTAACATGGATGTGATTAAGAAAACCGGTAACCCATACGTAAAATTCATGCACTGCCTACCCGCATTCCATAACGACGAAACGACAGTTGGAAAAGAGGTTGCTGCAAAATACGGCATGAATGGGCTTGAAGTAACGGAAGACGTTTTTGAGTCTGATTATTCTATTGTTTTTGATGAAGCAGAAAATAGAATGCATACAATCAAAGCTATCATGGTAGCAACTCTGGGGTCATAGCCACGAGATGAAATCAGCTGCGATTTTTATCATGTAATCGCTTGCACTGAATTATCTTAAGCGTATAATTCCGAGCAATTTGTCTAAGGGGGATGAAATGACTGGCTCAATTGCAGCATCAGCTCAATGGTTTCAAGGTAAGCAATATTACTTATCTCGAGTCTTCATTTCCCTTTTACTAGAATCCAAAGCCTCCCGTTAAGGGGGGCTTTTTTATGTCTGTCATAAAGTAGGGAAGATGAGCATGGCTAACACGCTTTATAAAAAGCATATCATTTCTATTCCAGAACTATCCCGAGAGGAACTGGAGCTTATTGTCAAAACAGCTGGTGAGCTAAAAGCTGAACAAAAGCCAGATTTAATAAAAAACAAAGTCGTTGCAAGCTGCTTTTTTGAACCATCTACCCGTACCCGATTGTCGTTCGAAACAGCCATTCAAAGAATTGGTGGTAGCGTCATTGGTTTCGATAATGGTGGTAACACTTCTTTAGCGAAAAAAGGTGAGACACTCTCTGACTCTGTTCAGGTTATTTCAAACTATGTCGATGCCTTTGTCATGCGTCATCCCCAAGAAGGTGCTGCACGACTTGCTTCAGAATTCTCGAATGGCGTCCCTGTTATCAATGCAGGCGACGGTGCAAACCAACATCCAACTCAAACGTTACTAGACCTGTTTACTATCTCCGAGACTCAAGGCAAGTTAGATAACGTTAATATCGCTTTCGTTGGTGACCTTAAATACGGTCGAACTGTACATTCCCTGACTCAGGCTTTGGCGAAGTTTAAAAATAACCGCTTCTTCTTCATTGCGCCCGATGCCCTAGCGATGCCTGATTATATTCTGGAAGAGCTAGACGAATCCGGAATCGAATACAGCCTGCACAATGAGATTGAGAGTGTCATTCCTGATATCGATATCCTCTATATGACTCGAGTGCAACGCGAGCGTTTTGATGAATCAGAGTATGTCCACATCAAATCGGCCTATATCCTAAATGCGGCACATCTTAAAAATGCTCGTTCAAATATGAAAATCCTCCATCCGCTACCTCGTGTAGATGAAATAACAACCGATGTTGATAAAACTCAGCACGCCTATTATTTCGAACAGGCAGGTAATGGCGTTTACGCCCGAGAAGCCTTATTGGCTCTTGTTTTAAACGAAACAATCTAAGGAGGAATTACCATGGCTAAAGAAACTAAAATGCAGGTAGAGGCCATTAAAAACGGCACTGTAATCGATCATATCCCATCACAAATAGGCATCAAAGTATTACGCCTATTTGATATGCACAATTCTTCTCAAAAAGTAACTATTGGTCTTAATTTACCCTCGTCCGCTTTGGGCCTTAAAGATCTGCTCAAGATTGAAAATGTCTTTATTAATGAAGATCAGGCAAGCAAACTGGCGCTATATGCACCGAATGCGACCGTTAATCAGATTGAAAACTACGAAGTAGTGAAAAAGCTAGCCTTAGAGCTACCGAATCGCATAAACAACGTATTTGCTTGTCCAAATAGTAACTGTATCACTCATAACGAGCCGGTTGAAACCAGCTTCGCTATTTCGCAAAAGAACGGCGATATTCGTCTTAAATGTAAGTACTGTGAAAAAGTATTCTCCCGCGATGTGGTAACAGAGCGTTAATAGAAAATTATTCTGCTGCTAGGACAAAATGCCAGAACAAACAGAGTGTTTGGCTCTTTACCAACAAGAGGAATCAGGGCAAACTGATTCCTCTTAACGTCAAAAATAAAATGGACAAACAGTAATGACAAAAGTACTTCATACGGAATCCGCACCAGCGGCTATTGGCCCATATATTCAGGGTATCGATTTAGGTAACATGGTAATGACATCAGGTCAGATCCCTGTAAATCCAGCCACTGGTGAAGTGCCAGCAGATATCGCAGCGCAAGCTCGCCAATCACTTGATAATGTTAAGGCTGTTGTTGAGTCTTCAGGCCTTACCGTATCCGACATCGTAAAGATGACTGTTTTTGTTAAAGATCTGAATGATTTTGGTACTGTAAACGAAGTCTACGGTAAATTCTTCGATGAGCACAAAGTGGCTAACTACCCTGCACGTTCTTGTGTTGAAGTTGCTCGTTTACCAAAAGATGTTGGTATCGAAATAGAAGCAATCGCAGTACGCAAATAATTAAAAAGGCCGCTTCAGAAGAAGCGGCCTTTTTTCTAGAATGTGTAAATTAAACAATTATCGTTTATTGCGCTCTTTGACTTCGGCATCCAACTCTGCCAGTTTTGCTTTCATAAGCTCGCGGCAATGAGTAGCAAGTTGACGAACATTTTCTTTACTATATCCCTCAGTACTCACTGGCTCTAGCATCTCAACAATAATGACACCATTGTTCCAACGATTCAGTTTTAAGTGATCAGTAGAACTGCAGATAATCGGCACAACGGGAACACCAGCACCAACAGCCGCGTGAAATGCGCCTGTTTTAAATGGCAATAAACCACGGCCACGAGAGCGAGTCCCTTCAGGAAACATCCAAACAGAGACATCCGACTCTTTAATGCTTTTCACAACTTGGTCGATAGTACCTTTGGCTTTTGACTTGTTCGCTCGATCAATCAGTATATTGCCGCTTAACCAATAAAGTTGCCCGAATAAAGGTAACCACGCTAAGCTCTTCTTGCCAACGGTCACAACTTTAGGCGTTACCGCTCCCGCTAGAGTAAACATATCCCAGTTGCTCTGATGGTTAGCAATATAGATATTTTGCCCTTGGTTTAGCGCATTTTCAGTTAGTCTAAACTCAAGTTTGATACCAAAAATAGGCGACAATCTGGCGAACATACGGCCAAAAGTATAAACGTGTTTAGGATTTCTCGGGCTTAATAAACAATAGCCACAACCAAAGATAAATAAGAATACGGCAACTACCGCGATAATCAGTACACGTAAAAGTGCAATCATTTTGTACTCCAGGGAACTCAATCGAGAAACGCATCCCACTTATAAAAAAGCCGAAACTCTGGTTTCGGCTTAGAAAGAGACCTAATACTAACTTGGTTCGTTAAATCTCTCAATGTTAACACCAAGGCCTCTTAGTTTATCTTCTATATGTTCGTATCCACGATCGATATGATAAATACGGTCAACAACGGTAATACCACGGGCAATACAACCAGCAATAACAAGACTTGCTGAAGCACGCAGATCCGTTGCCATCACCTGCGCACCACTGAGGTAGTCTGTGTTATGACAAATCACCGTATTACCTTCAATTTCTGCTTTGGCTCCCATCCGCATTAGTTCTGGTACATGCATAAAACGATTTTCAAAAATCGTTTCGGTTATCACACCATTACCTTTAGCCATCATATTAAGCAAAGTAAACTGAGCCTGCATATCCGTTGGGAAGCCCGGATGCGGAGCCGTTCTTATTGAAACAGCTTTCAATTCACGACCTGTCATATCCAAGGATATCCAGTCATCCCCTGTATCAACTAGCGCTCCTGCTTCTTCTAACTTAGACAAAACAGCTTCGAGTAAACTAGGACGGGTATTGTGACAAGTGATTTTACCTTTAGAGACAGCCGCTGCCACCAAAAAAGTCCCCGTTTCAATTCGATCAGGGACAACAGAGTGTTTACCACCACCCAGTTTTTTAACCCCTTCGATACGAATCGTATCAGTGCCGGCACCAGAGATCTTTGCACCAATTTCATTGAGGAAATCAGCTGTATCAACGATTTCAGGCTCTCTTGCTGCATTATCTAAAGTGGTAACACCTTCAGCCAAAGTCGCTGCACACATAACGGTAATAGTCGCTCCAACGCTGACTTTATCCATTACAATATGAGCACCTTTTAAGCGCTCGACAACTTCCGCTTTAACATAACCATCTTCAAGGGTAATTTTGGCACCAAGTTGCTCTAGACCATGAATATGCAAATCAACGGGTCTCGCTCCAATAGCACACCCTCCAGGTAATGAAACCTGGCCTCGACCAAAACGAGCGACCAACGGTCCCAAAGCCCATATTGACGCTCTCATCGTTTTAACCAAGTCATAAGGTGCACAATATTCATTGATGCTACTCGCATCCACATGAACAGAACCATTACGATGTACTTTCGCTCCTAAACGCTTGAGCAGTTCCATGGTGGTGTCAATATCACGAAGGTGGGGAACGTTAGCAACCTCAACCGGCTCTTCAGCCAAGATCGACGCAAACAGAATTGGCAACGCGGCGTTTTTTGCGCCTGAAATATTCACATCACCACTTAGAGGCTTATCTGAGCCAGTAACTCGAAACTTATCCATGACTCAACCTATTATAGTGACATCAATTTTTTATCACGTGCCCAATCTTGTGGGGTGTACGCTTTGATAGAAACAGCATGAATATCATTGCGCTGAATATATTCCATTAAAGGAGAATAGATCAGCTGCTGTTTTTTTACTCGACTCATACCGTCAAAACAGGCATCCACAGCAATTACTTCGTAATGGCTTCCTTCACCTTTAACGTGAATTTCCTCTAGATTCAGTGCTTCATTTAAAATCTGTTGTACTTGTGCACTATCCAAAATTTACCCCTGTTTGATGTCTAAATGTTCTGAGACGAGTGAACCTACGTTACTCAGTTTAAAAAGTGTCAGCAATTGTTCTGGCACAAAGCTGTACATTATATGACAGTTTTGATTTTTTGCATTCTCAATTAGATGAATCAACATAGCCATACCGGCCGAATCCACCCGCTCAACAGCAGCTAGAGATATTGTTATTGTATTTTCTTTGGGCTGCCATTGTTTCAAAGCAGCCCAGAGTTGTGGCACTTCATCACGATCCAAAGCACCCGTTAATTCATAATCAGTTGACGATATCTGGCTCCACTGACTGTGCATTACTTCTTACTCTCAAATTTAATCGGAGTATCAGCCAATGATTGCAGTTCTTTTGCCACGGCTAAAATACCATCCTGACGGATTTTTCCGCTCCATTCAGACTGTTTGCTCGAAAGTAAGCTTACCCCTTCAGCAATCATGTCATATGCTTGCCATTCGCCAGAACGTGAACGTCTTAATTTAAATTCTAGACGAATGTTGGGGTTTGGCGCATCAACGATATTGACATCGATTGCTGCAATACGGGTGTTGTCTTCAATCGTCGGCTCTGGGCCAAACTCAATTTTTTGATCTGTATATTGTGTCAGAACCTGAGCATAGTTAGTGATTAAGTAACCACGAAAAGCATCAATAAAGGCTTCAACATCTTCTTTCTTCGCCCCTTTCAAATTTGGACCAAGAAGCTTTAATGCTGCGTATTGCTCATTAACATAAGGCATCAATTCATCTTTAACGATCTTTTTTAGATAATTTGGATTCTGATGAATTTTCTTTTGCTCTGATTTCAGTCGCGAAAATGTTTGCTCAGAAACCTGCTTCATCATCGTATAAGGGTTGGTCATGTCTATTTGCTGAGCTCCGGCCGCAAATGAAAACATGAATACAACTAACGCAATACAATAGCGCTTAAACATAATTTACTCCTGAGCGTCTTTCGCCGTATCTTTATCTTTACTATCATCGCCGCCCACACGGTAGAGGAACTGACCAATCAAGTTTTCTAAAACGAGTGCCGACTTAGTATCTTCGATTCGGTCACCATTTTTCAACATTTCACCCTCGTCTCCCCAGACAAATCCGGGGGTCAGACCGATGTACTGCTCACCAATTAAGCCTGACGTAAGAATTTCCAAGCTCGAAGTATCCGGAAACTCATTGTAACGGTCATCTATTTGCATGGTGACAATCGGTCTTAACGTCTTTTTGTCCAAGTCTATTGCAGAAACTCTTCCTACAACGACGCCCCCCACTTTAACTGGCGAGCGAACTTTTAAACTACCTATATTATCAAACTCTGCGTTCAGCGCATAAGTATTGCCTGAACCGAGCCCCTTAACATCAGCGACTTGAAAAATCATTACCAGAATTGCGCAAATTCCAGCAATTACAAAGCCACCGACCCAAAATTCAACTTTACGTGTTTGTCGCATGATTAATTCCCAAACATCAATGCTGTCAGAATAAAATCTAGCCCTAGAACAGCTAGAGATGAATGAACAACGGTCTTAGTCGTTGCCCGGCTGATTCCCTCTGAAGTTGGAATCGCATCATAACCATTGAACAATGCTATCCAAGTCACGGTAATCGCAAAGACGACACACTTGATAGCACTATTTCCTATGTCGTACCCCAGTTCAACAGAGGATTGCATTGCAGACCAGAAACTACCATGGTCAATACCCTTCCAGTCGACACCAACTAGTTGTCCGCCCCATATACCGACTGCCATAAAGATCATGGCAAGCAGTGGCATCGATATAATTCCAGCCCAAAAACGGGGAGCAATTACTCTCTTAAGAGGATCGATGGCCATCATCTCCAAGCTGGATAGCTGTTCTGTTGCTTTCATTAAGCCTATTTCAGCAGTTAATGCCGAACCAGCTCGCCCCGCAAAAAGCAATGCGGTTACGACTGGGCCCAGTTCTCGCAACAAAGAGAGTGCAACCATCTGCCCCAGACTACCTTCAGCACCATAATCAACCAAGATAACGTATCCCTGAAGACTCAAAACCATACCGATAAATAACCCAGAGACAACGATAATGGCCAAAGATAAAACACCTGTACTATAAAGTTGTTTAACTAAAAGAGGGAAATTTTTGACAGGCTGAGGACGACTAACGATGGCACCAAACAACATGAAAGTCGCACGACCAAATGCTTCACAAAGAGATAGCGTTTTCTGACCAACAGAGGACACAAACTGAGTAAAATTATCCAGCATGGAATAGGTCCTCATTCATCGGTTGCGCCGGATAGCGAAACGGCACCGGACCATCCGCCTGCCCTAATAAAAATTGCTGTACTCTGGCATCAGGATGGCTGATTAACTCCTCCGGAGTACCATGAGCAATCACTTTACCGTCGGCAAGAATATACGCCCAATCAGCGATACTCATCACTTCTGGTACATCATGGGAAACCACAATTGAGGTCAGATCCAGTGCTTTGTTTAGTGATTTGATCAATTTAACTAACACGCCCATTGTCATCGGGTCCTGCCCAACGAATGGCTCATCATACATAATCAAATCAGGATCCAGTGCAATCGCTCTGGCCAGAGCGGCTCTGCGTGCCATACCACCAGACAATTCACTCGGCATTAAATCCGCAGCGCCTCTCAAGCCTACAGCTTCAAGCTTTAGGAGGACAATTGTACGAATCAGCTCTTCGCTGAGTTCTGTGTGTTCACGAATAGGGAATGCCACGTTATCAAAAACGTTCAGATCGGTAAAAAGAGCACCGGATTGAAACAGCATGCTCATTTTTTTTCGTGCTCGATATAACCGGCTGCGTGACAAAGCTGGGATATTGTCACCGTCGAACCAAATTTCACCCTGTTCCGGTAACAATTGACCACCAATAAGACGCAACAGAGTGGTCTTACCGATACCCGACGGCCCCATGATTGCCGTTACTTTACCTTTGGGGACATGTAGAGACACATCATCAAAGATCTTCCGCTTTCCCCGAGTAAATGTAAGCTGGTTAATGGAGACCAAACTGTCATCGGACATGTCTACTTATCCATTTGTTATCATTAAAAAGAATACTCAATCTTAAGCACATTAAAGCAAAATTAAAAGCACTGTTCGATTGACCATTTTACAACAGAATGTAAATTCTGCATTTTTTATTGAGTTTGATGATAATATACTCACCTTTTTTTGAGTCAGTCAAAATCGGTATTTTTGTCATAAAAAACCCAAACCGCCCTTAAATAACATAGATAAAATGACTCAAAAAACCAATCTATACATTGGTAATCCATCGATAATTTGCGAAGTTCGACTTCCATTTTGTTGGTCTAAACGTCAGAATTAACTGTTAATCATTTCACTGCTCACTGGGAAATATAATGCTTACAGCTGTTGCCTTACTTATTGTTGGACTTATTCTACTCGTATGGAGTGCAGATAAACTCGTTTACGGTGCTGCCGCCATTGCAAAGAATGTTGGAATTTCGCCCCTCATTATTGGTATGACAATATTAGCGATGGGCTCATCGGCTCCTGAAATGATGGTGTCAGCCACTGCGGCCTTAAATGGAAAAACAGACACTGCGGTCGGCAACGTCTTGGGATCGAACATCGCAAACATTGCGTTGATATTAGGGATCTCCGCTCTGGTTAAACCTCTTTCAATCAGTTCGGCCATACTAAGACGTGAACTCCCTTTGATGATTGGAGTCACACTACTGACAGGCGTTCTGTTGTGGGACAATAATCTTGGCTTTTATGAAGGCGTATTGCTTTTCGTCCTATTTGCCATTTTTATTTTAGCCATGATTAAGATCAGCCGTTCAGAAAAGAATAAAGGCGATACTCTTATTGAAGAGCAGGAATCTGAAATTCCTGATGGTGTGAGTAACAAATCAGCAGCCATTTGGTTAGTCGTTGGCTTAATTCTATTACCTGTATCCGCTAATATTTTAGTAGAAAACGCGGTTGTAATAGCGAAGTTTTTCGGCATGAGCGATTTAGTGATAGGTCTTACTATCATTGCAATTGGTACCAGCTTACCGGAGCTCGCTGCATCCTTAGCTGGTGTTTTGAAGGGTGAAGATGATATGGCAGTGGGCAATATCATTGGCTCGAATGTATTTAATATTTTGGCAGTCATGGGACTACCGGGTATATTACACCCCTCTGTACTAAGTAGTTTCGCCATGGGACGTGACTACTGGGTCATGCTAGCCGTCTCTCTTCTGCTTGTTGTTATGGCCTTGGGACGTTCTCGCAGTATTAATCGTATTGAAGGTGCGATCCTATTTTTGTGTTTTATTGCCTATCAAACTTACTTGTTTATGAATATGGCAGCGTAGATTTCGGAGTAAGTCATGTCAGATGTATTTGACTATCAATCAGCAGCAAAACAAGTACTAAAAACTGAAATTGCTGGTTTAGTAGAACTCGAAAAATTCATCAATGACGATTTTTCCCGTGCCTGTGAACTCATTCTTAGCAACTCACTTGGTAAAGTAGTGGTTATGGGAATGGGAAAATCAGGCCATATTGGTAAAAAGATGGCAGCGACCCTGGCTAGTACAGGAAGCTCAGCATTTTTTGTCCACCCGGGAGAAGCCTCTCATGGCGATCTCGGAATGATAGAAGAACAAGACATTGTTATTGCTATCTCCTATTCAGGAGAATCCAGCGAGATCCTATCTCTTTTCCCGATTCTAAAAAGACGTGCTATCCGCGTCATCAGCATGACCGGCAATCCAGCCTCTTCTATGGCACAGCTGTCAGATATTCACTTACAAGTGACGGTACCAGAAGAAGCCTGCCCTCTTGGCCTAGCGCCGACGAGCAGTACGACAGCAACACTGGTACTTGGTGATGCATTAGCGATCGCTCTGCTGCAAGCAAGAGGATTTACCAAAGAAGATTTTGCCATGTCACATCCTGGAGGGGCTCTGGGAAGAAAACTCTTGTTGTTACTTGAAGATATAATGCATACCGGACAGGAACTACCACGAGTTTCGCCAAATGCACTGATTAGAGATGCTCTACTCGAAATTAGTCAGAAAGGTCTGGGAATGACGACTATCGTTGACGAGAACAACCACTTACTGGGTTTGTTCACAGATGGCGATCTTCGTCGAATATTAGATAAAAAAATCGATATTCACAGCTCACAAATAAAAAATGTCATGACTCATAATCCAACCACATCGTCACCTAAGACTCTTGCGGTCGAAGGATTAAACCTAATGCAGGATAAGCGAATCAACGGTCTGGTACTTGTTGATGCAGAAAACAAGTTAGTGGGTGCTCTTAATATGCACGATTTGCTGAAAGCGGGAGTGATGTAACGCATGTCAGATTTGGTCACGACACTTTATGGGAAGACAACGAAGCAAGTTTGGAATATTGCGAAAAATATTAAGTTACTCATCTGTGACGTCGATGGTGTATTTTCAGATGGATTAATCTATTTAGGTAACAATGGTGAAGAGTTAAAAACATTCCATACTCGTGATGGATATGGCATCAAATCAATTATGAATGCCGGAATTCAAGTCGCTGTAATCACCGGCCGACAATCTAAAATCGTCGAGACCCGTATGACGTCGCTGGGTATCTCCCTTATCTATCAAGGACAAGACAACAAAGTTGCTGCATACGACGATATTTGTCGTCAACTTGATATTTCGGCTGATGAAACTGCTTATATTGGGGACGATCTGATCGATTGGCCTGTGATGGAAAAAGTAGCTCTAAAAGTTTGCGTCGCAGACGGACACCCACTATTGAGACAACGAGCAAACTACATCACCCAGATTCAAGGTGGGCACGGTGCGGTGAGAGAAGTATGCGACTTGCTATTGCAGGCTCGTGGAGAATTAGAGAATCATAAAGGTTTGAGTATATGAGCCTCTCCCGAGTAATTTATATACTATTGGTTTTCGTCGCTGCTTGGAGTGGCTATTATTTACTCGAAAACGAGCGAAAGGCCGATATTCAGGTCGCGCCGAATTTAGAACTACCAACGTTTAGCGGTGACGTTCTATCGAATACAACCTACGATACTGACGGTGTCAGAAGCTACGTAATAACGTCTCAACATCTCGACTATTACGCCAAGAGCGGTAATACCATATTTGAGAAACCTATCTTAAAAGTGTATCAAGATGGGAAGATCGTGGAATGGAAGATTACGGCTGAAAAAGGTATCTTGACCAAAAATAAAGTCCTTAACCTGTATGATAATGTGGTTGCGAACAATTTGCTTTCCGACTCATCATTTGATTCGATGAAGACGGCCAAGCTCAGTATTGACCTTGTCAGCAGAGACTTTTGGACAGAAACTAAAGTAACGTTACTTGGTCCACTATTTCACACTATTGGTCAGGCCTTGAAAGGCAATTTTGCTGACCAAAATGCTTTATTATACAACCACGTACAGGGTAGATATGAAAATCTCACACCTTAGTTTAATGACTTGTTTGCTTGCTGCACCATGCGCGTGGGCTCTCTCAACTGACAGCCAGCAACCGGTCTATATTGATTCAGATAGCCAACAGCTAGATATGAAAAGCAACAAAGTCACGTTTGTTGGAAACGTGACTCTTAAGCAGGGCAGCATCAATATAAACGCGGACAAACTTATCGTTGTCCGGGAAGTAAAAAATGGAAAAATTCAAGAAATCCAGGGATTTGGTGATCTTGCTACTTTCTCCCAGTTAACGGATGATGGTAAGACGCTTTACGGTGAAGCTGAGAAATTAAATTATCAAATGGCTCAGGATCAGCTTACAATGACTGGTCAAGCCATGTTGTCCCAAGATGACAGCGTGATAAAAAGTACTCAAATCCGTTATCGTATTTCAGAGCAAAAATTGATAGCAGACAGTAATAATTCGAAAGGCCGAGTGTCGACAGTACTTCAGCCACAAGCAACGAATCAATAAGTTTCAATATGGCACAACTTAAAGCAGAACATTTAGCAAAAAGTTATAAAAAGAGAAAAGTCGTTTCTGATGTCAGCCTCTCAGTCAACTCAGGCCAGATTGTTGGCTTGCTAGGCCCGAATGGCGCAGGAAAAACGACGTCTTTCTATATGATTGTCGGCCTAGTAGCCAGAGATGAAGGAACCATTAGTATTGATGGTGAAGACATCAGCATACTTCCGATGCACAGTCGCTCTAAAATGGGTATTGGTTATTTGCCACAGGAAGCATCGATATTTAGAAAGCTCTCTGTTGAAGACAATATTATGGCGGTTTTGCAAACTCGCGAAGAACTTTCTCGTGAAGAAAAGCAAGATAAGCTTGAAGATCTGCTTGATGAGTTCCATATAGGACATATAAGGCATAATACTGGTATGTCGCTGTCGGGTGGTGAACGTCGCCGTGTAGAAATTGCACGGGCATTAGCGGCCAACCCAAAGTTTATTCTTCTGGACGAACCGTTTGCTGGCGTCGATCCTATTTCTGTTATTGATATAAAGAAAATTATTGAGCATTTAAGGGATCGTGGACTAGGTGTTTTAATCACCGACCACAACGTAAGAGAGACCTTGGATGTTTGTGAAAAAGCCTATATTGTTAGCCAGGGATGCTTGATAGCGGAAGGAACTCCGCAAGATGTGCTCAGTAATGAGCAAGTAAAACAGGTTTATCTCGGTGAACAATTCCGACTATGATTAAGCAAGATAATTTATAACAATCAAGAACGATAAGGTAATCCATACTGAATGAAACCTTCATTACAACTCAAGTTAGGCCAACAATTAGCAATGACTCCCCAGTTGCAGCAAGCGATTCGTTTGTTGCAATTGTCTACGCTCGATCTCCAACAGGAGATTCAGGAAGCTTTGGAGTCAAACCCGCTACTTGATGTGGATGAAGGATATGAAGAGCCCAATGCAGAATCATCATCGGCTGAAAAAGAAGAAAAAGAGCCGTCTGCTGATGCATCAGAATCTTCAGAACCGGATGCTCCTGACAGTTCAGATATGATTGAGAAATCAGAGATCAGTTCTGAATTAGAAATGGATACCACTTGGGATGATGTCTACAGTGCGAATACTGGCAGCACGGGTATTGCAATGGACGATGACACACCTGTCTATCAAGGTGAAACAACCCAATCGTTGCAAGACTACTTAATGTGGCAACTTGATTTAACTCCATTCTCAGAAAATGATCGCATGATTGCTCTCGCGATTATCGATGCTATTGACGACTATGGCTATCTGACTCTTTCTCCGCAAGATCTACTTGAAAGTCTTAGTCAGGAAATTGATGAAGAAGAACCTCTTGAAGTGGAAGAAATTGAGGCTGTACGTAAACGGATTCAACAGTTTGATCCACTCGGTGTCGCTTCACTTAATCTTCAGGATTGTTTACTACTTCAACTGGCGAAATACCCGGAAGAAACACCATTCCTTACTGAAGCCAAACTTCTTTTAAGTGACTACATCGATCAATTAGGTAATCGGGATTACAAGCTAATCCTAAAAGAAACTAAACTAAAAGAAGACGATTTAAGAGAAGCTCTACAACTAATTCAGGAGCTCAATCCTCGTCCTGGTAATGAAATTAATACTGAGCATGCCGAGTATGTTATTCCGGATGTCTCGGTACTGAAAGAACATGGGAAATGGAAAGTATCCATTAATCCTGATAGTGTTCCTCGTTTGAAAGTCAATCAGCAATATGCTGAACTAGGCAGAGGAAATAGTGCTGATAGCAATTATATTCGTACGAATTTGCAAGAGGCAAAGTGGTTAATTAAGAGTCTTGAAAGCCGAAACGAGACATTGCTCAAAGTTGCCAAGTGTATTGTTGAACATCAACACGATTTCTTTGAGTATGGCGAAGAAGCTATGAAGCCAATGGTTCTCAACGATGTTGCTTTGGCCGTGGATATGCACGAATCAACAATATCACGAGTAACCACACAAAAATTTATGCATACCCCTCGGGGAATTTTCGAACTGAAGTACTTTTTCTCTAGTCACGTCAGTACTGACAGTGGTGGAGAATGTTCATCGACTGCAATTCGAGCTCTAATTAAAAAACTGGTTGCTGCAGAAAACCCTGCTAAACCATTGAGCGATAATAAAATTGCAGCGTTACTTGCTGACCAAGGGATTCAGGTAGCTCGACGAACAATAGCGAAATACCGTGAGTCTCTGGGCATTGCCCCTTCGAGTCAGCGTAAACGCCTACTATAAGGCCTAACAGAGAAGGAAAGTCTATGCAAATCAATATTAATGGCCATCACATTGATCTAACCGATTCAATGCAAGACTATGTTCATTCGAAGTTTGATAAACTTGAACGCTTTTTTGATCAGATCAGTAATGTCCAAGTGATATTGCGAGTAGAGAAACTTCAGCAAATTGCAGAGGCAACACTGCATGTTAGCCAGGGAGAGATACATGCAAAAGCGGAAAACGAAGATATGTATGCGGCTATCGATGGTTTAGTTGATAAACTCGTTCGTCAACTAAATAAGCACAAAGAAAAATTAAGTAGTCATTAATCATGCAACTAACCGAAGTACTATCATTGGACTGCACTAAGAGTGCGGTCCCGTGTTCAAGCAAAAAAAGAGCACTGGAAATCATTTGTGAAATCGCGTCCGAGCATTGTGGTCAAGAAGCGACAGAGCTTTTTGCTGGTATGCTTGCACGAGAGAAAATGGGCAGTACAGGTATTGGTAATGGTATTGCCATACCTCATGCACGTATGGCAGAGAGTGACAAAGCACTCGCTGTATTAATTCAATGTGAAGAACCCATCGAATTTGATGCTATCGACAATCGACCAGTCGACATTTTATTTGCCTTATTAGTCCCAGAAGCTCAATGTAAAGAACACCTGAAAACACTTGCTTGCATGGCAGAACGCCTAAATGATAAGCAAGTATTGAAACAATTACGAAAAGCTCAGTCAGACCAAGAGCTGTTTTCCATAATGGTCAATCAGCCGTCTTAGCGGCTTAATGAGTGGGAATCTGATTTATGCGTCTTATCGTCGTAAGTGGTCAATCAGGAGCGGGTAAAAGTGTCGCTCTACGAGTTCTAGAAGATTTAGGTTACTACTGCGTCGATAATCTCCCTGTCGATTTATTGGATCCCTTCATTCAAGCGGTTCAAGACAGCAAGCAAAATGTTGCTGTTAGCATTGATATCCGTAATCTGCCTAAAGATCCCTCATTAATCGGTGAAAAATTAGAACCGCTCAAACAATCTAATGACGTCAATGTACTGTTTCTTGACGCCAATGAGAGCACTCTATTAAAACGCTACAGCGAAACCAGGCGAATTCATCCTCTGTCTCTTAATGACAGCTCACTCTCTTTGTCTCAGGCGATAAAGCTTGAAAAATCTATGCTTGAATCCTTAAAAGAGCATTCAGACCTCATCATAGATAGCACGTCAAAATCGATTCATGAACTGAGTGAGACAGTAAGAACGTATATCGATGGCCGAGAGCGTAAACAGCTAATTATGATTTTCCAATCTTTTGGCTACAAGCACGGTATTCCAACCGATGCTGACTTTGTTTTCGATGTGCGCTTTTTACCCAATCCTCACTGGCATCCCAATTTACGTCCATTTTCTGGCCTTGATGCGCCAGTGAAATCCTTTTTAGAAGGACATACCGACGTAATGGAAATGAAAAAGCAAATTCAGCAATTTGTTCAATATTGGTTGCCATTGCTTGAAACAAATAACAGAAGTTACCTTACTATTGCTATAGGATGCACTGGCGGAAAACATCGCTCCGTGTATCTAACACAACAAATCGGTGAATATTTTTCTCAGTTAGGGAACAACGTACAGATTCGTCATACGTCGTTGGAAAAGAATCAGTAAGGTAGTATATGACCGCACAAAGCAGAACGGTACTTATCGAAAACAGACTGGGTTTACACGCCAGAGCCGCTATGAAGCTCGTCGAATTGGCTCAATCTTTCGAGTCGGTTATCACCATTAAGAACCAGGAAGACAAAGAATCCACCGCGGATGGTGTTATGGGCCTGCTGATGCTTGAATCAGCACAAGGTCAATACGTTACTATTTCAGCTGAAGGTCCAGACGCAGAGCAAGCATTAGATGCCGTTTGCCATCTAATTGAAGATAAATTCGACGAAGCCGAATAATTCTTACGCAAATTTAGAAAAATAAATACCCTCCTGTAAAAAGTTCTTATTAAATAAGGCTTAGAATTAAGATACTATTTAGCACAAGATAATAATTACTCACTTTAAGGAGGATGTTATGGCCGATCAAATCGAATTTGACCAAGCCCATCGAACCCTCCAAGAAGTCACTGAAGCTTTAGAAAATGGACAGTTTGTCCATGTCCGTCGTCAGCTCCAAGATATGGAGCCAGAAGATATTGCTCATCTTCTGGAAGCATCACCACGCAAAAGTCGTGATGTTCTCTGGCAACTGACAGATCCCGAAGATTACGGTGAAATTCTTGACGAATTAAACGAAGACGTTAAAGACTCGTTAGTATCTAAAATGGCTCCGGAACGCTTAGCTGAAGCGACCGAAGGCATGGATACTGACGATGTAGCATACGTACTTCGTAGTTTACCGGACGACTTATCGAGAGAAGTCCTGTCTCAAATGGACGCAGCGGATCGTCTGCGCATTGAGATGGCACTGTCGTATCCGGAAGATACCGCCGGTGGCTTGATGAGCACCGACGTAGTCACCATCCGTGGCGATGTAAGTGTCGACGTGGTTCTTCGTTATTTGCGCATGCGTGGAGAGCTACCACAAGCCACCGACGCTCTCTATGTTATTGATGGAGAAAATAAGCTCATTGGTCACCTTTCTCTGACTTCTCTGTTGACGACTCAACCAGAGACCAAAGTCAGCGATATTATGGACGGAGCAGATGAGGCCATCACCGTTGAGACCAAAGTATCTGACATAGCTAGCCTGTTTGAGCGTCGTAACTGGGTGTCTGCTCCTGTTGTGGATGAACATGAACAATTGGTCGGTCGTATTACCATCGATGACGTAGTTGACGTCATTCGAGAAGATGCCGAGCACTCAATGATGAGCATGGCCGGTATGGACGATGACGAAGATACCTTCGCGCCAGTCTTTAAATCTGCACGTAAAAGAAGTATCTGGTTGGGAGCGAATGTACTTGCGGCTCTAGCCGCTGCCTCAGTATCTAATATGTTTGAAGATACTCTGGCCCAGATGGCTTCTGTTGCGGTACTCATGACCATAGTTCCATCAATGGGCGGTGTTGCGGGTAACCAGACTGTCGCTCTAGTTATACGCGGGTTGGCTCTGGGCCATATCGGTGATAGTAACAAACGTGAGCTACTCTATAAGGAAGCCGCTATCGGTTTGTTAAACGGTATTCTATGGGCAGCCATTATTGGCAGTATTGTTGTGGTTTGGAAAGGCAGTTTCCAACTAGGCTTCATTATTTCTGCCGCCATGCTGACTAACCTTATTGTCGCAGGTTTTGCCGGAGTAATGATCCCGGTCATGCTCAAAAAGCTCAAGATCGATCCTGCTTTGGCCGGTGGTATGGCTTTAACGACGGTAACCGATGTCATAGGCCTATCGGCTTTTTTAGGCTTAGCAACTTTGCTTATTCACTAAATATAAAAAGGGCTTGTTCAACAAGCCCTTTTGCTAAGTGAACGCAATCGTTATTCGCCCGCAACTTTCATCGATTCTATAAGGATAGAGCCAGTCTGAATCTGTGAACGCTCTTCAACATCACTACCAACCGCGACAATATTTTCAAACATGGTCTTGAGATTACTAGCAATCGTAATTTCAGATACGGGGAATTGAATCTTACCGTTTTCAACCCAAAAGCCAGATGCACCACGAGAGTAATCACCCGTAACGATATTCACGCCCTGCCCCATAACTTCAGTCACCAATAACCCGGTACCTAACTCCTGCAACATTGCCTCAAAGTTTTGTCCGGTTGATTTCACAAACCAGTTGTGAATACCACCAGCATGTCCCGTAGGAGACATGTTCAACTTCCTAGCTGCATAGCTAGTCAACAGATAAGTGCTCAGCACACCATCAACAATGATGTCCGTATCAACAGTCTCAACCCCTTCACTATCAAAAGGACTTGATGCCAGACCACGCATAAGATGAGGGCGCTCATCAATAGCAAACCAGTCAGGCAAAATCTTTTTACCCAAGTGATCCAATAAGAAAGTCGATTTACGGTAGAGATTTCCGCCGCTTATCGCCATAACCAAATGTCCCATCAATCCAGTTGCAACATCTGGAGAGAACATAATCGGATAATTACCGGTTTTTAACTTTTGTGGGTCAAGTCTTTCTACTGTTCTTTTAGCCGCCAGTTCTCCAACCTTCTCAGGCGTCCATAAGTCACTGGTTCTTCTTGCAACGGTATAACTGTAATCACGTTCCATACCGCCTTTTGAATCTTCACCAATAACGCTACAACTGATGCTATGACGACTTGAAGGATAACTGGCGATCAGACCATGGCTATTACCATACACTTTGATACCGTAATGGCTGTCATAACTCGCACCATCACTCTGTTTAATCCTGTCACTGTACTCTAACGCTCTTTTCTCAGTCGCGATGGCAATTTCAGCCGCTCTGTCTGGATCCAACTCATCAGGATGGAATAGATCGAGATCTGGAATATCTTTAACTAAAAATTCTTTACCTGCTGGTCCCGCATATGGATCTTCTGAGGTATATTTGGCAATATCTAGCGCAGCAAGAACTGTTTGCTCAATCGCCTTTTGACTCAGGTCAGACGTTGATGCACTGCCTTTCTTGTTGCCTCGATAAACGGTGATGCCAAGAGCACCATCATTATTGAATTCAACATTTTCAACTTCACAAAGACGAGTTGAAACACTGATCCCTGTACTCTTAGTAATAGCGACTTCAGCGGCATCGGATTTACCGGACGCGAGTTTTAATGCACTAGCAACAGCCAATTCTAATTCTTGACGATGTTGCGCGACTTGCTCTTTTATATCCATAACATACTAAATCTGAAAATGAATGATGAAGATAGAATAACAAGAATTTCGCTTTCTCCCCATCATTCTTGCTAAAATAAGCGTAATAGGTAACTAAATAGATGAGACTATGGCTCGAAAAAACCAAAAAGCTCCTTGGGAAGAGGAAGAAGAGATCATTTGGGTAAGCAAAACCGAAATGAAGAATGATATGACTGCACTACAGAAACTAGGTGAAGAATTAGTGGCACTAAAACCAGCCGTACTGGAAAAGTTCCCTCTTCCTGACGATCTGTATACAGCAATCAAGGATGCTCAACGCTTTAATAAAGAGGCAAGACGCCGACAGTTACAATATATTGGGAAACTGATGCGTAATATCGACCCAGAACCAATTCAGGCGGCACTGGACAAATTACGCAACAAACATTCTCAGGCAACCGCAGCTCTGCATAAATTGGAAGCGCTGCGCGACCGTATTGTTGAAGAAGGTGACACTGCGGTAGAGGATGCTCTTGAGCTTTACCCAGAAGCAGATAGACAACGTTTACGCCAACTATCTCGTCAAGCAGCAAAAGAGAAGCAGGGCTCAAAACCGCCTAAAGCAGCACGAGAGATTTTTCAGATATTGAAAGATTTAGCGGGTGAAGAACTCTAATCTAAGGTAGTGACTTAAAGCCACGTTCAACAAACGTGGCTTTTTTATTCCCCTGCGCGAATAAAAGCACTTAACAGCGGATTGGAATGCGCATTTTGCAGCAATTCGATATCTCCAGTCTCGACCACTGAGTAGTCAGCAATAAATGCAAAGCGATTAGCTATCTTCCTCGCATCGTTTAGATGATGAGTTACCATGATAACGGTTACTTGTTGCTGTTTAGCTAGTGTCTTAACTAACTCCAACATATCTTGACGGACAATAGGATCTAACGCGGAGAATGGCTCATCCAACAGCCAGAATGGTCGATTTTGCACAAAACAGCGGGCAAGAGCCGCTCTTTGTTTCTGTCCGCCAGATAACTGTTCAGGTTTTTTCTCTATTAATTCACCAATACCAACCTGATTGGCAGCTTCATCGACCAAGTCCCATTGCTTTGATGATAAGCTTAGTCCGGGGTCAACACCCAAGCCAATATTTTGCCTTACCGATAAATGAGGAAACAGATTGTATTCCTGAAATAACATGGCAAAAGGCCGCTCATAACTTGGCAGCAAATCAATTTGCTTCCCATCGACACAAATACAGCCAGAGTCTGGAGAGATAAAGCCAGCCAGTAAACTTAATAATGTTGATTTCCCAGCACCACTTGGCCCTATTAATGAGATAATATCGCCGCGCTCAACATTCAATGAAAAATGAAACCAATCATGATCATACTGATAACGGATATTGTTAATTTCCAACATGGCTTTATCCCTTACTTGAGAATTGAGAAATTCGTTCAAAGAACACAAAGAACAACACACTGAGTACCATCATACAAAGCGCCACGACTGACGCAGACTCCATCTGATAACTCCCCAATAAACGGAATAAATACATCGGTAACGTCTGGAAATCCTGAGATCCGAACATCGATATGGCTGTAAGATCGCCCATCGATAGGAGAAAACTGAGTGAAAATGCATACACTATTGGTGTCTTTATCGCTTTAAAGTCAATGAGTGCGAAGCGGTTCCAACCTTTTATTCCCAAGCTATGACATAAGAAATAATATTGCTTTTCAATCAGATACATTGGCTGACTTAATACCTTGATAACAAAAGGCAACGCCATTAATCCATTTACGAGAATAACGATAAACATAGAGAAACTATAAATATCACTAAAACGACGCAGTAATAGAAATAGCCCCGTACTGATGACGAGACTTGGGGTAATCAAGACGAGGCTCCCAAGTAACTCTACACCCGTTGCTTGCTTAAAATGACCGGTAAACTTTAACTGTCGACTGGTTAATACAATAAGGTAACCGATGACGGTTGCAAACATTCCTGAACACAAAGCGATAAACAAAGAAAGTTTAAGTGCCGACCAAAACTGCACTTCACTAAACACCTTAAGAACGTTGGCATTCAAACCGGAGAAAATGACAGCAGCAATCGGCGGTAAAACCACCCATGCAAGAATAAGAACGTTCAAGGTATCGAGCACATTGGCCAATGCGCTAGTTCTGAGAATTGGCGCAACACGAGCTGGCGTTTCCATATCAACAGATAAACTTTTTGTATTTCTTTGGAATAAAAAGTAGAAGCCAGAGCAAAATAGCATCTGTGCAATGGCTAGGATAGCCCCGGTTGTTAAGTCAAAATCGAACTTAATCGCCTGATAGATGGCCAGCTCTATCGTTGTTGACTTTGGCCCTCCTCCCAGTGTCATAACAGTAGCAAAACTGGTAAAACAGAGCATAAAAACCAACCCAGACACAGGCAGTAAAGATTGCTTAATTCGCGGCCACTCAATCCAACGAAAACGCTGCCAGCGACTGAATCCGAGATGAGATGCCAGCTGATTTTGTTCCATCGGTATGGTTTCAAGAATCTGTAAAATTAACCGACTTGCATACGGCAAGTTAAAAAACACATGCGCGAGCAAAATGCCGCTCAACCCATATAAGGAAAATGCGTCAACGATACCGACACCAGAAAGCCACTGCTTAAGAATTCCATTATTCCCATAGATAGCCATAATGCCAAAAACACCAATTAGAACAGGCATCACTAGGGTGACAGAGCATAGTCGAATCAAAATAGCTCTTCCGGGAAAACGTCTTCGATACAAAGTAACAGCAATGGGTACCGCAGGTACAACACTCAACAACGTTGAAATGAACGCTTGGTAAAAACTAAAATAAGTGACATGCCGTAAATAAGCATCAGTCCAAAGTTCGGTCAAAGATACCCAGGAGAAATGAGAGAGAAGAGTCGAGATAGCAAGCGCAACAAAGGCTACAACCAAGATTGCAGCCCCCCATCCTACTTTATCAGTCGATATCACAAAGGTACCTTAGAAAGTAAGAGCTTTTTGCCATTCTCGGATCCAGTGCTTTCTGTTTTTCGCTACAACATCAGGGCTAGAATGAAGAACTTTTTCAGGAACGGAAAGTGTTTCATATCCCTCAGGCAACTTAATATTGCTCACTGGATACATCCAGTTGGTTGTTGGAATAAGCGATTGCACATCATCACTGATTAGAAACTGTAAAAACTGTTCAGCCAACGTATTGTGTTTAGTCCCTTTTACTTTTGCTGCAACTTCAACCTGAAGGTAATGGCCCTCAGAAAAATTAGCCGTCGCATAATTATTGTCGCCTTCCGCGATTAAATGGTAAGCAGGTGACGTGGTGTATGAAAGTACCATATCAGCCTCACCATTTAAGAACATAGAATATGCTTCAGACCAACCTTTTGTGACTGTAACCGTATGCTTCGCCAATGCTTTCCAGGCTGATTCAACCTGATCACCATAAACATCATTCATCCAAAACATCAGTCCCTGACCGGGCGTTGAAGTTCTCGGATCCTGATACACAACTGAAATATCAGTGCGCTTCTCAACTAACTCTTTAAGGCTAGTCGGTGGATTCTTAAGTTGCGATTTATTATAAACAAATGCAAAGTACCCATAGTCGAACGGTACAAACGTCGTATCAGACCAACCATCCGGAACGTTTAACTTTGACGTATCAATAGTATTTGTAGCGAGTAATCCTGTCGCTTTCGCTTCTTGAACCAAGCTATCATCAAGCCCAAGAATCACATCCGCTTTAGTTGATTTTCCTTCCATCTTGAGACGATTAAGAACCGAAACACCGTCGTCTAAGGCAACATAATTCAATTCACAACCACAAACTTTCTCAAATGCCTGTTTGACTTTAGGACCAGGTCCCCATTCAGAAGCAAATGAATCGTATGTATAGACAGTCAATGTTGGTAGATCTTCAGCCCAAGCGGAAGTCACAGCAACAGCACTAAACAAAGGAAGAATAAAAGAAGGTTTCACCGAGCGCTCTCCATGTATTGAGCGGCACAGGTTTGGGAAAGGAAACAGACGAGTTGTTACCTCACTCATTCCTACGCCAGCATTATCTGGTTCAGGTCCATGCGGGTTCCAAGTCAAACTTGATCTCAGCGCCATCAAACATCGATGGTAAGCTCCCCGTGAGTCAGGTGAATTCTACTGTTTATCCAGATAAGATGCTACCGTTAGCTGCGGTGATCGTATCCCCAGCGAGGTACTATGGTTTGCTGAATACCAATATGGTCCAATATTCTAGCGACCATAAAGTCAACCAGCTCTTCAATAGTCTTAGGCTGATGGTAAAAGCCCGGAGCAGCAGGCATAATCGTGACCCCAATTTGAGAGAGTTTCAGCATATTTTCCAAGTGGATGGAAGAAAATGGTGTTTCCCTCACAACAAGAACTAACTGACCTTTTTCTTTAATGACGACATCCGCTGCTCGTTCAATAAGGTTATCGGACATCCCATGCGCTATTGCAGCAACACTTCCAGCAGAACAAGGGCAGACAATCATTTTTTTAGGTGCAGCAGAGCCCGAGGCAACTGGAGAAAACCAATCTTCCTTACCACATACCGTGAGTAAACTTTCAGTGCATCCAAAATGTTCAATAAGCTGTTCTCTTGCTTTCTCTGGATTACTAGAAAGCTTGAGACCGTGTTCGGTTGCCAGAACAACTCTTGCAGCCGACGAGATGAGCAAATAGACGTGGTAGTGTTCCGCCAGCAGACATTGCAGCAGGCGCAAACCGTATGGAGCACCGGATGCACCAGTCCACGCTAGAGTAATGGACTTATCATGAACCGCTATATTCATTACTGTGCCAAAGCCTCCAACAATTTGCTGTGAATACCACCGAAACCACCATTACTCATGACTAACACGGTATCACCCGGTTGGGCTCTCAATACAATAGCATCAACCAATGTATCGATATTCTCACTGACAAAGTTGGGTTGATGACAATGTGCAGCAACATCATCAACAGACCATGGAATATTATCAGGCTGAAACAGAAAAACTTCATCAGCACTTTGGAGAGACTCAGCCAAAGACTCTTTATGTACTCCTAACTTCATTGTCGCAGAGCGAGGTTCCAATACAGCGAGAATACGAGAGTCTCCTACTTTGTTACGAAGCCCTTCCAGAGTCAGTTTAATCGCGGTCGGATGATGGGCAAAATCATCATAGACTCTAATATCATTAATTTGCCCCTTAAATTCCAAACGGCGCTTGGTATTAATGAAAGACGTTAATGCCTGGCAAGAAAGCTCGGGGGTAACACCAACGTGCCGAGCAGCACTGATCGCCATCAACGCATTATTAACATTATGATCGCCAATCAAGGACCAATCGACATGTCCAACCGTCTCACCATTGAGAATAACATCGAATTTTGAGCCATCTGCAATCATTTTTTTCGCTTGCCAATCACCCTCTGCACCTACTTTTTGTATTTCACTCCAACAACCACGAGAAATGACATCATTAATAGCCTTATCATCACTCGGAATTATGATACTTCCATTACCGGGTACAGTTCTCACCAAGTGGTGAAATTGTCGCTTTATCGCTTCAAGATCGTCGAAGATATCAGCATGATCGAACTCAAGGTTATTCATGATGAGAGTGCGTGGATGGTAGTGAACAAACTTAGAACGCTTATCGAAAAAAGCACTGTCATACTCATCAGCTTCGACCACAAAAAACATACTTTTACCCAGTTTTGCTGACAGACCAAAGTTCCCGAGCACCCCACCTACAAGGAATCCAGGCTCATATCCGTTACTTTCTAAAATCCATGTCAGCATACTGGCTGTCGTCGTCTTACCATGAGTACCAGAAACCGCTAAAACCCAACGATCAAATAGTAGAAAATCCTGTAACCATTGAGGGCCCGATGTGTATCTTAGGTTGTTATTCAACACATATTCTACACACGGATTTCCGCGACTCATGGCATTACCGATAACGACTAAATCTGGAGCAACATCGAACTGAGAAACGTCATATCCTTCAATAATATCAACACCTTGAGACTCTAGCAGTGTACTCATTGGTGGATAAACATTAGCATCAGAACCGGTAACTTTGTGACCTAATTGACGAGCAAGCAAAGCCACTCCTCCCATGAACGTGCCACAAATTCCAAGTATATGTATATGCATTAATTCGCCTCATTTTCGACTCTTTGCCTGTCCCTATTATCAACATAAAAAACAGAAAAGCGAGCCAGATTCAAAGAGTTTACTTCATGAAATTTTTGTACTATTTATAAAATGAAATGCGGTATTTGTTTTAAAAAGGAAAACGTGAAGTCTGTCACTTACTTCAGTACCATTAAAAAGTTCTGTTCCTTAAACTTCGCTTATGCATCTTAATAACAAAGATAAATTTACGGATGCTAAATTCGATTACTTCATGCTAAAGGAAATAACATGTCTAAAATGCAAACTCTTGGGGAGTTTATTGTTGAAAAGCAAGCTGACTTTCCACATGCATCCGGGGAGCTCTCTTCGCTTCTTTCCTCGATACGTCTCGCGGCTAAAATTGTAAATCGTGAAATCAACAAAGCAGGTTTGGTTGATATCACTGGCGCAGCAGGCAAAGAGAACATCCAAGGTGAAGTACAACAGAAACTTGATATCTACGCGAACGAAAAGTTTAAGTCAGCGCTAGAAGCTCGTGATCAAGTTTGTGGCGTTGCCAGTGAAGAAGAAGACCAAGCTGTCATCTTCAAAAAACAGCTCAACAAAAACGCTAAATACGTCGTATTAATGGATCCACTAGATGGTTCTACTAACATTGATGTGAACGTATCTGTCGGTACCATTTTTTCTATCTACCGTCGCGTTTCTCCTATTGGTACGCCTCCAACAGAAGAAGATTTTCTTCAGCCTGGTAACAAACAAGTAGCTGCTGGTTATGTCATCTACGGTTCTTCAACCATGCTCGTCTATACGACAGGTAATGGTGTAAATGGTTTTACATACGATCCTTCACTAGGGACGTTTTTACTCTCTCACGAAAATATGATGATCCCTAAAGATGGTCGTATTTACTCTATAAACGAAGGCAACTACATTCGTTTCCCTCAGGGCGTGAAGAAATACATTAAATACTGCCAAGAGAATGTGCCTGAGGACAATCGTCCGTACACATCTCGCTACATTGGCTCGCTAGTATCAGATTTCCACCGTAATCTGTTGAAAGGTGGTATTTATCTGTATCCAAGCAACCTAACCTATCCTCAAGGCAAGCTCCGTTTACTATACGAATGTAATCCAATGGGCTTCCTAATGGAGCAAGCTGGAGGCCTAGCAACAGATGGTCATCAGCGCATCATGGATATCGAACCCACTGAGCTACACCAACGTGTTCCATTCTTCGTTGGTTCAGTGAATATGGTTGAAAAGCTTCAGGAGTTCCTTGAAACCTACCCAGATGATCTATCATAAGAAGAGGCGCCCAATCGGGCGCCTTTTTTATGCTCGGTACCAAATATCGAAGCACTCCTACTATTCATCTAATCAGAGATCGCTAAATGGAGTGCTGACATAAGCAGTATTAGATATAAAAAAGCCGCTAACACTAATATGTAAGCGGCTTTTATCAATTTATCCAGTAACATGTCCCGACAGATAAACGTACATGTTACGGATAAATATATTTAATTATTGATCATTCCAACGTTGGATTGATTCAGCAATCACTTCTTTTGCTTCAGCGATGTCGCCCCAGCTTTCAACAGTTGTTGTACCCGCTTTCTTCAGATCTTTGTAGTGATTGAAGTGGAATTCAATTTGCTTGATAAGCTGTGCTGGAAGGTCTTCCAGAGAGTTAATTGCATTACCGTTGCTACGGTCGTCAGCAGGAACAACAACAACTTTGTCATCCACTTCGCCGTCATCAACAAATTTCATTACACCGATAACTTTAGCTTTTAGGAAGATACCCGTTGTAAGAGGTTCGCTAGTAATGATTAGTGCATCAAGCTCATCGCCATCTTCATCAAGAGTTTGCGGGATAAAACCATAGTTAGTTGGTTTCGCAAAAATCTGAGGTTCAACGCGATCTAATTCGAACACAGCAAGCTCACGGTTCCATTCAATTTTGTGGTTGCTACCAGTTGGAATTTCCACAACTACGTTCACTAGGCCATTTTCATAATCGCCTGGAGTTAAAATTTTATTAAAATCTGCCATTTCAGCTTCCTATATCAATGTTTCGGACGCATTTTAGCAGTTTTTGTTAAGTAGCGGTAACGATAATCACCAGAGGCCAGCTGACTACTCATGTAGTTACATCAACCTAACACTAAACTGTCTAAAGAATACGAAAACTATACTTATTTAGCGCCAAACTCAAATCGCTCTACGGGCTTTGACGACTAGAAAAACAAGCTCTATTCGACGCTAATATGAAAAAGAGGTGTTTCTAACACCTCTTTCATTAATTTCATTTTAAATGAGCCGCTCACACCAATCCCCCGAAGAGACGAGTTGGTTCAAGTTTGAGGCATCCTGATAAATGTAAACCCAAGCCTCACCATAAGGTGTTTCAATAGTTTCACGGCGGTACTCCACGGGGACATCTTCGAGTTCATCCAGATGATGTAGTGTATCGTCATCAATTTGATAGACTTCACCACGTACCGAAAAGCTGCCCTCGACAATACCAGGATAAGGTCCTAAATCATACATGGCGAATTCTGGCTCAGTAGCAAATGCTCCGATAAACTGGCTGCTTTCCAAATACCAGTGGTTTGATTCCCCTTTACGTAAAGAGCCATATACGAACACCAAATGTAACTGCACGACTTACTCCTTAATCAAATTCAAATTGGTATAGAAGGTCAACTGCACTCGTTAAACCTGAGACGGCTTCAACATACAAATTCTTAACCAGTCGATAGCGAAGAGTAAACTCACCAACAGAGTTAAAAATACCGACACCGTACTTAACTTGCAAGCCAGGAAGGACATAACCACTCACTGTCACTTGAGAATCATCACCGGAACCGGTTGTATCTAATTGAAGATCCTGAACACCAACAGCTTGACCAAGTTCACCAACAATATGGCCGCTTTGAGCAAGGCTTAAGCCAATGAGCGCCGTTGTCATCGAGTTATCTCCACCCTCGGTATCCAAATCTTGTCCACGCAGCAAATAAGAGAGTGCGTTAGCCTGAGCCATTGAAGGATCCGAGAAAACCGTTACTGAAGGATTATCAGCGGGTCCTGAGACCTTTATCCCAGCTGTAACATCATCCTCAATATTATCCGGATTACGGATGGCAGTAATATTAACGTACGGCTTATTCACCGAACCATTCATCATAACTTTACCCTGTTGAATCACTAGGTCTTGTCCAAACGAACGGTAGGTACCATTGAGAATATTAACGTCACCAGTCACAAATGGAGCATTATCTTTCTGAGCTATTTTCAGCAGTCCCTGTAGACGTCCTTTGAGACCAAACGCCGATAGCCGTAACTCATCACCAAGTTGCACTTCAATATTGGTATCCACTTTAAACGGCATCACCTGCTCAGCAACAGGATCGCCCTTCGCATCCACAATCACCTGATCTTTCGATACTTCAACTGCGGATTCAGGTAGCTCTTCAACTTCAATAATACCTTTCGGAATTTTTACTGTTCCATCAATTTGAGCCAAGCTTGGTTTCATGTGCAGGTTGATATCTGGAATAACCTGAATTTTGACCATTGGCGGCACATCTACATTGAGTCCATCGGCATACACATGGCTATTCACCGTCCAATTCGCCAAGTCATCCCAATTAGCATCTCCATCAATACTTAAATCACCATCAGGCGTATTAATTAGAGCAGTTAGTTTTGCATCATACCCCATGAGATTAAGCTTGATGTCCCCTTTATTGACTTCAATAGGGAACAACTCCCCAGAGGCATGAATATCGCTGATAGTCACGGCACCATTCGCCTCCGGATGCAATAACTCACCACTAAGCTTTATATCACTGTTAATCAAAGCGGATGCCTGGCTGTACTCGCCCAGTAAAGGCTTAAGGAAATCAATATTAATTTTCGAAAGATTGAGGTTTCCCTGAAGCTTTTTATTCTCGGCTTTGACATCTGGAATGAGCGTATTAAGAGAAATATCACCGTTATCCGTTAAATTGGCATTTAACTGAGCGTCTAACTTACCTTTCTTCAGTAGCGCTTTCAGAGAAATGTCATCCCAACCTAAGGTAACAGCACCGTCTCCCACTGTTTTTATTTCACCTTGGCTGACAGTTAAATCCGCGTTTATATCGGCATCTTTTCCTTTTTTCCACACCACAGAAGAAGAACCATTAATCACCCCTTTCGCAGTCACCGGAGAATCTGGTATCCAGCCCGTTATGGAGTCCAATGATAACGCTTTTAATGACAGTGATGCGGTGACTTCATTTGCCGACACCTGAGCCTGTTTAACCAAACATAGAGAGGCGTCATCCACCCCCCAGCAATGAGGGCCAATACTCGCACTTCCCTTGGAAATATTAGCTTTAATATCAATAGGTTTAAGAAGAGATAATTGTTTACTTTCATGGGATAACTGAACGTCTGTTATTTGTCCCTTCCAATTTGAATACGCCTTATCCAAACTTCCTTGCAGTGAAGCCTTTCCATCAAGCTGAGGAGAATCAATATTGAGGGTTAAACGATGGCTTGATACACCACCATCAACATTGACGTTGAGTGAATTAAATCGCTGATCCTGAAATGCGCCTTGCGATAACGTAAGATCAACTTGTCCTGCAGGAGATGTCAAAGAAGAAACTGCACCCGTCAGTGAAACGCTCTCCGCTTTAAATAAATCCTGCCAACGAATATTGCGACCAGACAGTTTCAGGTTGGCTTTAGGATTTTCCTGAGAACCCGTTAGAACCACGTTGCCAGTCACTTGACCTGTTGATTGAGCTAATGTTTTCGACAAATCCGTAATATTAATATTGGCATTGAGGTTCCATTTTTCCGCTAACTTACCATCGAGTACAACTCGGTTTGGTCCATGAGAAACAACAAGTTTCGGAGTCGATATTTCAACGCCAAGGCCTTTCGTCGTCGAGTTGGCGCTGACTTCACCTTTGGCGACTAGAGGGTATCCCTTGATTGAGCCCGTCACATCAAGTTTTGTAACATTCGCTTTCCATGCACCACTTGAGAGAATGGTTGCATTCGTATTTATCTGCCCGTTTATCACCCCTGGGGTATTTTTAACAAATGCTTCAGGTTTTAGCTTATCGATGACAAGTTCTGAATTAACCTTCACGTCCTGTTCCCAGTTCGCTGTCAGTTTTCCTGAAATACTGCCATCGAGTGTTTTTATCAGTAACTGCTCGATAGAAACAGATGATAGCGTACCATTCCCTTTCATCACTGCGGATAAATCCGCCATATCCTGAGCTTTTGTATCCGCCTGAAGTGAAAAACTGTAGCTTTTTAAATCTCCACTTGCCTGCAATTGGCTTACATCAAGCCAGTACTGAGGTTGATTTTCAATCGGCCAAGAACCATGGGTATTTTTAGCCTGGATATCGAACGGAAGATTATCTTTAACTAATGATAAACTCGCCTGAAGCTGAGTTTCTAACGCGCCTTTGGCATCGAGTTTAACCAACAAGTCGGCTAAGCTACCAGAAATTTCAACATCGGCTGATTGGCCTTTGATTGGGGCTTGGAGATACTTAGCACTTACGTCGAAGTTAAGTGGATAATCGCCAATTAAGTTCGCTTTACCACTCAATGAGGCTTCTGCTTGCGGTGTAACCACAGATAACTTATCCACATTCACTGAGCTATTTTGAGTATTCACACTCAAATCAATACGATTGATCTTATTTTGGCTTTCACCTTGCTGGATAACTAAGTCGCTAACGGTTAAACGAGGTAATGTCATGTTTAACGGTAAGGTAATATCGGGTAACTTAACCCCTTCAATCACAGTGTCAGAAGACTTAGCGGAAACAGCTTGCCCCTGCGTATTTTTTTCAGTAACAGGTAAACTTACGTCGATACCTTGCCAGTCGGTTGGGGATAAACGAAAGTTCACCCCTCTCCATGCTAGACCAGTAGACAAGGACTGCCATTTAATCTTTGTGCCATCGATTGATATGTCGATATCATTCAATTGCGCAGATTTAATATCGATGGGTAAAGGACTTGATACTTGCGAATTCTCTGTCGCATCTTCCTTCGAGTCCGCTGGTGACTCAGAGGTTTGCATTGCAAACTTGATACCTTGTCCCTTTATTTGATTAATACATATAGCGGGACGAAATAGACACGTTGCCTCGAGAGATATAGAGAGAGACTCTGCAGACAAGTCGATATGATTTGTTTTATCGATAAAAGCGATGTTATGCAGTGTAAACGATTTACCTAATGTACCCTCACTTCTCGCAACGGATAAGCTCGGTAACGCCTTTTCAGCACCCCACAGCGCAATATTCAATCCTGCAGTCGAATACAATAAGGCGGTTACAGAAACGACCATCAATACAATTAAGATAACAACACTAACAAAGAGCCACTTTCCCAGTGTAAACAAACGCGTGATCATAATTCAGGACCCAATGTGAAGTGTATTTTAAACTGATCGCCTGGGTCGGAATCCAGTCCCCAAGCAAAATCTAGGCGAAGAGGTCCCAAAGGAGAAATCCAGCGAATACCAAAACCCGTACCCCGTTTGAAATCAGGCTCGGTATTAAAAGCATCACCATAATCATAGAATACAGCCCCCCACCACTTACCAAACAGGCGGTATTGGTACTCTATTGATGATGTGGCTAAATATTTTGCTCCCGTTAAAGAATCTGTTGAGTCTTTCGGTGAAATCGATTCATATGTATACCCGCGAATACTATTATCACCACCAGCAAAAAATCGTAAGGATGGCGATACTTTGTCAAAATCGTCCACCAGATTAGCGCCACCGGATAGACGAATCAGACCTCGCTGATTGTCGCCGTAAGAACGAATCCAGGAAGTGCTTGCCTGTAAACGCAATATATCCGTTTCAGATAACATGTTTTCATTACCGTACTCTAGAGTCACGGTTTGCTTATCGCCCCAAGTGATAAGCTGTGAGTTTCGAGTTCGGGTTCGAGTCCGTGAGAAAGTCACTCCGGGCAAAACAAACTGGCCAATGTCATCGAGAACCCCTTGCTCATAATTCTCGACAAGATATCGGACAAACAAGGTTTTGTTCCAACCATTATCTTCCAGCCAATGTCTTTCTAACGATAAATTCGATTCCAGGCTCTGAGTATCCAGATTATCTACTTTTTTTAATCCATATTGGATTTGATAGTACTCATGCAGGACATCTTCTAACGGAATTTTGTAACTTGCGGTGATGGTCTGCTCAGGAGAAGACAAAGAGAAACTGCTCGTAAAACTGTGCCCAGCTGAGTTCAACCAAGGCTTATTCCAAGTGAGCGTGCCTTTTACACCTACATCCGTTGAATAACCAATCCCTGTCTCTAATTGATTTTTTGCCGCTGGATCAAGCGTCACTTTAACCGGCAGTTCTGTTTTATTTTCGAGGTTAGAGAAATCAGGTTCCACCAAGACGGAAGAGAACCAATCTGTTGAAGATAAGTTCTGACTGAATTCACTAATTTGCTTCATCCTGTAGGGCTCACCCTCTTCAAAGCCTTTCAGTGACAAGACTCGGTCATTGTCTATCTGACTTCCCTGCAGAATGGTTTTTCCGAACAAATATCGTTTGCCACTCTCATAGTGGAGAATGATATTGGCTTGGTTTGTCTTAGGTGAAACCTCTATCCTGTTCGCTACAAACTTACCATTGAAGTAACCTTTTTCCAGCGCAAGATTTTGTATATTTGATTTCAGGCTGTCATAGGCACTATGGCTGAGTTTCTCTCCCTCTTTGATCGAACTTTTCTGCAAAAGATTCAAAAAATCTTGGTCATTCTCAGCGTCACCAGTTAGCTGAAAGTCGACTGTTTTGACAACAGTAGGAGGACCGAGCTGAATATTGACTGTGAGAGCGTTTTCTGACGAAATAAATTCTATCTCTGGGTTGTAATATCCCAACGCATTTAATGCACTTTCAATTTTACTTTCAATACGCGCTTTAAAACGTAAGCTGGTCGAATAGTCTGATGATGGTATGGAAGAGAGGTACTGCTCTACATTCTTTTGAGGTTCTCCATCTAAACCTTTGATTTCAAGCGATGTTTCAGCATGCCCCTTTACCGCATAAAAAAGCATCACAACGGAAAAAAAGATTGAGCGATATCTCATACGACCTTAATTGACTTATAAAAGAGTGATAGGCTATATAACTATACACGTTAACATTTTGTACATCATCCGTCTGTACGCATAAAGTTAAAACTGGGCTACATTATACTGATGATGTCCTAATCTTTGGCAATAAAACGTCTTGGCTTAGAATAAAAATAGACAATTAAGCGCAACAACTAAGGAATTTACATGCTTGAAAAGCAAATGATGGTTACAGCAGATAATGCACTACCAGGTCGTTATGAATCAATGAAGGTAGATGAAACGCATTATGTAAACCAATCCTGTATAACAGCCGAACCTCAACATGGACAGCAAAAGATCCTGTTTGGGATGGGATGTTTCTGGGGAGCAGAACGCTTATTCTGGCAAAAAGAAGGGGTTATCTCGACTTCTGTCGGCTATTCGGGTGGGTATACGCCTAACCCAACGTATGAGGAGGTATGTTCAGGAAAAACAGGACATGCCGAAGTCGTGCGCGTTATTTTTGATCCACGAGATATTGAGTTGGAAGACTTGCTCAGCTTATTTTGGGAGAGACATGATCCTACTCAAGGGATGCGCCAGGGTAATGATCTTGGAACACAGTATCGTTCAACGATTTATTATTACAATGAACAGCAAAAAAACATTATTGAAGCGTCAAAAAATACCTATCAAAAAGCATTAAGAGAGCAAGGTATGCCTGACGTGACAACCGAAATTCTGCCTGCAGGTCCTTACTACTATGCGGAAACTTATCATCAGCAATATTTGGCCAAAAATCCGAATGGTTATTGTGGTCTAGGTGGCACTGGTGTTTGCTTCCCTCCAGAAAAATAAAGCTTGTCCCTGTGTTTAAATGTTATATTATAACATTTAAACACTTATTACTCTTTTATATATGAAACTCGAATACCCCATCAGACAACGGTTCTACAAGTCACTCACATGTCTGCTGCTTGTGGTTTTTGTTAGTATTAGTTTTGCTGCCGAGTTTCATAAAACTGACATAGAAAAAGCCCATCATACTCATCACGATTGTAACCTGTTCGCTCATGTTGTTTGTGCAATAAAACCTCACATAGCAACATTGCCCATCATTGTCTCTCACGATTACGTCGAGCCAATTGACCAGGTACGTACAGTAACTCGAACGTTCTATAAATATTGCGTGCGCTCTCCCCCGCAACTCCGCTTAAGCTGAACCTAACTTTATTCAACTTATAATTTTTTGGAGATAACTCGAATGATGAAAAAACGCTATTTAGCTACAGTAGTGGGACTTTGCTTTGCCTTTCAATCCAATGCAGAAGAAGGCTTCATTCAACATGAAGCACATGTTCATGGTGAAGTAGAACTTGATATTGCCCAAGATGGGAATGATGTATTAATTGAAATTAATGCTCCAGGGATGGATATTCTGGGATTTGAGCATATGCCTCAGAATGAGCAACAACATCAAAAATTAGATAACGCGATAGTGCAACTGGAAAAAGCAGATACAATTATATCTCTGAATTCAGAAGCAAAATGTAAGCTCACTCATAGCCACGCCTCTATGGGACATGAAGAGCATGAACATGAAGAACACGAACATGATGTTCATCATGACGACTCTGATCACGAGGATCATCACGCTCATGATGAAGCAGAGCACGAGCACGAGCACGAGCACGAGCACGGAGAGCATTCCTCATTCACGATTGAATACCAATATAGTTGTTCAAACGTAGCTGAGTTGTCATCGATGGATACTCAGTGGTTCAATCATTTTCCGAACACTCATGATATCAAAGTGAATATTTTCACCGATCATGTTCAAACATCAGACAAGCTCAGCGCAGAAAAAACACACGTTAAGCTCTAAACCATATCTGCCCACGCTTAGGCGTGGGTACAAGGACTCCTCCGATGAACAAGCAACAATCCGTCGAGACTCCCTACGTTATAGAGATGAATCAATGTCGATTCCAATGGACGAATACCCAAGATCCCGTAATTAATATTGATACGTTTCGAGTTAAACGTGGAGAACATGTTTTTGTAAAAGGGCCAAGTGGATGCGGTAAATCGACATTACTTAGCCTTATCACAGGGATAAACACGCCTCAAGCCGGAGAAATTACCGTCCTCGGCACAAAACTGAACTCATTGTCATCAAGCCAGAGGGATCGGTTTAGAGCAGATAATATCGGTTATATTTTTCAACAATTTAATTTACTTCCCTACTTATCAGTTATCGAGAATGTTGTACTTCCATGCCAATTTTCCCACAAACGAATGTCCAACTTATCGGGATCTCTCAAAGAAAAAGCAAAACAACTCCTTTCTCGATTAAAGCTCCCTGATGAACTGCTTGCAAAATCGGTAATAGAACTGAGTATTGGTCAGCAACAAAGAGTGGCTGCAGCGAGAGCATTAATCGGCGCACCGGATTTGATTATCGCTGATGAGCCCACATCGGCGCTCGATTATGACAATAGAAAATCGTTTATAGAGCTACTGTTAGAGGAAGCGAAAGCTTCGAATTCAACTCTCGTATTTGTCAGTCATGATCCTACGTTAGAACCCTTGTTTACAACCAGTTTGAACCTTTCGGAACTGAATATCGCGAGGGCTAGCAAATGAAAACCATAGTCAACTTAGCCTGGAAGAGCGTTCTAAACCGTAAAGCAACTGCGACCTTAACCATTTTGACGGTTGCTATCTCGGTGATTCTCCTACTTGGTGTCGAAAAAATTCGAACTGAAGCAAAAAATAGCTTCGCTAATACGATATCTGGCACAGATCTCATCGTAGGAGCAAGGTCTGGACAAGTTAATCTGTTACTTTACTCCGTTTTCCGTATCGGTAATGCAACCAATAATATTGACTGGACCAGCTTTGAGGCTCTTCAAAATAATCGAGCTGTAAAGTGGGCTATCCCTATCTCACTCGGAGACTCACATAAAGGTTTTCGTGTAATGGGTACTAATGAAGAATACTTCAAATATTATAAATTTGGCCGTAAGCAAGCACTCATATTTAATGCAGGAAAACCGTTTTCCGGGTTATTTGAAACAGTCATTGGCTCGGATGTGGCAAAATCACTCGGTTATAAAATTGGTAGTAAGATCATTATCGCTCACGGGATTAATGATGTTGGCTTTAGTCGTCACGACAATTTACCTTTTACTGTCGTCGGAATTCTAAAACCGACCGGAACCCCCGTTGATAAAACAGTACATGTATCACTTGCTGCTATCGAAGCTATTCATGTTGGCTGGGAGTCAGGAGCTCATATTGGTAAAACTCCAGATGCACAAACACTCGAACATTATCAATTTCAACCAAAGCAAATTACCGCAGTTCTACTCGGTCTAAAATCTCGAATACAAACATTTGCACTTCAACGTGAGATAAATACCTATCGCAAAGAACCATTGAGTGCCATTATGCCTGGCGTTGCTCTTCATGAATTGTGGGGGATGATGTCGGTTGCAGAACAAGCATTAATGTCAATTTCAATCTTTGTCGTGATTGCTGGTCTGCTTGGTATGTTGAGTAGCTTACTGACCAGTTTGCAGGAAAGACGCAGAGAAATGGCAATATTGAGGGCGATGGGTGCTCAACCCAAACACGTATTTGCCCTATTAATGAGTGAGGCAACGACTCTCACCTTTGCTGGCATTTTGGTTGGTGTTGTCGGACTTTATGCCATTTTAGCCATTATCTCCCCTATTATTCATAGTCATTATGGGATTGTCATTTCCCTAACCACATTGACTACACATGAATGGTTTTTAATTGGCGCGGTACAACTTGCCGGCATGGTCGTGGGTATTATTCCCTCTATTCGCGCTTATCGTCAGTCACTTAGTGATGGTATGACAATTCGGATTTAAATTGACGTATGAAGATAAAAATACCCTTTTTTGCAATTATATTGTTTGCGTTCTCTGGTGTTACAAACGCAAATGAGGCCCCGCTAACGTTAGATTGGCTAGATCTCATCCCTAAGGAAGAGAGAGCATTATTTGATAGCCAAGGTATGCCATCAGTCAATCATGACGGTGGGGCAGCAAAACAACAAAAAATAGGATCGGTTCGTCGGGAGCTAAACGGTTCTAAAGTAAAAATCCCCGGATTCGTTATTCCCTTAGAAGGGGATGACAAAAGTGTCACGGAATTTTTCTTAGTCCCTTATTTCGGTGCTTGTATTCATGTGCCGCCACCACCACCCAATCAGATTGTGTACGTCAAGATGCCTCAAGGGGCTCCAATTCAACAACTTTGGGATGTAATTTATGTGGTTGGTACATTAAAGACAGAAACGACCAACAATGACATTGCTCAATCTGACTACATTATTGATGGAGACAAAATTGAACCATATGATGATCAATAAGATAACT
The DNA here is from genome assembly GCF_003856525.1 of Vibrio viridaestus. Taxonomy (GTDB): domain Bacteria; phylum Pseudomonadota; class Gammaproteobacteria; order Enterobacterales; family Vibrionaceae; genus Vibrio; species Vibrio viridaestus. The sequence goes on from NZ_RJVQ01000011.1 coordinate 55,943, forward strand.
TAGAAAGAATGCTGAAAAAGCACTCCAAGTAATACAACATAAAGAAGAAGTATCACACCCAATGTGTACTTCTTCTTATTTTTGATTCCAATATTCACAACCATTCCTAATTGCGCATTAAATTTAAACATCATATTAACATATTAGTTACATTAATTCATTTAAAATGATAACTACATCGAGATCTTAATGATGGTCGATTTACTAATTTCAGGTTACATTGGTAAGTAGTTGATAGGTTTAAGTAAAGGGGCGGGTAATGTCGGAGAAAAGTACCACCATTGTCGTAGAGCAAGAGACTCCCAATCGGAAATCAAAAAATACCTACGTAAAAGATAGTGGTAGCCGTATTAAAGCCATTGCTGAATCCCACGGACTAGACGCGCAACTCAACTCAGAAACAAAGAAAATTAATCTTATCGATCGGGCTATCAAACGCGAACATAAACAAAAAGAGCAACGGCAACGAAATTTAGAGCGAATCATTCAATTTGGTTTTAACGCTTGCCATGAAGAAACGGCTGGCGATCCCGATCAAGATTGGCTATTTCGTTTTTTTGAGTTAGCTCAGGATATACATAACTCTTCAATGCAAAAACTCTGGGCGCAAGTGCTCAAGCGAGAAGTGACGAACCCTGGCTCTACTTCGTTAAAAGCACTTAAAGTTCTAAAAGATATGACACCAAGAGAAGCTCAGATTTTACAACGTGCAGCATCTTTAGCGTGTTCATTTGGTCAAGACACTCAACGGAAACTGTTTATCGGACTAAGAAGTCAGAACGGCTTTTTTAGCTTAGGTAAGAGAGAAACAACGATGGCTTTAAACTTGGGCTCATTTCAATTGCCATATTCAAGCATCATGGTACTTATCGAACTGGGTCTTCTTCATGCTACTGAGCTGGAATCGGGAGAAATTGAGATCTCGACTCCTTTACATTTACAGTACCAGGGAAAAAATTTATCTCTGAGTGCAAGTAGCAAAGGCGTGCGTATTCTTTATTATCGTTTCACACCGACTGGTAATGAACTTTGCCGCCTACTCGGAAATAAGTTAAGCCAGGATTATTATGACCAGCTAATTGCTCTATTGAATCAAAAGTTCTCGTTACATTCAGATAGCTCAGATAACTTCCATCATGTGGTTTAAGCCGATATAACGCCTCGTTGAATGAGAGCGTCTAAACAAATATCAACCTGCTCTTCTATTGTTTTGGAGCCAGAGGGTAAATCAATTTCAGGATTAAGGGGGGTCTCATACTCTGAGTCTATTCCGGTAAAGTTATTCAGTTGCCCTGCTCGAGTTTTTTGATAAAGTCCCTTCGGGTCACGCTGTTCACATATATCCAGTGGCGTATTCACAAACACTTCCATAAACTCTTTTTCAGGCAATAAATCACGAATAAGTTGTCTCTCAGCACGGTGAGGTGAAATGAATGCTGACAGTACAATCAGACCCGCATCGGACATTAGCTTAGCCAACTCTCCAACACGGCGGATATTCTCACGCCGATCCTGAGCAGAAAACCCCAGATCACGACATAAACCATGACGCACATTATCACCATCTAGGAGATAGGTATGATATCCCATTTGAGCAAGTCGTGTTTCTAAAGCTCCAGCAATCGTTGACTTACCCGCTCCTGACAGTCCGGTAAACCATAATACCGCTGGCTTTTGCTGTTTCAACTGAGCACGAAAGTTCTTATCAATCGCATGATGATGCCAGATAATATCGTCACATTTGGTTGTACTCATAATGAGTCCCCGCTCTCACACTACTCAATCAAAAAGAAAAATAAGGGGAAGGGGCAGCTAAAAAGCAGTAGCCTTCATCTGCTCCCCCTATTCCTAGCCAATTATTTTAAGATCTGACTAAGATCTTTCGCTTCCCAATGAGGAAAGTGCTTACGAATTAGCGCATTAAGTTCCACTTCAAATGCAGAGATATCGCCTAAAGATTTTTCTACTGCATGTAAGCTTTCTCGAACAAGGCCAGCACCAACAGTCACGTTCGTCAAACGATCTATAATAATAAAGCCGCCAGTATCAGCACAATCAAGATACTTATCTAGAGCGATGGCTTCATTAAAAGTCCATTCACACAGACCGATACCATTTAATGGCAATGAGCTTGTCTCAAATGTCTCAAGGTGATTGATGTTGTACTGATATTGAATGGCTTCCACTTTACCGACAGTCTTCTTACCTGCAATTTTGATATCGTATTCGCGACCTGGCTCCAACGCCTTTTCCGTCATCCAAACTACATCGGCAGTAAGATGATTGCTGACAGAAGTCGTATCACTATCAAGAATAATTAAATCGCCTCGGCTGATATCAATCTCATCAGACAGTGTCAAGGTAACCGCTTGCCCAGCAAATGCTGACTCTAAATCGCCATCGAATGTTACGATGCGCGATATTGTGGATGTTTTACCAGAAGGTAGAGCTTTAATTTTATCACCGACAGAAACGCGACCATCAGAAATCGTTCCGGAGAAACCGCGAAAATCGAGATTAGGTCGGTTAACGTATTGAACCGGAAAACGGAAATCACCTTTGCCTTTCACATCATCAATATCGACTGTTTCCAGAACGTCTAGAAGTGATGGCCCATCAAACCAGCTTAGATTTACGCTTTTATCAACAACGTTATCGCCTTCTAAAGCTGAAATTGGCAGAATACGTATATCAATATCACCACGTAGATTTTCCGCAAAATCCAAATAATCCTGTTTAATCTTCTCAAATACATCTTGCGAATAATCGACAAGATCCATCTTGTTTACCGCCACAACGAAATGCTTCAAACCCAGCAGGTTCGAAATAAATGAATGTCGACGAGTCTGATCCAACACACCTTTACGCGCATCAATAAGAATAACAGCGAGATCACACGTCGATGCACCTGTCGCCATATTCCGCGTGTACTGCTCGTGTCCTGGAGTATCAGCAATAATGAACTTACGTTTTTGAGTCGAGAAATAACGGTACGCTACATCAATGGTAATTCCCTGCTCACGCTCGGCCTGAAGACCATCAACCAATAACGCTAAATCAGGGCGCTCACCGGTCGTGCCTACTCGTTGACTATCTGACTTAACAGCAGCAAGTTGATCTTCATAAATCTGTTTTGAATCGTGAAGCAAGCGCCCGATCAACGTACTTTTTCCGTCATCTACTGAGCCGCATGTTAAGAATCTAAGCAGCGACTTGTGTTGGTGTTGATTGAGGTATGCCTCAATGCCTAATTCAGCTAATTGAGCTTGAACTGCATTATTCATAATACTTTCCTTAGATCCTTAGAAGTAACCCTGACGTTTTTTCATTTCCATCGATCCTGATTGATCATGGTCGATCGCACGGCCCTGACGCTCACTCGATGTTGCCACAAGCATCTCTTCGATAATTTCGGTTAACGTATTCGCTTTAGACTCAATCGCACCGGTCAGCGGGTAACACCCCAAGGTACGGAAACGCACACTCTTATGTTCAATTTTTTCACCTGGTTCAAGCTTCATTCGATCATCGTCAACCATGATCAACATCCCATCGCGTTCAACAACTGGACGCTCTTCAGCAAAGTACAGCGGCACCAAATCAATATTTTCCAGATAGATATATTGCCAAATATCTAATTCAGTCCAGTTTGATAGCGGGAATACTCGGATACTTTCGCCTTTATTGACTTGGCTATTATAGGTACGCCAAAGCTCTGGACGCTGATTTTTCGGATCCCATGTATGATTCTTATCACGGAATGAATAGACACGCTCTTTTGCACGAGATTTCTCTTCATCACGACGGGCACCGCCAAATGCAGCATCGAAGCCATACTTATTTAGAGCCTGTTTTAGACCCTGAGTTTTCATAATATCGGTATGCTTAGATGAACCATGCACAAAGGGATTGATATTCATTGCTAGGCCTTCAGGGTTCTTATGAACAATTAAATCAAACCCGTACTTTTTGGCTGTTTCATCACGAAACTTGATCATCTCTTTAAATTTCCAATTCGTATCTACGTGCAGTAGAGGGAATGGGATTTTTCCTGGATAAAATGCTTTACGAGCCAGATGTAACATCACAGAGGAGTCTTTCCCAATCGAATACATCATCACTGGATTACCAAATTCAGCTGCAACTTCACGGATAATATGAATGCTCTCAGCTTCTAGCTGTTTTAAATGTGTTAAGCGTTGTTGATCCATTTCTTGCTTCCTTTTGACTCGTGTAACGAGCATTGTGCAATTGGAATTGTAGTTTTATGCCAGTTGTTCGACTGGGGCCTTATCCGACTCACTCTTTGAGAACCAATTAAGCTTTTCAGAAAGCGCAACGACCTCACCCACTACAATTAACGAAGGCGATTTTGCGTCTACGGACAAAGTGGCAAGCTCTCTCAGCTGGCCTTTGAAGATCTTTTGAGATACTTGAGTACCTCGTTCAATGATGGCTATGGGTGTTTCGGAAGAGCGGCCATGAGAAATGAGTTGTTCCTGAATATAATTCGACTTCATTAGCCCCATATAAATAACCAGAGTCTGATTGCCACGGGCTAACGTTGACCAATCCATGTCATCACTATCAGCTTTAACATGACCAGTGACAAATATCGCTGACTGAGCATAATCTCGATGGGTTAAGGGGATGCCAGCATACGCTGTCGCACCTGCAGCCGCAGTAATACCAGGAATGACCTGAAACTCGATACCAGCGTCAACCAGTACTTCTAATTCTTCACCACCACGACCAAAAATAAACGGATCGCCTCCCTTAATACGGACGACTCTATGTCCCTGAAGTGCGAAATCGACAAGTAGTTGATTGGTTTTCTCTTGAGGTACACTGTGATGGCCAGCTTTTTTGCCAACGCATACCAAAATGACATCACTGGGCACTAGGGCCATGATTTCATCTGAAACTAAATAGTCATAAAGAACAACATCAGCTTGCTGGAGATAGCTAAGAGCCTTAATGGTTAAAAGCTCTGGATCACCAGGACCCGCTCCAACTAAAGCAACTTCACCAGCTTTAAGCTTTGCTTTTGAGCACTGAGCCAAAGTGACTTCACGACGTGAAGTGGACTCCACATTCTGTGACAATGCTTTACCGTGTATTGGTGTGACTGTTTTTCGTTCCGTCATTTTGCTCAACTCATAACCATTTATTACAAGCATTATGACGAGGCAAGCTTATTACATGAAATTCTATAATTTCATTTTTTATGTCAAAAACTAATATAAGACTGGTGTGGGTTGGATATAGTCATTCATAGGTATAAAGATGAAACACTTTGTAGTCTATAGAAAATTCATAGATAATTTTTGACTTCAATTCACACAGAAATAGGATATGTCGATGGTCAATTGGAAAGTATCTAAGCTATCAAATCTTAGTGCCACTCAACTATACGAATTAATTCAATTGCGCATCAATGTTTTTGTCGTTGAGCAAAACTGCCCATATTCTGAACTGGATGGAAAAGATCTCAACGAGGGCGTAAAACATCTGATTGGTACGACGAAAAGTGGTGAAGTTATGGCGTATGCGCGACTGCTTCCTCCCGGAGTGAGCTATGCCAGCCCAAGCATCGGCAGAGTCATCGTAAAGAATACTTATAGAACAGGTGGTATGGGCCATCAATTAATAGCTAAGTCCGTGAGTGAATGCGAAAAGACATGGCCAGAACAAGACATCACGATCAGTGCTCAACAACACCTACAGAGTTTTTATAGCCAACATGGGTTTAAAGTGATAGGCGAGCCTTATCTTGAAGATAGTATTCCGCATCTAAAAATGATAAGAACGGCGAGCTAAAAGCAAGTAAAGCGTTAATTACTACGACCAAATCCACCATCAGATAATCGGAAAAACATCACGGATTGATCGCTTTTTTCCAGTTGAAGAATATCTAACTGCCCTGTTTTGGCTAGCTTAAAACGAATCAACTGGCCAGGGCGAACGTTACTGAGTGGTTTATCTGGTCCTTCAACTTGAATCAGAGAGTTTAAGTCAGAAATGGGTAAATCATTACTACGGAAAATTTTTGATAACGTATCGCCATCTTGAATCGTATACGTTACCCACGCCGAAGACCGTATTGCCTGATTTTCTGTTGCCGTTACGTTATTTGACTGTGAAGTATCAGAACTCAAAGTAAGCGGAATCCTTTTAGAGGAAGAATCAGCCGGCGTTTGCTCTGTATTAGAAGATGAAGGAAGTGGTATGAAAGAAATAATGATGACGAAAGGAACTAATCCCATAAGCACACGCTTGTGCATAACAGGGAAATCGCTCCAGAGAGTCTGCGTTTGCTCAAGAGCGCCAGAACACATCGAACGAAAGTCGATTTCAGACCACTTCTGCTGAAAAAGTGTCATGTAGTTATCTATATTATTCTGTTTATTACGCCGATGATTCATCGCTGTCCAACTCCTAACTATCTACGATAAGTATAAGAATTACCGCCTATCGAGTATAGAGTAATTCATCATAGATCAAAAACGTTGACACAAATTTGAAGCTGTTTTGCAAAATGCTTGCACAACGATACATGTTTAGCATTAAAGGCAGCTAATCTCAATTCACCGTTTAATCATATCTCGTTAACTGTTATCCTAGACCACTTTATACATTGACAAGAGAGACAGACCAATGTCTGAAGTTAAATTTGAAACAGTAGAACAGAAAGCAAGCTACGGTATCGGCCTACAAATGGGTCAACAACTTGCTGGAAGTGGACTGGAAGGTCTTGAAGTAGCATCAATCGCTGAAGGTATCGCAACTGCACTTAAAGGTGATATGCCAGCAATCGAAGTTGATGAAATCAACAAAGCACTTCAGGAAATTCATACTCGTGCTCAGCAAGTTCGTGAAGAAGCAGCTAAAGCAGCGTCAGCAGAAGGTGATGCATTCCTTAAAGATAACGCTCTTCGTAGCGAAGTGACTGTACTTGATTCAGGTCTTCAGTATGAAGTAATCAGTGAAGGTACTGGTACTGTACCAACATCTGAAAATACTGTTCGTGTTCATTACCATGGTCAGTTGATCGACGGTACAGTATTCGATAGCTCAGTAAGTCGTGGCGAACCGGTTGAGTTCCCAGTAACCGGCGTGATTAAAGGTTGGGTTGAAGCTCTTCAACTTATGCCTGTTGGCTCTAAATGGAAACTGTATATTCCTCAAGATCTAGCTTATGGTGAGCGCGGCGCAGGTGCAGCGATTCCTCCATTCGCAGCACTAGTCTTTGAAGTAGAGCTTCTGGATATTGTTTAATTCTTTGTGAATTACATGAAAGAATTACGAAGCGACGTTGTTAACGTCGCTTTTTTTGTGTTTACTGTATGCACAGACGGAATATCTTCCTTTGGAGCAAACAATGAAAAAAACTCTAGCTACTATAATCATTGCAGCCGCAATTTCATCAACGTCAGCTTATGCTGCTTTTGATCTCAATAGCGCAACAAATGCAGCCTCAAAACTTGATACTAACTCGCTATCATCGCTAGCATCTGGCCTCTCAGGTAAAGTGAGCACTCAAAGCAGTTCTCCAATTGTTAGTGCGTTAACCAGTTCTCTCGATGTCTCTTCAGCTCAAGCCACTGCAGGTGCTGGCTCCATGCTTTCGTATGCAAAAAGTGCCCTATCCAGTGAACAGTCTTCTGAGTTAAGTTCATTGGTTCCAGGAATGAGCAGTCTGACCAACTCTCTTTCAGGCTTAAGTAACGCTTCAAGCAGTATGAATGGCGTGAGTAACATATTTAACCAACTTGGAATGGATTCCTCTACAGTCACTCAATTTGCTCCAGTCATCCTCAAATATTTAACAGGTCAGGGAGCATCATCTGGTTTAATTTCTTCATTAACTTCACTATGGCAACAATAAGTTAATGTTATTTGACTGAGAGCAATTATCTACATTAGAAACCCCTTAGATGCTCTCAGTTTCAACCACCAACTCATGTCATTCTTAGTTTTTTCTCATCAAGGATTAGAGTGACAATGAGAGACGAGACACTTTCCGTTCATTTCGGTTACGAGACCGATCCTACAACAAAATCCGTTGTAGTCCCTATCTACCAAACCGTGTCGTATGAGTTTGACAGTGCTCAGCATGGCGCCGATTTGTTTAACCTAGAAGTGCCGGGGAATATTTATACACGTCTAATGAACCCAACTAACGATGTGTTGGAAAAACGATTAGCGGCTCTCGAAGGTGGGATTGGCGCATTGGTGACAAGCTCGGGTAGTGCTGCAATAAACTATTCGATTCAAACACTAGCTGAAGCCGGAGACAACATTGTATCTACCCCACAACTCTACGGTGGTACTTATACTTTATTCGCTCATATGCTTCCTAAACAGGGAATTAAAGTTAAGTTTGCCAAGGATGATAAGCCAGAAACATTAGCGGCTCTAATCGACGAAAAAACCAAAGCGGTCTACTTTGAATCCATAGGTAATCCCGCTGGTAATATCTCCGATATCGGTAGAATAGCAGAACTTGCCCACGCTCAAGGAGTGCCAGTCATAGTCGACAATACAGTCGCGAGTCCAATTTTATGTAAACCGATAGAACACGGAGCCGACATCGTTGTGCACTCTATTACCAAATATATCGGTGGACATGGTAACTCTTTAGGTGGGGTCATTATCGATTCAGGCAAATTTCCTTGGACCAAATACAAAGAGCGTTTCCCTGCAATGAATAACCCTGAGCCGTCCTATCATGGTGTCGTCTACACAGATGCGTTTGGAAAAGCTGCGTTTATCGGTCGTGCTCGCACAGTACCAATGCGGAATACAGGCTCAACACTTTCACCTATGAATGCATTTCTTATCTTACAAGGTGTTGAAACACTTCCTTTAAGGATGGAAAGGCACTGTCAGAATGCATTAGATATTGCACATTTCTTAGAGGAGCACCCTGCTGTAAGTTGGGTAAGCTATGCAGGTTTAGAGCATTCTCCGTACCATTCCCTTGCTCTGAAGTACATGCAAGGTAAACCATCCGCTATTTTATCTTTTGGTCTAAAAGGGGGTTACGAAGCTGGTGTCAAATTTTATGATGCATTGAACATGGTCAAAAGGCTGGTCAATATAGGGGACACTCGAACATTGGCATGCCATCCAGCATCAACAACGCACAGACAACTGGAGGACACTGAACTTAAACAAGCGGGAGTCCTACCTGAAATGATTCGTCTATCGATAGGTATTGAACATATAGACGATATAATTGCCGATCTGAATCAGGCTCTAAGTAACAAATAGACAATAAAAAAGCCGAGCACTATGGCTCGGCTTCTTTAATCACGAAACTACTTATTCAGCAGCAGCTTCAACTTCTGGGCGGTCAACAAGCTCAATGTATGCCATTGGAGCTTTATCACCAGCACGGAAGCCAGCTTTTAGGATACGAGTGTAACCGCCTTGACGGGCAGCAAAACGTGGACCTAATTCGTTAAATAGTTTTGCAACTACTTCGTTGTCACGAGTACGTGCAAACGCTAGACGACGGTTAGCAACGCTGTCAGTCTTAGCTAGTGTAATCAAAGGCTCAACTACGCGGCGAAGCTCTTTTGCTTTAGGCAAAGTAGTCTTAATAACTTCATGACGTACTAAAGAGCTAGCCATGTTGCTAAACATCGCTTTGCGATGACTGCTGTTGCGGTTGAGTTGACGACCACTCTTACGATGGCGCATGACCAAATCCTTCTAACTAGTATCGATTAATCTTCAGCGATTGATGCAGGTGGCCAGTTTTCCAGGCGCATACCCAGAGACAAACCACGAGATGCAAGTACATCTTTAATCTCAGTAAGAGATTTCTTGCCAAGGTTAGGCGTTTTAAGTAGCTCAACCTCAGTACGCTGTACAAGATCACCGATGTAGTGAATCGCTTCTGCTTTCAAACAGTTAGCAGAGCGAACTGTTAGTTCAAGATCGTCTACAGGACGCAATAGGATCGGATCGAATTCTGGCTTCTCTTCTTTCTCCTCAGGAACTCGTACATCACGAAGATCTACGAATGCATCCAATTGCTCAGCTAGAATTGTAGCTGCACGACGGATAGCTTCCTCAGGTTCGATCGTTCCATTTGTTTCCATGTCGATGACAAGCTTGTCTAAGTCGGTACGTTGTTCTACACGTGCCGCTTCTACAGCATAGGCGATTTTATCGACTGGGCTGTAAGTAGCATCAACAAGTAAACGACCAATTGGACGCTCATCTTCTTCTGTATGGATACGAGCAGAAGCCGGAACATAACCACGACCACGTTCAACTTTGATACGCATAGCGATCTCAGCGTTGTCATCAGTAAGATGACAAATCACGTGCTCAGGGTTTACGATCTCGACATCACCATCATGAGTGATGTCACCTGCAACAACAGGGCCCGAGCCTGATTTGTTTAGTGTAATGAACACTTCATCTTTGCCTTCGGCAACGCGAACAGCTAGCCCTTTCAGGTTAAGAAGAATCTCAAGGATATCCTCTTGAACACCTTCTTTGGTGCTGTACTCGTGTAGTACGCCTTCAATCTCTACTTCAGTGACTGCACAACCAGGCATTGAAGATAGAAGAATTCGGCGAAGTGCATTACCAAGAGTGTGGCCAAAACCACGCTCTAATGGCTCAAGAGTTACTTTTGCGTGTGTCGTGCTGACTTGTTCGATATCAACAAGACGTGGCTTAAGAAATTCTGTTACAGAACCCTGCATTGTGTCCTCTCTTTAATTTAAACCTTACTTAGAGTAAAGCTCGACGATCAATTGTTCGTTGATGTCAGCTGACAGATCTGAACGCTCTGGCAAACGCTTGAACGTACCTTCCATCTTACCTGCATCTACTTCAATCCAAGTTGGTTTTTCACGTTGTTCAGAGACTTCTAGAGCCGCTTTAATACGAGATTGCTTTTTAGCTTTCTCGCGAATTGAAACAACGTCGTTAGCCGCAACATTGAAAGAAGGAATGTTTACCACTTGGCCGTTAACTAGGATAGCTTTGTGACTAACTAGCTGACGTGCTTCTGCGCGAGTTGCACCGAAGCCCATGCGATAAACAACGTTATCTAGACGACCTTCAAGAAGCTGAAGTAGGTTTTCACCTGTGTTGCCTTTAAGGCGAGCAGCCTCTTTGTAGTAGTTACGGAATTGCTTTTCTAGCACGCCATAAATACGACGAACTTTTTGCTTCTCACGAAGCTGTACACCATAGTCTGATAGACGGCCACGACGAGCGCCGTGTACACCTGGTGCATTATCAATTTTACACTTGGTATCGATCGCGCGAACACCAGACTTAAGGAATAAGTCAGTGCCTTCACGACGGCTAAGCTTAAGCTTAGGACCCAAATATCTTGCCATGATCTTTCTCCAATCTTCCTAGAAACGTTATACGCGACGTTTCTTCGGTGGACGACAACCGTTATGAGGGATAGGAGTCGCATCAACGATGTTTGTGATACGGAAACCAGCAGCGTTCAGTGCGCGAACAGTAGATTCACGACCTGGACCAGGACCCTTAACCATAACTTCCAAGTTCTTGAGGCCATATTCTTTAGCCATTTCAGCACAACGCTCTGCAGCAACCTGTGCAGCGAACGGAGTAGACTTACGAGAACCGCGGAAACCAGAACCGCCTGCAGTAGCCCAAGCTAGAGCATTACCTTGACGGTCAGTAATGGTTACGATTGTGTTGTTAAAAGATGCATGAATGTGCGCAACGCCATCAGCGACTTGCTTACGTACGCGCTTACGTGCGCGAGTTGGTTGTTTAGCCATTGTACTGTACCTTCCCGATTATTTTTTGATCGGCTTACGCGGACCCTTACGGGTGCGAGCGTTGGTTTTAGTACGCTGTCCACGTAGTGGTAGACTGCGACGATGACGAAGACCACGGTAACAGCCAAGGTCCATAAGACGCTTGATGTTCATGGAAACTTCACGACGTAGATCACCCTCTACAGTGTACTTAGCTACACCATCACGCAGTTGATTGATCTGATCTTCAGTTAGTTCACTGATCTTAACATTTTCAGCAATACCCACTTCAGCTAGGATAGCCTGAGAGCGAGTTTTACCGATGCCGTAAATCGATGTTAAAGCGATTACAGCATGCTTTTGATCAGGAATGTTAATGCCTGCTATACGGGCCACTATTCACTCCTAGTACTCTAATAAGAAATTTATCCGCAACAAAGCCCGCTGAGGATACGTTGCGGAAGACTACTTCTTTTGCACGCAAAAGGTAGGCCGAGGAATATACTCGACCGACCTTTATTTTTCAAGTAAAAATTTCTGCTAATTAGCCTTGGCGCTGTTTATGCTTTGGCTCACTGCAAATTACGCGAACAACACCGTTGCGCTTGATAATTTTACAGTTACGGCAGATTTTTTTAACGGAAGCACGAACTTTCATTGCTAAACTCCGTAAATAGAATCTTAGCTGCTGAGTCGTTATTAACGACCATAGCCTTTCAGATTCGCTTTTTTCAACACAGAATCATACTGATTTGACATCAGATGAGTCTGTACCTGTGCCATAAAGTCCATGATCACAACAACTACAATCAGTAGTGATGTTCCACCAAAATAGAACCTAACGTTCCATGCGGACATCATGAACTGTGGAATCAGACAGATAAAAGTAATATACAACGCACCCGCTAGAGTTAAACGTGTCATCACTTTATCAATGTATCTCGCTGTCTGCTCACCTGGGCGGATACCGGGTACGAACGCACCAGACTTCTTCAGATTATCTGCTGTTTCACGAGGGTTAAATACCAACGCAGTATAGAAGAAACAGAAGAAAATAATCGCTACTGCATAAAGAATCATATAAAGCGGTTGACCAGGACTTAGAGCTAAAGAGATCTGAGTTAGCCAACTGAAGGCAGAACCTTCACCACCTACGTTACCAAACCACTGTGCCAGTGTGCCTGGGAACAAAATAATACTTGATGCAAAAATTGCTGGAATAACACCGGCCATATTAATTTTCAATGGCAAGTGAGTACTCTGAGCTGCAAACACTTTACGACCTTGTTGACGTTTCGCATAGTTAACGACGATTCGGCGTTGACCACGTTCCATGAAAACTACGAAGTAAATTACAGCTAAAGAGATAACAGCAATTAATAGTAGCAGAAGTACATGCAATTCACCTTGACGCGCTTGCTCGATAGTTTGTCCGATTGCCTTAGGCAATCCTGCAACAATACCAGTAAAAATCAGTAACGAAATACCGTTACCGATACCGCGTTCTGTGATTTGTTCACCTAACCACATCAAAAACATGGTGCCGGTTACTAAACTCACGGTAGCAATGATTGTAAACATGGTTTGATCGATAACGACCAGATTAGAGACCATGTTTGGTAAACCAGTTGCAATACCTAACGCTTGGAATATTGCAAGCACAAGCGTGCCATAACGCGTATATTGGCTAATCTTACGACGCCCTGCTTCGCCCTCTTTTTTGAGCTCAGCTAACGCTGGATGAACTACCGTTAGCAATTGGACAACAATAGAAGCCGAAATATACGGCATGATGCCCAATGCTAATATAGATGCACGCGAAAGAGCACCACCGGAGAACATGTTAAACATTTCTACGATGGTCCCTTTTTGCTGTTCGAACAATTCGGCAAGTACAGCCGCGTCAATACCAGGAATCGGCACAAAAGAGCCCGCTCGGAATACTAAAAGTGCACCAATTACGAATAATAAGCGCGACTTTAGTTCACTTGAGCCGCTCTGAGCACTACGAAAATCTTGTCCTGGTTTCTTAGCCATCTGTACCTCGTTCCTCGAGATTATTCCTCGATTTTACCGCCTGCAGCTTCGATTGCAGCTTTAGCGCCTTTAGTCACGCGAAGACCTTTAACAGTCACAGCTTTAGCGATTTCACCAGAAAGAACGATTTTAGCGTTCTCAATGTTCTTAGTGATAACGTTAGCAGCTTTAAGGCTGTTTAGATCAACAACATCACCTGTTACTTTAGCTAGTTCGCTTAGACGAACTTCAGCAGAAACAAAGCTCTTACGAGATTTGAAACCGAACTTAGGTAGACGTTGTTTTAGAGGCATTTGACCGCCTTCAAAACCTGGACGAACTTTACCGCCAGAACGTGACTTTTGACCTTTGTGACCGCGGCCACCTGTTTTGCCAAGGCCAGAACCGATACCACGACCTAAACGCTTCTTAGAAGGCTTAGAACCCGCAGCCGGTGATAGAGTATTCAAACGCATTCTGATTACTCCTCAACTTTAACCATGTAGATAACTTTGTTGATCATGCCGCGTACACACGGAGTATCTTCAAGTTCTACAGTATGGTTGATTTTACGAAGGCCTAGTCCACGCAAAGTAGCTTTATGCTTTGGTAGGCGACCAATTGAGCTTTTAGTTTGAGTTACTTTAATAGTTGCCATAGTGTTCTTACTCCGAAATAGATTCAACAGTCAGACCACGTTTAGCAGCAACCATTTCTGGTGACTTCACACTACCTAGAGCATCGATCGTTGCACGAACGATGTTGATAGGGTTCGTAGAACCGTATGCTTTAGACAGTACGTTGTGTACACCTGCAACTTCAAGTACTGCACGCATCGCACCACCTGCGATAACACCTGTACCTTCTGATGCTGGCTGCATGTAAACTTTAGAGCCCGAATGGCGACCTTTCACCGCGTGGTGTAGAGTGCCTTCGTTAAGCGCGATAGTAGTCATGTTACGACGCGCTTTTTCCATTGCTTTTTGAATCGCTGCAGGTACTTCACGAGCTTTGCCGTAACCGAAACCTACACGACCATTACCGTCACCAACTACTGTTAGTGCAGTGAAGCTCATGATTCGACCACCTTTAACCGTCTTAGATACACGGTTAACAGCAATCAGCTTTTCTTGCAAATCATTAGCTTGTTGTTGTTCTTTAGCCATCTTCCAACCCTACCTTAGAATTTCAGACCAGCTTCGCGAGCAGAATCTGCTAGCGCCGCTACTCGACCGTGGTATTGGAAACCAGAACGATCAAATGCAACTTCAGATACGCCTTTTTCAAGAGCGCGCTCAGCAATAGCTTGACCTACTGCTTTAGCTGCATCAACGTTACCAGTATTCTTAACTTGCTCACGGATCGCTTTTTCTACAGTAGAAGCTGCTGCGATAACCTCAGAGCCGTTAGCTGCAATCACTTGTGCGTACACGTGACGAGGAGTACGGTGCACGACTAGGCGAGTTGCACCCAGTTCTGCAATCTTACGACGTGCGCGTGTAGCACGACGGATGCGAGATGCTTTCTTATCCATAGCGTTACCTTACTTCTTCTTAGCTTCTTTAATACGCACATATTCATCTGCGTAACGTACACCTTTACCTTTATAAGGCTCAGGTTGACGGTAAGAACGAATATCCGCAGCAACTTGACCAACCAACTCTTTAGAACAACCTGAAATTACGATTTCAGTTTGAGTTGGACACTCAGCTTTGATGCCTGCTGGTAATTCATGCTCAACAGGATGTGAGAAACCTAAAGTTAGAGCTACAGCGTTGCCTTTGATAGCAGCACGGTAACCAACACCTTTAAGCTCAAGCTTTTTAGAAAAGCCTTCTGCAACACCTTTAACCATGTTGTTAACTAGAGCGCGAGCAGTACCTGCTTGTGCCCAAGCGTTAACAACGCCTTCGCGAGGACCAAATGTAAATTTGTTGTCTTCTTGAGCGATTACTACAGCGTCGTTAAATACGCGAGTAAGTTCACCCTTAGGACCTTTTACAGTGATCTCTTGGCCGTTTAATTTCACCTCTACGCCAGCTGGAATAGCGACAGGTGCTTTAGCAACACGAGACATATCTACTCCTTATATTAAGCTACGTAGCAAAGGATTTCACCACCAAGACCCGCTTTGCGAGCTGCACGGTCTGACATAAGACCCTTGGAAGTAGAAACAACAGCAACACCGAGACCACCCATCACTGATGGAAGCTCGTCTTTTTTCTTATAAACGCGCAGACCAGGACGTGAAACACGTTGGATTTGCTCGATTACTGGTTTTGCTTGGAAATACTTTAAAGTAACTTCAAGCTCAACTTTTGATTCGCCTTCAACAGCGAAATCTTCGATATAACCTTCAGCTTTTAGAAGTGCAGCAATTGCAACTTTTAGCTTTGAAGAAGGCATTTTAACAGCAACTTTGTTTGCTGCCTGACCGTTACGAATACGGGTCAGCATATCCGAAATCGGATCTTGCATGCTCATAAACTTTACTCCAAATGATTAAGTGGCAATTACCAGCTAGCCTTACGAAGTCCAGGAATCTCGCCTTTCATGCAAGCTTCACGAACTTTAATACGGCTTAGACCGAACTTACGTAGGTAACCGTGTGGACGACCAGTCTGGTTACAACGGTTGCGCTGACGCGATGCACTTGAATCACGTGGAAGTGCTTGTAGTTTTAGCACTGCATCCCAACGTTCTTCTTCAGATGCGTTTACATCGTTAATTGTTGCTTTTAGCGCTGCACGCTTTTCTGCGTACTGAGCTTGTAGCTTTGCACGTTTTGCTTCACGTGCTTTCATTGATACTTTAGCCATAACAGTAACCCTTCACCTTACTTGCGGAATGGGAAGTTAAAGGCAGCCAGCAGAGCACGGCCTTCCTCATCGGATTTCGCAGTAGTCGTGATAGTGATATCAAGACCGCGAACACGATCGACTTTATCGTAGTCGATTTCCGGGAAGATGATTTGCTCGCGAACGCCCATGCTGTAGTTACCGCGACCGTCAAAAGACTTAGCGCTAACACCACGGAAGTCACGTACACGTGGAAGTGCAATAGAGATTAAACGCTCTAAGAAATCCCACATACGTTCGCCACGCAAGGTTACTTTACAACCAATTGGGTAGCCTTCACGAATTTTGAAACCTGCAACAGATTTGCGCGCTTTAGTGATAAGTGGCTTCTGACCAGAGATCGTTGCCATATCAGATGCTGCATTTTCTAGCAGTTTCTTATCGTTGATTGCTTCACCAACGCCCATGTTTAGGGTGATTTTATCAATCCTAGGGACTTGCATGACGCTTGTGTAACCGAATTGTTTGGTCAATTCAGTGACTACAGACGACTTGTAGTAATCATGCAGTTTCGCCATAGTAGAACTCCAAATTACTTAATTGTTTCGCCATTCGATTTGAAGAAACGCACTTTTTTGCCTTCCTCAAAACGGAAACCTACACGGTCTGCTTTACCAGTAGCCGCATTGAAAATTGCAACATTAGAAGCGTCAATTGCTGCTTCTTTTTCAACGATGCCACCTTGTTGACCTAGAGCCGGAACAGGCTTTTGGTGTTTTTTAACAAGGTTGATACCTTCAACGATAACTTTACCAGTTGTCAGAACCTGAGATACTTTACCTTTCTTGCCTTTATCTTTACCAGCAAGAACGATGATTTCGTCATTACGACGGATTTTAGCTGCCATCTTTGAACGCTCCTTACAATACTTCTGGAGCCAGAGATACGATCTTCATAAATTTTGCATTACGAAGTTCGCGAGTCACTGGACCAAAGATACGTGTACCGATTGGTTGCTCGGTATTGTTATTTAACAGTACGCAAGCATTACGGTCGAAGCGAATGACAGAACCGTCAGGACGACGTACGCCTTTACGGGTGCGAACTACCACCGCCTTCAGTACATCACCTTTTTTAACTTTACCGCGAGGAATTGCTTCCTTAACAGTAACTTTAATGATGTCACCGATGTGTGCATAACGACGGTGAGAGCCACCCAGAACCTTAATACACATTACGCTGCGGGCGCCTGAGTTATCAGCTGCGTCCAGCATACTTTGCATTTGGATCATGTTAGTGCTCCGCTAAATATTAAAAACTAGACCCTCTCGGGTCGGGCTGCCTCTTTAAAGGGACGCGAATTGTACCACCCTTTTTTACGAAAAGGTAGTCAAAAAACAAACGGCCCCAAAAATATTTTTGGGGCCGCTTTTATCATAGAAAATTCAAATTAAATTTTTGCTTTTTCTACGACTTTCACCAAAGTCCAAGACTTAGTCTTAGACAGTGGACGACATTCTGAAATTTCAACAGTATCGCCTAGGCCACACTCGTTGCTTTCGTCATGTGCGTGTACTTTTGTCGTGCGTTTCACGTATTTTCCGTAAATCGGGTGTTTTACGAAACGTTCGATCGCAACAACGATAGATTTGTCCATCTTGTCGCTAACTACACGGCCTTGTTGAGTACGAATATTGTCACTCATTATGCGCCTGCCTTCTCAGTCAAAACAGTTTTCACACGTGCGATATCACGGCGTACAGCTTTCAGAGTATGAGTTTGCTGTAGTTGACCAGTTGCAGCTTGCATGCGCAAGTTGAACTGTTCACGTAGTAAACCCATTAGCTCAGCGTTAAGCTCTTCAACGCTTTTCTCGCGTAGATCTTGTGCTTTCATCACATCACCTGCTTAATTACGAAAGTAGTCTTGAATGGCAGTTTAGCAGCTGCTAGAGCAAATGCTTCACGTGCCAATTCTTCAGGTACACCACCCATTTCGTACATAACCTTGCCAGGTTGGATTTGGGCTACCCAGTACTCAACGTTACCTTTACCCTTACCTTGACGAACTTCAAGTGGTTTTTCAGTGATAGGTTTGTCTGGGAACACACGGATCCAGATTTTACCTTGACGCTTAACGTGACGTGTCATCGCACGACGTGCCGCTTCGATTTGACGAGCAGTTAGACGACCACGGCCAACAGCTTTTAAACCGAAAGTACCGAATGATACTTCAGTACCTTTAGCTAGACCACGGTTACGACCAGTATGAACCTTACGGAACTTTGTGCGTTTAGGTTGTAGCATCTGTCGACTCCTTACTTACGGCCTTTACGCTGCTTCTTAGGCTTGTCAGCCTTTGGCTCAACTGCGTTAGCTGCTGGCATACCACCAAGGATTTCGCCCTTGAAGATCCAAACTTTAACGCCGATCACACCGTATTGAGTGTGAGCCGAAGAAGTTGCGTAATCAATGTCAGCACGAAGAGTGTGTAGAGGCACACGGCCTTCACGATACCACTCAGTACGTGCAATTTCAGCACCGCCTAGACGGCCACTTACTTCTACTTTGATACCTTTAGCGCCTAGACGCATAGCATTCTGTACCGCACGCTTCATAGCACGACGGAACATAACACGACGCTCTAGTTGAGACGCGATGCTATCAGCCACTAATTGGCCGTCTAGCTCAGGCTTACGTACTTCAGCGATGTTGATTTGCGCTGGTACACCTGCGATTTTAGCTACAGCAGCGCGTAGCTTCTCAACGTCTTCACCTTTCTTACCGATAACAACACCTGGGCGAGCAGTGTGAATAGTCACACGAATACTCTTAGCAGGACGCTCGATAACGATGCGTGATAGAGACGCTTTTGCCAATTCCTTAGTTAGGAATTGACGTACCTTGAAGTCGCCGTCTAGGTTGTCAGCGAATTCGTTGGTGTTAGCAAACCATGTAGCATTCCAAGGCTTAACGATGCCTAGACGAATACCATTAGGATGTACTTTCTGACCCATTGCTTACTCTCCTAGTCTCTTAGCGATCTGCGACAACCACAGTAATGTGGCTTGAACGCTTCAAGATACGATCCGCACGGCCTTTGGCACGAGGCATAATACGCTTCATGACAGGGCCCTCATCTACGAAGATCTTAGCGACACGTAGGTCGTCAATATCTGCACCTTCGTTGTGCTCCGCGTTAGCGATAGCTGACTCAAGAACTTTCTTAACTAGGTCAGCAGCTTTTTTGTTGCTGAAAGTCAGAATTTCTAGCGCTTGGTCAACATTCTTACCGCGGATTAAATCTGCAACTAAGCGAGCTTTCTGAGGAGAAATGCGAGCAAAGTTATGTTTAGCTAAAGCTTCCATTTTTTACTCCTTATTTCTTCTTAGCTTTCTTATCCGCAGCGTGACCGCGGTAAGTTCGAGTAGGTGCAAATTCGCCCAACTTGTGACCGATCATCTCGTCAGTTACGAAAACTGGAACGTGTTGACGACCATTATGGACAGCGATGGTCAATCCAATCATTGATGGAATGATCATTGAACGACGGGACCAAGTCTTAATAGGCTTTTTGTCTCCGCTTTCCACCGCTTTCTCTACCTTCTTCAGCAAGTGTAGGTCAATAAATGGACCTTTCTTGAGAGAACGTGGCATGGCTTATCCTCTTTAATAGATTACTTATTACGACGACGTACGATGTACTTGTCAGTGCGTTTGTTCTTACGAGTCTTGTAGCCTTTAGTTGGCATACCCCAAGGAGATACTGGGTGACGACCACCAGAAGTACGACCTTCACCACCACCATGTGGGTGATCAACAGGGTTCATTACAACACCACGTACAGTTGGACGAACACCGCGCCAACGTTTAGCACCAGCTTTACCTAGTTCACGTAGCATGTGTTCGTGGTTACCAACTTCACCGATTGTTGCACGGCCTTCAGAAAGAACTTTACGCATTTCGCCAGAACGTAGACGGATAGTTACATAAGAACCATCACGAGCAACGATTTGTGCATATGCACCAGCAGAACGAGCAAGCTGAGCACCTTTACCTGGTTTTAGCTCAACACAGTGTACAGTAGAACCTACTGGAATGTTGCGCATTGGTAGAGTGTTACCAGCTTTGATTGGCGCATCAACACCTGATTGGATTGAATCGCCAGCTTGAATGCCTTTAGGTGCGATGATGTAACGACGTTCACCATCTGCATATAGTACTAGTGCGATATTCGCGCTACGGTTTGGATCGTATTCAATACGCTCAACTTTCGCTGGGATACCATCTTTAGTACGTTTAAAGTCGATCACACGGTAGTGTTGTTTATGACCGCCACCAATGTGACGAACAGTAATACGACCGTTGTTGTTACGACCACCATTCTTAGAGTTTTTCTCTAGAAGTGGTGCGTAAGGCTTACCTTTATATAGGTCAGCGTTAACAACTTTAACTACGTGACGACGACCAGCCGAAGTCGGCTTACATTTAACAATAGCCATTTTTCAACTACTCCTGTTATTCCGCGCCGCCAACGAAGTCAAGATCTTGACCTTCTTTCAAAGTAACGTACGCTTTTTTAACGTCGCTACGGCGACCTTGGCGTAGACCTTGACGCTTAGTCTTACCCTTAGTGATAAGAGTATTTACAGATTCAACTTCAACTTCAAATAGCTTTTCTACAGCTGCTTTGATCTCTTTCTTAGTCGCATCTTTTGCTACTTTGAAAACGATAGTGTTCGCTTTCTCTGCAGCCATAGTTGCTTTTTCAGAGATGTGCGGAGCACGTAGAACTTTTAGTAGACGCTCTTCACTGATCATGCCAGCATCTCCTCAACTTGCTTAACTGCAGCAGCAGTCATAAGAACCTTGTCAAACGCGATTAGGCTAACTGGATCGATAGCAGCAACATCACGAACATCAACTTTATAAAGGTTACGCGCAGCTAAGAATAGATTTTCGTCTACTTCGCCAGTAACGATAAGAACATCGTTAAGCTCAAGTTCTTTAAGCTTAGCTACTAGCTCTTTAGTTTTTGGTGCTTCTACTGAGAAGTTGTCTACAACAACTAGGCGTTCTTGGCGAACAAGCTCAGATAGAATTGCTTTCATAGCACCGCGGTACATTTTTTTGTTTACTTTTTGGCTGTGATCTTGTGGTTTCGCAGCAAAAGTAACACCACCTGTACGCCAGATTGGGCTACGAATTGTACCAGCACGAGCGCGACCAGTACCTTTTTGACGCCATGGTTTAGCGCCACCGCCAGAAACTTCTGAACGTGTTTTTTGAGCACGAGTACCTTGACGAGCACCTGCTGCAAATGCAACAACTACCTGGTGTACAAGGGCTTCGTTAAACTCACGTCCGAAAGTAGTTTCGGAAACAGTTAGTGCATCAGCACCTTTAACCATCAATTCCATTACTTACTCCTAGACGTTATGCTTTAACAGCTGGTTTAACGATCACGTTAGCACCAGTTGAACCTGGGACTGCACCTTTAATAAGAAGCAGATTACGATCAGCGTCAACTCGTACGATCTCTAGGTTTTGAGTCGTTACACGCTCAGCACCCATGTGACCTGCCATCTTCTTGCCTTTAAATACACGACCTGGAGTCTGACATTGACCGATAGAACCAGGAGCGCGGTGAGACAATGAGTTACCGTGAGTCATATCTTGAGTACGGAAGTTCCAACGCTTAACAGCGCCTTGGAAACCTTTACCCTTAGATGTACCAGTAACGTCTACTTTCTTGATTTCATTGAAAAGTTCAACATTTAGCTCAGCGCCAACTTCAAACTCTTCACCGTTTTCTAAACGGAATTCCCACAAACCGTTACCTGCTTCAACACCAGCTTTCGCATAGTGACCAGCTTCAGGCTTAGTTACACGGTTTGCTTTTTTAGCGCCTGCAGTAACCTGGATTGCAGCATAACCATCAGACTCAAGAGATTTAACTTGAGTTACGCGGTTGTTTTGCACTTCAACAACAGTTACTGGGATTGAGACGCCTTCTTCAGTAAATACGCGGGTCATACCCACTTTACGTCCGACTAGACCAATCATTCTTCTAATCTCCCTTAACCTAGGCTGATTTGTACATCTACGCCAGCAGCTAGATCTAGACGCATCAGTGCATCAACAGTTTTATCTGTTGGTTCAACGATGTCGATTAGACGCTTGTGAGTACGGATTTCGTACTGGTCACGAGCTTTCTTGTTGACGTGAGGAGAGATAAGAACAGTGAAACGTTCTTTACGGGTAGGTAGTGGGATAGGACCACGAACCTGTGCGCCGGTACGTTTTGCTGTTTCAACGATTTCCGCTGTAGAAGCGTCGATTAGTTTATAATCGAAAGCTTTAAGGCGGATACGGATACGTTGGTTCTGCATGAGACAGAGCTCCAATTCTAATTAAATTACACAAACAATATCGCCACTCTGACTCACTTTCTTTCGTGAGAGAATGCCGATTGATTTATGTGAAACCGTAGCACCCAAATCGGGCGCGTTGTCAGCTAATAGGTGATTAACCAGTTCTATCAATGAGATAGAGAGCTAAATTTTAATTAACTGCGAACATAAGCCGAGTATACATTACTAGGCACAGTGCCTACTCCTCGTTGCTCATTGGTTCACAACTGACTTAAGTCAGTGGGGGCGTATTATACAGAGTTAGAACTCAGTTACAAGCTCTGTGTGAAAATTATACGATATAAATTTAACTGCCAGTTTTCCCGATGAATTTTATCGAAAACGACTGGCAGTGTAGAGAAGGGAGTTATGACTGAAGACGCTGACGAACGGCTTCAAATAAACAGATGCCGGTTGCAACGGAAACATTTAAGCTAGACACACTTCCCGCCATTGGGATTTTAATCAGCTCATCACATGTTTCGCGAGTTAAACGGCGCATACCATCACCCTCAGCACCCATAACGATGGCAATAGGACCTGTCAATTTGGACTGATATATATCTTGTGTCGCTTCACCAGCCGTTCCAACAAACCAAATACCTTTTTCTTGCAACGCACGCATGGTTCTAGCCAAGTTAGTTACTCTCACCAAAGGTACTGTTTCAGCCGCTCCACAAGCCACTTTACTGACCGTTGCTGTCATGGGAGCCGACTTATCTTTAGGCACGATAACAGCAGCAACCCCCGCCGCGTCCGCATTACGTAGACACGCTCCCAAGTTATGAGGGTCCGTCACACCATCAAGAACCAGAATCAGTGGCTTATCTGCTGTAGCGAGAATGTCATCCAAATCATGTTCATTAAGGGCCTTAGCCGGTTTTACTTTTGCAATGATCCCCTGATGATTCGCCCCTTGCGCTTTATCATCGAGAGCTTTACGACCCATTTGCTGGATTGAAATCCCCATTTGTTGCAGTTGATTCAATACCGGCATTAATCTATCGTCTTGACGTCCTTTCAGAACAAAAGCTTCAATTAAGCGATCAGGGCTTTTTTCTAACACCGCATTAATTGCATGGATGCCATATATAAATTCGTTACTCATTCTTTACCTTTCTTACGGCTTTTGGCGGAAGTCGTTCTCGCCTTTTTCTTACGTGCCTTTTGCGCTTTGGTCTTCTTACGAGTACGACCTTTTCCATTTTCAGAGTCGTTATCAGGCCTTACCGTAGGCTCGATTGCCGGGACTGCACGTTTCCCCTGCACAGCTTCTTTTTTGCCACGTACTTTCGCTCGTGCTTCTGCTGCCCTTTTCTTGGCTGTTTTTCCTTTACCTCGAAGCTCTCTGCTCGTTTCAACCATTTCAAAATCGATATGTCGTTCATCTAGGTTAACCGCCAAGACTTTCACTTTTACAGCATCACCTAAACGATAGATATGCCCGAAGCTTTCGCCAATCAATCTCTGACCAATCGGATCGAACTGATAATAATCGTTCGCTAGTGTAGAGATATGAACCAATCCGTCAATATGCAGTTCCGTTAATCGAACAAAGAATCCAAATCCAGTGACATTGGCAATAACACCGTCCAGCTCTTCTCCAACATGATCTTGCATGTATTCACATTTCAGCCAGTCAGATACTTCACGAGTCGCGTCGTCAGCTCGACGCTCAGTCATTGAACACTGCTCACCGTAGTAATCCATGTCATCAAAGCCATAATGATAGCCGCCAGTTGGTGTCCAACGGTCAGTATTCGTGCCTTCATTTTTCGCAATTAGATATTTAATCGCACGGTGCAGTAACAAATCTGGATAGCGACGAATAGGTGAAGTGAAGTGAGCATAACGCTTCAGAGCCAAGCCAAAGTGACCGCAGTTATCGGCATTATAAACAGCTTGCTTCATTGATCTCAGCAGCATCGTTTGAATCAGTTCTTTATCCGGACGTTCACCAACTTGCTTCATCAGCATAGCGTAATCTGTTGGCGATGGTTCTAAACCACCCGTTAAGTTTAGCCCTAACTCCCCAAGAAAATCGCGAAATCCAGTGAGCCTTTCTTCTCCTGGTGTTTCATGAATTCTGTACAACGCTGCTTCTTTTGCTTTTTCAACTAAAGAGGCTGATGCAATGTTTGCCAGAATCATACATTCTTCAATAATCTTATGTGCATCATTTCGTTCTAGGGGCTCAATGCGATCGATTTTACGTTGGGCATTGAAAATGAATTTGGTTTCCACGGTTTCAAATTCAATCGCTCCGCGCTGCTCTCGAGCGTCTTTTAAAACACCATACATGCTATACAGCTGTTGTAAATGCGGCACTAAGGATTGATAGCGTTCAATTAACTCTGCGTCACCATCTAATATGGCAGCAACTTTGTTGTAAGTTAAACGTGCGTGGGAATTCATTACTGCTTCGTAGTGCTTATAACCCGATAACTTACCATTTTCAGATATGGTCATTTCACACACCATACAAAGACGATCAACCTGTGGATTCAAAGAACACAGACCGTTCGAAAGTACCTCTGGTAGCATTGGTACAACTTGAGATGGAAAATAAACCGAGTTACCACGATTAATCGCTTCTTTATCCAATGCAGTATCAGGTCTGACGTAATAACTCACATCCGCAATGGCCACCCATAAACGCCATCCACCACCTTTTTTTGCCTCACAGTACACAGCGTCATCAAAATCGCGCGCGTCTTCCCCATCAATAGTAACCAAAGGCAATTCACGTAAGTCTATACGCCCTTTTTTCGCCTCTTCCGGCACATCTTCGCCAAACTGTTTGATCTGCAGCTCGACCTCTTCAGGCCATTCATGTGGAATTTGATGGGTACGAATGGCGATTTGAGTTTCCATTCCAGGTGCCATATTTTCACCCAGAACTTCGACAACTTTCCCCATAATGCCACGAGCACGCCCGCCCCTGTCAGTGATCTCGATGACAACGACATTCCCCATTCGCGCTGCATAACGATGTTCATTCGGAATCAGAATATCGTGACTAATACGAGAATCATCGGGTACAACATAAGAGTATCCGGCTTCAAAGAAAAAACGTCCTACGATTTGCCCGGTGCGCTCTTCTAAAATTCGCACCAAGCGACCTTCTTTGCGTCCTCTTTTATCCGTTCCAGTCGGTTGTACCAAAACGAAGTCACCATGGATGATCGTTTTCATCTGATGATGAGGTAGTAATATATCGTTATCTTTACCAACACTGCCTTCAGGTCTTACCCATCCATGACCATCTTTATGTCCAATCACATAGCCTTTCACCATTTCTAGCTTATCTGGTAGGGCGTAACACTGGCGCCGGGTAAACACAAGCTGTCCATCACGCTCCATTGCACGAAGACGTCTTCTCAAGCCCTCATACTGATCTTCACCTGATAATTCGAGTGCTTCAAACAGATCATTGCGGTTCATCGGAATATTTGCGTTCGCGAGAAAATCCAAGATGAATTCGCGGCTAGGAATCGGATTTTCATAATTGCTTGCTTCACGATCGGCAAATGGGTCGTTTTGAATAGTGTCAGACATATAAGGTCCTAGGAAGGTCTCTGATGGATATTACGACGGTTCTTGAACGTCTACTGTAAACGCTAATCAAGATATATCAATCAATATAGTAATAGATCGCTGCGATTTCTTCAAAATCAGCAGCTTATTCAGAAAAGATTCACAGAAAAGTGACATTCGAGCTTTGAAAGTGAGAGAGTAATCAAATTACCAGAAGGTTTCGCGCATTTTTGCTCGGGCAATAATGTTCTCTGGCATACGCTCAGCTAGCCCCTGCCGAAGCAAGGAAATTCGTTTGTGTAGACGGGTATCTGCTGTCACTGAATGGTATAACCAGCGATAAGCATCTTCATAATCCAGTGGGCTACCATAATTACGTAGAAGAAGCTCGGCTAACTGAATTCGAGCATTCAGATCTCCCATTGCCGACGCCTCTCGAAGGTACGGTATAGCGCGCTCTTTGTCTTGCTGTACAAGAATACCCTGAGAGTAGTAGCGGCCCAAACGTTCTAGAGCAGCAGGCAAACCTTGATGAGCGGCACTTTCCATGTAGTAAAGTCCCAACTCGACATCCTGATCAACACACACACCCCACGCTAGCATATCTCCATAAAGAAACTCATACGCGGGCAAATCGATACGTGTTGCACGAGCAACGATATCTTCAACAAGCTGGCACTGATCAGCTTTTACTCGTTCTAAATGTTTATTCTGATTAATTAATTTAATCAGTTCAGCTTCGGAGTAGATAGGCACTGGCGCCCCTACATCATCTGCATTCGCAGCATAAGCTGAAGCACTCATAAACAGTATTATCGAAGCTGCTACTTTTCGTAGCATCATGGCTGTACTCATTTCAGTTTAAGTCGTTGACTAAATCGTCTCCCAGCACTCTGGGTTCAGATACCTTATCGGCTTTGTCTTAAGAGACTTTAGCACAAATTCCGCATCGTACAAAAAACAAACAACCGAGCAAAATTTAACGACAACCATAAAAAAAGCCGATGAATATATCATCGGCTTTAACACAAAAATCTTGAATCAAATTACACGCTAAATGGGTGAACTTTGATAATCGTTTCGTTACGATCAGGGCCAGTAGAAATGATGTCTACAGGAACGCCTGTTAACTCTTCGATACGTTTAACATAATCAAGAGCAGCCTGAGGAAGCGCATCGAGTGATTTAGCACCGAATGTTACTTCAGACCAACCAGGCATAGTTTCGTAAATTGGAGTTAGACCTTCATAGGCATCAGCAGCCAAAGGAGAAACTTCAGCGATCGAGCCGTCTTTCATCTGGTAACCAGTACAGATTTTAATTTCTTCTAGTCCGTCAAGAACGTCTAGTTTAGTTAAACAGAAACCTGTTACTGAGTTAAGCTGGATAGCACGGCGCAATGCAACAACATCAAACCAACCACAACGGCGCTTACGACCAGTTGTTGCACCAAACTCAGCACCTTTGGTACCTAAGTGATTACCGATTTCATCGTCTAGTTCAGTTGGGAATGGACCCGCACCGACTCGTGTACAGTATGCTTTAACAATACCCAAGATGTAACCAATGTGACGAGGACCAAAACCAGAACCAGCAGCCACACCGCCAGCCGTTGTATTTGATGAAGTCACATAAGGGTAAGTACCGTGGTCAATATCAAGAAGAGTACCTTGAGCACCTTCAAACATGATTTTATCACCACGCTTACGGGCAGCATCAAGCTCGTCAGTAACATCAATAACCATTGAGGTTAGCAGATCAGCATAACCCAGAGCCTGCTCCAGTACAGCTTCGTAGCTAACTGGCTCAGCTTTATAAAAGTTAACTAACTGGAAGTTATGGAATTCCATGACTTCTTTTAGTTTTTCAGCAAACGCTGCTTTATCGAACAAGTCACCAACGCGAAGACCACGACGAGCAACTTTATCTTCGTATGCAGGACCGATACCACGACCTGTTGTACCAATCGCTTTTTTACCGCGTGCAGCTTCACGAGCCTGATCTAAAGCAATATGATATGGCAGTATCAAAGGACATGCTTCAGAAATGAATAAGCGGTCACGAACAGGAACACCACGAGCTTCTAGCGGTTCCATTTCGTTAATTAAAGCTTCTGGAGAGAGTACAACGCCGTTACCAATGATGCATTTAACGTTGTTACGTAAGATTCCGGATGGAACCAAATGAAGAACGGTTTTTTCGCCGTCGATGACTAGAGTATGACCTGCATTGTGTCCACCTTGATAGCGAACGACGTATTTTGCGTCTTCAGTTAGCAGATCAACAATTTTTCCTTTTCCTTCGTCACCCCACTGGGTGCCTAAAACAACTACGTTATTTCCCATCTTTCCGAGTCTGATTGCTAGTTAAAAATGGATTCTAGCACCGAATGTCTTGTCATGCAGTCATTTTTTAAGCATAAATATGTAATAAAAAAATAACTTTTTGTTCTAAAGACAATATTCAATAAGTTAAACAATACTTAATCATCCTGATTCATTTTTATCGTCAACGAACCATGTGTATCAATGCTAGCCCTATACATATCCACTCCGTGATATGCGTCAAGGATAGTACCGCGTTGATCAATTGCGATCAAACCGATCTGGGAAGCCTTAGATGATGTTGCCACCCGACAGGAATGGGCCAGATCATCTTCCTTTCGCGCAATTTTCCCTGCAATATCACTGGCGAAAGAAGGACCAATTGATCGCCCGTCAACATCAAATGCAGATATCGCTGCAATCTCATTTTGCGCAAAAATAGCACTCCCTACCAATGATGAATAACGTAGCTGTCCAGGATAACGGTTTATCTCACCACCACTGCTGGTTGCAGCCGCCATATTACCAAATTGATCAAGCGCAATGGCTCCAACTGATCCACCCATGTACGCAGGATCCGCATCGGGGTTGGACTTTTTCATCATGAGATTGTCGTAACTTTCGTCAGTAAAAAAGTAATCTTGCTCAGTAAAATCAATCCCAGAGGAAAAAGCGAATGACTCCGCCCCATCTCGGTTTAAGATCGCATTGGGGTAGGCTTGCAACGCCATCTGAGCAAGCTGGATCGGATGCTTGATATGCCTAACACCGCTTACGGTAGCAAAATGACCATTAGAACCATCCACAACAGATGCATCTAACTCAACCATTTCCTGCGCAGTCAGTGCCGCCCCCTTACCCGCATTAAAATGTTCTGCTGCTTCAAGGACACTAATCGCAGCAACAACAGCCTCAGTCGAACTACCACCTTGCTTAAGTATGCTATATCCAGTCTTAACAGCTTGAGCTAATGTTTTTTCAATCACTGCGATTTCCTTATCAGAACGATCTCTTCGACTGTCTGCCCCGCCATGAATAGCAATTGAGATATTGTTCAGGTTCGCCATATTGCCCCACGTTTATATAAAAACACCCGCTTGAATTCACAAGCAGGTGTTGATTGTTTATTCACAAAAATGAATAGCTATGCTTAGTGACAATGACCGCCGCCACAACAGCCTTCACCACCGTGTTCATGATCGTGATCGTGACCGCCGCAGCAGCCTTCTTCATCATGATCATGGTCATGTGCACCATGGATGTGACCATGTGCTTTCTCATCATCAGTTGCTTCACGAAGCGCAACAACTTCAACATCAAACGTTAGTGTTTGACCTGCCAGCATGTGGTTACCATCAACAACGACTTCTTCACCATCAACTTCAGTGATTTCTACTGGGATTTGTCCTTGGTCTGTATCTGCAATAAAACGCATGCCAACTTCTAGCTGATCAACACCCTGGAATACGTTTGCAGGTACGCGTTGAACAAGTGCTTCGTTGTGCTCACCGTACGCATCTTCCGGAGCAATAACAGCAGTAAATTTATCACCTACAGCTTTACCTTCCAGCTCAGACTCAAGGCCAGTGATTAGGTTATTGTGACCATGTAGGTAGTCTAACGGCGCATCAACTGTTGACTGGTCAACAACAACTCCATCATCCAGTTTTAGTTGATAGGCTAGACTAACAACAACGTTCTTTTCAATTTTCATACGAGCTCCAAGGCGTTGGGTACGTTTAAAAGTAGCTCACATCTGCGAGCAAAAAATAAAGCGGTATTATGAAGAACTGTAGCAGAAACTCAATTACTCTGGCTTAAAAAAACCGATCATCTCTTCTGACTGACGCTCAGAAATCTCTAAAGACTTAGGAACACGCTGTTCATGATAATCGCATTCTACACATTCTACATATTCGATATTATTTATCGACCACCAACGTAGAGAATCAGCACTTTCACATTGAGGACATTTTGCTCCGGCAATAAATCGTTTTTTAGTCTTCACCTGTTTTTTTATCCTCTGTTCTGTCCCAAAAGTCATTCGATTGCTTGTCTTTATCCATCTCTCTGGCAAATATTTCTTCCAACTCTTTCCTTACTTCTCTGGCGCGAAGAGACAACTGCTTACCTTCGTTATGCATCGGTAGCAGTTCTTTTAGCATAGCGTTATCAAGCCGACGAAAGTGTGACTCGGCTCTTTTCGCCTCATATGGATGCATTCCTAACTCAATCAACGTTTGCCTGCCTAAATCGAGCGCACCAAGAAACGTTTCTCTTGAGTACTTATCGACGCCTTCGTTGAGAAGCTGATACGCTTCTACTCGGCTTCTAGCCCGCGCTAGAACTTTAAGTCTAGGAAAGTGTTCCTTACAAAGCTTCACTATTTTCATCACTTCATCGGGGGAATCCGTACAGACAATGATCGCCTCAGCATCTTCTGCACCAGCGACACGCAACAGTTCTAAGTTTGCAGCATCACCGTAAAACACGTTATACCCATATTTTCGCAGAATTTTAATTTGACTTGCATCGCTTTCAAGGACGGTGACTTTAATCTTATTTGCGTACATTAAACGTCCCACGATCTGACCGAAACGCCCGAAACCCGCAATAATTACCCGAGGCTCACGGTTTTCAACATCTATAGGTAGATCATCCACCATCGCATTGAGGCCCAATGCGTACCATTTCCGCTGCAATGACAGGATAAGTGGTGTTGTCATCATCGACAAACTTACCACCACAAGAAGAAAAGACGAAGATTGATGTTCAATCAATCCGTGCCCTTCTGCAGCTGTAAACAATACAAATGCAAACTCGCCACCCTGGCTCAATATCGCAGCCATCGTACTGCGTGCTTTTGTCCGAATCCCAAAAAACAGCGCGAGCAAATAAAGAACCAGACCTTTAATGCAAACCAAAGCGATCACGGCCAATAAAACCTGTATTGGCTGTTTAAGAAGCAGCCCCAAATCCACCGACATGCCGACTGCAATAAAGAACAGACCAAGTAACAAGCCTTTAAATGGCTCAATGGACACTTCTAACTCGTGGCGAAACTCACTTTCAGCCAGAAGCACACCAGCGAGAAATGTACCAAGAGCCATTGATAAGCCGAGAGATTGCATCAGCAGAGCAATCCCAATCACTAACAATAACGCCGATACGGTAAACAATTCCCGAACCTTACTCATTACGATATAACGAAAGAGTGGATTCAGAAGATAACGCCCACCAAGTAAGATGCCTGCAATACCACATAACATCCAGATAGCATCAACCCAGCTACCACCAGATTTACCCGCTAGCATAGGTAAAATAGCCAACATAGGAATCACAGCGATATCTTGGAAAAGCAAAACAGCAAAACCTGAATTTCCTGTTTCACTGCGTTCTAATTCTTGCTCCTCTATCACCCTCAATGCTATCGCAGTTGACGATAATGCCAGCCCCATCCCGACAACTAAGCTGCTCTGCCAAGACATGCCCAAAAGATAAATGATTACCGATAACAATGCTGATGTCACCACAACCTGAGCACCGCCCAATCCAATAATAGGGCCTTTCATTTTCCAGAGTTTTTTAATATTCAACTCCAGTCCAATTAAGAACAAAAGCATGACGACACCAAACTCAGCAAAATGCAGTATAGCGTCAACATCGCTAATTAAACCCAATCCCCATGGACCTATAACGATTCCAGCTAATAAGTAACCTAAAACTGAACCTAGCCCCATACGCTGAGCAATCGGTACAGCAACAGCGGCTGCAGTCAAAAAGATAGCGCCACTTTGCAAAAAATCAGTGGTTAATCCGGCCATTAGCTTTCTCCCTGCTCTGCGTAGGGATGACACAGCCATTTGTGATAAATTTGAGCATGCTGAAGGCGTTCTGTATCACTAACGTTTCTCGCCCAATACAACACCAAAGGCTCAACCCAATTCATACAACACAATGCCGCTGTTAATTCAAAGGGCTGTAAGATTTCGCGTAATGGATATTTGTTATAACCACCAATACCAAATGCTTCCTCTTTCCCCCCAGCAGTGATGACGCTGCGCCAAATTTTACCTTGCAGAACGGTTTGGGAACCAAATGCAAACCCTTTACTCAGGACACGATCAAGCCATTCTTTTAGTAGCGCAGGACATGAATACATATAGAGAGGATGTTGGAAAACGATGATATCGTGCGCCATCAGTAACTTTTGTTCGGCCGCAACATCAATAAAAAAATCGGGGTATGTGCCATAAAGATCATGCACGAGAACATGATCAAGTGATTGAACTTGCTTAATTAACAATTGATTTGCAACCGAATTATGAGGCTCTGGGTGCGCATAGATAACTAAAATTTTGGGTCGGGGATGGATCGGTACCGGGGCTTCCTGCATCTTTTGCTGACTCCTTTCGAGGCTTAACCTATGCTACTATGCAATCATAACGTAAATTGGTGAATGATCGACATTTATCCCAAATCCCCCTAATATTCTCTCGACTCACTTATCAGACAGTAAGATTTTATGATTACCTTTTCAGACATTCAGTTATTACGCGGCGGTAAGCCACTGTTAAACAATGCCTCAGCAACCATACATCCCGGCGATAAAGTGGGTTTAGTGGGAAAAAACGGCTGTGGTAAATCAACGTTATTTGCCTTAATAAAAGATGAATTAACCGTTGATATGGGCAGTTTTAACCGCCCCGCCAACTGGGAAATGGCTTGGGTGGCTCAGGAAACCCCAGCCTTGGAAAGGCAAGCGATAGAATATGTTATTGATGGTGATCGAGAGTATCGCGAACTAGAGCGCCAGTTACAGAGCGCAGAAGAGAAAGATCAGGGAACCAAAGTTGCAGAGCTGCACGGTAAAATAGAAACGATTGGTGGCTATAGCATCAGAGCGAGAGCCGCAAGTTTGCTTGATGGTCTGGGATTCACTCAAGAACAAATGGCATGGAACCTGACCTCCTTTTCAGGGGGATGGCGAATGCGCCTCAACCTGGCTCAGGCGTTGCTGTGCCGTTCAGATCTACTCTTACTCGATGAGCCAACCAACCACCTCGATTTAGATGCGGTGATGTGGCTGGAGAAATGGTTACAGAATTATCCGGGAACGCTTGTTCTCATCTCTCATGACCGTGACTTTCTCGATCCAATAGTAAATCGTATCCTACACATTGAAAATGAGTTACTTAATGAGTACACAGGTAACTACTCTTCGTTTGAGAATCAACGTGCTGAAAGGTTGATGCTACAACAGGCAATGTATCAGAAACAGAAAAAACAAATGGCTCATATGCAGAGCTATATTGACCGTTTCCGCTACAAAGCTTCGAAAGCTCGTCAGGCTCAAAGCCGAATCAAAGCTCTGGAAAAAATGGAGAAGGTATTACCAGCTCAATTTGACAACCCGTTTAACTTTGAATTCCGTGAACCTTCGGCTCTCCCAAACCCTATCATTATGATGGATGAAGTCAGCGCGGGTTATGGAGATACGACTATCCTTGAGAAAATTAGACTAAATCTGGTTCCGGGTAGCCGAATTGGTTTATTAGGTCGTAACGGGGCAGGGAAATCAACACTCATCAAACTACTGTCTGGCGAGCTTAAACCAACTCATGGGTCACTTACCTACTCTCAAGGTGTCAATATTGGTTATTTCGCTCAGCACCAGCTCGAAACACTCCATCCAGAGGAAACGCCTTTGCAACATATGATGCAAATCGCTCCAGATCAGACAGAGCAGCAATTGCGTGACTATTTGGGAAGTTTTGGGTTTCAGGGTGATAAGGCACTTGAGAAAGTAGCCCCTTTTTCTGGTGGAGAAAAAGCACGACTGGTTCTTGCTCTCATCGTATGGCAAAAACCAAATCTTTTGTTGCTCGACGAACCAACCAACCATTTAGACCTCGACATGCGCCAGGCTCTCACAATGGCTCTGCAAACATTTGAAGGGGCAATGGTCATCGTCAGTCACGATCGCTACTTGTTACGTGCGACGACAGATGATCTCTATCTGGTACATAATCAGAAAGCGGATACATTCGACGGTGATCTGGAAGACTACTACAAATGGCTCACGGATCAGCAAAAAATCGAACGACGTGAAGCACAACCAGAAGCAAAATCATCCACGAATAGTGCTGCTGCGAAAAAGGAACAGAAGCGGAAAGAAGCTGAGTTTCGTAAGCAGACAGCGCCACTGCGTAAAGATATTGAAAAGCTTGAACAACAAATGGACAAATTAAACGCAGTATTACGTGATGCTGAACAAGAATTGTCAGATAGCTGTCTTTATGAAGCAGAAAATAAGACTAAACTTACTCAGGTATTATCAACTCAGGCTCAAGCTAAATCTGAGTTAGAAGACATCGAGGGCACTTGGATGGAAAAACAAGAGACTCTCGAAGAGATGGAGCAGGAGTTTAACAGCCTATGAGTGAACGGCACGTAACTTTATCACTAACACTAGAAAATTTGTGGCAGTTCAGCCTGCAATACTACAGTGTTCGGGCAGTAAAAGAAGCGTGCCTTTCTCTTCAAAACCGCTTTAATGGCAACGTAAATCTAATCTTGCTATTGAAGTACCTCGATACGCATAATGTCGCTATAGGCGATAATGACTGGCACTTATTGCTCGAATGTCTACATCGTTCTGATGTTCTGTTACATGATTTTCGCCAACTGCGCCGTCAGCTAAAAACGCATGTACCAGATACGATATACCGTCAATCTTTGGAATTTGAGTTAGAGCTGGAAAAACAACAGCAAGCCGATTTAGTCGAATGTGCAAACCATCTGACTTATCGATTACGCAATGAAGACAAAGGGTTACTTACGACTAGATACTGCATGCAGCTGACGGCTGATAACTTAGCTGATATATTTGCAAAACCGGTCCAAAATAATCAACAAAAACAATGAGCCAATCATTACCCTTTATACCAGCCTTTCATCCGGCTCCGTATCTCTCAAATACTCACCTGCAAACCATCGTTCCCAGGTTACTTAGACGTCAGCCATTATTCTCTCCGTTTTGGGAAACACTGACTCTACCTGATGACGATTTTGTTGATTTGGCCTGGAGTGAACCGCCAACGGGTAAATATGCCTCGGATAAGCCTATTTTTGTCCTTTTCCACGGCCTAGAAGGGAGCTTTTATAGTCCTTATGCCAATGGTTTAATGCATGCATTCTCTCAACTAGGCTGGCTATCGACTATGATGCATTTTCGCGGTTGTAGTGGCCGCTCAAATAATTACGCTCACGCCTATCATTCCGGACAGACATCAGATCCGCGGGTATTTTTGGAATATATTCACAAGCGCTTTCCAAACAATCCTAAAGTCGCTGTTGGTATTTCGCTGGGCGGAAATATGCTGGCCAATTATCTTTATGAATATGCCGGGCATACGCTCTTAAACAGCGCTGCAATTGTCTCTGCTCCATTTGCTCTTTCCTCGTGTTCGAACCGAGTAAATAAAGGGATCTCAAAAATATATCAAACGTATCTTCTGAGCTCACTTAAAAAGAATGCACTGAATAAATCAGATCTAATATCGGCAGTTCTCCCCATTACTCGGGAACAAATCACTCAAGTAAAAACGCTCCGCCAGTTCGATGATCTTCTCACCGCACCTCTTCACCAATTTAAAGACGCAGAAGACTACTATTCGCAATGTTCTGCAAGACCTCGTATCAAAAATATCGATATTCCCACTCTGATTATCCACGCGAATGATGACCCATTTATGGACCACGATGTGATCCTCAAAGAATCATTGCCCAATCCTATCTCTTATTATCTGACAGAGCATGGCGGTCACGTAGGCTTCATCGAAAAGTATCAAGGAAGGCTCAACTTTTGGCTTGAGCGTAGCTTACCGCTATACTTTGATAATATACTCAGAGACCATACGGTTTCATGAGTCCATTTTAGTTAGGAAGATGTTGTTTTATGAACATTCCTTGGGAACAAATTGATCCGGAAACACTGGACAATTTAGTAAGAGAATTTGTTCTTCGTGAAGGAACAGATTACGGTGAAAGCGAAATATCTTTAGAGGACAAAGTTGCTCAGGTAAAACAGCAACTTAAGTCAGGTAAAGCCGTGATTGTATATTCAGAGCTACACGAGTCTATCGATATTCAACAATGCAGATGATAACGACGAACTTAACTTAAAATGAGAGTCGAAACAATGACTCACATATAATTCGTGTTATAGTAGCGTCCAATTGGTAGTTTCTTCGTTCAGACAAAGGAATGTCATGTCAGCAAAACACCCTATCATCGCGGTTACTGGTTCATCGGGAGCAGGCACAACCACAACTTCCGAAGCGTTTCGCAAAATGTTCAATATGATGCGAATCAAACCAGCATGGGTTGAAGGCGACAGCTTCCATCGATTTACCCGCCCAGAAATGGACGTAGAAATTCGAAAAGCTCGTGAACAAGGACGCCACATCAGTTACTTTGGTCCTCAGGCCAATGACTTCACTTCATTAGCTGAATTTTTTAGAGAGTACGGCCGCTCAGGAACAGGCAAAGTTCGCCGCTATCTACATAGTTTTGATGAAGCAGTACCCTACAATCAGATGCCTGGAACGTTTACTCCCTGGCAAGATTTGCCAGAAGAAACGCAAGTACTCTTTTATGAAGGTTTACATGGTGCGGTAGTTGATGGTGATGTCAATGTGGCCCAGCATGTTGACTTTATAATCGGCATGGTCCCGATTGTTAACCTTGAATGGATTCAAAAATACGTGCGCGATACCCGGGATAGAGGGCATTCCAGAGAAGCGGTCATGGATTCCATTGTCCGTTCAATGGACGACTATCTAAACTACATTACACCGCAGTTTTCACGAACTCATATCAACTTTCAACGCGTACCGACAGTCGATACCTCAAACCCACTGAATGCGAAAGGTATTCCTAGTCTTGATGAGAGCTTCGTTGTGATTCGTTTTCGTGGAATCAAAAACGTCGACTTTCCCTACTTACTCGCCATGATAGACGGATCGTTTATGTCGCGACACAATACCATTGTTGTGCCTGGCGGTAAGATGAGCTTCGCGATGGAGCTAATCGTTCGACCTCTTCTGCAACAACTTATTGAAACAGGAAAAATCAGTTAGTCATTGATTTGACAAAGTTGATAACACCGACAAATATTTTAATTAGTACGCCATCCTGATAACTTAGTTTCTATAGCGTGACGATGTGCACACTTTTGCTTAAAAAATTGCCGATGTCACACGATTAAAGTCAAGAAATCCAAGTCAAAAAAGGATACTATCTTATAGCGAAACAGAACTTAGCTTGCAGGCTCCGTTGTTAGCTTTTATGCTAAGTGTTCAATATTTGGCTCGCTACAACACGGAAAGCAGCAAGCATACCCTGCAGAGGAAGAGAGATATTATGGTTCTAGGTAAACCTCAAACCGATCCAACATTAGAGTGGTTTCTTTCACACTGTCATATTCATAAATACCCTTCTAAAAGCACACTGATTCATGCTGGTGAGAAGGCAGAAACTCTTTACTACATAGTAAAAGGCTCGGTTGCCGTCCTAATCAAAGATGAAGAAGGTAAAGAAATGATCCTTTCTTACCTTAACCAAGGCGACTTTATTGGCGAACTTGGCCTGTTTGAAGAAGGTCAGGAACGTACTGCTTGGGTCCGTGCAAAATCCCCTTGTGAAGTAGCTGAAATTTCATTCAAGAAATTCCGCCAGTTAATTCAGGTGAACCCAGATATCCTGATGCGCTTGTCCGGTCAAATGGCTAGCCGTCTTCAGGTTACTAGCCAAAAAGTGGGCGACTTAGCATTCCTTGACGTAACAGGACGCATCGCACAGACATTATTGAATCTAGCAAAACAACCTGACGCTATGACTCACCCAGACGGTATGCAGATTAAAATCACTCGTCAGGAAATCGGTCAAATCGTTGGCTGTTCACGTGAAACCGTTGGTCGTATTCTGAAAATGCTTGAAGAGCAAAACTTAATTTCAGCTCACGGCAAAACCATCGTTGTATACGGAACACGCTAATCGTTCGATTTACAGCTTATCAAAATCAAAACGCCACCGCTTAGGTGGCGTTTTGCTATCTAGCGGTGTGTGCTCTCAAAAATTTTATCTGCAGAGGCCGCGATGAATCCAGGATAAAGATGACCATCCTTCATTGGATATCGCTTGGCAAATTCGTAAAATCCCCCTGGAACATATAACTCACCTTCCAAAAAGGAGACCGCCACTCTATCCGCCATAGTCGATGACTGTTCGAGCTGCTCTTGCGGTGTACCTTTTACTTCGCCACCAGACGTATTGATAGCAAATCCCTTACTTTTTAAAAACGCGTTGACGTCACCGACTTCCGCAAATCTCTTTAACTGATTAACACTGACCGTAAAGTGGTTCGCTCCATAACCATGAGCTGCAACCCAGGCCCCATATTCGGTTTCTTTAGCCAATTCTAAATATTGATCAATACTGACATTCCACATCCGCCCTTGCGCAAGGAAACCAGGGTTGTTTAATTTTTCTCGGTCAATTTGAGCAATAAACGAATGAATAATTCGTTGTGTGGCAAAACTGCACTGCTCTACTAATAATTCACTAATAAACACTTTAGGTAACAAGTTATCCCTGTGTTCGAAATGCTGCGCCCTTAGCTTCTTACCTTCAAATACGTAATTCCCTCCAACCTGATAACCTAAATCCAAAAACGGTTTAGCCAAGGTATCCAGACTTACAGGCGCTAAGTTAAATGTACGTAGTGCAATATGGTCATTTATTAGCGGCGTATCTTCCTGGAGTAAATCATGAACATTTAATGCGGAGGGACATAGACGCATAACATAATCCTGCCACAACAGATCGAACAACTGTTTCGCTTCCATAAATAGCTCCTCAGATAACATGATTACTTCGCAAAATGATCTAAACCTGGCGTCATAACATCGGGTAATTGGGGCGTTTTACTTGCCATAGACGCCATAGGATAAGCACAATAATCAGCCGCATAATAAGCTCCAGGACGATAGTTTCCTGACGCTCCGGGACCACCAAATGGAGCACTTCCACTCGCCCCGGTTAATGGTCTATTTCGATTTACAATTCCAGCCCTAATGGTTTCCTGAAAGTCATTCCATTCCTGATCACAAAGCGAGATTAAACCTGCTGATAAACCAAATCGAGTATCATTTGCTATAGAAACAGCATGAGGAAATTGATCATAACGGATAACCTGAAGCAGAGGACCAAAATACTCTTCATCCGGTAACTGATTGATGTCGGTAACATCGATTAACGCTGGTGAGAAGAAACCGTATGGTCCTAGTTTACCGAGGACCAGAGCCTTACCGCCAATGGACAAGAGGTGCTTTTGAGCTCGTTCCAAGGCTTTTGCTGCCTCTGCCGATATGAGTGGCCCCATAAACGGTTGTGGTTGAGCAAAAGGTTGATCCATTCTGATCGACTGGATCGCCAGGCAAAGATGCTCTATCAGTTGGTCACCATATTCACTATCTGGAATCAGTAAGCGTCTTGCGCAAGTGCATCTTTGTCCGGAACTCAAATAAGCAGATTGAATGATCTGATACACCACTGAAGAAAAATCACCGCCCTTTTCGGTCACAACCAGAGGATTATTGCCTCCCATTTCCAGAGCCAACATTTTTTCAGGATAACCTCCGAATGCACGATGAATGATTTGTCCGGTGTCCGCGCTTCCTGTAAATAATAAACCATCGATGTTTTTGGCGTTCGCCAGAGCTATTCCCGTATTTTTTGCTCCTTGAACCAGATTTAAAACTCCTTTTGGTAGGCCAACCGATTCCCATAACCGGACCATCTTTTCACCACTAAGCGGAGTAAGTTCAGATGGTTTAAAGACAACAGTATTCCCCGCTAAAAGCGCAGGTACGATATGTCCATTGGGTAAGTGACAGGGAAAATTATAAGCTCCAAATACCGCAAGAACACCGATAGGACGATGTGTAACAGTGATCTCGACATCATTATTAGACTGAGTGCTGTGCCCCGTTCTCTGATGATAAGCGTCTATCGATAATCCAATTTTGCCTGACACTGCCGCTACTTCTGTTTTGGTTTCCCAAAATGGTTTACCGGTCTCTCTCGAAATAATTTGCGCAAGCTCATCGGCGTGATTTTTCACTTCTTCC
This sequence comes from Vibrio viridaestus, assembly GCF_003856525.1. GTDB lineage: Bacteria > Pseudomonadota > Gammaproteobacteria > Enterobacterales > Vibrionaceae > Vibrio > Vibrio viridaestus. The sequence goes on from NZ_RJVQ01000011.1 coordinate 96,993, forward strand.
GCAAAGCGTAAAACGATCTTTTCTCTATCTTGAAATGGTCTTTTTTTCCAAGTCGATAACGCATTTCGTGCAGAGGCGATCGCCTCTTCTACCTGCTCTTGACTTGCTCCGTTTCCATCCCACACAGAAACAGACGAGTAAGGTTCATAGGAGTGAAAAGAGTCTCCCAATCCCTGTTGCCAATGCCCCGCTATGTAAAGTGACATAGAGCCTCCTCAGCTTAGTTGGACCAACACCCTTACTTTATCTCCATCTTCAACTAACAATAGATCAGCCGCTTCCTGATTCACCACCAGATAACCAGCCTCAAGATCGTAGTCAGAAGTGATAAGTACCGCCCTGAATTGTTCAAACTTCGTATTTGCTACGAACAATGGCGATTTTTTAACAGTGTGATTATCTGAAATATAGACCTTTAATTCACAGGAATGACGAACAGACTCAATATTTTTCAAATCACATTCAACGGTGGGACCTGCATCAAATATGTCGACATAATTTCGACAGGTGAACCCTTCTTTCTCAAGAAGCCTTAATGCTGGACGAGTATACTCATGCACAACACCAATAACAGCCTGTGCCTCATCACTCAGTAAATTAACGTAGATTGGCATTTTGGGCATCAAATCCGCAATGAAGCCTTTATTACCTATCCCTGTAAGATAGTCTGCTAACGTAAAGTCGATATCAAAAAAATGCTTCTGCAACCACATCCAGAATGGTGAGTTACCTTCGCTATCAGACACGCCTCTCATTTCCGCAATGATGGTAGAGGAAAAACGCTGCGGATGTTGAGCCAGCATGAGCAGACGACATTTAGACAAAAACCGTCCATTCAGTCCTTGCCGATAATCAGGTTGAAGAAACAACGTACATAATTCACTGCACCCCGTATAGTTGTTATCCAGAGTCAGCAGCTTGACGACCTTATTGACCCCTAGTTTACGCGATGAATGTACGTGAGTACTGATGTGGTAAGAGTAAAACGGATGATCCCACCCGACAGCGGCTTCAATTCCTGTTGTTCCGACAATCTTATTCGTCTCAGAATCAAAAGCAACCATAAGGTAGCCCTCATCAGTGGGGCTGGTGACATCTTGCTTGGCAAAGCTGTATTCGGAATGTTGAATACGCCGGGTCAAAAGATCTTCATTGACCGGTAATGATGTGAAACCATGTCCAGAATCAATAGCACATTGATGTAGCGCCTGAAAGTCTGACATAGTAATGGGACGAACAACCAACATAGACAGATCCCCCCTTAAAAAGGTTGAGGCAATACACCTCAACCTACAATAAGCTTACGCAACAATGGATGCGATAGCTTTCTCCAGTCGGTTTAAACCTTCCTGAATATCTTCTTTACTGATCACTAACGACGGCGTAAAGCGAACCACATTTGGGCCTGCAACGAGAACAAGGAGTCCCTGCTTACCTGCGGCAATGAGGATATCGCGTGCTTTACCTTCATATTTTTCACTCATCACAGTACCCAGCAATAATCCTTTGCCGCGTACTTCGCTGAAAATGCCGTACTTCTCAGCCAGATTGGTTAGTCCTTCACGAAATATCGCTTCGCGCTCTTTAACACCATCCAGAACCAATGTCTGACTGATTTCATTGACTACAGCTTCAGCTACAGCACATGCTAATGGGTTACCGCCATAAGTAGAGCCATGTACACCAACTTTGAAGTGTTCAGCAAGTTTCGCCGTAGTCAACATTGCACCAATAGGGAACCCACCACCAAGTGATTTTGCTGTGCTCAAAATATCAGGAGTAACACCCAGTCCCTGATAAGCATAAAAATCACCAGTACGACCATTACCAGTCTGAACTTCATCAAAAATCAACAGTGCATTGTGTTGATCGCATAACTCTCTGACAGCCTTTGCAAATTCATCCGTTGGAGAAATGATCCCACCTTCGCCCTGCAAAGGCTCCATCATAACGGCACACGTTTTATCAGAAATATGCGCTTTAAGAGCTTCAACGTCATTATAAGGTAAATGAGTAATGTTACCGGGCTTAGGACCAAAACCATCAGAGTAACTTGCCTGACCACCAACGGTGACAGTGAAGAATGTACGACCGTGAAAGCCTTGATAAAAGGCAATCACCTCAGACTTTTCTGCGCCGTAGTTATCAGCAGCCCAACGGCGAGCTAATTTAAGTGCCGCTTCGTTCGCCTCTGCTCCTGAGTTGGCAAAGAAGACTTTCTCAGCAAAGCTCAGCTCGGTTAATTTTTTTGCTAGACGTAATGCCGGTTCGTTGGTCATGACGTTACTCAAATGCCAAACTTTATGCGCTTGTGCTGTTAACGCCTCAACCATAACTGGATGACAGTGACCAAGACAGCTAACAGCGATGCCTCCGGCAAAGTCGATATATTCGTTCCCATCCTGATCCCACAGTTTCGATCCCTGACCTTTCACTGGGATCATCTCCATCGGGCTGTAGCATGGAACCATCACTTCATCAAACAAACTGCGCTCTACCGACGTACCCGCTGACATTACATTCTCCCTCTCATTGAGATATTTGCATTTAACTTATTATTTCTTATCGAGTATAGATGAAAACTTGTTCAGATATTAAGTCAATTTACAAATAACATATTTAAATTAAGCCCAACTCAGAACAATTGTATCCAATTCGAGTCAGAAGACTTAAAAATATACCAATATGATTATTTATGCACTAAAAATGGGAAATTATTGATTTATTTTTCTCATTTTCTTCGCAATTGAGAATTATGGGGTAACCGATTAATTCGTATCAGAACGAGTATGGAGTGAAGAATAAAAAGTCATTTAGATAGAAAGTTTGCTAGTAGCTCATGACCTTGTTCCGTCTTGATCGATTCAGGATGAAACTGAACTGCATCCAGCGGCAGGGATTTATGTTGAAAGCCCATAATTTCGTCGATGCTGCCATCAGGAGTTTGCGTCCAAGCGGTAATATCGAAGCAGTCCGGCAAAGAGTCTGCCTGAACAATAAGAGAATGATAACGGGTAACAGTGAGTGGGTTATTCAGTCCTTTAAACAGCCCTTGATTAGTATGAACAATTGGCGATGTTTTACCATGCATAACTTTACGGGCACGCACGACTTTGGCTCCAAATGCCTGAGCAATTGACTGATGACCAAGACATACCCCTAAGATAGGGAGTTGACCCGCAAAGTGTCGAATGGCTTCTAACGATATTCCCGCTTCATTTGGCGTACAAGGACCAGGGGATATCACCAAATGACTAGGGTTTAACGCCGAGATTCCCGCGATATCGATCTCATCATTACGAATAACCTTCACATCAGCATTTAATTCACAGAAATACTGGTAAAGGTTGTAAGTAAATGAATCGTAATTATCGATAATTAATAACATAACTTAAATCAGGCTGTTGACCGCAGGACGGCTATTTTGCCTGAGTTAAATCAGAAAAAACACCATAAAATAACTAAGCCCCAAAAGTACTAGTGACCTTTTGGGGCTTGATGCTATAACGTTAATGAAATGAATTAAACTCGAGAGACAAAACCCACGGCAGCGAAAGCTTTCTTAAGAGTCTCAGCCGCTCGTGCTGACGCTTTCTCTGCACCAGTTTTCATGACGCTATCCAAATAGGCACGATCTTCACGGATACGGCGATATTCACTTTGAATTGGTTCTAACATAGCAACTAACGCCTCACCGACATCCTTTTTGAAAGGACCATACATTTCTACACCCTGATATTTAGCTTCAATATCCGCAAAAGATAAACCAGTCGCTGCAGAATAGAGTCCCATCAGATTAGAAATCCCTGCTTTTGACTCAATATCATGAGCAATACGCGGAGGTGTTTCAGTGTCTGTCTGCGCTTTATTAATCTTCTTGATAATCGATTTAGGGTCTTCCAATAACGTAATAACGTTTTTACGGTTATCGTCCGATTTCGACATTTTCTTAGTCGCATCCTGAAGACTCATTACACGCGCATTAACCTGTGGAATATACGGCTCAGGGATAGTAAAAATAGGTGCATCTGGGCTGTAGATATTGTTAAATCGGGTCGCAACATCACGAGCAAGTTCCAGGTGCTGTTTCTGGTCACTACCTACTGGCACCTGATTCGCTCCATACAGCAGAATATCTGCCGCCATTAATACTGGATAATCAAACAGGCCAACGTTTACATCGTTCGCGTAACGCTGAGATTTATCTTTAAACTGAGTCATCCGGCTCAGTTCGCCCATTTGTGTGTAACAGTTAAGAAGCCAACCAAGCTGAGCATGCTCCGGTACGTGAGATTGGATAAACAACGTACTTTTCTGCGGATCTACTCCAACAGCCAGACAAATTGCCAGTGCATCCAGCGTTGCTTCATGCAGCGCTTTTGGATCTTGCCTTACGGTAATCGCATGTAGATCGACTACACAGTACTGACAATCATAATCGTCTTGCATTTGATGCCATTGACGTAGAGCACCCAAGTAGTTACCAATACTTAGTTCACCTGAAGGTTGAACACCACTCAATACGATGGGCTTGCTCATTTGTATGATTTCCTTGTTACATATATAAAATAATAAAGGTCGTTACCACGATTAAAATCGAGAACTAGCAGTGTACTCATTCACGAGTATATTACTAGTTCGATTACGATTTTTTCGACTTATTTAAGTACAACTTTAAGTAAATCAGCAAAGTTGTCTGCAGTGTAGGTTGGTTTGGATAATGAGATAGGCTCACCGTGGTTATAACCGTAGGTTAAACCAAACGACTCACAGCCCGCATTTTGCGCTGCTAGAATGTCATTTTTCGAATCCCCAACCATGAGCATTTGCTCTGCAGTCAGTTGATGCTTGGACAGTACCCAGTTCAGCGCAATCGGATCTGGCTTACGAGTTTCGAATCGGTCACCGCCGATAATATCCGTAAAATACTGAATAATATCGTGCTGTTTCAATATCTCTGGGACAAAACGAGATGGCTTGTTTGTGATAACTGCAAGTGTGTAGCCTGCTTCAAATAATTGCTGAATTGTCTCTTTAACGCCAGCGTAAAGGCGACTGCGTTGATGTTGCGTTTCTTCATAATAGTCATCAAACAAGACACGAGCCTTTTTACGCACTTCTTCTGAAAGTGAAGGATCAATATGTAAACTTTGACTTAATACACGAGCAATCAAAACATCCGCGCCATTCCCGACATAATCGCGCGCTTGCTCTTCTTCCACTCCCGGAAAGCCCAGCTCTTTTGCTGCTTTATCGGCCGCGATAGCCAAATCTGGCACGCTATCAATGATTGTTCCATCTAAATCGAACGCAATTAGCTTTAAGTTTGTTAAAGGCATTATCAGTTAATCTCACTTCTATCGCCCAATAAAAAGGGCTTGATACATCCTTTGATGCTATCAAGCCCTTAGTAAAAAAGTCTACCGAAAGAATGAAAGACTTTGTATTTAATGCCTAGTTGCTATTCACCTTAGCTAACTCGGCACGCATCTCGGCAATGACTATTTCATAATCTGGCTGACCAAAAATAGCGGATCCAGCAACAAACATATCAGCGCCAGCCTCGGCGATCTCTCTGATATTATCGACTTTAACGCCACCATCGATTTCGAGTCTGATGTCACGTCCAGATTCAATAATTCTTTGTTTTACAGCTCTAAGTTTATCAAGAGTGTGAGGGATAAACGATTGACCACCAAATCCTGGATTGACAGACATAAGCAGAATCATATCAACTTTATCCATAATATAATCCAGATAGCTTAAAGGCGTTGCTGGATTTAATACCACCCCAGCTTTACAGCCATGGCTTTTAATTAACTGAAGAGTGCGATCCACATGCTCAGATGCCTCAACATGAAATGTAATCATAGAAGCACCAGCATTCGCAAAGTCAGGAATAATTCTGTCGACAGGCTTTACCATTAAATGCACATCAATCGGAGCCGTTATTCCGTAGTCTCTGAGCGCCTTACATATCGGGGCACCAAACGTCAGGTTAGGTACGTAGTGATTGTCCATTACATCAAAATGAACAACATCCGCTCCAGCGGCCAACACTTTATCTACGTCTTCACCAAGACGAGCCATATCAGCAGACAATATTGAAGGGGCGATCAGAAAATCAGTCATATCGGTTCTCACAAGTCACAGGATTTGATCGTAGGCCGTTTATTCTACAGAAGCACTCGTTGAGTTCCTAGTACTATGGCAACAAAGCAACTTGGTCAGGATCAAAGATTCGCGTTATTCGCAGCAGCGAACAGCGCTAAAAGCTCATCCACTTTATTGCGACCGGCACCATTACGACTAATAGTTCGTTTGACTTTGACCACATTTAACTTAGCGCCATGATATAGGCGACGGGTTAAAACGGTATCATGATTAGAAATAAGAACTGGAACGCCACGCTCTAAAGCTGTTGTTTCGGCCACGTTAGCTAGCCCAGCCTGATCATCCAGTGAGAATCCACCGCCAGCATATGAAGTGAAGTTTGCGGTTGTTGAGAGAGGAGCATAAGGTGGATCACAATAAATGACTGCGCCCTGCTTTGCCTGAGCGAAAGTATCCAGATATCCAGAGCAGATGAAATTCGCTTTCTGTGCTTTTTCAGAGAAAAACTCCAGCTCAGCCTCTGGGAAATAGGGCTTTTTATACGAACCAAAAGGGACGTTGAATCCCCCTTTTTTGTTGTAACGGCATAACCCATTAAATCCAAAACGATTCATATACAAAAACGCCAATGAGCGATACATCACATCATCGGTTGCGTTAAACTGCTTACGAACATCGAGATAGACTTCTTTGCGGTTGTTCTCCGCGATAAACCAACGTTTTGCTTCTTTGATATAAGAAGTCGGATCATTCTTAAGTAGGTTATACAGATTGATGAGGTCAGGGTTAATATCCGCCAAGATATACCGCTCATAATCTGTATTGAGAAAAATAGAACCAGCGCCAACGAAAGGTTCAACCAGAACCTCAGCAGCCGGAAGGTGTCTCTTAATATCTTCAACTAAGCTATATTTTCCACCCGCCCATTTAAGAAAGGCACGCTGCTTTTTCATTTACCGCTCTAATTCTTCTTCACCAAACACAACAAGGTTGCGGAATGTAACATATTTTCCGCCTAAGCTCAGTTTATTTCGCCCGTTCAATTTCACGGTGCACCTGACGTAACGATTTTGCCCATGGGCCCAGTCTCTGAATTTCAGAAGAAAGAGAGGCCACTGCATCCCTTGCTGACTGAATAGTAGGATAGTTTTTGTACGTTACAATCAACCATTGCTGCTCATTACGAGTGGTTGGATAAACATTCACTTCACCTTGTAACTTATATTGTTCAATAAACTTCTCAACTTCAGGCAAAGTATTAAAAGCACCCAATTGCAACGTGTAACTTCGATCAGACATTGCCATCAACTCATCACGAGCGAACGAGAATGAAATATCCTGTGCTGTTTTTTGCTCAGCAGTTGGTTGCGAATGATTTACATCAGCTTGTGGGGCACTCGGTGTTTGAACCGCATCAGCCTCAGCACTTTGATCCATGTGTATCGGCTTGCTTTCTGGTGCCTGATCCTGAGTATCCTCAACGGCTGGTGGTTGCTCCCCACCAATCAACGCGTCGACAACGTCTGAGCTTATCACGACTCTCTTCTGATTACTGTCTTCTATACCGACCTGATCTTTTGTCTCTGCGACGTCTGGCGGTAATGCATTCGAGTCGTCATTTACCCCGTCTTCAAGGGTGCTTCCACTGCCATCCAGAGGGTCTGTTTCTTTATCGTTCTCTTGTGCTTCATCAGATAACGTAGGAATCGCGGTTTGTTCTCTTTTTCCAAGAACTGCCGCAGGATCAATCCCATCGCGAAGCATCCAGTAATAACCACCGCCAATGAGCAGTAGTAGGAGTAAAATAATAATTGCAATGTTGATGGGTGAACCAATAATCGAGCGAATAACGACACGTTTTTCCATTTTTTGCTCCCCTAAAGCCATGATATTCCCGGGCGTTTTTCTAACCTTACTGTACGCGTTTCGTACACGTTTCTCCAGATTTGGTTCAACATATCGCATTACATGAAATTCAAAAAAACGATCGGCATCATCATCAGAAAGCAAATCAATCTCAACATCAACAGGCTTTTGCTCCTGACCATAACTCAAGCGAGTTAATAGAGGATCAAGTAGATTTGGTAGCGAAAAGAGAACAACATTAATAGACCAATTCGTCCTATTTTGGCTTTCAAGAACCAACATCCATAATTCTGAAATTAATGCTTCAGATAACAACTGAGCATCATCAACAACAATGACAATATTGCAGCTGTCAGAACCGTAAAACTCTGTAATCGTATCAGACAAAGATAGCGTAGGATCAAAGTATGACTGAGATGATAGTTGGGAGAGAATGGTGGCTCGACGCTGCTCATCATCCTGATTAGGGAAACACATCAGCAGCGCCTGATTTTTGTCTTCAGCCCAAGCTTCAAGGAAGCGCTGAGCTATCCATGTTTTACCTGCACCTTCAACACCCGTTACTGTAACTAAACTTGAGCCAAAATTAGAAAGTAACTGTAAGCGCTCCAATACCTCAACTTGAGACTCTAATTCGAGTACTCTCAATGAATTTGCTGAGCTCATGATAACGTCCTTACTCGGTTAAAGGCCACGAGAAAACGTGGCTCTGTGACTATTGTCTACAGGACTCGATCGCCTCCTCGAGTACTGATTCTGGAACACCCTTGACCACATCAGCTTTACCAATGTCTGTTGGTAAAACTAATCTAAGTTCACCAGCCAACACTTTTTTATCTCGCATCATATGCTTCATAAAGTCCTGAAACGACATAGATTCTGGTGTATGAATAGGCAGTTTAGCATTCTTGAGTATAGTGACAATACGTTCAACCTGCTCTGCAGAGATAAGTCCTTGCATGCAAGCCGTTTTTGCCGCCATGACGGTTCCAGCAGCAACCGCTTCACCATGTAGCCAGTTACCATAGCCTAATTCAGCCTCAATAGCGTGACCAAAAGTATGCCCCAAATTCAACAGAGCTCGAATACCCGACTCTTTCTCATCCTGAGCAACTACTTCGGCTTTAATCTCACAACATCTGGCTATCGCATAGGTCAATGCGGCTTCATCATGAGCATAAAGGCGTTCTAGGTTTTCTTCCAACCAAATGAAGAAATCGTAGTCGTAAATAATGCCGTATTTAATAACTTCGGCCATGCCAGCGGCAAATTCACGTTCGGGAAGAGTTGCCAGACAATCAGTATCAATAATGACCGATTTTGGCTGATAAAAAGCCCCGATCATATTTTTACCCATTGGGTGATTAACCGCAGTTTTACCACCTACTGAAGAATCAACTTGAGATAGCAACGTTGTTGGTACCTGAATAAAGTCGACCCCTCGTTGATAGCATGCTGCGGCAAAACCAACCAAATCACCGATAACACCACCACCAAGAGCAACTAAGACCATGTCACGGCTGTAATTGTTCTCAATCAGGTATGTCATCACCGTATTGAATGTTTCGAGACTTTTATACTTTTCGCCATCAGGAAGCTGAAGGAATGAATAATCCACCCCAACCTGCTTCAGAAGAGCCCCCAATTTCTCCGCATACAGCGGAGCAACCGTATTGTTAGTAACCACAACAACTTTACGTTTAGGGTTTAAAAAAGAAAGCAAAGCCGGATCATTAAATAATCCGGCGCCGATAGAGATAGGGTAGCTACGTTCACCAAGACTGACCGTAATCCGTTCCATGGTAATGCTCCGATAAGAAAGAAAGGTATTATTGTTCTTCTAACATTTTTACGATCTGATTCGCGACCACTTTTGCACTTTGATCGTCAGTTTTAACGACGATATCCGCGATTTCTTCATAAAGTGGATTGCGCTCACCAGCGAGAGACTCAAGCACGTCTCTTGGACAATCTGTCTGTAGTAAAGGACGTTTTTTGTCACGGTTTGTACGAGCTAACTGCTTTTCGATAGTTGTTTCAAGATAAACAACAACACCTCGAGCAGATAAACGGTTGCGGTTTTCTTTACTTTTAACAGAGCCGCCACCAGTAGCCAGAACAATACCCTGTTGCTCGGTTAATTCGTTAATAACCGATTCTTCGCGTTTGCGGAAGCCTTCTTCCCCTTCCACATCAAATACCCAAGCGATATCAGCTCCGGTACGTTCTTCAATAACTGTATCAGAGTCAACAAAGTCCATATGAAGTTGTTGAGCGAGATATCTACCAATTGTACTTTTGCCAGCGCCCATTGGGCCAACAAGGAAAATATTACGTTTTTCAGCCATGTTCAGCAGTATATTTTTTGCGTTAATTCAATGACATCGCCAAAAGGGAGTAGCAGCATAATTTATGCAGAATCGCTCTCTTGGCACCAATTCCTCACAGATATTTCGTGATAAGACCCGAAATTATCTAGATCTGTGCCCCTTATTGCAACTTTATTTTTCCAATTGCGACAAAAACATAGCTAACTTATTGAATCAGAAGCCGAGGAGTGATGAAAATTAATAATTCACTTTTCCCGCTACTATCGTATGTTCGGCGAAATAACCCGCCCATCAGAGGTAAATCACCCAGAACAGGAACTTTGTCCACGTTATGCGTGACACTATTCTGATAGATTCCCCCAAGCACTATGGTCTCTCCACTTTGAGCAAGAACCTGGGTTCCTATTCTTTGGGTAATAATAGCGACCGCTTCTCCCGTTCCGGTTTTGACAACTTGACCGGGTCTATCCTGAGTCACCACTAAATCCAATGTCATGACTCCATTGTCATTGACCTGAGGGGTGACTTTCAGACTCAATACCGCTTTTTTAAACGCGATGGTTTGTTCGCCATCACTATTGGACTGTAAATAAGGAATTTCTGTTCCTTGCTCAATAAACGCTGACTGATGATTTGTCGTAAGTAATCTCGGACTGGATATAACTTCCGCTTTTGATTCGCTCTGCAATGCGGACAGCTCCAAGTCTAAGAGTGTCTCAGTACCAAGAGACGCTAACTGAAATGCGATAGAAGAAGCGTTTGCAGAACTTGCCGGCAGCGAAATACTCAGAGAATCATTAAGGTTTCCAGAGATTGAACCATCATTATGGCGAGAATCTAATCCCCACTGGACACCTAATTCGTCGGTCGCACCTTCATTGACCATCGCGATTCTTGCTTCGATTTCTATTAACTCAGAAGGACTATCAATAACATCCAGAATTTGCCGTACCCTTTGTAACACATCCGAGCTATCGAACAGGACGAGTACATTCGTTCTTTTATCAAATGACACAGAACCTTGAGAAGACAAAAAACGATCGCTTGAGTCCAGCATATCAGCGATGGATTCTGCATCAGCGTACTTTAGTCTCACCATCAACGTTCTTCTTTCTTTATTACTGTCAGACTGCTTTACCGCATTAACCGTTAACTGTTCAGACTTTTTATTATTCCCTTTAATCTCGGGATTAATGATGTGAAACGGATCGAGAGCATGGGCCGTTTCCCCCAAGACGGTGCCGCTCATAAAAATAAAGCCTAGTGATATAATCCATTTATTCATTCTTGTTCTCTCTACTCTGATAAAAGGACCCAGTGGCGATTACGGATATACTGTTTCGCTCTCTTTGCCAGTGAGAATAGGTGAACGCAAGATATCCCTTAGACTGTTTAGCTAATGAAAAGAAGGTGTTCAGTTGAGTAAACGTTCCAGACAAACTGATCTCAAACTGTTTCTTTTGGTAATAATCAAGAACCTCTTCTTTTTGCCACTGAAAATTGTGACGAGATAATTCACTCTTTCGCGCCATGATTTCTAACTCTTGAGCAAGACGAAAAGACCGTGGAATATCAAAATGGGTCTCAACGATATCTAGAGATAATTTCTGAGTTGCATTGTTATCAACCAGAACATCAATCTGCCTTTGAGTTTGATAATTTTTGGCAAGCAACACAGCAATCTCATTTTTAGTCTGCGTTTCGTGCCTATGTAAATTGGCGAATAACGGTTGCCAGACACTCCAAAAAACAGTCACACACAAACAAAGAGTCAACCCGATATTGCATATCCATCGGATAACTGCATAGGAATAAAAGAAATGACCAATCATCATAAATTCCTACTCTGAATTCATAACAAGACGAAATTTCTGATTTAGCGAATGCTTGTTTGACTGCACATTCTCTATGGTGATCTCTCTCCCACGAGATTTCAGAGTCAGTGCTTCAATAAACTGCCTAAATATTTCAGGTTGGGTAAATTCCCCATCCACAACAATTCTTTCACCTGTTTGCGTAAATCGTCTTAAGGCAAGTTGCGAGCTGACACTGTGGCTTAACGTAGTTAATAAATCTGGTAATAATTGCTGCTGTCGCTTGAGCTCACGATGAATTGCCAGTGATTGTTGAAATTGAGCGGACACCGCATACTGCTCCGATAACTCAGCGGCGAGTTGACTTTGTTCACGTTGCAGCCAAGACAATTGCTGATAATAATATTGCTGTTTTACCTGTTCATTCTGCCAGTAACCATAACTGATGAACTCTATGCTACAACTCAATATGGCGACTATGGCCAGAGTTGAAAATAAACTGCGCTTTCTAAAAAGTGTCTGATGCTGGCGCCAATTAATGAAATTGATACTATGCGACATAACGATGTTCCTCTATCGCATGGAATCCACTCAAAGCTGAACCTAGTGCGAGAAAGGGCTCATTTACATTTTGCTCTATAAGCAAGGCATGATGGTTAAATAGGGATTCAAGACGATAGATCTTGATACCAAGTAGTTGTTTTGCACACGATTCGATCTCCTGTGGTAGTTCTACTGAGCTATAAATAAGCGTCGCTTGAGGTTTAATCGATGGGTTGAGTGAGAGAAAGCGCTGACACTCTTGGTAAAAAAGTGCCGCCATCTGGCTCAAGTTTGTTGTGGATCTATCGGCTAATGAACTGCACCGATAAACATAGCGGTCGCCATCACTAAAGCCAAATCTGACGTTTTCCTTCCCCCAATCAATCAGCAATGATTGTTGAGTTTCCATGCAGACATCAACCCATAAGTGAGCATGATGAAAGGCGTTTTTTTCCGACTCAATGAGGCCTAGTTTTAAACCAGCATTTTTAACCAGCTGTTTTCGACTAAGGACTTCGGCTTTACGTGTCGCAAACACTTGAAATAGTGAACCTACTTGCTCATAGTCAATGGCTAATTCCTCTATTGGTAAAGGCGCCGATTTAGCGAAAGCACGAAGAACTGCGGGGCCCTCCTCTTTACGCCCGCGGATATAACTGGGTACATCGACTATTTTGCAAATGACAGCAGACTCAGGGACACACAATGTGATTTCTCTTCCCTTTCTCAATCGTTTTTTCTTTAATTCAGCTAATATATTGACAAGAAGTTGATGATGTAAGGGGATGTTTTCAGACACAATATCTCGGTTCGTAGGAATATCTTGAATCATTTGCAGTTGATAAGTGTCATACTTTCTAGCGACAGTGACAGCAAGAATTGAATCACAGCGAATATCGATACCCGTTATTATTCGTTTACTCATTTTTTATTCCCTTAAATCGACTCTGTTAAAATGCGTTATTGGTAGTACAATATGCGACCATTTCAGAGCTAGTTTTGTAGCGGAAAGTAATCCGATTTGCATCTGAGCATTTCGACTAAACAGGGATTATCCGGTGAAGTTCATAAAGCGATTATTTTTACTTGCATTGATTTGCATAGTTTTAGGATCAGGAACAATTATTGGTTTCTATTATTACGTGAAGCCAGAGCTACCCGACGTAGCGACTTTAAAAGACGTTAAACTGCAAACACCAATGCAAGTGTTCAGTAAAGACGGCAAGCTGATCGCACAATTTGGAGAAAAAAGACGAATTCCTCTAAAGCTGTCTGAAATCCCACCAGAACTGCGGGAAGCATTTATTGCCACAGAGGATTCTCGCTTTTACGAACACTACGGTTTTGATCCTATTGGTATTGTGCGTGCCGCTATCGCTGTCATGATTTCAGGTAATGCCACCCAAGGGGCGAGTACGATTACTCAGCAGCTTGCGCGTAACTTTTTCTTGTCTAACGAGAAGAAAATCATGCGTAAGATTAAAGAGATTTTCATTGCCGTTCATATTGAGCAATTACTAACAAAAGACGAGATTTTAGAGCTTTACCTAAATAAAATTTATCTGGGTTATCGTTCTTACGGTGTTGGAGCAGCTGCTAAGGTCTACTTCGGAAAAAGTGTTAATGATCTTACTTTGAGTGAAATGGCGGTGATTGCGGGTCTGCCTAAAGCTCCATCAACGATGAACCCAATCTATTCCCTTCAACGTGCAACCAAACGTCGAAACGTCGTTTTAGCGCGTATGCTAGACGAGCACTACATAACTAAACAGGAATATGAAGAAGCGAAATCAGAGGCGATAGTCGCGAGTTATCATGGGGCTGAAATCGGTCTTGATGCTCCCTATATTGCAGAAATAGCTCGTGCATGGATGGTGGATCGTTATGGTGAAGATGCTTACACATCAGGCATGCAAGTTTATATGACGGTTGATTCAACGATGCAAGCGTCAGCCAATAAAGCAGCCATAGATAACCTAATCAATTACGATGAACGTCACGGCTACAGAGGCGCAGTAAGAACATTGTGGAAAGAGGGTGAGCCTACCCTCTCCAACGATGATATTGATGAAAAACTGGCAGACCAACCAAGCTATGGGCAATTTATTCCCGCTGTTGTCACTCACGTGAACGAAGACTCTGCGCAAGTTTTCGTGAAACGATTTGGCCAACAATCTATTTCATGGGATGAAATGAAATGGGCTCGTCCATACATTACGGATAAAAGACAAGGTTATGCTCCCAAAAAACCTGCGGATATTCTAAAAGCAGGTGAGCAAATTTGGGTTCGAAATATCAGTTCGGAAGACGAGTCTCCCGTTTGGCATTTAAGCCAAGTACCAAGTGCTAATACAGCTTTTGTTGCAATGGATCCTGAAAATGGCGCTGTTAAAGCTCTGGTTGGTGGCTTTAACTTTGTACACAGTAAATTTAACCGTGCAACACAGTCGATTCGTCAGGTCGGTTCGGGTATTAAGCCATTTATCTATTCTGCTGCTCTGGATAAAGGTATGACATTAGCGACTCTGATCAACGATGCACCAATTAATAAGTGGGATCAAAGCCAGGGAACAGCGTGGCGTCCACAAAACTCACCACCGACCTATGGCGGACCTACACGGATGAAAATTGGTTTAGCCCAATCTAAAAACGTTATGGCCGTACGCGTACTGCGTGAGGTAGGTTTGGAAGATACTCGTCATTATCTTACTCGTTTTGGGTTTGATCTCGATAAACTTCCTGACTCAGAAACAGTGGCTCTAGGAGCAGGCAGTCTTTCCCCTCTAAAACTGGTTCAGGGATACTCTGTCTTTGCCAACGGTGGTTACTATGTCAAAGCGTATTTTGTTGATCACGTAGAAGACTCATTTGGTCAATTGGAATACCAAGCTGAGCCTAAAGTGGTCTGCCACGCTAACTGCCAAACGACTGAAGATGAATCGGCTAATGAGTCAGCCTATGCTCCACAAGTGATCTCAGAACAAAATGCATTCTTAGTGAGACAAATGCTCCACAGCAATATTTGGGGTGGCGGTGACTGGAGAGAAGGCACTGGCTGGAATGGTACTGGTTGGAGAGCGCAAAAGCTCAAACGTCGTGATATTGGTGGAAAAACCGGTACAACCAACGACTCGAAAGATACTTGGTATAATGGCTTTGCTCCGGGAGTGGTTGCCACCGCTTGGGTTGGTTTTGACAACCATAACCGTGAACTAGGTCGCTCAAGTCGCAATGCCAATATGGGTAACGATATGGCGAGCGGTGGTGAATCGGGAGGTAAAACAGCCCAACCTGCATGGATTGAGTTTATGCAGCAGATTCTTGCTGACGTACCAGAGCAAGAGGAAGCCGTACCGGATAATATTATTCGCGTTCGTATAGACAGAGCGACGGGCCTATTAACCAACAAGACTGACGGTACTTCAATGTTTGAGTATTTTGAAGCGGGTACGGAACCAAGAGAATACGTACAAAATAGTATCACTAACAGTATTTCGACGTCTGGTGGTAGCGAAGAGCTATTTTAATCCGTCATCGATTGATATAAAACGCGCCTCAACTCGGCGCGTTTTTTATTGCTCGGAATTATTCGGTCACGAGTTCAGGCTCTGTAACATGCAGGCTGCTTAATCTTGTTTTTATCATATCCGCAAACTGCTCGTAACGTTCTCTCAAAGGTGAGCCGGGACGATAAACGAGTACTATTGTTCTGGATGGAATCGGGTTGATAGCTTTGATATAACAAACACCATCTTTTTCATGTTCAGGTGGTAATGCCAGCTCTGGTAACAGAGTAATCCCAGCTCCAGCTGCCACCATATTTCTCAACGTTTCTAAACTGGTTGCTTTAAATCTTTCGTCGTCTTTTGCTCCAGCTGCAAAACAAAATCCAAGAGCTTGATCTCTCAGACAGTGTCCATCCCCTAAAGCTAAAACTGTTTTTCCAGATAACAGGGACATATCAACTTCACTTTTTCCTGCCCATTCGTGGCTACAAGGAACAGCAACACTCATAGGTTCTTGATAAACAGCTATTTCTTTAAAGGGCTGTGTCTCATCAACAGACGCCAGAACTAAACAATCTAATTGCCCATCTTCTAGCTGTTTAACTAATTGTGCCGTTTGAGCTTCATGGAGATAAAGCTCTAGCTCAGGAAATTGACTTTTAACGGTAGGAATGATTTTCGGCAATAAATAAGGGCCAAGTGTGGGGATAAAGCCAATATGCATAGGTCCAGTCATCGCACCGCTCTGACCGCTGGCCATATCTTTGAACGTTTTGACTTCTTTCAAAATCTTTTTCGCCTGATCAACCAGTTGCATCCCCGCCTCAGTAAACAAAACCCGTCGGCTACTACGCTCAAGTAGCACCGTTCCAAGCTCATCTTCTAACTTTCGTATCTGGCCACTCAGCGTCGGCTGACTCACAAAACAAGCCTCTGCTGCCTTTCTGAAATGTTTATGCTCAGCTAAAGCCACCAGATATTCAAAGTCACGAATGTTCATATACGCCCCAAAATAGAGTTTACCTATTAAAACCATAGCATTAAACGATTAGAGCTATCAAAGATTTTTTTTGATAATAGCTTCAACGAAATGAGTAAACCAATACTCAACAACACAAACTTTAAATAAAAGGAATAGACAATGAATACAGCAAAACAAGGTCACGCAGTTCCACACGTTAGCTTCCCGATTCGTCAGGGAGACCAATGGGTTAATGTAACTACAGACGATTTGTTCAAAGATAAAACTGTCATCGTATTTAGCTTGCCCGGTGCATTCACCCCAACTTGCTCATCAAGCCATTTACCACGCTACAACGAATTATATTCTGTGTTCAAACAGCATGGCGTCGATTCTATTATCTGTGTATCAGTGAACGATACGTTCGTTATGAATGCATGGAAAGCAGACCAGGAAGCCAACAATATATTCTTTCTTCCTGATGGGAATGGTGAATTTACCGATGGTATGGGAATGCTAGTGAACAAAAACGATCTTGGTTTCGGTAAACGTTCATGGCGCTACAGCATGTTGGTGAAAAACGGAATCGTAGAGAAAATCTTTGCTGAACCCAACGAACCAGGTGACCCATTCAAGGTGTCAGACGCGGATACGATGTTGAACTACATCGCTCCAGATTATCAGGTTCAGGAATCGATCACCGTGTTCACCAAACCAGGATGCCCTTACTGTGCAAAAGCGAAACAATTGCTTATTGATAAAGGGCTACAGTACGAAGAAGTCGTATTAGGTAAAGATGCCACAACAGTCAGTTTACGCGCAGTCTCAGGTCGCTCAACGGTTCCACAAGTTTTCATCGGTGGTAGACACATTGGTGGTAGCGACGACCTAGAGCAATACTTCGCATAAAAAATTCCATTATTGCTGCTCACGAACTAACAGCAAACCTTGAGGGCCTATTTCCTCCCCCAGCCTATCCTATCCCGGGCTGGGGTTTTTTATTTATTGAAACACTATAAAGAACCTTTTACTCTTAGCTATCCCTTAGACTTGATAGATGGAGTATTGAATGGGTTGTCAAACCTGCTCTTCACATTGGTTCTGGAAAAAAATAGGACGATGCGTACAGTGTATGATTCAGCTCAGTATTCTTTCTTTACTTTTTTGGCCTGTCTGGATCTTTTGGGGAAGCCATCAACCAAAATCTATCGGTTCAATCACTTTATTATTCTTTGGCGCGGCATGCCATGGTCTGCTTCTGCTTCATCTTCTGATGAAATTTATCATTCTTCCGTTTAAAAAATAATGTCCAGAAAAAGAAAAGCCCTGAAACCAATAAAAAGTTTCAGGGCTTCTTAGATTCAATCTAAGAAAAAGCAGTGGTACTTTAATAGACACTGCCTTTTTCTGATGGTTCCAAAAAGATTCGATCTTTTTTTGATCTTTTTTTCATCAATCAAAAACCACCTGATTAATCAGACTATTATGCAACTTTCGTTTTGTAGATCAATTCGTCATCAAGATTGATCTCAAGGGCAACTTCATCACAAGCGTGCTGACGAGGACACTGGTCGCAATCTTTAAGCACTTTTTCTGGCAACAAGGTTTTTGATGTTGGTATAAAGTCTAACTTCATAAAGAATTCAGGTGTACGGGTAAGTACAAAAACTTTCTTAATCGCCATTTGCTGAGCGCGAGCAACAAGATAGTTAACGATTGCTTTACCTTGACCTTGTCCCTGCCAACCTGCTTCAACACCTAATGAACGTATTTCAGCCAACCCTGAGTCATAGACATAGAGTGATGCACAGCCAGTTACTTCACCTTGGTGTTCAGCCACTGCAAACGAACCGATATCACGAATCAATTCGTTACGAGAACGAGGAAGGTTTTCTCCCATATTGGCCCAATAAGCCACCATACCTTCTAGAGACTCGATGTCAGTTAGCCTTGCTGGACGAACTTTAACGGCATTCGCGTTATGCTTACCCATACGCTTCTGTGCTTGTTCAACAGCATAAGCAACCTGAACAGGAGATACACCGCCTAATGCGCTACGTTTATCAAGGCAAGAGTCGATGGTCAGAATGTCGTAAACATCGGTTTCAATCACATCAGAGAACTCTTTTAGCTCTTCAAGCGATAATTCCTCTAACGCACTTCCTTTGGCAATCGCACCCACAACAGCAACACCAACAATATGGTGCGCTTCACGGAAAGGAATGCCTTTCGCAACGAGGTAATCAGCAAGCTCTGTCGCGTTCGCATAACCCTGCTTAGCCGCTTCCATCGTGCGATCTTCATTAACTTTAATACCTTCGAAGCACAGAGCTGCCATTTCCATGCAGTCATTCCATGTATCCAAAGCATCAAATAAACCTTCTTTGTCTTCCTGCATGTCTTTGTTGTAAGCAAGAGGAAGCGCTTTAACCGTCATCATCATTCCCGCAAGAGAACCATAAACACGACCGGTTTTACCACGGATAAGTTCTAATGCATCCGGGTTTTTCTTTTGCGGCATCAGTGAAGAGCCTGATGTCACAGTGTCAGCTAATTCAATAAAACCCGATTCACCAGAGTTATAGAAAATCATATCTTCAGCAAGACGCGATAAATGCAGCATAGAAATTGATGCTGTCGTCATCAGTTCCATAACATGGTCACGATCCGAAACCGAGTCAAGAGAGTTACGGGTAGCACGGCGGAAACCAAGATTATGTGCAAGCTTCTCACGGTCAATAGGGTAAGCTGTTCCAGCTAATGCACCAGAACCTAGCGGACAAGTATCGAGACGGGTAATGGCATCACTTAGACGAGAGTAGTCACGTTCAAACATTTCCACGTACGCAAGGCACCAATGCGCAAATGTCACAGGTTGTGCACGTTGCAAGTGGGTATAACCTGGCAACACGGTTGTTTGATGCTCTTTCGCTACTTCAACCAGTTTACGCTGAAGTCTGTCTAATGCGATAAGAAGTTGTTGACCCTGCTGGCGACACCATAGTTTTAGGTCAGTCGCTACCTGATCGTTTCTTGAACGACCCGTGTGTAGTTTTTTACCCAAATCACCAACACGGTTGATAAGTTGTTGTTCCACCCAAGAGTGGATATCTTCAGCATCAGAACGGAGAATCTGTTCAGGATCTTCCATTACAGCTAGCTTTAATTCATTCAGTGCCAGCTCTAATTTCTTCTGTTCGTCCTCGGTTAATACATTCACGGATAGTAATGCTTTTGACCAAGCGATAGAACCCACAATGTCTTGCTCTGCTAATCGGTAATCAAAGCGCAGCGAATCATTAAAATCTTTGAACCTAGCGTCTGCTGCCTGGGTAAATCTACCACCCCATAATGCCATTGTGTTTCTCCTAAATACTGAAAAGGGACCTAGACCCGTCTGTCTAGATCCACATTGCTTCTGTGCTGAAAATTATTACTTATTTTTTATTTGCTTCGTTTAACGCACGAATACGGCTTGATAGTGAGTATAGACGGATGAAACCACCAGCATGGCTTTGGTCATATACTTCATCAGCACCGAAAGTAGCGAACTCTTCAGAGTACAGGCTATTTTCAGAGCGTTTTTGTATCGCAGTTGCATGGCCTTTGTAAAGCTCAATTACAACTTCACCGTTAACATCCTGAGCTAACTCTTCAGCAGCAGCCAAGATTGAGCGACAAAGAGGAGTAAACCAACGACCATCATAAACAAGGTGAGAAGCTTTAAGGCCTAACTCTTCACGGAATTCAAATGATGTTTTATCTAGTACAAGTTGTTCAACTGCACGTAGAGCTTCAGTGATGATAGTGCCCCCAGGAGTTTCATAACAGCCACGAGACTTCATACCTACAAGACGGTTTTCAACGATATCAATACGACCAACACCGTGTTTTACACCTTTATCATTTAGATAAACAAGTACTTCGTATGGAGACATTGCTTTGCCATCAACTGCAACAA
Organism: Vibrio viridaestus; assembly: GCF_003856525.1. Lineage (GTDB taxonomy): Bacteria > Pseudomonadota > Gammaproteobacteria > Enterobacterales > Vibrionaceae > Vibrio > Vibrio viridaestus. The sequence continues at coordinate 118,088 of NZ_RJVQ01000011.1, forward strand.
CCGCGCCTTTCTCTACTTTAAGTGTCACAGTTTCAGCTTGATCAGGTGCTTTCTTAGGATCTACTGTCCAAGTCCAGCAATCATCGTTTGGTGCGTTCCAAGTGCTTTCTAGTACGCCACCTTCTGTTGAAATGTGCCATGCATTCGCATCACGAGAGTAGATTTTAGTCAGAGATGCTGCACATGGGATATTACGTTCAGCTAGGTAATCCAGACATTCCTCACGGCTGACTAGATCCCATTCACGCCAAGGAGCAATAACGGTTAGATCAGGTGCTAATGCAGCAAACGCGCCTTCGAAACGAACCTGGTCGTTACCTTTACCAGTACAACCGTGAGCAAGTGCATCAGCACCAACTTTACGCGCGACTTCAACCTGTGCTTTCGCGATGATAGGACGAGCCATTGAAGTACCTAGAAGGTATTTACCTTCATATAGAGCACCCGTTTTTAGCGTTGGATAGATGTAATCCGCTACTAATTCATCTTTCAAGTCAACAACATGACACTCAGATGCACCAGATGCGATTGCTTTCTCTTCAATACCTACTAGCTCGTCAGCACCCTGACCAACATCAGCAACAAAAGCGACAACTTCACAGTCATAGTTTTCTTTCAACCAAGGGATGATTACTGACGTATCAAGACCGCCAGAGTATGCAACAACAACTTTATTTACTTGTACTTTACTCATTTTGTATTCTCCAACTTCCTGGCTCTGCACATGGCGGTCAGTGCCAAGGGGTTATCATATTACGATTTAAAATTCTTTATTGAGCATTGGGGAAAAAACGCGTCCCAATACTTTCTCCAGCAAATAACGTGGTCAAAAGTTCTGGTTTCTTCCAACCAGCTACTTCGATTGGTCTACCCAAGTCATTTGCCGCTTCTAAAGCTGCTCTCACTTTAACAATCATGCCATCAGTAATCACCTTGGCATTAATCAAACGCTCTGCGCGCTCAGAGTCCAGTTCCTTAATCAACTCTTTATGCTGATCGAGTACACCACTTACATCAGAAAGAAGCACCAAGTCTGCATCAAGCGATTTCGCAACGGCAACAGCGGCATCATCCGCGTTTACATTCATTAGCTGGCCGGAATCGGTCAAACCAATAGAACTGATGATAGGTGTCCCACCTGCTGAGATAATGGCATTTACAATCGTAGGATCGCCAGCTTTTGCCAAGCCGACAGCACCAAGTTCTGCATCAAGTTCTGTTACCTGACACAAACCGCCATCACCCAGACATAGACCGATTCCTTTTAAGCCACTTTTTACGGCTTCTCCCTGGAGCAATTTATTCGCGGTACCAGCTAGAGCACCAGCGATAAATGGAATCTGATCATAAGGCGTCACACGTAAACCATTCTTTTTTACTGTCTCAAACTGAAGCTTGGACATCAGGTCATCAACAAGATAGCCTCCACCGTGAACAATCACAACAGGCTTTTGTTCCTGATATTCAGCGATTGCAGCAAATAGCTTAGCTAAGGTGTCTGTACTGGATAATACGGCACCACCTAATTTCACAACAACAGGGCGAGGGACTTGTTGACTCATAACTGTTTCCTTAAATTAGCGCAGTCAGTTCAGGGTAGCCATAGTGAATATTCAAACATTGCATTGCTTGGCTAGAGGCACCTTTTAATAGGTTGTCGATTGCCGAAACAACAATGACATGCTCACCGCTGACTTTCCAGCCAATATCACAAAATGGTGTAAATTGAACGTCTTGTAATCTTGGTAAACCCGATTTCAAACGAACTGCAGGTTTACCTGCGTAGGCTTTTTCAAATGCTTCATTAACTTGTTGCTCAGAAATGCCGGCAGCAAGCTTCATCGTAACCGTCGCTAAAATACCACGCTTAAAATTTCCAAGATGTGGAGTGAAGATCACATCGCGTCCAAGATGAGCGGAAATTTCAGGCTGATGGCGGTGTGTAAACACGCCATAGGGTGCCAAACTGACCTCGCAGAAACTGTTGGTCATTGTCGCTTTACGACCTGCACCAGACACACCGCTAGTTGCATTGATAATTGGCCATTGAACGGTATCCAACAAATTACCTTCAATCAGTGGTTTGATTGCTAACTGGCTAGCAGTAGGATAACAACCCGCGACAGCAACTAGCTGTGCACTGGTAATTTTGTCGGCGTTCCATTCAGCCAAACCGTAAGCAGCGTTCTCTAGCCAATCACCGAACTTATGTTCAAAACCATAGTATTTGGTAAAAAATTCATCACTATTAACACGGTAGGCACCAGAAAGGTCAAACACTTGACAGCCATTCGCTAAAAATACCGGTGCAAGGTCATGACTCACTTCATGTGCTGTAGCAAGAAAAATGACATCAGACTCTTTAGCTACCGCTTCAGGATCTGTGAGAGGTTGAACTTCCATATCAACAACACCATCGAGTTTTCCATGCAGTTGAGCAATCGATTTTCCTGCGTCTACACTGTTGGCAGAAACGTATAAACCTGATAGCGTCAACTCAGGATGTTTCTGCACCATATAAGCAAGTTCAGCTCCGGTATAACCGCTAGCTCCGATGATGGTTGTTTTTAACATATGAGGCACCCGACAATTTGATTAAAAGTCAACCAAAAAACTGACTATAAATTTTGTGAAATCAGGTTAATTTGGTTTTTTATTCACGAAAAGTGATTTAATATGTGTTTTACCTTCTCTACATATCCCTGTCAATAGTAGGAGCAAAGTTTCTATGCATTTCCCTAAATTTAAAGATGTTTATCAAGGCCTAATTGCCACATCTTCAATTAGCTCCAGCGACCCTAAATGGGACGAAGGCAATACAGAAGTGATTGCCAAGCTCGCAGATTGGTTCACTTCGCTAGGATTTGAGGTTGAAACAGTTAAAGTAGCTGACAATAAACACAACCTGATTGCAAAAATGGGCAGCGGTGAAGGTGGACTACTTCTATCAGGCCATTCAGACACAGTACCTTTCGATGAGGGACGATGGAGCTTTAACCCTCATTCTTTAACAGAAAAAGACAACCGTTTTTATGGCCTAGGAACAGCAGATATGAAAGGCTTTTTTGCCTTTATTATAGAAGCTGTCAAGGCGATTGACTGGTCAAAACAGAAAAAACCGCTTTACGTCTTGGCGACCTGTGATGAAGAAACCACAATGTTGGGGGCGAAACACTTTACCGATAACCAACCGATCAAACCTGATTATTGTATTATTGGCGAACCTACCAGCTTAAAACCGATATACGGACACAAAGGCCACGTAGCGAACGTTATTCGGGTTACAGGAAAGTCGGGCCATTCATCGAATCCAGCATTAGGCGTAAATGCGATTGAAATAATGCATGAAGTTCTCTATGCCTTGATGCAGGCTCGGGATATCTTGATCAAAAAATATCACCATCCAGGATTTGAAATTCCATCACCCACCCTAAACCTCGGCCATATCCATGGCGGTGACAGTGCCAACCGAATTTGTGGGTGTTGCGAACTGCACTACGATGTTAGACCTTTGCCTGGAATCAGTCTTGATAATCTCGATAACTTACTTCGAGGTACATTGAAGAACGTGGAAGAAAAATGGCCTGGCTGTGTAGAAATGAAACCACTACACGATTCCATTCCAGGTTATGAGTGTGACCATAATCATCCCTTCGTCACAGAAATGGGAGAATTGTGTGGTACAAATGCAGAAACAGTGAACTATTGTACCGAAGCGCCTTTCTTACAAGAAGTTTGCCCAACAATCGTTCTGGGTCCGGGCTCAATAGACCAAGCTCATCAGCCAGATGAATTTTTGGCCTTTGAATTTATCGACCCAACGATTAACCTATTACAGAGATCGATACAGAAGTACTGCTTCTAAAGCATAAATATCGCTAATGTAAAGATCTAAGTTTATTTCATTTTTGAAAGAAAACTTTTGAAATTTTCTTTCAATTTTCTATTTCTATTTAGAAAGTCGAAGTAGATAATGCGAAGAAGAACGCCAAGGCTAATTTGACTTGGCGATGATTCTTTCGCTAAATTGTTTTAGCTATCAATTTAGCTAACAAAGAACATTGGATGTAATTTTATTTCAAGGCAGGAATAACAATGAACGAGACATACGCTGCACTCAAAAGTAATGTAAGCATGCTGGGTCGAATACTGGGAGATACTATCCTAGATGCAGATGGAAGCATTATTCTTGAGAAAGTAGAAACCATTCGTAAACTATCAAAATCTGCCCGTAACGGTAACAAGTCAGACTACGATGCGATGGTCGAAGAGATTAAAAACCTCACCGATGATCAGTTAACGCCAGTAGCTCGAGCTTTCAACCAATTCTTAAATCTCACTAATATTGCTGAGCAATACCATACTATTTCGCGCCATTGCGATACGAAAGTGTGTGAGCCAGACGCAGTGAATACGCTGTTCGCCAAACTAACAGATAATAAAATTAGTAAGTTAGATACTGAGCAAGCTATTCGAGATTTGAATATTGAGCTCGTACTGACAGCACACCCGACGGAAATCACTCGCAGAACGATGATAAATAAGCTGGTAAACATCAACGAGTGTTTATCAAAGCTAGAACTGGATATCTCAGATAAAGAGAGAAAGCGTACTCAGAGACGTTTGGAGCAGGTTATTGCTCAGTTCTGGCATTCAGATGTTATCCGTAAGCAACGCCCAACACCTCTTGATGAAGCTAAATGGGGATTAGCTGTCGTTGAGAATTCATTGTGGGAAGCGATTCCGGAATTTCTGCGCGAATTTAACGAAAAAATGGTTGGCTATTTAGGTCAAGGATTGCCAATCGATGCTGCCCCAGTTCATATCTCATCCTGGATGGGTGGTGACCGTGATGGTAACCCATTTGTTACTCATTCAATCACTCGCGAAGTATTGCTTCAATCTCGTTGTAAGGCCGCTGATCTTTACCTAAACGATATCAATGAGCTGGTCAGTGAATTATCAATGACCCAGTGTAATGCCAGCGTACGAGAACTAGCTGGAGAAGATGAACACGAACCATATCGTGCAATTCTGAAACGTCTGCGCAGCACACTCAACGATACTATCGAGATCCTTGATGCCAAAGTGCATGGTCAGCAACTTCCGATCAAAGCACCTTTGCGCAATGCCAATCAGCTATGGGAACCTCTCTACGAGTGTTATAAGTCGCTTCATGAATGTGGCATGGGTAAAATCGCTGAAGGTAACCTACTCGATACTTTACGTCGCATTAAAGCGTTCGGCATTAACCTAGTGCGTTTGGATATCCGTCAGGAAAGTACCCGCCACTCAGATGTATTGTCAGAACTGACACGCTATCTTGGTCTGGGCGACTATGACCAATGGAGTGAGCAGGATAAAATCGCGTTTTTAACCAACGAATTGTCTTCTAAACGCCCACTAATTCCTCGTGACTGGAAACCATCTGACGATGTTCAGGAGGTTTTGGACACCTGTAGGACAATTGCTTCTTATCCACGTGACGCGTTTGGCGCTTACGTCATCTCTATGGCAAGAACAGCGTCAGATGTACTGGCGGTTCATCTACTTCTTCAAGAATGTGGTTGCCCATACCGTATGGATGTTTGCCCATTATTCGAAACATTAGATGACTTGAATAATGCTGAAGCCGTCATGACTCAGTTATTGAATATCGATCTATACCGTGGATTTATTCAAAACAAACAAATGGTTATGATCGGCTACTCAGACTCAGCAAAAGACGCTGGCGCACTTGCTGCAGGCTGGGCGCAATACCGCGCAATGGAAGCGTTGGTTAACGTGAGCGAGAAAGCAGGCATTGACCTGACTCTTTTCCATGGTCGTGGTGGTACTATTGGTCGTGGTGGTGCTCCAGCACACGCAGCCTTATTATCTCAGCCACCAAAAAGTCTTAAAGGCGGACTTCGCGTAACAGAGCAAGGTGAAATGATTCGCTTCAAACTGGGTCTGCCTGATGTTGCGGTGAATAGCTTTAATCTATACGCAAGCGCAATTTTAGAAGCCAACCTTCTACCACCTCCAGAGCCGAAGAAAGAGTGGCGTGAGCTAATGGATGCTCTTTCTGAAGTATCGTGTGAATCTTATCGTAAAGTTGTTCGCGGTGAACCCGATTTTGTTCCTTACTTCCGTCAGGCGACGCCGGAACTAGAGCTAGGCAAATTACCTCTAGGTTCTCGCCCTTCGAAACGAAATCCAAATGGTGGTGTGGAAAGCTTGCGTGCGATTCCATGGATTTTCTCATGGAGCCAGAACCGTCTTGTGCTTCCAGCCTGGTTGGGAGCCGGTGAAGCGATTCAGTACTCTGTGGATAAGGGGCATCAAGAGCTATTGGAAGCGATGTGTCGTGAATGGCCATTCTTCTCGACTCGTCTTGGTATGTTAGAGATGGTCTACACTAAATGTAACGCAGATATCTCTCGCTACTACGATGAACGATTGGTAGAAGAACGCCTTCGTCCTCTTGGTGAAAAACTCAGAGAACAATTGCAGAAAGACATCAAGTCAGTTCTTAATGTTGAAAACAATGAGAACTTAATGCAAAGAGATCCTTGGGGACAAGAGTCAATTCGTCTGCGTAATATCTATGTAGAACCGTTGAATATGTTACAGGCTGAGCTGTTATATCGTACTAGACAGCATGAAGAAACACCGGCAGAGCTAGAAGAAGCATTAATGATCACTATTGCTGGCATAGCTGCTGGGATGCGAAATACTGGCTAAGCAAACAACATAAAAAACCACTATAGAGACAAAAGGTCGCATCATTGCGGCCTTTTATTTTACTATTTAAAAATTTAAAAGAACTAAATAATTATTTAGTCCCAAAATGTCCAACAGCCCGTGTTTATGATTATTATTTGGTTATACTATCTACAACTGCAATGACACTCTTAAATAATAGTTGCAGGCGGCAAGTTGAATATAAACTTGCATCAACAGGTGAATATCGGCTTTTAAGGTGACAGGGCCAGTACTTTGTACTGGAAAGTCTGAATCATTAAAGATTGAGCCACAGAAGCTCAACAAGAATCAGACTGGTTGTTATTTTAGTTAACTTATTGGATTTCAGACATGTCATTACCACACGTAATCCTTACTGTTTTGAGCACTCGCGATGCTACCGGATACGATATAACCAAAGAGTTTTCCTCTAGTATCGGCTATTTCTGGAAAGCTAGTCATCAACAAGTTTACCGTGAACTTAATAAAATGGGCCAACAAGGCTTGGTAACTTGTGTTCTTGAACCTCAGGAAGGGAAACCTGATAGAAAAGTTTACTCCATCACTGATGCGGGCAGAACTACCCTTGGGGAGTGGTTTGATCAACCAACAGCGCATCCAACTGTGCGCGATGAGTTTAGTGCTAAGTTAATGGCATGCGCAGTACAACCTGCAACACCATACAGAGACCAAATGATCGAATTGATCAGTGAGTCTAAGAAACTCGTTAGTCACTTCAAAGAAATCGAAGCTGCATACTATGCGACACCTGAGTCTCTTGATAAGCAACAACGCTTAGAAAGACTAACTCTACGCCGTAATATTCTAGCTCGCGAAGCTTGGGTAAATTGGGCAGAAGAAGTTCTTGAAGAGCTAAACGCTATTTCTTAATAAAAAAAGGAGGACCAAGTCCTCCTTTTTATATTCCGTCACCACCAATAAACGTTTGCAACTTCCCATTAAAATGCTGATCCATATCTAATGAAGGCTTCTGAGAGAATGGACGCCCCACTATTTTGGCAGGTACACCCGCGACGGTTGTATGTGGAGGTACGGGTTGTAAAACCACAGAACATGAACCGATTTTTGCGCCTTCGCCCACCTCGATATTGCCAAGGATCTTTGCTCCTGCGCCAATCATGACACCTTCACGAATTTTTGGATGTCGGTCACCACACTCTTTGCCAGTACCCCCAAGAGTTACATCTTGTAATATGGATACATCGTCCTCTACAACGGCGGTTTCACCCACAACAATGCCAGTGGCGTGATCAAGCATAATACCTTTACCAATTCGAGCTGCTGGATGAATGTCAACCTGACACGCAACAGAGATCTGATTTTGGAAGTAACTTGCTAATGCTCTTCGCCCTTGCTTCCAAAGCCAATTTGCAACGCGATACCCCTGAAGAGCATGGTACCCTTTCAAATAGAGCAAAGGAGTTGAATATTGAGCGACTGCAGGGTCTCGGCTTACCGTAGCACAAATATCACAAGCCGCAGCGCTGGTAATTAACGGATCGGATCCAAACGCTTCTTCGATAACCTCACGCACAGCCATGGCAGGCATTGATGGGGTATTCAATTTGTTCGCCAGTATATAACTGAGTGCTGAAGAAAGGCTATCATGCTTAATAATAGTAGCATGATAAAAGCTTCCCAGCATCGGCTCCTGTTCCGATAGCTCTCTTGCTTCGGTAACAATGGTTTGCCAGACTTTATCTTTTCTGCATTGATTCATTATCTCAACATTCTCCCCATACTTACTCTATTCTTTGTATTTAATCGTCACTCAGACGTTTTATCTCGAGCAAGTAAATCTTTTGCGGCTATCTGAGCATTTTTACCCTGATATAGTACCTGATAAATTTGCTCAACGATCGGCATTTCCACGCCAACTCGTTTCGCCAATAAATAGACTTCTTTTGTATTTCTATAACCTTCAACAACCTGACCAATATCGTTTTGAGCCTCATCAACAGATTTACCAGCACCAAGCGCCAAACCGAATCGGCGATTGCGTGATTGGTTATCTGTACATGTCAGAACAAGATCGCCAAGCCCAGCCATACCCATGAACGTTTCCGCCTGCGCACCCAGTGCCGCACCCAGACGAGACATTTCAGCCAAGCCGCGAGTAATCAAGGCTGTTCGTGCATTTGCCCCAAAGCCAATACCATCGGAAATACCAGCTCCAATCGCAATCACATTTTTTACAGCGCCCCCCAGTTGTAAACCTATAAAGTCGTCATTCGCGTATACACGGAAAGAGCGACTGCAGTGTACTTTTTCTTGGAGCTCTTCGACAAATACAGGGTCATTGGAGGCAATAGAGATAGCTGTTGGCATGCCTAACGCCAGTTCTCTAGCAAATGTAGGACCAGACATAACTGCATAAGAGTAATTCTCACCGAGCTGTTCGTTCGCCACTTCCTGTAACAAGCGTCCGGTTTCAGGCTCAAGGCCTTTTGTCGCCCAACAAATACGAGAATCTGAACGTAAATGAGGTTTGATCGAGCTGAGCACATCACCAAAGACATGACTTGGCACTACGATTAAAAGATCACGGCTTGCTTGAACAGTAGCACGAAGATCTTTTTCAATGATAAGACTCGGCGGAAATGACACATCAGGAAGAAAGCGTTTATTCTCTCGGTCGCTCTCTAATTGATCCATATGTTTAGGATCATGGCCCCACAAAATAACATTGTCACCATTTCTAGCCAGAGAGATTGCTAGAGAGGTTCCATACGATCCAGCCCCAATCACACTTATTGAAATAGATCTATCATCATTTTTTGTGGTCACTATATTTGCCATGGGCTCCGCCTAGTAGTTTTGCCTAATTCAAAAAGTAAAAAGTGCACATTCATCGGTCATTCGTTTTGAATACCAGATGCTCTGTGCACTTCTATCACAACCTTTCGTGGAGTTATCACTCCGACAAGATGATTATGCGTCTTTTCCTTCCTGACCTTGATCCGCTTGTTGCTGTAGATAATTCATAAACAACGCGTCAAAGTTTACAGGCGCTAAATTCAGCTGAGGGAAAGTACCTTTAACCACAAGGCTTGAAACAGTTTCACGAGCATAAGGGAAAAGGATATTTGGACAGAAAGCACCAAGACAATGAGCTAATTGACCTGATTCCATCTTATCAGCGGTAAAGATACCAGCTTGTTGAATTTCGCAAAGGAAAGCTGTTTCTTCTTCATTTTTAACTGTCACCGTTAAACGAAGAACAACTTCGTAAACGCCTTCACCAAGCTCACGACTCTGCGTGTCTAAATCTAAATTTACGTTTGGTTCCCAGTCTTTTTGAAAAATAACCGGAGAGTTTGGCGCTTCGAAAGAAAGATCTTTTAGATAAATTCTTTGGATTGAAAAATTCTGTTCAGGAGCTTGTTGTTGCGCTGCTTCAGACATGAGTTATTCCTTTAATTTTATGCCGACAACGTGTCAGCTAATTTTTAAGTTAATTATTTTTTACCGCGAACCAGAGGAAGGTTTGCTTCATTCCATGCTGCTATGCCATTTTTCAGTACACTTACTTTCTCGAAGCCAGCTTTAACTAAAGCTGATGCACTGTCCTGAGCAGTCTGGCCGGATTTACATACCACAATGATTGGGGTTGCTTTTTTATTTTCAAGAGAAGCCAGATTACCAGATTTGATATCCTCTGGTTTCATGTTGACTGAATCGGTGATATGACCCTTTTTAAATTCATCACTAGTACGAATATCAACCACTGTACCGTTTTCTTTATTGACGGCCTGTGTCAGTTCGTTTACCGAAATGAGTTTATACTTAGCAGAAGCAGATTTCACAATATTTACAACCAAGGCAACAACGATGGCTACCCAAGCAACTGAGAGTAATGTGTTCTGCTGAAAAAACTGAATGTACTCTTGCATATCTCAAGCTCTGTTAAAAGTTATCGTATAAATAGAGAAGGAGTATAACGAGGATATTCTTATGACGCGAGTCCTTAGCACCAAGAAAACCGATAAAGATCGATAAACGATTCAGCAATATAGTTAAGAGCGAGAGAAGTCAAAGGCAATCACGTCCTTTATATGCTCACTCTTTGTTGCAAGCATAATAAGACGATCGATCCCCATCGCTACACCAGCACAGTTCGGTAATCCAGCGTCCAAGGCATTGAGTAAATGCTCATCAATCGGCTGAACCGGTAGTCCCATTGCGGTACGTTCTTTGTTGTCTTGCTCAAATCGAGTCCGTTGTTCACTCGCATCATCTAATTCGTGAAATCCATTGGCCAGTTCAATGCCTTGAAAATAGACTTCAAATCGCTCAGCGACTCGAGAATCCTCAGGACTGATTTTAGCCAGCGCCGCTTGAGAAGCCGGAAAGTTATAAACAAATACAGGATGCTCTTGGCCGATTTTGTTTTCAACACCCATAGAAAATAGGAGCTGAAGAAGAGTATCTCTGTTCGTCTCAGATTTCGCGATATCCTCTAATCCTAGATTAGTAGCGGCAACTCGAAGCTCATGCATACTCGCGGTTAAGGGACACAACTGCAAAGTCAATTGGAAGGCTTGCTGATAAGTCATTTTTTCTGTTTTTTCAACATTGAGCAGCAACCGAAATAGCTCGTCCATTTCATTCATTAACATATGATGATCAAAACCAACTCGGTACCATTCCAGCATCGTAAATTCAGGGTTGTGGTAACGACCGCACTCTTCATTACGAAATGCCTTACTCATTTGATATATAGAACCACTTCCCGCAGCTAACAAGCGTTTCATATGGAATTCTGGGCTAGTCATCATATAAACAGTTTGTCCCTGAGCATACCCAGGCCCCAAAAATTGAGTCTTAAATGTTTGCAAATGAATGTCGGTAACCGTGGCGTGGCTGAAAGTTGGCGTGTCAACTTCCAGCACATCCTTCTCTGCAAAAAATTCACGTATCTTATTGATAATTTTCGCTCTAATCTTCAGTGCAGCAATAGATGCTGATGGTTTCCAGGTCAGTTGATTCATGTTTTTTCATCGAAAAGAAATAATGTGCGAGTCTACCTCGGATATTGATATAAAAAAAGCGTGATACAGATCGCACATAGCGTAATATTCGTCCAAATAATGCCTTTTCTCGATCAAAAGCCTAACAGAGTCAATTTTTTAAGTCGGGTGCTCACTTAAACTACGCTTAGATTCCAAAGCTTTACGCTTTTAATGATAACAAGCGGGCCTAGCCCGCAATACTTTCACTGGAGGATACTGTGCAAACATATATCACAGATATCGCGGTCATAGGTGCTGGTGGCGGCGGTCTTCGCTCTGCGATTGCAGCAGCTGAAGCAAATCCTGATATGGAAGTCGCTCTGATTTCTAAAGTCTATCCAATGCGTTC
>NZ_RJVQ01000085.1 GCF_003856525.1 Vibrio viridaestus
AATGAGTGACTTAGTCGCAAGACGACATCAAATATTAACGATGCAAACTATGGAGAAAAACCGTTTACAACAACTTCCCAAAACACTTCACTCAACCATTAATCCAATCATCACAGCATTCAAAAAGCAGATAGAAAAAATAGAAATCCTAATCATCAAGCTTATTGAAACAGTTCCCGCCTACCAGAGCAAAAATACCATTCTCCAAAGTGTTCCTGGCATAGGTAAAGTGAGTGAGGCAGCCATTATCAGTAACGTTCCTGAACTTGGTTATATCAATAATAAACAAGCCTTTTCATTGATAGGTGTTGCGCCTATGAATAAGGAAAGTGGCCGATTTAGAGGTAAACGAATCATCCAAGGTGGTCGTGCTCAAGTTCGAACCGTTTTGTATATGGCAATGATGTCCGCTATGCAATATAACCCTGTTTTTAAATCCACATATCAACGATTGCTTGACGCTGGGAAACCAAAGAAAGTAGCGATCATTGCCTGCGTTAGAAAGATGGTTGTGATACTAAATTCGATGCTCAGAGATGGAACTATGTGGAACGCAAATATGGCGAAAA
>NZ_RJVQ01000088.1 GCF_003856525.1 Vibrio viridaestus
CTGTACCAGCCGGGGGCAGGCACACCGCGCCGGGCTGTGGCTGATTAAAACAGAACTGCTGGAAACGCAGACCGTGGATTTCAGCGTCGGCGCAGAAGGGCTTCGCCATGTACCGGGCGATGTTATTGAAATCTGCGATGATGACTATGCCGGTATCAGCACCGGTGGTCGTGTGCTGGCGGTGAACAGCCAGACCCGGACGCTGACGCTCGACCGTGAAATCACGCTGCCATCCTCCGGTACCGCGCTGATAAGCCTGGTTGACGGAAGTGGCAATCCGGTCAGCGTGGAGGTTCAGTCCGKCACCGACGGCGTGAAGGTAAAAGTGAGCCGTGTTCCTGACGGTGTTGCTGAATACAGCGTATGGGAGCTGAAGCTGCCGACGCTGCGCCAGCGACTGTTCCGCTGCGTGAGTATCCGTGAGAACGACGACGGCACGTATGCCATCACCGCCGTGCAGCATGTGCCGGAAAAAGAGGCCATCGTGGATAACGGGGCGCACTTTGACGGCGAACAGAGTGGCACGGTGAATGGTGTCACGCCGCCAGCGG
>NZ_RJVQ01000089.1 GCF_003856525.1 Vibrio viridaestus
TAGTCGTTTTAGAGTATCTTAGTGTCCCGTTCGTCTAGAGGCCTAGGACACCGCCCTTTCACGGCGGTAACAGGGGTTCGACTCCCCTACGGGATACCACGGGTCGTTAGCTCAGTTGGTAGAGCAGTTGACTTTTAATCAATTGGTCGCAGGTTCGAATCCTGCACGACCCACCATTTTCTTCAAGTTATGGGGCTATAGCTCAGCTGGGAGAGCGCCTGCCTTGCACGCAGGAGGTCTGCGGTTCGATCCCGCATAGCTCCACCATAACTCAGAAATGGGCGATTAGCTCAGTTGGGAGAGCACCTGCCTTACAAGCAGGGGGTCACTGGTTCGAACCCGGTATCGCCCACCATCTTTAAGTGTTCTTCTTTCTTTAGAAAGAAATGAGAATATTTAAAAATGGTTCTTTTGAAGAATCACGCTCTTTAACAATTTGGAAAGCTGACAAAACATTCTTTTAGAATGTTTGTAAAAGTTCTCAATGTTTATCATTAGGATAAACACCAACACACAATCAAGTGTTCTTGGGAAAACTTACTTTTTAA
>NZ_RJVQ01000012.1 GCF_003856525.1 Vibrio viridaestus
AGTGTGGGGTCTCCCCATGTGAGAGTAGGACATCGCCAGGCTTTTATTTAGCACCAAGCTAACCAATGCGGAGCGGTAGTTCAGTTGGTTAGAATACCGGCCTGTCACGCCGGGGGTCGCGGGTTCGAGTCCCGTCCGCTCCGCCACTTATTTAAAGAACCCTAGCAGAGATGCTGGGGTTTTCTCTATGTTTTAGGGGTGTAGCTCCAATTGGCAGAGCAGCGGATTCCAAATCCGCGTGTTGGGAGTTCGAATCTCTCCACCCCTGCCATTATCATAAAGCCTCAGCGTATGCTGGGGCTTTATTGTTTTGGCTTTTAGAAAAGCCGTGTTGGGAGCTGGAGCGCCAGCCCGGTCGAATTTCTCCACCCCTGCCATTATCATAAAGCCTCAGCGTATGCTGGGGCTTTGTTGTATTTGGCTTTTAGTAAAGCCAGTGTTGGGAGCTGGAGCGTCAGTCCGGTCGAATCTCTCCATCCTTACCATTATCATAGGGCTTCAGCATTAGCTGGGGCTTTGCTATTTGTAGTTTCTAATAAAGCCGTTACTTATGTTCTGTAGCGTCAGATCTAACGAATTTGTCCACTTAGCGGTTATTAATAAGTATGAGCATAACTTGCAGAGTAATTCTCTGTGTCCTTTTCACCTATAGTCTCTCGGCAAAACTAAAGATCTCTCTTTTTTTATCATCTTTTTCGGTAGTTAGATTGTTCGATATGAATAGTAACGCCTAAATATATTGGTAATAAGTATTGTTTCGGTAGAATAGTCTTATACGAAATTTGAGGTTAGAACACTATGGCATTAACTCGTCGCCAATTTATCCAGTATGGTTCAGCTTTAGGAGCTGCTGCTTTATTACCAGGGTGCTCTCTAAGTCATACACCAACCGACAATGACCCTTATGTGTATCGAATTAGCGCAGAAAAAGGTATTGCCGAGCTGATTCCGGGTAAGAAGACGCCGATTCTTGGGTTTGATGGCCTGATTCCTGCGCCACAGATCCGGTGTAAGCAAGGTCAACCTGTTACTATCCATTTTACGAATAAGTTAGATGAGCCGACTACCATTCACTGGCATGGTCTCCGCATACCGATTGAGATGGATGGAGTACCCTTTTTAAGTCAAAAACCTATATTGCCCGGAGAGACGTTTACCTATCGCTTTACGCCTCCTGATGCAGGTACTTTTTGGTATCATCCCCACATGAATAGTGTTAAACAGCTAGGGATGGGACTTGTCGGACTGATCATTGTTGATGAGGCAGAAAATGTTCATTTTGGTCAGGATGTTTCTGTAATGTTAAAACACTGGCATTTAGATCAGAGTGGATCTTGGAAATCCTTGATGATCCCTAGGTACAGTGCTCGTATGGGAACGCCAGGTGAATGGGGGACGGTGAACGGGCAACATAATCCTACCATGGTTATATTGCCGAAAACGTTGACCCGAGTTCGAATCGCCAATGTTGATAACACAATCACGTATCCCGTTACAGTGAAAGGAACGGATGCTTGGGTTATCGCTATCGATGGAAACCCGATTGCTGAGCCTGTGCTGCTTTCTCAGCATAAACTAGGTCCTGGGATGAGGTTAGACATTGCTTTTGTCTCACCATCTTTAGGGAGCCAAATAGAGCTCCAATATCTCAAAGGTAAATACCCATTTCCACTATGTCGATTTGATATTAAAGGCCAGCACCCGGAAGAGGTTGTCCCTGAACAACATTACATTCCTTCTTTACCGTTAAATCCTATACCCACTCCTGATTTAGAAAACGCATATTTGATTGATTTCGTATTTGAGTGGGAAGGAGCGCTCACACCTCTTAACCAAGATGGAAAAGCTGTTTCCCAGTTTTGGTTGATGAATAAACGAGCTTGGGAAGGCATGTCGATGGATTCGATTCCTGAGCCTTTAGCAAAATTAGAACTTGGAAAAACCTATATATTTTCGATGAAGAACGTGACTCAATATCATCATCCTATTCATCTGCATGGGCATACTTTCCTTGTATTAGAATTAGACGGCATTAAACTTGATTCACCATTTCATACTGATACTGTATTACTCGGAAAAAACGGCAGTGCGAAAGTCGCATTTGTTGCGAATAATCCAGGTCGTTGGATGTATCATTGTCATGTAATTGAACATATGAAAACGGGATTGATGGGCTACATACAGGTAACGTGACTCCTGTAACGTTTTAATTCTGTTTGTTTAGCAAAGCTTGGTGTCGTTGTATTTGAAATTTCATTGGGCATGATATTGTACAATATTTGAGCTATTTTCTTAAGGAGAAGTTTATGGGGCAGTTCTCTATTTTGAGTTTTGTTGCACTTGGTGGTGCTTTTGGTGCCTGTTCTCGCTATTTGATATCTGAGTTATGTGTCTTTCTTTTTGGCCGTGGATTTCCTTATGGAACTTTAACAGTAAACGTGTTGGGTTCTTTTATTATGGGACTGCTCGTTTCCGCATTTCAAAGTCAATTTCTTGCGGCTGAACCGTGGCGCCAATTAATAGGGCTTGGTTTTCTTGGTGCATTAACAACATTCTCCACCTTCTCAATGGATAACGTTTTATTGCTGCAGCAGGGGGCTTTTTTGAAAATGGGTCTTAACATCCTGTTGAACGTCATTTTAAGTATTACTGCTGCATGGGTTGGCTTTCAGCTGATCACAAAAGCGTAAATTTATTGAATTTTTATTTGCTTATTTTTTTACGCTGATTTTATAATCGTTTCACTTGTCGGAGTGCCATTTGGCTGAGACCGTTAATTCGGGATCCGTTGAACCTGATCAGGTTAATACCTGCGAAGGGAACAAGAGAAGACATTAATTGGGTCTTTTCCTAATTTATCTCATCTTTTGAGTGACATTCGTCCTCCCTCTTGTGTGCATCCATCCGTCAAGCATTATCCATTTATTATTGAAAGGAAGTGCTATGTCGAGTCGTAAACAATCTAGGCTAGAAGCCAAACAATTCATTGAAAATATAACCGCAACGCCATATCCAAATTCAGAGAAAGCGTATGTGATTGGTTCACGAGACGATATTCGTGTTCCTATGAGAAAAATCCATCTGACAGATACGCTTGTTGGTGGGTCAAAAGAATATCCAGTATACGAACCTAATGAACCTGTTTCTGTCTACGATACGTCTGGTGTGTATACCGATCCTACTAGTAGCATTGATGTTTATAAGGGCCTACCTAAGCCTAGACAGACTTGGATTCAAGAGCGCAACGATGTCGAAGAGCTCGATAATTTATCATCTCAATATGCTCAGGAAAGATTAAATGACAAGACTCTGGATGAGCTTCGATACGGTAATCTACCTCAAATTCGTAAAGCGAAGTCGGGTAAATGCGTTACTCAGCTCCACTACGCGCGCTTAGGTATTATCACGCCAGAAATGGAGTTTATTGCTATTCGTGAGAATATGGGACGTCAAAAATTCTCTGATGAGCAGCTAAATCAACAGCACCCTGGTAACAATTTTGGTGCGAATCTTCCTAAAGATATTACTCCAGAATTTGTACGTAGAGAAGTCGCTGAAGGACGAGCTGTTATTCCTTGTAATATTAACCATCCCGAGTCTGAACCTATGATTATCGGGCGTAACTTCTTAGTTAAAGTAAACGCTAACATAGGTAACTCTTCAGTATCGTCCTCAATTGAAGAGGAAGTAGAGAAGCTTGTATGGTCGACAAGATGGGGTGCCGACACAGTAATGGACCTTTCTACAGGCCGTAATATTCATGAAACTCGCGAATGGATTTTACGTAATAGTCCGGTGCCTATTGGCACAGTGCCTATGTACCAAGCGTTAGAAAAGGTAAATGGAGTAGCTGAACATCTCACGTGGGAAGTCATGCGTGATACGTTAATCGAGCAGGCAGAGCAGGGCGTTGATTACTTCACAATTCATGCTGGCTTGCTTCTACGTTATGTCCCCATGACTGCCAAACGTGTTACCGGCATTGTTTCTCGTGGTGGCTCAATTATTGCCAAATGGTGTCTAGCGCATCATCAAGAGAACTTTTTATATACTCACTTTCGTGAGATTTGTGAGATTTGTGCACAATATGATGTTTCTTTATCTCTTGGCGATGGGTTACGTCCTGGCTCCGTTGCTGATGCGAACGATGAGGCTCAGTTTTCAGAGTTACGTACATTAGGTGAATTGACTAAGATTGCTTGGGAATATGATGTTCAGGTGATTATTGAAGGTCCCGGGCATATTCCTATGCATATGATTAAAGAAAATATGGATGAACAGCTCAAGCATTGCCACGAGGCTCCTTTTTATACGCTTGGCCCTCTGACCACTGATATTGCACCTGGTTATGACCACATCACCTCTGGAATTGGCGCTGCAATGATTGGTTGGTATGGTTGTGCGATGCTATGCTACGTGACTCCAAAAGAGCATCTAGGTCTACCCAATAAAGAGGATGTTAAGACTGGTTTAATCACCTATAAATTAGCAGCGCATGCGGCCGATTTAGCGAAAGGACATCCTGGTGCTCAAATTCGCGATAATGCACTTTCCAAAGCACGATTTGAATTCCGTTGGGAAGACCAATTTAATCTTGCTCTTGACCCGGTTACGGCAAAGTCTTATCACGACGAAACACTTCCCCAGGAATCCGGTAAAGTGGCACATTTCTGCTCGATGTGTGGTCCTAAGTTCTGCTCAATGAAAATATCTCAGGAGGTCAGGGATTATGCTAAAAACAATCCTAACGGTATTGAGATTACGCTTTTAGAAGATCCACAAGAGGGGATGAGACAAAAGTCAGAGCAATTCAAACAACAAGGATCTGAGCTTTATCATCCAGCTAAGTCTATAGAAGAGGCTTAGTATGAAAACCATATTTTTGTCTGACAATCAGAGTGCTCTACAGAGCACTCTCGATCGAGTATATAGGAATGTGTTTTTACCGTTATTTTCTCAAGATATCGGATTTAAAAAGCATTCTAATCAAGAGATACTAATTTGTTTTGACAGTATATCCAACTCAACGATTTGTGTTTCTACCAACTTATTTTCTCAAACCAATCATGCTAAGTTAAATGAGGATTCGGACTTTAATCAGTCGTACTATCTTTACTATTTAGACCATGAGATTGAACATCGTTCTGATTTGTCCGAAGGATTTGTGTCTGTTTGTTCATCTAACGTGAAACCAGATCAGCTATGTGATTCGTGGTTATTTAATGGTGAAACCAGATCACTTTATTCTAGAAATGAGCAGCAGAGTTTCGATGCATCTGAACATTTTGCTTGGATAATATTGTTACTCGCACATGATTTTCCTATTGAGGATTCTCTTGTTGTTGCTCGTTCAGCAATGAATGTTTCACGTGAAACATGGCCTGATGACATCCAGTTTTTTCCAGTTTTTAGTAAACAATCCGGAGTAGCGCGAGAGGCTTTTCTACCAATAGACCGTGACTTATTTCGTTTGTACCCAGTGGTGGATACATTCGAATGGGTAAAAACACTGGTGAAGGCTCATGGTGTTAAGACTGCTCAGTTACGAATAAAGGATAGGACTAGCGCATTATTGGATCAGCAAGTTCAAGATGTGTCTATTCTCTCTCAGGAAACGGGCACTCAACTATTTATTAATGACTATTGGCGGTTAGCAATAAAACATCAAGCCTATGGTGTTCATCTCGGTCAGGAAGATCTCGACGAAGCCAATATTGAACAGATTCATGCGGCAAACCTTCGTCTTGGTGTATCAACCCACGGTTATTACGAAATACTTAAGGCAGAAACTATTCGACCCTCATATATCGCGTTGGGACATATATTCCCAACAACGACAAAGTCTATGCCATCTAAACCCCAGGGTTTAGTCCGTTTAGGGCTATATCAAAACCTAATCAATACGATAATGGTTGGTGATTACTCTATACCAACTGTTGCTATTGGAGGGATTGATTTAAGCAATATTAGCAGTGTTGTATCTCAGGGAGTTGATTCTATCGCAGTGGTTAGAGCCATCACACAGGCAAAAGATCTCTCTCGACGAATTGGTTCGCTATTCAATGCTCTCGATGGCATCAAAGCAGGCGAGGGAGTAATTGCATGAACACTATCAATGATAGCGATTTTATCCGTTATCAACGGCAGATATGTCTACCTGAGTTCGGAGAATCTGGCCAGCTCAAGCTTGAAGAAAGCCGTGTACTGATGATTGGCTGTGGTGGGTTGGGATCTCTGGTCGCGCCATATCTTGTAGGGGCTGGCGTTGGATCCATCGTAATTATCGATGACGATAATATCGATATAAGTAACTTACATAGGCAGTTCATCTATCGAGAATCAGAAATCGGACAGAACAAAGCCGCTAGACTTAAATCTAATTTAAATCAGTTAAATAACAATGTACAAGTTCGAGCTATTCAATATCGACTGACAGAACAACAGCTGGCTCTAGAAGTCATTATGTGCGATGTCGTTATCGATTGTACCGATAACTTCACAACTCGCCATCAAATTAATCGAGCTTGCTTCAAGCACAAAACAACGCTGATCTCCGCATCTGCTATCGGTTGGCAAGGGCAACTCGCTGTCTATCATTATCAGGAAGATGAGGCGTGTTATCGTTGTATCTATCCTGAAGATATATCTGAGCCAAGAAGTTGTTCAACGTCTGGGGTCATGGGGCCAGTAGTTGGTGTAATGGCTTCCATGCAAGCGCTCGCGTGTATTAAGAATCTCATATCAACCCCAAATCACTCACCGCAATCTTTAGTCTCATTTAATGGAATTAACAATACTTTCCAAACGCTAAATATCATTCGAGATCCTGAATGTCCAGTTTGTGCGACGAAAGAGGTGACGGCATGACAGTCGAAGTTATGATAAACAATCGAAAAGAAACGCTCGCTTCTGGCAGTTCTTTGGCAGATATCATCGAGAAGCTTTCACTACCAGCGAAGGGCTGTGTATTTGCTATCAATAATACCGTGGTTCCACAAAGTCAGTGGCCGTCTTACATACTCAATAGTGGCGACCAAATATCCCTATTTCAGGCGATAGCCGGAGGTTAAAATATGCTTACTATTGCTAATAAAACATTTAATTCACGCTTATTTACAGGAACAGGTAAGTTTTCTCACCGTGATGTAATGGCTAAAGCGATTATAACAAGTGGCTCAGAATTGGTGACTATGGCTTTAAGACGAGTCGATACCTCTAACCAAAAAGATGATATTCTCGAACCTCTTGTTGCCAATAGACTTAATTTACTCCCGAATACCTCTGGAGCAAAAAATGCGACAGACGCTATTTTTGCCGCGCATCTTGCAAGAGAAGCTATTGGGACTAATTGGATTAAATTGGAAATTCATCCCGATCCTAAATATCTGATGCCTGACCCGATAGAAACTCTTCGCGCAGCCGAACAGTTAGTGACGGATGGATTTGTCGTTCTCCCTTATTGCCATTGCGATCCGGTTTTGTGCAAGCGATTAGAAGAAGTAGGGTGTGCAGCCGTGATGCCTCTCGCTGCACCCATTGGATCAAACAAGGGAATTGTTTCAGCAGACTTTCTCAATATTATCATTGAGCAAGCCCGTGTTCCTGTCGTAGTTGATGCTGGAATTGGTGCTCCCTCCCATGCCGCTTATGCGATGGAACTTGGCGCTGATGCGGTATTAGTTAACACGGCAATTGCAACCGCAAGTGATCCGATTCTTATGGCTGAGGCGTTTAAGCAAGCCGTGATTTGTGGTCGAATGGCTTATGAATCCGGTCTTGGTGTTGTGAGTGAATTTGCTCATGCATCTAGTCCTTTGACTTCGTTTCTAACAGAGTTGGAGGGATAGAAAATGAGTTTTGTTGATGTATTAAATCTGTACGAATGGGATGATATACGCCTCTCTGTTTATGGTAAGACGAAGCGCGATGTACAGAACGCTTTAGCGAAAACTAGGCTCACTTTAGAAGATTTCAAAGCGCTTATCTCACCGGCAGCTGAATCATATCTGGAAGTGATGGCAAAGAAGGCTCAACAACTGACAAGAAAGCGATTTGGCAATACGATATCAATGTATATTCCTTTGTATCTTTCTAATCTATGCGCGAATGATTGTACTTATTGCGGGTTTTCTATGAGTAATAAGATCAAGCGTAAAATTCTCGATGAGAACGAAATTGATGCTGAAGTTAATGCTATTAAATCGATGAAATTTGATAGCGTGCTGTTGGTGACTGGTGAGCACGAAACGAAAGCTGGAATGAATTATTTTAGGAAAATGATTCCGAGAATTAAGCAGCAGTTTAATTATGTTGCGATGGAGGTTCAGCCGCTTGATCAGGAAGAATACGCTGAGCTGAAAACTATGGGTCTTGATGCCGTGATGGTCTACCAGGAAACCTATAATAGGGCAACATATTCTCAGCATCATTTACGTGGCAATAAAATGGATTTTGAATATCGGCTTATGACACCTGATCGACTTGGTAAAGCTGGCTTGGATAAAATTGGGATCGGTGCTTTGATCGGTTTAGAAGACTGGAGAACTGACTGCTTTCTTACTGCAGCACATCTCGATTATCTAGAGAAAACTTATTGGCGTTCACGTTATTCTATTTCATTTCCTCGTTTACGACCTTGTACCGGAGGGTTAGAGCCAAAATCGATCATGACAGATGCGCAGTTATTACAACTCATCTGTGCATATCGCCTATTCAATCCTGAAGTTGAACTCTCACTTTCTACCAGAGAGTCGGCCAAATTTAGGGATAGTGTGGTGCCAATCGCAATCACCTCTCTTTCTGCTGCGTCAAAAACTCAGCCTGGCGGGTATGCAAATGCAGAAGTGGAACTGGAACAATTCTCTATCAATGACGATAGAAGTGTTATTGATGTTACCAATTCGATGCACAGCAAAGGGCTACAAACGGTTTGGAAAGATTGGGATAAAAGTTATTTAGGATAATTTACAGCGAAATAATAAGTGTTTCACGTGAAACAATAAATGTAGGTTAGATAGAAAAAAGGCAGCTATTTAGCTGCCTTTCAAGTATGTAAGTACTAACTGATATTAGGCTGCGTGCAACGAAGGTTCGTTGTATTTACCTAATAATGCATGGTAAAAGTTATCGTCACTTAATGTACCTATCAAATGTCCGTTTTCGATTAGAACAATTGGATGGCCAGTATGGTAGCGAATTTCGATGGCATCACGCATATCGATATCTGGAGAAGCAATAACAATACTGTTCTTGCACAAATCCGCAATATCAATCTCTTTGTCTGTGTAATCAATTATCTTCAGTGGTGATTCGCCTGAGATAACCCATTTAGTATTTTCTTTTTCTATCCAAACATTGGATTGCTGACATAGTTGCCAACGCTCACTGTCCTGTACCAGTTCGTTGGCTGGTCTCATTAGAGAGCGACCTTTAAGTACATTTAGCGGGTTAGTGTGAGCAACGAAATCACGTACATATTGAGTTTTTGGCGTCAGAACAATCTCTTCAGGCTTACCATGTTGAATCAGCTCGCCTGATTCCATGATAGCGATACGAGTCCCGATTTTTAGTGCCTCGTCAAGGTCATGACTTACGAACAAAATCGTCTTATTCAACTTAGACTGAAGCTCAAGCAATTCGTCTTGTAGCTGAGCACGAATCAGTGGGTCAAGCGCAGAGAAAGGTTCATCCATCAGCAAGATATCAGTATCCATGGTAAAAGCGCGAGCGAGACCAACACGTTGCTGCATACCACCTGAAAGCTCATGTGGGAATTTGTCTTGCCACTCAGCAAGGCCAACCATCTCGAGCTTCTCTCTTGCCTGAGCACGGCGTTCTTTCTTAGGCACGCCTTTCATCTCGAGACCAAATGCAACATTATCAAGAACTGATAACCATGGCATCAAAGCAAATTTTTGGAAAACCATAGAAACGCGATCAGTTCGTAGATGGCGTAGTGTTTGCTCATTACAATCGGCTAAGTCAACGGATGTATTACCATCTTTGATATTTAATGCACCGCGAGAAATGGCATTAAGACCATTTACTGCGCGCAGAAGACTGGATTTCCCAGAGCCTGAGAGTCCCATCAACACGCAAATCTCACCCTCATTTACATCGAGAGAAACATTGTTTACGCCAACGACTAGACCTGTCTCGTCGATGATTTCTTGACGAGACTTTCCTTCATCGAGAAGTGTTAATGCTTGATTAGGTTTATCACCAAAAACAACGTCCAGATTTTCTATTGAAATTGCCTTTTTATGCTCTGTCATGATTAATGCTCCTTAGTTTGACTTGGTGTTTTACACATACGGTCGAGAATGATCGCGACCAGCACGATGGCTAACCCAGCTTCAAAACCCTGAGATATATTAACTGTGTTCAGAGCTCTGATAACTGGTTTCCCTAAGCCATCAGCACCAACCAATGCAGCAACAACCACCATCGAAAGAGACAGCATAATGCATTGAGTTACACCGGCCATAATGCTTGGCATTGCAGCAGGTAATTCGACTTTAAATAGTAATTTCATTCTGCTTGCACCAAAGGCTTTACCGGCCTCTATCAGTTCTTCAGGAACTTTTAATACACCCAAATAGGTCAGACGAATCGGAGCAGCGATAGCAAATATGATGGTAGAAATAAGACCAGGAACGATACCTAATCCAAATAGAACAAGCGTTGGAATGAGATACACGAAAGTTGGTACTGTCTGCATCAAATCCAAAATAGGTCGCATCACGGTATAAAGCCAAGGACGATGAGCAGCCATAATACCTAATGGGACGCCGAGTAATACGGAGATTGTTGTTGCAGAAAATACCAAGACAAACGTCTCTAGCATTTCTTGCCAATATCCCAGGTTCAGAATTAACAGCAACGCTGCTACGACAAAAATCACCATAGATATTTTTCGGTGTAACCACCAAGCTAATAATGCAGTTAATACAATAGGGACGGCTGGTGGCATCCATTTAAACACATCAACGAGAAACATGATGGAGCTCTCTAGAGTAATAGCGATGGCGTCAAAAAAGCCTGATGCGTGCATCGTAAGCCAATCAACAATGAACTCCATCCAATGTCCGAGAGGAATTTTATGCTCTGTAAAAATGTTCACATTAATACCTATATCAAAGGGGATAAAGCACGATTCCCCTTTGTCCTTAAATTATGAAAAATGAAGAATTAAGAGTGGTCTTTGATGTAGCTTAGAACAGCTGCTTTGGCTGGCTTACCGTCGACGGTTTTCACGCCTTCAAGCCACTTATCAAGAACTTGAGGGTTTTTGTTTAGCCACTCTATTGCAGCGGCGTCAGGTTTTTGGTTTTTGTTTAGAATAGAGTCCATAACCTGGTTTTCCATTGGTAGGCTAAACTCTAAGTTTGTTAGAAGCTTACCAACATTAGGGCATTGCTCTGTAAAGCCTTTACGGACATTGGTATAGACGCTTGCACCGCCATAGTTAGGACCGAAGTAATCGTCACCGCCAGATAGGTATTCCATGTCGAAGTTGCTGTTCATTGGATGAGGTGCCCAACCAAGGAAGGCTATCCACTGTTTACGACGAATAGCTCGATTGACCTGAGAAACCATACCAGCTTCGCTTGACTCAACTAACGTAAAGTCTTTCAAATCGAAAGCATTTGAATCGATCATTGATTGGATCAGGCGATTACCATCGTTACCTGGTTCAATGCCGTAGATACGGTCTTTAAATTCATCTGCGTGCTTTGCGATATCAGCAAATGATTTAACGCCTGCATCGTACACATACTTAGGCACAGCAAGAGTATATTTTGCACCAGTAAGGTTAGCACGGACAGTTTCGACGGTACCTGCCTCTCTGTAGCGTTTGATATCGCCTTCCATTGTTGGCATCCAGTTACCAAGGAAGACATCAATATCGCCATTTGCCATTGAAGAGTACGTTACCGGAACGGAAAGTAAGTCGGTTTTGGTTTTATAGCCCATGCCTTTAAGTACTTCAGATGTAACGGCTGTAGTTGAAGTTATATCTGTCCAACCAACATCAGAGAAGCGAACAGTATCACACTGGTTCGCGAATGCATTTACCGAGGCTACGGCGCCTAGGCCAAGAGTTACTAATTTAAGTTTGTTCTTAAACATAATTATTCCTTTTATGTTAATCGCTTAAAAGATCAGAATTTACGGTCTTTTAGGTGTTCCAATTCTTTGTCTTTCTTGCCACTTTTCGTCGATCCAAACAGGTGCTTGAGACGCGGGAAGTGGCGCATTTTCTAAGATCATGTCGGCTGCCTTTTCGGCGACCATAATCGTTGGTGCGTTGAGGTTCCCGTTGGTGATGGTTGGGAAAATAGAGGAGTCAACGATACGCAGACCGTCGATACCAATCACTCGACACTCACTATCGACTACTGCCATTGGGTCATTTGTTGAACCCATTTTGCATGAGCAAGAAGGGTGGTAAGCGCTTTCAACATTCTGTTTTACCCATTGGTCGATATCTTCGTCGCTGGTGATATGTGCACCAGGTTGAATTTCGTCACCACGGTATTGATCCATTGCTGGCTGAGATAATATTTGTCGTGTTAAACGAATGCAGTCACGCCAATCCTGACGATCTTGTTCCGTCGAGATGTAATTAAACTGGATAGATGGTTTGTCATGTGGATCGCTGGAGTTTATCCACACCTTTCCGCGACTTTCTGGCTTATTCGGGCCTACATGTACCTGAAAACCATGTCCATCGAAAGCGGCCTGTCCATCGTAGCGCATTGCGGCTGGAAGGAAGTGATATTGAATATTTGGCCACTTCAGACCTTCTCTAGAGCGGATGAAGGCGCATGATTCAAAATGGTTTGTTGCACCTAGACCTGTCTTCTTCAATATCCATTCGGTGCCGATGAGCCCTTTGCTAATCAACCCTAATTTACTATTGAGGGTAATTGGCTGTTTACAATGATACTGAAAGTACACTTCTAGGTGGTCTTGAAGGTTTTCACCTACACCAACCAGTTCATGCTCAACAGTCACACCAGCTCTTTCGAGTACGTCTCGTGGACCGATACCTGAAAGTTGAAGCAGTTGGACTGAGCCGATAGAACCAGCAGATGAGATGACTTCTTTATTCGCAAAGGCAACTTTATCCGCACCTTGATGTTCGAATTCAATCCCAATGGCCTTCTTATCTTTGAGTATTACTTTTTTCGCCACGACGCCTTTTATTAAGGTTAGGTTGTCGCGTTTTAACGCACGTTTTAAATAGGCGTTTGACGTTGATGCGCGAACACCGTTATCAACCGTCATGTGCATTGGACCAAAGCCTTCCTGCTGATAACCGTTATAGTCTTGGGTTTCTGGGTAGCCTGCGTCTTTACCTGCCTCAATAAACGCTTCGTATAGCGGATTGAGCTTCATCTCATTGCCATTACAAGTGGCTAGTGGACCAGTCGTTCCGCGGTATTCGTCTTCACTACCAGACCATGATTCGGCCTTTTTGAAGTAGGGCAGACAGTGAGAATAATCCCATCCTGTCGCGCCTTGTTCCGCCCACTCATCGAAGTCACAGGCGTGACCACGAACATACACCATGCCATTGATCGAAGAGCTGCCACCAAGAACTTTGCCTCGTGGACAATGAAGTTGGCGACCATCAATACCTGGTTCTTCCAAAGACTCAAATTGCCAAGCGTATTTTGGCGTATTCATTGGATATGACAATGCGGTCGGCATCTGGATAAAAATACTCTTATCGCTACCACCCGCTTCTAAAAGGAGAACTGAATGTTCTCCTGATTCCGTTAGGCGATCTGCTAAAACACAACCCGCAGAACCTGCGCCAACAATAATGTAGTCGAAATGCTGTTTCATATTCGGCTCCTATAAAGTCTATGCGTAAGGGCTTTCAAAGTTACCCAACTCGATAAAGACGCTTTTCGTCTGGGTATAATGAGCGAGTGTTTCGACACCGTTTTCACGTCCAATGCCTGAATCTTTGTAACCGCCAACAGGCATTTCTGCAGGGGAGTTACCCCAGGTATTAATCCAACAAATACCGGCTTGCATTTTGTGTATTACACGGTGAGCACGAGAGATATCTTTCGTGAAAATACCAGCAGCTAGGCCAAAGCGTGTATTGTTCGCTTTTTCAACGACATCCGCTTCGTCAGTAAACTTAATTACCGCCATGACAGGGCCAAAAATTTCGTTCTGAACCAATGCCATTTCTTCATAGCAGTCGAAGAAAACAGTTGGAGCAACAAAGTTACCTTTTTCAAGGCCGTCTGTTGTTACTTTGTAGCCGCCAACTAGCAGTTTGGCATCGGATTGTTTTGCTTCTTCAATTGCCGCAAGTACCTTCTCTTCATGACCTTTAGAGATCAGAGCACCAATCTGCGTATCCAGATTGAGTGGATCACCAATAACAAGTTTTTCAGTACGTTCTTTTAGCTGTTTAAGAAAATCATCGTAGATCGCTTCATGAACAAATACTCGTGTACCATTCGTACAAACTTCACCCTGCGTGTAGAAATTCGCGACCATAGATGCCGAGACTGCATCGTCAAGATTTGAGTCATCGAAAATAATAAGAGGGGATTTACCACCTAATTCCATGGTGACTGACTTTAAGGTTTGTGCGCTTGCTGCCATCACTTTTTTGCCTGTACCGACTTCGCCAGTAAAAGACACTTTTGCGATGTCTGGGTGGCCTGTCAACATTTGGCCAACGCGGTAGTCACCTTGTACAACGTTAAATACACCATCTGGTACGCCGGCTTCTTTATAAATCTCGGCAAGCTTGAGTGCAGTTAGTGGCGTTTCTTCTGATGGTTTGAATACCATAGCATTACCAGCAGCCAGAGCAGGAGCTGATTTCCACATGGCGATCTGAATTGGATAGTTCCATGCACCGATACCAGCGCAAACGCCAAGAGGTTCGCGACGGGTATAGAAGAACTGTGATTCACTTAGAGGTTGTTGGTCACCTAATTGTGTTGGTGCTAAACCGGCATAATATTCAATAACATCTGCACCCGTTGCGATATCAACACAGTTGGCTTCTTGCAGTGGTTTACCTGTATCGAGAACTTCAAGTTCTGCTAGTTCGTCATTTCTGTCACGTAGGATTTGTACCGCTTTTAACAGTATGCGGCTACGCTCAACAGCCGTCATCGACGACCATACCTCAAAGCCTTTTTTGGCTGAAGCAATTGCATCTTCAACGTCTTGAGCTGAAGCTTGTCCCAGAACCGCGATAGTTTCGCCTGTTGCAGGGTTAATACTTGGAAACGTTTCTCCTGATGTTGTATCAGTTAGTTTTCCATCGATAAAAAGTGATTTAATTTCCATTGAATGGCGACCTCAGTGGTTGTCACTGTAAAAAGAAAGTTGTTTGTCTAAGTAATCGTTAATGATGTTTCTGGCTTGTGTTGAGTCGATCCCTTTGGGATTTAATGCTCCACGAATCCAGATACCATCAATAAGAGCCGCTATACCATGTGCGACGAGGCAAACTTGTTCTTTCGGTAATAGTTGTTTGAGTTCAATTTTTAAATGGGATATCAGACGCTTTTCATTCACTCTTTGCAGACGGTGCAGTTGCTTGTCATGCATTGAGTATGACCAGAAGGCGAGCCATGTTTTGACTACTTCACTTTCAGCCTGGAAGCCGAGGAAGTTACCGTCAACAATAGCGTTAATTCGCTGATAGTGAGCTTCCTTTGGCAGCTTGGCCAAAGCGCTCATAATGGTTTTAGAGTGCTCGCGCAATATAACGCGCATTGTCTCTTCCAGTAAGCCGTGTTTACCACCGAAGTAGTGGTTAATGATTCCGGTTGATACTCCTGCTTCCTTGCTGATCAACGAAATACTGGCACCATGTAACCCAACTTTTTCAATCACGTTCATCGTCGCTTTGACAAGTTGCGGCTTGCGAATATCTGGCATCCCTACCTTGGGCATATACGCTCCATTTTTTTAATTGAACGATTAATTAATAAAAACCTTACACAAAAATTATTTAGATCTCAAATAAATTATTGATTAAATTTTGTTCTTAATTGATACAATTCTTAAAAATTCGCATATATTTACATTAAATATCAACCGCTTGGTTACAATCTGATATAAAAATTAGATGTGTAAATATTTGAGTTATTTCGTTTTGAGGTCTAATGCATTTATTGAGTACCTACGTCCCAATAAATGCATTTAGCGTCTTTTTATATGGTGGACGTTGCGTTACGCAGCCACTCTTTAACGTCTCCCTCTACAAGCGGCGATACATCATGCCAAACTTGTTCATGGTATTGATTCAACCATGTGATCTCACTTCCTGTGAGAAGTTCTTTTTGTATTGCCCGCTTATCAATAGGGCAGCGTGTAAGAGCTTCGAAACCACGCATATTCTTATCGCCAGCCGTTTCGACATCCACAACCAGTTCCAAGTTTTCAATTCGAATACCGAACTCGTTTTCACGGTAATAACCAGGCTCGTTAGAGACCACCATACCAGGCAGTAATGCGACCGAATTTGGTGCTTTACTAATTCGCTGTGGTCCTTCGTGAACACTTAAACAATGTCCGACACCATGTCCTGTACCATGATCAAAGTCATAACCATTTGTCCACAAATATTGGCGAGCCAGAGCATCAAGTTGATGTCCGCTTGTTCCTGCTGGAAACTTAGCGGAAGCGAGCGCAATATGACCTTTCAGTACCAGTGTAAATAAGGTTTTCATCTCATCCGTTGGAGTACCGATAGCGACCGTTCTGGTGATATCGGTAGTTCCGTCTTGATAATGACCACCCGAATCAACCAAATACAGAGAATTTAAGCTTAAAATCCCCGGTTTAGGCTGATTAATGTGATTGTAATGACACATCGCAGCATTTGTTGCAGCAGCCGAAATGGTATCAAAACTCAGATCAACCAGCGTTGGATCCTGACGGCGAAACGCCTCTAGCTGATCAGACAGCGTTGCTTCATCCAATTCACTATTTTTCTCTACTTGTCCGTCCAACCAACATAGAAATTGAGCCATAGCTGCTCCATCTCGAATGTGGCAGGCTTTCATGCCAGTCACTTCTGCACGATTCTTTGCAGCCTTAGGCAACGTACAAGGATCGGCGATATCAATAATAGTAGCGCCATTGTTTTGCAATTGGAGTTTAAACCAAGCGTTGCTGCTACTCGTGTCTAGAATGACCTTCTTACCATTCATTGCTTCGAGAGCCTGAGTTAGGCTATCTGGCGCACATATGTTTACACCAGCGCCTACATGCTCATGAAAGCCATCAGCAACACGGCTTTCATCAATAAAGTAGTCTACGTCACCCGATTGATAAATAATGGCATGAGACAAAATAACCGGGAGTCTTGCTACATCAAGTCCGCGGATATTTAGTAGCCAGCCAATCGAATCTAACTGGGTGAGAACTGCGCTATCAGCACCTTTCTCTTTTAATAAGTTAGCGATAGATGCGCGCTTATCTTTGCTACTTTTTCCAGATGTCTCATCTGGCATCAGAACCATGTCGGATAATGTCGGCTCTGGTCTATTTTCCCACAGTAAGTCAATCGGGTTCGCTGCAACGGGGTGCAATTCGTATTCTGGAGCCAGGACTTCTTGGGCATTGTTAACCCAAGACGCTCTATGCATTTTAGGGTCAAAGCCTATCTTCGCTCCTAAAGGGAGCTGTTCTTTAAGCCAGTCTAGATAAGGCTCATCAATTAAATGATGATATTCAAAGCAGACCGCTGGCGTTTGTTTCGTTACTTGAACGGTATATCTTCCATCTACAAAGATCGCTGCGTTGTCCTGAGTCACTATTGCAGCACCGGCAGAGCCAGTAAAACCAGATACCCATTCAAGTCTTTCATTATGTTTTGGCAAGTATTCACCGAGATACTCATCTTCATGAGGAACGATAAAAGCATCTAATTGGCTTTCACTCAGCCAGTTTCGGAGCTTTTTCAGGTTGTCCGTTATCGCATTTGCCATATTTATTTTCCATATTGTATATAAAAACAATGAGTTATTATTTTAGTTCTTCTATATTATATAATTCATTGCTTTCAAGTTTAAGCTACGCTTTTTTATTTGTCCGTGCAATTGAATGTAATTGTATGGACGCGGATTAGTAAAAAAGTGTCGTATTGAATACCAATATTGACAGTTTACTAACTTGATGACTATAAATAGTGTGTCAAACTGTTTATAAGGTGGCGTAATCACTGTATATTAGCGCTGCCACAAAAATAATATTGATCAGCATAAATAATTCCCTTTCAATTTTTTATATCTTGGATATCACGCGAATGTCGATGACAACCTATGAGATGGCTCGTGTATTAGAGCAACTGGAAGACTCTCCAGAAAAGGTGATGTTTGGTAAACTTTTAAATGAACTTGGTAATCAGAGCGGAGAACGTATCAGAAGCGCTGCAAAACAAGTCCCACTACATGTTCTACGCGATTTAGTATTTCAATTTGAGGAAGTTATTGAATCCAGAAAAGGCGAGCAAGTTGAAGTTTTAGCAAAAGAACTTGCTGCCCAAGGTATTTCAGCAGACGACCTGCGTAACTATTTAAATAAGTAATATCTATTTAATAAATATATCATTTTAGCTCAGGAATATATCCTGAGCTATGGATTAACATTTCTGTTTATCGGGTTTTGCAACGATATTAATGTTTCCGTTGATTGGACTTCATCTATTGCCTGAAGTTTATCGATCAACACATATTGTAATTCTTCAATTGAACGACACATTAATTTAGCAAATATATTATAGGCTCCAGTTGTATAGTAGGCCTCTACCACTTCATCTAATGCATTCAGTTTTTCTAGTGCTGAGTGATAATCGCGCGCAGCATTTAGATTGATACCAATAAAACAACAGACGTCATAGCCAAGTTTCTTTGTATTAACAACGACTTCTGTTTTCTGAATAATATCCGCAGCTTTCATTTTTTCGATGCGCACGTGAATTGTTGCTGGGCTTACATTAAACTGCTTTGCCATTTCCGCGTAAGGAGTTCTTGCATCATTCATTAAAATTTTGAGAATAGCTCTGTCCAAGTCGTCCAGCTTTGCTGCGTTGGATTGCATATAATTATCCTATAGGGCACGTTTATTGGTGGTTAGTTTACCACTGGATTATTCAAAAATAATTGGTATCGGTACATAAGTTCTGCCGATATTATAATTTCTATTTAATTAGTTGGAGTCATTCTTGTGCAAATTCAACTCATCTCCGAGGTTAGCGACGCACAATATCTCAATGATATCGCAGAAAAATGGGCGCTTGAGCATTCTAACTCCAGTGTGTTTGCTTTGGTATGGACCGGGGAACGAATTGAACTAAGAAAGACGGATGAACCCAAACTCGGCGCTATAGCGGTGGATTGGGTATCTGGCGCAGTGGCTCATCGCCGCAAGTTCGGTGGTGGCAAAGGGCAGTCGATTGCAAAGGCGGTCGGTCTGAATAAAGGTGTTACACCGACAATACTTGATGGGACCGCTGGGTTAGGTCGAGATTCTTTTGTCTTTGCTTCGCTAGGTTGTCAGGTTTATATGGTTGAACGTCATCCTGTCGTAGCGGCTATGCTTGCTGATGGGCTACGACGAGCGCAGCAAGATGAAGAAATTGGCACTTGGGTAACAGAGCGTGTCACGTTAATCCATGAGTCTAGCCATAATGCGTTACTCAAGTTAGCTCAAGATAATCAGTTTACTAAACCGGATGTTGTGTATTTAGACCCTATGTATCCACACCCTGAGAATAAGAAAAAGTCGGCATTAGTTAAAAAAGAAATGCGTGTCTTTCAGGATCTGGTGGGCAAGGACATGGATGCAGATGAATTACTTACACCTGCTCTCGAGTTGGCACAGAAGCGCGTTGTCGTTAAGCGTCCTGACTATGCTGATGTGTTGGGGGGAGTTGAGCCGAATATGAAGATTGAGACTAAAAAAAATCGGTTTGATGTGTACGTAAAAGCATCTATGAAATAATCCTCTTGCTATTTTAATCAATGCTCAGTATATAGCTAATAAGAATCATTATTACTTTCTGGGTGCTGTGTGAGTAAAAGTCTGTGTAAGTTTCGCCGCACGGAGATCGTCGGTCAAATTCAACAAATTCAGAGTATGGTCGAAGCGCCAAAATACGTTTGTAAGAGCTGTGCTCGCGTTGCAAATCGGGCCTCGTTTTTATGCAAGCCAATGGAAATGGACTTAAAAGCGCAAAGTAGTGAGACAGTTTCTGATGTGCAAAAAAAGGCCTTAAAGGCTCAGAAAAAGCGCAATAAGAAATTGAAGAAACTGCTTAAAGAGCAAAAAAAATTATTGAAAAAACAAGATAAGCTAGTGGAAAAAATAGAACGAAGTAAGTATTCACTATCCAGTAAAGTTCATTAAAAAGGCCTCTGAGAGGCCTTTTTCTATTTTAGGGTTTGTCATGTACTTTAATAACTGGCTTCGACTTTTCTTTTAATCCAAGTCTCATTCAACCACAGTGAAAACATTATGATCATTCCACCTGCGATCAGATTTATTAGGTCGATTTCGCGGTTCCAGATGACTATGTTGACGATCAATCCTGCGGGGACTAAAACATTATTCATAATGGCTAACGCGCCAGCATTGACCATACACGCGCCTTTATTCCATGCAAAATAGCCCAATCCTGATGCGATAAGTCCTAAGTAAATCAGGATCCCCCATTGCGTATTGGTGGTCGGTAATTTTTCAGTATTACCGAGTAAAGCAAAGGCAATAACTGCAACAATTAGCGCGCCGAGATAAAAGTAGCCAAAAATTGAGTGATGAGGGATATCAATTTTACTGTTTTGCATATCCTCCATGATCTTCTTATAGCCGACCTGACCGATAGCGAAGCAAATATTCGCTCCCTGTACGACCAGAAAACCGACAATAAAGTTTTCGGTGATATCGGTTCTTTTGATCACGACCGCGCCAATTACCGCGATCGCTGCAGTAACTAGATACCAGGCAGAAAAGCGTTTTTTTAGTAAGTCATAAATCAGCGTGACATAAATTGGTGTAAATACGGAAAACAGCAATACTTCAGGCACGCTCAAAAGAACAAACGATTTATAGTAAAAGCAATACATCAAGCCTAGCTGGATACCACCGATGGTGGCCAGTTTAGCGATAAGCTTTGTTGGAACACCTTTAAATTTTAGGAAAGGCAGGAATACCAGACTAGCGAGTGCAATTCGCATCAGAACGGAAAACCAAGAATCAACCTGACCGGCAAGGTAAACACCGATCAGGCTGAATGAGAATGCCCATAGAAGGGTCACTGCAGATAAATAGGCCATAATTGTTTTTGTTTAATGTTGAGCAATAATGGCGAGCAGTTTAACTAAGTTTTGACTTGGCGTCAGTCGTCTTTAAGAGGTACGACCAAAATATCAACTGGAGAACAGTTGAGGATGAGTTTAGTGGACGAAAGTAGCTTACTCCAAAAGTCTTGGTGATGACCAAGAATAACCAGGTCGATTTTATACTCGTTGACGGTATCACAAATTTCACTGCTCAAATCGCCGCTGCCGACTAAACGGTGACGGATAGGATAATCAGCATAATCCTCTAACTTTTGAAGTTCGCTTTGAGCCATTTCCATTGAGTGGTTCTGTGTATCAACTAAGTTGATGTCGATTAGGCCAGTATACAATTCAGCGTAATTCACATCGATATGAATAAATGAAAGCTTCGCACCAAGCGGCTTCGCTAACATTACAGCTCGGTCGATAAGACGATGACTGTCTTCAGACAAGTCCACAGCTACGAGAATATGTTTGTAACACATAACGCGCTCCTTTTTAGAAAAGTCATTCCACTTTAGCAGTCTTGTAGCACAAATGTTGTTGTTTGGATCTCAATTCCGAGGTTAATGAGTCATTTACGCTTTCATGTGGTTTCACCTCATAACATGTTATAGTTTAGGGAGTTATATATTCACATTGGAGATAGATATGTTATCAAAAGCCATGGTTGATCAATTAAATGATCAAATTAACCTCGAATTTTTTTCATCCAATCTATACTTACAAATGAGTGCTTGGTGTGAAGATAAAGGTTTCGAGGGTGCAGCGGCATTTTTGCGAGTTCATGCTCAGGAAGAAATGCAACATATGCACCGTTTATTCACTTATGTAAGTGAAACTGGTGCGCTGCCTATTTTAGGTGCTATTGATGCGCCTAAACACGACTTCTCTGGCTTAGGAGACGTGTTCCGCGAAACATACGAGCATGAGCAGATGATTACACAGAATATAAATAAGTTAGCTCATGTTGCTTTTACATCTCAGGATTACTCAACTTTTAATTTTCTTCAGTGGTACGTTGCAGAGCAGCATGAAGAAGAGAAGTTATTCAAAGGGATTTTAGATAAGTTAGAACTTGTTGGTGAAGATGGAAAAGCGTTGTTCTTTATCGATAAAGATCTAGCGGCAATGGCAAACAAAAGCTCATCTTCTGTCATGGATGCCCAGGCTGAGTAATCTCAGCGAAAAGACACTGTGATGCACTGTCGTCTTTTCTCTCTGGCTATTGTGACGAAGTAGGGAGGAATAGATGATAAGTGGAGATACCATTTTATTCGTGCTTATGCTTATTACTCTTGTAAATATTGCAAGAGGCCTCACTGCATTAAGAACATTAATATACATCATGCGTGAAGCACACCCGTTGCTTTATCAGCAGGTTGATGGTCCCGGTTTCTTTAAAGTCCACGCGAATGTGGCTAAGCAGGTGCGGCTGTATCATTATTTGAAGAGTCGAGAATACGCAAATCATCATGATGAAACATTCATCTACAAGTGTGAGAAAGTCAGACAGCTCACGGTGCTGTCCTGTGCTTTGGTGGTGGTGACGATGTTCGCTGGTATCTTGCTATGAGCTAAGTTGGCAAAGCAAGGCTTTGTTGATTAAAATGACGCCCAATTAAAAAGGATGTGCCTACGCACATCCTTTCTTTTGTCTGATTGAGTGACGGAAATGAGTGAAAAAGTAGATGTAGTGGTAATTGGTGCGGGTGCGGCTGGATTGATGTGTGCTGCTCAGGCTGGGAAAAGAGGCCGACGTGTGCTGGTTATTGACCACGCGAAGAAACCGGGACGTAAAATCCTAATTTCTGGTGGTGGTCGTTGTAACTTTACCAATTATGATGTCTCCGCCAATAACTATCTTTGCAGCAATAGCCATTTCGTGAAATCAGCGCTCTCTCAGTACACCAACTGGGACTTTATCTCTTTAGTCAGTAAATACGATATTGCCTTTGAAGAGCGCGACCATGGCCAACTGTTTTGCCTCGATTCTGCAAAAGATATTGTTAACCTGCTGATGGAAGAGTGTCGTCTGCCAACCATCGATTTTCGCTATCAAGTGGATATCCAGAACATTGAAAAAACCGAGTCAGGCTTTCGTTTTCTTGCCAATGGCATTGAGATCGAATGTGAATCACTGGTGGTTGCCACGGGTGGCTTATCAATGCCAAAATTAGGTGCAACACCTTTTGGTTACAAGGTGGCCGAAAGCTTTGGACTGAAAGTACATCCTACCTGTGCCGGACTGGTTCCATTCACTCTGCATAAAGAAGATAAAGAGCAGTTTGCTCCATTATCTGGTGTTGCGATTCCGGTTGTGATGACCGCAGAGGATGGTACTTCGTTTAAAGAAGCGCTTCTGTTTACCCATCGAGGTTTGTCTGGTCCGTCTGTACTGCAAATTTCTTCCTACTGGAAACCAGGCCAACCCGTTACTGTTGATTTGGTTCCTGATGATGATATCTCGCTCTTACTTGAGCGATCACGAGAAAAGCATCCCAATCAAACTCTGAAAAATACCTTAGCGAAGGTATTACCTAAAAGGGTTGTTGAGGTACTTATCGAACGTAAAGACTTAGAAGATAAGCCGCTTAAGCAGTTTAATCCACGTGAGCTACAGTCGATTGTCGATACGTTATCCGCATGGACGATTATCCCGAATAGTACCGAGGGCTATCGTACGGCAGAGGTGACTTTAGGTGGCGTTGATACCGATGCGCTTTCATCAAAAACCATGGAGTGTAAATCAGTTAAAGGGCTGTTCTTTATCGGTGAAGTGATGGATGTCACCGGTTGGCTCGGAGGCTACAATTTCCAATGGGCATGGTCATCCGGCTGGGTCGCAGGGCAGTGGGTTTGATCTAAATTTCAAAAGTTAGAGGAGTGTTTCTTCTTTGTGTGAGTTTAGTTGAGCATTTCCCGCTGAAAAATACTTCAAGAAATGGGAGGTACCTATGGATGCAGATCAAATAAATCAGGTTGTAGGATACGTCGGAGCCATAGTACTTGCTGGAATCTCAATGGCCGTAGTTTTCAGAAGAGAAAAACAGCTTGATGATCCTGATGATGACAGCGTCGTTTATTTGGAACAACTATTGAAAGTAACCAACTTGCATACTGAAGGTAAGTACCTTGTTAGGATACTGAGACAAAGTGGTAACCTACAAAAAGAGGACCAGATTTTCTATTCTCCAGAAGCTGCGATTAAAGCTGCTATTGCTACGTTTAAGAGAGCTAAAATTGAATATGTATTTATTACAGATAACACTGAAACTCAATTTTGTTTTCGTAGACCTTATTACCATCACGGTGGTAAAGCTGAGGGAAGGAAAGTGGGCAGTGTCGAAATCTATAAAGTGGAATGAAATAATATAACTTATTGTATTTTAATTGCTTTTATGATGTTAAACCGAGTTGTCTATGGGGCGATGAGGAATATTCTTAGCCATAAAAAAAGTCCCTTGAGATACGAGATCCCAAGGGAAATGCCATCATTTGAGCATTAAATACCACATGTCTAAACTTTTACACTTTGCGTGACGCCTGTTTGTAACGGTCGAAGATAACCGCTGCGAGTAAGATGGCACCACGAACTACGTATTGAGCGAACGGAGACATATTGAGAAGGTTCATTGCGTTTTCTACCGTTCCCAGAATCAGAACCCCAGCGATAACGTAGGACACTTTACCTACACCACCTTTGAGTGATACACCGCCAAGAACACAGGCAGAGATAACGACTAGCTCAAAACCGACCGAGGTCATTGGCTGTCCACTGGTCATTCGAGCTGCCAGAATGACGCCAGCTAAGGCGGAGATAAAACCGGATACGGTGAAGATGAGCATTTTGGTTTTTACTACATTCACACCAGCCAGTTTTGCTGCATCCTCGTTACCACCAATCGCTAGCGTGTTGCGACCATAAACGGTTTTATTCAGTAGGAATGCAAACACAGCGAACGTGATGATGGTAAGCCAGATTGGGGTTGGAATACCCACGATAGAGGAGTTACCCAGAGCAAAGAAGCTTTCCTCAGTGATACCAACTGCTTTACCGTCGGAGATGATGTAGCCAAGACCACGCGCGATCTGCATCGTTGCCAATGTTGTGATTAGGGCATTTACCTGCAGCTTCGCAATAACAAAGCCATTAAGCAGACCGAATGCCACACCTGACAGCAGACCTGCTCCAATACCCAGTACGACACTGCCAGTTGCGTTGATAGCGACGGCGGTGACCACACCAGCACAGGCGATGACTGACGCAACAGACAGGTCAAGGTCGCCACAAGCCAAGCAGAACAGCATGGCACAAGCGACCATTCCACTCATGGATATCGCCAGGCCTAAGCCTTTCATATTGATAAAGGTTGCAAAGTAAGGGACAAAAAATGCGCATAGTAAAAACAAGCCTGCAAAGACCATGAGCATGCCAAATCTATCCCAGATGTGAGATAAATCGAACGACGATTTTTTCTCACTCTTATCGAATTTCGTAGTACTTGTAGTAGTCATAGGATCTTTCCTCTTAGGCAGCTGCATGTTTTGTTCCTAGCATGGCCAAGCGCAATGCAGTTTGCTCATTAAACTCAGAACGTTGTAGTTCACCTGTAACCGCGCCATCTTTCATGACCATAATCCGGTCGGAAATACCCAAAACCTCAGGTAAGTCACTGGAGATAACCAGCACGGCGACACCGTTTTCAGCGAGTTTAAATATCAGTTCATAAATTTCAGATTTAGCACCAACATCGATACCTCGTGTTGGCTCATCAAGTAGAATGACTTTCATATCGGTGGATAGCCAACGAGCCAGTATGACTTTTTGTTGGTTACCGCCAGAGAGTTCACCGATGGCCTGAGCCAGATTGGCTGCTTTGACATTAAGTGCACTGCATTGAGAAGCGGCATTTTCTCGTTCCCAACCATCATTGATCACGCCACCTAATTTAAGAAAGTTAGGTCGCGCACTGATATTGGCGTTTTCCTGCACAGACAGAATGGGGACGATACCATCAGCTTTTCGGTCTTCAGGGCAAAGCGTTATACCTGCCTTGATGGCATCTTTAGGGGTTTTTATGCGTGCTTTCTCGCCAAATACGTATACATCTCCGGATTCGGGCTTTTCAGCGCCAAAGACGAGGCGAGTCAATTCTGTGCGGCCAGCACCGACTAAT
Source organism: Vibrio viridaestus (assembly GCF_003856525.1). GTDB lineage: Bacteria > Pseudomonadota > Gammaproteobacteria > Enterobacterales > Vibrionaceae > Vibrio > Vibrio viridaestus. Next base: position 26,522 of record NZ_RJVQ01000012.1, read on the forward strand.
CCGAACAGACCAAGAATTTCACCTTTACGTATCTCAAGAGACAGTGGAGATGACAGTCCTGGACCTTGAATATTGTCGAGTCTCAGCCCGCTATCGCCATATTCTCTTGAGCGATAATTGAAGATGTCGTTGATTTCACGGCCAACCATCAACTCGACCAGGCGATCCTGTGTCAATGTGTTGAGATCGGTGAAGGTTTGAACGTGAGTTCCGTCTTTAAAAATTGTAATCGCATCACAAAGCTCAAAAATCTCTTCCATGCGGTGTGATACATAAAGAATGATCTTGCCGCTGTCACGCAGTTCTCTGATCACTTTGAATAGGTTTTCAATTTCGCGTTGAGACAAGCTACTTGTGGGCTCATCAAACGCAATAATTTTTGCATTGCGGCTTAGCGCTTTTGCAATTTCGACCATCTGCCACTGACCAATAGAAAATTCTTTTAGTGGGCGAGAAGGGTCAAAATCTTCGCCCAATCGTTCTAACTGGATACGGGCATTCTTGTTCAGTGTATCGGTGTCTACTTTGCCACCTTTGGTTGGCAGTTGTCCGAGATAGATGTTCTCTGCCACACTTAATTCTGGAACCAGATTCAGCTCCTGATAAATGATGGCGATACCTTGCTCTAATGCATCAACCGCATTAGAAAATGCATATTGTTTATCATCAACTTTGATGTGTCCTTCAGTTGGCTGGTAGAGCCCGCTGAGTATTTTTAGCAGGGTTGATTTTCCTGCGCCATTTTCTCCCATCAGAGCATGAACACTGCCACTATCTGCACGAAAACTGATGTTAGATAACGCCTTAACACCCGGAAAGTGTTTGGAAATCTGGCAAAATTCTAAGTAAGAGGGTGAAGTAGCCATAATCTGGCCTCCTGTATACTAAAGCAGCGGCATGTCGCATGGTGTGCTGTCCATGCCGCTATACGGGAACGAAAGTTAAAGTCCTTTTTTCTCTAATTCCGCTTTGTAGTTGTCTCTTGTAATCAGAACGACGTCTGTTACTTCGACGAACTTGTTAGGTTCAACATCATCTTTTACCCATTTATAAAGGGATTCGATGCTCTTGAATCCATGTACGTCAGGACTTGGTAAAAGAGAGCCGTAGAAACCGGTTGGTTTCGCTTTAGCGAGTTCGTTAACAGCATCCACACCGTTGATACCAATGCCGATAACGTTTTCTGCGTTAAATCCTTGACCTTCAGTTGCTCGAATGCCACCAAGAACTGTGTTGTCATTCATACCAACCACAAGCCAGTGTTTAACAGCTGGATACTGAACAAGAAGGGAGTTAGCTGCGTCTAAAGCACCCGGGATATCGTTGGTTTTGGTTGGGACGCGATAAATTTGGTCGGCTGGGAAACCCGCTTCTTTCAGTGCTTTCACTGAGCCATCAACGCGGCGACGAGCTGTATCAAGTTCGTCAGCAGTAATCGCCATGACTGCCGATTCTTTTGGATCCCAGCCGCGTTTGCTCATTTCTTTATACAGTTCTTGTCCTTGACGATAGCCAATTTCACTTGCTGCCATCATCACCAACGGAACATCTTTCATTGGTTCGCCTTTCGCGTTCAGAAACTGATCGTCGACGGTGATGACTTTGAGGTCATAGCTTTTTGCTTTGGCCATAATCGCTGGACCTAATTTAGGGTCAGGAGTACAGATAACAAAACCTTTCGCGCCACTGGCTGCGAGAGTGTCGATTGCGTTAAGTGTTTTCTCTCCATCCGGTACGGCCATTTTGATTACTTCAAAGCCATATTTTTCGCCGGCTTTTTCCGCAAAGCTCCATTCTGTTTGGAACCAAGGCTCTTCAGGTTGTTTCACTAAGTAGCCAAGTTTAAGTTCGTCATCATTGCTTCCAAAAAAAGCATGAGCAGAAGCACTTAATAGTGCAGCGCCAGTTAAAGCAGCGACAGCGAGCGTTTTTTTAATCGTCTTCATAGTGCTATTCCATCCACTTTTTATAAGTATGTAGGGTTTGTTTCGAAATCATTATTTGTTGAAGTAACTATTGATTGAAGTGATGAAAATCACACCAGAAAAATGTAGCAATTTTATCCATGTATATAGCCTAACTGGCTATGATGCAGATCCCATTTAAGCTCACCATGCTGCATATGAAATGCTTATTTCATAGGTTTGGAGTAAATATTTCACGTAATTTGTTGGTTTTATAAGCGCCTGTGGCGTTTTATTAGTCTTATCACACAAAAATACTCGTAACGCATTTGTCCATATTTTTAGCCAGCATGATCATGTCCTCCCGCAACACTTACCGCTATAAATGTGATAAAGCGTTTTGCAGTGGTTTCCTTTTCCTCACTATCTCGATTCGGAAAATGTCTTTTGAGCAAATCTGAGGATGTCAGGAATAGCTGCATTCATCATCAACGGTATGACTCGTTGGAGAGTAGTGACAATGAATAGTGAAGTGACATTTAGCGCACCCATTGGTCTCGATTCGGAGCTTAAATCTAGGCTGAGTATCCTTAGACAAAAGGTGTGGCAGGCCAATATGGATCTGCAGAAATATAACTTAGTGACTTTTACCTGGGGAAATGTGTCGGGTATTGACCATAAATCGGGCTTAGTTGTGATTAAGCCTAGTGGTGTCGAATACGAGAAGCTCACTCCGGAGAAAATGGTCGTAGTCGATTTAGATGGCAAAATCATCGAAGGTGAATTAAACCCATCGTCAGATACCGACACCCATATTGAACTGTACAAAGCCTATCCAGATATTGGTGGTGTTGTGCATACCCATTCTTCAAATGCCACATCCTGGGCACAGGCTGGAGTACCTATCCCAGCTCTTGGGACCACGCATGCCGATTATTTTTACGGCAATGTACCGTGTACCAGAGCGTTAAGTGACGCAGAAATTGCAGAACAATACGAGCTTAATACTGGGAAAGTTATTATCGAAACAATCGGTGAAACCGACCCGATGGCTATTCCCGGCATCATCGTGAAAGAGCATGGACCTTTTAGCTGGGGTAAAGATGCTCACAATGCGGTGCACAATGCCGTTGTGCTCGAAACCATTGCCTCTATGGCGTTAAAGACGCTGCAGATTAATCCTAACGTTAGTCATATCAATCAAGCCCTGTTGGATAAGCATTACCTGAGAAAGCACGGAAAAAATGCTTACTACGGCCAAAAATCAGAGAAAGAGTAAGGGACAGTTATGAAAGTGTTTAACGAGAAACAAGTTTGGTTTGTTACGGGCTCTCAGCATCTATATGGACCAAAGACATTAGAAAGTGTAGCGAAAAATAGCCAAGAGATAGTGCATGGTCTGAATCAAGCTGAATCGATTTCAGTACCCGTTATCGATAAAGGCACCGTGAAAACGCCGGATGAAATTCTGAATGTGTGCCGTCTTGCCAATAATGACCCAGATTGTGTCGGCCTGATTCTGTGGATGCATACATTCTCTCCAGCCAAAATGTGGATCGGTGGTCTGAGTCAATTGAATAAACCGTTCCTGCATTTGCATACTCAGTTTAATGCAGCATTGCCTTGGGACGATATCGACATGGACTTCATGAACCTCAATCAGAGTGCTCATGGATGTCGTGAGTTTGGTTTTATTGGTACCCGTTTAGATATCGACCGCAAAGTCGTTGTTGGTCACTGGGCCAACTCAGATGTACACAAACAGATCGACGATTGGTGTCGTGCTGCTGTTGGTATTCAGGAAGGTCAACAACTCAAAGTGGCCAGATTTGGCGACAACATGCGTCAGGTTGCGGTAACTGAAGGTAACAAAGTGTCGGCTCAAATCCAATTTGGTTATGAAGTGCATGGCTATGGACTTGGTGAGCTAAGCGATACGATTAATGATGTTAGTGATGGGGAGGTTTCGGCGCTACTTGATGAATATGCTTCTGTTTACGAAGTTGATCCGGTCCTTTATAGCGATCCTGCGTTGTTGAAGCTGATGCAACAGGAAGCTCGTCTTGAGGCTGGTATGGAACGCTTCCTTACATCGGTTGGCGCATTCGCATTCACTAATACTTTTGAGAACCTTACCGGCGTATCGAATCTTCCTGGCCTTGCTACACAACGTCTGATGGCTAAAGGGTACGGTTACGGTGGTGAAGGTGACTGGAAAACGTCTGCGATGACTCGTATTACCAAAGTCATGGGTAAAGGCAAAGCGGGTGGGACTTCATTTATGGAAGACTACACCTATAACTTCGGTGAGAAGAGCCAAGTTCTTGGTGCTCATATGCTTGAAGTCTGTCCTTCGATTGCAGCGAAAAAACCATCATTACAAATTCATCGTCATACTATCGGTTGTAAATGTGATATTCCGCGTCTGATTTTTGCAGCAACACAAGGACCTGCGTACAATATATCCATTATTGATTTGGGTGATCGTTTCAGAATGCTGGTTAATGCGGTTGATACGGTCACGCCGCCACAATCATTACCAAAACTTCCAGTTGCTCACGCTTTATGGGAACCACAACCTAGTTTAGAAAAAGCGGCGGCGGCCTGGATTTATGGAGGTGGTGCGCACCATACGGTGTATACACAATCTGTCTCTCTTGAAACATTGATTGATTACGCTGAAATGGCGGGCATTGAATTGGCACTGATCGACAATTCAACTACGAACCTTCAACAGTTTAAAATGAACTTGAAGCAGAATGGTTTGTACTATCGCTTTGCTCGCAAGTAGTGACTTACACCTCACTACCATATGGTAGTGAGGTGTAACCATAGGTGGTCATTTGAAAAAATCCGATAACGACATTGTACTTGCCAATTCATCACTCAGTTACCATGACTGGCAGCTGGAAATTTTGTCGCATCAACCCAATGCATTTCAGCTACGTCAGGATGGTAAGTTGCTCTATTCAGGGTACTTGGAGTTGGTTAACAATGGCGAAATGATAGAAACTCAGCATTTTCCATGGCGTTTTCGTATTAAAGACAACATGATAGAGCAGTGGTGCAACGTCAGAATGTCCGAAGCTCTCTCAATTGGTTTGACATACACGTTTAGTCAGGGCTCGCTCGTCATTGATTATCTAGCGCGTAACAGTGTTCCAACCCGCCTCGATATTAGACATAAAATTCATCAGGTTAACGCTACCTATCAACATACGGCTCAAAGCCACGATGTGTTTGACCGTCTCTCTGAATGGCAACACCGAAATCGCGAAAAACCGAGTGATTATTTGATTGAGCAGCGAAAAAGGGACTTCAAAGAAGCCTTTTTTGCGTCGCAATGGATCGTGTTGAATAAAGAATTATGAGCTAGTTAAACGAAACGGATGGCTTATTTCTCTACACTCTAAATTCATACCTGACTGTTATGGTCAGATAATTCTAACGTATTGGCTATTGGTGATGGATGCAAAATGATCCTCTAAAACCCGGTTATAACTTTGATGCGCATTTGGTTGCTGGCTTGACTCCTATTATTGAAGGTGATGAGCTGGACTATGTGATAAATCGACCCAGCGGAATGAAAGGGTACATTATCAACTTAACCAGTAAAGGCGAGGGAACTCTGTTTTCGGGTGATGATGCTTTTGATGTTCAGGTCGGAGATCTACTGATGTTTCCTCCGACTGCGGCGCACTATTACCATCGAAAAAAAGATACAGTGTCGTGGTTTCACCGTTGGGTCTACTTTAGACCAAGAGCGTTCTGGCATGACTGGTTAAGTTGGCAAGAACAACATAATGGTGTGTTCATTACACGAGGGCTGGATCGTAAATCCTTTGAGCAAATAGAACGTTTGTTTATCGATATCGAATACACGTCAAAATCAGAAGTACCATATCGCAATGATCTGGCCATTAATCTGCTCGAACAGCTACTTATCCGTTGTAAATCACTACAGCCGGATGTGATGACTAAGGCGCTTGACCCTCGAATTATTGAAGCGATGAACTTTATGACGCAGAACCTGAATCAGGAGTTTTCTATTGAAGATGTTGCTGATCATATTTGTTTATCACCATCTCGGCTCGGGCACCTGTTTCGTGATGAGATGGCGATGACCATCACTCAATGGCGTGACGATCAACGCATTAGCCGCGCTAAACAACTGCTTGTAACGACCAACCATTCGGTTAATCAGATTGGTCGTATTGTTGGCTATTCTGATCCGCTCTATTTTTCGCGAGTATTTAAACGTAAAGCTGGAGTCAGTCCGAAAATCTATCGTGAGCAAATAACTTAAAGCTGGATATCAGCAACTTTCTTTTTAAATTTAATCTGCTGTACCGTTAATCCGATTATGATCATTATCAGGCCTACAAAGGTGCTGACGTGAATAGTTTCACCAATAATAAACGCGAGTAGGATCAGCGATATAAACGGAGAGATAAAAATAAGGTTGCTGATTCTGGCGGTATTTTGCGTGTGTTTAAGCGCATTGAGCCAGAAAAAGAAAGTAACACCCATTTCGAAGAGACCCACATAAGTAACACTTAACCAACCTTGCCAAGAGATTGTGTTCCACGTGAAACCCTGGTACAGCATAACTGCGGTAGAAAAGGGCAGTGATACTAGAAATCCAAGTAAGACACTAACGACAGGATCGGCCTTATTTTTGGCGTTTAAGATCCAGTAACCCGCCCAAAGTAACGTCGATAGTAGAGCCAGTGCGACACCTTGAGGACTTTCAAACTTCATTTGCATCACATCACCTTGTGTCGCAATAACAATGACGCCCGCATAACAGAGGACGGCGGCTAGGTAATCCTGCTTACGTATCACCTGTTTCAGCACAATCGCGGCCATAAACGTGAGCGTGATAGCCCAGCTGTAGTTGATAGATTGCGCCTGTGATGCTGGCAGTAGGTTGTAGGCTTTAAATAAAATCAGATAGTAAGCAAAGGGATTAATAAGCCCCAATACGATAAAGAACTTTGGGTTAGCACTGAATGTTGAAACGATAAGATGCGTCTTTTTTTGCTGTTTACAGATAACAAAGAGAGCAATAACAGAGACATAACTGGCTATCGTTTGCATTTGTATCGGTGTAAGCTCTTGCAGCGTTAGCTTAAACGCGGTCGCGACCGTCGACCACATCAATACGGCACTCAAACCAAATAAGATTGCTTTTTTTTCATCCATAGCGTGCTGACTCAGAGTTATTTATCATCATCTGATGCGATGATTTTGTGTATTTGTTTACTGACTATATAGAGAAAACTATTATAGAACCATGAAAACCAATGAATAGTCGTTTTGAGTAAGACATTTTCGCTCAATCATTTAATTCGTTACACGATCTCCCCGGGGATAAAGGCCGATACATGAACAAGAAAAGAAGACCAACCCTGCAAGATGTCGCCGATCAGGTTGGAGTGACTAAGATGACGGTAAGTCGCTATCTGAAAGACGCAGAGCAGGTTTCTCCTGCGACTCGGGAAAAAATAGCGTTGGCTCTAGATGAACTGGGTTATATCCCTAATCGAGCGCCAGAAATTTTATCGCATTCTAAAAGTCGTGCTATCGGTGTATTAGTCCCATCTCTTACCAACCAAGTTTTTTCTGAGGTGATTCGGGGTATTGAAGATGTCACTGGTGAATGCGGATATCAGACGATGTTTGCGCACTATGGATATCACTCTGAAGTGGAAGAAGAACGTGTGGCGTCGTTACTTTCGTATAATATTGATGGTCTTATTCTTTCTGAGAGTTATCACACACCACGTACAGAACGTATGATTGAAACCGCTGGGATCCCCGTTATTGAAATAATGGATTGTGTATCCCCATGCCTGCAGCAGTGTGTTGGCTTTGACAACATGTTCGCGGCTCAATCTATGGTGGAGGCCATGATTGCGGCGGGTTATCAGCATATCGTCTATCTTGGAGCGCGGATGGACATCCGTACCAAGCTAAAAATGCAGGGTTATGATGCAGCAATGACTCAGGCGGGTTTGACTCCCATTCATATGACGACTAATACGGCTTCCTCTTTTTCATTAGGCGCCGAATTATTACACCAGACTTTAGCAAAATACCCAGATGCGGACAGTTTCTTTTGCACGAACGACGACTTAGCGGCTGGCGTGATTTTTGATTGTCAACGGCAGGGTATCTCTGTTCCTGAACAAATTGGTGTGGCTGGTTTCCACGGGCATGACATCGGTCAGTCAATGCAGCCGAAACTTGCCAGTGTTATAACACCGCGCGAACAAATGGGCAAAGTGGCAGCGAGAGAACTGATTAAACGTCTTGGTGAAGAGGATATGACGGATAAAGTGATCGATCTAGGATTCAAAATTGACGTTGGTCAGTCACTGCGAACGAAGAAATAGATGAAAACGGCATGCCTAAATAGCATGCCGTAGTGAGAGGTTACAGAAACATCGAGATAATCAGGGCAACGATACCGCCAGTAGTGCCGATAATGGTCTCCATGATTGTCCATGTTTGCAACGTTTGCTTTTCGCTTAACCCAAGATAGCGGTTTGCTAGCCAAAAGCCTGAGTCGTTCACGTGGGAAAATACGATAGCTCCGCCACCAATCGCGATAGTAATGGCCGCCAATTGAGCGCCGCCAAGTTGGAGTGGTGCGAGCATTGGCATTATTAATCCGCATGTTGTCAGCATCGCAACGGTCGCTGAACCTTGGATAACACGAACCGAGGCTGCAAGAATAAAGGCTAATGCGACGATCGGTAGTCCTGAACCTGCCAGAATATTCCCCAACGCGGCACCAACACCTGAATCGATCAGAACCTGTTTGAAGACGCCACCAGCACCCGTTACCAGAATAATAACGCCAGCTGGTTGTAGGGCACTGCCACAAATATCCATAATGCGGTTGTTAGATATGCCACGACGAATACCCAGTACGTAAAACGCGGTTAGACATGCGATAAGAATAGCCGTAAACGGGTGACCAATCAGTTCCAACCATTGGTGTAGATTAGATTGTGGGTCAACAAAGCGTGACACAATGGTTTTTAAACCGATCAGAATTAAAGGGAAACCGACAATACTTAATGACAGCGCAAACGAGGGAGTGCCATTGCCTTCTCGTGATTCGTCTTCCATTTGAGCATGAGCTGGCAGTTCAACGTTCACCTTTTTAGCGATTAGGCTACCGAAAATCGGACCACCTAATATCATAGCCGGTACAGACGCGATAAGACCAAAAATGATCATATAGCCAAAGTCAGCATTCAGCTGTGAGGCTACGAGAATTGGGCCAGGAGCTGGGATCAGAAATGCCTGACATGTTGCGATACCAGCTAATAAAGCAATACCGATCTTAACCACACTACCACCACCTTTTCGTACGATGGCGAAAGCGATACCGATAAGCAGTACCACTGCTACATCGAAAAACAGGGGTAGAGCACAGATAAAGCCAGTAAACGTCAGCGCCCAATTGGCATTCTTCGTACCAAATTTATGCAGTAACGTATGCGCGATTTGGTCCAAAGCTCCGGTTGCTTCCATTACCTTACCAAACATTGCGCCGAGTGCGACAACGACAGCGACAAAACCTAGCGTTCCGCCCATCCCTTTTTGAATCGTTGCGGCAATATCGCCAGGGTTCATTCCAGAAAACAGACCCGCCAGCATCGAGACCAGAATTAACGACACGATCGCATGGAGTCTAACTTTCATAACCAGCACCAATAGCAGCGCTATCGATCCTATTGCGGTGAAGATCAGAGATATATCTGACATGTTGGGTACCTTTTGTTCAGTTGTTATATGGTTCACATTTTTATAGGTTACGGGTAACATGTTATCGGTAACATGGTAGGATGAAAAGTATAGAAAGTTGCCAATTTTAAAAAATGAGATAAGGGTCAATAAAATGAAAGATATGAAAAAAGGCTACAGTTTTGTCTTTATGGGTGTATCGAGTAGCGGTAAATCGACCATTGGGGCTATGGTAGCCCAAAAGCTCCCAAGCAAGTTTATCGATGGCGATGATCTTCACCCGCGAGCAAACATTGTTAAGATGCGTTCAGGCTCTCCTCTTAATGACGACGACCGTGCTCCTTGGCTTCAACGTATTAATGATGCGGCTTTCAGTATTGAGCAAAAAAGTGAAACGGGTGTAATCGTCTGTTCAGCATTAAAACGTAAATATCGTGATCTGATTCGTGAAGGTAACGAGAAAGTGAAATTCGTCTACCTGCATGGCGATTTCGAATTAGTGAGCCAGAGAATGCAGTCGCGTAAAGACCATTTCATGCCAATTGAGCTTCTTAAAAGCCAGTTTGAGACCTTGGAAATGCCAGGAGACGACGAACACGATGTACTTGTTGTTAGCATCGATGGAAACATGGACGAAGTCGTTGACCGTTGTTTATCTGCTATCGATGAAGCTGTAAGGATATAAGTATGAACGAGGAGCTACTTCGCGTTACTGAACAGATCGTCGCTCGTAGCGCTCAATCCAGAGCAAGCTATCTGCAGCAGATGGCTAATCAGGCCAAGCAAGGAAAAAGTCGCAATACATTATCATGCGGTAATCTGGCTCATACAGTGGCGGCATGCCCGACATCAGAAAAAGGCAAAGTTCTGGACTTTACCCGCTCGAATCTGGCTATTATTTCATCCTATAACGATATGCTGAGCGCCCATGCCCCTTATCAGCACTATCCCGATCAGATTAAACGTGCGTTAGCCGACGTCGGTCATACTGCTCAGGTTGCCGGTTGCGTACCCGCGATGTGTGATGGTATTACTCAGGGACAACCCGGTATGGAGATGTCACTGTTTTCTCGTGATCTGATTGCTCAGGCAACCGCGGTATCACTGAGTCACAACGCTTACGATGGCATTTTACTTCTCGGGATCTGCGATAAGATTGCCCCTGGTATGCTAATGGGCGCATTGAGCTTTGGCCATCTGCCAGCGGCTTTTATTCCTGCAGGTCCTATGTCGACAGAAATCAGTAACGATCAGAAAGTCGACATTCGACAAAAATATGCACGTGGCGAAGTGGATAAGTCCGCACTTTTAGATATGGAATGCAGCGCTTATCACGGAGAAGGAACCTGTACGTTCTACGGTACAGCCAATACCAATCAACTGGTGTTTGAAGCGATGGGACTGATGTACCCAGGCTCGGCATTTGTGGCGCCTAATGATGAACTGCGTGAGGTCTTTACTCGCGAATGCGCAAGGAAAATTGCAGCACAGGCTCAAAACGGGACGATATCACTGGCGTCGTTGATGGATGAAAAGGCCATTGTGAATGGATTAGTTGCCTTACTGGCATCTGGTGGCAGCACCAACCATACGATGCACCTTGTGGCGGTAGCTCGAGCTGCGGGTTGGATTGTTAGTTGGGATGATATTGATGCTTTGTCTAAAATTGTACCATTACTGGTTAAAATGTATCCGAACGGGCCAGCAGACATCAATGGTTTTCAGCGAGCCGGTGGAGTACCGTGTTTATTAAGCCTGCTAGCGAAAAGAGGGCTACTCTATACCGATGCTCTTTCGGTCTATGGCACGATGGCTGATGGTATTAAACAGCCATTACTGGATAACGGTAACCTTATCTATCGTAGCGATAGTGGCAGTATGGATGAGGCCGTTATTGCGGCGGAAGGCGATGCCTTTAGTATTCATGGTGGTCTTCAGGTGATGGACGGTAACCTTGGGCGAGGGGTGATTAAAGTCAGTGCCGTTGCTGCGGATAAGCGAGAAATATCAGCGCCTGCTAGAGTGTTCAATGATCAGAATGACGTTGAAGCGGCTTATTATCGGGGAGAGTTTACTCGCGATGTCATTATTGTGGTTCGCTATAACGGCCCTGCGGCGAATGGTATGCCCGAACTGCACAAATTGATGCCTATTTTGTCTAATTTGATGAAAGATGGATTAAGTGTGGCATTGGTTACTGATGGGCGTTTATCTGGTGCATCGGGTAAGGTACCTGCGGTCATCCATGTGACACCAGAAGCCAAGCGTGGTGGGCCATTAGCTTACTTACAAGATGGTGATGCGCTGCAAATTAATGCGAATACTGGCGAGTTGAATGTACTCGACGACTTATCACAGCGAGAAGCAAAAATAGACAATGAGTGTATTCATACTGGAATCGGACTCGGTCGCGAACTGTTTAAAACGTTTCGAGATAACGTCTCAAGTGCAGAGCTAGGTGCCTCTGTTTTTTACCATAACGTATAAATAAAATTAGAGAGTAAATCATTATGAATTGGAAACTTGAACCACAAAAAGTCTTTGCTGCATCACCGATTGTACCGGTTATGGTCATTGAAAACATTGAAGATGCATTACCGATGGCAAAAGCGTTAAGTGATGGCGGTATCAATGTGTTTGAAATAACACTGCGCACGGATTGTGCACTTGAAGCGATTAAACTGATTGCCAGCGAACTGCCTGATGCGCTGGTTGGTGCGGGCACGGTTATTACTCCAGAGCAATACGACCAATCCGTTGCCGCCGGTGCTCAATTTGTTCTGTCCCCAGGGTTTAGTGTTGATTTGTTAAAGCATGCGAATACGACGGATGTACCATTTATCCCTGGTGTTGCAACACCGAGTGAAATTATGACGGCGATGTCTTATGGCTATGATTGTCTGAAGTTTTTCCCTGCAGAAGCGAATGGTGGTGTCGCAACTCTTAAAGCGATTTCAGCGCCACTTCCTGATGTTCGTTTCTGTCCAACGGGGGGCATCAATGCTAATAATGCTAAAAGCTATCTTTCACTCGATTGTGTCGCAACGGTTGGTGGAACCTGGATGTTAGATAAAGCAGCGATGAAAGAAGGTAATTGGGCTCGAATCACTGAGCTAACCAAACAGGCGATTAGCGCTGTTACTGAGTAAGTCTCTTCTGGTTATTCATGAACCCAGTCATTTGACTGGGTTTTTTGATCTCTAAAGGCGTTTATCTGGACATTTATACAGTGGTAAAATATTCTTTCTAAGTAAATACAGTCACATTCAGGTATTAGTTCATGCAGTGGATAACAGAACATCAAATGATCTTAGTGCTGATTTCTTCCATCATTGGTGTTGGCGTATTGACTCGCTGGTGGTCGGTACAAAAAAGTCGCCATGAGATTCAGGCATTACAATCTGAGCTAGCAACGCAACATACTCTTTCTCAGCAGAAGGTCGACTATCTCGAGAATGCGTTAAGTGAAGCGAATAAGGAGCTGGATGAGCTTGATGCTCAGCGAGATCGGGATCAGCATGAACTCAAACAGTCGCATGGTAAGTTTATGGCTGTGATGGAAAAGCTGCGTTACTTAGAAACCATTGAAGCTGAGCGAAAACGCTTTATGCAGGAGCTTGCGGAGGCTCGTGAACAAAAAGCCAACCTTGAAGCTCAGTATCGCGAATTGCAGACATTGCATCGTGAACAGATCGAGCATGGTAAAGAAAAAATTCAGTTTCTTGAAGATTCGGAGAATCGCCTTAAGCAGCAATTTGAATCTCTTGCCAATCAGCTATTCGACCTCAAAGCTGCCAAAGTGGATCAGCAAAATAAACAAAGCCTGGAGACTCTCCTCAATCCTCTGCGTGATCAGTTAGATGGCTTTCGCAAGCAGGTCAATGACAGTTTTTCAGCAGAAGCCAAAGAGCGGCATACGTTGGTGCATGAACTGAAAACATTGCAACGATTAAATGAAAAGATGGCTGAAGAGGCGTTGAATCTAACTCAGGCATTGAAAGGTGACAACAAGCAGCAGGGTAATTGGGGTGAAGTGGTTTTAGCTCGCGTGTTGGAAGAGTCCGGACTGAGAGAAGGACATGAATATCAGACCCAAGTCAGTTTGCAAAATGAGTCCGGTAAGCGGTATCAGCCTGATGTGGTGGTCTTTTTACCTAATGATAAGCAGGTTGTTATCGACTCTAAAATGGTTCTGATCGCTTACGAACGGTATTTTCATGCGGAAAACGATCATCATCGGGCTTCAGCGTTAAACGATCACTTGATTGCGATTCGAAACCATATCAAGGGACTAAGCCGTAAGGATTACCACCAGCTCCAAGGGATAAAAAGTCTCGATTATGTACTGATGTTTATTCCTGTTGAGCCTGCGTTCCAACTGGCTGTGCAGGCTGATCCCTCTTTAGTGAAAGATGCGATGGAACAAAACATCATTTTGGTCAGTCCAACGACATTATTAGTCGCACTACGAACTATTGATAATTTATGGAAAAATGAGCGGCAAAATCAAAACGCGAAAATTATCGCCGACAAAGCCAGTAAGCTGTACGACAAGCTCAGACTGTTTGTTGAAGATATGGACTCTCTGGGTCAGTCTCTGGATAGAGCGAATCAAAATTATCAGGGAGCGATGAATAAACTTGTTACTGGACGTGGAAATGCACTACGTCAGGCTGAGAGTTTTCGTGAGTTGGGTGTGGAGGTGAAACGTTCTATGCCTGCGCATTTAGCTGAACGTTCACAACGCGATGCATTGAGGTTTGCTTCGGGCAATAAAAATGAAGAGCAAAATGAGTCGCTTGCTGAAAGACAAGTGAGCCAGGATAAAGTAAACTAATGGCCTTAAATCGTGGAGGTTACTTCGCGGTTTGCAATGGATTTTTTGGATTTAGGGTAGGTACCACGTGCAATCAAATAACACAGTAGAAAGCCAGGAAACCACGCATTTTGGTTTCCAAACGGTCGCAAAAGATGAAAAAGTGCAGAAGGTTGCGCAGGTTTTTCACTCAGTAGCTGCAAAATACGACATCATGAATGACCTGATGTCGGGTGGCATTCATCGTCTGTGGAAGCGTTTTACTATCGATTGTAGCGGTGCTCGCCCGGGACAGCGTATTCTTGACTTAGGTGGTGGTACTGGCGACTTAACGGCAAAATTTTCTCGCATCGTGGGTGAAAAGGGCCATGTTATCCTTGCTGATATCAACAACTCTATGCTGAATGTGGGACGCGATAAACTGCGTGATAATGGTATTGTCGGTAATGTTCATTATGTTCAGGCAAATGCTGAGGAATTACCTTTCCCAGATAATTACTTTGACTGTATCACCATCAGCTTCTGTTTACGTAATGTGACAGACAAAGATGCGGCAATTCGTTCTATGTTCCGTGTATTAAAACCGGGCGGTCGTCTACTTATTCTAGAGTTTTCCAAACCGATTCTTGAGCCACTTTCAAAAATTTACGATTCATACTCTTTCCATGTATTGCCTAAAATCGGGCAGCTTGTGGCAAATGACTCAGAAAGTTATCGCTATCTTGCAGAGTCTATCCGCATGCATCCAGACCAAGAGACGTTGAAAGGAATGATGGAAGAGGCTGGGTTCGAGAAAACCACCTACTATAATCTCACTGGTGGTATCGTCGCTTTACACCGCGGCTTTAAATTCTAAGGAGGTCAGGCTATGCCTTTCTATCCATTAATCACGGCAACGATTGAGACGGCGTTAAACCGTCTCGTGCAGAGCGATTCTGACCTGGTTCGCCAATGTTCTCGCCTCAAAGGTAAAGTACTGCAACTTCATATCAAAGAGTTTGATAAGACACTGACTTTCATTTTTAGCCAGCAAATTGATGTGCTTG
Source organism: Vibrio viridaestus (assembly GCF_003856525.1). GTDB lineage: Bacteria > Pseudomonadota > Gammaproteobacteria > Enterobacterales > Vibrionaceae > Vibrio > Vibrio viridaestus. The sequence goes on from NZ_RJVQ01000012.1 coordinate 42,049, forward strand.
GGCAATATGAGGGGGAACCTGATTGTTATCTTTCTGTCTCACTAAAAACACTGCCACAACTTAGAGAGCAAGCCAATATTACTCAGTTAATCAAGCAAGATTTGCTTGTACTAGAGGGTGATATTCAATTGGCTCAGAAGTTTGCAACTTTGCTGACCGATGCTAAGCCTGACATTGAAGAGTGGTTAACACAGTGGGTGGGTGACGCACTTGCCCATACTGTTGCTCATACTGGCCGTCAGCTTTTCGATACGTTTAAGCAGCAAGCCAATAAGCACCAGCGACATTTGGCTCAGGTTCTTACCGAAGAATGGAAAGTTGCTCCAGGACCGCTGGAAGTGGCTTATTTTTGCGATCAGGTTGACGATGTTAATCAACAGGCTGCTCAGGTTGAGTCACGTTTAAATGCGTTAGCGGAGAAAATATGAGGCTATCAGAAGTAAAACGCCTTTATCACATTATTCAGGTTCAACTGGAATATGGATTAGATGAACTTTTACCTGATCATCAATTGCTTAAAGCACCTCTGCTCGCCAGAAAATCGGTTTTCTGGCTGAAAAATAAATATCCCGAGAAGCCGTTGGGTGAACGTCTGCGTCTTGCATTGCAGGAGCTTGGTCCGGTTTGGATTAAGTTTGGTCAGATGATGTCGACGCGACGTGACCTTTTCCCGCCTCATATCGCAGATCAGCTAGCGTTACTTCAAGACAATGTAGCGCCATTTGATGGGCATTTAGCCAAACAGCATATTGAAAAAGCGCTGGGTGGTGATGTTGAAAATTGGTTTGATGATTTTGATATTAAACCACTGGCATCGGCATCGATTGCTCAGGTACATACCGCTAAATTAAAAGAATCCGGTCGCGATATTGTTATTAAGGTGATTCGCCCGGATATCGAACCAGTGATTCAGGCAGACATACGTTTAATGCACCGTATGGCTGGAATTGTTGCTCGCGCGTTACCAGAGGCTCGTCGATTACGGCCTGTTGAGGTGGTACGCGAGTATGAAAAAACGCTACTTGATGAACTCGATTTACGGCGTGAAGCTGCCAATGCTATTCAATTGCGCCGTAATTTCTTAGGCAGTGAAGAACTGTACGTTCCTGAGGTGATTTCTGAACTCAGTAACCGAACTGTCATGGTATCGGAACGTATTTATGGTATACAGGTATCTGACGTTGAAGGGTTGCGTGAGCGTGGCGTGAATATGCAAATTCTCGCGGAACGTGGCGTTAGTGTGTTCTTTACTCAAGTATTTCGTGACAGCTTTTTCCACGCAGATATGCATCCTGGGAATGTCTTTGTTAACCCAGACCATCCGGAAAACCCACAGTGGATAGGACTTGATTGTGGAATCGTAGGAACGTTGAATAAAGAAGATAAACGTTACTTAGCGGAGAACTTTCTCGCCTTCTTTAATCGTGATTATCGTCGTGTTGCCGAACTGCATGTCGAGTCCGGTTGGGTTCCTTACGATACCAACGTTGATGAGTTTGAATGTGCGATTAGGGTGGTTTGTGAACCTATCTTTGCTAAACCCCTCTGTGAGATTTCGTTTGGTCACGTATTACTGAATTTATTTAATACAGCCCGTCGTTTCCAGATGGAAGTTCAGCCTCAGTTGGTGTTATTACAGAAAACATTGCTGTATGTCGAAGGATTAGGTAGACAGTTATACCCTCAGCTTGATTTATGGAAAACGGCTAAGCCATTTCTTGAACGTTGGATGATCGATCAGGTCGGCCCTGGGGCTGTGATTAAATCGATTAAAGAGAAAGCGCCCATGTGGGCAGAGAAATTGCCAGAACTTCCAGAGTTAGTTTATGATAGCTTGAAACAGGGTAGAGTTATGTCGAATCGCCTTGACGAAATTTATCATGGCTATCGACAGACAAAACGCCAGCACGGTTCAGCTAAGTTCTTGCTGGGGGTTGGTGCTACACTGATAGTGTGTTCAACAATTCTGGTAACGAGTGAGCACTCTGATTTGTCGTGGACTACCGGAGTTCTTGGTGTTATTAGTTGGTCTTTGAGCTGGCGTCTGTATCGTCGTTAAAAAGAGATAAGTGCGGACACAGTTTACCTATATAGAGGAAAATAATTATGGGTGGTATTAGTATTTGGCAACTGCTTATTATTGCAGCGATTGTAATTCTACTATTCGGAACAAAAAAATTACGCGGACTTGGTGGTGATTTAGGCGGAGCAATCAAAGGCTTTAAAGATGCTATGGCTGATGATACAACAGCTAAATCTGAAAAAAATAAGCCTAACGAATAATAGGGGCTACCGTGTTTGATATTGGTTTTTGGGAACTCGTTCTCATCTTCATTATTGGGTTAGTCGTCCTTGGCCCTGAAAAGTTACCCAATGCGATTCGCTCTGTGATGAAGTTTACAAACGCAGTTCGACAAACAGCGAACTCCGTCAAGAACGAGCTCTCCCAGGAACTAAAACTAAAAGAGCTTCAGGATGACCTTAAACAGTCAGAGAATCTGGGGCTGAAAGAGCTCTCTTCTGAACTGCATTCATCTGTTGATTCGTTTAAAAAATCGGTAACTGAAGTACAGTCCTCCTACGAAAGGCCTGCTTCAGGGAAAGAAAATCAGGAAGATGATTCACCAAAGAACGAAATGTCTTCTGACTCGAAAGCAAACCAACCTCATTCTAAATCTTAACCTTTTTGGGTTTGACCAAAATTGTTGTCTCGCAAGTGAGTAATTATGTCGAATGATGATCAAACGCAGCCGTTGATTAGCCATCTTCTTGAGCTTAGGCAGCGCTTGTTACGCAGTATTGTTTTTGTTCTCGTAATTTTTGCTGCGCTATTTTATTTTTCAAATAATATTTATGAGTTTATTGCCCAACCTTTGATTGATCGATTGCCGCAGGGTGCATCGATGATCGCAACAAATGTCACTTCACCGTTTTTTACGCCAATGAAACTTACACTGATCAGTGCAGGTTTTCTGGCGGTACCTTATATTCTTTATCAGATATGGGGATTTGTGGCACCGGGTCTGTATAAACATGAAAAGCGCCTTGTTTTACCGTTGCTTGTCTCGAGTTCATTGCTGTTCTACTGTGGAATCGCATTTGCCTACTATGTTGTATTTCCTCTGATATTTGCCTTTTTTACGTCTATCAACTTGGGTGGTGTTACTTACGCGACGGATATATCCAGTTATTTAGATTTTGTTTTGGCATTGTTTATGGCGTTTGGTGTGGCTTTTGAAGTGCCTGTCGCGATTATTCTGTTGTGCTGGACGGGAGCAACAACACCGCAAGATTTAAGTGCAAAACGCCCGTATATTGTGGTGTGTGCCTTTATTGTCGGGATGCTGTTGACGCCTCCCGATATTATTTCACAGACGCTACTTGCTGTACCGATGTGCCTGCTGTTTGAAATTGGCTTATTGTGCGCCCGTTTTTATACGAAAAAGCCAGAAGAAGAACAATCACAACCTGAATAGCGTTTTTGCGTTACTAGTGGTTATCTTGTCTACATCAGCAACGCTGATATCTCGTAATTCAGCAATCCTTTTAGCAACGAGTTCCGTGTAGGCGGGCTCGTTACGCTTTCCTCGATGTGGGACGGGTGCCAGATAAGGGCAGTCAGTTTCCAGAATCACATAGTTCATATCAAGGTGAGGAATCACTTTGTCCATACCGCCGTTTTTAAAAGTGGATACTCCACCAAGACCAAGATGAAAGTTGAGGTCGTTGATCGCTTTCGCTTCTTCTACTGATCCACCAAAACAATGGAATACTCCACTTAGCGACCCATCTTGTTCAGTATTCAGAAGCGTCAGTGTTTCTTCGATAGAGTCTCGAGTATGTATGACGACAGGGAGGTTAAGTTCTTTGGCCCAGTTTAACTGAGTGACAAACGCATACTCTTGTTCCCGCTTGAATGTTTTGTCCCAATATAAATCGATACCAATTTCACCGACAGCGATAAAGTTATGCTGTTCAAACCAGTTGTGGATGGTCGTTAGTGTCTCTTTTATATCTTCTTTAACATAGCAAGGGTGGAGCCCCATCATTGAACGACATAGCTCAGGATAGCGTCTTTCGGTCTCAAGCATAGGTGCTATCGAATCTAAATCGATATTGGGTAATAAGATCATTTCAATGCCCTGATCAATCGCTCTTTTCACCATTTCATCTCGGTCATGGTTAAACTCATCAGCGTAAATATGGGCATGGGTATCGATCATAGAAAACTCACTTATTGATTGTAAAAGAGTGGAATAAAAGCATTGAAAGGCGCTCTTTTAGATCATTTTGGCATTTTTCTAACGGGAATTCATGCCGAAATAGAGAGTCAGTGGTATTATTTTGAGCAAAGCCTGAGCTGTGCCTTTTGCGCACAATAATGAATAAGGAGATAAAATGTCAGTTTCGATTCAAGGTGAGTTTCCCGGACGTCGTATGCGCCGTATTCGTAAACATGATTTTAGCCGCAGATTAGTGGCTGAGAATCAGTTGTCGGTGAGCGATCTTATTTACCCTGTTTTTGTTTTGATGGGAAAAGATCGACGTGAAGCTGTTGAATCTATGCCTGGTATTGAACGTCTGTCTATCGATCTGCTAGTCGAAGAAGCACAATATCTGGCTAACCTCGGTGTCCCTGCATTAGCGCTATTTCCAGTAGTTAATCAAGACGTTAAAACGTTAGATGCTGCTGAGGCTTATAATCCTGAAGGTTTAGTCCAAAGAGCAGTGAAAGCTCTAAAAGAGCATGTGCCAGAGATGGGGGTGATTACGGATGTTGCGTTAGACCCTTATACTACCCATGGACAAGATGGCATCATTGATGAAGATGGTTATGTTCTTAATGAAGAAACAACAGAAATTTTGGTGAAGCAAGCTCTGTCTCATGCTGCTGCTGGAGCGGATGTTGTAGCCCCATCTGATATGATGGATGGTCGAATTGGTAAAATTCGTGAAGCACTGGAAGAGCACGGCTTTATCTATACTCAGATCATGGCTTATTCTGCGAAATATGCGTCTTATTATTATGGTCCTTTCCGTGATGCGGTGGGTTCCGCAGCCAACTTAAAAGGCGGTAATAAGAAAAATTACCAAATGGATCCTGCTAATACTGATGAAGCTCTTCATGAAGTGGCAATGGATGTTAGCGAAGGGGCTGATATGGTGATGGTTAAGCCTGGGATGCCATATCTAGATGTTGTTCGACGCGTAAAAACAGAACTTCAGGTACCTACGTTCGCCTATCAGGTGTCCGGTGAGTATGCGATGCATATGGCGGCAATTAATAATGGTTGGCTCCAAGAAAAAGAAACCATTATGGAGTCTTTGCTTTGTTTTAAGAGAGCTGGTGCTGATGGCATTCTGACATACTTCACTAAGCGCGTTGCTGAATGGTTAGCTGAAGAGGGGAGAGCAAAAGCTTCCCACTTGAGAAAAGAGTAATCTGATTTCATTTCATACAAAAAGCTGGCGCAGTCGCCAGCTTTTTTTGTTTATATCGCCAATAGTAAAAATTAAATGAGACTTTTTCTCATTTAGTGCTTGACTCTATAAATGAGAATAATTATTATTAACTTGTCTTAGGGAATGAAGGAATTCTCAAACAGAAAAACAGATGATATTTCAGACGTTCTTCATTTGGGATTGACAAAGTTCTTTTTGACACGACATTGCTCACATTGCTTCCAGTGTAATTTATAGCTTATCAGGAAGGCGATAAACACATTATTGGCTTTCTATTTTATGCTAGGCGACATTTTCGAATGTCGCTTTTTTTATGCCAAAAGTTTAATTTTTGCGCACAAATTTATAGTTAGGAGAAATTATTTTCCACAGTATGGGATCTTTTAAAGATCCATTTAGCTCTGTGCGATCTGAAATTATTTACAATAAAAACAATGGGTTAAAATTGATCTTGGTTGGGTTTTGGGATGTGGGTAGTCTGTGGATAAAAAGTATAAACAGAGTTATCCACAGTTTTGTGGGCTACTTAGTCGTTTTGTCGTCTTGTGAGAAATTTTGTTGAGCGATATCGACTAGTTGTATTGCTAATTCACTCTTTAGGGTAGTAAGCAACGTGTTTACTATGTTGGACAGAACGTGGCGATTTGTTGTTTCGGTTGTTGAAGCCATACCCAATAGAAAACTGCAGGCGAGAGATTTTTTGGAAGATAGTTCTGACAGGACTTTTTGCTGACTACGATGGCGGGCTGTTTTGGCGGCGCGTTTTGTCACTTGAGCCGATTCATAAAGAATTTCGCGTTTTTTTTTCATTTCATTTATATAAAACATAAACCTTCCTCAATCATCGGGGATAACAGTATCCAACAACTTATTTATGTCCATAGCTTTTAGTGTTTTCCTAACCCAAAGCATCATCAAGACAGTTGAAATTACAACAAGACCAAACGCAGTCGTGACAATAGCAATTAAAGAAAAGCCATAGTGCCAAGCTGCAACGGCAGCAAGTGTAATGAGTAGAAGCCAAGCGGTGATTGAAAGGAATACGACACCACAGATTAACGCTATGAGCTGGGCACCGGAAGCTGCCCAAATTTTCGCTTCCAGTGCCGCGAGACCGAGCACCTGTTTTAACCATACTTGATGAGTGACTAACAGGCGTTCGAATACGTTCTCGTCATTAACTGCTGGTTGGTCAGGATTATTATTATCCATGACGTTCTCCACAGTGATTAACGACGTCTCCCGATGAGACCTGCAACTACTGCACCGGCAAGAAATGCCATACCGACTGTTTTAATGGGATGTTCTTTAGCATACGAACCGACAGATTCTGCAACTTTGTCTGAACGTTCTTTCGCTGACTCAGCCATTTTCTGAGCCTGCTGAGAGATTTGCTCTGATACTTCTTGAAGGTGCGCACGATTTCTTTCCGCTGATTCAGAAACCGAATCTACACTACGATGAGCAGCATCTGCTGTGTTATCAATTTTCTCATGAGCTTTATCTTGAGTGGTTTTAGTATTAGCTGGCATAGCAACCTCCTATATTTAGTTAGTGATTTATATCAAGCCAGTTACGTGCCAACTTTGTAAGTTTATGAATTATATGTATTTAATTGATTTTTAATCAATGGGCTATCTTTTTGTGTGCAAAGATTATTCATATCACATGTAAATATTTCACGGTATTGAGTGGTATGAGATTGAGAAGAGTATCTCTCTGTTACCGTGGAATACTTTGACTGATCGTGGCATCCTAGTCGCCAATAATGACTTTCTGCACAGATTGATTGGATTCTAATAAATTATGGCCAGTATCCCTGAGAAGCCGCTGATTTTAGTTGATGGCTCATCTTATCTTTATCGAGCGTTTCACGCTTTCCCAAGCACTATGAGCAATGGAACCATTCCAACAAATGCTGTTTATGGTGTAGTTAATATGATTCGTAGTCTGCTCAGACAGGTAGATTCTGAACATATTGCTGTAGTATTCGATGCTAAGGGAAAAACCTTTCGCGATGAGTTGTTTGCTGAATATAAAGCAAACCGACCACCAATGCCTGATGAATTACGCTCTCAGATTGAACCGCTACACAATATTATTCGTGCGATGGGATTACCCTTATTGGCGATTGAAGGTGTAGAAGCGGATGATGTTATTGGAACGCTTGCTTCTCAGGCTTCAAAAGCGGGTATGCCAGTATTGGTAAGTACCGGTGATAAGGATATGGCTCAACTGGTTGATGATAACGTTACACTGATCAACACCATGACTAATGTCATCATGGATCGCGACGGTGTGATCGAAAAATTTGGCATTCCACCCGAGTTGATTATTGATTATCTCGCTCTGATGGGAGACAAAGTTGATAATATACCTGGTGTTCCGGGCGTTGGGGCCAAGACAGCTACTGCATTGCTGCAAGGAATTGGTGGTGTCGGCGATTTGTACGAGCATTTGGATGATATTGCAGATCTTGGATTCCGTGGTTCGAAAACCATGGCGAAGAAGCTGGAAGACAATAAAGACAACGCATTTTTATCATATGAGTTGGCGACGATTAAGCTTGATGTTGAGTTGGAGTTTCAACCGCATGAATTAACTAAAGCGAGCCCCGACACTGATAAGCTGATAGAACTCTATGGCCAGCTTGCGTTTAAATCGTGGTTGAATGAGCTTTTGGAAGGTGGGGATGGTGTTATCAAACCTGACGAAGCGGCAGCGAAAAAACTTACTCAGCCGAAAAGTGGTTCTTCTAAAGCAACACCGACATCGTATTCTGCTGTTGCCATCGATCGCAGTGCGTACGAGGTTATTACCAGTGAAGAGGTCTTCGATAAATGGGTAGACTTACTGGAGAATGCGGATTTAATTGCGTTTGATACCGAAACCGATGGCCTAGACTACATGACGGCCAATTTGGTGGGTTTATCTTTTGCCATCAAGGAAGGAAAAGCGGCTTATTTACCTGTTGCTCATGATTATCTTGATGCACCTGCGCAATTAGATCGAGACTCAGTGTTAGCTCGCCTAAAGCCACTACTTGAGAATGAAGCAAAAGCCAAAGTAGGGCAGAACCTCAAATTTGATGCGAGTATTTTAGCTCGGTACGACATTGAACTTAAAGGCATCAAACACGATACCATGTTAGCTTCTTACGTCCTAAACAGCGTAGGGGGCAAACATGATATGGATAGTTTAGCGCTACGCTTCCTACAACATAGTTGTATCTCTTTCGAGCAGCTTGCTGGTAAAGGCAAGAACCAACTCACGTTCAATCAAATTGACCTTGAGCAGGCCGGTGAGTACGCCGCAGAAGACGCTGATGTGACTTTACGCCTCCATAATCGCATATACGGTGAAATCGCGAATGACGAATCACTGAAAACGATCTATGAGACTGTGGAAGTCCCTCTTGTTCCTGTATTGTCACGCATTGAAAGAACCGGTGTCCTTATTGATGCTGCGAAATTGAAAACACAATCTGAACAAATTACAAAACGATTAGCGGAACTTGAACAGACTGCCTATGAGATGGCAGGGGAAGAGTTTAACCTCAGTTCACCAAAGCAGTTACAAGCGATTCTGTTTGAAAAAATGTCATTACCTGTCGTGAAAAAAACGCCATCGGGAACGCCATCAACAAATGAAGAAGTATTGCAGGAGTTGGCTTTAGATTATCCTCTGCCTAAAGTGATTCTTGAGTATCGTGGTTTGGCCAAGCTTAAATCGACCTATACCGATAAGCTACCTCGTTTGATCAATAAAGCGACTGGCCGTGTACACACTTCCTATCACCAGGCTGTTACTGCTACTGGGCGTTTATCTTCAACGGATCCAAACTTGCAGAATATTCCAGTACGAAATGAAGAAGGACGACGTATTCGTCAGGCATTTGTCGCGCCAAAAGGCTGGAAAATTGTTGCTGTCGATTATTCTCAGATTGAATTACGGATTATGGCGCACTTATCTAATGATAAGGCGCTTGTTGAAGCTTTTACTGAAGGTAAAGATATCCATGCTGCAACCGCTGCGGAAATACTTGGCGTTTCGATTGATCAAGTTTCTAGTGAGCAGCGCCGTCGCGCGAAAGCGGTTAACTTTGGGCTGATTTATGGGATGAGTGCGTTTGGTTTGGCCAAACAACTGGGTATTCCTCGTGGAGAAGCTCAGCAATACATGAATACCTACTTTGAGCGTTATCCTGGTGTGATGCAGTACATGGAAGATACTCGCAGCACTGCTAGCGATAAAGGTTATGTAGAGACTCTGTTCGGTCGACGTTTATATCTGCCGGAAATTAAATCTGGGAATGGTATGCGTCGCAAGGCTGCAGAGAGGGCTGCTATTAATGCACCTATGCAGGGAACCGCTGCAGACATTATCAAGAAGGCGATGCTGTTAGTTGATGAGTGGATACAGCAAGAAGGTGATGGAAAGGTTCGTCTCTTAATGCAAGTTCACGATGAATTGGTATTTGAGGTTGAAGAGTCATCAATCACCAAAATTGAAAGTAAAATACAAAAACTGATGGAATCTGCAGCAGAGCTGTCTGTCCCACTACTAGCGGAAGTTGGGCGTGGAGATAACTGGGAACAGGCTCACTAGACAAATTTTAATCATATTTGACAAATAAACATGAGCTAGCGCACAAACGCTAGCTTTTTTTTTACTGAAACAAAGTTGTTTTAGATCATGTTTTTATGTGGTTGGGTAAAAAAAATATGAAAAAAAACTACAAAAAAAGTTTGATTTTCGGTCGATTTGTTGTAAATTAATACTCGTAGGGTACAGAGGTAAGATGTTCTATCTTTCAGACCTTTTGTTTCACGTTATTGGATTAGGCTGATTCAGCCGCCCCGCTCAGTTTTTGAGCGGGGCGTTTTTTCATGTAAAAAACAAAAATATCAATGACTTAAAATTCATCATTATCCGCCAAACCTCTTTCTCCGAGAAATCTTCTGCGATTAAAGCTTGCTACTTATATAACGATTTCAATAATGGTTCTGTAATTTTATTCCTTTCACAAAAATCTTAATTCTTTACGAAAATAAAGATGAATTGGATGCGATATTCATATAACTATTTGAAATTTATGACTAATATTTATATCAGAAAATGTGAAGGGAAATTTGCTAAATAGCGAATTGTGGGCGATGCTTATTATACAACAACGAATAATAAGAAATTCAATATCTCTCCCGTTACCCTGCCAGGATGGCGGGGTTTTTATTGTCCGAAAGAAAATAATCATGCCTTTCGGACAATAGATACTTATTCTTCTACTGGTGGCTCGATGTCATCATCAAGAGAGTCTTCGATTTCCTGCGCTACCAATGCTGGAGCAAACCAAGAATCGAGACGGCTTCGAAGTGTGTCTACACCAAGGCCATTTTGCGATGAAAATGCATCGACGTAGACTTCTCCGCCAAAACCAATTGCGTCTTTTTTAATTTTTAGAACCTGTGCCTTTCTTGCTCCACTTTTAAGCTTATCCGCCTTTGTTAGGAGAACCTGTACTGGTATCTGACATTCTACAGCCCAGAATATCAGCTGCTGGTCCAAATCTTTCATTGGATGGCGGATATCCATTAATACGACTAATCCCTTGAGTGACTGTCTTTGCTGCAGGTATTCACCCAATGACTTTTGCCATTTCTTTTTCATCTCAATAGGAACTTGAGCGAATCCATACCCAGGTAAATCGACGATATTACATCCCGGCGCAACCTCAAATAAATTGATAAGTTGAGTTCGCCCCGGTGTTTTACTGGTTTTCGCTAGGCTTCTTTGATTTGTTAGCTTATTAAGTGAGCTAGATTTTCCCGCATTTGAGCGTCCTGCGAATGCGATCTCAATGCCTTCATCCGCTGGTAAATGGCGGATATCTGGTGCGCTGGTAATAAAGTGCGTGTTTTGATAATGAATTTTTACGCTCAAAATGGACTCCATCACGTGAATGCCGTGAACAGTATACTTAAAGACTATTGGCTCAATTATATCATGATGCTGGTTATAAGCTGGAAGTTTTATGCGCTTTAGATATAAAGAGAGCCTTTGCCACCATACTGATACAAATTAAATCTCTGCACATTATGTGAGATATCCACCATTTTGAAGATTTTCTATTCTATTTTTATTGTTATTAATTAACTGAAAAATAATGATATTTTAAACTTATTTGACAGTACGTGATCTGTGTCCTAGTCCAGCATCTTGTCCATTACAATTTTTAGCGTAAAGTACTTCTCCAGAAACGGAGCGACCACCCTGCATCTATCTATTTTTTATAGTATCGGGGGGAATGTTTAGTAGATAGGATATCTATTAGACAAGGATGGTTGACTTAGCCGCATGGATTCGGGACGTAAAGGACCAGGCTTGGGATGTGCTCTGAAACAGTGAAGTTTTCCAGGGAAAGCAAAACTCATCAGGATGATGACAAACAACATTCGCACGGAAAGCACCTAAAACAAATGGACACTTGTACACAATTCAGTTGTGTTACTCTTTTGGCACCAGTGCCAGATTTAGAAAGCGATAGAGGGCTCTATCGCTTTTTTTATACCCTGTTGTTGCAATATCGTTGAAAAAATCACCTTTTCCCCTCCACTCTAATCGCCATTTCTGGTATCTTGCGCTTCCCTTTACAAAGGAGAGTCTGATGTCTGATTGTCCACTATGTCATAGCGACCAAATACATCACTACCATACCGACAAAAGTCGGGAATATTGGCAATGTAAACGTTGTGAATTAGTGTTTGTTGGTTCCGACTATCTTTTACCGGAGAAGGACGAAAAATCTTTCTATGATTTACATGAAAACGATATTTATGATGAACGTTATCGTCGTTTTCTCTCTCGGGTTTATGAACCTATTTCTAATCGAGTCGCAGCAGATGCATCTGGGTTGGATTTTGGTTGTGGTCCGGGGCCCGCTTTAGCTCATATGTTTCAAGAAAGCGGGAAGCAGATGTCGCTGTACGACATATATTATTATCCCGATGTATCCTCATTAGAACGGCAGTATGATTTTATGGTATCTACTGAGGTCATCGAACATATTTTTGAACCAGACATTGTCTGGAAATCGTGGCTAAAATTAGTTAAGCCAGGTGGCTGGATTGGATTGATGACCAAACTAGTCAAAGATGTAGATGCATTTGCGACGTGGCACTATAAAAGCGATCTCACCCATGTGAGATTCTATAGTCGTAATACGTTCGAATATTTGGCAGAGCGGGATCAGCTCGAACTAGAGTTTATTGGCAACGATGTCATCTTATTTAAGGTTCCTGAATTATGAGTCGAAAAAAGAAAGCAAGATCAGCTGGAAACACTGATGTCATTGTAATACGTGAGCGTTCTACGTCAGATCAGTTGGGTCGTGACTTGAAGAAGCAGAAAAAAAGAAAAGGATTAAAGTCTGGCAGCCGTCATTCTCAAGAAGCCAAGCAAGAGGATATTTTAGGCCGTAAGGTGAAAGATCCGCGCATCGGCAGTAAGAAAAAAATCCCGTTGATTGTTGAAGCACCACAAAAATTGTCCAAACAACAGAAGCGTGAGAACGCAGAGAAAGAGTTGGACATGTTAGAAAATGACGCACAATTAAATGTCTTATTAGATCGCCTAGATAACGGTGATACGCTTGGTGAGGGTTTACAGAAATACGTCGATGAGAAGCTAGATCGCATTGAACAGTTAATGAAGCAGCTCGGTTTATTTGAAGAAGATTCGTCAGAGCAAGTGAATGATGAATCTCAGTCACAGAAAAAGGGCAAAGTTTCTTCAAACGATTCGGAAGATGACTTACTCTCAAGATTTGAAAACCTAGATGTAGATAATTTAGAAAAGTAAAAGGTGAGTTAGGATGAATGTAACTGTTTTAGCTGTAATTGGTGCAATTATTATTGTCGCATTGGCATCGTATGCTGCTTATCTTCTTCTTAAACTTAAGAAGCAGAAACAGTTACAGGCACAACAAATGAAACTTGCCATTCAGAAGCGTAATGCCAACATTTTTGAAAACGTTGAAACGCTTTGTAACGTCGGAATTCAGGGGCAATGTGATCTGTCAGAAATTAGTATCCGAGTCTACTGCATTATGGACTATGTTCAGGGCGAAGAACGGGTCGACTTTGATAAAACCTATCCGGCAATATCTGAGCTTTACCACGTGGTGAAAGACATGCCTCGTGGTGAAGAGCGTCAGGCGTTAGAGAAAAAAGAACGCATGCAGCAAAATATGCAGCGAATGAAAGCCGAAAGCCGTTTGAGTGACTCGATCGTGAGCGAGCTTAAAGAGCTTAAAGAAAATGTACGGCCACTTAATAATCAAATTGACATACAGATGGTGTAATTTTTCGATCAAATAGTGATCCAGATTGCACTTTCGACCTTATTTTTCCAACATTTGAGTTCTAAGTGACGTCTTTTTTTTTCGATATGGCAAAATAGTAACCAGTCGTAGTTTTTGTGGACAGTGAACAATGGTGTACAAATCGGAAAACAATGAGCAGATTGTTTGGGATCAGAAAATACTAGAAAAGTATAACTACTCTGGTCCACGCTACACATCCTATCCAACCGCAGTGGAGTTTCATGAAGCTTTTACCATTGCTGACTTTGATATGGCTTGTACTCAGTATCCTGAGCGTCCACTGTCTTTATACGTTCATATCCCTTTCTGTCACAAACTTTGCTATTACTGTGGCTGTAATAAAGTTGTTACGCGCCATAGTGAGAAAGCAGACGAATACCTCGATATTCTAGACTACGAAATTCGCCAAAGAGCGTCATTGATGTTTGGGCGCGAAGTGAATCAGCTCCATTTTGGTGGAGGTACCCCTACATTTCTAAATGTTGCTCAAATCAGCCGTCTGATGGCGCTGTTACGCCAGGAATTTCATTTTGCTGAGAATGCTGAAATTAGTATAGAAGTGGATCCACGCGAAATTGAAATTGACCTCCTTGAACATTTAAGAGAGGAAGGGTTCAATCGTCTGAGTATTGGTGTTCAGGACTTTAATAAAGAAGTTCAAAAACTGGTGAATCGTGAGCAGGACGAAGAATTTATCTTTGACTTGATGACAAAAGCACAGGAGCTTGGATTCCGTTCGACAAATATCGATTTGATTTACGGCCTACCTAAACAAACTGTGCAAAGTTTTTCTGAAACACTGGATCAAATCCTAAAGATTCGTCCTAGTCGACTGTCTATTTTTAATTATGCTCACATGCCGCAGCTATTTGCTGCCCAGAGAAAAATTAAAGACGAAGACTTACCTCAAGCTTCTGAAAAGATGGCGATTCTGCAAACGACGATAAAGAAACTGACATTAGCGGGTTATCAATTTATCGGCATGGACCATTTTGCCTTGCCTGATGATGAGCTGGCGATTGCTCAGCGTAATGGGGTATTGCATCGTAATTTCCAAGGCTACACTACTCATGGAGACAATGATCTTATTGGTTTTGGTGTGTCAGCAATATCTATGGTTGGTGATACTTACGCTCAGAATCAGAAAGATTTAAAAGCCTACTATGCACAGGTCAACGCTCAGCGTCATGCATTATGGAAAGGCTTATTGCTTGAAAAAGATGACCTCATTCGTCGTGAAGTTATTAAACAGCTTATCTGTAATTTCCGTCTTGATAAAAGAGCGATAGAGAGACAGTTTAGAGTCATATTTGAACGCTATTTCGCTGAGGATATTGGGCTATTAGAGCCATTCTTAAGTGACGAACTGGTGGTAGACGAAGGGAATTTACTCAGGGTAACACCGAAAGGTCGATTGCTTATTAGAAACATTTGCATGTGTTTTGATAAATATCTGCGCAGTAGGGCGCGCCAGCAGCAGTTTTCTAGAGTGATTTAACTTTCCTTTTCATGAGTATCAATAAAAAACCAAGCATAATTGCTTGGTTTTTTTAGATTTGGTCATGACTCCATAGAGCTATTGATCGGTAATTAGAGCTATCGCTTTCTTACTTACATTATGAGCATCTGCATGCTTATTCTGTTTCTCTAGAGCTGTTGAGAGATACCCATAGTCATTGACGCTTGGTCGAACCGCTAGCGCCAGTTCAAACTCTTCTTGAGCCTGAGCCCAGTTTTTCTGCTCTAGATAGATTCTACCTAATGCACTATGCGCTTCAGCATTATTGGCGTCTTTACGTAGTGAATTTTCCAACAAATGAATGGTCGATTTATCACTGGCAAGATTCAGTTCTGGCAACAACCCATAGAGTTCAGAATTTGGGTGTTTTTTGATGTGCTCTTTAATCAGGCGATAAGCTTCATCATCGGCGTTACGAGCCAGTAGTAAACGAACCAAGTGTCCACGAATGACACTAGAAGCACGAGCTGCTTTGGGTAGTTCATTCCAGCGATCAATCAGACCCTCAGTACCTCTTTGCTCAGACATTTCGGATAGCAGGCCACAGTAAGCTTGGTCGGTCAAATTTTGCAGTTCATATTCTGAGGCAGATTTTGTTTTTTTCAGATCTTCAATTAAACCTAAAAGAGCCTCCCATTTCCCCAGTTTCACGTAGATCACTTTAAGCAGTGATAGCAGAATTGGATTTTGTGGGTAGCTGTGAGCTACGCCGCTCAGTGACTGCTCGGCCAGAACATAGTCTTCAGACTGAACATATTGTTTTGCTCTTGTTAACTCGACTGCTAAATGTGCATCGTTCTGTTCAGCGGCCAATGCCAGATACTTATCGCGCTTATTATTGTCTCCTTGCTCAAGTGCAGCTTGAGCCGCAACTAAGTAGCATAAGACGGGGGTATCGTGGTGCTTTGCCCAACGAGTGACTTTTTGCTCGGCTTGTTTCCAATCGCCTTCCATCAATTTCAGGATACCTTCATTTGTCAGGCGGCGAGAGCGCTTAAGCTTACGAATACTAAACCAATTCCATGTATCTGAGCTTGCTCTTAGCAGGCGCTTAATAATGAATTCAACGATAAACAAGGCGGCTAACGCTAGCACAACGAATATGACCAGTGTTGTGACACTCATTTCTATTGTTTTGTTGGCAACAGAAATAAGGACATACCCTTGTTCGCCTGCATACTCTGTTCCGGCGTATAAACCTAATCCAAGAACGATAAATAGAAAGACTATTCGAATCATTCTTTATCCTCCTTGATTAAGCTGGTTACCTGACGACGTAAACGTTGACTGATTACATCGGTAAGTTGAGTCTGAGATTTCAATTTTACAGGGTATGTCACTTCAATATTTTGCTTGCTTAGTGAAAGCAGTGCCTTATTAAATTCAGCAACACCATTGTCACTTTGGTTCAAATACGATGTTGACCACTTATTGGCCGTTTCTAAGGAGGTTGTATAAATTTCCTGTTGCTCATCATAGACCGCTTTGATCGCTGTCTCTATCTTCATTTTCAGGTTTTCTCTGAGGAAGAAGTGCTGTTCTGGTGACAGTAGAGGAATAGCATTACCATCACGGGTGCGGAAAGTAATGAACTTATCGGCAAAGTTTTTAGCGGAAGTCAGTAAATTGGTACGCCAATTATTGACATCACCAGTGACTTCTTCTTTTTTCTGCTCTACGGCTTCTGGCAGAATTGCGTTAGCGAGTGGTAGTTGGTCAACTTGCTGAGAAAGACTGGTTAAACGAAGTACCAGTCCATCTTTATCGATTAGAGGAATCGCTTTAAGTGTTGTGATGTCTTCAGCCATCAATTTTCGAAGAGGAACTAAACTAGGGTCATTGAGGGCAGCGATACGTTGATCGGCACTTTCCATGAGTTGAGTTGCGCTTTCAGGATCGTGCTCGAGGAACAGTTTTCTACCCGCCAATTTTACCAGGTAATCCGATTCAGCTAACAGCCAGTCATTAGGTCTTCTTCCTTTGACTTCGGCTAAAGCCAACTGAAGGCTTTCGATACTCTTATGCTGTTGAGCGACTTCTGTTTCTGTTTTATTTACCGCGTTATCAGCGATACTTTGCGCTTGTTTTAATGAAGCATCCAGTTGCTGTTTTAACTGTTGTTGAGTTTGCTGAAGTTCACTCTGCAGAGATGAGATTTGAGACTGATAATGCTGCTGAGTATAAGCGACGATGCCGCCACTAAGGATAATAGAAATAACGATGGCCAGGCTCGCGAGTTTTACACCTTTCTTAGATTGCTTCTGTAATTGCTGATATTCAGCAGCAAGCGGTGATTGCTCCGTTGTTGTCGAGGTCTGATTTTTAGTCGCATCCTCTTGGGGATGTTTCTGATCCTTATTATTTGTCTCTGGCGTTGTGTTGTTGGTTGTCATTAAGTATTCCTATCACTTTCGGCTGAATGGCAGCCATTAAATCGAAATTGTTGGCGCTACCGACAACAATGGTATTCTGAAATCCAATTCCTTTTGCCACTTGCGCTATTCGTTCACTTGGAACGAAGACAGACAAGCCTACCATCCAGGCATGGAGCTGCCCGGGTATCTTATTAACGAAAAAGCGTAGTTGTTCTTCACTGGTAAAAACAATGTGGTCAACATCCTGATCTTGCCACTGAGGTACCATAACACTCGCTTCAAATGGAATAAATGCTCGACGATAGACTTCGCAATATTCTACCTTAGCGCCACGTTTGATTAATTGATCTGCCAAGTATTCTCGGCCACCGTTTCCTCTCAATATGACGATATTCTGTTGATTAACATCGTTAAGTAACGGATGTGACAACAGGTTCTCACTATCTCCGTGTGCTGGATAGTCTACCTGTTGTTGCGATAATTTTCTTAAAAGTCGTGCGGTTTTTTGACCAATGGCAAGATATCGAGACGTTTGCGGCCAGTTGCAGGCGTTTTCATTTAACCATTGTTGTGTATAGAGCGCTGCTGGTTGGCTAACTGCGATGATGATATCTGCTTGAGGAAGGACGTGACCTAAATTAGGGCTTTCTTGAGCTTGAAACTCAATCAGCGGAAGATAGCTAGTCGCTATTCCCTGATTTTGAAGGAGAGAGCAGAGCTCCTCTCCTTGTGGATTTGGTCGAGTAACAAGAACAGTCACGTCATACCTTTATTCATAGAGCGCAGTTAGAATTTCTTTCGCACCTTTAGAAAGTAATTCTTCTGCCAATGCTTTTCCGAGTGTTTCGGCTTCTGTACGAGGTCCCCGAATCTCTCCCTGTACAACCTTTGCCCCGTCGGGTTGACCAACTAAAGCTCGTAGCCAAAGTGTGTCACCCTCTAACTCAGAGTAACTGCCGATAGGAACCTGACAGCCACCTTCAAGCGTATTATTCATTGCTCTTTCGCATAGAACGCGATCGACCGTATCCTGATGGTTGAGTGGCTTAAGGAGTTCAATCAGTCTTTCATCATCAAGTCGACATTCAATGCCGACAGCTCCTTGACCAACTGCAGGCAGAGATTCTTCAGGAGTAAGGCGTGATTTGATACGTTCTACAAGACCTAATCTCTTTAAGCCTGCTGAAGCCAGTATGATTGCATCAAATTCACCTGCATCCAGCTTACCTAGTCGGGTTCCAACATTACCACGCAGATCTTTAATAATCAGGTCTGGACGTCTTGCTTTCAGCTGGCATTGTCGACGTAGACTACAAGTGCCTACTGTCGCGCCTTCTGGTAGCTCATCGACATTGTTGTATAGATTGGAAACGAAAGCATCAGTTGGATCTTCTCGCTCACATATAGTGACCAGCCCAAGACCAGAAGGGAATTCAACCGGAACATCTTTCATTGAATGGACCGCGAGATCGGCTCTACCGTCGAGCATAGCCTGTTCAAGCTCTTTAACAAACAGCCCTTTACCGCCGACTTTCGCTAGTGGAGTATCAAGAATAATATCACCCTTGGTCACCATGGTGACAAGCTCTACCTCAAGGCCTGGATGAGCTTCTTGTAATTTTGCTTTTACAAATTCTGCTTGCCAAAGCGCAAGAGGGCTTTTACGGGTTGCAATTTTGATTGGGGCTGTCTGTGTCATGTGATAATAATTTCTTGATGAATTTGACTATATCCTACCATTCAAACCGCTTACGACAGAAGTTATTCGAAATAACAAATTTGATTCCATGCAAAATGTGAGTTATCGACTAAAATAGTGTGATATGGATCTTGTTTATGAAATGAGCCATTATTAATCAGGGCAGTGAAATAAGAAACTATAGGCCCTTTAACAAAAGGTGTGATGAGTTGCCCCAAATGAGTGAATTGTAACTTGGAATTTGCTTTACGATGGTGCTTAAAAAATGTTAAACTGATCACGTTTTGATGGTTATTTCGAGTAAACTGTAATCAATTCTTACAGTTACATTTCAATCAAGGAATATCCCTTGCAAGCATACACGCAAATTTTAATTCAGAGACTAGACAACCTAAACAGGCAACGGACTGATCGTGCGCTTGCTGTTATGGATTTGCAAAGTCAGCGTGTATTCCGTCTTATTCCCAGTCTGTTCCATTTTAATCACCCATTAATTCCTGGTTATTTTGATGCCGAAGCGCCGTGTGGTGTTTGGGGATTTGAGCCTGAGGAAGTTCAGCAGCAGTTTATTGATGATATGGAGTTGACCTTAGGTCATCATCTTACGTCTTCTGCACAGCCTCAGATTCAGGCTCTTTATACTATGGGTAGTACATCGTCTATTGGGCAAAGTACTTCTAGTGATCTGGATATTTGGGTATGTATCTGTTCTTCAATGTCTGAATTGGACAGAGAAAGACTGAACAATAAGTGTGCATTGATAACGGACTGGGCTAAAACACAAGGTGTTGAAGCTAATTTCTTCTTGATGGACGAAGAACGTTTTCGCCATAACTTATCGGAAGAGATGACAGGTGATAACTGTGGTTCGTCACAACATCTTTTGTTACTCGATGAATTCTATCGTTCTGCAGTACGCTTAGCGGGTAAACGCTTGTTATGGCAAATTGTTCCTCCTGAAATGGAAGGCTGCTACGACGAATACGTTACGGAGCTGTGCAGTAAAGATTATATTGATTGCAGTGACTGGATTGACTTCGGCCGTTTGAATCATATTCCGGCTGAAGAATACTTTGGCGCGAGTCTATGGCAACTGTATAAAAGTATCGACTCTCCTTATAAGTCGGTATTAAAAGCGATTCTGCTTGAAGCTTATTCGTGGGAATATCCTCATACACAGCTGTTAAGTATTGATACAAAACGCCGCTTTTTTACGCATGAACCCGATCTCTATAGTATGGATGCGTATTATCTGATGCTGGAAAAGGTGACTCTGTATCTAGAGCGCATCGGAGATACTGAGAGACTTGATCTGGTTAGGCGCTGTTTCTATCTAAAAACACACGAAAAATTGTCGCGTCAACCTGGGCCAGGTTCAGTGGCATGGCGTCGAGAAGCGTTGGGTGATCTCTTGTCAAAATGGCAATGGGATACCGATACGATTGAAAGTCTCGACAATCGCCGTAACTGGAAAGTGGAACAGGTTAAAGTGATGCATACGCGTCTTCTGGATGCATTGATGCAGAGCTACCGTAACTTAATTCAGTTCGCTCGTCGTAACGATATAACCTCTTCAATCAGCCCTCAAGATATCTCGATCTTAGCGCGTAAACTGTATGCTGCGTTTGAAGTTCTTCCTGGTAAAGTTACCTTACTCAATCCACAAATCTCTCCTGATTTGCATGAACCTGATCTGACTTTTATTGAGGTTCGTAAAGGCCGCAGTAATCCTGCCGGCTGGTATCTTTTCAAAGCACCTATCGAGCCAAGCAAAATGTTCAGGCAAAAGTATCTTGAGCAGAACGAGTACTTAAGTAAAATCGTTGCGTGGGCATTTTTTAATGGCTTGATCACTGAATCGACTCGTCTGCATGCAATAGTTCGTGATGCTCACCTGGATATCGATAAGTTTTATCAGATGGTTAGTGACTTGAGAAATACGTTTTCGATGCACAAAAGCCGTCCGACAATGCAGGCATTGGGTAGTCCTTGTGAAATTCGCCAGTTAGCAATGTTTATCAATTTTGAAAATGATCCCACAATGGAGCTGGAAAGCCGGACGCTTAAAGTGGATCTGAAAAATGTTGATATGCTGAGTTTTGGTGAAGAGTCACGTTGCCTGATAGGAAGTGTCGATTTGGTGTATAGGAACTCTTGGCAAGAAGTTCGAACGCTTCACTTTCGTGGTGAGACAGCCATGCTGGAGGCATTGAAAACCGTTCTGTGTAAGATGCACCAAGATGCGATCCCCCCTGAGTCAGTTGACGTATTTTGCTACAGTCAGAACCTACGTGGTGTGATGAGAAATGCCGTGTACCAGCTACTTGCTGAGTGCATCGACTTACGTCTTAAACCTGTTGAACAGCAGCGTCGACGCCGATTTAAAGCTCTACGGATTGCAGATCAGATGTATGGTCTCTTTTTTGAGCGCCGCGGTGTGTCAGTGCAAAAGCTAGAGAACTCGGTCGACTTCTATCGTAGTATTTCGACGAATAAACTGACTGGCTCTCCATTGTTGATGTTAGATAAAGAGCAAGACTACCATTTACCTGATGTTATTGACGGTTTTGCGAGCGAAGGTCTGATCCAGTTCTTCTTCGAAGATGGTGAGAAAGGATTTAATATTTACGTATTGGACGAATCTAATCGTGTTGAAGTCTATCATCAGTTCCGTGGCAGCAAAGATGAGATGATTGCTAACGTAAATACGTTCTATACCTCGGTTAAACACGATAATACTGTCGCGTCTAAATTTATTAACTTCAATCTGCCACAGTACTATCAAATCGTGAAGGCTGAGGACGGTTCAAGCTACGTCGCTCCTTACCGAAGCGACTCATCATCAAGCCCTCGTCCTGGTGAGGTTGTTAACGCATAGTTGTAAAACTTGTGCTGTTTATTCCCACTCAATCTCTTCGTCTGCGTGTTTTTGGCATTCGTCTTTAACTAACTGCAAAAACTCTTTTTCTGTTTTAGAGCAAATCCATTTTTCATCTTTAAGCTGGAAATGAAATCCTCCTGATTTTGATGCTAGCCAGATTTCATGCATTGGCTCTTGACGGTTAATGACAATCTGACTGCGATCTTCAAATTCCAAAGTCATGACATTGCCCGTCACTTCGTAGTCAATATCCGCGCCGGAATCATCGATCAATTCCTCTAGTGTACTAAATTGAATATCCACAAGTTGATGAAATTCGGTATCGTTCATCTGAAAGTCCTATTGCTTTTCCTGAGTGTGATGCGATTATAGGGGGCATTGATTTAATAATCACGTATATGAAAATGAAAAAGGTTATCACTGCACTTTTTATGCTAAGCATGCTAGCTTTATCTGGGTGTGGCCAGACAGGCCCATTGTATATGCCCAAAGACTCGCCACAAAGCGAACAAACACAACCATAACAATTGATGATTTTTTAAAGGATAAATATTTTGGATTATTTTAATTATCAGGACGATGGCCAGCTTTGGGCAGAGAACGTCAATTTAAGCCAACTTGCTGAGCAGCACGGAACGCCTCTTTACGTTTATTCACGTGCCACTTTAGAGCGTCACTGGAAAGCGTTTGACCAAGCTGTTGCAGATCACCCGCACTTAATTTGTTATGCCGTTAAAGCAAACTCTAACATTGGTGTGCTAAACACATTAGCCAGACTCGGTTCCGGCTTTGATATCGTCTCTGTTGGTGAATTAGAGCGTGTTATCGCCGCTGGTGGCGATCCAGCGAAAGTGGTTTTTTCTGGTGTTGCGAAAACGGACTCTGAAATTCAGCGTGCGTTGGAACTTAATATTAAGTGTTTTAATGTTGAGTCCGAGCCTGAATTAGAGCGCATCAATAAGGTGGCAGGTAAATTAGGGGTTAAGGCGCCTATCTCACTGCGTATTAATCCAGATGTTGATGCTAAAACACACCCTTATATTTCAACTGGATTACGCGACAATAAATTCGGTATTTCTTATGAACGTGCGCCTGAAGTATACGAACTTGCTAATTCATTAGAGCACTTAAATGTTAAGGGAATTGATTGTCATATTGGTTCTCAGCTCACCGAAATTACTCCGTTTATTGATGCTGTTGATCGCCTTTTAGTATTGATTGATAAGCTAAAAGCGATCGGTATTCAGGTTAAGCATCTTGATGTCGGCGGTGGCTTAGGCGTAACGTATAACGGTGAAACACCACCACAACCTGCCGAGTATGCGAAAGCGTTGATGTCGCGTCTCGAGAATCATCAGGATCTGGAATTGGTGTTTGAACCTGGTCGAGCTATTGCTGCTAATGCGGGTGTACTTCTTACTAAAGTTGAGTTCCTAAAACACACTCAATATAAGAACTTTGCTATCATTGATGCAGCAATGAATGACTTAATGCGTCCGGCGTTATATCAGGCGTGGCAGGCTATTATTCCTGTTTCTCCACGTAAAGGTGATGCTAAAACGTATGATTTAGTTGGTCCTATTTGTGAAACTGGTGACTGGTTAGGTAAAGATCGTGAGTTGGTTTTGGAAGAAGGCGATTTATTGGCGGTTCGTTCTGCCGGAGCGTACGGTTTCTCAATGTCGTCGAACTATAACTCTCGCACTCGTGCTGCAGAAATCATGGTTGACGGTGACAAGCATTATGTTGTTCGTAAGAGAGAAGAATTGTCCAGTCTGTGGGCGTTAGAGAGCGTGCTTCCGGAGTAATTACGTATATGCATTTTCACTTTTCTAAAATGCATGGTTTGGGTAACGATTTCATGGTCGTTGACTGTATTACCCAAAACATCTTTTTTTCACCTGAGTTGATCCGACGTATGTCGGATCGACATACTGGTGTTGGCTTTGACCAGCTACTTGTGGTCGAAGCTCCCTATGATCCTGAAACTGATTTTCACTATCGTATCTTCAATGCTGATGGCAGTGAAGTCGAGCAGTGTGGCAATGGTGCCCGTTGTTTCGCGCGCTTTGTCAGAATGAAAGGATTGACCAATAAATACAGCATCAATGTGAGCACTAAGAAAGGCAAGATGGTACTCAACGTTGAAGAGAATGACTTTATAACGGTCAACATGGGTGTGCCTGAATTTGAACCAAGCAAAATTCCATTTAAGGCTAAGCAGTTTGAAAAAACGTACATCATGCGTGCCGGTGATGCTACGCTGTTCTGTGGGGCAGTGAGTATGGGCAACCCGCACGTGGTAACCGTTGTTGATGATGTAGATACGGCTGATGTAGAAACATTGGGGCCTTTACTTGAGTCTCATGAACGCTTCCCTGAACGTGTGAATGCTGGCTTCATGCAAATTGTTAGTCGTGATGAAGTTCGTCTCAGAGTCTATGAGCGTGGAGCTGGAGAGACGCAGGCCTGTGGTAGCGGTGCTTGCGGTGCTGTCGCAGTAGGCATTACTCAAGGGCTGTTAAACGAATCCGTCAAGGTCCATTTGCCCGGTGGTGAATTAAAAATTCGTTGGAACGGACCGGGTAAGCCACTGTTCATGACTGGTCCTGCGGCTCATATTTATGATGGTCAACTTTCTTGTTAGATTAGGAATCTCGTGTCACAAACAGAAACCATAATGCTAACTCCAGATATGATTGAACAATATCTGCGAGAACATCCCGATTTTTTCCAACATCGACCTGAAATGGTCGATAAACTCGCTTTACCAAGAGATGAAGGTGCAGTATCTCTTGTGCATCTGCAGCTGAACCGCCAGCGACAAAGAATTGAAGAGTTAGAAGAAGAAATTACGACTCTAATGTCTCTGGCTGCGGCTAATGACAGAACGTTTCATGCTTTTATGTCGTTGCAGGACTCGATATTACAAAAAGCTTGTGTTGTCGATGTCATAAAAGCGATTGCTAGTACGGCGACGGAGTTAGGGCTTCGCAGTTATGTTCGTTTTCTTGGTGCACCTGAAATTTCCTATCAAATAGACCCTGTTAATTGGCAACGTATCGCAACTAACCATTTTAATGGTAAACAAGCTTTTCTTGGCAGATTAAAGCGTGTTGATCGAGATGCTTTGTTTGGTGAAGCCGCACGTGCACCTGAGTTTGGCTCTTATGCTGTGTTACCATTATCAACCGATATTGGTCATGGTATTTTGGCTTTCTCTAGTGAAGATGGTGGTCATTTTCAGCCTTGTATGGATACGCTGTTTTTGCGCCACTTATCCGTTGTGTTAACTCATTTAATTAATACACTTCCCTGGCGAGGTGTGTAATATGAGTCAGGTTCACGAAGAGCTACCCTCCAGTTTAAGTAACCCGTTAGTGGCTTTTTATGAGTACCTTCGTAGTGAAAAAGGGTTGAGTTTATATACCCAACGTAACTACAAGCAGCACCTCGAAGCGATGGCAGAACAACTTGTTGATCTCAAAGTATTATCCTGGGAAAAAGTGGATGCTGCTTGGGTTAGACAGCTGACGGGAAAAATGATGCGTAAAGGGATGAAAGCGAGCAGTATTGCTACTCATCTTTCTTCTCTTCGTAGCTTTTTTGATTTTCTTATCCTTAGAGGCATTTTGGCAGCGAACCCAGCAAAAGGAGTGTCTGCGCCTAAGAAACAACGTCCATTGCCCAAAAACCTTGATGTTGATGAAGTCGCACAGTTACTTGAAGTAAAGGACGATGATCCGCTCGCTATCCGCGATAGAGCCATGATGGAACTAATGTATGGCGCTGGTTTGCGTTTAGCCGAGTTAGTCAGTATCAATGTTAAGGATATCAGTGTTAGTCGCGGTGAAATTCGCGTAATTGGTAAAGGCGACAAAGAGCGCAAAGTCCCTTTTTCTGGTATGGCTCGTGAGTGGGTTGCCCGATGGATGAAAGTCCGTGGACAATTTGCCAATGGTGATGAGTCTGCTCTCTTTGTTTCTCAGCGTGGAATACGTATCTCTCATCGTAATGTGCAGAAACGGATGGCTGAATGGGGGCAAAAACAAGCAGTGAATAGTCATATTAGCCCGCACAAGCTACGCCATTCTTTTGCAACACATGTGCTTGAATCGAGTAATAATCTTCGTGCAGTGCAAGAGTTACTTGGGCATGAAAATATCTCGACTACACAAATCTACACCCACCTCGATTTTCAGCACCTAGCTCAGGTGTATGATCAGGCTCACCCAAGAGCGAAGAAAAAACATAAGGACTAACTAATATGCATTTTTTCCGTCGGTTGCCTGAGATTAAGGCGATGACCTTCGACCTTGATGACACCCTGTATAACAATCGTCCCGTTATTCAGTATTTAGAGCAGCAATTTCGGCAGTGGATGGGACAGAACCATCCCGTGACCAATAATCAGCCTGAAGGCTGGTGGCTTGCAGTGAAAAAAGAAGTGGCTATCAAGTTTCCTGATTTAATTCATGATGTCACTCTTTGGCGCCATAAACAGGTTGAAACAGGGTTAATGTCGTTAGGATACGGGCGCGAGCAAGCGGTAGAAGCTGCGGATTCAGCGATTGCTGAAACCCTCCGATTACGCAATCTCATTGATGTTCCTGAAGAGACGCATCAAGTGTTATCGAAATTAGCGGATCATCTGCCTTTGATTGCGATATCTAACGGTAATGCCAATCCTTCAGTCATAGGCCTCGATACTTATTTTCAGGCGACATTAAGAGCGGGTCCGGATGGCCGAGCAAAACCGTATCCTGATATGTTTACTACGGCAGTTAATACGCTTGGTTTAAATCCATCCTCTATTTTACATGTTGGCGATCATGGAAGAACGGACGTTCTGGGTGCCATCAACTATGGTTTAAGTGCTTGTTGGTTTAACGATCAGCGGTACAACGCGAGGACTTTCTCTAAGCTCAAGGTATTACCAGATATCGAGATCCAACGTTTGGAGGAACTACTGGTATTGCTACGTTAATTAATCTTCTTTTCTCTTATGACCACTTTTATCTGCCAGCAATGACTGGGTAAATTCAGATAGAAAGTGGGTCAATGCATCGGCATCTTCTTTTTGGTTAACTTCCTTTAGCATTTCAGCCACTACTTCCATGGTGCACAGTGCGTTTGCTTTTTGATTACGCCGCAGAGTAAATTGTGATTCCCGTTTGGGAGAAAGCTGTACGCGAGGCAATTCCTGCAGCCAAGGTGTTTTATTGAGCATCTTTTGCGCCTCCTGCCAGGTGCTATCTAGTAAGATAAAATAAGGCTCTTTCTCTGCTTGGCGCGACTGGTTAAAAGCTTGATTCACCGTGATGCTGTGCTCACCAGGGTAAAGCAAGAAAGGTAATAAGCTATCGTTATCTAAATGCGCCTGCAGGGCAGGTTCGATACTTTTTCGTTGCCAGATATGAATATCCGCATTCTCGATTGAACGGGCTACAAACCGTCCGGTATTGGTTTCGCGTAAAATCTCTCTTTCATGAGTAAGCAAAGAGAGTTGTAGTTCGCTTCGTATTTCAGGGATTGCGTTACAAATACACTGATATTTGAGCCCACATTGTGGGCAGGCACTGTTAACGGTCATTAATGACTTTCCTTAAATAAGGATAAACCGCCCTGAGAGATTGGGTAGAGCTTGTTGCCTACTTTTTCTTTATCGGTAAATAACGTTTTGCCTCGGACCGTGAATACTCGCTCTGTAACTAAATACTGCTGTTGGTGCAAAGTCATGATCACTTGTATTTTGTCATCGCTGAGTTTCTGCCAGAAACCTTGCTCGACAAGGGACGGTTCGCCATTAGAGTAGCTGTAGCGAGTCTCCGCTGAGTGGTCTCTGTTGAGTGTTAACGATGTGGAAAGGTCGCTGGTAGTCGATTGCGCTGAATACGTCCCGATATACTGAGATGATGCATCATAATTACTCAACTTAGCACAGCCCTGATAGGTATCACTATCTAGAGTCAGTGATGCTAACCAGCCATAAAGCGTATCTGAGTTTTTGGGCTGGCACTCGATGGCCTTCATTTTCAACTGACCATTGCTGAATTGATAGTTCCGCTGTTCTGCTGATATTTGCTTGTTGGTCAGATCAAATGCTTTTACGGGGGCGTTACCCGTTTGGATCAACAATTGGTTATGACTGATTGCAGCTTTCCAATTTGGCTCTGTGCCTAACGCCATGGTGTTATCTGTTGTACTGGAACATTGTCCGACTTGATTACTGTCTATAGTGTTGAAGCGCAGCACATGGAGTTTTGCCCGGTAATCGGCGTTATAGCCAGTCTGACTAGGAATCGTAAGATAACCAATGACCTCGGCATAGACTGGTTCATAACTTTTCTGAGTCTGACTCAATGCGCTTTTATATTGCTCGTCAGAAATCTGCAGCTGAAATTGGGCCTGACTACCACATGGTGTAAATAGTCGGGTTTGTGCTCCAATTGTTGCGGTTCCTCGTAGGATTGTGGGCTCAATCTTACTCAGCGGTTGCTCTGAACTCGTTTTACTGGGGCTGGATGTACAGCCTTGCAGTAAAGCTACTGCCAACAGAGGTATTAGAAATTTCGATCTCTTCATGTTATATCTGACGCATTCAGGATTAATAACTGTGTGATTCATTATGGCATATTGGTTGTTTAAAACAGAGCCCGATACTTTTTCGATTAATACTCTTCGTACTCAAGGACAATCGTGTTGGGAAGGCGTTAGAAATTATCAGGCGCGTAATATGTTGCGTGATGAGGTGAAAGAAGGCGATCTTGTCTTTATTTATCACTCTTCATGTAAAAAGGTCGGGGTTGCTGGTATTGCTAAAGTGTTAAAGGAAGCTTATCCGGATCACTTCGCTTTTGATGAAAGTAGTGAATACTATGATGCAAAATCCAGCCAGGATAATCCCCGTTGGGTCATGGTTGATGTTGAGTTTGTCCGTAAACTAGACCGAGTTATTCCATTATCTGTAATGAAAAGTATGCCAGAGCTACAGGATTTACCCTTAGTTAAAAGAGGGAACCGACTTTCTATCATGCCGGTATCTGAGACTGAGTGGGACGCAATCCTAAGTAAAGAATATCTATAAAAAAGCCCGGTTTGATACCGGGCTTTCAAACCGCTGAATTACATTGCGTAATCAAGTGTTAGGAAATAGGTTCTTCCAACAATATTTTCCGAATAGTCTTGGTCATCATCTTCAAGATTTTTATCGAGAACATTGTTTACACCAGCCTTAACTGTAAATTGATTGTTGATGCGGTAGCTACCGCCAACATCGACGATTGTGTACGGATCGTACCAGATGTTGTTGTAATTCTCCGCATAGCTCATACCATACTGTTTACCAGTATAATTAACACCTGTATAGAGAGATAAATCATCTGTAGCAACCCAGTTTAAGGTTGTATTGATTAGCCAACGTGGGTTATTTTCAAGTTCACTATTATCTTCGGTATTGATAGCGCGTGTATAAGTAGCATTAGATTTTAGATATAAGCTATCGGTAATATCGAATGAACCTTCTAGCTCAACACCTCGAGTTTCGACGTCGTCAGTAATATTTTTATAAGTGATGTAACCGCTTGAACGAGTTGATGTATCACGGTCGATCATGTTTTCAACTTGGTTGAAGAATACGGTTGCTTGAACGTTCCATGATTGAGCGTTATAAGCAGCAGAAAATTCATAGCTTTTTGATTCTTCTGGTTTTAGATCTGGATTACCAGTTAAAGTACATGTGCCACCACAACTTACTATACCGAACTGTTCGGAAGATTGATAAATGGTTGGTGCTTTAAACCCTTCAGCATAACCCCCCTTCAGTGTTAGGTTGTCGGTTGCGCTGTAGACCAAATATGCACGAGGGGTAAACTTGCTGCCAAATTGACTGTGGTGATTTAAACGTCCACTTAAGGTTGCCGTCAGGTCATCGGTAATACCGATTTGATCTTGCAGATAGTAGCCTGTTTTAGTTACAGATGGTGTTCCGTCATAATCACGATCGATTGAAATAGATGTGTACTCAAGATTCATACCTGTAGTAATGGTCTGTTGATCTATCGCGGTCACGGCTACTCGAGCATCTAAGTTATGATTCTGCTGCTCGGCGTTGGCAATAGTAAGCAGAGAGTTAGAGTTATCGACATAAACTTTCGAATTCTCATATAGATAGTCGACAGTGTCTGTACCCCAATCCCATGTTCCTTCATGACCCAGCGAGGCATTAAACTTCTTACTGTTATAGATATCGTCATCCGAGGTATCGTATTTGTCTGAATCCGGGAATGTGCGATCGTCTTTAAGATACCCTAAGCCAAAATTAACCGTATTATCTTCGTTAGCTAACCATGTTAGCTGGGTATTGATACCCTGGCGTTTTTGTTGAGCATTACCCGTAAAATTGTTGTCGTTCTGAATATTGTCAGGGAACCATTTATCTTGTTGGCTAGCTTCGATCGATGTGGTGTAAAGCAGTTTACCCGGTACAGCTGCACCGCTCAGGAAAGCGTTGGCTTTTTTCAAAGTACCATCGCCTTCTTCTGGCTGAGAATAACTCACACTGGCGTTCACCTGAGTATCTTCAGTTGGTTTTTTCAGAATAACGTTAACGACACCACCGATGGCATCACTACCATAAAGTGCTGACATCGGACCGCGAATAACTTCAATATGATCAATGGCGCTCATAGGGATACTGGAAAAGTCGAAGCCAGCACCACGGATCAAGGTTTCTGAAGAGTTGATGCGCTTACCATTAACTAATAACAGCGTATAGTTATCATGGCTAGAAGCGTCATTCTTTAAGCCGCGAATTACAATTCTAGGCTCACTAGACATATCTTTCGAAACATAAACCCCAGCGACACCTTGCAGTACGGTTGCAACATCGGTCGCCGGAATGCGGTTAATTTCTTCGTTGGTGACAACGCTCACAGATGCGGGAGCATCTTTTAACGAAGTTTCATTGGTTGTCGCGGTTACAACAACGACATCTGAAGTATCTGATTTCGATGTAGTATCCGCATCATCAGCCGCAATAGCTGAATTTGCAGCAAGAGCGAGTGCCACTGCGCAGCTCAAATTTAGCAATTTCATACTTATCCCTTAATAGAGGTTATTTTTTATTTTGGTTAAACAAAGTTATGAGTCCATTTGCCAGCATGACGCGCCAACTGAAGTAGTCATGTCCGCTAGCAACTTCTGCGAAATCAACGTGATATCCTTTGTTTTTTAATATGTTATAAAGATGTCGATTGGTTTCGAGAATATTGGAGAATGCGGGTTTGGTTTCGAATAGGCCCGCATTCATATAAATATCGATGGCCTTATGTGGCGCCGCTTCAAATTGGTCAGCCACCCAGTTATGCAGTTGTGCACCGGGTTTTTTCTGGGCATCGGGAGACCACCAAAATGAGCCTGATTGACTGAGAACTTTGCCAAACTGATCGGGATGTTTGAATGCGATATACATTGAGGAAAGACCACCGAAGCTTGATCCTGTGAGAATGGTATTTTCCGCATTTGGGCAAATGTTATGAGCTTTGCATAACCAGGGTTTAAATTCCGTTGCTAGAAAATGGGAGTAAGCGTTATTTGGCGTGAGTTCTTTGGCTCTTAAACTCGGTGTCGGAGTATTAATAAACACCGCTCTCATTGGCGGTACTTTTCCGGCTGCGATTAAATTATCCAGAATCGTTGGTGTGGGAACCTTGGTTAGGTAATCATCACCATCAAATACGATGAGAAGAGGTGCTCCTGCACTTACGTGATAATGATGACTTGGTTGGTAAATACTGATCTTGCGAGTGTTATTCAGTGTTGTACTCGTATAGCGATAGTCGGTTACCAGACCTTTGGGATTTCCAAGAGAACGTGTGTAGTGATCACTGGGCGCTTTATCTAATGTAACAGTTGAAGCCGCACCAAAAAGGTCATCATGCTGGCTAAATAATTCTGAATGGTTCAAGGGGTCGGGTTGTGTCGTTGCGAGTACAGCTCGGCGTTGTTCGGTCCAGTCATCTTGATCAATTTGCGGCACATTGGGTGCCACACGATAGGAAAAGCGAGTGTCTTCCGGGACTTCGTAAGTTTTGTACCAGATGGTACTGCCCTCGATTAACGAAAGATGGATGTGACCATCATAGGGCGCCCCTAATATTCTGACGTTATTTGCTTTACCGTGATAGAGAAAAGTAAGTAAGACATTTCCATCCTCTGATTTTTCTAATAGAGGGGTTCCTTTTTTCTGAATCACTTCCCAGAAATGCTCTTCCGCTAACGGCAGCCCTTGCTCGATTTTTTGTTTTGTTTCAATTAGTAGGGGGCTAGTTAACTCCTGCTTAGGAGAAACAAACTGACTGTTCTTTAGCGGTAATGTATGTAAATCGAATTTGATGTGGGTCTGCTTATCCAATTCAGGCTGGATATGGAAGGTGTATTCACCACGATCGGGTACAAACCAGAATACCTCGGCTTCTGTCTCACCGGATGAAATTAGGGTCTTCTCAATTTTTCCATTGGCATTTGTTATAACAAGGCTTTGCAGTGGCTTATCACTGGATATGATGCCACGGTAATACTCTGGAGCAGATACTGAAAGTTCCACAGTCTCGCTGTGGTCAGTATTGATCTCTTTCGTAAAAACAGAAGCATTAGCTGCGATTGATTGTGCCAGCGTTATCATAGCCATGGTTAAACCTGAGATTCCTTTCATTTATTTGTAAACCTAACTGATAATTATTATTAATATCATTTGTATTTGATCGGAATTATACAGATGGGCGAGTAGAGGTAAAGAAAAATTCATGAGAAAAGAGGTGGAATCTGTATGGTTATTAGAGGCGTCGGCTATATTTACCGACGCGATTATTAATTCTTTCAGTTAGTTATCTAAAGTGGCGCCACCATCAACTCGCAGATCATGCAAAGTGATATGATTTGCAGCATCTGACATAAGAAACAGAATGGTTTGTACAATATCTTCAGGTTCTGCAATTTTTTTAAGAGGAATACCAAGCCGATATTGTTCTGCATTGCCTTCGATAACCTGTTGCTCTCCATAATGTTCGTTCCATAACTGCATTTGCATTGAGGTACGCGTGGAGCCAGGACTGACAATATTGCAGCGGATACCAAACTCAGATAATTCCATACCAAAGCACTTTACGAGCATATGCAGCGCCGCTTTTGATGCCGCGTAGGCACCCATGTTCGCTCGTGGCGTGTTGGCAGCATTAGAGCCAATGACCACAATATTTCCTTTCCTTTGGGCTTTCATATGCTGACCTAGTTGTTGCAGCAAAGTCGTCGCACCAAATACATTGACGGAGAAGGTATCGGTTATGGTGGATGTTGGGGCGGTTAAAATAGGATTTAAATGCAGAATGCCAGCGCAGTGTACCAATTGGTCAATCTTGCCTACCTCTTCAATCCAATCAGGAACTTCGGAAACAATATGGTCGCAACGCATCAGGTCTAACTCTTTGAGTCGTAGCTTTTCTGGGGAGGTAAGCTGTAACTCATGGGTTGCGTCTTTAAGGAGAGATATGTCTCGATCAGTTGCTATTACTGAAGCTCCACAACCTAGTAGTTGCTTTAGGGTTGCCAGACCGATCCCTTGAGATGCGCCAGTTAAAAGGATTTGTTGATTAGATAGATCTATCGTCATGAAATGCACCATTGTTTTTGTATAAACAGGAGAATAATTTGTGATCCTTATTCCTTCTGATATAACATTAACACAAATAACAATAATAATTGTTCGCATTTGTATTTGTTAGGATGTAATCTTAGCGACCGATTGGATATAACGTCCAGGAACAGGTTAAAAGTTAAGAGGAATCTGTGATGAAACGAGAAGTGATTGGCTACATCCAACTTTCTAATGTGGTTTTAAATCAAAAGCTTGAATCGGCACCATTCTTTTTCTCATCGCCATCAGCCACGATGCTGGGGGCGGGGATTGAGGATGAATTCACTGGGGTTATCCCTTTCAGCCAACTTGCCGAGAAAGCAACATCTATGTTGCAGAAAGCAAAGAAAAATGAACAGGATAATCCTATCTTATTCGGCATCGTGCCATTTAGCGAAGAGAATCCATCACGATTTTTAATTCCAAATCAACTTTATGTTTCCAGTAGTACCAGAGCTGAACAGAAAGTTGATTCTTCCACTAGTGCTCCGGGAAAACTCGTTTCTTCTCCTACTGGTGAGCGTTATAAGCAGGGTGTACTTGACGCCATCGGGTTGTTCTCAAGCACTGAATTATCGAAAGTCGTACTATCCCGCGCGATTGAAGTCGGTACAGATGAAGATATCGATCAACTTCGCCTGCTCAAGAATATGCTGGCAATTAACTCGACGGGTTACACATTTGCGGCGAGCTTAGAAAATGGCAATAAGATGATGGGCGCGAGTCCTGAATTATTAGTCGCCAGAAAAGGTAGTAATGTCATCTCTAACCCTTTAGCTGGATCTCTCCCTTCTTCTGATGATGTTGCTGTTAATTCGGTTCGATCTGAACAACTTCTAAATTCAGGAAAAGACCTTTATGAACATGGTTTTGTTGTCGAAGAAGTAGAGCGAGTACTCAATAAATACTGTCACAGTCTATATACACCAATGGTTCCATCAGTGATCAAAACCAAAACGATGCTGCATTTAAGTACGGTATTGGAAGGTCAGATGAATAATCCTGAGATCAGTGTGTTGCAGTTAGCGTCAGAGCTCCATCCGACACCAGCCGTTTGTGGGTATCCACGTCAGACAGCCTACAAAGCGATTCGGGATATTGAGAAGTACGATCGTGGCTACTTTACTGGAATGGTGGGTTGGTGCGATTCCCGTGGAAATGGTGAGTGGGTAGTTACGATACGTTGTGCTGAAGTCCAGAAACGCTCGATGAAGGTCTTTGCTGGGGCGGGAATTGTGAGTCAGTCTCAGCCACAAAGCGAACTGGACGAAACGGGCGCTAAGATGAGCACAATTCTTTCTGCTGCTGGGATTGAACTAAACGATATTTTGGTTGCGTGAGGTGCCATCTATGCAAAATGAACTCACTCACTGGCCAGATGCGCTGGCTCAACAATATCGTGAACAAGGTTATTGGCAGGGAAAAACCTTATGTGATTACCTGTTTGAGATGGCACTATCCAAGCCCGACAATACGGCCATTATCTGTGGAGAACAGCGTTATACCTATAACGAGATGGTGGAAACGATTCATCGCTTTGCTGCCGGATTCTCCAGATTGGGTCTAAGAGCCGGAGATAACGTAGTTCTGCAGATGACCAACGTGGCAGAATTTTATTTGTGTTTCTTTGCTCTGGTGCAAAAAGGCATTCGACCCATTATGGCACTGCCAGCGCATCGCTATTCCGAGATTGCCTATTTCTGTCAGCATGCACAGGCTAAAGCTTATATTATCGATGGAACTAGCTCAGCCTTTAACTATCAAGCGTTAGCGAGTGAGATACTGGAAAATAATTCCAGCGTTGAACATGTTATTGTGAAAGGCGATCCACAATACAGTGATTCTCGTTTTACTGCGTTATCCGATTGTTTGGACGATGTTGACTCCAGTCAGCATGCTAATCCATCTGAAATTGCCTTTTTCCAGTTATCTGGTGGCACGACGGGTACACCTAAGCTCATCCCAAGAACTCATGACGACTACGCTTACAGTGTTATGGGTAGTAATGAAATCTGTCAAATAGATGAGGAAACTCGTTTTCTGTGCGTCTTGCCTGTCGCTCACAATTATCCATTTAGCTCGCCTGGTGCTCTGGGAGTCTTTTGGGCCGGTGGATGCGTAATCATTGCTCAGGATACCCAACCGCAAACAGCCTTTCGTTTAATTGAACAGCACAAGGCGAACTTTGTACCCCTGGTCCCACCATTAGCATTGCTATGGATGGACTTCGCTCATTCTCATGAACACGATCTTTCCAGTTTGAAAGTGATACAGGTTGGTGGCGCTAAATTTAGTGAAACTGCAGCGAAAAAGTTGCCAAATGTGTTTAATTGTCAGCTTCAGCAAGTGTTTGGTATGGCTGAAGGACTCGTCAATTATACTCGTTTGGATGATCCCATAGAGGTGATCACTCAGACGCAGGGTCGTCCTATTTCAAAACTGGATCAGGTGCGTGTTGTCAATGAGCTCGGAGAGGATGTTAACCAGGGCGAAGAAGGATTTCTAATCACTCAAGGTCCTTACACTATTCGTGGCTACTACAATGCTCCCCAACACAATGCTCGCTCATTTACGGAAGAAGGGTTTTATCGAACTGGAGATATTGTGCGTCGAACCGAACAGGGCAACATTATCGTCACCGGAAGAGATAAAGACCAAATCAATCGTGGTGGTGAAAAAATTGCTGCGGAAGAGATCGAGAATCAACTATTACGCCATGATGTAGTACATGATGCAGCTCTGATTGCGATCCCCGATGACTACTTAGGTGAGCGTAGTTGTGCCGTCATTGTGACGGCCTCTGAACAATCTATTCGTCCCATTGAATTCAAGCGTTTCTTACGTCAACAGGGCCTGGCCGAATATAAGATTCCGGATCAGATCCAATTTATCGACGAGCTACCTAAAACACCGGTAGGAAAAATCGATAAGAAGAAATTACGAACTTTATTTTCAAAAACAACAGCATCCGTTTAAGGAAGATAACATGGCTATACCAAAGCTTCACTCATACTCTCTGGATAATATTCTGGATGGAGTAACAAACAAAGTGAACTGGAATCTTGATGCAAACCGGGCGGTGTTACTGATTCATGATATGCAGCAATACTTTCTCGATTTCTATGCTGATGATGCGTTAAAAACGCACTTAATAAAAACGGTCTCTGAAATTAAAGCGGCATGTAAGGCGCAAGGGATACCCGTTGTGTATACGGCTCAGCCTGGTGATCAAACTCCTCAGGATCGCGCATTACTTACGGACTTTTGGGGGACGGGATTAAAAGAAAATCAGGAAATCACGCGTATTGTACCTGAAGTGGCTCCAGACGCTGATGATACGGTATTGACGAAGTGGCGCTACAGTGCGTTCAAGCGTTCACCTTTGTTGGAGTCAATGCAAGAACAGCAGCGTGATCAACTCATTATTGTTGGTGTGTACGCTCATATCGGATGCATGCTTACTGCGGCTGATGCCTTTATGTATGACGTACAGGCATTCTTCGTTGCTGACGGTTTGGGAGACTTTTCGCGTGAAGAGCACGTTGAGGCGCTTCAGTATGTAGCTAAAAGATGCGGGTATGTGACTTCTCAGGCTGAAATCATGCAGAGTCTTCAAGGGCAAAGCAATGTTGTGACCTTACCAACTAGTAAAGCGCATTTAAAAACGCTGGTAGCTCAATTGATTGAGGTGGAAGAAGACGAAATCTACGACGATGACAATCTGTTGGATTTAGGCTTGGATTCTGTGCGTGCGATGACGCTATTGGGTCACTGGCAAAAAGCGGGTTTAAATACCTCCTTTGTCGAATTTGCATCAATGCCGTCTGTCGACCGCTGGTGGCAGTTAATCGAGCCTCAGTTGGCTGCTTAAATCGGGGAATGTAATGGTATTTGTTGGTCAGCTACAGTGTGCTCAGCTCGGAAGGATGACGTTGTACACGCGCTCATTCGATGTGGAAGCCTTTGTCCCTGACCAGCAAACTCTTGGCATTCTTAGGCTAAATCGGTTGGAGTCAGCAGTTAAGAAGCGACAGGCTGAATTTATTGCCGGTCGGTATGTGGCCAAAGATGCGTTGTCTGACTTGGGGTTTGCGAACGACACTGCTATACCTATCGGGCGGAATAGATCACCACTTTGGCCTGCTGGCGTTGTTGGCTCTATCTCGCATAATCACAATACGGCTGTTTGTGTGGTTGGTAAAAGTGATTCCTATGGTTCTCTTGGTATTGATGTTGAAACGATCCTTGAACCCTCCGTCACAGCAGAAGTTCTGCCACTGATCGCAACTCAAAGCGAAACCGTTATTTTCTGCCCAAGTCAATGGAACGAACAATCGATGGCAACGCTGCTGTTTTCTGCTAAAGAGAGCTTATTTAAAGCACTGTATCCATTGGTACAGCACTACCTTGAATTTAAAGATGCGATTCTAACCGAGATCGACGACGTGCAGGGTACTGCGCAATTTACGTTTTCTCGACATGTGACAGCGCTATGCGGCCTGACGGAATGTCAAACCTTCTTCCGTTTTACTACTAATCAAGTGGTAACGCTTACGCGTTTGTAAGTACGTACTATCCCATAAAGATAATTAAATAAAGACCTTGCTATGAAAGATCAATATATCAACCCGTTTGACGATGAACGCTATCAGTTTTTTGTTTTAGTTAATATCAAAAATCAACACAGCTTATGGCCCGATTTTCGGCCCATCCCTGCAGGGTGGACGGTGTCATTTGGTCCAGCGCCAAAAGTAGAGTGTTCGGATTATATAGAGAAGAACTGGCTTGATATCCGAGCCTGAGTTGCGACGACAAAGTAAAAAGGAAGGAAAGAATGTCTCAGTCTGTCAGCGGTAACATATACCCTTTAGTTGGGCCGCAACTCGGTATCTTGTTTGCAGACCAACTATCCGAAGTGAAGAACGAGTTTAACGTTGCTCACTACATTGATATTCGAGCAGAGATAGATATTGATGTTTTAATCAGAGCTATTGAGTTGGGTGTTTCTGAAACGGATACCCTGCATAGCCAGTACTTGGAAAGCCAAGGTCAATGGTTTCAAACACTGTCAGATTCAAATGTGGCGAGTCAGTTTGTTGAGCTGTATGACTTCTCTCAGGCTGCTGAGCCTATCCACTCTGCGCTCGAGTGGATGCAAAAAGAATGTGCTAGCTCGATTGATATAACCCAACCCGATACAGCGCTTTTCCGGCATTGTTTAATTCAGGTGGGGAATCAAGAACAGCCTCGCTGGTATTGGTATCAGCGCTATCACCATATTGCGGTTGACGGTTTTAGCTTTACGGCGATTACTCAACGTATCGAAACTATCTATCACGCTTTAGTGAATGAGAGACCTTTAGATCCATCTCCTTTTATCTCTTTTACCAAAGTGATTGATGAACACCAAGCTTACCAAGCTTCTGATAAATATGAGCAGGATAAGCTTTTTTGGCTGGAGTACTCAAAGTCAATTTCTGCGCCACTACGCCTGAGTTATCGAGAGAGTATGGAAAAGCACAATCGTGTCATTCGTCATTCTGTCTCTTTAACCGATCATTTGCTTAAGCCAATTGCAGAGAACCTGTTACCGTCAGAAACCGCAATGGCGCTTGTCTTTGCGTTCCTCGCTCAACAAACAAATAGCAATCACGTCACCCTTGGTTTTCCGTTTATGCGTCGTCTTGGCTACCTGGCTTTAAATGCTTGTGGTCCGGTCGTTAATGTTTTGCCAGTATCTCTTGCTATTAGCGATGATATGAACTTGCCTGAGATTGTCCGGGCACTAAAAAAAGAGCTGAGAAGTGTTAAACGGCATCAACAGTACGAAGTTGAGCAGATTAAGCGCGATATCGGTAAGGTCAATAGTGCTTTATACGGCCCGATTCTCAATCTCAAACTATTTGACGATTCACTGAACTTTGGCGGTTCATCTGCTCAGACTTATGTTATTGCGACAGGGCCTATTGATGATATTGAATTCGCTCCAGTCATAAGAAATAACCAGTGTCGCTTAGAGCTATCAGCGAACGCGAATCTTTATACTGAACAGCAATTGAATCTCTACGCACAACGCTTTGTTGATTTTACTCAGCAGTGGCTAGAGCAACCCCAACGCTCGTTACGAGAGATTAACCTGAACGATAAGGAAGCAAAATCGCTAACAACCTGTGCTATCGGGCCGACACAATCTCCACAGTTTTCATCAATACTTAATATCTTTACCGAGCAAGTACAAAGCTATCCAGATCGAACTGCACTGGTTTGCCAAAATAGGACTCTGACGTTTAAACAGCTCAATCAAAAGGTGTTGTTACTCGCAGCTGGTTTGAAAAAGCAGGGGGTCGCTGCCGGAGATACACTTTGCGTGGCTCTCGAACGAAGTGAGAACGTCATTATCGCCATGCTAGCGGTAATGCGTGTTGGCGCTGTTTATCTCCCTCTCGATGTCAATTACCCTCAAGAGCGTATTCGCGCGATTGAAGAGCAGTCTTTGCCCAAAGCCTGCTTAGTTGAGAATCAACACAAGATCGATATTCAGACACCGCAGTGGGATATTCACGAGTTGTCCTGCAGTGACTCTGTATGGGGAGACGAGCCTTTCCCAGACGCATCTTCAACCGCCTATATTCTGTTTACCTCGGGGTCAACTGGTAAACCCAAAGGCGTTATGATTGCGCATGGAGCCCTGGCCAATCTGGCTGAACATCATAAACACCATAGTTTTTCTGCTTTACTCGCTCGCTCTTCATCTCCTGTTCGCGCCGCTCATACCACCGCATTTGTATTTGATGCCGCCTGGGAGCAGATATTGTGGATGGTATGGGGTAATACCTTGGTTATTTATGATGACGAAGTGAGACGGGATGCGTTTGAGCTGAATCAACGTGTAAATGAAGATCGAATCGATGCCCTAGACTTATCTCCGTCATTGTTTACTCAGATGCTCGATGCCGGGCTGATGGAACAGTCACATACACCTACTTCTGTCATGGTAGGCAGTGAAGCCATTCCATCTTCATTATGGGTGCGGGTACGTCAATATCCGGATTTACATGTACAGAATTTCTATGGTCCAACGGAATATACCGTCGATGCATTGAGCGCTTCATTTACCGATGATGATACTCCTGTGATAGGCAGACCGATTACGAATACACAGGTATATGTCCTTGATGAACAACTCAAGCATGTTGCTGTTGGTGTTATTGGTGAGCTGTATATCAGTGGCGCGGGATGCGCACAAGGTTATCTAAACCAGCGAGCTATGACAGCTGAGCGTTTTGTAGCTAATCCATTTATCCCCGGAGAGCGGATGTATCGTACTGGTGATTTAGTGCGTTGGTATGAGACTGGACAGCTTGCTTATGTTGGACGCAGTGATGACCAGGTAAAAGTCCGAGGCTATCGGATTGAGTTAGGGGATGTAGAGCGTGCATTTCACTCACTACCTGAGGTAGATAATGCTGTAGTTGTCACAGAAAAACATCAGTCATCCTACCGTCTTGCGGCTTACTGTACATTAGCACCGAACAGCAATGACACGACAGAAACTGAATTGTTGCAGAAGTTAGGCAAGATTGTTCCAGACTATATGGTGCCATCTGCTTTGCTCATTCTCGATTCATTTCCACTGAACGTAAATGGCAAGATTGATAGAAAATCGCTGCCTACTATTGAACGTCAGAAAGATGCTACACCTACGGGCTCTCAGCCAGTAACTCAATATGAAGTAGCCCTATGCACTGCGGTACAAACGCAGCTAGGTATAGAGAATATTGTGGTTGAAGACGATTTTTTTGCGATTGGGGGAGACAGCATCTCCGCTATGGCGATAACGACGCGGTTAAGAAAATCGGGTTACCTGCTTAAAGCGAAAGATATTTTTGAAAAAGGCACCTTAAAAGCGATTGCTGAAACAATCTCTCAAGAAACTGAGGGAGAGGCTAAAAACCGAGTTCAGACGGACTATTTTTCTACTCTCTCAGTTAATGCTATTTCGCGTTTCTCAGAGCGTTACGGCGAGGTTGAAACCATTTTGCCAACATTACCACTGCAGCAAGGTTTGGTTTTTCAATCCCAATTAGCGGAAGAGGGTAATAACTACAACTCCATAACGCATATGACGTTTATCGGTGAATTTGATGCTGTGCGTTTTCAGACCGCTTTGGATTGTGTTATTCGCAAACATCCCCAACTCTGGGCTCGCTTTGATAGTGATATTGTTGGTGAGTCAGTTCAGGTACTACCGCGATTATCCGGTTCACTGCCAGTTCTGTGGCCAATTCATATGGTTGATCTCAACTCTTTACCTGATGATGAGCAGAGTTTGCAACTGACTGAAATTGCAAAAAGTGAAACCGCCCGGTCATTTGAGATCAATAGTAAAGACGAGCCATTACTTCATGCTTGTGTCGTCCATCATCATGGAAATCAACATTCTGTCATCATCTCAATGCATCACTTAATTGTGGATGGATGGTCAACACCTATCTTCATGAATGATTTCTTCGCTGCTTATCGTGAAGGACAGACATCAGGTACGTTGAAGACTCGTTATGCAGAGGTTGTGAACCAACTTACAGCCAGAGATAAAGAATCGGCTCGCCAATTATGGCGCACTCAACTTGAAGGTGCTGTTCCAACCTTGGCCTATGATGGTGAAGCTAACTTACAACCGATTAAGGAAGTTCCTGTAAAACTGGATCGACAGTTAACGGAAAATATTACCGAACTATGCCGCCGCGAAGGATTGACGTTGAACTCGCTTATGCAAGGTGTATGGGGAGTCATGCTCGGTCTCATGACCGGAAAAGAAGATGTGATTTTTGGTACACCGATATCTGGTCGATTTACTGATATCGAAGGTATTGACGAGCATATTGGATTATTCACTAACAGTATTCCGGTCCGGCTTGCTTTTAAGCCACACCTTTCGTTAATCGAACAACTGAACCAAGTGCAGAAAGAACAGATTCAGCTATTAGAGAACGATGTACTTGGCTTAGGCGAAATTCAGCAGATTGCGGGTGGAGACACGTTGTTCGATACCATGCTATCGGTAGAAAATTATCCGAATACGGACGATTGGTTTGAGTGTCAGCATGCTGGTTTACGCTTGGTTGGGCTCGATAACCGCGGCTATACGCACTTTCCATTGACGGTTTTTGTTGTGCCTGGTGAACAGCTAGAGATCTTGGTCGCTTATCGCCATCAGAAATATGATCCATACCGTTTGGCTGAGCAGCTTAAAGCCTTGTTACTCGCTGTACTTGAACATCCTCACCGTCCGCTTTGCCAGTATCAGTTGCTAACAGAAAATGATTCTAAGCTATTGTTTCACGTGAATCATACAGCGGCGAACGTTGATAAAACG
Organism: Vibrio viridaestus; assembly: GCF_003856525.1. GTDB lineage: Bacteria > Pseudomonadota > Gammaproteobacteria > Enterobacterales > Vibrionaceae > Vibrio > Vibrio viridaestus. The sequence goes on from NZ_RJVQ01000012.1 coordinate 85,434, forward strand.
ACACTTCGATGTTTGATGAGAGCACAGGCAAAGAAAACGCCCAATGCGATTGCACTGTGCGATATAGAGCACCAGCTCACTTATCGTGATATGCGTCAGCAAGTCAGTCAGCTTGCCCAACAGTTGAATCAATATGGGGTGCGTTGTGGGGACATTGTGGCAGTTGCTTTACCGAGAAGTGTCAAATTGAGTATTGCTCTCAATAGTACGTTAGAGGTTGGGGCAGCATACTTACCTTTGGATGTTATGTATCCAACGGAACGCCTGCTCTACATGGTCGAGGATGCTAAACCTTCGGTCATTATAACTACGTCAGAATATCGCACGCTTTATGAGCCTCATGCAGACGTTATCGTGTTTGATGAACTCTATTCTGCGGTCGATAAGCCCCGTTTTGACATTGATAATAACTTAAGACCCCAACACGGTGCGTACATCATTTATACCTCTGGGTCTACTGGTAACCCAAAAGGTGTATTGGTGTCTCATCAAGCCATCGTTAACCGACTGCTATGGATGCAGAATGAGTATCAACTGAGCGAAAGCGATGTGGTTTTACAGAAAACACCGTGCAGTTTTGATGTGTCAGTCTGGGAGTTTTTCTGGCCATTAATTCAGGGGGCTCGCTTGATGATGGCACCGCCTGAGTCACATAAAGATCCCGATGCCTTATTAACTCTGATTGAAGACTATCAGGTCACGACCATGCATTTTGTGCCCTCAATGCTTGCCGCATTTATGGCTCATATAAAGGGGCGGGTGAGCGCTGGTGAGGCAGTAGCACAGAGTCTGAAGAGAGTATTCTGTAGTGGTGAAGCCCTAACTAAGGATTTATCGCAGCTTTATTCTGAATACCTTTCTGCGCCATTGCATAACTTATATGGGCCAACTGAAGCAGCGGTTGATGTGACGTATTGTCCTGCCTTCGGAACTGCTTTGACTGAGAGTGAAAGCAATGGGGTTCCCATAGGCCTTCCCGTTTGGAACACTCAGTTGAGAGTGCTAGATAGCTTTTTACGCGATGTTCCGGTGGGTGTCCCAGGTGAGCTATATCTTGCTGGAGACCAGCTTGCCATTGGTTATCTTAATCGCAGTGCACTGACAGCAGACCGGTTTATTGCCGACCCAAGTGGTAATGGTCAACGTATGTACCGAACAGGTGATGTGGTTCGCTGGTTGTCCTCGGGTAAAATTGATTACCTTGGACGTAATGATGATCAGCTCAAGATTAGAGGGCAACGGATTGAACTGGGTGAAATTGAGAATTGCCTGAGTTCTCTGACGGGAGTCAAACAGGCCATTGTATGCGCTAAGTCGTTAGTTGACTCGACCACTATGGCTGGCGCTGATAATCGCCAACTGGTGGGTTATGTCTTGAGCGAAACACCTGACTTAGATAGTACCCACCTAAGAGATGCAATGAAAGCCCATTTACCGGCACATATGGTTCCGATTGCAATAGTGGTTCTGGACGAGTTTCCATTGAGTGCGAATGGAAAACTTGATCGTAAAGCATTACCACTACCGTCCGTTTCTGGTTCAGTTCAGGGGCGTAAACCTGAGGGCGAGCTGGAAAATCAATTGGCAGAATTATTCTGTTCTATTCTTGAACGGACATCTGTATCTGCGGATGACGACTTCTTTGCCTTGGGGGGGCACTCTCTTTTATGCATGCGTTTAGCGGCAGAGATTCGTCAAACTCTCAAACGGTCCATCAGCGTTGGCGATATCATGGTTGCCCCAACCGTTGCGGGATTAGCTGAAAATCTCAGTAGTGAACGTTCCTCAGGTAATAAAGCGGGTCATGGCATGGTCTTACCGATCCGCAAAGGGACGGGCAGCCCCTTATTCTGTATCAATCCAGCATCCGGATTTTCTTGGCAGTACACAGGATTGCAAAAATATCTCCAAGGCTCTTTTCCTATTATTGGCTTACAGTCGCCGCGTGAAGGGGGACCGATCGCTGAATGTATGGATATGGAATCGGCGTGCGATCAGTATTTGGAGCAATTACGTCGAATTCAGCCATCGGGTCCATATCACCTGATGGGGTACTCCTTCGGTGGAAACGTAGCGCATACTCTGGCTGCAAAGCTAGAAGCACTAGGTGAAAAAGTCTCTTTTGTTGCTCTGTTCGATACCTATCCAACTGAAGTTCAGGACTGGGATGCGCCATTAGATTTAGAAGAAGCTGAGCAGGAAAAAGCTCTCTTTATGGATGCTGATAACGGTTATCTAATGGATAGTGAAATGGAGCAAGAACAAGCGGAAATGTTGCGCGATATTGACGCGAACTATGATGATGCTGTTGGCGTTATGATGAGTGCGATAACTCAGTTTTATTCCGGTAGTGTTCACCTTTTTGTCGCGGATAAAACACTGCCTGAGTTCGATATTCAGCAAGTCTGGCAACCTTATGTCGGTGAAATCACTGAGCATCACATGCATTGTCGCCATCAGGATATTTTGGCACCGACCTCTTTGACGGAAGTTGGTCCTCGTCTGAATGCATTGTTGTCTGCCTGTTCAACGCTTAACTAAAACGAAGCTGACTGGAATTCAAATGAACCACCGGTCAGCGTCATAAATACAAGATTGATGAGATTATGAAAAAACCTTCATTTTTAGTAGATTTCTCCCTACTTAAACAAAATCGTGATTTTCGAATGGTGTTTATCGCCCGTCTAGTGTCGGTTCTCGGCTTAGGCATGATGACCGTCGCTGTTCCAGTACAGGTTCACTTACTGACTGGTTCCACACTTCAGGTGGGGGTAATTATGGCTCTGGACGGCGTTGGAATGTTCATTGGTTTATTGCTAGGAGGCGTTCTAGCCGATCGCTATGACAGGAAAAAGCTGATTATTTTTGCTCGCGGTACGTGTGGTTTAGGGTTTGCCGCGTTAGCGCTGAACAGTGTTTTAGCGACACCGTCTTTAGCCGCGTTGTACTTACTTTCTGCCTGGGATGGTTTCTTCGGTGCTCTGGGTATGACGGCGTTAATGGCTTGTATGCCTGTGATTGTCGGTCGTGAAAATGTACCTTCAGCGGCGGCATTAAGTATGTTCACGGTAAGGATGGGAATGGTCTTGTCACCCGCGGTCGGTGGATTCATTATTGCTGCGGGAGAGGTGAGCTGGAACTATGGTCTGGCTGCCTTTGGAACCCTAGCAACGCTTATTCCGCTCTTCCAGTTACCAAGTATGAAAGCCCAATATCAACGTGACGAGTCACCATTAAAGTCACTGGCTCAAGGGGTCGGATTTCTATTTAACCATCGATTAGTTGGCAGTGTTGTGGCATTAGGTACATTGGAAACTCTGGCGACTGCAGTACGCGTGATATTTCCGGCACTTGCGTTGGTTACCTTTGGCGGAACAGCGGCTGATGCAGGCCTTATGTATGCTGCTATGCCGTTGGGAGCAATGCTTGGAGCATTGACATCGGGCTGGCTACAGACGACTCAAAAGCCGGGGTGGGTGATGATACTCAGTACGTTAGGGACGTTTATGTGCATCACAGCAATTGGGTTGGCTTCCCATTACCTACTGCTGCTTTTGGTGTTAGTTGTTTATGGCTATCTGGGATCGGTCACGTCGATAATCCAGTATTCATTAGTGCAAGGTCATACGCCGAATCATTTACTGGGGCGAGTAAGCAGCTTGTGGACGGCACAAGATGTAACAGGCGATTCCGTTGGAGCTCTTGGCATGGGAGCGTTAGGAAAATTATTGGCGCCAGTTGCTTCAGCGACAGTCTTTGGCTTAGGAGCGCTTGGTCTTGGAACCTTGATGGCCGCGGGTTTTAAATCGCTTCGTCAGGCACAATTGTTTGACCCGAGTTTAATGCCAGAAGAGGACTCAGACGATAAACAACCTGCGACAGCGTAAGAATAAAAAAACAGCCAGACATATCGTCTGGCTGTTCAACTCTTACTTATTTGAGCAAGTGCTCGCGAAGATAGTGGGGGACGGCATCGTCAGAGCTACTACCAATACGTTCGATCTCAGGTAAGGCAGCGAAGACTTTTTCATGTGCTGTGCCCATAACCAGACCTTTGTCAGCCATGGATAACATTTCAACATCGTTCATACCATCGCCAAACGCGATACAATCATCAAGTGACTTACCCAGAGACTCGGCAACAACCTGTAGGGCATGTCCTTTCGAAATATCAGGTCCCATAACTTCCAGACACCATGGTGTAGAAAAGGCAACCGTAACTAAACCAGCAAACTGTTCATTTAGTTTTTGTTCATAATTTGCCAGTAATTCATGATTGCGGAATTTGTGCGTAAAAAACACTTTAGATACACCATCGGTCGGAGCGTTATCTACGTCAAACTCCTCAAAGGTGAAGCCTGAGTCATTATGATAGTTACGCAGTTCTTCGTCGACACGACTGAGAAGCCAGCTATCATTGCGATAAATATGAATAAAAACATCCGGTTCACTCTTAAGAATATCGATCATCTTTTGAACCAGATCCGCAGGAACGTTTTTACTAAAAAGGAGTTCGTTGTCGGGAGTATGAACTCTGGCCCCGTTTGACGTCACCATATACGCAGGAATATCAGTCATCTCGCGAATACCTGCTACATCGACGTGGTGTCGCCCAGTCGCGAATACAAATGTCAGCCCTTGCTGATGTAACTCTCTCAGAGTGTTTTTGGCGTACTCAGAAAGCTTATGGTCAGGGCCGAGCAGCGTACCATCAAGGTCAGATGCAACGATGCTGTATTCTTTTTGTCGTGGTGAGGTCATATGAGGTCTCTTGGTCGTTTATATTTATACTCAGTATCTAAGCGTATATTGTACGTAAAATAAGGGAAGGAAAAGAGGGTAAAAATACGTAAGGTCACTTTCCTCTTTTCCTCGACAAATTTAGTCTTGGTATTGTTTGAGAAACGATAATGTTACTTGCAAAGCTTTATCACGATAAGTATCTATTTCATAAAACAATTCATGACGAGCGCCCTCAATTGCCTTAAATTGGGCCTGTTTGTTGGTTTTCTTTAATTTTTGGAAAAAACGGTTTTGGGCTGCATTATTCACAATACCGTCTTGAGTTGCCTGGAGCATTAGGATGGGTAGCGTAATATGCCGAGACATTAAATAACACTGTTTTACCGCCATCATACTTTGCCATACCCAGCGATAACTCGGTCCACCGAGTTTCAGCTCTTCGTTGGCTTCATACAGCTCTCGATACCAGCGATAGCGAATCTCGCTGTGAGTCAGTGGATTATTCTCAAAGGGCTTATAGAAATAATCACCATAGCCTGTTACATATTGTGGCTTGGCAGGTAACGTTGCTTTTAGTTGAGTGTATGGCAGAGCGAATAGACGTAGGTGTGGTGGAACATTAAACCCCAACATCGGACTGGCCAATACCGCAGATTTAAATATGCAAGAATGAGTTTGAAGATAGCGTAATGCGACTGCACATCCCATTGAATGAGCTAAAATAGAAGTATTCGAGTTTTCTGCTAAATCAAAGTGATGAATGACAGCATCGAGATCATCAACATAATCATCGAACCACTCAACATAACCTATCTGAGGGTTATCGGTTAAACGATCTGACAGTCCCTGACCTCGGTGATCGTATGAGTAAATGTTGTAGCCCTGTTGGTATAACTCATAGAACAGTTCTTGATACTTAATACAGCTTTCAATTCGGCCATTTAAAACAAGAAGAGATTTCGAGTGTCGTGGATCAGTAAATTTGCACCAGTAGAGATGCTTCTTATCTTTTGTTCTTAGAGTTCCTGACTCTTTTTTTTGCCAGAAATCATGGATTTGATCATTGATAGCTTGCTTGAAACTGTACTCTTGAGTATACAATGGAACTGATGCAGAAAAGGTGCTCATACACATATCGATCTTATTTTAAACAACAGTTATAGGTTAAAGCAGTTATTTGAAATTTCAATGATCCTAATCGAGTGGCTTAAGGGATTATTTGCATTAGTCGACAGCAGATTGATGATGAAGGTAAAACTTATTAAAAAACGAATGGTTTATTTAGAAAACTGTTTTTACAATGATGAAAAGGCTTAGGTTTTCAAATAGTCAGTTTGCTATAAAGGACTAAGTATGGAATACACGTACGTAGCAAGACAACCGATTCTGAATAAGAAACGTATAACGCTTGGCTATGAACTGCTATTTCGGGATGGTGAGGAAAACGCTTTCCCGGCAAATATTAGTTCGGATCGGGCTACCTATCGTTTAATCGTCGAAAATTTCATGTCGATTGGACAGAATCCTAACCTTGATTACTCGCGTTGTTTTATTAACTTTCCATACAATAGTCTCATTCGTCGTCTGCCTTTCTCCCTACCAAAACAATCCATTGTGGTCGAAGTTCTGGAAACCTGTCCTCCCACAACAGAGCTACTTGATGCAATTAGAGAGCTTTATCGTAATGGCTACTTAATCGCGTTAGATGATTTTGTTTACGACGAAGGCTGGGAACGTTTTATCCCGTATGCCCATATTATTAAGATTGATGTAATGGATTGGGGAATCGAAGCCGCATGTCAGTTTGTTGAGGAGCAGCTCGAAAAAGGGTGTAAAAGTCGTTTCTTGGCTGAAAAAGTAGAAAGTGAGGAAGAATTCCAACTGGCAAAGAAGGCCGGTTTTGCTTTTTTTCAAGGATACTTTTTCAAAAAGCCTGAGGTGATTAAAAGTAAGTATATAGGTCCAGAGCAAATGACAGCACTGGCTCTGTTTAAGGAAGTGAGCAGAGACGAAGTTGATTTTGCGCAGATAGAAAGCATTATTGCTCAGGATGTCACGCTCTCTTATAAGTTACTTCATTTTGTAAATTCCATGTCTAATCGCCCACATGTGACGATCAGTTCTTTTAAGCAGGCTCTAATTTATCTTGGCGAAGATCGACTGAAGATGTTTGTTGCTCTAACCGTGGCGTCTTACGTCAGCGTGAATAAGCCAAAAGAGCTGTATTATGTTGCTATTCAGCGAGCTAAGTTTTGCCAGTTGTTGATTAAGAATCATCGAAAAATGAATGATTATCGTGATAAGGCATTTTTGATTGGGTTATTTTCCGTTCTCGATGCTCTATTGGATTCTCCGATGAGTCAGGTAATAGAGCAGTTACCGCTCGAAGAGGAGATTAAGCAGGCTCTGGAAACACATGCTGGTAAGTTAGGTAAGATTCTGGAAATTCAGGAAAGATTCGAAAATGCTGACTGGAAGCAAATCGAATTACTGTGTAAAGAGTTAGCTCTTTCCACCGAAGAAGTGACTCATTTTCTTTACGATGCACAGTGTTGGAGTAAGAATAGTTCGGCACTGGTTTAAAAACTCATTAATTATGTTTATGAACTTTTTATTAAACATATACCAACCATATTGATACCTTCTTGTTTACCTCTAATATATACGCATATCCATATATGTTTAAGGTGCGGTGATGTTACCCCACAAATTCTTCAAGCTGTTAGCCGATGAAACTCGAGTTCGTTGTTTGTTGCTTATCACTAGAGAGCAGCAGCTATGCGTCTGTGAGTTAACTGATGCTTTGGAAGAAAGTCAGCCTAAAATCTCACGTCATCTTGCGTTGCTGCGACAATCTGGCCTGTTAGTCGATGAGAGAAAAGGCAAGTGGATTTATTACTCATTAGCGAAAGATTTGCCTAAGTGGACACTGCATCTTATCGACGGATTAGTGCATTCCCAATGTTTGGCTAAGGAGTATGAAAAAGATAAACAGAGATTAGAACAGATGGCTGATCGCCCTTGCTGTTAATGATGGAGAAATATCATGGCAATTAAAGTAGGTATTAATGGTTTTGGCCGTATCGGTCGTTTGGTTTTTCGCGCAGCATTTGATTGGCCTGACATTGAATTTATTCAAATTAATGACGTAGCAGGTGATGCCGGAACGTTAGCCCATTTGATTGAGTTTGATTCTGTTCATGGGCGTTGGAATAAAAACATCAGTTCAAGTCGTGACGAGATGAACATTGATGGACAAAGTATCAAAGTCACTCAGGCTCGAAATATTAGTGACGTTGACTGGTCTCAGTGTGATGTCGTTTTAGAGTCAACAGGTGTACATCGTAAAGTTGAGTTACTGCAACAGTATCTTGATCAAGGTGTTAAACGGGTTGTAGTTTCGGCACCGGTAAAAGATAGCTCTGTTGCGAATATCGTGATGGGGGTGAATGACGCTATTTTCGATCCGCAGAAACACCAGATTGTTACCGCTGCTTCCTGTACAACAAACTGTATTGCTCCGGTCGTGAAAGTTATTCATGAAACGTTTGGTATTGAGCAGTCTATGTTTACAACGATTCATGATTTAACCAATACTCAAACGATTTTGGACGCCCCGCATAAAGATTTACGTCGCGCCCGAGCTTGTGGTACGAGTCTTATCCCGACCACGACGGGCAGTGCCTCTGCCATTATTGATATCTTCCCTGAGCTACAAGGAAAAATTAATGGGCATGCTGTCAGGGTTCCGCTCGCCAATGCTTCAATGACGGATATCGTGTTTGACGTTGCTAAGTCGACCACTATAGAGGAAGTGAATGCTGCACTTAAAGCGGCTTCCGAAAATGGGTTAAAGGGGATTCTTGGCTATGAAGAGAAGCCATTAGTATCCATTGATTATAAAGGTGATCAACGTTCTACGATTGTTGATGCACTCTCGACTATGGTCATCAACGAGCGAATGATAAAAATTTATGCTTGGTATGACAACGAAATGGGGTACTCAACACGTACTGCTGAATTGGTTAGAAAAGTGGGTCTAGCGTAAGGAATTAATCATGACAACGACGACATGCCATCCAACCTGGGAACTTGACGTTGAGCACTCTAGCTTGGTTCTAATGCCTTGCCCGGGTACAAAAGGGGTAAGTTTGGACCAAGCACTCAGTGAGCTTGCTGAAGCTAAAGTAACAATGATTATTTCGGCGATTACTCATCAAGAATTTGCCGAGAAAAATCTGCCAGATTTCTCCGATCACGTAAAGTCTCATGGGATGAAATGGCTTCATTTACCCATAGAGGATGATGCGGTACCTGATGCTGAATTTGAACAGGCATGGACAAGGTATTCAAACGCTATATTGGCTGAGTTAGAAACAGGTAAAGTGGCATTACACTGTATGGGAGGCTCGGGTCGAACCGGATTACTGGCAGCAAGAGTCTTACTGGATAAGGGATGGGATCTCGGTCAAATTATTCAGCAGGTTCAATCGCTTAGGCCAGGTGCTTTTACTAAACCAGAACAAAAAGCGTATATCGAGCGAATTGCTCAGGCATGATCTATTCATTAGTCTGGGATCATGCTGATCCTGGACTAATGACAACGATCGGTTGAATCTTTACTTGATGGTTTTTTAAATGGATAGATCAATTCGCCAGTACATGATTGTCACATTCAATTACTGGAACTTTACTCTGACTGATGGTGCGTTACGCATGTTGGTCGTCTTGTATTTTCATCAACTGGGATATGGGACGTTAGCGATTGCGTCACTGTTCTTATTCTATGAGTTCTTTGGCGTAGTAACGAACCTGATTGGTGGATGGCTTGGCGCTCGTCTCGGTCTAAATCGTACGATGAATATCGGTCTGGCGATACAGGTGTTGGCACTGCTAATGATGGCTGTACCGGCATCGTGGTTAACCGTCGTTTGGGTTATGGTGGCACAGGCGCTTTCTGGTATTGCGAAAGATCTGAATAAAATGAGTGCCAAAAGTTCGATTAAGGGTCTGGTATCTGGTGATCAACAAAATACGCTCTACAAATGGATTGCGGCGTTAACCGGCTCTAAAAATGCCCTCAAAGGAATTGGCTTCTTTCTCGGTGGATTGCTGCTTTCGACAATAGGCTTTCAAAATGCCATGTTTTTGATGGCTGCAGTACTGGTGCTCGTTTTTATTAGCAGTCTGTATTGGCTGGATCAGGAACTGGGGAAAGCGAAAACAAAGCCTAAATTTAACGATATTTTTTCTAAATCATCCTCGGTAAATATTCTGGCTGCAGCTCGACTGTTCTTATTTGGTGCCCGAGATATTTGGTTTGTCGTCGCTCTTCCTATCTATCTTGGGACCGTATTTGGTTGGGATTATTACTGGGTCGGCGGCTTTATGGCTTGCTGGGTTGTGGGTTATGGTGTTGTCCAAGGGTTCGCTCCAAGAATCACAGGTAAAAAAAGTGGACACGTACCTCATGGCGCTGCGGCAACAGCATGGGCAGCCGTTTTAGTCGTTATTATGGCGATGATCGCTGTGGCAGTCGAATATCAGTGGCATCCGCAGATTGTGATTGTCTCAGGTCTACTCGTTTTTGGTGCTGCTTTCGCGGTGAACTCTTCTTTGCATTCTTACTTGATTGTGAGCTACGCGAAAGAAGACGGCGCGTCACTAGATGTTGGATTCTATTATATGGCTAATGCCATGGGGCGATTGATTGGCACCATCTTATCTGGTTGGATATTCCAACAGTACGGTTTTGCAGCTTGCTTGTGGGCATCACTACTCTTTCTTGTGCTCACTATGTTGATTTCAATAAAGTTACCGCGTTTACATGAAGTTACCTAATAAATGAAATAAAGCCTGCAGAAGCAGGCTTTATTAAAACCTTTAGGTTAACGTTGTAGCCAGGCATTAAACATCCAAATGTGTTTCTCCTGGGCTCGAATATAATCGCTCATCAGCGCGGCGGTACCTTCATCATTAGCATCTCCCGCGATATCTAGTATTTCTCTTTGTTTGGCGATTAGTTGACTAAATCCATCGACTAAGCCGCCGACAGTTTCTCTCGCTTCCGTTGCTTTTGTATGCTCTTTAATATCGGCAATCTCAAGGTAATGAGAAAAGCTGTGTTCGGGCATTGCCCCCAGAGTCAGAATACGTTCTGCAATATCATCGATATTGGTTTGCAGTTCATTGTAGATTTCTTCAAATTTGGTATGTAATTCGAAGAATTGAGGACCTTTAATGTTCCAGTGGTACCCGCGGACATTTGTATAGAAAACCTGATAGTTTGCCAACAGGTTATTCAGTGAATCAGATAACGTCTGACTGTCTGATTTATCTAAACCAATAATATTCTTAGTCATAATAATTGCTCCGTTATTTGTTTCGAACTAACGGGGATAATATTACGCCAATCAAATCTGAAGAGAATTGGATTAAATCGATAGTTTTGATAGGTAAAATCAATGGATAACGCCTTTATGAGAGCAAGAAAAGGCGTTATCCAAAGGAGAGGTTGTTACTTCTTATTCTTTAAATCACGGGCTGGGTCAAAACCATTTTCGTAAATGTATTCTGGGTCAAACCCTAATCTTTTCTCTTCGTCCAGAGTCGCGATCTGGGCCATTTCTTCGTCAGTTAAATTGAAATCGAAGACATCTCTGTTGTCGAGCATTCTTTGTTCACTGGATGCTTTAGGGATCACGATGACTCCACGCTGTATATGCCAACGAAGTGTGATTTGTACTGGTGACTTGCCATATTTTTCGCCGAGTTTCTGTAGTAATGGTACATCCAGAACCTGTCCTTTCATAATCGGTGACCAGGCTTCTACCGCGATATCATTTTTATGGCAGAACTCTATCAGATCGGTTTGCTGAAGTTTTGGGTGACACTCGACCTGGTTAATCACTGGTTTAACAGAACAGTTATCTAAGAGTTCTTGCAGCAGACGAATATTGTAGTTACATACCCCGATGGCTTTCACTTTACCCGCATTGTATAACTCTTCGAGCGCTTTCCAGCTTTCTAAAGCAAGTGGTCTTGGCCAGTGAAGAAGGAGTAGATCGAGATACTCAAGATCCAACTTTTTCATTGAATCTTCGAAGGACTTCATTGTTTTGTCATAGCCCAGATCGTCCATCCAAATTTTGGTAGCAAGGAATATATCTTCTCGTGGTGCACTGGCTCCTGCGATACCTTTACCAATCCCCAATTCATTATTGTAATAAGATGCGGTGTCGATGTGGCGATAGCCAGTCTTGACTGCCATTTTTACTAAATTTTCTGATTCTTTATCATCAATTTTAAACGTACCGTAGCCGATGGTTGGGATAACGAGACCGTTGTTTAGTGTGACCGTATCTTTCATACATATCCTCTGACTTAATGAAATTAAAATTCTTTTTTGATCTTATCTTGATATATACATTCCAACACAAGTCTAACAGAGGTTCAAATGACATCCTGATGAAAACAGGTTAAAACTAGTTACTCTACATCTCTTTTACATAATTATGACGCTGTTCTTATGACACTCACCTCTTGGCACGTAATGATGAGTAGTCTGAGGAGATATTATGCAACGAATTTTTTATTTTGATTTATTACGATGTATTGCCGCTTTTGCTGTTGTAGCGATTCATACTCTGGGACCATACCGTGCCGAAATTGGCAATATCTCGTTTGATCAGTGGGGTGTTGCTGTCGGTCTTAATAGTGTCAGCCGTTGGGCTGTGCCTGTGTTTCTCTTAATATCAGGTGCGCTACTTGTTGGGGATCGCAGAGAATTTGATATTAAATATTATTTTCGCCGACGAGTAGGCAAGGTCATTATTCCTTTTGTAGTTTGGTCTGTGTTTTATGCTTTTCTATCTGGATTGAACCGTGATGGTTTTCAATGGGATGAGACACAAGAACATCTGGTGAACTTGCCATTTCATGAATCCTACTACCATTTAGGCTTCTTTTATTATTTTATTCCTCTCTATTTATTAGCGCCCGCATTCCAGTGGCTCGCTAAGCATAATGAAAAATGGCTAGTTGGTTATGTAGCAGTGTGGGGACTAACAACGGTTGCGTTCTTACTCCATATCGATGGTCCATGGACTAATATGCTTTGGCTATATTCAGGGTACATGCCACTGGGTTATCTGCTCGCGTCAAAAGAGCCACTAAATCGGATAGAGGTAATGCTAGTTGCTCTAGTGGGTTTTATGGCGGCCTTTATCACTGCGTTTAATGTGTTGGCTGATAGTTATGTAGCGCAAGATTATGCTATTGGTCGTTGGTTATCGTATAAAACCATCAATACTGTATTGCTGGCGAGTGCGATATTTTTAATTGCTAAGCAATATGGCAATGCTCTGTCATCAAAACAGCACCAAGCGGTGGGGGTGATTAGTCGTTATAGTTTGGGAATTTACTTACTTCACCCTATTTTTCTATGGCCAATGCAAAATTTTGAACTATATCATGCACATCCAATTTGGATTATCCCATTATGGCTTATACTTAGTTTAAGTGGTGCGTTAGGACTGAGTTGGTTGCTCGCCAGATCCAGAAAAACTGCATGGTTAGTACCGTAGGTATTCTTGGGTACTTCATGACATCTAGAGAGGTGTGTCATGTCAGACATTGAAACTGTTGTTATGCGATCGAAGAAATTGGAGCTGCTGTTGAAAAGTCAGTATCGGGCCGAGGGACAAGGTATGCATCAACTTATATCTAGCTGTGAGGAAAGGCTACCTCATGAAGTAGTAAAACAACTGAGATACATTGCTACAGTGCGGAATAATGCGGTGCAAGATGATGCGTTCGAGCTGGAAGATCAGCGAACCTTTACTCAAGCTTGTGAAGACTGCATGGCTAAACTGACACCAAGAAGTGGACGCTTTATCTGGAGAATCGCAGTTTTGTTAATGTGTGTAATGACAATTGCATCGTTACTTTTCTATTACATTAACTGGGAATTTCTTGAACCTCATCTTTTTAGGTAGGAAATATAAAATAAAAAAGGACGCTAATGCGTCCTTTTTTATTTTATATCATGTGCTTAGTAAAACATCGGCAGTGTCATTAAACCAACGATAACTGCGATCATTACCAAACCTTGTCTCTGAGATGAAGTGATCATAACACTGCTCCTTAAAAAGTTTTACGGTATGAAATAAGAATACCATCACTTTTAAGCTTTGATCAATAGATAGATAGATTTTTGTATAAAATAGGCAAACTTCTTATCTTTAAATACCGTTAAATCGCGGATGTTAAGTAGTAAAATGGTATGGTTTTTATTTGTTCGTTTATTGCATAAGTAATATTATTTATTAAAAAATATATTAAAATCATTAACTTATTTATGTTAATTAAATGTGTCAAAAAAATAACTGTCAATTTTTTGTTATATCCATCAAGTACTGTAATTTCTTCGTAAAAAGGAGAAAGTATGGCTCTTTATTCATGGTTTTTATCACTGGATGAAAATGATGTGAGTCAAATTTTGATAAATATCATTATTTATTGCTATTTAATGCTAGTTGGTTGTCTATAAGAGTTTTTGGGTTTTAATATTCATAGTTTATTTATTAAGTTTTATTAAACAAATAGTTAGTTTGTTTTTTTTGGTTTTATTATAAAGGAAATCATCTAGGCAACCGTTTGCTAAAGGCTTTTTATGTATTGATTTTGGTATGGGATTGATACCTGATGCCTGGGGTGTGCTTTTTTCTTTTAGTGTGTTGTTTTTATCATCAATGTCTAACTTTGCTAACAAAGCCATAGACTTATTAATTCGAATATTTAGACTGGATTAGCGGATTAGGAGGGAATATGACTGGTAAGCAGGGACTTGGCGGGCTAGAGCACAGCGAAAATTTTTTTTCAGGCGTGCAACGTATCACGAGCGTTTTATATTTTATTGTCGCCGTCGAAGTCGCGCTATTGATCTGCTTTCTTTCTCTGGCACCAATCTCTTCTTATTGGTCTTTATGCCTTTTAGTTGGCCTGCCTATTTCTTTATTGAGTGTGATCGGAGCAATTAAACATAGTCATGATAGTTGGTCCGTGGTTGCAACTAGCCTTTATCTCTGTTTGTTTGGGATTACATTTTGGGGAATGGGTGACCATCAGATTCATTGGTACATACCGATTTCCCTTTTTGCTGTAGCGATCGTCGGAGGGCTGCTGATTTTACCGCACATAGATTCAAGGTTGTTCCCCTCCGCCCTCATTACTCTCAGTTTGCTACAGTTTGTTTGGGCTACATTAGAATACTGGCTTGCGGAACGTACAGCTTCCTCTCTGACCGCATGCATCGCGGCATTACTTCTTTGTGGTGGAATCGTACTCTATGCCTTGAGTAAACGGTATTTTGAAACTAATACTTTGTTTTCTATCAGGACGATCTGGTTAATTCCAACCATACATCTACTACTTTATCTGGTGTTGTTTAATTTCTGAGTTAAATCAATAACACGCTTCTAGGTTTTGCGTACTTTATTGCTATACCAGAGACAACCTTAGATAGGTGGCAAAATGACGAAAGAAATTCATGCACATAAAGTATTACACCTTTTAGATAAGCAAAGCATGCCTAAAAGTGAGTTTAAAACGCTGATTGAAAATAAGTTTGGCTCCGACGCGACATTTCATACGTGTAAGCTCAATGGATTTGACGTGGATAGCCTACTTACATTCTTTGAAGAAAATAACAAAGTTGCTGTAGTCGATGGTCATTGGACGGTTAATCGACAAGAGCTTTGTAATCACTAATCGAGTGGTTAGTTTACTGTCATAAATGTGCACGGTTGGATTTGAAAGTCGCAATGTCGCTATCTGATTGATATACTGGAATTCGTATCAGATTTTATGCCGATTCGGGAGACTCGATTGGATATCTTATCTTCAGCGACACTGATGTTTCTTATCATGGACCCGCTCGGTAACTTACCGATTGTACTATCGATCTTAAAGCACCTTGATCCTAAACGAAGACGCAAGGTGCTTGTGAGGGAGCTACTTTTCGCCCTCATTATATTGATGTTGTTCCTTTTCGCAGGTAAGAGCATCATGAACTTCCTTCATGTTCAGCCGGAAACATTGAGTATTTCTGGTGGACTTATTCTCTTTATTATTGCCATTAAAATGATATTTCCGAGTGCGGGTTCCATTACTGGGTTAGCCGCAGGTGAAGAACCTTTTATCGTACCGATGGCGATTCCTATGATTGCGGGACCGTCATTAATTGCAACTCTCTTATTACTTTCGTCTCAATACCCTAATTATCTGATTGAACTGTCTATGTCGGTACTACTGGCGTGGTCAGCGACTTTCGTCATTCTTATGTTTTATGACTTCTTCCTTAAGATATTAGGAGAGCGAGGGTTGAAAGCCGTGGAGCGTTTGATGGGATTACTTTTAGTGATGATTTCCACTCAGATGTTCTTAGATGGAATTAAGAACTATATAGCAGGTTAGCATTATAAAATCTGTGGGAGTAAAGTGAATGAAACTGCAGCCAGAATACTATTTTTCTCATTATCCATTGATTGCGCCATTAAGCGTTATCGCAGGCGCATTTATCATTGGTATCATCTTTCGGTTTATCGTTCTAGGTTTCTTGCATTATAACGCTCGTAATGGCGATCGCTTTTTATTCGAATCGTTGCAGCGACATTTAAAACGAAGCTTATTCTTGTTCGTACCATGTATGATTATGCATGCTGCCGCTGGGTGGTTAACTCTTTCAGCAGATAAAATCGATCTTATTCGGCAACTACTACAGATTGTCATCGTCGCGTCCATCGCTTTTATCGCGATACGTTTAATGCGTGTCGTACAGGATGTGTTGTTTCGTCGTTATGATGTTTCGATGGCGGATAACCTCAAAGCCAGAAAAGCTCGTACTCAAATCATGTATATCAACAAAATAGCGACGGTTGTTATCGTGGTTATTTCAGTAGGTATCGTGTTACTAACCTTTGACAGTGTTAGACAATATGGAACTACGATTCTAACTGGTGCTGGGGTCGCTGGTATTATTATCGGTTTTGCATTGCAGAAAACCTTAGCGAATTTGTTTGCAGGGATTCAAATAGCGTTTACTCAGCCGATAAAAATTGATGATGCTGTGGTGGTTGAAGGCGAGTGGGGCTGGATTGAGGAAATCAACCTCACGTATGTTGTAGTACGAATCTGGGATATGAGAAGGTTGATATTACCCATTACCTACTTTACTGAAAATGCATTCCAGAACTGGACTCGTTCTACGGCGCAGATTCTGGGCTCGGTATTTCTCTACACAGACTACACCATGCCTCTGGATCCGCTTCGTAAGCATTTTGACACGATTTTGGACAAGACCGATATGTGGGATGGGCAGGCAAAAGCCTTTCAGGTGACAGATTGTACCGACCATTCGATGACAATCAGGTTACTGATGACAGCCCGAAACTCTCCAGTTGCATGGGATTTACGCTGTTATGTCCGCGAAGAGATGATTCGCTATATTCAGGCGAATTATCCTCAATCGTTACCTAAAACAAGGGCGACTTTGGAAAAAGATCCAAATAAGGAATCTGGGATGTCTTCGGTCGTTGAGCAGGGTTAAAGAACAGAGGGAGCGTCGTTTGCTCCGTCTGATTTTCTATAGTGATAGGATTTATTCTGCATCTCGGTAGTACAGACGAAAAGCGACTTGGCCAGCAAACTTTTCTCTATGTAAGTTCCAGTGCGAGGGAATACAGTCAGTAGGCCATTCTTTTTCGCTTTCAATATAGATTGACGCATTTTCTGTCAACCAGCCCCGGGATTCTAGCTTACGGATTATCTCTTCTATCAGACCTTTGCGAAATGGAGGATCGATAAACACAACGTCAAACGGTGTTGGGGCTTGTTCTAGGAATGAGAGTGCGTCTATATTATGCACAATAATATTTTGGGCTTTTAAAGAGTTAGCATTACTCTTGAGCTGATTGGCGACATTCTTGTCCAATTCGATCATGACAACGTTGTCTGCTTGTCTCGATGCGGCTTCGAATCCGAGAGAACCGGAACCGGAAAATAGATCTAAGCAGGCTGAATGGGGAATTTCTTGAGCAAGCCAGTTAAACACGGTTTCCTTGACCCGATCTGTCGTTGGGCGAAGTCCTTCAACGTCATGGACAGGGAGTTTTCTTCCTCTCCATAATCCACTGATGATTCTAACGAACCCTGAACTGGATTGTTTTTTTGACGAGTTTTGAGGGCGTCGTTTTACCATGATTTTTTGCCTGCAAATAAAATGTTACTATATCGGACTCACAACGATGTGCGGTGAATATAACAAATAATGGTTAATGGTGATGGCAGAGTTTACCAATCTGAGTGAAAACTTTTCACTGCTTTGTCATTTTTTCTTTTCTTTAGAGGGATAATTCTCCAAGAAAAGATCGTATGTTATTGAATTTATAAATCTAGGATATCCCCAGATGACAGAAAAAAAGAAACGCGGTCTGCTTTCATGGCTTGGTTTTGCTGATGATGAACAAGCCAAGCAAGAAGATAATAACCAAGAAGCAGACACTTCTGAACTGTTAGAAGAGTCTCAAGATGAGGTGTCGAGCTCTGTTGAAGAGAGTTCAAGCGTTCAAGAAGAAACAAATGAGTCTGACGAAGACATTACTGAGCAATTATCAGTCGATTCCAAGCAAGAAGATGACAATGCGACTAAGAGTGAAGTCGAAGTAGACGATTCCGAGGGTGCTGAATCTGAGACAGTCGTTATCAAAGAGCAAGAAAAGCCGACAGAGAGCTTTTTTGCTCGTCTAAAGCGCAGTTTGAGTCGAACTAAGTCGAATATTGGCTCTGGCTTCTTTGGCTTATTCAAGGGTAAAAAAATCGATGATGAGCTATTTGAAGAATTAGAAGAGCAACTTCTGATTGCTGATGTTGGTATGGATACGACTGTCAAAATTATCAATAGTTTGACAGAAAAAGCGTCTCGCAAAGCGATGAAAGACGGTGAAGCGTTATACGGTTTATTGAAAGAAGAAATGGCCGATATTCTGCAAACTGTTGAAGCACCATTAATTATTGATACGGAAAAGAAACCTTACGTTATTTTAATGGTCGGAGTGAATGGTGTTGGTAAGACTACAACGATTGGTAAGCTAGCCAAGCAGTTCCAAGCTGATGGAAAGAAAGTGATGTTAGCTGCAGGCGATACGTTCCGAGCAGCCGCTGTAGAGCAGTTACAAGTGTGGGGACAACGAAATAATGTTCCCGTTGTGGCTCAGCATACAGGGGCTGATAGTGCGTCGGTTATCTACGATGCCATTGAATCTGCAAAAGCGAAAGGTATTGATGTTGTTATTGCCGATACAGCAGGCCGATTGCAGAACAAAAGTAATCTTATGGAAGAACTGCGTAAAATTGTTCGTGTGATGAAAAAAGTGGATGATTCAGCGCCGCATGAAATCATGCTAACACTGGATGCCGGAACGGGTCAGAACGCGATTAGCCAAGCTAAATTGTTTAGCGATGTTGCTCCAGTGACTGGGATTACACTCACTAAACTTGATGGTACAGCGAAAGGTGGTGTTATTTTCTCTATCGCCGATAAGTTTGGTATCCCAATACGCTACATTGGTGTTGGTGAAGGGATTGATGATCTTCGACCGTTTGAAACTCAACAGTTTATTGATGCATTGTTCAGTCGAGAAGATTAATTTAAATCTGATTACTAGGCGCGAGATGATCTCTCGCGCTTATTTGTAGAAAGGGAAAGAGGTATTACGAGTGATAAGGTTTCATCATGTGAGTAAAGCTTATCGAGGTGGACGCCAGGCACTGCAAAAGGTGGACTTTCACTTAAAACGCGGTGAGATGGCATTCGTTGGCGGGCATTCCGGAGCAGGGAAAAGTACGTTGCTCAAACTGATATGCGCGATTGAACGACCTTCCGACGGTAAAATTCACTTTAATGGACACGATATTACTCGTATTCCTAATCATGACATCCCGTTTTTGCGACGTAACATCGGTATCGTCTTTCAGGATCATCGTTTACTTATGGATCGTACGGTTTACGAAAACGTCGCGCTTCCGATGAGAATCGAGTCGATTTCTGAAACCGAAATCAAACGCCGAGTCTCTGCTGCCTTGGATAAGACTGGGTTATTAGATAAAGCTCGATGTTTACCAACCCAATTGTCGGGTGGTGAACAACAACGAGTTGGAATTGCGAGAGCGGTTGTGAATCGGCCAATACTTCTACTGGCTGATGAACCCACAGGAAACCTTGACCCAGATTTATCCAATCGTATTTTACGTCTCTTTGAAGAATTCAATCGCGCAGGTGTTACAATATTACTCGCTACTCACGATATTAATTTAGTGAACTCGCGTCCCCAATATCGCCATTTAGAGCTAAATCAAGGGTTTATGAGTGAGGTCGAAGACTATGGCCATTAAATCGAAGAACCAGCGTTTGGCTAAGTCGCGCGATAAAAAGGGAGCACAGAAAGATCGCTTTATTATGGTGCATTATCGGCAAGCTAAGCAGTCATTCTTTGATTTGTGGAAGCGTCCGATGGGAAACATTTTAACCATTGCTGTCATTTCCATGGCACTCGCGATGCCAGCGTGTTTATACTTATTAAGTAAGAATGTGGCCATCGCAGCTAACAATGTGGCGAGTTCTTCTCAAATCAGTGTTTATCTAAAAGAAGGGACGCCAGAAGCGCGCGTCATGATAGTGAAAGATAACATTGAGAGAATGAACGGGGTGAAGAGCGTTAACTACATTTCGTCTCAGCAAGGTCTGGATGAATTAAGTCAGGCATCAGGATTTGATCAGGCTATCAGCCTTCTAGATGATGTTTCTCTGCCAAGTGTTTTGGTCGTTTCACCGGCTAATCCCGACAAGACAGCAATCCATGCCTTAGCTCGTTCGATAGGAACTGACGAGGATGTTACCGATGTTCGACTCGATGAGGATTGGTTGACGCGTCTGGACGCGCTGAAGAATCTTGCTAGTGTTGTCGTACTTAGTTTGACCTGTTTGATGTTTGCCGCTGTTTTCCTTATTGTTGGTAATACGCTGCGTTTTAATGTCCTTGCCAATAAAGATGAAATTCAGACAATGAAACTGATAGGGGCAACGGATCGCTTTATTTTACGTCCATACCTTTATTCAGGTATGTGGTTTGGCTGTCTTGGCTCACTTATTGCTTGGATCCTTACAGCTGTGCTTACTGTACTTATGAATGGCGCCGTAAACCAGTTAGCAACGTTATACGATAGTCAGTACCGACTCATTGGACTTAGTTGGGATGAATCGTTAATTTTGCTGATGATTGGCACTCTTATTGGCTGTATTGCTGCAAAGCTGTCAGCTCAAAGGCATCTAAAAGAAATTGAACCTGTGTAAAAAACATTGGTCATACCCTAAGTTGATATAAACAACAGTTTGGCTTGACAACGATTGAAAGATCGTTTATCCATATCTGTTGGTAACGATTTTTGCTTGTTGAGTAATATTTACAAGCATGAAAAGAATAAAAGTCCATATCTTAAGTGATGAGGAATTGAATGGCTAACCAAACATATCCTATGGCTCTAGTGACTCAAGACAGTCTTGATAGCTATATTCGTTCAGTAAACAGTTATCCGATGCTAACTGCTGAAGAAGAAAAAGGGCTGGCAGAGAGACTGCATTTTAAAGGTGAGATTGAGGCTGCAAAAAGCCTGATTTTGTCTCATCTGCGATTTGTTGTTCATATCGCACGAGGTTATTCTGGTTACGGTCTACCAATGGCTGACTTGGTCCAGGAAGGTAACATCGGGCTGATGAAAGCAGTCAAACGTTTTAATCCTGAAGTGGGCGTAAGACTGGTGTCTTTCGCTGTGCACTGGATTAAAGCGGAAATCCACGAATACGTACTTCGTAACTGGCGTATCGTTAAAATTGCGACGACCAAAGCACAGCGGAAACTGTTCTTTAACTTACGTAAGTCGAAAAAGCGTTTAGGCTGGTTTAATAATAGCGAAGTCGAGACAGTTGCCCGTGAGTTAGGTGTTGAGCCTTCAGAAGTTCGAGAAATGGAGTCCCGACTAGCGGCTCAGGATGCGACATTTGAATTGACGTCGGATGATGATGATTCTGCTCCAAGCTCTGCACCGGTACTGTATCTGGAAGATAAAGCATCAGATTTGGCGGATAATCTGGAAGCAGAAAACTGGGAAGAACACACAAATCAACGTTTGACCTATGCACTGTCTTGTCTTGATGATCGTAGTCAGCATATCGTTCGTTCGCGCTGGTTAGATGATGATAAAACAACGCTTCAAGATCTTGCTGATGAGTATGGCGTTTCTGCTGAGCGTATTCGCCAGCTAGAGAAAAATGCCATGAAGAAACTGAAGGATGCCGTTGGAGAGATGTAACGCATCTCTGATAACAAAATGATCCAATTGTTAAAGGCTGAGATGTTATGATCTCAGCCTTTTTTATTTGTGATCCAAAATGTAGCAAAAAATACCATGTTGCCCTGTGGATAACTCTGTGTCTAAATTATTTACGTCTTGTCACCAACCTGCGTAAATAAAGCGTTTATACGTGACTTTTGATTGGGGATATTAAAACTTTTACACACAGAAAAATAAGGATCATCACAATATATAGTGGATCTTTATTCTGAAAAATACCTTATCAACACAATCCACAAACTTACCCACAACTGACGCTATATTGAGCGATTTGTGATAACCTCATATTCTGTCTGTACTTATGCTCAATTGGATAGGTTACAATGGCTGCTCGATTTTAGTGCGGGATTAAGCGAGAAAAATATATGGACCAATTTAAACATATTGATGTGCATGGAGCGCAAAAACTGATTGAGTCAGGAGAAGCGAAGATAGTCGATATACGCGATCCGCAGGCTTATACTTTAAGCCACGCGCAAGGAGCTTACCATTTAACAAACGACACGATTGTAAACTTCATGAATGATGTTGAGTTTGATGAAACTGTGTTAGTGATGTGCTACCACGGTATTAGCAGCCAGGGAGCTGCTCAGTATTTAATGAATCAGGGCTTCGAAGATGTTTATAGTATCGATGGTGGCTTTGAAGCATGGCATAAGGCTAATCTACCCGTAGAAAAATAATGTTATGATCAAACTCATCTCTCTGAACAACCCTCGTATGGGGCAGGCTTTTATTGATTATATGTCTTCTCGTCAAGTGACGTTACAAATGACGCTTGATGAGCAGGGGAGTTATGTTCTCTGGTTACCAGAAGATGAGCATTTGATTGAAGTAGAAGCAGAATTGAAGCAATTTCTACAGCAGCCGAATCATCCTAAGTATCGTGAGGCCTCCTGGTCCCTTAATACAAAGAGTCGAGCATCTTTCCATTACTCATCACCTAGTTTAATGTCATTGATTAAAAGTAAAGCAGGGTGGTTTACTTTAGGGATTATCGTAATTGGTGTTGCGATTTACCTATTACAAATCGTTGGGTTTGGTCGTGTTATATTCGATGCACTGCATTTTCCAGCTTCCTCAGTTCAGCAATGGCAATTGTGGCGTTGGATAAGCCATGCACTGTTGCACTTTTCCGTCATTCATATCGTTTTTAACATGTTGTGGTGGTGGCAACTTGGCGGTGACATTGAGAAAAAACTTGGCTCGAGTAAATTAATCGGTTTATTCCTATTATCGTCTGCCTGTTCAGGATTAGCTCAATACTGGGTGGAAGGCGCTAACTTCGGCGGGTTATCTGGGGTTGTTTATGCGTTGGTCGGATATCTGTGGATTATTGGTTGGAAAAAGCCACAACTGGGGCTAGGGATGCAAAAGCCGATTTTAGTGTTTATGCTTGTTTGGTTGGTTTTAGGATTCGTTCAACCGTTTATGGCAATCGCGAATAGTGCTCATTTAGCAGGGTTGGTTGTTGGAATTCTCTATGCCTTAGTGGATGTACGTCGCTATGCGTAGCGATAAAGCATAACGACGTATATTGAATTTATTGATACATATATTTGGTAAACAGTAAATCAGCGACAATTGCTCTTCCTGTTTCAGGGAGTAATAAATCGTTGATTTGTTTAACTAGTGTTTTTCTTAGGTCTTCTCGCCCAGCTAACGACTTGATAGTATCTTCAGTTTGACGGCCAAGTAGTTCAACGACAGCATCTCGAATCAGTGGTTGATTATGCTCAATAGTGGGGAGATCTTTACTATCTGCAACCATAATATCGATACGCACCTGGATATAACCTAAGTTTTTTCCTTTGGTGTAAAAATTGGTGGTCAGATCGGGTTCCAAAGTAAAGTAAGCAAGCTTAGCTGCTTCCTGTTCTTCGGCTGACGCGTTGCTTATCATGGCTAAGCTGATAGCAGAAATGATGAAAACAAATGAGAAATAACGTTTTAGCTTTAGCATAATCATCTTTGTTTAGGGCTATGACATTCTAATTATTGTGTGTCTTGATACAATGGATATTGAACTGACAAGACGCCTTGTTGTGCACACTTAACAGATATCGTAGAGATAATAAAAAAGTATAAGCTACTTATTGTACGCATATACGTGATAATTGAATACTAGTATGAATCGAACTTTTTCGCTCAACTTATCTATTATAAAACAGACTCATTGGCTCGACCCCTCACTATTTTTGTTCACTTCAGATATAGCGCAGCAGTGGCTAACCGAGCAAGGGTCTCTCTCTGAATTGATCAAATCTCGTTGCGGTACATTTAGCGTGGATTTACTTGAAAGTCGTTGGGTAGAAAAGGATACTCTACAGCCTGACGAGCAAAATCTTTTGCCTAGTCATGATCAGTATCTCATTCGTCAAGTCATTTTAAATGCCGATGGTAAGCCGTGGGTGTATGGGTATTCTATAATACCTAAGTCAACCGCAGTTAGTGCCTCTCGTGATTTGTCTAGTATTGGACAGTTGCCTCTGGGTGAAGCCATTTTTCGTGCGGAAAAGGTGGGTCGAGATGAGTTAAAAGTGTCGGAGATTATCGATACTGAAAATAAAAAATTATTAGTCCGCCGCTCGAGACTCTGGATGGAAGACAATCCTCTGCTCGTGACTGAGCTGTTTTTGTCTGATGCTCCAATTTATTCTTAAGGAAGTGATTGAATGACTGTAATCAAAGCCAAAGCATACTGGCAGTTGATGAGGATGAATAAGCCCATTGGTTCACTGCTATTACTTTGGCCAACCTTGTGGGCGTTAATTTTAGCCGCACAAGGTACCCCAGATATTGATGTTTTGATTGTTTTTATCTGTGGTGTATTTTTAATGCGTTCTGCTGGTTGTGTTATAAATGATTTCGCTGATCGAAAAGTGGATGGTTTCGTTAAGCGAACTCAGAATAGACCTTTGCCCTCTGGTATTGTGAGTTCGAAAGAGGCCATTGGACTGTTTCTACTGTTATCTATCGTTTCTTTTGTCTTAGTATTAACGATGAATTCTTTAACAATTCAACTGTCATTTATTGGTATTGTGCTCGCTTTCATATACCCGTTTATGAAACGCTTTACTAATCTACCTCAGTTATTCTTAGCGCTGGCATTTAGCTGGTCGATTCCGATGGCTTGGGCCGCTCAGTCTGATCAGTTACCTACAGGCGTTTGGATTGTTTTTCTTATCAATGCAATCTGGACTATCGCCTATGACACTCAATATGCGATGGTCGACAGAGACGATGACTTAAAAGTTGGAATTAAATCGACTGCGATTTTGTTTGGTCGTTTTGACAAACTTATTATTGGTCTGTTGCAATTAGCGACCTTGGCTCTGCTAATCGGCATAGGTGCTATTTATCATCAGGGAGCTCTCTATTATTGGAGTATTCTGATAGCGAGCGCATTATTTGTATATCAACAGCATCTGATTCGTGATCGTAAGCGTGAGCAATGCTTTCAGGCCTTCCTCAATAACAATTATGTCGGCATGATTATCACTCTAGGTATTTTTAGCTCTTATCTGTAATGACAATGAAGCCCTCATCTAGAGGGCTTCATTGTTTTAGTCGGTCAAACGATTCTCTTTAATGGCAAGCTGTACTTCTGGGGATAAACTTTCCAACAATTTAACCCTCAGCTTGTTCGCTTTTTCCTGATTGCCTAAGTATCCTTCTTCTTCGATTGTTTTTACTAGTGCTGCAAACACATTCTTATCGAAGAACTCCGGTGAGTTTATGCCGTATAAGCGACCTAATCGTTGCGCTACACTCTGTCCTTGTTTATTGAGTTCTTCTAATGACAGTGTTGTATTGAGACATAGGAGGTGAATAACGATCGCGTATCTTTGCATCGTATCAGCCGCTATCTTGGCGAACAAAAGTAGCGAGTGAATTTTATCCTGATTGATATGGAATTCAGAGCCATCCTCGATTATCAATTCTTGATGCAAAAACTCAGTAATATACGCAGTCACTTTATTGGGGAGCTCTGCTTTATCGAAGCCGATAAATAGTTCGTTTTCAATAAAGGGAAATAGCAACTCAATATGATTAATCAGACTTTGTTTCTTAGCTGATGAGTGAGTAATCAAGTACTGGGCTATGAGTGCAGGTACAATAAATAGGTGAATAATATTATTGCGATAATAGGTCATAAATACAGACTGTTTTCGATCCAGCGCGATAATTTGTCCAATTGAGTCTTCCTCAACAATAAATTTATCCAGGTTCAATGCTTCTGTAACAAGTTGTTCGGCTGAGTCTTCAGGAATGGTACAGCTGGATGAATACTCTACGTGACGCAGTAGGCTAAGATAGTGTTCGACTTGTTCGATTAGGCTCTCTTTAGCGATTGCTCTTTGATTTGATGACAGTAATGCCATCGCACATAAGTTCATACCATTAACGGCGACAGCATCATTTATTTTCTTCATTGTCGCGCTGGCTAACTGATTGACCGTTTCGGGCAACCAATCGGGGTTAGACGGCGTATATTTACTGATATCTTTGGTCCAATCTGGTACACGTTGATTAAGAAAATTATTTAGCGTTATAGGTTCGCCAAAGTTTACGTATCCCTGGCCAAAGTTTTTAAGTTTTTTCAGTGTCTTGAGTACCATTCTGGCACTTTCTTTTTCCTTCTGCTTGCCTCGTAATTCCTTGGCATAAGTCGACACTTCCAGCACATGTTCATAACCGATATAAACAGGAACAAGTGTGACGGGACGGTGTAGCCCTTTTAACATGGCCTGAACTGTCATCGCGAGCATTCCCGTTTTTGCCGGGAGCAAGCGTCCAGTGCGCGAGCGTCCTCCTTCACTAAAAAACTCAACGGAGTAGCCCTTAGCAAAAAGGTCTGCTAGGTACTCCTTAAAGATAGTGGAATAAAGCTTATCCCCTTTAAATGAGCGACGAATAAAAAAGGCGCCGCCACGACGAAATAGTGATCCGACAGGGAAAAAATTCAGATTTATTCCCGCAGCTATATGCGGTGGAACTAAGCCTTCATGGAATAGAACGTAGGATAATAACAAGTAGTCAATGTGGCTTCGGTGACATGGGACGTAGACTATCTCATGGCCTTCTTGTGCCAGTTGCCTTACTCTTTGTATGTGGTTGACATTGATACCCTGATAGATTCGGTTCCACAACCAACCCAGCAATTTATCGCCTTTTTTCACCAGAGAATAAGAAAAGTTTGCCGCTATTTCATCAACAATATCAATCGCTTCCTTTTGTACTTTCTCATAGCTTAAATTTCGTGCTTTGGCTTCTTCCCGAATGGTTTCTCTCACAACGTTTGATTGCACCAGTCTTTGAATCAGCTTTTCTCGTTTAGGCAAGGCGGGTCCAGACGCTGCCAGTTTTTGGCGAGCAAAATGAATACGGGCGACTCTTGCTAATTTGTGACCTATTTCTGTATCACTTCCATGTTGTTGAGCCATAAGCTTTAACGATACAGGTGGACTGAGGCGTATCACGCAGTCTCGACCAAATTTAATGATGGCTTTAAGTTTCTCTATACTACTCATCGGCTGTAAAAACGAACGTGTTTTATGCTCTTTCCCCGGTTTTCTGCCCCAAAGAATCGCAACAGGGATAACTTGCACATCTAAGTCAGCTTCAGTGTTGTGTAATTCGAGCAGATCCGTTAAATAGGGAATGGAATCATTATGTTCCAACTTTTCGCTATTCAAAAAAGATGGACTCGAATTGATAAATACTGTTCTTGGATACTCTGATCCATTGATGAATAACGGGAGTGTAGGATCCGGCATACCTAATTCAATGACCTTCTTTTTTAAAGTCGTTAGATCAAAATCGGAAAAGAAGGGCATTGCATAGATGATTGGTCTATTGATATCAATTTGATAGTCATAAGGAATGATTTTACTTTTTACGAGAAGAGATAAAGGGAATTGCAAAGCAGTGCTCGTAATTACTCTTCGATAAGACATATGATATTAACCCGTTATATAAATCGCCTAAATTAGCGGTGTTATTCGATATTATATGAGGATAACAGATACTGGTCTAACCTGTTAATCATTGTTTATCCCTCAATCATACTCTGGCTTACGTGATGTGTTTAAAAAGGAAAAAATAAGTGCAAAAAAAGAACCCACAGGGAATTGGTCGACTAATCAAAGCTGCAAAATACTCTTACCAAGGGCTATCGTCCGCCTTAAAGAACGAAGCGGCCTTTCGTGAAGAGGTTCTGCTCTGCATTATTTTTATCCCGATGGCTTTTTTCTTAGATGTGTCGACGATTGAAAGAATACTGATGGTGTCATCTTTATTGTTACTCTTGATTGTTGAGTTGCTTAATAGCGCTGTGGAAGCAGTGGTTGATCGCATTGGTTCTGAGCATCATACGTTGGCAGGACAGGCGAAAGATATGGGTTCGGCTGCGGTCTTTATTACGATGGGATTAGTGATTTTTGTCTGGGTGAGCATTATTTGGTTCTAATTGATTAAAAAATAGTACAGTTACTTTTCATTTCTAAAAATACTGGATATACTCACAGTTAACTGTATAAAAAGACAGGTGAATCATGAAGCCGTTAACTCCTCGCCAGCAACAAGTGTTCGATCTTATTCGAGCAAAGATAGATGAAACAGGCATGCCGCCGACACGTGCGGAAATTGCCAAAGAATTAGGGTTCCGATCTGCTAATGCGGCAGAGGAGCATTTAAAAGCTCTTGCCCGAAAACAGGTGATAGAAATTGTCCCTGGAGCGTCACGTGGTATTCGTATTTTAGGTACGACTACTGAGTCGGCGAATGATGAGGACGGTGGATTACCGCTGATTGGTCAGGTCGCTGCTGGTGAGCCTATTTTGGCTCAAGAGCATGTTGAGGCTCACTATCAGGTAGATCCTTCTATGTTCAAGCCAAGCGCCGACTTTCTGTTGCGAGTTCATGGTGAGAGTATGAAGAATATCGGTATTATGGATGGTGATCTTCTTGCGGTGCATAAAACTCAAGATGTTCGAGATGGTCAGGTTGTGGTCGCCAGAGTTGAAGATGATGTCACCGTAAAACGTATTGAACGTCAGGGCTCAAAGGTCTACCTTCATGCAGAAAACGATGAATTTGCTCCCATAGAAGTGGATCTGACATTCCAACAACTCACGATAGAAGGTCTTGCTGTAGGGATTATTCGTAATACTGATTGGATGTGATTTATCGAGAACTATTCTCATTAGGTTGCTATTGTAACTGATATTCATTATCATCTTCTTATCCGTTAGGAAGAAGATGATAGTGGCTAGCATGGAAAACAAAAATCCATCCCGTTATTTGATACCATCACATTTAGTTGAACCGCTTTGGTACAGATCCCAAGAAAGTCTGTCTCAAGACGGCTTGGTTTATGATCCCATCGCCGCTCGTGCATGCCAGTCCTGTGCTATGGCTCCGGAGTGTCTGGCTGGAAATGTTTCTCAGAAGCAGCTTCTCCATGCGACATTGACTAGCATGGTTGACCTACAGGTCACTCAATTCTTGGCCCGTTTTCCTCACGCTTGGATCATTAATGTTGGTGCTGGTTTAGATACCCGCTTTTACCGTTTGGATAATGGCTTATGTCATTGGTTTGAAGTGGACATCTCAGAGAACCTCGACTGGCGCAGCAAACTATTTCATCCCAGCGAACGGTATACAAATCTTCAGGGGAGCGTGACTGAGTTGTCTTGGTTAAAATCGCTTCTGATCCCTGAAGGGACTCCAATATTGATATTGTGTGAATACGCCTTGCTTGATTGTGATATTGCAATCGTAAATCGCTTTATGCGCGGAATCGCTACCCAATTTCCTCAAGGGCAAGGTTGTATTGTGATGGCTGGGGATAAAGCCAATACTTCGTTGGGACAAAGCGTTGGCTCAGGAAGATACGCGCACGGTATAGCATCTGCTACAGAAGCGATATTTAATTGTTTGCCTTGGGTTGAGAGGGTTACAGTTTTTTCACCGCTTCAATATCAATGTCGCCGCTGGAAACTATGGCAGCGAATGCTCACTCATTTTCCTCATTATCGTTTTCGATTGACCCCGGTTGTCATCAATATGCGCTGGTAACATGACTAGTGCTCTAGAACTGGCTTAGGTACACTACTCACGTCTAACTGTGAGGGTGTTAAGTGAATACGATAAAACAGGCCATTTTTAATCTATCTGTCCATAAACAGGTGCTTAGATTGGCTATTCCTATGGTGATTTCTAATATTACCATTCCACTGCTCGGTCTTGTCGATTCAGCTGTTATTGGGCATCTTGAACACTCTTGGTATCTTGGTGGGGTAGCTCTGGGCAGCACCATGATCAGTTTATCGTTTTGGCTTTTGGGTTTTCTCAGAATGTCGACGACGGGACTGACGGCTCAGTCAATAGGACGTAATGATCATCAGAGAACGGCGTTAGTGCTTTATCAGGGGCTGTTGATGGCCCTTGGTTTTGCCGCGTTATTTCTACTTATCTATCATCCTGTCGCGCAATTAGTTCTTTCATTCAGTGATGCCAGTGACGAGGTTAAGCGCTATGCCTATGACTATTTTTCCATTCGAGTTTGGGGTGCGCCAGCGGCACTGGCAAATTTTGTGTTTCTAGGATGGTTATTAGGGACGCAAAACTCTAAGGCTCCAATGTGGATGGTCATCATTACAAACATCGCCAATATTATTCTTGATATTTTGTTTGTGCTTGTTCTTGATTGGAAGGTCGATGGAGCCGCGACAGCATCGGTCATCTCCGATTATTTAGGTTCCGCTTTCGCTTTGTATTGTGTTGTCGATTATGTTCGTAAACATCAGTTGCCTCGTATTCAACATTTTGGCTCTAAGGTCACTCATGGGCTGGTCAATTTTTTAAAGTTGAATCGTGATATTTTTATCCGTTCATTGTGTCTACATGCTGTTTTTAGCTTTATGACGTTTCGTGGAGCAGCGTATGGAGATGCCATTGTGGCTGCTAATGCAGTGCTTATGAGTTTCCTAATGACAATATCATTCGGGATGGATGGTTTTGCGTATGCTATTGAAGCAATGATCGGTCGAGCTATTGGGCAGAAAAGTCGCACTAATCTCGTGAAGTCTATTATTGGTTCCTTGTTTTGGAGTTTGCTGACATGTATTGGTTTGACCATAGTCTTTACCGGATGGGGTAATACGCTTATTCAGTTACTGACAGACATTGATACAGTTAGAGTCACTGCTAATGATTATCTTATTTGGCTGATTATGATGCCATTGGTCTCAATGTGGTGTTTCCTATTAGATGGTATTTTTGTCGGTGCCACGAAAGGAAAAGAAATGCGTAATGGCATGATGTTATCTCTACTCTGCTTTGCGCTGTCTTATTTAATGTTGCAGAGATTTGATAACCATGGCCTTTGGGCATCGATGCTGATCTTTATGGCTGCACGTAGTGTGACTCTGCTTGTGATTATGTATAAGCAGCATCAAAACGATACCTTTTTTGATTTTAAAGCCAAGAGTGCCGAATAATCGGCACTCTTTGTTTCGTGGTGAGATTAGAACAGTCTGTTTAGTCCATTTAATGCTGCAACACGGTATGCCTCTGCCATCGTCGGATAGTTAAAGGTGGTGTTCACGAAATACTCGATGGTATTTGCTTCTCCTTTTTGTTCCATGATTGCCTGACCGATATGAATGATTTCTGAAGAGCGGCCACCAAAACAGTGAATGCCCAGTATTTCTTTAGTTTCACGATGAAACAATATTTTCAGGCTACCCACATCTTTCCCGGCAATTTGAGCTCTCGCTAAATGTTGGAAGGCTGAGCGTCCAACTTCGTAAGGAATTTTGGCTGCAGTTAACTCTTGTTCTGTTTTTCCTACAGAACTGATTTCGGGAATGGTATAAATACCCGTAGGAATATGCTCGATGAGTTGATTGGTCGCTTTCCCTTGGCTGATAGCTTGTGCGGTAAAACGTCCCTGATCATAAGCAGCACTTGCTAGGCTAGGATAGCCAATGACATCGCCCACAGCATAAATATGCTCTACAGCGGTCTGATAGTTATTATTTACCTTCAGTTGTCCACGAGAATCCGCTTCCAGACCTACCGCAGATAAATTCAGTCTGTCTGTATTACCCGTTCTGCCGTTGGCGTAGAGGATACAGTCGGCTTTCATCTTTTTACCAGACTGCAGATGAACAATAACACCATCATCAACCGCTTCAATGGACTGGTAGGTTTCGTCATTTCGAATAATGACCCCATTATTCCAAAAATGGTAAGAGAGTGAATCCGAGATTTCGTTATCTAAGAAAGCAAGTAGACGATCACGAGTATTGATTAAATCAGTTTTTACTCCTAATCCTCGGAAAATCGAAGCGTATTCACATCCGATGACACCTGCACCGTAAATAATAATATGTCTGGGATCGTGCTTTAGGTTGAGAATCGAATCACTATCGTAGATTCGCTCATGGGTAAAGTCGACATCGGCCGGACGATAAGGTCGTGAGCCTGTCGCGATAACAAATCGATCTGCAGTGTAGGTCTCAATGCTGCCATCACGTAGCTCTACATTTAGAGTATGTGCATCTTGAAAGCTCGCAAGACCAGTAATGATTTCACATTGATTACGGTCGTAGAAGCCTTGTCTTAGCTTTGTCTGTTTATCAATGACGGTTTTTGCGTGAGATAGGATGGTTGAAAAGGTGGAATGAATTTCTGTATGTGCATTAGTAAATACAGGATTACTATTAAATTCTATAATTCGGCTGACTGCATGCCTTAATGCTTTCGAAGGAATCGTTCCCCAGTGAGTGCAACCACCACCAACTGTATTTTCTTTCTCCACAACAGCGACTCGCAACCCTGCCTTGGTCAGGCCCATAGCGGCACCTTCACCTCCTGGCCCACTTCCAATGACGATAACATCAAAATGGTTTTGTTGTGGCATATTGCTTCCTTCTTGTTATTTAGACAATTTTTGTGATTGTAACTTAATATTCCATTCACAGAATGTGACATTGACCATAGACTTTTTGTATTGCTTAAACATCGGTGATTCTAAAAAACGAGATGAATGTTAAGCTGTCATTAAATCTCGTTAGTGTGTAAATTATATTTTGTTAATATTCGCGCTATATTGTTACTCTGTATTTTTCTGTTTAGGGAACGAAAGCTGATGGGAATCCGTGCTCAACAAAAAGAGAAGACGCGTCGAGCGTTAATTGATGCGGCATTCCGGCAACTTAGTGCTGAACGGAGCTTTTCTAATCTTAGCCTTCGAGAGGTGACTCGTGAAGCGGGTGTTGCGCCAACTTCCTTTTATCGTCACTTTAAAGACATGGATGAGCTTGGGTTAACAATGGTTGATGAAGGCGGATTATTACTTCGGCAATTAATGAGACAGGCCAGACAGCGAATTGTTGCTCAAGGTAGTGTCATTCGTACCTCCGTCATTACGTTTATGGAGTTTATCGAAAATAGCCCGAATATATTTCGTCTTTTGCTTCGCGAGCGTTCGGGAACGTCTTATGCGTTTCGCGCTGCGGTGGCGCGAGAAATTCAACATTTTATCGCTGAACTAACCGAGTATCTTGTAGTTACTGGACTGGCTCGGGAGCATGCTGTCGTTCAGGCTGAAGCTTCGGTAACGTTAGTTTTTAGTTCTGGTGCAGAAGCATTGGACCTCGATAAATTGGATCGTGATGCATTAGCAGAACGACTTATTATTCAATTAAGGATGATAGCGAAAGGAGCAAGTAGCTATCGTCATGAAAACGACAAACATACATCAAGGGCGGATTCAATTCATGTCGAATGAAAGTAGTAATACTCAAAAGAACACTGAGCTGAAAAACTTAGTGTTGGCCTTAGTCGCAGGGATGTGCTGTGATGCTATTTTATCTTGGCTAACTATGAGCGAAGTGGGTTTCTCTATCTTCCCAGTAATTGCTCTGGTTTTATCTGTACAGTCTCTGTATCAGGAATATCTCAAAAAACCAGTGTCTGAGGATTTCCCTCTGGTTGGTTTGGCTAGCTTCTTTGTCGGTGTATTTGGCCATTCTGCCTTTATCAAAGCACAATATCCTGATTCCGGATCTAATTTCATTGCAATTGTTATTGTGCTTGTCTTAATGATTTGGATTGGTAAGAAAATGGGTTACTTCGGGAAAGATTAGCTCACTTAGTAGAGAGAAAAAGCCGCTTTATACAGCGGCTTTTTTAGTTTATTTTCGCTCGAGGAAAACACCACATTCCATATGGTGGGTATATGGGAATTGGTCAAAAAGAGCAAAGCGCGTGATGTTATGGGTTGTGCTTAGAACTTCCAAATTGTCTTTTAACGTCTCTGGATTACAAGAGATATACATAATACGCTCGTATTTTTGCACCATATGGCAGGTATCTATGTCCATTCCTGCTCGTGGAGGGTCGACAAAAATAGTATTGCAGTCATAGCTTTTCAGATCAATACCGGCGTCTTTCAGGCGGCGAAATTCTCTTTTGCCTTCCATTGCCTGAGTAAACTCTTCTGCTGACATGCGAATAATTTGCACATTATCAATTTTATTGGCAGCGATATTATACTGTGCTGAATCGACTGATGGTTTTGCCAACTCTGTCGCCAGAACACGACGGAAGTTTTGTGCCAGAGCAAGTGAAAAGTTGCCATTGCCACAATAAAGCTCAAGCAGGTCACCTTTGCTTTGCTTTGTTGATGTCACAGCCCATTCCAACATTTTTTCTGCAACTTTGCCGTTAGGTTGAGTAAAGCTATTCTCGACCTGTTGATAAATAAAGGGTTGGTTGTGCACATGCAATGTTTCGAGAACGTATTCCTGATCCAAGACGACTTTAATTTTTCTTGCTCGGCCTATCAGGTTTAGTTTGAATCCTCGAGCATTTAGGCGTTCTTTTAGCTGTTTGGCTTCTGCCGTCCATGAATCATCAATCTGGCGGTGATACAGCATGGAAACTAATATCTCTCCACTAAGCGTCGATAAAAAATCGACCTGAAAGAGTTTTTTCCTTAAAAGCTCGTTATCTTTGATCTCTTCGACTAAGGCTGGCATTACTTGATTGATGAGTTCGCTTGCTGCCGGAAACTGGTCGACGCGGTACTTCGATTTTGTCTCCTGATCAAACATGATGTAGTAAAGATCTTCACCTTCGTGCCACACTCTGAACTCAGCTCTCATACGGTAATGCTGTTCGGGGGACGTAAATACTTCCAGCTCAGGAGTACCAAAAGAGCTAAACATCTCGTTTAAACGAGTTACTTTCTCTTCTAATTGTTCTGCATAGCTTATTGCGTTCATCGCTGGAATCGCCATCGTTTATTACCTTTATATTTCTTTCAGAGCAGGGAGCGCAGATTTTAGTCAATTCAGTTCTGATGTCCAGTATTCAGCGAATTTAGTTCTGAACCAGTTGATAAAATAGTCTATACACTGTGACTTAGGCTAGACAAAGCAAACATTGGTCAATATTATCCCCTCTCGAAAAGTTGGTGCTTGCTTAATTTGTGAGCTGAAAAGGGAATCTGGTGTAAATCCAGAACTGACGCGCAGCGGTAAAAGAGAACGAAAACTCATTATGACACTTCTGATCTCAGAGGGAAGTCGAGTCTAGGTAGTGGCAACACATGCTCTTAAGTCCGAAGACCTGCCAACAACCGAACTTTAGGAGTGTTCGGTCATTATTAACGCGATTTAGGATATAACAATGAAAAAGTCAGCTTTAGCGATGGCAGTGGCCGCATCGCTATTTTCGTACGCCTCTACATCATACGCAGCATCCGATTCTGCCCAGACTACCGATGATACTGTTGTCGTTACTGCTAACCGTTTTGAGCAGAAAATAGATAGTACAACTGCTCCAGTTGTTGTTGTAACAAAACAAGAGATCGAAAGAATCCAAGCAAGTGATTTACTTGATGTCTTGAATACACTACCTGGTATTCAAATAGCTCGTAACGGTAGTTATGGACAAACCTCCAGTGTATTTATTCGTGGTACAAACGATACACATACTCTTGTGTTAATCGATGGTGCTAGAGTGGGGAGTTCTACAACAGGCACAGCATCTCTTTCTACAATTCCTTTGGTGTCTATATCAAGAATCGAGTATCTAAGAGGGCCAAGAGCGGCAGTGTATGGTTCGGATGCTCTTGGCGGTGTCATAAACATCATTACTGATAATTCGAGTCAAGAGACTGAGTTAGGTGCTGTCTATGGAAGCGATAATTATCGAGATGTAAAAGCACTAACATCTGGCTATATCTCAGAGCAGTTACATGCATCTTTGGGTTATGAGTTCCAGGATGTTGATGGTTACTCGGTAAAATCCGGGGCTGGTAATGAAGATGATGATGGCTACTTATCTAGAAATCTTACTTCAAACCTAGATTATAAATTTAATGAACAGTGGCAAGCGAATTTACTTGTACTTTTACATAATGGACGCGTTGAGTTCGATAGTGCCGATAAATTTACGACAGAGCAGAACTACAATGTTGTGTCGAATGTAAAGTACAGCTCAGATACGTTTAATAGTCAGTTAATGGTTGCGGCAAACCAAGATAAACGAGAAACCCTTGCTTACGGTAGCACTTATGAAACACTAAGGCAGGAAGTTAACTGGACTAACCAATACTTAGTTTCTGACATTTGGACTGTTGGGGGCGGAGTTGAGTGGTATGTTGATGATGTGTCCAAATCATCAGTAAGCTACGATGAAACGTCACGCTATAATACTGCAGCGTATTTGACTACAACACTCAACTATGAACAATATGATGCGGAAGCTTCAGTTCGTCATGATGACAATCAAAGATATGGTGAAAATAATACTTGGCAGCTAGGTCTGGGATATAGAATTAATGATACGTACCGACTTACAGCCAACGGAGGTACTGGATACCATGCTCCTACATTTAACCAACTTTACTATCCTAATTATGGTGATCCTGACTTAAAGCCTGAAGAATCTAAAAATGTTGAGATAGCCTTGAGTGCTTCTTATGACATATTTGATATTCGTCTATCTGGATTCCGGAATGATATTGATAATCTAATATCAGGTCAGGGTAGTACAGTGGCGAGTTACAATGAGGCAATTATCAAAGGTGCTGAACTAGAATTTGACTTCGATACTGGGCCTTTCTCGCATAAAGTTTCGTATGATTATACGGATGCAAAAGATAAAGATACTAATTATGAGTTAAGAAGACGAGCGAAGCATTCTGCAAAATGGAATTCCTCATATTCAGTTGATAGCTGGATATTATCGATGACGTACACTTATCAAGGTTCTCGATTTGAAGATAAAACAAATAGTGAAGTGTTAGGTGCCTATTCACTGTTTGATTTTTCTGTTGCTTATCAATTTGATAACGGTATTAAGCTAGGCAGTAAATTGACAAACGCATTTGATGCGGATTATGAGACTGCAGATGGATATAATACCGCTGATCGTAAAGCCTATGTGAGTATTGATTATAAATTTTAATCTTAATAAGCCGCCATCAGGCGGCTTCTTTTTTGTAGCACTTTAAGTTTTATCAACAGCGGCGTATGATTTCGTAAATTCTAATTACTGTTCTTTTTCGACGTGTCTGATTCTCTAACTTCAAATATTCTTTTCTTTGATTCTGGTGTCGGTGGCCTGTCGGTTTATCAACAGGTGAAACAGACACTGCCTGATCATAACTACTTTTATCTCTACGATAATGAAGCCTATCCTTACGGAGAATTACGAGAAGATGTTTTAATCGATAGAGTTTTGAATCTAGTATCAAGAATCGTAATACAAGAACAAATCGATTTAGTCGTAATAGCCTGTAACACTGCGAGTACAATAGCGCTACCGAGCTTACGTCAGATACTTTCAATTCCTGTTGTTGGTGTCGTTCCTGCTATAAAGCCTGCATGTCGCTTGTCTAACCAGTCAGTCGCTCTTATTGCTACGCCAGCAACAGTTAAGCGCGACTATATTAATA
The DNA here is from genome assembly GCF_003856525.1 of Vibrio viridaestus. Taxonomy (GTDB): domain Bacteria; phylum Pseudomonadota; class Gammaproteobacteria; order Enterobacterales; family Vibrionaceae; genus Vibrio; species Vibrio viridaestus. Next base: position 123,625 of record NZ_RJVQ01000012.1, read on the forward strand.
CGCTAATTAATGAATTTTCGAATAATGTCCCGGTGGTTATGTTAGGTAGCACAACTCTTGTCCATATGGCAGAGAAAAAGTTGCAAGGGGAGAGTGTCGATCTTGAACTACTTAAGCAAGAACTCGCACCATTAATTAATAAGATTGATGTTGCGGTGTTAGGTTGTACCCATTTCCCTTTGATAAAATCAGAGATCAATAAGGTATTATCGGACAAAGTGACTCTTATAGATTCTGGAGATGCAGTAGCAAGGCGGGTTAAATCTTTACTCGCTAATCTACCGAGTAAGCACCGATGCCAATCTAATAAGGCATTTGCAACTGTCTTGGATGAAAAAAGTAAGAAGTTACAGAAATGCCTTATTAGTATGGGTTTCGATTCTACGAGTCTGTTTCGTTATCAGAAGATTTAGGATCGTTAGCGACGCGAACTTTCAACGTTCGGTCCATGTAATTATGCTCATTAAGAGCATCTATAGCTTTAGGGGCTTCTAGCTCAGACATGACGACAAAACCAAAGCCACGTCTTTTCCCAGTTTTCTTATCTTTCATTAAGCGAACAGCGAAAACCTCACCATAATCGGCAAATAGATTTTTTACATGAGACTCATTTGCTTTATACGGTAAGTTACCAACATACAATGTTGTTGTACCAAGTGAGGAGTTAGATGATTCTCCCTTAGAGGATTTTGATGTTAGGGCGACAGCTAGAAATGTCAGCACCACACCAACGACATAAGAGAGGACATGAGATACTTCAATATTTAAGAAGACAACAATGCCTAAAATAAGGATTAAGGCGACGATTAATGTAATTTTGCTTGAATTCATAACTTAAAATCTAATCAGGTTAAAAGAAAAATAATGTGAATGAATTATTTGTCGGAAACAGATAACACAATATTACGTATAACACTGACGTTTTTCCAACCTATTGCTGTGATTAAATTCAAAGGTTCCATCTAATTACCCTACCTTCTGCTGTGTTTTTGCTCAAACGAGTGAAAAAAGCAAAAAAACACTTGTCACGATGTTAAACCTCTCTATAATGCCGCTCCACGACAGAGGAGAGAGGCGACTCACAAATCTGGAGAGAAAAGAAATTAAAGAAAATTAATTCTTGACTCTAAAGTTTAAAAGCGTATTATACGCACCCCTAGCCGAGAGCGAGATGCTCATAAGCTAGATGCTCTTTAACAATATAAACCTATCAATCTGTGTGGGCACTCGTCGGATAAACATCCAAAAGATTTTATCAATGATACGAGTGACCAAAWCGAATAAGATTTCTTTTTAAGAAAGATTATTTGGCACAGTCAATTCAACATTACATTACTTTTAATTAAGTAGTGCATGTTATCAGTATTCATTGAGCCGACACTTCGGTGTCACAAAAAACTTTAATTGAAGAGTTTGATCATGGCT
>NZ_RJVQ01000090.1 GCF_003856525.1 Vibrio viridaestus
ATTTGATTTGCACCCAACACATCCGACCACCATACTACTGTGCAATTGATATTAGCCCCATGTGTAGGGCTGCCAAMGAAAACTTCGATTCTTGGTCGACGGTTCTTACCATGCAACAAATCACAAGAGTAAAACCGTGACGGTTAATCCGAACCGCTCACAGTCTACCAACCCTACTATCAAACAACACCTCACTCCCATTCATCCATTTGCAAATTAATCATCTCTGTCAACACAAYCAYMACTCGACAACAGCAAACACAACASTAATARCTCCTCACCACTACATTCAACACTAATACATGCATACACGCCTGCACACAACCACTGGGAAACCATAWTACACCACATACTAACACCAATCTCWACAATAATAAGTGCACTTCATACACTACTCACAACCACAACTTATCAGTAGACAAGAAATGTCAACTAGCCTCGTTCACACCAAACCCATCGTTGAACACACTCAATGAAACATGCGATCGAGCAAGCGTGCGAGCATGCGAGCGAGCCAATGCGTGAGTGAGTGAGTGAGTGAGTGA
>NZ_RJVQ01000091.1 GCF_003856525.1 Vibrio viridaestus
TAGTCGTTTTAGAGTATCTTAGTGTCCCGTTCGTCTAGAGGCCTAGGACACCGCCCTTTCACGGCGGTAACAGGGGTTCGACTCCCCTACGGGATACCACGGGTCGTTAGCTCAGTTGGTAGAGCAGTTGACTTTTAATCAATTGGTCACAGGTTCAAATCCTGTACGACCCACCATTTCCTYCCACGGGAAAACAAATATCGTGGGCGATTAGCTCAGTTGGGAGAGCACCTGCCTTACAAGCAGGGGGTCACTGGTTCGAACCCGGTATCGCCCACCACTCTCTAAATATTTTTGGAAACGGATTCCAAACCACTTCAGTAATACGTATGTGGTTGGAATAAGTGACGTCTGAAAGTAGTTAGAAAGTGTTTCTTTCTGCGGAAAGTGACATAGCTCTTTAACAATTTGGAAAGCTGACAAAACATTCTTTTTAGAATGTTTGTAAAAGTTCTCAATGTTTATCATTARGATAAACACCAACACACAATCAAGTGTTCTTGGGAAAACTTACTTTTTAAGTAAGGTTTCAAAATTGAGTCC
>NZ_RJVQ01000092.1 GCF_003856525.1 Vibrio viridaestus
ACTGTGAGACCTCCCCACTGACAAAAACTACACGCCCGAGCGCACCCGATTAGGGTTCGTCGCGAGTTTCAACCCACCGAGGTGCAATGGTGAGCCTCCACCCGGGGTCAGAGCATTCCTGATCACCCTGAACCCGGCGCCMGGTAAGTTKAAKYACTAGTYAATAGCCTGTCGCTCCATCATTCTCAACAACATTGCAATRAMWTCAYTCTCTGCRAATTAACACTGCATTCMCARTCAAAACAMTCAYTTCAACAACATTTYAWGCATTCAACTAGCTACAAGTTAAKCGCMCAACATTATTTCATACATACAGTAAAAACCAGATTGTAGTAGACTTGTCACTATGTCCAGTTCCTTGTTAGTAGACTCTACACGTTATATACTACTCAATACATCTGATAGTTAATTCAGTAGGCTGAAAGTGAAAATCACACAGACATTCATACATGATCGCTTAAACCGTTTCGAAACAATCATTGATCGAATGTTACACACAGGATCTCTTACTTTCTCTTCCCTTCTCTTTCTATACAATATATA
>NZ_RJVQ01000093.1 GCF_003856525.1 Vibrio viridaestus
CATTCACTCAATCAATCATTCAATCATACACTCAATCGCTCACTATCACAATCAATCAGACTCTCACTCAATCTATCGATCYCCCTCTATATATCTCTCTCTGCCACAGCATTCCACACACACTCACACTCACACACACACAGTCACTAACTTGCACAATCACAACATCATTCACACTTGTGTTCATTGTGAATAATCGGTATTTATCTTGGTTGTAGTTGCAAGCACGTGTCGATCACACACACACACACACACACCCCTGTCACGATCAGTCTCTTTCCAATCATGCCTATTTGATGACACTACTGCAAAAACATACGGTGAGTTTCAGGTATAAGTTCTCTGCAATCATAAGCTCATTTTAGATGGTTCGTAAATCAATCATTCTATCGAACAATTAATCAACCATTATCTCCTCCACACACTCACACACACATTCACTCAATCTATCATTCAATCGTACACTGAATCGCTCACTCTCACGATCAATCAGATTCTCACACACACTCATTCACTCAATCAATCATTCAATCATACACTCA
>NZ_RJVQ01000094.1 GCF_003856525.1 Vibrio viridaestus
AGCAGGTAGTTTAACCTTCGGGAGGACGCTTGCCACTTTGTGGTTCATGACTGGGGTGAAGTCGTAACAAGGTAGCGCTAGGGGAACCTGGCGCTGGATCACCTCCTTACACGATGATGWTTRTTGTCGAGTGTTCACACAGATTGATGGTTTATGTAGTTTAAGAGACGATACTGGGTCTGTAGCTCAGGTGGTTAGAGCGTTCGCCTGATAAGCGAGAGGTCGGTGGTTCAAGTCCACTCAGACCCACCAATTCTTATTTGAATTGTACGGTATCGACACCTGATGGGGCTATAGCTCAGCTGGGAGAGCGCCTGCCTTGCACGCAGGAGGTCTGCGGTTCGATCCCGCATAGCTCCACCATCTTTAAGTGTTCTTAGTGAGAATATTTAGAAATGGTTCTTTTGAAGAATCACGCTCTTTAACAATTTGGAAAGCTGACAAAACATTCTTTTAGAATGTTTGTAAAAGTTCTCAATGTTTATCATTARGATAAACACCAACACACAATCAAGTGTTCTTGGGAAAACTTACTTTTTAA
>NZ_RJVQ01000095.1 GCF_003856525.1 Vibrio viridaestus
TCAGAGTAGTAGCATACTGTGAGACCATGTTGTCTGTGAATGTGACTAGGTAAGGCAGTGCCASTGGTCGGTGTTGTGCATTGCACCAAGTGTTCAAGTGACACGGAACGCTGTGAGAATGTGMAGAGTGTCACCTGGTGGTTATGKTSTGMCTSGAGTGATTGTGAACARCTMYGATGTGGKTGSGACTCGTATGGTGAGTCAACATCCTACTTAAAAATAACACCAGGCACTYATTCAATAACRTTGTCCGGCAGCAACCACTTTGTCTAACTAAATTTCCTGCTCTCACTTGTAATTCTCTTTCCAACAACACAAAGCAAAACAACTTTCTAAGCGTGCAAACCATAGTTCACACTTTACAGCATTAAATACAGCTAAAGCTACAGAGATGRCACCCATGGAATACACTTACATAAAAGGTTCAGTCAATTATCAAATAACATGATACCAAGAAATAATAACAACACCAATAACAATAAGCTCAGCATTGAAATATACAATATGACGAATTAACAAATAACAACAATAAATACA
>NZ_RJVQ01000097.1 GCF_003856525.1 Vibrio viridaestus
CGAGTTACTTAGCCCTCGGTCTATTGGTGAACTCTCTCTCCAGGGATTGTGAAAGATGTTCCACTAGAAATATTCTTGTTATTGCTTCGACTCATATTCCCCAAAAAGTGGATCCCGCTCTAATAGCTCCGAATAAATTAAATACATGCATTAARATACGAAGGCTTCTTATTCCACAACAACGAAAGCACTTTTTCACTCTTTCMTATACTAGGGGATTTCACTTGGAAAAGAAAATGTTCCATACTAATRGATTCGRGTCYATAASCATGGGTTCCARTGCACGAGATCTTGTAGCACTTACCAATGAGGCCCTATCRATTAGTATTACACAGAAGAAATCAATTATAGAYACTAATACAATTAGATCYGCTCTTCATAGACAAAYTTGGGATTTGCGATCCCAGGTAAGATCGGTYCAGGATCATGGGATCCTTTTCTATCAGATAGGAAGGGCTGTTGCACAAAATGTACTTATAAGTAATTGCCCCATAGATCCTATATCTATCTATATGAAGAAGAAATCATGTAAC
>NZ_RJVQ01000013.1 GCF_003856525.1 Vibrio viridaestus
AGCGGTTGCCGTGATTTCCATCATCGTACTACTGCTGGTTTAGGGAGGCCTTCATGATTAATCAACATCCAAAACGTTCTGACGAACCGGTATGGTGGGGTCTGTTTGGTGCCGGTGGTACTTGGTTTGCCATGATTTCACCAGTGACTATTTTAGTACTGGGTATCTTGGGTCCTTTGGGTATCATTGACGCAGATGCATTTAGCTATGAAAGAGCGGCACATTTTGCAACAAACTTCATTGGTGCAATCTTCGTGATTTTAACCTTAGCACTACCGATGTGGCATGCAATGCACCGTGTTCACCACGGCATGCATGACCTGAAACTTCATACTGGTGCTGCTGGCAAAATTATTTGTTACGGAATCGCTGGAGTTGTTACTGCTTTAGGCGTGATCTTTGTATTCATGATCTAATAAGCGATCGCTGATAAAAGTAAAAGGCTGAACCTACAAGTTCAGCCTTTTTTATTTTCATTGTGACAATGTCAGTTATTAAGACAGAGACAACGCATTACTTAACGCGGCTAACATACTCACCAGAACGAGTATCAACACGAATCACTTCACCAATTTGAATGAACAGAGGAACACGAACAACCGCGCCCGTAGTCAGTGTCGCTGGTTTACCGCCAGTTCCCTGCGTATCGCCTTTTAAGCCTGGGTCGGTTTCAACAATTTCAAGCTCAACAAAGTTTGGTGGAGTCACGCTGATTGGGTTACCATTCCACAAAGTTAGCATGCAAGTGTTGTTTTCTACCAACCACTTAGCATTTTCACCGATCGCTTTTGCATCAGCAGCTAATTGTTCGAATGTTTCATTGTTCATAAAGTGGTAGAATTCGCCATCGTTATATAGATAATCTAGGTCGATATCCATTACGTCTGCAGTTTCAACGGTATCACCAGATTTGAACGTTTTTTCTAGTACTTTACCAGAAAGCAGTTTACGGATTTTAACACGGTTAAATGCTTGTCCTTTACCTGGTTTCACATACTCATTTTCGAGAATGGAACAAGGCTCGTTATCAAGCATAATTTTTAAACCGCCTTTAAATTCATTCGTGCTAACAGTAGCCATTTTTTCCTCTTACATTCTTCGAGTTAAATTCAATGTCGGACATAATAACCCGAAAATTAGATTCTGTTGAGCAAAACTGGCTCAAACAACTAACGAATGCGATCTCAGATCCTCATTTACTTCTTAACTACCTGAATATCGATCCGCAACCATGGGAAAAGGGCTTTACCGCGAAAAAGTTATTTTCTCAAAGAGTACCTCTTAGCTTTATCGATAGGATGGAGAAAGGAAACCCCAACGATCCTTTACTACGCCAAGTATTGCCTGTTTTAGAGGAGTTTGACCTACACGATGGGTATTCCATTGATCCATTAGATGAACATGAAACTGAACAACCCGGATTACTCCATAAATATAAGAATCGTGTATTACTCATTCTAAAAGCCGGATGCGCAATCAACTGTCGTTATTGTTTTCGTCGTCATTTTCCTTATCAGGAAAATAAAGGCAGTAAATCGGTATGGGCTGAGAATATCGACTACATCCATCAACATAACGAAATTAATGAAGTCATTTTGTCTGGAGGCGATCCTTTAATGGCAAAAGATCACGAGTTGATGTGGTTTATGGAACAAATTGAAGCGATTGAACACGTTAAAACATTACGGATTCACACTCGTCTTCCTGTGGTCATCCCCGACAGAATTACAGACGCCTTGATCAATTTACTCGCGAATTCAAGGCTGAATATTGTATTGGTCTCTCATATAAACCATGCTAATGAAATAAATCAGGAACTGAATCTTGCGTTTACCAAGCTGAAAAACGCTCGGGTAACACTTTTAAATCAGGCCGTTCTATTAAAAGGGGTCAACGATAGTGTCACGGCGCAAGTGGCTCTGAGTGAGGCCCTATTTTCTTGTGGTATCTTGCCCTATTATCTTAATGTATTGGACAAAGTTCAGGGCGCCGCACACTTTTATGTGTCAGATGTGCATGCAAAAGAGATTATGGCGGGTTTGATTAAAGAGGTCTCTGGCTACCTTGTTCCACAGCTCACTAGGGAGATTGGTGGTCGCGCAAGTAAAATACCTCTAGACCTAAACCTTGAGTAAAAAAACTAATCGTGACGACCAAAAGCGGGATTAGAAGCAATTTTCAGTCACCGTATACTACAGCGCCAAAATATCAGGAGAATAGAATGAGCAATTTAACTGAGTGGTTCAATATCGATCCGTTTAGCTGGGTTGGCTTGCTGACTTGTGCGTTTAATGGGCTGTTAATTGGCTTTGAAAGGCAAACCCGAGGCAAACCTGTCGGTATCCGAACATCCATTTTAATTGTGTCCGGAACTTACTTTTTCATCGCATTAGCGGTATCTCTATCTCCAAACACTCTAGATCAATCAAGGGTTTTGGGACAATTAATTACCGGTGTAGGCTTTCTAGGTGCTGGTGTAATGATGACACAGGATGGCAAGATACATGGAGTGACATCTGCTGCAGTGATCTGGGTACTTGCCGCCATTGGTTTAATGATAGGGCTTGGACATGAGCATCAATCAATGATAATCACCGTGTTAGTCTTAGCTGTACTTTATGGTGTCGATAAAGTCGAAAACTCTTTTCAAAGTCTTCGACGCGGAGTTCATCAACGCTTTCGTCGCCGTTAGCAGTTAAATTATACCTCGGGATCATGACTGATTACAGGAAGATACCCGCCCTCAGCATTAGGAATAAAGTCGATATAATGGCGAATAGCACTTAGCTGATCTTCTTTATGATGAGTGACATACAATAAGTGGCTTAAGTTGAACTGAGCCACTTTATTGACGACCTTCATAACTAATTGACGACTTAGGTAATCTAACCCCTGATAAGGTTCATCAAGAATAAGTAGAGCGGGTCGTTTAATCAGTGCGCGAGCTATAAGTAATAGCCTTTGCTGACCATACTCAAGCGATGTAAAACTCTTTTTCCTATCCGCTTCCATTCCGAGAACAGCTAGCCATTGCTGAGCGATGATAACTTGCTTTGCCGACGGCTTCTCGTAAAGACCAATAGAGTCATAAAATCCAGAAAGCAAAACATCTATCGCACTGCATCCAACACGATATTGCAAATGCAGAGCTGATGACACAATACCGATCTTTTTCTTAACATCCCAAATGGATTCTCCGCCACCTCGTTGGAATCCAAGAACCTGAATATCATTGCAGTAACATTGCGGATGATCACCTGTGATTAGCCCAAGTAATGTGCTTTTTCCACAACCATTTGGCCCTCTGATCTGCCAATGTTGCCCAGATTCAATTGTCCAGTTCAGGTCTTTAAAAATAAGGCCATCGGTGTACTCAACCTTAATATTGGTCATAGTTAACAAAGGGGATTCAATCTCAGGTTGTTCATCATACTGATTAATTAATTCAACGTATTCTGCGCTTTTTTGCTCGGATAACGTATTAAGCTGACGAACGACAGGATGATCATGCCACTCTTGGGATGTCATGGTCTGCGATAGCGATACACCTTCAAACAACGCAATATTCGTTAGACACGCTGGCAACTCCTCCACACGAGAAGCTAACACAATAAGTTGGCACTGATTAGATAATTGTCTGAGAACGTCTTTCAACATCGCTCGATTATTGACATCTAAGCCGGCATAAGGTTCTTCTAGGAAAAGGAGCTGCGGTTCTAAAGCAATAGCGCGAGCAAGCATCACTCGTCTGGTTTCCCCAGTCGATAGCTGGCGGAAACCGCGCTCTTTGAGAGAGCTTAAATTAAGGAGATCAATCAGGTGATCCGCTTTTTCCTCACTGCAACCTACACCTCTAATGAGTTCAGTAACCGTCGAACCGTAATCAATAAAGTTTTGTAGGTCAGTTTCATCTTTAGCAATTTCTTCCTCAAGTAATTTTTGCTGCTCACTCAGAGAAACAAACCCAATTTTCTCAGGTAGTGCTTCTATATGCCCCAACTTGCCACGAAACAGAGCTTCAAGTGGTTTCACTACCGTACCTTGAGTAACAAAAATTCCCCAATGCTGATCTTGAGAAATTGACCAATCTTGAATAACTAGCTCTGTAAGTTTCAATCCTTGAATGTTCATTAGAATGCCTGAAATGATGTTGATGTGAGGGATACATGATACGGAAATAGAGATTAAGTACCAAGCAACAAAAACTTATTGGTTATGAGAGATAGGACTATCTGAGGATGACGCAATGAGATATCCGCCTTGTCGATTTCGTTTCACCTCATACATCAGTTTGTCGGCCAATTCGATCAGTACAGAGATATCATAACCACAAACGGAAGAGGTTGAGACACCAATACTTGCACCGACAGTGACTTTAATTTCTTGGCTAATTTCGATTTCACTAGTAAAGATAGACTGAATGGCTTCAATCATCATTTCCAACATATCTTCATTCGGTAAGAGTAAGGAAATAATAAATTCGTCTCCCCCCCATCGAATAACGGTATGATCAATGGTCACCACACTGCGAAGTCGGGATGATAACTCTTTGAGTACAATGTCTCCGGCCTCATGACCATAAAGATCATTGACTGGTTTGAACTTATTTAAATCAATCAACACCAGTGCAAAACATGACTTTTGCTTTCTTGCCGCATCAAGTTGGTGAGTAAATCGGACTTCAGCACCGCGCCGATTGAGTAACCCGGTTAATGGGTCGTGTGACGCATTATATTCAAAAGTCTGCTCTTTTTTAGCTCGGTCTGAAATATCATACACCACCATCTCAACATATTGCTCTTGATGCTCCCCCTCAATAAACGAAAACAGCGCTCTTACCCAGATATCATCCATACTGGAGACTTTAAAATCGCGAAAAATATTTTGGTGATTTTTACGCACTAGCATCAGTATGTGCAATATTTCATCACTGTTTTCAAATGCCTTGTCGACAGTAACATTACCCAAATATATGGATTCATATACGTCACCAAAAATAGCCGAAAATGACTCATTTGCGAGAAAGACTTTATTATCGGAAGTTAACAGTGCAATGCCCGCAAGAGAATTATCGAAAATCATACGAAACTGCTTTTCAAGTAAAGCGATTCGCTCACTTTTTTCCTTATCGATTGCATAAGAATCATGGATTTTTTCAATCATGATATTCATATTTTTAGCTAGGAAACCAAACTCATCAGAAGAAGATAACGATATTTTTTGTTGAGAGCTTGTTTTGCCAATTTGAATAGAGTGAATTTGTTTAACCAGAGATCGAATTGGAGTCGCAACCAAAATACGAAACAAGACCATAATCAGAAATAAAATTGTTGAGATGAAGACTAACTCCCAAATAACACGCTCTTGACCTTTCTTCTGTGCCTGAGATTCGATATCGCTATAATTGATATACACATCCAATACACCCACATCTTCTTTACCAAAAGGCGCCTGCAATGCGATTTGAATACAATTATCTTCATCGCCAATGAGCCCCTTACTTAACACATAACCGGACGTCATTGAGAAGGTAACACCACTCACCTCAGGAACAGTCACAATCCCTGAAATAATTTCTTGTGCTAGCTGTGTATCACTTAGGTAGGCAGCAATAGCGGCGTTCTTTTGTACAACTTGAACAAGTTGATGGACTTTAAGCTCAGCAGCAGACAACGCATTTTGATAAGCGTATTTATAACTAATAAAACTACCAATAGGAATAAGCAGAAGGCAGACTAGAAAAAGCCAGCTTAATATTTTTAACTCTAGGCGCTGGCTAATCCACTTGAATAGAAAAAATGACTTTAACATCGGCATTTACATCCTGCTCTGGTACATAACCTATTGCATTTGGGTTACTCGTAACCAATTGCATCACATCATGTTCGTTAGAGACCTGCATTGGCGGTGTGGCCCTGCCGCTAAACATTAGTCTTGCCCAGTAAGCATTCACTTCTGGTAGCGTCATATTAACTAAGAAATCATAGAAATACTGACGCATTTCTGAGTTTCCTGGCGCATCAATCTTGAGAGCAGCGCGACCATCGGAAAAATACTGGGTTCGCCCCATATACATATCCGTTAGTTGTCTCTGCGTTATCGATGACAGCGGGTTTTGCTTATTCACAACTACAACTAGCCTTTCACTCCATGCATAGCTTGAAGTGAAGGAGAGTAATAGCATTAACAAAAAGACGCTTTTTTTTCTCATATGATGCTAAAAAATAAAGTTAAGGCTAAGCGTAAACACATCCACATTCTGCTTGGGCGTGTCATCCGTTGAACGAGACCACAAGAGAGCCTCCCCTTGTTTTACAAAGCTCCTATCCCATTGAAATTTGATTGCTAGCTGATTGGTAATATCCCAGCGACTACCCAAGCTCACAGTTGATTGGTGGCTATCTACAACATTAAAAATTTGCTGAATGTTAGAATTTACTCCAGAGGGTATTTGATAAACATCGTCAGTCGTTTGCCCATGAGATAAAAATCCGAATAGAGAGTACTCTCCTATCCTATGACTCACCCCCATATAGGCAGCAAAATAGGAAAGAAAAAGAGAGGCATCAGATTGGAGATACGAGGCTTCGCTCATTAATGTCCAGTTGTCAAATCGGTACTGAACTCCAGCCGAATAATAATTTACGCTGTAGTTGTTTAAGTCAAGGTTATCCAGTGTTTCAGCTATTGCGGGGCTGGCACTGTATGGTTCTAGTAATCCCTGAACATATTCAACATCTCGGTTGTAGAAACCATCAAATTCACTATGTGAGAAAGATAACCTTGCGAGCACCCCGTTAGATTCATAGCGGGCTGCGATACCGATAATAGGCGCTAATTTAAACGTCACTGGGGATGATTGAGCCTGATAATCATTACTTGAATAACCACCAAATAACTTTAATTCTAAGGATGAATTACTCAAATAAAAGCGACGAGCGAGCTCTGCACCGTCAAAGGAATAGATTGGAATTTGACTGTAAAACTCCGTAGGAGGACGAACCCAGTCGTAAGCATAGGCAACAGCTCCAAAACTTCCAATCAACGTGCTATCAAAAGCCACTCTACCCACGCGAACATTCCAAAGGTCAGAAGAGCGGTAGGTTAAATATGCCCATTCAACGCTCGAGTCGAGATCATTATTGATTCTATCCCGTCCAACGAATTGTAGGGTTGCATCTAAGGAGTCAGTAAGCTGGGAGTCTAGTTGTAACCCAATTAGCGAATCTGGCTTCCAACTCCATCCGGTTTTCCCATCTTGAGCCAGACTGCTACGAAAACCCAAACTATCTGAATCAGAATACGATTCAGAGATCGAACCAAATCCACTCAGTCTAATCTTATCCCCAAAACCAATTGCTTCAGCACTCATAGAAAACATACTAAGAAAAATACAGGATAGACTGCAGAGACCTTTCATCCACTTCGTTTGTTGTTGGTTAGTTGACATTGTTCACCGACCCAATCATTACTTCGTATACTTTACCTACCGAAAATCCCAAGGATAGATTACTTTAACTAACACTAATATTCTAACCATAATTACAACGCGTTGACTTAGCCATTAAAGTATATTTCATTAATAATCATAGCAATAATGATGCAAAACAAAAAAAAACGGAGACCGAAGTCTCCGTTTTTTGTTCTATAACGTAAATCACGCTATTACATCATACCAGGCATGCCGCCCATTCCGCCCATATCAGGCATAGAAGGCGTATCGTCTTTTGGTAATTCAGTAACCATCGCTTCTGTTGTGATCATAAGACCTGCAACTGATGCTGCGAATTGTAATGCGCTACGAGTTACCTTTGTTGGATCCAGGATACCAAACTCGATCATATCGCCGTACTCACCAGTCGCCGCGTTGTAACCGTAGTTACCTTCGCCGTTATTTTTAACGCCGTTAGCAACAACTGACTCTTCATCACCAGCGTTAGTCGCGATTTGACGAATAGGAGACTCCATTGCACGTAGTGCAACACGGATACCCACGTTTTGATCTTCGTTATCACCAGTCAGGTTAGTTACTTTTGACGCTGCGCGAATAAGAGCAACACCACCACCAGCAACAACGCCTTCTTCTACAGCAGCACGTGTTGCGTGAAGTGCATCTTCAACACGGTCTTTCTTCTCTTTCATTTCAACTTCAGTTGCTGCGCCAACTTTAATTACCGCAACACCGCCAGCAAGTTTAGCGACACGTTCCTGAAGCTTTTCTTTGTCGTAATCGGAGTTAGATTCTTCGATTTGTTGACGAATTTGACCAACACGAGCTTCGATTGAAGCTTGCTCACCAGCACCATCGATAACAGTTGTGTTTTCTTTAGTGATAGTCACGCGTTTCGCCTGACCAAGATCATCCAAAGTTGCTTTTTCTAGCTCTAGACCAATCTCTTCAGAAATAACCGTACCACCAGTTAGGATTGCGATATCCTGAAGCATTGCTTTACGACGGTCACCGAAACCAGGAGCTTTTACAGCCGCCGCTTTCACGATACCACGCATGTTGTTCACAACAAGTGTCGCCAGAGCTTCACCTTCAACATCTTCAGCAATGATTAGAAGAGGACGAGATGCTTTCGCAACAGCTTCAAGTACTGGAAGCAGTTCGCGAATATTAGAAATTTTCTTATCGATAAGAAGAATAAATGGGCTATCTAAATCAACAGAACCAGCTTCCTGGTTATTGATGAAGTAAGGTGATAGATAACCACGGTCAAACTGCATGCCTTCAACAACATCTAATTCGTCTTGAAGTGCTTGACCTTCTTCAACAGTAATAACGCCATCACGGCCTACTTTTTCCATTGCTTCAGCAATGATTTTACCGACGCTAGTGTCAGAGTTAGCAGAAATAGTACCAACTTGTTCAATGGCTTTTGAATCTGTACATGGAACAGACAGCGCCTTTAGCTCTTCAACAGCAGCAGCAACCGCTTTATCGATACCACGCTTAAGATCCATTGGGTTCATACCTGCAGCAACGGCTTTCAAACCTTCATTTACGATCGCTTGAGCTAAAACTGTTGCTGTAGTCGTACCGTCACCAGCGGCATCATTTGCCTGAGACGCTACTTCTTTAACCATTTGAGCACCCATGTTTTCGAATTTATCTTCTAATTCGATTTCACGAGCAACAGACACACCATCTTTAGTAATAGTTGGAGCGCCGAAAGATTTGTCTAAAACGACGTTACGACCTTTAGGGCCAAGAGTAACTTTAACCGCGTTAGCTAGAATATTTACACCCGCAAGCATTTTTACGCGAGCATCATTTCCAAATTTGACTTCTTTAGCAGCCATCTGTTATTTCCTTTTCACAATTCTTTGTTTATAAGGTCATTATGAGCAAAAATCACTCAACGATTGCTTTCTTACTCAACGATAGCAAGGATATCGCCTTCAGAAAGGATCAACACATCTTTGCCATCAATCTTTTCAGACTTGGTACCATAGCCTTCAGCGAAGATAACAGTATCACCTACTTTTACATCCAATGGCTGAACAGAACCGTTTTCAAGAATACGGCCTTTACCAACCGCTAGAACTTTACCACGTGTTGATTTTTCAGCTGCAGAACCAGTTAGTACGATACCACCAGCCGACTTTGATTCAACTTCTTGACGTTCAACGATAACTCGGTCATGCAATGGACGAATATTCATCTGTCGCCTCTCCTGATTAAATTTTATCCGTTTCAGTTAATGTTAATGAAATGAGCAATTAATTAATTGCTCGTGCTGATAATGTGGGGGAGAAAAATGAATATCCAAGGGGGGAGTCGAAGAAAAATATGATTATTTTTACAAAAAATGATCAATTAAACGTTTTCACACGCTAAGAAAAGTTCTCGAATCTAAGTTAGTCAACTGTTTACTTTATAAACTAGACTAGGAATAATATTGTCGAGCAGAGGAGAACGAATGAAAACGGCGGATAAAATACTCCACATCATAAAAAAGGAAGGTACTGTCACTGCAAAGCAATTAGCTGAACAGTTTAGTATTACAACAATGGGTGCACGTCAGCATCTTCAGTCATTAGAAGATGATGGCTTACTTAAGTTTTATGATGTAAAAGTTAAGGTGGGTAGACCCACCCGACACTGGACTCTAACAGCCCAAGGACATGAACACTTTGTTGATCGTCACAGCGAATTAACTGTACAGATGATCGACGCGGTTGAGACTGTATTTGGCAGCGATGGATTAAAGAAGATCGCCGAAGAGCGAGAAGTTCAAACGTTGCATGCCTATCAAAAGGCTCTTGAAGGTTCCTCTTCCCTAGTCGACAAACTGAATATTCTAGTCGAACTCAGAGAAAAAGAAGGCTATATGGTGGAACTCGAAGCGGTGGATAACGGTTTTTTACTCATAGAGAATCACTGCCCGATATGCCGAGCAGCCACTCGCTGTCCTGCATTATGTCAATCAGAGCTGCATATTTTTCAGACATTACTGAAAGGCCAATGCACCGTAGAAAGAAAAGACCATATCGTGTCTGGTCAGAGACGCTGTACTTATCAAATCCGCCCCACGCTAACGTCTCAAAAGTAAGATTGCGTTGTAATATCCCTTCATCCTGTGATTAGTTACTATAATGTTAGTAGTGTTCAATTTATAATCAGTTTGATTGTTATGCAGGAGAATAATTATGAGCGCACTACCTTCTTTTGATGAACTGGTTGATTTAGCGAAAGAAAACCCAGAAGCCTTCAATATTTTAAAGCAGGACATCTGCGAAGAGGCCATTATGTCTGCTTCTGTAGCCATGCAGGATCGTCTTTGGGCACAGCAAAGTTATATCGACCGACTGGTTGGATCCTGCAAAAACCCGGTTCACTCAAATATCAAACTTATGCAAGAATTAGCAAAACAAATGCATAAATTTCAATCAGCTCTCTCTCAAAAGCCTGGTGACCATATACAAAATAACGCCGAAATTATCCCATTTCGTAGCCACAGATAAGAGAAATTCTGTTTTAAATTAACAACAATTCAGAGAACATTGTGTGCAAATTTGCGAAAATAGAGCGGCTCCATATCACGAATATTTACGGTGAGTGATTCTATGTGAACGGCATTTTTCGCTAAAATCTGAATAAGCTTTTCTGCAAGGCGGCCTTTTTCTTCGTCAGTTCTTCCTTTCAATAGTTCGACCGTTACATGGATAAAATCTTCCCTATCCTGATGCTCTCCAATTAACCACTGATTCAACCGGAAGGCTCTGGATTTAATGGATGAAATCTCAAAAAGTTCACTATCCATCATCCCCTGATGTAACTCTTCTAGTAGCAGCTGAACATTAGTTCGCTCATCGACCGAGTTAGTGTATTCCATAATTAGATTTGGCATACCGTTTCCTTACCGATTTACGGATTTTTTATTATTTATTGCAGTACTCTCGCGATGAGATCTTTGTCAAACTCTGCAATCCGAGAAAGACATGACAAGTATCATGATTTACTTGTTCTTATCTGATATATTCAGGAGCATTCGATTTTATTTATATATTAACTGAATATGGAGATATTCCTATGCGTCGTCCTGTAGTTATGGGTAACTGGAAATTAAACGGTAGCAAAGCAATGGTTAAAGACCTTATTAGTGGTCTTGATGCTGAACTTAAAGGTGTACAAGGTGTTGATGTTGCAGTTGCTCCACCAGCAGTATATCTAGATCTAGCAGAACGCGTTATCGCTGAAGGTAAAGAAAAAATCATCCTTGGTGCGCAAGACGTTGATCTGAAAAACAGCGGTGCGTTCACTGGTGATAACTCTCCAGAAATGTATAAAGAGTTTGGTGTTACTCACGTAATCATCGGTCACTCAGAGCGTCGTGATTACCACAGCGAATCTGATCAATACGTTGCGAAAAAATTTGCATTCCTAAAAGAAAATGGTCTGGTTCCAGTTCTATGTATCGGTGAATCTGAAGCACAAAACGAAGCTGGTGAAACTGAAGCAGTATGTGCTCGTCAGATCAATGCTGTTATTGATCTTCTTGGTGTTGAAGCGTTCAATGGCGCAATCATCGCTTATGAGCCAATCTGGGCGATTGGTACTGGTAAAGCGGCAACTGCTGATGATGCACAACGTATTCACGCATCAATTCGTGGTGTTATTGCAGCTAAAGATGCAGCAGTAGCAGAGCAAGTCATTATCCAATACGGCGGTTCTGTTAAACCAGAAAACGCTGCAACTTACTTCGCACAACCAGACATCGACGGTGCTCTAGTTGGTGGCGCATCTTTAGATGCTAAAAGCTTCGCTGCGATTGTTAAAGCGGCTGCTGAAGCATAAGTTTCATTGTGATTTATCAATCAATATAACGTCAAGGGTCAGCTCTATGCTGGCCCTTTCATTTCGACTCGATTACTACTGGTCGCTAACGAATTAATACCGTATCCTTGACGTCCATTTCCCCATAAATAATTACGCACGAGATTGAATGCACGATAAACATGGTTTATTAACCGATCCCATTTCTGATGTTTTGCGTCGCATGACGATTCCCATGACATTAGGCATGATCGCTATTCTCATGTTTAACCTCGTCGATACCTTCTTTATCTCCTTGTTAGGAACAGAGGCGCTTGCCGCCGTTAGCTATACCTTCCCTATCACATTCGGGATTAACTGTATTACGATGGGCATTGGTGTCGGTCTTTCAATTCACATAGGCAAGCTCTTAGGGCAAGGCGATGGACATCGAGCGGCGATCTTCGCGACCCACGGCATTATACTCGCTCTGCTACTAGTAAGTGTAACTTCGGCTCTGGGCATTTCCTGTTTAACGCCTCTATTTTCATTATTGGGTGCGCCAGCGCATTTACTCCCACTAATTAATGACTACATGTTTATCTGGTACTTGGCGATTCCTTTACTGGTTTTACCTATGACGGGGAACAGTGCTATTCGGGCAACTGGCAACACCAAGACGCCTGCTCAGATAATGGTATTCTCAGGATTCATCAATGGCGCATTGGATCCTTTGCTGATCTTTGGTTACGGCCCATTTCCTGAATTGGGTATACAAGGTGCAGCGATAGCGAGTGCGATTAGCTGGTTATTTGGCTTACTTGCGTCGCTTTACGTATTAACGATAAAAGAAAAACGTCTCGCAAGGCCATCAATCAGTACAGTCGTATCCGACTGGAAAGCGGTATTGAGCGTAGGAACACCTGCAGCCCTATCTACTGCAATGAATCCTATCTCAGGAGCTGTACTCATGACCTTACTCTCCACCTTTGGGACGTCTGCGGTAGCGGCTTATGGGGCAGCGCAAAGAGTTGAATCGATTCTCTTACTGGTCCTGATGTCTCTCACCTCTGCGCTCACTCCATTTTTAGCCCAAAACCTTGGGGCGAAGAATTATCAAAGAACCTTTTCCGGCCTCTTTCTTAGTATGCGTTTTGCCATCATATTTCAATTTTTCATTTTTCTAATGATGGTCCCAATCAGCTCACCACTCGCACATTTATTCTCTCAGGAACCGACCGTTAAACATCTGCTGTGGCAATATCTGATCATTGTACCTATCAGCTATGGTTTTCAGGGAATAATCATGATGCTGGTTTCTGCAATGAATGCGTTTCACAAACCACTGCAGGCGTTTCTGTGGAATTTCATGCGTCTGTTTGCTTTTGTATTACCCGGTGCTTGGATTGGCAGTTCTTACTTAGGGATTGAAGGGCTATTTATCGGAATTGCAGTTGGAAACATAATCGGTGGCATATTAGGCTATATGAACGCACTTAGACTTAGAAAGGAAAAGCAGATCACCGATATAGAATAATACCGGTGATACTCATTGCGAGAATGGGACTACTCTTCGTCGTCTTCGGTTTCTTCTTCATCCAGATCAGGATTTAGAGGCTCTTGAGATAAAATAATGCCCGTGCTATCAGCATATAAGTAGTCTTCAGGAAGAAACGTTACGCCACCAAAATTCACGGGGATATCTACTTCACCGATATTCTGAGCTACTGCACCAACAGGAATCGATGCAAGAGCCTGAATACCAATATTCATCTCTTCCAACTCATCGAGTTCTCTCACAGAACCGTAAACTACGATACCTTCCCACTCGTTCTCTTCCGCGAGTGCAGCGATTTCCGCATCTACCAGTGCTCTTCGCAGTGAACCACCACCATCAACCAATAGAACGCGTCCAAGTCCATCTTGCTCTAGAGTCTCTCTGATGATGCCGTTGTCTTCAAAACACTTAACCGTTGTCACCTGCCCAGCAAATGACGCTCGACCGCCAAAATTGCTAAACATTGGTTCCACAACATCCACTTGATCTAAATAAATATCACAAAGCGCTGAAGTATTATATTCCATAGCCATCATTCTCTATTGGTAGGTGTATAAACGAGTATATCCGTAGATTACGTCATTGCAATGACAAAACTCAATTAACTCAACAGAGTTTGAGCTATAACTACCCCAACAAACAAAAGGTTAGTCATTACAGAGCATTTCACTATTGCTGGAAGCATTGGCGCAATATGAACCGGCTGAGTTGCAGCTTTTACTGCCAGAGCATGCCGGGTCACGATAATAATACTGATTGCAAAGGGTAGGTTTACCCAATTAAAACCTGTTTGGGCACATAGATATGTTCCGAATGCGATCAACGCACCAGCTAGCAGAACAAAATGATAACGCTTGGCCCAACTTTGCCCTAGTCTGACGGCAACGGTTCTCTTCCCACAAACCTGATCATTTTCAATATCACGCATATTGTTGACATTCAGCACCGCAACCGCGAGTAAACCACAGCCAACAGAAGGGAGAAGTAATTCAAAGGACACTGTTCCTGTATGAAGGAAATAGGTGCCGTATACTCCGAGCAAGCCAAAGAAAATAAACACCGATAGATCCCCAAGACCTACATAGCCGTATGGTTTATTACCCATCGTATAGGCAACGGCTGCCAACATGGCAAGCACACCCAGTCCAATGAAAGCGAGAATGCTTTCAAGACTATCCAATGCGATGAAAATTAAGCACAAGCCAGACAACACGGTTAGCACCACATTGATCCATATGGCCTGCTTCATGTCTTTAAGAGATACCTGACCAGACTGAATCGCTCGCATGGGACCAAGACGAGACTCATTGTCAGTTCCTTTAACAGCATCTCCATAGTCGTTTGCCAAATTAGACAAAATCTGCAACAGCGTCGCTGTTACGAAAGCGAGCACGGCAACAATCCATGAGAATGTTCCCATGGAATAGGCCAATGCGCTGCCCGTAAATATTGAAACGAGTGCAAGAGGCAATGTTTTGGGTCTGGCTGCATCGAACCAGATAGCAAGCGATCTATTCATTATTTGAAAAACTTTAATGACAAGAGTGCCAGTATACGCTGAAATGTTACATAATAAAAAGCCCGCATTCTTATGCGGGCTATTTATTAAAGTTACTAAAGGATGAAACGACTTAGATCTTCGTCTTCAATCAATTCACCCAAACGCTCCTTGACATAAGAGGCATTGACGGTCATTGCTTCTCCCGACTTTTCAGAAGCTTGGTAAGAAATCTCATCCATCAATCGTTCCATAACCGTATGAAGGCGACGAGCACCGATATTTTCGGTGGTTTCGTTCACTCGCCATGCCGCATTCGCAATCTGTTCAATACCATCTTCAGTAAATTCAACATCAACGCCTTCAGTTTTCATTAACGCCACATACTGTTCGGTTAATGATGCCTTAGGTTCCGTAAGGATTCGTTTAAAATCACTGCTGGTAAGAGCATCAAGCTCAACACGAATAGGCAAACGCCCCTGAAGTTCTGGAATCAGATCAGACGGTTTCGCCACCTGAAATGCGCCAGAGGCAATAAATAGAATATGGTCAGTACGAACCATACCGTGCTTGGTTTGTACCGTACTACCTTCAATAAGAGGCAGCAAGTCACGCTGAACTCCTTCACGTGACACATCAGGACCAGAAGACTCTCCACGTTTACAGATTTTATCGATTTCATCGATAAACACGATACCGTTATTCTCTACATTGAAGATAGCTTGGTCTTTCAACTCATCATGATTCACCAATTTCGCAGCTTCTTCTTCAACAAGCGCTTTCATGGCATCTTTTATTTTCAGCTTACGCTTCTTCTTCGTGTCGCCAGCTAGATTTTGGAACATACCCTGTAGCTGATTGGTCATTTCTTCCATACCTGGAGGAGCCATTATCTCCACACCCATTTGTGGTGCTGCTACATCGATTTCTATTTCTTTATCGTCCAACTTGCCTTCACGTAGTTTTTTACGAAATACCTGACGAGTGTGAGATGAATCTTCTGACTTTTCATCCTGTCCCCAGGCATCTCGTGCAGGAGGAAGCAATGCGTCTAATACACGTTCTTCAGCTAATTCCTCTGCGCGAAATTTCACTTTTTCCATTGCCTGATGTTTCGTCATTTTGACTGCGACTTCAGTCAAATCACGAATGATCGTTTCAACTTCCTTCCCGACATAACCAACTTCGGTAAACTTAGTTGCCTCTACCTTCATGAATGGCGCATTTGCTAACTTCGCAAGACGGCGGGCTATTTCAGTTTTACCAACCCCGGTAGGACCGATCATCAGAATATTTTTGGGCGTAACTTCGACACGCAAGCTCTCGTCAAGCTGCATACGACGCCAGCGGTTACGAAGTGCAATAGCAACAGCACGCTTTGCGTTGTCTTGACCAATGATATGGCGGTTCAGTTCGTGAACTATTTCACGAGGAGTCATTTCAGACATAATGAAATCCTTAAAATCGATAATTAACGCGACTATTCGTTATCGCTTTGTGGTAGCGCAGGGACAGTGCCTTCAGGAATATCCAACTCTTCGATCGTATGAAATTGGTTGGTGAAAACACAAATATTACCTGCAATAGTCAACGCTTTTTCCGCAATTTCTTTCGCATCTAACTCAGTATTTTCAAGTAGTGCAAGCGCGGCAGCTTGAGCAAAATTACCACCGGAACCAATGGCTATAAGATCGTGTTCCGGTTGGAGAACATCGCCGTTCCCAGTGATGATAAGAGAAGCGGTTTCATCGGCTACAGCCAGGATTGCTTCAAGCTTACGTAGTGCTCGATCGCTACGCCAATCTTTTGCCAGTTCAACAGCAGCTTTTGTCAAATGCCCTTGGTGCATCTGGAGCTTGCTTTCAAATCGTTCAAACAAAGTAAACGCATCCGCGGTTCCCCCAGCGAAGCCAGCCAATACTTGGTTGTTGTACAAGCGACGCACCTTACGCGCGTTCCCTTTCATCACAGTGTTACCAAGAGAGACTTGTCCATCGCCTGCGATGACAACTTTATTTTTACGACGAACTGATACAATAGTAGTCACGAGATGACCTCTTCTGTTTGTTTCACTTAATGTGTTAAAGAGGTATATGAGGATAAAAAAAAAGGAATTCAAGCCTTATCCGACCAGAATTCCTCTTTCTTATGTCTTATTTTTGTCAATTACTGTCGTTCTTTCCAAATTGCACAAGGGTTAATTTTTGCTCGTTGTAATTTGTGCTTATCTTTCTCTGCATCACGTTTAAATTTGTATGGGCCAAGCACCACGCGATACCAGCTACTGTCTTCTTGCTTACGAATTTTGCTGGTTAAGCCCTGAAACGCGATTTTTGCTTTTCGTTCCTCAGCTTGCTCCATTGTCTTATATGCACCACACTGCATTACATAAGGGATATCCGAAACAGGAAGATCTTTAGCTGTGACTTCAATTTCTCGATTTTGCAGTATATCGACATAATCCCACTTTTCAGTCGGAGGAGGCGGTATAACCTCTTTCTTCTGCGAAGGCGCGACTGCTGGTGACGTTGTCTTAGGTACAATCACTTCATCGGGAACCGAAGGTTCGGGGTCAGGTTGACCATTCAAAGTAATCAAAAGTGTGCCAAATGCACAAACGGCAATAATAGCAAGCAGCCCGCTACGCCAAGGAAAACCTTTGCGAGGAGCTGCTTGTTTACGAGGGGCTTTCTTCTTTGGAGAACCGCCACCACGTTTTACATAATCTCGACTAGCCACGTAAAAAAGACATCCAAATAAACGATGAGTGTATGTTAAGGAACTCCAACGCTATACTCAACTACTGTTTGTTGCTTTTGTTAACGTTAAAGCTTGTCATACTAAACGAGGTGCAGCGACGCTATCGCGTACAATTAAGCGAGTCTCGAGCAAGCGAGAACCTGCTCTGACATCATGTCCTTTGAGTACCTCTAGCATCATAAGCATCGCCTGACGGCCAATTTCATATCTTGGTTGGGCCACAGTAGTCAGCGGTGGATCGCAATATTGAGAAAAGACGATGTCGTCAAAGCCAACAATCGAAATGTCTTGAGGAACACGAAAACCTAAACGCTTAGCCTCTTGAATAGCACCAATCGCCATCATATCGTTATGACAGAATATCGCAGTAGGTGGTTCAGAAAGGTTCAATAGCTTATTCATTGCAGTGGCACCAGACTTAAATGAAAAATCGCCTTCCGTCTTGTACACTGGGTTCATTGTTATCCCTGCTCGACGCAACGCCTGCATATACCCTTGGTGTCTAAAATGAACCAAAGCGGCAGATTCAGGACCCGCGATTTCGGCAACTTTTTTATGTCCCATCTGAGTCAGATAATTCACTATCTCAAAAGCAGACGTTAAATTGTCGATGTGAACTGTCGGTAACTCAAGCTCAGGATCATACTCACAAGCCATCACCATAGGTGGAAAGTTTTTCTGCTCCGCTTTACTCACATTAAACGGTAAATCAGTTCCAAGCAGCAAAATACCATCCGCTTGTTTCGTGAATACAAGGTTAACAAAGGAACTTTCACGATTACTCTGATGACTACTATCCCCCAATAAAACCAGATAACCATGTTCAACTGCGGCATCTTCAATACCACGAATAATCTCAGAGAAATAGGGATCGCTGATATCCGGGACGATAGCAACTATCGTCTTTGATTCATTACGTCTCAAATTTCTTGCCAGAGAGTTCGGTGAGTAGCCAGATTCTAAGACAGCCTCTTCAACTCGCTTTCGCGTAGATGGCGATACTTTTTCTGGATTCATCAATGCACGAGATACCGTAGCTGTAGACACACCGGCTAATTGAGCAACATCTTTCATTGTTGCCATAAATCATAACCTCTTATTTAATTTCTGAAATTCTCAAGCACTTGCAGCCATGCATGATTATCAGGAAGCTATTTAAATCTTCGTCTAGTGTAAGTCATTCTTGAGTGAAATTTTCGGTCAAAGTAACAAATTTTACATAGTAAATGTGATATTGATCGCATTCGAAACCAATACTTTCTGTACAACCGAAAATCAAGCCTCAGCACTTAATCCGTTTAAACTATTGATAAATAACTAAGATAACTCCTGAGGTTCGACATCAACAGACCATTTAACGCGCTTTGCCAAAGGAAGCAGTTCTATTGCCTGTTTAGAACTCATCAGTATTTTTTGCATACTCGAGCGAGTTTCTACCTGAAGTAATAGCTGCCAACGAAATCGTCCTGCTCTTTTACTAATTGGCGCTGGAGAAGGTCCAAGGATGAGGCACTGTTCATTAAATAGCGGATTAACCTCGAGCGTCTGGCGAACTTGACGTAAAAACTGTTCAGCGTGTTCAGATTGATTGGTCTCAGCTTTGAACAAAGTAAGATAGCTAAACGGCGGTAAAGCAGCCAGCTTTCTTTCGTTTAGCGCCGACAACGCGAATTGTCGATAATCGTGTTTCAATAAAGAAGAAAGTAATGTGTGTTCTGGGTGGTGGGTCTGCAGGATGACCTCGCCGGGTTTACTAGCGCGTCCTGCTCGACCGGATACCTGAATGTATAATTGAGCCAGCCTCTCAGCCGCTCTAAAATCACTACTATACAGCGCACTGTCAACATCAAGGATAGCCACAAGTGTTACATCAGGGAAATGGTGTCCTTTAGCTAACATTTGTGTACCAATGAGCAACTGGTGCTTGCCTTTGCGAATGTCTTCTAGCGCTTGATCAAGACTTCCCTTACGACGTGTATTATCACGGTCGATACGAATCGTACTGTATTCAGGGAATAAAATCGCCAATTGCTTTTCTAATTGCTCCGTACCCACACCAACCGTAACCATATGAGTCGA
Source organism: Vibrio viridaestus (assembly GCF_003856525.1). GTDB lineage: Bacteria > Pseudomonadota > Gammaproteobacteria > Enterobacterales > Vibrionaceae > Vibrio > Vibrio viridaestus. The sequence goes on from NZ_RJVQ01000013.1 coordinate 20,158, forward strand.
GCCACACTCACGACATTGGTGTAACACTGGCTGCTGCGAACCACAATGATGGCAACGCAACTCGCGACTAGATTGATGATATGTATAGTAAGAATCACACCGTTTACATTCTGCAATCCAACCACATTCATGACACATGAGTGCTGGAGCATAACCTCGACGATTGAGAAAGAGCATAACCTGATTCCCCCGTTGCAAATGCTCTCGCATCTTCGCGATCAGGGGGGCTGATAAACCACCGTCTAAATAAAGACCTTTAATATCCAATACATGATTTTTGGTAGGAACAGCCTGACCCGCTCTTTGAGTCAACTCCAGATGATAATATTTACCTGCCAGTGCATTTTGGAGCGTTTCGAAAGATGGCGTGGCCGACCCAAGAACGATAGGAACCTGCTCCTGACTGGCTCGCATAACTGCGATATCCCGAGCATGATAACGTAGACTATCTTGCTGCTTATATGAGGAATCATGTTCTTCATCGACAATGATCATTCCGAGCTGTTTGAACGGAGTAAACAAAGCTGAACGAGTACCAATGATAATACCAGCGTGCCCTTCTCTTGCCGCAATCCAGGCATTGAGTCGTTCGGTATCATTAAGCCCAGAGTGCATGACTGTAATAGGAACATGGAAACGCCGGCGAAAACGTTGAATCGTTTGTGGCGTAAGTCCTATCTCAGGAACCAAGACTAATACTTGCTGTTTTTTCTCCAATACTGGCAGCATCGTATTCAGATACACTTCTGTTTTACCCGAACCGGTTACACCATCCAACAAGAAACATCCAAACTGACTACAACTATTAATACTGGCTATTGCAATAGCTTGTTCCTCATTGAGGCGTGGCTTATCGTTAGCATTTTCAATTTCACTTGGCCAGGGTGCAATTTGGGGTTGCTCAGTGGTTGAACTCACCCAACCTTTTTCCTCAAGAGCACTCAGTATTGGCTTCCCAATCTCTTCTGCCAACATGGCATCGTGGGTCAAACTTCCTGATGATAATAACTGAAGAGCTTTAGCCTGTTTAATCGCTCGGCCTAAACCAGCGCTCAGTTTATTCTGTCCCTGTTCAGAGATAGTCCAGATAGTTTGAGCTTGTAACTCTGCACTTTTCCCCTTTCTCAGAGCCGTTGGCAAAGCATTGGATAATGTGTCGCCTAGCGGAAAGTGGTAATACTGGCTACACCATTTTAGAAGGGAGAAAAGGGATTCAGACCATATAGGCTGTTGATCAAGAACAGATTTAATTGGCTTTAACAGCTCAACTGAGATGTCTGATTCTGTACGCAACTCCATAGTGATACCCACCAAAGTTTGCCGACCAAATGGAACCGTCACACGTCCACCAACGATAGGAAAACAATCTGCAGGTATCAAATAATCAAACTGTTTATCGAGCGGAACAGGTAAGGCAACACGAGCGATGGAGGGTCGCATAAATTCAGTAACACCACATTTTTAGACGAAAACATAGTGTAAACGAAGGACTGATGAAATTCGAGTTCAGTCTATGGCTAAAATAACAGCAAAACAGGTTGATCCTAAACCAAGGATTCATTAATATAGCGCGCCTTAGCATTATCCCTGTGATATTGCTCTCTAGCAAAATTGTTTAACATACGTGTGGTGTCCGGCTTAGAATCGGATAGCGACACGGCCTAATTTGAGGTTCTCCCATGAAAACTGGTATCCACCCAGAATACAAAGACGTAACAGCTAACTGCTCTTGCGGTAACACTTTCGTGTTTAAGTCTACTCTAGGTAAAGATCAACTACACCTAGACGTGTGTGACCAATGTCACCCATTCTACACTGGTAAACAACGTATTGTTGATACAGGCGGCCGTGTTGATCGCTTCAACAAACGTTTTGGCGCTCTATCAAGCGGCAAAAAATAAGCTGTTATTCAACAGATTCGAAAAAGGCGCCTCTGAGGCGCCTTTTTTTATTCCACTTTTGAAACTTTTCTTTGCTAGTCGCTTTTATCAGCTTGATCTAAAATGTTGCGGCAAATTATCAACTTTAAAACTTTTATAACAACGACAAGAGAGACAATCCATGTCCGATAACAATGATCAAGAACTCTCTCCAGAAGAGATATTTCGAAACAAAGCACTAGACTATCATGCATACCCTACTCCAGGTAAAATCGCAATTTCACTAACGACATCAGCAGATTCAGCCGAAGATTTAGCGCTGGCATATAGTCCAGGCGTTGCAGAACCGGTTCGAGAAATCGCGCAAAACCCGGAAAACGTTTATAAATATACCGCTAAAGGAAATACTGTTGCGGTTATTTCCAACGGTACGGCTATTTTGGGCTTAGGTAATCTTGGACCAACAGCATCAAAGCCTGTCATGGAAGGTAAAGCACTTCTGTTTAAACGTTTTGCAGGTATTGACTCGATTGATATTGAAGTAAAACACCGAACGACTGAAGAGTTCGTTAATACCGTGGCCAACATTGCTGATACTTTTGGCGGTATTAACCTTGAAGACATCAAAGCACCAGACTGTTTTGAAATCGAAAGGCAGCTCATCGAACGTTGTGATGTACCCGTTTTTCATGACGACCAGCATGGTACGGCAATCGTTACTGCTGCGGGTATGCTTAACGCGTTAGAGCTACAAGGTAAAAATCTTCACGACTGCACGATTGTCTGCCTTGGTGCAGGTGCTGCAGCCGTAGCGTGTATGGAGCTTTTGATTAAGTGTGGCGCGATGCGCGAGAAGATTTACATGCTTGACCGTAAAGGCGTTATTCATACTCGCCGTGATGATCTAAACGAATATAAGCAGTTATTTGCGAATAATACCGATAAGCGCACACTGACAGATGTGATTAAAGATGCTGACCTATTCCTTGGTGTATCCGGTCCAAATCTAATCTCACCAGAAGAACTGCAGTTGATGGCTGATAAACCAGTTGTATTCGCTTGTTCAAACCCAGATCCTGAAATCAAACCTAAATTAGCTCACGCGGTACGTGATGATCTAATCATGGGCACAGGTCGTTCAGACTACCCTAACCAGGTGAATAACGTTTTATGTTTCCCATTTATCTTCCGCGGTGCACTGGATGTACGAGCTAAGGAAATTAATGATGACATGAAGCTCGCAGCTGTTGAAGCTATCCGCCAGTTAGCGAAAGAAGAAGTACCAGTGGAAGTATTAAAAGCTGCGGGTGTCGAGCACCTAAGCTTTGGTAAAGACTATATTATTCCAAAACCAATGGATCCTCGCTTACTTCCTCGTGTAGCAAAAGCTGTCGCACAAGCAGCCGTTGATTCTGGCTCAGCTCGAATTGCAATGCCTGAAGGTTATATGGAAAGCTAATTTCCTAATTCTTTAGAAATACAAAACCGCTGTTAATCAGCGGTTTTTTTACATCCTTTGTTCAGCAGCTTGGTAAGAGTCAAGCAAACTCACCCGATGCAAGTAGGCATTAATATTAGGGTATGGCGCAAAGTCAGTCGTCGTTTTGGCAAAAACCAGTGCTAACACCATTTGAATATCGGCACCTGACAGTGCATCGCCTGCAAGCCAGTCACTTTGCTTCAGGTGGTCTTCCACTAACTCAAGCTGGGGGGTTAAACGCGGTTCAATAAAATATCTGTTCAACGCCGCGATGAACTTTTTAATCACGGGACGAATAAAAAATGGCATTGGCGACGTCAACGATTTATCCAATACCAGCCTCATAACCAGCAATGGCATCATTGACCCTTCCGCAAAATGCAGCCAGAAACGATAATCTAGCAATGCTTGTCCGCCGGAAGGTTTTAGTCTTGCTTGAGTATCATAAGTATCGATCAAATATTCTACAATCGCCCCGGACTCAGCAATCGTCAGATCACCATCAGTAATAACTGGTGATTTACCCAAGGGATGTACTGCCTTTAATGACTCTGGTGCAGCTGACGTCTTAGGATCGCGCTCATAACGAATCACCTCATATTCTAGATCTAACTCTTCGAGTAACCACGCAATCCGATTGGAGCGCGACATAACTAGATGATGAAGCTGAATCATAAACCTAACCTCTCTATTTTTAGTTTCACCCACCCTAACGCTTCACGTAATAATATTCCATAAAAAAGGGCCACATGAGTGGCCCAAAACTGACTATATCGGATTAACGTAACCAGTTCGTTTTACTTAGTTCAACAATTTCATCACCACGACCATTGATAATGGCTTTCATCATATAAACACTGAAGCCTTTTGCGTGCTCCATTTTTATTTGTGGTGGCATGGCCAGTTCCTGTTTTGCTGTATCGACAGACAAGACGACAGGACCAGGATAATGCATCGTCTCTTGAAGGGCGCCAGGGAGCGCTTCTGGATCAGAGACGTGAATCCCTTTAACACCGCACGCCTCAGCGATTTCAGCAAAATTCGGGTTTTCCAAATCAGTATCATCCGATAGATAACCACCCGCTTTCATTTCCATTGCCACAAAACCCAAAGAGCGGTTATTAAAAACAATAATTTTTACTGGCAGATTCAACTGTTTCAGGGAAAGTAAATCCCCCATAAGCATTGAGAAACCGCCATCACCACACATCGCGACAACCTGACGATTTCTATCCACCGCTTGAGCCCCCATAGCTTGGGACATCGCATTCGCCATCGAACCGTGGTTAAAGGAACCAATCAGTCGACGTTGGCCATTCATTTTAAGGTAACGAGCAGCCCAAACCGTTGGGGTACCAACGTCACAAGTAAAGACCGTGTCTTCTGCAGCCTGCTCACTGATAAGACGCGCCAAATACTGTGGATGAATTAAGTTATGTGATGTTTTACCGTCCGCTAAGTCGTCAAGATCTTTTCTCGCTTCCTTATAGTTTTTCAAACAACTATCTAAGTGTTTACTTGAACGATCTTCTTTAATTAGAGGTAATAACCCTTTGAGAGTACTTTTGGTATCACCCAAAACACCAAGATCAATTTGCGCATGGCGGCCAAGTGAACCAGGGTTATTATCGATTTGTAAAATACGTGCTTTCTCAGGATAAAAAGCTCGGTAAGGAAAGCTGGTTCCGACCAAAAGTAATGTGTCTGCTTCGCGCATCGCGTGATAACCAGAAGCAAAACCGATCAGACCTGTCATACCCACATCATAAGGGTTTTCATATTCTAAATACTCTTTACCACGCATAGCATGAACGATAGGTGCCTGAAGTTTTTTCGCTAATTCTACTACTTCGTCATGAGCGCCTTTTGTACCCGCACCGCATAAAAGAGTCACTTTACGACTGCCATTAAGTGCTTCGGCTAATTCATCTAAATCACTTTGCGCTGGAGTATAGAAAGCAGGTTTAGGCTGATTCCATTTGGCAGTCACGCCTTCGGGCATCGCTTTAAGAGCAACATCACCAGGTAGAACCAAGACAGCAACGTCATTATGCAGAATAGCCTGACGCATGGCCGTTTCTAGCATGTACGGCATTTGTTCAGGGTTTGAAACTAACTCACAGAAAACACTACATTCTTTGAATAGTTCCTGTGGGTGAGTCTCTTGGAAGTAGTTGGTACCAATTTCCGACGACGGGATATGGGCAGCAATCGCAAGTACAGGTACTTTGTTGCGGTGGCAATCATACAATCCGTTAATAAGGTGCATATTGCCAGGACCACATGAGCCAGCACAGACAGCAAGTTCACCAGAGATATGGGCTTCTGCACCAGCTGCAAATGCAGCCACTTCTTCGTGACGAGTTCCTAACCACTCAATTGAACCAATTTTTCTTAAACTATCACTGATTCCATTGAGTGAGTCCCCGGTTACGCCCCAAATACGTTTAATTCCCGCTTGGCGTAAAGTGTCCGTAATAAAATATGCAATACTAGTGTTACTCATATAACTTCCCCATTTGTTGAATGGCTGACTTATAAATTTTTATAACGAGGATAAGGATGATTTAAAAGTGTGCTCTACATCTCACTTTTTAATCATCCTCTTCCTATGAAACCAGTTCAAGTAAAAATTATTTGAATCTTTGCAATATTTTTTTATAAGGATGGTGTTTTTAGAATAATAAGGCCTAAAAGAGCACGTTTTCGTCTAAAAGGAAGAGAAACAAAAAAGCCGCTAAATAATTCAGCGGCTTTTCATTAATAAGAGAGATAATTAGTATTCTTCGTCGAACGATTCGAACTCGATTCCCATTTCCGTCATGATTTTTTTCACTTCCGCTGGGATATCATCTGGACGATCTTTACGTAAATCTTCATCAGTTGGTAAAGGTTGTCCTGTGTAAGCATGCAGAAAAGCCTCACATAGAAGTTCACTGTTCGTGGCATGTCTCAGGTTATTAATCTGGCGTCGGGTTCTCTCATCAGTTAGAACTTTCAAGACTTTAAGAGGAATAGAAACTGTAATTTTCTTTACCTGCTCACTCTTTTTACCATGCTCTGCATAAGGACTGATGTACTCGCCATTCCAATCCGCCATTTTTATCCCTCTCTCAAAATAATACTGATTCGAAAACTGAGGACAATTTTAGCGTTATTTACTGCTACAAGCAAAGACATATGGACGTCTAGAAGTATTGACGTCTTTACCAGACAAGTTTAAAGTGTGCATATTACGAAGTAAGGTTCACTTATTTAAACAAGAAGAGAGATGGGTTATCTTTCTCATCGTTGCATTTATTAGGAAGGAAAGCAGATATGTCCACTCATAAGCCAGCTACTATTGCGGTTCGTACCGGTATCGAATCAGACACTCAATATCATGCTGTGGTTCCGCCAATTTACTTATCGACCAATTATGGCTTTCCTGCTTTTGGCGAAGTTCCTAAATATGACTATACGCGCTCTGGTAACCCAAATCGAGGACTATTAGAGTCTGCTTTATCCGAATTAGAAGGTGGTGAAGGTGCCGTTGTTACTAACTGCGGTACATCAGCTTTGAACCTATGGGTATCAACGTTTCTAAAACCAGGCGATACCATTGTTGCTCCTCATGACTGTTACGGTGGTACCTACCGTCTGTTCAATACTCGTAGTCAAAAAGGCGATTTTAAAGTTCTGTTTGTTGATCAGTGTAACGAAGAGGCAATGCAGGCAGCACTGGCGCAAAAACCAAAACTTATCCTGTTGGAAACCCCATCAAACCCACTTGTACGAGTGGTAGACATCGCGAAAGTATGTAAACAGGCAAAAGAAATCGGTGCTCTTGTCGCGGTCGACAACACCTTTTTGTCACCTGTGTTCCAAAAGCCAATTTCTCTCGGTGCAGATTTCGTTGTTCACTCAACAACTAAGTATCTGAATGGACATTCTGATGTCATTGGTGGCGTTATCATTGCTAAAACTCAGGCTCACGCAGAAGAACTTGCATGGTGGGGTAACTGTATTGGCTCGACCGGTACGCCGTTTGATAGCTATTTGACATTAAGGGGATTAAGAACGCTTGGTGCACGTATGCGCGCGCATGAAGAAAACAGCCAGGCAATTTTAGCCTTCTTAACTCAACATGAGCTGGTGAAAAAAGTTTATCACCCAAGTCTTCCTAGCCATCCTGGCCATGAAATTGCGAAAAAACAGCAATCCGGTTTTGGTTGTATGCTTAGCTTTGAATTTGGCGGTAGCTACGAGCAACTGAAACACTTCGTAAGTGCGTTAAAACTCTTCTCGCTTGCTGAATCATTAGGTGGCGTAGAAAGCTTAGTGTGCCATCCAGCAACCATGACGCACCGTGCTATGGGCGAAGAAGCACTCGCTACTGCTGGAGTTTCATTACAGTTGCTGCGTCTTTCTGTTGGTCTAGAAGACGCGTCTGATTTGATTGCAGATTTAACTCAAGCACTTGAGTCATCGAAGGGGATTCAATAATGTCTGAGGCTCGTCACTTACACAAATTTGGCGGTAGTAGCTTAGCAGATCCAAAATGCTACAGACGTGTCGTTGATATTCTCAAGCAGTATTCGAATACCAACGACCTTATCGTGGTCTCTGCAGCAGGGAAAACAACCAATAACCTAATCAGGTTCACTGAATCTCTTGCCACAGCAGAGATTGATTCAGCCGCAATTCTTGAAGAAATTAAAGTATTTCAGTCGACGTTAATTAACGAATTGATTGATGGGCAATCTGCAGTTTCCCTACTTGCTCAATTAGAGGATGAACTGAAATTACTTGCTCAATTCACAGCACCTTTATCCACGTTTGATTACGCAGGTATTCTCGCTCATGGAGAAGTTTGGTCTTCTCGCTTGTTGGCTGCGCTTTTAAATCAAAATGAATTGACCGCGATCGCTCAAGACTCAAGAACATTCCTTCGCGCGCCATCTGGCGCTCAGCCAGAAATAGAGAAAGCCAAATCGTATCCTTTATTGAAAGAGATTCTGGCTCAGTACGCGAATGAACGTATCGTCTTTACTGGCTTCATCGCGCAAAATGACGATGGAAAAACGGTCTTACTCGGACGTAATGGTTCTGATTATTCCGCAACCATCATCGGCGCGTTATCGGAAGTGGAACGAGTAACGATTTGGAGTGACGTTGCAGGTGTCTATAGCGCCGATCCAAGAATCGTCGAAGATGCTTGCCTATTACCACTTCTGCGACTGGACGAAGCCAGTGAGCTGGCCAGATTGGCAGCACCCGTTCTACATAGCCGAACGCTTCAGCCCGTTGCTCAAAGTGCCATTGACCTTCATCTTCGCTGCAGCTACCAACCAGAATCAGGATCTACTCATGTAGAGCGGGTTCTTGCATCAGGTCGTGGAGCGAAGATCATCTCTTCACTAGAAAACGTGATGCTGCTAGAGCTCAACTTTGCGAAAGGCCATGATTTTCAGCGCTTGCTGACATCAACCATGGATTTGCTGCAAAAAGCACAATTAGTCCCTTTGGCAACAGATATCCATGCCGATCAGCAACGTATTCGTCTCGCCTATACCAGCGAACTAGCCAACAGTGCGATTGAATATCTACAGGAACTTGCAATAGAAGCTGAAATTAAGCTTCGTGAAGGCTATTCACTTATTGCGGCCGTTGGTGCGGGAGTGACGAAAAATGCTCAGCACTGTTTTGGGTTTTATCAGCAACTTAAATCATCACCGGTTGAATTTATTACAGAATCGGATACCGAGCTAAGCCTTGTTGCAGTCCTGCGTAGCACCGCCCCACTTGCAGCACTTGTTCAGGGAGTACATACCCAATTATTCCAAGCACAGAAGCGGGTTGGAATTGCATTATGCGGTAAAGGAAATATTGGCTCTAGCTGGCTCAAACTGTTCGCTGAACAGAAAAGTGAGTTGGAAAAGCGGCGTGGTATGAATTTCGAATTAATCGCTATCGTTGATAGTCAATCATACTGGTTCGATGAAGATGGGATCGATGCTAAAACAGCGGATAAGCAATTTAAAGACAAGTCCATAAGCAACGACGGCACCGAGTGGCTGCTAAAACTGGGTAAAGCAGAAAAATACGATGACGTTATTGTATTGGATGTTACAGCCAGTCAAGATTTAGCCAACCAATACCTGGATATTGCTCAACAAGGTTTACACTTGATTTCGGCCAATAAAATAGCCGGTTCGGCATCGAGTGAGTTTTACTATCAGGTCAAAGAGTCGTTTTCTAAGATTAACCGACACTGGCTGTACAATGCGACGGTAGGTGCAGGTTTACCCATCAACCATACTGTGCGCGACCTTCGAGAAAGCGGTGATGAAATTGTTGCCCTATCCGGTATTTTCTCAGGAACACTGTCGTGGTTATTCCAACAATACGATGGTTCCGTACCTTTTAGTCAGCTTGTCGATTTAGCTTGGCAACAAGGTCTCACTGAACCAGACCCTCGGGCAGATCTGGATGGCTCTGATGTCATGCGTAAATTGGTCATTCTTGCCCGCGAAGCTGGCCAAGAAATTGAACCAGATAGTGTTATCGTTGAATCTCTAGTTCCTGAAGAGCTAAAGCCACTCTCTTTGGACGACTTTCTAGATAACAGCCACAAACTTGATGAGCTACTATCAGAACGTTTACATAAAGCCCAAAAAGAAGATAAAGTTTTACGCTACGTGGCACGACTTGAACGTTCAGGTAAAGCAAGTGTCGGTGTTGAAGCGTTATCGGCGGAACATCCTCTGGCCAACTTATTACCATGCGATAATATTTTTGCTATTGAAAGCCGATGGTACAAGGATAATCCTCTGGTCATCAGAGGTCCGGGAGCCGGTCGAGAAGTGACAGCAGGCGCACTGCAATCTGATATCAATTTGCTATCATCATTACTATAAGAAAAAGGAGCTTAGAGCTCCTTTTTTCTACGTGAATAAAACTCAACTTAGCATGAATAAAATTCATGCATAGATCATTGACATTAAATTCAATTCAAGACATTCTTTAGACATATAGACGTCTAAACGTCAATAAGAGTAGCATACTGGGTTTTCCCTTCTTGGAGAGTAGTATTATGGGTTACACACACGCGAGTCACATCGACGCATTAAACCAAAACATTGCTGAATTATCAGATGATATCAATGTGTCCTTTGAATTTTTTCCACCAAGTAGTCCGAAAATGGAAGAAACACTGTGGAACTCCGTGCATCGCCTAAAAACACTAAAACCTAAGTTCGTTTCTGTTACATATGGCGCAAACTCAGGTGAACGAGATCGTACTCATTCGATTATCAAAGAAATCAAAGATCAGACTGGTTTAATCGCTGCTCCTCACTTAACCTGTATTGATGCTACTCGCGACGAATTGATCACCATCGCTGAAGATTACTGGAAAAACGGTATTGAGAGCATTGTTGCGCTACGTGGTGATATCCCTGCAGGTGGTGGTAAACCAGATATGTACGCTTCAGACCTTGTCGAGCTTCTAAAGTCTCGCCATGATTTCGATATTTCTGTTGCGGCCTTCCCAGAAGTTCATCCTGAAGCCAAAAGTGCACAAGCTGACCTTCTAAACCTGAAAAGAAAAGTAGATGCCGGCGCTAACCGAGCTATTACTCAGTTCTTCTTCGATGTAGAAAGCTATCTGCGTTTCCGTGACCGTTGCGTGACTGCCGGTATCGATGTAGAAATCGTTCCTGGTATTTTACCTGTATCAAACTTCAAGCAAGCGAGTAAATTTGCGGCTATCAATAATGTAAAAGTACCAAGCTGGATGACAAAACAGTTTGAAGGGTTAGATGATGATCCAACAACACGTCAGCTTGTTGGTGCGAGCCAAGCAATCGATATGGTGCGTATTCTTTGCCGAGAAGGTGTAAAAGACTTCCATTTCTATACATTAAACCGTGCTGAAATGACTTACGCTCTTTGTCATACACTAGGCGTTCGTCCTCAGGTATAACGAATAATCTACTCTCTCCAGATAAAGAAAAAAGCCGACGATAACGTCGGCTTTTTTACTTAGGATTCTACGTTATCCATTTTACCAATCAGGCTGCGGATTCTTTCTTGCCATGCAGCATGTTCTTGCTGGATAGTCTGAACACGTTGCTCTAACTCTTCACGGCTGGTTCTGAGTTCATTTGCTTCGCTTTCCAGCTTTTGCTTATCTTCTTTTAGTTCTTCCACTTCCATTTGTAGCAAAGTAATGGTGTCTACTGCAGTTTGAATTTTAGCTTCTAGTTGTTCTAGTACTTCAAAAGACATTCGTCTCTCCTCGTTGAATATAGTCTCGTGAAAAATCTTCACCTAATTTGCTTTATTTTACTCACCGATCCGTTCAGAAACACGTCCTATATTGGATAATCGCGCCATTCGCTTAAAAAAAAAGCGTTAATTGACACGATATTAACGAAAACGAATCGAACTGATGTATCCCTGCCCTAAATAGACAGCAATATTCTACAAATTACTTAATGTAATTCAGATCAATTTGATCAAGTGCAACCCGCGAAGGAGCAAAATAGCAAACGTTTAGCTATGGATATGCTAAAATTTCTGCAAATTTTTATTTCTCTCTTTATTTGGAGTAAGCATGAAACGCGAATTAGCGATGGCATTCTCACGCGTCACTGAAGGTGCGGCACTGGCGGGTTACAAATGGCTTGGCCGAGGCGATAAAAATGCCGCCGATGGTGCTGCGGTAGAGGTAATGCGCAGCCTGCTAAATAAAACCGAAATTGATGGTGAAATTGTTATCGGTGAAGGCGAAATCGACGATGCACCGATGCTATACATTGGTGAAAAAGTGGGTTTGGGTGGAGATGCCGTTGATATCGCAGTGGATCCTATTGAAGGCACTCGTATGACTGCAATGGGACAATCGAATGCACTCGCAGTACTCGCCGCCGCTGATAAAGGTAGTTTTCTTAAAGCGCCAGATATGTATATGGAAAAACTAGTCGTGGGACCGGGAGCGAAAGGCTGTATTGATCTACATAAGCCACTCAAAGAAAACTTGGAAAACGTCGCGCTTGCTTTAGGCAAACCTTTAACTGAATTGACCGTTATCACGCTAGCGAAACCACGTCACGATGACGTTATCGTTGAGATGCAAAATATGGGCGTACGCGTATTCGCTGTTCCTGATGGTGATGTGGCAGCTTCGATTTTGACCTGTATGCCTGATAGCGAAGTCGACATGATGTACTGCATTGGCGGTGCTCCTGAGGGTGTCGTCTCTGCAGCTGTTATCAGAGCTCTAGACGGCGACATGCATGGGAGACTGTTAGCTCGTCATGATGTTAAAGGTGACTCAGAAGAGAATCGTAAGCTGGGTGAAGAAGAATTACGTCGTTGTGCTGAAATGGGCGTTGAAGCCAATGTTGTATTGGCGATGGAAGATATGGTGCGCAGTGATAACGTTATCTTCGCAGCAACAGGGATAACGAAAGGTGACCTTCTGGAAGGCATTACCCGTAAAGGCAATATTGCTACCACTGAAACGCTCTTAATTCGTGGTCGCTGCCGTACAATTCGTCGAATTAAATCCATCCACTACTTAGATCGTAAGGACCCGGAAGAAAGAGCCGTAATTGTATAATCATTAAAAAAGGTCGCTCGCGCGACCTTTTATAAATCTGGTAAGAGTCCTGATTAAAACAACTCTTCCGCCACTTTGTACAGATCATTACGTACTGGACGCTTCATGTTCTCGATTGCATCAATAATGTCGTGATGAACCAGAACTTCTTTCTGAATACCGACACAGCGACCACCATAGCCTTCAAGTAAAAGGTGTACAGCGTAGTTACCCATACGAGAAGCCAACACACGGTCGAATGCTGTTGGACGTCCACCGCGCTGGATGTGCCCAAGGACTGTCGCACGAGTTTCACGACCTGTTGCCGCCTGAATTTTACGAGAAAGTTCGTTCGCATCCATCATTAACTCAGTTAATGCGATGATTGCATGCTTTTTACCTTTCTTGATACCGTCCTGAAGGTTCGCAATCAGCTCTTCCATATTCAGGCCAGTTTCTGGCGTAATAATGTATTCACAACCACCAGCGATCGCAGACATCAAAGTCAAATCACCGCAATGACGACCCATAATTTCTACGATAGAAATACGTTGATGTGATGATGAAGTGTCACGCAAACGGTCAATCGATTCAATCACTGTATTTAACGCCGTTAAATAACCGATAGTATAATCCGTACCTGCGATATCGTTATCGATAGTGCCTGGTAAACCGATGCATGGGTAACCCATTTCAGTCAGTTTCTTCGCTCCCATGTAAGAGCCATCACCACCAATAACAACAAGTGCATCGATACCGTGTTTCTTCAAGTTTTCAATCGCTTTCGCACGAACAGACTCTTCCTTAAATTCAGGAAAACGAGCCGAACCTAAAAAGGTACCGCCACGATTGATTACATCTGAAACACTTGAGCGGGCTAATTTAACGATACGATCCTCATACAGGCCTAAGTAACCATCGTAGATACCGTATACTTCTAGTCCAGCTCCTAATGCAGTACGCACGACGCCGCGAATCGCAGCATTCATCCCTGGTGCGTCACCGCCACTTGTCAAAATCCCGATCTTTTTAATCATGCTCACCCCTATGATATTGGGAACTTATTATTTAATAGTTGTAGCCATTTACGAACCTGTCAATAAATGGAGATTCGGTTTCAAACTGTGCAATATGTTACCCGTATTGGAAAGGAATACTACTCTTATTTTGCACCGTTGATTAAGTTTTTAATTTGTGAAAAAGTATTACAACAATGTCGTTATTCTTCGTTGATACATATCATTTTCACGTTCTATTATTACAAAAATTGGCTATTTTTTAATTAATTTTCTATTACCAACCTCTTTTTTTCTGTTCTATTTCTTGATCAAAAATAACTGAATACGGGTCATGATGAACCAATACATCGGCACCTGGAAAATGGCGCTTTAGGTTAAGTTCAACGGTATCAGATATCTTATGCGCTTCAATAAGGCGCATGTCATCGTCCAACTCCAGATGCAATTGGATAAAACGGATAGGACCAGACATTCTGGTGCGAACCCCATGCAAACCCAGAACCCCTTCCACATCCATACAAATTTTACGAATTTGAATAATCTCACTATCGGGAAGTTTTCTGTCCAGTAATGTCTGCGAAGCCTGATAAACCATCCTAATCGCACTCAAAGAGATATAAATACCAATACCAATAGCAAAGATGGCATCCGCTTGAGAAAAGCCATACCAACTAAGCAAAAGAGCAATCATGATCGCGACGTTCATATAGAGGTCGGTTTGGTAATGAAGTGAATCGGCAGCGATCGCTTGGCTTTTGGTTTTTTTCACAACATATTTCTGAAACATCACCAGGCCAGCTGTCGCCAATAAAGCAAATATACTGACATAGACACCGTATTCTGGAGACTGAAGTTGATGTGGTCTAAAGAAGCGATCGATACCATTTAAAATAAGGAAAACAGCAGAACCGGTAATAAACATGGCTTGAGCGAGTGCCGCTAATGATTCAGCCTTACCATGACCAAAGGCATGTTCACGATCCGCAGGTTGCAGTGAATAACGAACAACAATGAGATTGACAACTGACGCTGCGATATCAATAAAGGAATCAATTAGCGAGGCGAGTAAGCTCACTGAACCAGTAACCCACCACGCCATTAATTTAACAATAAGTAAAAGCGTCGCCACTGCCGTTGCAGCCCATGCTGCCGTTGACACCAAACGTGCATATTCTTTTTCCATACAACCTCTCAACTCCCTGATTTGAGCCTATTATAGTGGCGTATTTTTACATAAATCAAAGTATTCCCTTAAAATTAGCACTGTCATTCCCCTAATAAAAAAGGCAGCTTACGCTGCCTTTTTGCTAAAAAAATGGATTATTCCATTGCTGGTTTGGGCTCCATTGGAGGCTGAGGGTGCTTGTCACCATCTGGTCCGCCTTTACCAAAATGACATTCTGCAAATGCTTTAGGACCTTGAGCCCTAAGTTCAGACCATTTGGCTTTCTGCTCTGGCGTCAAGACACTCAGCATTTTATGACGATTTTCCATCATGTGAACACGACGTTCAATCTGTTGATCTGACATTTTCTTCGCTAATGCCTTCGCTTGTTCAGGACTAAAATCTTTACTCAACAGAAGTTTATCTTCTTCTGCGCGAAACGCTTGCATTTGTGCTCTGTGAGCATCCATATCAGCGCGCATTTCCTCACGTTGTTCATGACGAATATCATGTAGTTGATCGCGCTGCTCTGGTGTAAGGTTCAGTTTGCGCATCATGTCACGCTCACCATCTGGGCGACAATCTTGCATCATTGGCCTTTTACCATCGCGATCCTTATCGCCATTGTGTGCAAAGGCGCTAGCGGAGCCAAGTACAACAGGAATCATAGCTGCAGCGAGAATACATTTTTTAAGGGCTTTCATGGATGTTCCTCCAATCTCGGTTCAATTTCGTTTTTCTTAGCGTGTGATTGTAGAATAGCGCCTCATATGTCAATCAACGTATGCAGTGAGTAAAAGAGTGTAAAGACAAGATTTTAGCTGCACCTTTTTCGACCATTTCACCGTAGAATAATTAAACAAGCCAAACGGAGCGAAGCAGATGACTCATATTCTAATCGTAGATGATGACACCGAATTAACTGGATTATTAAAAGAAATCCTAACTCTGGAGGGATTCACTGTTTCTGAAGCTAATGATGGTGAGCAAGCCCTAGATTGTCTTGATGATAAAATTGATCTCATACTCCTCGATGTCATGATGCCCAAACTCAACGGTATGGATACGCTCAAAAAATTACGTGAGAAGTGGCAAACTCCCGTGCTGATGCTGACAGCAAAAGGAGAAGAAATCGATCGCGTCATCGGCTTAGAACTAGGTGCGGATGACTATCTGCCTAAACCTTTTAGCGATAGAGAGCTACTCGCTCGTATTAAGGCCATTCTGCGTCGAACTCAAAATGGAACAGTGGTAAAAAGCGATCACTTAAGCTATCAGGACATCACTCTTTACCCTGGTAAACAAGAAGCGTATTGCAATGAGGAATATCTTGACCTAACCACGACTGAGTTTGCTCTGTTAAGTCACTTTATCCAGCATCCTGGCGAAGCCATAACAAAAGAAACACTGAGTTTGGATGTGTTGGGTAAGCGGCTATCTGCATTTGATCGAGCTGTCGATATGCACGTATCCAATTTGCGTAAAAAACTGCCAGAACGTCAGGACGGTAAGCCTCGCATCAAAACCCTTCGCGGCCGTGGCTACATGATGATTTTGGAGGATTGATGGTTTTACCAAGATTCAATAATTTATATGGTCGGATATTTGCGATTTTCTGGCTGACTATTCTACTCATACTGATAACAGTATTGAGTCTTCCAAGTTTGGACCCGCGAAGGTCAAAAGATCTAGCCGGGAGTGAGTTAGCGCGTTTTATTGATATTCGCGATGGAATTGAACTGCAATTCTCTGGTTTATCTAACCTGGATAAGATTGCCATGCACCTGAGTATGCATGCGGATAGAGGTCGGGATCGAATGCGTTTTTTCCTCACCGATCAGGATGGTAATTTGATTCACTCTGAAACTCGTGAAGACTTTAAAATAAAAGTGTTAAAGAACTTCATCACCTCAAGTGATTCTGTGTCTGAGCCACAGAAAAGGTTATATGGCCGACTGACTATAGCCGGTCCATTTCCTGTTCATCTCGCACAAAAAGACTTATTGCTCTACATCGCGATGCGAACTGATAATGGCCCCCCGTTTATCATTAGGCTTTTAGATAATCCTTTATCATTTTTACTGTTAGCCATGATAGTGAGTACCCCCTTACTACTTTGGCTAGCTTGGGCATTAAGCAAACCAGCCAATCGCTTGGCACAGGCTTCGCAACGCGTTGCGCGAGGCGAATTTAAAAGCGATCCATCTTTGGAATCAGGAACCATAGAATTCAGACAGGCAGGAAGAAGTTTTAATAAGATGGTTGAGGCCGTCAATGGCATGATTTCAGGTCAGCAAAGACTGCTATCAGACATATCTCATGAACTTCGATCACCACTAACACGCTTAACTATGGCGAATGCCCTGGCCAAAAGGAAACTCGGCGACAGTCCTGAACTTGAGCGAATCGATACCGAGGCTCGTCGACTTGAGCAGATGATAGGTGAATTACTTGAGTTATCCCGTATGCAAATCAATAGTCATATGGAGCATGAAACACAATCACTTTCTAGTTTATGGGAAACCATGCTTGACGATGCCCAATTTGAAGCGGAACAAAGCCACAAGACACTGCGCTATTCAGGCATTCCCAATCGTTCCATTTCGGGGAACCCCAAGTTGCTTATAAGTGCACTTGAGAACGTCATTCGCAATGCCATTAAATACAGTGAAAAACAGATTGTCGTTAGCTTTCATACCAAAGGTGAGATATTGCAAATCGACGTTGAAGACGATGGGCCTGGTGTACCAGCTCAAGAGCTTCAAGATATATTCCGTCCCTTTTATCGAGTCTCTACGGCTCGAGATCGTCAAAGTGGCGGAGCTGGCCTTGGACTTGCCATTACAGAAAATGCGGTACGTCAGCACAACGGTAAGCTGACAGCCACGAAAAGCCAGTTTGGTGGGCTTAAAATTGAGTTCGAACTGCCGTTGATAAAATAACCACAATAAAGACATAGTTGATAATGAGATCGATTATCATTAACATCAAATAACAATAATCGATAAGGAGAATCAGCTATGTCTCATCTGTTTCCAGAACTACCGTACGCCTACAATGCTCTTGAACCCTACATTGATGCAAAGACAATGGAAGTGCATTACAGTAAGCACCACCGTACCTACTTTGACAAATTTATGGCAGCAGTTTCAGGCACTGAGCTTGAAGAGCAAAGTATAGAAGCCATTTTTGCCAATATATCATCGCATTCGGCAGCGATACGCAATAATGGTGGCGGGTACTACAACCACATTCTCTATTGGAATTGCATGTCTCCTGAGGGAGGTGGTAAACCAATTGGATCTCTAGCAGGTGCAATCGACTCTACTTTTGGTAGCTTCGAACAATTTCAAGAAGAGTTCTCTCAAGCGGCCATTAATACATTTGGTTCTGGTTTCGCATGGCTAGTGGTCAATGCAGGCAAACTCAGTATTGTATCGACTAGTAATCAAGATAACCCATTAATGGATGTGGCTCCTAAACAGGGAACCCCTATTCTCGCTCTCGATGTCTGGGAACATGCTTATTACATTAGTTATCAGAATCGGCGCCCAGATTACATAACGGCCTGGTGGAATGTCGTTGACTGGTCAGCCGTCGAAAAAAACTATACTGATGCCTTGTAATCCAACTCTCTTCTCTGGCCTGCTTTTACAATTAGAGCGGGCCGCTTTATACTCTCAGCACCCAATCCCAGTCACTTAAAATAACTCATGTTTGATATTGCTCTTTACGAGCCAGAAATAGCGCCTAATACCGGTAATATTATTCGTCTCTGCGCCAACTGTGGCGCGAAGCTTCATCTAATAGAACCACTTGGGTTTGATTTAGAAGAGAAAAAAGTACGACGTGCAGGTCTGGATTACCATGACCTGACAAATGTGACCAGACATAAAGATTACTCTGCCTTTCTCACTTTTTTAAATGAAAGAGAGCAACCATACCGTCTATTTGCTTGCACGACCAAGACGACAGGTCATCACGTTGACGCACAATATCAACAAGGGGATGTATTGCTTTTTGGACCGGAAACCCGAGGGTTACCTTCTGAGGTGATCGAAAGTTTGCCGATTGAACAAAGAATTCGAATTCCTATGATGCCAGACGCGCGGAGTCTTAATCTTTCCAATGCAGTGGCTATCATAGCTTATGAAGCATGGCGTCAAATGGAGTTTGATGGAGCTCAGTAATGAGCCCCATTTAAGCGTCTATCTTAGTCGATGGTTATCATCGTCATCTTTACGTTCATATTCACCGTCATAGGTGTTACCCCCATCGGGATCGGAACCATTGGGACGATGAAAGCCAGAATTAAACTGACTCTGTACAGCGACTCGCTTCATCATGTATTGAGCCAGTTTTGCCCTTGGTTTGGGCAGAAGCAATACCATTCCGAGAGTGTCCGTCATAAAACCTGGAGTCAACAGTAATACACCAGAAACGGCCAACATAACGCCTTCAAGGATCTGCTGTGCTGGTACTTCACCCTGATTCAAACGTTGCTGCACTGTCATCAATGTCTGGATACCTTGGCTTCTAACTAACGATGCTCCCACAAATGCGGTGAGCAAAACCAGCGCAATTGTCGTCCAGAGCCCAAGAAATCCACCCACCTGAATAAACAAGCCAATTTCGATGCTCGGGACAGCAATAAATAAAACTAAAATGATTGGAAACACAGTACCTCCGCTTCAGTAATTCGGTCCAGTTTAGCGTATTCTCAAAAGGAATCCGAATTAGCCATATCAAACTTTTGTATCAAAATATGCACGATGGCGGAAAATTCGGCGTCATCACAAGTACTGGTACTTCTTATATTGGGGTAGTGAGTGAGAATTTAAACCTTCTGTCGAAACGTCTCATAAATGAATTGGCAAAACACAAATTATTAAACTAGCTTTTACTTTGGACAATAGTCACTTTGTGTCATAACAATATTGAGTTGGCGTATTAATGAAAGCATCGATAAGTATTATTCAAAAGATGGTGATAGTTTGGCTCGTTCTCTCGATAATTCCATTGTTGTATTACCGACACACGACCAGTGAAGCCCACCGATTTCTCATTTCCCGCTTTGAAGAACAGGGAAACCAATTCTTATCTTTCGTTGATGACCGAGCCTCACAGTTGCATCAACGTATTCGCGGAATTTATAAAGAGCTTAGTCAATCACCTCTGCTTAGAGACTATGCCGAAAATAATGACCCGAGACTGAAACAATACCTAGAGCATCAGTGGTATATAACGGCTAAAAACCTGCGTTTTTTCTATCAACTACGCTATCTGGATAACAGTGGTCAGGAAATGATTCGGGTCGATTACACTCAGCTCATGCCTACACCGTATATTGTTCCCGACAAGGAATTACAGAACAAAGGCCAAAGAGATTACTTTTTGTATGCTGAGCATCTTTCACCAGGAGAGCAAGGCTCTTTTGGGATTGATCTTGAATATGAACATGGCAAACCAGTTATCCCATATAAACCTGGCTTTCGTCTCATTTACCCAATCGATTCTGAAGGCACTCGTTTGGGCTTTTTCATCGCAAATTTAGAAGTGCTTGGTGGCATTGATTACGTAACAAGTAATACACAACACTATTCGGTGGATTTTATCGATAGTGACGGCTACTACGTTATGAGTAGTGATAAGACCAAGCTATTTGGTGACCTAATTAAAGAAAGAAATAACATCAATCTGCCTAAACAAAATCCAGATCTATGGAAAGAAGTCTCCTCCACGAAGACAAGAGGTGGTGCGCTACTTACGCCTGCTGGTCTGTATATCTATAAACCCTTTTCGGCGAGATTGTTTGATAGTACAAAACCACTCACACTCATTACTTTGATTCCAATGAAACAGATAAGTGATGTTTTTGCCAACCGTGATGACGAGGTAAAAAACGATTCTTTATCATTACTGCTTTTACTTGGCATTATCTCGGGTCTTACCGCCGTATTTTGGGATAGCTATCAACGTATTCGATTGGAGAAAACCTTCAATAAAAGTGTTCTCGATAACGGACTAGCCGTAGCACTGACCAATGATAAGCATCGAGTCTTAATGGCCAACACACACTTATGTCACCTTCTAGGACTTGAGCTGGCTGAAATAAAAAAAATTAATATGCTCACGTTTAAACAGGTCGAATTTATTCGAAAAGAACTGCTGCAAGGACTAACAATGAACAATCATTGGCATTGTGAAGTCGATATTGGTGACAAGCACTATCAGATGGATGTCAAAGAGTTACCAAGCAGCTTTCATCACTCCAAACAGTACATTTATTCCTTTGTCGATATAACAGAGCAATCTCATGTGATTGATGAGCTAAAAGATCAAAGTCAAAAGGATCCTGCAACCGGCCTATGGAATAAGAAAAAGTTCAATGATAGCCTGCTTCACTATTCTCGCTTACGCCTACGGTATCCGGATCAACCATCAAGTTGTCTCGCGATCATAGATATTGACGACTTTAAATCGATTAACGATACGTATGGTCACCATACCGGCGACAAGGTAATTAATACCCTAGCATCCCAGCTCAAAAACCGTTTGAGGGACACGGATATCATCGCCAGAATCGGTGGAGACGAATTTGCTGTGATCCTTCAACACATTGATGTCAAAGCCGCATACGAATTAATGCACAGAATCTGCAATGTCATCGATTCCTTTACAGATGTTCAAGTAACGGTAAGTATCGGCATCTCGGAGATATCAGAGGATAATCAACTTACATTCATGCATGCAGACAAAGCTTTATACCGTTCAAAACGAAAAGGGAAAAATTGTGTCTCAGCTCACGGCTTTGAAAATCTTACAGTTGTGAAAACCTCGCCAAGTCCGTAGATTATGCCTCGTAGGTTGTTTGATACAGAAAATACGCCAAAAAAGATATTTTGTATCTGTCGTAGACAGCCCCCTACTGGCAGGAAACCAGTTTGCAAAAACTGAAAGGATTCTTAACGAAGTAACATCAATAGTAATTTCAGTTAATTAAGGGTCCTACATATATGACAATCGTCAGTGAAGCTCATGCTTCCGCTCAAACTCGTCTAGAAGAAGATTTGTTAGGTCAGCGTCACGTTCTGGCTGATGCCTATTACGGTATTCATACTTTAAGAGCTATCGAAAACTTTAATATCTCATCCGCGACCATCTCAGATGTTCCTGAGTTTGTTCGTGGTATGGTTATGACTAAAAAAGCCGCTGCTCTTGCTAATAAAGAACTGGGTGTTCTGCCTAAATCCGTTGCAAACGCAATTATCGAAGCATGTGATGTTATTTTGCATACTGGTAAATGTATGGATCAGTTTCCCTCCGACGTATATCAGGGTGGAGCAGGAACATCAGTCAACATGAATACCAACGAAGTGATTGCCAATCTTGCGTTAGAGTTAATTGGTAAAGAAAAAGGTCAGTACGACATTATTAACCCTAATGACCATGTCAACAAAAGTCAGTCAACTAACTGCGCCTATCCGACTGGATTTCGTATCGCCGTATACAATAGCGTCATGAAACTCATCACAACCATTGAATACCTTAAAGAGTCTTTTGCGCAAAAGAGTCAGGAGTTCGATAACGTTTTAAAAATGGGACGAACTCAGCTCCAAGATGCGGTACCAATGACAGTAGGCCAGGAGTTCAAAGCGTGGGCAGTCACACTTAATGAAGAAATTCGCGCCTTGGAATACACGTCAAAACTATTGCTTGAAGTGAATCTAGGAGCAACGGCAATTGGTACTGGATTAAACACAGCCCCAGGTTACCAAGAGCTGGCAGTTAAACATCTGGCTGAGGTAACGGGCCTGCCAGTGGTTCCGGCTGAAGATCTGATTGAAGCGACTTCAGACTGTGGAGCCTATGTTATGGCTCATGGTGCTCTGAAACGCTTGGCGGTAAAACTTTCTAAAATCTGTAACGATCTCCGTTTGTTATCTTCTGGTCCACGAGCAGGTCTGAACGAGCTCAATTTGCCGCAGTTGCAAGCGGGCTCTTCAATCATGCCAGCCAAAGTTAACCCGGTAGTCCCTGAAGTTGTTAACCAGGTTTGCTTTAAAGTTTTGGGTAACGACAACACTATTTCATTTGCTGCAGAAGGTGGTCAGTTACAACTGAATGTAATGGAACCTGTTATTGCACAATGTATATTCGAATCCATTTCTCTGCTGTCTAATGCCTGTATCAACCTAAGAGATAAATGCGTCGATGGCATTACCGTCAATAAAGATATTTGTGAAAACTATGTCTTTAACTCGATCGGCATTGTGACTTATCTAAACCCATATATTGGTCATCATGAGGGGGATATTGTTGGTAAGATCTGTGCCGAAACGGGCAAAAGTGTACGCGAAGTAGTTTTGGAACGTGGTCTTCTTACCGAAGATGAATTGAATGATATCTTCTCGGTAGAAAACTTACGCAAACCACAATACAAAGCAAAACGTTATACAGAAGAAGACGCTTAATCTTCTATGTCGGGCCCAGTAAGGGCCCGATTCTTAGTCTTGAACATTACTGGCATATTTATTAATGACCTGATAGGTTATGATGCAGCCAGACTTATCAATTGTGACTCGCTATGCTCAGACTGTTATTCCTTATTTCATTGTGTGTGTTTTCTCAAATAGCCTCTGCCGCCTTTGAATCTAATGCTGTATCCCCCTTTAATAACCAATCAAATCGTTTTGTTAAAGTTGACGAGGCATTCGACTTCAATGCGAGCCAAACCCAAGATACAGTACATATCGACTGGCAAATTAAATCCGGATATTACTTGTATAGAAAAAGCATCAAAATTAACGGGAAAGATGTCAGCTTAACCCCTTTGTCACTACCAGATGGCCTACCACACGAAGACGAGTTTTTTGGTCACGTTCAGATTTACCGTGACTCATTATTTATTAAGCAATCTCTCTCAAATATTGGCAATAACAGCTCTATATCAATTACTTATCAGGGATGCGCTGATGCTGGATTTTGCTACCCACCAGAGACCAGAACCATTACTCTGTCTCCAACATCAGATGCAGCGACTCCGCCAATTAATTTATCCCAACAAGACCAGATAGCAGGCCAATTATCCAGTGATAATTGGACCTTACTCTTGCTGTTTATCTTAGGAATCGGCTTAGCCTTTACGCCATGTGTTCTACCGATGTATCCGATTCTGACCAGCTTAGTATTTGGGCAAAAAGAATTAACGAAATCGAAAGCCCTAACCCTATCTTTTATCTATGTACAGGGAATGGCCTTAACTTATACGATCTTAGGCCTTATTGTTGCCTCTGCAGGTCTGCAATTTCAGGCCTACTTACAAAATCCGTATATTCTGGTGACGTTAAGCATTCTCTTCATTTTGCTGGCCTTATCAATGTTCGGGGCTTTCTCTCTCCAGCTTCCCAGCTCGGTGCAAACCAAACTGAACGCCTGGAGTAACGAGCAACAAGGTGGAACGCTGTGGGGCGTATTTGTGATGGGCGCAATTTCTGGTCTGGTCTGTTCTCCATGTACAACAGCCCCGTTGTCAGGCGCACTGCTTTACGTATCCCAGACAGGTAACTTATATACTGGTGCACTAGCTTTGTATCTTTTAGCGCTTGGTATGGGCGTTCCTCTGATTGCGGTCGCCGTCTTTGGGCAACACGTTTTACCTCGCTCTGGTGCCTGGATGGATAAGGTGAAACACCTTTTTGGATTCGTCTTATTAACGGCCCCACTCTTTTTATTAGAGCGCATCATACCAGACTACCTCTCCAAAGCATTTTGGGGATTACTGGCTGTTTGTACGCTCCTTTGGTTGGCCAAAACGCTATTATCGCTCAAACCATCTATCGGTATTAAACTTTTAGTCTCGGCTATACTGGTGATTGGATTAGCCCTGTCGATAAACTCTTTCTGGATTGGATCATGGAAGGCGTATCAATCTCCTCACCAACAAGCATTGTCCTTTGTTCATGTTAGCACACTGTCTGAACTACAAAATCTACTGGCGGAGGCGAAGAAACAAAACCGACCGGTGATGATGGACTTTTACGCTGACTGGTGCGTGGCATGCAAGGAATTTGAAAAGTACACGTTCACCGATGCAAGAGTTCAACGGATTTTGGCAGATTATGTTCTCGTTCAAGCCGATGTTACAGCCAACAACGCAGACGACCAGGAACTGCTCAAAACATTAGGCATTTTGGGATTGCCTACTATTCAGTTCTGGGACCCAAGAGGCGAAACACAGTCCCAAACAAGAGTAACCGGGTTTATGAACGCAGATACTTATTTGAACCATCTAAACCAATTAAGCAAAAAGTGGAATAAACAATTCACAAATCAAGTAAAATAGCGATAAACATCAGACTTTTATAGGCTCAATATTGTTGATAGTTCGATTCCTGACAATAATGAACTAAGTTCATCACGACAGGCATCGAAAGCAATGAATGCAGACTACACAATAATAATCGCTGACGATCATCCCCTCTTTAGAAATGCATTATTTCAATCGATAAGGATGGCTGTGAGTGGCGCTAATTTGCTCGAGGCTGATTCGTTAGATGCACTGATGACGTTACTGAGCAAAGAATCCGACCCCGATTTACTGCTTCTTGACCTCAAAATGCCTGGGGCTAACGGGATGTCCGGTCTGATTCAATTGCGTAATGAGTATCCTGACTTACCGATTGTTGTGATTTCTGCCAGCGAAGAACCTAGCGTTGTCTCTCAGGTGAAAAAGCATGGCGCGTTTGGCTTTATTCCGAAATCCAGTGACATGCGCGAGTTAATCAAAGCACTCAATCAAGTGCTCGACGGAGACCCATATTTCCCTGAGCATTTGATCGTAGAAAGTACCCAAGATAATGATCTTTCCGAACGTATTGCTGCATTAACACCTCAACAGCATAAGGTCTTGGATATGCTCTCAGATGGCTTACTCAATAAGCAAATTGCTTACGAGCTCAATGTGTCAGAAGCCACTATCAAAGCGCATATGACGGCTATTTTTCGCAAACTTGGCGTGAAAAATAGAACTCAAGCTGTGATATTGCTCAATGAATTGCACGAATAACGCGACTTTTCTATCACACTCAACAAGTTACTTATACTACTTTAGGCTAAAGCTAAAAATCAGCCCCCCTTTCTTGCGTCACAAATTCGCCCCCAACTAAAAGTAACCAACTGAAAAATAAAAAATAAACCTCAAGACCAAAGTCGCAAGGAGATTCTTTGCGACCCCTGCTATCTTTCCTTTGTAACATTTAATTAACAACAATGATAAAAGGAGATGACCATGTCATTCGAATCATCGGAACATGCTCAAGCCTACTGGAAAGAGAATTTAGGGATCATGGGAACGTTGCTCGCTATCTGGTTCCTAGTTTCTTACGGCGCAGGTATTTTGTTTGTTGAACAGTTGAATACCATTCATATGGGAGGCTTCAAACTCGGATTTTGGTTCTCTCAACAAGGTTCTATTTACACCTTCGTTGCCCTTATTTTTGTCTACGTGTGGAGAATGAATGCCCTGGACAAAAAATACAACGTTCACGAAGACTAGAGGAGACTCCAATGGATATTCAAACTTGGACTTTTATCCTGGTCGGTATCACCTTCGCCTTATATATTGGCATAGCAATTTGGGCAAGAGCGGGATCCACCAGTGAGTTTTATGTTGCAGGCGGTGGTGTTCATCCTGTCGCTAATGGTATGGCAACTGCTGCCGACTGGATGTCAGCCGCTTCGTTTATCTCCATGGCTGGTATCATCTCATTTATTGGCTACGATGGTGGCGTATACCTCATGGGTTGGACTGGTGGTTATGTTCTACTGGCATTATGTTTAGCCCCCTATCTCCGTAAATTTGGTAAGTTCACCGTTCCAGATTTTATCGGTGATCGTTATTACTCAAAAACAGCACGCATGGTTGCGGTATTCTGCGCCATTTTTGTATCTTTCACTTATGTTGCCGGACAGATGCGTGGAGTTGGGGTGGTATTCGCTCGCTTCCTGGAAGTGGATATCAATATGGGTATTATTATCGGTATGGCAATCGTATTCTTCTATGCCGTGATGGGTGGAATGAAAGGCATTACGTATACTCAGGTAGCTCAATATTGTGTCCTGATTTTTGCTTTCCTCGTGCCCGCTATTTTTACATCTCTGATGATGACAGGGACACCAATTCCACAAATTGGTTTTGGTTCCACAATGTCTGGAACAGACACCTATCTGCTTGAAAAATTGGATGGTCTAACTCAAGAACTCGGATTCACCGCCTACACGGATGGTTCAAAGAGTATGGTTGACGTCTTTTTCATCTGTGCTGCACTGATGGTCGGTACGGCTGGATTACCACACGTAATCATTCGCTTCTTTACCGTTCCCAAAGTATCTGACGCTCGAATCTCTGCTGGGTGGGCTTTAGTATTTATTGCTTTCCTCTATACAACAGCACCTGCCGTTTCAGCCTTTGCTCGCGTCAATATGATCGATACCATTAACGGCCCAGACATGAAAGGTGTAGCAGCAGCTGATGCGCCAAGTTGGTATAAAAACTGGGAAAACACAGGTTTAGTCTCTTGGGAAGACAAAAACGGTGATGGTCGCATGTTCTATGCGGGCGATGCTCGTAATGAAGTACAAATTAACCGGGATATCATCGTCCTGGCGTCTCCTGAACTGGCAAAATTACCAAACTGGGTTGTAGCTTTACTGGCTGCAGGTGGTCTGGCTGCCGCTCTTTCCACAGCAGCAGGTCTACTACTAGTCATCTCGACATCAATCTCTCATGACCTACTCAAAAAGGGCTTTAAGCCTGATATGACTGACAAACAAGAGCTTCTCGCCGCCCGTGTAGGTGCCGCGCTCGCTATTGTCGGGGCGGGTTATCTCGGTATTAATCCACCAGGTTTTGTTGCTCAGGTTGTAGCTTTTGCGTTCGGACTTGCCGCTGCATCCTTCTTCCCTGCGATTATTCTCGGTATTTTCTATAAGAAAATGAACAAGGAAGGAGCTGTGACAGGCATGCTCGCTGGTATTATTTTCACGGCCGCTTATATCATTTACTTTAAGTTCATCAACCCTGCTGCGAATACATCGGACAACTGGTTCTTCGGTATCAGTCCTGAAGGTATCGGTACGCTAGGTATGTGTCTGAACTTTGTGGTCGCCATCGTGGTGAATAAGTTTACTGCAGAAGTTCCGGCTGATGTGCAAGAGATGGTTGAATCCATACGCTATCCTAAAGGCGCAGGACAAGCACACGACCACTAGATTAAAACAAGAAAGAATGTATCAAGTTATAGCCTGGGACTGTATGTCCCAGGCTTTTTTCTATCTAGGTTATTTCTAAGCCACGAGCTCTTTTTCTATCCGACTTATCAACATTTTGAGAAAAGTACTGGGCGCTTTTCCCATCTGTCGACCAAGCCGACTAATCACGTGCGTGTCCGTTTTATTCAGACGCTCATTTTTCAGCAAAAGACAGTTGAGAGAATGATACCAGTCGGGCATGCCACGAATCATAAAGTCAGGAATAATGGTGACGCCACCGCTTGCTGCATAACAATGTAAAGCCGTCAGATTATTACTAATAATATTGGGGGTTAGGGTTATACAGGTTTCATTTTCCACTTCAGCAATCAGATGACGAACACCATGAGCCATGTCAGGTAAAGCAATAGGATATTTTTTTAACACACTCATTCGAAGCGGCTGCTCCTCTGCATTCAATGGGTGCTCTTTACCCACTGCGACAACCATTGGATGAAATGAGGAATAATGAGAACGGATTTTAGGATGCGGTGGTGGATTAAAGACAATCCCGATATGAACGTCATCATCGATAACTTTACGCAGAATATCATTCCCACTATGGACCGATAAATGAATCTGTACACCAGGATACAGTTTAGAAAACTCATACATCACCTTAGTTGTGATATTGATGTACCCTTCACCTACGGCCAGTTCTATTGTGCCGGATTGCAAACCTCGCAACGATTTAAGATTGTCTAATAAGATTTCCTGCTGCATTTGGTAACGCTTGTAATAGCGCAACAACTCTTCCCCAGCGTCTGTCGGCTTGATACCTCTTCGGTGTCTTTCGATCAAAACGGTGTCGAGCTCCTGCTCCAAATGACTGATCTGGCGACTCACAGCAGAAGGCGCAATATTAAGAAAATCTGCAGCAGCACGTACGCTGCCATGCTGAACCGCTTCATAAAAAAACTTAATTCTATTTTCCTGTAAGTAGCTCATCGCACGCGCTCTCAATGTGTTGCCTTAAAGGCAACAATTTGTGAAATTGGGTTTATTGTTTAGAACACTACGCCTATCTATACTCGAAAAACACCTCAAAATCGATCGTTTTGACCAACAAAAATTCAACATTTTGCACACATAATGACGACTCAAGGAATCGAGATATGAAAATAGGCATTATCGGGCTTGGCAACATGGGCTCAGGCATGGCAGCCACATTAGCAAGTAAACAGGAAAAAGTCTTTGGCTACGATCTGTCAGAAAAAGCTCTAGAGGCTATTAAGCCAAAGGGAGTCACTCCTGTAGCAGACTTAGCAGAGTTAGTAGCCCATTGTGATGTCATCATTCTTTCTCTGCCCAAAGCTGAACACGTTAAGCAAATTTGTTTGGGCAATAATGGTATCGCCAGCTTCGCCAAATCAGGCTTAATACTCATCGACACCACAACGTCTGAGGCTGAAACCAGTAGAGAAGTGGCAAAACAGCTCGCACTTTCTGGTATTGAATTTATCGACGCTCCCGTTTCAGGTGGTCCAGCAGGTGCTGCATCAGGAACTATGAGCATGGTCATCGGTGGTGATAAAGAAACCATCGATAACGTTATGCCTATCTTACAGAAAATCAGCTCGGTACAAGTTCATATCGGCGATGTTGGTGCAGGTAACATCGCGAAGATTGCGAATAACTTACTTTGTGCCGCTCACCTCATCACCAATGCCGAAGTGATCAGCCTAGCTAACAAGGCTGGAGTTGATCCGGCAAAGGTACTCGAAGGAATCAATGCTGGCTCTGGGCGCAGTGGCGTCAGTCAGGTGAACTTCCCCAAATGGATTCTCAATAACGCCTACGATTCAGGTTTTACAATGGGTCTCATGCGCAAAGATGTTGGCCTCGGAGAAAAACTGGCGGACTCACTCGACTTAGCAATGCCACTGACTCGTCAAGTCATCGAAATGTGGCGAGATCAAAGCAACCTGTCCGATACGGATGACTTTAACGAGATAGTCAAAGAGTCAGATAGCCACTTGTACTAGTCCATATCAGGGAAGAATTGAAATCATGAAGCAAAAACTTAACAACATACTAAACGAATTATTGGGTACCGATACCGTTGGCAGTTGGATCAATGGAGAAGTGATCCCGGGAACAGGTGAGACCATCGAGCTTATCCAGGCTCATGATGAGAGCGTCATATTATCTTATCAAGACGCGGGTAGCGAAATCGTACCAATGGTTGATGAAATCGCTCAACAAGCCCAAACACAGTGGTGGCAACTTGCAGCTAAAGAACGTGGGCGGGTTATGTACAATATCGGTGCTCAAATCAGAGAAAATGCTGACTCTATAGCTTGGGTAGAATGTATTACTGCGAATAAGCCATTAGGCAATGCCAAAGGTGAAGTGATCGCAGTTGCAGAAATGTTTGAGTACTACGCAGGCTGGACAGATAAACTGCATGGCGAAGTGATTCCCGTACCAAGCTCTCACCTTAACTACGTTAAGTACGAAGCCATGGGTACTATAATGCAAATCACGCCATGGAATGCCCCAATCTTCACCGGCGGCTGGCAGGTCGCTCCGGCGATAGCAGCCGGAAATGCCGTGATCTTAAAACCCTCAGAGCTCACCCCCATCAGCTCTTTGATACTAGGTGCTCTGATTCAGAAAGCCGGTGCGCCTAAAGGTTTAGTCAGCGTTATCGCTGGGTACGGACACAGCATCGGTCAAGACTTCATTGCGAATGCTGATATCAGAAAAGTATGCTTCGTTGGCTCGCCTAACACAGGAAGTCATATTGCAAGTGCCGCGGCAAAAAGAACCATTCCATGCGTACTAGAACTCGGTGGGAAGTCAGCCAATATTGTCTTTGATGACGCCGATCTAGACAAAGCGATGAAAGGCGCTATGTCAGCCATTTTTGGCGGCTCAGGTCAAAGCTGTGTGTCAGGATCACGGCTACTTGTACAAGACACAATATTCGACAAATTCGTTTCTTCTGTTGCCAAAGCCGCTCAGCATATTCGTGTAGGAAATCCAACTGACACGACAAGCGAAATAGGACCAGTAAATAACCGAAAACAGTATCAACATATCGCTAAAATGCTTGAAATTGCTGAGAAAGAAGGCGCTAAAGTCGTCGGAGATACCATACCTAACCCAGACAGTACTGGATATTACATTAATCCAACTGTTTTAGAAGGTCACAATGATATGTATGTAGCTCAGCAGGAAATCTTTGGTCCTGTGGTGATTGCTATCCCATTTAAAGATGAAGAAGAAGCAATCAGAATCGCAAACGACAGTTCATTTGGTCTTGCCGGTGCAGTATGGACAAATAATGTTGCCAGAGCCCATCGTATCGCTGATAAAGTAAAAGCAGGCACTTTCTGGATCAACAGTTATAAAACAATCCATGTTAGCTCCCCATTTGGTGGCTACAAACAGAGTGGCTATGGCCGTTCTTCTGGGCTGGATGTCCTCAGAGAGTACAGTGAGGTAAAAAGTATCTGGGTTGAAACATCCGATACACCAGCCTTCAGTTTTAACTACGGAACAGTAGAAGGATAAAGAAGTAATGACGATATCTCGCTCATTAGTAGAAGAAACAATTTCATGGCGCCAAGAATTTCACCAATATCCAGAACTTGGATTTGAAGAAGTAAAAACCTCGCAAAGAATCGTCGAGCTACTGAGTAGCTTTGGATTAAAGGTGGAAGCAGGCATAGCCGGGACTGGCGTTGTCGCGACATTAAGTAACGGTGACGGACCGACTATCGGACTGAGGGCAGATATCGATGCCCTACCCTTTACCGAACTCGGTGATATAGAACATAAATCGTGCCATCAGGGCGTCATGCATGCTTGTGGGCATGATGGGCATACCGCAATTTTACTTGGCGCAGCTAAATACCTCAGTCAGACTCGCCAGTTTAACGGGACAGTGCACTTTATTTTCCAGCCCGCAGAAGAAAACCT
Organism: Vibrio viridaestus; assembly: GCF_003856525.1. Taxonomy (GTDB): domain Bacteria; phylum Pseudomonadota; class Gammaproteobacteria; order Enterobacterales; family Vibrionaceae; genus Vibrio; species Vibrio viridaestus. The sequence goes on from NZ_RJVQ01000013.1 coordinate 52,526, forward strand.
GGGCGGCGCGAAAAAAATGGTGGAAGAAGGATTATTTGACCGTTATCCCATGTCGAGTGTATTTGGGCTGCACAACTGGCCAGGACTTCCCGCAGGACACATCGCGGTGAATAGTGGAGCCATGATGGCATCATTGGATACGTTTAAGATAACGCTCACGGGTCAAAGCTGTCATGCTGCCATGCCAGATAAAGGAATTGACCCAATCGTCTGTGCTTCTGAAGTCGTATCGGCTTTACAGACAATCACGTCACGCAGGTTATCGCCTCTCGATTCCGCTGTCGTCAGTGTGACACAGATTCATGGTGGCGAAGCCATTAACATAATACCGGAAACTGTTGAGTTGCAAGGCACTTATCGTTGTCTGGATAAGAAAGTTCAACACAAAGTAAAACAGCTTATCGAGTCGATTTCGACTGGTGTGGCAAACAGTCATGACGTCAGTTGTCACTGTGAATTTTTTGACGGTTATGTGGTCACGACAAACTATCCAGAACAAGCACAACAAGTGCACGATATCGCAGTAAGTACGCTGGGAGAGGAATGTGTTCATTGGAATATTGCACCTTCAATGGCGTCTGAAGATTTTTCATGCATGTTAGAACAGTGCCCTGGTGCTTATTTCTGGCTTGGAGCAGACAGCACAACACCGTCCAAACCACTCCATAATGCTTACTACGACTTTAACGACACGATTATCGAAACGGGTCTTTCATTATGGAAAAATCTCGTCGAAGATCTGCTTAAATAACCAAAACCATTGGCTGATTTAATATTAGCCAATGGTTTAATATCAATACCTTATCTAAACTCCCCTCATACCCTTTTGCTTTACGTTACACCCCATTACACAACCAAACACAATAAAATATTGATTTTAATGGAAAATGAATAAAATTCAGTGTTGCCTTTTTGGTAACGATAAAGCATTACTAATAGAACACCTTATGTGATGTAATGGTTTTGTAAACGATATGTTTCATGGATAGATAAGCTACTCAAGGAGAGTACCATGGCGAGTAATGACTCTGTTAAAGCCCTTTTAAACTGGCGCCTGCACTGTATTGTACTGGTGTCAGCTGTGATTTCCGAACTCATCGGAATTCAAAGTATCCCGATCGGAAGTGCAAAACTTCTTTTTCTTCCCCTTTTCTATGCGTTTCTGATCTGCCTGTTTGTCAACCCAAACATCACAAGCTTTTCAGCCAAACTCATCAGTAAGAAGCAGGCTAAGATAGCAACGTCTGTCATTACGATTGGTATTCTACCCTTCATAGCAAAGTTTGGTACCTTGATTGGTCCAGCCCTGCCTAAAATCCTGGATTCTGGTGTAGCAATGGTACTTCAGGAACTGGGTAATTTAGCCACTATGTTGATTGCTATGCCTGTGGCGGTGCTGCTATTCAAAATGGGTCGAGAGTCTATTGGCGCAACCTACTCTATCGCTCGCGAGCCAAACATTGCCGTCATTTCAGATCGCTTTGGTCTAAAAAGTAGTGAAGGCGTTGGGGTTATGGGCGTCTACGTGATGGGAACAATGTTTGGTACCATTTACTTCGCACTTATCTCCGGTTTCCTCGCCTCAACAGGCTGGATAGATCCAAAAGCTCTGGCGATGGCCTGTGGTGTTGGCAGTGGCAGCATGACAGCAGCTTGCTCAGGAACATTAGCCGCAGCCTATCCCGATATTAAAGATGAAATTCTTGCCTTTGCTGGTGCCAGTAACCTACTGACTAATGCGACAGGTCTCTATGTAGCAATCTTCGTCGCCCTTCCATTTGCGGAATGGTATTACAAACGATTAAGTGCGGTAAGAGGCTCAGCTACCAGCACAACGAATACGATTTAATGGAGGGATGATGATGAACGTAAATGAAATGGATTTAAAAACAGAAGACGAACCAGTATTGGGCTTCAAAGAAAATATTATCTTAACAGTGATCTTTTGTGGTATCGCTCTAATGAGTAATTGGGCAGGAAGTGGTAACAGTTTTATCACAGCCTTACCGGGCATGGCGATTTTATTTGTCATGATACTTATCGGTATGACGCTGAAGAAATTCATCGGCGGACCGCTACCAACTGTTGCATGGGTCTCAATTGTCAGTGTGATCTGCACTCTACCAGGATTTCCGTTTTCAGACGCTATGCTAGAACAGCTTAAAACGCTTAGCTTCCTATCACTTGCGACCCCTGTTCTTGCTTATGCAGCGATGGCAGTAACCAATATGGAAGTCAACCTGTTCAAGCAATCAGGCATTAAAATTGCCATAGTTTCTCTCCTTGTTTTTACAGGAACATATGTCGGCTCTGCATTAGTGGCCGAAGCGTTTCTGTGATGTAACGGTGTTTGTTTGTATCCTCCCCGTAATAAAAAAGAGACCTGATGGTCTCTTTTCATTTTTAGGCGTTGATCCCAGCAATTTTTAATCCCGGATTGACTGCCGTTAGTTTACGTACCAAGAAATTCAATAGAAGCCCATACATCGGAACAAACAGACCAAGACTGATCAGTAGTTTGAATCCATAATCCACCGTTGCGATTTCAGTCCAGTGCGCCGCCATAAAGGGATCTGGACTTTGATAAAACGCAATACCGAAAAAAGCGACAGTATCAAACGCATTACCAAACACGGTCGATGCTGCAGGAGCTATCCACCACTGACGTAACTGACGCAGACGGTTAAATACGTGAACATCAAGAATCTGACCTAGCAGGTATCCCATAAAACTGGCCGCAGCAATACGAAAAACAAATACATTAAATTCGCTTAGCGGTACGATTCCCTGATATGTGCCCTGATAAAAAATAACCGACAAGACATAAGAGACGAGCAAAGAAGGAACCATCACCATAAAGATAATTTTCCTTGCTAATGCAGAACCAAAAATTCGCACGGTTAAATCCGTAGCTAAGAAAATAAAGGGAAACGTAAAGGCACCCCAGGTAGTATGAAACCCAAAGATGGTAAACGGGATCTGTACTAGATAATTGCTGGATGCGATAACCAATAGGTGGAATAGAACCAGATAAGAAAGGGCTTTGCGCTGCTGAGCAGGAGTAAATTGACTCATACGATACCTTTTTAGTTTGATTTGGGGGCGAGGGAACCCAAACGAAGTAATACTTCTATCAACAATGTGTATAAAATGATGATTAATTCATCACTCTCTTAGGGGCGGCGATTATACTCTATGTATTAATAAGTACAACCCCATAAACTGGGGTTAGTCTACGATCCTAAATCGTTTAAAACTTGAGAAGATCCTGTTGATCATGATACTCTTCGCCTCCATTTTCTGTCTACTAAGAGCTAATTAGTGGCTTGGCAGAAGATAACCTGATCTAACCTCTTCGAATAATTGCGGAATAATGACTATGGGCAAAGGTACTCTTTATATCGTTTCTGCACCAAGTGGTGCGGGTAAATCGAGCTTGATTTCTGCTCTATTAGAAACCAACCCGACTTATGCGATGAAAGTGTCGGTTTCTCACACGACACGAGGTATGCGTCCAGGGGAACAAGATGGTATCCATTACCACTTTGTACAAAAAGATCACTTTGAAGAATTAATTTCCAAGAGCGAATTCCTAGAATACGCTGAAGTGTTTGGAAATTATTACGGCACCTCTCGTGTATGGATCGAAGATAACCTGAATAAAGGTATTGATGTCTTTTTGGATATCGACTGGCAAGGTGCTCAACAAATCCGTAAACAGATGCCTGCATCACAAAGTATCTTCATTCTTCCACCGTCAAAAGAAGAGCTTGAGCGTCGCTTGAATGCTCGCGGTCAGGATAGTGAAGCGGTCATAGCTAAACGCATGAGTGAAGCTCAGTCTGAAATTTCACACTACGATGAGTATGACTACGTTATCGTCAATGACGATTTTGATGTCGCTCTGATGGACTTAAAAGCCATCATTCGTGCAGAAAGATTGAAAGAAGAGAAGCAAGCTGCTAAATATAGTCACATGCTTGCCGAGCTCTTGGCATAATCAGAAATCTGTAGATTTATGTAAAGTATACAGCTAGCCTAGCATTGTCTTAAGTTGTATACTTTATCGTCACCCGTTGTAATTAATTTTATTTATTGGAGTTCTCATGGCACGCGTAACTGTTCAAGACGCTGTTGAAAAAATTGGCAACCGTTTCGACTTAGTTCTTATTTCGGCTCGCCGCGCTCGTCAGATGCAAACTGGCGGTAAAGATTCACTAGTGCCGGAAGAGAACGATAAGCCAACCGTTATCGCTCTACGCGAGATCGAAGAAGGCCTTATCACTAAAGAAGTACTTGATGCACGTGAGCGTCAGGAACAACAGGAACAAGAAGCTGCAGAACTAGCAGCAGTAAGCAGTATCGCTCACAACCGTTAATAGTGAGCAAAGAGTCACACAACATCACGGGCCTATAATTTGTATCTATTTGATAGCCTCAAAGACGTTGCCCAGGAATACTTGTCAGAGCCTCAAATTGAGGCTCTGCGTCACTCTTATGTGGTAGCGAGAGATGCCCACGAAGGGCAAACCCGTTCAAGCGGCGAACCTTATATTATCCACCCGGTCGCTGTCGCCAGAATTCTGGCTGAAATGCGCCTAGACCTTGAAACCCTTCAGGCCGCACTTCTCCACGATGTCATTGAAGATACCGAAGTCACGAAAGAAGAACTTGAAACCAAATTTGGCACGGCTGTTGCCGAACTTGTGGACGGTGTTTCTAAGCTAGATAAACTGAAGTTTCGAGACCGCAAAGAAGCTCAGGCAGAAAACTTTCGTAAGATGATTCTGGCTATGGTTCAGGATATTCGCGTTATTCTGATAAAACTGGCTGACCGTACTCATAATATGCGAACACTGGGCGCACTTCGTCCGGATAAGCGCCGCCGAATCGCTCGTGAGACTCTGGAAATATTTGCCCCCCTTGCCCATCGTCTAGGTATTCATAACATCAAAACTGAGCTTGAAGAGCTGGGTTTTGAAGCTCTCTATCCTAATCGGTATCGCGTATTAAAGAATGTAGTTAAGTCTGCGCGTGGTAACCGCAAAGAGATGATTCAGCGAATTCACAGCGAAATTGAAGGTCGATTACGCGATTTCGGTCTCAAGGCGAAGGTAGTGGGTAGAGAAAAGAATCTTTACTCTATTTATAAGAAGATGAAAACCAAAGAACAGCGTTTTCATACTATTATGGATATCTATGCATTTCGTATCATTGTCGATAGTGCAGATGCCTGTTATCGAGCTCTTGGACAAGTACACAGTTTGTACAAACCTCGTCCAGGTCGCATGAAAGATTATATTGCCGTTCCAAAAGCAAACGGCTATCAATCTTTGCATACATCAATGGTGGGTCCACATGGTGTCCCTGTTGAAGTACAGATTCGTACCGATGACATGGATCAAATGGCTGATAAAGGTGTCGCTGCTCACTGGTCTTATAAAGGCAACGGTGAACGTTCTGGTACCACAGCTCAGGTGAAAGCTCAGCGCTGGATGCAAAGCCTGTTAGAGCTACAACAAAGTGCGGGTAACTCTTTTGAATTTATCGAAAATGTAAAATCGGATCTGTTCCCTGATGAGATTTACGTATTCACACCAAAAGGCCGAATTGTTGAATTGCCAGCGAATGCAACAGCTGTCGACTTTGCTTATGCAGTACACACTGATATTGGTAACACTTGTGTCGGGGCTCGAGTCGATCGCAGCCCCTATCCGCTAAGTAAAGCGTTAAAGATCGGACAAACTGTTGAGATTATCAGTGCGCCGGGAGCTCGACCTAATGCTGCATGGCTAAACTATGTTGTTACGTCTCGAGCAAGAACGAAAATTCGCCAGGTATTGAAAACAATGCGTCGCGAAGATTCTGTGACTCTTGGCCGTCGCTTACTCAATCACGCACTTGGTGAACAATCGATTAATGATATCGACCCAACACTGATTCAGCAGGTTCTTACCGAGCAAAAAATGCAGTCTACGGATGATCTTCTAGCTGCTATCGGTTTGGGTGAGTTGATGAGTATTGTTATCGCCAGACGCCTGCTGGGCAACGCTGATGAGATAACTGCCAAAGATAACAACAGCAATAAAGCAAAACGTAAGCTGCCAATCCGCGGTGCGGAAGGCATCCTACTCAACTTTGCGAACTGTTGTCACCCAATTCCGGATGATCACATTGTGGCTCATATCTCTCCGGGGAAAGGTCTGGTTATTCACCGCGAGAGCTGTGCCAATGTTCGTGGCTATCAACGTGAACCTGAACGTTATATGGCTGTAGAATGGTCTAACGATTACGATCAGGAGTTCATTACCGAGCTCAAAGTTGACATGATGAATAATCAAGGTGCACTGGCTGAACTGACAAACGTGATTGCTAAGACGGGATCAAACATCCACGGCCTATCGACCGAGGAGCGAGATGGACGCCTATACACAGTCACCGTACTATTAACCACTAAAGACCGTGTTCACTTAGCAGGAATCATGCGTAAAATTCGCGCTATGCCTCAATCTTTGAAGGTAAGACGTAAACGCAGTTAACCCCTTAGCTGTTAACACTATATAAAATCCATGGCCCTTGATGTCGTCAGGTATCAAGGGCTTATTTTTAGCTCTTAATTAGGCTGACTTAGCCCTCAATTGTTATGAATATTGATCGTTACAACCGAATTCAAGAAGTTCTAAAATCAAGACAACCTGACCTCACTCTTTGCCTGGAAGAGGTTCACAAACCAAACAATGTCTCAGCGATTATTCGCACTGCAGATGCCACCGGTGTAAGTAAAATCCATGCGGTTTGGCCAACTGACAATATGAGAACACTTACCCACACATCCGCTGGCGCTCGTAACTGGGTTGAAGTGGATACTCATCAGAATATTGATGATGCCATCGGTCAGCTTAAGCAACAGAACATGCAAATCTTGGTTACCAATCTATCGGAAACTGCGGTCGACTTTCGACAAATTGATTACACCAAGCCAACGGCGATTATTCTGGGCAGTGAAAAAGTAGGAATATCCAAACGAGCTCTTGAACTGGCAGACCAAGATATTGTAATTCCTATGGTTGGTATGGTTCAGTCTCTTAACGTTTCGGTTGCGAGTGCACTTATTCTCTATGAAGCGCAAAGACAACGTCAGCTTGCAGGAATGTATGACAGAGATGAAAGTCCGTTACCGCAAGATCTGATTGATCGAATTTTATTTGAGCGCGGCCATCCAGTTTTAGCCAAAGTTGCAAAGAAGAAAAAATTGCCCTATCCAGAGCTTGATGACCAAGGGCAAATCGTAGCAGACGAAGCATGGTGGGCTGCGATGCAGGCCAAATAACTGGCAAAAAACCTGTACAAAAAAACAGTTCAATGGTTGAATACGCTTAAGTAAATCAATTGATAGAGTCCTGTTATGTCAAAACTTTTATCTGCTGTTCCTCTGACCTCTCTTAGTGGTGTAGGTGCTAAAGTAGCTGAAAAGTTAGAAAAAATAGGACTCGAAACCGTTCAGGATTTGTTATTTCATCTTCCTTTACGTTACGAAGACAGAACCCGAATCTATCCGATAATTAAACTTCATCCCGGCTTATGGGCTGCGGCTCAAGGCAAAGTGATGTCTGTCGATACCATCTTTGGCCGAAAAAAGATGCTTACCGTGAAAATCAGTGATGGTAACGGTACGCTGACCCTGCGCTTTTTCAACTTTAATGCAGGAATGAAAAACAACTTCAATGAAGGCCGTCAGGTCCACGTTTATGGTGAAATTAAACGGGGTAGCTATGGTTTGGAAATTGTTCATCCTGACTACAAATTTTTTACACCTCAGCAAGCACCGGATGTCGAAGCTAACTTAACCCCCGTTTATCCAACGACTGATGGGCTGAGACAAATTACTTTGCGTAATCTGACCGATCAAGCCATGGAGTTATTGGATAAATCTGCGATCCAAGAACTCCTTCCGAATGGACTATATGATCATCAAATGACAATGGCTGAAGCACTGCACATTATTCACCGACCACCAGCAGATATTGATTTATCGCTTTTTGATCAAGGGAGACATCCAGCTCAGCTCAGGCTGATTATCGAAGAGCTTTTGGCACAAAACCTATCGATGTTATCGGTAAGAAGCCAGGGGCAGAAAGAAAATGCCCCTCCAATTCCAGAGTCCGGTATTGACAACTACATACCCACTTTTTTGGGTAACTTACCCTTTTCGCCTACGGGTGCCCAAAAGCGAGTTGTCGAAGAGATTAAACAAGATTTAGCCAAATCCCATCCTATGATGAGGTTAGTTCAGGGGGATGTGGGTTCAGGTAAAACATTAGTGGCCGCACTAGCCGCACTGTCTGTCATAGAAAACGGTTATCAAGTCGCCCTGATGGCACCAACTGAATTGCTGGCTGAACAACATGCCAACAACTTCGCTAATTGGCTAGAACCATTGGGATTAAAAGTTGGCTGGCTAGCGGGCAAGCTCAAAGGCAAAGCTCGTGATACTGCATTAGAAAGTATTGCTAGTGGAGATGCGCATATTGTGGTCGGTACCCACGCACTTTTTCAGGAGCAAGTTGAATTCGCCAAGCTTGCTTTAGTCATCATTGATGAGCAGCATCGTTTTGGTGTTCATCAGCGATTAGAGCTGAGAGAAAAAGGGGCTAAAAATGGCTGGTATCCCCATCAATTGATTATGACAGCCACTCCGATCCCTCGCACCTTAGCCATGACCGCGTACGCCGATTTAGAGACATCGGTCATTGATGAGCTTCCACCAGGGAGAACCCCGATCCAAACCGTTGCCATCCCCGATACGAAAAGAGACGACATCATCAAGCGTATCCATGATGCCTGTCTGGAAGGAAAGCAAGCTTATTGGGTCTGTACGCTGATCGACGAATCGGAAGTGTTGGAAGCTCAGGCGGCGGAAGAGATCTGTCAGGAACTGCAACGAAAGCTTCCGGATATAAAAATTGGTTTAGTTCACGGCAGAATGAAGGCGACAGAGAAGCAATCAGTCATGCAGCAATTCAAAAATAATGAATTGAATTTACTCGTCGCTACAACGGTTATCGAAGTTGGTGTGGATGTCCCCAACGCAAGCCTAATGATCATAGAGAACCCAGAGCGTCTGGGCTTAGCACAGTTACATCAGTTAAGAGGGCGCGTAGGCCGTGGGTCTGTCGCAAGTCATTGTGTCCTTTTATACCACCCACCACTATCTAGGACAGCACAGAAACGACTAGGTGTAATGCGTGAAAGTAACGATGGTTTTGTAATAGCGCAGCGAGACCTAGAAATTCGGGGGCCAGGTGAGTTACTGGGCACCAAACAAACCGGATTAGCCGACTTTAAAATTGCTGATTTAGTCAGAGACCAGCGACTTATTCCTGAGGTCCAGAATATTGCCAGACACCTGCATGAACAATATCCACAAAATGCAAAAGCGATAATAGACCGTTGGTTAGGTGAAAGAGATATTTACTCGAAAGCATAAGACAAGAGAGTTATGGGTGAACATTGACGGTCAGTTGATTCTTGCCCGATCTTTTAGACGCATACATGGCGTTATCAGCTCGACGCAATACCGATGATTCGTCATTATCATCCGTAAGAAACATTGAAATACCAAGGCTTATCGTAACACCAATATGCTCATCCTGCCCGGTATCACATTGGGTTTCATAAATAGTACGACGCAGCCTTTCAGCGATTAATGAGGCTTGTTCTAATCCTGTATGAGGCAAAATAATCGCAAACTCCTCCCCACCAATTCGCCCTATAATGTCACACTCTCTAAGCTCTTCACTACAGATTGCTGTCACATGCTGAATGACACGATCCCCGACTAAATGGCCATACTGGTCGTTAAACATTTTAAAATCGTCAATATCTAACATGATCACACTCGTGTCGTGCTTGTAACGTTTAAATTGACAGAACATGTCGGATAGATATTTTAAAAAGCGGCGGCGATTATAAATACCAGTAAGATCATCACGTTCAACAAGAAGCTTAATTTCATTTTCTAATTTAACTCGTTGCGTGATATCTCGAGCATTCCATACAATGATGGGTTGTTCAATGGTATCAATAAGGTAAGGCGTTATCCTCCCTTCAAACCAATAGTGACCGTCAGCCAAATCGGTCGGTGCAAGAATATAAATTTCTTTAGGTTCTAGACAATAGCTTAGATACTGAGTGCTATTGGTCTCGAGAGCGCGTTGAATCGTATCACTGATAATAGCTGAGAACCGCTGAGAATACGCCTCACTATAGTGCTTACCTATCATTCCGTCATAATCTAGCTCGAACATCCGTTCTTTGCCTGCGAATGCAGCAATGATGTAGCCAGACGCAGTAGCAACATAAATGGCATCAGGGCTATTGCTCACGATTGCATTGAGCATCTCCAACTCAATCATTTCGCGCAGTGAAGAGGTTTCCGCCGTAACCACGTTATTATGTACCCTCAGTCAGTCATGATATGCCAATAACATCATATTCCTTCTGTAATTATTTAACACGAATTTTGGTTTCATTATTTGAATAACACACGACAATTGAACATATTGACTCAGTGGTTCTACACTTTAACAACCTAAAGTGAACCATGGTATAGTCTGTCACTATTGTTTAGGTAAACCATGAATTCACTATGAACATTAAACAATTTTCTCAAAGAATTGGATTGTCACCCTACACACTGCGCTACTACGAAAAAATAAGTCTACTTCGTGATATCAAAAGAGACAGCAGCGGACACAGGCTCTATTCTGAAAATGACATAGAGTGGCTGAAATTCATTATTCGTCTGAAAGAGACTGGGATGCCTTTAGAGAGAATTAAAGAGTACGCAGAACTCAGAGCAAGTGGAGATAAAACTTTTGCTGCTAGGCAACAGCTACTGGAAGAGCATAAGGAAAATCTAAAACACTCTATTGAAGAACAGCAAAGTCACCTCAAAGCCTTAGAAAATAAAATTCACTACTACCAGACCAAAATAAACGCTTGACTTAGAGTTAGCTCTAAGACGTAACCTCAAAATTAAATCACGTTTAATGAGGAATAAGCATGAACCAAAATCGTTTTGAGATTGGATTAGAGCAATTAACGAAGATTGATGGCAGTGCAGGAGAGACGGTTATCGAAAGTTTACAAGATATCTGCCCTGATCTGGCTAAATTTACTATTGAATATCCTTTTGGTGACATTTATACACGGCAAGGATTGGATCTGAAATCCAGAGAAATCGCGACAGTGGCCGCTCTCACCGCAATGGGTAATTGCCAGCCACAATTAAAAGTACATCTACATGCAGCGCTCAATGTGGGATGCACAGAAGAAGAACTCAAAGAAGTCATTTTACAGATGTCTGTCTATGCAGGGTTTCCAGCGGCACTTAACGGGATGTTTGCCTTTAAAGATGTCTTGAATGAAAGCAAAGATGCGTAAGGATGGTCGAGTCCAGATACTTACTCTGGACTCATTAAATAACGGCTAAGTCAGAAAAATAATGCTATTTCGTCGGGAAGCTAAGCTGTACCTTTAGGCCACCTGCAGAGCGATTATTAAGTACAACAGCACCATGGTGCTGACTGACAATCCGTTTAACTATTGCTAAGCCTAAACCTGTTCCCTCACTTCCCCTGGCAGTATCGCCTCTGGTAAACGGTTCAAAAACCTTACTGACCTGATCAGGAGCAATACCAGGGCCATTATCTTCAATACAAACCCAAACCAACGAATTATCCGCAGTCATACCAGTACTGACCCTAACCCATCCGTTGCCATAACGAATCGCATTTACAACTAAGTTGGTGATAGCACGCTTCATCGCGACAGGTTGGCCAAACGCCATTTTCAGTGGCTCAGAGAGTTCCGTTTCAATCTGTAATTCATATCCGCCCTCTGCCGAGGTGACTTCACTGACCAAATCGTTAAAGTCCACCTTCTGAAAGGAATCGGTACTTACCGGTTTTAGGTAGTCCATGAACTGATTAATAATTTGATTACACTCTTCAGTATCGCTGATGATCCCCTCTGCAAGATAGCTATCTTCAGGAGACATCATTTCGGTAGCCAAACGGATACGCGTTAATGGCGTTCTCAAATCATGACTGATTCCAGCCATAAGCAATGCTCTGTCTTCTTCGACCGCTTGAATGCCCTTTGACATTTGATTGAATGCATTGGTTACAGAACGAATTTCGGATGACCCTTTCTCTTCGATTGGTGGTGGGATCTCCCCACGGCCTACCGCTTTAGCCGCATATTCCAATCGTCTTAGCGGACGATTTTGTAAACGAATAAAAATCCAACCACCGAGAATAATCACGATTGCCATGATGAGGCTGTTACGAAACAAAGGGGCAAAGTCTTCTTCCTGTAATTCCGATAAAGGGATACGTAATAACACATTCGGTAACTTGTCTATTTTCATCCATAGAACATAGCTTTTGTCTTCCAGATGCATTCTGACCTCAGTTGGCGATCCCAATTGAGACGTCATCTCTTCACTCATTAAATCTATAGAATAGGAATGCTCGAAGGTTTTTTTTACCTCACCTTCATTTGCATGCGCGGTTACACCCAGCTTTTCAAGAACTTGTTGTCTAACGGGCGCATCAAGTTTAGCCATATCCTGATCGTTAGGATCATCGAGCATCAAACCAATTTCATGCGCTAGTATTTTATTAAACTGCTGAAGACTGGGTAACAAGGCGTAATTAAATACCGCGTAATAAGAATAGAGCTGGTTGACAGCGAGAAGAATCAAAAACAATACGATGGTTTGGGTAAAAGAACTTCGAACGCGCATAAGATACCTTTAAAACAAAAAAGCTCCTGTAAGACAGGAGCTCAACATTACTTCGCTAACTTACCATCGGGCACAAACACATAGCCAAGCCCCCAAACCGTTTGAATATAGCGCGGTTTGCTTGGGTCCACTTCAAGCATGCGACGCAATCGGGAGATCTGTACGTCAATAGAACGCTCCATGGCTGAGTACTCTCTTCCTCGCGCCATGTTCATTAATTTATCACGAGACATAGGCTCTCGTGGGTTATTGACCAGAATTTTTAGTACCGCAAACTCACCAGAAGTGAGTGGCATCGGCTCATCACCACGAAACATCTCGCGAGTGCCTAAGTTCAGGGTAAACTCACCAAACTCCACAATGGATTCTTCAGAACTTGGCGCCCCGGGCGCTTCCTGATTCTGGCGTCTTAGTACGGCTTTAATACGAGCCAGCAGTTCACGAGGATTAAATGGCTTGGGGAGATAGTCGTCAGCACCGACTTCCAATCCAACGATTCGATCGACCTCATCACCTTTAGCCGTCAACATGAGGATAGGAATGTTATTGTTGGTATCACGCAAACGACGACAAATGGACAAGCCATCCTCACCAGGTAGCATCAGATCCAATACCATAAGATGAAAGTTTTCACGCGTAAGTAAACGGTCCATCTGTTCCCCGTTAGCAACACTACGCACGTGAAAGCCTTGTTCCGACAAATAACGTTCCAGCAAAGAACGTAATCTCACGTCATCATCAACGACCAAAATCTTATGGTTTTCCTGCATACAATACCTCATCTAGCTGAACTGACATCTTCAAATGACGATGCTCAGTTTCTCGTAAGAGTAATGTATCACTGTTAAAAAGAAAAAAATGCAGAGAATTGTTAGCGATTATTTCGTGCAATAACAGTGATACCAACGAGTTATAACTGCTAATAATAGAAAAAAAGCGAGATATGTAAATCTATCTCGCTTAACTATGCTAACTGAAGAGAAAATTTAGCTTAAAGTGCGGCGAACGCGTCTGCCACTTTTTCCACGTTATTTTCATTCAGACCAGCCAGACACATACGTCCACTGGCAATCAGATAAATACCATGATCTTCACGTAATACATCAACTTGAGCAGAGCTAAAACCAGTATAGCTAAACATACCTTTCTGTTTGATCAGGAAGCTAAAATCTTTCTCTGGACGAAGCTCTTGTAGGCGCTTATAAAGAGTTTCACGCATTGTCAGAATACGTGTACGCATACCATTCACTTCATTCAACCACATCGCTTTTAGTTCATCGGTGTTCAGAACATTAGATACCACTACAGCGCCATGCTTAGCTGGGCTAGAGTAGTTGCGGCGTACCGTTGCTTTTAGCTGACCTAGAACACGAGTGGCTTCTTCTTCATTAGAGCAAACTACTGATAATCCACCAACGCGCTCACCGTAAAGAGAGAAGATTTTCGAAAACGAGTTACTGACAAACGCGATAACATCCTTCTCCTGAGCAATTTTACGAATCACGTAAGCATCATCTTCCATGCCTTCGCCGTACCCCTGATACGCCATATCGAAAAATGGAATCAATTTGTTCTGCTTAACAACGTCAATCACTTGGTCCCACTGTGATGGCGTTAGATCGACACCAGTTGGGTTGTGGCAACAAGGATGAAGTAACACGATGCTTTGTGCGTCGAGAACTTTGATAGAAGCCAACATGCCTTCGAAATCAAGCATTTTGGTTTCAGGATTGAAATAAGGATAAGAATCCACGTCAAACCCCGCCCCTGCGAAAATGGCGTTATGGTTTTCCCACGTAGGGTTACTCACCCAAACTCTTGACTGAGGGAAGTAGTGATGGAGAAAATCAGCACCGATCATCAATGCACCAGAACCACCAAGAGTTTGAATCGTTGCAACACGCTTGTCGCTTAAAGCTGAATGGTCTGCACCAAAAACTAAATGCTGAACCGCCGAACGATAAGGTGCTAAACCTTCCATCGGCAAATAAATACAAGGTTCATCAGCTTTCGCAACCAGTACCGCTTTTGATTCTTTTACGGAATCAAGCGTTGGGATCTTACCGTTTTCGTCATAGTAAAGACCAATACTTAGGTTTACTTTGTCAGATCGGTCATCCGCCATAAATTTTTCCATTAGAGACAATATTGGGTCTCCAGCGTATGGGGTTACATGTTCGAGCACAGAAATTCTCCTTTATAATTTATACGTGATAACGATCTGAACGATGGTTCAAAGCAATAATGAGGTTAAGAATCAACCCACAAATAATGGATAAACCTAACTCGTAAACGCCGACAACTGATAATGAAACGAGCATGATAGTAACGTCAACGCCCATTAAAATCCATCCGGCTCTAATACCAAAGCGATCTTGAATAAACAGAGCAAGAATATTAAATCCACCTAAGCTCGCTTTATGACGGAATAGAATGATAAATCCAGCACCAAATAAGAAAGCACCAAAAATGGCACCGTATAACGGCTGCAACATATCGATATGGATAACATAAGTCTGAGTATTAGTAATAAACGAGACTAGACCAACGGCGATAAACGTTTTGATGGTAAATTGCCACCCCATACGACGAATCGCCAGGTAATAAAAAGGCAAGTTGATTAAAAAGAAAACCGTGCCAAACGCGATATTAAGTTTATAATGCAAAAACAGCGATAATCCCGCAGTTCCGCCGGTTACCATTCCAATCTGCTTAAGGAATAAGACGCCGAATGAAACGAGGCAGGTACCCATCAAAAGAGCGATAACGTCCTCAAACCAACGATGGCTGATACTTTTTTCTGTTTTCAAAACTGCTGCGTCCGACATAACATCTTCTTCCCTAAATAATGATCACACAAATACAAGAATGCATATTTTGTGCAGCATTAATATCACAAAGAAAGAATCGTGCAAGATTAAATTATAATTAGATTTTATTGTGCATAAATAACTATAAAAATGCACCATTCGTGATCAACACCTTCCTTGGTTGCCACTTTCTAGTGCATGTGCTCAATCAGAATTTGTCACCACTCCGTATTCTTTTACTCGATCCAGTACGACAGACGTTTTAATATGTGCAATCAGTTTAGTTGTAAAAATGCGGTTAATTAAACTGTTCAAACTCTCGAGATCAGAAACAACACATTTAAGTAAATAGTCCGCTTCCCCAGTGGTTTTAAACGCATCGAGGATAGACTGTTCTCGATTCACAAAATCCAGAAACTTATGTGCTTTTTCCTCTTCATGACTGAGGAGTTTCACTTCAACCATAGCAATCACTTCTTGCTGTAGTGCTCGGGGAGACAAGCGGGCGTGATACCCAAGGATAAGCTTATCATTCTCTAGACTAATACGACGACGAGAACATTGAGACGGTGATAATCCCACTAACTCACTTAGCTCTTGGTTGGTCAGGCGTCCGTTTTCTTGCAATAACGTGAGTATTTTTACATCAAATTCATCAAGATCATTTTCCATAATGGGACCAGCAAAATCGTACTTACAGGCGCTTGAGTGTATCAAACTCAGTTAGCTTAGACCTACCCTTTTTCCGGCTCTGTATTGGAATATTACTCTGCTAATCTGGAACTGGCATAGGAATTGCTCTGGCAACTCCGCATGCAATAACTTTATATTCATTAATAAGAGCGTCGGCCAACATTCTTATTACTGACTTTAGGAAAAATAATAATGAAAGGAAATTCATCGTCGGAGAATCTGCATCGTGGTTTGAAAAATCGCCACATACAGCTCATCGCACTTGGTGGTGCAATCGGTACCGGACTCTTTCTTGGTATAGCTCAGACCATAAAAACAGCAGGTCCTTCAGTTCTACTTGGCTACGCTCTCGCAGGTATGATTGCATTTTTTATCATGCGCCAACTAGGTGAAATGGTTGTAGAAGAACCCGTAGCTGGCACCTTTAGCCATTTTGCCAAAGAGTATTGGGGTGATTTTGCGGGTTTTATGTCTGGTTGGAACTATTGGGTATTGTATATTCTTGTAGGGATGGCTGAGTTAACCGCTATTGGTATCTATGTTCAATATTGGTGGCCAGACATGCCAACCTGGGTATCCGCTCTGATCTTCTTCTTGTTAATTAACGCGATCAATCTTACCAACGTAAAAATGTTCGGTGAATTAGAGTTTTGGTTTTCGATTATCAAAGTCGTTGCCATTATCTGTATGATCGCATTCGGTATCTACTTACTCACATCTGATCATGGTAACCCAGAATCGACAATCACTAACCTTTGGGCGCAAGGTGGCTTTATGCCTAATGGTTTCAGTGGTCTCGCGATGGCGATGGCGGCAATTATGTTCTCTTTTGGTGGACTAGAGTTGATTGGTATCACAGCAGCAGAAGCCGAACATCCAGAGAAAAGTATTCCGAAAGCCACCAATCAGGTTATTTACCGTATTCTAATTTTTTATATTGGTTCTTTGGTGGTACTGCTTTCTCTTTATCCATGGCAGAAAGTCGCAGAAGGTGGCAGTCCATTCGTTATGATTTTCCACGCACTGGACAGCAACTGGGTTGCGAATGTTCTTAACGTGATCATTCTAACGGCGGCACTATCGGTATATAACAGTTGCGTCTATTCAAACAGTCGTATGCTTTTCGGCTTAGCGAAACAAAAAAATGCACCTAAAGCTCTACTTAACGTTAACAAACGTGGTGTGCCAATGACGGCATTGGCTGTTTCTGCCATTTCGACAGGACTATGTGTGGTGATTAACTACTTCATGCCTGGAGAAGCATTTGGTTTTCTGATGGCTTTAGTGGTTTCCGCTCTGGTACTGAACTGGGTCATCATCACGATTACTCATATGAAATTTAAACTCACTAAGATTAAAAACAGAGAAAAAACACAATACCCATCTTGGGGCTACCCAATCACTAACTGGATTTGTCTGTTCTTTTTACTTGGTGTGTTAGTCGTGATGTATCTGACGCCCGGAATGCGTTTGTCGGTTTACCTACTTCCAGCCTGGTTGGTCGTCATGGCTATCGCCTACCAAATCAAAAAGCGTAAAGCAGATTCCCATTTATCTCCTGCCGAAGCGTCTTCATAAAGCTAACATTTTCAGGGCTGAATCTATCAGCCCTGATAGCATTATTCCTGACCTGGCTTACCAAAACCATGCCAATAGATGGGCCACCCCGCGCCTACACCAACGTTATTGACCAGCGAAGCAACAATAACTAGTGCCACACTTCCCAGTAAGACTGGTGATATGAGAAAACTCAATCCAACCACTGTTTTTCCTGCCAAAATTATAACAATAGGATTCGCTCCCGCTGGCGGATGTACTGCTCGACACCATTGCATTAGAGCTATCGCGACACCCACGGCAAGAGATAACACAACAACCGAATCACCAAATAGATACAGCGCCGCCAATCCAACAGACGCAGTAATCAGATGACCTCCTATCACATTTCTCGGCTGCGCTAATGGCGACGCTGGCGCGGCAAACAGAATTACGCACGTTGCGCCAAAAGGTGCCATTAACCAAGGTACACCGGAATATTGTCCAAGTAGAGATAAGATCAGAATTCCGACACTACCGCCTATTAACCCTTTAACTACTTGTATAATGGATGGTTTGGGTGGAAGTTCACCCCCTCCGCGTAATTTATTCATCTTGCCTCCAACTAACTTTTAAGTATTTTCCCACATATGTACAGATCTGTTCCATTCGCTTTTTATAATACAGATCTGTACACTTAGCACAAGCGCATTATTGAATAATTTGAAGGGAAGAGTGTATGAGCAAGAAAGAACATATATTGGATATTGCTGAGAGGTTATTTAATCAATTTGGTTATACCGCAGTCGGAGTCGACCTTATTCGCGACGAAGCCGAGGTATCAAAAACCTCGATGTACCGCCACTTCGGCTCAAAAAACAAACTGATTGAAGCCGTACTTGATAGACGCCACCTTCGATTCGAATATAGTCTGGAAAAGAGTATCGATGCTGCAGATTCAACTGAAGATAAACTGGATGCTTTGCTTGAATGGCACTTCCAATGGTTTCAGCAGGACGACTTTAAAGGCTGTATGTTCATGCATGCGGTCGCTGAATTTAAGCAAAGCGACCAACAGATAACCGATATTTCAATTCAGCATAAACAGTGGCTGAAGTCCTTACTAAATTCAGTTATCGCGAACAATAAAGAGCAACCTAAGAACCAACCTCTCAAAGTAGAGATGGCGTTTACCTTCCTAGAAGGAATGATTATCCGTAGTGAATTTGAACATAATGCCGCACTATTTTCTGAATACCGGAAAACAATGCATGAAATATTATTGGCGCACTAAGCGCCCTTCGCGATCTCGATAAAATGTTCTAATACCGCAGACTGGCTATCCTTTCTCCATACCAACTCGATATTGATTGGTAAATTGAGATCCTCAAGTTCAATAATAGAAAGACCAGATGGCAATCCCTTGAGTACCGTTCGGGGAACGATAGTGCACCCCACGCCAGACGCCACGAGGGATAACATGGTGATTGCATCACTTCCTTTCTCAATAATACGTGGCTCTAATCTCCGCTGCGCAAAAAATTGGAGTAACTGATCGTGAAAGATGGGGCTCTTCTCTCGCTCAAACCAGATAAATCCCCAATCTTGAATATCTCTCAGGTAACGAGGTTTTTGCTCAAGTAATGGAGAATCTGACGGAACCACCAATGCCAGAGAGTCTTCGTACAATATCATAGAGTTTAGTTCGGGTAATGCTGGCGGCAACATCAAGATTCCAGCATCCAAACGCCCCTTTAAGATCGCATCAAGTTGAGGACCTGAAAGTAAGGTATCAACATCTAGCATTACTGCAGGAAACGCTTTCCGATAGCGTTTTAAGAGCTGGTTTATCTGCTCTAACCACAGAATCATAACGGTCACTCCAATACTCAACTGACCTTCTAAACCCTGTCCTACTTTTTTCGCTTTATTTTTGGCTTTATCGAGCTGAGCCAGGACATCTTGAGTATCTTGCAAAAAGATTTCACCAGCCGGTGTAAGTTCAACACCAGATGAATGGCGTAAAAATAAAGGACAACCAATATCTTCTTCTAATAACTTGATTTGTCTTGTCAATGCAGGCTGAGCGATATGAATCGCTCGGGCTGCAGCGGAGAAAGATCTCGCCACTGCGATCGCATGAAAATAGTGAATCTGTTTTAAATCCATATCAAATTGCTATTGGAGGGTAATAAATTAACTATTTTTATTATCGCACACACCGTGTGACACTGCTAAATATCGCCGAATAAGTTTTATAGAGGAATTATTTATGCAGACGTTTCTTGAATCATGTCTTGATGATCTTATTGCCCTGCGCAAAGATTTACATCAACACCCAGAACTGGGGTTTGAGGAGGTTTATACATCGACAAAAGTCAAAAGCATTCTCAACGAACTGAAGATTCCATATGTAGATGGCTTGGGTCATACCGGTCTCGTTGCCACTATCCATGGAACTCAACCAGATAATGGTAAAAAAATTGGCTTAAGAGCGGATATGGATGCACTGCCAATGACCGAGAAGACAGACCACTCTTACTGCTCGAAACATGCTGGACGCATGCATGCGTGTGGTCACGATGGTCACACAACCATATTGATCGGTGTCGCCAAATATCTTGCTCAACATAGAGATTTTTCTGGAACGATTTATTTGATATTCCAACCGGCAGAAGAAGGATTGGGGGGCGGAGATGCCATGGTAAAAGATGGATTATTCGAGCGATTCCCAATGGATGCCGTGTACGGACTACATAACTGGCCTTATCTCGAAGCAGGAAAAATTGCGGTCGTCGATGGCCCCGCGATGGCATCCTGTGACCGATTAGATATTACCGTCAATGGGCTGGGTGGACATGGTGGTGCAACACCTCATTTAACGATAGACCCTATTAGAGTCAGCGCCTCTCTGGTTCAATCTCTGCATACCATCATTAGCCGCGAAGTCGCGCCCTCCGATCAAGCGGTTTTGAGTCTATGTGCAATTCAGTCTGGTGAATTAAACGCTTTTAATGTCATCCCCGAAAAGGCGTATCTGAGTGGGACCGTCAGAACGTTCTCACCTCAGGTTCAGGATGATATTGAAGCGGCGGTTAACAGAATATGTGCAGGAGTCGGATCAAGTTACGGCGCTCAGATTGATGTCAATTATCAGAGAATTTATCCGGCAACAATTAATACTTCCCAGTGCAGCCAGTTGGTAAGAGAAACGATAGAGAACGTTTTTGCGCCGGGAACACTCGACAATTCAGTCTCACCCAGTTTAGCCAGTGAAGACTTTTCATTCCTGCTTAATGCCTGTCGCGGTGCCTACATTTTTCTAGGTAGTGCCAGACATGAAAATGATGAGCCTTTGCACAGTCCAAATTATGATTTTAATGATAATGTGATTATTACAGGAGCAACGTTACTTGCTTCTGTCGCATTGAGAGCTTTGGAGTCATAGGTAACCCAAAACGAATAGCGCTCAATGACTGAGCGCTATGGTTCTTAGAACGATATAAATTCTCTATTTCGTGATGGTTTCATTCCTTCACTCTGGTTAGCCACGCGATTCATTAGGCCGCTCGACCGCCAAGGTAGAGTTCACGAATTTCAGGATCGTTAAGTAAGTCTTTGGCTTTACCTTCAAGAGCCACTTGTCCCATCGCTAGAACATAGGCCCTATCCGACATTTTCAAAGCTTCGATCGCATTTTGTTCTACCATCAAAATCGTGACTTGTTCCTGCTCGCGTATTTTAACGATAGCATCAAATACATCCTGTAGCATTTTAGGTGACAGCCCAGCAGAAGGCTCATCCAATAATAAAATCGATGGCGACGGCATAAGTGCTCTGGCAAGCGCGAGTATTTGTCTCTCTCCACCGGACATAGACGAGGCAGAGTCAGACCACTTTTTCTTTAGGATAGGATATTGCTCGCACAGCTCCTCAATTCTTTGCTCTTTCTCTTGTGGACTCATAAATAAGCCCCCGGTATGCAAATTCTCTTTTATCGATAACTGAGTAAAAACATTATCTGTCTGAGGAACAAATCCCATCGAGCATTCGCGAGTTTTTCGGTGAACCGGAAGGTGGCCAACCGACTTTCCCTGCATAGAAATATCACCTTCACGAGGAAGTAAAAACCCCGCTATAGTTTTGAGTAACGTTGATTTACCACACCCATTCGGCCCCAGGAGAGTAACAATCTCACTCTGCTGTGCATGTAAACTGATACCATTGAGAATATTGATTCCTGGGGTGTAGCCAGCAACGAGATCCTTCACTTCAATCATACCGCCTCCTGCATTTCACTAAAGTTACCGCCAAGGTAAGCACTGAGGACTTCCTTATTTTTCGACAAATCTTCCGGTAAACAATCTGCCACAATATCGCCTCGATTTAATACGATACAGCGATGGCACAATTCGCGAATAAACTGCATATCATGCTCAATAATAATCAGAGAAAGACCTTTGCTATTTAATCTAACTAGGGTATCAACAATACTTTTTCTTAGATTGGGATGAACACCAGCCATAGGCTCATCAAGCATAAGTACGTCAGGTTCACCCATCAATGCACACGCAATACCTAATAATTTCTTCTGACCGCCAGAAATAGCAGAGGCTGGTAGATGGCTGACTTTTGTCAGTAACAGTTCTTCAAGAATCGCTTTTGCCTTATGCTTTATTTTAACGTCAAGCTCGGTCATGGCTCGTGTTTTGAACAGGTTTTGCCATAAATTGTGCTGTTGCGTATCGGCCGCCATCACGACTTCCAGAACCGACATTTTTGATGGCATAGAAGGTAACTGGAATGTGCGAGCAATCCCAGTGCGAATAATTTCATGAGGTTGGCATTTCTCCACATTGACATCTTTAAGAGCTATTTGCCCCCCGTCTGCGGGAGTAAAACCAGAAATAACATTCAGTAGCGTGCTTTTGCCCGAGCCATTTGGACCCAGCAAACCTAATATCTCGCCCTTTTCTAACGAAAAGGAAATATTCTCTAGCACATGATTTCCGCCAAATGATTTTGAAATATTGGTAACATTCATTAAAGAACTCATCGTATTTCCCTCACTTGTTCAGGTATTAATCCATCCGACTTTTTCAACAAACATAAAAGTAGAATGAAGCCAATGAGCCCCAGACGAATAGCACCACTGGTATCCGCACTGATATTAAAAATATCTTTGGCAAATGGGATAAAGTTGTAAAGTAATTCGATAATCAAACTACCTACGAGTACCCCTGAAACTCGACCTATCCCGCCAATAATAACCATACTCCAAATCACAAATGTTTCTGAAGAAAGGAGATAATCAGGACTGACATAATTCATATAGAGTGCCAATATCATTCCGGCTAGAGCGCCAATAATGCTACTCAATACCAAAGCCTGGCATTTGATCGATAGGACGTGATATCCAAGACACATGGCTAGTTGAGGCTCTTCGCGGATGAGTCTTAATGCCCGGCCAAATTTACTGATATAGACTTGTCTGCATAGCAAAGCCGTTATGCAGAGAAGAACGGCAGTGATAACGAAAAAGATGTAGGACGAACCTGCGGTATCATTGAACCCACGAATTACTATATGACTAATGCCTTGAGCCCCACCCGTCAGGTCATCTTCATTGAAAGCAATCATACGAATAATTTCAGCGACAGCCAACGTTGCGATCCCCCAATAATCTGCCGCCAGTTTGCGGCCTAGCATTCCTATCGCAAGAGCTAAAGTGGCCGCTATAACCAATCCTGCAAGAACAGAAAACAGTAGCGGAATATCCCACATCATACCCATACCTATCGCGTAGGCTCCTATTCCCACAAAGGCGATGTGTCCAAAATTAAGTAGTCCCGTCCACCCAGCCTGAATATTCAGCGCTAAAGCGACCAAACCATAGATTCCTGTCATGATGATGACGTGCAGTAAAAACTCAAACACGATGCAGCTCCTTGCTAAATAAACCGTGAGGTCTGACAAGCAATGCGACAATCAAAACGGTAAACGATATCGCGTTTACATACATCAGAGGGATATATAGAGGATCACCCCCGAATAACATGCCAAAATCGATAGTTGTCGCAAGTGTTTCGGTTAAACCAATTAAAGCGGCTCCAGCTACAGCGCCGACAGGATTGCCAAGCCCTCCCAATATCGCAGCAGCCAGAACAGGCAGTAGCAAATCGTTTCCCTGATTGATATAAGCGCTTGAGTTCAAAGCAAGTAAAGCCCCACCCAACCCCGCCAGGGCGCCAGCAATAAAGTTTACTAATGGGATAATAGTTTGAGCATTAACGCCCGATGCCTGAGCAAGAGCTTGATTACTGGCCAAAACACGAATAGATAAACCAAGTTTGCTACGAAATAGTAATAGCGAAAACAGGACAACCGAAAGAAGCGAAATGGTTGTCGAAACAATTTGGTAACTGGATACTCTCACATCACCGAAAACAATAATTTTACTTATCGGTAAATTGTAGAGAATCGGTGATGATCCCATAACACCTAACATAATCGCAGTAATGACCATTGATACGGCCAATGAACCTATCATGGCATTGGCTGAACCCGATTTCGCCAATGTGGTAAATACGGCGCGATGAAGTATTAGAGCGATAAGCCCACAAACAACGCAGGCACTCACCAGAGCTAGGGGAAATGGTAATCCTGACTGTAGTAATAAGGCGGTGCCATAGGCACCTACCATTGCGTACTGTACAAATGTAATATTGGGAAATTTCACCAAGCCATAAACTAGGCTGACGCTTAAAGCAATCAGTGATAAATCCGCAGTACGTATCAATACATCTGTAAGAAATTGCATCATAAGATCCTCCTTACCTATTTGAACTAACGCAGCTCAATTTTGCCCTCGGCAATTTTTACGCGCTTATAAGGTTGAGTGGTTCTCATATGGTCTTTATCTAGATTGAACGCACCGGTAATTCCTTCATATGAAGGGGCGATATCTTGCATTGCAGCCTGAACTTTATCTGGATCACTAGACTTCGCTGTTTCGATCGCCTTGGCTGCTAGCATCACGGCGTCATAAGCAAAACTTCCATAGGCGGATTGAGGCGCCTTGTGATATTCAGCGGTATAAGCGTCAACATAGTGCTTACCATCAGGCCCCAAACTTTGAACTTCCATACCTCGCTGACCGTTGGTGTATTCTTTCGGCGAATCTCCGGTACTCATAGTGAGATACTTTGCATACCATGGGGTTTGATTTAAGCCTAGCTGGTAAGCATCACGATTTAATACGATCGCATCTTGTCCGTAACTGGTATAAACATAAACGTCAGGTTTTAAGCGACTCAATCGATCAAGTTCACTTCGGTAGGTTGGTTGGCCCATTTTATACAACACAGTACCCACGATTTTCCCACCAGCCTCTTTGAAGAACTTCGAAAACTGTTTTACGGTTCCTTGTCCATAGGCACCATTGGGCGCAATCACAACGGCGCGTTTGTATCCGAGATCATAAACATCTTGGGCTGAGAATTGAGAAGAAAGGTTATCGAGCCCGATGACGCTGTAAGAATAATCACCGATGTTACGAATATCGGTACTGGTACCCGATATGTTGATATGAATTCGTTTTTGCTGCTCCAGATACTGGCCAACTGGAATAGTCACACTCGAAGAAAAGGAACCAATAACAACAGGAACATTGTTCACTTGAACCAGTTTCTTCACCGCACCAAGTCCAGTCATAGGATTACCAGCAGAATCTTCAAAAATCACTTTTACCGGCTCACCAAGAACACCGCCTTTGTCGTTCAGCTCTTTGACCGCAAGCTCGATACCTCTTTGCTGATCGATACCGTTTTCTGAGCTGCCTCCAGTCAAAGGTAAAATCGCTCCAAGCTCGATATCTGCGTTGGCAAAGCCACTCACGAACACACCACTACTTAGGCTCATTGTGACCAAAAGGCTTTTAAAACATTTAGATTGCTTCATGAATCTCTCCTTGTCATGAATTCTGACACTATGCACATGATCTTTGAGTGCAAAATCCTTAGTCTACGCAAAGTGCATTACAATGTGTATACACTTACTTATGCACTTTAAGCATCAGATATGCCAAGTTATAAGATCCCCTCCGACATCACTCTCTTGCTGTCACTAATTTTCTATCCCTCATTAACAGCTTAGTCATTGATAAAAATATAAATTAATCGTGTTTCTAGCGTGTAGGATGGGTGACAAAAAAATTATATAGGGTGTTACAATCAAGCCGTTTTATATAAAATTACATATCCGAGCACGGATCTATTTGGTGCATTGTTGCTCAAATTAGTGCGAAAATTTAAATTATAAAGTGTATACACTTATTTCTTGCGTTATATTTAGAGCTATGTTAGTTGTAAAAAAAGCGGTGAGTTATCTCACTGTCATCGGGAAGGAAAGTTATTGTGGCAGAAAGCAAGCGAGGCACTCGTAAGGCTGATAGCGTTGATAAAGTTTATTCAGAATTAAAAACATTATCGATAGACTATTATTTTAAACCTGGAAAGAGAATTAATGAAGTTGAATTAGCTCAGAGGTTTGGTGTATCTCGAACTCCTATAAGAGAAGCACTTAACCGTCTTGCGAAAGAAGGCTTTATGTATTTTGTTCCAAATAAAGGTTTTTATGCTCGAGATATGACACCTAAAGGTGTTCATGAATTATATGAATTAAGAGCAATTATAGAGCAAGCCTCATTCCAGTTAGCATGCCAAAGAGCGTCAGATGAAGATATCGAAAAAGCGGCTCAAATATGGGAAGAGAGTTGCCGTACCTTGCCCGAACCCGAGCAAATAACGGATTGGACTCCAGTTGCCCTGATTGATGAAAAATTTCATATGGCAATTGCAAAAATGGCTAATAACTCAAGACTTTACGAGACACTTGAAAGTCTAAATGCATTAAGTCGATTTTACAGAAGAATCGATCTTGAAACACCTAACCGAAGAAATAATGCTTACGATGAACATGTTGAAATAATTAAAGCACTACGTAATAGAGATATTGAACATGGTGTTAAATTATTAGAAAAACATGTTTCTTTAAGTTCACAACATGCTGTTAGTGTAACGAAAGAAGGACTAGCAAGAATATTTATTGGCGATATTAGCTTAGACGATATTTAAATATATTCAAACCAGCTAATATATTTATTTTTAATAATTACAATGGATTTAAAAATATGGATATTAGCGAAAAACAAAGTTTGAGCTTAGATCATATTCTATTAACTGTAAAAGATTATTACTCTTCATATGAAAACTTAATTAAAATAGGTTTTCAAATGACACAAATAAGTAATCACCCTTGGGGAACAGCCACAAGCTTTGCCGTATTTCAAGGAAACTTCATTGAATTAATCGGTGTTATTGACGAAACAAAATTTGGTATTAATGCTACAAATGGTTTTTGCTTTGGCCGACAAATGAATACATTCCATGCAAAAGGCGAAGATGGCATATCAATGATTGCCTTGCATTCAAAAGACACGGTAGGCGATTACTCTGAACTCAATAAACGTCACAACGAAACTCAAGGTATTGTCGATTTTCGTCGCACCATTACTCTGGAAGATGGTACTCCGGATGACGTAGTAGTTACCATCGGACTCTTCCTTGATTCTCAGCATACCGAAGCATCCAGCTTTATTTGTCATCAACACAGACCCGATCTCATTTGGAAAGATGAATGGATGGTTCACCCTAATGGCGCTATCAAAATTGAGGCGCTGACTTATGTTGGAGATGATCTGTCCTTTCTCGAGGATCGTTGGACGAAAGACTATGGTTGTATTGAGAAGACGGAGACATCTTTGGAGGTCGACACTCAGTCAGGCTTATTAAAAGCCGTTTCACCATCAGTATTCCAACAAACCTACTCGCAAATAGATCTGCCCATATCTAACAATCCGACTCCACATGTAGCAGCCGTCACTATATCAACCGTCTCACTCGAACCATTGATTGCTATATTGGATAATAATGGAGTCCCCTACTTTAGCGATCACAATCGAGTATTGGTGTCTCCTACATATGCAGGAAACGTCATACTTGAATTTATTCCATTGCAGGCAGCTAATTAATAAAGGAATGACTATGCTTACTCAACAGATACATTTTTTCGGTGCCGGACAAATGGCTGAAGCGATGATTCGCGCCACAATTAATAGTCAATGCTTCGCTGCGGATCATATTTCCTGCTTTGATATTCGACCTTCCAGAACAGTCGAACTATCACAGCAATATGGGATACTTGAGCAAGAAGACGTAGCGATAAACCTCGCTAATGCGGATATCATCGTACTCGGTGTGCGCCCTCAAGACGATTTAGTTGCTATAGCCAAGATAATTAACCAGCATGCAAAGCCTAACGCCACGTTAATTTCAATCATCGCAGGTGTTACACTCCAACAACTCGGGGAAAACTTTGGTACTGAACGTCCTATCGCACGTATCATCCCGAATACACTGACTGATACAGGGCTGGGTTACACTGGGGCGGTCTATAATGATCTGGTTGATAAAAAAATTGTCGATACCTTCGTAACCAGTTTCGGTAAAGTGATGCATGTTGCCGAAAATATGTTGGATATTTTTACTGGCTACGGTGTCGCCGGAATTAACTATGTTTACTTATTCATCGAGGCATTAGTCGATGCAGGTGTGTTAGCTGGTATGCCAAGAGAGCAAGCGAAAGCCATCGCTTATGAAAATCTTATTGGTGCCGTCGAAATGCTCAACCTCAGCAACTGTCACCCACGCCAACTACTTGATATCAACAACTCACCGGCAGGTGTCGGAATAAACGGCCTATTTGAACTTAATCAGAGTAATTTTGCCGGTGCAATTCAGAAAAGTGTTCTCACTCAGGTGCGTAGAACAACTGAACTCGCCAAAGGCAAATAAATCAGACATTCCTGCTGCTCGGTTAAGCCACCAGCAGCAGGTCAAAGAATTACTTTTCATAAGAAATTGAGTTAACAAACCACTCTTTGTAACCCTCAGGGGTTTTCACCGCAAATTCGTCATCGACTTCCTTCTTCAATAGCGCTCGAGCCATGGGGGAATCAATCGAAATGTAATCTTTTCGATCACCATAAATTTCTTCAGGACCGACGATACGGAATTTTTTTACATCACCCGCTTCGTTTTCTATTTCTACCCATGCACCAAAAAAAACCTTTCCTTCCTGCTGTGGCGAATAATCCACAATAGTTAACTCAGGAAGTAATTTGCGTAGAAAACGAACACGCCTATCTATTTGTCTTAAAAGGCGTTTATTGTATTGGTAGTCAGCGTTTTCTGATCTATCACCCAAGCTAGCCGCCCAGGTAACAATTTTGGTGACTTCAGGACGTTGCTCTTTCCATAAGTAATCAAGTTCTTGCTTAAGTTTGTTGTAGCCCTCACGGGTAATCAATTTTGTTTTCAATCTATTCTCTCTGCAGAATTGAAGTGATTGTTGGTACTTTCAGGTATCCGCTTATTTTACTGTTTTATCTGCGTCCTAAAAAATCTCTGACAACCAAATCCGACATTTATTTTACGTTTTGCGCACTACACTAGAAAATGGGGTCGATTACCCCCATATAAAACCCATTTAGCGCATTATTTGCGACAATGACATATCTGTAAAAAACATAAAGAGAAGAGCACGGATGAGCCAAGCTATCTGTAAGATTATCGCGTCAGAACTCAATGTACGCACAGAACAAGTTAATGCTGCGGTTGCCCTAATTGATGACGGCAACACAGTTCCATTCATCGCCCGCTATCGTAAAGAAGTCACGGGAGGATTGGATGATACTCAACTAAGGACTCTCGATAGCCGGCTGACCTACTTACGCGAGTTAGACGATCGACGTAAAACAATTCTCAAATCGATCGATGAACAGGGAAAACTAACCGCTGAGTTAAAACAAGAGATAGAACAAGCCGACAGTAAAACACTGTTGGAAGATTTGTACTTACCTTATAAACCTAAGCGCCGTACAAAAGGACAAATTGCCATTGAGGCAGGTCTGGAACCTCTAGCAGATTCATTGTGGTCTAACCCAAATCAAAACCCAGATGTTGCAGCGCAAGAGTTTATCAATCCAGAACTAAGCATTAATGAAGCCAAGGATGCTCTGGATGGTGCACGTGCAATCCTAATGGAGCGAATGGCAGAAGATGCGCATCTTCTGGATAAGATTAGACAATACCTAAATCGTAACGCCGTTTTAGTCTCAAAAGTGGTTTCAGGAAAAGAGCAGGAAGGTGAAAAGTTCAAAGACTATTTTGAACATGAAGAACGCATCAGTACCGTTCCTTCTCATCGAGCATTAGCGATGCTACGTGGCCGCAACGAGGGAGTATTATCACTATCACTCAATGCCGATCCCGATCAGGAAGCTGGTAGTCGAGCCGAATCTTATTGTGAAACCATCATTGCTGAACATTACGATATTCATCTAAGCGATGCGCAGGCTGATCGTTGGAGAAAACAAGTTATCAATTGGGCATGGCGTATCAAAGTCTCTATGCATATGGAAACTGAATTGATGGGCGCAATGAAAGAGCGTGCGGAAATTGAAGCCATAGAAGTCTTTGCTACTAACCTAAAAGATCTACTAATGGCGGCACCGGCAGGACCTCGTGCAACCTTGGGTCTCGACCCTGGTTTGCGTACCGGCTGTAAAGTGGCGGTAGTTGACGCCACAGGTAAGGTTTTAGATACCTGTGCGATCTATCCCCATCCACCACAAAAGCAATATGAGCAAGCCATTCAGGTTATTGGTGCTTTGGTTAAAAAACATAACGTTGATTTAATTGCTATTGGTAATGGAACGGCCTCACGAGAAACAGATGCGTTCGCAGCTGATTTAATCAAACGAGGCAATCTCAAAGTGCAAAAAATTGTCGTGAGTGAGGCTGGTGCATCGGTCTATTCCGCATCAGAACTTGCTGCGAAAGAATTCCCTGATATGGATGTTTCTTTACGAGGAGCGGTCTCTATAGCTCGTCGCTTGCAAGACCCATTGGCAGAACTGGTTAAAATCGATCCAAAATCCATCGGTGTTGGTCAGTACCAGCACGATGTCAGTCAAACGCTACTCGCCAAGCGATTGGATGCGATCGTCGAAGACTGTGTGAACGCTGTTGGTGTAGATGTAAATACAGCCTCATCAGCACTACTAACCCGCGTTGCAGGACTATCAACAACGATTGCCCAAAACATCGTTAACTACCGTGATGAAAACGGTCGCTTTAATAGTCGAACCACACTGAAAAAAGTTCCTCGCCTTGGTCCTAAAGCTTATGAGCAATGTGCTGGATTCTTACGCATTATGAATGGTAAAAATCCACTAGATGCATCAGCAGTACACCCTGAAGCCTATCCAGTTGTAGAGAAAATTGCCGATCAGAATAGTAAAAAAATTGGCATGCTCATTGGGGATACAGATTTTCTCAAGCAGCTAAAGGCCATCGACTATACCGATGACAATTTTGGTATTCCGACCATAACAGACATCATTAAAGAACTGGATAAACCAGGCCGAGATCCGCGACCTGAGTTTAAAACCGCCACTTTCGCTGATGGGATAAACGAAGTCTCCGATCTTGAACCAGGAATGGTATTAGAGGGTGTCGTATCGAACGTTGCCAACTTCGGTGCCTTCGTTGATATTGGTGTGCATCAAGATGGATTGGTTCACATTTCAGCTCTGACCGATCGTTTTGTTTCCGATCCACGTGAAGTGGTTAAAGCAGGCGATATCGTCAAAGTCAAAGTGATGGAAGTCGATATTCAACGTAAACGTATTGCTCTATCGATGCGATTGAATGATGAACCGGGACAGGACAACCGAGCGTCGAAAGCGCCGACATCCCGCAAACAGAATCACTCCCAACATCCATCTAAAGAAGCTCAGAACAGTGCTATGGGTGGAGCCTTTGCAGCGGCTTTTGCAAAAGCGAAAAAATAAAAAAACACCTACCTGATACGTCAGGTAGGTGTTTTAAGAGTACTTAAAGTACTGCAATTACTTCCGAAGGTGTATTAGGTGCGATTGCATGACCATAATGATATTTTATGACCGTTCGTCGTCTTGCCATTTTGCCTTCGGTTATCGCTGCATCAATAATGTGCTTGGGTAACCGAAACCGCATCGCATAACCTTTCCCCTGTTCTTTGCTGTAAGTGGCTAGAGCAATCAGTTTAAAAAGACGTTCCAACTCGGACTCAGGTTCGGCCTCTCCAGTCGTAATATCAACATCAGACTCTGAGTCAATATCATAGCCCGGATGATCTGAGGGATCCCACGCCGTCTGTTTTCGTCTTTTGTCTTCTGCTTTAACTTTCTTCTCAGCACTGGTTTTAGTTAGTTGTACGGTTGGTGTCACAGGCTCACGAATTTTGTTCTCTCGCGCAGTCTGTTCCGTTGGCACATTCACCGATGGGGCGATAAGTGGCACACTGACATTATTTGGTGACACAATCATAGCCGAAACCTCCTCAGCATCGCCCAACTCGTAGGTATTTTCTAATCATACCTACGAGTTAGACATAATATCGACGCATCGGTTTAAACATTTAGCCAATAGTGATTGTATTTTGCACAATATTGACATTTCTATTGGTTAGCGAAACGAATCAGCTCCTCTCTGAACTCGTTCGCCTCAGTAATAAATGGCGCATGAGACGACTGACTAAATGTAACGCTCTGCGATTCAGGCCACAGATTATCAAGGACTTTAGCAACTTTTACCGGAACCAAACCATCGAGCCTGCCATACATTCTTAACATGGGTACAGTAAGCCCACTAAGTGATTCACGTAGATCGATATTTTCAAGCATAGCCAATCCCGCTAAAAGTGCATCAGGATGAGGCTGAGGGCGTGATAGAACAGCACTTTTTAACTGTTTAACATCATTTCGGGCTGTGGGACTGCCCATTGCCTGTAATGCCATAAATCGCTCGATAGTCAGTTGGAAATTTTCTGTCAGCTGAGCGGTAAAGTCCGTCAGAACGGTCGGTTGAATACCTCGCCAATCGGATGAGGCTGCAAACTTTGGGGAACTGGCTACCGTCACTAATTTACAAACGTACTCAGGGTAATCAAGGGCTATCTTTGAAGCCACCAAACCACCCAGAGACCATCCGACCCAAATCGCATTTTTAGGCGCATTCAGCAGAACTTTCTCAATCAGCTCATCAAAGCTGATTGCTGGAGTATTCGCGCTGTTCCCGTATCCAGGTAAATCAATTACATGCACTCGAAAATCAGTTTTAAGCATCTCAGTCATGCTTTCCCAAACCGCGCCATTCATACCCCAACCATGAAGAAACACAATATCATTGCCTATACCATCCACCTGCCAATAAATATCATTCTTCATGTTCCACACTCTCCTACTATTTCCATACTTTCTGCGTGATAAAACGAAATACCATCAATACCAAATGGGTTGATTGATTAGACGCTATGTTATCCCAACACTGGAAAAATAACATTCTCCAACGAATAAACCGGTTATGCCATTTATGTGAGCGACCTTTAACGGCCTCTGAATCCCACTGGTGCCAATATTGTGCAGAATCTTTTACTGGAGTAACACGGTGTCTACGTTGCGGCTTGCCAATAGATAAAGGAAGCGACGTATGTGCGCAATGCCTGCTTACTCCTCCTAATTGGCATAAGTTGTATTGTTTAGGGGACTATCAGTACCCACTTAACCAGTATATCCATCGGATTAAACATAAAAGCGAGTTTCATTTAGTCCAACCTCTAGCTGAGTTATTCTGTCACCGACATCCGACCCTTGAACCACCGGAACTGTTCACTTTTGTTCCACTTCACTGGCGTCGATTTTTACTGCGTGGATTTAACCAAAGTGAGCAAATAGCGGCATACTTTGCACATAGATATGACAGGCCAATAGAATCGATTTTTAGAAAAACACGCCACACCCAACCACAACAACAACTCACAAAACAAGCCCGTAAAATGAATCTCAAGGCCAGTTTTAAGCTTATTAAACCACTAAAATCGCCCCACATCGCCATTGTTGATGATGTAGTAACAACTGGAAGTACCATGTCTCTTCTATGTGAAATATTGCTTGAATATGGTGTGAAAAGGATTGATATTTACTGCATATGCCGCACTTCTGCTGGGAATTAAATCTGATATCCCAATAATGGAATGAAAAAGGATTGGATCACACTGCTGACAGGAGTAAAATGGCTAACAAATATCCTACAATTTTACTCAGGTATTCGTCGTGTCAAATTCTATTACTATCACAGAATCAGCTCAAGAGCACTTTGCTAAGCTTTTAGCCCAACAACCTGAAGGCACCAACATTCGTGTATTCGTGGTTAACCCAGGAACACAAAATGCAGAATGTGGAGTGTCATACTGTCCCGTTGAAGCAGTAGAAAGCTCTGATACAGAAATCCCTTTTGCTAGTTTTACCGCTTATGTAGATGAACTCAGCCTTCCTTTTCTTGAAGATGCAGTGATCGATTTTGTTACTGATAAAATGGGTTCGCAACTTACTTTGAAAGCACCTAACGCGAAAATGCGTAAGGTATCTGACGATGCACCATTATTGGAGCGCGTTGAATATGCGATTCAAACTCAAGTCAACCCTCAACTAGCTGGTCACGGCGGTCATGTTAGTCTGATTGAAATATCGGAAGATGGTGTAGCCTTAGTTCAGTTCGGTGGCGGTTGTAACGGCTGCTCAATGGTTGATGTGACCCTAAAAGAAGGGATTGAAAAAGAACTGCTCGCTCAATTTGCAGGCGAACTCACTGCCGTTAGAGACTCAACTGAGCACGATCACGGCGATCATTCTTACATGTAAATATTCTTTTAAAAAAGCTGATGTCTCACATCAGCTTTTTTTTCGCTTATACTTTTATAAGCATATGGATTGTTATTTCAAACTTTTTAAAATTCTCATATAGTTAGAATTCATGTGCAGATTAGGAGAAAGGGTGTATGTCTGGCAAATCTAGTCCGGAGATTCTTTCTGTCGAAACGGAAGCTAAATCACGCCTCTTTACGATAGAATCACTGGATCTTCGCTTTTCCAATGGAGAAAGGCGTACATATGAGCGAATGAAGCCGGTAGGCCGTCATGCAGTCATGATGGTCCCTATCACAGAAAACGGTGACATTCTGCTTGTAAGAGAATATGCCGCAGGCACTGAGAACTATGAGCTTGGCTTTCCCAAAGGGTTGATCGATCCCGGAGAGTCTTCAGAACAGGCAGCTGTCAGAGAGCTCAAAGAAGAGATAGGCTTTGGTGCAAATAAACTGACTTACCTGAAAGAAGTAGTACTCGCTCCCTCTTATTTTTCTAGTCGTATGACCCTTTTTATTGCTGAAGATTTGTATCCGGAGCAATTACAAGGTGACGAACCCGAACCATTAGAGATTGTACGCTGGCCGCTGGCCCAAGCAGAAGAGTTATTAACCCATCTCGACTTTAGTGAAGCTCGCAGTATTACGGCTCTTCTTTTAGCCCTACGCACAATTAAAAAAAGTGGTATTGAGTAAGGAGCTCTATATGGCGGTTGATTGTTCTAATTTAATACCCGACGTTATCCAGATTGCCCGCTCCGCAGGGCAGATTATCCTCGATTACTACCAAAGTAAGTCCTACGAAGAATACACCAAGAAAGATGATACCCCTGTCACCAGCGCCGATCTCGCTGCCCATAAATTTATCACCGAAAAACTCAAATCATTAACACCTGACATTCCTGTTTTGTCAGAAGAAGCAGCCGACATTAGCTTATCAACCCGTTCTGAATGGTCTCGCTATTGGTTGGTTGACCCACTAGATGGTACTCAGGAATTTATCGCTCGAAGTGGCGACTTTGCGACGATTATTGCTTTGGTAGAAAATAATCATCCAATAATGGGCGTTGTCTACGGGCCAGTATCTGGGGTCACCTACTACGCTTACAAAGGTAAAGGGGCATGGAAAATTCCGGAAATGTCTGAAAGCGTTAAAATCGCGACTCACCACCATGAAGTACCCAATCAATCAATATCGATTGCGATAAGCCGCAGGCAAAATATCAACCGGATTACCAATCGACTTAGCACTGCTTGGAACTACGATCTTGTTCCTCTTGGTTCAGCTGCACTCAAAGCATGTTTGGTTGCAGAAGGCGCAGTTGACTGTTATTTAAGACTAGGGCCAACCGGTGAATGGGATACAGCCGCGACTCAATGTATCGTCGAAGAGGCTGGTGGTACCATAATGAGTACAAAACTCGATCCTCTGTCATACAATCTGCGAGAAACGTTAGAGAACCCAAATTTTATTGTTGTAGGTGATCCTGAGTTACCTTGGAATGATATTTTAGAAAAGAAATAATGAGTAAACAAAAAGGTGCCTAAGCGCCTTTTTTTCTGTCCTATCACCAACTACGGTTGATATTAAATCGATATCCATTTCCGTCTTTGGGCCAATTCTGCATAATATCAATTAGTGCAGATGGGACGTTCTGTTTAGGAGTAATACTTCCTTCAGCACCGAACTGCCGCTGTGCTATATGTCCTTGAGCACCAGACTGCAGCATGACTGACGATTGATTGCCTCTAAAAGCAATGTCGCTACCTTCACAAGATAAATTTACCTTCACCAGTCCAAGATCGTACTCCTGAGAAAGCACGTTTAGTTCGGCATTATTAAGCTGGATAACTCCTGAGCCGCTAGTACACAATCCCTGCTCTTTCTGCCAAATAAAATTCTGAGCGGTAACCATTCCATATCCTGACGCGCTATAAGGTACAGGAAGAGTGAGCTGCTGTACTACTTTGTCGATTGGAAATCGGATAGTGAGAGAATCGATCTCTATCTGTCCAACCGAAAGGGTCAATTTCCCTTTACCTGAGAGGTCCATACTACTGTTTTGACCAAAGCGAGTATCTAGCGCAAGTTTGCCAAGAAACAGTGCAGGCCAGTCAATTTTCCAATTCACTGCTCCTAAATCAACTGTACGATTCCCTTGTTGCCAACGAATGTTGGTCGATTTTCCGTTCCATATTGAACCACTTACATCAGATACCACCAGGGCTTTTGGTAGTTTCTGATCAAACAGAAAGATAACCTGTGCCGGAATATGAGCGATTACACTGACAAGAAAAACGGTGAACAGCAAACCACCTAAAGTCAGTTTATTTCTCACTGCAACCTCCCTGACGTCATTTGTAGTCGTTTGATTTCTACCAAGCCAGGCTGGTTACCACGGCTCAGCTCTAAAGCTTCAATCCGAATACCATATTGGCTTTGTAAGTAATCAATAAAGTCAACAAACTGGTTGAATGACGTAGGTTCAAACCAAACTTGATAACTGTCATCGCGCGGCTGCACACGAATGAGTTTCAGTCCATACTGTTGTGATGAGTTATTGATCATCTGGTTGAAAGGAATACTATTGTCGGCAGAAATTTGATCTGAACTTCTACGTAGTGAAACAATTTGATTGGCCTGATTCTCAACCCAAGTTAATAATGCCCGTTCAGATGCAGCACGTGAGCGAGCGGATTCGACACTACTGATGGCCGGTTGCACCATACCAAAATAAATAACAAATATTCCCAAAGCTATGGCTAATATCGCCATGAGATTCTGCTCTCTTTTTGACAGAGATAACCACCAGCTTTTTATTTTCGGAGACAGTTGCTTCATATTCTTAGCCTATTTCTCTGTCAATATATAGGAGCCGAAAACCTGATCATTAGAACGGTTTAAAGGGCCTTGCTGGACTGCAAAAGAAGACTCAAGCGAAAGTCTGGCATCTTCAAATGCGTTAAAATCAGTACCTTTCAGATCAATTTTGATTTCAGCCCGAGACGCATCGTAACTCATATTCTGTAAATCAATATTTTTCTTCTCGCCTAACGCTACTGCAAACTTTTCGAATAATCCCAGAACCGATTGTCCCTGAGCGCCACCAGATAATACGGCAAGCTCGGAGCTAAATTGTCGTTTGAGATAACTAACCGTCGGAATTCGTTGTTTTTGAGGAAAAATTTGCCGGAAAATTCGCTCACTTTCCTGATGCAACGCATTTGCTTCCTGATTCAATTTGACGGTTTGATAGGTCACCTGTCCGCCCCAAATAACGACAGTAAAGATTGCTGCGTAAGCGCATTTTTTCCATATTGGCCAGTATTTTCCTTTGGCTGACTTAGGCTTAAACTCACCGGTGAGCAAGGTACAATTCTGTGCGATGACGCCTTTGGAAAGAAGCTCATAGGGCTCTGAGATTTGTAGACTGATGTCTGAATCAGCCACATTTTCCATATCAACTTGACTGTGATAAACAACATCTTGTTTCTTATCAGTATTATTCGAGTTGAAAGCATCATGATAGTAACTAAGCCAACCTTGAGGTATCGTTACCCCTTGCCAGAGTCCCTGACGAATTAACCATTCATCATTCAGTTTCAAACAGTGAATATTGGAATCATCAGGTAAGGCTAAGACCTCTGGCACAACCTTACTTACCGTAATGTTCCAGGCCTTAAATCGCTCGATAATGTGAAGAAACCACGCTTTATCCAAAACTGCAGCATAGACTTTGCTGCCCTGTTTAAATAGCTGAGCAACGTGAATATTTTCAATCTCTTCTGCGACCTTATCTTCCAAAAGAAAAGGCAGCGCTTTATCTAAATGGCGCATTTTTGCAACGGGCAGCTCGACCTCTTGCAAGTTAATATCTGCACCAGATAACAGTACATAGACAGAACGGTTCTGAGACATTTCATAGAGAGTATCTAACTCATCATCAATATCAAAGCTGCCTTGATCCAAGACTTTGTTCTCTGTAAAAGACCAAGTCCACCAGATGGCAGATATACTCTGCTGATTACTTATCCGGATGATTAATGATTCGTTCATCAACTCCTCCAAACCGACGTCTTACTACATTCACGTTTTTTCTATTTCCGCTATACATTAAACTTCTGATTCTTATCTGAGACTGATTCACGTCGACTCTAGCGTCTAATTCAAAGAAAGCACTGTCGACAGTTAGGTAACCAATCGCATTGCTTAACACATTTGAATCAATTGAAGCTATTGGGCTAATGGCAATAAACTCATCCAAACTCGCCCATCCATTGGAGGGTCTTTCTTGAATGATTGACTTAGCTGCGTCTTCACTAAGATAAGGGTAAAAAAGAGCCGCCAAAAGAGGCCATTGTTCCTCAGCTACTGTATTAACATTTAAGCGCCAATCCGCAACAGGTAAGGCGCAAATTAACTGCATAAGCCGTCCCATTGACTTACCGCCAATATTCTGGATTGCTCTTATCTCACTTGCATCGGCAAGTAACCCATTCGGGGTCACATAGGATGGTGATGTACTTTCATAAAATCGGTCCTCGACCCCGTAATTTGAATTCACCACCAAATCACTGTCCAAATATTCCCATGCGGACTCAGCCGCAACCTGAGCTTCATAGCTATCGACTGACGTAGACTCAATAATGTGTTGGAGCACTTGTACCAGATACGGTTCAGAATTACTCCCTCCTGTAGCCGAAACGCCATTGAGAACATTAATATTGAAACAGGCTTGCTTATCCACAATTCTCCCTGTGACTTGCCCATAATCCAGTGGGTATGTACGAGCACCGACAGCCCAAGGCTGACTTAAGTTCGTATTGTCAGAATCCTTAAAGCTCTGTTTTATCGCCGCTTCAGCTAAACCTTCCACCCCAAGAGCATACCAATAAGCCTGTTGATAGTCGGTTTGATGGGTCGCTCGCTTAAACTGCACAAAGAGCCTTTCCGTCATTGTTGCCGCAATCGAGACCATCATCGCCAGAATCAGCATCACAATGAGTAATGCAACCCCTGCTTGCTTGCGCTTAACCATCTGAACTCTCACTCGAGTCATAGCTGGCAATAAGATAAGTTCTTTCAATTTTACCGTAGTCTTCCAACGTCAATTCCACTGAAATCGCTTTAGGCAACACACCTTCTTGTTCCCAAACGGTGTACCACTTATCTTTATAATAAAAACGAACATTGAATGCCGATACATGCTCTAAAATCGGAGTAATATTGCCTGTATCGCCAACCGTTGTATCTGGGTAGCGCCACCAAACTCTCTCGAGTTTACCTCCGTGTAAACGATAACCGACCTTGGTTACCTCTCCTCGAGGAAATTGCCACTGATGGTTTCCCCACCCCAAACGGGTGAAAAGTAAACTATAGCCCTGACCACCGAGCAGACCATCCTGCCAATATAGCTTCATCGTTTCGGCTTCTTCACCATTGGTTCGAAACTGACGATCGGCTATTTGTCTAAAATCGCTATCCAACGTGACAATAGCCTTTTGCAGTCGATTTATCTGCTCACTTTTCTTAGAAGAAACATCATTACTCACTTGAACCTGATATAAGATCTGATATGCAAGCAGACTCAACATTGCCAAAATAACGATAGCCACCAGCATTTCAATGAGCGTAAAGCCTTTAGAGTTATGACGACGATTTAGCAACATAACTCCTTACCGTCACAATAGGTGACCCATTTTTCTGGGTTGAGACAGAGACATCGAAGGCCTGTAATCGATTATTTGCAGTCGGCACCAATTTTACTGACCAAAACCATGTCCGATTTGCCATATCAGAACTTCCGGACTTGGCGGCTATTTTCTTTGGGTTGAGCATAAGTAACGCCATCTGATTATCGGCAACTAATGCTGCGAACATCTTCTCTTCAAGATATGACTCAGTATCGATATTTTGACTGACAGCCCTTATAACACTGATCGACGCTACTGCAAAAATAGCCAGAGCGACTAATACTTCGATGAGCGTCATTCCTTTAAGACGTTTCATTGCCCTTCCTTAAGGACTAAATCACCACCATCCGTCGCAGAAATACTCATTACAGAGCCATTTTTCTTGTTTATCGTTAACGTGAATGACGTCATCATGCCATTGGGATAAATCATAATTTGTGGCTCAGATTTTGGTTTATCGGACAATGCATCGTCATCACTATTAGGTTGGTAAAGTCTCTCCTTATCGAGCCAAACATCACCACCAGCCGATACTATGATTTGCTCATCTGATGCAAGCTGTAGCTCTGAGTTCATCATTTCATTAGGAACTGGAGCCCACGTTCCTTTTAGCCACTGCGTAAACACAACGGAGGGTGGGTTGTCAGTTACAGTTACTCCATAGCTTCTTCCGCTAAGAATCGCATCTTCCTGAAGTAAACTTATCCTCTGATAAAGCGAATGAGCATCACGGTCATCGGCATCTGAACTTCCAAAAGGAATTGAAGAGATGGCAACAATACTCACCAGAGCCATGACAACTAAAACCAACAATATTTCCAATAACGTGAAACCTTGTTGGTTTTGCTTTCTAATCACAATAGCACTCAT
The DNA here is from genome assembly GCF_003856525.1 of Vibrio viridaestus. Taxonomy (GTDB): domain Bacteria; phylum Pseudomonadota; class Gammaproteobacteria; order Enterobacterales; family Vibrionaceae; genus Vibrio; species Vibrio viridaestus. The sequence continues at coordinate 93,806 of NZ_RJVQ01000013.1, forward strand.
GCAGATTAGATTTATTCGTAATCCAGCATATTCCAGTTACCAATATCCGCATTGGCACCCTCGCCACCTTCTTGTCCATCAGCACCATAGGTGAAAACATCTACAACACCATGGTCTCCAGGGCTTAAGTACAAATACGGTCTGCCCCAAGGATCATTTGGCAATCGTTTAATATAACCGCCATCACGATAGTTGCGAGGTTCTGGATTAGAAGGTTTCGTTGCCAGGGCTTCAAGCCCTTGGTCAGTTGTAGGATAGACACTGTTATCAAGCTTATAAGTATCCAACGCATTTTCTAAAGCCACGATATTGGCTATCGCGATTTTCTGATCCGCTTTTTCCTTGTTCCCCATTAAATTAGGAACAACCACACTAGCAAGGAGACCGATAATGACGATTACAACCATGAGCTCCAGTAGCGTAAAACCCGTCTGACGTTTTTTATTCATTTGTATATCAACCTTAAATTATGTGTGATTCTAACGAGACATTAGATTATTCATTTCGAGAATTGGCATCAGCGTAGCCATAACAATAAAGAGAACAAACCCAGCCATAATGGCTATCAGTGCTGGCGTAAAGAGACCGAGTGCAATATTCACGGTCGACTCAAACTGATTATCTTGGTTATCCGCTGCACTGATCAGCATATTTTCAAGCTCTCCACTTTGTTCTCCACTAGCAATCATATGCAGCATCATAGGAGGAAATAGACTGGTCGTTTGTAACGCTTTTCTCAAGCTAGTTCCTTCACGGACTCTATCCGTCGCTTCTTCGACCTTTTTCTTCATGAAGACATTAGTGACAACATCGCCAGCCACCTTCATCGCATCTAGGATAGGAATATTACTCGAAGCACAAATTGCCAGTGTTCGCGCAAAGCGAGCCGTATTCAGCCCCTTAACTACGGTACCCAGTAATGGTAGCGAGATTATTTTTTTATCAAATTTCAGTCGATATTCACTCTGAGCCAAAAGCCATCGACAACTAAGCCAAATCAGAGTGCCCAAGATCAAAATAAACCACCACCATTGCTGAGCAAACTCGCTCATCGCAATTAAAACATGAGTTGACGTGGGTAAGTCTTGTCCAGTTTGAATAAACTGATCGATAATTTTCGGCACCACCGCGGTAAGTAAAATAGTAATAATGGCCAAAGAAAACACCATCAGAATAATGGGATAAAGTAGTACTTGCAGGATCTTATTACGCATGGATTGACGGTGTTCGGTATACGATGCTAAACGCTCTAAAATGAGATCTAAGTGACCTGACTTTTCTCCCGCAGACACCATAGCTCTGTATAGCTGATCAAAAATATTAGGGAACTCATTTAACCCATCCGCAAGCGTATACCCTTCATTGACCTTAGCTCTAACCGTTGTGATAACTGCTCGAACCTTTGGCTTTTCCGCCTGTTCAGAAATAGCCTGTAGGCAGGCTTCCAACGGCATTCCGGATTTGAGTAATGTTGACAACTGACGGGTAAACAGCGCTATTTCATGAATATTCATCCGTCCAGAGACACTTCGCTGCTTAGCTGAAGATGAACGGATATTGCTTTTACCCTTCCCAGTTTCAACTGAAACAGGGATTAAGCCCTGATTTTTAAGAGATTGGCGAATCTGCCGAGCACTATCCCCCTCAAGAACGCCTTTCTTTGTTCTTCCTTTATTATCTATCGCCTGATACTCAAAAACTGCCATTAGGATTCCTCGGTCACTCTCACTACCTCTTCTATAGTAGTGATACCTAGCCTAACTTTATCTAATCCATCATGACGAATACTTGGAGTACGTTTACGCATGTAAGCTTCAATTTCCTGTTCACTAGCATTTTTATGAATCAGTGATGTAACAACATCATCAACAATTAATAATTCATGGATACCAGTCCTACCTTTGTAGCCTTTGAAGTTACATTTTTCACATCCTTTCGCTGCGTATAAAGTTAAGTTCTCAGCAGAAGACAGATTAAAATATGCCTTTTGTGTGTCACTCGCTAAATAAGATTCACGGCAATCAGGGCAAAGCGTTCTCACTAACCGCTGAGCAAGCACTCCAATTAGTGATGAGGAGATAAGAAAAGATTCGATACCCATATCTTTTAAGCGTGTAATAGCACCGATCGCTGTATTGGTGTGTAAAGTCGACATCACCAAATGCCCAGTTAGTGAGGCCTGCACAGCAATCTGGGCTGTCTCAAGATCACGTATCTCACCAACCATTACAACATCAGGGTCCTGACGCAATATGGCTCGAAGTCCACGAGAAAATGTCATATCGACTTTGGGATTGACTTGTGTCTGACCAATACCATCAATATCAAACTCGATAGGATCTTCGACTGTGAGAATATTTTTTTCATTACAATCGAGCTCTTGAAGTCCTGCATATAACGTGGTCGATTTACCCGAACCAGTAGGACCAGTAACCAATAAGATGCCATGAGGTCGCTGAATCAAAGTACGAAAAGCTTCATGATTAGACTCGGTCATTCCCAAGCTGTATAGGTCCAAACGTGTCGCATTCTTATCAAGTATCCTCAATACGACTCGCTCACCATGGGAAGAAGGCATGGTAGAAACCCTAACATCTACTGCCCGGCCACCAATTCGCAACGATATACGCCCATCCTGAGGCACACGCTTTTCAGCGATATCAAGTCTGGCCATTACTTTAACTCTAGAGACAAGCAAAGGAGCAAGCTTTCTATTTGGTGTCAAAACGTCCCGCAAAACACCATCAACTCGAAAACGAATCGACAAGGATGTTTCAAACGTCTCAATATGAATATCGGATGCGCCTTCTTTAATTGCCTCACTTAACATGGCATTAATTAGCTTGATAATTGGAGCATCATCGTCCGAATCGAGTAAATCCTGATTTTTTGGTAATTCTTCTGCTAGTGAAAAGAAGTCTTCATCCGAACTTAGATTTTCCATAATCTGCCGTGCTTCAGAGGCGTCTTTTTGATACACCTCCGTCAATACAGCTTCAAAATCATCATCCTTAATGCTAGTAAGGCTAAATGGTACTTTTAGAACTCTATGAGCCTCTTGAAGAGCCTCTAGATTGAGAGGCTCAACGTAAAACAGTGTCTCTGGCTCGGTATAAACCAACTTAAAACGGCTGGCAAAACCATAGGGCAAGCGTTCCATTGTTACTCCTTCTTAGATTCCATTTGATCTATGAAAGCTTGTATCTCTGGAGCATGTTGAATATCTTGGCCAAACTCAGGCATGACAGGTGGCTTCTTATCACCCATCAGTTTTAAGTTATCCTGAGCCTTATAAAGCTGTTCCGCGCGCAAGTAGTTATATTTACGCTGAGTAACGCCATCAGCTGTCACGCCATCGCGAATAATGGTTGGCTTGATAAATACCATTAGATTCTTCTTCTCAACCTTAGTGCTGGTCGAGCGGAATAAATAACCTAAAAGAGGAATATCGCCCAGAAGCGGCACTTTAGATTCACTTTCTTGTGTACGCTCATCAATCAGCCCCCCCAAAACCAACATCTGCCCGTCTTGAACCATGACAGTCGTATTGAGTTGACGTTTTCCGAATCGAACATCTACTGCGCCATCAGCGGCTAAAACATTGGAGACTTCTTGCTCGATATTGAGTTGAACTGAGTCACCTTCGTTAATTTGCGGCACAACTTTTAACTTTATACCGACTTCCTTACGGTCAACCGTTTGGAATGGATTGCTATTATTCGAACTGGATGTCGAACCTGTTAAAACCGGCACTTCTTCGCCAACGATAAAGGACGCTTCACCATTGTCCATTACGGTGATGCTTGGAGAAGACAAAATATTGGACTGTGAATCCGTGGAAACCGCATTAATCAATGCAGTCCAGTCACCCATCATAATACTTACAGCTGCACCTTCTACACCACTTAGCGCATCCGCTAAGCTAGAATAATCGCCGGAGTTTGTCGTGGTATAAGAGTGACGTGTACCGCTACTATCATAGTAGTATTCTGTCGCTGTCTGGTCTTTGGCTTCTTCTAAGCCGACCATGACATCTCCAATATTACTCCCCGTATTACCGTACTGAATCACTGAACCACTTTCTATCGACCCCCATTGGACACCGAGATTGATGCCATCCCCTTCATTCATCTCAACTATCAGAGCTTCTATCAGAACTTGGGCCCGACGAATATCAAGCTGAGAGATTACATTTAACATCGACTTCATAATGTCATGAGGGGCGGTTAGAACAAGAGAGTTCGTTGCATCATGCGCAGCAATCATCACATCCCCGCTAGCAGTGCTAACGTTAGCGACAGAGGAACCTGATGAAGACGCGCCAGAGCTAGGCGTAGAGCCACCACCAGAAACACTAACCGTACCTTTATTTTTACTCTGAGCCTGCATATTCTCCGACACGCCCTTTAGTACGTTAACCATATCTTTTGCTTTGGCATATTTGAGGTAGACAACACGGGTATTCCCTTGAGTCGCCATCTCAACATCCATCTGAGTAATCAAGTTATGGATTCTCGTACGCACTTTAGGTTCACCAGAAATGAGAACAGAGTTTGTTCTTTCATCAGCAACCAGTTTAGGCTTTAACATATCAGGTGTATCTTTTGCGTCTGCTTTATTCAAAGCATCTACAATACGAACAATTTCTGATGCTGATGCATTGCGTAACGCAACAACATCCACATCAGTATTACCAACCTGATCAACGCGACGAATAATTTCAGCTAGGCGATCAACAACCGCTGATGTACCAGTAAGAAGGATGATATTGGCTGGATCGTAATGCACGACATTACCAGAGCCCGCATTATTGACGAGTTGACGCAATAATGGAGATAACTCTTTTACAGAAACGTTATGAACTGCAACCACTCGGGTAATAACACTATCGGCATACGTTTTATCCCCATCCCCGACAACAGGAATGGCAGACATTTTCGCATCTTTTGCTTTTACTACTTTGAGCACGCCATCTTTCATTTCAATGACAGAAAAACCGTAAACTTCCAAAACGTTTAGAAAGAAACTGTAGTACTGTTTTTCAGTCAGAGCGTCGTAACTCTTAACATCTATTTTCCCGCGGACAGAAGGATCAACAATGATTGTTTTATGTAAATTACGCCCAACAATATTGATGAACTCTTGAATATCCGTGCCTTTAAAACTCACATTATATTCGTTCGCTAACGCTAACGGAGAAAAAACGAGGCTTCCCGCTAATAACCATGTACTTCTTTGTCGTAGCCAATGCTTCACGTCTTATTTACTCCTAAATCACTGTGTAGCGACGTTATAACTGAATGTTAATTTGTTGTTCTTTACCATTGCGAAACACCAACAAATCTAATGATCCAGTTGTAAACAACTCTTCTATTACTGATGGTATTCGCTCTGAATCTGATAATTTAATGCCGTTGACTTCAAGGGCAACATCCCCAGGTTCCAATTCTGTAGACTCAAATAAGACTTTTGACTGCCCCGGGTTAAGCTTATAGCCAATCACTTTGCCATCCTCTCTGAACTCGGAGAAACTTAGAAAACGTGATATTTGGTTAGGATCTGTCATTACGGCATCTCGAACACCTTCTAATGACTCAACCGGCTCAACATGACTATTCGATACATCCCTCGAAGATAAACCCTCTTTATGACTGCCTGAAATATCCGAGCCGTTAGCTGGGGGATTCTCTTCTAAAAATAGGGTTTCTTCGCGTCCTTGGTTATTAATGATGACCCTATCTTCCAGCACCGCTATTAGCTTCGCTTTAGAACCATCAAGAGGCTCATCAATTCCATAAGTCTGTTGAGTTCCTTGGTTGGAGATAATAGCCAAACTACTACTTCGATCAGCAGCATAAACTAACCCCACTAGTTTTAAACTCAATTTCGTCTTTGGTGCGTTGGTGTTCAATTGTTTTTCTTTTGGTTGTTTTTCATTTACCGATTTGATTCCAAATAAATTTGCTGATTTAATCGAACTAAGATCAACTCTAATATTCTCTGCCTGCACCTCAGTATTTGCTGGTTTCCACTTTTGAACATCCGTGGTTTTTACAGGAAACCACACTAACTCTCCCAGCTTCCATACACTAAGGAAAAGTAGAAAACAAAATAGCACGAGGCTCAATTGCCCCTGGTGAGATTGCCAATATTTTTGAAATGTAAACCAACTCAAGGACACGTTCCCTGTTTTTTTATTAATGAAAAATGGTGATTTCTGCCGCCAGTTTCTCTGATAACTAGCAGAAAACCATCAAAATAGACCATATTCTATTTTTCGTACCACTTTAAGTAAAGCGTCCTCCCCCTTGAATTAAGAGCTTGAGACACCATTAATACACCATAAGAGTATATGATAAACAGCAGTTAGAGGATAAAACCACAAATGAGTTCCCCTGAAGACGCTATTCGTTTGGATAAATGGCTATGGGCAGCTAGGTTCTATAAAACTCGCTCTGTCGCCAGAAATATGGTCGATGGCGGTAAAGTTCACTATAATGGCCAAAGAAGTAAACCAAGTAAATTGGTCGAAGTGGGTGCTACGATTACACTGAGACAAGGTAATGAAGAGAAGACCGTTGTCATAGAAAAACTGTCTGGGCAGAGACGTAGCGCTCCAGAGGCTCAAACGTTGTATTCAGAAACTGAAGACAGTATCAAAAAACGCGAGTTGCAGGCTCTGCAACGTAAGTTGAATGCTCATAACCCAAGTCCCGAAAGACGTCCTGATAAAAAACAGAGACGCGACATCATTAAATTTAAACATCAATAAATGCTGGAGTTTCCATTAATGGCGAAGAACGTATTACACCGCTACCTTTTTGAAGATTTGTCTGTTCGAGGAGAGCTAGTTCAACTTGACGACGCTTATCATCAAATTATATCCAGCACGGATTATCCAACGCCAATACAGTCATTATTAGGCGAGCTTCTCGTTGCGACGACACTATTAACAGCAACAATTAAGTTTGAAGGTTCTATTACCCTCCAACTACAAGGAGATGGTCCAGTATCTTTAGCTGTGATTAATGGAAACCATAATCAGAAGGTACGTGGTGTTGCGAGATGGGAAGGGGCACTTCCTGAAGACGCTTCGATTCATGATATGTTAGGCAAAGGTCATTTGGTGATAACCATCGAGCCAAAACAAGGAGAGCGCTATCAGGGTATTGTTGGCTTAGAAGGTGACAACCTTGCGCAAATCCTAGAAAGCTATTTTGAACGCTCAGAACAATTAAAGACTAAAATATGGATTCGCACAGATCTAACGACTTATGACACACCTAAAGCTGGAGGGATGTTCTTACAAGTTGTTCCTGATGGTAAAGGCAGCCCAAGCGATTTTGAGCATTTAGAACAATTGACTGCAACCATCCGCAATGAGGAGTTATTTACACTAGATGCCCAAGAGCTTCTTTATCGTCTTTACAACCAAGAAAAGGTGCAACTGTTTGCACCAAATGAAGTACATTTTGAGTGTAGTTGCTCTCGCGAGCGAAGCGAAGCAGCCATTTTAACGATATCCAAAGACGAAGTGTATAGCATTCTTGAAGAGCAAGGTGACGTATCACTACATTGTGATTATTGCGGAACAACCTACCGATTTGATGAAGCAGAAGTGACTCAGCTACTCTCTTGTCAAGAGAAAAATAACGATACCCTTCATTAAGAATATTCAACTAAAGTTTATGAAGACCAGTATAGAAACTGGTCTTTTTTTTGCTAAAAATAGCGAAGTCAGATAGAAAAACCACAAGATGAACTTTCCATTTCATTAATATTCTTTTGAAATGTAAATTTCAGTCAAATATTTACACATAGTTTATTCTAGATCAATTTGCTAAAACGGGCAGACTAAATATGTGATACAAGGCATATTTACACATAAAAATCATGGTTATTTTTTGAGCCGTATCTCTGTTTTGGTTTCAGTGCGTTGATAGGATGGCGGCAGATGAAGAAAAAACTTTCAAAACTTTCAAAACTTTCAAAATTAAATTCCCTACAATTTTATTAAGGAGCACCTATGACCGTTATGGAACAAAATAAGGCTGCACAAATTGATCTTAGCATTTATGGCATCTCAAACACCACCGAGATTGTTAGAAACCCTAGCTATGACGTCCTTTTCGCAGAAGAAACTGCGGATAACCTTCAAGGTTATGAAAAAGGTATTGTAACAGAGCTTGGAGCCGTCGCTGTAGACACTGGTATCTTTACTGGTCGCTCACCAAAAGACAAATTTATCGTAAAAGATGACACTACTAAAGATACTATGTGGTGGACTTCTGATTATGCTAAAAATGATAACAAACCAACAACTCAAGCTGTATGGAACGATCTAAAAGATTTAGTAACTGGTCAGCTTTCTAACAAACGTCTATTTGTTGTTGACGTTTTCTGTGGTGCTAACCCTGATACTCGTCTATGTGTACGCTTCATCACTGAAGTTGCATGGCAAGCTCACTTCGTAACTAACATGTTTATCCGTCCTTCTGAAGAAGAACTAAAAACATTTAAACCAACTTTCGTTGTAATGAATGGTGCAAAATGCACGAACAGCAAGTGGAAAGAACACGGCCTTAACTCTGAAAACTTCACAGTGTTCAACCTAACTGAACGCATGCAAGTTATCGGCGGTACATGGTACGGCGGCGAGATGAAAAAAGGCATCTTCGCTATGATGAACTACTTCTTGCCTCTTAAAGACATTGCAGCAATGCACTGTTCTGCAAACATGGGTAAAGATGGTGACGTAGCAATCTTCTTCGGTCTATCTGGTACTGGTAAAACTACACTATCTACCGATCCAAACCGCGCTCTAATCGGTGATGATGAACACGGTTGGGATGACGAAGGCGTATTTAACTTCGAAGGTGGTTGTTATGCTAAAACTATCAACCTTTCTAAAGAAGCTGAGCCAGAAATCTACAATGCAATCCGTCGTGATGCACTGCTAGAAAACGTGACTGTACTTGCAAATGGTTCTATCGACTTTGATGATGGCTCTAAAACAGAAAACACTCGTGTTTCTTACCCAATCTATCATATCGATAACATCGTTAAACCTGTATCTAAAGGTGGTGCAGCTCAGAAAGTTATCTTCCTGTCAGCTGACGCATTCGGTGTTCTACCACCAGTATCCAAACTAACTGCAGAACAAACTAAATATCACTTCCTATCTGGTTTTACTGCAAAATTAGCAGGTACTGAACGTGGTATCACCGAACCAACTCCAACATTCTCTGCATGTTTCGGTGCTGCGTTCCTAACTCTACACCCAACTAAATACGCAGAAGTTCTAGTTAAACGTATGGAAGCGGCTGGTGCAGAAGCCTACTTGGTTAACACTGGTTGGAACGGTTCTGGTAAACGTATCTCAATCAAAGATACTCGTGGTATCATCAACGCAATCCTTGATGGTTCTATCGATAAAGCTAACACTAAACAAGTGCCAATCTTCAACCTAGAAGTTCCAACTGCTCTTCCAGGTGTTGATCCAGCAATCTTGGACCCACGTGACACTTATGTTGATCCACTACAATGGGAAAGCAAAGCGAAAGATCTAGCAACTCGCTTTATCAACAACTTCGAGAAGTACACTGATAACGCAGAAGGTAAATCTCTAGTTGCTGCTGGACCACAACTAGATTAATAGCTAGTCGAGAAATTTAGTTACTTTAACTATGATTAAAGCCCCTAACGGGGCTTTTTTCGTTGAAGCAATTCTATTTTTGTTTAATCTGTAATGAGTTAAACATTGAGGAAGAACTCATGGGGACATTCATCTACAGATTACTAATGCTTGTGTTAGCTTTACTCGCCCTATTGGCAGCAGCGTCTGTTATTGTACTCCATAATCCAACCTATCTAACTTATTCGATTAACTGGCTAAGTAAAAACTATCTGTCTGGTGACATAGAAGTATCAAATGCTACTTACGAATACCCCAGAGAGCTCAAGTTAACTGGAGTTCAACTTGGTGAAGATTCGAAGGTGAGTGCTATTACGATTTGGCTTTCAAGTTCGTTACCATCTGCTACATCACCAATTCAACTTGATTCAATACTCATTTCCGATATTGACCTATCGGAGTTAAAGCCTCTGTTTAAAGAAAAACTTCGTTTCTTCGAGACTCATCAAGTGGCGGTAACAAACGCAAGCTACCATAGTGATGGAGTTCAATTTAATAATGCTAATATCCAAATAAAACACCCAACATGGCTTGAGAATACCATCATTCCATTAGGTGAAATTCAGTTACAGACGCCCTCCTTAAAAGTGAATAACCTTGAACTAAGTAATGTCCTACTCGATGCGGACCATCTAGAAAAAGACAGTAAAGTCTATGGACTCTCGTTTGAGTTCAATAGCAGTCAGATATCACTTCAAGCTGAGCAACTCAATGGCGGTGACTGGGAAGTTTTTGCTGCCACAGTTAACCAGCTAAACGTCACACCCGAGACATTAAAAACATTTGAGACCTTAAACAATACTCTTCCTTGGCGAGTTGCATCAATAAAACAGATAGATCTCCTTCACAGCTCATTGAAAACCCAACATCTGGAAGTAAGCGACTTATCCCTATCGGCCAAAAATGTCACATTGGGACTGGATAACATCTGGCAACAAAAAAACATGAGCCTTTCAGCATCAGCGGAAGGCGCCATTTTCGCCGAGAAGCAATGGGTGAATCCAACAATAAAAATGAATGTCTCTCCTGAAAGAATTTCTTTAGATGACTTCTCCGTTGAACTGCTCGATGGATACGTTAGCCTATCCGCTACAGCTACCCCAACATCACTTGATATAAACAAGCTTCATGCAGAGAATATTAAGTATTTTATTGATTCAAAAAACAATCTTCTATCCCCATCAATAATGCCTTTTAACCATATCTACGTTGAGAATTTTGAACTACGTAATAGCCAAATAATTCAACTAGCATCGAAACCATATTGGCAATTGTCCGGAATCAATGGTGATCTCACCAATGCAAATATTCTTAATAAAAATCAATGGGGACTTTGGAGTGGATCGCTGGAACTTTCCGCAAATAACATCAGTTACGGTATGCTGAAAGGAACCCAGGGAATACTTCAAATGCATACAACTCAGCAAACTTGGTCTCTTGATCGACTATTCATTCCTTTAAAAAAAGGCTACATAGCCGCCAAAGGGGCATGGAATTATTCACCTAATGAGCAAACATGGAATATGGATCTAGAAACAGATAGCTTACCGTTAGAAGATCTGACTCAATACTTAAATCTCCCGTTCTCAATCGATGGTCTCGCTGACGTTAAAATGCACAGCCAGGGATTATCGGGAAATCAAAATGTCTTTAACCAAACTCTGAGTGGCGATATGAGTATCGACATTCGTAACGGGACAATGATGATCCCGGGGGAAAGTACGATAATAACCCAACCTTTTTCAGTGAGTGATATACATATTGCGGCCAAAAGAGGCCTTTTATCTATCAATTCAAATAAGCTTCAAGGACCAGGACTGGGAGAGAAATTAGCTGGGGATTTAGACTTAGCATCGTGGCGTAAAGGCAAACTCATTTTCAGTTTAAAAAGCGATAAATGTGGCAGTACCACACTCAATCTTCTTGATAGTAAAAATCAGAAGATTGAGTGTAATGTTGATGACTAAGCGATAAGTTCTTTGTAGTTTGGAATCAACATATAGGTCCCCGTAAACTCAGCGGCAGGCAAATCACCACTGTAGATGAAAACCTTCACAATAATACGCGCTTTTCTACCAGATTTGAGCCTGTCTAAATCGCCACTAATCTCGTCGAGGCTGGTTGAAGCCAAAGCTGATTCAGTAATAGGATGACGATAACGAATATGGCTATCAGCCAGCACAACGTCTCCAGCCAAGCTTCTTTCTCGCATAAGCAACCAAGCCATTCCCCAGCCAGTTAGTGTTGCTAACGTGAATGCAGAGCCAGCAAACATAGTGTTATGTGGATTAATATTAGGATTTATTGGTGCGCTACATTCAAATTCGTAGCCCGTATATTGACTCACTTTTATCCCCATCTTATCACTGATAGGAATTTGTTGATTCCAACGCTTTTGAAGCTCAACACACCATTCGGGTTTTCTCTGAACCGTCGCCATCGGATCCAATGGTTTCACCATTTGCTGGTGCTTAATTGGACCAAACTCTTCGCTCAGATCACCACGTCTCTCAAAGCCATTTTTCTCATAGAAAGGGATTGCCTGCTCTCTGGCATTACATACAATCCTTTTCGCGCCTTCTTTTCGCGCAAGCGATTCGAGAGTGACTAAAAGTAGTGACCCCATGCCCTTATTACGATGATTTGACTTAACGGCCATATAACGGATTTGCCCTTCGCAATCAGGCGTAATATACAAACGCCCTACTGCCATAGGTCTACCACGACTATCAACAATCATCCTGTGATGACTCATAGGATCGTATTCATCACGTTCTGACCCCATAGGTAAATGCCAGGGTTCTCGTAGCATCTGCCAGCGAAACTGATAATATTTATTCAGCTGATTTTCTGTTGTTGGGCTGATAATTTTGAACATGATTTTTCCTTAAAATACCTCAGCGTGTTCCTTTCGCTTTTCTATACTTGAAGCCAAAAAGTCACTGGTCCATCATTAACAAGTGAGACTTTCATATCTGCTGCAAATATCCCATTCTCAGTGGGTAGCACCTGCCGACATTGCTCTGAGAAAAAAGTATATAAACGATTCGCATCTTGTGGGTCCGCACCTCTTGAAAAGCCAGCTCTCGTCCCTTTTTTTGTATCTGCAGGAAGGGTAAATTGCGAAACAACTAATAACTTCCCATCAACCTGCTGAACATTTAAGTTCATCTTGCCATTTTCATCTTCAAATACTCGGTAAGATGTCACTCTTTCTACTAACCTTTTGGCTTTGGCTTCATCATCACCTTTCTCTACACCCAAAAGAACCAGTAAACCTTTTTCTATGCTACCGACAACCTCACCTTCCACTCGAACGGAAGCCTCACTCACTCTTTGAATCAGCGCTATCACTCTTATCCCTACTTTTGCTATCTAGCTCTGCATGAGAGTCTACCATGTTTATCTGCCACTGTTCTTTTTCCCCTAAAGATGCTGTCACCTCCGCACCAATAAGAACGATAATCCAGCATAGATAAACCCAAACAAACAAAATAGGTATTGCTGCCAATGCGCCGTAGATAAGCTGATAGGATGGAAAGTGCGTGACATACAATGCGAATGCTATCTTACTGAGCTCAAACAATAACGCAGACACTACCGCACCGATCACTGCATTAGCCAGTTTTACCGGTCGGTTCGGCACAATTAAATATAATGCAGAAAACGCAAAGAATGACAGTAAAAAAGGCAGCTTGGACAGAACGAGATGGTAAACACCAGTTAATGTTTCATTTTCCAGGATTTTTAGCGATGTTATATATGATGAAACAGCAATACTGGCCCCGACTAAAATAGGTCCTAACGTAAGAGCCATCCAATACATAGAAAATGACAATACCCAGCGCCTCTTTTTATTAGTACGCCAAATTACGTTTAGACTTTTATCGATATTTGAAATCAGCATGATTGCAGTAACAAATAGAAAAGAGGCACCCATCGCCGTCATTTTCCCTGTGTTTGCAACAAAATCCGTTAAAGCATCACTAACCGCATCGCCTGCAGCAGGGACAAAATTATCAATAACAAAGCGGTGAATAACTGCACTTGCCTCACTAAATGCCGAAACAGATGACATAATTGAAATAAGAACTGTCATCATTGGAACTAGCGATAACAACGTTATGTAGGCCAAATACCCCGCATTGACGTTTATTCTATCCTTCAAAATCCGATAATATATGTAGGTAACACACGATATGACTTGCCGATAATGATATTGTAAGTTCACGTTATCTCCTAACCTAAGGCTTCGGTCTTAGTATATAAATCTAAAAAGGAACATGAAATGCGACAACTACTAATTTGCCTTTCTCTTGTCTCGATTATAACGGGTTGCCAATCGGCATATTACTCTGCAATGGAAAAAGTTGGCTATCAGAAAAGAGATATTATGGTTGATCGCGTTGAAGATGCACAAGCTTCTCAGAAGAAAGCGCAGGAAGAATTTAAGTCAGCTTACGAACAACTCAAAACGTTATCCAATTACGATGGTGGTGAATTAGAACAAACCTACGACAGAATAAATAGCGAATATGAAAAAAGCTCTGATGCAGTTGAAGATGTACAAAATCGTATTGCAGCGATAGAAGATGTCGCGGATGCGCTATTCGACGAATGGGAAAACGAGTTGGATGAATATACTAATCAATCATTGCGCCGAAATAGTGCAACCAAACTCAAAGCAACTCGTAAATCTTATAGCTTAATGATTACAGCTATGAAAAGAGCAGAGAAGAAAATGGTCCCTGTATTAAATGCGCTAAGGGATAATACGCTCTATCTAAAACACAATTTAAACGCCAGTGCTGTAACATCACTCAAAGGCGAATTCTCTAATCTTCAGGGAGATATTCAAAATGCTATTAATCAAATGAATATCGCCATTTCAGAATCAGACAAATTTATAAAGCAGCTAGACTAACAAAAAGGGAGCTTTCGCTCCCTTTTTTACGATCTGATTCTAACTCACCGTATTATTTTTCTGAACGGTAAGCTCTCTTACGATCATTTTCAGTCAGATATTTCTTACGGATACGAATACTTTCAGGAGTAACTTCCACTAGCTCATCGTCATCAATAAACTCTAGAGCCTGCTCTAGTGTGTACTTAATGGCAGGAGTCAGAACTTGTGCATCATCAGTACCAGAGGCTCGAACGTTAGTTAACTGTTTTCCTTTAAGGCAGTTTACTGTTAAGTCGTTAGAACGGTTATGGATACCGATAACCTGACCCTCATACACTTCATCAGCATGCTCAGTAAACAGACGACCGCGCTCTTGCAAATTGAACAGTGCGTACGTCAATGCTTTACCCGTTGCGTTTGAAATCAACACACCGTTATTACGTTGACCAATCGTGCCGCCTTTATGTGGACCATAATGATCAAATGTATGGTATAGCAAGCCGGAACCAGAAGTTAGCGTCATAAACTCAGTTTGGAAACCAATCAAGCCACGAGAAGGCATAACGAAGTCTAAACGAACACGACCCTTACCATCTGGAGACATATCCTTCAGTTCACCTTTACGGATACCAATATTCTCCATGATACCGCCTTGGTGTTCTTCTAGAACGTCAATAGTAACGGTTTCAAATGGTTCCATTAGCTGGCCATTCTCTTCACGTAGGATAACTTCTGGACGAGATACTGCTAGCTCAAAGCCTTCACGACGCATATTCTCGATCAGGATTGATAGGTGAAGCTCACCACGACCTGACACACGGAATTTATCTGGATCGTCAGTTTGCTCTACGCGTAAAGCCACGTTATGCACTAACTCTTTCTCTAGACGCTCAAGAATATTACGCGAAGTAACGAATTTACCTTCTTTACCAGCAAATGGAGAGGTATTAACTTGGAAAGTCATCGTTACAGTTGGCTCATCAACTGAAAGTGGAGTCATCGCCTCAACGTTGTTTTGGTCACAAATCGTGTCAGAGATTTTTAGTTCACCAAGACCTGTAATCGCAATAATATCACCAGCCGTTGCCTGTTCGATTTCATGGCGCTCAAGCCCCAGATAACCAAGTACAGTACCCACTTTACCATTACGCTTTTTACCATCAGCACCAACGATAGTAACCTGTTGATTTGGTTTAACTTTACCACGAGTAACGCGAGCAACACCGATAACACCTACATATGAGCTGTAATCAAGTTGAGAAATCTGCATTTGAAGAGGACCATCTAGGTCCACATTTGGCGCGTCTACATTGTCTACGATAGCTTGGAACAACGGTTCCATGTTCTCGCCAGTTTCGCCTTCTTCTAAAGTCGCCCAACCATTTAGTGCTGATGCATATACGACTTGGAAATCAAGCTGCTCATCACTTGCACCAAGATTGTCAAACAAATCGAATACTTGATCCATAACCCAATCAGGACGAGCTCCTGGACGGTCGATTTTGTTGATAACAACGATTGGCTTCAAGCCATAGTTAAATGCCTTTTGAGTAACGAAGCGCGTCTGTGGCATCGGACCGTCAACTGCATCAACAATAAGCAGTACTGAGTCAACCATAGACATGATACGTTCAACTTCTCCACCAAAGTCAGCGTGTCCTGGGGTATCAACAATATTGATACGGTAATCGTTCCAGTTAATAGCTGTATTTTTAGCGAGAATCGTGATTCCACGTTCTTTCTCGATATCATTCGAGTCCATGACTCGCTCTTCAATTTCACCACGTGACTGAAGCGTGCCAGATTGTTGTAGAAGTTTATCTACTAACGTTGTTTTACCGTGGTCAACGTGAGCAATAATCGCGATATTTCTTAATTTCTCTATCTTTTGAGTCGTCATGGAATGTTCATCACTTTAATTATCAACAACTTAAGAAGAACATTTCAACTTAAGCGGTAGATTGAATATAAAAACGGTCAATAATGTACCAGATTTTGAGGAAAAACCCAGAAATATGTGATCTTAATCAGCATCATTTTTAGTTAAACATATTAAATTGAGTGTCCTTAAAAAAATCGCTATAAAATCTTCATAATTGACGATTGACAAAATGCCTATTTTTAGGGCTGAATAATAGCTGTTTTGACAACTATTGGTGCAACAAAACAACAATTGCACCACTAACGTGCAAACAGAGATCATTTTAGTGCAATGCTTGGCGTCGACAGCGAATATATCTCTGCTAAGATATTGAATTAAAAGGATTTAACTTTATGGCACGATTTTGGCTTAAATGTCTAAAGTTGATGGTTCGCCTGCTTATTTGTGTGCATAACCATTGCTAATGGCTTTTTAAGTTTCTATTAAATCGAGCTTTTACCGAATTTTTAACACTGGAGGTTATCCAAGATGTCAGTAGAAAATGTTCTATCGCTGATCCAAGAAAACGAAGTTAAATTTATCGACCTGCGCTTTACAGATACAAAAGGTAAAGAGCAGCACGTTTCTATTCCTGCTCACCAAGTCGATGCTGATTTCTTCGAAGACGGTAAAATGTTCGATGGTTCTTCAGTTGCTGGCTGGAAAGGTATCAACGAATCTGACATGATTCTTATGCCAGATGCATCTACAGCTGTACTTGACCCATTTACTGAAGAAGCTACTCTAAACATCCGTTGTGATATTTTAGAACCTGCAACAATGCAAGGTTACGACCGTGACCCACGTTCTATCTCTCTACGCGCTGAAGAATACCTACGTTCAACTGGTATCGCAGATACCGTTCTTTTTGGTCCAGAACCAGAATTTTTCCTATTCGATGACGTAAAATACAAATCAGACATTTCTGGTTCTATGTACTCAATCGATGATATCGAAGCAGCATGGAATACCAATACTTCTTATGAAGAAGGTAACAAAGGTCACCGTCCAGGTATTAAAGGTGGTTACTTCCCAGTAGCTCCTGTTGATTCATCTCAAGATATCCGTTCTGCTATGTGTTTGATCATGGAAGAAATGGGCCTTGTAGTTGAAGCACACCACCACGAAGTAGCGACAGCAGGTCAAAACGAGATTGCTACTCGTTTTAACACAATGACTATTAAAGCTGACGAAACTCAGATCCTAAAATACGTTATCCATAACGTTGCTCACGCTTACGGTAAAACCGCAACTTTCATGCCTAAACCACTAGTAGGTGATAATGGTTCTGGTATGCACTGCCACCAATCTCTAGCGAAAGATGGCGTGAACCTATTCTCTGGTGATAAATACGGCGGTCTATCTGAAACTGCTCTATACTACATCGGTGGTATCATTAAGCACGCTCGCGCAATTAACGCGTTCACTAACGCTTCAACTAACTCGTACAAACGTCTTGTTCCAGGATTTGAAGCTCCAGTAATGCTTGCTTACTCTGCACGTAACCGTTCAGCATCAATCCGTATCCCAGTAGTTCCAAGCCCTAAAGCTGCTCGTATCGAAGTTCGCTTCCCAGATCCAACAGCGAACCCATACCTAGGTTTTGCAGCTATGCTTATGGCTGGTCTTGACGGAATTAAGAACAAGATTCACCCTGGAGATGCTGCTGATAAAGACCTTTACGATCTTCCAGCAGAAGAAGCAGCTAAGATCCCAACAGTTGCATCTTCTCTAGAACAAGCTCTTGCTGCACTAGACGAAGACCGCGCATTCTTGACTGAAGGTGGCGTATTCTCTGATGACTTCATCGATTCATACATCGCACTGAAATCTCAAGATACAGTTAAACTAGCAATGACAACTCACCCTGTTGAGTTCGAAATGTACTACTCTTGCTAATCAATTTTTGATTATCTTAGTTTTGAAAGGCCCTGGATTTCCAGGGTCTTTTATTTTTTAAATCAGACAGTTACCCCCCAATATAACAACTGCACTTTACTGAACTAATCTCACCTTTTTTGCGCATTTCGGGCAAGATAATTGCATTAATTAACTTAGCAATATGCGTATCTTCTAACGATTTCATAATTTAGCCCCAAAATAGGATTAATTCGTCGATATTTGGAAGCTATTCAGTTGTATTACATAGAACATGCGCCATACTAATAACTTTTAATGCACCATAATTGTGCAGTGCATTATAATGGAACACAGGGTATATCTGGTGAGTAATGAACTTAGTGCAACAATATTAAATAATATTGTCACATCCACATTAATCTTGGATGAGTCTTTGTGTATACGATATGCCAACCCGGCAGCGGAGCAGCTTTTTTCTCAAAGCGCTAAACGTATTATCGACCAACCGCTCTCTAATTTAATTCAACATGCATCGATGGATCTGGCGCTGTTATCGCAACCGCTACAAAGTGGACAGAGTATAACGGATAGTGATGTCACCTTTGTTGTTGACGGAAAACCATTAATGCTTGAGGTAACGGTAAGTCCTCTATCATGGGATAAACACCTAATGTTGCTCGTTGAAATGCGTAAGATAGGTCAGCAGCGCCGTCTTAGTCAGGAGCTTAACCAACATGCTCAGCAGCAGGCGGCAAAGCTACTGGTTCGAGGACTCGCTCACGAAATAAAAAACCCCCTTGGAGGGCTTCGTGGTGCAGCGCAGCTACTTGAGAGAATGTTACCAGATCAATCATTAACCGAATATACCCAGATAATTATTGAGCAGGCAGACAGATTGCGTGCTCTCGTTGATAGACTACTTGGCCCTCAAAAGCCAGGGAAAAAGCATTCAGAAAACTTGCATCTTATATTAGAAAAAGTACGCCAGTTGGTTGAACTAGAGGCCAGTGCGAATCTCATAATAGAAAGAGACTATGATCCAAGTCTGCCTAATATCATGATGGACACAGATCAAATAGAACAAGCTCTACTAAATATTGTGAGCAACGCAGCGCAAATATTATCGAGTCAATCACATGGAAAAATTATTTTGCGCACTAGAACAGTGCACCAGGCGAATATTCACGGACAACGACATAAGCTCGTTGCACGTATAGAGATCATAGATAATGGTCCGGGTATCCCACACGATTTACAAGATACTTTGTTTTACCCGATGGTGAGTGGTAGAGAGGGAGGAACCGGGCTAGGTCTCTCCATTTCACAAAATTTAATAGACCAGCACAATGGAAAGATCGACGTAGAAAGCTGGCCAGGCAGAACCACATTCACTATTTATCTGCCAATTAGTTAAGCAAGGTATTCGCTTTTTGAGGAACGGAATTATGAGTAAAGGATATGTATGGGTAGTGGACGATGACAGTTCCATACGTTGGGTTATGGAAAAAACACTATCTTCCGCAGACATAAAATGTGAAACATTCTCTGATGCAGAGAGTGTTCTTATGGCATTAGAAAGAGAAACACCAGATGTATTAGTTTCTGATATTAGAATGCCAGGGATTGATGGGATAGAGTTACTGCATCAGGTACATGATCGCTCTCCAGATTTACCCGTTATCATAATGACTGCGCACTCGGACCTCGATGCAGCAGTAAACGCTTATCAAAAAGGGGCATTTGAATATCTGCCTAAACCATTTGATGTTGATGAAACACTGACACTGGTCGAAAGAGCCATAGCACATGGACAAGAGCAGAAAAAAGAGCACTCGTCACGACTCGCAGTACCGGACAACGCACCCGAGATAATAGGTGAGGCTCCTGCCATGCAAGAAGTCTTCCGTGCGATCGGCCGTCTATCTCGCTCATCGATTTCAGTTTTAATAAATGGCGAATCAGGTACTGGTAAAGAGTTAGTTGCTCATGCTCTTCATCGGCATAGTCCTAGAGCGCAAAAGCCGTTTATCGCTTTAAACATGGCGGCTATCCCGAAAGACTTAATAGAGTCAGAGCTATTTGGTCATGAGAAGGGAGCTTTTACCGGGGCGAGCAATGTGCGTCAGGGCAGATTTGAACAAGCAAACGGTGGTACGCTATTTCTCGATGAAATCGGTGATATGCCTTTAGATATTCAAACCCGTTTGCTTCGCGTTTTAGCTGATGGTCAGTTTTATCGCGTGGGCGGTCATTCAGCGATTAAAGTCGATGTTCGTATCGTTGCGGCGACACACCAAAATCTAGAAAAACTGGTTCATCAAGGTAAATTCCGTGAAGATTTGTTCCACCGTTTGAATGTGATCCGAATTCAAATCCCTGCCCTACGTGAAAGACGCCAGGATATTGAAAAACTGACTAAGCATTTCTTAGCTCAAGCAGCTGAAGAACTGGGTGTAGAAATGAAGACTCTTCATGGCAAGACTGTCGAAATTCTTAATCGACTTGACTGGCCAGGTAACGTCCGTCAATTAGAAAATATGTGTCGCTGGCTTACTGTAATGGCAACTGGCTCTGAAGTATTACCTAGTGACTTACCATCTGAATTACTCTCAGAGAAAAAGAGCGTCGATATCGAAGGCGATACGACATGGCAACAACAATTGGAAACTTGGGCTAAAGCGGCATTGGCATCTGGTCAAACAGAACTACTTTCTTATGCACTTCCTGAGTTTGAACGAATCCTATTAGAAGCAGCACTTAATCATACTAACGGTCACAAGCAAGACGCAGCCAAGGTTCTTGGATGGGGACGCAATACGCTTACCAGAAAGCTAAAAGAACTTTACTAATATGAGTTCAACGTATTAGTTAAATTGGCTGACATACGAACCAATCATTCCTATACTTGCTATTTAGTAATAACTAAATAGCAAGTATATGTATAATCCAGAGATTCCACTTATCGATCTACACCGTCATCTAGATGGTAATATAAGACCCGAGACAATCCTCGCTCATGCAGACAAGTTTAATATCACTCTGCCTGCAAGTAACCTACATGACCTAATACCCCACGTTCGTGTGACCGAAGCCCAGCCCTCGCTCGTCGCCTTTCTATCCAAGTTAGATTGGGGAGTTAAAACTCTTGGAGATCTAGATGCTTGTCGTAGAGTTGCCTACGAGAATATTGAAGACTTAAAACAAGCACAGATCGACTATGCTGAATTACGGTTTTCTCCTTACTATATGGCTATGACACACAATCTGAATATTAAAGATGTTGTCGAAGCAGTTATAGATGGAGTTGAAGCAGGCATACGCGATTTTGGCGTGCCGGCTAAGTTAATTGGTATTATGAGCAGAACCTTTGGAGTGGAAGCTTGTAAAAGCGAGCTAGATGCTATCCTTACATTTAAACAGAAGTTTGTCGCTGTCGATCTGGCAGGTGATGAGCTAGGTAAGCCAGGCCAATTGTTCACCGAACATTTTGAACAAGTTAAAAAAGCCGATTTAAGCATTACAGTTCATGCAGGTGAAGCTGCAGGACCAGAAAGTATATGGCAAGCGTTAAATGATTTAGGCGCTATACGTATTGGTCACGGTGTAAAAGCAGTTGAAGATATGAATCTGATGGACTTCCTAGCTGAAAATGCTATCGGCATAGAGTCTTGTCTAACGTCTAATATTCAGACCAGTACAATCCCTTATTTAACAGATCATCCAT
Organism: Vibrio viridaestus; assembly: GCF_003856525.1. Taxonomy (GTDB): domain Bacteria; phylum Pseudomonadota; class Gammaproteobacteria; order Enterobacterales; family Vibrionaceae; genus Vibrio; species Vibrio viridaestus. The sequence continues at coordinate 115,911 of NZ_RJVQ01000013.1, forward strand.
TAAAACAATTTTTAGACCACGGCATTTTAGCGACTATTAATACTGATGATCCAGCAGTAGAAGGGATAGAGCTTATTCATGAGTACGATCTTGCGGCGCCAAAAGCTGGACTGACTGAACAACAGATTTTCAGAGCTCAACAAAACAGTTTAGAAATTGCATTCCTGTCTGAAAGTGAAAAAGCGAATTTAGTTCAGAGTAAAGCCTAAGCTGATATAAACGTTATCTAGAAAATAATACCGGACGATTCTTTTGTTATGCGATTGAGTTGTCCGATACTCTGATAGTGATAGGTGAGTCTGATGATGAGTGACTATCACTCGGCTCTTGCTTGGCCCCGACTCAATGGCCTGACTGGCGTCTTACTTTTTGCTCTCTTTCTCTTTAGATGAACCGACTTTGTTACCGGCTAGGTCATAATCACTTTTTAGATAAAATGCGCTGTACGCGAATGCACCCCACATAGTCTTTCTCCTTATCTTAATAGTTTGGTTGGTTATCTTACGCTTTTTTCACGTCAGCTTTTTGTGCTTCGGTTTCTTTTGCGTCTTTGGTCATGTAGTAAACGTTGTAAGCAATAGCAGCAAACATAATCTTGTCTCCTTCCGTTATCGTCAGTGTCTTACGCTTTTTTCACGTCGGCTTTTTGAGCTTCGGTTTCTTTGGCGTCTTTAGTCATGTAGTAAACGTTATAAGCAAATGCAGCGAACATAATCTTATCTCCTCAATGTTGTTGTAAGTTTCTTTCGTCTACGGGATAAATATAGATCTACCTCACATTGAATGCAACATTTATTTTGTTTTTATTTCACTTTAGAACGTATATTTTATTCATAAATGACTAAATCGTTGATTTTGGCTCTCATTCTGTAATTTACTTTCATTATTGAGGTTGGAAATAGGATGTACTCACCAGACAGAGGAAGACATAGACAGTCAGGGTAGGATTTTGCAGGACCCAGAAACGACAAAACCCAGCATTGCTGCTGGGTTTTAAATAAGTGGCGGAGCGGACGGGACTCGAACCCGCGACCCCCGGCGTGACAGGCCGGTATTCTAACCAACTGAACTACCGCTCCGCATTGGTCAGACTTTGACGTCTTAAATAAAAGCCTGGCGATGTCCTACTCTCACATGGGGAGACCCCACACTACCATCGGCGCTAATTCGTTTCACTTCTGAGTTCGGCATGGAATCAGGTGGGTCCAAATCGCTATGGTCGCCAAGCAAATTTGTTAATTCAGAAAGCT
>NZ_RJVQ01000099.1 GCF_003856525.1 Vibrio viridaestus
TGTGATGAGCAAGTTGTGATGAGCAAGTGTCAGCTGACGTTGTAAGGTTCAGTCGGTTGTGTGCTTGACAGTGTTCGACAAACTTGTGCACAGTGTGCCAAACAGGTGACCGTCTGATCGGTCAGCACATCACAGCTAATTCCACTCACCTCCGTGATCTGTCRTGTCTCCCTCCATMCAGTCGRCAATCATACTCGTACTCGATGTCTCACCCAAACACTCAGACACACACGCAAACAGTGTGATCATTGTGACAGTGATGTGATGAGTTGGTCAATGAWTGATTGGTTGATTGATTCACTGAGTGAGTGAGTGATTGATTGATAGATTGAGTGATTGAGTGAGTGAGAGATTGAGTGAGTGAGTGATTGAGTGATTGAGTGAATGTTTGATTGTGTTGGTGATTGAGTTTGCGAGTGATCGATAGTTTTGTTGAGTAGTCGAGTGTGTGTGATTGTGTTGGATMGGTGTTTGTTRTTTAAGTGTGRTTGTATATGGATTTGCAATTGTTGGCCTAGTGGTCTAGGGG
>NZ_RJVQ01000100.1 GCF_003856525.1 Vibrio viridaestus
TTGCATACTTAATAGCAAATGTGATTATACTCCTTAAATTAGTTTAGTGTCTTAAGGCTGGCTGAAATTAAAGATTATGTTTAGGGGGCTAAGGATTCTAAAGCAAATATGATTGTACTTCCTAAATATATATAGTCTATTAAGGTTATATTATGAAGATAAATTTATATTTAATTTTTTGTAAGAGGGATATACAGCAAAATTGTTTAGATTAGGAGTTTATAAGATAATATTGTTTTCAATTGAKGTCAATTTAACGATATTTTTTCATACTTTTATGTACTCAAATGTGGTTAYATTTAAAAGCATTAAAAATTATTTCAATTTGGTAAGTAGAATACACTGCTGATAGAATTAGAAGAAAGAAGTTTATATAGTATAGGGTATATATAATAATAGGGGGGAAAGTAATAAGGTGAGCGTATTGCATACTTAATAGCAAATGTGATTATACTCCTTAAATTAGTTTAGTGTCTTAAGGCTGAAATTAAAGATTATGTTTAGGGGGCTAAGGATTCTAAAGCAAAT
>NZ_RJVQ01000104.1 GCF_003856525.1 Vibrio viridaestus
AGCAGGTAGTTTAACCTTCGGGAGGACGCTTGCCACTTTGTGGTTCATGACTGGGGTGAAGTCGTAACAAGGTAGCGCTAGGGGAACCTGGCGCTGGATCACCTCCTTACACGATGATGATTATTGTCGAGTGTTCACACAGATTGATACGGTTTAGATTTGAGCACTGTGGGGCTATAGCTCAGCTGGGAGAGCGCCTCGCTGGCAGCGAGGAGGTCTGCGGTTCGATCCCGCATAGCTCCACCATCTTTAAGTGTTCTTAGTGAGAATATTTAGAAATGGTTCTTTTGAAGAATCATGCTCTTTAACAATTTGGAAAGCTGACAAAACATTCTTTTTAGAATGTTTGTAAAAGTTCTCAATGTTTATCATTAAGATAAACACCAACACACAATCAAGTGTTCTTGGGAAAACTTACTTTTTAAGTAAGGTTTCAAAATTGAGTCCGGCAAATATCAAAGTCTGCATCATGTTTAAATAATKGCAGACAACTTTGGTTGTTTATCCAGAAGACTCTTTGGGG
>NZ_RJVQ01000105.1 GCF_003856525.1 Vibrio viridaestus
TCCAAACCGCAAGAACAGTAACATTTATTATTCAAAAAAACAAAAACCAGATTATAGGATATGACATTTGGTATAACAATAATGTTATTGAAAAATGGAAAAATGATCCATTAATGGCTTGGGCTAAAAATTCTCGCAATACGATAGAAAAACAAGGCGATTTAGAAATGTATAGCGAGGCAAAGGCTACTCTTATTTCATCTTACATTGAAGAAAATGACATTGAGTTTATTACAAATGAAAGTATGTTAAACATTGGTATAAAAAAGTTAGTCAGACTTGCACAAAAGAAATTACCTTCATATTTAACTGAATCATCTATTATTAAATCAGAAAGACGATGGGTCGCTAATACGCTAAAAGATTACGAATTATTACATGCCTTAGCTATAATCTATGGCAGAATGTATAACTGCTGTAACTCTCTTGGCATACAAATAAACAATCCAATGGGTGACGATGTGATTTCGCCAACATCATTCGACTCTTTATTTGATGAAGCCAGGAGAATAACTTATTT
>NZ_RJVQ01000106.1 GCF_003856525.1 Vibrio viridaestus
AGCCAAACGTCTCTTCAGGCCACTGACTAGCGATAACTTTCCCCACAACGGAACAACTCTCATTGCATGGGATCATTGGGTACTGTGGGTTTAGTGGTTGTAAAAACACCTGACCGCTATAGCCAAACGTCTCTTCAGGCCACTGACTAGCGATAACTTTCCCCACAACGGAACAACTCTCATTGCATGGGATCATTGGGTACTGTGGGTTTAGTGGTTGTAAAAACACCTGACCGCTATCCCTGATCAGTTTCTTGAAGGTAAACTCATCACCCCCAAGTCTGGCTATGCAGAAATCACCTGGCTCAACAGCCTGCTCAGGGTCAACGAGAATTAACATTCCGTCAGGAAAGCTTGGCTTGGAGCCTGTTGGTGCGGTCATGGAATTACCTTCAACCTCAAGCCAGAATGCAGAATCACTGGCTTTTTTGGTTGTGCTTACCCATCTCTCCGCATCACCTTTGGTAAAGGTTCTAAGCTTAGGTGAGAACATCCCTGCCTGAACATGAGAAAAAA
>NZ_RJVQ01000014.1 GCF_003856525.1 Vibrio viridaestus
CATGATCAAACTCTTCAATTAAAGTTTTTTGTGACACCGAAGTGTCGGCTCAATGAATACTGATAACATGCACTACTTAATTAAAAGTAATGTAATGTTGAATTGACTGTGCCAAATAATCTTTCTTAAAAAGAAATCTTATTCGATTGGTCACTCGTATCATTGATAAAATCTTTTGGATGTTTATCCGACGAGTGCCCACACAGATTGATAGGTTTATATTGTTAAAGAGCATTGTTTTCGAGACTTACTCGAAAACGGAGGGCTATTCTATCGATTTCAAATCCGGTGTCAAACACTTTTCGAAATTATTTTTGGATAGGATATTCACCTCTCACTAACACTGTTTTGCGTTCCGCAGTACCGTGTCAGTGAGGCGCATTATAGGCGGGGATAATGAATTGGCAACAGTTTTTTTCAGTTTTATTACTTTTTTATGTTAACCGTATAAAAAGCTAGCAAATCAAAGGGTTTGTTTACATATTTTTAAATTTATCACCAAAAATTTTAACTTTCTTCCAATTGGTATATTCAATTTCTTTTGTTGTATCCGTTTCTCCCCCAGTCATTTTCATGATGAATTTGATCATCATTTTATCAAACCAGCGATATTGAGGATAACGCAAAGCACCAGCGAACACGCCAATTAACTCAGGCTGCCAAGGAGACTTGGATAAAAAGGTTTTCACATAAACGCTACCTTCCGGCGTGTCTTTTCCTTCATCTTCTTTTCTGGCAGTGAGATTGACACAAATGAAAGCAGAATTACTACTCTTCAACTGCTGCAGGTTCTGATCTACAAACTCATAGAGCTTTTTATTTAGGCGGCCATAGCGAATTGATGCACCCACCAGTACTTTTTGATAATGCGAAAAATCGATTTGTGGTAGCTCATGTATGTCAAAATAGTCACACTTAACGTGTTCCATCCGTTCCTCAATACTTTGAAGTATCTTTTTAGTTTGACCTTCTCGGGTCGAATATAAGAACAGTACTCTAGACACACTAACTCCTTAGCTACGCCAAAATGTGGGGGTGAATAAAACTAACAATGTAAATATTTCTAGGCGGCCAAATAACATGGATAAAATTAGGATCCATTTTGCCGTGTCATTCACATCACGAAAATGAACGGCTACATCCCCTAAACCCGGGCCGAGGTTATTTAAGGTTGCTGCGACTGCAGAAAATGCGCTGAGCTCTTCCATACCGGTGGCCATCAAGGCCAACATACAAATGACAAAAACCAAAGCATAAGCAGAGAAAAAGCCCCATACCGCATCAACAACACGTTGAGGTAGCGCGCTATCTCCGAGTTTTATTGGGTATATTGCACGAGGATGTATTAAGCGTTTCATCTCACGAATCCCCTGGATCGACAACAAAAGGACTCGAATCACCTTAAGTCCACCACCAGTCGACCCAGCACAACCTCCAATAAATGAGGAAAACAACAAAAGCACGGGAAGAAATAGCGGCCATTGAGAAAACCCTGTAGTGGTAAAACCTGCCGTAGTAGAGATTGAAACCGTCTGAAATAGAGCCTGATCAATAGCATCCATTGTCGATAAACTATTATTGTGGCGAACTAGTAACAGAAAACAGATAACAAACAGTATCACCTGAATAACGATAAAAGCCCTGAACTCACGATCTTTCCAATAATATTTAGGGTGAATACCTCCACTAGCAAAAGCCGCATAGTGAAGCGTAAAATTACAGGCGGATACCAATAGAAAAAAGACAGTGATTAAATTAATTGCATAACTGTTAAAGTACCCCATACTGGCATCATGAGTAGAGAACCCGCCGATAGCTATCGTCGAAAAGCTGTGACAGATAGCATCGAACGCAGTCATACCAGCAAACCAAAACGCTAGCGCACACATTATCGTGAGAGATAAATAGATATACCACAGTATTTTGGCTGTTTCTGCAATTCTCGGAGTGACTTTCGTATCCTTCACCGGTCCCGGGATTTCTGCTCGATATAGCTGCATACCACCGATACCTAACATTGGTAATATTGCTACAGCTAATACGATGATCCCCATTCCCCCAAACCATTGTAAGAACTGCCGGTAAAAGAGTACTGCTTTGGGCAGATTATCTAACCCAACGATGACCGTTGCGCCAGTGGTCGTTAAAGCAGAAAAGGATTCAAAAAAGGCATCGGTAATCGATACTTTAGGGTTATCGGTTAAAAAGAAAGGTAAAGACCCCGCACTACCAATAACGACCCAAAACAAAACAACAATGAGAAATCCATCACGAGCCTTCAGTTCTCGCTTTTGATAGCGATTTGGAAACCAACAAGCAAGACCCGCAGCGAATAATAAGATAAATGTAGTAACAAAGGGTACACCTCCGCCGTCCCGGTATATCAGAGCAACCAGTGAAGGAGCCAGCATAGACACACTAAAGAGTGCTAGCAATAAACCAACAATGCGGATAATTGAGCGAAATTGCATGTTATTAAACGACTTGCTACTTATTATTTGTAATTTGGGGATCGCTCGGTGAAACTAATACCTTTGCGCCACTTCTATTAATGATAGTTTGCGTAAACTCATCAACGAGATTAACTTCCAACTCAACAACTAACATCACATTTTCAGTGTACTCAGAGTTAAGTTCTTTCGCCAAATATTGCGTCATTATCGATTGCAGTGTGGGTAGAAACGAATAGTCCAACGTTAACATTAATTGTGTTGTTATTTTCTTTTCAATTGTTTCAAGTTGTTTGAGAGCCTGCTGAACGCCACCACCATAAGCTTTAACTAAACCACCTGTTCCAAGTTTTATACCCCCAAAATAACGAGTGACAACCGCAGTAATTTCACCAACTGCTGAACCCGATAGCTGAGCTAGCATGGGTTTTCCCGCGGTTCCTGAAGGTTCTCCATCATCGCTAAATCCCCAAAGCATTGAATCAGTAGGTCGGCCAGCTGCAAACGCCCAACAATTATGTCTCGCGTCAGAATGCTGTGTTTTTATTCTTTCCACAAACGCTTTCGCCTCTTCAACTGACGGTGTGTGAGCCAAATAAGTAATAAACAGACTTTTTTTGATTTCTTCCTCAAAAATAACAGGCGATTTAGGAATCAAGTAGGGCTCTATATTCATTGTGTATTATTTGTAGACTATGCAGAAATTCTGCTCAGTGTAACACGACCCCATCCGATTAGTGTTATAGCTCAAAAAAGGTTTACGTATTGAATGCATAAATTGGCGCAATGACCGACTTATGACCAAACTGTATTGAGTTATCGTTGGTATGGAATTGTTCGTTTTTCAGGGAGACAATAAGCGATGAAGTTTCGTTCTAAAACATTAGAAGTAAGAGAAATAGAACCGGGTATCATTGAATTGGTTTTCTGTTCCTCCCTATCTGCGAACTTATTAGACGTAGGTACACTTAAGTCTCTGAAAAAGGCACTGCATATTATCCAGTCAATGGTTCCACTGCATGGTGTCATTTTTACCTCAGATAAAAATCATTTCATCCTTGGCGCCGATATTAACGAATTTCTATCACTATTTGAGCTCCCACAGAAAGAGTTATCACTATGGCTCTCATACGCGAACCAGTTATTCTCGAAATTTGAGAACCTACCCGTACCGACTGTTTCTGCTATCAATGGTTATGCTCTGGGCGGTGGGTGTGAGTTTATCTTAGCGAGTGACTACCGAGTTGCCGATAATCAGGCATTTATTGGCTTACCAGAAACAAAACTCGGCATAATGCCTGGATTTGGTGGAACAGTAAGGCTACCTAGATTAATCGGTTTGGAAAGAGCGACGAATATTATGGCACGGGGCTCGATTCTCTCCGCGTCATGCTGTAAAAAAATAGGTCTTGTCGATGAAGTGGTGAGTGAATCATTCCTAGCGGAAGCAGCTCTATCAACTCTTAAAGAAGCCATTAACAATCCTAGTGAATGGAAAAAAAGACGACACAAAAAGCAGACATCTCTCGTCATTGTACCTAAGCAAGATGAGCTACTACAAAACTCTATATCAAAATTAGAAAAAGATATTGTAAGTACTCACTATCCTGCTGTTAAAAAGTTAATAAGGTCTATAGAGAAGTCACACTCTCTATCGATTCAGCAAGCTTTAGATGTAGAGCGCTCAGATTTTCTTGAATTGGCCACAACCAGTCAAGCTAAGGCACTAGTCAGAGTCTACCTGAATGATCAATTTGTAAAAGCCCACAACAGATCAATGACCAGCGGCTCTCTCAATGCATATCCAACAAAAATAGGAGTGTTAGGCGCTGATATAATGGGGACCCAAATCGCGCTGCTCGTCGCTGATCATCATGGCCAGTGCTACCTTAACGATCTGTCGGAATCCGTCATAGAAGAGAGTCGGCATTACATAAACAAAGTGGTACAACTTAATATTGATAACCACAACCTAACAGCTGAAAAACAAAGTGAAATAGAATCGAATATCGACATAAATACTGGTTTAGAGAACTTCAGTCATTGTGACGTCGTTATCGATGTATTGACGCATAAACAACATGACAAGCCGAAAGACTTGCGTTTAGTTGAGGACAGTATCAATCCGACAGCAATCTTAGCGAGCTACTCTTCCGACATTTCTATCGACGTATTAGCTCAAGAACTGGCAAGACCCGAACAGTTTTGCGGTATCCACTTTCTATACCCTACTACTCGTGTCTCACTTGTTGAAATTATCAAGGGAAGTAAAACGTCCGACAATACCATTAAGCAAGCCATACAATTTACTGAATCATTAGGAAAAATCCCAATTGTTGTGAATGATAAGCCGGGCTTCTTTATTCACAGAATATTGGTTACGTATCTGATTACCTATTGCAATCTAGTTTCAGAAGGCGTCCGTATCACCGATATCGATTTCGTGATGGAAAGAGAATTTGGCTGGCACTGTGGGCCTGGGAAAATACTGGATAAGATCGGACTCGATTCGGTTTATCAAGCCTATAAGACCCTTAATCACCCTAGACTTTCTCTGGTGGAAAACAACATACTGGAGAGTTTAATTAAGCAAGGTAAATTAGGCCAAAAGACACAAAATGGCTTTTATACCTATCGGCAAGACAGCGATAACACACTTTCTATTATCGAACAGAATAAACAGACACAACTTAAAGCGATGCTCCCACAAGAAATTATAGATCGTATGATGTTCCCGATGATGAATGAAGTCGTACGTTGTCTGGAAGAAGAAGTCATATTAACACCAGAAGAAGGTGATGCAGCATTAGTACATGGTATTGGATTTCCATCTTTCCAAGCTGGGGTATTTCATTTAATCGATCAAATGGGTGTATCTCGTTACATACAAGTAACTCAGGCTCTTACAAGTTATGGTGCTATTTATGAACCACCAGCTTTACTGAAAAAAATGTCTCTAGAACGTATGGCATTTTACCCTCGCTCTACAAAACAAATCGCAGATTTAAGACGGACATGTATGAGCATATCCGTACCCTAAAAAAACAAACAGCGCCGAAAGGCGCTGCTAATTTCTATTTTTTCTTAACCGGGCGAGCCCAGCCGTCAATACGACGTTCTTTAGCGCGGGTTAAAACCAACTGACCTGTTTCATTAATGTCACGACTAATTGTGGAGCCAGCACCAATGGTAACGCCATCAGCAACCTTCACGGGAGCGATTAGCTGAGTATCCGATCCAACAAACACATCATCGCCAATGACCGTTTTGTGTTTATTCGCACCATCATAGTTACACGTGATAGTACCAGCGCCAAGATTGACGCGTTTGCCAATCTCAGCATCACCTACATAGGTGAGGTGATTGGCTTTTGAACCTTCCCCGATTCGCGCATTTTTTACTTCTACAAAGTTACCAACATGAGCGTCATTGAGCATTTCAGCTCCAGGTCTCAAGCGGGTAAATGGTCCTACAGTACAGTCTTCACCCACTGTGGCGCCCTCAATAACACTGTATGGACGAACCAATGTATTGTCATCAATTTCGCAATCGATCAGAACACTGCCAGCACCAATAGTGACATTATTTCCAAGTGTCACTTTACCCTCAATAATGACATTGGCATCAATTTCCACGTCCAGACCGCATTGTAACTCACCACGAAGATCAAAGCGGCTTGGATCGCGTAGCATCACACCCTGAACTAATAGCTGTTCTGCAAGAGAAGATTGATATGCTCTTTCTAAACGAGCTAACTGAAGTCTGTCATTGACTCCTTCCACTTCCATTGCTTTCTCTGGATGAACAGCCGTAATAACGCCGCCTTCACTGTGAGCAGCAGCAATAATATCCGTGAGATAATATTCTCCCTGAGCATTATTGTTATCTAAATTCGCCAGCCAGCGTTTAAGATCTTTTCCAGAGGCAACAAGAACACCTGTATTGACTTCATTAATGGCAAGCTGGTCTTCTGTTGCATCTTTCTGTTCAACAATAGCAATCACGTTGCCATGCTTGCGCACAATTCGGCCATATCCCATTGGGTTATCAAGTACAACCGTCAATAATGCAATACCGCCATCTATATGCGATTCGAGAAGCCCTTGAATAGTGTTATTAGAAATCAGAGGAACATCACCGTAAAGAACAATGATTTTCTCATCATCAGCGAAAAGTGACGAGGCCTGATCGACAGCATGGCCCGTACCGAGCTGCTCATTTTGAAGAACCCAATTGACATGCTCAGCAGTCAGAGTGGACTTCATTACATCCCCACCATGACCATAGACCAGATGAATGTTATCAACATTAAGAGAGTGACATGTATCAATAACATGCTTCACCATTGGCTTGCCCGCTAGAGTGTGAAGAACTTTAGGAAGCTGAGAATACATGCGGGTTCCCTTCCCCGCAGCAAGAATAACAGCACTGAATTTCATGCTTTAACCTTTTAAACGATTCAGACTGTCATCGATTCTAGCTTTTAATTGGATAATAGTTAATGAATGCTTGGGCTTTTTTTCCTAGAGATCAAAAAAGGTGGCATTACGCCACCTTTTTACTTAGTAAATTAAACCTCGTTAAAACTAACGACGTTTTTTCACTAGCTCAATAACTCGTAGCTGAGCAATTGCTTTAGCTAGCTCTTTGGCCGCTTGAGCATAGTCCATACCGCCCTGCTGATGCTTAATATTTTCTTCAGCATAACGTTTGGCTTCTTCTGCCTTCGCTGCGTCTAGTTCTTCACCACGAATGGCTGTATCAGCAAGTACTGTCGAAGTACCTGGCTGAATTTCCACAATACCACCAGAAACATAAATAATTTCTTCGTGGCCGTGCTGTTTCACAATACGCACCATACCAGGCTTAATCGCGGTCAGCAGTGGAGTGTGACCATGGTAAATACCAAGCTCACCTTCACTACCAGTCACCGAAAATGTTTCTACTAGACCTGAAAAGATTTTCTTCTCAGCACTAACAACATCAAGGTGAAAGGGTATAGATGCCATATCGCCTCCTAGTCAGCCTTATAGCTTCTTAGCGTTTTCTAGAGCTTCGTCGATAGTACCGCAGTACATGAACGCTTGCTCAGGAACGTCATCGTATTCACCAGATAGCAGACCTTTAAAGCCGCGTAGAGTCTCTTTAAGAGAAACGTAGCAACCAGGCTGACCAGTAAATACTTCTGCAACGTGATAAGGCTGAGTTAAGAAACGTTCAATCTTACGAGCACGTGCAACGACCAACTTATCATCTTCTGATAGTTCGTCCATACCTAGGATAGCGATGATATCTTTCAACTCTTTATAACGCTGCAGAGTAGACTGAACACCACGAGCTACATCATAGTGATCCTGACCAACAACAAGTGGATCAAGCTGACGAGATGTAGAATCAAGTGGGTCAATCGCAGGGTAAAGACCCATAGAAGCGATATTACGGTTAAGTACCACTGTTGCATCCAAGTGAGCAAACGTTGTCGCTGGAGATGGGTCAGTCAAGTCATCGGCTGGTACATATACCGCCTGGATAGACGTGATAGAACCAGATTTAGTTGACGTGATACGTTCTTGAAGAACACCCATTTCTTCCGCTAGCGTTGGCTGATAACCTACCGCAGATGGCATACGACCTAGTAGGGCCGAAACCTCTGTTCCCGCAAGGGTATAACGGTAAATGTTATCGATAAACAGAAGTACATCACGACCTTCGTCACGGAACTTCTCAGCCATAGTCAGACCAGTCAACGCAACACGCAGACGGTTGCCCGGTGGCTCGTTCATCTGACCATAAACCATTGCTACTTTTGATTCTTCTGGCTTTTCGATGTTAACAACACCAGCTTCCTGCATTTCGAAGTAGAAATCGTTACCCTCACGAGTACGCTCACCTACACCAGCAAATACAGACAAACCAGAGTGTTGAATCGCGATGTTGTTGATAAGTTCCATCATGTTAACGGTCTTACCTACACCAGCACCACCGAATAGACCGATTTTACCACCCTTAGCGAATGGACAAATCAAGTCGATTACTTTAACACCAGTTTCTAAAAGTTCAGTCGAGTTAGACTGATCTTCGTAACTTGGGGCTGCACGGTGAATTGAGTAAACCTCTTCAGCACCGATATCGCCACGCTCGTCAATCGCATCACCTAAAACGTTCATGATACGACCTAAGGTTTTAGTACCTACTGGTACTGATATTGGAGAACCAGTATTTTCTACTGCTAATCCACGACGTAAACCATCAGAGCTACCCATTACGATACAACGTACAACACCACCACCAAGCTGTTGTTGTACTTCAAGAACTAGACGTTCTTTTGCATCGACTACTTTCAGAGCATCGTATACTGAAGGAACTTCGCTCTGAGGGAACTCTACGTCGACTACCGCACCGATGATCTGTACGATCTTACCTGTAGCCATCGTTAATCCTCTAAACTATTTCGTTATACCAATGCTATACCGCAGCGGCACCCGAGACGATTTCAGTTAGTTCTTGTGTAATTGCGAACTGACGTTCTTTGTTATACACAAGCTCTAAATCATCTATCAAATTACCAGCATTATCAGTTGCAGCTTTCATGGCAATCATTCGTGCTGCCTGCTCACATGCTAGGTTCTCTACTACACCTTGATATACCTGAGACTCTACATATCGCTTTAATAGCGTATCCAGTAGTGGCTTAGGCTCTGGCTCATAAAGATAATCCCAAGCATGTTTATGCTGGCTCATCTCGTCGCTGTCAGATTTTGGCAATGGTAGTAATTGATCGATCGTTGGTTGTTGAACCATTGTGTTAACAAAACGGTTAAACACAACGTATAGGCGATCCAACTCACCTTCATCATATTTCTTAAGCATGACGCTTACAGAACCGATAAGGTCATCAAGTTCAGGAGAATCACCTAAACCTGATACCTGTGCTGAAATCTTAGCACCGTAGCTTTTGAAGAAAGCAGCCGCTTTCGAACCCACTACAGCAATTTCAACACTAGCTCCTTTGTCAGACCATACTTTCATGTCACTAATAGCTTTTTTAAACACATTAATGTTTAAACCACCACATAGACCGCGGTCTGAAGAAACGATGATATAACCAACTCTTTTAGCTTCACGCTCTTCTAGGTAAGGATGACGATACTCTAGATTCGCGTTTGCTACGTGACCGATCACTTTACGCATTGTTTCCGCATATGGACGAGTCGCTTCCATCGCTTCTTGACTGCGACGCATTTTTGAAGCGGCTACCATTTCCATTGCTTTCGTAATTTTCTGAGTGCTTTTCACACTCGCGATTTTATTACGTATCTCTTTTGCGCCGGCCATCGTCACTCTCCATTAGTTGGTGGCTATAAAGCCACCGACTTCATTACCAAGTTTGGGTTGCTTTAAAGTCTTCAACGAGCTTCTTAAGTTGAGCTTCGATGTCGTCGTTATAAGCACCAGTCTTGTTGATCTCAGCTACTAGATCAGTGTATTGAGTATGAGCAAACGATAGTAGAGCGGCTTCAAAATCAAGCAATTTGCTGATTTCGATGTCTTTCAAGAAACCACGCTCTGCAGCAAAGATTACTAGCGCTTGGTCAAATACTGACATAGGAGCATATTGTTTCTGCTTCATTAGTTCAGTTACTTTCTGACCGTGGTCTAGCTGAGCTTTGGTTGCGTCGTCAAGATCAGAAGAGAACTGAGCGAAAGCTGCGAGTTCACGATACTGTGCAAGAGCGGTACGAATACCACCAGACAGCTTCTTAACGATCTTAGTTTGCGCTGCACCACCTACACGAGATACTGAAATACCTGGGTCAACAGCAGGACGAACGCCAGCATTGAACAGTTCAGTTTGTAGGAAGATCTGACCATCTGTAATCGAGATTACGTTTGTTGGTACGAATGCCGATACGTCACCAGCCTGAGTTTCGATGATAGGCAGAGCCGTCAAAGAACCAGTCTGACCTTTCACTTCACCTTTAGTAAAGTTTTCTACGTAGTTCGCATTTACACGAGCAGCACGCTCTAGTAAACGAGAGTGTAAGTAGAATACGTCACCTGGGAATGCTTCACGGCCTGGTGGGCGTTTTAGAAGTAGAGAAATCTGACGATACGCTACAGCTTGTTTAGATAGATCATCATAAACAATCAGTGCATCTTCACCGCGATCGCGGAAGTATTCACCCATTGCACAACCAGCGTAAGGCGCTAGGTATTGCAACGCAGCCGATTCAGAAGCTGATGCAACCACTACGATAGTGTTTTTAAGTGCACCGTGCTCTTCTAGCTTACGAACCACGTTAGCGATAGTTGATGCCTTTTGGCCAATCGCAACGTAGATTGAGTAGATACCAGAATCTTTTTGGTTGATGATAGCATCGATCGCCATTGCTGTTTTACCAGTCTGGCGGTCACCGATGATAAGCTCACGCTGACCACGACCGATTGGGATCATTGAGTCAACTGACTTATAACCAGTTTGAACAGGTTGATCTACTGATTGACGATCGATTACACCAGGTGCAATCACTTCTACAGGAGAAGTCAGTTTCGCCTCAATAGGACCTTTACCATCAATAGGCTCACCTAGTGTGTTAACAACACGACCAAGTAGCTCAGGACCAACAGGAACTTCAAGGATACGACCTGTACCTGTTACTTTTGTGCCTTCCTTAAGGTCAGCGTATGGGCCCATTACAACCGCACCAACCGAGTCACGCTCAAGGTTAAGTGCTAGTGCATAACGGCCACCCGGTAATTCAATCATTTCACCTTGCATCACGTCAGATAGACCGTGAATGCGAATAATACCATCACTTACCGAAATGATAGTACCTTCATTACGAGCTTCACTAACAACGTTGAATGATTCAATACGCTGTTTGATTAGATCGCTAATTTCCGTGGAATTAAGTTGCATGCTCCAATCCCCATCAAGACTGTAGTGCATCGCTCATGCGGTTCAAACGACCTCGCACTGAGTCATCGATGACTAAATCTCCGGCTCGAATTACAACCCCACCAAGTAGGGTCTCATCTATACTGCAATTCAGCTGTACTTTGCGCGATAAACGCTGTTCCAGTTTGTTGCTGATCTCTTTCTTCTGTTCTTCAGAAAGCTCAGTAGCAGAGGTCACAGTGACCGCTACTGTCTTCTCATGTTCTGTTTTCAGAACCAAGAACTGTTCAAAGACATCAGGAAGGGCCAATAAACGACCATTCTCAGCCATTACTCTTAAAAAGTTCTGACCAAATTCATCAAACTGATCACCGCAAACTGTAACAAAAATATCAGCCAGTTTTTCGGCTGCCATGGAGCTGTTTAATAGCTCATGGATCTGTTCGTTTTTGGCTACCTCAGCAGAGAAAGCTAACATCTCACCCCATTGAGCGAGTTGTCCTTTTTCTACTGCAAAGTCAAATGCTGCTTTAGCATAGGGGCGTGCGATTGTTGTCAACTCAGACATGCGCCCCCCCTATTAAAGTTTTGCAGTTATGTTATCGAGAATATCTTTGTGCGCATCTTTATCGATAGAACGCTCAAGGATTTTCTCTGCGCCAGCTACAGCAAGAGCTGCTACCTGTTTACGTAGATCGTCACGAGCTTTAATACGCATCGATTCGATTTCAGTTTCAGCTTGAGAAACTAATTTTTCACGTTCAACTACAGCTTCTTCGCGAGCTTCTTCAAGAATTTGTAGCTTGCGCTTGTTCGCTTGTTCAACGAGTTCAGAAGCCGTACGTTTTGCTTCTTTCAAACGCTCTGCAGCGTTCGCTTTAGCTAGATCAAGGTCTTTTTCAGCTCTTTCAGCAGCAGATAAACCATCAGCAATTTTTTTCTGACGCTCTTCAATTGCTGCCATCAATGGTGGCCATACATATTTCATGCAGAACCAAACAAAGATTACAAAGGCAATCGCTTGACCTAACAGAGTTGCGTTAATATTCACCGCAGACTCCTTCTATGTTTGCAAATTAAAAAAAACACCAACAACTTTAGTGCAATTTAATACTTATCCAGCAACCGCAAACATTACGTACAGGCCAAGACCCACAGCAATCATAGGAATTGCGTCAACAAGACCCATAACGATGAAGAACTGAGTACGAATTAGTGGGATTAGATCTGGTTGACGAGCTGCACCTTCAAGGTATTTACCACCAAGCATACCAATACCGATAGCCGCACCGATTGCCGCCAAGCCCATCATGATTGCCGCTGCAAGATACAGCAGGTCCATGTTCAAGTTTTCCATTATTGACTCCAAATTATACTAATTGAGTTTTATGTTAATAAATTTAAATTAGTGTTCTTCTGATGCTTGAGATAAATAAACTATCGTCAGTACCATGAAGATAAATGCTTGTAAAGTGATGATTAATATGTGGAAAATAGCCCAAGGAACGGACAAAATCCACTGTGACCACCAAGGTAACAGACCTGCAATCAAGATGAAGATCAACTCACCTGCATACATGTTACCGAACAAACGAAGACCTAGAGATACTGGCTTCGAAATCAATGTCACCCCTTCCAAAATCAAGTTGATTGGAATGAATGCCCAGTGATTAAAGGGTTGTAAAGTTAGCTCTTTCGCGAATCCTAAAGGACCTTTGATCTTAAAGCTGTAGAACAAGATCAATAAGAATACGCCCAACGACATCGACATTGTTATATTAACATCGGCAGAAGGTACGACACGAAGATAAGGAATTCCTAACATGCCAGCGACATGTGGAAGGAAATCTACCGGGATCAAGTCCATTAAATTCATCAGGAACACCCATCCGAAAATGGTTATCGCTAATGGAGCAATTAACGCACTTTTTCCGCTGAATACATCTTTAACCGTTCCGTCTACAAATTCGACGATCATCTCGACGAAACATTGTAGCTTGCCAGGAACTTCCGTCGTCGCGTTTTTCGCAACGCGGCGGAAAATCCAAAGCATTAAGACACCTAAAAGCACGGAGAAGAACATGGAGTCAATATTGATACTCCAAAATCCATCACCTGAACTTAGAAAGTGCAGATGGTGACCGATATATTCTTGAGTGGTTTCACCTGAACCAGACATCGAATATCCTATCTATTCACGGTTGATTGATAAAAATGACATTACGACATTCACCACACTAGCCACGCAATAACAGACAATAAACGCCCCGGCATTAACATCCATTTCCTTAAAAATGAAAACGATAACACCAGCGGTCATTAGTAACTTGTAAATATTGCTCATATACGCTCTGCTCACCGTCGAATAAGGCATATCATTATTCGCCGACTTATGCATGTATATGTTAGCTAGTAAGGAAGGTACAATGTACGCAAGTCCCCCTAGAAAAGCGGACATGCCACTTTTCTCTCCCAGCAAATAATTAACAGCAACCCCTATTAATATAAAAATGCCTAACTGTCCTAAAAAAGACAGAAAAAACCATTTATTTAACATAAGTTACCATCCGTTAACTACACGCCGATTATACATCCGCCTTTACTCTTTTAAAATAAAGCCGAATCTACAATTCCTCTAGACGCATCACAAAAAACCATGAATTGTAAAACATAGATTCCGAAAATGATCTAATAATTCCAATTTTTGTGCAAGTTAAGATTCAAGTTTTTGCGCCAAAGCTTGAAGCATTCCTTCAAGTTGTTCTTCATCATCCACATTAATGGTGATTTTACCTTGTCCCTTGGTCGATAATTCGACAGAAACCTTCGCACGCAGTATTTCACCCAATCTATCTGATAATTGCAATGCATGATTGGTTACAACAGGTTTCGGCTTGACCTCTTTTGGTGCAAGCGTTTTTTTAACAAGCTGCTCGGTTTGTCTAACCGTCATTTGTTTCTTAGCAACTTGTTCTGCAATGGATACCTGAGCATCGCCTTCTAACATCAATAACGCGCGAGCATGCCCCATATCAAGCAATTTTTCTGCAACGAGAGTTTTCACTTTTTCATCAAGCTGATTTAATCTCAATAAATTGCTAACGGTTGCACGCGATTTTCCAATGACATCAGCAACTTGTTGGTGTGTTAGAGATAATTCACCTTGTAGTCGATGAAGTGCTTGTGCTTCTTCGATTGCATTGAGATCTTCACGCTGAATATTTTCAATCAGAGCCATCGCGATAGCAGAACGATCATCAACATTCTTTATCAAACATGGAACCTGAGACAATCCAGCATGTCTTGCCGCTCTCCAGCGGCGTTCACCGGCAATAATTTCATAAGTATCATTGCCAAGAGAACGAATTACGATAGGTTGGATGATACCTTGAGATTGTATTGATGCGGACAGTTCTTCCAATGCCTCAGGAGACATATCCTTTCGTGGCTGGTATACGCCGGGTTTTAACTGATTAATGGATATATCAGCAAGCTCACCATCAGAGGATAAACTTTGGCTGTGTGTAGCCAACTGCTGCTTTTCTCTTGCCATTGAGCTTGTGGACAACAAAGCATCCAACCCTTTTCCTAAACCGCGTTTAGACATGTTCAGTGAATTCCTATTTTTTGATGTTAGGCTAGTATTTCGTCTCGACGAAGCATTTCTCCGGCAAGAGCTAAATACGCTTTAGCGCCTACCGAATATTTGTCGTAATACATGGCTGGTTTGCCATGGCTGGGAGCTTCAGCCAAACGAACATTGCGAGGAATAACGGTTCGATACACTTTGTCGCCAAAGTGTTTTTTCAATTGATCAGAAACCTCATTAGACAGGCGGTTTCGAGGATCGAACATGGTGCGTAACAACCCTTCAATTTTTAGGTTGCTGTTTACTACAGCAGCCAATTTACTGATAGTGTCCATCAACGCCGTCAATCCCTCCAATGCGAAATACTCACATTGCATAGGAACCAAAACAGAATCTGCAGCGGCCATGGCATTGATTGTAAGAAGGTTTAAAGCTGGAGGACAATCGATAAAGATGAAATCATAGTTATCACGAACAGATTCAATCGCATTTTTTAGCCGAACTTCGCGAGCAAATACTTCCATTAACTTAATTTCAGCGGCCGTTACATCACCATTTGCTGCAATTAAATGATAATGTCCTGCTGTCTTTTTGCACACGACATCATCGAAAGGTAAATCTTCGACTAAAAGGTCATAGGCTGTGTAATCGACCTGATATTTATCAACTCCACTCGCCATTGTTGCGTTCCCTTGCGGGTCTAAATCAATAACCAATACGTTGCGCTTAGTTGCAGCCATTGATGCAGCAAGATTGACACACGTTGTTGTTTTACCTACACCACCTTTCTGGTTGGCAATTGCTACTATTTTACCCACGGTACGCCTCGCTTGTTATCCCTTACGCGATAAAATTACAAGATGACGCTCTCCTTTCAACTCAGGAACTGCTAAAGGTTTGATATCCGTCACAGAACACCAATCTGGAAGCTGCGTTATCTCATCATTTGGCATTTGTCCTTTTAATGCCAGAAAAACTCCCGAATCATCCTTTGGGAGATGCTCGCACCAATTTACCATATCTGTCATAGATGCAAATGCTCTACTAATCACTGCATCGTATTTTTCTTCAGGTTGATACTCTTCAACCCGATATTGTAGTGTCGTAACATTATGAATTTTAAGCTCATGTAACACTTGCTTAATAAAACGGATACGTTTACCCAAACTATCTAACAAATGAAACTCTTTGTCTGGATTCATAATGGCCAATGGAATTCCTGGCAATCCAGGTCCAGTACCCACGTCGATAAATTTATGACCCGACACAAAAGGGCTCACCACAATACTGTCCATGATATGGCGAACTAACATTTCCATAGGATCACGGACAGACGTTAAATTATAGGCTTTGTTCCATTTATTCAACATGGCAACGTAGCCAACTAACTGGATACGTTGCTCATCTGATACTTCAAGAGATGTTTGGGCAATTAACGCATCGAGTTTAGCTCGTAAAGCATCCATTACGCCGCTTCTCCTTTTTTGAGAATACCTTGTTTTTTAAGATACACGAGCAGTATTGATATTGCCGCAGGCGTCACGCCAGAGATGCGTGATGCAATTCCTACTGTTTCAGGCTTAGCATTATTGAGTTTAAGAACAACCTCATTTGATAAACCCTTGACGTTCTTGTAATCAATATCCAAAGGCAATTTCGTATTTTCGTGACGCAACGATTTTTCGATTTCATCTTGTTGTCTCGAAATATATCCTTCGTATTTTACCTGAATTTCGACTTGCTCAGCAGCTTGATGATCTTCAATTGCCGGAGCAAATTTATCGATCGTCATCAATGAGTCATAGGTCATTTCAGGGCGACGAAGCAGATCTTCACCATTCGCTTCTCTTGAAATCGGTGTTTTTAATACTTCATTGAGAGACACAACCCCCTCAGAAGTTGGGTTGATCCACGTTTCACGTAGACGTTGGCGTTCTTTCTCAATGTTTTCAACTTTTTGGTTGAATCGCTCCCAACGGATGTCATCAACTAACCCTAACTCACGTCCTTTTTCGGTTAAACGAAGATCCGCATTGTCTTCACGTAGTAACAGACGATACTCTGCACGAGAAGTGAACATACGGTAAGGTTCTTTCGTTCCAAGTGTTGAAAGATCATCAATCAAAACACCCATGTATGCTTGGTCACGACGAGGGTTCCAGCCATCTTTACCCTGAGCATAAAGACTTGCGTTAATCCCTGCCATTAATCCTTGGGCGGCCGCTTCTTCATAACCCGTAGTACCGTTAATTTGTCCCGCAAAGAATAGGCCATGAACGTGTTTAGTTTCATAGGTTTGTTTAAGATCTCTGGGATCGAAAAAATCGTACTCAATTGCATAACCAGGACGCACAATATGTGCATTCTCGAATCCTTTCATTGACTGAACAATTTTAACTTGAACGTCAAATGGCAAACTGGTTGATATACCGTTTGGATAGAGTTCGGTAGTATTCAGTCCTTCAGGTTCAATAAAAATCTGGTGGCTGTTTTTATCCGCAAAACGCATCACTTTGTCTTCAATAGAAGGGCAATATCTAGGACCAATACCTTCGATAACACCAGCGTACATTGGACTACGATCCAAATTATTGCGAATGACGTCATGCGTTTTTTCATTAGTATGCGTGATATAGCAAGGGATCTGGCGAGGATGCTGATCGCGAGAACCTAAAAAGGACATCACTGGAGCTGGATTATCACCGTGTTGTACTTCTAATACAGAAAAATCAACACTATTGGCATCAATACGTGGTGGGGTTCCTGTTTTCAAACGATCAACTCGGAATGGTAACTCTCTTAATCGTTGAGCTAAAGCGATAGACGGTGGATCGCCTGCACGGCCACCAGAGTAGTTTTCCATACCAATATGGATCTTACCCCCTAAAAACGTACCAACAGTCAATACAACCGATTTGGAGCGGAATTTAAGCCCCATTTGAGTGACAACACCCACTGCATGATCATTTTCAACAATAAGATCATCAGCCGCTTGCTGAAATAGTGTCAGATTAGGCGTATTTTCTAATTTGCTTCTCACGTACGCTTTGTACAATGCACGATCTGCCTGAGCTCGAGTAGCTCGAACCGCAGGTCCTTTAGATGCGTTCAATGTTCTGAATTGAATACCTGCATGGTCAATTGCTTCAGCCATTAATCCACCCAGAGCATCCACTTCTTTCACTAAGTGTCCTTTACCAATACCACCAATAGCTGGGTTGCAGGACATCTGTCCTAAAGTATCAATATTGTGCGTTAGTAATAAAGTCTTCTGTCCCGAACGAGCGGAGGCGAGAGCGGCTTCCGTTCCTGCATGACCGCCACCTACGACGATGACGTCAAATGTTTCGTGATATAGCATGAACCGACCTCAGATATTCATTTAAGGATGTACAAAGTTAAAGGACGCGTATTCTACCTTCTTTCTGATGGCTAGAAAATCGCTTTTGTGATTTTTAACAAGATTGTTCAGTAATATAAATATATAAGATCTTTATATAGATCTTTTATTAGATCTATTATTAGGATCGGCGATCTCTGTGGATAACAAGAAAATGATCAATAAGATCATGGATCTTTTTAAGATCGAATCTTGTGATCATGCTTTGATCAGATCGAGGATTTCCTGAGATCAAAATAGCTACTTATTCACAACCCTAGTTGATCATCAAAGTTGTTCTTTGGATAACTAATGGATATTAACCGGATAACTGTATAGTTATACACATTAGTTCTTAATCTGTGGATAATATATTGAAAAAGGGCAGATAACTGCCCTTTAGCGTTTTGCTATATGATCATTCAAATATGTGGATATTATTTGAAAGCCACTCTCCGGCAGCATCTTCAGGAACAGGGTGCTCTATTACATCTATTTTAATACACTCCTCAGTTAACGGAGTCGCACCTATTCCTTCGAGTAATTCATAGGCATGAATACCAGCAAAACAAAATGTGTCATAACTTGAATCGCCTATGCCAACAACAGCAAAGCTAAGCTTATCCGTTCTTGGAGGAGTTAATTGTATGGCATCAATAAAAGGTTGAATATTTTCAGGATAATCACCAGCACCATGTGTGGATGTCACCAAAAGCCATATTCCTTCTGCTGGTATCTCATTGATATCAGGCTGGTTATGTATCAACGTTTCTAGGCCTTTATCTTCAAGTAATTCATTGAGGTGATCGCCAACGTACTCGGCACTACCTAACGTGCTGCCTGTGATGATATGAATCATTTTATTCCTTACTTACCATAGGTATCTGAGTTGTAATGCAAGAATATATGAATCCTCCGAAATTAGAAAATCATCCAGAGAATTCGTATTAAGAGTTGTTAATCTGATAGATATTTTGGCGATTACAGGACGCCTTGGATCCAAGATTGAAGTGAGTTGAGGTTGAGGTAGCCTTCATGAATAGCATGAACGGTTCCCTTACTATCGATCAAAAAAGAGGTAGGAGTACCAATGACGTTATAGCGTTCTTTGGTAATATTGAGTTGATCCTGTACTAATGGAAATGACACGTTCAGCTTCTTGGCGTATTTATCCAGATCCACATCCGTTTGATCCGTATTAATACCTAAGACAACCAACTTTCCATGGTATTGCTGTTGCAGCTTTTCTAACTCGGGCATCATTGCCATACACGGGCCGCATCCAACAGACCAAAAATCAATGAGAACAGGAGTCTTGCTGAACTGGCTGAGGGTCACTTCTTCTTGGCTGTTATTAAATACAGCGATACTAGGAGCTGGCTTGGATAAAGCGACAACTTCATCTTTACAGCCCGCCAAAAGAAACAAGACAGAAAATAAACATAACCCAATATTCAATGATCTAACTTTCAAGCGCATGTGGTGTTTCCTCACTGATGTATTTTCCATGCTGGAGTCTGATGATTCGATCGGTATATTGCCCTAACTCCGGATTGTGAGTCACCATTACGATCGTTCTGCCGTTTTTATGCAGATCTTGCAGAAGAGAAAGAATTAAGCGCTCATTCTCTTCATCTAGGTTACCAGTTGGCTCGTCAGCAAAAATGATAGGAGGCTCATTAACTAGAGCGCGAGCAATACAGACGCGTTGTTGCTCGCCGCCAGATAATTGTTTGGGTAAGTGATCAATCCTATGACCTAAGCCAACCTGCTTTAGGACCTTCTCTGCCGCTTCTTTGTCTGTAACGCTGTGATAATGCTGTGCCAGCATGACATTTTCTAAAGCTGAAAGGTAAGGAATAAGGTGAAACTGCTGAAAAACCAACCCTATTTTATCCGCGCGAAACGCTCTACGACCTTCTTCATTAAGCTGAGCGGCATCTGTACCATCCAGAATTACTTGTCCTTCTGTTGTTGTGTCGAGACAGCTAAGAATATTCATTAGCGTCGTCTTTCCTGATCCAGATGAACCCATGATGGCAACAAATTCCCCTTTCTTTATCTGAATACTGATATTGTCTAACGCGATAACACTATCAAAGCGTTTAACCAGGTGCTTAGTTTCGATGGCGTACGACATGGTTATTCTCCTTTAAGCACACTTGCAGGCTGAATTGTGGATGTTTGTCTGGTTGGAATGATGGCCGCGATAAAGGCCGCTCCCAAAGAGAGAATTAAAGTAATCGGGAATACTTGAATACGAAGATCGATACTTGAGTGAAAAACGGCGTGACCGAGTAGTTGGGCCAATACATACCCCAGGATCAACCCAACTAATATAGCGACGAGAGCGATAACGATCGTTTCAATCAATATTTGCTGACGAATACTTTTGTGTGTCGCGCCCAACGCTTTTTGCAAGGCTATTTCATAGCGTCTTTCCTGAATCATGGCTGTCAGCGTGGTATTGACGCACAGGGTTGATAGAACCAGAATGACAAAGGCCACAACGCCCATCAGGCCTTTAATTTTATTCAGCACTTTACCTTCGGAGGCTGATATTTTTCTTATCGGTCTGATTTCTAATTGCGGGAATTGTTGTTGTAGATTTTTTGCAATGTCCGTTACCTGATGGTGATCGTTGTCGATACTAAGCATGGCATAATTGAGCAGACCAGGTTTGTCGAGCCACTGTTGCGCCAGAGACAAATTGACAATGAGATAGTTGTCACTGGCTTCCCCAGATTCAATTATCCCCTTGATCTTGAGTGAGTGCTTGTGATTATTTTGTGTTAAAACGACGCTATCACCTACCTTTAACTCGAGACGTTTGGCGAGTGTTTTACCGATAAGTGCATTACGTGTATCAAAGCTCACCCCGATCCATTGTCCATCAACTTGCCAATAGGGACTCAGCTTTTGAAACTGAGAAAAATCGACTCCCATCAGAACGACTTTTTCGAGTTCAAGTCGTGCGACTCCGTAAAGATATGGACTCTGTGCCACTAAGTCCTTCTCTGGGATTTTATTGATAATTGATTGATATTGAGCCTGTTTTAATTCGCCTTCTTTTCCCGGACCAATAAAAAAGTTCGCTCCGAAGGTTCGTAGTTCCTGACTCATTTTGGTATTGATATCGAAATAAACGCCGGCCATAGCTGTAATGATTGCCGCTCCGACGCAGAGAGCTGCGAATACAACAAAGACTTGTTGGAACCTAAGCCTTAAAGAGCGATAGATCATGAGACTCAACATCGATGTATTAGCGGCCATAAAGCACCTCTATAGGATAAAGCTTGGCTATTTTTCTGGCTGGAAACCAGGTACCCACTAATGCAATAGAAACAGAGACTAGTAATACGCAGGGAATCACTATCCAGTTGTAACTGATGGGAGAACCAAAAAGAGCGTATCCCATGATATAGGACAAAATCCAGCCGGAAATGCAGCCCAGTAGTCCTCCCAGAACACCACACAGAGTAGCCTCAAGATAAAATAACCAATGAATCTGGTAGTTAAATGCCCCTAGAGCTTTCATTAACCCAATTTCTTTTGAGCGTTCTAAAATACTATTGGTCATCAGTGATGCAATTCCCATAGCTGCTGCAATCAGCGCTGCCAGAGTAACTACAAAAAGCAGAGTTTGAATTTTATTAATCACTTGGCCTTCCGAAGCCGCGACCTGCCAAAGTGGTTTGACAACAGAATTGGTCATAGCTTGCTCTAGCTGATGAGATATGGATGAAACGTAGGCCGTACAGAACCACCGGTCATATTCATCGGCATCTAGGGATTCCAGATCTTCTCGCGCTTTTTTTGACAATGCATTTTCTGGAACTGTTAGAGCAGAAACTTTCACTGAATCCACTTTGCCGGTTTTATTCAGTAAGGTCTGTGCTATTGTTAGCGGCGCTATTATGGCGTTGTCGTCTTGAGTACCATTACTTAATAAGCCACTGACGGTAACATTGATAGTATGACCATTGCCGTTGAGAATCAGTGATTGTCCCTGTTGCCAGTGGTTTTGATGGGCGAGTCGTTTACCAATCAACACCTGATTTTCTTTATCAACAGGCCACTTTCCATCGACATGCCAGTAACTTGAAATGTGTTTATTACCCGTTCGATAGTCGTCTTCGTCAGGTACCGGAATCGCTTTGTCAAAGAAAGTGCCAGTGATAGGTATCAAGCTTCCTTTTACGTCTATTTTACCTCGAACAAAAGGAGCAAAACCCATGATATTGTTACGCCAGAAGATATCTTTAATATTGGGTAATTCAGACTCAGCGATAAAAGACTCGTTTTCCATATCTATATTACCGACGAGTGCAGTTGGCAGTGCCATTTTTCCTGCTGGTTCTATTTCGATGTTGGCACCGTAGCTCTTCATCTCTTTCGACATTTTGTCACCTATGCCAATCGAAATAGCAAGCAGCGCTGAGATGAGGCTGGCAGCAAGAAAGATGGTCGTAATTGCAATCACTTTCCGGCGGGAAGCATGTTTCCAAGATTGAATTAGTAATATCCAAAACATTATTTGTCTCCCACGTATTTCTCTGGATTATCACGAAATTGTTCGTAGCTTTTATCCGAAGAGAAGAAATAGGTTTTCCCACCAAAATCGTACTTATGTTTGGCTGTGGTGTTTTTTAATTTTGCTCCGGTTATCGGATCTTGTACGTCCAACTCTTCTATCGTTGAAAAGTAAGGAAGACCCGTTTCTAGTACCGTTTTAGCGATAATGACATCCTGCTGGTCCTGCGACCAGTCATTGATAGGGATAGGGTTGCAGCCTCCCATTTTCCCGATAGAAGGAATAAAAATATGTACCCCGCAGGCAAGACAAATAACTTGATTACCTTTTTGGATATAGCCTTGGTCACCACAAAGTAGACATGCATCAAAAACAACGGCCAATTTATTCTGCCCTGGATATCGATTAATGATAAAAAATCGTACGACTTTTCCATCATCAGCAACCCAGGCGAAACGATGTAAGTTGCCGTCGAGTAGATCGTTTTTATCAATGTTGATATGTACCTGGTGATCTGCACTCACTTCCACTTTTGTTGCAGCCGATAAAGACTCAGGACGAGACGCAATTAGATCCCAGTACAAAAGACTAAATAAGGTAACGACTATCAGTATTCCATGAGAACGGCCAAAACGGCGGTGATGCTGATATACAGCTGTTGATTTGCGTTTTTGGATAGGTTGTTTCTGCTTAGCGATAAACTGCTTTTGCGGCAGGAGTATCGAGCGTGTAAAGGTGATCAAATGTAACCCGGTCAGAACCAATGCAGCGTAGGCTGCGACCCACTGAAAGTTGGTTACCTTTGATACATAACTCAAACGCCAAGGAGTGAGGTCGATGATTTGTAACTTCATCATCGATAATACGATAGCACCACTTATCGGGACCAACATCACCAGAACTAAAAGTAGGCTGATGAGTTGAGACGGTTTCGGACTTTGTTTGGTGATGTACTGTGCAACAAAGAAAATCAAGGCTAAAAGAATAAAGCCAAATACAATACTGGTTATATTTAGTATCAGTGTTGTATTGATAACATTTGTTGCTGTTAACATCGACAGTTCAGCTTGATCGGTCCAATTATAACTGGTGAGAAGCAATATTATACCGAATACGAATCGTAATGATTTTTCGGTTAACCCAAATATAAAGGCATAGAGCAGAGCCAGAACAATACAAACAAAATCGAGTCCGTTTTTTCCCAGAGCTAGTGTTTGCGTCTGAGGAATGTTCTGGTAGGCAATAATTCCAAGAACAATGCTGATAACAGATGTATAAAATAAGGTTTTATTCGGATTGGTATGGGCCTGCCAAGAAAGACAAGCAAACAATAATGTTGGAACGAGAAAATGACTGAGGACAGAGTAGAGGTAAAAGCTCATATTAACCATCTAAGAAAGTAGGGTAGAAAGACGTTCTCTCTACCCAGAGATAAATGTAATTAGTTCAGACCAACGTATTTGAAACTGTAGTCTGCATCGAAAGGTTTGAACCAACGGCCAACACCAGTTTCTTCGTCTGTATGACGATACATTCCACCTTTTGAGGGTGGGTCAATATGGAATGTTAGTTTGTAGTTACCTACTCCTAGCATATTTATATTGGCACCATAATGAGGACCATCTGATGCAACCATTGGCATAAATGTGCCTTCTTCACTTTTTCCGGTATCCGTATTGGTAAGCTTATAATTGACAGTTAAATAAGGAATCCACTCACCAGCACCGAAACCATTTTTGTTGCCTGAAAGTGCGTGAATATCAGCTTCTAAATGTACTTCAGCTTTTGAGGCTGGTAGTCCCATACCTCTTGGTTCCATGTTGATTGGCTGTAGATAAACCGCCGCAATTTCCATACCGTTCATTTCAACAGTATCTCCCGCAGGATGTTCACCTGCAAATACCGCTGGAGCGACTGCTGCTGTAGTAAGTGCAGCAACAAGTAATGTTTTTTTCATACTTAATTCCCTTAATTTGATGGAGTATTCGATATTGTATTTAGTGTTGTATTAGGTCTTTTCATTACCCACAGTGCGATTAAGGCGGCCACCAGCAAAATGACTTGAGGCACGAGTGTCTCAATATAAGGGTGGATGCCTAGCCAGCTAATTTCTGGAAAAGAATTTATCAGAGTTGGTTGGAATAACTTCGCTTCTATCAATTCAAGAACGCCATTCCCTGAGAAGGAGAACGCCATCAGATACATGAAGCTACCTGTAAACATAAAGAATGGTTTTAACGGTAAACGTACGACGCTATAACGCATAATGAAGTAGCAAATGGCCAGAACAACAATCCCGATCGCTAAGCCAGCGAAGATAGCAAGTAGTGCTTGATGGGAGCCGTTGCTACCTAAAGCGTAATAAAATAGTACTGTTTCGGCACCTTCACGATAAACGGCGAGGAAACTTGCCAGCCACAGGCCGTACAACGACCCTTTGGTAATAGAGTGAGATAGCTTGTTCTCCAGATACAATTTCCAACGGTTTGCTTCTACCTTGGCAAGTAACCAGTAGCTCATAGAGAATAAAATAAACACAGCAATGAGCATGGTGACGCCTTCGAGCATTTCTCTGCTTGCGCCAGCATTTTCGAAGATCCATTGAAATAGCGCGGCTGTGATCAGACTGGCTCCCAGACCCACCCATACGGAGTTTTTGATAACGTAAAGCTTATCTTCATGTTTATTTTTGACTAAGTAAGAGACAATCGCAGCAACGATCAATAACGCTTCCAGTCCTTCACGCACGATGATCGTAAAGCTTGCCAAAAGCAGAGCCCAAAAACTTTGTTGTTGGGTGTCAGTTAGCATGGATACGGCTTTATCGAGATCTTGATTCAGTTTGTCGAGTTGCTCAGTCAACTTGTCTTCAGATTGACCAGCATTCATTAAGCTGACCAGACGAGTAAAGTAACCTTCTAGTGTTGTTTTGAAAGCGCTATCTCTGGCACCGATACTGTTTTCCATTCCGCTGGCTTCAAAATGATCAAAATAGACATCTTGTACGTCGGCTATTGCCCGTTGCGGATTCGTTTTTTTGTATTCAGCAACAGCGTCTTTCAACTTGCTCATGATAGTGGACTGAACATTATGCCAATCAGTGTCTGAACTTTGTTCTGATTCTGCTGGCGATGTAGACTGTGCTGTATGTGGAGATGAAGAGGCCGGGAGCTTGGCCAAATCATCAGATAAATCTTGTACTAGAGAGGTGGTTTCGTATCCTATTTCGACTAAATTGTCTTCAGACTTAACCAGTGTCAGTAACTTTTTAAAAGAGTCATTATATTCAGAAGCTTTTTGTGCCGAAACGTTCAGTCTGATTGCAGTTTCCAGTTCGGAATTTTTATAGCCGGTAAATTGAGCCTTCTGAATGTCGTCATGAGCCTGTTGAGCATTCCCTGTGCGATAGCTGTAGACTGCGTCAGCCAAGAGATCATCAATACTCTGCAAGGTGTCTTGCCAATAAGGTACAACGTTATTATCGGTACTGTTGCGTGACTCCGCGACGAGCTGATGCCCCTCTGCGAGCTTTTCTGGAAGCGTATTGAGCTCATCTTGTAGAGCGGAAACTTTGTTCTCGACATCCGGGACTGAATTTCCTTGCGTAATGGCTTTACGAATATCACCAAATTGAGCTTCTAACTTATAGCTATACTGTTGAGAGTAATTGATACGGATTGGGCCTTCTATTCCCTCGAAAACCTCAAAATACGCCATTTGTACTGTAGTTTTCGCTTCTTGCTGATGACCATTCTTATAAAGAGAAACGACTTTATCCAAACGTTGAGTAAGTTCGTTTACCTGCGCCTGATAGTCGGTTGATTGAGCAAAAACCAATGCAGGTGCGAATAGGATACTGAGTATGATTACAAATCGTATTTTGAGCGATGACATCCGTTTTTACCGTTAAAAATGAAAATATCAGAAATATGAATGATAACGATTACCATTGTTTCTCGTATTTTAGGTTTTGTTACAATTAAGGAAACGGTAAAAATGGGATGTGATTTTGCAAAATTAGCTATTGCAATTTGTAATATTTTGTTACAAATGGGGTAGTTTGATAAATAACGCAGTAAAATCACTGCGTTATGTTATTTTGGTTCCGATGGGAAAGGCTATTTTCCGATGCAGAAGGAGGAAAATATTCTTCCTAAAAGATCATCAGAGCTGAATTCACCGGTAATTTCATTCAGGTGTTGCTGAGATAAACGCAGTTCCTCGGCCAATATTTCTCCTGCCATATAACCTTCCAATTGAGCTTGCCCTATCTGAAGGTGCTCAGCCGCTTTATCAAGCGCATCTAAGTGTCGACGACGCGCCATAAAGCTGCCTTCTTGGTTTCCCTGGAAGCCCATACACTCTTTTAAATGTGTTCTGAGAGCTTCAACACCTTGGCCTGTTTTGGCTGACAGGCGAATCAGTGTTGGAGTATTAACATGACAAATTCCCATTTCTTCATGAGTTTGGTCCGCTTTATTACGGATGATAGTCATGCCCATAGAGTCAGGTAATCGGTCAACAAAATCAGGCCAGATATCTTTGGGGTCGATGGCATCTGTGGTGGTTCCATCGACCATAAACAGAACACGGTCTGCTTGTTTTATTTCATCCCAAGCACGCTCAATACCAATTCGCTCTACTTCATCAGAAGCCTCTCTCAGGCCTGCGGTATCGATGATGTGCAGCGGCATGCCATCAATGTGAATATGTTCTCTAAGAACATCTCGAGTGGTTCCTGCAATATCCGTCACGATGGCCGAATCTTTACCAGAAAGCGCATTGAGCAGACTTGATTTTCCCGCGTTTGGGCGACCAGCGATAACGACTTTCATGCCTTCACGCATAATCGCACCCTGACTGGCTTCTTTTCTGACGCCTTCAAGTTCATTAATAATTGCTTGTAAGTCACCTGATACTTTGCCATCAGCAAGAAAATCAATTTCTTCTTCGGGGAAATCAATGGCGGCTTCGACGTAAATACGCAGATGGATCAGAGACTCAACCAGTGAGTTTACTTTTTCCGAAAACTTCCCTTGTAACGATTTTAGTGCTGAGCGCGCTGCTTGCTCTGAGCTTGCATCAATCAAATCAGCAATCGCTTCTGCTTGCGCCAGATCGAGCTTGTCATTCAAAAATGCGCGTTCAGAAAACTCGCCTGGTTTGGCTGTTCGTATACCAGGTATAGCAAGAATACGTTTAATCAGCATATCCATTACTACCGGACCACCATGCCCTTGCAGTTCAAGCACATCCTCTCCCGTAAAGGAGTGTGGGTTTGGGAAGTAGATTGCTATTCCCTGATCCAACTGAGTTCCATCTTCGTCTGTAAAAGGAAGGTATTCAGCATAACGAGGACGAAGTGTTTTGCCTGTTACTGTGAGCGCGACGTCGGCTGCTTTTGGGCCGGATACTCGAATAATACCAACACCTCCTCGTCCGGGAGGCGTAGCTTGGGCAACTATGGTGTCTGTAGTCATATCAAATCAAATAGAACGGTGGACTTTGCGTCATTGTAGCAATGAAAAACAAAAAGGCGACCATTTGGCCGCCTTTCATCCTTAATTAACGGTTACTTCTTCACTTTAGTGTGTAACCCTTTTTTCTCCAGAGACTTGTAAATAAGAGTCTGCTGAACCAGAGTCACGACGTTCGATACAAAGTAGTATAGAACCAGACCTGAAGGGAAAAAGAAGAAGAACACACTGAATGCAACAGGCATGAACATCATGATTTTTTGCTGCATCGGATCCGTTACGGTAGTCGGACTCATTTTCTGAATCATAAACATACTTGCACCCATCAAGATTGGTAGGATGAAGTATGGATCCTGAGCTGATAAGTCGTGAATCCATAAGATGAATGGAGAGTGACGTAGTTCAACGGACTCCATCAATGCCCAGTATAAAGAGATAAAGATTGGCATTTGCAGAACAATAGGTAAGCAGCCACCCAGTGGGTTTACTTTTTCTTCTTTATACAGAGCCATCATTTCTTGACTCATGCGTTGACGGTCATCACCAATACGCTCTTTCATTGCCTGAATCTTAGGCTGAAGCATGCGCATTTTCGCCATTGATGTGTACTGAGCTTTTGTCAGTGGATACATTGCACCACGAACGATAAATGTCAGACAGATAATGGAGAAGCCCCAGTTACCAATGAACGATTGTAGGAATGATAGTAAAGAGTGTAATGGTTTTGCGATAAACCATAACCATCCGTAGTCAACTACAAGATCCAGGTTTGGCGCTGTTGCGGCCATTTGATCCTGAAGTTTTGGACCAACCCACAAGGTGGCATCAAATGTTGCTGTTTGACCATTTGCGATGGTTTTGTTTGGTTCCTGAATACCAATATCTCCACTGTCGCCAACAACGCGAGAGAACAGTTTGGTTTCTGGTGCACTGCGAGGAATCCACGCAACGGCGAAATAGTGTTGAATCATTGCCGCCCAACCTTGACCGTTCGTTAACGTCTCATTGAGGTTGTGCTCTTGCATATCATCAAAGCTGAATTTTTTATAGCGAGTATCTTCAGTAGAGAACGCTCCGCCGCGGTATGTTGGCATCGCTAGGCTACCTGTTGACTCAAGTAGGGTCTGACGTAAGTGTGCATACATACCCACTTCGGCATTTTGACCTGATTGGTTATCCACTTTGTAGTCCATATCAATAGCGTAGCTATTACGTTTAAATACGAACGTTTTTGTATAAGTGATACCATTTGCTTGATAAGTAAAAGGTACGCTTAACTCATCTTGTCCTTGAGTCAAAGTGTACTGGTCTTGTGCAACAAGATAAGTTGGACGACCATTGCTACGGTCAACGCCTTGAGGTCCAATCAAACCACTTTGTGCGATAAATTGATGATCTTTAGTGTCTTTCAAAAGTACGAACGGATTATCTGAATTTAACGTTTCGTCATACTTTTTCAATTTAGCGGAAACAACATCACCGCCAACAGTGTTAATTTTTACTGCTAGCACATCTGTATCGATTGTAATGATTTTACCGGCAGCTTGTTGTGCTGTTGCTGGACTAGCCAATTCAACAGAACCATTTGAAGCAGGTGCAGAGCTGTCAGTTTGAGTCTGTTCTACCGCTTCAGGTGCCGGATTCTTCGCTACTTGCCACTGTTGGAATAGTAAGAAAGAAACCAGAGCCAATGCGATTAACAGAATATTACGTTGAGAATCCATCGTTATTTATCTCTGTTTTGTTTATGGTTTGGTGGAACGGGATCATACCCTCCCTCATTAAGAG
This sequence comes from Vibrio viridaestus, assembly GCF_003856525.1. Taxonomy (GTDB): domain Bacteria; phylum Pseudomonadota; class Gammaproteobacteria; order Enterobacterales; family Vibrionaceae; genus Vibrio; species Vibrio viridaestus. The sequence goes on from NZ_RJVQ01000014.1 coordinate 30,117, forward strand.
GGTGGCATTTTAATAGACGTTTGCCTGTTAACCAACACCCTTTTACAAAACCGTGAGCTTTCAATGCTTCTAGCGCATATTGAGAACAGGTTGGCGTAAAACGACATCGAGGTCCGATTAACGGACTAATTATCCAACGGTAGAAATAAACCAGACCGATGGCTAACCACGTGAAGGGCGAGATAGGCGCAGCCATAACTTATCAAACAGTTTAAACATTTCTTCATTACTCAATCCCTGAGCACTTTTCTTCGCAATAACAACAAAGTCTTTGCTAGGAAGTTCATGCTGTTTCAGACGAAAACTTTCGCGAGCGAGTCGTTTAAAACGATTTCTGCCTACGGCTGTTTTAATTTGCTTTTTCGGGACGGCAAGACCGAGTCTCGGATGAGAGAGGGTATTTGTGCGAGCAATAATGGTGAAATGAGGTGAACCAGCACTATGAGCTTGCTGGAAGACGTTTTGATAGTGCTCGGGAGTTAACAAACGTAACTCCCGATAAAAAGCGTACTTATCCAAAATGAATCATCGATTATTTTGAAAGACGCGCACGGCCTTTTGCACGACGTGCATTAATTACTTTACGACCGTTCTTAGTCGCCATGCGTGCACGGAAACCGTGAGTGCGTTTGCGCTTTAGAACTGTAGGTTGAAAAGTGCGTTTCATTGTATTTACCTTACTGATCAGTAGTTTTTAGGTTCAATTCAAACCCGGCGTGGGTTCGGTACCTTCTATAATATAGAGAAGCACATTCCGACGCCTCTCAACAAAGAGGCGGAATTGTAATCACAGACACATTAAGTGTCAATGATTCCCTGGCTATGCTAAGCCACATTTGCATGCAACAGAGCTGCCAATTTTGGTCGAGCGATTATACGCGCAAAACGCAAAATCTCAAGGATCATTGCTCGATCCCGACCTGATTTAAAAATTTCTTTAATCTAATATCCTGTGGATTATTAAATATATCTTGTGGAGAACCCTGCTCGACAATGTGTCCTTCCGCCATAAAGATCACTCTATCTGCCACTTCACGGGCAAATTGCATTTCATGTGTCACAACCAGCATGGTTTGATGATCTTTTGCCAGACGCTTCATTAACGCTAATACCTCGCCGACCCATTCAGGATCCAACGCGGATGTAGGTTCGTCAAACAGCAGTAGTTCAGGCTTAAGCGCCATGGCTCGACCTATTCCCACTCGTTGTTGTTGGCCACCTGACAGGGAAGCAGGATATTGATCGGCTTTATCACCCAGTCCTATGCTGTCCAAAATACTTTTTGATTTTTTATAAGCATCTTCTTTTTTCCAGCCACGAACTGTGATCAATCCTTCAGCGATATTCTGTTTTGCTGTGAGATGAGCAAATAATGCATAATTTTGAAAAACAAAGCCTGTCTTTCTTCTTAAAGCTAAGATTGCGGATTTCGATGGTAATTCACTGTCTACAGAGACTTCACCTATAGAAATCCTGCCTTTATCTGCCTGCTCAAGGAAGTTGATACAACGTAAAAGTGTTGATTTCCCAGTGCCACTTGAGCCAATAATGACAATGATTTCACCCTGCTTTATTTCTAGGTCGATACCTTTAAGTATCTCCGAATCACCAAATCGTTTATGGATATTTTCAATTTTTATCATCTCGAATACGCCTTATTCAGTTTGGTTTCAGCCCAGGTTTGTACACGTGTAAGAATGACAACGAGCCCCCAATAAATAAGTGCGACCGCCAAGAACGCTTCAAAAAATTTAAAGGTAGATGAGGCCTCCATCTGTGCTTTCGCCATGATTTCGGCGACTCCCAAAGTAAATGCTAGAGACGTCGACTTAATCATATCGATAAAGTAATTCATTAATGAAGGCAATGCGATACGACTTGCTTGTGGCAAAATAATTCTTCTCATCGATTGGCTGGTGGTCATACCGACTGATAGGCTGGCTTCCATCTGACTGCGATCGACGCTGATAATGGCGGCACGAATGGTTTCGGCCATATAAGCCGCAAAATGCAGAGTCAAACCTAGGATGGTGGCGCTGAATGCGTTAAGACCAATCAAGAAAGGGAAAATTTGCGGTAACCCATAGTAAAGAAGAAAAAGCTGAACCAGAAGAGGTGTACCCCTAAAGAAACTAATGTATAGCTGGCAAAGTTGATCGAGTACTGGAATTTTAAAAATCCGTATATTTGCCAAAATGACAGAAAGAATGATTGAGAAAATCATTCCCCAGCAGGCCAGCTCCATAGTTGTACCGAGATATTTAAATAGAATCGGCATCAACCCAAGCATGTATTCGAAGTCAAAACTCATAGTCTACCCGGTTGGTGTGATGATGGTATAAAATGAAAACCCACTATCGTGTATCGATAGTGGGCTACGGTATTTATTCTAGGACGTTTTTATTACTCTTTAGTAATGTCAGAACCAAACCATTTGATGGAAATCTTAGACAACGTTCCATCTTCTTTCATTGCAGCCAGAGTGGTATTAACTTGGTCACGTAATGTTTTACCTTTCTCATTATTAAGGAATGGCCAAGCATTTTCGATGGTTTCAAAAGGTTTACCTGCCAGTTGTAGAGGAAGACCTGATTTATTTATCACTTCCAGAATAGATAGGCGGTCCATGACAAAAGCGTCCACACGACCTAATGCGACATCCTGCTCAAAGCTCGAATCATACGTCTTGATATCAATTTCATTGTTCGTGTCGTATTTACGCAGTAGCTGCTCAAAGTTTGAACCCAGATTCACAGCAACCGATTTTCCTTTCAGATCTTCTAACGACTTGATGTCGTCGTTACCTTTACGAACAGCCAGTTGAGCGCCATCGATGACGTAAGGATCTGAGAACAAGTATTTCGCCTTGCGGGCATCCGTAACGGTAATTTGGTTAGAAATTGTATCGATACGGCCTGTCTCTAACAGACCAAACAAACCGGCGAAGTTGGAAGTCACGAATTTCACGTCGTAATCGTTACGTTTACCAATTTCATTCCAAACGTCGACTTCAAAACCTTGAAGCTTATCTTGCTTAACAAATGTAAACGGGAAGTAGCGACCAGACATTCCGACTTTTACTTCTGTAGCCGCTTGAATACTCATTGTTGTCAATGCTAATAGAGCAACAGCAACTTTAAACCACTTATTCATGTATTTCTCCATATAAGAACAGGAATTAATTTTATTATAATTCTATCAATAAGAATAAATAACTATCTGTTATTGATCATAACTGACAAATTACCTTTTGGGGATAACTTTGCTTGATCTTTGTATATGTGGAAAAAATTGTGGGTAATTTATAACCAAATTGTGATGATCTTTGAAAAAAAGCTAAAAAAATTGTGAATAACTTGGATCAATGTGAATAGATCTTCGATCTATTGCTGGAGATCTTAGTTATCAACAGGTAAAATCGCCTTTCTTTATCGATCATTTACTTAGAGTGAGGGAACCGTGTCATCTTCGCTATGGTTGCAATGCCTGCAACAGCTTCAAGAAGAGCTACCAGCAACAGAATTCAGCATGTGGGTTAGACCGTTGCAAGCTGAACTCAATGACAATACTCTCACTTTGTTTGCACCAAATCGCTTTGTTTTAGATTGGGTTAGGGATAAATACTTCCATAGCATTAACCGACTACTGCAAGAGCATTGTGGTAGTGATATACCGAGTTTGCGTTTTGAAGTCGGTAGTCGTCGTCAAACGGCTGCGCCAAAAGTTGAACCGATCAGAACGCCAGCCGATGTTGCGGCAGAGTCATCTGCGCCTGCGCAATTGCAGGCAAGAAAATCGGTAAGTAAAACTTGGGATAATAACGATGCTGCCTCAGCATCGATGAACTATCGCTCTAATGTTAACCCGAAACATAAATTTGATAACTTTGTTGAAGGTAAGTCCAACCAACTCGGGCTTGCTGCGGCAAAGCAGGTTTCTGATAATCCAGGTGCGGCCTACAACCCTCTGTTTGTTTACGGTGGGACCGGTTTGGGTAAAACTCACTTGCTGCATGCGGTTGGTAATGCGATTGTTGATAATAATCCCAATGCAAAAGTGGTTTATATGCATTCTGAACGGTTTGTTCAGGACATGGTTAAAGCCCTACAAAATAACGCTATCGAAGAATTTAAACGTTACTACAGAAGCGTTGATGCGTTATTGATCGATGATATTCAATTTTTTGCCAATAAAGAGCGTTCTCAGGAAGAGTTTTTTCACACCTTTAATGCGCTTTTAGAAGGCAACCAACAAATAATTCTGACCTCAGATCGATATCCGAAAGAAATCAGTGGGGTAGAGGACCGCCTCAAATCTCGTTTTGGGTGGGGACTTACGGTTGCGATCGAACCTCCTGAATTGGAAACCCGAGTCGCTATCTTGATGAAAAAGGCCGAGGATCACCAGATACATCTTGCCGATGAAGTTGCTTTCTTCATTGCTAAGCGTTTGCGTTCAAATGTTCGTGAGCTTGAAGGTGCATTAAACCGTGTTATTGCCAACGCCAATTTTACCGGACGCCCGATTACGATTGATTTTGTGCGTGAAGCACTACGTGATTTACTGGCGTTACAGGAAAAACTCGTTACTATCGACAATATTCAAAAAACCGTTGCAGAATATTATAAAATTAAAGTAGCTGATCTGTTGTCAAAACGTCGCTCCCGTTCTGTTGCTCGCCCTCGTCAATTAGCGATGGCTTTGGCCAAGGAATTGACTAACCACAGCTTGCCTGAAATCGGTGACGCATTTGGTGGTCGTGACCACACAACAGTGTTGCATGCCTGTCGTAAAATTGAACAGCTAAGAGAAGAAAGTCACGATATAAAAGAAGATTATTCAAACTTAATTCGCACACTTTCTTCCTAAAAAAACGGTATAGTAAACAAGAATATTAATCAGGCAGTAATAAGACCTCACTATGAAATTTACGATAACAAGAAGTCAGTTTATTAAGCCGCTCCAACAGGTTTCAGGAACCATTGGTGGTCGTGCAACACTACCTATTTTAGGTAACCTGTTACTTAAAGTAGAAAATCAGGTTCTTTCTATTACCGCAACCGATCTCGAAGTTGAGCTGATTGCTCAAATTGATTTGGAGAGTGATTGTGAATCTGGTCAGATAACCGTTCCGGCAAGAAAATTTCTTGATATTTGTCGAGGCTTGCCTGACAGCGCTGAGATTTCAGTCGTATTGGACAGTGATCGCCTTAATATTCATTCTAGTCGCAGCCGTTTCTCTCTCGCTACACTGCCTGCTGATGATTTTCCTAATATTGAAGATTGGCAAAGTGATATCACATTAAGTGTGCCTCAGTCTGATCTGAAAGCGTTGATAGAGAAAACACAATTTTCGATGGCGAACCAAGACGTTCGCTATTTCCTTAATGGCATGTTGCTTGATATTGAAGATACGACTTTGCGAGCTGTGGCTACTGATGGTCACCGCATGGCGGTGAGTTTAACGACGTTACCTGAAGCCCTAGCAAATAATCAGATTATCGTGCCGCGAAAAGGTATCCAAGAGCTAGTTAAGCTACTTGATCAACCGGAAGAGCAAGTCACTCTTGAAATCGGCAGTTCGAATATTCGGGCCCGGGTTAATCAGTTTGTGTTTACTTCAAAATTGATTGATGGCCGATTCCCTGACTATCGTCGTGTACTACCACAAAATACCAACAAAACCTTGATCGCTGAATGTGATATACTTCGTCAGGCTTTTACGCGAGCTGCGATATTATCAAACGAAAAATTCAGAGGGGTTCGTTTAAACATTGATGGTCCCGAAATGCGGATCACTGCGAATAACCCTGAACAGGAAGAAGCGGAAGAAATTCTCGACGTTGAGTTTGAAGGCTCAGAAATTGAGATCGGATTTAACGTAAGTTACGTATTGGATGTTTTAAATACACTTCGTTGCGAAAAGGTCAAAATCACCATGTCGGATCCAAATGCAAGCGCATTAATCGAGAATGTGGATGATGACAGTGCAATGTATGTGGTAATGCCAATACGCTTGTAGTCATTGTATGCCTTTATCCCGTTTGATGGTCCATCAGTTTCGAAATATTAAAGCCTGTGATATGACATTATCATCAGGCTTTAACTTTCTTATTGGACCTAATGGCAGCGGTAAAACCAGCGTTCTTGAAGCTATTTATATGCTCGGTCATGGACGTTCTTTTCGTAGCGCTTTGACGGGAAGAGTGATTCAAAATGACAGTTCAGAATTGTTTGTTCATGGCAAATATTTGAACTCAGATCAATTTGAAGTACCGATTGGCATTAATAAGCAGCGCGATGGCTCAACTGAGGTTAAAATAGGCGGTCAATCTGGACAAAAGCTATCCCAGTTAGCCCAAGTAATGCCTTTGCAACTGATTCATCCTGATGGGTTTGAATTGCTAACAGATGGTCCCAAGCAGCGCAGAGCATTTATCGATTGGGGGGTGTTTCATACTCAACCTCAATTTTATGATGTTTGGATACGATTTCGTCGTTTGAATAAACAGCGAAATGCGTTACTCAAGACAGCGACTTCGTATCGAGAATTGAGTTTTTGGGATAAAGAGTTAAGTCAGTTAGCTGCACAGTTAGATGAGTGGCGGCAAGCTTATATCGAGCAATTAACAGAACATGCTCGACCAATTTGCAACAACTTTTTACCCGAGTTCGATATTGCGTTAAAGTACTACCGCGGTTGGGAAAAAGAAACGGAATATCAAGATCTTCTGGAAAGAAGTTTTGAAAGAGATTGTGCTGTTGGTTACACATTTAGTGGCCCCAATAAAGCCGATTTAAGAATTAAGGTGAACAGTACGCCCGTAGAGGACGTTCTGTCACGAGGTCAACTCAAGTTGATGGTGTGTGCATTGAGAGTTGCCCAAGGGCAACATTTGACTTCCTTAACCGGAAAGCAATGTATCTATCTGATCGATGATTTTGCATCAGAGTTAGATAGTCAACGTCGACAAAGGTTGGCGACCTGTTTGAAACAAACGGGTGCACAAGTTTTTGTAAGCTCGATTACTGAAGGTCAGGTGAGCGATATGCGTGAAGCTGACAGTAAATTGTTCCATGTGGAACATGGTGCGATTGAGCAAGGATAAATATTGAGAGAGCAACTCATGTCGAATAATTACGATTCATCGAGTATTAAAGTACTGAAGGGGCTTGACGCCGTACGTAAGCGTCCAGGAATGTACATTGGTGACACTGACGATGGAACCGGCTTGCATCACATGGTATTTGAGGTGGTGGATAACTCGATAGATGAAGCGTTAGCGGGTTACTGTAAAGATATCATCGTAACGATTCATGAGGACAATTCTGTTTCTGTACAGGATGATGGTCGTGGTATTCCAACTGAACTTCACGAAGAAGAACAAGTGTCTGCAGCCGAAGTTATTATGACGGTATTGCATGCTGGTGGTAAGTTTGATGATAACTCATATAAAGTGTCAGGTGGTCTGCATGGTGTGGGTGTTTCTGTTGTAAACGCACTATCAGAGAAAGTCGTTCTTACTATTAACCGTAATGGCTCGATCCATACTCAAACGTACCGTCACGGTGTTCCTGAAAAACCACTTGAAGTTGTCGGTCAAACTGAAAAGTCAGGAACAATGATTCGTTTCTGGCCTAGCAACGAAACGTTTACGAATACTGAATTTGAGTACGAGATTCTTGCTAAGCGTTTGCGCGAACTGTCTTTCCTAAACTCAGGCGTCTCAATCAATTTGTTTGATGAGCGTGAAAAAGACAAGCAAGCTCATTACATGTATGAAGGTGGTATTAGCGCATTCGTTACTCACCTGAATCGCAATAAAACACCTATCCATGATAAAGTTTTCCATTTTAACGTTGATCGTGAAGACGGAATTTCTGTTGAAGTGGCAATGCAGTGGAATGATGGTTTCCAAGAGAATATTTACTGCTTTACCAATAACATACCTCAACGAGATGGTGGTACTCACTTAGCGGGTTTCCGTGGAGCACTGACTCGTACGTTGAATAACTACATGGATAAAGAAGGCTACTCGAAAAAAGCAAAGACGGCGACATCGGGTGATGATGCTCGTGAAGGCCTGACCGCTGTTGTTTCGGTTAAAGTGCCAGATCCTAAGTTCTCTAGCCAGACAAAAGACAAACTGGTTTCATCCGAAGTCAAAGCTGCGGTTGAGTCGGCGATGGGTGAGAAGCTAACAGATTTCCTTGCTGAACATCCGAACGAAGCAAAAATCGTTTGTTCGAAAATTATTGATGCCGCACGTGCGCGTGAAGCGGCGCGTAAAGCTCGTGAAATGACTCGTCGTAAAGGTGCTCTAGACCTTGCAGGTTTACCGGGTAAGCTGGCTGACTGTCAGGAAAAGGATCCGGCACTTTCTGAACTGTATATTGTGGAGGGTGACTCTGCAGGTGGTTCAGCAAAACAGGGACGCAACCGTAAGAATCAGGCCATTCTTCCATTGAAAGGTAAAATTCTCAACGTGGAAAAAGCACGCTTTGATAAAATGCTTTCTTCTCAAGAGGTTGCAACTCTAATTACCGCACTTGGCTGTGGTATTGGTCGTGATGAATATAACCCAGACAAACTGCGTTATCACAATATCATCATCATGACGGATGCGGACGTCGATGGTTCGCACATTCGTACTCTGTTATTAACCTTCTTTTACCGTCAAATGCCTGAGCTTATTGAGCGTGGTTACGTGTATATTGCTCAGCCTCCTTTGTACAAAGTGAAAAAAGGTAAGCAGGAGCAGTACATCAAAGATGAAGAAGCGATGACGCAGTATCAGATTGCTATCGCTCTTGATGGTTCATCTTTGCATGTTAATCCAAGTGCGCCACCTCTTTCTGGTCAGTCGCTTGAAACGTTAGTTCAGAAATATAACTCTGGTATTAAACTGATCGAGCGAATGAGTCGCCGTTATCCTTACGCTCTAATGAACGAGCTGATCTATATTCCTCGTTTAAGCCGTGCTGAAGGTGAAAACGAAGCGGATGTCGCTGCATGGACTAAGCGCTTAGTTGAACAGTTGAATGCAAAAGAGGTGGGCGCAAGTCAGTATGACTTCTCTGTCGAATTTAACGAAGAGCATCAGTTGTTTGTTCCTAAGATTAAAGTTCGTACACACGGTGTTGTTCATGAGTACTATTTGAGTGTCGATTTCTTCAATTCGAAAGAATATGGCCAGCTAGCGGCTCTTTACGAAGACCTTGATGGATTAATCGAAGACGGTGCTTACATCAAACGTGGTGAAAGAACTCAACCGGTTAAAACATTCGTTGAAGCAGTGGATTGGTTAATCAAGGAATCACGTCGTGGACTTTCTACTCAGCGATACAAAGGTCTAGGGGAAATGAACCCTGATCAGCTTTGGGAAACCACTATGGACCCAGAAACTCGCCGTATGATGCAGGTTACGATTGAAGATGCGGTTGGTGCGGACGAGCTATTTACTACGCTTATGGGTGATCAGGTTGAACCGCGTCGTGCGTTTATCGAAGAGAATGCTCTGCGCGTTGCTAACCTTGATGTTTAGTTTATCGTACTAACATTGATTGAAAAGCCACTCTAACGAGTGGTTTTTTTTGTCTAGAATATATGAGTGACGCATTATGACGCAACTTGGCATCATAGTGCTTCAGTGTGGCGCTACTGATTCCATAGACTTACTGATTATGCCTCAGTAGAGTGAACACTTAACGATAATAAAACAGGGAAGCTAAAAATGAAAAAATGTACCAAAGCGTTCATTTTACTTTCGGCAGTGTTCGGTTCTACCTCTCTTTGGGCGCAAACAGATACTATCCGATTTGGTGTAGATGCTACTTATCCACCTTTTGAATACAAAAAACCAGATGGGTCGCTGGCTGGTTTTGAAATTGATCTTGGAAATGCTATTTGTGAGAAAGTGCAGAAAAAATGTGAATGGTTTCCAACCAGCTTCGATGGTCTGTTTCCAAGTCTGAAAGTCGATAAAATTGACGCGATTTTCTCGTCACTTGGTATTACCGAGAAACGCAAGAAAGAAGTCGCTTTCTCTGATCTAGTCTGGTCTGGTTTTTCGTCTATGCTCAGTCGTAAACAGTTAAACCTTGAACCAACAGCGGAATCACTTAAAGGAAAAGTGGTTGGTGTACAGCAGGGTACTATGCAAGAACACTTCGTTCGTGAACGATTCGAAGCGCATGGCGTTCAAGTGCAAACTTATCAAGATCAAGATCAAGTCTACGCAGATTTAATCAATGGACGTATTGATGCGTCATTCCAGGATATGCTCCAGGCGCAGTTTGATTTTATTGATGGCGGTAAGCATAAGCAGTTTGTGAATACAAAAGTGGTAGATAAATTACTACCAGCCGACTCTGCTATTGCGATTCGTAAAGGTGATCAGGAAATGATTGACCTGATTAACGATGGATTAGAAAAAATCCACGCCGATGGGACGTATGACCGTATCCAGCGCCAATACTTTGGTGACCTGAATTTATACAAAAAGTAGTCGCTAAATTTATCGATTAGGGCTGCTTAATAGCAGCCCTTTGTCTATATGAGAGTATTATGCAGCATAATAAATCGCCTTTAATTTCTCCTGTTCCTGGAACTCAGCGTTGTATCGACAGTTTTCACTTTGGCTCTAAGGGGCAAGGAAAGAAAATCTATATTCAGTCTTCTCTTCACGCAGATGAGTTACCAGGGATGCTTGTGGTGTGGAAACTAAAACAGGCGTTGAAGGAACTAGAACTACAAGGGGATATTCAAGGTGAGGTAGTTTTGGTTCCGGTTGCCAATCCGATAGGACAAAATCAACACCTTATGGACGTTCATCTCGGGCGTTACGAGATGGAGAATGGGCATAATTTTAATCGTGGCTACTACGATCCTTTTGATGATGTGGTCGCTCGCCTGGATGGTAATTTGAGTGAGGATTCACAACATAATGGTCAGTTGGTTAAGCAGGCATTACGTGAATCGATTGCTTCAATCAGCGTTGCAACAGAATATCAGTCACAGCAAAAAGCTTTGCAGTTACTCTGCTGTGATGCAGACATTATTCTTGATCTTCATTGTGATTTTGAAGCGATTACGCATACTTACAGCACTTATTATTCATGGCCTGCGATAGAGCCATTAGCAAGAGCATTACAGTCATCGGTAAATATGCTGGCTGATGATACCGGTGGTAATCCATTTGATTCCTGTTTTGATATGACGTGGAAACGTCTCAGAGAGTATTTTGGTTTTGCATTAGGAGAGTCATCCTGCTATTCCGTTACTCTGGAATTAAAAGGACAGTCCGATGTGTATCATGAGGACGCGGAACATGATGCTTATGCTATTTTGACTTATCTTTCCTCTCTTGGCGTTATCAAGCAACCGTTTGATTTACCATCATCGACAGCCCAAGCTAGTGATCTTGATGCCGTTGAACCACTGAAAAGTACGATGGGAGGGTTGGTCGTTCACTATCTAACCCCGGGTGAGCATGTGAGAGAGAATCAGCTTATTAGTGAAATTATTGATCCTATAACGGACACAATTGAAGAAATTAGAGCTAGTCAGCCCGGAATTCTCTTTTCGCGAACTAACCGTAGAATGGCCACTGCCGGTATGCTAGTTGCTCATGTTGCGGGTAAGAAGAAAGTCCGAAGTGGTTACTTACTCGCACCTTAAATAAGGTTAGCCCTGATATCACTGCGTCAGAAGTTCTCACTGGCTGTAAATATATCAGGGTTAGCGATTTCACTGGGGGTTTTTAGACGTTTGACGATTGCGGGAGAAATGTCGCCACTATCGATTGGGAAGAGACCAATACTATTTAGCTTATTTCGCAGTGATGTTTGATTTGATGTCTTCTCGAAAACAATGCGTGCAGAGAAAGGAATTCGGGAATTTCTGCCCTGAATACCGAGTGTTATTCCGGATAGTAAATCGTAACGGCCTTTTGCCGCACCATAAAGGATGGTGTGAGACAGAGCTCTCTGACAATGTACGCCGTAATCGACAATCTGGATTCTTTCCCCTAACACAAAGACTAAACCAGCAAATTTCCCAACCTCAGAGTAGTCTTGCATAGCCTGTTCTGGTTTTGCTCGTTCATAGAAGTGCGAATATCCGATGCCATCTTTCATGTAGAGCCGAGCAAATCCTTTACTGATATGACCATCGTAGGACGGTGTCATATAGTAGTAAAAATAGTCGCCAAGATACCGTTCTAAATCGGCTTCCGATTGATTGATCATACCCTCAAGTAATTTTGCGTGCCTGTCACCTTGCGGTGAATTATCTAGTGCTTTACGCGATTTTTTTATGTTGGCCCGTGAGGATATTAGCTGACGAAAGGTCTCGGTTGGTAGGGTTAGCTCATCATCATCAACACCAAAAAAATCACAGATTTTTCGTAGGTTTTTAACTGATGGGGTGCTTTTCCCACTGAGGTATTTAGTAAATTGTTGACGGTTAATTCCAATTTGTCTACTGCATTCCGATACGTTCCCTATGTAACTGCAAAGGAGTTTAAGGTTGTGCGGGATTGAATTATCGGTCATAAGGAAACATCAACAATATTGGGAATGAGATTGGTCATAGTCTATGAGTTTTTTCTTACGAATATCAAATACTATCTTCTGAATCATGCATAAAAAATAAACGGAAAAAATTTGAAAAAAGCCCTTGAAAGCGAATTTGTTGACCTTATATATGTAAATGAAAGGGATGCCGTAAGGGCCCTTGGCCAGAAATGGTGGTTACGCTCGAATGAGGTAGCTGCATTTCTAAAATGAAAAATAATTGGATGAGTTCAGGTCGCAAGAATGAATGTCATCTTACTATTGCTTACATTAAGAGGATAGTTATATGAGAACTGTAGATTTCACTCCTTTATACCGCAACGCTATTGGTTTTGATCGTCTTTTCAATATGATGGAGGCGGCAACAACTAAAAGTAACTCTGCGGGTTACCCTCCGTACAACATCGAACAGAAAAGTGAAAACGAGTATCGTATCACAATGGCTGTAGCTGGCTTTGGTGATAAAGATATCGAGATTACTCAACAAGAAAATACGTTGATTGTTCGTGGTGAACGCAAAGCAGATGACGTAGAAAAAACCTACGTATATCAAGGTATAGCTGAACGCGATTTCGAGCGTAAATTCCAGTTAGCTGACTACGTTAAAGTTGTTGGTGCTGAAATGGAAAATGGTCTTTTGCATGTTGATCTGGAAAGAGAAATTCCGGAAGCGATGCAACCTCGTAAAATTGCCATCAACACAAAAAATTTGTTGGAAAGCAAAGAATAAGTTGGTCAGCATAAAATAAAGTAGTGAAGAGCGCCTTAAGGCGCTCTTTTTAATGGAAGATTACTGTTCGTCGTAGGCCTTTCTGACTTCCTCAGCAATTATCTCAATTCCACGCTTCATTGTTTCATCATCCTGCACATAGTTCATGCGGATACACTGCCTGGTATGTTGCCAGTCCTGATCCTGTTGTCCAAAGAAGAAGTATTCGCCGGGTATTAACAGCACACCACGTTGTTTGAGTCTTGCATAGAGCTCTTTGGTCGCAATCGGTAGTTCATCAAACCATAGCCATAAGAATATTGCGCCTTCCGGCTTATGAATTCGAAAGCGTGGATCCGGAATTGCTTCCTGTAGCCACGATACCGCTTGCTGTGCTTTTTGGTAATAAAACGGCTTCACGACTTCGGAGCTGAGCTTTAGTAGATCACCTTTCTCAATCATATAGTTAGCGAAAGCAGGACCAATACTACCGGGTGAGAGACTAATAATACCGTTGATATTGCTCATTGCCTGGGTAATTTGCTCATTGGCAATAACGATACCACAGCGTACGCCAGGTAAACCGATCTTAGATAGGCTCATACACAGAATGGTATTGTCATTCCAGAAAGGTTTTTCATCACTAAAAATGATATTAGGAAACGGTAAGCCGTAGGCATTATCAATGATCAGAGGGATATTATGTTCTCTCGCTAGTTTATCAAGGTGCAACACTTCATCATTGGTGAGAACATTACCTGTTGGGTTTGTTGGGCGTGAAGCACAGATAGCCGCAACAGAGTCATCGATTTCAAGTTGATTGAAATCGACATGGTATTTGAACTGACGGTTATCGAGTAATTCGATTTCTGGTTTAAAAGACACGAAAATATCTTCATCGATGCCGGCATCTGCGTAGCCGATATATTCAGGTGTCAGTGGTAATAAAATCTTCTTGTGTGAGCCATCTTGTTGTTTCCCAGCGAGCAGATTAAACAGATAGAAGAAGCCACTTTGGCTACCGTTAGTCAGGCTGATATTTTTTTCGCTGATATCCCAGCCATAGTTTTCACGAAAGAGTGCCGCTAATGAGCGTAGAAATGCGTCTTTTCCCTGAGGGCCGTCATAGTTGGCAATTGCTGATACTAAATCTCCGCTGGCAAGAAGATCCTGACTCGCTCGCTCAAAGTATTGCAGCATTTCAGGAATGGCTGCTGGGTTACCCCCACCGAGCATGATGGCACCTGGTGTTCTCAGACCATCGTTTAAGTCATCCATTAGTTGGGTTATGCCCGAATAACGGTTAAATTTTTCACCAAAAGAAGAAAACTGCATTACTGACTACCTAGATAGTGATTATTCTCGAATTAAAAATAAAAATGGATATTTTTTCGCATTTTTTGCTGAATGAAAAACATACATGAATGAATTTGGTTTAGAAAGTGTTTATTTTATCCTTTTTGAATATGCTTTGAATTTGTTGAAAAAAAAAGCCCGACCATGAGGTCGAGCTTTTACTGAGTTGGTGTTGATAATCTACTTATTTCTGTAGCAATGAGATATCAGCGATTTCTAAGAATAGATTTCTCAGATTATTCAGCAGAGTCAGACGGTTTTTCTTCAACGCTTCGTCGTCTGCCATTACCATTACGTTATCAAAGAAAGCATCAACAGGTTCACGCAGCGAGGCAAGTTTCGCCAATGCATCCTGATAATTACCTGCAGCAAACGTTGGTTCAAGAGCTTCCGTCATTACCGCCACTTCTTCCGCCAGCGATTTTTCCTGAGCTTCCTGAAGCAATGTAAGATCGACGTCATCAGCAAGGTTACCTTCGAATTTCGCAAGAATGTTACCTACACGTTTGTTTGCTGCTGCTAAGGATTCTGCTTCATCCAGCCCACGGAAGTGAGATACCGCTTTTACACGTTGGTCGAAATCAGTTGGTTTCGTTGGGTGACGAGCAAGAACCGCCTGAATGATGTCAACACTAAAGCCTTCATCTTGATACCAAGCACGGAAACGTCCTAACATGAATTCAAGTACGTCAGTTTCAACGTCTTTGTTTGATAATTTGTCACCAAACAGAGATTTTGCTTTAGCAATTAAATCAACAAGATCAAGATGATAGCCATATTCAACGATAATACGCAGTACACCTAAAGATGCACGACGTAACGCAAATGGGTCAGATCCTTTTGGCGCTTGTCCGATACCAAAAATACCAACGATAGTATCCAGTTTGTCAGCCATTGAAAGTGCGGATGATACGCCGTTGCTTGGTAGAACATCGCCAGCAAAGCGAGGCATATATTGTTCATATAAAGCAACCGCAACTTGTTCATCTTCACCATCATGACGAGCGTAGTGCATACCCATGACACCCTGAGTTTCTGTAAACTCAAACACCATGTTGGTCATTAAGTCACATTTGGCGAGCAAACCAGCACGTTTTGATTTCTCAACATCAGCACCAATGTTGTCAGCAATATACGCTGCAAGCTCAGTGATACGATCGGTTTTGTCTTTGATTGTACCGAGCTGCTTTTGGAAAACTGCGTTTTCAAGCAACGGTAAACGATCGACAAGTGCGCTCTTACGGTCGGTATTGAAGAAGAATTCTGCATCAGCTAGACGAGGACGAACCACTTTTTCGTTACCTTCAATAACGAATCGAGGTTCTTTAGATTCGATATTAGAGACAAAGATGAAGTTTGGTAGAAGTTGTTTATTGTCGTCATAGATAGGGAAGTACTTCTGGTCGCCTTTCATGGTATAAACCAAGGCTTCTGAAGGAACTGCCAGGAATTTTTCTTCAAATTTAGCAGTGAGTACGACTGGCCATTCAACCAGAGAGGCCACTTCTTCGACCAAATCGTCTTCAAGGTCTGCCTTACCACCAAGAGCTTGGGCTGCTTTTTGCGAGTCAGCAATGATTGTTGCTTTACGAGCATCGTAATCCGCAATCACTTTACCGCGAGACTCAAGAATGGATGGATATTCGTCTGCTGACGTAATCTCAAACTCAGGCTCACCCATAAAGCGGTGTCCACGAATAGTTCTTGCTGACGCTACCCCTAGAATTTCACCAGAGATAAGTTCTTCACCCAAAAGGATGGTCAGAGTTTTTACTGGACGGATAAACTGAGTTTCTTTATCACCCCAACGCATTGGTTTTGCAATGGGTAGATTGGAAAGCGCTTTGGCTGCAAGCTCAACAACGATGTCTTGAACTGGCTGACCTTTCACTTCTTCTTTAAAAAGAAGCCACTCACCTTTATCGGTTACCAAACGCTCAGCTTGTTCAACAGTAATACCATTACCACGAGCCCAGCCTTGTGCCGCTTTGGTTGGATTACCTTGTTCGTCGAAGGCAACTGAGATTGCAGGTCCACGTTTTTCAACTACTTTGTCTTGTTGGCACTCAGCAAGTTGCGCGACTTTTAACGCAAGACGGCGTGGTGTGGCGTACCATTTTACGCCTTCGTGTGACAACTCTGCGGCTTTAAGCTCAGATTCAAAGTTAGTTGCAAATGCTTCTGCGAGAGTACGCAGTTGTGTTGGTGGAAGTTCTTCCGTACCCAACTCAATTAAAAATTCTTTAGCCATGTTATCTTCCCCTTATGCTTGTTCGTCTTGCTTTTTGCACATTGGGAAGCCCAACGCTTCACGGGATGCGTAGTAAGCTTCGGCAACAGATTTTGTTAGATCGCGAATACGAAGAATATAACGTTGTCTTTCTGTTACTGAGATAGCTTTACGAGCATCCAGTAAGTTAAATGCATGACCCGCTTTCAAAATACGTTCATAAGCAGGTAGTGGAAGTGGTTTTTCCAGAGAGATAAGGTGCTTACACTCTTTTTCGCACTGATCGAAGAAACCAAATAGGAAATCGACGTCAGCGTGTTCAAAGTTGTAAGTCGACTGCTCCACTTCGTTCTGGTGGTAGATATCCCCATAAGTGACTTTGCCCAGTGGTCCGTCAGTCCAAACTAGGTCATAAACAGAATCGACACCCTGAATATACATTGCTAAACGTTCAATACCGTAAGTGATCTCACCAGTTACTGGTTTACACTCCAGACCACCGACTTGTTGGAAGTAAGTAAACTGTGTTACTTCCATGCCGTTTAGCCAAACTTCCCAGCCAAGACCCCAGGCACCCAGTGTTGGGTTTTCCCAGTTGTCTTCAACGAATCGGATATCGTGTACAGTTGGGTCAATACCGAGAACTTTAAGTGAGCCTAGGTAGAGCTCCTGAATATTGTCTGGAGATGGTTTGATAATGACCTGAAACTGGTAATAGTGTTGTAGGCGGTTTGGGTTTTCGCCATAGCGGCCGTCAGTAGGGCGTCTGGATGGTTGAACATAAGCCGTAGCAATTGGCTCTGGACCAATTGCTCGCAGACAGGTCATCGGGTGAGAAGTACCCGCACCCACTTCCATATCCAACGGTTGAACAATAGTACAGCCTTGTTGGGCCCAATAATCCTGCAGCGCGAGGATCATACCCTGAAAGGTTTTTACGTCGTATTTTTGCATAGTCGGGTTCGCGCGATTCTTTTGTAATGAATGAATAAAAATAACAATGAAGTATACCGAGTTATTGCTCTCCGGAGTAGTGGAAATCTTGTTTAATTACTGGACAAAAAGTTTCTTTTAATAAATAAGAACCGGTTTGAAACTCAGGAGTTATCGTTATTTCAGCGCAATTTTGCTAATTTTGCTTGAGATCATTGCATTTGCTCTATAGAATCGTTGGGTCTTTGGGGAGTAGCATACGGTTTAATTTTTCTAAATCGTTCGTTCGTCAACACAGTTGGTGCAAAATCACCGTGGCGTTCGAGACTGAAATCCTATATTTGTTCAGTTTTGCAAGACCTTAGACAAACACCATGTTACCGAGGTGGGGCGTGGAGTTTGTCTATCGTCATAATTAACCCGCCTCAGAGAAGCATGTCGTGAGCATTTTAGCTATTTCAATTACAACAGTGGCACTGGCAGAAATTGGAGATAAAACCCAACTTTTATCTTTGATGTTAGCGAGCCGGTATCGTCGCCCTGTTCCTATTATTTTTGCTATATTTTTGGCAACAATTGTAAACCACGCGTTAGCGGCCTGGATCGGCGTTGAAGTTGCAGAGTATCTCTCTCCTGAAATTCTTAAGTGGGTTGTTGTCGTCAGCTTTTTGTTGATGGCGGGATGGGTATTGATACCTGATAAGATGGATGACGATGATAAGTTAGTTAGTAAAAGCCCTTTTATCGCTAGCTTTGTCGCTTTCTTTATTGCAGAGGTTGGTGATAAAACGCAGATCGCAACATCGATTCTGGGTGCCCAATACTCTAACGGACTTGAATGGGTTGTATTAGGTACAACAATTGGCATGCTTTTGGCCAATGTTCCTGTTGTTATTATCGGCAAACTGTCCGCTGATAAACTACCATTAGTTCTCATTCGTCGAGTTACGGCGGTATTGTTCCTCGCTCTCGCTATTGGTGCCGCTATATTCTAGTGCCCCTTTCAATGATTAAAGCTGCTCATTTTTGAGCAGCTTTATTATTTCTTGAGTTCCGTGACCAAATTCAGCCTTCCACACTGAAAAATATGCTAGTTTTTTAGTAGTCAATGACCGGAGGCAACTCGTTATGTTAGCTCGTTACATGGGGATGACACCTAAACAACAAAGTTATTTGTTTACGTTTGGCCTGGCTTTAACCGTTCTCGGTATGGTCCTGACTGATATGTGGGTACCAATGGTGGTCGGAGCGATTATTCTCACGGGTTTAACCGTTGAAGCTTGGATCCGTACTCAACACTTAATTCCAATGCACAACGATATCAGAGCCCTCAAAAAACAAGTTGAGGCGCTCCAGCATAAAATTAATCAAAATGAATAACGGCTAAATGTTAAGACTTTGTAACGCCTTTAACGATTAAATATTCGTAAGGTAGTTCAGTGGTCTGGCTCTCTGCCAGTTGGTGATCCATAAAACGACAGAAACTGGGGATGTCTCTGGTAGTTGATGGGTCATCAGCAATGACAAGTAGCGCATCTCCATCGTTCATACCTCGGATAGTTTTTCTTACCATCATTACCGGTTCAGGGCAGCGCAAACCTTCTGCATTTAAAGTTTGAGTCGCTTTACTGGGATCAATGCTCATGAGTCGTCTCATTGTTGCTAACAAGAGCTAGATAATACTTACGAAGAAAAAATATTCAATAACCTCTTGGAATTAACTTCATTTTGTTTTAATTTGGTTAATAAGATGTTAACGGGAGTGACTGGTATGCAATCAATAGATAGAGTAACTATTTATTCATGTCTCAGTTTTATCTGCCTCTGTGCGCTTCTCTTTCGCACTGAGCATGTACTCTCGTTACTTCCCATCTTTGGATTATTGGCTTCTATTTTAGGAATCGCTCTAGAGGTTAAGTTTTGGCGGGATGTTTGTGAAGACAATCAGAACCCTTAATAAACTGACTGAATTGAGCATTCTGTTTTAACTACGCTCCAATCAATATCACCTACTATTTTCTTGGGCTTCCCCGCAACTTGTATGCGGGATTTTTTTATCTTTATCTGTAAACGTTTTCTTTTTATTCCTCTATTTAATCGATTTTAATTGAAAGGTTCATATTTTCATATAAATGGAAACGTTTACAATGTGGGTTGTTGATCACAGATTATTACCTCGTTTGATTGTTAGACTTGGAGCATTCGTTAATCGAGATCTGCTTTATACAAAACAGGGGCGTAATGTGAATATTTTAGTGACCGGTGGATTGGGCTACATCGGCAGCCATACATGTGTACAAATGGTGCTGTCTGGCATGACGCCTGTTATTGTGGATAATCTTTGCAATGCCAATATTGAAGTGTTGAATCGAATCGAACAGCTCTGTGGGGTTCGTCCTGTTTTTTTTGAGGGTGACATTCGGGATGAAGATTTTCTCGATAACGTGTTTAGATCGCAATCTATATCGGCAGTAATTCATTTTGCTGGTTTGAAATCCGTTGGGGAATCGGTCTCAATGCCAGTGGAGTACTACGATAATAATGTCAATGGTACCTTGGTGTTACTACGAGCCATGCAACGAGCTCAGGTTAAGTCGATTATTTTCAGCTCTTCAGCCACAGTTTACGGTGATCCCGCTACTGTTCCTCTTTATGAACATTCTCCAACAGGAAACACAACGAACCCTTATGGCTCATCGAAATGGATGGTTGAAAAATGTCTGTCCGACCTTGTGTTATCAGACGCTAGCTGGAGTGTAACCCTACTGCGTTATTTTAATCCGGTGGGGGCTCATCCTTCTGGAACGATGGGCGAAGATCCAAAAGGCACTCCTAATAATCTCATGCCATTTATTGCTCAGGTTGCAGTGGGGCGCAGAGACAAAGTCTCAGTATTTGGTGCAGATTATCCTACACATGACGGTACAGGTGTACGAGATTACATCCATGTACTCGACCTTGCTGACGGTCATGTGGCTGCGTTACTAAAGATTAGCCAACTGCACGGTCTGCATGTATTTAATCTTGGTACAGGTAAAGGTACCAGTGTGCTGGAAATGATTAATGCCTTCGCATCTGCCTGTAATAAGCCCATCCCTTATGAAATCTGTCCTCGTCGTCCTGGCGATATTGCACAGTGTTGGGCCAGTACCGATAAAGCAGAACAGGAACTGGATTGGAAGGCGACCCGAACGTTATCCGATATGGCTCGTGATAGCTGGAATTGGCAATCGAATAATCCCAATGGATATGTAGCTAATTAAATTTTTAAGTGAGTGAAGTCATTATGTCTAGCCGTACTTTTAATCCTATTGATGATCCTCATCGTCGCTTTAACCCCTTAACCGGGCAGTGGGTTCTCGTGTCGCCTCATAGAGCTAAGCGGCCATGGAGTGGCCAAGATGAGAAACCGTCCGTGCATGTCGTTCCTCAATATGATGAAAAATGTTTTCTCTGTCCTACTAATACGCGTATTTCTGGCGATAAGAATCCCGATTATCAAGGGACATTCGTTTTCAGTAATGATTTTGCTGCTTTGAAACCAGATACTCCGGACGCACCACCATTGCGAAGCTCGTTATTTCGTAGTGAAAGTGCTCGTGGTCTTAGCCGGGTAATCTGCTTTTCACCGGATCACAGTAAAACGCTACCCGAGTTGTCTCTCAGTCAGATTCGTGGCGTGATTGATACCTGGAATCAGCAAATCGAAGAACTGGGTAAAGATTACATATGGGTTCAGGCATTTGAAAATAAGGGGGAAGCAATGGGATGTTCTCAGCCTCACCCACATGGCCAAATATGGGCTAACAGCTTCCTTCCAAACGAGATCGAGCGAAAAGACCGCAACTTAAGGGATTATTACCAAACGTCAGGGACTAATCTGCTGGTTGATTATGTTAATGAAGAACTCAATAGCGGTGAACGGACTGTTGTTGAAACCAAACATTGGCTGGCAGTCGTTCCTTATTGGGCGGCCTGGCCATTTGAAACCATGCTACTACCTAAAGCTCATGTCCGAAGAATGAGTGAATTGAGTGAAGAACAAAAATCCGATCTTGCTGTGGCAATGAAAAAGTTGACCAGCCGATACGACAATCTGTTTCAGTGTTCTTTCCCGTATTCAATGGGGTGGCATTACGCCCCATTTTTCCAAGATGATACCGATATTGAGCATTGGCAGTTGCATGCTCTGTTCTATCCACCATTACTTCGTAGCGCAACGGTACGCAAATTCATGGTTGGATATGAAATGTTGGCAGAGACGCAACGTGACCTTACTGCTGAACAGGCGGCTGGGCGTTTACGCAGCTTAAGTGATATCCACTACAAAGAACAATAATAGCCCCTGTGGCTCATAGATAATGAGAACATAATGATGAATCTTTTACAGACAGTCCAAACTGCTTTTATTGATACGCTTGGCTATCAGCCTACTCATCTAGTTCAGGCACCGGGGCGTGTTAACTTGATTGGTGAACATACCGATTATAACGATGGTTTTGTCCTGCCTTGTGCGATCGATTATCAGGTTAATGTGGCTGCAGCAAAGCGCGATGATACTATCATTCGTGTCGTTGCAGCCGATTATGATAACGCTATTGATGAATTTGATTTTACTAAAGAGATCGAATTTAAGACCGATGCCATGTGGGCAAATTATATCCGTGGTGTTGTGAAGTTTCTTCGTCTTCGAGGATTTGAATTCGGCGGTGCTGATATTTCGGTCAGTGGTAACGTTCCTCAAGGTGCAGGGCTAAGTTCGTCAGCTGCATTAGAAGTCGTTATTGGACAGACGCTTAAAGAACTTTATGACTTGCCAGTGACTCAGGCTGAATTAGCATTAAATGGGCAACAAGCCGAAAACCAGTTCGTTGGCTGTAATTGCGGAATAATGGATCAGTTAATTTCAGCAGAAGGTCAGAAAAATCATGCACTACTGATTGATTGTCGTAGTTTAGAAACATCTGCGGTAAGCATGCCTACCGATATGTCTGTCGTCATCATCAACTCAAATAAAAAGCGCGGTCTGGTTGACAGCGAGTACAACGTTCGACGCGCTCAATGCGAAGAAGCTGCATTACATTTTGGGGTGAAAGCTTTGCGTGACCTGACGATTGAACAGTTTGAGTTGCGTAATCACGAGTTAACGGATGTTGTTGCGAAACGTGCACGACACATCATCACTGAAAATGCCAGAACATTAGAAGCTGCTGATGCGCTACGTAGTGGCGATATGATTGTTATGGGAAAATTAATGGCTGAATCTCATCAATCTATGAGAGATGACTTTGAGATTACAGTAAAAGAAATTGATACGCTGGTAGATATTGTGAAAGACGTGATTGGTGTGCAGGGCGGTGTGAGAATGACAGGTGGCGGCTTCGGTGGTTGTGTCGTTGCATTAGTTCCAAACGCCATGGTGAATGATGTAAAAGCCGCAGTCACCGAAAAATATCAGTCACTAACCGGATTAAAAGAGACCATTTACGTTTGTCACGCTCATGATGGAGCTGGCTTGGTCAAATAATATAAGGAAGCGAAGACATGACCCTCTCTGTATGTGAATCTATTACAAAGGCTATGACACAGTCGCCATCTTACGATGATGGTATTGCAAAAGTCATTCACTTGACCAACTCGAATGGGATGAGTGCCACTTTTATGGATATTGGTGCCACTTGGCTAAGTTGTACTGTTCCCGTTAATGGAACTCAACGTGAAGTCTTACTGCGTTCAAAAAATATGGATGAGCATACAAAACAGACTGCTTTTTTAGGTGCTGTTGTGGGTCGATTCGCTAACCGTTTAAAAGACGGAGTCTTCTCTATTCATGACGCTTCATTTCAGGTTACCAAAAATGAAGGCACTAATGCACTGCATGGTGGTATCGAAGGATTTGATAAACGTAGATGGGAAGTGATTGATCAAGCGAATCAGAAAGTGACGTTTGGTTTAACCTCTGCCGATGGTGATCAAGGATTTCCAGGTAAACTTGTTGCTACTGTTCAGTATGTTTTGACTGAGAATAACGCTGTTGAGATTCACTATAATGCATCAGTTGATAAAGATTGTCCGATCAACTTAACCAATCATGCCTACTTTAATTTATCTGGTACTGATGTGCTCACCAGCTGTCTTGAGCATTCTTTAACAATGGATGCTACTCATTATTTACCTACAGAGTCCGACATGTTACCGACTGGAGAACTGAAGGTAACCAAAGGTACCGTTTTTGACTTTTCTTCAGGTAAAAAGATTGGTGAAGGTTTCCTGGAGGATGACGACCAGAAAATCGCGGGGGGAATTGATCACGCTTTCCTTCTTGAGCCAAGTAAAACTGATGGAGAAAGCGTTGCTATTTCCTTGTTGAGCCCTGATGGATGCTTAGAAATGACGGTTAAGACAACCAAGCCTGCTGTTCAGGTTTATACGGCCAATTTTCTACAAGGCGTCGTTGGACCTGAAGGTGAATATGAAAATTACTCAGCGGTTGCGTTAGAGACACAATATTTACCTGATGGACCTAATCATCCTGAGTGGGGAGAGTGGATGGGGGTTACGGCTGCTAACGAGCCGTATAAACATAAAACAACGTATACTTTCAACGTCAAGTAAATCTACGAGCCTATTATTCGGCTAGCTTTACCACAGATTCTCTCCTAACGACAGTGGGGGAGAATCGCAGCTGTTCTGGTTCTACATATTCATCGTTTGCCAGTTTTAACGCTAACGTAATCGCTTTTTCGGCCATCATTTCTATTGGATAGCGAACGGTTGTCAGGCGAGGATACACATAGCGAGCAATCAGAACATCATCAAAACCAATGATCGATAGCTTTTCTGGTACTGCGATACCATTGTCATGTGCCATGGATAGAATACCTGCCGCCATATTATCGTTGTAACAAACAATACCCGTCATATCGACGGATTTAGTGAGAAGATTCGTCATCGCTTCCTCACCACCTTCACCACTTGGTGAACCATAATCGATATAGCTTCCTGGTAACTCGATGCCATTATCCCTAAGGGCTGCTTTATAACCTTCAATCCGTTCTGCTGTATCCTCAATATCATGATTAGAGCTCGCATAAGCAATCTTGGTGTGGCCATGTCGAATTAAATACTGAGTGGCGAGGTATGCTCCTTTAAAATTATCCAGAGAAATACAGCGATCTGCGATAGCATCAATATGGCGGTTAATCAGAACCATACTTTTAACTTCGTTGGCGTAAGCAATTAACTCTTCATCGGGTAGTGCTTTTGAATGAATGACAAACGCATCGCATCGGTTATTTATCAACAGCTCAATCGCTTCACGTTCTTGTTTCTCATCATGATGACCATTGCCGATTAACGTATGTTTGCCATGTTTGTGTGCAACGGTATCAATGGCTTTAATAAGCGAGCCGAAAAAGGGATCGGATACGTCGCCAACCAGAACACCAACGGTATTGGTATTTTGACTCACGAGAGCTTTTGCCGCTGCATTAGGGCGATAGCCTAACTTACCCATCGCTTCCGTCACCGATTTGATAGCTGCCTGACTGGCTTGTGGGGACTTATTAATAACGCGAGATACTGTTGCAATAGAGACGCCAGCCTCTTTAGCAACATCTTTAATTGTCGACATGCTCTACCTCATTTCTGAATCGCCATCAGTATAATCTATCTACTGTAAGTGTTTGCGTTTCCATTGTGTAACTGTGCGCTAAAACGTAAAAATACTGATTGTTCTAGTCGGATTCTCCTCAAAGAACGTATAAAAATGTAATTGTTTTCATTTTTTTGTTTCATTTTTGAAAAAATCATCAATTTTCATTTAATAACTAGAATTTTAAATAAATTACTCATTATAAATTTATGTTTTTGTTGTACAAATTATAGTGATTAAGATCTGATTGAAATCGTTTACAAATGTTGGTTTGCTTCATTACTTCGATGGTGTTCTCATTTTTAAAGGAAATATCTCGATTAAAGGTTGTGTATCAGAACGCGTTTATCGAGATGTGACCATGATTACATTATCCAATAATGGAAACGTTTACAATTGAGCGACAAAAATCATAAAACAACGGGAACAAAATGATGTCGAATATAGAACACGGTTTAGGTGCGATAGACATAATGGTGTTTGCCATTTATGTCGCCATTATTATTGGGGTAGGGCTCTGGGTCTCTCGAGATAAAAAGGGCGCACAAAAAAGTACCGAGGATTACTTTCTCGCTGGTAAATCATTGCCTTGGTGGGCGGTCGGTGCTTCTCTAATTGCTGCGAATATCTCTGCTGAGCAATTTATTGGCATGTCTGGTTCTGGCTATTCTATTGGATTGGCCATTGCTTCTTATGAATGGATGTCTGCAATTACGTTAATTATTGTGGGTAAATACTTCCTACCAATCTTTATCGACAAAGGAATTTATACTATTCCTGAGTTTGTCGAAAAACGTTTCAACAAAAAACTAAAAACAATTTTAGCCGTCTTTTGGATCGCACTGTACATTTTTGTCAATCTCACTTCTGTGCTGTATCTCGGTGGATTAGCGCTACAAACAATTTTGGGTATTCCTCTGATGTACTCAATTATTGGTTTAGCGTTATTTGCACTGGTTTATTCTATCTATGGTGGATTGTCTGCTGTGGTATGGACCGATGTTATTCAGGTATTTTTCCTTGTTCTCGGTGGTTTCCTGACGACTTATATGGCTGTGGACTTTATCGGCGGTACGGATGGTTGGTTCTCGGGTTTATCCAAAATGGTTGCGGCGGCACCTGACCACTTTGAAATGATTCTGGATCAGAGCAATCCTCAATATATGAACCTACCAGGGATTGCGGTTTTAGTTGGAGGTCTTTGGGTGGCTAACCTTTATTACTGGGGCTTTAACCAATATATTATTCAGAGAACGCTTGCGGCGAAGTCGGTACCTGAAGCGCAGAAAGGAATCGTGTTTGCTGCTTTTCTAAAAATGATTGTACCGTTTTTGGTTGTTTTACCTGGTATTGCTGCGTATGTCATCACTTCTAATCCCGATTTGATGGCAGGATTAAGCGATGCGGCAATGAATAATATGCCAAGTGCGGCTCACGCTGATAAAGCGTACCCTTGGTTGACGCAATTCCTGCCTGTTGGAATTAAAGGTATAGTGTTTGCGGCGCTGGCGGCTGCGATCGTATCGTCACTTGCATCTATGCTGAACTCTACGGCAACGATCTTTACGATGGACATTTACAAAGAATACATTGCACCACAAGCGGGGGATTACAAGCTAGTTAATGTCGGTCGTATTGCGGCAATTACAGCGCTTGTTATTGCTTGTTTGGTCGCGCCAATGCTCGGCAATATTGGTCAGGCATTCCAATATATTCAAGAATATACGGGGCTTGTAAGTCCTGGCATTCTGGCGGTGTTCCTGATGGGACTTTTCTGGAAGAAAACCACCAGTAAAGGGGCTATCACGGGTGTGATTGTTTCTATTCCGTTCGCACTATTCCTTAAGTTTATGCCACTGAATATGCCATTTATGGATCAGATGCTGTACACCCTGTTGGTGACCATGGCTGTGATTGCTTTCACCAGTTTAAGCTCGTCAGAGAATGATGACGATCCTAAAGGTATTAGCCTGACGGCAACGATGTTTGCGACAGATAAAGGTTTTAATATTGCATCTTATGGCATCATGGTTGTTCTGGCGGTGCTATATACATTGTTCTGGTAATTGACCATTCTGTGAAAAGCCCCTTCGAGGGGCTTTTTTTGTTTTTCAAAAAGGCGGAGCATACCTATGGACGATACGTTACTCCCTAATGTGGTGTCATTTTTAAAGTTAATCGAACCGTTTCATCTGCTTTCGGAAGACATTCTCGATGCGATAGCAGCAGAGTGTGACATTCTTTATTTAGCCAATGGCGACTGCTTACAGACCAACAGAGATGAAAAACATTACTTATATCTAGTCCGGAGCGGGGCCGTAGAGCAAAGACTGATGGATGGGACTCTTCGTTCACGCCAGGGAGCCAATGACATCTTTGGTTTTAGTTTGGGGAGTCCTGAGGGGGATGCTTATCAGGTCAATGCGATCGAAAACACTCTTCTCTACCGTCTGGATTATATTGCGGTACTTCGTTGTGTGGCTGATTTTCCTCTTGTGGCAGAGCAACTTGCGCTTAGTGCGAGTCAGCGTTTGAACTCCAGCGTAACCGTTAAGTACTCTCAAAGAGAAAAGGGCGTTTTCTTTCAAAATATTGGTAACATCGCCAGCCATAATATTGCGATTGCTACAGCGAATATGACCATTCGTGAGGTGGCGTTTCTTATGCGCCATGAAAAAGCATGTTCCTGTTGCGTTATCGTCGATGGAGATGAGCTACTCGGAATGGTGACCGATAAAGACATGACCAAGCGCGTTGTGGCATTGGGAGTTGATACTTCATTACCGATTACAACAGTGATGACAAACAATCCTCATACTGTTCACGATGACGAGTTGGTTCTCGCAGCAATGCAGTTGATGATGCAATATAAAATTCAAAATATCCCAGTATTGGATAACCACGATCGCGTTGTAGGGCTGATTACACCACAGCAGCTTATTCATAAACACAGTATTCAGGCGGTTTTCTTGATTGAAAAGGTGAGTCATGCCGTGAATATTGATGCTCTAGCTGATTTAGTCCTTGAGCGACAGGCAATATTTGAAGCAATGGCGGAAAGCGACATACCTGCACAAATTATTGGTCAGGTTATGAGTATGATTTACGATGCATTTACTAAGAGGCTAATTGCGTTAGCCGAGCTTGTGTTTGGTACTCCACCCTGCTCTTATTTATGGATGGCTGCGGGTTCTCATGCGCGAAATGAGATTCATCTTGGCTCGGATCAGGATAATGCGTTAGTGCTCGCAGATGATGCTACAGAAAGCGATAAAGCCTATTTCCATCATTTTGCTATGTATGTCTGTAAAGGGTTGGATCGCTGTGGGTACAGCTTATGCAGTGGTCGATTTATGGCTGCTGTACCTCGGTGGTGCCAGAGCCTTAACGTCTGGCAGCAATATTATCGAAAATGGGCTATGAATCCTGAGTATGAAATGTTGCTAAATCTGACGGTTTTTCTTGATATTCGACCTGTGTATGGCGATGAAGCGCTTTTTCAGCAGTTAGACGCATTTCGACTCAAGCAGGTTACTGGTAATCGTGGATTAATGGTTGCTCTGGTTAGGAATACTCTGCGCGTGCGACCGCCTTTGGGCATTTTCAATAATGTCGTGCTGTCTAAAAATGGGAATAATGAGCGCATCCTAAACATTAAGAAGGCTGCAATTGGGAGTTTAGTCGATTTAGCCAGGATATATACGTTGTTCAATGGCGGTCATACATTAAACACAGAGGATCGAATTCGTTTTGCCAGAGAAAACGATGCCATCAATGAGCATTCGGCGATGGACTTACTCGGCACCTACCGCTTTCTGAATCAGCTCCGATATGGACATCACCTTAACTGTCTGCGCAGTGGTAGAGAGGTATCTAACGAACTGGATCCTAATGATATTAGCAGTTTCGACCGCCAGCATCTCAAAGATGCATTTCGTATTATTAGTGGCTTTCAAGATGCAATCAAAATGAAGTTTGGTGTTTAGCATGGCTTGGTTTCAATCTCCAACCCAAAAATGGCTTAATCAACGTAAGCTGTATCCACATGAGTCATTACCTGACTATCTTAAGCCTATGGCACTCAAGCCTGAGTTAGATCTGGATACGGATATTTGGCAGTTGGATATCTTGGCGCTGGATTTTGAGACAACTGGCTTTTCAGCACAACAAGATCGAATCTTAAGTATGGGGTGGGTCGTGATAGAAACTGGTGTTATTAAGCTGGAAACTGCACGTCACCTACTCATCAATCCTGATGGGCATTCACCCGTTTCCGAAAGTATAAAAATTCATCAGTTACTTCCTCAGGAGCTGTCTCAGAACGGAATTTCTGAAGATGACGCTTTTGCTCGCTTGTGCCACATCATGCAAAATAAACTGCTATTGGTCCACGGAACGGTTATCGAAGAGCAATTTTTCAATCACTACATTCAGCAGCATTATCAAATCCCTCCGCTACCTATATTGTGGCTGGATACGCTTCATATTGAAAAGGCCCGCTACCAACTATTAAAGCGTTCTTTGTCTGAGCATGATTGGCGCTTAAGCTCGACCCGAGAAAGGTACGGATTACCGACGTATACAGCTCACAATGCACTCGTCGATGCGATTGCAACCGCGGAGCTGTTTTTAGCGCAGATGAAGATTGTGTTTGGCAAGGATCCGTCTTGTTTTGGTAAGGTATACGATTTGGTTTCTTAAAAATGAAAGGCAATGCTGAACACATTGCCTTTACTCGATATTTTGCGTTAGGAAAGGAAAAACTGATACGCAGGGTTGTTGGTTTCGTCTTTGTAGCTATAGCCAAGCTCGACTAAGTGAGCGGAGAAACGAGACAAATCATCATCATTCAATTCAAAACCACATAGTACTCGACCGTAGTCTGCACCGTGGTTACGGTAATTGAAGAGACTGATATTCCAATGGGTTCCTAGTGTGCTGAGGAATTTCAGCAGAGCACCTGGATATTCAGGAAATTCAAAAGCATACAAACGTTCTTTGAGTTTCTTCGATGGTTTACCACCAATCATATAACGAATGTGCTGTTTCGCCATTTCGTCACCTGAGAGGTCGACTACCGGATAGCCTGCTTTACGCAGGTCCTGAATGATCTGATTAAGCTCTTCCTTGCCACCCATCAACCGTAGACCAACGAAAATATTGGCCAACTCATCGCTGTTGTAACGGTAATTGAACTCGGTTACCGCACGACCACCAACGATCTGACAGAATTCGAAGAATGCACCTTTACGTTCTGGGATAGTGACAGCCAATAAGCCTTCACGCTTTTCACCCAGCTCGCATCGTTCAGATACATAGCGCAAACCATGGAAGTTCGTATTTGCACCAGACAGCACGGTACCCAGTTGTTTGCCTTTAAGTTCATTCACCTGAGCAAACTTTTTCAGACCAGCTAAGGCTAATGCACCTGAAGGTTCAGCAATGGCGCGGGTATCCTCAAAAATATCTTTTACTGCGGCACAGATTTCGTCGCTGGAGACACAAATGTGGCCATCAATATACTGCTGGCAAAGACGGAATGTTTCATCACCAATCCGTTTTACGGCAACACCATCTGCAAACATACTGACTTGGTCGAGAACAACAGGTTCACCAGCATCGAGAGCCGCTTTCAGGCAGCAAGAGTCTTCTGGTTCTACCGCGATGACCTGAACTTCAGGCATCAGTTGTTTCACCAGTACAGCGACACCAGCAGCGAGACCGCCACCGCCGACAGGAAGAAATATGTAATCCAGATGACCATTTTGCTGTAGCATTTCCATGCCAATCGTCCCCTGACCTGCAATGACTAGAGGATGATCGAATGGGGGAACGAAGGTGTAGTTGTATTCTTTCGCAAGTCGCTCTGCTTCTGCTTTTGCTTCATCGAAGTTGGAACCATACAGAACCACTTCGCCGCCAAAACCACGTACAGCATCGACTTTGATTGCTGGGGTTGTTTTCGGCATTACAATCGTTGTTTTAATACCTAAACGTGTACCAGACAGAGCCATACCCTGAGCATGGTTACCAGCTGATGCTGCTATCACACCTGCTTTTTTCTGGTCTTCCGTCAAAGATGAAACCATATTGTAAGCCCCTCTTAGTTTAAAAGAGTGGACTGGCTGGCGATCTTCGCGCTTCAATTGAACTCGGTTACCAATGCGTTCTGACAGCGTTGGCATATCTTGTAGTGGAGTGACGTTAGCCACTTCATAGACGGGAGCTCGTAAGACCTGGCGCAGGTAATCTGCGCCGGTTTTGATTTGTTCAGTCATAAGCTAGCCCTCTAGCTTAGATTTATCTCTTACTGCGCCTTTGTCAGCACTGGTTGCCATGCTGGCATACGCTTTCAGAGCGAATGACACTTCACGTTGGCGATTAGCTGGTTTCCAGCCTAATTCGTCTTGTTTTGCGCGACGCTGAGCGAGTTCTTCGTCGGACACATCAAGAGTGATGCTGCGTCCTGGGATATCAATAGTGATGATATCATTGTCTTTAACCAGACCAATCGCACCACCATTTGCGGCTTCAGGAGACGCGTGGCCGATAGATAGACCGGATGTACCACCAGAGAAGCGACCATCGGTTAATAGAGCACACTCTTTACCAATGCCCATCGATTTTAGATACGTTGTAGGGTAGAGCATCTCTTGCATACCCGGACCACCTTTTGGTCCTTCATAACGAATAATCACGACATGGCCAGCTTTTACTTTGCCGCCGAGAATACCGTCGACGGCATCTTCCTGACTTTCAAAGACAATTGCGGGTCCTTGGAATTTAAGAATGCTTGCATCAACGCCAGCGGTTTTAACGATACATCCGTCCAGTGCGATATTACCAGTTAGAACAGCAAGTCCCCCGTCCTGACTATAAGCGTTTTCTTTAGTACGGATACAGCCTTCTTTACGGTCGTCATCTAATGTGTCCCAGCGACAGTCTTGAGAGAAGGCCTGAGTAGTACGGATACCTGCAGGACCTGCGCGGTAGAAATCTTTGATTTCTTGAGAGTCAGTGAGTGTGACATCGTATTGCGCTAGCTGCTCATCCATAGACAGACCCAGCACAGTGCGAGTCTCATTATGAATTAAGCCTGCACGGTTTAGTTCACCAAGAATCCCCATTACGCCACCGGCACGGTGCACGTCTTCCATGTGGTATTTCTGAGTGGATGGTGCCACTTTACATAGGTGAGGAACACGACGAGACATGCGGTCGATATCTTCCATCGTAAAATCAACTTCGCCTTCTTGTGCCGCAGCAAGAAGGTGTAAAACCGTATTGGTTGAGCCACCCATAGCGATATCAAGTGCCATCGCGTTTTCGAAGGCATCTTTAGTCGCTATGTTGCGAGGTAGAGCGGTTGCATCATCTTGCTCATAGTAGCGTTTTGTTAATTCAACAATACGTTTACCTGCGTTAACGAATAAGGTTTTACGATCGGCGTGAGTTGCTAGTAAAGAACCGTTACCTGGTTGAGATAGACCTAAAGCTTCTGTTAGACAGTTCATTGAGTTAGCGGTAAACATACCTGAACATGAACCACATGTTGGACATGCTGAACGTTCCACTTGCTCACTTTGTTCATCAGAAACTTTTGGATCCGCACCCTGAATCATAGCATCAACCAAGTCTAGCTTGATGATTTGGTCAGAAAGCTTGGTTTTACCTGCTTCCATTGGGCCACCAGAAACAAAAATGACAGGGATATTCAGACGCATAGACGCCATCAGCATTCCCGGAGTAATTTTGTCACAGTTGGAAATACATACCATTGCATCTGCACAGTGGGCATTAACCATGTATTCAACTGAGTCCGCGATAAGCTCACGTGATGGAAGCGAGTAAAGCATACCGCCGTGGCCCATGGCGATACCATCATCTACTGCGATGGTATTGAATTCTTTTGCGATACCACCTGCCGCTTCAATTTCTTGTGCGACAAGCTGGCCGAGGTCTTTAAGGTGCACGTGACCAGGAACAAACTGTGTGAATGAGTTCACTACGGCGATGATTGGCTTACCAAAGTCATCATCTTTTACGCCGGTTGCACGCCACAATGCGCGTGCACCAGCCATGTTGCGTCCATGGGTTGTCGTTGCCGAACGATATTTAGGCATTCTTTTAAATCCTTATCCTTAAGCGCAAATTTTTTGCTGCAAATTATTGTTGGGTAATTCATTACTATTGATTTTGGTTACATCAACAGTCTGAACATCCCATAATTTTTCAATCTGATTAATTAATGTCGAGATAGGTCTGTCACTATCTACGATAATTTCGACACTCGCGATTTTGCTGGCATGATTTTGGGTCGCCGCAACTTGTTTGATTACGAATCCGCGGTGTCTCACAACACGAAGTACTCGTTCTAGGAGAACGGGCTTGTCGTCAGCTTTGATGTCGAGAAGATATCTATCCATTACTGTTTCTCCTAGGTGTTTTCCAACATGTCATTATTTGACGCGCCTGGTGGTACGAGAGGCCATACATTTTCTTCTTCATCGATAACGACGTGAAGCATATAGGCAGTTTTACTTTCTAGCATCTCTTTTAGTGCAGGTTCCACCTCAGCTTTCGTTGTGATGGTTTTTCCTGGAATACCAAAGGCCTGTGCCAGCATCACAAAGTCGGGGTTATCATCCAGAATGGTCTCACTATGGCGGCCATCAAAGAACAACGATTGCCATTGACGTACCATGCCCAGTCTTTGGTTGTTTAATAGCACCATTTTAACCGGGATTTGGCGACGTTTTAGTGTGCCAAGTTCTTGAACATTCATCATGAACGAGCCATCACCAGAGATCAGAATTGACTGATCATCTGGGCGGGCAACTGCTGCCCCCATCGCTGCAGGTAAACCGAATCCCATCGTGCCCAGACCTGCTGATGAAATAAAATTCTGTGGATCTCTTGGCTGTATATGTTGCGCAGCCCACATTTGGTGTTGACCCACATCTGTCGATACTACTGAGCTGTCAGGCATCATATCTGAGAGTTGTTTTAGCAGTAATGGAGCGTAGATAGGTTGACCCGGGTGATCATAACGCCATTTAAATCCATCTCTCAAGCTTTCACTGTGGTGATTCCATGGTGAAATATCATGATTCATCTCTAACTGAGGAAGAATAACATTCACGTCGCCACGCAGTGCCGCATTTGCTCGACGTAATTTATTAAATTCAGCCGCATCGATATCGATATGAATTATTTTTGCGTGTGGCGCAAACGTATCCAGCTTTCCTGTTACTCGGTCATCAAAGCGAGCACCTACAGCGATCAGAAGATCGCTTTCCTGAACAACCAAGTTTGCCGCTTTGGTACCGTGCATTCCAAGCATGCCAAGATAGTACGGATTATGTCGATCAATTGTGCCAAGCCCTTTCAGGGTACTAACCGAAGGCATTGGGTTTAGACGCAGAAATTCACGTACAGTATCCGTTGCATGAGCCAGTTGAACACCACCACCAACGTATAAAACAGGGCGTTTAGCGGCACTCAACATTTGCTGAGCTTTTTCAAGTTCTTGCGAGTTGACGGTTGGAATAGCTGGTGGAGTAAATGATGGTAGATTGGTAACAGGAGCTTGGGCAAGTTGTACATCTTTAGCGATATCAACGATAACCGGACCTGGGCGACCTGTTTTTGCCACTTCAAATGCTTCGGCAAGTGTGGGTGCTAATTCGTTAATATCGGTAACGAGGTAACTGTGTTTGGTACAGGAGAGTGACATACCGATAACGTCCATTTCCTGAAATGCATCGGTACCGATCAGTGGGCTGGCAACCTGCCCTGTTATCGCGACTAGTGGAACTGAATCAAGGAAAGCATCTGCAAGACCTGTGACTAAGTTTGTCGCACCTGGACCTGATGTTGCCATACAGACCGCGACATCCTGAGTCGCTCTAGCCATACCAATCGCCGCCATAGCAGCACCTTGTTCGTGACGACATAAAATATGCTCTACACCGCCGTCATAAAGGGCATCGTAGATAGGCATGATAGCGCCACCAGGATAACCAAAAATTGTTTTGATACCTTGTTGCTTCAGCGCTGCTACGACGAGCTGTGCTCCATTCATCGTAACCCTCCCGTGCAGCGATACATCGTGCTGCGATTATATTGTGTTGCGTTGTGTTTGCACATTATGTGCTACTCCCATTCTTCCTGCTTTTAACTCTTTCAGAGTGGTTAGCGCTTTTATAGTCTGTATTTTGTATTACTGTAAAAAAAACCCCCGGACTTTTCAGTGCGGGGGTTTTTAGAATCTTTTGTTTATTTTTCGTCCATTAGCCCCCGCGCGGAATCAATAATGACCACGACGATAATCAGGCTAATCAGAGATAGGACGTTTTTAATCATAATACGAAAATTGTGTTATATGTGATGAAATATTCTCCGTCCCTAGTGGTATCACATATATCTGTTAGATGACAAGTAAAAACTCATTCTTTTTTCATATTATTGCATTCCAACAAGCCGTTATATCTGTATACCTAACGAATAACTCACATTTATATCGCATGTGAATGCTTTGTAATCAATAACAAAGGTCAAAGATGAGTTTAGCTATAGTCCATAGTCGGGCGACGGTTGGGGTGGAAGCACCGGAAGTGACTGTCGAGGTATACATCAGTCGGGGAATGCCGGGATTTAATCTAGTTGGGTTACCCGAAACAACGGTAAAGGAATCAAGAGATCGGGTGAGAAGTGCGATTATTCACTCTGGCTTTGAATTCCCGTCAAAACGTATCACGGTCAACTTAGCTCCCGCTGATTTGCCTAAAGAAGGCGGGCGTTTTGATTTACCGATTGCTCTGGGCATATTAGCAGCCTCAGAACAACTTCCGGAAGATAAGCTGTCAGAGTATGAGTTTCTCGGTGAGTTGGCATTGTCAGGAGAACTACGCCCCGTAAAAGGTGTCATCCCTGCTGCGTTGGCGGCAAG
Organism: Vibrio viridaestus; assembly: GCF_003856525.1. Lineage (GTDB taxonomy): Bacteria > Pseudomonadota > Gammaproteobacteria > Enterobacterales > Vibrionaceae > Vibrio > Vibrio viridaestus. The sequence continues at coordinate 66,526 of NZ_RJVQ01000014.1, forward strand.
TAAGTTATCGCGATGTCTTATTGTGCCGAAGGAGAATGGCGATCAGTCAGCATTAGTAGGGCCGGAGCAGCACAAATCCGCTGAATCTCTGATTCAGGTGTGTCGAGCCCTATTTGGAGAATATACACTTGGACTTCATCGTGAACCTCCTGTCGCTGAGTCTGATGTTAACCCTGAGCGAGATCTTCAGGATATTATCGGGCAGCAGCAAGGAAAAAGAGCGTTAGAAATTGCCGCTGCTGGTGGACACAATGTTCTATTTCTTGGACCTCCAGGAACAGGAAAAACCATGTTGGCTTCAAGAATGTGCGACCTATTACCGGATATGAGTGACGATGAAGCGATGGAAACAGCTGCTGTTGCGTCGCTCGTTCAACAAGATATCAATCAGAAAAATTGGAAAAATAGACCGTTCAGAGCACCTCATCATTCAAGTTCTATGGCGGCACTTGTTGGTGGAGGGTCAATCCCGAGGCCTGGTGAGATCTCACTGGCGCACAATGGCTTATTGTTTCTTGATGAAATGCCCGAATTTGAGAGAAAAGTCCTCGATTCCCTACGTGAACCGCTTGAGTCAGGCGAAATCATTATTTCTAGAGCTCAGGGTAAGACCCGTTTCCCCGCGCGATTTCAACTAGTTGGTGCCTTGAATCCTAGTCCTACCGGATATTATGAAGGGGAGCAGTCAAGAACCAATCCACAGATGATTCTACGTTATTTAGGACGGCTATCAGGACCATTGTTGGACCGATTCGATATGTCGATAGAAATTCCAGCCTTACCCAAGGGCACGCTATCTCAGGGAGGGGAGCGTGGAGAAACCACGGCGCAAGTGAAAGCGAGAGTGCTTTCCGCTCGAGAACGGATGCTGCAACGCAGTAAGAAAATTAATGCGTTACTGGGAAGCCGAGAAATAGAAACTTATTGTCCCCTTGTTCCAGAAGATGCAGAGTTTCTCGAAAATGCCTTACATACTCTGGGTTTGTCTATTCGCGCGTATCACCGGATTATCAAAGTCGCTCGCACGATTGCTGATCTGGCGAGTGAGGAACACATATCCCGACGTCATTTAGCGGAAGCTCTTGGCTATCGAGCAATGGATCGTTTATTAAGGGAAATCACAAACCAGATGATTTAGATAAACTAATGAGATAACTGGTTATGTTATATCCTCATGTTATTTGTATAATGCAGCCCAGTTTTGGTTGCTTGGAATATTGCTACTTTCGTTATGCTCGGTTATCTACTTTTTCCTTTCAATATTGTGTTGGTGCTATTGAATACGGCACTCTGTTCTTTACTGATATGTTTGTGTGCCATCGTTAAAGTACTGCTACCCGTTAAAGGTTTGCGCGATTTCGCTACTCGTGGTGCCAATTACTTTATGTGGGTATGGGCAACCATTAACTTAGGCATTCTGACTTTGACTAATCGAGTACAGTGGGATATTCGAGGTGGCGAGGGTTTAAACCGGCGGGGATGGTATCTGATGATCAGTAACCATCTTAGTTGGACTGATATCGTTGTGCTTTGTTGTGTATTTAAAAATCGTGTGCCGATGCCAAAGTTTTTCCTTAAGCAACAGCTTTTGTATGTTCCTTTTGTTGGAATGGGATGTTGGGCGTTAGATATGCCGTTCATGCGACGTTACTCGCGAGAGTATCTTATCCGTCATCCAGAGAAGCGAGGTCAGGACTTGGCTACCACCAGACGTTCCTGTGCAAAATTCAAAGACCATCCTACGACGGTAGTGAATTACGTTGAAGGCACAAGATTTACAGTAGAAAAGCGAAAGAAAGGACGTTCTTCGTATCAGTATCTTTTATCACCGAAATCGGGTGGAATTGCGTATACGCTAGCGGCTATGGGAGAGCAATTCGATAGTATTATCGATGTAACACTTGCCTATCCGGACAATGCAGAAAAACCATTTCGTGATTTGCTGATGGGACGTATGCGACGAATCGTCGTTAATATTCGCGAGATCCCGGTCAACGAGCAGGTGACAGGCGATTACTTCAACGACAAACCTTATAAGCGCCAGTTTCAAAAGTGGCTGGGAGATGTTTGGCAGGAGAAAGATGACTTTCTGGCAACTATCTATAAAAAGAGTGAATAAAAAAGGAGCCTTAAGCTCCTTTTTTATATTAGGAATTACTTAGTCAGTAAGTAATCAATGAGTTCAAAGTAGTCATCGATAGTTTTGACATTCTGTGGCGTCGCAAGATATTTATTATTGACGACAACGGATGGCACACCTGTTAGACCACTGTCTTCAAAGTCTTTACTAAAACGACGAGCCATGGAATCTACAGCGAAACTGTTGAAAGCATCATCAAATGCTTTCGCGTCCACTCCGTGAGCGACAAAGATTTGTTTTAATTCTTCGTCATTTTTAGGGGCAGCACGTTTAACATGAATTTGGTCGAACATAACCGGAATCATTTTATCTTCAATATTGAGTGATACCATAGTTGCATATGCCTTGGCCATTTCTTCACCCATATTGCCGCCCATAAACGACACGTGACTTTTGGTGAACTCAGCTTTGCCTGCGAGATGTTCCTTTAGCTGTTTTGCGATGCCTTCAAACTGGTAGCAGTGCGGGCAGTAAAAAGAAAAGAACTCGTTAACGACTGGTTGCTCTGAATGAGGTCGATCCAGAACTTTGTAGTCTGAACCTTCTTTAAAATTGGCTGCATGAGCAGATAGGCTAACTAAGATTGTTGCAAAAATTGCCAACAGTTTTTTCATTATGAACTCCGTTTTGATATCCCTAACTATCAACAAGGCATTAGGGTTAGGGGTGGTTCGTTAAGAGCGGCTATTTGCTCTTTTATTGCCAGAACTTGTCCTTCCCAATACTTCGGATCATTGAACCATGGGAAAGCAATAGGAAACGCTGGATCGTTCCAGCGCTTCGCTAACCATGCCATATAGTGCACCATTCTCAGACCACGTAATGGCTCAATAAGTTTCAATTCTGAGTGATTAAAATCGCAAAACTCTTGGTAACCTTCAAGTAAAACATCCAATTGAGTGATCTTTTCATGGCGTTCTCCGCTTAGTAGCATCCAGAGATCTTGCACTGCAGGACCATTTCTGGAATCATCAAAATCGACAAATATAGGCTCATCACGCCACAGAATATTCCCTGGATGGCAGTCACCGTGAAGGCGTATAGTTTGATAGTCACTTGTCCAGTTTAGCTCGATTCGCTCGATCAGAAGGTTCAAATCGCTAAAGAAACTGCGCTCCAAATGCATAGGAATGAACGAAGAGTTTTCCAATGTTGCTTTCGAGTCGTAAAGATATTCCTGAAGCGCAATCGTTGGTCGATGAGAAAATGATTTACTCAGGCCTGCTTTATGAATACGACCAAGATATCGTCCAACCCATTCTAGGTGATCAAAATTATCCACTTCAAATTGACGTCCACCCATACTTGGGAACACCGCAAATAAGAAGTCACCATAGTGGTGAAGAGTACTGCCATTAATATTCAGTGGTGATACTACCGGGATTTCTTGCTCTGCCAATTCCTGCGTAAACTGGTGTTCCTCCAGTATCTGCTCTCGTGACCAACGATTTGGTCGATAGAACTTCGTAACAAAGCGGCGTCTATCTTCATCGGTAAATTGGTAGACTCGGTTCTCATAGCTATTTAGAGCTAAAAAACCTGATTCGGCTCTGATTCCGATACTCTCTAACGCATACCAAAGGAGATCGGGGGTCAGACTATCAAAGTGAAAATGAGACTGAGTCATAGTGATCCTTAACAGGAATAGTGGATTTAAGTGCTAAGAATCGACAGTATAACGGATTGAAGCAGAATGGTAATCCAGCCAGAACGAAATCTGGCTGAGACGATTAGTCTATGATGCCACGCGCTCTTAAAATAGCTGTTTTGAAGTCTTCCTCATAATCTTTTTTGATTCCGGGAATGACGGCGTCTTTGGCGCTATTGCGCATTTTAAGATGGTAGATGAGGATATCGTCGGTAAGTTCTTCTAATTGGCCTTGATAGCCAGCTTCATTAGCGAGCTTAATGATAAACTGGATTAAATTCAGTTCTGAATCTTTATGCCATTCCGGCTCGAGAAGGGCGAGTAACTCTTCTACACGATGACATTTCATTGGTTTTCTCCACACATTTATAATGGTTTCTTATAAAGCTACCAAAATGAGCGGCAAATACCAATGAGTTTCTTTCGGCAAGAATTGAAAAAGCGCAGTGTTTGAGACTGCGCTTTGTCGTTTATGCAGCTTCGGAAGTCTTATGTGAAATCGACGTAGAATTAACGTGTCTTTCAACTGGGCTTTCTGCTGCTGCAGTTTTTTTGTGTAACTTTTGTGTTGCAAAGCTGCAACGGCGGCGCGAAGCACTCCCGTGGGTGTGCGAACATCTTACTGCAGTCGGGTGCATTTACTCTCTATGTTTACCTAACGGTCGAACCAATCCCTTTCCTTATACATGACCTAGAATAACTATTGAGTTTAACTTCTATTGAAGCGCGCCTCGTATTGGCATATATGCCGTTCCGAATAATCATCCAGGGCTAGAGTATGGTTTCATACTCACAATGGTTAGAATACCATCAACATATATGAAAATCGATAGAGATCTGTTCAATCTTTGCGAGAATTTTTCGAATCTGACACTCTGGTAATTGAGTTTATCTCATAAACCTGTTTAGTATGAGATTAATCACTAAGGAGGCGTGTATGTCATTTATCAAAAAAACCCTCTCTACGTTTGGCATTGGCTCTGCAAAGGTAGACTCGGTTCTGCAGCAGGAAGTGCTTTATCCTGGAGAAAAGGCGAGTATTGTCGTACATGTTTACGGTGGTTCCACCATGCAAGATATTGATAATATTGAGATGCGGTTGTGTGCTCGTTATATTGGTGAGGAGCTTCCTCCTAATAAAGATCGCGATAATGGCTACAAGCGCCGTGTCCATAAAACACATACACTTGCCAGTTGGTCATTACCTTATGCGTTTAGGATTGAGCCGGGCGAAACAAGAGACTTTACAGTCGAATTCAATTTACCGTGGAACATGCCGATCACGGTTGGCGATACTAAAGTTTGGCTTGAGACCGGTTTGGATATTTCTCTGGCAATTGATCCTCGTGATACCGATATTCTTACCGTGAGACCCGATCCTCTTTTAGATGCGGTTTTCTCTGCATTCGAAGAGCAGGGATTACGTCTGCGTCAGGTAGAATGTGAAGAGGCGAAAGGTTTCTCGTTGCCGTTCGTTCAGGAATTCGAGTTTGTTCCTACGACTGGACCATTTCACGGTCGATGGAGAGAGCTAGAAATTATTGCGTGCCGGGAAGCGGATAAATTAAAACTCTGGTTTGAGGTGGATCGAGCTGCAAAAGGTGTTGGTGGAATGTTGGCTAACATGTTAGGCAAAGGAGAGTTGAAGCGGTATTTAGAAATTCCACTTTCTACACCAATTGGAGAAGTCGGAGATAAGGTGCTCAGTTACCTTGATGAGACGTCCTGAGGTTATTCGTCATGACTGACTTTTCTCAGTCAGTCATCGTCTTTCTTAGTACTAGCGTCGCCAGAATGCAGGGAAAAAGAGGACGATAATCGTCAATATTTCTAACCTGCCCATCAACATACCAAAACTTAATATCCATTTAGCCGCTGTTGGTAATGACTCAAAGTTCCCTGTAGGGCCGATGATATTACCCATTCCTGGTCCTACATTCGAAACCGCAGTAATGGCACCAGAAACGCTGGTCATCGGATCCAGCCCCATTGCACTCAGAGCGCCTGCAATGACAATGATGGTTAGGAAGAAAGTGATGCCAAATGCAACCACTGAACTAATAATGTCATCGGTGACAGGACGTTGGTTATAACGATGAACAAAGACCCCGTTGGGATGAATTAACTTCATTATTTGTTTGTTGAGTAGTGTGATTGCGATTTGGAAACGGAAGATTTTGATCCCACCAGCAGTGGAACCTGAACAAGCTCCGACCATCATTATAAAGGCAAAAATAACGCTAGGCAGTGCTCCCCAGGCAGTAAAGTCATCCAATCCAAAACCAGTGGTTGTGATAACGGAGATGATATTGAACATCGACACGCGCAGAGCATCTATTGTTGCGTAATCATTATGAAAATGCAGCCACGCAGCAATCACGCCACTGGCGATAATGAAAATAAAGAAGAATCCACGAACCTGAGCATCAAGATAAATTTCTCTCGCTCTCTTTTTACGAATCGCAGTAACGAAAAGGAGAAATGGCAGTCCGCCAAGGAACATAAATACGATCGCTACCCAATGTGCACCATTAGAGAAATGATTCATGGAACCGTCAGAGGTTGAATAACCGCCAGTAGAGAGTGTAGTAAACGAGTGGTTTATTGCTTCAAAAAAGGTCATGCCGGTCAGCATGTAGCCAATACAGCACAGCATGGTCAAAACAAAATAGACAGCCACGATGTTTTTCGCGACGGTTTTGGCTCTGGGACTACTTTTATCTGACCAATCAGAAGATTCAGTTTGGAACAGCTTCATACCACCAACATTAAGCATCGGTAGAATGGCTACCGCCATCACGATAAATCCCACCCCCCCGAGCCATTGTAAAATAGAACGCCACAGTAAAATGCTTGGCGCCATATTATCGAGACCACTCAATACCGTTGAGCCAGTAGTGGTAATACCTGACATGGTTTCAAAGTAGGCATCGGTGAAGGTGATATGATTGATAAAGACGAACGGCAAAGCGGCAAAAATACTGGCGATACTCCAGACTAAGCTGGTTATCAGAAACATGTCTCGTACGTTAAGTTTAAATTTAGCTGAGCGTCCCAGAGAGAGAAGAATGAATGACGCCAAATGAGTGATAATGACTGATTTGGCAAAATCGAGGAATCCGGGTGTGCCGCTAAAAAAAGACAGCAGAGTTGGCACATACATGAATAAGGCCAACTTTGATAATACGAGTCCGAGAACGAATAAGATAGGTTTGAGGTTTAACATAACAACTGAGGCGTCTACAAAAAGAATGGGCTCGGTTGAAAGAGTGCTTCAACGTCAGGGACATATTTTTTATTTACTAGGAACATAACAACGTGGTCATCCTGAGCAATAACGGTTTTATCATGCGCGATAAGCACTTCATCACCTCGGACAATAGCACCGATGGTCGTACCGGGAGGCAGTTTGAGTTCTCCAACGGAACGTCCAACCACTTTAGAGGTTGTTTCATCACCGTGAGCAATCGCTTCAATCGCCTCTGCAGCACCGCGCCGAAGAGAAGATACATTGACAATATCTGCGCGGCGTACGTGGGTCAGAAGCTCTGAGATTGTTGCTTGCTGTGGAGATATTGCCACATCAATAACACCGCCCTGAACCAGATCAACGTAGGCTCCTCGTTGGATGAGGACCATCACTTTTTTGGCACCGAGACGTTTCGCCAACATTGCTGACATGATGTTGGTTTCATCTTCGTTGGTTAAAGAGATAAACACATCGACCTGTTCGATGTTCTCTTCAGTCAGTAGCTCTTGGTCTGCTGCATCACCACAAAATACGATGGTATTTTCAAGTTCTTCTGAGAGTTGTTCAGCTCTTTGATAATTACGCTCGATGAGTTTAACACTATAAGAATGTTCTAGGCGTTTAGCTAAACTGGCTCCGATGTTACCTCCACCGACAATCATGATACGACGGTAAGGTTTTTCCAGTCTCTGTAATTCACTCATGACTGAACGGATATGATTACTCGCGGCAACGAAGAAAACTTCATCATCAGCTTCAATGATCGTTGTACCTTGAGGACGAATCGGTCTGCCCTGACGGAAAATAGCCGCGACTCGCGTATCAATGTGCGGCATATGTTCGCTTAGTGCTGATAACGCGTTTCCAACTAATGGTCCACCATAATAGGCTTTTACTGCCACAAGGCTGACTTTTTCATCAGCGAAGCTAACTACCTGTAATGCGCCCGGGTAGTGTATTAGGCGTTCAATGTAACTGGTAACCAGTTCTTCTGGCGCAATTAAGTGGTCAACTGGTATCGCGCCAGTCTGAAATAGCGCTTCTTTCTCGGCCAGATATTGAGGGGATCGAATTCGGGCAACGCGGTTCGGTGTATTGAATAAGGTATAGGCAACCTGACAAGCCGCCATATTTGTTTCATCCGTATTGGTGACGGCAACCAACATATCCGCATCTTGAGCACCGGCTTCACGTAACACATCGGGGTAGCTTGCATGACCTGTAACCACCCTAAGGTCGTACTTGTCCTGAAGCTCTCTTAAACGCTCGCTACTTTTATCGACTATCGTAATGTCGTTGTTCTCACCCACGAGATTTTCTGCAAGCGTACCGCCAACCTGACCTGCACCAAGAATGATGATTTTCATACCATTTTCTCTACATTGAACTCACAATTGCGTTTTCGATCTTACTCTTTCTATGCTTGCTTTTTTAAGACCGCGTAATAGAACCCATCCATATCATTTTCTCCTGGAAGAATTTGCCTTCCAGGAGATGATGGGTCTGAGTCTACCAATATAGCGTCTGGAGTATTAGCTAAAAATTGGAGAATCTGATCTTTATTTTCCTGTGGTGTGATGGAACAAGTAGCGTATACCAGCGTTCCGCCCGCTTTTAGTTGACACCACATTGCTTGAAGAATCTCTTTCTGCAGAACGGCTAACTGTTCAATATCTTCTGCTCGGCGTAGCCATTTAATATCTGGATGGCGTCGAATCACACCTGTTGCAGAACAGGGGGCGTCTAGAAGAATGCGATCAAATTTATCACCGTGCCACCATTGCTCCGGATAGCGCGCGTCGCCTTCAATCACCTCAGCCTTTAGATTCAGACGTTGTAGGTTATCATTCACGCGCTTCAAACGAGTAGCATCAAAGTCAATGGCAACAACACGAGCTTTGGGTTGTCGTTCTAAAATATGTGCCGTTTTGCCACCCGGTGCTGCGCAGCAGTCAAGAATCAAATCGCCTTCCTGAGGTGCCAGATACTCTACAGAAAGTTGCGCTGCTGCATCCTGTACAGAAACTTTGCCCTCGGTAAACCCGGGTAAAGCCTGCACATCACAGGGAGAGGCTAATTTTAAAGCGTTAGCTGTTTCAGCATTTAGATATGAGTCAACATTTTGCTCGCTTAACAATGCCTGATACTGAGAGGCACTGGTATGTTGATGATTCACCCTAAGCCACATCGGTGCTTTTTGATTATTCGCTTCAACAATATTTATCCATTGCTCTGGATAGGCACTCTTGAGTAATTTGAGTAGCCAGCTAGGATGGCCATATTTTCCTGCATCATGGCTAGTGGCTTGTTCAACTAACTGATCTTGGTTACGTTGAAAATTACGGAGTACCGCGTTAATAAGTCCACGCAGTTTCGGTCCTTTTAGTGCCTTAGTTGCCTCAACAGTTTCCCCAACCGCGGCATGATCAGGAATACGCATGAACAGTATTTGATAAAGGCCTACTAAAATAAGGTGGTGAAAAACTCGTTGTTTACCTTTTAAGGGTTTGTCCATTAGTTCATGCACGATGGACTCTAGTCGAGGAAGGTAACGAAGAACGCCGAAGCAAATTTCCTGAAGTAAAGCATGATCTCGTGGAGAAACATCCTTTTGAGCATCTGGTAGAGCTGAAGATAACGACAACCCTTTATCCACGACCTGAAAAATCACATTTGCAGCGGCTGCGCGAACATTCATGTTTGAACCTAAAACAGTATAAATAAGTAAACAAGGCCGAATTTGGCCTTGTAAGAAGTTGTATTATGAAAGTACTTTTCCGACAGAAAACCAATCAGCCCGGGCATTTAAAATGTCTTGTACAGACAGCGCTTTCTTTCCTGGTATTTGTAAGGTTTCTAGAACCAAAACACCTTGACCTGTTGCAACAGCAATACCCGATTTTTCGGCTCTGAGAACAGTACCTGGCTGTTTATCTGTGTCTTCAGGCGCAATATGAGCTTTCCATACCTTGACGTTATTGTCTTCAACCTGAAAATAACTCATAGGCCATGGGTTGAATGCTCTCACACAGCGTTCGATAAAGGCAGCATCTGAATTCCAGTCGATTTGAGCTTCCTGTTTGCTTAGCTTCTGTGCGTAATTTGCGTGAGCATCATCTTGTTTTACCGGGGAGATATTGCCACTCGCGATATCATCAAGACAGCGAATAAGAGCCTGAGGCCCGAGTTCCGCTAACTTCTGATACATTGAATCACTGGTGTCATCAGCCATTATTGGTGTTTTCGCTATACTTAGCATGTCTCCCGTATCTAAGCCGACATCCATCTGCATAATAGTGACACCAGTCTCTTTATCTCCAGCCCAAATTGAGCGCTGAATAGGAGCAGCACCGCGCCAGCGAGGCAAGATTGAACCGTGCACATTAATACAACCTAGTTTGGGTGTATCTAAAACGGCTTTAGGTAACAGCAATCCATACGCGACTACAACCATGATATCTGCATTTAGATCTTTCAAAGCTTGCTTCGCTTCATCAGATTTAAAATTCTCTGGTTGGAAGACAGGAAGGTTGTGCTCCAGTGCAATGTTCTTTACCGGACTCGCAGTCAGTTTTTTGCCTCGTCCTGCGGGACGATCTGGTTGAGTATAAACTGCAATGACTTCATGCTCCGAAGACAACAACGCCGCCAAGTGTCGGGCGGCGAAATCTGGAGTACCTGCGAAGACAATTCGTAATGATTGACTCAAGGTTTACCTCACTTTCTATTTACTTTTCTCGTTAAAGCGTTTTATTTTTTCGAGCTTATCTTTGATACGCTTGCGCTTTAATGGCGATAAATAGTCAACGAAGAGTTTTCCTTCAAGGTGATCAAGCTCGTGTTGAACGCAAATAGCCAGCAGGTCATCCGCTTCAAATGTGTACTCATTACCATCACGGTTAAGCGCCTTTACTGTTACTTCAGCAGCACGAGGTACTAACGCTCGAGCTCCAGGAACAGAAAGACAGCCTTCCTCAATACCATCTTCTCCACGCTTCTCTGTGATTTCTGGATTAATCAGAACCAAAGGTTGATTACGTGTATCAGAGATATCAATCACGACAATACGTTGGTGTATATCAACCTGCGTTGCCGCCAGGCCAATACCTTCTTCGTCGTACATAGTATCAATCATGTCATCAACGATTTTTTGAATTTCAGGAGTCACGGCTTCTACAGGTTTTGCTACTGTACGAAGGCGATCATCGGGGAAAGTTAATACTTCTAAAACAGCCATATACACTCAAGATGTTGAAATGTGTCGAAACAACAAAACAGTTATTGAGTCAATTCTAGACATTTTAGATCCTAAATGACAGCATTCTGAACCGATAAATAGTATTGATTCTTAATCGTGGCAGAAAAATGGGGGGCTTGAGTACGGCTTTATACTGATTTTTTATTTTATCTTTCTGTGGGTTACCACTTTCTTCTGTGTTGTGGAACCTCATTTTGTTGTTAATAACATTTCTGTTCACGAGTACCGAGTTATGGATGCTTCCACTTTATCTTTTTGGCTAACGTTATGCTCAACACCAAAGGTTGGTATCAAAACGATTACTCGGTTACTCCAGAATTATTCGTTGAAAGAACTACAGGAATTTAAGCTTAATGATTGGATTCAGCTTAAATTTTCAGCACAACAAGCAGCTAGGTTGAGTTCAGTTGATAATCTTTATGTCGATAAATGTTTACGTTGGCGAGAGCAAGCTTCTGACCATTCAGTCATTACCTATCTAGACGATGTCTATCCGCCATTATTAAAAGAAATATCTTCTCCTCCTCCGACATTATTTGTTCAAGGGCAAGTTACAACATTGCTCAAGCCACAAATTGCGATTGTCGGTAGCCGACACGCGACTCGTTATGGACAACAAAATGCTTTTGATTTTGCTCAGTCCTTGTGTCATAAGCAGTTTGTTGTTACAAGTGGACTCGCCATGGGGGTTGATGGCTATGCACACGATGGTGCATTAAAAGCAAATGGAGAAACGATTGCTGTACTCGGGTGTGGATTTGAACACCTTTATCCTAAATGCCATCGCCATTTGGCCGAACGTATTCGTCACCAAGGCGCTGTTGTTTCTGAATTCGCACCAGACGTGAAAGCGAGAAGCGAGTATTTCCCAAGGCGTAATCGTATCATCAGTGGACTGTCTTATGGTGTATTAGTGGTTGAAGCGGCGGAAAAAAGTGGCTCTCTTATCTCTGCTCGATATGCTCTCGAGCAAAACCGCGACGTGTTTGTCATACCGGGTCCCATCCATCAGCTAAACGCTCGGGGGAGCAATGAGTTGATTCGTTCTGGTGCCTGTCTAGTGCAAAATGCCGATCATATTATCGATGAAATAAAACATTTGCTTACTTGGCGAGATAATGTCGATAAAATGGAGAAAATAGCAACGAGCTCGCTAAATAATGGTCAAGAACAATTGCCATTTGCTCAACTGTTAGCTAACGTAGGAGAAGAGGCGACACCAGTTGATATTTTAGCAAGTCGGACCCATATACCAGTGGAAGAAGTCACAGTACAACTTCTGGAACTGGAATTAAAAGGGCTCGTTGTTGCTGTGTCTGGTGGCTATATTCGTAATGGGAGGGGCTAGCTATGATGATGGATATCCTAATGTATCTATTCGAAACTTACATCCATAGCGATGCTGAGTTACAAGTTGATCAAGATGAACTTGAAGATGAGCTGTTAAGAGCCGGCTTCCATCAAAAAGATATCTTTAAAGCACTCAATTGGCTTGAAGAGTTAGCGGCCTTACAAAAAGCGGATGCGCACTCCGCTTTAGAAACAAGTGCGACAACTGCGATGCGTATGTACACGCAAGATGAAATTTATCGTATTGATGTGGAATGTCGTGGTTTTCTCCTCTTTTTAGAGCAAATCAAAGTGTTAACCCCAGAAACGCGTGAAATGGTGATTGATCGAGTCATGGGTTTAGAAACCAATCAGTTTGAATTAGACGATCTAAAATGGATTATCTTGATGGTTCTATTCAACGTCCCTGGAAATGAGAGTGCTTACACTGTTATGGAAGAATGGTTGTACACTAAAGAGCAGGGTATTCTCCACTAATCTCCATGAGTAAAAAGCAAATCGATAAAACGTTATTTTCGGCTCATGAACATGCCCTCGATACACGTTCTGACTGCCCTAAATGCGGTGGTAAGCTTGAAATGCGCTACGGTAAGCGTGGTGCTTTTCTGGGATGTATTAATTATCCCTCTTGCGACTTTATGCAACCTTTGCATCAAAACGATGGTCATATCATTAAACAGTTAGGCGTTGCTTGTCCTGAATGTGGTAATGAGCTTGTTTTGCGTCAAGGCAAGTACGGTATGTTTATTGGTTGCAGTCACTACCCTGAATGCCATCATATTGAACCACTGGAGTCTAAAGAAGAGAAATCGTCTAATCAGGAAAGTCATGTTTGCCCTGAGTGTGGAAAAGGTCATTTAGTCGAGCGAAAATCTAGATTTGGTAAACAATTTTGGGCTTGTGATCAGTATCCTAAATGTAAGTTTGCACTTAATTTTATGCCAAAAACTGGCCAATGTGAGCTATGTGGATTTCCTTTATTATATGAGAAGAAGCTCGCTTCAGGAACCAAAGTGGTGTGTGCAAATCGCAAATGTGGTCATGTGCAGGAAGTCGAACAAGATCTAGACGACAAGGAATGAAAAAATAGCGTGAATTATCACGCTATTTTTAAATTAGGCTTTTTTTAGGTTAGCAGCAAACTCATGAATTGCCGGATAAGCGCTTTCATCTAACACCTCTGCCAGGGAACACATCAGGCGTTGCAGCTCTGCGCTGTAATCGGCGCTCACATTGATATGTCCCATCTTCCGCCCCGGGCGTTTACTCTTACCATACCAGTGCACATGGCATCCTTCGGTCGCTAAAATCGCGTCAGGTAGAGTATCTTCACCAAGAATATTGATCATGCAAGTTGGACGAATGAGTTTGGTACTGCCAAGAGGCATACCACATACCGCACGAAGATGATTCTCAAATTGACAAGTCTCAGCACCTTGTTGTGTCCAGTGACCTGAATTATGTACTCGTGGTGCAATTTCATTGACGAGAAGCGTTCCTTCCACATCAAAAAACTCAAGAGCAAGAACACCAACATAGTCCAGACTATTGGCGACAGAAGTAAACATCTCTTTTGCCTGTGACTGAAGTTCCGTATCGTCAATGGCGGTTGAAAGGCTTAGCACACCATTCACATGAATGTTTTCTGCGAGTGGGTAAACGACGACACTACCGTTTTTACCTCGGGCACCAACCAAAGACACTTCGCGGTCAAAAGGAACAAATTGTTCGGCGACAATTGCTTGGTTGTTAGAGGCGGCGATACATTGTTCCATCTCATTCCAAATACTATTGACATCGTCGAGAGATTTAAGTCGCCATTGACCTTTCCCATCGTAACCGCCTAAAGCACTCTTTAGCACCATCGGAATACCAACGTGGCGGATCGCATCATCGAAGTCTTGGCGAGTATTGATGACAAAGTATTTCGCGTTTTTGACATTGGCATTATCGAGAAGAGCTTTTTCTAAACGACGGTCACCACCTGCTTTTATCGCTTCAGTACTAGGTAGGAACTTGCCACTTTTTTCACAGATCGCCAGAATATCATGAGGAATATGTTCAAACTCTGCGGTAATAACATCGGCTTCTGCAATGGCATTTTCAAGACCTTGACCGATAACGACTTGAGTCAGCGGATGAACGACATTTCCCGAAACGACATCAAATGCGCTGGTAGTAATATTTAGAGGTGCACCCGCCAGTGACATCATTCTTGCCAATTGGCCTGCACCGAGTACCAATACGTGCATGTATTACTCCTCAGAAGGATCTGGGTTTGCCAGAACAGTGTCGGTTTGTTCTGTACGGAATGCTTCTACTTTAGCCATGACAGTCTGATCATGAATACCAATGATTTGAGCAGCAAGAATACCCGCATTTGCAGCACCGGCTTCACCAATAGCTAAGGTACCGACTGCAATTCCTTTTGGCATCTGCACTATCGAAAGTAAAGAATCCATGCCTTTTAGTGCTCGTGACTGCACTGGTACACCGAGAACAGGAATACTGGTGAATGCTGCAGTCATACCTGGTAGATGGGCTGCACCTCCAGCACCGGCAATAATGACACTGATTCCACGTTCTTTCGCACTTGAAGCATAGTCTGCGAGAAGTTGAGGAGTTCTGTGCGCAGAAACCACTTTTGTTTCGTACTCAACGCCAAATTGGTCTAGCATCTCGGCGGCAAGTTTCATTGTTGGCCAATCGGATTTAGAACCCATAATGATTCCGACTTTCATCTCCAAACTCCTTCACTTGAGTGTTTCGTAGTATTCATGTTCAATTTTTGGCGCATTATACGGGGAAAATTAGCAAAGAAAAACGTTTGCGTCAGCCCTGAAATTGTATTGATGCTTTTTAAGCTGAAATAGATTTAGGTTTCATGAATGATAATTTGTAAACTATGCCCACAAGAATAGTAAAGTCCGAGGAAGTGTTGTGAATAATTTTGAACAGGCGGTCGCTGCTTTAAGGCGGGGTGAAGTCATTGGTTATCCAACCGAGGGCGTTTTTGGTGTTGGGTGTGATCCCGATAATCCCGACGCGATCGAGAAATTATTACACATCAAGCAAAGACCGGTTGAAAAAGGGCTGATTCTTATTGCAACTCACTATGAGCAGTTATTACCCTACATCGATGAAAGTCAGCTATCAGAGGAACAGATTGTTCATGTTAAACAAAGCTGGCCTGGCCCCGTCACTTGGATTATGCCCGCAAGTTGCCAGGTATCCTCATGGTTGAGTGGTCAATTTGATACGATAGCGGTTCGTGTGACAGATCATCCCTTGGTACAAGAGCTTTGCGATGCTTTTGGTAAGCCGATTACGTCAACCAGCGCGAATTTATCTGGGCAGCCTTCATGCATGACTACAAAAGAAGTTCAGGATCAGTTAGGGGATAAACTCGCTGTTGTTTTAGATGGTATGACTGGTGGACGTTTAAAACCAAGTGAAATTCGTGATGCACGAACATTAGCAGTACTGAGAAAAGGATAGATTAATGACAGTAATAGATAAAAACTCAGTAAAAGCTTTTTTACTAGATTTACAAGATCGTATTTGCAGCAAATTAGAAATAGTAGATGGTAGTGAAGCCACCTTTATTGAAGATGCATGGCATCGAGAACCTGGAGAGCGTTTAGGTGGTGGTGGGCGTTCTCGTGTTCTGAAAGATGGTCATGTCTTTGAACAGGGCGGCGTCAATTTCTCCCACGTTACAGGACGTTCGATGCCAGCTTCGGCAACAGCTCATCGACCTGAATTAGCCGGGCGCTCTTTTGAAGCTATGGGCGTCTCTCTAGTTATTCATCCCAAAAATCCTTATGTCCCGACATCTCATGCCAATGTAAGGTTTTTCATCGCAGAAAAAGAAGGCGAAGAACCCATCTGGTGGTTTGGCGGTGGTTTTGATTTAACGCCATTTTATCCTTTTGATGAAGACTGTGCGTTCTGGCACGAAAAAGCGAAAGCACTTTGTGCGCCGTTTGGTGAGAGCGTGTATCAGGAACATAAAGAATGGTGTGATAGCTACTTTTATCTTCCTCATAGAGAAGAAACTCGTGGCGTAGGTGGTTTATTTTTTGATGATTTGAACCAATGGGAATTTTCTACATGTTTCGACTACATCAAGGCTGTGGGAAACGGATATATTGAAGCGTATGCTCCAATCGTTGAAAAGCGTAAGTCGCTGGAATATGGAGAGAGGGAAAGAGAGTTTCAGCTATATCGAAGAGGTCGATACGTTGAATTTAATCTTGTCTACGACCGTGGCACATTGTTTGGGCTGCAGAGTGGTGGGCGAACGGAGTCTATTTTAATGTCTATGCCACCTCTTGTACGCTGGGAATATCAATATCAGCCAGAAGCGGGAAGTCCAGAGGCAAAATTGCAAGATTATTTAGTCCCTCGTGATTGGTGACAGTCATAGTTGCTGGTGTTAGGGTCAATACAGGAATAGAACATAAAGAGAAGTTTTGAGGCAAGGATATGTCTGAGTTAGTTGATAAATATGCCGTATTCGGTAATCCAATCGGTCACAGTAAATCGCCCTATATTCATACACTGTTTGCGCGGCAGACAAATCAACATATGGAATACACAGCAGAGCTAGCACCGATAGATGGATTTCGTCAATCGGTGACAGAGTTTTTTGCTCAAGGTGGACGGGGATGTAACGTCACGGTTCCATTTAAAGAAGATGCATTTCAGTTTGCTGATCAGCTTACCGAGCGAGCGAAACTGGCTGGAGCAGTCAACACGCTAAAAAAACTCGATGATGGCGGTGTGCTGGGGGATAACACGGATGGTGAAGGTTTGGTTCAAGACTTGTTACTGCACCGTGTTCCGCTAAAAGGAGCCAAAGTGCTTATTATCGGTGCTGGAGGTGCTGCTCGTGGGGTTATTAAGCCGCTGTTGGATCAAGGTCCAAGCAGTATCACTATAACTAACCGTACTTTTGCAAAAGCGCAACAGGTTGCGTCTTTGTTTACGTCATTTGGTGAAGTGGCTGCATTACCTTTAGATGAAGTAGTCGATAAGTATGATGTAATCATTAATTCGACGTCAGCCAGTTTAGGTGGAGAGTTACCCAAAGTGAGCCCGACTATTTTTACTGACCGTAGTGTCTCCTATGACATGATGTATGGCAAAGGTTTGACTGTATTCAATCAGTGGGCTGTCAAAAATGGTTGTGCACATGCTTACGATGGTTTGGGTATGCTGGTGGGGCAAGCGGCGGAAAGCTATATGGTTTGGCGCGGATATCGTCCTGGAACGAAACAAATTCTCAGTGAGCTCAGACGTAATTTAGAAGGGTTGTAATGAATCAATCGATTTTATTTCCTGATATTCAGAACTTCGATTCCGAAAATCAGTTAGTTATATTTTCTGCTCAGAGTCAGGGAGCTTTGATCGAATGTACTGTCTCGGTTGAGTATTTAGGTAAGTTGTCAGACAAGGCATTATCTGGTGATGATTCCGTCTTGAATGCTTTTGAGCAACATCGATTTGATTTAGAAGAGTTGGCTGAAGACATGATTGAAGATGATCTCTTCAGCCCTGATGGTCGGATTGAGATTAAATAATCAGTGTCTGAAGATTAACCTTCTTCTATATAGTCATTCTTTGTCTTGACGTAGTTATCTGCAGACTTAGCGAGGAAAGCACGTTCTGTCTCGCTTAACGGACGTGCTTTTCTGGCGGGACTACCTACATATAAATAACCACTTTCCAGTGTTTTGTTTGGCGGAACCAGACTACCAGCACCAACCATCACTTCGTCCTCTATCGTTACACCGTCTAAGACTATTGCTCCCATTCCAACGAGTACCCGATTTTTAATAGTGCATCCATGTAACATAACTTTATGCCCGATCGTGACATCGTCTCCGATAATCAAAGGGTACCCATCAGGATTTGAAGCATTTTTGTGGGTGACATGCAAAACGCTACCATCTTGAACATTGGTTCGTGTCCCAATTCGAATGTGGTTCACATCACCTCGTGCTGCGACAAGGGGCCAGATACTAGAATCATCTCCGATGATAATATCTCCCACCAGAACAGAAGTACTGTCAACGTAGACTCGTTCACCTAGTATCGGGGCAATTCCTTTATAAGGACGTAATTGGTTCATTGGTTTTCCTTGTTTTTTGCTCATTATTAAAGCGTAGTTTGATCGAAAATGGAAAAGGCGCATAAAAAACGAGCTATTGATAAAAAAATCCAAAAAAATAACAAAAAGGGCTTGCCAACGTGAAATCGATCTCTATAATGCCCCCTCGCTGACACGGCAACGCTTCGAAAGAAACGTGAAGGCAGTATCAGCAAGGTCTCAGGCGAAATTAAAAGTTGTAAAAAGTGTTTGACACTCACAATTATCTCGCTAGAATGACCGCCTCTTCAGTGAGTTATCACTAAAGAGAAGCTCTTTAACAATATAAACCTATCAATCTGTGTGGGCACTCGTCGGATAAACATCCAAAAGATTTTATCAATGATACGAGTGACCAAATCGAATAAGATTTCTTTTTAAGAAAGATTATTTGGCACAGTCAATTCAACATT
>NZ_RJVQ01000108.1 GCF_003856525.1 Vibrio viridaestus
ATTTAAGATTACAGCCTACTCCTCCTATTGAAAGAATATCTCTTCCAGGATAAAAATGATACAAAGGCTTTTTCTCTATAGGATCGTTATGAATAGCAGAAACCACGCCATAACTTTTAGAAAAAAGCATTGATCCTTCATTTTTACGCACCCTACATATGCCTAAACCCCCATCTTTTATTAAACAATTATGAGGACAAAGCCTACAAACAACAGAGTTGTTCTCTGATTTCTCATAAAACATTGCCTCTCGCATCTGAATATTATTATTTGTAATACTTTAATAATGTAATCACTACATAAATACTTAAACGAAAAAATAACAACCTATGTTATAATAAAACCTCAAGTTTAAATTGTGCCAAAAAATATAAAAAATCACTATAAAATATTATCCAACCAAATACAGTTTGTCACTATATTTACAGCGGAAAATAATGGTAAACACAAATAAATTGGGTAATGCATATTCCTCAACGGTATAAATTCATCATTAAGCTGGGCAA
>NZ_RJVQ01000109.1 GCF_003856525.1 Vibrio viridaestus
TCATCCTTCTCTGTTGTTCCCAATGCGACGACAGACAACGCTAGTGCGTCTCTGCGCTTTCAGGAACAAGAACAACTGCACCAACTACACTCAACAAAATAACCTCTCTCAAACACTAACAAACAACACAATCAACAGACAMMACGTCATTCACACACACACAAACACAAACAWACACAATAAACTAAACGCTCKTACACTTATCACGCAAACAAACACGTCGCTAGAAACACAAACAATCATCAATACCACATTACATTATCACTTCAATTCAYCATTCGCCATACAACTGTACGATCYCACATTGAAACAGCATCATTGCCATCTCACCCACTATATGGAATCATCCTTCTCTGTTGTTCCCAATGCGACGACAGACAACGCTAGTGCGTCTCTGCGCTTTCAGGAACAAAAACAACTGCACAACTACACTCAACAAAATAACCTCTCTCAAACACTAACAAACAACACAATCAACAGACAACACGTCATTCACACACACACA
>NZ_RJVQ01000110.1 GCF_003856525.1 Vibrio viridaestus
TTGCATACTTAATAGCAAATGTGATTATACTCCTTAAATTAGTTTAGTGTCTTAAGGCTGAAATTAAAGATTATGTTTAGGGGGCTAAGGATTCTAAAGCAAATATGATTGTACTTCCTAAATATATATAGTCTATTRAGGTTATATTTGGGGTTTATTAAGGTTATACAGTTGGATAGAAAGGYTTATAGTAAGCTTCACCATCGAATGGTGAGTAAGATTTACAAATCTCTATTTAATTTTTGTTTTTGTTTTTTTTGGTGGTGGTAAGTTTAATTTGGTAAAAATTTTTGTTAAAAAGTATGTTTTAATTTATTTATATATAATATAATATAATATAATGTAAAATAAAATAAATATAATAATAGGGGGGAAAGTAATAAGGTGAGCGTATTGCATACTTAATAGCAAATGTGATTATACTCCTTAAATTAGTTTAGTGTCTTAAGGCTGAAATTAAAGATTATGTTTAGGGGGCTAAGGATTCTAAAGCAAATATGA
>NZ_RJVQ01000111.1 GCF_003856525.1 Vibrio viridaestus
ATTGAAGGAGGCAGATTTTAATTGCATACGTTGCTTCATTGAAGGAGGCAGATTTTAATTGCATACGTTGCTTCGAAAAGACCGGTACAATATACGAAGTCGGTAGTCTTGTTGAATTATGGTCTACTATGATATTAGTACTGCTCTCATAATAGACCTGATCCTAMAATTGTGAATTTGCCATGATGTAACTGTTCGTCGAAGAATTCTGCCTATCGTCTAAGACGTCGATAGATGTTGTTGATTTACATCMCACCCGMTTCACAAATTGTTTCACTCACACCAAACGTCTTGCTGCTAGTAACTCGGATGCGTTGGAAGAGCTTCGGGCAGTATTCGGGGATAGTTGCTGTTTCTAACTCGTTAGCGCGCKCCGACCATCAGGCTCTCGGTCTTTACGCAAGCTTTCCACAACTTCATCACCTTACAGTCTTCGTTTGTGGTCACCGTTTTCTGACCTGAGACCAGCAAGTTCCCATCGACCACCTTAAAGACTCTCT
>NZ_RJVQ01000113.1 GCF_003856525.1 Vibrio viridaestus
AGTGATATCTGGTAAAAGAACTAGAGAACCGCGATCAGTAGATTGATCGGATGTTATTGTGGTAGAATGATGAGCTGCATTTGATGCAACTGTGTTGATTATGCTGCTTGATTGATTTTGTGTTTGGTCGTGGGCGGCTACTGCAACAATTTCATGTGGATTTAACAAGACATGGTGGTTCTGTGAGCTGGACAACTCAGTGTTTGCACATTGTGTGTTTCGGGGAGAATGCGATTTGAACACACTACAGGGCATATCTGTCAAATGGAATTCTCTCATGCTCAGCCWAATTCATGTCAATTGAATACACCAATGTCGTATGTTATTCACAATMACATATCACACGAGAAAACAAAACAAATACATACTACATTGAGTAATCATTACATTGAATGAAAACGCAAGTAATCTCGAACAAAACTCAACAAGAGTAAATCAATCGAACATTGGCTTCACTTTGCATCATATCACCTCTCCTCCTTTTGTCAACACTCAAA
>NZ_RJVQ01000114.1 GCF_003856525.1 Vibrio viridaestus
GAATAAAAAAAGAATGAACGAAATCGGTTTAGCGGTTCAAAAGTTATGGTCAAAAGTGTGTTCAAGAAATTCGCCGTCTCGGGCATTTCTATAGGATTTTGCCGCTCGGACTTTCTATAGGAATTTTTGGGTCACATTTTCCTTCATAACTTTTGAACGAATTATTTATTTTTCAATGGGGTTTTTTTTATTTTTCTTATCTCATTGAGTTCTATTCAATGATGTATAATATGTACACATACATTGAGATTTGTGTTTGACGGTTTACACATGCTCTTACTCGCCATGTTATATAGGGATACTACCCCTAACTCAGGGTCTGAAAAGTCGGAAAAATGAAATTTTCGCAAATGCGATAAAAACGMTCTTGGTGGTCTAATTATAGTATTCCGACATCAGACAATGGGTTTTAAGCGTTATTTAGGCCCTAACGCTTCAGGCTGGGCTATTTCGCTTACTACCCTATACATGTGTTGTATACACTATTAGCTATATG
>NZ_RJVQ01000115.1 GCF_003856525.1 Vibrio viridaestus
ATCTCAGTCCTACAGGAGGTTAGTCACGACTCGGATAGCTCAGTGGTAACGTCTCTGACTGTGAAGCTGGGTGACACGAGATCGAATCCGYCAGGGAGCATCAGTTCCCKGAAGATTACAGGTACACCTTGCTGACGAGTGYCAAGTAGCACGAAACCCGAGTCCAGGCTTTCCTGTTGACTACCTCCAACCACCATCTAAATCTCAATACATAGTGCCCRCAGTGTCGAGTCACCTACACTGTTGGCCACATTGCAACATGATCGATAGCATTCGATCTGCACTAATAAGGACTAGACAAGCATGACATTGATCACCACYCAGTGATCAATCAATTGTGATTCCATCTCAGTCCTACAGGAGGTTAGTCACGACTCGGATAGCTCAGTGGTAACGTCTCTGACTGTGAAGCTGGGTGACACGAGATCGAATCCGYCAGGGAGCATCAGTTCCCTGAAGATTACAGGTACACCTTGCTGACGAGTGCCAAGTA
>NZ_RJVQ01000015.1 GCF_003856525.1 Vibrio viridaestus
AGATGCTCGTATGGATATCTTTGAATATATTGAGATGTTCTACAACGTAAAACGCAGGCACGGTTCCAATAATCAATTATCGCCTGTAGAGTATGAAAAGCAGTATGAAGAAAGGCTAACTAGTGTCTACTGACTCGGTGGCTATTCACAAGTGAGTGGTATTGCTATTCAGGGGCAAGATAGCATCGGTGAAGTACAAGAGGGTCTAGCTCAAGTTAGGCAAGGTGTTGAAGACCTAGTCCATTCAGTACATAGATTAAAACCATAAAATATTTGTAGGGTAATTACTTTATATCTGTCTATTTTTTGATGGAATGGTTAGCAAAAAATTATCCCATCTTAATTTAGTAACGCCTTCAATTTGGCATAAACTGTAAGCAAACATGCGAATGTGAGCACCAAGTCCCGTGATAAATCTGAGGGAATATCGGTTCCAAATGGGCGCTACCTGTATTGGTTCAATATATGCAGTGCTTCCATCCCGCCATACAGGAAAGAAGCAACTATTAGTTGGCGTTGACTTGGCATGAATGTATCTAAATTCAAAATCTTATCTGAATCTATTTCTATTTGTCTAAAGGTGTCTCAACTAAATCTACGAAGATCTTTGCTACTTCTATCGAAAGTTGAACTTGGTCGTTACCAGACGAGTTCAAGCTATCCCATAATTCTGTTAAGCGGTTTTTTGTCCTTAGCTAAAACCTCACAAATTCTGACTTATCTGCTAATAATTAAAGAAAAGAAAAACTTCTATCTTTTAGTTGAGGATGAAAAATAATGTTATTAAGCCTTAGACGAGCCAAAGTGAGCTCTCGCCTTACGCTCCTTCTTATAGCAACTGTTGTTATTGCCTCCATTCCGTTTATCAGTATGGTGCGGAGTTACCAAGCTGACCTTATACAAGCTAAGCAAGACAAAACCAAACAGATTATAGAAGTTGCGTTTGGCATGCTTGAACATTACTACCAACAAGAAAAATCTGGGGCAATCAGTTTAGAAAATGCCAAGTTGCTTGCCGCGGATGCCATTCGTCAACTGCGTTACGACCAAGGCGACTATTTCTGGATTAATGATCTCACTCCCAATATGGTGATGCACCCAATTAAACCTCAGCTTCAAGGCAAGAATGTCGGTGGCGTGAAAGACCCTTCAGGAAAAACGCTATTTATTGAAATGGTGGACGTGGCCAAAAGCCAAGGAGAAGGCTTTGTCCATTATCTTTGGCCAAAGCCTGGCTCAGAGGTCGATGTCGAAAAAGTTTCTTATATCAAACTATTTAAACCTTGGGGTTGGGTTGTGGGGACTGGAGTCTATGTGGATGATGTCGATGCACTGGTCATGTCACGTATACAAAGCATGGTGGTATATGTGTCGGGTGCGCTAATCTTGTTGATTGCGTTCTCTTTCATTATCGGACGCAGTATCACTAATCCAAGTAAAGCAACGCAACTTGCATTGGAAGATATAGCCAAAGGGGAAGGCAACCTTTCAACTCAGCTTGCCGTTGAAGGCAATGATGAATTCACGGCGATTGCAAAAGCCTTTAATCAATTTACACAAAAAATTCGTTCCTCTATTCAGAATATTACCCCTGTATCCCATTCCATTACGCAATCAGCACAGCTTATCGATGACATTACCGACATCGCAGCAAGAAAAGCCAATGAACAAATGGTCTCAGTAAATTCCGTAGCTGCCGCGATGACCCAGTTACAAAGCAATAATCATGAAGTGGCCAACTCAGCACAAAATGCCGCGCAAGCCGCGCAGGTAGCCAGTGATAAGAGTAATCATGGACAGGATGCAATTAATAAAGCGTCTTCCTTTATGACATCCCTATCGCACTCTTTGAATGAAACCGAGCAGAGCAGTATTAAACTATCAGAAGAAGCTGCCAATGTAGGCAGCGTACTGGAAGTAATTCGAGGTGTAGCGGAGCAAACCAATCTACTCGCACTCAACGCAGCAATAGAAGCAGCACGAGCGGGAGAGCAAGGACGTGGCTTTGCTGTGGTTGCTGATGAGGTGAGAACCCTTGCAACGCGCACACAAAAAAGCACTGATGAAATAGAAGAGATAGTTGACAGCCTTCAAACTCGAGCGAGAGAACTTTCGACTTCTATGGGGAAAACGCAACGACAATCGACAGCAACGTTAGAGCAAGCGGATTTAGCTAAACAGATTCTCGATGAAATCAATCAGCAAGTACATGATATTATGGCGATGAATCACCATATTGCTGAAGCATCGACTCAACAAAGTGCTGCAACGGAAGAAATTAACCGTAATCTGTCGCAGTTCACTGAGCACGCAGATCAAACGCATCAAGACGTGCAGCAACTCACTCAAACCAGTGAACAATTGTCCAAAGATAGTCATACCCTTAGTGAGAGTGTGAACGCCTTTAAACTGTCATAAATGAAATGTTAAGCCGCGTTCTTAAAGTGATCCCATAAAGTTGGACATTTCTGTTAAGCGGCTTTTGATTAATCACTTCATTAAATAGAAAATTCGCATTATGAATTTTCTATTTAATGAAGTAGTACAAACGTCATTCGGGATACTAAATTAAAAATATCTAACATTGATTTAGCCATTTATTGGCTAAATCATTCCTGCCCCAAAGCTTTCTAGCACTCGTTTAGTGAATCGAAAATTGACGAACTACTTGCCCTAACCGTTCTTATTGATTAACCCTGTTTTTAGCGCTTCTTCATGAGTGTGCGGAACTGGATGGGTATACATTATATTCTAATTTAAGTAGATTTTTGCGTTTTTCCAGATGGTGTATTTGATGGAGAACTGATAAGTTTTTTACATACAGATAGTTAACTGTGCTCGTTTCCACTGTTCTGATCTAACGCAGTAAACGCGCATGCGCACTAATAAAATGTTAGGCATCAAGAAGAATACTTACGAAAAGGATTGCTAATTGAAAGTTTATAAGTTTCGAGGTCCAGAGCAGATGGGCTTTTGTCTTTGACATCTTATTTAACAAGCAACTTTATTGTGCTGAGTGGCATACACTGAATGACCCTGTGGAAGGCGTATTCGTTTACTCTCATAGTGGTAGCAATCAAGAGTCAGCCACCAATTTTATGAAGAAGGTCGAGCAAGCCAAGCAACCTCTCCGTGTTTGCTCACTATCCAAAACCTTTGATGATCACTTACTTTGGGCTCACTACGCCAGCGGTTTTTCTGGAGTTGCTATAGAGTTTGAAATTGATGCTACAGAGGATGAAGTTGTAGATATTACTTACAGAGGCGTATTTGCTGGCGTTAACGAGTCAAACAGTGCAGATCCTTCTTCTGTCGCTAGGGCGGTTCTATCTTCTAAATATGATGCTTGGTCATATGAAAAGGAAATACGTATACTTACGACTGATATTTTTTATAAACTGAAAAATCCAATCAAGAAGGTTATTGCTGGCCATAGGATGTCTCAGCCACTATTTGATGCTCTTATAATCGTCTGCGAGAAGCTGGATATTGAAGTTGCTCGAACAGGTATAGGGGATGAAGGTATCGATGCAGATTATGTTTCGCCGTATGGAGCATCACGCTAGTCATACCTAACAAGCGCTCAATCGAACTATGACATAGAGAGCTTTAGTTGCAGCTAAAGCTTGGGTCTCACTTTACCCTAATTTGGAGTAGTTATTATCCATACAAAGCATTTAAGACGGATTCCCAACGCTCGGCATTTCCGGTTTGCTTCAGCTTAAGTGTTTACGGCACAATACGTTAAGTGTAGTGGTCTGCGTTGCTCACCACTTAATGCGGCGTTAGGTTTCTTTGAGCCACCCCGTAAATACAGGGTGGTTCATTAAAGACTAGACAGTTGCACCGAGGTGGTGTTCAATTCTATCCACCACTTTAGCATCCTCTAACAGATCAAATTTTCGAGCGAAAAGATTAGGGCTCGATATTAAGTTGGAAATATCGGCCATTGTAAACGTCCTTGGCCTTAGCTTTATGTCTCCATCTGGTACCCAATCGATAAAACGCAAATCATCTTGAACTATTTCACCATGACAATCGTTATTCATCATAACCGTTTGGAAAAATCCCTCATCAGCAATAAAAGTATTTTTATAAAATTCTTTATAGGGCTGAGATGCATCCGTATTACAGACAAAATCACAGAACTGTCGCGACACAATCATCCATTGAGTGCCAATAAACGGTGTTATTCCTGACATGAACTTTCTGGCTATTTTAGGTCGGTAAATATGTTCTTCATATTCAAAACACATATTTTCTATGCGATTCATCGTTTCGGGCCTAGCTTCATTTTGGTCTAGTGCTCGAATGAATTCCTTGTCTGGATTATTTGACAAAAAGTCATGAATATATGGCTGAGTTTTCAATGGAAAATCTTGTCCACTTAGGTTTATAAAATGAGTCCAGCTTTTATTCATATTTAATAACTTAGCCATACCACGAAGTTCAATATTAACTAGGCTATATCCACCCCATAGCGCATTTTCTGATTCAAGAATTTCGGCATTTTTGTAGTCACCTATAAACAAAGATATTTCATCTAAAATTTCTTTGCCAGAAGTTTTGTCAACATGGATAACGTAGTGATTATTTGGATGGTATATGGCATGAAATAACCGTTTAAATTGATCTGGATAGCGGTGAACGAGAATAAGATAAGCAATCATTAGATCATTCCTTGAGAAATCTGGAATATTTATTTTCACGCTCCAGTTGTCTCAGTTAGGGAATGTATGTTCTGAGTGGTAAGGCGTGTTCTTATCCTTATACTATATGGGGGCTCTGTCTTGATTAATCAATAGCAATGAAATATAAACCTAACAAACAGCGTAAGCTGGACAAATTTTCCACTCCGCTCCAAATTTGCCCTTTCGCTGGGCGTTATAAGACAAGGGAGGTTACGTGCACGAATTCATACAACTGATAAAGTCACGTTCAGATGAGCACGAAATAGCGTTTTCTCGCATACATGATCTTCCCGGTTCAATGATGTCGATTCTTAGGCAGGAGCTTGATTCATTAATTAGGGTCCTTTACCTATTAGCCATATCAGATCTAGAAGAAAGAAACAAGCTTATGGCATGTACCGTTAATGGTGAACGGTGGAAAATAGCAACAGCAAAGGGAAAGCAACAAGTTGTCACTGATGCAATGATGGTAGAAGTCTCAGAACAATTTGTTGCGGGTTGGGCGCGTTCTGTCTACAAGTTCGGTTGTGCTTTTATTCATCTTTCTAATTTTCATGGTTATAACGCTTCGAATCCCCTTGAAACTCTATCCAATGAGGAAAAGAAAGATATTCTTGATCACATGCGCCATTATCATGATGGCCCTGAATCGGACAATCCGACCTTTCAGGAGCTAGCTCATTACTTTCCAAGGGTGTTTGAAAAAATCAAGGGCAATCTTGAGTGCTATTTAGAGCACTTGGCCGAGGAAGAGCCGTCCGAACATGTCTTATAACAATCGCAGGCACAGCGAGGGTTTTTCCGTTGCGGCTTCCCTACAAAGCCGTGCGTGTTACGGGCGTTAGGCTTCTGGAAGAATACATAAAATGTTTAGTCGAAATTATAGATTACTTACCCAAGAGGGGCATTTGACAATGTCAAGTCTTTTGGGGGGGGAAACTCATTAAGAAACGCTAATATTGATGAGATTCATCGAGGTTTGTTTTATTCGGGTTTATTCGAGCTTGCAACAGGCTTTGAGCGTTTAATGAAAATAGTGCTTATCCTTGATCACCAGCTCAAAAACCATCTCAAAAATCCAACAAACAAAGAGTTGAAAGCTTTTGGTCATGATATAAAAGATCTTTTCAAAAACTGTTCGGTACTACCTCAAGCATATGGATTACGACAAGAATTAAGTCTTAATGATAAGCAAACAAAAATAGTTTCTACTCTTACAGAGTTTGCGAAAGGTTCGCGATACTACAACCTTGATGTGTTAACTAACCACAATAAAAATGATGATCCTATTAGTCTTTGGTTATCTGTAATTGATGACCATATTTGGAGCTTACGTAGCGATGTGCGTATAAAGCTACAAAATGATGCAATTCAAGTTATTGATCGCTCAGGTATGACTAGCCGTTGGCAGCAAAATGTAGATGGTGAGTGGATCACAATGCTCGACTTTTACTATTTGATGTCTGCTACAGAAAAGGCTAATCCTCATGTAGTGTGGTCGGTTATTGAGATACTGCGCCCATTTTATGGATTGTTGCGACACCAATGTCATGAGTTACACGAACTATATGCGTTGCAGGGTAAGGAAAATGAAATACCTTATATGTATGAGTTTTTCCCTTTTTTCCTAATACCAAAAAGTTCCGCTTTGAGAAAGAAACAGTGGGTTTGGGGAAAATAAGCCCATACAAGATTTTAAGGTTTCAAGATATTTTTACTAATCTGATATAAGCGGTTTACCAGATTGCGCGTAACTCACTTTTGTCCGTGCGACCTGAAGTCGTATGAAGCGTTGTTCACCACGACAAGAGTGAACCATCTGTATCACCAGATGCCCCTAGGATTCTGAATAAAGCAGCGAATCCGACAATGTAACGAAACTCGGTTGTTAGACCGAGTGGGAACTGAATCGTGAGAGGACGTTCTTCCTGATAACCACAAATCGGGTAAGTGCTAGGGTGTCAGTATGATGAACGTAAGTGAATCCACGTAAGGCGCGTTATGTGATGAAGCAGCGGAAGTGGTTAATACGCTGTGGCCAAAACGGCAATGAGAGTCGGAAAGATGTTGGACAGTACTCTTTCGTGATCGTTGAACTCTCCGCACTATAGTGGGCATCTAACCTGATGTTTTACGCAACATACGGAACAGGGTAAGCCTGTATATCTCCCTTTCGGGAAAGCAGTCTGCGAAGACTGCCGATAGGTGTGCAGGTAAAGGAGGTTAGAAAAAGCAAATGCCGCTTTGTAATGAAGTGGATACAGGTTTATATCTGGCGCGAAAGCGAGCTGACTTCTAACTGGTCTCCCGTTGCAAGATGATTTGAAGAACTTTATTTAAGGAGAAACGCAAATGGTGGCTTCATCAGAAGTTAGTGCCTCTCCTAATGGTACTCTATGGCAATCCATCGATTGGAAAGCTGTCGAGTCGCACGTGTTAAAGCTTCAAATGCGCATTGCAAAAGCAACTCGAGAGGGAAAACACAGTAAAGCGAAGGCTTTGCAGTGGATCTTAACGCACTCCAGATCAGCGAAATTACTTGCTGTGAAGCGGGTGTCCCAAAACAAAGGCAGTAACACTCCAGGAATCGATGGTGTCATTTGGAATACGGATGCCCGTCGAATGACCGCAGTGGATCAATTGAATCGCAAAGGCTACCGAGCTAAACCGCTCAGACGTATCTACATCCCGAAAAAGAATGGCAAACTCAGACCTCTAGGCATTCCATGCATGATAGATAGAGCGCAACAAGCGTTGTATCTGCTTGCTCTGGAGCCAATTTCGGAAACAGTAGCAGACCCAAATAGCTACGGTTTTCGCCCTAATCGCAGTACGGCTGACGCAATAGCACAATGCTTCAAATGCTTGTGTCTTAAACGTTCAGGTCGCTGGATTTTGGAGGGAGATATTAAAGCTTGTTTTGACAAGATTGGGCATGAATGGCTACTTGAACATGTTCAAATAGACAAAGGGATGCTAAAGCAGTGGCTAGACTCAGGCTATATCGATAAGGGCTTGTTCTACCGAACGTCGGAGGGAACCCCACAAGGCGGAATTATCTCTCCAACGCTTATGTTACTGACACTTGCCGGCCTAGAAAAGCTCGTAAAAGAAGTCGCTAAGAAATCGGGTGAACGAGTTAACTTTATAGGTTATGCGGATGATTTTGTGATAACGGGTTCATCAAAAGATGTGCTTGTTAACGAAGTCAAACCACGACTGATTGATTTTCTAAAAGAAAGAGGGTTGGCTCTCTCGGAAGAGAAAACTCACCTTACTCATATAGATGATGGCTTTGATTTTCTGGGTTTTAACCTTAGGAAGTACAAAGGTAAACTGCTCATCAAACCGAGTAAAACTAACGTTCTCTCTTTTTTGGGAAACTTGCGTGAACTCATTAAGAAGCACGCAACAATGCCAGTCAATGATCTTATCAGGCTATTGAACCCTAAACTGAAGGGGTGGGCGAATTATTATCGCCACAGCGTTGCAAAACGTACTTTCGGTTATCTCGGTCATCAAATCTTCTGGTTACTGTGGCGATGGGCGGTAAGACGCCATCCTACTAAATCAAAAGACTGGGTAAGGCGCAAATACTACATGAACAGAAGTGGTGGTTGGCAATTTCATGGTTGGCAGAAAATCGCGAATATGGACTGTCACTACAACTTAGCTCAAATAGCGAAAACGCCAATTAAAAGGCATGTGAAGATCCGAAGTGCGGCTACACCGTTCGACCCTAAGCACCAAGATTACTTGGCAAAGAGGCAGTTGAAAAAGGAAAGTCGTCACTCTTGGTTTGATCCTGTCTTAACTGCTATCTAGGTTGCTGGGTAACGTAATACGCCTTAGCGGAGGCTTGAGCCGTATGCAGTGAAAGTTGCACGTACGGTTCTTAGGAGGGCGGCACTTGGTAACAGGTGTCGCCTATCCGACAATTTCAATTTACAACTTAGTAACGAAGATGAAATTTTAACGGTCTAATGCATAGGCTAAATTGGGTGTTAAGCTCACAACTATTACCCTTCGTCACTTATATCTTCATAAGTCACCAGATCTTCAATACGACAGTTAAAATAATGGCATAAGGCATCAAGAGTTTTGGTTGTCGTTGTATACCCTTCGTCACGAATCATCTTCGCCATAGCAGATCTTTGAATTCCAATCTCACTAGCAATCTCAGCTCCTGATATCTTGCGGCCTTCTTTTAGAGACTTTGCTTCTATTAATTTCTTTAAGTTATAACGAATCAAGTATATCTTCCAAAATCAATTTAGTTTGTGTCTTGAAAAGACACTCGGATTGTTCTATATTGACCATGTGTCTTGATAAAACACGTGAAAGGAGGTCAATATGGACCACACACTATTAACGGTGAAAGAGCTCGCAGCTCGGATCAAATTTAGCGCCAACTATATCAATTCAAAACTGCGAGACTCGATCTTTATCGAAGGTAAACACTACATCCGACCTTTTAATGGTAGAAAAATTCTTTACATATGGGAAGAGGTAGAAGCGGAATTATATCAAAGCGCTACTCGAAATGCGGTTTATATTCCAATGGCAGCAGGGAGAGTGTGTTATGGGTAGTGTTAATGCAAGAGGCAATAAGTTATATCTTGATTTCCGTTACAAAAGTGTTCGATGCCGAGAGCAGACTCTATTGCAGAACACCGCAGCTAATCAACGGAAGCTGAATAAATTACTTAACCAAATTGACTCCGATATTCGACTTGGTTGCTTTGTCTATAGTGAATACTTCCCTGATTCAAAAAACGCCGTTAAGTTCGTCAAAGAAGATATTCAAGCGAGGCGGAAGAAGGAAGAGTTGTTGGGAGTATATAAAACTGCTGCAAAAGAGCTTCAGGGTATAACAACCATTCCATTTGAAGAGTTTGCTAAGGAATGGTTTGAGGAAAATGAGGTTAGGTGGAAAACCAGCTATGTTCAGAGCATGAGAATCTATCTGTTTAGCTATTTGGTCTCGGAGTTTGGTGATACGAACGTCGACCAAATTACTCGACCTGATATTTTGAAGTACAGAGCTAAGTTAATGCAGCCAAAGCCAGATGGTACAAAGCTATCAACTGATTTCGTGAATCATGTAATGACTCCGCTGAGGATGATTTTGCGTGAAGCTGCTGATAGATATGGATTTCGCTGCCAGTTTGAAAATATCAAGCCACTTCGAGTTGAGCGCCGGGATGTTCATCCATTTACATTAGAAGAAGTACTGCAGTTTCTTGATACGGTTAAACAAGATTATCGTAATTACTTTGCAGTGCGATTCTTTACCGGAATGCGAACATCGGAAATTGATGGCCTCAAATGGCGATATGTCGATTTTAAGCTGGGTGTGATTAGTGTGCGGGAAACGTATGTCCAAGGTAAGATGGATACGACTAAAACGTTAGGTTCTGCACGAGATATTCAAATGTCGAGTATGGTGATAGAAGCACTGAAAAGGCAGTATGACATCACTGGTGACGGTGAGTATGTATTTTGTAATGCGGAGGGCAACCCTCTAGATAAAGGTAATATTCGCGATAGAGTATGGATGCCTGCATTGGAAAAAATGGGGATTGAATACCGGCGCCCTTATGAAACTCGTCATACTGCTGCGACGCTCTGGCTAGCCGCTGGGGAAGCCCCAGAATGGATAGCACGACAAATGGGTCACTCCAATACGAAAATGTTATTTGAAATCTACAGCCGTTATGTGCCCAATTTAACTCGTCAGGACGGCTCTGCATTTGAACGGTTACTGCAGCAGGTTAAGGAGAAAAGCGAATGAACTACAACGCTATGACAGTCCATTGTGCCAGCCTGTGTTTGGATGTGATAAATCAAAACCAGTTCTTTAATTATTCGGAGTCAGACATCTTTGGTTTCCAGCATGAAGTGAAACAACTTATTAAAGAGAGGCTGCAGTCCTCTACCTATAGAATGACAAATGAAGACGAGATAGTTAAGGCATTAGCTGAAGGTGTGATTAACGTTCTATTGCATTACAGACGTCATATCCGTGGTTATTCGACAGAATTCATTCTTGGTTCAATCCAAAGCCAGCTTATAGATCTCTGTATGGATGATATTTATAGACGTAATACATATGGTACTAATGGGTAGGTGATGACATGCTGGAGTACTTAGACAGACCCATCGCATTTCATCGTTCATTTGTAAATTTAGGTATCGGGATAACCGGTGCCTTACTGTTGAGTCAGGCGTTGTATTGGTCAAAACGAACCAAACATGATGAGCGTTGGTTTTACAAGACTCAAGATGAGTGGAGTGAAGAAACTGGAATGACTCGCCGTGAAATTGATACTGCGAGAGGAAAGCTTAGGAAGTTAGGGATTCTTTTGGAGAAAAAACAAGGCATTCCATGCCGGTTACACTACAAAATTAACGAGCCAATCTTGATTGGCTTATTGGAGCAAACTAGTTTGGCGGAAAGCGTCAGACTAGATGTGACAAAAGAGCCAGGCTGTGCTGCACAAAAGTGCCAAACTATTACAGAGAATACACAGAGATTAACAGAGACTACTAAACATAGTGACAGAATCCGCCAAACTGGAATAAGGAGTCAACGTCGTGAAAATATGTTAACGATGAACAGTAAATTTGGATTGCCAGAGGAATTAAAACGATGAATAATCGACTACCAATCTGGGAAAAAATCCCCTCGCACATTACGCCCAAATCGTCTGATGAGATGAAAGCAATTCGTTCTCAAGTCCCACAGTTTAGCATGCCCGATGGAAGTGAGAAAACAATTAAAACCGGGATTGTGGCAGGGGTAGGTGAGCGATTTAAAACCAGTTCATTTGGTAATTATCTAATGCCTACTCAATCTCAGATGGATGCTGTGAATTGCGTACAGAACTGGGCTCAGAAGGTGCAAGACGGACTAGACACCAACTTAGTGTTGGCGGGCAATCATGGTACCGGAAAAACCCATCTTGCTACTGCGGTTTTGCGGTTACTTAGTCTCACCGGTATCAACAGCGAAATTATTACATTTCGAGATATGATGCTTGAGATACGCAGTACTTATCAGTCCAGCACTAAGCAAAGTGAATTGATGATACTGCAACGATTGAGTTCTTGTGATGTGTTAGCTTTAGATGATATTGGTAAGCAGCGTAATTCCCAAAGCGAACAACTGAGCTTATATTCACTCCTTGATAAACGCTACAGTAATAAGAAACCAACAATACTTATAACCATGCTTCCTGGGAAGGCTTTCTGTGAACTGCTTGGTGAAGCGGCTCTTGACCGAATTAGGCAGGGACATCTAGTCTGGGTTGAGTGCTCTTGGAATAGCTTTCGTATACTGGGCGACGAATAAAAGGTACATGACACTGTCTGTTTCAGAAAATGCAATCTCTATTGATTCAGACTAAATAAAATTTTTAATAAGGCGCTTCATATAATTTTATCGTGAGAACTATTTATTAGAAGGAAAATACTGTGTTCAGTAGCTTTACTTGAATTGACATAAATTGTTAAATGATTAAGCATTAATATAAGATACGATAATTATAGGTAATAGAGTTTGTTCTTTAATAGCCCTTGGTGCATAGGGATTGGGCCTTTAGGATTGCTAATAAATGTCGTATTGCCGTTAGCAATCTGTTTCTCTACAGAATCGTGTTGATGACCTGCAACCCAGAATCTCGCCCTTGCTACTAATTCATCGCTTAACGATGCGTGATAGAAATCGGTATAGGCATTAGTTATATTTTCGCTTTTAGCAAATGCTTCAATATTGGGTAGGTGGTGTGAAATAACCAAGTCAACCCTATGCGGTAGATTATTAATGAAGGATTTATGCTGCTCTTCTATAATGCGATGGTTGATGAATTTTAGGTCGTTCATTAACAGGGCGTAATCGGATACTTGAACATCTGAATATTCATGTATCGGAAACCACAATGTACCTCCGTATATTTTAAACCCATCAATTTCTACCGCTTCGTTATCAAGGAATATAAAGTTTTCAATCTCAGCACTATGCCTTTTAAGCTTTGAGATTGGAGAATTTTTCATCACCCGTGTATAGGAAGGGTTAGTGATGTATTCTTTACGGAATGTAGAGCTATTGATACGAGCAGAAAGGTTCTTTTTACTGTACCACTCATGATTGCCTGCGATAGCAATAACTACCCTAAAATGCTTACAAAGTACATGCTCTACATAGTTGAAACCCGATAGCGAATTTGAAACATCGCCTGCGATAATTAATACCGCATCTTTATCAAAATCATTCCAGAAGTCTCGGCGGATACTATACGCATCGATGTGTAAATCTGATGTTACAT
Source organism: Vibrio viridaestus (assembly GCF_003856525.1). GTDB lineage: Bacteria > Pseudomonadota > Gammaproteobacteria > Enterobacterales > Vibrionaceae > Vibrio > Vibrio viridaestus. The sequence goes on from NZ_RJVQ01000015.1 coordinate 13,019, forward strand.
AAAATTTCAATAGAGTGGCTCCTTTTCAAAAGTAAAATTGTCACTATATCTCGTGCCACTTCAATAATGCTTAAAGATTGCCCTTATGTACACTAATTAAACTAGCTAACCTTACTGACTGGTTTAATTCTTACTGTCTTTTCTAATGCTTAATCATAATGTGGCGTACAACCGTATAGTCTTGTAGACCATACATGGACATATTTTTTCCATAACTTGGCAGTTTTGTCGCCCCCGCTTTATAAGCGTAAATACCCGTTTTTGACCTTCCTTACTCAAACCTAGCGCTACTTGTTAAAAGAGTTCTGAGACAGAGAAATTTGTTGGTGTTTTTTTACTATGCCTATTTTTCTAGATATCGCTTGAACGTATCGAAACTCTCCACGTTAGGATTGGGTGCATCCTCGCTGTTGACAGTCTGTTTCATCCGCTTTAAGTCAAATGTAAAGGAAAGATCTTTTACATTCCATTTAGGTGTGTTCTTGGGATTATATGTTTGGGCTCGTTCTGTTTTCATCTCGACCTCCGACATCAATTAACTTCTCACATGAAGCGTATCAGTCTGCTTAGTAAACATAAATCACAGCAGGGACAGTTACAACAACTCAGGATGTTTATTCTAGCTTTGATTTTATGGTAAATCGACTTGCATATAATTATAAGTTATTGAATATATATTAAATTTAAAAAAATTATAATTGTCTGGTAGTATATTAGCGTTTACTGCGTAGGGAGGTTAGTTTGTTTTTCGTTTGTTAAAGAACCGTACTTGAGACTTGAAGTTTAGGCCAAATTGATAGCAGTTTTTTTATCAGTATAGAAGGGTACTTTTGTTTGGGTATGAAGCCGAACTATAGATTATAAAATAGGCTTTGGGATAGGGTGCTTTGCAGCGCTTGGAGAAATCTAATAATGGAGTAATTGAAATAATAAACGTATAAGGTTTCAAGATACTTTGCCTACCAGCCTAGCTGGCTAAAAGTTTTTTCTCTATTACGTTTAAGCATTCTGCTATTTTACATACAAAGCCATTCATTATGGGCAACTTTTTCTCAGGGCGAATTAGCTTATTGAAAGCTTTGGAGCTTATTTCTTAGCTTGTTGCAAGCGATGAATTTTTCTTAACACCCAGCTAGAACTATTGACGACAAAGATACCAGAAAGGATGAAAACTGAGCCTATCAGGAATTGCTTATCGAGGTGTTCTCCCAGCAAGAGGTAACCAAAGACCACACCAAACAATGGGGTCATAAATGAGAGAATGCCAATTTGTGACGCTTGATAACGGCCCAGCAGCCAGAACCAGACTAAAAAGGCCAGAAACGACACGATTACTGATTGAAATATCAGATTAATCCACACCAATGGCGTCGAATTAAAATGCCACTGTTGCGTCACGGTAGAGGTCATCGCCAGTAAAGTAAATCCAACAATGAGTTGATAGAAGACCACTTGCTTTGCTGGTACTTTCGAAAGGGAAGTACATCGCACAATCACCGTTGTCAATGACCAGGCTAATGCAGCAAGAAAGGCAAGAATATCTCCGATGAACGTACCAGAAGCATCCATTGAGCTCGGTTCCCAGAAGATGATGCCGATACCGGAAAACGCAATCAGAATCCCACCCCATTGAAGTAACGACATTCTTTCTGATGGAACAAACAGATGAAGGATTAAAGCGGTAAAGATGGGAGAACTATATAAAAATACAACGGCGTGAGCTGCGGTCGTTCGGGTTAGTGCTTCTCCCAATAAGAAAAATTCCAATGCGAAGAAGATTCCCGCAAGAATTCCATATTTTATTGCACCCCATTCAGAGACAAAACGTTCTTTTTTATAACGCATGTACGTTAGGATCAAAACGGCTGCAAATAATGAGCGTAAAGCAAGTTGGACGATTGGATCCATGTCGGTACTGACGGCTTTAATGGCGACTTGCTGCCCTCCCATGATCATACAAAAGATGACCATCAGAGAGAAGGCGGTTACATCGATCGGTTGTCGTTGTTGCATGGTTGTTTATCTTCTGGTGATTGTTGTTAATATTTATATTGCCTGTGACGCATTCAAAATATATAGTTTAAAACTGACATGTAACCGCACAGAAGTGACACTTTCGGTTATGAAAAAAAATTGCAGTTTAGTTCCATTTCAAAACCACATCCCTGAGCCGATGTATTTTCGTGTCGCCGAAATTCCTGCCGATTCGTGTTATCCTAACCACAGTCATCCTTGGGGAGAATTTGTCTATTCTTACAATGGTGTTTATGGAAGTGAGGATCGGTAGACGCTCCTACTTGGCTCCCTCTCAGTATGGGATTTGGCTTCCACCGGGAATCGAACATCAAGGTTTCAATCAATATGAGGCAACACATTGTTCGTTATATATTGAGCCGTCTTATGCTAACGCATTGCCAAACAGAGTATGTGCGTTACAAGTCACCCCATTGGTTCGCTCTGCGCTTGAACATTTAAAACAATTTTTACCTGTGTCGCCTTATTCTGCTGAGCAAACTCGCCTAATCCGAGTTATTTACGATCAACTTAAGAAGACTAATTCTATCGAGAGTTTTTTACCTTCTACTGATGATGCAACGTTATCGCGGGTACTTGACCATATCGAAAATCATCTTGATCAAGACATTCCTCTTAAAACGCTGGCTGCTCATTTTTACCTCACAGAGCGTACTCTCATGAGAAAAAGCAACAAAGAATTGGGGATGCCGCTTACTACAGAGTGGAAGCAAAAGCTTAAAGTACTGAAAGCCATGAATCGATTGGAGGTGGGCGATAGTGTTGAAGTTATCGCCCTTGAGCTGGGTTATTCAAGTTCGTCTGCGTTTATCGCTATGTTTAAACGAATCATGGGAGTGACCCCCAAAGAATACGTTAAGATGAACGTGTAATGTTCTGAGCAATATGGCTCCACATACTGACAGGGTTTGAGTACATAGGGAAATGCCCGCAGTGCGGTATTTCTCCCAGTTTTACTCCTTGGCTCTCAATATGAGATAAGTAGGACAGATGTTGATTCTGCTCTCCATACATGAACATCTTAGGGCAAGGTAAGTTAAGAAATTTATCCATCAATTCTCCTTTATCGGACAATTCAACCATGGATGTGAAAATGGGTTTAACCGTATCAACTCGTACTTTGTGCCGTAAACTGGCCGAATATAACGCGCTGGCGTAGTCAGGTGCATGACGAGTTCGGGTAATGAATTCATCAAAGAAATCTGCCGTGTTGTCCGCTGGATAATTGACAATTTGGCGGCTCAGGAAACAATCTTCCGGTGCAATATTTCCTTCAATATCGGTGAAGCTAAGTACACGGTCTGGGTACTGATGTGCCAGCATTAACGCGGTTAATCCTCCCATGGAATGTCCCACGAGATGAAACCGTTTGAATCCAACTTGATCCAGTATCGCAATGGCTGTTTTCAGCAGAAACGGGATCGTTACGGATGTGGGGTCGCTGCATTGTGTTTCGCCGCATCCCGGTGCGTCGTAGGCAAGAAAAGGATGACCGTTAAACTCTGCATAGTGAACGATGTCGGCGTAATCTTCTTTGGTGGAACCAAATCCATGGAGAAAGACAATCGGAGCTTTTTCGCCCGATCTGGTTATCGCGGAAACGCTAAGGTGTATACCTTCTATTAATAAAGGGAAACGTTGGCTTGAAAATAGCTCCATACAATACTCACATCTGTTGTTGATGTTGCCAATGTACAACTTTTGATTGATAGTTAAATTCTAATATTAGTATCTCTGTGATACGAAAATAGAATTAGAAGTATAGCATTAGGCATTTTAACGTACTTCATTGTTGCGTCGTTAGGGACTATTGATGAGTAAAATCGATTACAGGTTGATAAAACAGCTTTATCTTTTTCTGGCGTTTGCCGAAGAAGAGAACTTTGGTCGTGCGGCAAAGCGACTGGGGATGTCTCAGCCTCCTTTAACGGAGCAAATCAAAATACTTGAGCAGTCGTTGAAGCTCACTTTGTTTGAACGCTCTCGACGCGGTACTAAACTTAGCGCGTCGGGAAAAGCTATTTTTCCTCATGTGCAAAAGTTTGTTGTTCAAATGTCATCTCTGGAAAAGATCGTTCGAGAGGTGGCGCACGGACAATCTGGTGTCATTCATATTGGTGCCATCACGTCTGCTATGTTTGAAGTTGTGCCAGCCTTTCTAGAACATTTCAAACAACGTTACCCAAATGTAACGGTTTTTGTGGATGAAATTGACAGCGCTGAAGCCATCACATCGTTATCTTCTGGTGAATTGGATCTGGCGTTTGTTCGGGTGGAAGGTGAGGTCGGTATGGGATTAAGCACGTTTCCTTTAACAGAAGATAAACTCGGCGTTGCGTTACCACTGAATCATCCGATGGGGGAAGCGAAGAGTATCTCGTTGAGAGATTTGAAAGAGGAAGCATTTGTTATGTCTTCCAGGCGAGTTAATCCAACGTATTTCGATCTATTAACTTCAGCCTGTAGAAACCATGGGCTTAATCCACGCATACTCTACGAAGTTCGTTCGGTTACTGCTCAGATTGCCTATGTGAGTTGTGGTCAGGGGGTTGCTTTAGTACCTATGAGCATGGTCAGCATGATCCCCACTAATGTAAAGCTTGTCCCGCTTGAAGAGCTGATATCCATCGTGACCGCCGCGTTAGTATGGGATCCTAAGCGAGGACACCCTTTAGTCGAATACGGTATTAAGTGGTTGAAAGAACATATCACTGATAAGAAAAACGTATCAAACTATTAGTTAAATAGTATTTTTCACCCATTCAAGAACGACTGACAATAGTACTTCTTTCTTTACTATAACGAGTGTCATCTTGGATACCTATTTCAGTTTTGCTGCTATTGCATTAGCCGTTGTATATATGCCTGGCCCAGGTACCTTAAAATCCATCACGAACGCGATTAACTTTGGTTTTCAAGGATCGGTCGTTGGGATATCAGGTCTAACGCTGGGCGTTTGTTCTGTCGCTCTGTTCTCTGCTACAAGTCTGGGGCTGCTGTTGGTGTCCTCGCCTATGGCTTTTAAAGTGGTTTCTTATTGCGGATCTGCCTACTTATTTTACTTGGGACTTAAACTGTGGTTTAGCAGCCGCAAGACTCAGGTGATTTCTACTGACGTGGTTTTCAAAAAGAGGCAAGTGTTTGGGGAAGGTGTCCTGTTACAATTTAGTAACCCGAATGCTATCCTGTTCTTCTTTTCTGTTTTCCCTCACTTTATCAAGCCAGATGAAAGCTACGTTGTACAGTTTTCGGTGTTGGTAGGGATATTCAGTCTGGCATTTATCTGTGCGCATTCAACCTATGCGTTACTCGCCTATAAGGCCAAAACACTCTTCCTGGGCGAACATCGGCACTGGTTGAATAGGAGCAATGCTATCCTGTTTATATTGTTGGCTATCTACTTAGTATGGAGTTCATCCGTTTAATCACGTCATAACTTCAAAGGAGAAAGGAATTTGAACATTAAGCACCTTGACCATTTTGTTTTAACCGTGGCTGATATTCCGACATCGGTGGCTTTCTTTCAATCGGTGATGGGTATGAATGCTGTCACCTTCGGAGAAGGACGAGTCGCCTTGGAATATGGTCAGCAAAAGATCAATTTGCACCAGCTAGGCAGTGAGTTTGAGCCTAAGGCACAACATGTACAAGCGGGTAGTGCCGATCTCTGTTTTATCATTGACGGGGACCTAGAAAGCGCAATGCAACATGTTCAGGCTCAAGGGATAAAAATTATAGAAGGGCCTGTCAATCGAACGGGAGCGCTGGGGCCGATTACTTCCTTTTACTTTCGCGATCCTGATGGAAATCTGATTGAGTGCTCCGTGTATTATTCTTAACACGTTGAAAATGCTTTAATTAACTCGTATTTATATGAATCAAATAGGAACTCGAAACCACTTTGTCCAAAGACTAGTAACTCAATCTAATTAATAGAGATAACACCAAGGCCACTCCAAATAGAATATGCGATACCGAAGGGCATAGATTTAAGAGGTAACGACAAAAAAGATAGATACTAAAGCCTAAACCTGAATGAAGAGAGCGGCTTAGTAAAAATCATCTATATACTTCAAACTCAAATCGTAATTAATTTGCCAATATTGTAATTTGAGGTTGACGATAGCACACTCTTAAGTGTGCTATCCATTCGTAGTTATTCTAGGTTTACCCAAGTAGCGTTTTTATATGAATCCTCAGCAGCATCAATGACTTTTGTTACTTCCCAGGCAGCTCTGAAATCAGGCCACATAGGCGCATCACTGGCAATTCCTTCGATAAGGTCACGAATTTCGACTGCTTTCATATCGTTATATCCAAGACCATGACCGGCTGAAACACAGAAATTTTCATAATCAGGATGTTCTGGTCCGGTTAAAATTGTTCTGAACCCTTGTCTGGCTTTTTGATCTTCGGCAGTAAATAATTGCAGTTCAGACAAATGTTCCTGATCATAAATGATGGTTCCCTTGGTTCCGGTAACTTCAAACCAAAGTCCGTTCTTGCGTCCCCAGGCAATTCGCGATGATTCAATGGTTCCGATCGCGCCATTTTCAAAACGCACCATCATATGAACCTGATCGTCGTTTTCGATAGTTTGAGGCGTCGTATTATTTGGTTCGTATCTGGTTTTGTTGACCGTGCTCATATCCGCACAAAGGGAAGAAATTGGTGAAACAAGGAATTGAGCCATATTGATAATATGTGAGCCCATATCACCTAACGCACCAGTACCGGAAAATTCACGTTTTAAACGCCAGCTGAAAGGTACTTTTTCATCAGCCAGATAGTCTTCGTTAAATGTACCTCTGAAGTGAACCACATCACCAATTTCACCATTAGCGATGATCTGTTTGGCCAATTGAACGGTAGGATTTTTAATGTAGTTAAAACCGGTTAGTGTTTTTACTCCCGCTTCTTCTGCTGCCAATGTCATGATTTTGGCATCTTCAGAATTTAGGGCCAGAGGCTTTTCTGAATAAACATGTTTACCATTTTTAATCGCGGCAAGTGCAATATCTTTGTGTAAAAAGTTAGGAGCGCAGATATCTACAATATCGATGTTTGGATCGCTAACCAGTTGTTGCCATTCGTCTGTATAGCGATTAAATCCAAATTCTTCTGCTTTTTGTTTTGCAAGATCAACATTAACATCAGCAATCATTTCACATTCGATCGATGCGGTAAGTGGGAACACAGCACTGGCATTTCGATACGCAATCGCATGTGCTTTGCCCATATATCCAGTACCAATCATACCAATACGTAGATTTTTCATAGTCCAATCCTTTTTATTCTTCATGTTATTTTTTGTGTGAGACAGATTCATAAATTCAATTTAGTTTCACGCTATTCTTTGTCCACGAGATTAATCATAAAATTAGAGAAGGCTGTGAGTACATGTCCGAAATATTCGACAATATATCTGAAATTAATTTCGATGGTTTGAAGGAGGTCTATTTTGGTAGTGTAAAATATCCGCCTGGAGGTTACCATGGCCCGAGAATTCAGCGTGGGTTGCAGCTATTTCATTTGCTATCTGGTGAGGTGACTTTTTATGTTGAAAAAGTTGAAGTGAATCTCAAACCAGGTGATTTTTGTCTGTTACTTCCCGGTCAGCATGAATTTCATCAATTCAGTAAAGATCAGGAAAGCCACCATACATGGTGTCAGTTAGATTTTTATGAACGACCTGATTATTACAACGATATTATTAAAAACGCACCGTTAGTGACCGAGCAGAATATGGATTTGCTGCGTTTTATGGAATTAGGACTGTCTTTAACCAGAAATCCCGTTATCCCGACAGTGGAATCGTTGATGTTACTCGGTCCGGCACTCATTCGTTATTACATTAACTATGCGAACGGTTATACATCTGAGTCTTCAGAAACAAAAATACCGCGCGCAATTACCAAAGCCTGTGACTATATGAGTGCGCACCTTGCCGAACCGATCACGCTCTCACAAATAGCTGAGGACGCAAACATAACAGCCAATCATCTGGTGGTGATTTTTAATAAATATTTATCTATTACACCGATGAAATACTTGTGGAGATTGCGCTGTCAACAGGCGGCGGTACTACTTAAAGGGACCAGTATTCCCATCGGTAATATTGCGGACCAATTTGGCTTTAGCACGCAATATCACTTTTCCAGATTATTTAAGCAGCATTATGGTGTCGCTCCTTCCATATACAGGAAAAATTAGCGCCATTTGATACGCAAATGGCGCTCAGCTTATTGATTAAGTTGCTCTGGCAGTTGTAATAATTTTCTCAATTCCTTTACATCTTTTTCGGATACTTCATTCGCTGTATTACCCCAACTATTTCTAATGTAGGTTATAGCAGCTGCAACTTGTTTGTCGGATAATTTCCAGGCAAAGCTCGGCATAGCGCCACTTGTTGGATTAGATTGTGTCACAGCTCCTCTTCCTCCCTGGAGCACAGTCGTAATGAGAGATGATGCATTAGGCGAGACTACACCAGGATTATTTGCTAACCCTGCTGCTAGATTTGGAATGCCATGACCATTACTATTGTGGCATGCAGAGCAATTTATACTGTATACAATTGAGCCTAGCTTCATCGATTCATTTGTGGGTGGGGGCGAGGAAACTTTTCGGTGTGGGGAAGGTGGTGTTGATTTTAAATACACGGAAATAGCTTGTAGATCTGTGGTGCTTAGATATTGCGTTGAATTAAAGACCGCTTCAGCCATTGGTCCTGATGCAACGGATACATGATTACTACCGACATGAAGGTAATCCATTATCTGCGCGTTAGTCCAACTACCAATGCCAGTAGTCGGATTAGACGTTATGTCTGGTGCAAACCAATTCCCTAGTTGTCCTCCATGTAAATACTCGTCTTTATCACCACCAAAAATATTTTTTGGTGTATGGCATGACGCGCAGTGTTCAAGTCCTTGGACAAGATATGCACCACGATTCCATTCCTCAGAAGCATTTGAAATTTTTTGGAATCCTTTATTATCAAAAAATAGAAGATTCCAACCCATCATAGCCAATCTAATATTGTACGGAAATGGAAGATTAGTTTTGGGAGAGGGCTTACTAACAGGTTTTAATGACCGAATATACATCCATAAGTCATGCATATCAGAATTGCTGACTTTCACGTAAGCATTATAAGGCATTGCAGGATATAAAAATTTTCCATCTTTACCCCTACCGTGTCTCACTGCGTTAAAAAAGTCTCTCTCAGTCCAATTACCAATACCGAACTCGGGATCCGGAGTGATATTTGTAGAGTATATTTGGCCAAATGGTGTTTCAATTGCATATCCACCAGCATATTTATCTTTACTCTCTGGAGATGTATGACAAGCAACACAGTCTCCCGCAAGCGCTATATATTTGCCTCTTTCAACGGCCGCCATATCGTTTTTGGTGAGTGGAGTTTTTGCTGTTATTACGTTGTCTGCTACGTCATCTGATGATGTATCGTTATTTAGCAATAATAAAAAGCCAACGGCGAGCATACAAATTATTGTTATGCTGAAAAATACGGTTGTTTTTTTCATTTATCAAACCTCCACCAATGGACCAGGATTTTGACGATACTTCTCTATAATCGCTTTTGCTGTCCATAAGCTGAGGGCACCGATGGTTCCTGTTGGATTATATCCTGCATTATTTGGAAACGATGAAGCCCCAAGAACGAAAACATTATGTTGGTCCCACGATTGTTGATAACGGTTTATAGCGCTTGTCTCTGGGTCATTGCCCATTACTGCGCCACCAATAGTGTGGTCGCTTGCGAAGTTATAGGGAGAGTAGTGTCCACTAGCAGAATTAGTTCCTATTACTGTTTTTGCGCCCATAGCTAAACCAATTGCAACGCTTTTCTCCTCGATAAATTTAGCGGACAATCGATCATTATCATTGTAATCAAATGTGACTCTAAGTAGCGGTAATCCATAGTCATCGGTATATTCTGGGTCGAGGTCTAGGTAATAGTCTTCGTGTGAATAACTAGTGCCTTGTCCAAAAATAAATGTCGCGTTTTGAAATGCATGCGTATACGCTTTCTTCCAATCTTTACCCCACCTAGGTGTCCCAGGAGGAAGTGCATCTGCATTTCCGATAGGGCGAGCTCCTCTGGCGACAACTAATATTCCAGCACCTCCAATGAAACCTAGAGATTTATGATCAAAATTATCTCCATTAAAGTCGTCAATTTGAGATGACAACGCACCAGCACCAATAAACTGGTTTAAATTCTCATCTTCAAAAAACAGATTTGCTCCGGATACAGTTTGAAAGCTATACGCTCTACCAACTACACCTGTTTTAGTCACTGGATCATAGGGCGTTCCTAATTTCGAGAGCAACATCAGTCTTACATTCTGCATTTGAAAAGCGGATAGAATGACGATGTCTGCAGGCTGGTACCATTCTTTATTATTTTTGTCGAGGAACGTTACGCCCGTCGCGGTTTTACCGTCTTCTGATTTATCTACTCTGATAACAGTCGAGTCAGTTAGTACGCTAAAGTTGTCTCTTTGCATTAATGCGGGTACTACGCATGCATTTGGACTTGATTTAGAAAAATTACCACAACCGTAGTAAAGACAGTATCCACAGTAGGTGCATGGTCCCATTCTTACACCGAGTGGGTTGACATAAGCTTTAGATGCTTGACCTGCGGGAACCATAAAAGGGTGATAACCAAGACTAGATGTTGCTTCCGAAAACATGTCAGTGAGACGCATACTTTCAAGAGGTGGTAGGGGATACTCACTCATTCTGTTTCCCTCGAATGGATTTCCACCGGAAACGATTTTACCTTTTAATTTGCCTGCCTTACCGGAAACCCCTGCTATTTTTTCGAAACGCTCGTAAAATGGTTCCAGTTCCTCGTAAGTTACTCCCCAATCTTGCAAAATAAGTCCTGGACTAATTTGAGATTTACCATAGCGTTTAACTGTTTGAGTGTAGGGTTGGAAATCATATGGTGAAAAGCGCCATGCCATTCCAGCCCAGTGTGTTCCCGAACCGCCAACGTTATAGCCCATTTCATTGAGGTTCCAATCTCTTGATGGAAGCGCTTTTTGACTAGAATCATTTCTGAATGTCGTTGTTTCTACGGCGGGTGGAAGTAGCATACCGCGACGAGTATCCCAACGAAGTTCGTCGGTATCAATTGACGGTGGGAAATCAGTAGCTGTTTCCCACCAAGGACCACGCTCGATTGCAACAACATTAAGTCCTGCTCGTGTGAGTTCTTCGGCCATCAAGGAACCACACCAGCCTAACCCAACAATAACAGCATCAACTTTTGGACGACTATTGCTCATTTTTTTTCCTTTACGACTTAAGATTATAAAGAGTTATCTATCAAACTAGTGGGAATGATGTCTAAGCGCTGACCTTTCTTACCCAGCAGGTCTCTGAAATCATAACGAGCGCCAGGAAAGCCAATCATCTTCCAACTTGTCATATCTTTATTGCCGCCATAAATAGGATCTGAAAGAAAGCCCTCCCTGACATTTTGTAAAAGCAATTCAAAAAACTCTTTTGTATCTATTTCTTTGCCAAGATTATATTCATTTTTCTCCATTGCGCTGAGCACAAGGTTTTGCTGTGACTCAGCAAGATCTTTGAAATTTTTATTGAAATCTGCGTTCGTCGAGAGGTCCAAAGCAATCAGTCCTCTACGATATCGTTCTGCGGGTGTATAGGGGGTTTGAGGCCCTTGCTCTTTTGTGCCCTTTATAAAACGTCCTCTGCGATAGACCGTTGATGCTTTTCCATAATCACCTGCAAGCTGCCTATCTATGAATATGGCACATCCAGCGTCTCGTCCACCTAAACTAAACTCGTCAGAGGGGATAAATCGCTCTGCGATTTCTTCGATGGTCTCGAGTTCATGTTTTGATAAAAATTGGAGGCCACCATGCTTTGAAGATATTTTTGGAAGAGATACTTCACCTGGTGTCCATGGTTGACCACCACTAATTTCTTTACCGAGTACGGTCGATGCGGCTCCAAGTGCCGCGATAGAACCGAGAAATGTTCGTCGCTTCATATTATTTCCTGTGTACTGACTTTATGAAATTGTTATTTATCACGAGCGAGACTTACTCAATATACAGAAACGTAATGAGGACATGCATTAGATGTAGTGAATATGAATATTGGAAAGGACTCATGATTAAAGTTTGATGATTAACAAAGAAGACGATTAAATTCTGGGGCAATTCAATTACTCTTCTTGTTAATCATCACTACTAGTGTAACCAAATATTACAAAAGTTAATAACCTTATAATGATGGCTTTCCATCATTTAAAGTATTGATTTTTAATATGTATTTAATATAAATTTTCTATTTGTTTTTTTATCTAGGCTAAGTGGTAAAATTACGAATAAGTTAATAAGTAAGATATTAAAACGATGAAAAAATCGACACTTTCTTTGATTGCGGAAAAAGCTAAAGTTGGAATTGCTACTGTTGATAGGGTGATAAATGAGAGAGGTGGAGTCTCTCCTAAAACAGCAGAAAAAGTGATTAAAGCAGCAAGAGATCTTAACTTTAATAGAATATTACCTGAAATATATCAACCTCCATGGGAGGTGGAGATTATTTTAAGTACAAATCCATCGTCTTTTTTTAAGTATATTTTGTCTGGCTTTAATAAAATAATTAAGTATCACCAATATCGTAATGTAAGATTAAGATATACGTTAATATCAGAAGAAAATCCAGATAGACTCGCTTCTCACTTATTTAATAGTTCTGAGAATTTTGATGGTATTATCGTTTTCGCAAATGATACGCCTGAAATATATAGTGCGTTAGAGGAGTGCTATAAAAAAGGCACTCCAGTCATAACTCTCGCAACAGATTTACCCTTTAGCAAACGCCTTTGCCATGTAGGTATAGATCAATATCAGATTGGTCGGACTGCAGCATCACTTATGGTAAAAACGGCTCAGAATTATGGGAATATTCTGTTGATTAGTGGACGATTTGATTATCAGGCTCATATACAGAGAATGCGCGGGTTCACCGACGTAATTAAATCAAAAGAAAATTTCTGTGTCAGTCAAATTAATTATGGTAATGATAACCCAGACATTATTGCAAAGTTACTTGTAGAATATAAATCAAGGAGTCTGGTTGGTATTTATAATTCTGGCGCTGGTAATAGTGCGATAGGTGCGTGGTTGAAAATGAACAAGAATGACATGAAATGTTCATTTATTAGTCATGAGATCTATGAAACAACAACGACTCTTCTTGAACAAGGCATACTTTCTTTTGCATTAGATCAGAATGCCCTCCGTCATGCCGAGCTATCATTAGATATTATGTTCAATTATTTATCTGGTAATCTTATGCCATCTGAATATGGTGATGGTAAGGTGAATTTTAATATATTTACAGATGAGAATTTATATTAAACTGATTGTGTAGTTACAACGCAACTAATTGAGTTTTTTATACTCTGTAATTATTGTCTATTGTACATCGTGTTTTAAAACTATTGATGGGATTTAATCAAAAAAGTTCTTATGTAAGAAATTAAAAATCGACACCCATCTCATACACACTTTCTCAGAGTGAATAGAATCGTCCATACATTAAATATGTAATTTAAATTTCTGTACTCTCATAATTATTCTATGAATCTGAGGAAAATGTATGACTCTAAATATTGGTGTTATTGGCGTTGGTGCAATAGGCAAGGAACATATAAAGAGAATTAATTACTCTCTCCAAGGGGCAACTGTTGTTGCTGCAACTGATGTTAACCTTGATGCAGTGCGTGATTTTCTAAAACAAGAAAAAATCACTGCAGAGGTTTATGCTTCTGGCCAGGAATTGGTGAATTCATCTGATGTTGATGCCATTTTGGTTACATCGTGGGGCCCAACTCATGAGGAGTTTGTTTTAGCAGCTATTGCAGCGGGTAAACCCGTTTTTTGTGAAAAACCATTAGCGGATACTGCTGCTGGCTGTAAACGTATCGTTGATGCTGAAATGGCGACGGGCAAAAAGCTAGTTCAAGTTGGTTTTATGCGCAGATATGATGCTGGTTACAAAATGCTAAAAGCTGCAATTGATAATGGGGATTTAGGTGAACCGCTATTGATCCACTGCTGCCATCGAAATCCTGAAGTCCCAGAAGCCTACTACGGTGATATGCCATTTTCAGATACATTTATCCACGAAATTGATGTACTACGCTGGCTTGTCAATGACGACTATAAGTCGGTACAGGTTATTAATCCTAAACGAACAAAATACACTCATGAGAAATTACAAGATCCTCTTATGGTGATTGTAGAGACTCGTGGCGGTATTCACATTGATGCTGAAATTTTCGTCAATTGTAAATACGGTTACGATATACAGTGTCAAGTCGTTGGAGAAGAGGGGGTTGCTAATCTTCCCGAGCCGATGAGCCTATTAACTCGTAAGGATGCTAAGCTTTCTACAGATATTCTAACTGATTGGAAAATACGTTTTTATGAGTCATATGATGTAGAACTTCAAGACTGGATCGACTCAACGATCAAAGGTGAAGTCAATGGTCCAACTGCATGGGATGGGTATTTTGCTGCTGTGACATCTGATGCTTGCGCAGAAGCAAGAGTTTCAGGGAAAGTCGTCAATATAGACATGCCAGAAACACCAGCTTTCTACAAATAATAATCGATTTTAAATTCAGAAAGCTAATTACGTTTTCCTTTCAGTAGTGCTTATTTTTATGCACTGGATTAAGGAGGTTGTATTTTGCTCCACAACAACAGCCTCCTTATTTTAGAAATTAATATAAGTCTATCCGGAGGCTTTATGTCCAATAATGAAAATATTAATAAAAGTTATAATTTAAAATATATCTTAGTCATATGTGCTGTAGCAGCTCTTGGAGGATTGTTACTAGGTTATGATACTGCTGTAATATCAGGTGCTATAGGTCCTATTCAGAACTTTTTCGAATTGAGTCCACTTGGTGTGGGCTGGGCGGTTTCCAACGTTGCGATTGGTTGTATTGTTGGTGCCTTTTTATCTGGTAGCATTGCGGCTAAATGGGGCCGTAAAAAAGCTTTAATTCTCGCCGCCGTATTGTTTACGATTTCTGCGGTAGGTGCTGCGGTTGTTGATTCCTTCTTCTGGTTTATCGTCTATCGTATGATTGGTGGTTTGGCAGTCGGTATCGCATCATCTGTTTCTCCTATGTACATGTCAGAAGTCTCACCAAAACAAATTCGTGGCCGAGCTTTGAGCTCACAGAACTTTGCAATTGTATTTGGTCAGGTTGTTATCTTTATTGTGAACTTTCTAATCGCTAAAGGTATGACTCACGAATGGATGACTGATATTGGCTGGCGTATCATGATTGGCTCTGAAGCCATTCCTTGTACTCTCTTTGTGCTAGCTTCATTCTTCATTCCTGAGTCCCCTCGTTGGTTAGTTATGATTGGCAAAACCGAAGAAGCGCAACGTATTTTGGGTCGCATCTTTAATCCCGAATATGCACCAATGGTCGTTGCCGATATTCAACGCTCATTAGATGCAGAGAAAAAAGAGAAAGCGGAGCAATCTAAACTTAAAGTGCACAAAGAACGTCGTTTCTGGTTGTTTGTGTATATCGCTGGCATGATTGTTATTTTCCAACAGGCAAGTGGTGTGAACGTAATTATGTACTTTGCTCCAGTGGTATTGGAAAAAGTCACTGGCGATAACGAAGTTGCTCTGTTCTTGACTATCTGGGTTGGTGTGATTCAACTTGTTGGTACTTTCATTGGTTCATTACTGATGGATAAAGTAGGGCGTTTGCCATTAATGAAATTGGGTTCTTTGGGTGCAACGGCTGGTTTATTATTAACTTCTTATTTTATCTACCAGTCTGCAGGCCTGGAAGGTGAAGCTGCAATTCAAATGGGTTACTGGACTCTGCTTGGGATGATGGCATTTATGATTTGTTTCGCCTTCTCATGGAGCTTAGGTGCCTGGATCATCGTTTCTGAAATCTTCCCTAACCGTTACCGTGCATTGGGTATGTCTTTCGCGGTTGGTGGATTATGGGTAAGTAATTTCATCATCGGTTTGGTATTCCCGGTAATGAACGACAGTCCATATTTGAATGAACATTTCAAAGGTGCTTTCCCAATGTGGGTATTTGCGTTCTTTATGGTTCTGTCTTACTTCTTTATCCGTAGATATCTTCCTGAAACCAACGGTGTTTCACTAGAAAAAATGGAAGATCACATTATGGCTAAACAGTATGCCCGTAAAGGAATCATAGCAGAAGAAGCTGCAGAAGCGAATATGTAAGTTACTACTGGCAATATAATATATCTTTGAGACAAAACCCCTTGAGTGATCGAGGGGTTTATTTTTTTCTGGTCGAATATTGTATATATTGGCAGGATAGTCATTGCGCACAGATGTATCAGTATCGGAAACCGGATATGCTCAAAAATATCAACTTAAATCTCTTGAGATCGCTATATGCGCTTTTGCAGGAAGCTCATGTGAGTAACGCAGCGAAGCGACTGCATATCACCCAATCAGCGGTAAGTCGTCAGTTGGCTCAGTTAAGAGAGTTGTGCAATGACGAGTTACTCGTTCGCAATGCAAACAGTCTGGTGCTAACGCCAAAAGCCGAGATACTCAAAACTAAATTAGATGTATTTTTTGGAGATATTGAACATTTATTATCGGATGTTAGCTTTGAACCGGAAACGTGGACCGCAGAATTGGTCATTTCTTCAAGTGATTATGTTGCTCAGTATGTATTACCCGATATTTGTTCTCGACTGAATCGTCAAGCACCACAATTAAGCATTACTTATCATTTATGGAAACCGGAATATATCGGGCAGTTACATGATTTGGGGATAGATATTGCTTCAACGATGCTTCCTGAGGAACCTAAAGGGGTGTCGAGCCAATGCATTGGCAGTGATTATCTGGTTGTCGTCATGAGTCGTAACCATTTATTAGCCAATAAAAGTCAGTTGAATGTCGAAGACATAGTTCAGTACTCGCATATAAAAATAACAGGCGGAGCCGATAAAGACAGCATAGTTGACGAACAATTAAAGCGATTCAATTATCACCGCCATATTCAATTGCAGGTGCCGTTTTTTACTGCAGCGGTAAGCCATTTACAGCAAACAGATTGCCTGATGGTAATGCCATTACATATCGCGGAGAATTTATCGAAATACTGGCCTATTACGCATAAGAAACTGCCATTCGACGTCAGTAGTAATAAGTATTGGTTAATATGGCATCCAAAATTTGATCATGACTTAAGCCATAAATGGGCGAGAGAACAAATTGTTTCTGCAATGCAAGATTGTGATAGTTCGATACATCTTTGATTTTTTAATTTCGGCTATGACTTAAAATCATAGTCATAATGATTAATTATGATTTCCAAGAATGATTTGGCTGGACTTAAGATACCACCAAATGGAGGAAATCATGACAGCTACATTATTTATCACTTTATTACCGATATGTCTTTTAGGTGCGATGTCTCCCGGCCCAAGTCTGGCTGTTGTCGCTAAACATTCCTTATCTGCGGGGCGGATACATGGAGTGGTATCTGCATGGGCGCATTCTTGCGGAATTCTTATTTATGCATTGCTAACCATTAGCGGGTTATCCGTGGTTCTTCAGCATTCTCCCGTTTTGTTTAAATGTATTAACTATTTAGGCGTGTCCTATTTGGTATTTCTGGGGATAAAAGCGCTGCAATCCAAAGGCGGAATTGCAGAAAAAATGCGAACAGGGGAGAAAGGAACAAAAATTCAAGCGGCAAGAGACGGTTTTGCTATATCGATATTAAATCCTAAAATTGCCTTGTTTTTTATTGCGTTGTTTAGCCAGTTTATTAATCCGTCGTACACCATTGATGAAAAGGCAATGGTTACCTTGATGCCAGCATTTATTGACGGGGTATGGTACACAATTATTGCGATGATCTTGTCGAGTTCTGCAATGGTTGAACGCATACATGGAAGAGCTTCTTTAATCGATAAAGTTTCAGGAATCTTTTTACTGCTAGTGGCGATTATAGCGATAACTAATTGAGAGTTAATATTATTTTTTGATTATTCATACTTTGTGTTTTCTTATTTTACAATGATTAGCTTATAGCTATATCTTTTATTGGATAGTATACGCAACCTGTTTTAATAATGTATCCACGCTTGTAAAAGGATAAGTATCTTTTTATGATTTGTAAGAAAATACTACTGGAGAATCTCATCTATTCAAATGATGGCTATGGTAAAATAAGAGAAAGATTATTGATTAGTGCATCAAATAAAGATATTTAAGAACTGATTTCCTTTATCATCGAAGAAACTCCGATAAATCTATTTTTTAAAATAGAGAACACTTTATATATAAAAAATATATATTATGGTATTGAGGTTCAAGTGAGTATAGAAAACAATAAAGTAGTCTCAGCAGGCAGACTTCGGTAATAGTTATATATTCCTTAATTTTATTTTATATGTTTTTAAATATTTGACTAGAAAGGGTTTTATATAAAAATTCGACGCATATTCTAGTCTTTGCAGATATGGCTAAACGGTTTGGATACACAGCCCAAATATCGGCTGGTTGTGAATATTCAGGAAGAATTTGTATTAGTGCTCCAGTTGTGATTAGATTTTGAATATCCTATTGGGAGCGTAGCATGATCCCACAACCATTTAGAGCCCATTGTCTGACGATATCTCCGTTATTCGAAGATAGCGAACCTGCTATTTTTATAAAATGGTTTTTATTTTTTCTATCTGTTAATTTCCAAGCTCCATTAGTGACATGTCTGTCTTTGATTACTAAGCATTGATGCTGTTTTAAATCATGAATATGTTGAGGAGTCCCGAATCTATCTAGGTAATTTGGAGAAGCATATAGAATGCGAGAATTTTTGGCTAGTCGTTTGCTTATATGTTGCTCAGGAAGATCATTTCCAATAAATATTTCTAGATCAAATCCTTCCTGTACCAGATCAATTGTCCGGTCAAATACTTCAAAGCTAATATCCAGTTCGGGATATTGTCTTGATAGATCTGCGACAGCAGGAGCTAAATGTGCTCTCCCAAAACCAAAGCTACTGCATATATTTACTTGACCGTGTGCAATTAGCGCATCGAGCGATAAAATACTAATTAGCTGATCATAGTTTTCTAGCATTTCAATAGCCCACTCAAATACATGATGGCCATTGGTTGTTAAAGCCAATTGTCGCGTTGAGCGGTGTAGGACCCTAGTGTTGAGTGTACTCTCAAGTATTGTTATGCGCTTACTAATGTATGCTGGTGATTGACCTAATGCTCTTGCCGCCTGAGCAAAACTACCAGTTTGGACTATAGCGATAAATACATTTAAATCCTGTGGTAGTGGATACTATTTACGAATCGTGTTCTCAGGTGTCATTCTTATTATCTTGTCATTACATATTGTGCTTAATACTATTACGTCATTTTCCCTGTAGCAAATTAATTTAATGACCACAAAAGTTTATATCTTTAGTGAAAACGTGACGCGCTGACTTTGTAACGCAAAAAATCGAATTGCATCTGATTAGTAAGAAGTTTTCACGTAATGCGCTAAACGGTCAGCGCCAGTAGAACGTATTGTTGTTTTGTTATCGAAGTTAAAGTAGATACTGCATTGAAGAACCTGAATAGATAAGGTTTTAGAGGCTATTGAAGGTACTGTCAGAAGTACTCACGTGAAGGACCGGCCAAAATCATTTTTCGAAAAATCGGCCAGGAATTTTATTAAACTTGAAACTTTTTAGGGAGAGTAGCTCGTTTTAATATTTTCGGTTAAACATTGGGAGCCGCATCTAATATGCCGTTTGGATCACTACCTTTTGATTCCGGAAATAAATCTTCTATTTTAATTGATGGTTTTTCATCTTAATTTTGTGATTCATTATTGTTAATGATTTATTTATGATTGCTATTATATCTTTCGTTGATTTAATGCATCAATAAACATCAAGAGGAAGAGATTATGATTAAAGCCCTACATGGAATATCGACAAACTATTGCAATGTAATGACAGAAACTCGAATTGCACATGAAACTGGATATGATGCAATGGAGTTTATCCAAACAAAATTGCTCAGATATTTAGATAACGGTGGAACAACTAAAGAGCTCAAACGGCGAGTGGATAATTTTGGTCTTAATACAGCATGCGTCAATGCACTACTAAGCATTGAAAGGCACCAAGGTGAAGAACGCGACCAAATGTTGAAAGAGGCAGAACGTCTGACACAGATTGCCCATGACTTAGAATGTCCTACAGTGCAAATTCTACCTTTATTCAGTATTGATCATTTGCCTAAAGAATCCATAATGAAAATTATGCTAAATAATATTGATGCTATATCCGATATAGGTCTGAAATACGGTGTTAAATATCAGATTGAAATTATAACTGAGACTCAATTTAATACCATTGAACAAGCAAGTAACATAATAAATACTTTAGATAAAGGTAATATTGGTATTGTTGTCGATTTTTGGCACTTACACTGCTCTGGCTATACTGCTGAAGATATTGCTAAGTTAAATAAAGATATTATCTATGGTGTTCACTTTTGTGATGGACGCAGGCCTTATGCTGGTGAAGAGTGGAATGAATTGGTCCAAAGAAACTACTTCCCAGGCGAAGGTGACGTTGACATCCAAGGTTTTTCTGACGCGGTTAAGTCAACAGGATTTGATGGGGTATGGTCTACAGAACTCTTCAGCCCGAATAGATGGGAAGATGATTTATGGGATGCTGCAAAAGCGTGTATCGATAACATGAGCAAATTTACAGGTTAATATTCTAATAACCTTTCGTGTAGTACGCAGAAGTTTCATAATTCTTAAAACAAAAAGTGCAATATGTTTAGTAGCAAGTGAAGTCTTTTATCATGTAATAGCGAAAACATTTTAAATGTTAATACTACGTCGAAAAGCTAAATTGGCGTGCTATTCAAGTAGCACGTCAGTGCATTTATGCATTAGAGTGTTTAAGCATGTAGCTGCTATCCCCAATAAGTCACACAATGGCTCGATGGTATCTTAGGAATATTTAGAGTTTAAATTTAACATCATCGAGTTTATGGAATCTTTGTTCTGATTAGTCAGGTTGAGTCAGGTCACTGTAACTCAATGTATTGAAACGTCATTAGTAGTGGTATTTCGACTAAAGAGGATTGCTAGTAATTACTGTGCAGTCTAATTGGCTGAAATAATCTTTTGCTACGGTATTGTTTGGAGAGCAGATTAGGTAATCAACATCTTCAGATGTCATAAACGGGTATGGGCCTAATGCCTCTATTTTGTCCTCAGTACACAGCGCAACAATAGCTCCGGCTTTAGATGCTGCATGGCGTTTGAATTCGCCATCCTGATAGTGAATAGCGCTGAACCCTGCTTCTGATGACCAACCACAAATCCCCATAAAGCAGAGATCAAATCGAAATTTGCTTAACGCTTCTACGGCGCTAATGTCTATGGCACCACCCACTGCATAATTCAGTTCGCCACCGATAAGAATGGTTCTAATATGTTGTCTTTCCAGTAGTCGGGTTGCTATAGCAGGGCTATTGGTAACGACAGTCAGACCAATATCGTTAGGTAACAGGCTTGCGAGTAACATATGCGTACTGCTGGCATCTAAGAAAATGACTTGCTCTGCTTTGATAATGGTTAACGCGGCGAGCGCCAGAGCTTGCTTTTCGCTATTTCTGTTTTCTAAACGTTGCTCTTGCGTCCCTGTCGGTGGTACGAGAGACAGCACTCCACCATGAATTCGTTTACACAATCCTTCATTGGCAAGAAAACGTAAATCTCGACGAATAGTGGCTTCGGTCGTTCCAAGTTGTACGGCTAAATCGGTCGCCATTACTTTGTTATGAGATTCCAGTAAATTCAGGATTAACTGATGACGTTCTTCTGGTGAAAATTTTTCCATTATCATTTTCTATTCGTGAGCGATGACAATCATTATAAACAAACACGCTTTATGTTCATATCTGTTCGTTTACACTTGTCGCATTTTGAGCTTTAAGTGGTCACGCCTTTCGTCACGCCCACTTAAAGAAACCGATTATGATTTTCTTTGGAGTGCCAGGAGCTGTAATATCGTGTGCATTACACCATCCTCATCATTCGAACGGGTAATATAGTTTGCCGCCGCTTTCGTTTCCTCAAAAGCATTACGCATAGCAAAGCTAAAATGAGCACGTTCCATCAGCTCAATATCATTGAATCCATCTCCAAATACCATGGTTTCAGCTTCCGTCGCTCCGACGATGGATTGTAGCCTTTCAACGGTGGTGCCTTTGTGAACCCCTGCATTCGCAATATCGATCCATGCGGCTTCCGATACAACGATATAGGCTTGTTCGTCAAAGTGAGAGATTTGAGGACGGATTGTTGGGCACTGTTTATTCTCGTCATAAACCGTGATCTTAACGAAATCAGAATCAATATCTGCATATGAATCGACCAGTTTTACCTCAGCATATGAACGTCTCACTAAGGTGCGTAAATGCTCGGGAGTATCTCGTTTGATGGCTGCAAAATCGGGAGTACACGCAATGACAATATGTGAACCTTCGATAGATTCTAATTGCTGAATAATATTAAGCCCTAATGTGTTGTTGAGAAGAGATTGATAAATAAACACTCCCTTGTGTTTGATGCGAGTGGCACTGTCTCCGAGTATCCAAAAATCTTTGCTTTGTTCACCAAATAGTTCTTCAACACGTTCAACTTGCTTGCCAGTACAAGGGGCAAATTTCACACCATGCTCCTGCATGCTGGCCACGACTTCCTGAAATAATTCGCGGTTGTAATCCCCATGGCTGTTTAGAAAAGTGCCATCCATATCAGTGATAATCAGTTTAATCATTTTTGCGTTTCCCATTTATTTATTCGTTTTTACTCAAACAATAAGAACACAAATGAACACATGCATCAATATATGAACAATTTATTTGTTTTATTGTGTTCGCTTTTGTTTGTTTTTGTGTATACTTCCTTCCGAGTAGTACTTGATGGTTTGACGAAATAGCGATTAGTCAATTTGTATGGAGAGTTGTGCGATGGTAACGATGCAGGACGTTGCAGATTACGCTGGCGTATCTAAAGCTAGTGTTTCAAGAGTGGTTAATGGTCTTGCAGTATCACCTGAAATTACTCAAAAAGTAACGGCCGCAATGCAAGGGTTAGGATATCGTCCCAATACACTGGCACGAGCGCTTACAACAAGAAAGAACTCAGTCATTGGAGTTATCATCTCTGAAAGCCTGAATAAGGATCCTGTAGTAACAGAATTTCTTTCTCAGCTCTTAGAGATAACTAGTCAATTGAATAAACCGTTGATAGTGCTGCGAGACCAGAATGAGCACTTTTCACGACTGAAAAGCTTCCAGACATTGATAGAGCAGAGATGTGAGGGAATTATTCATGTGTCCTCAGGTAATAATCCATACCTGGACTCCTCATTATTTGAATCGGGACTGTGTGATGGTATTCCAATGGTTGTTATTCAAAATAAAGAAGAACAGGTCAATTCTTGTCTTCAAGGTCATGAAAAGTTACTCGTTAGTACTACCGATTGCAGTGTTGTGATTAATTCAATAAAACGTCAATCTCTGAGCATAGGTGAAAGTATTAATCGCATCATTTCAGTTTTTTCAATTCAGGCAAGGTAATGATTTGTGGATGAATTTCAGAAAATGCTCGCTGGAGAGCTATACAATCCAAGTGATAACAATTTGAGTCTGATGCGTGCCCGAACAAGGAAATTGATTGATAAATTTAATCATTCCTCTTTTGAAGAAGAAAGTCGTCTGAAGCTTCTGAAAAGCTTACTGGGCAAAGCGGGTGACAATATCTCGATTCATCATAACTTTTATTGCGACTACGGCTGCAATATCTATGTTGGCTCCAATTTTTTCGCCAATTACGATTGCGTGATTCTGGATTGTGCTGAAGTACACTTTGGCGATAACTGCCTGCTGGGTCCCCAAGTGGGTATCTATACCGCGACACACCCACTTGACCCAATTGAGCGAGCCAGTGGGCTAGAGTCAGCAAAGCCGATTCTCATAGGAAATGATTGCTGGATTGGTGGGCATGCGACGATAAACCCTGGTGTCACTTTGGGTAACAATGTGGTTGTTGCCTCCGGAAGTGTGGTCACTAAGAGTTTTGGTGATAACCTAGTCATTGGTGGTAATCCCGCTCGCGTTATTCGCGAACTTAAATGTTCATCGGTCACTGCATCAGAAGAGAAGGAATCGAAATAATGAAAACCAATTCTTATGTTGGTGAAGTGGTGTTGAATGAAGTTCAGATTCAAGAAGGAGTAAAACGTGTTGCTCAACAGCTTAATCAACAATTCGATGATGCTGTCGTGATTACCGTTGTCCCTGGCGGAATATTATTTACGGCTGATCTTGTTCGCCAGTTATCCTTTGATATTAGTATGGATTATATTTCTTGCCCGCATACTCCCGGAAATAGAAACAATAATTCTGAAATTGTGTATCACCAGAGCATCAACATTACGGGAAGAAATGTCATTTTGGTTGATGATGCGATTGAATCTGGAGGTACTATGAAGCGCCTGACTGAGAATTTGAGCAACAAATTTGATATTAAATCTTTATCAATAGCAACTCTGTTTGTGAAACCCAGTCGAGTAGATATTCCAGTTCCTCAATACTTTGCTTATGAAATGGATAATGACGAGCTGTTAGTCGGTTATGGCCTACCGTGGAAAGATAAGTCCCGCAACCTACCTTTTATATCTAAAGTGATTTAATTTCTACCAGACACAACGGGCTTTTTTATCTCTGAAAAGCCTATGTTCATGCCTGTTACGTGAATGGATGGTGTGGAGGTTTTGGGAATAATGGGTTAAACCATTACTACAATCATTATTACCACTCGTCAGCGATTGGAGGTAACGATTGTATTTGGTCAATCAAAACGAACCCATGGAATCAAACGTCCTTTTAAACTTGATGAAATATGGCGTATTCGCACTAGGCTTGAGTTGGAAGGTAACCTGATGGAATTGGCGCTTCTTAATCTTGCGATTGATTCGAAGTTACGATCGTGTGACTTGCTGAACCTAAAGGTACAGGACGTAGCAGCTCAAAGGATGGTAAATGAACGGGCTCAATGCAAACAATGAAAAACCGGTATTGCAATTCAATTCGAAATTACCCCAAGAACTCAGCAAAGTATAAGCCATTGGATATATCACAGCGCCCTTGAACCAAAGGACTTTTTATTTCCGAGTATCCGGAAGGAAAACCAATCTTTAAGTTATTCCTATTATCGAAAAATTATTAAATCATGGGCCGAAAAGTTAGGTTTAGATGTCGATTTATACGGTACTCATTTAATGCAAAGAACGAAAGCCACATTGATTTATGCAAGAACAAAAAATATCCGAGCAGTGCAATTGCTGCGAGGTCATACAAAAATCGACAATACAATCAGGTATCTTGGGATTGAGATTGAAGATGCTTTAAAACTTTCCCTTGAGACTGATAGTTAATGGTTTGTTGGTTTAAACGGTAGCTTTCAGTCAGCTTTGACCATATGCCTGACTGAAAGCTGCCCCTAAACGTTCTACTGCCTAATTACAATTATTCCAACCTGTTTGTTTATCGACCAATTTTATCTAATGAATATGAGACTTTTACCTAGTAATAATGTAGGAATAAGTTCACAATAATTTGAGTGTTTGGGCGGCTAATAATTTGCTCCCAAAAGAGATGAGATTGATTATCAAAGGGAGTTGGAAATCCGTTAGTTCGTTTTTCTTCAGAATTTAGTATGACTAATTATGTCGTGTTATTACTGGTCGCATTTGCAGGTTTTATATCTGCTGCTGACAATTGGATTGCTTCGTTATTGTTACCTAGTATTGCGAATAGTTTTAGTGTGGATATTTCTACTGCTAGTATTGTATTAACGGTATACCTGATTCCATACGGAGTGATGCAGCCAGTCTATGGTTTCTTCAGTGATAAATTGGGGAAAGCTCGAATTCTTAAATCCTTAGTATTGCTGTTGGCAATCTCAACATTTCTATGTGCACAAGCTCATACTTTATCGCTCCTGACTTGTTACCGATTTATTACTGGTTTTTTTGCCGCCGGGATTATTGCTGTTTCTCTGGGGATTTTAGGCGAAACATATGACCAGAGTCAGTTGACCAAGGTAGTAGGATTATTTCTGGGAATTGTTTTTTTAGGACAAGGGATAAGTGCGGGTATAGGTGGATGGTTAATTGAACATATTGGCTGGCGGCAGATTTTTCTGATTTTCTCTGGAGCGGCAACTATCTCATTTGTCTCACTATTTCTGTTGCCATCAATTGGTCTTGTAAAAGAACAGGCTAAATTTTGGTCCTCCGTTCTTAATTTATTGCGAACCAGAAATCTGAGAAATATGTACTTATTGGCATTCTGTAACGGTTTTGCTGTATTAGGCGGCTATTCATTTATTGGTTCATATCTTCATATTAGCATTGGTATTGATTATTCCTATGTCGGGATGGGGCTTATGCTTTTTGGATTTGTGAGCTTCGCAGGTGGATTTATTAACAAACTCCTTTTAGCTAAGTTTTCTCATAATATGGTATTGAATATTGGTTTTATAACATCATGTATAGCGCTCATTATTTTTTCCACGGGTAATGTTTTTGGGTTATATGTTGCCATTCTCATGCTAGGTCTTGGCTATGTCTGGGTACAATCTATCCTAGCTAGTAAAGCTTTGGAACTTGCCGAAAATAATAAGGGACTATCTTCAGGGATTATTGGTGTTGGTATTTTTTGTGGTGGCGGATTAGGTACTCTTGTTGGTAGTTCATTCCTTAAATATTTCAGTTTTTCGTCTTTATTTATCGTATTTTCGGTTGTGGTAGTGATTACTTTAGTTTTTCTAAACAGTAAGGGGAAAAATCGTTTACAAGCCAGAAAAATTTAACAAAATTCAAAATTCACAGTACTTTTTTCATCTAAATGGTTCTCAGGTTACTCAAATCAGTTCTATCACATATATTTAGACACTGGTCTTTTTCAAGGATCTAGTGATTTAGATAAAGAAGAAGTGGGAGTATTTTCTAATTTGAACAGCAAATTCATGATGGTGAAGTAAAAGATACTACTACCATTACTGTATTCTTAATGTGTAAGTTTAAAAATTTTATTTAGTCCAGTCTGTAAAGATCAAATAAATTAAAATGGCTTAAGAGCTATTGGGAAACCGTCGATTTTACATACTAAAAGTTATTCGAAAAAATTACTGGGCTAATGGAACGTAACACGAAAGTTGTCCACTTTCGTTTCAGTCTGCTCTGGCTGAAACGTGCCCCAAACCTTCTTAGGTCTGATTTACTGGACGTGACTGATGCTTCACTTTATTGACTTTTTGACCTAGAGATCTTACTGTGGGTGTGTTTTGAAAAAAGAATATTCAATCAACACTTTTATACTTCAATATTTTTGGTGGCGCTCTTTCTAAAGCGGCTCAGAATACCCATGTTCCTTAGCCGCCGTATGGTAGCTGAGTGAGTTCCTTCTTCCCTTATGTTAGCTTCGGTGGTCAAATTAATCGGAGTAAATAAATGGAATATTTCAGCAAAATAGAACCTAAAAACTGTTCAGGAATGGACGAAATTCGAAACGAAATAGACGAGTTAGATCGGTTAGTTATCACAGCGCTCGACAAGAGATTTGAGTATGTAAAAGCTGCTGCCAAATTTAAGACATCTATAAGTTCAGTCAAAGCTCCCGAGCGTCTCAAATCTATGCTTATACAGCGGAGGGTTTGGGCTGAAGAAAAAGGCCTACATCCAGATATTATTGAAAAGATCTATTCTGATTTGGTTAGTTATTTCATATCAGAAGAAATGACGAACTGGGAAGCAGAAATAAATCATAAGTTTGAATGAATTTTCCTACCTCTCTGATGGTTATAGGCCTTCAGGCTCGTAGTCTTCCCTAACGCGTGCTAGCGAGATCCTCGCTGGCACGAAATGTTCCTTTTCAGCTAGCAATCCGACATGTGTTCAGTTTTGGTATCTGGTATCGGCTAAATTTTTGTAATGCGACTGAGTAACTTTAGTGCTGTCGATTGAATCCAATTGTAAATGAAATATCTGATTGATTTTAGCGGAGAACGTGCCATGATATCCGTTATGCGCAATAGTTTGAATAAGGATCATTCAGTGAAGTGTCTAGTTGTAGTTACCCATCCACTTAAGAACAGCCTCTGTCATCACTTAGCCAATGAGACAATCGAGCATCTCAGTTCAAAAGGATATGACATTACGGTGAAAGATCTATATCAAGAAGCATTTGATCCAGCACTAAGTAGCTCTGAGCGACAAAGTTATTACCAAGAACAATTTGATGCTAGTAAATTAGAAGGCGATATCGATCAGTTAAAAGAAACAGAATCGTTAATACTGGTATTTCCAACATGGTGGTTTGGTTTCCCAGCCATGCTTAAAGGATGGTTTGATAGAGTGTGGGCACCGACTCATGCATATAATCACGCTTCAGATTTAGGAGCAATAACACCTTGTCTAGTTAATCTGAAAGAAGTCAAAGTAATCACTACTTTAGGTTCCCCTTGGTGGGTTGATATGTTTGTCCTTTGGAAGCCTATTCACCGAACATTTAGAATTGCTTTGCTTGGAGCGTGCGCTAAAAAATGTAAATTTCAAATGCTTTCTCTATATAAGTGTGAAGCTGCTTCCCAGTCTAAAATTGATAGTTTTGTAGATAAAATTAGGTCTAAGTTTTAGCTGAGAGATGAAAGCGATTTGATCGTTACAGTTTCATTAGATACTGTGGTTTTCCCATAACAAAATTAATCCATGTATTGCTAAATTGAGTAGCGACTCTAAACAACTTCTGTTCATGCCTGTTGCGTAAATGGATTGTCTGGAGGTTTTGGGAATAACGGGGTAAACCATTACTACAATCGTTATTACCACTCGTCAGAGATTGGAGGTAACGATGGTAATTGGTAAATCAAAACGCATCCATGGAATCAAACGCCCTTTTAAACTTGAAGAAATATGGCGCATTCGTACTAGACTCGAGCTGGAAGATAACTTGATGGAATTGGCACTTCTTAATCTTTCGATTGATTCGAAGCTTCGATCATGTGACTTACTGAATTTAAAGGTACAGGACGTAGGTGCTCAAAGGATGGTATATGAACGGGTTCAGTGCACACAAAGAAAAACTGGTATTGCAGTTCAATTCGAAATTACCCCGAGAACTCAGCAAAGCTTAAGCCATTGGATCTATCACTGCGCTCTTGAACCAAGGGACTTTTTATTTCCGAGTCTCCGGAAGGTCAACCAGTCTTTAAGTTATTCCTATTATCGAAAAATCATTAAATCATGGGCCGAAAAGTTAGGTTTAGATGTCGATTTATACGGTACTCATTCAATGCGAAGGACGAAAGCCACATTGATTTATGCAAGAACAAAAAATATCCGAGCAGTGCAATTGCTGCTAGGTCATACAAAAATCGACAATACAATCAGGTATCTTGGGATTGAGATTGAAGATGCTTTAAAACTTTCCCTTGAGACTGATAGTTAATGGTTTGTTAGTCTAAACGGTAGCTTTCAGTCAGTTTTGACCATATGTCTGACTGAAAGCTACCCCATACGTTTTTACTACCTAGTTACGACCATTCTCAAATCATCAACGATTGCCCCAATTTTTTAATGTATGGGTCTGGACGTTTCTTTCTCGATTGGGATGAAACTATTATATTGTCTAAACATTTTAATCGCACGGTAACTGAGTATTCCGTTGGTAAGTCCACTGAAGATTATGTTTACCACCTCCCAGAGAGGTGATGGTCTTATATTTATTAACACAGTAATTATGTAGTGAAGTACAAATATAGTTACCAAAAAAACAAGTAGATTTTTTTTACCGGGTAAGTAAATCTGTTGATCAGTTCCACGATAAGAGTTTTTGATCTGAGTGCTAAATAGAAAATATCCTACAACAAAACCTATTATTAATCCTATCAACCATATGAATATTGACAGATGCGTACCCTGAATTTTAACTAATGAAAAAATGAAAAAAGAAATCGTTAATACTCCAGTTTTTTGGATATGGATAGGCTGATCACTCAGACCTTGGAATCCGATTCGGAGTAGGTAAATAAAAACAAACCAGACCCAGATTGGTGTATGAAAAATTATAGAGATTAGCATTATTTATGACCCTTAATTATGAGTAGCAGCTAGAGTTGCCATTTTGCTGAAATCTCAAAAAATGACCACGACACGAACCTGACATAATGATGACATCTTAAATATATAACTGATTTTATTTGATATTTTTGTCGTTGCTAGATGCGAATATAATAGGCATGTTTTATTAGTACAGCAGAAAGGGATTACTCGGTGATTGTAAGAAAATTGAGATTACAACGAGGCTGGTCACAAGACCAATTGTCAGAATTATCTGTATTGAGCAAGTTAAAGACATCAAAAGCTTTTACTCAAATCTAGTTACTTATATTTTGGTTATCGCACTGTTATTCGTTATTAACTATGTTACAAATCCTGAAAATATTTGGGCTTGGTGGCCAGCTCTGGGATGGGGTATTGGAGTTGTAAGCCATGGTTTAAGGGCTTTTGAAATTGTAAATATTTTCGGCCTAGAATGGGAGAAAAAACAAGTTGAGAAACGAATAGGTCGAAAATTATAGGTATATAAGTAATTCACCTTTGGTGAGCTTATGTGTGTTGTGGACATAAAAATATCCCGTAATTTTAGAAGTAGCTAGAAATTTTCTCGTCTGACATGAGTCAGTGTTGTTTCTATTTGTAAAACAGTTCCGTCCATTTAAGTGTTTGAGCAATACACCATCGATAGACTTCATCACTAGTTTTGTTTCAAGTTTATTATTTCAGGCTACCCTGGTGGTGAACGGAAACTCCCAGAAGCTATCATATGTGGCATTTACAAAAAAATACTTAAGGTGCATAATCATTTGGTTGAAAGAAGTTCGCGCCGCAATTTCATTTGCGTCACGAACATTATGAGTGGGCTTTATACACTATCTGTTACCGCAATGTCGCGTTTAGTTAAATTTCTAATAATGTCTTCCATTGCTCTGTTCGGCCATAAAACTCGGTATGAGGCAACCTCTTAAATTCCCCATTGTCTTCAATCATAAGTGTTGGGTAACCCTGAACGCCCAATCGGGTCATCATTTGATGGCTAATATCGATTACGGCGTCTTCTAAGGGTTCCCTTGTTTGCATTTTCTCTCGCCATAACTGTTGGTCGAGCCCTAGTTGAACAACCAACTCTTCCAAACTGCTAAGAGTATTGACGGCTTTGCCTTCAATGTAATGTGCTTTTTGTATTGCTTTTAACATGTCAAATGGATCAAGCCCTAAAGATTCTCCAACAAGAATTGCCCGAGTAGGAAGATAAGAGTCCATAACAAGTTGCTCATTACCTGCTACACGTTCTATATAATCCTGTCCGAACTGAGCATTGGTCTGTTCACTAATTCGTCGGTCACTATTTAAAATATGCTGACGAAACGATGGTGCTATCAATTTTGCTGGAAGCATCCCTCCGGGGTGCATTACTAGCTGATACTTACTGCTGCTTGCAATTGATTCTACCAATGGAGTCGCGCCATAGCACCACCCACACATAGGATCATAGAAGTAGTGAATAGCTACCATGTCATCTCCCCCATATGAACTTTCGCACCAATGCTTAAAGCAATAGGTAACTTCGAGCCTTTGTATTTCTCAGACATTTTTTCAATGAGTTGTTCGCTATTTTTACTGTTCTTTTTTGACTCACTGAAATCTTCAAGATACTGCAAAGAGTAGTTAATGGATTCAACGTTTAACGCAGTTCCCGATTTCATATGTCCCGGAATAACCGTTTCCGGTTGTAAAGCTTGCATCTCCTTAAGTTGCTCACTCCATGCATGTTGACTCTGCTCGGTTTGCGTATCTGCAGTCCAAAGATGCAAATTTCCAAATATTGCTATGTTACCTAATATTGTTTTACTTGAAGGAATCCATAAGTATGGGCGGTGCGGTAAAACGCCATCCGTACCTTTTATCTCAATCTTGTGTCCTTCCAAAATAAGACTTGTCGCCTCTATTACTTTAGGAATATAAGGCGTAACAGGTGCATTACTGCCCATTCTAGGACTCCACACCTTGAGTTTGGAAGGCAGTTTCTTTTTTATGACTTCTTTTACCGCAGGCGTTGTCACAATATCTGCATTGGGAAACAAGACGTGTAATACTTCAGCGCCAAAATAGAAGTCAGGGTCGGCCTGACTAATGAAAATAGTTTTTAATTCTTTACCCGTATCCTGTATTTTTGCTGCAATCCGCAGAGCATCTGCTTTAGTAAAGCCAGTATCTATCAGCATTACCTCACTTTCTCCAACAATCAATGTTGAGTTTGCGTGGAAGCTGTTTTCGTCTGCGTTATAAATATCAAAAGTCAGTGTCGTTTGCTCTGTGGCAAAGGCGCTACCTGCGACTAAGATGGATGCGGCTAATAGGCTGATTCTTTTCATGACTTGCTCCGTAAATTATATGGCTTGTTTTGATGTGATAAACCATAAATGATTGACATGATCTGAAAAACATACAAAATCAAACATCATTATTTCTTAATTCGAGCAAATAAATGGATAAATTAACCGCTGCAAAAGTATTTGTTGATATTGCTCAATCAGGCAGTTTTACCGCTACGGCTGACAGACTTGAGATGTCTCGCCCCATGGTGACACGTTATGTTGAAGCTATGGAGAAGTGGTTAAACGCCCGTTTACTACATCGAACAACCCGAAAGGTAACGCTCACAACGACCGGAGAGCGGTGTTTAAAAGAAGTTGAGGTTTGGCTTGAGCAAGCGAACGGGTTAGTCGCTTTAAGTGATAATAGTGAAGAGCTAACCGGGAGAGTACGAGTTGCGACAAGTATGTCATTCGGGTTTTCGCAGCTTGTCCCTGCGCTTTTGAATTTCATGGCTATGCATCCCAAAGTCCATGTCGATATCGATCTACAGGATTCAGTCGCTGACCTGACAGAAAAACAAATTGATCTTGCGATTAGAATCGCTTCTAATCCGGAACCATCTTTGATTGGTAAACCGATAGCCATTTGCGAATCGGTACTAGTTGCTTCATCTGCATATTTAGCAAGCAGGAAGGACCTCTCGGAGCCAGAGGAACTGAGTATGCATAACTGTCTGGGGTATAAAAACTTTCAGCGACACGTATGGCACCTCACGAATGGTACTCAACAAAAATCAATAGATGTTGAATGTAAACTAACCGCTAACGAGGCTACGACATTACTCCATGCAGCACTTATTGGTGGAGGTGTCGCCATTCAACCAACCTACTTAGCTAATCAATACATCGAAAGCGGCACATTACAGCCAGTCCTATCAGAGTGGAAACCCGCCGATCTGACAATATATGCGCTCTATTCTTCAAGAAAACATCAATCTCCAACCGTAAGAGCATTAATTGATTATTTGCATGAGTATTTCAAAGACAATCCTTGGTAGAACTTGGGGGGCAGAGAGTGGTGGAACAAGAGATTTCTGTCCGCATTCGAAACTTACAATAGCCTATAGGTGGTTTGTGCCTCCCCTCAATATCTAGCAGAACATGTCGCTCCTTTATCCCCGAAGACTTACTCGATCACAATTGCTTGATCCACAAACGAATAGGCAATGATTGGCTGTTTGTTCCTAAGGTCGGCTCTAAATACGCTCAGCCCGTTAATGTGTGACGATCACAAGTAACTACTCTGTAAATGATAATTCCATACTTCTCAATGCCGTGATTAATGGCAAAAGTATATCATGTTTAACATTGCCCTTTATTGTCAACGAAATACAAACTGGGACTTTGACTGTCTTATTGGAAGACTTTAAATTCAAACAATTGGCATATGGGCTCTGTACCCCTCAAGGCAATATCGCCCCAAACTACCTCGACACTTTTTGGACTTCTGCATAATTGCTGCCCGTAGAGTTACGATACTAGAAGTTATGTGAAAGTTCAGCGTGTCTGATGGTTCGTAACTCAGAATTGTCCATCTTCGTTTCAGTTTTATCTGGCTGAATCGTTTTTGCATCAAACCATTTTATAACATGTCATCTTTGCAACAGTGTTGTTTTAATTTTAAACGTTCTGAATTTTCCTTTCTGAAGATTAACTCTTCAGGTTCAATTTCTGTTCAAGAAAATGGATATTTGTTCCGCCATGTCGAAAGCTATTATCATCCATAATGGATGACTGCAATGGTATGTTAGTTTTGATCCCCTTAATAATCATTTCATCTAATGCACTCTTCATCCGAGCAATTGCTACCGCTCTTGTTTCCCCATATGTTATTAGTTTTCCAATCATGGAATCATAGTGTGGAGGTATTGTGTACCCTGCGTATATATGTGACTCCCATCGAACACCCATACCGCCAGGTGAGTGAAACTCTGTGATTGTCCCCGGAGACGGAAAAAAATTTGCAGGATCTTCCGCGTTTATTCGACACTCTATTGCGTGCCCGCATACATCAATATCTCGTTGAGTAAAGGATAAAGGTTGTCCTGCTGCGATGCGGAGCTGTTCTTTGATAATATCAATACCAGAAATCATTTCAGTAACGGGATGTTCGACCTGAACACGAGTGTTCATTTCAATAAAATAGAACTCACCATCTTCGTATAAGAATTCGAATGTACCAGCACCTCGGTAACCAATTTCGAGACAAGCTTGAGTACAACGTTCACCAATATAGTTACGTAATTCTTCTGTAATTCCTGGGGCTGGCGCCTCTTCAACAACTTTTTGATGTCGGCGTTGCATTGAGCAATCACGCTCCCCTAGATGTATAGCGCCTCCTTGACCATCAGCTAATACTTGGATTTCAATATGACGTGGATTTTGTAGGTACTTCTCCATATATACCATGTCATTATTGAATGCAGATTTCGCTTCGGCACGGGTCATGTTAATAGCATTCATGAGTTCTGATTCATGATGAACAACGCGCATACCGCGACCACCACCTCCGCCCGATGCCTTGATAATTATTGGATAACCAATACTTTTAGCAAATTCTTTGTTTTTCGCTTCATCATTATCCAGAGGGCCATCAGAGCCGGGTACGCAGGGAACACCCGCTTTTTTCATTGCGTTGATAGCTGAAACTTTATCGCCCATCATGCGAATCGTTTCTGCTTTCGGACCAATAAAAATGAATCCCGATTTTTCTATCTGCTCGGCAAAATCGGAGTTCTCTGACAAAAAACCGTATCCAGGATGAATGGCTTCAGCACCAGTTATTTCGGCTGCAGATATAATTCGTGGGATATTCAGATAGCTGTCAATGCTCTTTTCTGGGCCAATACAGAGCGATTCATCAGCAAGTAGTACATGCTTTAAATTTCGGTCAGCAGTCGAATGAATCGCAACAGTCTTTATACCCAACTCTCGACATGCTCTTAGGATTCGAAGTGCAATCTCACCTCTATTTGCGATCACTACTTTTTTTAACATAGTTCTATCCTCAATTATTCAATGATGACAATAGGTTGATCGAATTCAACGGTCTGACCATCCTGAACCAGAATGTCTGTAATAATGCCAGCCTTATCAGATTTGATTTGGTTCATCATTTTCATCGCTTCCACGAGGCAAATTGTGTCGCCAGATTTTACAGTTTGGCCAATGGTGACAAATGGGGCTGCATCTGGACTAGGGGCACAATAAAAAGTACCGACCATAGGAGACAGGATGTTATGATCGCTATTTGAAATCGTTGTTTTTTCAGTAGCCAATTCTGGTTCAGTATCCGCTTTGGCTTCTATCGGTGTTGGTGTGAAAATGTGCTCTGGTGTTTGTAGCGTAACTGTATTATTGAAGCCGTTAATACGTATTGACTCTCCACCTTCTGACACTTCCAGCTCACCAATCCCTGATTCTTGAAATAACTCAATAAGCTGCTTAATTTTGCGAATATCCATAGTCGTCTCTATTTATCTTAAAGTAGGTATTGATTCAAACTGAGTAGTAATAGAAACTTAGTTACTACTAATGACATTTATGTGAGTGATCTCTTTTTGGTTCTTCGGTGTAAATAATTATCCTGCCAAACAATATACAGTCCAGATATCGCAATGATTGAAGCTCCTAATACTGTTGAATATGTTGGTAGGTGATCCCAGATAATGAATCCCAGAATTGTTGACCACACGAGTGTTGTATAATCAAAAGGTGCAAGTAGCGAGGCATCGCTGTATCTTAAGCTTAAAGTAACTAATATTTGTGCTAAGCCACCAAATAGCCCACAGCCGATAAGAAGCAGCAGTTGAGTGATTGACGGTAGGGCCCAACCCCAAAAGACAGTCGATAAACCGATGAATGTGGTCATGATCGAAAAGTAGAACACAATTGCTCCGGGCTTCTCTTTCTGTGCCAAAAACCGTATCTGTACGTTTGATGTAGCCGCGCAGAATGCGCCACAAAGTGCAAAGATTACCCCGATTGATGCAGTATTTCCGCCACTAAGAATGGATGTATTGAATAGTGAGCTTGATGCATTTAAAAGGGGTAGCATCATAATACCAATGCCGAATATACCTAAGGCTATACCGAGCCAGCGGTGCCACGTAACCCTTTCTTTCAAAAGTAATACTGCCATGATGACAGTAAATAATGGAGCTGAATAACTGATAGCAGTGGCGTCTGCGAGCGAAATATATGCCAGAGCCAAGTAGTTAAAGTACATCCCTCCAGTTCCTGACATTCCTCGAATGA
The DNA here is from genome assembly GCF_003856525.1 of Vibrio viridaestus. Taxonomy (GTDB): domain Bacteria; phylum Pseudomonadota; class Gammaproteobacteria; order Enterobacterales; family Vibrionaceae; genus Vibrio; species Vibrio viridaestus. The sequence continues at coordinate 49,970 of NZ_RJVQ01000015.1, forward strand.
AGTGACCAAAGACGTTTCGAGTATAAATGTTTTGCTTGATGCCACCTTGGTTATGCAACCAGATAATAAGAGGAAACAGAGCCACAAAAGAACGGAAAAAGATTACTTCACCAGTTGGAATCTCACCTTCCAACCCTTTAACGCAAGCCAGCATAAGCGTCGCACACAGGGTTGCTAGTAGCTTAAAAATAACCCCAATTTTTGTGTCCTTCATATTTAATCCTTAACTCGGCAAGTCATCGACTGAACCATGGTCGTATTGATGACAAAGTAAAGAATTAACCGGGAAGGGGATAACACATCTTTCCTCTGTAAAAATAAGAATTTCTTATATTGGCCTTAGAAAACTACCGTTGAAATTGAAGATCTACAACGTCATATGAAAAAGATATAACGATAAATAATTTACGTCTTACCTACATAATTTAAAAAATTAATATAGTGGATATGTAGCTTTTTCACGTTGAGTAAATTTAAGAAAAGCTAAAAGGACGTATTTTTTCATAACCTATAGGGAAATAAGACTATGAATTTAAAAACTTTTACAAAGGTGTCATTGATTGCGGCACTGGTATCTACTGCTTTCTCAACCTGTGTTAATGCAAATGTACTTGATAGTGTGAAATCCAGTGGTGAACTTAAATGCGCGGTGTATACAGATGTACCTCCATTTTCTTCACCAGATCCAGAAACCCGTAAGCTATCAGGTATGGATGTCGATTTATGTACAGCCCTTGCGAAAGAAATGGGGGTTAAAGTTAACTTGATGCCTATTTCGATTGAGTCTCGTATCGCTGTTATCGTGACAGGTCGTGCGGATGTCATCATTGCAAACTTGGCTTATACCAAAACCCGGGCAAGGCAAATTGAATATAGCGACCCTTACTATGTAGCTAAAGAGCGTCTGCTGGTGAAGAAGAAAGATGAAGAAAAAACTGTTGCTGATTTTAAAGGCCAGCGAATTAGCTCTACCAAAGGCACAACGTCAGAGCAGTCTATTCATTTGAAAGGTGGTAAAGCGGTTACATTCCCTGACTCAGCATCGGCATTCCTTGCCTTACAACAAGGAAAGGTCAAAGGATTTGTGACTAATACGATGACAGGCATCAAGCTTATTGATCAGGCCAAAAAGGACGGCATTGATCTAGCGATGCTCGAAGAACCAATGGCATTAGAACCTATTGGTGTTGGTATGAAAAAAGGCGAGCCAGAGCTTCTAGCTGCCGTCAACAAGAGTCTTAAAACTATGGATGACAGCGGTGTCATTGATGGTGTTTGGAATAAATGGATCGGTCCGAAGACTATATACAAAATGACACGTAAAGAAAAAGTACAGCCATTATCTTCTCTTGATTTTGAACCTTTGGACTAACATATGGCTAAAAACATCACATCTGTTTCTAATTTGAATGTGGTGCTAAAAGCGGAGGGAGTTAAATTCTCTCCGCTTGGTGCTAAAGCATGGCTCGTTGAATCGTTAAACGATTTCAACTTAGAAGCTCAACGTAAAATTTGGTTCATGTCAGAAAGCATTTTACTTAATGATTGCGTCGAATCGGTTATTCCTGGTGTAACAAATCTGTTAGTAATTTTTAGGCAGATTAATACGGATATCGATTTTAGAGTTCAGTTACTTCTTAAGTACTGGCAACAAGCTCAAGAGGTATCTCCAGATAGCAAAACGATTGAGATCCCTGTTTGTTATGGTGGGGAGCATGCAATAGATTTAGAGCGTATTTGTACTCATAGTGGGTTATCAGAGAAAGAAGTCATAAAACGGCATTACTCTGGTAACTATACCGTTATGTGTGTTGCAAGTGCTCCAGGATTTGGTTATTTACATGGACTTGATCCCATGTTGGCGACTCCTCGCAAAACTGTACCTTCACTAAATATGATTAAAGGTTCAGTGACGATTGGAGGAATCCAAACTGGTGTCGCAGTCTTAACCGGGCCAAATGGTTGGAACTCTATTGGTTATGCTGACCTTGATATGTTTGATTCATCTTCTTCGACTCCATCTCTTATGGGGCCTGGGGATGCAATTAAGTTTGTTCCAGAGAGGATTGAACTGTGATTGAAGTAACAAGAACAAGCCCTTTAAATTCAGTTCAAGACTTAGGCCGGTTTAATTACCGTCATATGGGAGTTTCTGTCAGTGGCGTAATGGATTCGTTAGCACTTATCGCAGCGAATACAGTACTTGGTAATGATAAGAACCATGCTGGAATTGAGATTCAAACCTATCCATTTGAAGTTGTATTTCATCAAGACACAGCTATCTGTATTACAGGAGCAAACAGTCGAGCACACTTGGATTCTACTGATCTGCCTCCATGGTGGGTATGCCACGTTAAAAAAGGCCAAAAGTTAAGTATTCAATTTCCTAAAAGTGGATGTCGAACTTATCTTTGTGTTGCAGGAGGTATACAGGTTCCAACCGTCCTTTCATCAAGAAGTACAGCTTTACGGGGCTCATTTGGTGGATTTGAAGGCCGGTGCCTTCAAGTGAATGATCAAATAGTCGTACATGAGAATATGGATCTTTCACATATTCCTGACGGTATGGGAATAGAACCCCCAGATATAGCGTTAAAACATTTATTCCCAACAAATTGTTTAGGTGTTCCGTTAATGAGAGCAATACCTGCTGGTGATTACGAACTGTTTAAAGATACTGATTTTTGGGAAACTAACTGGACTATTTCTATGCAAAGTGATCGAACTGGGTACCGGTTAACTGGTCGTCAGCTTGTTCCATCTGAAACTATAGAAATGCGTTCTTACGGATTATTGCCTGGTATTGTACAGGTTCCCCCGTCAGGACAACCAATCATCCAATTAAGTGATGCAAACACCGCAGGTGGATATCCTAAAATAGCCTGTGTCATCGAAGAAGATTTATGGCGTTTAGGTCAATTATTACCTGGCTCTGAGTTTCAATTTGTGCCATCGACGGTCGAGGAAGCATCGAATATTCGTTATGAGATAGATAGATGGTTAAAGAAAATTGAAGTCATGTCTCAACGAGTGAAATCGTTAGTTTCTCCACGAATTTAAAAAACTAAGGAGAGTTTATGAAAATAGATATTAATTCAGACATGGGTGAAGGGTTCGGTGTTTACTCGGTTTGTGATGATGAACAAATGATGGAAACCATCTCATCAGCAAATATAGCCTGTGGTTTTCATGCCGGTGACCCTTTTACTATGACAAAAATGTTGCGCTTGGCTAAGAAAAACTCCGTCTCAGTAGGAGCGCATCCTGGGCTGCCTGATCGATTGGGTTTCGGACGAAAAGAAATTCATTTTACTAATGAAGAGCTATGTCAGATAGTAATATATCAAATTGGTGCTTTGAATGCTTTGGCTAATCTGGAAGGTATTAAAATATCCCATGTGAGTTTTCATGCAGCTTTAGGCTCTATGATTAATCGCGATAGCGAACTGGCAGATCAAGTGATGGAAACAATCAGTAAATTGTTTCCGAACATAGCCATATGCTCATTACCAAATACTGTTATTCAAGATTCAGCACTAAAATTTAGATTAAAAAGCATCACATTATTTTTAGCTGATCGTGCATATGATCGATATGGCGCGTTAGTGCCGAGAGGAGTTCCTGGAGCGCTCGTTACAGATGAAACAGCTTTAAGAGCTAGAGTTAGACAATTTTTGCTTGAGCGAACTGCGACCACTATCGATGGTTCACTTATTACTGTTCAGGCGAACTCAATATTAGTTCATAGCGATACTCCGGGTTCTGAGCGGCTAGCACAAATAATCAAAAGTGAGATTGAGTTGTTAGGAGCTAAGGTTACGTGTTTGTCTGAACTTATTTGATTTATTCCAAAATATCCTTTCATCGGATGATGTTGCCAAACTCATGTCGTTTGGCTTTTTCTAATCATTTCTTTTGATATTAACTATGTCCAATCAAAACACATATCTGAACTAGCAATCAGTTCAAAAAAAGCCACATTCTTTAAAAATGTGGCTTTTTGATAATTATTCATTTTAAGATAACTATGAACAAGAATTACAAAATTCTTCTATGCGGTTACAGCCTTTTTCTAGTTGTTCAAAGCTTGTTGCGTATGAAATTCTTAGGAATGGACTCATACCGTATGCGGCACCTTGTACTGTCACCACGTGTTGCTCTTCCATCAAAGCCATAACAAAATCACTGTCATTGTTTATTTTTGTTCCAGTCGTTGTAGTTTTACCAATATAGCCTGAAACGTTGATAAAGAGATAGAAAGCACCTTGAGGCACATTGCAACTGAGACCATTGATTCCAGCGATACGCTCTAAAACATAATCTCTTCGTTGCTGATATATCGTCGCTCGCTCTTTTAATAATGTTTGCGGCCCGTTCAAAACCGCTGCGGAAGCCGCCATAGAAAACGTCGCAGCGCCGCTACTGTTTTGTGAGTTTATATTACTTATAACCTTAATTAAATCGCTTGGACCTGCACAATATCCCAATCTAAAGCCAGTCATAGCGTAAGCCTTTGATACACCGTTAACCACAAGAGTTCGGTCTTTTAGTTGTGGCTCTACTTGTGCGATGGTGAAAAATTTTTCGTCATCGTAAATTAGGTGCTCATATATATCATCTGAAAGGATATGGACATGAGGATAGTCCAACAATATTCGAGCAATTGATTTTAAATCATCGTACGAAGCTGTCGCGCCTGTTGGGTTATTAGGATAATTGATGATAATCCATTTAGTTTTTTCATTAATTGCTGCATCAAGTTCGCTAGGTAGTGGTTTGAAGCCGTTATCTTCTGAACATGGGAGCGGTACGGGTGTACCACCTGCAATACTAACGATGTCAGAATAACTTATCCACGAAGGGGTCGGAATAAGTACTTCATCACCCTCATTTAACGTAGCTAGCATGGTATTGAAAATGACTTGCTTTGCGCCGCCAGCAGTTGTGATCTCATTGAGATCGTAATGTAGTTTGTTATCTCGAATGAATTTTTGTTGGATGGCTTTCTTTAACTCCGGTGTGCCATCCGTTGGAGGATAACGGGTGTCACCAGATAAACCTGCTTGGTACGCCGCTTCTAGAGCATGCTCTGGTGTAGGGAAATCCGGCTCACCAGTTGATAGGGCAATGACATCAACACCGTTGGCTTTCAATTCCCTTGCTCGTTGTGTCATGGACACGGAAGCCGAAACGGGAATGTTTTTGATCCGATCTGAAATGGTCAGCATAGAGTTTCATCCTAGTTGAAAAGTAAAGTGATGCGGCCTGTGAATTAAGGAGCGCGTTATAAAAACTATTTTCAAATGATAGGGTGATTAGTTATTGGCTAGGAAATATAGGTTGGCTTTGGGGTCATAGTTTATTCTGATAGTTGGCTCCTTGTTAGAATATAGACAGAGCGAAATGCACTTTTTTGGTGCTTTCATGTGCCAAAAACATAAGAAAATCTTATCCCCCTTCGTTATTTCGATTATTTTTCTTTAAAAACAGTTACTTATTTTTTGGCATCGATGCTGCATTGAGTTGATTATTCTAGCGATTAGGGAAAATCAATATGAACCTTAGGCGGCTCAAGTACTTTGTTAAAATTGTGGATATAGGTAGTTTAACCAAATCCGCGGATATTCTTCATATAGCTCAACCGGCTCTGAGCCAGCAACTCGCCACCTTGGAATCTGAGGTTAAACAGCAGTTAGTTATTCGAACTAAGCAAGGTGTTACTCCTACTACTGCTGGTAAGGTCCTTTATGGCTATGCTCAATCTATCCTTAGGCAGTGTGAGCAGGCACAATTTGCTATCGATAACTCTGGAGAAGCACTTTCAGGTAATGTCTCTATTGGCCTTGCCCCTGGAACGGCAGCTCAGTTACTTGCAGTCCCTTTGATTGAAGAAGTAAAAAAACGACACCCGGGAATTGTCTTATACATAAATGAAAACTATGGAACAACTCTGAGTGAACTGATTATGAACGGTCAAATGGATATGGCGGTCCTTTACGATAATCGTGAAATTCAAGGTTTATCATTCATTCAACTAATGAAAGAGGAATTGTATTTTGTATGTCCTTTTGAATTAGGCGAACCCAAATCAAGTGTCAAGTTGGCTGAAATTGCCAGATATGAACTCTTCTTACCCAGATTGTATAACATTATGCGTAAGACACTTGATGATGCATTCAATTCAGAAGGTATCACTTACCAGGTTAAGTGTGAAATAGAGTCACAAATCACACTCAATGCGGTATTAGCTGCAGGTATGGGGTGCACTGTCTTGCCGAAATCAGCAGCTCAGGGACTTGCAAGTACATCTCAGTCTTGGATGGCTAAAATCATAGAGCCTAACGTCCAAACATCACTTTCTTTTTGTATTTCTGATCATCTTCCATTATCTCAGCCAGCCGAGGCCGTTAAAACAATTTTGTTGGCGTTAATGGCGAATAGAAATGATGCAAACCAGCCCCTTACGTTAGTCGGGTAATAAGCTCTACTTATTACCTTAAATATAAATGTTCTTATCCAAGATTTTAAATATGGGGCTAAATACTATTTAAGTAATTTGACGAATAACTTATGGGAAACTCTATGCCTGAGGAAAAGCTCCGAGTGCCGGAGATTCGCACACTTACGGACTTGATGAATCAAACTAGGATCCAAGAATTAGATATTCAATCTAAAGATTGGTCTTTAAAGCTCCGTAAACAAATACCGCAATCAGAAATATCGCACGGAGATTTTTATGAAACAACCGATGAAGTTAATCAAAGTAAGGGAGAACAACAAATTTCACTAATATTGTCTCCTTCAATTGGTATTTTTCTTCCATGTCACCCTAGTGACAAAGAAAATATCGTAAAGGTTGGTGAAATAGTTTCCGTTAATCAAGTAATAGGATTCCTGAAAGTGGGGCCAATTTTCTTACCAGTAACAAGTCCATTTAACGGACAAGTAAAAGAAATTTATGTTGGCTACGGTGATCTCGTTGGTTTTGAAGATAAATTAGTGGCTATTAATCAGTAGGTTATGTTCTTTCATAAGCTCTTCTTATATCGATAAACGTTTTAAATGTTATGTCTTAATTCAAGAAGAACCGTAAAGTCAATGTGTACCAATTTTTAAGGACAAATTTATTAAATAAGGAGTATTTATGCCATTTAGTGACTACAAAACAGCTTTGGTAACGGGGGCCTCAGCTGGCATGGGTGAGGCTATTGTTGAGCGCTTAACTAAAGAAGGTATTCAAGTTCATGCTGTTGCACGCAGTAAAGAAAAATTGCTTGATTTAGCGGAACGAACAGGCTGTATCCCTCATGTGATTGATGTGGCCGATGTAGACGCTTTAACCAAACTTTGTGAAGGTTTAGAAGTTGATATTTTGGTTAACAATGCAGGTATTTCACATCCGGGGTCAATTTTAAATGCTGATGAAGACAGAGTGAATACTCAAGTGGATGTGAACTTGCGTGCAGTACTCCATTTGTGCCGCATGCTCGTTCCCGGAATGGTTGAAAGAGACCGAGGTCATATCTTCAATGTGACGTCTATTGCAGCTATTTACAATTTTGGTGGTAACTCCATCTATCATGCGACAAAAGCGGGCTTGCATGCACTCTCTCGTCAGTTAAGGGTTGATTGCTGTGGTAAGCGAGTTCGTGTAACTGAGCTCTGTCCTGGGCGTGTAGCGACCGATATTTTTGGTAATGTATCTGGTGATCATGAATCAGCGAAAAAGCAATTCATTGATGGGTTCGAACTTCCCACTGCTACAGATATTGCCAATTGTGTCGCCTTTGCTCTGGAAGCACCAATAGCCGTTAACATTAGCAATATCGAAATATTACCGACGTTGCAGGTTCCGGGTGGTCTTACAACCTGTCGTCCAGGTGACAATGCTTAATATTGGAGATACCCGATGGCTCTAGACTTCAATATTTTGCTAACAGGGCACTTCGGAGAAGCGTTATTACAGGGTGCAATAGTGACTATAGAGCTGGCTCTGAGCTCTTGGTTTTTAGCCATGTTAATTGCTTTGATACTTGTGATTGTTCGTTTAACTGATCATAAGACTTCATCGTTAATTATTAGGGCTTATGTTTCCTATCATCGAAATATACCAACCTTAATTCAGTTGATGATGTGGTATTTCGCTCTTCCAACGTTGTTACCTCAATCGATACAGGATTGGGTAAATAATCAGAATGCGGAATTTATATTTTCAGTCATAGCCCTTGGTTTATGCCAGGCAGCCTATTTCTCCGAGGATATTCGTAGTGGTTTGAGAGCTGTTCCTGATGGACAGGTTGAAGCGTCACGGGCGCTGGGTATGAGTTATTTGTGGTCTCTGTACCTTGTAATCATTCCACAAGGTATCCGTAATTCGTTGCCTAATGTAGTTAACCATACGGTTCAATTGTTCAAAAATACCAGCCAAGCGATGGTGATTGGTGTAGCAGATTTTACCTACGTTACACGAGACATAGAAAATCAAACTTTTTTAACGTTTGAATCTTATTTGATTGCTACCGTTGGCTACTTAGCATTTTCTCTATTGCTAATGGGTGGTGGGGCAATGTTAGGCAATTACTATCAACGAGCATACGCGAGGTAAACAAGTATGATGGATATCTTTGAGATTCTTCGTGATCACGGAATGCTGCTTTTAATGGGGCAATTTCCACACGGACCTATCGGTGGCCTTGCATGTACGTTATTGCTTTCACTCTTAGCAATTACATTCTCGTTGCCAGTTGGCATTTGTTTGGGATTAGCTAGATTGTCACCTTGGCGTCTTGTTCGTTGGCCTGCGACATGCTGGGTTTATATATTTCGTGGTGTACCGCTAATGATGGTTATATTTTGGACTTATTTTTGTATTCCATTATTGATTGGTCAAAACGTTGGTGGATTTTCCACGATGCTATGTACATTAGTGATTTATGAAAGTGCATATATAGCTGAAATCGTGAGAGGGGGCATCCAAGCGTTACCTCCTGGCCAGTATGAAGGAGCACGAGCGATTGGGATGGGGCATATAAATGCATTGAGGTTAGTGATACTACCGCAAGCTTTGTTTAACTCTTTGCCTAGTCTGATAACCCAGTTGGTATCAATCATTAAAGACAGTACTTTAGGGTACATTATCAATGTTCCTGAATTAACTTACGCAACGAATCAGGTAAGTAATCAGTTGTTAACAAAACCTTTTCAGGTATTCGCAATTGTTGCTATTAGCTACTACATCATATGTTTTGGCTTGACATATTTGAGCGATAAATTGGAAGCGTATATTTCGAAAAAAAGAGAAGGTAGTACCAGTACAGACAAGGAAGTCGATAGGACTTTGGCCTTTGCAGGATCAGAGTCTAATTAAGGAGATAATCTAATGGCAAGACCAATCATAATCTTTAATGGTGTTAATAAATGGTATGGAGATTATCAAGCCCTTACCGATGTGAGCGCAGAAATTAATACCGGGGAAGTTATTGTCGTTTGCGGCCCTTCCGGGTCCGGTAAATCGACGTTGATTAGAACTGTAAACAGATTAGAGCCTATTGAAAATGGGCAGATAGTTTTTGATGGTTCAGACATCCATTCTGATGGTGTGAGATTAAATAATTTGAGAAAACGAGTCGGGTTCGTATTTCAGAATTTCAACTTATTTCCCCATGTGTCTGTGTTAGAGAATATTATGATGGCGCCAGTAAGGATATTGAAAGAAAAGCGTTCTGACGCTAAGAAACACGCTATGGAATTATTGGAGAAGGTTGGGCTAGCACATAAAGCAGATGCTTTTCCGATGCAATTATCCGGTGGACAACAGCAACGAGTAGCGATTGCCAGAGCATTGGCAATGAGGCCGCCAGTGATACTTTTTGATGAACCAACATCTGCATTAGATCCCGAGATGGTCGGTGAAGTACTCCAAGTTATGAAAGGACTGGCGAGTGAAGGCATGACGATGATGTGTGTGACTCACGAAATGAATTTTGCCAAAGAAGTAGCCGATGAAATTTGGTTTATGGATCAAGGAATCCTTTTAGAAAAGTCAAAGCCAGATGTGTTCTTTAGCAGCCCCAAGAGCCCACGAGCGAAAAAATTTCTGAGTGATTTAGTTCATTAATATATTGTGCAATTTGCCCGATAAAATGTTGGGCATTTTTTATTGTCCTTATTCAAAATGATTGGTCTTATAACTAGTTCGTTGGAGCCTAGTTACGGTAGCAGTCGCTTGATTGGTATCTACTGCACTCCAGTCCTAAAATCGAAATTATCATCTTAGCTGATAAGAAAATTCCCCATTCCTTCTTTACGGAAAAGAGCATTACTATCAATTGTACTATGCGTAGTCCTAATAAAACTTATCTCTGATGAACGGAGGAACCGCATCAGAACTAAGTGTTGCCTTTAAGAAATTTATCAGTTGTTCTTCGTTGTGTCTGGATTCATAAATTGAAGCAATAGCCAAAAGACTGCATCATTGAGAGCTTAACGTTACAATTGTCATATTCAGTGCTAAGTCGGTCAGAAATAATATGAGGAAATTGAGTTGGTAGAAGCAAAAACTATCGGGTTGTTCTTTATTACAGCAGTAGCAGAAATATTGGGGTGTTATCTACCTTATCTCTGGTTGAAAGACGGGAAATCTGTCTGGCTTTTACTACCAGCGGCTCTATCACTAGCACTATTTGCTTGGTTACTATCTCTTCACCCAACAGCGGCTGGTAGGGTTTATGCTGCTTATGGTGGGGTTTATGTTTTTGTAGCAATACTATGGCTGTGGATAGTTGATGGTATTCGACCAACTTTATGGGACATAGTCGGTGTAACGGTAGCGTTAATCGGCATGGCTATCATCATGTTCGCACCACGGAACGTATAACAACGTTGATTTCTCCAATCATTGAAACTTTTCAACGTCGGGGTATGAGCAAGCACTACCTCAGTTTTGCCCCATTTCAAGTTAGCGCGTATTCCACGATTATCTCTAATATCAGAACATTGACCAAATCTTCGTAATGCGACAAAGTAACTTACGATCTACTTTCTAACCAATTAATAACTTCCTTAGACTCTAAACGACAGGATAGTACTAGCGTGAATAAGCTCTATATCATTGGCAATGGATTTGATTTGCACCATGGCTTGCCGACATCATTAACAGGCTTCCGAGACTATTCTAAATATAGTGAATTCCACCGATTATATGAAAATGGTGTTTTTATGATGTCCGCTAATCAGACATTAGATGAGCACTGGCAACAGTTAGAGACAAATCTTGCCAATTTTGATGTCGATGCACTCATTGAATATGCTAGTCAATATTATGATGATGACCCTCATGAAAATCAGTTTATCTATGAGGTCGAAAATGCTATCGGCGCGCTTACAGTGGGGCTTAAAAAGGACTTAAACAACTATTTGTCATTGGCTGAGAGTAGTACAGTTGAGGACGACAAAGTATTGCCAATCGATACTAGGGCTCGCTTTCTATGTTTCAACTATACGAACACCCTTGAGCGGATTTATAACATATCTTCAGATCGTATCTGTTACATTCATGGCAAACTAAATAGCACTGACGTCCCAATTGTTGTTTGAATAGCCACCGACTTGATAGACACCTTTTAGTTAGACAAAATGACTAACAGAGAGGTGCTTATGAGCAGCAAAAGATATCCAGAAGAATTCAAAATTGAAGCAGTAAAACAGATCACTGAAAAAGGTCATAGTGTGGCTGATGTC
>NZ_RJVQ01000117.1 GCF_003856525.1 Vibrio viridaestus
CACAGCTCTGTTTTGGCAATATCAACCGCACGGCCTGTACCATGGCAATCTCTGCTTCTTGCCCCCGGCGTCGCGGCACTACGGCAATAATCCGCATAAGCGAATGTTGCGAGCACTTGCAGTACCTTTGCCTTAGTATTTCCTTCAAGCTTTGCCACACCACGGTATTTCCCCGATACCTTGTGTGCAAATTGCATCAGATAGTTGATAGCCTTTTGTTTGTCGTTCTGGCTGAGTTCGTGCTTACCGCAGAATGCAGAGCCATACCGAATCCGGCTTGTGATTGCGCCATCCCCATAGCAGCCATCACATCAGTACCGGAAAGAGAGTCAGAAGCCGTGGCCCGTGGTGAGTCGCTCATCATCGGGCTTTTTGGCGAATGAAATTTAGCTACGCTTTCGAGTCTCATGCGCCTTCTCCCTGTACCTGAATCAATGTTAGGTTTCCGCAGAACACTGCGCCGGTATCGATATACATTTGGTTGGCAA
>NZ_RJVQ01000118.1 GCF_003856525.1 Vibrio viridaestus
CAAGAGACAGACTTGTTCAAAAAGAAACAAAAGAGAATGCTTGGGGAGATAGAAGTGTGAGATAGTTCTCAAGCTAAGAAAGTTGTAAAAGCTAAGAACTAGCATCAAATGATGGATGAAACACAAGGTAGTTGTTGAAAAGTCAAACACTTGGTGATATGAACACAAACGTTCAATATGACAACCCCATGCCAAGTAAAGAGAAAATGAAAACTGGTGATTGTTGCGGAAATCGTCCAGGATTCCTCGACCAGRACTTGAAATCGTCGAGGGGAAAAAATCGGTTCCGAGGAATCGYCGAYCYGGACTTGGAATCGTCGAGAAAAGYTTACCGGGTCCGAGGAATCGTCGAGAAAAGTTTACCGGGTCCGARRATTTGTCGACCAGGAGTGGAAATCGTCGAGAAAAATCTATCGGGTCCGAGGAATCGTCGACCRGGACGAGGAATCGTCGACCGGGTCCGAGGATTTGTCGACCAGGGGTTGAAA
>NZ_RJVQ01000119.1 GCF_003856525.1 Vibrio viridaestus
TGGGCAACTCTATCTGCACTGCTCATTAATATACTTCTGGGTTCCTTCCAGTTGTTTTTGCATAGTGATCAGCCTCTCTCTGAGGGTGAAATAATCCCGTTCAGCGGTGTCTGCCAGTCGGGGGGAGGCTGCATTATCCACGCCTGGGCAACTCTATCTGCACTGCTCATTAATATACTTCTGGGTTCCTTCCAGTTGTTTTTGCATAGTGATCAGCCTCTCTCTGAGGGTGAAATAATCCCGTTCAGCGGTGTCTGCCAGTCGGGGGGAGGCTGCATTATCCACGCCGGAGGCGGTGGTGGCTTCACGCACTGACTGACAGACTGCTTTGATGTGCAACCGACGACGACCAGCGGCAACATCATCACGCAGAGCATCATTTTCAGCTTTAGCATCAGCTAACTCCTTCGTGTATTTTGCATCGAGCGCAGCAACATCACGCTGACGCATCTGCATGTCAGTAATTGCCGCGTTCGCCAGCTTCAGTT
>NZ_RJVQ01000120.1 GCF_003856525.1 Vibrio viridaestus
CGTGGTCAGCGGCACCGCCATCGGGATTTTCACCACATCAATGGGGTAACGGTTTTTCCCAGCCACACGCTGCATGACATGCCACCGGCCATTTTTCAGTTGCTGAATAAACGCGCCGGGAATACGACGGTTACCCACCACAAGCACGCTGCCGCCACCTTTCAGGGATGAACGCTGCCCCTTTTTACGACGCCTGCGGCGCGAAAGGACAACCCGCGCATTACCCAGCTTGATTACGGGCAAATCCCCCCGGTTAACTTTGATTCYGGCCTGCGGATTTTTGACCGTGGCCCTTTTCAGCCTGGCCCTTTCCTTTACCAGTTTCCGGCGTACCTTTGTCTCACGGGCAACCTGTGACGCCGACTGCGATATCGCGGATGAAGCAACGCGGTTAATGGCCATTGCGGCGGCACCAGGCACCGCCGTTTTGCTGATACGGCTGAGGTTTTCAACGGCCTGCTCAAGACCTTTTATGGCCATACATCCC
>NZ_RJVQ01000121.1 GCF_003856525.1 Vibrio viridaestus
TGGATAAGGCGATGGCGTTTGAAGCGAATGGTACTGGGTTCGAGTCCCAGAGTGAATAATGCGATGGCGTTTGAAGCGAATGGTACTGGGTTCGAGTCSCAGAGTGAACATCAACTYTCTGAGATGCAGGTWCATCCARCTGACGAGTSCCAAATAGGASGAAACGCGCGTCAAACTGSATTCCACTGCTAGCCACTATCMATCATTGCTTACAAATAGCTTGTGAATTAAGGYAATATCGAGGCATACGCACARTATGCACATATGCCAATAACAGACTGATCAATTGCARTCTTAAACCTCAATGKGAAGATAMAARCCRAACAATAMCAAGTGAATTKAAATTCACSCCATTGCAYAAGCAAGTGGCTATCAGGACTCAGTAGCTGAGTGSATAASRCGATGGCGTTTGAAGCGAATGGTACTGGGTTYGAGTCCCAGAGTGAACATCAACTCTCTGAGATGCAGGTACATCCAACTGACGAGT
>NZ_RJVQ01000122.1 GCF_003856525.1 Vibrio viridaestus
ACTGAAAACAAAAATGTATTTCAATGGTTCGTTTTTCCAATCTCGGATAAACAAACGCACTTTTCTTCATTGTAGGTGAATTACATATGCATTTTCCTCTTTTCCTGTCCACAATCAAAGAATTAGTGATGCTTCTTTTCTTTCTTTTCTTTGGTCTAACTACCTTTTTAAAAGTCAAAATAATGTAATGACATGAGCCCGTTTTAAAAGTCCAACCTAATCCACCCCAAATCGAATCTAATAGTAAGTCACATAGATCCAGGACCAATCCACTATATTTGTGTACAAGCCAGAGTTTGAAAAAAAAGATCTTTGTTAAGTTTCATTGTAAAAATTGTCAMATAGGCTTTTTTGTATACCTWGCCGAGCAAAGCAMAAAACAAGTAGTCTTATCTTTCCGTATCTAAAAAAATGGAATCKCCTATATCCTATATATAAAATAATATACCAACACCAATATACTCTAAATCCCGAGATGGAAAA
>NZ_RJVQ01000123.1 GCF_003856525.1 Vibrio viridaestus
TCGCAAAACGACCGTCAATTGTCTGAAAATGGCGCACACCTCATTGTTCATGTATTTTCATATAAATTGCATTCTCMTTCCATTGCTTACTGTTCGMTCCTCTYGTCTCTCTGCTGCCAGACATTCTGTTCCTGACTAGCGTCATATACTACTTATGTCAATGTGAGTASCTCACAGCACAGCCGATTCCAGTTCGTCGTGAGTTYCAACCGAACGAGGTGCAATGYTCAGACTCCAACCGGTCACACAACATTCTGCATCACAATCACTCACTCTCTYRCTCRCTTGCTCTCTATCTCTCTCTCCTACTCATCATCCAGAACATTACATTCAAACTACTCTTTGCGAATTATCAATCACACCCGTACATCAGCACAATAGATGAGCTGATGCACAATGCCGATTCGTCCACYACCAAAATTCCRKTCMTTTCACTAAATCCTCTCRCAACCWCACTCATMTATCCTCATCTCACCAAA
>NZ_RJVQ01000124.1 GCF_003856525.1 Vibrio viridaestus
TGTCAGAGCAGAAAAAGACCTGGGCGGCTGAAGACCAGCTTCGCGGGAACTGGATGGCAGGCCTGAAGTCCGGCTGGAGTGAGTGGGAAGAGAGCGCCACGGACAGTATGTCGCAGGTAAAAAGTGCAGCCACGCAGACCTTTGATGGTATTGCACAGAATATGGCGGCGATGCTGACCGGCAGTGAGCAGAACTGGCGCAGCTTCACCCGTTCCGTGCTGTCCATGATGACAGAAATTCTGCTTAAGCAGGCAATGGTGGGGATTGTCGGGAGTATCGGCAGCGCCATTGGCGGGGCTGTTGGTGGCGGCGCATCCGCGKCAGGCGGTACAGCCATTCAGGCCGCTGCGGCGAAATTCCATTTTGCAACCGGAGGATTTACGGGAACCGGCGGCAAATATGAGCCAGCGGGGATTGTTCACCGTGGTGAGTTTGTCTTCACGAAGGAGGCAACCAGCCGGATTGGCGTGGG
>NZ_RJVQ01000016.1 GCF_003856525.1 Vibrio viridaestus
TCTAAAGATGAAGGTGGTCGTCACACTCCATTCTTCAAAGGCTACCGTCCACAGTTCTACTTCCGTACAACTGACGTAACTGGTAACATCGAGCTACCAGAAGGCGTAGAAATGGTAATGCCTGGTGACAACATCAAGATGACTGTTGCTCTAATCGCGCCAATCGCGATGGACGAAGGTCTACGTTTCGCAATCCGCGAAGGTGGCCGTACAGTTGGTGCTGGTGTTGTAGCTAAAATCATTGAATAATGATTTGACTAATCACTAGTAAAAAGGGCATCATTTGATGCCCTTTTTCTGCGCTAAACTTAAATGGCGGTGATTTAGTAGTCAAAAATCAAGATTTTTGAACGAAAAGCCTGATTAAAAACAATTAGTCTAGAAAAAGTGCTTTTTGGTTGGGTGTCGATTTAGCATTTAATTCGACATCAGTGGTTTTGCCCTGCAGCAGCGGGGTTATTGTCGTCTATAGTAAGACTTGTGCAGGTTGGTTTATGAAAGCAAATCATGCTGAAACTCCTGATAGTTCAAGTGCAGCAGATAAGTTCAAGTGGTTAATTGCCATCCTTTTGCTGGCTGCCGCTGTTGTGGGTAACTCATTTTATGGTGAGACGTTTAATGTAGTGATTCGCACTGCAGGTGTTGTTGTATTAATTGCGGCTGCTTTAGGTATTGCTGCTACAACAATTAAAGGTAAAGCTGCGATTAGTTTTGCACGTGAAGCTCGTTTAGAGATTCGTAAGGTTGTATGGCCTTCACGTCAAGAAACGATGCAAACTACATTAATCGTTTTAGCTGTTAGTATTGTAATGGCTCTGGCACTATGGGGCATTGACGGCATTATGGTTCGTCTTGTTGCATTAGCGACTGGAGTATAGAGGGTTTATACATGAGTGAAGCTCCAAAAAAACGCTGGTATGTAGTTCAAGCCTTCTCTGGATTTGAAGGTCGCGTTGCTCAATCGCTTCGTGAGCATATCAAAATGCATGGTATGGAAGACCTATTCGGTGAAGTTCTTGTCCCAACGGAAGAAGTCGTTGAAATGCGCGCGGGGCAGCGTCGCAAGAGTGAACGCAAATTCTTCCCTGGTTATGTACTTGTTCAGATGATTATGAACGATGAATCATGGCATTTAGTACGTAGCGTTCCTCGTGTTATGGGCTTTATTGGTGGTACCTCTGATCGTCCAGCTCCGATTTCTGATAAAGAAGCGGATGCGATTTTGAATCGTCTAGAAAAAGCGAGTGAAGCTCCTAGACCGAAAACGATGTTTGAAGCTGGTGAAGTGGTTCGTGTTAACGATGGTCCATTTGCTGACTTTAACGGTACTGTTGAAGAAGTTGATTACGAGAAGAGTCGTTTGAAGGTTTCTGTTTCGATCTTTGGTCGTGCAACACCTGTCGAACTCGAATTTGGACAAGTTGAAAAACTTGACTAATAATTCGTCATTTTATTCTTGTGAAAGGCGCGAAATCTGTTTATAATTTCGCGCCTTTTTGTTAACGGGGAGCTGATCGGTTGATTAGCGTTTGAACCCACAATGTAGGAAATATCATGGCTAAGAAAGTTGAAGCTTATATCAAGCTGCAAGTTGCAGCGGGTATGGCAAACCCAAGTCCACCAGTTGGTCCTGCTCTAGGTCAACGTGGTGTAAACATCATGGAATTCTGTAAAGCGTTTAACGCAAAAACAGAATCTGTAGAGAAAGGTCTTCCAATTCCTGTAGTTATTACAGTATATAGTGACCGTTCTTTCACGTTCGTTACTAAGACTCCTCCAGCAGCAGTTCTTCTTAAGAAAGCAGCAGGTGTTAAGTCTGGTTCTGGCCGTCCAAACACTGAAAAAGTGGGCACAATCACTGACGCTCAAGTCCAAGAAATCGCAGAAACTAAAGCTGCTGATATGACTGGTGCTGATATTGAAGCAATGAAACGCTCTATTGCGGGTACTGCTCGTTCAATGGGCCTAGTGGTTGAGGGTTAATAATAATGGCAAAACTAACTAAGCGCATGCGCACTATCCGCGAAAAAGTGGATGTAACTAAAGACTACGAAATCAATGAAGCAGTTGCTCTTCTTAAAGAACTTGCAACAGCAAAATTCGTAGAGTCTGTTGACGTTGCTGTTAACCTAGGTATCGACGCTCGTAAATCTGACCAAAACGTACGTGGTGCAACTGTACTACCACACGGTACTGGTCGTGAAGTACGCGTTGCTGTATTTACTCAAGGTGCTAACGCTGAAGCTGCTAAAGAAGCTGGCGCTGACATCGTAGGTATGGAAGATCTTGCTGAGCAAGTTAAGAAAGGCGAACTAAACTTTGACGTTGTAGTTGCTTCTCCTGACGCGATGCGTGTTGTAGGTCAACTAGGTACTATACTAGGTCCTCGTGGTCTTATGCCAAACCCTAAAGTTGGTACTGTAACTCCTAACGTTGCTGAAGCTGTTAAAAATGCTAAAGCTGGTCAGGTTCGTTACCGTAACGACAAGAACGGTATCGTTCACACTACAATTGGTAAAGTTTCTTTCGAAACTGACCAAATTAAAGAGAACCTAGAAGCTCTTCTAGTTGCTCTTAAGAAAGCAAAACCATCAAGCGCTAAAGGTACTTACGTTAAGAAAATTAGTATCTCTACTACGATGGGTGCTGGTGTTGCAGTAGATCAATCTACTCTAAGCACTCAAGCATAATTGTATTTGCTTAGGCGCAGGATTGATGTATAATTCTGCGCCTAATATTTGTGGTTGGGGCTGAACTTTTGGTTCTTTTTGAACAATAACCCAGTCTCCGTCCAAGACCGTAGGCGTCTTTAGTAATAAAGACTTAATAGTACCTACGTAGATGGTGCCCGAACTGACAGAAAGCTCTATTTTAAATACCTTTCTTCTGGGAATGCACCTAAGAAGCTCTCACTGTTGTGATAATAGTGAGTGGTGTAACGACAACCAGGAGTAAATCCAAATGGCTTTAAATCTTCAAGACAAAAAAGCAATTGTTGCTGAAGTCAACGAAGCAGCCAGTGGTGCTCTTTCTGCAGTTGTTGCTGACTCTCGTGGCGTTGAAGTAAGTGCGATGACAACTCTACGTAAACAGGCGCGTGAAGCGGGTGTTTATGTAAAAGTTGTTCGTAACACACTAGCACGTCGCGCAGTAGAAGGCACAGCTTACGAATGTCTAACAGACGTATTCGTAGGTCCTACTTTGATCGGTTTCTCTAATGAGCACCCAGGTGCTGCAGCGCGTCTTTTCAAAGACTTCGCTAAAGAGAACAAAAAATTTGAGATCAAAGCAGCTGCATTTGAAGGTGCAATCGCTGACGTAGAAGTACTAGCAACACTACCAACTTACGACGAAGCTATTGCACGCCTAATGATGTGCATGAAAGAAGCTTCTGCTGGCAAGCTTGCACGTACTATCGCTGCTATCCGCGACCAGAAGCAAGAAGCTGAAGCTGCATAAAGCTTGCTTTTTACTGGTTGCTTATTAAACTAATTGTTGACTTAGAAGAGAATTGTTATGTCTATTACTAACGAGCAAATCCTAGACGCTATTGCAGATATGTCTGTAATGCAAGTTGTTGAACTAATCGAAGCAATGGAAGAGAAATTCGGTGTTTCTGCTGCTGCTGCTGCTGTAGCTGGTCCTGCTGCAGGCGGTGAAGCTGCTGCTGAGCAAACTGAATTCGACGTAATCCTAGCTTCTGCTGGCGGTAACAAAGTTGCTGTAATCAAAGCAGTACGTGGTGCTACTGGCCTAGGTCTTAAAGAAGCTAAAGCTCTTGTTGATGGCGCTCCTGCTGCTATCAAAGAAGGCGTTGAGAAAGCTGAAGCTGACGCTCTTAAAGCACAACTTGAAGAAGCTGGTGCAACTGTTGAGCTTAAGTAATTATAGCTTAATAGTTTAGCCGAGAGGCTAATGGCTGGTGGTTTATTGACCACCGGCCTTTTTGCGCTGTAGGGTGTCGACGAATTTTCCCGCTGTTTAAGCGTTCGATATCCGTGCAAAAAAACGTATTTTTTAACAAAGTTAATCAATACGTCACTACAGTAAACAGCTAGTTAGTTACTGTCCTACACCTACTGCAGGCGGACAGTTTGGGTCACTTATCAGCGAGCTGAGGAACCCCATGGTTTACTCTTATACCGAGAAAAAGCGCATCCGCAAGGACTTTGGTACTCGTCCACAGGTTTTGGACATTCCATACTTGCTATCTATCCAGCTCGATTCTTTCGATAAATTTATCGAACAGGATCCTGAGGGTCAATATGGTCTAGAGGCTGCTTTTCGTTCTGTATTTCCTATTCAGAGCTACAATGGTAACTCTGAGCTGCAATACGTTAGCTACCGTCTTGGTGAGCCAGTATTTGACGTTAAAGAATGTCAGATACGTGGTGTAACTTATTCGAAGCCACTTCGCGTAAAACTACGCTTGGTGATCTACGATAGAGATGCGCCGGCGGGTACTGTAAAAGATATTAAAGAACAAGAAGTCTACATGGGTGAAATTCCACTCATGACAGATAATGGTACCTTCGTAATAAATGGTACCGAGAGGGTTATCGTATCCCAGCTGCACCGAAGCCCAGGCGTGTTCTTCGACAGCGATAAGGGTAAGACCCACTCATCAGGTAAAGTTCTCTATAACGCACGTGTTATTCCTTACCGTGGTTCATGGTTGGATTTCGAATTTGATCCTAAAGATCATTTATACGTACGTATAGACCGCCGTCGTAAGTTACCAGCTTCAATTATCCTTCGTGCATTAGGTAAATCGACGGAAGAGATTCTGGATCTATTCTTCGAGAAGGTTAACTTTGAAGTTAAAGATCAAACTCTGATGATGGAGTTGGTCCCTGATCGTTTACGTGGCGAAACCGCAAGCTTTGATATCGAAGCTGATGGCAAAGTGTATGTTGAGCAAGGTCGTCGAGTTACCGCGCGTCACATTCGTCAGTTAGAAAAAGATGGTGTTCAGTTCATTGAAGTACCAGTGGAATACATCGTCGGTAAAGTTGCATCTAAAGACTATGTTGATGAATCAACAGGTGAACTGATCGTATCAGCGAACCAAGAAGTAAGTCTTGAAGCACTAGCGAATCTTTCTCAGGCTGGATACAAGAAGATTGAAGTTCTGTACACGAATGACCTGGATAACGGTCCGTTCATGGCAGATACTCTTCGTGTCGATAGCACCACTGATCGTATCTCTGCGTTAGTTGAAATCTACCGTATGATGCGCCCTGGTGAGCCGCCAACGAAAGAAGCAGCAGAAGCACTATTTGAAAGCTTGTTCTTCTCAGAAGATCGTTATGACTTATCGACTGTTGGTCGAATGAAGTTTAACAGCTCTATCGAGCGTACAGATGCAGAAGAGCAAGGCACTCTCGATGAAGTTGATATCATCGAAGTGATGAAAAAACTTATTGCTATTCGCAACGGTAAAGGCGAAGTGGACGATATCGACCACTTAGGAAACCGCCGTATTCGTAGCGTAGGTGAAATGGCTGAAAACCAATTCCGTGTTGGTCTTGTTCGTGTTGAGCGTGCGGTAAAAGAACGTCTAAGTTTGGGCGATCTTGATAACGTAATGCCACAAGATCTGATTAATGCGAAACCAATTTCTGCAGCCGTTAAAGAATTCTTTGGTTCTTCACAGCTATCTCAGTTTATGGACCAGAACAACCCGCTATCAGAAGTAACGCACAAGCGTCGTATTTCTGCTTTAGGTCCGGGCGGTCTGACTCGTGAACGTGCTGGCTTCGAAGTACGTGACGTACACGTAACTCACTACGGTCGTCTATGTCCTATCGAAACTCCGGAAGGTCCAAACATCGGTTTGATCAACTCCTTGTCAGCGTTTGCTCGTTGTAATGAGTACGGTTTCCTTGAAACCCCATACCGTCGGGTTGTTGATGGTCTTGTGACTGATGAAGTTGATTACTTGTCCGCGATTGAAGAAGGTCAATTTGTTATCGCTCAGGCGAACGCAAAATTGACTGAAGAAGGTTCGTTCTCTGATGAGCTTGTTACTGCTCGTCAACGTGGCGAATCCGGTCTTCACCCTCGTGAACACATTAACTATATGGACGTTGCAACTAACCAGGTTGTATCTATCGCTGCATCGCTTATCCCGTTCCTAGAACACGATGATGCGAACCGTGCATTGATGGGTGCAAACATGCAACGTCAGGCTGTTCCAACTCTGAAAGCTGATAAGCCTCTAGTTGGTACAGGTATCGAACGTAACGTAGCGGTTGACTCTGGTGTAACAGCGGTAGCGAAACGTGGTGGTCATGTTCAATCAGTTGACGCATCTCGTATCGTTATTAAAGTTAACGAAGATGAATTGGTATCTGGCGAAGCCGGTATCGATATCTACAGCCTAACTAAATATACGCGTTCAAACCAGAACACATGTATCAACCAGCGTCCTTGTGTGATGCCAGGTGAACCTGTTGCTCGTGGCGACGTATTGGCTGATGGTCCATCAACTGACCTTGGCGAACTAGCGCTTGGCCAAAACATGCGTATCGCATTTATGCCTTGGAATGGTTACAACTTCGAAGACTCGATTCTTGTTTCAGAACGCGTTGTTCAAGAAGACCGTTTCACGACAATCCACATTCAAGAACTGTCTTGTGTGGCACGTGATACTAAGCTTGGCGCAGAAGAGATCACTGCAGATATTCCAAACGTTGGCGAAGCTGCACTATCTAAGCTTGATGAATCCGGTATCGTTTATATCGGTGCAGAAGTGAAAGGTGGTGACATCCTGGTTGGTAAAGTAACGCCTAAAGGTGAAACTCAGCTGACTCCGGAAGAGAAACTACTGCGTGCTATCTTCGGTGAAAAAGCATCTGATGTTAAAGATACATCTCTGCGTGTACCAAACTCAGTAACTGGTACTGTTATCGATGTTCAAGTATTTACTCGTGATGGAGTAGAGAAAGACAAGCGTGCACTTGAAATCGAACAGATGCAGTTAAAAGAAGCGAAGAAAGACCTAACTGAAGAATTCCAGATTCTTGAAGGTGGTTTATTAGCTCGTGTTAGAGCAGTGCTTCTTACTGGTGGTTACTCGGAAGCTAGACTTGACGGCATTGAACGTAAGAAATGGCTAGAGCAAACACTAGAAGACGACGAACTTCAAACTCAGCTAGAACAATTAGCAGAGCAATGGGACGAGTTAAAAGCTGACTTCGATAAGAAATTCGAAGCTAAGCGTCGCAAGATTACTCAAGGTGATGATTTAGCACCTGGCGTATTGAAAATCGTAAAAGTATATCTTGCTGTTAAACGTCGTATCCAGCCTGGTGATAAGATGGCGGGTCGTCACGGTAACAAAGGTGTAATTTCTAAGATCAACCCTGTAGAAGATATGCCATACGATGAAAAAGGTAACCCAGTTGATATCGTACTCAACCCTCTAGGTGTACCATCTCGTATGAACATCGGTCAGATCCTTGAAGTTCACTTGGGTGCTGCTGCGAAAGGCATCGGTGACAAGATCAACCAAATGGTAAAAGAGCAGCAAGAAGTCGCGAAACTTCGTGAGTTCCTGCAAGAAGTTTACTCTTTGGGTAACGATATTCGTCAGAAAGTTAACATCGCTGAGATGTCTGATGACGAAGTACGTACACTAGCAAGTAATTTGCGCAATGGTCTACCTGTAGCAACTCCTGTCTTTGACGGTGCTACTGAGCCAGAAATTAAGAGTCTTCTTAAACTGGCAGATCTTCCAACGTCTGGTCAGCTAACATTGTTTGATGGCCGTACTGGTGATGCATTTGAACGTCAAGTTACTGTTGGTTATATGTACATGCTGAAACTGAACCACCTTGTTGACGACAAAATGCATGCTCGTTCAACTGGTTCTTACAGCCTTGTTACTCAACAACCACTTGGTGGTAAAGCTCAGTTCGGTGGACAACGTTTCGGTGAGATGGAAGTGTGGGCACTTGAAGCATACGGTGCTGCATATACGCTACAAGAAATGTTAACTGTTAAGTCTGATGACGTTAACGGCCGTACGAAGATGTATAAAAACATCGTCGATGGTAACCACAGTATGGAACCTGGTATGCCTGAGTCATTCAACGTGTTGTTGAAAGAGATTCGCTCACTAGGTATCAATATTGAGCTAGAAGACGAAGAGTAATTCGATTTTTTGTCAGGAAAAATTGGATTATCTAGTAGAAAGGGGCTCGCTGCTGGCGAGCGCCTTTTAACTCCTCACAGGAGCTGATTGTGAAAGACTTATTAAACTTTCTAAAAGCACAGCATAAGACTGAAGAATTTGATGCAATCAAAATCGGTCTAGCTTCTCCAGACATGATTCGTTCATGGTCATTTGGTGAAGTGAAAAAACCTGAAACGATCAACTATCGTACGTTCAAACCTGAGCGTGATGGTCTTTTCTGTGCGCGTATTTTTGGTCCAGTAAAAGACTACGAGTGTCTTTGCGGAAAATACAAGCGCTTAAAACACCGTGGTGTGATCTGTGAGAAATGTGGTGTTGAGGTAACTCAAACTAAAGTTCGTCGTGATCGTATGGGTCATATCGAGCTAGCGTCACCTGTTGCTCACATCTGGTTCTTAAAATCGTTACCATCTCGTATCGGCCTTCTTATGGATATGCCGCTACGTGATATCGAGCGCGTACTTTATTTTGAAATGTACGTTGTGACTGAGCCAGGTATGACTGATCTTGAAAAAGGTCAGCTATTAACTGAAGAAGAATATCTAGACCGTTTAGAAGAGTGGGGCGACGAGTTCGTTGCGAAAATGGGCGCGGAAGCAATCAAAGACCTACTTTCTACAATGGATCTTGTTGCAGAAACTGAGATTATGCGTGAAGAGTTGGATACCACTAACTCTGAAACTAAGCGTAAGAAAGTGACTAAGCGTCTAAAATTGGTTGAGGCGTTCGTTCAATCTGGTAACAACCCAGAATGGATGATCCTAACTGTTTTACCAGTTCTTCCACCAGATTTACGCCCTCTAGTACCTCTAGATGGTGGTCGTTTTGCAACGTCCGATCTAAACGATCTATACCGTCGTGTGATTAACCGTAACAACCGTTTGAAACGTCTTCTAGAGCTAGCCGCTCCGGACATCATCGTACGTAACGAAAAACGTATGCTGCAAGAGTCTGTTGATGCGCTTCTTGATAACGGTCGTCGTGGTCGTGCGATCACGGGTTCTAATAAGCGTCCTCTGAAATCTCTTGCTGATATGATCAAGGGTAAACAAGGTCGTTTCCGTCAGAACCTACTAGGTAAACGTGTAGACTACTCTGGCCGTTCTGTTATCACAGTAGGTCCATACTTGCGTTTACATCAGTGTGGTCTTCCTAAGAAGATGGCACTTGAGTTATTCAAACCATTTATTTACAGCAAGCTAGAAACTCGTGGTATGGCTACGACGATCAAAGCGGCTAAGAAAATGGTAGAACGTGAAGAAGCGATTGTTTGGGATATTCTTGATGAAGTTATCCGTGAACATCCAGTGTTACTTAACCGTGCACCAACACTTCACCGTTTGGGTATTCAAGCATTCGAACCAGTACTTATTGAAGGTAAAGCGATTCAGCTACACCCACTAGTGTGTGCGGCATATAACGCGGACTTCGATGGTGACCAAATGGCGGTTCACGTGCCTCTAACTTTAGAAGCACAGCTAGAAGCTCGTACACTGATGATGTCGACTAACAACATTCTGTCGCCAGCATCAGGCGATCCGATCATCGTACCTTCTCAGGACGTTGTTTTGGGTCTGTACTACATGACGCGTGAGATGGTTAATGCAAAAGGTGAAGGTATGTACCTTTCTGGCCCTGCAGAGGCTGAGAAAGCATATCGCACTAAAACAGCAGCACTTCACGCTCGCGTAAAAGTTCGTATTACCGAAACTGTACGTGATGAAGATGGTAATGAAACGACTGAAACTAAGATGGTTGATACCACTGTTGGTCGTGCAATGTTGTGGCAAATTGTACCTAAGGGTCTGCCATTCAGCATCGTTAACCAAAAGTTAGGTAAGAAACAGATTTCTAACCTTCTTAACGTTGCATACCGTCGCCTTGGTCTAAAAGACACTGTTATCTTTGCTGACCAAATCATGTATACCGGTTTTGCATACGCTGCTCTATCTGGTGTATCTGTTGGTATCGACGATATGGTTGTACCACCAGCGAAATACACTGAGATTTCAGCTGCGGAAGAAGAAGTTCGTGAAATCCAGGAGCAGTTCCAATCAGGTCTTGTAACTGCTGGTGAACGTTATAACAAAGTTATCGATATCTGGGCATCAACCAATGATCGCGTAGCGAAAGCGATGATGGCTAACCTATCTTCTGAAACGGTTCTAAACCGTGATGGTGAAGAAGAGCAACAAGAATCGTTTAACAGCATCTATATGATGGCTGACTCGGGTGCTCGTGGTTCTGCAGCTCAGATTCGTCAGCTTGCTGGTATGCGTGGTCTGATGGCTCGTCCGGATGGCTCGATCATCGAAACGCCAATCACTGCGAACTTTAAAGAAGGTCTAAACGTACTTCAGTACTTTATCTCAACGCACGGTGCTCGTAAGGGTCTTGCGGATACGGCACTGAAAACAGCAAACTCGGGTTACTTAACTCGTCGTCTTGTTGACGTTGCTCAGGACGTTGTTGTTACTGAACACGATTGTGGCACACACGAAGGTGTTGTGATGAATCCACACATCGAAGGTGGTGACGTTAAAGTTCCTCTGACTGAGCTAGCTCTTGGTCGTGTAGTTGCTGAAGATGTATTGAAACCTGGTACAGAAGAGATCCTCATCCCGCGTAATACGCTGATTGATGAGAAATGGTGTCAAATCATGGATCAGAACTCTGTTGACCAGATTAAAGTACGTTCGGTTGTAACTTGTGATTCAGACTTCGGTTGTTGTTCACAATGTTATGGTCGTGACCTTGCTCGTGGTCACTTGGTTAACCAAGGTGAATCTGTCGGTGTTATCGCTGCACAGTCAATCGGTGAACCAGGTACTCAGCTAACGATGCGTACGTTCCACATCGGTGGTGCGGCATCAACAGCAGCAGCAGAGAACAGCATTCAGGCGAAGAACACAGGTTCAGTCAAACTTCATAACGCTAAGTTCGTTGTGAACAAAGACAGCAAACTGGTTATTACGTCTCGTGCAACTGAATTAACGATTATCGATGAATTCGGTCGTACTAAAGAGAAACACAAACTTCCTTACGGCTCTACTTTAAATAAAGCAGATGGCGATGCAGTGACTTCTGGTGAACTCGTTGCAAACTGGGAAGCGCACACTATGCCAATCATCACTGAAGTGGCAGGTCGTGTTAAGTTCATCGATATGATCGATGGCGTGACGGTTTCTCGTCAAACTGATGATCTAACAGGTCTTTCTTCTAGCGAAGTAACTGACCCAGCAGCTCGTCCGTCAGCAGGTAAAGACATGCGTCCAGCAGTTAAACTTGTTGATGAAAAAGGTAACGATGTGATGATTCCTGGTACTGAT
This sequence comes from Vibrio viridaestus, assembly GCF_003856525.1. Lineage (GTDB taxonomy): Bacteria > Pseudomonadota > Gammaproteobacteria > Enterobacterales > Vibrionaceae > Vibrio > Vibrio viridaestus. Next base: position 11,530 of record NZ_RJVQ01000016.1, read on the forward strand.
ATGCCAGCTCAATACTTCTTACCTGGTAAAGCGATCGTTAACCTAGATGACGGCGCAGAAGTAGGTGTGGGTGATACGGTTGCTCGTATTCCTCAGAAATCTGGCGGTAACCGAGACATCACGGGTGGTCTACCTCGAGTAGCTGACTTGTTTGAAGCTCGTAAACCTAAAGAGCCTGCGATTCTTGCTGAACACACAGGTACTGTATCGTTTGGTAAAGAGACAAAAGGTAAGCGTCGTCTAATCATCACTCGTGATGGTGGAGATACTTACGAAGAGATGATTCCTAAGCATCGTCAATTGAACGTGTTTGAAGGTGAAAAAGTGGAACGTGGTGATGTTATCGCTGACGGACCAGAGTCTCCGCATGATATCCTGCGTCTACGTGGTATCCATGCTGTGACTGCATACATCGCAAACGAAGTTCAGGAAGTTTACCGTCTGCAAGGCGTTAAGATTAACGATAAACATATTGAAACTATCGTTCGTCAAATGCTACGTAAGTGTACTATTACCTTTGCAGGTGATTCTAACTTCCTACCAGGCGAGCAGGTTGAGTACTCACAAGTTAAGATTGCAAACCGTGAACTTGAAGCTGAAGGCAAAGAGCCAGCACGTTTCGAACGTGAGCTTCTAGGTATTACTAAAGCATCTCTTGCAACTGAGTCGTTCATCTCTGCGGCATCGTTCCAAGAAACAACTCGTGTTCTTACTGAAGCGGCTGTTTCTGGTAAACGTGATGAGCTACGTGGTCTGAAAGAAAACGTTATCGTTGGTCGTCTGATTCCTGCTGGTACTGGTTTTGCGTATCACCAAGATCGTCACGCTCAACGTGAAGCGGAAAAAGAAGGACCATCAGCAGAGCAAGCAACTGATAACTTGGCTGCATTGCTTAACGCTGGATTCTCTTCAGAAGAGTAATTCTTCTTTGGGATTAAAAAAGGCGCCGATGGCGCCTTTTTTGTTTCTATCCTATCGAAGATGAGAAGAGGTTAAGATTGATTAACTTATCAAGCTCCTGGTGGGACAGATAAACTATCAGCAATGAGTTGAATTAGGTAGTCTTCTACTTCAAAGCGTTCTTCAAGTATTTCCCCTAGTCGCGATAAATCGAGATCAAAGTGTTCAAGATCATCACCGTCTTTAATATCTAGATACTTATCAGCAAAATTGAGTAGTGGATCGGTAGTATCGACGATTTTAAAATACGTATCATTAATTTCGTCTGTTGCCTGAAATCCAGTGCATTCCCATTTCGCTTTGACCATATCGTAAATTTTAAAATGACCAGTCGAAATATACTCCACCAGATTTTGGGAGAAATCTTCAATTTCTGAATAAGATGGCAATTCAGTAACGCCAGCTTTTGCTGATGCTGCATTTGGTTGAGTGGTTGCAAGTTTGCAGTACGTCACGAGTAAGCGTTGACGATCATCCAGCCATTGGTCTATGACCTCACTGGATCCTCCCCATTGTTCTTGCACTCTTTTAAATTTATTTAGCATGATTATGCCCTCATGATCAGATCTTCAGTTGAGAGATCAAATTGAGCTGAAGTACGTTATACCTCTTAATTCATACCTGAGTTTGTCTCATTTTTTAATTGGTTACATTTAACTCTGGTATGAAACTAGATTGCCAGTAAAATAATTGGACTGCAAGGAATAGGGGGAATCATGTTAAAAAAAAGTGACACAAATGACGCTTATTGGTGTGTTGTTTCAGGAAGTGAACTTTGGACTGTTGACGGACAAATACCTTTTGGTTCCGCCAAGCAGCTCTCTCTGCCAATTGAAGATGCAATAGAAGTAGGACGAGTTAATCATTGTCCTGTCTATTGGCTAAATGAATCTGAGCTGGAAGGCCAGTATGAGATGACATCGTTGCGGTATTTATTGGAAGTTGAAGAATCGCTGTTCTTTGCTGCGAGCAAAGCCGTGCAATATGGTCATATGACCCAATCTCTACGTTTCTGCCCTCAATGTGGTGGGCGAAATCATCTAAACCATCAAGAGCTAGCGATGCAATGCAACGACTGTCGTTCCATGCATTATCCGCGAATATTTCCATGTATTATCGTCGCAATCCGTCGTGATAATCAAATTTTGCTTGCTAACCACGCTCGTCACTCATCAGAGCTTTACACGGTTATCGCTGGATTTGTCGAAGTGGGTGAGACTCTGGAACAGACGGTGGCTCGTGAGGTTTTCGAGGAAACTGGTTTGAAGGTGAAAAACATTCGTTACGTGAGTAGTCAGCCTTGGGCTTTTCCATCCAGTATGATGGTCGGGTTTATGGCTGATTACGAGTCTGGAGAAATTCGTCCTGATTATACTGAGTTAAGCGATGCAAGTTGGTTTGATGTGGATAATATGCCTCAGCTGGCACCTGTAGGTACCATTGCACGTGCTCTAATTGAACAAACTGTTACTGATATTAAGCGCGATTCCTGACGACAAATGGTAGAATACCGCCCATAAATAAGATAAATAGCCTGATTGGAATAAGTATGACTCAGCTCAAGAACGATACCTATCTGCGTGCTTTGCTTAAACAACCCGTAGAGTACACCCCTGTCTGGATGATGCGTCAAGCAGGACGTTATTTACCGGAGTATCGTGAAACCCGTTCACGTGCAGGAGATTTTATGTCTCTCTGCCGTAATGCAGAATTGGCTTCTGAAGTCACTCTGCAACCACTCAAGCGTTTTAAGCTTGATGCCGCGATTCTATTTTCTGACATTTTAACCATTCCGGATGCGATGGGCTTAGGATTGTACTTTGAGGCGGGTGAAGGCCCTAAATTTCAATGTCCAATACAGTCTGTCTCTGACGTAAAAAAAATAGGTATCCCAGATCCTGAGGGTGAGCTTCAATATGTTATGAATGCGGTTCGCCAGATTCGTCAAGATCTTAATGGTGATGTTCCTCTCATTGGGTTCTCTGGAAGCCCTTGGACATTAGCGACCTATATGGTTGAAGGTGGAAGTTCTAAGGCTTTTACCAAAATAAAAAAAATGATGTACTCAGATCCGGCGGTATTGCATCTTCTTCTCGACAAGTTAGCCGATAGTGTTATCTCTTACCTTAACGGTCAGATTAAAGCCGGGGCTCAATCTGTGATGATCTTTGATACGTGGGGTGGAGTTCTAACCCCCCGGGACTATAAGGACTTCTCATTGCAGTACATGCATAAAATCGTGGATGGCCTAGTTCGCGAAAATGAGGGTCGTAAGGTCCCTGTTACGTTATTTACGAAGAATGGCGGTATGTGGTTGGAAAGTATCGCCGAAACTGGTTGTGATGCTGTTGGCTTAGATTGGACAATCAATATTGAGGACGCGAAGGCTAGAGTAGGGGATAAAGTTGCCCTCCAAGGGAATATGGACCCTTCTATGTTGTATGCTTCGCCACAGCGTATTCGTGAAGAGGTTGAGAGTATTCTAGCTGGCTTTGGTCACGCAAAGTCGGGTCACGTATTTAACTTGGGTCATGGTATTCATCTTGATGTACCACCTGAGAATGCGGGTACTTTTGTTGACGCTGTTCATGAGTTATCACGTCAATATCACGAGTAAACCGTATGTGAGCTGGCTGGATCAATTCAGCCAGTTCAGAGGGTTTTCTGCACGACTGTTTCGTCTTACCTCGAAGTAAAGCGCAGGGCTTGATTGCCCTCCGGTATCACCGGCAAGCGCAATCGTTTCTCCAGCAACAACTTTATCCCCTTCTTTTTTTAGAAGTGACTGGTTAAAGCCGTACAGCGTCATATCACCTTTACCATGGTCCAGTAGAATTACTAAACCGTATCCACGTAGATATTCAGAGAACACAACTCTACCGGAATAGATCGCTTTAACTGGTTGTCCATAATTCGCATCTATAACAATGCCTTTCCAGTTAATCTGCCCGGTCTGGTGGCTACCAAAATGATGTAATACACGACCTTTCAGAGGCCAAGGTAATTTACCTTTTTGGCTTGCGATACCATTCATTAGGACTGAATTACGTTTTGCAGCTTTTGCTATTTCAGCTTTTAGCCGAGACTCATTTCTCTGCAGCTCAGCCAAGTAAACCTTATCGCTGGAAATATCTGAACGAATTTTGCTGACTGTCGACTTTCTTTTATTCTGGGTTGTCTGGAGGCTATCTCTTTTTTGAGTCTGTTCAGTCAGCAAGGATTGGATTTGTTGTTTTTCGCTATTGAGCTTATCTTCGCTATTTCTAAGTTGACGAGTAGTATCTTCTAACTCTTCAATAGCATTAGCCCGCGCTTTAGCTAAATATTGAAAATACTGGCTGAGACGATCTTCTTCACTACCGTCTTCTAGTAAGCTAGATGCAGAATGACTGTCTTTCATGACGTAGTAGGCATGAATGAGTTGTTCTAGCTTGTCTGATTGCTGCTTCTTCTGTTCGGCTAGCTTGCTTATTTTAGCTTCAAGCTTCTGAATATTGGCGTTTGCACTAGCCAGTTTACGTTTGGTTTGCTCAATTTCTTTCTCCAACCCTGCAATACTCAGCTCCTGCTTCTTTAACTCGCTTTGCAGTTTATCCAATTTATTACTCTGACTCGCTAGAGACTGCTTTTGACGAGAGATTTCGCTAGAAACACCTTTTAATTCTTGCTGGCTGGCTGCGAAAGCACTCATTGTCGCGATGAAGCAACAAAAGTAAAAAATTATCTGGGTGAGAGAAAGTTTGTTTTTCATTATTATGGGCTTATAGAGTCGGACTAAGCATTCTGTGACATGAACTCTAGTATACAGAAAGAGAAACAGACAACGACAACGAAATCAAAAAAATCGCGATTTTCTAACAAAGAACCACAAAAAAGCCCCGAAATTCGGGGCTTTTTCTAATTTAAGGTTTGAACCTTAAAATAGTACATTACCGGACATTTCTGATGGAATTTCCATGTCAGTCAGAGCCAGCATTGTTGGAGCTAAATCGGATAATTTCCCCCCTTCTTTCAATGCTAAATCTTTACTACCAACATAAATTAGAGGCACCGGAAGATTCGTGTGGGCAGTATGAGTGCCGCCTGTTTCCGGGTTAACCATCATCTCTGCGTTACCGTGGTCAGCCGTGATGAGTAATTGACCATCAACTTTTTTGATGGCTTCCACAACACGTCCAATACAGTGGTCAACAGCTTCGCAGGCTTTTACTGCTGCGTCGTAGACGCCAGTATGACCAACCATGTCACCGTTAGGGTAATTACAGATAATCGCGTCATACTTTCCTGACTCGATTGCAGCAACCAGTTTATCGGTGAGTTCTTCTGAGCTCATTTCTGGCTGAAGGTCATAAGTAGCCACTTTTGGCGATGCTACAATTTGACGATCTTCACCATCAAATTCAGTTTCCACACCGCCGTTGAAGAAGAACGTTACGTGTGCGTATTTCTCTGTTTCAGAAATACGTAGCTGAGTTTTGCCCGCTTTAGCTAGCCATTCACCGTACGTATTTTCAAGAGATGCTGGTGGGTATGCACAAGATAGAGGAATATCTGCTGCGTATTGAGTTAACATAATAAACTCAACTGCAGGGAATGCAGCTCTTTCAAAGCCAGAAAAATCGGGAACGAATGTGCGAGTGATTTCACGAGCACGGTCTGCACGATAGTTCATAAATAGAACCACGTCACCGTCTTGAACTGCTGATGACTCTTGCCCTTCAGCCTGAAGTACCGTCGCTTTAACAAACTCGTCATTTTCATCACGAGCGTATGCCGCGTTAAGACCTTCTACTGCAGACGAATAGGTGTAAGCTCCTTTCGCTTGCGTGATAACGTCGTATGCTTCCTGAACGCGTTCCCAGTTATTGTCACGGTCCATTGCATAGTAACGACCTACCAATGTTGCGATACGGCCTTTGCCTAGTTTTTCAAATAACTCAGTGAAACGTTGTAATGAACCTTCGGCACTGCGTGGTGGCGTATCACGACCATCTAAGAAACAGTGTAGGTAGATTTTTTCTGCGCCACGAGCTGCTGCAAGTTCAACGGCTGCATAAATGTGATCTTCATGAGAGTGGACACCACCTGGTGACATCAGACCCATGATGTGTACCGCTTTACCAGCAGAAATCGCTTTGTCCATCGCATTAGTGATAGTTGGATTCTCTTGGAATTCACCATCTGCAATCGCTTTTGTAATACGTGTTAGATCTTGGTAGACCACTCGTCCTGCACCGATATTTGTATGGCCAACTTCAGAGTTACCCATTTGACCATCAGGTAAACCTACGTCCAAGCCAGACGCTGAAATCAGAGTATTTGGATTGTGAGCAACCAAACCATCAAGTACTGGAGTGTTTGCATTGTTGATTGCGTTGCTGCTGTCGTCCTCACGGTAACCCCACCCGTCAAGGATCACTAAAGCCATTGGCTTCTTCGCTGACATAGTTAGACCTCGTCAAATTTAAGTAACTGATAAATTAATTAAAGTAATTTTACTACACTTTTTAAGGTGTCTAGAAGATTAAGATCAATGATTCTTCCTATCAATGCAGATAAGTAAAACCTATCGTCGTTTCTGTTTTAATAATAATTATTCTTACCCTAGTATACTAAAACGCTTGTGCCTATCACTGCAACTATTGCTCCCATCCAGGCATAACGATTAGGTTTCTGACCACTGTATACCCAAAGCATTGGAAGCAGCATTATTGGTGTTGTTGATGACAGTAGAGCCACCATCCCGACGTTGCCGTCTCTGAGGGCATAGAGTATTAGAGTCATGCCGACAGCCATCGCTAAAAAGGCATTTAGAAATGTGATCGAAAAAATACGAACAGTAATAGTTTGATTGCCTTTAGCGATACGAGTTCCACTTAAATACAAAACATAATGAGCGAGAAAGGCGGCTATCATACGCAATGCCGACGCAGAAATGGGGTCGATATCGGTCTCCATTACCGGTTTGGCAATGATACCTCCTAGAGCCTGACATAAGGCGGCCAGTAATCCGAGTAATATACCTATCCAAAGGCTTCCAGATAAGGCATCCAGTTTATGCTCTGAGCCCTTTTTACGAAAAAAGATAGCAGTTACAACACCTGAAAAAACGAGCAAAGCTCCAAATAGTTCTCGAGTTGTCATTGTTTCGCTGAATAGGAAGTAACCAATAATGGCTGAAAATACGGCGTGGCAGGAGAACAGTAAGCCTGCTTGTCTTGGACCCATGCGATTAAAGCAGGCAAAAAGAGCTGTATCACCAACGAATATGCCGACCAATCCGGATAACATCATGGGTAAGAGATGTACGTCGGAAACCGTGCGCCAGCCACCAGTGAGGAGTGAAATAACGATCAAAATAGTAGAGGTACATCCCATTCGCCAACGACTATAGGAAAAGGTTCCTAAAAAGCGGGCAGGTTCGACAGATAACATGGTCGATATCGCCCAAAGTAAGGCAGCGGCTAGAGCAAGCCATTCGTAACCCACGTAACTCTCCTAAATGAAGCATTCAAATTCAGGAGGAAGACTATGCCCTAAACTATTATGAAAACAAAGTAATTATTATCAGCTCATTATCCAAGCAACCACGTAGACGATGATAAGCCCAATGCATCCCATGATAACGCCCATTTTAGCCATATCTTTGCTGTCGATGAGGCCTGTAGAGTACGCAAGGGAATTAGGTGGTGTGGATACCGGAAGAATCATTCCAAGCGAAGCGGAAAAAGCGACAACCACCAGTAAGCCTTGTAGTCCACCTACGTCATTGAGTGAACTCATTGACGAGCCAATAGCTGCGGCAATGGGCATCAATAAGTTTGCCGTCGCTGTATTAGACATAAAGTTTGCCATTAACCAACATACAACGGATAAAGTAATTAACACCAATATAGGTGATAAGCTTTGATAATTTATTGAGTGTGCCATCGCTGAAGCAAGCCCTGTTTCTTCAAGTCCTATTCCAATGGCAATACCGCCTGCAACTAACCAAAGAACATCCCAATTGATTTGCTTTAGTTCTTCCTTGCCCATGATTCCTGTCAGCGTAAAAACAGCCAAAGGAATAATCGAAACCACATAAGTATTCATTCCATGTAACGAAGTTGTCATCCAGAGAATAATGGTGAGAGCAAAAGTGATATAGACGGTAATTGCTCGCCAGGATTTACTAAACCCCCCCGATAGATTCAGTGTGATATTCGTTTCTCTGGAAGGGAACAGCTTCTGTAATAGGAACCAGGCAATCGTTAATTGCACGAGAACAAAAGGTAATCCCATTAACATCCAATTGAGGAAGCTAATACTGTTTTCTCCAGTGAGGTACTGAAGTGCTATTGCATTAGGCGGTGTTCCGATAGGAGTCGCAATACCTCCCGTATTGGCTGCAATAGGGATGCAGAGAACGAGCGCTTTCACTCCCTTATCCTGCTTGCTGGTGGAGGCTACGATAGGACCCAACAAAGCGAGCATCATAACGGTTGTTGCCGTATTGGACATGAACATGGAAAAACAGGCGGTAATAATCATTAAGCCCAACATAATGTACTTGGGATGGTGACCAAATGGCTTAAGAAGTACCCGCGCTAAATTATTGTCCAACTCGTATTTTGTTGCAGCAATTGCTAGTGCAAACCCACCCATAAATAAAATGATTATTGGTGACGAAAATGCTCCGAAGATATCAGTGTAGTTGATCAGTTCACCAAATTTATGCCCTTCGGGTGGGGTTCTAAATAAATGTAACCCTTTGTTCGAAATCATAATAAGTTCGAGTGCGATAATCAGTATCGATGTGGCGAAGACTGGAACGGGTTCAAGAACCCATAGTAGCGCAGCTAATAAAAAAATGGCGAGTAATCGGTGCTGTATTAGGGTCAGATCAGGTATGGGAATGCTATCAAGAGGCATCATCAAAAGGATGATGGGAGGAAGGAAACAGAGTACGAGTTTAATCAGTTGTTGTACAGAAAGTTTCGCCATAGCCTATGCTCTCAATACCAAATTTATAGCCATAATGTAGCGAGAGTCAGTACGTTTGTAATCGAGGTGGGTTATATTTTTCGAACTTGATAGGAATATTCGACCCAATCATTGGCACGGATCAAACATTTTAATTTACAGCCAGATGCATGAGATGCATCTGGCCGTGAATTCAGGATTAGGCTTTGTGTGCGTATGGCGTACCCATTACGGTGGGAAGCTCTACATTCATCTTGTCATCGAAGTGAATTTGGTCTTTGGCAAATAAGTTGATAACCGTTGATCCAAGTTTGAATCTCCCCATTTCTTCACCCTTTTGCAGTTTAATTGCTTTTTCTCCTGATTCTGGATAGTTCCAGCGATGTATTACGTTACCACGGGGTGGAGTGACTGTTCCCGCCCAGACTAATTCGATGCTCCCGACAATGGTTGCTCCAACCAATATCTGAGCCATGGGACCAAATGGCGTATCGAATATGCAAACAACCCGTTCATTTCGAGCAAAAAGATTGGGTACATTTTGGGCTGTCAGTGGATTTACCGAGAATAAATCTCCCGGAATATAAATCATTTGTCTCAATACACCATCGCATGGCATGTGAACGCGGTGATAATCTCGCGGTGATAGGTAAATAGTGGCAAATCCACCATCAGTGAACTCTTCCGATAAAGATTTATCTCCACCAAGCAATTCAAGAGCCGTATAGGTATGTCCCTTCGCCTGAATAAGACTACCATCAACAATCGGACCAAATTGACTGACTGCTCCGTCTGCAGGATGGACCAATACATCTTCACCAATAGCGATCGGACGAGAGCCATATTTTAGTTCTCGGGTAAAAAAGTCATTGAACGTCGCATATGAGGCTGGTTCAGGGTTCTTGGCCTCGTTCATATTGACATTATATTGTTTGATAAACAGTTTAATGATCGCGGTTGTTATTTTTCCCGCTTTTGCTGCTGCTAATTTACCGACTAGGCGAGTTAGAGCATGTTTAGGTAGCCAATACTGCAGGCCAATTTTAAATTTATCCATAGTCTACAAATCCAATTGCAGCTTGAATCGTATATTCAAGCTGTAAAATCTAACGTAAATGAGTGAGGAAAATTACAAATCTTGCTTCTTACTTTTTGAATACTGTCGGTTGGCTTTATTTTCCGACATGCTGTCTAAAATTCTGTGATAATTATCGAAACGAATCTTACTGATTTCACCTTTTTCAACCGCTTCTCGTATGATACAGCCTGGATCATCTAAGTGTTTACAATCTCTGAATTTGCAGCCATTTAAATAGGGGCCGAATTCTTTATAGGACTGAGTTATTTCTTCTGCGGTTAGGTGCCATAGTCCGAATTCACGAACTCCAGGAGAGTCAATTAAGTCGCCACCACTCGGAAGGTGATACAGTTTTGCTGCCGTTGTAGTGTGTTGCCCTAAACCAGACGTTTTCGACACTTCACCTTCTTCTATTACTTCATCGAGGTCGGGAAGAATAGCATTGACTAAACTAGACTTGCCTACTCCAGACTGACCAACAAAGATATTTACCTTATCTTTAAGGCAGATTTCGAGATCGGATAAGCCTTCTTTGGTTTCACGACTGACAAACAGAACTCGGTATCCTAGCGCTTGATAAATATCGAGCTTTTCTTGATAAAGATCTCGAGTGTCTGGTTCCAATAAATCGACCTTATTCAGTACTAAGAGTGGTTGAATTTCTAGAAGTTCAGACACAATCAGGTAACGATCGATGATGTTTAGCGATAATTCAGGAAGAACTGAAGAGACGATAATCATTTGATCGACGTTTGCTGCTACAGGTTTAAGACCATCGTAGTAATCGGGTCTGGTCAGAACCGATGTTCTTGGCTCAACAGCCTCTACAACACCAGAAATACCAGCCATACATTCTATGCCAGCGCGCCAGACGACTTTATCTCCGGATACTAACGTCTCAATACCTCGTCGTAGATTGCAACGGTGTATTTCGCCAGTTTCCAGATCTTCAATGTCTGCGTGTTGACCGAATCGAGTAATGACTAAACCGGGTTGAGTTGAGCCAAGCATTGAATCATCCCACTCTGGAATATCATCTTGCTTTAATCTTTTACTCTGATTATGTCGGACTCTACGGACCTGACCTTTGGTAAGCTTTTTCTTTTTCGCCACTATAAGAATCTTTTAAAATGAATTATCGAAAATAAACGATACATCACTGTTGTGCATTTGATGCACCAGTGTACCAGAGGTATCTTGTTTATAGAAATCTGCGGTATAGTACCGTTTTTATTCTCAAAGTATAGGTAAGCGCATGGCCTCTAACGATCAAAATTTGATATGGATTGATTTAGAAATGACCGGGTTAGACCCTGAGATCCATAAAATCATCGAGATAGCTACGATTGTCACAGATAGTGAGTTAAACATCTTAGCTGAGGGGCCGGTACTTGCGGTACATCAGTCCGATGATGAGTTGGATAAGATGGATGAGTGGTGTACAACAACCCATACAAACAGCGGCTTAGTAAAAAGAGTAAGAGATAGTTCTGTCTCGGAAGAAGAGGCGGTTAAGCAAACTATCGACTTCTTATCAAATTGGGTACCGAAAGGTAAGTCTCCAATTTGTGGTAACAGTATCGGACAGGACCGCCGCTTCTTGGTGAAGTATATGCCTGATCTAGAGGATTATTTTCATTATCGCTATTTGGACGTCAGTACTCTTAAGGAACTAACGCGTCGTTGGAAGCCCGAAGTATTGGATGGTTTTAAGAAACAGGGCAGCCATCTTGCGTTAGATGACATTCGCGAATCGATTGCAGAATTACGCTATTACAGAGAGACTATTTTTAAGATCTAATCGTTTCTATTCGTTTCCACTGCGTAAATAAGAGTGTTTTGATGGTTTTTTGTTCTAACAGAAAAAAAATACCGTTTTTTTTAAAGAAAGACTTGCATCCAACTAAAATGCTCTTATAATTCGCAGCCCTGAACGATGCAAAGCATCTATAAGGCGACACTAGCTCAGTTGGTAGAGCGCAACCTTGCCAAGGTTGAGGTCACGAGTTCGAACCTCGTGTGTCGCTCCAGAATTTAAAAGTAGTGGTGTTAAATCCGTTACTTAATGGACGCGGGGTGGAGCAGCTTGGTAGCTCGTCGGGCTCATAACCCGAAGGTCGTCGGTTCAAATCCGGCCCCCGCAACCAATTTATACAGGAAACATGCGGTGTCATGTTTATCCGCGAAGCGACACTAGCTCAGTTGGTAGAGCGCAACCTTGCCAAGGTTGAGGTCACGAGTTCGAACCTCGTGTGTCGCTCCAGTTTCAAAGTAATGACTTCTTAATGGGTCTTACTCATGGACGCGGGGTGGAGCAGTTTGGTAGCTCGTCGGGCTCATAACCCGAAGGTCGTTGGTTCAAATCCGGCCCCCGCAACCAATTATTTAGACAGCATGCAATGTCATGTTCGTCCACAAAGCGACACTAGCTCAGTTGGTAGAGCGCAACCTTGCCAAGGTTGAGGTCACGAGTTCGAACCTCGTGTGTCGCTCCAGTTTTAAAGTAATGACTTCTTAATAGGTCTTACTCATGGACGCGGGGTGGAGCAGCTTGGTAGCTCGTCGGGCTCATAACCCGAAGGTCGTCGGTTCAAATCCGGCCCCCGCAACCAATTCAATTCTTTTGCTCTTTTCATTAATGCTGAGAAGCATCATCTAAAATAATCCAATAAGGATTATACAATTCATAAGTTCGAGTTGTACTCGATATATATTCACAACCAATTGCCTTATTTAGCGGGTTCTCTAGCGAATTATATTATTTCATTAACAGAGTTATCCACAAATAACACTTGTGGATAACTCTGTTATTAATCTGTAATTTTGTTGCGGCTTGAGCGAAAAAGCAAAAGATCTTGTAAAAAGGCGTGTTGATGGTTATTAATTCTTGCCTTGTGTAACTGCTTGTAAAATATATATTTTTTATTTAAATGCTGCTGATCTTAAATTAATAATAATGATCTTGACATCTAAAAAAATTGATCGTAGGACTCAACGATTCTTGTGATTAACTTTTTTTGATGTTTAAAAATATAGAATATGCAAAAAGTTTTTCCACACTGTATTTATTTTGAAATTGAAATCAAATTGAAATCTAAAATCTCATTATTAAGCATCCCTTGGTAACCCTTTTTCAACAATCCTTATCAGGCGAGCGTGTGCTCTTGATGGGGAGTTATCTTTTATTGCTTGTTGTTCCATAGCCCAATCTACATGAACGTCTAGCAGCGGAGAAAAGCCTTTTCTCGCTTCAAGGGCCATAATTAGTGTAGGCGAAAATGGCGCATTTCCCATCGCAATAGCAATATTTCTTAACCATTGTTCGTGACCTATTCTTCTTATCGGCGAGCCTTCCAGATTTTTGAGAAAGGTTTTTTCATCCCAAGAGAACAGATCAATCAAGCTTGGATTATCAAATACAGAGCGACGCGAAAAATCGCTTTGATTCGTTAATGGTGATACTCGATTCCAAGGACAAACGAGTTGGCAGTCATCACATCCATAAATGCGATTGCCCATAGGCTTGCGAAATTCTTCAGGAATGACTCCCGAGTACTCAATGGTCAAGTAGGAAATGCATTTACGAGAGTCTATAACACCATCAGAGATAATGGCATTGGTTGGACATGATGTCTTACAAGCTTGGCACTTACCACATTGATTTTTACTAGGACTGTCGACAGGTAATGGAATATTGACCAACAGTTCTCCCAGAAAAAACCATGAGCCAACGTCTTCATCTAAAATAATAGAGTGCTTGCCTGTCCAGCCCAAGCCAGCATTCTGTGCGAGTGGTCTTTCAAGTATTGGTGCTGAGTCAACAAAAGGTCGAAATTGTAACGTTTCCGCTTCAGCTTGGATTTTCTCACCCAATTTTTTGAGTTGGGTCCTCACGACTTTGTGGTAATCACGCCCTAATGCATAACGACTTATGTATCCCAACTCAGGATTATTTAATGTCGAAGCGAATTGAGCATTTTCTGGAAGATAGTGCATACGGGCGCTGATAACACGAATGGTTCCAGGCAATAGTTCATCGGGGCGAGCACGCATCATTCCATGCCTTTCCATCCAGTCCATGTCTCCGTGATACCCTGCATCCAGCCAATCTTGTAATGCTTGCTCATGCTCACTAAGATCCACGTCGGCAATCCCCACTTTTTCGAATCCGAGCTCTTTTGCCCAAATTTTAATTTTGTTTGCGAGTTCTTGATAATCCATACGGAATCTTAGGTAGTATAAGGGGGCGAGATCTTAACGGATCTTAAGTTTAGGATCTAGGATGTGAATGGTAAATGATTGTCGAGTTTATTTGATTCTGAAGCGAAGATTTTCGATGAACAAACACTTCTTCACTTGTGTCGTAAATCTATCCCAGTTTACTATTTGGTTTTGTGAAAATTATGAATTAATACCTGCTAGAGAAAATATTCGTTATGAAGACATTATTTCATTTAAAAAATGAAGCCGAAACCATCAACTTAGGTCAAGTTTTATCAGGACTTTGCTCTCAGCAGACAACTATATATCTTCATGGTGATCTTGGTGCCGGAAAAACAACGTTTAGCCGTGGTTTTATCCGTTCTTTGGGCCATGATGGTAATGTAAAGAGTCCAACTTATACTTTGGTTGAACCTTACCACTTAGGAGCCTGGCAGGTTTATCATTTCGATCTTTACCGATTATCTGATCCCGAAGAACTCGAATTTATGGGAATCAGAGATTACTTCACATCCGACGCAATCTGTTTAGTTGAGTGGCCTGAAAAGGGTGCTGGCTGGTTACCTGAATGTGACGTTAGCATTGATATCCGTTACGATGGTGAACAGCGAATCGCCGAATTATCTGGCCATTCTGAGTATGGAAATCAATTACTGAGTCAGTTAGAGATATGAATTTCTTGAAGTACTGTGGAATAAAAAGCCATTGTGTATGGTTAGCTTTAATTATTGGAATGATTACCAGCTCATCACTTTATGCAAATACATTAAAGAATTTTCGAGTTTGGCCATCTCCAGATGAAACAAGAGTGGTAATTGATCTATCAGATGAAGCTCATTTTACCTATTTTACGTTGACTAATCCGGATCGTTTAGTCGTTGATGTTCAGGACTCGAACTCGGTCGCAAAGCTTCCGATGAATGTCAGGAAAAGCCCTGTTTTAAGCCGGATTCGTAAAAGTACCCCACCCAGTAAGGGGACTTATCGGTTGGTGTTTGAGCTAAAGAAGAAAACGTCGCCAGAGCTGTTTAAGCTCGCACCGACGCCGAAAGGAGAATACGGGCATCGCTTAGTTGTTGATTTGCCGCATGGTGCTCAATCTGGGGGTAATACTGTTGTTACTAAAGAGGAACAACCTTCTAGTACTGAAGCTCCGAAACAGATCTCAAGAGATGCCTCTCAATTTTATGGTAACAGCGATATTGTTGTTGCTATAGACGCCGGACACGGCGGTGAGGACCCTGGTTCAATTGGACCTGCTGGACATTATGAAAAAAATGTGACGTTTAGTATTGCTAAGAAACTAGAAGCGCAAATTGATGCGATTCCTGGAATGAAAGCGGTTATGACTCGCAATGGTGATTATTATGTCAACCTCAATAAACGTTCTGAAATAGCACGCAAGAATAAAGCGCATTTGTTAATTTCAATTCACGCTGATGCATTCCGAACGCCTCAGCCGCGTGGCGCATCTGTCTTTGTTCTTAATACTCGACGGGCGAATACTGAAATTTCTAAGTGGGTCGAAGATCATGAACGTCAGTCCGAGTTATTAGGTGGCGCGGGTCAGGTTCTTGCTAAAAATAATAACGATAAAAACGTGAGTCAAACGCTACTCGATTTACAGTTTAGCCATTCACAGAAAGAAGGGTATAAACTTGCAACGGATATTATTGGGGAATTAAAGCAGGTTGCTCATATGCATAAGAGCAGTCCAGTTAATGCTAGTTTGGCCGTACTTAAATCTCCAGATATCCCTTCAGTTTTGGTTGAAACAGGTTTTATCTCAAACCCTACCGAAGAGCGACTTCTTTTCCAAAGAACTCATCAGGATAAAATCGCCCGAGCTCTATCGAAAGCGATTGTGGAATACTTCAACGATAATCCCCCCGAAGGGACACTATTTGCGAATCGTAACAAGGCTAGGAAGCATAAGGTATCTTCCGGAGAGTCATTGTCTCTTATTGCACAAAAATATGGTTCAAGCGTCGATGATCTGATGTCTGCTAATAATTTAAAATCATCCAGTTTGAATGTTGGACAGGTACTTATCATCCCATCGCAAGGCGGCAGTATCTCTGTACCGGTGATTAAAAATCCGGTTGAAACAGAGGTAGTTACCCATACCGTTGATAAAGGCGAGTTTCTTGGCTTGATTGCCAACAAATATAAAGTCTCTGTTGATGCAATTAAAAAAGAAAATAATCTCTCTTCTAATGTATTACGTGTTGGACAAAAGCTGAAAATAACCGTGACATTAAAAGATAAACCTGTCCGTAAACATAAAGTTGCTCGCGGAGAATACCTTGGCAAAATTGCTGGCGATTACAATGTGAGTATTGATAATTTACGACAAGTAAATCAGCTAAAATCTGACTCGCTCAGAGTTGGACAGGTTTTAGTGATTCCGAATAGGTAGAAAAATGGCAATTGAAATTCTTCCAGCTCGTTTAGCCAACCAAATTGCTGCAGGTGAAGTGGTCGAAAGACCTGCGTCTGTTGTTAAGGAGCTGGTGGAAAATAGTCTCGATTCTGGAGCGACCCGTATTGAAATTGATATCGAAAAGGGTGGTTCTAAATTAATTAGGGTTAGAGACAATGGGCAGGGAATTCCCAAAGACGAGCTAACATTAGCCTTGAGTCGTCATGCAACGTCTAAAATCCATACGCTTGATGACTTAGAGGCAATTATGAGCCTAGGATTTCGAGGCGAAGCGCTTGCCAGTATTAGCTCTGTTTCCCGCCTGTCTCTGACTTCTCGGCCTGTAACTCAGGAAGAAGCATGGTTGGCATACAGTGAAGGTCGAGAAATGGATGTAAAACTGCAACCTGCAGCACATCCTGTCGGAACAACCGTAGAAGTATTGGATCTTTTTTTTAATACACCTGCTCGGCGTAAGTTTTTACGTACGGAAAAAACAGAATTCACTCATATTGATGAATTACTGAAGAGAATAGCGTTAAGTCGTTTTGATACAGCGATTACCTTAAAACATAATGGTAAGGTTGTAAGGCAATATCGTGCTGGTATTTCTGAACTGCAGAAGGAAAAACGATTAGCCGCAGTCTGTGGAACCCATTTTGTTAAGTCAATGTTAAAGATCGAGTTGGAGCACGACGATCTTAAACTGTATGGCTGGATCACCTCGCCTGATGGTGCTCGTCAGCAGAATGACTTGCAGTATTGTTATGTGAACGGGCGAATGATGAAAGATAAGTTAATCAATCATGCTATTCGTCAGAGTTATGAAGGATCGTTATCTTCAGACCAATATGCTGCATTTGTCCTTTTTATCGAGGTCGATCCTCATCAGGTTGACGTTAATGTTCATCCCGCGAAACATGAAGTCCGGTTCCATCAAGCAAGACTGGTACATGATTTTATTTATCAGGCACTTGCTAGTGCTCTTGCTGAAAGTCAGTATATTGATGTTCCTATGGTGAGTGAATCTGCATTTCATTATGATGTTGATTCTCATGCTGAGGCGAAACGTGAGTCATCTGTTACTCGAGCACAAGACGTCCCACTATACCCTGGACAGAAAGGATATAAAATACGTTCAGAGAATGCCTATGAAGATGGTGAGCCTGCACGCAGTCGGAATTACTCTGTTGATAAAGGCAATTCGCAGTCTAAGTATCGCTCGGAGTCTCCCAGTAAGAGGGAAGTCGAAGCTTATACTCAGTTGATAGCGACGAATAGAGAATCTGACGATTTCAATCTCAAAGAGCCTCGTTCAGAATGGCGTGGCGCGAATATCTCATCTGCTAGTACTAACGTCACTATTTCTCTTAAGTCCTCCTCTGATGCAGAACCATTTCCACTTTCTCTTGGGAAAGCTGTTTCTATTGTTGAGGGACGTTATACTTTGATGCAGGAGTCCCATCGATACTTCTTATTGTCTTTAGAGCGAGTATCTCAGCTCAGATTAAGAAAGCAGCTCGATTCGGATCAACCACTTAAAAGTCAGCCTTTACTCGTCCCTCTCACTATAAAGCTGGGAAAAGAGAAGGTAAGTTCACTTAGCTTATGGGATCCGATATTCATTCATCTAGGGATTGATCTTAAGTACAGAAAACCTGATGGTGTTATGGTGATGGGAGTGCCACAGCCATTGAGGCAACAAAATTTACAAAAAGTCATCGCAGATCTGTTATCTTACGCGTTTCAGTATCTTGACCCGAATAGTGCTCATAGCCGGGTTACACTTGCCAACTGGCTGGCTGATTATCTCTATCAGATAAATAAACATGAAAAACAGATCTATACTCTATCTGAAGCGATCCAATTGATCTCTGAGTTAGAAAATTTATGGCAGGGGAAAGTCCCTCTTGATGATGAGAAATTAGTGCGACCAGTGGATTTTTCACCAATAATTGAAGCGTTAAGTTAATGAATAATGAACTCCCTTTAGCTCTATTTTTAATGGGACCTACAGCGTCAGGAAAAACAGATCTTGCCATACGGCTTAAACAGCAATTCCCTGTCGAAATTATCAGTGTCGATTCTGCATTAATATATAAAGGGATGAATATTGGAACGGCAAAGCCAACAGCAGATGAACTAAGATTAGCGCCTCATAGGCTCATTGACATTTTGGATCCAGCAGAGGCTTATTCTGCCGCTGATTTTCGACGAGATGCGTTGAAAGAGATGGATGACATTGTAAAGTCAGGTAAAATTCCACTTCTGGTTGGTGGGACGATGCTATATTTCAAGGCTTTGCTCGACGGTTTATCTCCTTTGCCAGCGGCTGATCCAAAAATTAGGCAACAAATTGAACAAGAGGCATTGACTCTTGGGTGGAAAGTCCTGCACGATCAGCTTAAAGAAGTTGATCCTGTCTCGGCAGAGAGAATCCACCCTAATGATCCACAAAGATTATCTAGGGCATTGGAAGTTTACCGAATTTCGGGTAAAACTTTAACCGAGCTAACAGAAATTAAAGGCGAACCGATTCCATTTAATGTGAAGCAGTTTGCTATAGCCCCCAAGGATAGGGCAGAACTCCATCGCCGAATTGAACTTCGATTTGAGAAAATGATTGAAGCCGGGTTCGAAGACGAAGTCAGACAGTTATATTTAAGGCAGGATCTAAATAAAGATCTTCCGTCGATACGCTGTGTGGGTTATCGGCAGATGTGGGAATATTTTGACGGAGATGGCACTTTAGATGGCGCTGTGTTTCGTGGCGTGTGTGCTACCCGTCAATTGGCCAAGAGACAAATCACTTGGTTAAGAAGTTGGAGTGATTTGACTTGGTTGGATAGTGAGAACATTGAACAAGCATTTGAGACTGTTGCAAATACCATAGCATCTTAACTTAAACGCTGTGTATAATGTGATCGCTTTTGCGTGAAATACTCTGTAATGGATCTGTCACTTGAAAATGGGTTAATTAACCTTCATAACAGGTCTTGTCGGGTATCTTTTTGAATTTAGCTCAGATGCAAAAGCCGCACATGCTTAGTGCACCGATAGCTAAATAATTAATACAAATACAAAATAAGGAAAATAAAAATGGCTAAGGGGCAATCTCTACAAGATCCATTCTTAAATGCACTACGTCGCGAGCGTATCCCGGTATCTATTTACCTTGTAAACGGTATCAAGCTACAAGGTCAGATCGAATCTTTTGATCAGTTTGTTATTCTGCTGAAAAATACTGTTAATCAGATGGTCTATAAGCACGCTATTTCTACTGTTGTTCCTGCTCGTGCAGTTAGCCACCACAGTGCGAGTGACAGACCAGAAAGATCTTCAGATAAAGGCGAAGAGTAATTCTGAAATATAGCCAAATAAAAGTAAGGAGTTGATTGCTTGTTTGACCGTTACGAAGCCGGTGAGCGAGCCGTACTTGTTCATATCAACTTCACGCAAGAGGGTGAGTGGGAAGATCTACGCGAATGCGAAATGTTAGTTTCTTCTGCAGGTGTAGAGACACTACAAGTTATTACTGGTAGTCGTCAGTCCCCTCATCCCAAATATTATGTCGGTGAGGGTAAAGCCCAAGAGATCGCACATGCTGTTCATAGCGAGCAAGCGGATGTGGTGATCTTTAATCATGCCCTTTCTCCAGCCCAAGAGCGCAACCTTGAAATGTTGTGTCAATGTCGAGTCATCGATCGTACAGGATTGATTCTCGATATCTTCGCTCAACGAGCACGAACTCACGAAGGTAAATTACAGGTAGAGTTGGCCCAATTGCGCCATTTGTCTACTCGTCTTATTCGTGGTTGGACTCACTTAGAGCGTCAAAAAGGTGGGATTGGCCTTCGTGGCCCTGGTGAAACTCAGCTTGAGACTGACCGACGTTTATTGCGTGAACGAATTAAGGCGATATTGCGTCGTTTAGAGAAAGTATCTAAACAACGTGAGCAAGGCCGGAGAGCGAGAAATCGCGCAGAGATCCCAACTGTTTCTTTGGTCGGGTATACCAACGCAGGTAAGTCGACGTTATTTAACCGAATTACCCAAGCGGGGGTGTATGCTGCAGATCAGTTGTTTGCAACATTGGATCCTACATTAAGAAAGATCGATATCGATGAAGTCGGCACCGCAATATTGGCGGATACCGTCGGATTTATTCGTCATTTGCCTCATGATCTTGTTGCTGCATTTAAAGCAACGTTACAAGAAACGCAGGATGCTGACATTTTGTTACATGTTGTTGATGCCAGTGATGAGCGTTTTCGTGAGAATATTGAGGCTGTACAAGATGTTTTGATCGAAATTGATGCTAATGAAGTGCCTTCATTGGTCGTTATGAATAAGATCGATAATATCGAAGGCAGGACTCCAGGCATCGAGAGAGATGATGAGGGAGTACCACAGCAAGTCTGGGTATCCGCAATGGAAGGAGAAGGCATTGACCTTTTATTCCAGGCCTTAAAAGAGCGTTTAGCCAATAATGTCATTGAGCATACTTTGAGTCTGCCGCCAGAGTTTCAAGGGAAATTACGCAGCTTATTTTATGAAATGCGCGTAATTCAGCGGGAAGAGTATGATCAACAAGGCAATTTATTAATAAATGTTCGTATGCAGCAAGCGGATTGGTCTAGACTTGAAAAAAGAGTCGTAGCAGATTTACGTGACTTTATAGTTACTTAAAGGACTGCTACAGTATATCGTCATATCAAATGATGGAGATTACTGATGGCGTGGAATGAGCCTGGTAATAATGGTAATAATAATGGCCGCGATAACGACCCATGGGGAAACGGTAAGCGCAAAGGCCAAGATCAGGGGCCACCAGACTTAGATGAAGTATTTAACAAGCTAAGTCAAAAATTGGGTGGTAAATTTGGTAAGAAGGGAGGTAAAGGTCCTTCTTTTTCTGGAGGAAGCACCATAGGATTCGGTGTTATAGCCGTTATCGCTATTGCTATATGGTTCTTCTCTGGATTCTATACTATCGGTGAAGCTGAACGTGGGGTTGTCCTGCGTTTGGGTAAATATGATCGTATTGTCGAACCAGGTTTGAACTGGCGACCTCGATTCATTGACGATGTTTCAGCCGTCAACGTTCAGGCTATTCGCTCACTCAGAGCGACAGGTCTGATGCTAACGAAAGACGAGAATGTTGTCACTGTTGCGATGGATGTTCAGTATCGAGTTGCAGACCCGTACAAGTACCTATACCAAGTAACCAATGCCGATGATAGCCTCCGTCAGGCAACTGACTCAGCACTAAGAGCTGTTATTGGTGATTCATTGATGGATAGTATTTTGACTAGTGGTCGTCAACAAATTCGTCAGAGCACTCAGGAAACCTTGAACGAAATTATTGACAAGTATGACATGGGACTGATGGTTGTTGATGTCAACTTCCAATCAGCGAGACCACCAGAGCAAGTAAAAGATGCGTTTGATGATGCGATTGCTGCTCGTGAGGATGAAGAGCGTTTCATCCGTGAAGCAGAAGCCTATAAAAACGAAATTCTTCCTAAAGCGACGGGGCGTGCTGAGCGTTTGAAGAAGGAAGCTCAAGGATATAGCGAGCGAACTGTAAACGAAGCTAAGGGTCAGGTTTCCCAGTTTGAGAAACTACTCCCTGAATACGAGGCTGCACCTAAAGTGACTCGTGAACGTCTATATCTTGATACGATGGAGCAAGTGTACTCAAGTACACCTAAGGTTCTTATTGACTCTAAATCGAGTGGTAATCTTCTGTATCTGCCGATCGATAAGCTAGTTAAAGAAGGTAAGCTGCCAACGAAGCAGGATTTAAAATCATCACCTTTGTATGACCATATCACCTTGGACTCGGATAAGAATTCAGACTCATCGTCAGATTCTCGTTCAACTGATACAAATAGCAATCGTCAAGGGAGATACTAATCATGCGTAAGTTAATTATCCCTGTTATTGTTTTGGGCTTGATTGTCGTGCTCATGTCGATGTTCGTTATCCCTGAAGGAGAGCGCGGTATCGTTGTTCGATTCGGACGCATCCTAAAAGTAGATGACATGGCGAAAATATATGAGCCAGGCTTGCACTTTAAGATGCCGATATTTGATCGGGTGAAAACTCTGGAAGCTCGTATCCAAACGATGGATGGCCGCTCAGACCGATTCGTAACATCTGAGAAAAAAGATGTCATTATTGACTCCTATGTAAAATGGCAGATCGAAGACTTTGGTAAGTTTTATTTGGCTACTGGTGGTGGTAATACTCTTACAGCTCAGGCTCTGTTAGAACGAAAAGTGACGGATGTCCTCCGTTCCGAAATCGGTTCTAGAGAAATTAAGCAGATTGTTTCTGGACCTCGTAATGATGACGTTCTTCCATCGAGTCCTGATGCTGATGTGGTAACGACTGAAGCAGCAAAAGAAGCATTGAAAATCGATGGTCAACGCGATCAAATTATGGAAAACGTTCTAGTTAATACCAGAGAAAGTGCCATGAAGGATCTTGGTGTTAATGTCGTCGATTTCCGGATGAAGAAAATTAATTTACCGGATGAAATCAGTGAATCTATTTATCGTCGTATGAGAGCAGAACGTGATTCTGTAGCTCGTAAGCATCGCTCTCAAGGTCGTGAAAAAGCAGAGGTGATTAAGGCTCAAGCTGAGCTTGAAGTTGCTACTATTTTAGCTGAAGCGGATAAGACTGCGCGTGTTACCCGTGGTGAAGCCGATGCACAAGCAGCGAAAATTTACTCATCTGCATATAAGAAAGATCCTGAGTTTTTCTCATTCCTGCGCTCTCTTAAAGCGTACGAAAAATCCTTTAATGGTCAAGGTGATGTTCTTATCCTTGATCCGAATAGTGAATTTTTCCAATATATGAAAGGAATGAAAGGTTCGGTCGCGAAATAATGTCGAATTAATCTTAGAATAAAGGGCTCCTTGTTAGGAGCCCTTTTTGTATTAACGAACGGAAATCATAAAGAGAATAAATATGGCACATTCTATATGGCTTGCTTTTGGTCTGTTGTTACTCGTTGAGGGGATTGGGCCATTTATTTCCCCTCGGAAGTGGCGGAATACCATTTTACTGTTAGTGGGGCAGACTGATGATAATCTGCGAAGAATTGGAGGCAGCTTAGTGGTAGCTGGATTCGTTATTTGCTACTTTTATTTACGTTAACATGGTATTTAAAGTTAAGTAGACATCAATAATGAGGTGGCGGTGTCTCTTCCGATGGATCCGCTAAATTCGAGCTCGTCATTGTTTTCAGCTTCCCTATCATAAACTGCATCTGTTCTTGCATCTTGCTCATTTGCAATTGCTGCTGTGCGAGCGCGTTATTTAATGAGTCAATAGTTTGCTCCTGATAGGCTATCTGATATTCGAGATCATCGATTCTCTGCTCTAATTTAGTTTGCTTGCCGCTCATCATTTTTTCCCGCTTATTTCCCATGCTTCTGCGATACCGGAAGAGGAACCAGAAACAATTTTATGCTCACTACTGAACGCCGCATCATACACGACAGCACTTTGAGGTCGAGTATCTTTTTTCGCTTCCACTGTAAACTCATCGATTTTATCGCCAGATAAGGTATCCCATAGGATTAGTTGGCTAGCCGGAGTACCGGTTACTAAACGTTTACCATCATCGGAAAAACGAGCAAAGGAAAAGATAAGTTGTCTGGCGAAACTATGGAGTTCCGATATTTTTTTACCGGTCTTCAGACTCCATATTTTACCTGAATTACCACCATCGGAAGTAAAAGCGTACTCACCATCTCTTTGTAAGGCGACCCTTACAATTCGCTGGTCATGGGGAAAGGTTTCGAGTATTTGTCCGGTTTTTGTACTCCAGAAATACGCCTTATAGTCATTTCCACCGCTCAGTGCATACTGCCCATTTGGTGATATCGCTACTGAGTTGACTTTTTCTTGATGTGCAAGGAACTCAAGGCGTCTACCGCTGACTAAATCAACGTAAATTGCTTTGCCGTTGGATAAGCCCAGTAAGACTTGCTGACCATCATTCGATATATCAATGTCTCTAATCAAGGCATCAGAAATCGACCAAAGGCCTTTGGATTGAGACCAGGCTAGGTCCCAAACAGAAAAGGTAGTTTGGCTTGCTGTCACTGCGTAACGCTCATTATCTGAAATCTTAATAAATGAGACTGTCGACTTTTGTTGGTCCAATGGCCCAAGATGCGCTAACAACTTGTTTTCTTTTAGATCCCATAGGACTATTTGGTTTTCGTCAGAGTAGGTTAATGCAAATCTGGCATCGCGACTCAGTCCGAATGCCGTTGCTCCATTGGGTTCAATTAGCCATTTTTTTGTTGGGCTGGAGGATAAAAAACATCCATTTAACAGCATGCTGACAAAAAATACAGTGGTATAAAGAGAAAATGTTCGCATCTATATTGATATCCATTTAGAGTGAACAGACACTCTTAAGTTTACAACACATCTTGGTATAACAATATTTTGCGCACTAAAAGTGAGTTTGTGAACCACTTAGTTAGCAAGATGAGAAGGTTTGCCTTATACATTGGAGTTTTTAATGAAATCATTGTTTAAAGTGTCTTTACTTGCTGCAACTGTGATGCTTGCTGTCGGTTGTCAGAAAGAGGATGCTGCTGAGACGAGTAAAACTGATACACCTGCTGCACAGACAGAAACGAAGCAAATGACGTTTAAGTCTGAAGACGAAAAAGCGGCCTATGCAATTGGTGTTTCTTTTGCGAACTACTTAAACACCAGTTTAGACAAGCCTAAAGAAATGGGCATTGAATTAGATAAGAAAATGGTTCTTGCTGGTATAGAAGACGCATTTGCTGATAAGTCAGGTCTTTCTGAAGAAGAAGCACACAAAGCGTTGGAAGGTTTCGATAAACGTCTGAATGATGTGGCTGCTAAGAAAGCGAAAGAAAAAGCGGATGCCGATAAGAAAGCGGGTGATGATTTCCGTGCTAAATTCGAAAAAGAAGACGGCGTGAAGAAAACAGAATCTGGCCTTCTCTATAAAGAGTTAACTCCGGGCACTGGCAAATCACCAAAAGCGACGGATACAGTAGAGGTTCAGTATAAAGGTACTTTGATTGATGGAACTAAATTTGATAGTTCGTACGATCGTGGTAAGCCTGCAACTTTCCCTCTGAATCGCGTGATTCCTGGCTGGACAGAAGGTGTTCAGTTAATGAAGGAAGGTGCGAAGTATGAATTTGTTATTCCGCCAGAGCTTGCTTATGGTGACCAAGCGACACCGACAATCCCTGCGAATTCGACATTAGTATTTGAAGTAGAGCTGATTAAGGTTCATGATGCTAAAGAAGAGAAAAAAGCACCAGCAGATGCAAAAAAAGCGGATAAATAAGCAATAAATTATCATTATTGTAAAAAGCCTGAGTTTCGTCTCAGGCTTTTTTTGCTTTTTTATTCAGGACATTATTTGTTCTAAATCACTAGTTAATGATATTGCTTAGTCCAACATTAAAATTTTCTGATAAACTTACACCAATTTGTTGATTTAAAGGTTGGATAACAGTGACAACAACTGAAGCGCTTAACGCAGAAATGTTGCTTGAAATGGAATCCGTACACGTGAAGCCATTTACTGAGCAGGATAAAATTATCTTGCGATCCTATGAAGCGGTTGTTGATGGGATAGCAAGTCTTATAGGTCCCTTCTGTGAGATTGTTCTTCATTCTCTGGAAGATTTAAATACATCGGCAATTAAAATTGCTAATGGTGAGAATACCGGTCGCCAGGTTGGTTCGCCAATCACCGACCTAGCACTGCGAATGCTTAGAGATATTGAAGGTTCAGAGCGTAATTTCTCTCGTTCCTATTTTACTCGTGCTAAAGGTGGTGTCTTGATGAAGTCGATCACTGTCGCCATTCGCAACGGTGAAAACCGGGTTATTGGTTTACTGTGTATCAACGTGAATCTAGATGCGCCTTTTGCCCAAGTATTACAGTCGTTTCTGCCAACTCAGGAAGCTGAGGATGCGACGTCATCTGTTAACTTTGCTAGTGATGTTGAAGAGCTGGTGGATAAAACAGTGGAAAGAACGATAGAAGAGATTAATGCCGATAAGACTGTATCAAATAATACCAAAAATCGTCAGATTGTTATGGCGCTATTTGATAAAGGGATCTTTGACATTAAGGATGCCATCAACCGTGTGGCTGATCGTCTCAATATATCCAAGCATACTGTTTATCTGTACATCCGCCAGAGAAAAACTGAGGACGAAGAAAAGTAATGTCGGCGCTATCTTATACATTACTCGTGAATGGCTCAGTATATGGTAGTCAGTCGGCGTATAGCGCTTATAACTTTGCTTGTGCTCTACTAGAAGAAGGCCATAGCTTAAAGAAGGTTTTCTTTTATCAGGATGGCGTTTTGAATGGTAGCCGACTTGTCGTTCCTGCAAATGATGAGTTTAATCTCTCTTTGGCTTGGAGTAATTTAGCCAAAGAGCACAATGTTGCTTTAGAGACTTGCGTAGCGGCTTCTCTTCGCCGAGGCATAATTGGTAAGGAAGAGGCAAAACTGCACGAGCTGGATAGTCATAATTTGGCACCGGAATTTGAACAGGCTGGATTAGGTAGCCTCGCTGAATCGCTAGTTTCTTCAGACAGGGTAGTTCAATTTTGAGTCAGATTACCTTTGTTTTTCAAAC
Organism: Vibrio viridaestus; assembly: GCF_003856525.1. Taxonomy (GTDB): domain Bacteria; phylum Pseudomonadota; class Gammaproteobacteria; order Enterobacterales; family Vibrionaceae; genus Vibrio; species Vibrio viridaestus. Next base: position 38,850 of record NZ_RJVQ01000016.1, read on the forward strand.
CGCACCTCATGCCACATCAAGTGGCAGAGAGGGGATTGACGCTCTTTTGGCTACATCGGCATTAACCGACGATATTTCGGTAGTGTTTTTAGCCGAGGGAGTCGCGCACTTGTTGTCAGGACAAGATACCCGAGCAATACGCACTAAGAATTATTCACCAATGATTAAGTTGTTTGATTTGTATGACATTGAAAATGTGTATGTATGTCAGCAGTCTTTGGATGATTTAGGGTTAAATGATGCGGAAATGGTTATCCAAGCGAAGCCATGCACTCTTCAAGAGCTGACAGCTATGATGCGTGCTAGTAAAAAAATTGTCCATTTTTGAGCCGTTATGTTGCACATATTAAAATCACAATCCATCGCATCTACTGCACTAAAATATGTTAGTGAAGAGGACTGTATTCTTCTTATTGAAGATGCGGTCTATCTGGCGAATGATAAGCATCAACAACATGCGTTAATTAATCGTTTTAACGTATATTGCCTAAAAGAGGATGCTGATGCTCGAGCGATTACATCGTTTATCAGCTCAGAAATCTCTCTAATTGGTTATCGACAATTTGCCCGCCTAACCGCTGAGCATGAGCAATCTCTGACGTGGGATTAGCTCTGCGCATATCAAGTTAACCAACTATACTCGGGTTGCGCTTATTAAATCGGCAAAAAGATCTGTATATTTCTTGACAGTCCCATCGATGGTGCATAGAATTTTGCGTCCCTATTTGCATCAATGTAATTAGGGGTAGATTTTTCACAAAAGCTTACTTTAAGTAAATCAGGAGCTAGTTAATGGCAACTATTAACCAGTTGGTACGTAAACCTCGTGTTAAGCAAGTTGAGAAAAGCAACGTGCCTGCACTAGAAGCGTGCCCACAAAAACGTGGTGTATGTACTCGTGTTTACACTACTACACCTAAAAAACCTAACTCAGCACTTCGTAAAGTTTGTCGTGTTCGTTTGACAAACGGTTTCGAAGTAACTTCGTACATCGGTGGTGAAGGTCACAACCTACAAGAGCACTCAGTGGTTCTTATCCGTGGTGGTCGTGTTAAAGACCTTCCAGGTGTGCGTTACCACACTGTTCGTGGTGCACTTGACTGTGCAGGCGTTAATGACCGTAAACAAGGTCGTTCTAAGTACGGTGTGAAGCGTCCTAAGTCTTAATGGATTCCGTTAAGTAAGGCCAAACACTAATTTATTGATTAATTTGAAGAAACTGAAAAGTTTTGGATAACCTGAAGAAGACAACGGAGAATATCCATGCCACGTCGTCGCGTTATTGGTCAGCGTAAGATCCTTCCAGATCCAAAGTTCAAATCTGAATTGCTGGCAAAATTCGTTAACATCCTAATGGTTGACGGTAAAAAATCAGTTGCAGAAAAGATCGTTTATACTGCACTAGATACTATGGCTGAGAAATCTAATAAAGATCACTTAGCTGTTTTTGAAGAAGCTCTTGAAAATGTTCGCCCTGCGGTAGAGGTTAAATCTCGTCGTGTGGGTGGTTCAACATACCAAGTGCCTGTAGAAGTTCGTCCGGTTCGCCGTAACGCACTTGCTATGCGTTGGATTGTTGATGCTGCGCGTAAGCGTGGTGAAAAATCTATGGCTGGTCGCCTAGCAGCAGAAATGCTAGACGCAGCTGAAAACAAAGGTTCTGCTGTTAAGAAACGTGAAGACGTTCATAAAATGGCAGAAGCGAACAAAGCGTTTGCTCATTACCGTTGGTAATACCTTTCGTGCTGCGAGCTTGCTCGCAGCACATTGCTATTTTTTTCTAAGGATAACCTTAGTAAGAGGATACAATCGTGGCTCGTAAAACTCCGATCGAGCGCTACCGTAATATCGGTATTTGTGCTCACGTAGATGCAGGAAAAACTACTACTACTGAGCGTATTCTGTTCTACACTGGCCTTTCTCATAAAATTGGCGAAGTTCACGATGGTGCTGCCACCATGGACTGGATGGAGCAGGAGCAGGAGCGTGGTATTACAATTACCTCGGCTGCAACTACTACCTTCTGGCGTGGTATGGACGCACAGTTCGAACCTCATCGCATCAATATCATCGATACCCCAGGACACGTTGACTTTACTATCGAAGTAGAGCGTTCTTTGCGCGTACTTGACGGTGCCGTTGTTGTATTTTGTGGTGCATCAGGTGTTGAGCCTCAGTCAGAGACTGTTTGGCGCCAGGCAGATAAATATCATGTTCCTCGCATGGTGTTCGTTAATAAAATGGACCGTGCTGGTGCAGATTTCCTACGTGTAGTAGATCAAATTAAACATCGTCTTGGTGCAACTCCGGTTCCTATTCAATTGAATATTGGTGCCGAAGAAGAATTTAAAGGTGTGATCGACCTTATCAAGATGAAAGCCATCAACTGGAATGATGAAGATCAGGGTATGACATATACTCATGAGGATATTCCAGCCGATATGCTTGAACTTGCTGAAGAGTGGCGTACTCATATGGTTGAGTCAGCTGCGGAAGCAAATGAAGAGTTGATGGATAAATATTTAGAAGAGGGCGAGCTGACCGAAGACGAGATCAAGCTTGGTCTGCGCACTCGAACGCTGAATAACGAAATTGTTATCGCAACCTGTGGTAGTGCCTTTAAGAACAAAGGTGTTCAGGCTGTACTGGATGCTGTTATTGAATTTTTACCAGCACCAACAGAAGTACCAGCAATCAAAGGTATTGATGACAATGAAAAAGAAGTTGAGCGTCATGCTGACGACAACGAACCGTTTGCAGCGTTGGCATTCAAAATTGCAACAGACCCATTTGTAGGAACGCTGACATTCGTTCGTGTTTACTCTGGTGTGTTGAATTCAGGTGATGCCGTTTATAACTCGGTTAAACAGAAGAAAGAGCGTGTTGGACGTATTGTTCAAATGCACTCAAATAAGCGTGAAGAAATTAAAGAAGTTCGTGCTGGTGACATCGCAGCCGCTATCGGTCTGAAAGATGTGACGACTGGGGATACATTGTGCGACCAAAACCACAAAGTGGTTCTGGAACGTATGGAATTCCCTGAACCGGTTATTCAGATTGCTGTTGAGCCTCGCTCAAAAGCTGATCAGGAAAAAATGGGTATTGCGCTGGGTAAACTGGCGGCTGAAGATCCATCATTCCGTGTTGAAACGGATGAAGAAACGGGTCAGACTCTGATTTCTGGTATGGGTGAGCTTCACCTAGATATTATCGTTGATCGCATGAAACGTGAGTTCAGCGTTGATTGCAACGTGGGTAAACCTCAGGTTGCTTACCGTGAAACCATTCGTGGTAAGACGGAAGTCGAAGGTAAATTTATTCGCCAATCAGGTGGTCGTGGTCAATATGGTCATGTATGGCTAAAAATTGAGCCGGCAGAAGATGGTGAAGGATTTGTTTTCGTAGATGAAGTCGTGGGTGGTGTAGTTCCTAAGGAATACATCAGTTCGGTAGCGAAAGGTATCGAAGAACAAATGAACAACGGTGTGTTAGCTGGCTATCCTGTATTGGATGTTAAGGCGACATTATTCGATGGTTCATACCATGATGTTGACTCTAGTGAGATGGCGTTTAAAATCGCTGGCTCAATGGCGTTCAAGAAAGGTGCTCTCGAAGCACAGCCTGTAATTCTTGAACCACTAATGAAAGTAGAAGTAACCACTCCAGAAGATTGGATGGGTGATGTTGTTGGTGACTTAAACCGTCGTCGCGGCCTCATTGAAGGAATGGACGAAGGCCCTGCTGGTCTTAAAATTGTTCATTCAAAAGTCCCTCTATCTGAGATGTTTGGTTACGCAACTGATTTACGTTCTGCTACTCAGGGACGCGCATCATACTCAATGGAATTTTCCGAGTATGCTGAAGTTCCTAAGAATATTGCTGAGGCAATTATCGCAGAACGTGGTTAGATCTTACTTGATTAGTAACGAATCTATTGCGTTGACGGAAGTTGGCGCATAAAATAGCAACTTCTGGCGCGCCCTGAGAATTACGTGCTTGGGGCGAATCATAACTAGGAAGGAACACGATCGTGTCTAAAGAAAAATTTGAACGTACGAAACCGCACGTAAACGTTGGTACTATCGGCCACGTTGACCACGGTAAAACAACTCTAACAGCAGCTATCTGTACAGTACTATCTAAAACTTACGGTGGTGCAGCTCGTGACTTCGCATCTAT
>NZ_RJVQ01000125.1 GCF_003856525.1 Vibrio viridaestus
TGTGGAAGTTCTAGGCTATTTGAGATTGTTGGTAATTCGTTAGACCGTTTCGAATCCACAGACAATCATGTTAGTAATGAAAGTGAATAAAAGCGAAATACTTATTGAATTCCAGTAGAAATAACTAAAGTTTGATGAATATTTATCCGTGTCACGTTCGAATTTGTTGGTTTAGCAGGGGGCATGAATTAGTTTTTATGTGGATGTGGGATTTCACCTGTTCTTACTTGACTAATTGACATCCAGTGTCGGATACTGGATCAACTGAGTACGCTAACCCCTACGTCTTTAAATAATCAAAGCTGAGACCAATGWAAACTGTTGGATATAGCCCACCAATTGCTTAATCGTGGACCAAAGCWGAGAAGCATATTAACTATTCAGTATTTTAAGTCACTAAAATAAGTACGAACGAACCCTGATATTGTCTTGTTAAAGCCTGATAAAAGCTCCGGCGTGGTTGTCAAGATA
>NZ_RJVQ01000127.1 GCF_003856525.1 Vibrio viridaestus
TCATGAGATACCACAAAAGGTGTTGGTTGGTCTAGACAGCAGGACGGTGGCCATGGAAGTCGGAAGCCGCTAAGGAGTGTGTAACAACTCACCTGCCGAATCAACCAGCCCTGAAAATGGATGGCGCTCGAGCGTTGKACCTATACCGGACCGTTGCTGTAAGCTGGGCCTATGCTGTGTGAGGGCAAGCTGCACTTGGTCCAGGCATGGAGTAACGGCAACGAGTAGGAGGGTCGCTGTGGCTAGCGGGAAGCCTCAGGCGTGAGCCTAGGTGAAGCAACCACAGGCGCAGATCTKGGTGGTAGTAGCAAATATTCAAGTGAGAACCTTGAAGGCCGAGGTGGAGAAGGGTTCCATGGGAACAGCAGTTGACCATGGGTCAGGCGGTCCTAAGTGATCCGGTAAATCGGAACAGGGACGGGGTGCCTGACATTGTCCGTTCGCGGGCTTTGTTCAGTAATCTG
>NZ_RJVQ01000129.1 GCF_003856525.1 Vibrio viridaestus
GGGGATTTTGGCAACAAAGAAATAATAATAATACAAGTGGTGACTCAGATTTTGGAAATAAATTAGCTGTATAATTGCCGGTGATTTTTGGAGCTAATATTATTGGCAAAAAAAAWGTCGATTTCTTTCGAACAGTTGCGGTTAATATTACAGCACCAGCAGAAGATGTTTGCCTTGCAACAASAGCTATTTRTAACAGTTTTGGGCAGACTTTGCATTCAAGCAGAAAAYAAGAAATCTATRTATCATGCAGATAATGGTGCAGTAATGGACATTTCAGAAGCATATCCTGTGCAGGATTCAAATCCCTCTATACCAGAAGGAAAACGTAATATTGGTAACGTGTCCAGCTCAGAGCAAGAAAATATTGTGCTAAATGCACATGAAGTTGTGACAATACCAGATGATCAGGAGCCAGATCCTGTAGATGATGCCCAGAGTCCAGAATCAAATGAAACACT
>NZ_RJVQ01000131.1 GCF_003856525.1 Vibrio viridaestus
TTGAGAGTAATTTGAGAGTAATCCGGGTGTGTGTTGGTGGAGTAGTTGTACAGTGTGAGTGTATTGATGGATGTGTGACGAAGCGAGTGTTGATGTTGTTGATGTGTTTCGTCAGAAGTGGGAAGCGCCTCCGGGTGGGCTCGAACCACCAACCTTTCGGTTAACAGCCGAACGCGCTAACCGGTTGCGCCACGGAGGCGACATTCGTCGACCCCACACAGACCATACCACAACACAATACCAACTCACATCGCACACAACAACCAGCAACAAMACAAACACAATCACTAGCATGACCACCATTACACAAACACTGACACCAACTACAATACCAATTTCACACCACCAACACCAACACCAACACCAACACCACCACTAATCACCCACTCATCTAGTTCAGAATGCAGTCGAATCAGTCAGAGATTTGTTCCGACGAGTTTTGCATCGGTCTACATCGACA
>NZ_RJVQ01000132.1 GCF_003856525.1 Vibrio viridaestus
CAACCACCAACATGCGGACTTAGTAGCACATTTTCTGCTTCGATTAAATATTGAAAATCTGTGGGTAATTCATTCGCATGTAAATCCTCGAAAGAGGTTTTTCAACCACCAACATGCGGACTTAGTAGCACATTTTCTGCTTCGATTAAATATTGAAAATCTGTGGGTAATTCATTCGCATGTAAATCCTCGAAAGAGGTTTTTTCATATTCCAATACATCCAAACAAGCACCTTTCACCTTTTCATTTTTCAGATTTTTCACCAAATCGGCAATACGAACTACTTTGCCACGGGCAGTATTTATCAGGTAAATTGGTTTTTTGAATCGTTTTAAAAATTCATCATTCACCATAAACATGGTTTCTTCGGTTTGCGGTACGTGCAGACTTAGTATATCGCATTGTTCAAATAAATCGGACAATTGCTTTTCCTGGCAATATTCATCCGAATAATCG
>NZ_RJVQ01000017.1 GCF_003856525.1 Vibrio viridaestus
AGATGCTCGTATGGATATCTTTGAATATATTGAGATGTTCTACAACGTAAAACGCAGGCACGGTTCCAATAATCAATTATCGCCTGTAGAGTATGAAAAGCAGTATGAAGAAAGGCTAACTAGTGTCTACTGACTCGGTGGCTATTCAGTTGGCCATGGTATGGAGGCTTCAGAATATAAAGCTCCGCCCTCAATTGACATATCAACTCTCTCAGAAGAAGAGATTGAGGCCTTTTCTGATTCTTACTCACCTGATTATGAACACGCAGTTAGTGAGGCTCATGGATACTTTAAAAAGAATCACAAGGACACCGCTGCTTGTATCCAAGCATCTAGCATGTTCCTACAGTCTTTAGTAGATATTGAGAGAGTGGTAATCCTAGGTCATTCTATAGCAGAAATCGATAAACCTTACTTTGACTATGTAAACAAAATAGTTGGGCCGAACTGTCAATGGTGGGCGTCTTACTATCCAAGTTCCGAAGAAGATGCAATACGTAGTCGACTTGAGGAGATTGTTGATGACGAAAACAGGATGAAATTGATAGAGATGTCCCTGTTGACTAAATAATTTGAAGCTATCAATTTTTCTCAAACTATTTAACGTGACGGTTATTCCCCAAAGTGTGCCAGCCTAAGATTTTGGACACATTTCTTTTGTCATCATTTGACCTATTTTTTCTAATAACTAAATATGTAGTTAGTTTTGCATGCGATGTTATACCGACTGTCTTCATTTTGAGTTTTATTTTTAATCAACAAAAAACAATGTGATAAGTAATTTTATTCGGTATTCTTCTCTTCACTTATATGGAATGTGTTTTAGATAAAAGATATTGTTAGGGCAACCAAGGATAGTTAATGAGTATAATTTTAGAAACAACAGTCGGTGCAACGGCTGCATCTCTTGCTAATCTTATTCAGGAGTGGTCAAAGCTTAGAGAAGCGAAGAAAGAGGAAGAGCTAAAAACTCCTGAATGGCAGCAATTAGAACAGTCATATATTGAACACCTTAAATGGCGTTTTGAATATCCTAAAAAGGTATTCGGTCAACAAATTTTAGCTAACTGGATTATAACTTTTGTCGTTCTTGCTCTAGTCGTTTCGGGGTTAGTGTTTTCATTTCTCCAGCTCCAATATGCTATTACCTTAGGAGATATGTCTACATTAAACACGAATGTTCAAATAGAAACTGCTGGGAAGGTGTCAATTAGTTCTTCGATAGTCGGTGCTATTACGTTAGTAATTTCGCTTGCTTTCTTTGCTCTTTATTTGAAATATGTTTTTCAAATAAAACATACACATCCTCCGCATGTAAGCTTGTCAGAGACTGATGCAGAATCAATCTTAAATAAGGTAAAAGAAACCAAATCGGATCTGTCAGCAGGGGACATGAAAATCACTGGTATTCAAGTTGGGTAGCCCATACAAGCATTTAAGACGGATTCACAACGCTTTAGGGGCGGTGGTCGGCGTTGTTCACCACTTAACGCGGCTATGCTGATTAGCGGAGATCGAGAGACTTCCGCTTGTTTAGAGTAGTTAGTCCGCTAGATCTTGTTTATCTTCAATTAACTTAAGTTCGGATTTATCTTGAAGTTGCTTAAAGTTGGAATTAAGTGCTTCTGATGTTGTTCTGTTCTTGTTCGTGGAGATACAGTGAATACTTCCACCTTTTTGGTTATATTTAGTTAGCTCTTTAATCGCACTAATTAGCTCGTTTTGGCAATGTTCATTCATTACCAAGTTTTGTTTTTTAAGGTGCTCTACAACATTTTCTATGAGTTGTTCTTCATCCTTTCGTACATTTTCAGTCACTTGCTCAAGCATTGTGTTATAGGTTTTCTCGTCCATCTTTCCCTTTAGTGCTTTTACTCCTTCAATGCCCATCTTTAAGGCAATCAATTCAGTTGCTAGCTCAGCCATTGCTTTCAATGTCTCTGTCACTAGCTTGACCACCTCGATATTAAGCATCATATCAACGATCACTGAGCCTTTATCGGTACTAACTATCTCAAAATCTTCAGGGGCTTGGTTTACTGCCATTGAGAACCCCCTAGCTATTGTGTGCCAAGTTTTACTCCAATCTTTGAGATCAACAACGTTGTCGATAGCAGCATTATTATGAAATCTAAGTCTTGTTAAGCATTTGTTGTCTGGGATATCCGTCGCTTCCAAATATACAGGGGCTAGTACAGTCTTCATTTGCATACGCAAGCCTTTAAAGGAATTCACAGCTTGCGCAATTCGGTCTGTGCCAGCTTTTAAAGTAGAAACTACGTAGGCATTATCTTGTGGTAGCATCAAAAGGTTTTGAAGATACTCTTTTGATGGAGACAGGAGCAAGCTTTGTAGTTCCATATCTCGAAGAATCTCTTTGTGCGTATCTGTCAGCCCCGACTCATCGATTGCATCCAATCGTTCAATAAGCAAGCTGTATTGAGCTTCTTTTAGCTTTTGCGCATTTTTAAGGTTTTGTTGGTTGGGTGTCGCAGTCAAGCGTTTAAGGTCCGAATGTAGTTTGTTATATAGGCTATGGACGGGGTCTACTTCAATGTTTTTGTTAAACCATAAAGCTAATGAGTATAATTCGTTGGTTTGCAATTTAGTTTCCACCGTTAATTAAATCAATAAGTTAATTATAATGTAATATACTCTCTATGCCATTTCCATAATCCACACAACTAACTGGATCAGCATACAAACGTTTAAGGTTTCAAGATACTTTTTCTTATCTACACTGATGCCACTTTGTCATTTAGGCTAAGAAGCTTTTGTCCAAAAACTTGTTACAAAATCCGCAACCTTATAACCCATAAAGGTCTTTTGTTTCGGATTATATTCATTATTCTAGATTCATAGTGACACTGATTTTGGTATAAGTTATTAATAGCCTTAAAAATGTGACAAATGCTCTAGTTCTTTGTGGAACATGAATAACATTGCCTTTGTCATCGTATCGTTTACGGTCAAATTTGCTTTGTAACAGGTGAATACTGATTGTTCCCGGAGGATGGTATTTTAAGTATTTCCCATCATCACTGATGATTGTTTTAAATTTTGTCGAACCTTTCATATAAGGTTCCAGTAGCTTAGAAACTATGATCTCTATTGTCATGTTCGGGTAGATATCTGTTTTTATCGCATCGTGCCAGAATTTAAGGTGTTTTCTATATTCTTCTAGTTTAGATGGAGAAAAGTAGTCTTCGCTCGGGAAATACCATTTAATTTTTACATGTCTTTCTGTTAAGCCCATTGTTTGGATTAGCTTGAGAAGTAATAGGGCAGCCTTTTGGTTATGTGTGCGAATTAAAAAATCTTTCGCTCCAACTAAATCATTTAGTATTTCACTTAATGAACTTAAATCACCATGTGCTGGTAACTCTACAGAATTGTAAGCCTTATGGAACATATTGATTAATGCATCAATCGTGTCGATATTACCCTTGTTTAATTTTTGGTAATTGATTAGGGGTCCTAGCTTATATTTGGAGCGAGGCAGAGATGATTTAATGAATAGCTCGTCGGATTCTATTATTGCTGAAATAGTCTTTGCTGTAATACCTGTGTTGTAGCTGATTTCGTTAATTGTTTCTCCTTCGGCTAAACATTGTATAACCGTCCATATGTCATTAATGGAAACACTTTGTATAGTATCTGGCACTTTCGGAACACTAAGCTCTTGAATGGCATTCTCTATGTTTGATATGTCTAACGGTGGTTCATAGCTTTCAGGAATAGATGACATTCGACTCAATTTGGTAGTTGGTATCGCTGATAGTCGACCCTGATCATTGACACGTATTCTTTGTCCCCAAAAACGCCTCAACAAAAACGAAGATGGACGATGATTGGAAAAGTTTGTTCGTTGAATAAATTCACTAAGATGAAAATAGGATGAAGTAGTCACTTCAGGTGAAGAATGTCCGAGCAAGCTTGATAACGCCCACAGTTTTTTCCGTGAGAATGACCTTAATGCTAGTCTTTCACATAATCGGTTATGATTATGTGTAGAAAAATAATCATGCTGGGTGAATGAAAAATCAGCCAATCGTGATGGTTCTGGGTAATTCAACCGAACCCAAGTCCAGTTGCAAAAAGAATGGCGACAATGGTGGTATCGAATATCAGGCTCACCAGTAACAATTTTTAGTATTTTAGTGAGAAGCGCAAATGCTTCGTTCAGTTTATGGGCATCTTTAAAGAGGAGAGACTTATCTTGTGTAAACTTGGTTTTGGTAATGTCGAGATAATCCGATAGTACTGTTATAAATTCTTCCGGCCACAGACAATCAAGGGGAAGGTTCCTTGAACTATCGCTGGATTTTAATTCTCTATATTTGTTGGGCCGAATATGGAGATTGATGTAATCAGTTCCGTTAGATGTAAAATCTGAAAACTGTAGTCCAGCAACTTCTCCCCGACGTAATCCACTGTAGAAGCCAAAGCAGAAACATAATTTAGCTAATTTTGATATTGGGGTATCGAGTGAATTACAGGCTTTAATAATACGTTCAGCCTCATGTTGTGTTATTAAATTTGCGTTGACACGATGTCCTATGGAGGGAATATCGATATCAGATAGACATAAATTAGTGACGAGGTCACTTTTAATTAAGAATTCCGCAAAATAAAGAACATAAGCTTTCTTAGTTGATGCGATTTGTTCTGCCACGACATTTAATTTTTCCGCCCAATCTAAATTGTCCATTTTTTTTGGAGTACAGCCAGAAAACTCTTGAATAAAAGGCCCTGCGACATAATCGATATAAGCTCTTATGGTTGTTAACCGAAGGCGCTTTTTAAACTTGCCGCCGAATTTCAGCAAGTGATACAGCCACGATAGTACCAACCATCCCCATGGAGAGGACTTTGCTATGTCGTTACTCTCAAGTTTTGCTCTTAGCTCCTCTTGTAGTTCACAATTAATATGAAGGCTTTCCTTTAGCGAGGTTTTAACTAAACGGTTAGTAAAATACGCTATGACTTCAATTTGCTCAGAGGTTGTAAGTTCCTCCTGCTCAAGAATGCTTCTTTTCCTCAATTTTTCTGCCGCAGTTGATCCTACTGATAGCCAGGCGACTTTTTGTCTCACGGTCATTGTTCGTTGTTCATCACTTTTCTGTTGGTGCATTACCCGTTGATCACTCAGTAGTCTAAATAGTGAATTCTGAGTTAACGATGTTGTAGGAAGTGCCGATTGACAGATTGAGTATTCTGCTGGGCTAGCAGTGAGAACAAACTCATTTTTTAGTATCGAGCGTAAGTCAATGAATCTCAGTTGAAAGCTATTAGGAATTAGCCGGTACTGATAAAGTAAGGTGTTCACCGATGCCATAATGTTGATCTTAGCGGCTGATTCATTATTCCAATATGCAGTAAGAAGTAATTCGGCTTTTGGGGAGAGCCAATATCGTTGACTATTTGTTTCTACAAACCAATCCGGTCCAATGCGATAAGTAATACCTTTCTGTGATAACAGTGAACTAATATCCTTCGACTTTTGAATGCCTTCTTTTAAAACGAGCCATAGGATTATGATGGCTTGATTTTTCTTTGGCTGATCGAGATAGTTAGCGACAAGTGATTCATCTTCGATTAATTGATATATCTTGGCTTGCAGACGAGACATCAGAAAGTCATCGGGCTTTAGCAGCGGTAAATCCTGCTTTATCTGGCAAATCTGACTGGGCGGTGGTGACGTGATCCCCAGCTCTTTTTCTATCACACACAATAATAGCTCAAGTAACTTAAGTTGTAGATTGTATTCCTCGAACCCTTTACGAAAGGCTTTCTGAATATTATTGAGTGAATCAGGCTGAATTTGGTCACTAACTAACCGGGCGTGTTTCGAGGTTAATTCATAAACGTTATCTGTAATTTTCAACTTATCGGAATCTGGGAGCATTTCTGTGTCAGTTAGCCTGAGATATTCGTCAGTCTCCTTCTGTGCTGCCAGTAAATATACACGCTTAACATGTTCAGTTAGTACTTGACTTAATTTGGACATGTTAAGCTCGCTTACGTGTAATTAATGAAGGGATCGCTTTCCAATCTAGCTCTTCCATCATCTGGTTTAAGATAGGGAGAAGGTGCTCTATTGCTTCCCGATGGTTTAGCGACGAACATTTCTCTAGTGGAGTCTCACCATTTACCCAGTGACCTAATTGAAACTTGATTAATTCTTGATGGACATTAGAAAGTTCTAGATAACGTCGCACGTAATGACGACCAAAATTAAGCGGTAAATTTATATATTCACTTAATATCTTTGGCCCTGAGTTTTTCGTTCGGTAAAAGGATTTGTCATCAGAATCCTGCAGAAATAAAAAGAACAACCCATCATTAGAGCGAGAGTTTTTTGCAGAAAGGAACCACTCTATTCGATCATTTTTATGTGTAAGATCGATTAATTGATGATCGCAGGTTTGAGCGTAAAGCTGCCTAGATTGAGCTGGATAGAGGTGATTAATCAAATTTGCTAATGCTATGGCATGTTGTTGATAGTGTTTTAGCTGAAACTGCAGTAATGTGGGACAGGCAATCACTCTCGTATGTGAAAATGTCTTAGATGAATCTTTGTCAGAAATACATAATGCTTTGTAGCGAATTAGCAACAAATCAAAGCTCGGTAACGGATTATAAACCGCACGATAGCCAGACGCATTTATTAGCATGAGCAAAGTATAGACCGCATACCGATTATGATATTCCACTAGGTTCTGTAAGTTTTTGGACACATCAAATGCCGACAATTGGTTTAATTCATTTATATGATTGGAAACCCATCTATGTAACGAGGTTGCTTTTGGAGTGAACTGTGACCCGATGCCTCTACTATCTATATCTAATAAAATGTCACCTACTACAGGGGTGCTAAAATCAGGTTTATATTGTTTAATTTGTTCGAAAGTATCTGACCAAAGAGCTTGTACATAGCAGTTGATTTCTGATTCTGAATACCAGGCATAATGACGAGGTGAACGACTATAGTAACTGAGCTCACCACGTAACATTTCTAGAATGACAGGGTCATGCTGTTCTACTGCAATCATTCGATTGGTCAGATGATTTTCTATACGCTTCAAGCTAATTTGACAGTGATAACGTTGATTGAGTTTTTTTATATAAGATTCGATTGCTTTTCTGCAGATATTAACTTTGTATTTTCCTGCAAGAGTTGGATATCTGTCTAACCTGCTTTGTTTATAAATATCAAAGAGATAACAGGGCAGGTATATAAATGCTACTTTTTTGGTCTTAAGCAAATTTTCGTTATTGGAATGCTTACCGAGTTCGGCCGTCGGTTTGGGGGCTATTTTTAATACTAATCGTGAGTTTTTAATGATGATGCTAGCATTCTCATTGCTTTCGTTATAATCGATAGATAAATTACATACGGCGTTTAGATCTCGGCCTGTCAGTAATATTATGTGGAGAAGAAGCTTAATGTTGTTTTTAGGGACGGTTTGTATCGCATTATTACTTTTGGTGTTGAGTGAATGCCATAAGATGCAAAGCTCATGCGGCTGAAGGATATTTCGACTTAGTGGAGTAATATTGTGGCTTCGGCGTACATCCTTTGAAATTACTCTGTTTTTATTTTGAATTTTTGCCCTATCTTTGATGACAGAAAAATCGGGCAATTCATATTTGGGTTTTGGATGTATTGGCTGCTCAGTCTTAATAATACAGAGCTCAGGATAGTCTTCATCAGCCGATACACCAGCTTCAGTTAGTGGTTGACTCAATGTACGTTTATTTAATGATGCTGTATATAAATTGTCAGAGCCGACTACCCGTTCAATTTTCCTTCGACTAAACGATGAACGTATAATTTTTTGCGATGTTCGAGTAAAACTGGTTCGTTTTTTCCAATCGAGTAGATAAAAATGCTCTAAATTACGCAAATAACCAATACGGCTGGATGCGCTAGATTCATCATCAATATTATCTTCTTCTTTTAATGTATCACGAAAGTTGCGAATGTTATTTGTTATCTCAGTGATAGACAATGCGTTAAAGCAGCTTCTATCAATAGTCTCATCAGTATACAAAAGTCTAAAAGCACGTATAGAATCTTCCGTGCGATTTTCCATGATAATTTTTGACTCGTTTTCGTAGTAATGTTTAAGGAAAAAAAGTAATGCGGAAGCGGTTTGTTGATCCTGGCGATCATAAAAAACGAAGAGTAATGAATAAAGTGGTCGCCGACTCATCCATCCACGCGCTGGCTTAGGGTTTTGATAATTTTCGTAATACGCACTATCGATGTCGGAAAATAAAGCTAAAGCTCTGCTTGCTGTAAATGTGTCTAGGTCAAATATAATTTCAAATAGCGTTGGGTGTGTATCCAAAAAATAATCTATAACAGCGTGTACCTTTTGAAATCCACGGAAATCTACTGGACAATCTATCGTTTCTAACAAGTGCTCAAGAGGCTCTAGTAAATCGGATGGTGCTAAAGGCAAAAATGATTGAATATCTTCTACTGTGGGAGTCGACATCTTTTGTCCTTGACTTGCTATAAATCGGCTTTAGAAATAGATAAATAATTTGCAACTTTTTCGGCTGAATTGAGCCCAGGGAAAAACGTTAACCATTCCTCAGATTGATAAATACTGCGTTTCCCTTCATCTTTTTTAAACCATGAACGTAAATAAAAACTGATTTTTTTTGTATCGCTTATGAAACATTTTGAGAGTAGGTCATTTGTTAGATCGAATAAAATAATCGCGCGCTTGATGTTGGAAGATGGTTTTTTTTTCATGACTAGAACGAATATCGAATGGTCTTCAGGGAGCTGATGTTGTGCGATAGCGCACCGGAGTTTTGTTAGCGTGAAGGTCCCTGTTAGTGCCTTATATTGTTTACGATATCGATAGCAGATAATGGGAGATTGTAGAGAAAGTAAATTGAATAGGTATGCCGATTTGTCTATTGTTTGGCTCGATGTTCTAAGTCCACTCTGTGGGTTTGCTTGGTTAAACAGATCTTCAATGATATCGTCAGACCTCAGTTCATTAATCGCTACCCGAGTGAGTTCCACATTATCGAGTAGGGTAGCATCAAATCGAAGAATCTCATCTTTCAAAATCGTATCTAACCTAAAATATATCTGATTTAGATACTTTAAGATTTACACCAATTTGTGTCCAAATTGCGTGTAAAAACTGTGATCTAGTTAAAAGGTGGGAGTCATATGCCTAATAAAATCAAGGTATAGAAGCTATTCTTAACGTTTAGAGTATGTTATTAATGTCTTGACATGGTAGGGGTCGGCAGTTCGAGTCTGCCTAGACCCACCAAATTTTAAACAAAGCCCGCCTAACGCGGGCTTTGTTGTGTCTGAAGCTTGCATATTTCTACTTACAAATTCGCAAGAGAGTAAACATAACGCCACCGACTCAATGCTAGCCAATGGTGCGCTTATTGACTTGCGCATATCTATCTAATATCAATAAATAAAATTTTATCCCTAATATGAGTTGATTTTTCTTCTAAGTTACTAATTTTAAAGGTAACTACCGGATTTTTCGTATTGAAAACCGCATTATCCAGGCATTTTTGTGAATTTCAAAATGTAATGATCAGGGCATCCCTCCGTATCAAATGTACTTACTGTAAATCCTGCTTCGATGACTTCCTGCACCGCTTCTGTTGGAGAGACTCGTGCATTACTTCCTTTGTAGTCAACGATGATATAGCGGGTATTGGGTTGAGTCTGTTCATGAATTTTCTGTAAAAACCGGAATCGATTCTCTATGAAGCGGTAGGTATTTGCGAGAAATACGACGGTACATTCGTTTGGAATGCAGGGGTCATCCCTCATAGACTGAATAGGCGAGATATTTTTGATCTTTTCTTTGGTGAAGCGCTTTATCATAAAATCGATCATATTAGGTTCACAATCAATGGCATAGACCTTTCCTTGTTTGACATAGTTGGAAAACAGGTTGGAAAAATAGCCTGTTCCGGCACCAATATCAGCGATAATGTCGTTATCTTTGAGTTCTATCTGAGAAAGTATATGGCTTGTTCGTTGCCATTCCTCACGGTTTTCACCGTCAAAAATCTGAGTTAATCGTTCCGGTTCGGCAAAGCTGATACCCATAAAATAATTCCTGTCATTGTGGTTTGAAGAGGCATTGTTCCGCTATCAAAAATGAATTAACTCAGTTCAACAGAGACTGAGCTAGTGAGTTGTGAAGAGCAGGCAAGCGTATAGCCCTGAGTTTGTTCTTCCGGGGTTAGAACGGAATTTTCAGTTATAGTGAAATCACCATCAGTGACCTTACATTTACAAGACCCGCATACGCCGCTACGGCAGGCAATGATGATGGGTAATCCTTCTCGTTCCAGCACGTCAGCGAGAATGTCACCTTGATTGGCGCTTATATTTTTATCAAAACCAGCGACGGTGACTTGGATATTCTCATTCGATATGGGAGTACTTAACGCCTCTTTCGGAGTGAAGCTTTCCTGATGGAATTTCGACATATCGAAATCGAGTTCGGTCAGATACTTTGTAACATCACGCATAAACTGATTCGGGCCACACAAATAAATGGTTTGTTCATTAAGATCTGGAACCAGTTGAGTCATCCATCGTTTATCCAAGCGACCTTGATGGTGGAGTGTGTGCCCAGAGTTTTTCATCAGTATCGATAAATGAAAGTTCTTGTAGATAGAATCCATCGTCTCGAGTAAATCAAGATAAATGGTGTCTTGTGGTGAGCGGGATATATGCAAAAATGTTACATTGATACTAGGCTCACAATCCAGTAGATAACGAGCCATCGACATAACAGGAGATATACCGCATCCCGCACTCATAAGGAGAACCTTAGTTTGATTTTTGTCGCTTACAGGAGGAAAGTCGATGCAGTTAAAATCCCCCCTGGGAGAGTAAGCATATAGCGTATCGCCAGGTAAACTATGATCAATGAGATAATTGGATACTTTTCCTCCGTCAACACGCTTGATAGTAATTTGTAAATAGTCATCTCCTGAGATGCCACTCAGTGAATACGCACGAAACTCACGCTTACCCTCTATTCCTATACCTACGGTGATAAATTGCCCGGGTTTAAATTCAAAGATCGTTGACTCTTCAATATCAGTGAGTTTTAGAGTAATGGTATCCTGCGTTTCGTAATATTTTTCAATAATGATGAGTGGACTGGGATTGGTCTCATGCCATTTAAAAAACATATCGTACTCTGCTTATTCTGGGGAAGTGGAAGGTCGCCAATGCTTCTGGCGACCTACAAAGTTAT
This sequence comes from Vibrio viridaestus, assembly GCF_003856525.1. Lineage (GTDB taxonomy): Bacteria > Pseudomonadota > Gammaproteobacteria > Enterobacterales > Vibrionaceae > Vibrio > Vibrio viridaestus. Next base: position 11,280 of record NZ_RJVQ01000017.1, read on the forward strand.
GCTGCTAAGATCGTATCTAAATCGGCTTCAACCTCGCCGATACTGCGCATATCAAATTTTTCCTGAATGATGCTAATTAAATTTGGTGTGAGGAATGCTGGTGCGGATGGACCGGTATAAATACCTTTTACGCCAAGAGCAAACAGAGTCAGCAGGATCACAATGGCTTTTTGTTCGAACCAAGAAAGAACGAGTGTCAGCGGTAGTTCATTAATATCACAATCGAATTCTTTCGAAAGCGCTATGGCTAATTGGATCGCGGAATAAGCGTCGTTACATTGCCCAACATCCAAAAGACGTGGGATACCGTTGATATCGCCGAACTGATTTTTGTTAAATCGATATTTACCACATGCAAGCGTTAGGATAACGGTATCTTCAGGGGCTTTTTCAGTAAATTCCGTATAGTAACTGCGCTCTGACTTATCCCCATCGCAGCCCCCGACCAAGAAAAAGTGTTTGATATTGCCTTGTCTGACCTGGTCAATGACAGCGGGGGCGGCTGCCATTAGAGCATTACGGCCGAATCCAATGGTGATGAAGTGTTCAATTTCGTTGTGGCTAAATCCAGACATACTAAGTGCACAATCAATCACCGCCTTAAAATCATTGCCCTCGATGTGACTGACACCAGGCCAGCCAACAATGCTGCGCGTGAAGATGCGATCGGCATATTGACCAACGTTAGGATTAATAAGACAGTTGGAGGTCATGACAATGGGGCCAGGAAAATTGGCAAATTCTTTCTGTTGGTTTTGCCATGCACTTCCATAATTACCAACTAGGTGAGGGTACTTTTTAAGCTCTGGATAGCTGTGCGCTGGTAGCATTTCACCATTGGTATAAATATTGATACCCATCCCTTCAGTCTGTTGCAATATTTTTTCAAGATCGTGCAGATCGTGACCGGATACGAGAATACATTTACCCTTAACCGGTTTTACATTTACGGTTGTTGGTTCCGGATGGCCAAAAGTTTCTGTCTCACCACGATCAAGCATTTCCATCACTTTGTAATTCATCAAACCGATTTGCATTGAGCAGTTAAGTAATTCGCTCAAGTCGGTTGGATCGGAACCTAACCAGGCCATAATTTGATGATATTCGGCATAAATATCGTCATTCGTTTGATCAAGGACACGAGCATGTTCCATATACGCCGCTGCGCCTTTAAGTCCATACAGACAAAGCAAACGTAAACCAATCACGTCTTCATGGGTATGCTCTTTACCACGATTGACAGCGACTTGTGGTGCTAGCTGAATAATATCTTCAGCGTCTTGTGGCAGTTGAAATAGAGCGAATGACGGTAGGTCTCCTAACTCCTTATCAGCAAGAATTGCTGCTGCACGAACTTTTTCCTCTAGACGATTTCTCAGCTGCTCAGTCTGTTGGGTAAATTCGATAATACGTTCTGGATCGAAATTGACATTGGTTAAAGTAGAAAAGAACGCCTTAGGCGACCACGCATTCACTTCGGGATCAATAATCTTGAATTCGCTCGCTTTCGAAGCCCAAAAAGAAACACTTTGCAGAGCATAAACTAGGACGTCTTGTAGATCGGATACTTCTGATGTTTTTCCACACATCCCTTGTGCAAAAGAACAGCCTTTAACCTTCGGTGTTTGAATCGTCTGTTCACATTGAATACAGAACATAATAGAGACTCCAGTGATGAATTGATTTTGATAGTTAATCACTGGATTGCAGATTGTGTGCCAATTTTAACTAATTGAAAATATGAGGAATTATTTCTATATAGCTCTTTTGTGATGTGTAAATGACATCACGCGCGTAGTCATTTATACATCAGAGCCTTATTCGGTTAAACCAAGTTTTTTTCCCATGCGGTATAAATTGCCTCTGTCGACCTGAAGAAATTGCGCCGCCTGAGCCCAAACACCGTTTGACTGCTGTAACGCGTGTTGAATTAAATCTCGTTGGTATTGCTCAACCAATAAGCGCATCGATTGACTTTCTGTTGGTAAATATTGTTTATTTGAATGAACGGGCTGATTCACCACTGAGTGGTCGAGGTGAGAAAGGGTAATTCGATTACTGTTCTGTTGAATTGAATGCAAAGCAGCCCGAGTCAGAACATGTTCCAGCTCACGAACATTTCCATACCAAGGTTGTGACTCGAGATAGGATATCACTTTTGCGTCAGCGTAGAGATTTGGCGAATTAAATTGGTGTCGTACTTTATCGAGTAAATATCCGGTTAATAGTGCAATGTCTTCAGCGTGTTCTCTGAGTGGCGGTACATGAATAGGGAACACGTTTAAACGGTGATATAGGTCGGCTCTAAACTGACCATTGGCGACTTCCTGATCTAGATTACGATTCGTTGCGGCAACGATTCGGACATTGACTATGATATGTTGATCGCTACCCACGCGTTGCACTTCACCTTGCTGTATAACCCTAAGCAGCTTTGCCTGCATCAATAGCGGTAGCTCACCGACTTCATCTAGAAATAACGTTCCGCCGTCGGCCAATTCAAATTTACCAGTACGATGGGTTAAAGCACCTGTAAATGCGCCCTTTACATGTCCAAACAGCTCGCTTTCAGCCAGTGCTTCGGGCAATGCGGCACAGTTCACGTAAATCATTGGTTTATCGCTGCGTCTGGATTGAGCATGAACCGCATGAGCAACTAACTCCTTTCCTGTCCCTGTTTCTCCCATAATCAGCACAGAGTAATCAGACTGCGCAACCATCGCGATATTGCGCTTTAAGTTTTCTAGTTGAGGGCTATTACCAACCATTTCTCCGTGTTTCGAACGAGCCTGTTGAATAAGAGTCTGAGTCACGTCTTTTTGCTTTTGGTTCTGAGCTTTGAGTGCCGTCACTTGAGCAATATTTCTCATCGTGGCCGCGGTCAGTGCCGCAAAGGTCAGCATCGACAAAGTATCGATATTATCAAATGCACCCACCATCAGCGCATCCATCGTTAACGCGCCCACAAGTTGCCCTTCTACATACAAACTGCATCCCATACAGTCATGAACGTCAATGCATGCCTTTTCGGTCAGAAGAGTACCATCGAATGGATCAGGTAGGTCGCAGTGAGCATCAAAACGAACAGGATCTTTTGACTGAATAATCGCATCCAATCTGGGGTGTGCTTTGGGAAGGTAGCGTCGGCCGAGTACCGTATTGGACACACCCTTAACAGCAACGGGGGTCAGAAAACCTTTTTGGTCGAAAATAAGCAGACAAGCAGCATCGCATGGGAAGACTGTTGTTAAGCCATCAATAATTTCATGATACTGGTATTCTGGAGAATTATTGGTACTCAGATTAAGAACGATGTTGAGTAAAATCTGATCAATGCTTGTGCTCATTGTGTGCTCTCTTCATATCGAATAGAGCTATGCTAACATGATGATGTCAATATGACATCAGTGTTTTTGTCCAAAGTCGTTGCGGCACGAATTTGGTTATCAATAAAGAATCAATGTGATTACTGAATCGCCACTACTTTGTTATTCAACTTTGAGGGAAACATTGGACTGCCACTACTCTCCCAGATAACTAAAATGATGAAATGGTGGAGTAATTATATTGTAAGGCTACCGTAGAATCGCTGTCGGTTGGCAGTAACATAATGTTCAGCGGATTTATACAATGTAATAAAGACTTCTTACTAAGTTTTGCTTTTTGATATCGATGGACGGAGTCGTTGATGTCAACCGCCGCAAAAATAATCGTGCATCGAGGGTTGTTTCATTAAACTTTTCTGTTATCAAGCTTTCCATAAGATGATATCCAAAATGAGCCTCGTTGAGTATGTCATCTCTTTTTTAGATAGTAGATATTCTTATAATTTATTTGTCTTAATTTATTAATACATTAAAGTCATATCGTATGGGTTCTAAATAAGAACTAATATCTGTCTCTTTTACAGAGTGACCACTAATATAAATATTTGTTCATAAGTTTTATAAGGAAATAAATATAATGAATAATAGATGTGATATAAATAATAAAAAAATTAAGCTGGAAATTTTATTAAGTATTGTACACTGTTCCATGTACTTCCTTTTTATATATCTGTGTGTTTTTAAGGTTGATTTATTAAGAGCTAAGCTGTTCAATTCTAATCTGCCAATTTCCTTTGCTTTTGGTTTGATGGTTATATTTTCTGGAGTGGTTTTAACCTTCATTTATGTTTTTATTACTAATCGTAAAAAGGATATTTAATATGAGGGGTGTAATTTTTTTAATTTTTTTTATTACAATGAGTGTACATGCAAAACCTCTGGATAACATAGCCCAAACCAGTTCTAACCCTGTTTCTATTATATTCTTTCTTATAATTATTTTAATGACTCTATGTATTACTTGGTGGGCCGCAAGAAGAACGAAAACAGCTCAAGATTTTTACTCTGCTGGTGGTAATATCTCGGGGTTTCAGAATGGTCTTGCAATCGCAGGAGATGCTATGTCTGCTGGAGCATTATTAGGGTTGACTGGACTCGTTTTTTCCAAAGGATTTGATGGCCTTGTATACGCGATTGGTTATACGACAGGGCTCCCGATAGTTGTATTTCTTATGGCGGCTAAAATGCGGGAACTTGGCAAATTTACATTCATAGATGTGGTATGTTCAAAATTATCTGGAAATAGTATTAGGATATTTTCTGCATTTGCTTCGTTAATTATTGTTTTGTTCTACTTAGTTGCACAAATGGTGGGCGCTGGGCAATTAATAGAGATCATGTTTGGTATCGATTATGTCTATGCAGTAGTTCTCGTTGGTGTACTAATGGTTTTCTACGTAGCATTTGGTGGAATGATGGCTACAACGTGGGTTCAGATGATAAAAGCTGTTCTTATGATCTGTAGTTGCTTCTTTATATGTATTTTAGTGTTAAATATAACAGGATTTGATTTTACGCTTTTGCTTGATTTAGCCGTCAAAAGCCACTCCTCAGGATCTAATATTCTTATACCAAATAATATGAGTAATTCTCCTTGGTCAGCATTCTCATTGGGTATCGCTCTAATGCTAGGTACAGCAGGTTTACCACATGTTCTGATGAGGTTCTTTACTGTCCCTGATGCCAATGCGGCTAGAAGTTCTGTGCTTTGGGCTAACCTTTTTATGAATTCATTCTATGCAATGATTTTTATTATTGGGTTTGGAGCTCTATACATACTAAGAAATGAGTCTGGTCTTTTAGATATAAATGGAAATTTACTGAGTGGAAATAATACTGCTGCTCTTCAATTAGCCTATTTCTTAGGTGGTAATCCATTATTTGGATTTCTATCAGCTGTTGCATTTGCGACTATTCTAGCAGTTGTCGCCGGTTTAACACTTTCAGGGGCATCTGCTGTTAGTCATGATATTTATGGTAGTTTTAAAGTGACGTCAGAGAATAAAGAAACTATTGAAATGAGAATTATGAAAGTATCAGTAATTACTCTTGGAATTATTGCTATTATTCTCAGTATTCTCTTTCGAGGGCAAAATATCGCTTACATGATTAGTCTAGCTTTTTCTATATCTTGTTCATCTACGTTTCCTGTCCTTTTACTTTCTATGTATTGGTCGCGACTCACCTCTGTTGGAGCAACAATTGGCGGTACTAGTGGTTTGATTGCATCACTAGTAATGACAATCCTGGGTAAATCTATATGGGTAGATATTCTTGGTCATCAGGAGGCTCTAGTAAGCTTAGATCCTCCCGCGATTGTTACGGTACCACTCGCGTTTACTATGTGTATTTTAGTGTCGTTATATCAACGTCGAGCCGTTTCTTTTTCGGCTAATCCCCACCAAGGTAACTCGTAATAATTGTCTACAAAGGAAATTTGTAAAAATGGAAAGTTCAGTGAATAAAGAATACGGTGCATTTGCAGAATTAATGAGGATACGTGGGAAAGAGCAAATTCATCAAGAAGAAGTGAATATTATTAATTCTGAGCCACTATATAAGACACCGTTCAAAGTTGATGAAGTTTCTGCGCAGATCTTAGCAGCTAGAGGTGTGGCTGCTAACGATTTGTGGGAACTTCGAACCGGTAATAGACAGAAGATTGGTGTCAATATGCGCGCTGCAGCTGCTACATCTCTATCCGGTAGTGATATGACCCTTAAAAAAGATATACGTGGGAAATTCAAGCCAATTCCTGTTTCAGAATCTATGAAACATATGATTTCACTAACCCAACCTTGGGAGACTGCTGATGGTAACTGGTTTTTACCCCACACTAATCTACCTCATTTGGAAAAAAGAGTACTTAATATACTAAATTGTCAAAGCACTCCAGATTCTATTCGTTTAGGGGTAAATAAATGGAACGCATTAGAACTCGAAAATACAGTAGCGGATGAATTAGCCTGTGGAGGGATGGTTCGAACTCCAGAAGAATGGCTAAAGCATCCCCAAGGAGCATATCTTGACTCAAAACCTGTGGTAGAAATAATAAAAATAGCAGAGGGAGAACCAGAACCACTGCCTGAAGGTGTGTCACCTGCATCGGGAATCAGAGTCTTAGACTTAACCCGCATTCTCGCAGGTCCAACCGCTGGGCTAGGTTTTGCCGAACATGGCGCTGATGTGTTGATGGTGACAGCTCCACATTTACCCCAAGTGGAGTCATTTGTACGCGATACAAGTCATGGGAAACGGTCATGTTTCTTAGATCTTAATATCCAAGAAGAAGCCTCAAAACTTCGCTCACTCGTTCAAGATTCGGATATTTTCATAGACGGTTATCGCCCAGGGAGACTTGAAGCCCACGGATTCGGTTCGGATGATTTATTTAAACTGAGGCCAGGCCTAATTCATATTGATGTTAACTGTTTTGGTTCTGGCGGGCCTTTTGCTACTAGAGCAGGATGGGACCAAGTTGCACAAGCGGTTACCGGCTTATGTCATATTGAAGGGCAGTATACCCCTGACAAAACTCCCAAACTGATGCCTGTATTTACATGCGATTTCCTGACTGGTTATCTCGCTACCTTTGGTGGATTAGTTGCTCTCTATAGACGCGCAACTGAAGGAGGTAGTTACAAAGTTAATGTTTCGCTTTGCCAATCAGCGATGCTTCTACAACGTCAGGGAATGCAAGACAATTTTCAAAATGCTCCCGGAAAACTATCACCACAGGAATTTGACGCGTTTTCACTACAACAAGAAAGCACGCCTTACGGAGACCTAAAATGTTTAGCGCCAGTTTTAAGTATGTCTGAAACTCCATGCAAATGGCTAACAAAAACACCTGAGCTAGGTAGTCATCAAGCAGAATGGCTAACTAGAGAAGCAAGTAAATATCAAAAAAATTAGTCTTTTATATTGGAAGTTATTATGAACAAACCCGTACTTATGATCGTCGGATATGGCATGGTCGGTCATCATTTTATTGAGCAATTAGTAGCAAAAGATCTACACATAAAGTATCAAATTATTCTTTACGGAAAAGAACGTTACTTGGCCTATGATCGTGTTCACTTAACAGACTATCTAGCAGGTTCAACTGCGGAAGATTTAAGTCTAGGAAGTAACGAGTTCTTGGAAGAGCATGATATTACTTTTCATAAATCTTGTTCCATAATCAATTTGAATACTGAGAACCAATACGTAGAGGATTCACTAGGCCGCCGTCAAAGATACGATAAGTTAGTTCTCGCAACTGGCTCTTCTCCATTTATTCCTAATATTGAAGGAAATACATCTAAAAATTGCTTCTCATATAGAACTTTCGATGACTTAGATTCAATTTTATCAGCTTCGAGTAGCGCGCAAACAGGGGTAGTAATTGGAGGTGGACTATTAGGTTTAGAAGCCGCTAATGCCCTGAAGAAACTGAATATTGAGACTAACGTAATAGAATTTTCTGCACGGTTAATGGCTGTCCAGCTTGATGAAGTTGGGGGAAGTATGCTCCGAAAAAAAATCGAAGCGCTGGGAGTCGGTGTTTTTGTGAGTAAGGAAACTAAAAGCATCGTTGAAAACAGTGATGGTACCCTGACCCTTCTATTTTCTGATGGAAGTAAGTTAAATAGTGACATTGTGGTGTTTTCCGCTGGGATAAGGCCCAATGATCAACTAGCAAAGTTGGCGAACATTGAGGTTGGAGAACGAGGGGGGATAGTAATTAATGATAGATGTGAAACTTCTGTTCCAAATGTTTATGCTATAGGAGAATGTGCTTTATGGCAGGAGCGTATTTTTGGTTTGGTTGCGCCAGGCTATCAAATGGCTAGGATACTAGCAGCAAACTTAGCATCAGAAAATATTACTTTCGACGGTGCTGACATGAGTACCAAATTGAAGCTAATGGGAGTAGATGTAGCTTCATTTGGTGATGCTCATGGAAAATCTTTAGGCTGTAAAGTCTATCAATGGATAAACGAACCCGAAGAAATATATAAAAAAATTGTTGTGTCTTCTGATGGGAAGAATCTGATAGGGGGGGTCCTTGTGGGAGACTGTGACGAGTATCAGTCTCTCTTACAAATCATGCTCAACAATATCCCACTACCTAGTAATCCAGAAAAGCTCATGCTACCTACAAACATAGAACAAGAAGATAGCGATTCGGGTACCGTAACGTTACCAGAGTCAGCACAAATTTGTTCGTGTCATAATGTTAGTAAAGGCGACATTTTTTCGGCTGTTGAAAGTGGTTGCTTAGACCTACCTTCCGTAAAAAAATCGACCAAAGCTGCTACAGGCTGTGGTGGTTGCTCTGGCTTAGTCAAACGAATAATCGACGAAAAGCTTGAGGTTATGGGAGTCGAAATAAAAAAAGATATATGCGCTCACTTTCCTTATTCAAGACAAGAGCTATATCATATAATTCGAATTGAAGAAATAAAGGACTTTAACACATTGCTTCTTCGATATGGTAAAGGGGTTGGCTGTGAAGTTTGCAAGCCAGCTATAGCATCTATATTAGCTTCTTGTTGGAATGAATATTTATTAGAGCCCAAACATCTGCCTCAACAAGAAACAAATGATCGTTATTTTGGAAATATTCAAAAAAATGGTACATATTCAGTTGTTCCACGAATTCCCGGCGGCGAAATTACGCCATCACAGTTAATAAACATTGGCGAAATTGCAAAGCAATATAATTTATATACGAAAATTACCGGTGGACAACGTATAGACTTATTCGGTGCAACTCTAGAAAACCTTCCAAGTATTTGGGGCGCTTTGATTGCACTGGGATTTGAAACTGGCCATGCGTATGGAAAATCACTACGTACAGTTAAATCATGTGTTGGTTCAACTTGGTGTCGCTACGGAGTGCAGGATTCGACTTCGCTAGCAATACTTCTAGAAAACCGTTACAAAGGCCTTCGTTCTCCTCACAAAATAAAAATGGCCGTCTCTGGATGTACGAGAGAATGCGCTGAAGCCCAATCAAAAGATATTGGAGTTATCGCTACTGAGAAAGGTTGGAATCTCTACGTGTGTGGTAACGGTGGGATGAAACCACGCCATGGGGAATTGTTTGCTAGTGATATTGATAAAGAAACGCTAATCAAATATATCGACAGAATTCTTATGTTTTATATTCGTACCGCTGATCACTTACAAAGGACCAGTGTTTGGATTGATAGTTTAGAAGGAGGGATAGAATATCTACGTGATATTGTTATCAATGATATTCTATCTATTTCATCTACTCTTGAAGATGAAATGAGTAGTGTTATCGATAGCTATCAATGCGAATGGAAAAAGACATTAAACTCTCCAGAGCAACTCAAGCTATTTTGCTCATCTATCAATGACAAACATCCCGATGAAAATATTCGATGGAGCATAGAGAGAAATCAAATTAAACCTCTTGTCCCATCGAATACCCATAGTTCTATGCTACCTCAAAAAGAATGGAGTCCAATTTGCGGCGTGGACGAGTTACCCATTAATGCAGGTGTTGGTGCTCTTTTGGGAAGACATCATATTGCATTGTTTCGTTATGAAGAGCAAGTTTTTGCGATTGACGATTGTGAGCCTAAAAGTCAATCGAATGTAATATCAAGAGGGATTCTAGGTGATATTGAAGGAGAAATTGTGGTTATATCTCCAATATTTAAACAACGCTTCCGATTAAAAGATGGTGTGGATATTGATGGCCAATCTCAAAACTTACAGATTTGGCCAACAATGGTAGAAAACAATACGGTCTATGTTGCAAATTCTCCAAAGAGTGTTGCTTTATAAGTTATTCTTCTATTATTTTAATATAAGCGTTCATGGATAAAAATATATTTGAGCGCTTTTATTTTATACAAAAGGAATTGATAATGATTTTTCCTCATGAATTATCTGACATACATCTAGGCTTAGCCCATAAACCAAGTTGCTCAGGTTTCGTGTCATTAGTTGGGACAGGGCCGGGGAAAATAGATTTACTTACACTTAAAGCATATGAACTAATTAAAACTTCTGACATTATTCTGTACGACAAGTTAGTTAGTGACGAAATTATTGGATTAATATCTCATAGAACTAAAAAAATATTTGTCGGGAAATCAAAAGGAAAACATTCATTCATTCAGAAAGATATAAATTCTATGTTGGTTAAGTTAGCATACGAGGGAAAAACAGTAGTTAGATTGAAAGGTGGGGATCCATTTATTTTTGGACGTGGTGGAGAAGAAATGCTCCATCTAAGAAAGCATAAGGTTCCATATCAAATTATACCAGGGGTCACTGCCGCAAGTGGTTGTTCAGCGTCCGCTGAAATTCCTCTTACTCATAGAGGGTTAGCTAATTCAGTACAGTTTGTTACAGGAAGAGTTGAGTCTGGTATCAATAAACTATCAAGTTTTAATCAAAATAACGATTCGAAAACACTAGTTTTTTATATGGGAGTTGATGAATGTGAATATATCTCTTCAGCTTTAATATATCAAGGGTTTAGCAATAATACACCTACTGCAATTATTGAAAGAGGGACATGTGAAGATGAAAAAATTATAATTACTGACTTACTAAATCTACCATCTTGTGTATCGTATCATAAGCCTAAGTCTCCTAGCTTAGTTATCATTGGTAAAGTCGTTTCCTTGCATTCTAGTAAAAAAGAAAATATAGATATGCAAAGCTATTCCGATTTGTAAATATTAACTTATAACAATTACACCCCATAAAAATATCAGATAATATATATTTATTAAATTTTTATATTTAATGAATATTAGGGTTTTTGGTAGTATGCTTTGTGACAACAGACCAAATGATAGGGTGCTCTTATGAAAATTTCAGATTTAATAACCTTTGAGGCTGTTGCAAACTGTGAAAGTATCAGTGGTGCTGCGAAACAACTTCATACTGTTCAATCTAACATTACTAACCGTATAAGGACCCTAGAGGAGCATATTGGCTTACCTTTGTTAGTCCGACATAGTCGAGGTGTCTCCCTTACAGATGCAGGATACAGGCTATTACCTTACGCCCATAAAACAAAGTTACTACTTGATGAAGCTACAAAGGTTGCAAGAGATGAAAATGATGGAACAGGTTGTATTTCTATAGGGACGATGGAAACTACTTTAGCTGTTCGGTTACCAATTATTCTTGCAAGTTTTCATGAAATGTATCCAAACGTATCAATATCCATGGAAATAAATAGCACAAAGTATTTAATAGAAAGTGTTCTAGAAAATAGGTTAGACGGAGCTTTTATTGCTGGCCCTATTGATCATCCGTCAATCGAATCTGAGGAGGTATTTAATGAAAAGCTAGTTATTATTACATCCTCGCAATATGCTTCTGTTGAGGAGTACTTCAGGAATCAATCTATCACAGCGTTAATGTTCAGAGCCGGCTGTGCTTATCGTCAACGCTTTGAACAATATTTAACTTATTCCGGTCATCCTTCTTTTAAGCTTATAGAATTTGGCTCGCTTGACGGAATGCTAAGTTGTGTAAGTGCAAATATTGGTATTGCCATGTTGCCTTTTTCGGTGATTAGTCGTTCTAATTTAACTAATCAAATTTCAGTTCACGAAATTGATAACACAATATCCAAAGTTGTAACATTATTCATTCGAAGAAAAGATACTTATCAAACATCAACCTTAACTCAGTTTTTACATTGTTTTAGGAATTCTGTATCTGCAAAGTAGAAGCCTCAATATGATTTTTAGTACTTTAAATCGATTGAACTTCATCGAAAGCTTTCGAACTGTCCGTCTTAACTCGAGCAGATCTGATCAGTCTTCCTAAATATATTTTATACATATTTACCCACGGTAGATTCTAATGGTCATAGGCATCCGTGCGCTTAAATGAACGCCTATGAACCAATTTATCGTGTAGTGTTAACCAGAGTTTGCTCTATTGTTCTTTGCGTTTCAAATTCGGCAGTGTACCTATCTCGTTCAGGGTGGACGATTTCGTTCTAACGATTGGAAAGCACTAATTCATGCCGCTATTGAAGCTTTGTAGAACAGGTTCGTTCTCAGATCCAAATACAGCTGCCACAAGGTGAACCCGAGCTGGACATTATTGCGAATAGCATGGGTGACAGTCGTGTGGTCATACAACGTAAATTGCGCGCTGAAGGTATCACGTTTCGCCAGTTGGTCGAGCGCGTCAGATGCGATATGGCAAAACAATATCTGCAACAAAGTCATATCCCGATAACGGAGATGGGACTGATGCTGGGCTACTCTGAAACCAGCGCATTTTCGCGAGCGTTTCGTCGTTGGTTCGGTATCAGCCCTAGCAGGTTCAGGCAGCGATAATCCGCGCCCTATAAATACCTATTCCAATTTCGCCAACCGCACTGACTGTCGCCATATTAATGGAGCGGTAAACAGTAGTGTCTCTCCGCTGTGTCCTGTTTCATCGGTCTTTTCCAAGCGATTGACAATCGCATCCGTCATATCATCCAGTGGTTGTCCAAACGTGGTGAGTTGGTAACTCAGCCAGCCCGCTTGTTCGATGTTATCAAATCCAATCACGCAGAGATCGTCAGGAATACTCAGTTTAAACTCCTGCCGTGCCGCATCCATAAAGCCACAGGCAATCAGGTCAGTGACACAAAACACACCGTCAGGACGTTTACGTGAGGGAAGAATCTGACGCGCGGTATCCACACCGGTTTGGTAGCTTGTGGGGCCTGAACGATAGACTAAGCACTCGATATTTTCGTCCTGCGCTGCGGATAAAAATAGCTTTTCTCGGCCTAATAAACTAGGGGACTGAATGGTTGACGAAATGACAGCAAGACGCTTACACCCAGCCTGTTTTAGCATGTACAACGCATCATACATAGTGCTGGAATAATCCAGTGAGATATGATCAGCACCATCAAACTGACCCGCACGGTTAACCAGAATGACATGCTGACCGCTGTTCACACAGGTTTCAACTAATGAACCCTGCGGAGTTCCAGATAATACGATGGTGGCTGAAGCGCGATAATTCAGTGTCTGACGAAGAGCAGCATCGGCATCAGACTCTGCTCCGGATGTATTGATCACCATGACAGCGCGACCGGCCTGCTGCAATTTTTGCGTCAGGGTGTCGAGCAATCTTGCCTGATAAGGGGCATTCAAATTGGCACCGAGCAGACACACTGGTCTGCTGCGTTCGTTTGAAAGACCTCGAGCAAGATGATTAACGTGATAGTTCAGTGTGTCGGCGGCCTCTAATACGCGCTGACGAGTTTCTTCTGAAACACTCGCACCGGGCGTAAAGGTGCGCGACACGGCTGAACGCGATACACCAGCTAAACGTGCTACTTCCGCTGCACTAGCAACCAATTTTTGTTTTGAAATACTCATAAATTCAAATTGTATTTATCTTGCCCGTAACCAGCTTGTCGTAATAAAGTTTCCATGTTAATCGCGCGCTGCGCAAGTTCTATTAGCATGGGTTTCGGCGTTTCAAACCATTCATCTGGATGTAATTGACGCTTATCACGAATATGAGCAATCGCGGCATCGAGAGTGGGGAACTTTTCTGGCCATTCCAGATGAAGGAAAATGGCGACTATCGTTACTGAACGGCTTCTTCCACCTCGGCAGTGAACGAGAATATTACCTTTATCACGAACTTTGTAAGACGGTTTATCCGGTATCTGCTGACTCAGGCTAGAGCACATCAAATGATAACCGGCTAACACCATGGATTCTGGATTCCCAGGACCATCGATTAAACCGATTTTGTAATAGCGGATTGGACCTGCGCCAAATGGGCTGAGTTGCTCATTGTATTGACTGTCGAGCTGTTCGACTAAATCGATATCGAGATTGACGGCGCAGTTAATAACGGTCGTGATGTTATGTTCATGTAATAGCGAAATATCGGCAGCACCGGTTGAGCCGCCAATGTAAATATCAACGTTCCAGTTCGGAATATTGGATTCAATTAAGCTGATGGGTGGTCTGGGATAGTGTGGAACATGGGTGGTCATGATTTATACCTGCATACAAAGAGAAACAGGAGATTTGATCTCTGTTTGAGTGGCAACGGAAAGCGCTTTAGCAACGTTCGGTGCAGCAGCCAGCACGGCACCCCCACGCTGAATATCGGCGTGAGTTTCAGGGTAGCGGCAAATTCTTCCGCCAGCTTCTTCAACTAGTAGTAATCCCGCCAGACAGTCCCAAGCGTTCATATGCAGTTCGGCATAGCCGTCAGTTCGACCCTCGGCGACCCATGCTAGTGCCAGAGCGCCTGATGCGCCGCGTCGGATGTTGGCTCCTGATGAGAGCAGTGCACTGTACGCATCTAAGTATCGCTTCTGTGAAACGCGGTTTGACCAACCTAATTCGAACGAAGCGGCAGTTAATTCAGACGTATTGGCGACACACAATGGCACCTCGTTTTTTACCGCGTATTCTCCTTTTCGTGCCAGATACAGTTCTTCTGTAACCGGATTATAAATACCGCCTAACAGGGTTACGCCATCTTCGATAAAAGCCAGAACTACACAAAAATGGCCAATTCCTCGAGCAAAATTAGCGGTTCCATCGATAGGATCGATGACCCAAAGTCGCGAATGATCGGGGTTGCCGCCACTCTCTTCGCCTAAGATGCCGTCATCTGGAAACCGTTCCTGTAGCCTGCCGCGTATATAGCGTTCGACGAGGGAATCGGCTTCAGTGAGAAAATCCTGAGCGCCTTTAAGCGTGTAGTCACCCGGCTTGCGAGACAAAAAATGTTGCAGAGCCAGAGAACCAGCTTGTTGTATTATTTCGTGCAGAGAGATTTCTCTGGTTTCAAGTTCTGATAAATTCAAAAATCGATGTCCTTTAGAGCCGCGTAGCACTGGGTACGCGGCGTGTTAATTGTGAGTCTTGCGGATAACTTAGCGTTGGTAATTGAGGCTCCAAAGATCCATCCAATCCTGACGTTGTTGCCAGTCCGAATTCAATGACGATGTTTTAAACGTCATCAACTGGGTACGGTATTGTTGAATACCTGAGGCTTCCTCAGCCGGGAGAGCGACTTTCTGGTTGGAAGACATTTTTCCATCGATACCCTGTAACTTTATGCCTTCTGCGGTCATCAAATAGTGAATAAATAACTTAGACGCATTTGGGCTATTAGTTTTAGTCGTGATCACACCCGGAGAAGGGTACAAAGAACCGATAAACGGTTTCATATCGTGGCAAATACCCAGTTTCATGCCATTTTTATTTTCGCGGAATTTAGCGGTACTGATTAAGCCTACGAAACTGTCTTTCACATCGGGTGCGCCGATTGCCTGCGCGGCATCACCGTCGGACTTGGTGAGCAGAGGACCATTTTGAGCCAGACGCTTAACAAATTCCGCCGTTGCAGAACCTTCATCGGTCTTTAACGCTTTGCCATACAGAGCCTGATAGGCTTTTGCCATTTGGTCATCATAGTGGGATGCCATTTGGTTAAAGGTATCGACGTATAAAGGTTTGATTAATGGATCCTGCATGGCAATTTTGTGACGCCATTTAGGTTCTGTTAATTGCCAGATATTGGTGATAGGGCAGGTACTGTATTGAGCTGTGTTGTACGCCCAGACGTTCGGAGCCAAAACCACAGTTAACGGGTTTTGGTTATCCTGACTGATATCTTGCTTCATATCATCAGGAACCCAGCTTGTCACATAGCCTTTCTTCAATAGTTGCACTTGCGTTGCGGGGGCGTCTTCGATTAGGGCGACATCCGCTTTCACGTTATCGGCTTGCGCTTCCCGACTGATGATTTCAATGATATGCGGGGCTTTCGCTTTAATTCCGACGGCTTCTATCCCATATTTTGCCGTAAAGTCTTTTGCTTGTTGGACGATTTTGCCTGTCGGTGCATAAACAATAATCGGATCTTCCTTTTTAGCCGCGGCTATCATTGACTGTAAATCGAAAGATTCATTTGCGTGGCAAGTAAATGATAAGCCAGCAGTTACCACAGACAGAGCAAGCAAGTTGTATTTCATTTTCATATCCATTTCCTTAATGGGTATTTCAATTAATCTGTTTCGGGTGAAGTAAACCTAATAGGCACAGGCGTTATTTGTTGTATGTAGCCAGATAGGTTTGATATTTGATGGTGTCGGCTCAAGCCGATTACCGTCTGGTGCGAAGTAGTGCAGGGATTCTTCGGGTAGTTCACAGAACACGGTATCGCCGGCCTTGAATGTCGGGCGCAACTGCGTCGAATGGAACAAACGCTCTTGCCCCTGAAGGAGTTCGATAACCCAACTTCCACCGGTTGGCATAATCGATTCGACGGTCATTTTTACGCTGTTGGCGACCTTATTTTGATGCAACACGATCGCCTCAGGGCGAATTCCACAGTATTGCGCCTGATTGATATCAAAATGGTGTTGAGATAGCTGATGACGCAAATGACCACACTTATCCGTTGAGTGATGATTTTGTGTCTTAAGATTGATCATATTGAGCTTGGGTGTACCAATAAACTCAGCGACGAAGCGATTCGCTGGCGTGGCATAGATATCATCCGGAGTACCTACTTGCTGAAGCTCACCGTTACTCATCACCGCAATGGTCGTCGCCAACGTCATTGCTTCCCACTGATCGTGACTGACGAAAATGATCGTTGTGCCAAAGGTCTGGTGGATACGGCGCAGTTCTGCGCGCATTTCCAGTCGCAGCGCCGCATCAAGGTTGGATAACGGTTCATCAAGCAACAGTACACCAGGATTGACTACGAGCATTCGAGCCAGCGCCACACGCTGTTGCTGTCCACCTGATAGCTGAGAAGGATATCGATCGGCGTAATTTTCGATGCGCAGTTTTTCCATGACGTCCATGCAGCGCTGCTTACGTTCCTGACGGGGAACCTTTTTCAGTTTGAGCCCGAATTCCACGTTTTCTTCAACAGTCATGTGAGGCCATAGGGCATAACTTTGGAAAACTAAGCCGATACCACGCTTTTCTGGTGGAACGAAACAGCTGTCTTTAACCGAATCCATGATCTCGCCGTCGATGGAGATTGACCCACCGCTGGTATGCTCGATACCTGCAATCATGCGTAATATGGTGGTTTTTCCGCAGCCAGACGGTCCGAGTAAACACATAAACTCACCATCTTTGACAGTCAGATCCAGTTCTTTTACCGCTGACGTTTGCGCGCCGGGATAGGTTTTTTGTAGTTGAGATAAAGTAATGGTTGGCATGTTAACTCTCCAGTCCTTGTGCGAGGCCAGTGCCTGAAATTCGTTGAATCAAGACAGTGCCACCCCAGGCAACCAGTGCGATCATCAGTACAACAGCATTGGCAGCTTGGTCGTAGTTGTAGTCAATAAGACGTAATGAATAAGTGGTTAAAACATCGGTTGCCGGAATCGCGAGAATAATGAACAGGCTGACTCCCTTAATACCGGAAATAAAAGGCAACAGTATTCCAGTGGCTAAAGGTGCGGCCTGAATAGGCACGATGATGCGAATTAAACGGTTGAACCAGTTAGCCCCCGCAATTCGCGCCGCTTCTTCAGGTTCTTTACCTAACTGTGTCATGGCGGCTATCCCTGAGCGGCTGGCGAAGGGCATCTGCTCCGCAATCAGGGCAATGATAAGTAAGACAGGCAATCCGTAGAGTGCAGGAATTGGCCCGTGTGAAACCGCAAACAGGGAAAGAAACGCGGCAGCAAAGGCGATGCCCGGGACTAAATAGGGCATAAACGTGATTTGTTTGAGTGTTTGACCGACCCACGGAATACTGCAGCGCAGAACGGAGTAGCCGATCAGTAAGCCTAGAACACCTGAAATTGTGGATGCGCTACCGACAATCATGATCGTGTTCCATGCTGCATCCCAAAACTCTTTGGTGAACAGGATGCCACTGTGCATGGCGAGTGTATTGAGGTTCTCTCCAATCCAGTAATCGAGCGTGAAATTCTCGAGATTAAATCGACCCGGTAAAATCATGATGGTGGATAGAAAGAGTGTCGTTAGTGGCAGGATGACACCGATAAAGACGAACAGCCCTGCTAATCCAGTAGCGGGTAGGCGCCATAGCCCAAGCTGATTGATGCGCTCGATTTGTCCTTTACCGCCAACGGTGACAAATCGACGCGCTTCTTTCATCATGCGAATATCAATCATCAGGGTGACAATACCAATCAGCATAATGACCAGAGCGACAACCGCAGCCACACCACTTTGACGAGAATCGAGTGCTCGATAAAGGCTGGTGGAGAGCGTGTTGAAATTCACCGGTAAACCCAATACATAAGGGATAGCAAACTCACCAATACAATCAGCAAAAATAAGTAGGGCAGCTGAAAGCAGAGCAGGGCGAACTAAGGGCAATATAATTTTTAGCGAAATTGTTCTGCGGTCTGCACCAAGGAGTCGGGCACAATCTTCTAATTGAGAGTCAAAGCGTCGCAGCGCATTTCCCACAATTAAAATCACAAGTGGTACGTAGTGGATGACGAGAATCACAACCATCGGGAAGAAGCCGTAAGCCATCCAGTCTGGTGTACTGATCCCCAAGGCCTCCAACCAGCCGGGCTGACCACCCACAGTGCGGTTCTTGAAAATGGTTGTCCAAGCGAGGGCGAACGTCCAGGATGGCAGCATAAAAGGCACGACTAACGCGGTGGCAAGCCATTTACGCCCAAGCATGTTGGTTCTATTGACTAACCACGCCAAAGTGACTCCGAGGAGTAAGGCGAAAAGGACGGTGAGTGCGGCAACACTGATTGTGTGCTGCAATGGTTCCCACAAGAGCAGTTGCGACATGCGCGAGGTTAGGACTCTTGATAAGTAATACGCGGTTGTATCACCTTCATTGAGATGGGTGCGCATTTCGTCACCCGGTTGAACGATAAATGAATCGGTCACAATGGACAGAACCGGAGCCACAATCAAATAGGCAAAAAACACCAACAGCAGTAATGCTAAGATATTAGCGGGTTCTTGTTTGGCAACAGCAAAACGATGTTTCCATCTCTGCAATGCACTTATTTGCATCGAGGCCGGACTGGTGGGGGAACCAAACACAATATTCTCCTTTTGGTGTGTTGATGGAAATTACCTTAGAAGAGATAGATGACAAAAATATGAATATTTTGCACGTATGTGCAAAATGCGTAAGGATGAAATGAAAATGTCATAATGGCTGTTTAATGTTCTGCCTGTCTTTTGAGTATTGATCAGACACATGATGTTATTTGAATGAAAAGGAAGCTTAATGATTCGTTATACTTTTATCGCCTCTGCCATTGCTACGGCACTACTGAGTGGTGTAAGTCAGACCGCACTAGCACAGAGTCCTGCTGATGGCTATCAGTACAGCAGTAAGGCGACGTATTCAGCACAACAAGATCCCAACACTTATGAAGCACCACCTTCTGGCTATCATGTTGTTTATACACAATTAGTTGAGCGTCATGGAGCACGTGCACTTTCCAGTCCGAAATACGATGTGCTGTCTAAGCAGGTGTGGGACTTAGCGAAAAAGCGTGGTCAACTGACGCCATTAGGCGAAAAGTTAGGGCCGATAATCGATAAAGTTACTCAAGCAAATGAGAAATTAGGTTATGGGTTATTAACCGCTGTGGGCAAAGAAGAACCTGCGGGGATTGCGTCGCGGATGGCAACACGTTTGAGCTCTATCCTGACAAATAATGCCCAGAAACCTGTTTGCATCCAAGTGCAAACTTCTGGTGAGGAACGCGCTAATCAAACGTCCTACCAATTTATGCAATCGCTCGCTCAGAACGTGAATTACGTACAAGATAATGCAGCGAGTTGTTATCAGAAGCCAACGCAGTCAAATAAAATCGACGATCAGCTCGTCAATCGGTTTGAACTGTATTTTCATAAAACCAATCCCAAGAAAAACGAAAAATATCAGCAATACGCTGACAATTATAAAGCGTATAAAGCATTCAAAGATTCGGACAAGTTAGATGCTGTATTTGATGAGCTTGCTGCCTTGCCAAAAACTCAGTTAATGGCGCGTGAAATGCTGGAAAGAATATACACCCGAGATTTCGTCGATTTTCTTGAGAACGACTTGTCACAAGACAAGCAGTGTGATGTGACCGCTGATAACTGTTTTAAAACCAATACCAGAAAGCCCGATGAAACCGAAGATGACTGGAAGTACATCACTAGCGATGTTGACGCGGCTTCAATGCTTTACAACATGTTTATCATCGGCCCCGGTATGCTGCGTGAAGCACAGGCTCAGGGCGGTGACTGGGATCTAAAACAATTTATCACACCCCAAGAGTCGGCATGGTTTGCCTATTTATCCGATGCTGAAGATTTCTATGAAAAAGGCCCAAGCTTCGCGGATGGGAATGGCGTGACATACAACATCGCCAAGCCGCTGTTAAAGGATATGTTTAACGAGATGGATGCTGTCGCTAACGGCACTCAGTCTACCAAGCATGTTGCAAAGCTGCGTTTCGCGCATGCTGAACAAATTATGCCCCTTGCCGCTTTACTGCATGTTAAAGGCAGTAATCAATCGGCCGATCCAGCGATTTTGTATACTCAGGAAAATAATCCATGGCGTGGCGGTTGGGTAACACCTTATTCAGCCAATATTCAATGGGACGTTTATAAGAGTGGCGCGAAGAATAACGAAACACTGGTCAAAATGCTTTATAACGAAAAAGAGATTCAATTTAAGGCGGATTGTCAGATTTATCCAGGAACTCACTATTTCTATAGCTTGAGCGAGCTTGAACGCTGTTACAGCAAGGAACTGAGTATTAAAGATTAATACCGTTTAATAGGTGAGTTACTCAATATTCGTTATTAATTAAAGATTAATACATGAATACATATTATGCCTCAATGAAATGAGGTAGGGATTTCTGCGCCCTTAAACCAGATATTAATAAGTTTATTAGTTCTCAATATACGTAATTAACATTCATCAAACCTCAAATATACGCTGATTGCAGTGGGGTTTTTTATTGCCTGAAGAAAGGCAAATTAATAAGGAAATAAAATGAAACAGCTTATATTAACTGCCGCTATTATCGCCGCAACAACGGCCACTTCTGCTAGTGCTGCCTCAATCGTCGATAAAGATGGTTTTATTTATGAAATTAATGGTGATATCCAAATTCAGTTACAGAAAGATAATGGTGAAGATCAGCATCTTTATGTTAATTACGATTCGCTTGAAATCGAAAATTCCGTTGCTTATGAAGTGACGGAAGATGTAACCGCGTTTGGGGTGATTAAATTCGATTTTGATGATGCGGCGAATGGCGATGAGGATCAAAATAGTGCGGAGTTAAAAGACGCTTTTATTGGATTCGAGACGAGCAATGTTTCATTGTCTGTTGGTAGACAAGATTATGCGTCAGATGAGTTTGGGATAGCGGAAGACTATGAGATGGATTCTGATGATGTCGCGTTCGATGAAACTGACGGCGATAACGTCATTTTGCTGAGTTTCAATCAAGACAACGTCGAGTTGATGCTATCGACCGATCTGCAGGCCAAGGGTGAAGATAACGAAGGCGAGCAGTCATTCGATGCTTTTGCTTCCATCGCTATCGATAAGCTCCAATTAGCTGCTTCTTATCAGAACCGAGAGGTGGAAGTGGACGGTGATACTCTTAACACTTATGGGGTTAGTGCGTTGTATGACGCGGGTTTTGCAACGTTCGCCGCAGATTATTCCGATGCTGAAGACACCCTCGAAGTGTACAACTTAGTGACCACATTTAATGTCACAGACGCGACGAAAGTAGCACTTGGCTACGTTAATAATAAACCGGAGGCTGAGGAATCGGTCAACGAATGGTATGCCAACGTCACCTATGAATTTCCGAAATTTAATGCGGTTAAACTATTTGCTGAAGTTTCCAATACGGATGCAGAAGATGCCGAACTGGCGTATTTAGCTGGTGCGGAAATTGAATTTTAATTAAATCTCTGGTTTTTATTTATTAAAGTAAAGCTCGCAATTAGCGAGCTTTTTTATTGATAGTTACGCAGGGGGTGTATTTGCTTGATAATTATAGATTTTATATTAAAGATAACCATTTATATATAAACTCAAAGAGGTGTTTTTATCACCAAATAAATTAGATAATTGATAGGATTTAATCAAAAAAGTGCTTTATATGAAAAGTTAAAATTGACCTTCCTCTCATAATCTACAGTGATTAATGAATAGAATTACCTGAGTGTTCTATGCCATTATCGAATTTATTACGATATTTTTAGGAGGGTAATGTACTGATGTAGATGGTAATTTATTGATTTTGTAGTATCTGAGTTTTTTAATTTATTGAATTACTATACCAATAAACATGAACCTGCCTAATAAAATTAATTAGTCAAGAATATACTCTCGTTTTCCTTTTGTTGATGCATCTAGTTTATGCATAGGGAACACTTTTTTAATTAAAATTAATTTTAAGCTTATCCGGAGGCTTTATGTCCAATAATGAAAATATTAATAAAGATTATAATTTAAAATACATTTTAGTTATATGTGCTGTTGCAGCACTTGGAGGATTGCTCCTTGGTTACGATACTGCT
The DNA here is from genome assembly GCF_003856525.1 of Vibrio viridaestus. Lineage (GTDB taxonomy): Bacteria > Pseudomonadota > Gammaproteobacteria > Enterobacterales > Vibrionaceae > Vibrio > Vibrio viridaestus. Next base: position 34,228 of record NZ_RJVQ01000017.1, read on the forward strand.
GTTATATCTGGAGCAATAGGTCCGATTCAAAGCTTTTTTGATTTAAGTCCATTAGGTGTTGGTTGGGCTGTATCTAACGTTGCCATTGGTTGTATAGTCGGTGCGTTCTTGTCAGGTACTGTTGCGGCTAAATGGGGTAGAAAAAAGGCGTTAATTCTTTCGGCTATCCTCTTCACTATTTCAGCTATCGGTGCGGCCATTGTCGATTCCTTTTTCTGGTTTATCATTTATCGAATGATTGGTGGTTTAGCTGTCGGTATTGCTTCTTCTGTTTCTCCTATGTATATGTCAGAAGTATCACCAAAGAAAATCCGTGGTCGTGCTCTTAGTTCACAGAATTTTGCCATCGTATTCGGACAAGTTGTTATTTTTATCGTGAACTTCCTCATCGCGAAAGGGATGACACATGAGTGGATGACGAACATTGGCTGGCGCATTATGATTGGCTCTGAAGCTATTCCTTGCACTCTTTTTGTCCTAGCTTCTTTCTTTATCCCGGAATCACCACGTTGGTTGGTAATGGTTGGCAGACTAGAGGAAGCTGAACGTACTCTTGCTCGTATCTTTAATTCTGACTATGCACCGGTTGTTGTTTCGGATATTCAGAAATCGATTGAAGACGAAGCTAAACAACGAAATGAACAGAAAAATATAAACGTCCATAAGGAACGTCGATTTTGGTTGTTTGTGTATATCGCTGGAATGATAGTGATATTTCAACAAGCCAGTGGTGTTAACGTAATCATGTACTTCGCTCCGGTTGTGTTGGAAAAAGTAACAGGAAACAACGAAGTTGCACTATTTCTAACCATATGGGTTGGAGTTATTCAGCTCGTCGGAACATTCATTGGTTCCTTGTTGATGGATAAAGTTGGCAGATTGCCACTGATGAAACTTGGATCTTTAGGTGCAACTGCTGGCCTGTTACTAACCTCTTATTTTATCTATCAGTCAGCAGGGTTAGAAGGTGAAGCTGCAATCCAAATGGGCTACTGGACATTGTTAGGTATGATGGCGTTTATGATTTGTTTTGCATTCTCATGGAGTTTGGGCGCATGGATTATTGTGTCTGAAATATTCCCTAACCGTTATCGTGCGCTAGGTATGTCTTTCGCGGTTGGTTGCTTATGGGTGAGTAACTTCCTCATTGGTTTGGTATTCCCAGTGATGAATGATAGTCCATGGCTTAATGAGCATTTTAGGGGCGCATTCCCAATGTGGGTCTTTGCGTTCTTTATGGTTCTATCGTATTTCTTCATCAGAAAGTATTTGCCGGAAACCAATGGTGTTTCACTGGAAAAAATGGAAGACCATATAATGCAGAAACAATATGACCGTAAAGGGTTGATATATAGAGAACAAGAGTCGAGATTATAATAGTAATATAAAATATTACTATTTTTAGCTTTATATTTATGGATTGATATTAAATACAGCCTCATATTATTTGAGGCTTTTTACATTTTAATCTTCTGAAAAAGAAAAGAGATGTTAATATAAAATCAATTTCATTAGTTACTAGTATAATATACTAACCAATAGAATTTACCCTGAATGTCAATATTAAACCTGATAATTATTCCATTTAAATTGATGTTTTATCATCCTTAATTTGTGACTGACCAGTTTTATTGATTTAAATTTGATTGATAAGATCTTTGTGTGATTTTTTACATCAAAAAACAATCAAAAAGGACAATGTTATGATCAAAGCCCTACATGGAATATCGACAAATTATTGTAATGTAATGACTGAAACTAGAATCGCTCACGAGACAGGGTACGATGCGTTAGAGTTCATTCAAACCAAGCTACTTAGATATTTAGATAATGGAGGCACAACCAAAGCTCTCAAGCAGCGAGTCGATAGTTTTGGACTCAATACTGCATGTGTGAATGCGTTACTGAGTATAGAGAGACATCAGGTAGATGAGCGCAAAGAAATGTTGCAAGAGGCCGAAAGATTAACGCAAATTGCCCATGATTTAGAATGCCCAACAGTACAAATATTGCCACTATTTAGTATTGATCATTTACCTCAAGAATCCATTATGAAAATCATGATGGACAATATTGATGCTATTTCAGATATTGGACTAAAATATGGTGTTCAGTATCAAATTGAAATTATTACTGAAACTCAATTTAATACAGTTGAACAAGCAAAAGATATTATTGATACACTAGATAAAGGTAATATTGGTATTGTGGTTGATTTTTGGCACTTACATTGCTCTGGTTATACTGCGGACGATATTGCTAAGTTGAGTAAAGATATCATTTATGGGGTCCACTTTTGTGATGGTCGTCGTCCATACCCAGGTGAAGTGTGGGATGAAATGATTCAAAGAAATTATTTCCCTGGAGAAGGCGACGTTGATATCCAAGGCTTTACTGATGCCGTTAAGTCGACTGGATTTGACGGAGTGTGGTCTACAGAATTATTTAGTCCAAATCGCTGGGAAGATGATTTGTGGGACGCCGCAAAAGCATGCATTGATAACATGACTAAGTATACAGGGTAATATATCTGTTTGAATCGTTTAGTTGGGAAGCGTCTGTTATCTTTACAAACGCTTCCTGATACTTGTTTATTATTTACCAGTGCCGCGACAGACTAATACGTTATATCCCCTCGCCAAGAAATTTAGCGGTATTCTGTTTACTTATTCAATTAGAAAGCGATAAAGCCGACCCAAATGCGATCAGTCCGAATCCGCACGCTTGATTAATTCGATGTCCGGCATTATGTAATATGGCTAAAGCGCTCTCTGACGTGACAAGAAATGCCACTAGGCAGAACCAGATGATATGTAATGCGGACATGTAAACGCCATAAAGCAGGGTAAATGAAGTCGAGTTATCGCCGTCTACAGAGACAAGTTGACTGAATACACTGAGGAAAAACAGCATGGTTTTGGGGTTGAGCATATTACACAAAAAGCCTTGAGCGAAATAGCGTCGTAAAGGGACGGCTTCTTTGGGGGCGATAGAGTGCTTTGCATCGAACGCGGTCTTGGAACCGAATATTCCCGTAATACCCAAGTAGATTAAATAGGCTGAACCGGCGTATTTAATGATATTGAAAATGACCATGTTCTGTGACAATAAGTGACTGATGCCTAAAATGGAGTAGGTGATGTGGATACAGACGCCCATGCCAATTCCAATCCCTGTTAATACACCTGCTGTTCTTCCTCGGCTAAGGCTGTTTTTCAATACTAATACGAAATCCGCTCCAGGGCTTATTACGATTAATAACCCTAAAATTAAGTAGCTTGTTAGTTCCATTTTTTAATCTCACATTGTCATTATGTGAAATGATTGTATCTATTGTAGCGCAGGTTATAATCGAAAAGATGGCACAGTTAGCGTGAGAAAAAGTCACAGATGAGACACCTTAAAGCTTACCACGTTTTTCATATTGCGGCAGAATCTGCCAGCTTTACCGAAGCTGCAGACAAACTGCACATTACTCACGGAGCGGTGAGTAAGCAGATTAAGCTATTGGAAGCGCACCTTTCTCAGGCACTGTTCTACAAGAAAGGCCGCGGATTGGCGCTTACGCCCGAAGGTGAACTGCTTAAGCAATACACCAACGTTGCGTTCGATGCGTTAGACACCGGAATCAATAAACTCAAAAATGTGGCGGCGAATTATATTGAGGTTTCCTGTGAACCGACACTGACAATGCGTTGGTTAATGCCAAGGCTCTCTAACTATTACAGTGCGTTCGGTGTTGATATCCGCTTATCGACCGCTGGTGGCCCGGTCACATTAGGTGAATCCGGCTTATCGATGGCGATTCGTCGCGATGACTTTTCTATACCTTCAGAGTACGCAGTTCACCAACTGGTAGAAGAGTGGGTCGGGCCGGTATGTTCGCCTCAGTATTGGCAGAACATCGAACAGGAGTTATCCAACGCTTTACTCCTCCATAGCGATACCCGCAAAGGCGCCTGGCATCATTGGGCAAGCCATTCCAAACACCCGTTTCAGTTAGATAAGAATAATCAGTCCTTTGACCATTTCTATTTCTGCCTCCAAGCCGCTGTTGATGGGCTAGGCGTCGCTATTGGTTCGTATCCTTTAATTGCCGATGATCTTAACAGTGGCAGGTTAATTGCGCCGTTCGGGTTTGTTCCATCAGGGCACAATTATGTTCTTCTGCATCAAGCAAAATTGCTGGAACCAAAAGAAAAGCAATTCGTCCAATGGCTTGATGAACACTTCTCAACGTGCATCCCAAACCCAATGTAATCCACTTTCTTTATTGATCTACATTAGCAAATGATTGAATATGCAGTTAATGGTATAGTTTAGACTCGTATTGTAAGGCAAAATACCAAGGCGCTTATTATCAAGGAACATGTCGGTATTTTGTCGAGTAGGTACAGAAGTAAATTTTAATTTGGAGCTTGAAATCAGCTGGTTAGGACATTGCATTGAATAGGATAGTGTCACTTATATGGACATTGTCATGTGGACAATGTCCATATAATAACTGTTAGCATTACAAGTAAAATTTGACTAAGTAGGGAAAATGGAAAATTGGGAAGTAACATTGTTAGTGATCGTTATTGCTGTAGTGGTCACGTCTTTCTTTATATGGTTTTTTAGTTCAATAATTGAAGCAATTATAGATTATAAAATTTTCAAAAAATCGGTCAGTGAATTTGAAAAAGATCTCTTTGCATCCTTGAAGCACTCGCAGCCAAAATGGACTGCTCTGAAAGAGATTGCTGCTACTAGGGGGCTTTCTCAGTCTCAAATTCAACCGACGCTGAAGAATACGTTAAGAGATATCTATGCCGGACGCTTACCAGAATTAGAGGGTTATTCAGAATTAGTGGCAGGATATATAACAGATTATCGAAAAGATGAGCCATTTGAAGGGTTGCCAAGTGATATTCGGTTACACATGCAACGAGTTCGGGAAAAACTATCAGAACCTTTGCTTTTAGAGCCGTTAACTACTCATATTAAGGAAATGGGCTCGGTACACACTAAAGAGAATCAACGCTTAAAGTTCTACACAGTAGGTGGTTTTTTTGTCGGCGTATTGGGTGTGATTTTGGCAGTCGTTTTCTATTTCGCAACACCGTCTCAAGCAGAGTTAGTTAAGGTGCATAGTGAAGCAGCAACATCTGTCGGCAAGTAATGCTAACAAATTGCTCAAGAGTGACGGCTAACCTTTGGCGCTTTGGGTTCGGTTGGCTTTAGTGATTACGATAGTTTTGCTCAGGTTTTTTGGCAGTTAGCCGCACCTTAGCAAGGCGTTATATGCTTTCGTCGTTCGAAGTAGAGGAAAATGATGACTCGTGAAATTATAGAATTAGCAAAGAAAGTTCGGTCTATCTATGAAAAAGGTTCACAAGACCGTTTTTCATTATTTATGGGGTCATTTCAGTTTCCTAAAAATAGCTGTGAAGGAGCTTCAAGAGTCTTTGCTCATATAGTGAAGAAAACTTATCCCCAATGTGACGTAAAAGTTGTAGAAGGCTACGATTACCTAAATGATGAACGGCATTATTGGACGTTGGTTGATGGATGGATTTACGATTTAACAAGTGATCAATTTGATGGCTTTTCTGCTCCTCTTTTTGGAGTTATCCAAACGCCCCTTTCTGAGAAATTTAATGATTTAGAGTTCTTTAATAATGAGCAAATTTTTCAGGACTGGTACCCAGGTGGTAGGTATGACAAGCTCCAAACTTTGGCTTATGTCGAGGACCATTTAGCACGCATATAACAAAGCAAATCAATGGACGCTTAACGCTTGGGTGCTTGTTGTTTTAAGGTTTTTTGTTGCTGCAACATTGGTGAAAGCGCCACTGTTTGCGGCGTTAGTTTTCATTGTTCTATCGCGTCTTTATTACATTAAACACCACCGGAAGTGCGTACTTCCGGTGGTGCTGTTCTTATTAGCTTTTCTTGCGGCATTCTCGACACCAGCTTTGGCTTCTTACGCCATTTGGCATGTTTCTATAACCAAATTTTTCGTCTAGCTCTCTGTGAGTAGAGGCTTCCGTATGATGTTCGCAATTACGGTTTGGGCAACGGTGTGGGAGTTTAATAATGTTAGACATGGTTGTCATCCTCTTAAGGTTATTCGGAGTTTGGCTCTGATTCTAAGTGAATCAAGTTGAATCATAAGATGTTTTACGACTAGATTCAATGTGAATCATTAAAAATCAGCTCCTGATTTAATTTGAATCAAAAATGAATCTAAATTATATTTGTAAAACAGCCCGTACTTTTATTGTCAAAGGTGAACCGAATAATGTCGAAATCAGATGTCAACCACGCATCAAAACCTCTAGTCAGTACAACTGTCAGGATTAGTGGTGAGCAACACCATGCTATCGAAGAAATGATGAGGCAAATGGCAATGAGCAAGCAAAAAGTTTTAGCCTTTTTGCTAGAAGAGGGGTTGAAAGTGGTCAAGTCGAACTCACAAAAAGAGCAAGATGACGCCTTTTCAGAAAGCTCTTTTTATTTGTTTAATTTAAGTAAACATGAAAATGTTTCTGATGAAACTATGATGTTAACTAAGCAAATAATAGTTGCAAAAGATATGTATTGTCAGCGGCTTATAAGAGATATTGGTGCACAGCGAACAGTTTACTTCTACTCAGAAAACAAGGGAGTAATTGCTTATGGAAAAACCTCAGGCAAAACATTACAAATGGGTGAGTGTGTATATCAGAAACTATCAAACTTTCAAACTCTTGAATACCCAGTGTCCGTCTCGGCAGTAAGGAAAATACTGGGGATTAATTTTATTTCATCAAATGTAATCACACCGTTGAACGATGGACACAAAATTTTTGAACATATAAATTCAGTTCTTCACACTTGCCCCAAATGTGGCGTACAGGCGAGGGGATTTAATGAAATTGAAAAGCTATTTGGGTTTAGGAACATGCCTCATAAAATTAGTCATCAAAGCTGGTGTCGGATGTGTCGGAGAGGGTGATCGTTTTAGAAAACTAACAAGATAATTGGACTCCCGCTCTAATGACCGACTAACCTTTTTAGGTAAGTCAAAACTTTGGGAGAACGACATGGGTACTACGATCATTGGTGTTGACCTAGCCACTAAAGCTATTCAAGTATGTGTTTATTCGAACTCAAAAGTGCTTTCTAACCGAGAACTGACACCTCAGCAATTTAGTGAATTTTTGCGTCAACAATCTCCTTCTGTCTTGGTATTCGAATCATGTAGTGGGTCTAATTATTGGGCTCAGGTTAGTCGTTCTCTTGGGCATGAAGCTAAACTCATTTCAACACGGTTGGTTATGGCTATTCGTCAGAACCAAAAGACTGATAAAAATGATGCATTAGCTATTGTTCAGGCAGCGTTATTACCTGATATTCATTTTGTATCAAGTAAGACGCCACACCAACAGCAAGCACAAGCTATACTCCGTTTGCGAGAGCAGTGCATCAAACAAAAAACGGCATTGAGAAATCAATTGACTGGCCTTTTACGTGAGTTTAATTTTCAAGTGGGTAGAGGGGAAAGCAAGCTTATATCAACGATCGAATTGATTCTCGAAGACGCTGAAAATGGGTTGAATTTCTCATTCAGAGCCATGTTGAATAAGTCCTTATCGCTATATCAGCCAATCTGTGTAACGGTAGAGAGTTACAATACCGCTCTTGAGAATTGGGCTATAAACACACCAGATTGTCGAAAATTGATGAAGATTGAAGGGATAGGTTTACTCAATGCTATCTATCTTTATATCGCTATTGCTGACAAAGAGTTAGGGGAGTTTAGACAAGGACGAGATGTCTCAGCTTGTATTGGATTAACTCCTGTTCAACACAGCTCTGGCGGTAAAGTAAAATTAGGAACAATAGGTAAACGTAAAAATATAAGTTTACGTAGTTTACTTATTACAGGCTCAATGTCTGTCATTCAACAAGTTGAAAAAAGAGAGCCTAAAAGCAAGAAAGAATACTGGTTAAAAGCATTAATTGAACGACGTGGTAAGAAATGTGCTGCAGTCGCATTAGCCAATAAAAATGTCAGGACAGCCTTTGCTATGTTAAAAAATGGAACGGATTATCAACTCAATTAATTTTCGATACAAATGCGAAATGAATATTAAATTAGGTGATGCAGAATACTCGTTTGAGAAGTAAATCTCGCTAACAAGCGTTGCACCCTAATCAGCGAAATTGTCATAGAGTCAAGGTAGCTCCTCATCAGAACTCGTACATAAGCAAGCAAATATCGTTAAGCAAAAATTTGTATTGAAAATAGGGAGTCCACATAAACGAGTATGGCGTCAATAGTTAATTTTTCGCCATATTTGCGTTCCACATAGTTCCATCTCTGAGCATCGAATTTAGTATCACAACCATCTTTCTAACGCAGGCAATGATCGCTACTTTCTTTGGTTTCCCAGCGTCAAGCAATCGT
>NZ_RJVQ01000134.1 GCF_003856525.1 Vibrio viridaestus
ATTTTACTTTCTTGTTACATATACTCAGTTCCCCGGTAATGTATCCAGTACTTTTGTCCAGAACAAGGACTTTAAAGTTCTCAATTGAKAACACTAGGAATGTTACTGCAGTAGCATTACAAACGATCTCATGAGATCAGKAATTAAGAGGGATGGTGTTGTATCTTAAGTATATGGAATGTCTATTACTGAAACATTTCTTCTGATAGCTTTAGAGATAAATAATGGATTCAAAAGGCTGTTGTTGTGCACCATATAGTTGATTATGTTATTTCTAGCTGCTTCTATTGAATATTATATTGTAGGTGTATGGCATTGTCAGTTTTGTCAATACTTTCCAGTTTTGTGTTTGCAAACTGCAGAAAATGTAAGATACTATCCTCATGGAATTCGAAAGTTTTCGTGTGTGTAAGAATTCGTAGTTATTTAAGTTACCCTAAAACTATTAAC
>NZ_RJVQ01000135.1 GCF_003856525.1 Vibrio viridaestus
CCGCCCGCCCTTTTATTGCGCCGCAATGCGGGGCAGGGGGAGCAAAAAAATAATCAATAAACGGTCATTTAAGTAAGCGCGGTAGGAATTCGCGCAAAAAGAGGGATGCAACACGAGGACTTCCCGGGAGGTCACCCATCCTAGTACTACTCTCGCCCAAGCACGCTTAGCTGCGGAGTTCTGATGGGATCCGGTGCATTAGTGCTGGTATGATCGCATCCGTTAGTATATGCAATGCAATCGTATATATTATTTTTTGAAGACTTGATGAACCAWTCGCCGTGGGTCCCACCCGCTATGTAGGGATACCCCATCTAGTCTTAACGAGCTTTGATGCATGAAAAAATTCGAAAACAATGCTTGAACAAGTAATTTTGGGTCCGTAATATAGCCCAAATAACGAAAATGCCCGAAAAAGTACTTAAAGGTCAAAATTTGGGGTCGACA
>NZ_RJVQ01000136.1 GCF_003856525.1 Vibrio viridaestus
TTCACGGGATTCATTCACGGGATTCAGCCAATTGTCTTGATCGTGGGATATCATTGAGAAATAGGCTGAATCCGTGTTATCAAARGATTTCCTGCGATTMTTTYTAGTATGGAATGAGTCAATCATCCACTTTGGTATYTTATTGAACAAAAATGGTGATATTGTTCCTCCATTGATCAAGAATTTCGATTTTTGRGAAGTATYATGATCATCCAATAARAAGGGTTTCAAYTTWTTCAAATGAACGATTTGAASACCTATTGATTCTAACAACTGATTGCAGAGTTGATCRTTCGGACCTTTCAATTCATAGATGTGGATCTCRGACCTATGAATRGGGATATTCYCGAWACTCACAAAGAAAAAAGGAAGTGASTTAGACAAAAAGAGAAGCAACTTGGACAAAAAGAGAAGCGACTTGGACAAAAAGAAACGAAGTAACTTAGA
>NZ_RJVQ01000138.1 GCF_003856525.1 Vibrio viridaestus
AATACGTGTTGGTAGTGGTAATGGTTGTGTTGTTGTGTTGCTTAGAGTGAGTCAATGATTGTGCACATATATACGTGTCAGCGCGTACACTGAGAGTTGTTCGGATAGATATGATGTAGTGAGTAATAATGCAATAAGTAGTTGTATTTTGAATTAAGTAGTATGAGGCGTGTTGTTTGTGTGTAGTAGAGTTTAAGTGATTTTGTTATTTGTCAAATTGAGGTGGATGTGGCAAGTGGTTTGTATAGTGTGGAGTGATGAAAGGAAGTGGATGAAGTGGTGAGATGTTGGATGATGTGAATGTATAGTGTTGTGACTGAGTGATGCTTGCAAATGATGCAGTGAGTGCAATGTATGCGAGTGATTCATTGATGTGGTGTTTGATCTGTGCATGCTTATCGCTTCTCGGCTCTCTGAGCTAAGATCATGTGTAGTATCTGTTCTT
>NZ_RJVQ01000018.1 GCF_003856525.1 Vibrio viridaestus
GCGTTTAACCCAAGCGTAAAGACTATGAGTCGTTGTCCCTAAGCGGTTGGCGACATCAGCCACACTATGACCTTTTTCAGTGATCTGTTTTACTGCTTCAATTTTGAATTCTTCTGGATATCTTTTGCTGCTCATAAGCACCTCTCTGCTAGTCATTTTGTCTAACTAAAAGGTGTCTATCAAGTCGGTGGCTATTCATTCTTCTGTAACATCCCTTGCTATTTTGATTACTCTTACTACGTTTCCCGTTTCGTCTTGAACAGGGAAATAGTCAGCAGAAATATAAAGAGGTGAACCGTCTTTTCTTACTCTTTCAAATACACCACTTCGACTCTTACCAGCTCTTAAATCTTCCCAGTGTTGTTGGTATTCAGAACCGGAACTGAGAGATTTTGAACAAAAGATTGAATGATGTTTACCCTCAATTTCTCCGAATTCATATCCGACAGTATTACAGAACAAATCATTAGCAAAAGTAATAATACCCTGAGGGCTGAACATTATACATGCAGTGTACTTGGTAATAGCAGTCATGTTTAATTTAAAGTCGTGTAAAGAGTCACTATCTACTTCTGCAGTAGGCACATCCTTTGTTTTACTGAACCACATATATTTCCTCCCAAGCTTGTGATAGAGATAAGCTTTCGATATTTTTAGCTTCTAGATCACAAAGAATTCTAATTAATTTTTGAATTAGCTTAGTTGGATTAAAGTCTAGACTACATAAAAGTCAAATCCCCAAATCCATCATTTGCAGTTGAATTGGACTACCGTCACGCTCCTCTAGTGAATCAATTCATGCAGGTTGTACGAAAAAATAAATGGCTAAGATAGTTAGAAAAAAACCTCCCAAACATGGGAGGTGCGTCAGGAAAGAGAGAAAACTCTACGCTAAGGATGGTTAACTTTATAAACAAATATAGTTTATGCGTTTACATTCGTAAAGAAACTCGAGTGGAGAGCCTTGCTTGTTACATAAGAACATTCACCCTAATACCATTCGATTTCGGGCAATTTCTCAAATTCTGGCTTAGCAAAAAGAAAACCTTGCATCAGTTCGACTCCTGCGTTCTTAAACCACTCATATTCTTCTTTTGTTTCTACGCCCTCAGCCAGAGGCGTCACGGATAGCTCTTTCAACGAAAGAATACAGTGCAAAAGAATACTCTGACGAGCCCTGTGAGAGTCTACTCCTCTAATTAAGCCCATATCCAACTTCACTATGTTAGGTTGAAAGTCTGCCAATAAATTTAATCCTGCATACCCAGCACCGAAATCATCAATAGCGGTCCTAAATCCTAGCGCTTGATAACAATCGATAATCTCTAAAATACGTTTACTATCATCGATTCGCTCCGTTTCCGTAAACTCAAACAAGATTCTGTCCGTTGGGAAACCATACTGATTAGCGGCCGCAAGTGACGTACGAATAAAACGTCTAGGGCTATATAGCATTAGGCATAAAGTTAATGCTTAAGATTGAAGTCATCTTAAGGTGAGCAGCTAGAGCGATTGCTTTAACTCGACACAGTTGATCAAAGATATATCGATTCTCATCATTAACTTGCGATAATACCCAAGAAGCAGGCTCATTATTCAGGCCGCGTACGAGGGCTTCATAACCAAAAACCGTTTGGGTACTGACATTAACAATCGGCTGAAAGGCCATCGAAAAATCAAAGGATAACTCAAGGCCTTGCTGGCACTGATGACAGGGCATCTTAATCTCACATCGAGTACGGTCTTCGCTCAATTTATTTTCCCTTTGCAATCTCAGTCATTAAATGGGCATACTCTTGTTTTGCTTCTATGTACTTCGCGTTAATGATATCGTCCTGGCAAGCATCGCCTCGTCTTGCTTCTGTCTCAATCTCCGACATAATTTCTCTCAGTGTCGTACCACCAATATCACCACATAGACCTTTCAATTTGTGGCTCCACTGCGCAATAGCCTCGACATCATGCTCACTGATGACAGACTCCAGTTTATTCATGTAGTCTGCAGAAGATGCCTCAAATATCGAGACTATTTTGGCAAATAGTGCCTCATTGCCATTCATGCGTTTTAATGCACTGTCTCTGTCCCATCCTGCGTATTGTGACTCTCGTAGTTCATTATTCATAGGAGCCTCCAGTTTCTGTTTTGAATGGCGTTTTGATTTCGTCCAGCGTAATAGTTTTTCACACAAAATATTGGAATCAACAGGCTTGGTGATGTAGTCGCTCATGCCATGAGCTAGACACTTTTCCTTTTCACCTGAAAACGCATTCGCTGTCATCGCGATAATCGGCACCGATGCCGTGTGATAACGACTGTGGTTGAACCGAAGCTCTTTAGCGCACTGATAACCGTCCATAATGGGCATCTGGCAATCCATTAAAATGCAATCAAACGGACTTCCCGCATCGGCGTTAGCTTCAATAATCTCGAGCGCTTGTTTCCCATCGTTCGCGCTAAATACATCTGCCCCCCAAGTCTCTAAAAATCCTCTTGCTACCTCTCTATTAATCTCATTGTCATCAACCACTAAAATCCTAATGCCAGAAAAATCGGCATTGCCCTGTTTCGTTATACTATCCTGTTTAACATTTCGCTCAGCTTTGAAGTTTGTCTTTCCTAACAAGGTATTAAGCAAATCGGAGCTAATTATGGGTTGGGAAAGGATAGTCACTTCACCGTCACGATAATCAATCGTATGCGGGGGGAGATGTGTGTCTGAACTGAGCTTAATAATATTAAGTTGGGGGGTAGATTGACCTAACTGCATTAAGGTTTCGTAATGCAAATAGTCTTCCTCTATAATTAATGCATTCAATTGAGTAATCAATTCAATATCAGGCTTTAATAGACTCACCGCTTGACCGCCCCAATCCTCAATCATACGACTTAATGAAACGTCTAACGTGTCACTATGAACTGCGATCCCCACACGTTTTGAATCTAATACGCGGTTTTGAGTGCTCAGTTCACAGCCCTCAGAGGACATATCAATATAAAAATAAAAGTGGCTTCCTTCCCCTTGTTTTGACTCAAACCCAATCGAACCATGCAGAAGTTCACACAACTGCCGAGAGATCGACAATCCCAGGCCGGTCCCCCCAAATTTCGTCGCCGTGTCCGAGGCTTCCTGAGAGAAGGGTTGAAATAAACGGTGCTGATTTTCTTGAGCAATCCCAATCCCGGTATCAAAGACATCAACATTCAATCTTACCGTTGTTTCCTCGATCAGTTGGGTGGCGGCAACGACTCTAATCGCACCGTCATTGGTAAATTTTGTTGCATTATTCAATAAATTATTGATAATTTGCTTTAGCCTATTCGGGTCAGAGGTAACAGTCTGATAACTGATCCCCGTCGTATCGACTTCAACAGCTAAGTTTTTTTCATGCGCTTTAACCGAACACGACTGCACCATTATTTCAATCACATCTTTTGGAGAAAACCGTTGATGGTGGACTTCCAGTTTCCCGGATTCTATCTTCGACAAATCAAGAATGTCGTTAATCAGAACCGCTAAGGTATTGACGCTATTTTCCGCCATGGTCAGGTATTTGTCCTGAGCCGCGGTTATCGATTCATTCCTAACGAGGCTTAATGTCCCGACCATTCCATTAAGTGGGGTCCTCATTTCATGACTAATAGTAGAAATGAAGTTGCTCTTTGCCTGACTGGCCTCCATCGCTCTTTTATGGGCCACCTCCAGTTCTTCTGCGTGGCGCTTTAACTCATGAGTACGCTCACTCACTTTTTGTTCTAACTCCTGGTTGTGCTGCTTTAACTGCGCCTCAGCTAACACATCGGAGGTGACATCTCTTATTGTAATGACATAGGATTCGAGCATTCTTAATGACGCGGTCAACACTGGCGATATACGCAGTTCAACATGAATTAACACGTCTCCCTTCGAAGATATGGAGTCCTTAAACGTGAAACTGCTTTTACTTTTTTGTACCTCTTTGATTTTCAGTCCAAGGTTCTCATTCTCTAAATACAGAACCTCGACCAGAAGTTGATTAACTGCAGAGAAGTAAGGCACTCCTAACATTTGAGTTGCAGCATTATTCCAAGTACTAATTTTCCCATTAGACTTAATTCCTATTACAGCATCAGAAGCGCTATCAACAATAGCCTGAAAGGTCGAATTGGCCTTATTGAGTTTCATGCTGGCAGCATAAGAACGATAGAAAACGCCGACAAAAACCACAATGACCAGAATGGATATCCCCGCAAAAAATGCTATTTCATAACGTCGGCCATTAATGACCTCATCCACTTTCCCTTTACTAATAACACCGATGAGATGGAGTTTTTGGTCAACATTAGTGCCAAGAGTAAATGCTCTTTGTGTTGCGTACCACACCTCATCTGCATGTTGCTTATGCTGTAACAATATCATTTTACTCATAGTTGCAGGCATTGTTCGATATTGGGAGTTAAGTGTGATATCGGGAGCAAGTTGCTCAGTAAATTCTATATCGTCAGACGAATTAATGATGAAATGGCCGTGCTCATCAATCAACCAGACTCCATCGATTAAATCATCTTTTTGCGAAAGGCCACTAAGTAATTCCGATGCGTCAAAATTGATAATTAGAAACCCAAAACGTTGACCGGATTCATAAAAGATAGGCATAGAAACTCTGAATGTCGGCTGCAAAGGGTACACAATTTTTCCGTGCTCACGGTTTAGGTTGATGGCGCCAACAAGGACTTCATCAGGTGCAAGGGCTTTTGCGTATTGATAATACGGCTCTTCCTTTTTATTTTGTAGACGAACTTGGGGCATCACAACAACTCGTCCCCCATTGCGGTCGACACGAAGAAACTCGTCGCCATCATCTTGGACCGAGATAAGACGTAACTGCCGAACATCGGCATTGTTCTCTATGAATGACTTAAAAATCACCGATAAGCGTGCTTTCCATTGAGTCAGTGATGTATTGTCGTCCGGATCAATCCCACCGCTCGCCAAAGCTCGAGTAATGCCACTAATTGGCGGTGTAGAGTGTAAAAACTTGATCGCATCAATGTCGTGCGCAATCTCTGATTGAAACAAGCGGACTTTTTCAGCTGTCTCTGACTCTAGTGTGGAGTGGGTTTTAGATAAAATTTCGTTCGTAGAATATTGACTGTAGAGATAGGTCACGTAGATGGACAGTAACAAGGACACAAAAAAGGCACCCCACCCAAACACTCTCGTCATAACGCCCTCCTAATGAGCTACAATTCGTTGACCACAAATTGGTTTCGTCCCTTTTCTTTTGCTTCGTAAAGTAACTTATCGGCAACGTCGAGTGTGCCTTTAATGTCGAGTGAAATATGGGATGGGTGAACGGCGACGCCACCGACACTAAGGGTGACTCGTCCAAATTCGGACTGATTGTGTGGGATGTCACACGCCTTAATTGCGCTTTGAATTTTATTTATCACCAGCTCACAGCCTCTACTGTCCGTTCCAGGCAACAGAACCACAAATTCTTCACCACCATAACGGTAGACCTTATCTGTTATTCGCAGAAGGGATTGTTTAATCGCGCAAGAAATTCGAATTAAGGCATCGTCACCTTCCACATGCCCATATTCATCATTAAACTTTTTGAAGTAATCTACGTCTGCTATCAAAAAACTCATCGGCTCTTTATTACGGATGCACTGCCCAGCTATTAAATCATAATCATTATCCAAAGCGCGTCGATTAGGGATGGAAGTCAGACCATCACGCATCGTTAGAGAGGTTAAAAGTTCCGTTTTTAGCTTGTGTAAAATATGAGTTCGAACTCGATGCGTTAATGTCGCAAAGTTTACGGGTTTATGAATAAAATCGACCGCGCCACATTCCCAACAGTGAATCTGCGTTTCATCATCTTCAATGGATGTCACAAAGATGACAGGAACCTTTTTTAGTATTGGCGAGGCCTTAAGAATCGCGCACACTTCCCAGCCATTCATATCTTCCATCATAATATCGAGCAAAATAAGATCAGGGGACTTCAACGCCGCCATCTTCATTGCTTCCTGACCATTTTCGGCCAAGTAAACGGTAAAATCCGCACTCAAACATTCACGCATCACTTCTCGGTTGATGAGTTCATCATCGACAACTAACACTGACGCCTTTTTGAATCGAATTTCTAATTCATCGTGCACGGGATATCCTTTTTTCGGTGCGATGTATCTTATTGACTATAATCGTTAATGCATATCATTTGACTATAGTCTACGATTAAATTAAGAACAATGATAATTGAGTCAATATTTAAACTGCAGAGTTGGCAATTCATGGACTTAAACAAAATAACAAACGACCCGGTTACCATTCTGATGGTTGACGATGAACAAAGTAACCTTCTTCTCATGGAAGAGGCTTTGGCAGGACTGGGGACCCTTATTTCTACGACCGACCCATTAGACGCTTTGAGCCTTGCATTCGAGCATCAACCTCAAATTACAATATTGGACGTAGACATGCCCAATATGAACGGTCATGAATTATGTCGTCATTTATTGAATAATCCCCACACAGCCAATACGTCAGTGATGTTCGTCACATCTCACACTGAAACCAGTGTGGAACACGCCTCATTATCTTGCGCCGCAGTCGATTTCATTACGAAACCGATTGATTTGAACCTTTGCCGCTTAAGAGTGAATAATCAGTTACAATTGCGTTTAAAATCCGACGCTCTGGCCGTAGCAAAAAAAGAGATGCAGGACCTACTCGCACAAATCCCGGTCTTTGTCTCTTACTGGTCGCTCGATTGGCAACTGCGGTTTTGCAACGATTATTCCGGGGACTGGTTCGGTTTCTCTTGCCTCGACAAGCAATCTCAAGCGCTTAGCGCTCTAATGCCGGATAAACTCGTTAAAGATATAGAAATGCACTGTCAATCTTCCAGTGATATCGAGTTTCGCTATGAAGACAAACAAAGTGTAGCGCGTCGCTTCTATCATATCCATGTGACTCGTCGAACCGAAAACAACACACCAATTGGGTATTTACTCACAGCTGTCGATATCACGCATATTATTAAAGCCAAACAAGCACTCAGAGAGGAAAAAGAGTGGCTTAAGGTAACCCTTGATTCTATCGGCGATGCAGTAATCGCGACCGATATTGAAGAGAGGATTACCTTTATGAATCCTATATCGGAAAGAATGACCGGTTGGTCTTTTAGTGACGCAAAAGGGCTAAGTATTGAACAAGTCATGAACTTGAGCGATGCCACAACGGGGCATAAGAGTATTAGTCCGATCCATATGGCTTTAAAGGAAAAACGAACCGTCGCGATGGCGCTTAATTGCCAGTTAACGTCATTATCAGGTCAAACGTATCGCGTGGAAGATTCAGCAGCGCCGATTCGCGATGCAAAAGGAAACGTCATTGGCGCTATTATTGTCTTTCATGATGTTAGCGAAACCGTCGCAATGTCAGTAAAAATGAGTCATCTAGCCAATCATGACCCCCTCACAGACCTGCCTAACCGGGTCTTACTCCACGATAGAATAACCAACAACATTCGCGTTGCCCAGACGCAGCACCACAGAGTCGCTATGTTTCTCATTGATATTGATAATTTCAAATACATTAATGATGCTCAGGGACATCACGTAGGTGACCTACTTATTAAGCAAATTGCCCAACGACTGTTACAATTCTGTCTCCCAGGTTATACGTTAGCTCGTGCAGGAGGAGACGAATTTGTTATCTTAATCGATAATATTCATCACGTAGGCTTAGTCGATTCGATGGCCACAGAAGTCCTACTGGCTATTCAAAAACCGTTTCAAATTGAAAACCGAGAAATTAAAGTGACGGCCAGTATGGGGGTCAGTCTTTTCCCTGATGACGCGAACTCGGAAGAGAAGCTCTTGCGCTATGCCGACACCGCCATGTATCGCGCTAAACAACAAGGTAAGAATCATCATTGTTTCTTCTCTCAGGAATTGGAATCCGAATTATTAAATCGCCATCAAATTGAACTGTTATTGCGACATGCTCTGGAAGAAAATGCGCTTGAAGTCCATCTTCAACCACAATATGAACTCCCGTCTGGAAAACTGTGCAGTTGTGAAGCTCTCGTTCGTTTAAGAGATCCCCTATCTAAAAAGCTGATTTCTCCAATCGAGTTTATACCTATTGCGGAAGATTGTGGCCTGATTAATCAATTAGGCCATCAGGTGCTAGAGAAAAGCTGTACGATGGCAAAGCAACTGCTTGTCGAGGGATATCCCATGCGCATCGCCGTCAATGTTGCAGCCAAGCAATTCACGAATTCGCATTTTGTCCAAGAGGTACAACAAACGTTGGCCTCGTTAAACCTTCCAAGCGAATATCTCGAATTGGAAGTCACAGAGAGCGCTTTGATGAATGATTTTATGGAAACGCAGGCGATGTTAACTAAGCTTAAGTCACTGGGTATTTCTATAGCGATTGATGACTTCGGTACGGGGTATTCGAGTTTGTCTTACCTCAAATCTTTTCCTATCGACATACTCAAAGTGGACCGTTCATTTGTGAGTGACATGACGAAAGACAACCAAAGCCTAAATATAGTCAAAACCATCATTCACCTGGCTCAATCATTAGATCTTCACATCATCGCCGAAGGTATCGAAACACAGGAAGAAAAGGAAATGTTACATCAATTGGGCTGTCAAATGGGGCAAGGCTATTGGTATTCGAAACCTGTCCCATTTGATGAGTTTAAGCAATTGTTGCGCAACACCGCTAAAAAATAGTGCATTAACAAAGCAGTGATCCGATAGCGTAAAAATAACCCAGCCTAGCATTCTAAGGAAATGATATGTTTTTTAATAAAAATAAAAAATCAGCACAACACAGACAAGACCTAGAAGAGCTTGATGCTCTGAAGCAGATCCATGAAGGCCTAACGGAGGAAATCATCAACTTCACCTTAGATAGTCAAGGCATCGTTTTGTCAGTCAACCCTCTTTATGAGCAACATCTAGGCATTTCATCACAAGAATTACGAGGCAAGCCATTTATCGAACTGGTGCCACCTGTCGCTCAAAACTCACCACACTTTCTCAAAATGAAAGAGTCCATTAGTCAAGGGAAGCATTGGCATGGTGCAATTGAGACGCTTGATAGTGAGGGAAACAGTGCATGGCTGCGGGCAATAATCCACCCAATCCAAGCGAAAGACGGTAAGATACTAAAATACAGCGTATTCGCAAATGAATTAACAGAAACTATTCAAACGTCTAGAGAGAATGAGGATTTGCTAAATGGCCTCGATCGTTCCATGGCGATTATTGAGTTTTCACTCGATGGCACCATTTTAGATGCTAATCATAACTTCCTGAACACAGTGGGTTACAATATTGAAGAAATTAAAGGCCGACATCATAGAATGTTTTGTTCTTCGGAGTTGGTCAACTCGATTGAATATCAACAGTTCTGGCATCAACTATCCGCGGGGGAATTTGTTTCGGGTCGATTTAAACGCATAGATCACTATGGGAATACCCTATGGTTGGAAGCCTCCTACAATCCAATTCATAATGAACGGGGGGAATTGTATAAAGTCGTTAAATTTGCTACGGACATTACCGAGCAAATCCGTCAGGAACGAGCCGCTTCTGAAGCAGCACAATTAGCCAGTGAAATATCCGAGTCGACAAGAAAGCAAACCTTAGAAGGCAAAGAAACCATTGAGTCTACGATAGCCAATATGGAAATGCTGTCGACACAAATGAATCAAGCCAGTGACGAAATTACTGCGCTGAATGCGCATTCAAAGAAAATCAATGATCTTGTCGAAAGCATTAAAGGGATAGCTGACCAAACGAATTTGTTAGCGTTAAACGCCGCCATTGAAGCCGCTCGCGCTGGGGAACAAGGAAGAGGTTTTGCTGTCGTGGCCGATGAAGTGAGACAATTAGCCTCAAGGACGAATGCTACAACACTCGAAATCGTCTCAATGGTATCTGAAAACGTTTCTCAAACAGAGTCGACTGTGAATCTAATATCTAAGTATCAGGCTCAAACGCAGGAAACACTTTCTTATTCAGGTCGAGCTGGACAAGTAATACAAGAAATAGAGCAAGGAGCGGACAAAGTCAGTCAGGCGATACAACAACTTAAACAGAATTGATGAATTAACCACTTTATCAACTCACTTTACAGCCTAGGGCCAATTATGAAGACAAGCCATGAAATAACACTCGTCGACAGTATTCAACAAGCCAGTCGCCTCATTAAAATGATGGACATAACATTAGTCGACAGAGCAAAAAAAATAGCCCAAAACCACGAAAAACATAAAGAATTAGGCAAGAAAGTCGAGCATATCTCTCAATACCTTAATCGTGTCATTGCCTCCTCAGCACAATACAGTCAATCAGAGTGTGATGCTTTATTTAAGGAGCAGAAAGAAATTATTGAAATGATCCGACACGGGGCGGATATACAAATGCAGGAAGAACTTGATTTCATTATTTCGCTACAAATGCAGTTGCAGGCTCTTATTAGTTTTATTGCAGAATTTACACACGAACTAACCCACCTTCCATCAGGAGAAATAGATTGAGTGAATTTAAATCGATACTTGACAGCAATATACTCGATGAATCCGTTTTTTATAATTATTCCATGAACGTTCGATACTGATTTTTTCTAGACAGGCATGCTAATCGATTCCACGAATCTATATGATTAATTTGTATTAATTACCAAAATTATACTACTGTTTCATATTATGAAGGATTATAGATAGGGATCGAAACCTTTATGAGTTTGTCCGTAAACCGCCGCCAATTTCTTCGTTCACTTGGAGCTGGAGCTGCTGCTTCAGCAATTGCTATCAAAGCGCCGTATGTTTACGCAAAAAAAACAGTGACTCTGCGGGTAATGGGTACACACGTTACTTTGCAAGAGGAACTTCGAAAACGTGCGATGCAAGAGCTGGGAATTAACTTAGAGTTTACTCCCATGGGAGATGCAGCATTATTGCAAAGAGCCGCAACCGATCCGAGTTCTTTTGACCTGTATGAGCACTGGTCTGATTCGATTAATATTCTTTGGCAGGCGGGGACAATCAAACCAATCGACGTTGATAGATTGAAGTATTGGAATGAGATCAATAATCTCACCAAAACGGGCAAATTGACAGAAGATGCACGCGTTGGTGCGGGTGATGCGCCCAATAAGATTATTTTTATCCAACCCGATGGTTCGCTCGGTCCAACCCCCTCCAATCAATTAAGTTTTATGCCATACGTCCATAATGTGGATTCTTTTGGATACAACACACGTTATATTGAAAAAGGTGATGCGTATATTACCGAGTCTTGGTCTTGGCTATTAGATGAAAACAATAAAGGGAAAGTCGCACTTATCAACGCGCCCACTATTGGCATTTTCGATGCAGCCCTTGCCGCACAAGCCCAAGGACTAATAACATTTAATGACATCGGTAATATGAGTCTATCCGAAATAGATCACTTATTTAATATTCTGCTACTCAAGAAGCGACAAGGACATTTTGCAGGGTTTTGGACGTCAGTACCTCAATCGGTTGATTTTATGACAACAGAGCGAGTCCATATCCAAAGTATGTTTTCTCCCGCCGTCAGTGCATGCAAGGGGCAAGGCGTCCCTGTGGTGTATACTGCGCCAAAAGAAGGTTACAGAGCCTGGCATGGCGTAATGTGCTTATCATCCAATGTTTCTGGTTACGTTCAGGATGCCGCTTACGACTATATGAATTGGTGGCTTTCTGGGTATCCGGGCGCATTTATCGCTCGACAAGGGTACTACATATCAAATCCACAACGGAGTCGTGATCTCATGTCTAAAGATGAATGGGATTATTGGTATGCAGGTAAAGAAGCGAGAACGGATCTAAGAGGAACAGACGGAAATATATCGATTCAAGCGGGTGACGTAAGACATGGAGGGAGCTACATAAAGCGCTTATCTAATATCGCCGTTTGGAACACCGTCATGCAAAACTACGACTACAGCCTGGACAAATGGTACGAATTACTTAACGCATAAGGTGACCACTTGTTTCACATCATTATACGATCAATCGTCGCTAAAATAATATTAGCGCTCAGCTTTCTGGTCCTCACGATTGCTGGTAGTTACCTCGTTATGGCTCAACGCCTGGCGACAATTCAGTCTGCGATGAATAATGTAACAGACATTAGTAGCTATACAACGTCGATTATCAGTATCAACAAAGAACTGGTTGAAATGCAAAGAGATATCTCTGTGTTTAGTGCTTCAGGCAGTCAGAGTGTGTTTGAAAAAATCGATGATAATTTGCTAACGCTTCAAACACGACTTCAAACACTATCTGAAAGTAACGTCACGCCAGAAGAGCGTCTTTATGTGGCTTCAATGAATGAGCTGGTTTCCCGTTTTGAGGATAACTTATCGGTGTTAGCGTCGCTCTATCAGTTAAGGTCGACGTTAATCAACACGGAGCTAGAGTTAATATATCAAGAGTCGATTTCTATACTGGACTCAATGGGAAAGGAATCTAAAAGCGCGGAGCAAAAACTTATTATCGTTGAAAAATCCAATGACTGGCACACGGTACACAGAAGCGCTTGGTTATTCTTAACTAAAAAAGACTTTTCCAAAAAGCGAGCAGTAACGTCCATGCTACAACGTATGGCTATCAGACCAATAGATATTCCCAGTGAAAAAGGTTCTCTACTCACAAAATTAGCAAAAGAATATCAAGTGACTTTTACTAAAAGTGTCCAAGCTAATCGCAACTATTTAACATTAATTAACGTCGTTATGGCAGGAGATGCCATCGAGTTCAGTACACAAGCGAATAAACTCAAAGATTTGTCAATGTCTCGACTTACAGAGATAAAGAAAACTGGAGAAACAAGTATTCAGACTTCGGAATGGATACTGAGTATGTTAAGTATCATTTCAGTTATCTACTTAATTGTATTAGCTGTTTTTTTTCACCTTCATATCGCCAAAGCGATCACCCGATTAACTGGAAGCTTCAGGAACTTTCTTCGGGGGAATTTATCTGCAACAGTAAGTGACACACAAAGGCAGGATGAAATTGGTTTGCTTGCAGAAGCGGCCAGTCGCTTTAGGGACATGAGCAATGACTTACAGAAAGCAAAACAAACCGCTGAGCACACAACGAAAATAAAATCCGAATTTTTAGCTAATATGAGTCACGAAATTCGGACTCCGATGAATGGCATCTTGGGGATGGCCTGGCAATTAGCCAACACGTCACTATCCGAAAAACAAATACGGATGCTAGATATTATTCAATCTTCAGGACAGAGTTTACTTGTCATAATCAATGATATTTTAGACTTAAGTAAAATTGAAGCGGGTAAGATTGAACTTGAAAATCGCCCCGTGAATTTACAATCTCTTTGTAACGAGTTGGAATTGTTGTTCCAGAATCAGGCCAAGGCAAAAAGTATCCATTTAAAAGTGACAATTTCAGAAGAGGATGTCATTTGGTTCAATGGTGATGAAACTCGAATTAAACAGGTGTTAATGAATTTGATTGGTAATGCGATAAAATTCACCGAACATGGTCATGTTTGTCTTAATGTTAAAGCGGAAAACGTAACTGATAAGAAAATTAAACTGACGTTTAGCGTCACCGACACGGGTATAGGTATTGAGCCTGAAAAGATAACCACATTATTTGAAGCCTTCTCTCAGGCAGACACATCAATTACTCGAAAATACGGTGGGACAGGACTTGGCCTAACAATTACAAGCAAACTGCTCTCCCTGATGAATGCGCCCCTCCATGTTGATAGCCAGATTAACCAAGGCTCTTGCTTCTACTTTATTCTTGAAACCCAAAGAGATGTAAAAGTTGAAAATTCTGCTACTAATTATCGAAATGATACAGCGAACGCTCCTAATTTAGCGCTATCCCACCTCAATGTGTTAGTTGCAGAAGATAATGAAATCAACCAAGTTGTTATCGAGGGCCTCCTCAACAATCTTAACATCACGAATGTTGTATTGGTGGAGAACGGTGAGAAAGCAGTTAAGCAGTGTCAAGAAGAGAATTTTGACCTAATTTTTATGGATATGCAGATGCCTATCTTGGATGGTATTCAGGCTACAATTCAAATTAGAGGGCTTCCCGACTATAAATCGACGCCAATTGTAGCTCTGACAGCAAATGTGCTTGAGAATGATAAGCAGCTTTGTTTTAGCGTGGGAATGAATGACTTTCTGGCAAAACCAGTTGACTTCAAGCATCTCGAACAAGTTGTTCAAAAGTTGGCACCCTGCAGTCACACTTAATTCTAGACAACGTTGCGTACTGTCGAAGCAAAACAATGCGAGGCGCTCGCCTTTGGCCCCTATGCCAATCTCGAAGAATTATTGGTAGTGAGGAAACACTACCAACTGATGGGAAATGCAGTCTCACCTTGGTTCGTCGCAGAAAACAAAAGCGAGGCTAA
This sequence comes from Vibrio viridaestus, assembly GCF_003856525.1. Lineage (GTDB taxonomy): Bacteria > Pseudomonadota > Gammaproteobacteria > Enterobacterales > Vibrionaceae > Vibrio > Vibrio viridaestus. Next base: position 14,450 of record NZ_RJVQ01000018.1, read on the forward strand.
ACAAAATCTCATTTCTATGGCCCTGTATTCTGCGTGAACTCGCCATACCATTAAAAGTGCGCGAAGAATCAAACCCTCTTAGTCAGCAACTGGGAGGATATTCTCGTTTGCATAAAAAGACGTTGGCTGTGAAATCCATTCATACACCATCAAATGACTTTGCTCGTAATCAAGACTGCCGCATAAGGTCACTGTTTCCTGTGTCTTGGCGTTATAACCAGAAAATGAAAAACTCTGCGCCATCCAAGAATCGACGTAGGTATCTATAAAACCTAAAAGCGAGATCGTGTCTTTTCCCTGCGACAAAGTACCTAGCGTGAGTCCAGATGCGGCATCGGTCTGCTCTAACGTTAACGATGTGGATGTATTTTCCCAGATACCTGACAGAGGTTGAGACTGAATGGGTTCCACAATACTCTTTGAAAAATACTGTTTTATATCGACACGATGAGATGCGCTTTGCTGAGTAAAAACCAACTCATCAATGTAGTTACCCTGCTGATACTGGTCGAGGGGGACAGAGACAACAATGCAGTTTTCTAACGTCATTTGCCTATTACTTAATAGTTGCCCGCTCATCGAGCCAGACCAATGCCAGCTTTCATCATAGTCATCCCCCTCAATATTTCGCCAGAAAATTGAAAAAGAAACACTTTGTCCCTTTTGCTGCGTCGGAGGCTGGTCAGATGCGTTACCCACTAATAAATAGACGCCCGTTGAGCCGGTATGGGAGCGATACATTCCATAAATTTGGTTATCAATACACAGTAAGTCCATGGTTGAACCATAGCTATTTCCCCAAGTACCATCGAGAGAGTGACTCATTATTGACCTCCTTAACGACTAAAAATGGCGGCAGGTTTGCTTTGTTTATTCGAAATAATCGGATAGTCACCGGGTTTGTTAAATATCCACATCCCCACTGGAGACAAGTCGTTACTCTCATCCCACTGATATTCATAAACAGTATAAAGGTGGTCCATTAAGACAGAACCAACCAGTAACATACCATCGGCACCTTCAAGTCCTTTAAACTGCGATAGGGTTTGCCCTGCTTGTTCTCCCGCTTCGATGTAGCACTGATAGATAGATGCTGGCACGGTAAGTTCGGTGTAAGACTTACCCGCGGTATCGCTGAGAGTGATAACCACGCTGTCCGTTGAGTCCTTTGTCAGTTCGTACATCTTCGTCAATACGGTATTATCACCTTTAAATTGAGATGACCCGCTATCGAGAGCGAAGAAAAGTTGAGTTCCAACGGGAGCACTTCCTTGCAACCCAATACTGGCATTCGGTGTACTCCAGAGATAGCTGGCCTCTGCTTGGTAACATTCCCATGGCAAAAAAACATAGTCTAATGAGTTGGAATAGGATTCATCCAAAAGACCAAATCCTACGTACCCTTCACTATCCTGAGTTAGAAATGACATGTAAGGACAATCTCGACTGACAATTCCCGCGTTGATTAGGCGTAAGAAGAAATCAAACTCTTCGGTACTGTTATTGCGTTTTTGATAAAAACGAAAGGGATTCGTGTGAGACACTTCTGATGATACTTGGTGGCTCCCCAGACCAATTCCACCGTCCCAATCAAGCTGCTCAAATTCTGGTGATTGATAACCTTTAACTAAAAGAAGGTCACATCGCATCTTGAGCGTTGTTGCCCCCCCAATAGTCAGTACATCGGACCCCAGCTCGGCTTGCATCGTCCCCCACGGACCAAATGACACATTTTGTGTCTCGTCACTTATCCATTCGAATGAGGCCGACTGATCGATTTGAAACTGTTGCCCAGCGTAATGTTGGCAGCCATCAGATCCACACAAGGATGATGTGACCCAGTTGAAGTTACTACCCGTATCAAAACAGAAATAGAGAGGTTGAGGAGGAGAGCCAACACCCATAATACAATACCACGGTGTTGCACCATTATTCTGAAAAGGTCCCCGATTGAGGGTTGCAATAAGCCCTTTTGCGCCAATCCCTGACATGGCTATACCTAGTTTAATGTGAGTCTTATTGAATAAACTATCATTAAAAATCACAGAAAACTAGCGAGTTATATCTAAAAGCTAAGGTTTAGATTTCGCTGTGAGCCAAGAGCCGCGTGACCTTTCAGTATCTTCGTACTGTAACTCTGGACGATACAACGACGTTTGATTACGGCCGTGCTCTTTAGAGTAATACATCGCCATGTCAGCCCGTGCAATAAGGTGTCTTGAATGAATATCTTGAGCAGACACTTCGGTAATACCACTGCTGATCGTGACTTTCACATCGTATTCATCAAGCGAGCACACATTCATCTCAATACGCTGACGTATTTTTTCCCCAACACTTAATGCGCTGGTTATATCCGAATCACGAAGGATGATAAGAAACTCTTCACCACCAAGACGTCCAATGCTGTCACTTCCTCGCAACTCCCCTTTAGCTAGTTTAACAACATATTGAATCACTTCATCACCGATAGGATGTCCAAGGGTATCATTGACGCGTTTAAAATTGTCGATATCGAACATAAGAAGAGAGAAAATCCGTCCAAATTGATGGTATTCGTCGATGGCGTCTTTAAGCTCCTGTGTTATTGAACGGCGATTCAGTATCTTGGTGAGTTCATCTACCTCCGATAACACTTTTAATCGCTGCTCAAGAACATGCTGTTGAGTGATGTTTTTTGCAATCCAAAGTACCGTTCTTTGGCTGTTGAACATAAGTGGGAGGGGTTTAATCGTTCCCTCGAACCAAATCTCCTGCGGATGCGGTACGTCAGCGGGCAGCTCTATCATGTCCGTCTCGCCAAACCGATATTTCACCTTCTGTGTCATATTCTCCGCTAAGGCTTTGGCGACAAATGACAAGAACATATCCGCCATCTCTGGCGGAACGATATCATGCAGAGTCCGGCCAATAAACGGCTTACAGTCAAATCCTGTTGCATTTTCGTCGCCACCAAACACATCAACATACACACCTGTTTCTGAAAAGACAAAGATATGGTCAGGTAAAGCATCTAAAATAGTAAAGTAGTGTTTATCATCGTCCATAATCTTATCGTCTCAAAGCGTCACTCGGCCGTCGTGGTATGGAATTTTCCTATCCCTTCAAACTCAAGTAAATTAATTTCGAGCTCAGCGCCAAAATAATGCAGTTTCACTTTGGGCACTCTACCCGACTCAATTTGCTTGCCAAATCTC
>NZ_RJVQ01000139.1 GCF_003856525.1 Vibrio viridaestus
GCTGGATGAACGGGAAAGAAACCAGCAATACATCAAACGCCGCGACCAGGAGAACGAGGATATTGCGCTAACAGTAGGGAAACTGCGTGTTGAGCTTGAAACAGCAAAATCAAAACTCAACGAGCAGCGTGAGTATTACGAAGGTGTTATCTCGGATGGGAGTAAGCGTATTGCTAAACTGGAAAGCAACGAAGTCCGTGAAGACGGAAACCAGTTTCTTGTTGTTCGCCATCCTGGGAAGACTCCTGTTATCAAGCACTGCACTGGTGACCTGGAAGAGTTTCTGCGGCAGTTAATCGAACAAGACCCGTTAGTAACTATCGACATCATTACGCATCGCTATTACGGGGTTGGAGGTCAATGGGTTCAGGATGCAGGTGAGTATCTGCATATGATGTCTGACGCTGGCATTCGCATCAAAGGAGAGTGAGATCGGTTT
>NZ_RJVQ01000140.1 GCF_003856525.1 Vibrio viridaestus
TCACAGCGATGCCAGAGTCTGTAGTGTCAGATGATGACCGTACTCAAACATCGTCACAGCGATGCCAGAGTCTGTAGTGTCAGATGATGACCGTACTCAAACATCGGGTTGAGTATTATCTTACTGTTTCTTTACATAAACATTGCTGATACCGTTTAGCTGAAACGACATACATTGCAAGGAGTTTATAAATGAGKATCAATGAGTTAGAGTCTGAGCAAAAAGATTGGGCGTTATCAATGTTGTGCAGATCCGGTGTCTTGTCTCCATGCAGACATCACGAAGGTGTTTATGTAGATGAAGGTATAGATATAGAGTCGGCATACAAATATTCCATGAAGGTTTATAAGTCTAATGAAGACAAATCCCCATTCTGCAATGTGCGAGAAATGACTGATACCGTGCAAAATTATTATCACGAGTACGGTGGAAACGAT
>NZ_RJVQ01000141.1 GCF_003856525.1 Vibrio viridaestus
GCTGAATTCCCAGAGTCCCAGAGCTTGCAGTTCAACTCCACCTGTTTACCTTTGAACGGTTTCACGCACTGTTTACTCTCTCTTCAAAGTACTTTTCAACTTTCCCTCACGGTACTTGTTTGCTATCGGACTCGTGTAAGTATTTAGCCTTGGATGGAGTCTACCACCCACTTTGGGCTGCATTCACAAACAACCCGACTCCAAGGGTAGCTCAGAACAGAACTGTCACACTTGATCTCTACCCCCACGGGCCTTTCACCCTCTTTGGGCCAGAATGGGAAGCCGTACTCATTGCTGGACGTGGGGCAGAGCAGTAATGTCTGAAGCCAACCTAAACMCCACATTGCCTCACGATCAATTAAYCGCAGGCTTCGGTGTTGGGCTAATCCCTGTTCACTCGCAGTTACTAAGGGAATCCTTGTTAGTTTCTTTTCC
>NZ_RJVQ01000142.1 GCF_003856525.1 Vibrio viridaestus
CGCAGATGACCCTGCGTCGCCTGCCGGATGAAGATCCGCAGAATCTGGCGGACCCGGCTTACCGCCGCCGTCGCATCATCATGCAGAACATGCGTGACGAAGAGCTGGCCATTGCTCAGGTCGAAGAGATGCAGGCAGTTTCTGCCGTGCTTAAGGGCAAATACACCATGACCGGTGAAGCCTTCGATCCGGTTGAGGTGGATATGGGCCGCAGTGAGGAGAATAACATCACGCAGTCCGGCGGCACGGAGTGGAGCAAGCGTGACAAGTCCACGTATGACCCGACCGACGATATCGAAGCCTACGCGCTGAACGCCAGCGGTGTGGTGAATATCATCGTGTTCGATCCGAAAGGCTGGGCGCTGTTCCGTTCCTTCAAAGCCGTCAAGGAGAAGCTGGATACCCGTCGTGGCTCTAATTCCGAGCTGGAG
>NZ_RJVQ01000144.1 GCF_003856525.1 Vibrio viridaestus
GCTTTTAACAACCCACACACACAATCTATTTCTCAATCGTCAACAACAACTACTACATCGATCAATCCCAATGACCGAAACTACCGCCACTACAATTATACACATTGTTCCCATTCACATCTAATTCACACACAATCTATTTCTCAATCGTCAACAACAACTACTACATCGATCAATCCCAATGACCGAAACTACCGCCACTACAATTATACACATTGTTCCCATTCACATCTAATTAATATTATTATTTTCATTACTATTCTGGCCACACTGTCTCACACACACACACTTGATCAACTCGCATCACAACTATCCAACACACYGTCAGTCTATTTCACCTCACCTCTACACCATACAACCAGTCCACATGAAACACATCCAACCACACACTGTCTCAACACAACAAACCAGTCATATTGCCAGTC
>NZ_RJVQ01000019.1 GCF_003856525.1 Vibrio viridaestus
TAATGTAATGTTGAATTGACTGTGCCAAACATTCATTCTTAAAAAGAAATCCTGTTCGATTTGGTCACTCGTATCATTGATAAAATCTTTTGGATGTTTATCCGACGAGTGCCCACACAGATTGATAGGTTTATATTGTTAAAGAGCTTCTCTTTAGTGATAACTCACTGAAGAGGCGGTCATTCTAGCGAGATAACTGTGAGTGTCAAACACTTTTTTACAATTTTCTCAGTTTTGCTTGAAGACCTAATTTTCGGAGGAAAAACCTTGTGAAGCCTTGCCTCGTCTGTGGGGTCGCATTATAGGGATCGCCGTCACATTAGCAAGTCCTTTTTACGAAAAAACTCAAAAATAAGGCTTATTCGGTGAAGTATCGACCAAACACGTATTTATCCATATTTAGTCACCGATAAGGAACAGCTTTTCCACCGAGTTATCCACAAAAAGAAAAGGGAGTCACATTGACTCCCTAAATATCGTGACAATTTTACGCAATGTTAAATACCAGAGCCGTCTTTCTCTCCATCATCTTCATGGAGACCACATTCTCTTTTTAAACCAAAAAATCGTGTATCTTCTTCCTTCATACCTGGCTCCCATTTGCGGGTAGTATGCGTATCACCCACAGATAGATAACCTTCTTCCCACAATGGATGATATGGTAGGTCATGTTCTTTTAGATAGTAATGAACATCTTTATTCGACCAGTCTATAACAGGTAAGAACTTAAATACGCCATTTTGAACTGCTAGTATCGGTAAATGCGCACGTGATTCTGACTGTTCTCGTCTTAGTCCAGAAAACCAAGTTCCCACATTTAGATCATGAAGAGCCTTTTTCATCGGCTCAACTTTATTAATGTGGTTATACTTTGTTAAGCCTTCGATACCCTGCTCCCAAAGTTTACCAAAACGAGCCTCCTGCCATGCTGGAGTAATATCTGCACGGTAAACTTTCAAGTTTAGATCGAGTTTCTCGGTTAGATGATCAATAAACTGATACGTTTCAGGGAAAAGGTACCCTGTGTCGGTCAGAACTATTGGTACATCCTTTTGAACTTCAGTAACGAGATGCAGCATTAATGCAGCCTGAATACCAAAACTAGACGATACTGCATGAGTCCCCTGCAGGTTATCTAAAGCCCATTTAACTCTTTCTTGTGCCGTCAATGTTTCCAGATATGCATTCAATTCAGCAAGGTGCAGCGATTGCTGCCCCTTAGACATTGAAAGTAATTCTGAAAGATCGGGCTTATAAAGCACACTTTCAGTCATGAAAATCCCTCTTTGAAACGACGACTTCTTTAATGATATCTGCGCGAATAACAAAATCGCCGAAGCATTCGCTATCATTACGCTCTGAAGCCCAACGGCCAACAAGCTGGTCAATTTCTTCTAGAATTTGTGCTTCAGTAATATTTTCTTTGTACATTTTCGGAACGCGAGTACCTGCGCGGTTACCACCCAGATGCAGGTTATAACGTCCAGGCGCTTTACCGACTAAACCAATTTCAGCCAGCATTGCTCGACCACAACCATTAGGACAACCTGTAACACGTAAGATAATGTTATCTTCTTTAGGTAAGCCGTTCTTCTCAAGTAACTCTTCAACCTTAGTAACAAACTCTGGTAGAAAACGTTCCGCTTCCGCCATAGCTAAAGGACAAGTAGGGAAGGCAACACACGCCATCGAGTTGATTCTCTGCTGTGACACAGAGTCGTCGATCAAACCATGATCGCGCGCGATCTTCTCTATAACGTCTTTTTGATCCGCAGGCACACCAGCAATAATTAAGTTCTGGTTCGCTGTCATTCGAAAATCCCCTTGGTGAATTTTCGCGATTTCAGCTACGCCAGTTTTTAAAGGCTTACCTGGGTAATCCAGTAAACGACCATTTTCAATAAACAGTGCTAAATGGAACTTACCGTCAATGCCTTCAACCCAACCGATACGATCACCTCGGTTAGTAAATTCGTAAGGTTTACTTTCTGCAAAAGCAATACCTGCACGTTTTTCAACTTCAGCCTTAAAGACATCGATACCTACACGATCAAGTGTGTATTTGGTTTTCGCATTCTTACGATTAGAACGGTTACCCCAGTCACGCTGTGTCGTTACAACCGCTGCTGCAATATCTAGTGTTTTCTCTACAGGGATAAAACCAAAGTCATCGGCGCGACGAGGATAAGTTGATTTATCACCGTGTGTCATCGCCAATCCACCACCAACAAGTACGTTGAAGCCGATTAGCTTGCCATTTTCAGCGATAGCAACGAAGTTCAAATCGTTTGCGTGCACATCAATATCATTGTGTGGTGGGATAACCACAGTCGTTTTAAATTTACGAGGTAGATAAGTACTACCTAGAATTGGTTCTTCGTCTGTTGTTTCAACTTTCTCACCATCAAGCCAAATCTCGGCATAAGCACGAGTCTTAGGTAATAAATGCTCACTGATCTTCTTCGCCCACTCATAGGCTTCTTGATGTAATTCAGACTCAACAGGGTTTGAAGTACATAAAACGTTACGGTTCACATCGCCTGCAGTAGCAATTGAATCGATACCAATCTTATTCAGCATCTGATGCATTGATTTAACATTAGGCTTTAGTACACCATGAAACTGGAATGTCTGACGAGTGGTCAAACGAATACTTCCATACATAGTATGTTCTGTAGCAAACTTATCGATTGCGAGCCATTGTTCTGGCTTGATAATACCGCCAGGCATACGAGCACGAAGCATTACATTATGTAATGGTTCAAGCTTTTGTTTTGTACGCTCAGCTCGAATATCTCTATCATCCTGTTGGTACATACCGTGAAAACGGATTAGCTGAAAGTTATCAGCGGTAAATCCACCAGTAATCCGATCTTGAAGATCTTGCTCGATCGTACCACGTAAGAAATTACTTTCTCTTTTTAAGCGCTCGTTATCCGAAAGAGGACCTAGCACCTCGCCTAAAACTTCCTGGACATTATTTTCAATCTTAGTGCTCATTAGTACACATCCCTCTGATAACGTTTTGCTTTTCTTAAATCGTTGATGAATTCTTCTGCTTTATCGTGACTCATATTACCTTGCTGTTCAGCAACAGTGATAAGGGCATCATTCACATCTTTTGCCATTCTTGTTGCGTCACCACATACGTAGATATAAGCCCCTTCTTGAATCCATGCCCAAACCTGCTCTGCATTCTCTAGAATACGATGCTGGACATAGACTTTCTCTTGCTGATCACGACTGAAAGCCACATCTAAACGAGTTAAAAGACCAGATTTGAGGTACTTTTGCCATTCCACTTGGTATAAAAAGTCTTGTGTGAAAGTTCTATCACCAAAGAACAACCAGTTTTTACCTTCAGCACCAAGATTGTCTCTTTCCTGAATAAAACTACGGAAAGGAGCAATACCAGTACCAGGTCCAACCATAATCACTGGCGTGTTGGTGTCCTGAGGTAATTTGAAGTTATTGTTGTTCTCAATGAAGACTTTAACGTTTTCGCCTTCTTCAAGTTGACGCCCTAAGAAACCTGACGCTCCACCAAGACGGGTTTCGCCATCTTGTTCGTATTCAACAACGCCAACAGTCAGATGCACTTCTTGATCAACTTCACTTTGGCTAGACGCAATAGAATACAGACGAGGAGTCAAACGGCGTAATAGACTAATAAGCTGTTCAGCCGTTAGTTTCGTTTCAGCCAGTTTCAACACATCAACAACTTGATGGTTTGCCGAAAACTCACGTAATGCATCTTTGTTTTCAACCAACGCAGTTAGAGCTTTAGCATCAGACAATTCCGCAAGTTTTGTGATCAACTGCGGATTTGACGCTGTAATTTCGTATTTACTGACCAGGGCACTGTGAATTGAAAGACTCTCACCATCCACTTCGACGCTCTCTGCCCCAGATAGACCAACAGCACTCAGGACGTCATTCGCCAAGTCACAATCGTTTTCATACCAAACACCTAGTGCATCACCAGGCTGGTAAGTTAATCCTGAACCTTCAAGATCAACTTCAATATGGCGAACATCTTTTCCTGAATCACGACCTGTGATTTTCTGGCTAGTTAGTAGTGTCGCTGCAAATGGATTTTGTTTGTTATATTGTGAAGCTGAAGGTGTCGCATTGGCACTGAACAAAGGTGCAGTCGCAGTTTGAGTTTCCCCAAGAGACTCTTTAACTCTGCTTAATGCTTCCTTGCGCCATTCAGCGGCCTGCTCTTCATAATCTACATCACAATCCACACGTTCAATAAATGAAGTCGCGCCCTGCTTAGATAAAAATGCGTCAAAATCTTTGCCTGTCTGACAGAAGAATTCGTAACTAGAATCTCCTAGTCCCAAAACACCATATTTAAGATTTGGTAACTTAGGTGCTTTTTTAGATTGTAAGAACTCATGCAGCTCTAGAGCATTATCAGGAGCTTCACCTTCCCCATTGGTGGAAGATACGAAAATAACGTGAGTCTCTTTTGCGAGATCTTTTCCTTTGTAATCACTGGCATCAAACAATTGAACCGGAATACTCAATGCTTCCGCTTCTTGTTCAAGAGCCTCGGCAACACCTTTCGCGTTACCTGTTTGAGATGCGTAAATAATAGTGAGTTTACCGGCTGCCTGAGGCTGACCTCCAGGCTGGATAGATTGCGTAACACCAGCTGTTGCTGATTGAGATTGACTAACACCCCAAAAGTAGCCACTCACCCATGCGAGTTGAGACGGGGATAATTGAGAAGCAGCCTGCTGAAGCAGATTTGCTTGAGAATCATTTAAAGGGCTAGCTAAAGCAGCTAGCTCGTTTGGATTATTATTTGCTGAAGACATCGTCACGACTTCCTTATTCATTGCGTGACGATAGATTAACCACTAACCTTAATAACAAGAAAGAATAGATGAGTATGTTTTATAACTTTTTGGAAGAAAAAATAATGATAACTAAGATTCTATTCTTACTTGTTTGAACCCGACTTCCATTGCAGACCTTGAAGCATGGCCCACATCGTTGTAATGACACTCCTCTCCGTGAGGATCCGTCATGACAACAAACCCTCCCTGAGCATGTTTAAATTCTACGATCCACTTACCTTCTTCAGAGAAAGGTTCAATGATAGCCTCGACAAGTAAGTTGCCTTTGTACAGACTTTGTAACTCTTCAATAGTCATCTCGAGAACTCCACACTAAGAAGCTAAGCGCTACTATTAATAGTAATAATAGTCGACTATCGAGATGTTAAAAATATGTTTCATCAAAATAGTGGAAAAGATGTGAAGACGATTAGAACTTATTCTTCTTAACTAGCCAAACCACAATGGCTATAACCACCAGCCAGGGCACTAACTTGATTACAAGTGAGAGGGTTCCTAACAGTACCATCACGACTGTTGTGATAATAAAGGCAGCAACCATACCAAAGGCTGTTATACCGATAACAAATAGTGACGAAACAAAAATCAGGAAAATAAGTAACTCAAACACGATGTTCTCCTGGTAATTCAATTCTAAAAAGATAAGCACAATGCATACCAGTATAAACTGGTGTCATCTTTTCAATAATCAACTGATATATAAAGAAAAAGGAGTGTCACCTTAATTAGTAACACTCCTTCGTACAATTTGTTTGGCTATATTCACTACATTCTGGTGAATTTTACACATCTAGCTCTTGCGGTATTTTAGCCAACGCAGCTTCAATCACTTCAATACCCGCCCCTTGTTTATGCGCATTTTCACTGATATAGCGACGCCACTGACGAGCTCCAGGCATATTCTGAAATAGTCCAATCATGTGCCTTGATATGTGCCCGAGAAAAGCCCCTTGAGTTAATTGTTCCTCAATATAAGGATACATGGCCTTAACCACTTCCGAGCGTTTTTTGACTGGTTTCATATCACCAAATACTCTTTGGTCGACTTCAGCCAAAATATAGGGATTTTGGTAAGCCTCTCTTCCCACCATAACGCCATCAACAAATTTTAGATGCTCCTGAGCTTCTTCCAGCGATTTGATTCCACCATTCATCGACATCATTAAATGTGGAAAATCTTGCTTGAGCTGATAAACGCGCGGGTAATCTAATGGCGGAATCTCACGGTTCTCTTTTGGACTTAGACCATTAAGCCAAGCCTTGCGTGCATGAATTGTAAACTGTTCACATCCACCCTTTTCAGAAACAGTCTCGATGAAGTCCGCTAAAAACTCATAGCTGTCCTGATCATCAATACCAATACGTGTTTTAACGGTTACCGGAATATCAACGACATTCTTCATCGCCGACACACAGTCAGCGACTAACTTAGCCTCTCCCATTAGACAAGCGCCAAAACGCCCATTTTGAACTCTATCTGAAGGACAACCTACATTAAGATTTATCTCATCATATCCACGCTCGTAAGCTAACTTCGCACAGACAGCAAGATCCTCTGGATTTGATCCACCTAACTGTAATGCAACTGGATGCTCTGATTCATTATATTTTAGGAAGTCGCCTCTCCCATGAATAATCGCACCAGTCGTTACCATCTCGGTATACAAAAGGCTCTGTGCAGACAGCAACCGATGAAAATACCGGCAATGACGATCTGTCCAATCGAGCATTGGAGCGACAGAAAAGCGCAATGATGGATGACCTGCAGTTTGTGAATTCATCGGAGTTCCATTAGTTCTATTGATAATCAGCGCGGATTATACATATCTCACCATCAAGTTTCTAAAAAGTTTAGACTTGGATATAAAGACGATGTTTATTCTCAACTCACATTCTTGATGAAAGATATTGTTTATAAATGAGTTAGATCCTTTTTCATCATAGACGGTCTAAACACTATCGTTTCTACGTAAGATAAGGTAACTTAGTCACATAATCGAAATTATATCGGCATCAATAACGCCATAGAGAATACAATAGCCAAGTAAGATAAGGGTATTGTGCCTAAAATGGTATATTATTAATAAAGTCCAATAACTATGGTGATGAATTTGGACCTAAACTTAACAAAACAGATTGAAGAGATATGTACTGCTAGAGGAGTCCGTCTCACTTCGCAGAGAAAACGGGTGTTTGAGCTAATCTGTTCGAGTCAAAAAGCCTCGAGCGCTTACGAGTTACTCGAAGATCTCAAACAGAGTGAACCACAAGCTAAGCCACCGACAGTTTATAGAGCGCTGGACTTTCTGCTAGAGCAAGGATTCATACATAGAGTAGAGTCCACTAACAGTTTTATATCTTGTTGCTCCTGCAACGCCCACAAGCATTATTCGCATCTATTAATCTGCGATAAATGCAGTGATGTTATCGAACTTCAAGACGATAACTTAGTTGCTTCGTTGGAAAGTAATGCGGAGAAACACGGCTTTAAAATCGTCAACCATGTCATCGAGTCTCATGGTATATGTAAAACGTGTTCCTCTAAAGAAAAGAGTTAATATACAGAAGAATATGAATATTATGCGTGCAGAATTTGTGAATCCATTTTTAGCCTCTTTGATGAATGTCCTTAAGACTATGGCATCTTTGGAGCTAAAACCTCAGAAACCCCGTATCAAGAAAGATGAAATCGCACGTGGTGATGTTTCGGGTCTGATTGGTATGGTTGGTGATAAGTCTCGTGGTTCAATGTCTATCACCTTCGATGAGAGCCTTGCCCTTGAAATCATGCAAAATATGCTCGGCGAACGCCCAAACGGTCTGAATGAAGAAGTCACCGATATGGTTGGGGAAATTACGAATATGGTAACCGGTGGTGCCAAACGTATCCTAGCAGAAAGTGGCTTTGATTTTGACATGGCGACGCCCGTAGTTGTATCTGGTCGTGGGCACACGATTCGTCATAAGTGTGAAGGTTCCATTATCATCATGCCGTTCACCTCACAATGGGGTAATGCCTTCATCGAAATTTGTTTTGAATAACAAAACTGAATTCATAAAAAAAAGCTTGGTGAATGCCAAGCTTTTTTGTTTCCAATCCTACGTATTAACGCATCGCTTTGTAAGCATTAATCAGACCGTTAGTCGAACTATCATGAGATGAGACTTCCGTACCATCTTCAAGCTCAGGCAGAATAGCGTTTGCTAGCTGTTTACCTAATTCAACACCCCATTGGTCAAACGTGAAAATATTCCAAATAACACCTTGAGTGAAGATCTTATGCTCGTAAATAGCGATAAGGTTACCCAGCGTACGTGGAGTAATCTCTTTAACTAAGATAGAGTTAGTTGGGCGATTACCTTCAAAGACCTTAAACGGTACTAATTCAGCCACTTCATCAGCCGATTTGCCCGCTTTGATAAATTCGGCTTCTACCTGTTCTTTCGTTTTACCAAATGCCAACGCTTCAGTTTGAGCAAAGAAATTAGACAACAGCTTATTGTGATGATCCGATGTTGGGTTATGAGAAACAGCAGGAGCGATGAAGTCACAAGGAATTATTTTTGTTCCCTGATGGATCAACTGATAGAAGGCATGCTGACCATTAGTGCCTGGCTCACCCCAAATAATTGGGCCAGTTTGATAATCAACAGCGTTACCATTTCGGTCAACATACTTACCATTCGATTCCATGTTTCCTTGTTGGAAATAAGCGGCAAAACGGTGCATATATTGATCGTAAGGTAAAATAGCTTCAGACTCGGCACCATAGAAGTTATTGTACCAAATACCAATTAGCGCCATCAGTACAGGAATGTTCTCTTCAAATGGTGTTTCTGCAAAATAGGTATCCACTTCGTGAGCACCAGACAACAACTCAACAAAGTTGTCGTAACCGATACCCAAAATAATAGAAAGACCAATTGCCGACCATAAAGAGTAGCGGCCACCAACCCAATTCCAGAACTCAAACATGTTCGCAGTATCAATACCGAACGCAGACACAGCATCACTGTTTGTCGACAAGGCTGCAAAGTGTTTTGCAACTTCAGACTCAGACTTAGCAGTCTTTAAGAACCAGTCTCTTGCAGTATGAGCATTTGTCATTGTTTCCTGAGTGGTAAACGTCTTAGATGCCACCAAGAACATGGTTGTTTCAGGATCCACTTTCTTTAAAACTTCCGCAATATGTGTACCATCGACGTTGGATACAAAGTGAAGATTTAAATGATTCTTATATGGCTTAAGCGCTTCTGTCACCATATACGGTCCAAGATCAGAACCACCGATACCAATGTTTACGATATCTGTAATGGCTTTGCCTGTATAACCTTTCCACTCACCAGAAATAACACGCTCAGAGAAACTTTTCATTTTTTCTAGAACTGCGTTAACTGCAGGCATCACATCTTCCCCATCAGAGTAGATAGGCGTATTGCTGCGGTTACGTAATGCCACATGAAGAACTGAACGATCTTCAGTTTTATTGATCTTTTCTCCGCTAAACATCGCTTTGATTGCAGACTTAAGATCGGTCTGATCTGCAAGATCCAAAAGAAGTTCTAGCGTTTCCTTAGTAATAAGGTTTTTTGAATAGTCGATTAGGATATCGTCACCAAAACGCTTTGAAAATGCATCAAATCGATTTGGTTCTTGTGCGAATAAATCTTTGAGTTGTGTATCTTTCGTTTGTTCAAAATGTGCAGTTAACGCTTTCCAAGCTGCCGTTTCAGTTGGGTTGATATTTTTAAGCATGGTATCTTTCCCGATAGTATATTGGCTTAACCCTGTTACTCGCCTCCTCGCCAGTAACAGACCCCCGATTTAATAATTCTAAATAAAATGATTAAAAGTCACGGCTGAGATTATACTTAATTTTCGACGCGAAATTATGTTTTAGCTCAAAGCTCAAGACTCCTAACCTGAATCCTGTGTACAGACTATTGTATTGTAATACGACAAAAGTCACTATAGAGATGATGTATGAATTAAACAATCAATCTAATAGGTAAAACAATGTGGATACAAAAAACGATAATATTAAAACCTAAAAGTCGTGGATTTCACCTCATCACCAATGAAGTCATCAATAAACTTGACGAGATCCATACTGTCACGACGGGACTTCTCCACTTATTTATTCAGCATACATCAGCCAGTTTAACAATTAATGAAAATGCGGATCCAACCGTTAGATCGGATATGGAACAGCACTTTAATCATTTTGTACCTGAGCGAGCAAAATACTATCAGCATACCTATGAAGGTGACGATGATATGCCCGCACATATTAAAGCATCAATACTGGGGCCATCAGTGTCAATCCCTATAACAAATGGACAGCTTGCTCTGGGAACATGGCAAGGAATATATCTGGGTGAGCATCGTGATTATGGTGGCAATCGACGTATCATCGCCACCATTCAGGGAGAGTAACACGAGTGTTAGCAATTACTCGTCGTCAAATGATGGGCCAGCGTAATTATCAAAACGAGAGTATTGACCTTGGAATGTCAGGCGAACGGAACCGATAGGACCATTACGCTGTTTACCAAGAATAATTTCAGCCGTTCCCTTCATCGCACTATCGGGGTGATAAACTTCATCTCGATAAATGAACATAATCAAGTCGGCATCCTGCTCGATAGAACCTGATTCACGTAAGTCTGAGTTTACCGGACGTTTATCCGCACGTTGCTCCAAAGAACGGTTCAACTGTGATAGCGCAACGACTGGCACATTCAATTCTTTGGCCAATGCTTTAAGAGAACGTGATATCTCGGCAATTTCCAGTGTACGGTTATCCGACAATGAAGGTACGCGCATTAACTGCAAATAGTCAATCATGATGAGAGAAAGACCACCATGCTCACGAGCCAATCTCCTCGCTCGAGAACGTAATTCGGTGGGAGTCAGACCAGAACTGTCATCGATAAACATGTTCTTCTTTTCCATCAGAATACCCATTGTTGACGAGATTCTAGCCCAATCTTCATCATCCAAATGCCCTGTTCTGATTTTCGTCTGATCAACTCGAGACAGAGAGGCGAGCATACGCATCATAATTTGTTCGGATGGCATCTCTAGGGAGAAAATCAGCACAGGTTTATCTTGCTCCATCGCTGCGTTCTCACAAAGGTTCATCGCGAATGTGGTTTTACCCATCGATGGACGCGCCGCAACAATAATCAAATCAGATGGCTGTAGACCGGCCGTCTTCTTATTGAGGTCAGAAAAGCCGGTATTCACGCCGGTCACGCCATCCTGAGGGCTTTTATACAAGATCTCGATACGCTCTAGAGTTTTCTCCAGAATCGAGTCTACATTTTTGGGGCCTTCATTCTCATTAGCACGCGACTCGGCAATAGCGAAAACTTTACTCTCTGCTAAGTCTAATAAATCTTCAGAACTTCTTCCCTGAGGATCATAGCCCGCATCAGCAATTTCATTTGCAACACCAATAAGGTTACGAACTAGGGCACGCTCTGCGACAATATCCGCATAGGCATTAATATTCGCGGCACTTGGTGTATTCTTGGCAAGATCAGCCAAATACGCAAAACCGCCAATATCATCAAGTTGTTCACGCAGCTCTAAGTGTTCAGAAAGTGTAATAAGATCGAGAGGCTTACTGGATTCTAAAATGGTCTTGATACCATCAAAAATAAGTCGATGTGGGCGACTGTAGAAATCAGATGCTATCACTCTTTCCGCGACTGTATCCCAACGCTCATTGTCTAACAGAAGACCACCTAAAACTGATTGCTCAGCCTCCAATGAATGTGGAGGAGTTTTAATCGCTTCGACTTGGGCGTCCTGATTCTTACGATATCGATTATCAGTTTTCGGGTCTGCCATAATATTACTCAGTTGTACCATCAAAGATCTAGATTATTGGCTTTGCATGATACCCAAATTCTTCACCCGCTCCAAACGGTTCTGATATTGGCAGATAAATAAATCGGCATGAGCTAGAGAAACTAAACGCGAAGAGTCGTTGTCTATCAAGGACTAGAAGAGAATTAACGGCAAACTGACTCATCTGGTAAGATTCGCTCTTATCATTAACGAATACTACGCTTAGTTTTTAACTATTAAGGACCCCCTGTGACTAAATATTGGTTATCGATATTCTGCTTGTTTATTCCCTTAGCTGTACAAGCAAAAGACGATGCCAACGACGATCTGGAAGTACCTTCTCCCTGGAAAGTTCAGGTCGAGTTCGGATTTCGTAAACTGACAGGCAACACCGAATCAGAATCAATCAATACTGCTCTCCATGGTGAATACACACGTGGACGCTACCGAACCAATGCAGATTATGAGTTTTATCGTTTAGAGAAATATGGTGTAGAAACCAAGCGTCGATCAACCTATGGATTGCAAAACGACATTAAATTTGGACCTAAGGTGTACTTTTATACCAGTTATAAAGGACTTGATACGGAATATACGGCTTATTATAAAGATCATACTGTGTCAGCGGGTTTAGGTTATCAATTTATCTTTACCGATAAGTTCACATTAGAAGGTGAGTTGGGCCCTGGGTATCGATACCAAAAGCCGAATCTTGACGAGATTGGCAGCCGCGACATTGTTTTTGACGCTAAGGTGGAAGAACCGATTGTGCGTGGCAGTATAAAAAGTCACTGGAAAATTTTGGATAACTTGTCTTTCGATGGCGATGTAACAACGATCTCAGGTAACAGCAATACATTGGTTACGACCGATCTTGGAGTGACGACAAATGTCACCGAAGGCATTGCGATTAAAGTAAATTATAACCGCCAGTATCACTCAAGAGTCCCAACAGGGCTAAGTAAAAAAGACTCGATCACAGAATTTAATATTATGTTCTCGTTCTGATACCGAGTAACTGTTGAGAGTTACTGATGTAAAGTCAAAACATAAAAAAACACCAGCCAATTGGCTGGTGTTTTTAAATTGATAACTGAAATTATTCAGCAACAACTTGTACTTTAACGTCAGCAAATACTTCTGAGTGAAGTTGAATAGAGATTTCGAATTCGCCAGTAGTACGTAGAGCACCTTCTGGAAGACGAACTTCACTTTTCTTAACTTCAACGCCAGCTGCAGTGATTGCATCAGCGATGTCACGAGTACCGATAGAACCGAATAGTTTACCTTCGTCACCCGCTTTAGATGCGATAACAACTGCTTCTAGAGCACTTACTTTGTCTGCACGATCTTGTGCAGCTGATAGTTCTTCAGCAACCTTAGCTTCTAGTTCAGCACGACGACTTTCGAACATTTCAACGTTAGTTTTAGTTGCCATTACAGCCTTACCTTGAGGGATAAGGAAGTTACGAGCGTAACCAGATTTAACGCTTACTGTATCGCCAAGACCACCTAGGTTACCGATTTTATCAAGTAGAATAACTTGCATTGCTTAATCCTCTTTCTTAATAAACGGTGCCAATTACTGATGTTTGTCAGTGTATGGCAGTAGAGCTAGGTAGCGTGAACGTTTGATTGCACGAGCTAGCTGACGCTGATATTTAGCGCTTGTACCAGTGATACGGCTAGGTACGATTTTACCAGCTTCAGTGATGTAGTTTTTAAGAGTTGCTACGTCTTTGTAATCAATCTCTTGTACGCCTTCTGCAGTGAAACGGCAGAATTTACGACGACGGAAGAAACGAGCCATGGGCTATCTCCTGATCTTAAATTTGAGTAATGTTGTCAGCATGAAGTACCAATTTTCCTACGCCATTTCGGCCAGTCTGGTAAGCCATAAAACCACTTACCTTGATACTACTGCCTTGCACTAAATTCTGAGTATTTAAATGTGACTCATTACCACTAACGACAACTGGCATAAGACAATATACTTGCCTTGTGAAGCCTGCTTCTAATTGATTAGAACGATGTTCTAGCCAAAAGCGACAATGCTCAATTCCCGAAGGGCTTTTACTACGAATAGGAGGCTTGGTAATGCTACCAGTAATCTCCATTCGATTAGTCATATAACTAATTACTCAGCAGCTTCTTCTGCTCTATCTTCACGCTCTTCACGACGAGGAGCACGCTCTTCTTTCGCTTTTAGCATGATAGATGGTTCAGTGATAGCCGCTTTAGTGCGCATAATCATGTTACGTAGAACTGCATCGTTGTAACGGAAAGCAGTTTCTAGTTCATCAATAACAGCTTGGTCAGCTTCAACGTTCATAAGAACGTAGTGAGCTTTGTGTAGCTTGTTGATTGGGTAAGCCAGTTGACGACGACCCCAGTCTTCTAGACGGTGGATAGTACCGCCAGCTTCAGTGATAGAACCAGTGTAACGCTCGATCATGCCAGCAACCTGCTCGCTTTGATCTGGGTGCACCATGAATACGATTTCGTAATGACGCATGTTTGCTCCTTACGGATTATTCAGCTTCCAAACTTGGCCCGGTCATCCAGAGGAAGCAAGGAACGATAGTAAGTGACCGAGAAATTAAGGAGTCGAATAGTACAGAAAGGAAGCAATTTACGCAAGTGAATTATGCGAAAGGAAAAAGAAAAGTCCTTGTTCTAATTTTTACGGGCGTACAACACCGCTCGCCCAGAAATTAGTTAGTCGTCTTCATCTACGAATTGAGCTTGAAGGTAGTTCTCGATACCTGTCATATCTATCAGCCCTAACTGGGTTTCCAACCAATCGACATGATCTTCTTCATCTTCGAGTATGTCTTGGAAAATATCTCTTGAAACATAATCTCGAATATTCTCAGCGTAGGCAATCGCATCACGGAGATCAGGAATAGCTTTCATCTCAACCTTTAGGTCGCACTCAAGCATTTCCTTGACGTCTTCTCCAATAAGAAGTTTACCCAAGTCCTGCAAGTTAGGAATGCCCTCTAAAAACAAGATACGTTCGATAAGATGATCGGCATGCTTCATCTCATCAATGGACTCATGATATTCCTTATCAGCCAGATGCTTTAGTCCCCAGTCTTTATACATACGAGCGTGAAGAAAGTACTGGTTAATAGCGATAAGTTCGTTGCCGAGAATTTTATTCAGGTGTTGAATTATGATTGGATCGCCTTTCATGACAATATCTCCTCTTTATGCTCATTTACCATAGACCTTTTTCGATTCATTAGTCAAATTTTGAGCAAAAAGAATTCTTGTCATTTAAGACAATTTTCAGATAGATACCATTTTCTTAGCTGGCTTCTAGGTACTGGACCGATATTGCGTCATTCACCACTTCTTTGGCCAAACGTACGCACTTACCGCACTGGCTACCTAATGCAGTACAGCGTCTTATCTCGCGAAAATCCGTTATATTTTTTTCTAACACGAGTTTTTTTAACGTTTTATCTGACACAGAATGGCAAACACAAACAATCATCGATAATCACCTCTCTCTACGAACAACAATATAAACGATAACTATTACTATTTCCATAAAGAGCAACGTAAATTGTGAGATCGATTAGTTATATAAAAGGATTAGAATAAAAGAGAAATGAAAGTTATACATTGAAATACATATTAAAAAAGGAGGCATAAGCCTCCTTTTTTTGGTTTGTTCTAGAATCTGCAATTAAGCGAAGATTTTAGCTACAACACCAGCACCAACTGTACGGCCACCTTCGCGGATTGCGAAACGTAGACCTTCGTCCATCGCGATTGGCGCGATTAACTCAACAGTCATCTTGATGTTGTCACCAGGCATTACCATTTCTACGCCTTCTGGTAGCTCGATGTTACCAGTTACGTCAGTTGTACGGAAGTAGAACTGTGGACGGTAGCCTTTGAAGAATGGAGTGTGACGACCACCTTCATCTTTAGA
>NZ_RJVQ01000145.1 GCF_003856525.1 Vibrio viridaestus
TGTTATATTCTAGTCAATCGAATCGGTTGAATTGTTGTTCATCTTGAAATGCATCGATATTGATAAGGAGTTGGTCAATGATGCTCGAACATGTACTTATTTTGAGTGCCTATTTATTTTCTATCGGTATCTATGGATTGATCACGAGTCGAAATATGGTTCGAGCCCTTATGTGTCTTGAACTTATGCTGAATGCAGTTAATMTAAATTTCGTAACATTTTCGGATTTTTTTGATAATCGCCAAYTAAKAGGAGACATTTTCTCAATTTTTGTTATRGCTATTGCAGCCGCTGAAGCAGCTATTGGACTAGCAATTGTTTCGTCAATTTATCGTAACAGAAACTCTAYTCGTATCAACCAATCGAATTTGTTGAATAAGTAAGATTAATCATAGAAATGAGAATATTCATCAAATAGATATTT
>NZ_RJVQ01000147.1 GCF_003856525.1 Vibrio viridaestus
ACAGCTTTCTGAATTAACAAATTTGCTTGGCGACCATAGCGATTTGGACCCACCTGATTCCATGCCGAACTCAGAAGTGAAACGAATTAGCGCCGATGGTAGTGTGGGGTCTCCCCATGTGAGAGTAGGACATCGCCAGGCTTTTATTCACTTGTTTGATGAYTCATCAAACAAGTCACCATAAAGCTTTAAATAAATTAGAGTTTTATGTTGACTTTCAAAGTGGGTAGCGTATTATACGCGTCCTGCCTAAGTGCTAAGGCACTGAAAGCAAAGCTCTTTAACAATATAAACCTATCAATCTGTGTGGGCACTCGTCGGATAAACATCCAAAAGATTTTATCAATGATACGAGTGACCAAAWCGAATAAGATTTCTTTTTAAGAAAGATTATTTGGCACAGTCAATTCAACATTACATT
>NZ_RJVQ01000148.1 GCF_003856525.1 Vibrio viridaestus
TAGATGTCCGGGGCCACACGTGCGCTACAATGACGGTGCCAGCGAGTCTGGGAACCTGGCCCGAAAGGGTTGGGCAAACTGTTTCATCACCGTCGTGACTGGGATCGGGGCTTGCAATTATTCCCCGTGAACGAGGAATTCCTGGTAAGTGCAAGTCATMAGCTYGCGYTGAYTACGTCCCTGCCCTTTGTACACACCGCCCGTCGCTMCTACCGATTGAATGGTTTAGTGAGGTCGTTGGATTGGTGTCGTTGTAGTGGCGTTGCCGCTCGACTGATGCTGAGAAGATGACCTAATTTGACTATTTAGAGGAAGKARAAGTCGTAACAAGGTTTCCGTAGGTGAACCTGCGGAAGGATCATTGTCGATACCTGTCCAAAACAGAACGACCCGCGAACCAAAGATCACCACTCTCGGTGG
>NZ_RJVQ01000149.1 GCF_003856525.1 Vibrio viridaestus
ATGAAGTCATCTTTGGAATTTCTTGTATGTTATCTTTATAGGATGCCTAAGGCTACTTATTATTATGAATGATTGGTTTGTTTAGTGTTATAAAGAGCTTTCACATGTTTATGTTGATTGGGTCGACACGATYGATGTTTACATTTATGTGATTGTAGCCATAAGTTATGTTTAGCTTCACCTAATCGTYGTTAAACTAGCTTTATGAGTGGTGGAAACTTTATTACAAAAGTTGTTTAWTCAAACCRAGAAGATTTAGAGTYTAGTGTACTTTTACACTATGACTCAATCTTATTTTGAACGGATTTCTAATGCTTTGTGTGTGTTGTGKTAGGCTAGCTTTCTAGACCTAAAACGCATTTGCAAAAGGGSTAGTTTAGGTACTTTTACTTGAACTAGCTAATACAGAAATTAAGT
>NZ_RJVQ01000150.1 GCF_003856525.1 Vibrio viridaestus
TGGCGCTGCTCGACATCAAAGGCTGCCTGGTATCCATCGATGCGATGGGGTGCCAGACCGAGATCGCCGAGACCATCCTTCAGCAAKGTGGCGATTACTTATTGGCCGTCAAAGGCAACCAACCCAAGTTGTTCGAGGCGGTTCGACAGGCCCTCGCCCCGCTGGCGGCCACCCCGTTATGCGCAGAGACGATGACGCTTGAGAAGGCTCATGGCCGCATCGATGGTCGTGAGTACCATGTCATGGCGGCGGGCGAGTTGGCCGCCCAGTTTCCTCATTGGAAACAGTTGCACAGCATTGGCGTGGCCATCTCCTATCGCGTTGAAAATATGCAAAAAATTACCATAGAGCAGCGTTATTTCATCAGTTCCAAAGCGTTGGTGCAGGATGAGTTTGCGCGAGCGGTGCGTGGGCAC
>NZ_RJVQ01000151.1 GCF_003856525.1 Vibrio viridaestus
TGATAAGGTGTGGGATGATAATATGAATTGAATGGTTTGTATGTACTTTTGTTGATTGAGTCGACGCAATYGAYGGTWGTATGTTAAACCAAWGCCATAATCTAGTTTATCTTTGTAATCTARATKAAATAGTGGTAAAGGCTTAGTAMAAGTCACAAGATCAAACCAYAGGGGTWRTCWTAATAKTGAGCTTTTSATATTTTGATWRACCTTGTATCGGATAAATCTYCAAWGCATTRAAAATGTGCAGATAGGTTAGCTTCTAGCCTAGAACACCAATTCAATAGTGTTTRTCTAATTGCTTTTCTCTTAGATAGACTACTGTAGAGATTGTGTATGATCACTTGTTCGCTTCGAAGAGTTTTCATTACCGATATCCTTGTCAATACCTAGAAGAGTTTAGAACTTAATATCA
>NZ_RJVQ01000020.1 GCF_003856525.1 Vibrio viridaestus
CACCATCGATGCGACCACAGGTGTGGTGACCGTGGCGGACAACACCCAGCTGGATTACGAAAGCGATACGGCTCCGACCATCGAGATCACAGCGACCTCAAGCGATGGCACAAGCTCGACAGCGACGTTCACCATCAACCTAACGGATTCTAGCCCAGTTTCTAGTAGCGTTAACCTTGGCTCAATAGCTGAAGATTCGTCTATTACTATCACGACATCTGACCTTCTTGCCAACGCAAGTAGTTCAGCAGGAGGTAGTTTGTCGGTTAGTGATCTTAAGTTAGAGTCAGGCAGTGGCACTTTAGTCGATAATGGTGATGGTACTTGGACATATTCTCCAGCCGATGATGACGATACTGATGCTTTATTTAGCTTCACATTATCGGAGGGGACTGAGACTATTACGGTTTCCGCTACCTTACAGGTCACTCCTGTAGCAGATACGCCAGAATTTGGCTCTGTCGATTCGTCTACTCCTTCTACAGATGGCCTGACACATATGACCTGGACTGGTGTCTTACCTGAGGGTTGGAGTGGCGGCGGTGCTACAGGGGAGCAACTAGCGGCTCAGGTTCAGGCCCTAGAAATATTGCCAACGGTGTTGCCAACGATTGATTCTGAAATATCGGTGCAGAATTCCGTTCCTGTGGGTCAGATTAATGTGTTTACAGGCTTTGTTTACCTAGAGGCTGGCACTACTTATACGTTTTCAGGATCTGCAGACGATAGTTTGTATGTGAAAATTGGCTCTGACATCGTTGCAGAAGCCCAATCGTCAGTTAATACAGGCGCTGTATCATCTAGTACTGTTATGGTTACCGCGACCGGTTATTATCCAATCGAAGTTGCTCACCATAATGATGATAACGTCGGTAACTATAACCTGCTAATCAGTATCGATGGTACAGACGCTTGCCCTATAAGCACCACCAGTATGCAATTATATTCTAGTGAAGAGGTACTTGCAGACCAAGGCGTACGTTTAGGCGAACCGGTATACGACGAAGACGGTGTTACTGTTGATCACTATGTCGCTTACACTGACAATAACGGTTCTGAAGATACAACAATTCCTGTTGAGGCATTTACAGTGTCTCTTACTGACACAGACGGGTCTGAAACTCTCCAGGTGTCATTAACGACAGACGCTCCAATAGGAACGGTTATTTCTGATGGTACAAATAGCTATACAATTTTGTCTGTCGACGATGTTATTGATGTTACGGACTGGGATTTTACTTCTCTAACAGTTAAGACACCGGAAGATTATAACGGTTCGTTTGATTTGAATATCACGGCGACATCAACCGAAAATGATACCGCAGCGTCATCCGGCGAACAGTCAGCATCTGCGACAAAAGTTATTACGATTAACGTATATGAAGTGAATGACGCGCCAGATTTAGTCGTTGATTCAACTAACAACTTATCTGAATCGGATATTGATGCATCTGCTGCGTCTTGCTCAGGTAGTATTACAGTTTCTGATAAGGATGGTGATAGTGTTTCTCTCCGTTTAGTTGCGCCTACGGACAGTGACCTTAAGTCAGGTGGTACCTCGATTGAGTGGACTTTGGTCAATGGGCAGTTGATCGGTATGGCTGGCTCGGTTGTTGTATTGACGATTAGTTTGGTTGCAACAGCTGAAGGTTATGATTATCAAGTGGATCTTACGGGTTCTGTAGATAATCTGGCAAACTCTGATGACAGTCAGTTCACATTTAATGTTGTCGCAGACGACGGACAAGACACGACATCCCAGTCGGTCACGATTACTATTGCAGATGATCAGCCTACTGTTGTTAGTAGTTCTTCTTCGGAGGCGACTGCTTACGAGGGCGCTACCAATGTGCTGACGGGCGAAACGTCGTTTGCCTACAATAATGACCCGTATTGTTCTCACAATCATAGTGTCAATACACTGTCTGTCGGTGATATGACGATCACTGCGATGGGCTTTGGTTCAGGTAGTTCTACGTTACAAGCTGCTCAGGTCTATCAATCCGCAAGTGGTATCTCCGTTGATAGTTATGGTAGCGAGCGTTTCAATACTGAAATTGAATATAAATACGACGAAACAACTGGTACTGGACTGTCGGAGCAGCTGATTATTGACCTTGGCGATAAGATCGCTTACGGCGTTGAATTAACGTTTGCTGATATGTACGGTGGTGAACTAGAGTCCGGTATCGTGTACTTCTATCGTGATGGCGTGTTGGTGAGTACTCAAACGTTTAGCTCAGATGCGGCTAATGGTGATTACGCAGAATACTTCTCCGTTACCGATGGCGGATTTGATCAAATAATCATTGAAGCGACAGATAATGGCAACCGCTGGGGCTCAGATAATAGCGATTTTACTATCTCGTCCATTAACTTCATTGGCGCATCAGATAGTACTCCAATTGCTACGACGTCTGGAACAATCGATATTGATTATGGCGCTGATGGTTATGGCTCTCTGGTTTTGACAGGTGTTTCTGACTCATTAACGACTCTAGCCGGTGAATCCGTTACAGTGACAGTTGAAAATAATGGTAATCGACTTGTTGGAACCGATGCATCAGGCGATATCGTCTTTGAAGTTCAGTTAACGCCATCTACCGGTGAATGGGAGTTCTATCAGTATCAACAGTTGCAGGAAGGACAAGATGTTAATTTTGAGTTTAGTGCGACTGACTCAGATGGTGACGATACTTCTGCTTCTGTATCTATTGATCCTTACTACACTGGATTTGAAGGACTGATTGGCGAGTTTTATAACAGTGCATCTCAGATTAATAACATCAGCGATGCGTTAAATATAATTGCAACTCAAGATTCTAATGCGACGTTTGCTTCATCATCTGTGGCTTACAATAGTGATACCTCTACGCAGAATGATGATGACTTGGGTGTTAGTAATAGTGCTTCAGGAAGCTCTCACTTAGCCGATTGGCTAGGAGAAGACTCCCAATCGCTGTCTTTTACTAATATGCAGTCGACAAATGATGCTGTTGTTAAGCTAAGTGGTGGTGTTTACCTCGCTACTGGCGATTATACGATGAAGGTATCTTCAGATGATGGATATCAAATCATAATCGATGGACAAATTGTTGCGTCGTACGACTCTAATCGTTCTCAAGATTCTGATTATTTTACGTTTAGCATCACTGAACCTGGTACACATAGCATTCAAATCGTGTATTGGGATCAGGGAGGTGACTACAGCCTAAACATCCAATTGGATGATGGCAATGGTTACGTCACGTTAGGACAGGGTGACTACGTATTGAGTTCTGAAGCTAAAATCAGTTCTCCAGACGCCATAACAACGTTCTTTGAAGATCTGGCTTCGTCTATAGACAGTTACTCGGATTTAACTGGTCATTATGTTACCAACGATACTCATCATATG
Source organism: Vibrio viridaestus (assembly GCF_003856525.1). Taxonomy (GTDB): domain Bacteria; phylum Pseudomonadota; class Gammaproteobacteria; order Enterobacterales; family Vibrionaceae; genus Vibrio; species Vibrio viridaestus. Next base: position 3,398 of record NZ_RJVQ01000020.1, read on the forward strand.
TATTATGACACCACGTTTCGTGATGGGGCAGAAAGCTATGATTGGCATGATCGGGCGACAACAATTATCGGCGACAATAGTAGCGAAGTGATAGATGGTAACTCTTATACTGACCATCTTGTTGGTAATGGTGGAAATGATCTTTTAATTGGTGGCGGTGGTGACGACTGGTTAGAAGGGGGAAGCGGTAACGATACTTTATTCGGATATTCACATAATGATTATTCGAGTATCTATAGTGGTTACTCAGACGAATCGGGCGCCGACCTACTTGATGGCGGTGCTGGAACTGATACACTCTATGGCGGAAGCGGAGACGATATTCTTATTGGTGGAACTGGCTCTGATACATTGTTTGGGGACAATGGCAACGATATCTTGATTGGTGGTACCTTTGATTCGGCTACTGGTGATAACGCAAACGATGTGTTGACAGGCGGCGCTGGCAAAGATCTGTTCATTCTAGAAGAGAACGGCGGTGTTGATACTCTGGCTGATTTCAACAGCAATGAAGATGCGATTGATATTAGTGAGTTGATAGATACAAACTCAATACTAACCGATACGAATAGAGACTCGTCGAAGTCAGACTACGAAGTGATTGAAGAGTACTTAAGTGCCCATGTAGATGTATCGCAGAGCACGGGTGTGAACATTAGTGGAGCGGATGGTTCAACTAGTCATGTGGCTGATTTTGGTTCGGCTAGTGACTTCTCGAACAACACGGTATCGCTGATTGTGAACGATTTAGAGTTTAATATTAATAAGGGCTCGTAATCGCCTAAATCTAAACAAAAGCCTGGTGTATACACATACACCAGGCTTTTTTGTTTAACTCGACTTTGTTTTACAATTATCTCGCTAATTATTTAAACAAATAGCCAAAGAGTGCTTGGCGTTGAGATTCTGTTAGAGTCGAAACGGTCTCTATATTTGTCTCTGGTATCGCTTCTGGGTTCGGGTAGTGTTTCAACACCTTTTCCATACTCGCTTCACGGATTAGATGGAATACCGGAAAGGGTGAACGATTGGTTAGATTCTCGTCATCATCTGGATCGGTACCATCAAAGTAATAATCGGGATGGAATGTGGCTAATTGGTACGTGCCTCGCCACTGTTGATCGATGATGGCCTCAAGCCAGTCAACTATTTCTAGATAATCATCGAACGACTCACAGTAATTAGGCGTAACAACCAGTGTTGTTTCCAGATCGGTTGCAGTGAGATTATCAAGCAGAGTAAATTCTTCAATAATATCGTTTAAAAGTTGCTCATCATTCTTAGCATTACTAATACGAATCTTTATTTGTCCATTTCGGCGCGGTTTTGCAGCAAACGGGCATAAATTGAGACCAATGACGACATCATCAAGCCATTTCTCTACTTGTTGTTCGATCTGTGTATTAGACATATTTAATCACTAAATATTAAGATGAGCAGAGTCTAGCACACTGATTATCGTTATGTATGGCTTTGCGCTTGGATAGCAACATCGATGTGTTTTGATTGATGATTGTGTAAGCGCCAGATAAGTAAAAACAGAGTAACATACAAAACAGAACCGCCGACAACGACACTAAACCACTGGCCAATCTGCCAACAGTGCAGCAGGAAGAATCCACCCAGGCTGCCACCAATGTAATAATGTACCAGATACAAGGCTGTTGCTGTTGCCTTAGCGGTTGTTGCACGCTGACTTACCCAGCCATACGCCAAGGTATGAGTGAAGAAGGCCCCAAAGCTGATTAGTGCCAAACCGAATAACATGGTAGGAATCGATTCGTATAGCGCAATGAACATACCAGTCATACTGATGACAGAACCGATGAGCATGCCTGATATCGCACTATGATTTTTTTTCCACTTGCCGGAAAGACTCGAACTCAAAGTCCCTCCAAGATAACAAATAAAAATCAATGACGTTAGGCCCACGGGTAATGAATAAGGCTCTGCGGAGAGTCGGAATCCCATCACCGAATATAAGTTAACGAATAGCGCAAAGTTTACGCCACCAATGAGCATGGCGATCCAGACGATTTTATTGCGAAAATGGCCGATCATCGAATACATATGAACGGAAATGGGTTGGTGAGAAGGCGTAAATTGCTCTTTTTTAGGTAGCGCTTTATACGTTATATACGTTCCGATAAGACTGATGATTGCCATAACGACAACCGCGTAATGCCAATTAAAAAAGTTAGTCAGCAAGCCGCCCATAAGCCGTCCACTGATCCCGCCGAGTGAGTTGGCCGCGATATATAAGCCAATAGCCTTAGAGAATGCTTCTTTAGGCAGTTCCTCTGCCATATAAGCCACTGCGACAGCAGTAAATGCGGCTATACCGAGTCCGGTAACGCAGCGACCAATAACCAATGCGAACCAACTGTGACTAATTAACATGGATAATCCGACGATAGGCAGTGATATTAACCCAGCGAGCAGCACCTTTTTACGACCGACACATTCCGAAGCGATAGCCCATGGAATGAGTGCGATAGAAAGCGTCAGCGTTGATGCTGCGAATATCCAGTTGGTTTTCGTCGATGACATTGAAAAGTGATCAGCAAGATAGGGCAGGATTGGCTGGAACAGATAAAGATTACAAAAAACAATAAAAGATCCCAATGCAAGACCGTAGGAGATGCGTCGATTACGTTGTTGGACTGCTTGCATGGGAAGTGCCTCATATTCTGTTCTATGTAGACAAAAGTAACAGCACCCACTAGATTTATAAAATATATTATAAATATGATTACGATATATTCTGAATATGATGGAAACTCGTCAATTACGCCACTTCGTCGCTGTAGCGAAGCATAGAAACTTTACACTTGCAGCCAAGCAGATCCCAATTGCTCAGCCCGCTCTTAGTATCTCGATCAAAAAGTTTGAAAATCAGTTGGGAGTCATGCTATTCCGGCGTGATGATAAAACAGTCGAGCTTACTCATGAAGGTCAAGTCCTGCTTGAACATGCTGAACGTATATTACAGCAAATCGACGATGCTCAACTTGCGGTGAATGAGCTTAAGGGCCTGATCAAAGGTGAAGTCAGGTTAGGGACACCAAGTATGATGGGGTCCTATTTTTTCCCTGAAGTAATCATGGCATTTAAGAAGACGTTTCCAAATCTCAAGATGAGTGTTATAGAAGCGGGAACTCAGACCATACGCAAAATGCTATTGGCTGGCGAGCTCGATATTGGTGTCATCCTAGATAAAGATGTTCCTGATGATCTCGAGACTGACTTACTAATTACCTCTCCAATGGTAGCGGCTGTTGGGGTTAATCATTCATTAGCGAAAAGAAATAGTGTAGACTTCGAGACCTTTTTTGAGCATGAGCTCGTGATGTTTAAACCCGGTTACTTTCACCGCGAATTTATTGATGAAATCTGTCTGCGTGAATCGTTAACACCCAATATCTCTTACGAAACGAACCTGTTACCGATGATTTTACAGATCGTCAAGCATGAAAGAGCTATCACGGCATTGCTAAAGTTAGTTACGGATAGTGAAAAAGAGGTTGTGGCAGTCCCTTTTGTTCCTGAGGTGAACCTAAGTTTAGCGTTAGCCTGGCGTAAGCACGGGTACTTGTCTTATGCCGATAAGACGTTTATTGAGTTTATAAAAAGTTATGTCTGAGAGTATGGTGATGTCGAGTACTTCTGTAACAAAGGTTATTCAGGGCTATCCTGACAATATAGTGAAACAGATCGAGAAGTTGATTACTGAGCAGCGCTTTATTGCTTGGTTCGAATCGCGTTTTGGTACCCAAGGTCATAGTATTCAGAATGATAAAGCATTGTATGAGTACGTTATGGAGTTTAAAAATCGCTATTTAAGGAAAGCGGGTCCTCTAGCCAAGGTTCAGTACGACAACAAAATACATGTGATTAACAATGCATTGGGTCTTCACACTTATAATACGAAGCAGCACGGCAACCGTGTTATTCGCAAGAACGAAATTAAAATTGCCTCTATTTTCAAACAGGCACCAGAGCCAATGTTAAGAATGCTTGTTGTTCACGAGTTAGCTCATATCAAAGAGAAAGATCATGATAAGGCGTTTTACCAATTGTGCTGCCACATGGAACCGAATTATCACCAATTAGAATTTGATGCGCGGTTATTTGTCATCTATTCCGAATTAAAAAAATAACCAAGTTCAGAGTGTCGTAATGAAACTTAGCAAAATAAAGACTCAAGGTGTACATAAGAAAAACGTTCACAAAGGACGCTACGACTTTGGCGAATTAACTAAATCAGAGCCTGAACTTAAGAAGAGACTAACGAAAAATCCTAAGGGTGAAACCACGATTAATTTTAGCGATTCACACAGTGTAATGTTACTCAACCGTGCGCTGCTGAAACATTTTTATGGCATCAATGGTTGGCAGATTCCTAAAGATTATTTGTGTCCGCCAATTCCCAGTCGAGCAGATTATGTCCATCGTCTTCATGCACTTTTATTGAGTGATGGGTTGAAGGTTGGAGAGCCGGCTAAAGCGATAGATATTGGCACTGGAGCGAACGCTGTCTACGCGCTGATTGGTGCGTCAACTTATGATTGGAATGTGGTTGCTTCAGATATTAGTCAAGCGTCTATTAGTAACGTAAATAGCATTTTGGCTCACAACCCTAAGCTTAAAACTAAAATAACCCCGTTTCTGCAAAGTGATAGTAAATTATTATTTAACGGTGTCATCAGTCCTGATACTCGTTATGACGTTACCCTTTGCAACCCGCCATTTCATGCTTCGAAAGAAGAGGCAGTAAAGGGAACCACGCGCAAAGTACATAACCTTAGCCAGAATAAAGGTAAGGCTGATCAATCGGTCAAGAAACAGGCTCCTACGCTCAATTTCGGTGGGCAGCACAATGAATTGTGGTGTCAGGGGGGGGAATACGGTTTTGTCAGCCGAATGATAAAAGAAAGTGGTGATTATCGGGATCAAGTCTTATGGTTTACCTGTCTTATCTCTAAGGGGGATAACGTGCGTCCACTAAGAAAATTAATAGAAAAACAGGGCGCTGAAGAATTGAGGGTGATTCAGATGGAACACGGCAACAAAGTGAGCCGTTTTATCGCCTGGACATATCAAAACAGTGACGCACGTAAACATTGGTTTCTAGCCGCAAACTAAAATTAACGAAGGTATTTAGTTAAAGGAGGGGTGAAGTGATGGACTTCGAGATCTATCTCCCCTGTGAACCCGATTGGATTTGCGAACCTCTTTTAATTTTCTTCGGCCTTATCTTTGCGGCAATGCTCTTAATTCTGATCGTACTGATTATCAAAGAGCACCGTAAAATTAAAGCTCACTCGCTTATTGTAAAAAGAAGACTGAAACGCCGTATGCATCCCAGAAGTAAGCGGCGGCGCTGAAGCTAAAATCACTGCAGCTCTTCCTGATAACGTTGGATATCTTTGTCATTGGGACGATATTGTCTTGCCGTTTCGAAGAAAGTCTTCGCCTCTAAAATGTTTTTGTGGTTATAGGCGCATATAGCCGCGTTTTTATACGTTATGCCAACATGACTATTTCCCTTTGACTTTATGGCTCGTTGAAATAAGTCCATCGCATGAGCATAGCGCTTTTGTGAACACTCAAAACCTGCAAAATTGTTGAGGACACTGGCATCAGTTCTATATTGAGTATAGAGAGCTCCGTAAAGCTGTGAAGCTTGGTCGTATTGTTGCGTGAGTTGATAAAACTGAGCCATTGCGAGATTAAAACGAAGATTATCTGGAGAAAGGGCTCGTGCCTTTTCGAGGTGAAATCGAGCTCGTTCTAAATTGTCCCTTTCCATATAGGCGACGGCCAAGTCTACACGAGTATCGACTGCGTGATTCGTTGTATAGTGTGTAGGTCGCGCTGCACAAGCGATCAATAGGCTAAATGTGATGATAATAAATAATGTTTTCACGGTAAGCTGCTCTAGTAAAAAGAAAGTAGGGTAGCAGTTACCTTGGAGCGGACCAGTTTAAGAGATGTTAAGTGCGATGAACAACAAAAAAGCACCCGAAGGTGCTTTTTCTATTCGTCTTCATCTTTAGTGAAATTCTCTTCACTAAATTTGTCCAAATCGTAAGGCGTTAACTGATAAACACAGTAGTTGAGCCAGTTGGAGAAGAGTAAGTGTCCATGACTACGCCAACTTGCACGAGGGCGATTATCAGGATTGTCATTTGGATAGTAATTAAATGGAATAATTGGATCCAAACCTTCCCCTAAATCACGAATATATTCGTTGTGTAATGTGGTTGCGTCATACTCTGGGTGACCAGTAACGAATACGTTTCTCATGTTTGGGCTAGACGCTAGATACACACCGACTTCATCAGAAGAGGCAAGAATCTTCAGATTGGTATTCTCTTCAATAAAATCGATTGGGAAGTCAGCATTGCGAGAATGCGGTGCTAAAAACGTATCGTCAAACCCACGGATAAGTGGATGAAATTCCGTCTGGATTTCGTGCTGATAAACACCGGACAGTTTTTCTGTACGAGTCTTCTTAGGCAATCCATAGAGGATATTCAGCGCAGCTTGAGCTGCCCAACAAACATAGAGTGTTGAAGTAACATGCTCTTTGGCCCAGTTAATGATTTTTTCTAAATGTGGCCAATAAACTACATCTTCAAATTGAACCAAACCCAGTGGTGCACCGGTCACTATAAGACCATCAAAATACCTATCTTTTACCATCTCGAATTGACGATAAAAGTTATTCAGATGCTCTTCAGGTGTGTTTCTGCTTGGTCTATTATCAATACGCAGTAATTCAATATCGACCTGAAGTGGACTGTTTGAAAGCAGACGAAGGAACTGAGTTTCGGTCTCAATTTTCTTAGGCATCAGATTCAAAATCAATACTTTAAGAGGACGGATTCCCTGGGTAGATGCTCTGGAATCACGCATAACAAAGATATTTTCTTTGCGTAGCGTTCCACCGGCTGGGAGTAAATCTGGAATTTTAATAGGCACAACAAACTCCTAAGAAAAATGTCTGGACGTCTATACATCTAAAACTAACCGAATATTTGAATTTTGTCGATAGAAAAGTAATATCAAATACCAAATTAATTTTAGTTGATGTTTGAGATTCATCAGCGAGAGATAGAATAGGCTATGGCAACATTGACATTGATTAGAGGATTACCCGGCTCCGGTAAGTCGACTTTGGCCAAGACGCTTGACGCAAAGCATCTCGAAGCCGATATGTACTTTGAAAGGAAAGGGCACTACCACTTTGACCCGAGCAAGCTGCATATGGCACATCGATGGTGTCGAATGCAAACGGAAAAGTACTTAAGGCAGGGTATGAATGTGGTCGTTTCTAACACCTTTATTCAAAAGTGGGAAATGCGACCTTATCTGAAACTTGCCGAAAAGTATGATGCTCAACTGATTATTGAAATTTGTCGCAGTAATTACGGCAACATTCATGATGTCGAAGAGGCAACGCTAATAAAAATGCAGTCTCGCTGGGAAGAATAGCTTATTTTGTTGAAGGGCAGAGGTGCTCGGCACGCCAGGCCAGCTTTTTATTCTCTTTTTGATAAAGCAATACATCTTCGCCTTTCATCTGAGGATAAGAAAACAGGACTTGAGAGTCATCGGACTGTTCGTTGAGTTGATAGGCTCGAACATGAGTGAAGGTAGACTCAAGGTTGTTACATAGCATTTCTTTTGACAGGCAGATTCCTAATTCATCCCTTACCATCGACAGCTCCTCCTAACAAATACTCAATAATTTTATTTGCACAAAAAGTATACACCTTGTGCGGATAACCATCAGGTTATTTGTCAGGATAAATTAGAGCATCATCAAAAATATCAATAATTTTATTAAAGTTTTTACATTTTATGCCCATACAGTATTTGGCGTAATGTGAATGAATATGATTGATTATTTATTGATAAATTTATAATGTAGTTATTAGTGGCAAATAACAATAAGTCTATTTCTATAACAATTTTAGTCGGTTAAGTAAGCATTTATTGGGCTAACGCCTATACTAGAACTGCATCGCAACACGACTTTGAATATAACATTTGATAAGTGGTAACTATGAGCAATCCATCCAGCACCATTCTTACTGAAAGTGGTACAAATGAATTAGAAATAATTGAGTTCCATTTAGAAAAAGTGTTACCTGATGGTAGTACTAAAACCTGCTACTACGGCATTAACGTAGCTAAGGTAAGAGAAGTAATCAGAGTACCCGATACGACAGATTATCCGAATGCACAGCCACACATGATCGGTGTGTTCTCATCAAGAGAAATTCTTACGCCTCTTGTTGATCTGGCTGGGTGGTTAGGTCTGAAAACCAAAGACAATAACAAAAACAAGTTTGTGATTGTTACTGACTTTAACCGTATGACGAATGGCTTTCTAATCGATAGTGTGAGCCGTATCCATCGTATCTCATGGAACGACGTTGAATCGCCGAGCCAGTTTCTCGAAGCGGGTGAACAAGACTGTGTGGTTGCAGTTGTGCGCAAAGAGAGCAACCTGATCATGATCCTTGATTTTGAAAAAATCATTGCTGATATTAATCCAGAATTGAGTATGGAAAAATACGATATCAAGAAAGATAAATCGATCGATCTGGACCGTAAAATGGTGTCCAAACGTAATGGTTGTACCATCATGGTGGTTGATGACTCAGCGTTTATTCGTAGCCTAATTCAGGATACTTTATCGTCTGCTGGCTACAACGTGATTGTCGCCAAAGATGGTGGTGAGGCACATGAAAAACTGATGACGATAGCTGAGTCAGCGAAAGCGGATGGTGTGAAAGCGACCGAATTAATCGATGCAGTTGTAACCGACGTAGAGATGCCGAAAATGGATGGTATGCACTTGGTTAAGCGCCTGCGTGACAGCGACAGTTACGCTGAGTTGCCTATTGTGATGTTCTCATCACTTATGAGTGATGATAACCGTGCCAAGGCATTGGCTCTTGGTGCAAATGATACTATCACTAAGCCTGAAATCGGACGAATGGTTTCGATGATGGATAAATACGTCTTCCGTTAAAATAGTGATTTTTCGGTAAAATATCGGTATAACTAACGTCCTATACCGATATTTTTATTTAGGTTACGCGTCATGGCTAACGTCTTTCTTATCCTAATAATTCTTGTTCTCGTGTTTTTTATCGCGCAGAAATATGTCATCAAAAAAGACGATACAAAAGACTATCAGTATAAAATCAGGGGACCAGTTCTAACGCCAAACGAATCGGCGTTTTATCAGGCTTTGATCAGTGCTGTGGGGCAACATGGTATCGTTTTAGCTAACGTCACGATGGACAAAGTTATCAAGCCGAAAGATATCAAGAGTAAGAAAGACCTGTATATCGCCTCTGGTAAAATAACGCGTAACTATTTCCAATATCTGATTTGTGATGCCCGAACATACGAACCTCGTGCCGTTGTCGAGTTGAATGATGGTCGTGCGTTGGATAAAGGCAAAGCGGATCGGGAAAAACTGCTTATTCACGTGTGTAAAACGGCGAATATTCCGCTCATCGGTGGCAACATCAAATACAGCTATCAGGTGGGTAAACTTCGAAGACTGCTGGCCGCCCATATCGATTTAATCGAACCAGATAAAGAAGTTCGCTTCTGTAAAAAATGCGGTAGTCCGATGGTCGTAAAAGTCGCAACAATGGGCGAATTTAAGGGGCGTCGATTCTTCACTTGCAGTCGTCAACCGCACTGTACTTACACTGAAAACTACAATGTTGTGTATGAAGACGATGAGGAATACGATTCTTAACTCGCAGCGTTTATGAGATAGATGTGATTATGTGGGTAGAATTACATCAGGTTGGTGAAGTTAAGAGCAAACGGTTCGGCTTCAGTTAAATTTTTCTTGCACTGATGGGTATCAATCGTTAATATCGCTGTCGTTCAATAAGTTGCGTCCGTAGCTCAGCTGGTTAGAGTACCGCCTTGACATGGCGGGGGTCGGTGGTTCGAGTCCACTCGGACGCACCATTCTTTATGAATGAGAACAAAAATTTGGGTCTATAGCTCAGTTGGTTAGAGTACTACCTTGACATGGTAGTAGTCATAACTAAGAAAGCATAAGCTCTACACTTAGCAGGTGTATAAATATGCAAATTGCGTCCGTAGCTCAGTTGGTTAGAGTATCGCCTTGACATGGCGGGGGTCGGTGGTTCAAATCCACTCGGACGCACCAAATTTGTGAATAAAACCCGCAGCTTAGCGGGTTTTATTGTTTCTAGTGTATGTTAAGAAAATATTTACGTATATTTCTTGTCTCTTCTTTTTGTCCTAATAATTATTCTGTTTTATTCACATACATTTTGATGACTATTGTCGCTTTGGGCACTAGTGGTCACAATTGTGACCAACTGGTGACCACGGAATTTTGCCAGACCAGTATGTTAGTGAGATTTAGTAAGGTCTCGATTTAATGATATTGAATGAATTTTTAAGCGTTAAGCTAGAAAATACATCTATGATTGAGTTACAGATGTTAAATTTACATCGTTCTCAAAGTTTAATTATTGAAATTGCCTGTTATTAGCCTTATTCGACAAAAATAGTTATTTAATAAGTTTACATAACTATTAACGTGAAAGTCAGTCTGCAATATACACAAAGTGGGCACTGGATAAACGAACAGATTAAAATCTCAACTTAAAAATCCTGTCCTAATCACTTATGTTTCTATGTTAGATTATGGTGCGAAACTTAATGCATAATAACTATGTGTTAGAATCCTTACAGTCGACTCTTAATAGAATGAAAGTGTCCATCTTCGAGTTAGCGGCCATGACTAGTGGATCGTCACTACTTAATAATTAACCTTGAGGAAAACATTAGTGAAAGAATCAATTGAATATTCAGTTACAACGAGAGAAATTTATAATACTTATAATCGTCATGATGAAGCAATAGCATTACTTAAAGTATTATCATTCTCTGTAGATGATGTAACCTCAGGGCGGGTACTATCAAGTGCCAAGCTAAAAGAAAAGCTATCGGCACGTAAAGGTAGATGTGATAACTAATCGAGAAAAACTCTGAGATGAATCGCAAGGACTCGTGGACTGGGACCTCTGCTGGGCTTTGTTGCTTAATTCAGAGAGAGGACATGCCTGTCCCATTGTGCTTAATTCTTAAACGATATATTGAGTTTCAGGCATACCTAACCCTGTAAGCTTATTCAGCGCCTTGATCATCGCGTAAGTCTCGCCAACTTGAGCGTTATAG
>NZ_RJVQ01000153.1 GCF_003856525.1 Vibrio viridaestus
TGTTGGTCGATGTGGATATTGTGATGAGCAATTGATGTGTTGTTTTTGTGTTTTWTTYGTTTATTTTGTAGGAGCGGCGACGGTGGTGTTGGTTTGATGATGGCGAGAGAGAGATAGTGAGAAAGTGGATTGAAYAGATGGGAKTATARWTTTTGTGTKCGGAATAGAATGGATTGGTSGTGTGTGGGTGGCGKYGAGAAGAATGATTTGTTGATGRGTTTCAGGTGAGTTGACGGGTGTTTGTGTGATGTATGTTGATAGGCATCAACTAGGTGTGTTGTTGTGTGAATGTTGAATAGTTGRTRTTAGTTTCATGATGAATTGTCCATACTTTAGTGTTTTTGTGTTGGTCGATGTGGATATTGTGATGAGCAATTGATGTGTTGTTTTTGTGTTTTATTTGTTTATTTTG
>NZ_RJVQ01000156.1 GCF_003856525.1 Vibrio viridaestus
AATCCATTACCAAATACGGGCAATGGCAATAAGCTTACAATAGAAATTAAACGTCCTAATGGTACTGAGATAAGCTTAAGCGGAGATATTAATCCATAATCCATTACCAAATACGGGCAATGGCAATAAGCTTACAATAGAAATTAAACGTCCTAATGGTACTGAGATAAGCTTAAGCGGAGATATTAATCCATCTGTATTAATAACCATCATAAACCAACTTCAATAATCCATGTTCAGCCTTAACGATTCTATGCGCTATTATCTTTGTCCAGGAGCAACAGATATGCGCAAAAGCTTTTACACACTAAGTGGCCTAGTTGTAAATGTAATGAAACAGGATGTCCGCAGTGGAGATGTATTTATATTCATCAATAGGAAAAGAACCACCATGAAGATTTTGCATGCTG
>NZ_RJVQ01000157.1 GCF_003856525.1 Vibrio viridaestus
CACGCATGACACGCCCATTCTTCTCGGCCACTCAGCAATTTTTGTCCGAGAACTGCTGAAAAAACTCCGACACTTTTATACCGCCGCCACCCTAACGCCTCGAAGAACTAATGGCAGCCCACGCAAGGCAAGCCCATTCTCCTCGACGATTCAGCAGTTTTTGTCCGAGAACTGCTGAGAAAACTCGGAAAAAGGCAACAAAACCGATCGCCGGAAAAGTCGCCGGAAAAGTTTTCCGGCGAAAATCCCGGCGGCCGGACGGTCGGTCATTCCTCGTGCCGATATCCGATACCATCCCTCGATCGCTACCCAAGTCCGAACCGAAAAAGGGGGTTCCCCACGGACTGCCCAGACTCCCTCAACACCCACCCCCCTATATAGCTTAATAGCCCTTTTCCCTCTTGGCACC
>NZ_RJVQ01000159.1 GCF_003856525.1 Vibrio viridaestus
AAAGGACCAGCGTTTTGTTGAAATCGGACAGGGTTGAGTTGCCCTGATACCAGGCATACGCCAGCGCACCGGTCGCCACCGCCAGCGAGGTGGCCCCCACCATCGGCAGGGTGATCGCACCGGCAAGCCCCCTGAACATGGGGATCATCCCGCCGAAGGAGTCCTTCACCTGCCCCCCCTGTTGCAGCAGGATCAGCCACGGACTTTGCCCGCCTGCAAGCTGCGTGGCCACGTCGGTGAACTGTGCAGGCAGCATACGCATGGCGGCKTTATMCTGCCCGACGGAAATCCCCGCTTTCTGTGCAGCCAGCGCCTGTCGGCTCAGCGACTGTTCAACGACTGCCGCTGTTTTTTTCGCATCACTTTCCGTACCAGAAAAATGACGCCTGACTCTGGCCATC
>NZ_RJVQ01000160.1 GCF_003856525.1 Vibrio viridaestus
TCGGCGATGTGGACGACCTTGCGCGCATCGATGTCGACGAACAGGGTGATGTAGTTGTGCCCGCGCTTGGCGGCTGTTTCGTCGATGCACACACGCGTCAGCGCGGACAGATCGAGATCGGCCAGGGCTTCATCGACGTAGTGATGCACGACGCGCCAGAGCGTGGTGTCGTGTTCGCCGAGCATGCGTGCGGCGGCCGCGACCGGCATGTGGAGGATCAGCGTCATGGCGAGCGCCTCGAACAACAGCGTGAAGCCGGAGCCGGGGCGCGCCCATGGCACATCGACCAGCCGGACGCCGCACTTGGTGCACCTGATGCGGGGCGTCCGCGCATGCAGGAACGCCTGATGCTGGAAAAAATCGAGGTGCCGCCAGGTCTTCTTCACGGTGTCGTGCACCGG
>NZ_RJVQ01000161.1 GCF_003856525.1 Vibrio viridaestus
GGTCCGTCAGTATTTAGGTCCGTCAGTATTTATACATGACCTGATCGMGCCCCAGCCGTTGGATCATTCTATTACGTGGCTCATCGGACGGCTCAGTTCGAACCCCGCCTTACCGTTTCTCGAGATTGTCACCTCGATCYCTGCAACCGACAGGCGAYATGACCGTTTAGCTTCCCCACGTCYCCGCATTAAATGCGCGTGGGAGACCGGYTCGACAGCCTGTCAYCTGTCACCTCAACTGACTCAGGTACAAGGATTTCAGTTCGCCTCCTGWTACCTCGGACATTAAATACAAGCATTCAATGTGGCACGCACAGTGAGATCGTCATGTAAGTTCGCATGCTGTGGTCAGCGAGCAAACTTAGGGGGCTTATGTTGTGCCACTTTTCATCCGACCCGG